>JAAXTM010000004.1 GCA_013336525.1 Geobacteraceae bacterium | reverse complement strand
TTTCATGCTGCTGCCTGCTATAAATTTACCCTTTGATATCACCTTTGATACCGATAGTTACTTCGTTGTACGGAATATCCTTGCCACTTGCCGCCAGCGCCTGACGAGCCGCCATACCGATGCCGCCGCAACAGGGAACTTCCATCTTCAGCACGGTGATACTCTTCACGTCAGACTTACTGAACAGCTCGGTCAGCTTCTGGATGTAAAAATTATTGTCATCAAGCTTGGGACAACCCATCACAACCGCTTTCCCCTTGAGGAAATCTTCGTGGTATCCGGCATAGGCTACCGGTACGCAATCGGCAGTAATCAGCAGATCAGCCCCCTGGAAATATGGTGCCGTGGTGGAAACCAGATGCAGCTGTACCGGCCATTGGCCCAGTTGGCTCTGCTGGCTGCCTGCAGCTGTAGCTGCAACAGCCGCAGCCTGAGGCGGAGCAAAGCTCATGGCACGGGAACCGGGACATCCGCCGCCACTGCCGTGGTGATGGGCTGCGGCCGGTGCTTGAGGCGCGTGCTGATGAACCGGCGCCGGTCTGCCCATGGCGGCCAGGTGTTTTTCCACCGCTGCTTCATCAAACGCGTCGGTATCGCGTTCTTCAATCCGGATTGCGTCTCGCGGACACTCGCCCAGACAGGCGCCCAGCCCGTCGCACAAGTTATCGGCCGCCAGCACCGCCTTGCCGTTGATCATCTTGATGGCGCCCTCGGCACAAGACGGAACGCAGAGTCCGCAGCCGTCGCACTTATCCTGATCGATTGTTACAATTTTTCTCAACATGATTTGTTCTCCTTTTGTATGGTTATCGTAATTTTAAAAAAAATAATGCCAAAGATAATCCAGACGCCCCCTCATCATCAGCTTCCGACCCGCATAGGACATGATCTCCCGCACCTTTTCACGGTGCGGCTTGTCGTAGCAATGAATACGGCAATGCTTGCAGGTCGGCTTCTCCGCCTCCAGCGGGCATTTAAGCCGTTTAGCCACGGTGTATTCCAGAAAAGAAGCACATTCCTGACAGATAAATCTCTCTCCCAGACCAGCTGGCAGGGCAATGGAGGCCCGTTCGGCGGTCTGGTGTTTACCGGTGCAGTAGACCTCGATAAACTTGCCGATCAGCCTGATATCTTTTTTCTGTTCTCTGTTAATTGCATCCATGGGTGTACTGTGCCGGAACGGCCAATTGATTTACATGACTCAGATCAATTTATCGAAGTTACCTGTCTGTGATTCGGGGTGTGAATCTGTCGTCGTGCCGGAAACTCTCATTATCTGGTTTATTGGCAGCAAGACCGTAAAAGCGGCCCCGCTTCCAACGCTGCTGTTAACCTTGATCTCGCCGCCATGGTCGCTGACTATGCCGTAAGAGACGGCGAGCCCCAAACCTGTCCCCTGCTGTTTGGTAGAGAAAAATGGCGTAAAAAGCCTCCCCATATCCTCTGCCCTGATGCCTATGCCATGGTCACATACCGTGACACAGATCCATCCATCCCTGCCATCCGGCAGGGCATCCACGACCAGCTCCCCACCCTCCGGCATGGCCTGCAGCCCGTTGACGATCAGGTTGGTGAAAACCTGCCGCAGCTGGTCCTCGTCCCCTTCCATCGTCACATCCTTGCCCCAATAGCTCCTGGCTATCCGGTAACGCTTAAGAGATATCTGGTGACCAATCTGATCGAGAATGCCGTCCAGCAGCCCCCCCAGGGAAAAGTGTGACACGCGCTGCATGCCACCGCGCGAAAAGGCCCCCAGGTTTTTGACGATGCGCCCGATACGGATAGCCTCCTCGACGATCGCATCAACCTCTTCACGGTCTTCCGACTCTTTCGGAATGGAGATCTGCAGCAGCTCGGCATTACCACGGATCACCGCCAACGGGTTGTTAATCTCGTGGGCCACACCAGCCGCCAGCAACCCAAGCCCCGCCAGTCGCTCGGACTTTGCCAGCTCCTTCTGGGCATCCAGCAGCTGCTGACTTTTTTCCTCCAGCTGCCTGGTCCGCTTCAGCACCTTCTGCTCCAGTGTTTGGTTCAGAGTGCTGACCTCGCGGGTCATTGTATTGAACTCGTCGGCCAGAAGGCCGATCTCGTCATCACTTCTGACCAATATCGGCCCGACAAGTTCGCCGCTGGCCAAACGCCGGGCGGCTTCAGCCAGGGCCCGCACCGGCTGGGCCAAACGACTGCCTATCCATGTGGAAAGCGTGATGCCGATCAACGCCACGAACAGCAGCACCCCCGCGAAGATAAGATTGAGGTTTTTCCTCAGGTCCAGCAGCGGCTGTTCCGGCATACCTACATACAGGGCACCGATTACACTGCCGGAAGGATCACGGATCGGCTCGTAGGCCGAAATATACCAGTTGCTCAACACGAAGGCCCTGTCGCTCCACAGCTTACCCTGCGAGAGGACATCCCTTGCCACCTCCACCGACATGAGGGTGCCGGTAGCGCGGCCACCGGCCGGATCACGAACATTGGTGGCAATACGCACATCACCCAGGAATACCGTAGCCGCACCACCACCTTCACGTTCGAAAACAATTCGGGTGATTGTGTCAACCACCCGGCTGTCACCATTAAGCATGAAGCCGGCCTGCAGCACACCGGCCACCCGGCCGTCAGGCATCAGTAGAGGAGCAACCGCCACCAGCATCAAACCGCGCTGTTCGCTTTCGTTACTGACAGCCCGGGCACGTGGCGTCGGCTTAATTGCCGTCAGAGCCTTTTCGGCCAGCTCCGGGTTTTCCGTGGTCAGGCGCTCACGGCTATAGATCTGCGCCCCGCCGCTCAAATCACCCTTCAAGGCACGGGCCACCAGCGGATCACCGTCCAACCGGTCACCATAACGCGTCGGGTGGGCTGACCGGTACTGTACTACACCACGACTGTCGATAACGTTGAGAAAACTGAGCTGTTCTTCATGCAGCAGTTGCTGCAATGCTTTTTTCGGTAGAGAGGGGCGGCGTGAGGTGAGATGGTCCATCATGGAAGGCATAAGTCCGGCCACCCTGACAATACTGGACAGATGGTTGATCTCGTCCTGATACACCTTGCGGGCCAGATTGAGGTCGCCTATCACTTTTTGCTGGGCCTGACGATAAATGCGGTCGGTAATCAGCAGTGAACCGATCAGCCAGCAAAGCAGAATCGCCACACAGAGAGGCGTCAGGGTGGCGAAGATCAACTTGCGGCGTATTGGAGTGCGGACGCGCTGCATCAGCGCTCGCCGTCCATCATCCCGAAATCGGCGATACGTCGGTCGAGCGTCCGCCGCGATATATTCAGGATCTCGGCCGTACGGCTCTTGTTGTAGTTATTTCCTTTCAGGACCGCCTCAATGTGCTGTCGCTCCATCTCCTCCAGCGGCACCATCCCCAGGCGCTCTACAACGGCCGGCAGCTGTGTTGCCGCACTGCGACCGACCTGAAGCGGGATGACATTGGCGGTAATGGCGTTGCCATTAGTAAGTATAACCGCCCGCTCCATGACGTTTTCAAGTTCACGAACATTGCCGGGCCAACCATAGGACTGCAGCGCCTCCAGCCCTTCAGGTGTAATATCAGTGATATCCTTGGCCATGCGTGAGGCAAAACGGCGCAGGAAGTGACGCGCCAACGGTTCGATATCCTCGTGGCGGTCCCTGAGCGGCGGCAGGTTGATACTGATCACGTTGAGGCGATAGAAGAGATCCTCACGGAAACGCCCCTCGGACACCTCCCGCTGCAGATCCTTGTTGGTGGCGGCCACGAAACGCACGTCAACCTTCTTGGCGCGAGTCGAGCCGACAGGGATAAAATCCCGTTCCTGGATCACCCGCAGCAGCTTGGCCTGCACCGAGGGGCTGACATCGCCGATCTCGTCCAGAAAAAGGGTGCCGCCGTCGGCCTCTTCCATCATCCCCTTCTGGTTGGTAATTGCACCGGTGAAAGCGCCCCGCATATGCCCGAACAGCTGACTTTCCAGCAGGGTATCACTAAGGGCGGCGCAGTTGAGGGAAACGAAGGGTTTGTTACAGCGCTGGCTGTTGTGGTGCAGTGCGCTGGCAATCAGCTCTTTGCCGGTTCCAGACTCACCTAGAACAAGAATATTGGCATCGCTGGAAGCCACCTTAAGGGTCAGATCATAGACTTCGCGGAAACGGGGACTGGCAAAAACAATCTGTTCCGAAGCGCCTCCGGCCAACTCTTCCCGCAAACGGCGGTTCTCGACGGACAGGCGGCGCAGCTGCAGCACGTTTTCCACCATGCTCAGCAGCTTTTCGTTGGGGCACGGCTTGGTCACATAGTCATGAGCTCCGAGCTTGATGGCACGTACCGCGTCGTCCACCGTAGCAAAAGCGGTCATGATGATAACCGGAAGCTCCGGGCGTTTGCTCTTGACCCGCTGCAGGATCTGGATTCCGTCCAGATCAGGCATGCGCAGATCCTGCAGCAGCAATTCAACGTTTTCCCCGGCCGGTGATTCCAGATGGGCAAGGAGATCGATCCCTCGATTGAAAACTGTTACCTGATGGCCTTTGAGCAGTTTTTTAAGATATTTGAGGATTCCTTCTTCGTCGTCGCAAATACAAATCTGAGCCATGTGCACACCTCGTAAGACATATTTGCACATTATTGGACAGATTTGCGCAGTTGGCAAGCCCAAACATACATTCCCGGTATCCGCCATTTTACCCTGCCTCTCTTGAATAGCCACTGTCTACCGCATGTCAGCCTGATGATGCAACAATGTAAACACAATTGGCATACGCCTTGCCGTATACGACATGGTTTTCATTAATTGAGACAGTTTTGCGCAATCATAAAAAATGCAGGTATCACTAATCGAAAGGAGTAAGCAACACATGGGAATGTCACGTAGGCAGTTTTTGCAGGGGGGGGCGATTGCTGCTGCCGGTGTTGCCTTAAGCGGCAAACCGGCCGAAGCCAACGCCGATGCGCCGGTAACTCGGATCAAGGGACTGAAAGCCAGCACCACGATCTGCCCGTTCTGTGCAGTAGGGTGCGGTCTTCTGGTCCACACTAAAAACGGCAAGGTCGTCAATATAGAGGGTGACCCGAAACACCCCATCAATCAAGGGTCACTCTGCTCCAAAGGCAGCGCTCTCTATCAGATCGCGGTCAACGAACGCCGTCTGCAGAAGATCATGTACCGGGCGCCCGGCTCCGACAAGTTTGAGGAGAAAAACTGGGACTGGGCCATGGACCGTATCGCCCTGCGCATGAAGGAAACCCGTGACAAATCTTTTAAAGTCAAAGAGCTGAACAAGAAGGATAACAAGGAATACGTTGTGAACCGCACCGACGGAATGGCTTTTTTTGGCGGAGCAGGACTTGACAACGAGGAATGCTACCTCTGGTCCAAATTCGCCCGCGCTATGGGTGTCGGACAGCTGGAGCATCAGGCCAGGCTTTGACACTCCGCAACAGTCGCCGGTCTGGCGGCTTCATTTGGACGTGGGGCAATGACGAATCACTGGATTGACCTGAAGAACAGCGACAGCATTTTCATCATCGGCTGCAACCCGGCCGAGAACCACCCGATCTCCTTCAAATGGATCGAAGAAGCCATGGACAGAGGCGGCAAACTGATCGTCGTCGATCCACGCTACACCCGCAGCGCCTCCAAGGCGGATATCTATGCCCAGGTCCGTCCCGGCACCGATATCGCCTTTCTGGGCGGCATGATCAATTACGCCCTGCAGCATGACCTGATTCATAAGGAATATGTCCGCGAGTACACCAATGCCACATTCATCGTCGGCGAAAAGTACGATTTCAAGGACGGCATGTTTTGTTCCTTCGATGACCAGGAAAAGGTCTACGACCTTAAAACGTGGGCCTATGAAACCGGACCTGACGGCAAACCGCTGCGTGACCTGACCATGCAAAACCCCCGCTGCGTCTACCAGCAGCTCAAAAATCACTACAAACGCTACGACATAGAGATGGTCTGCTCCATAACCGGGACCAAGATGGAGGACTACCTCAAGGTCGTCAAAAATTTCTGCGCCACCGGCCGTCCCGACAAGGCCGGTACAATCCTGTACGCCATGGGCATCACCCAGTCCACCCACGGCACCCAGAACGTGCGTGCCGTGGCAATGCTGCAGATGCTGCTGGGCAACATCGGCATCGCCGGAGGCGGGGTTAATGCCCTGCGTGGTGAATCCAATGTCCAGGGGTCGTCAGATTACGGTCTGCTGTTCCACCTCCTCCCCGGCTACCTCAAATCGCCCGAGTTCGATAACGCCGATCTCAAGGCCTACGTTGAAAAATGGACACCCAAATCGAGTGATTCCAAGAGCGCCAACTGGCTGGGCAATACCCCGAAATATATCACCAGCATGCTCAAGGCGTGGTACGGTGACAACGCCACGGCTGCCAACGATTTCTGCTATGACTACCTCCCCAAGCGCATGGGCAGCTATGCTTATGACAAAATTATGACAAAAATGGGCAAGGGAGAGCTGGAAGGACTGGTCTGCATGGGGATGAATCCTGCGGTCGGTGGTCCGGACTCCGGCAGTGCCCGTACGGCGCTGGGCAAGCTCAAGTGGCTGGTAACAGTTGACCTGTGGGAAACCGAGACCTCCATCTTCTGGAAGCGCCCGGGGGTTAATCCCAAGGATATCCAGACCGAAGTATTCATGCTGCCGGCCGCTTCATCGGTAGAGAAGGAGGGTTCAATCTCCAACTCCGGCCGCTGGGCACAATGGCGCTACAAAGCGGTAGAACCGGTTGGACAATCCATGAGCGACCTTTGGATCATCGACCAGTTCTTCAAGCGGGTCAGAAATCTCTACACCAAAGAGAAGGGAGCCTTCCCGGATCCGATCACCAAACTCTCCTGGAACTATGGCAACGGCCACGAGCCGGACGTTCATCTGGTGGCCAAAGAAATCAACGGCTCATTCACCAAAGACATGACTATCGTTGACAAGGACAAAACCCTGGAGTTCAAGGCCGGTGATCCGGTGCCGATGTTCAAATATCTGCAGGCCGACGGCTCTACCTCCTGCGGCTGTTGGATCTACAGCGGCTCTTACACCAAGGACGGCAACCAGATGGCGCGGCGCGACGAGTCCGATCCGACCGGACTGGGCCTCTTCCCCAAATGGTCATGGTGCTGGCCGGTCAACCGCCGCATCATTTACAACCGCGCCTCGGTCAATCCGGCCGGTGAGCCATTCAACCCCAAGCGGGCTGTTATCGCCTGGGATGGACTTGAAAAGAAGTGGAAGGGCGATATACCCGATGGCCCCTGGCCTCCAATGAAGGACGACAAGGAGGGGAAATACCCATTCATCATGCTGCCTGAAGGGCATGCCCGGCTTTATGCACTGGATATGAAAGACGGTCCTTTCCCTGAACATTACGAACCGGTCGAGAGCCCGGCCCGCAACCTGATGTCCGGGGTGCAGAACAGCCCTGGGGTCAAGATTCCCAAAAACGTTTCCAGCGATCTGGCCAAGTTCCCCTTCATCGGCACGACCTACCGCATGACGGAGCACTGGCAGACCGGCGGCATGACCCGCAGTCTTCCATGGCTGACCGAACTGGTGCCGGATATGTTCGTCGAAATAAGCGAATCGCTAGCCAAAAAGAAGGGCATCAAAAAAGGCGACAAGGTGCGCGTCACCACCGAGCGTGGCTCGATCGAAGCGATGGCCCTGGTCACTTCACGTCTCAGGCCGTTCAATGTAGAGGGCAAACAGATCGAGCAGATCGGCATGCCCTGGCATTTCGGTTACGCCGGTCTTGCTACTGGAGACAGCGCCAATCTGCTGACTCCGTCGGTGGGTTGTGCCAATACGAGCATCCCCGAGTTCAAAGCATTTCTATGTAATCTTGAAAAAGGGGGTAACAAGGCATGAGTTCGACACCCGTTAATTACGACAAAACAAAATCATTCCTGATCGATACAACCAAATGCACCGGCTGCCGCGGCTGTCAGGTAGCCTGTAAACAGTGGAATCAGCTGAAGGCCGAGAATACGACGTTTTTCAGCGGCGAGGGGTACCAGAACCCGCCGCTGATGTCGGAGTACACCTTCACTCGTGTCAAGTTCAAGGATTACCAGAAGGATGGCCAGAACGAGTTCGCTTTTTACAAAGAGATGTGCATGCATTGCAACGAACCGGCCTGCGCCTCGGTCTGCCCCGTCGGTGCCTTCGTAAAGACCCCCGAAGGACCGGTGGTCTACGATGCCGGTCGCTGCATCGGCTGCCGTTTCTGCATGATTGCCTGCCCCTTCGGCATTCCCAAGTACGAATGGAGCAAAGCCTTTCCACTGGTACGTAAATGCACCGGTTGCTTCAGTCGTATCAAGGAAGGGATGCAGCCTGCCTGTGTTACGGCTTGCCCGACCGCCATCAGCTACGGTAGTCGCGCCGACATGATAAAAGAGGCCGAAAAGCGCCTCAAGAACCGACCGGATCGCTATCAGCAGACTATCTACGGCAAGGATGAGGCTGGCGGCACCAGCATCTTCTACCTGACAGAGCAGCCATTGGATGAACTGGGCTTCAAACCGGTCACTCAGCGTTCATTGCCTTCTTATACCTGGCAGGCACTGCGTCTGGTTCCCGGTATCTTCCTGACCGTGGGAGGCGGACTATCGCTCCTCTCATGGTTCACTCATCGCAAGGAACGAATTCGGCAAGAAGAAGCCTTTAAAAACAGCAAGGTTCAACCAGAGACAACTGTAGAAGAGACCAGGGAGGACCAGCCATGACAGCTGCCGCACGCATTATCATAAATGAAATCAAAGGCTACCATAATTTCCTCAAGTTCATGATCGGCCTGGTTGTGATGGGCGCGCTGGCTACCATGGCACGCTTTATCTTCGGCCTGGGAGTCACAACCAACCTGAATGACGTCTATCCCTGGGGATTGTGGATCTCCTTCGACGTCGTCACCGCCGTGCCCCTGGCGGCCGGTGCTTTCACCCTGGGCGCAATCGTACATTGCTTTCACATCAAGAAACTGGAGCCACTGGTGCGTCCTGCTATTGTGACCGGTTTTCTCGGTTACTCGCTGGTCTGCGTCGGACTGCTGCTGGATCTGGGACAACCCCAGCGCGCCTGGCACACAATGGTCTACTGGAATATTCATTCACCGATGTTTGAGGTGTCGATGTGCATCATGGCCTACACCACGGTACTCTTTCTGGAGTTCCTCTCACCGGTCTGTGAAAAATTCGGCTATCATGTGCCGCTGCGTGTACTCCGCTGGCTTGAAATGCCGCTTGTCATCGGGGCGGCCGCCATCTCAACCCTGCACCAGTCGTCCCTCGGAACCTTCTTCCTGATCGCCGTGGACAAGCTGCACGCCCTTTGGTACAATCCGCTGCTGCCGCTGCTGTTCTGGATGTCGGCCATCTTTACCGGCATTTCGATCATCATCCTGGAAGCAACCATGGTGCATCGCTATTTGGGACAGCCGGACGAATCCGAGCTGCTGGAGGTTCTGACCAAGATACTCCCCTGGACACTGGGTGCTTATTTGATAGTCAAGCTTGCCGCCACAGCCCTGCTGTCACACGGTCCGCTCTATGACCGCCCCAGCCTGCTGACGCTGTTTCTGGCGGAGCTCATTATAGGAATTATTATTCCGATGTTCATGTTCATGAAGAAGGCATATCGTGAGGATGACCGCATGCAGCTGCGCGGCGCTTCGCTGGTAATTGCCGGAGTAGTTCTTAACCGCTTCAACGTTTCCATGTTCGGCATGGAGCAGGCTGACCAGGCGATCTACTACCCATCAATAATTGAATCACTGGTCACAATCGGCATCATCGCCGCCCATGTCCTCTTTTTCGTGCTGCTGGCCAAGTATTTCCCGATCTTCGAGCATCACCCGGAGACAGTTGATTACTCGCTCCCTGATCATGCACACAGTATGACCGCAGCACATGAGCATTCTCATGCATCAGGCAGTGAGTCTGTCCATTGAAAGTTCGCTGTTAAGCGGTGAGTGTTCTGGTATCAGGCCTGAACACTCACCATTGCATGCCAGACGTATAATCAATTTGTACGGCATATAAACCAACCACCGGAGTAAGGCAGTACTTATGTTGCGATACGAAAAAGGGGTGCTGAGTGAGATCCCTGATGACATGCCGGCTGAATACCCAATCAAGCTCACGGTAAACGGCCGCGAGATCGCCACCCTGGTGGCATCTCCGCATGAACTGCGTTTTCTCGTAGCAGGCTTCCTGCGCACGCAGGGTTTTGTCAAAGAAACAGGGGATTTCCTGGCAATGGGGGTGTGTGATGAATCCGGCGAAGCCAGTATCCGCATCCGGGGCGAGATTCCGGAGAGGTTGACGCCGGTATTGACGTCCGGCTGCGGCACCGGGATCTCTTTCTCATTCAACGCCGGGGCTCCGAAGTGTGCACCACCGGAAGCAGCCTTTTCGCCGGAGGCTATATTCGCCATGATGCGTGAGATGGCACAGCTCTCCGTGCGCTATGGCCGCCATGGCGGCATCCATTCAGCTGCTGCCAGCGATGGGACCCGCATCCTGCTGCACGCAGAGGATCTGGGGAGACATAACACCATCGATCGCCTGGCGGGACAGGCGCTGCTGTCCGGAATCGACCTGGCCGGATGCCTTTTGTTGACCTCCGGAAGGGTATCAACCGAGATGGCGGCCAAGGCCGCTTCGTTGGGGGTCGCCCTGATAGCATCGCGCACCTCGCCAACAGACATGGCGGTGCGCATCTGCCGTGAGCACGGCATCGGTCTGGTCGGTTATGTACGCAGTGACAGCTTCCGTATCGCTGCCTGTCCGGAGCGGATACAGATGGCTGCGCAAACACGCTTTACCGATGTGGCGGGTGTCATCCTGGCCGGCGGCGAATCAAGCCGCATGGGGAGAAACAAGGCGCTTCTCGAAGTCAACGGTGAGCGGATGATCGAGACCGCCTACCGCCGCATGGCTGAACTGTTTGACGAGGTTCTGCTGGTAACCAATACACCTGAAATCTATGATTTCATTCCCTGTCGCAAGATTGCCGACATCTATCCCGGCATGGGCCCCCTCGGTGGAATCCATGCCGCGCTTACCAACGCCGTCGCCGAAAGAGCTTTTATCACCGCGTGTGACATGCCCGGCCTCAACCCGATGCTGATCCGGGAGCTCTGCAGTATCCAGGGGGGAGTAGATGTAGTCATTCCCGAGACTCCGGGTGGATTGGAACCACTGCACGCAGTGTATGCCAAAAGCTGTCTGCCCAAGATGGAAATGATGCTCCAAGCCGGCGAGCGCCGCATACTCTCTTTTTTCGATCTGGCTCAGGTAAGGCTTGTGCCGCGCGGAAGAATCGCCGCCCTCGATCCGGACTACGCATCATTTCGCAACATCAATACACAGGAGGATTACCGACTGCTGGCAAAGGCCGATTAAGCTAAAAAACATTTGTTGGTCCGCAGATTTCGCAGATTAACGCAGATAAAACCGATGAATATTTAAAAAGCCGGGCCTCATCCTTTGTTAAACATGCATTCGTTTCACGCATTTGATTGTCTGCATTAATCTGTGTACATCTGCGTTAATCTGCGGATAACTGCTTTTTTAAAGATTAAACAACATCACATTAAAATAAACACCACACCATTCTCCGAGTCGCAATGCCTACCAGGAATACATCCTCACGGCACACGACCTGTGGGTGTCGCCGGAAACAGCGTCACCTTCCTATTGAAAAGGGGATCCCGTGCCTGACGAACCGCTGCAGTGGTTTGTCCACGCCCCTTTTCCATTGATGAGAAGGGGCTTTTTGTTGTTCAAAATGATTCCTTCTCCCTGAGGGAGAAGGTGGCCGAAGGCCGGATGAGGGGGCAACAGTATTGCATACTGCAACTCTTCCCCCTCACCCTAACCCTAACCCTCAGGGAGAGGGAACATACCAAACACAGGAGAAATCATGAAGAAATTTGTATTGTTGTTTGCAGCAGTTGTATTGTCCCTGTCCAGCATTGCGTGGGCCGCGCCAAAAACCGTAATTTTGGCAACCACCACCAGTACCCAGGATTCCGGACTGTTGGATGTACTGGTGCCGCAATTTGAAAAGGAAAGCGGCCTTCAGGTCAAAACCATATCGGTAGGTTCCGGGCAGGCGATGAAGATGGGAGAAAAAGGCGAGGCGGACGTACTGCTGGTGCATTCCCCGGAGGCCGAAAAAAAGTTTATGGCCGATGATTTCGGCACGACTCGCCGCCTCGTTATGCATAACGATTTCATCATCGTCGGACCGGTTACCGATCCGGCGGGTGTCAAGGGAGCCAACGGCTCTGCAGATGCGCTGAAACGCATTGCCGGTAGCGGAGCCCTGTTCGCGTCGCGCGGCGACAATTCCGGCACCCATGCCAAGGAAAAAGGGCTCTGGAAAGGGGCAGGCATCAACCCGGAAGGGCAGAAGTGGTACCAGCAGACCGGGCTCGGTATGGGACAGACCCTGAACGTCGCCGCTGAGAAGAAGGGATATACACTGACCGACCGGGCCACCTTCCTGGCACTCCGCAAGAACCTTGGCCTCGTAATTCTGAGCGAAGGGGACAGCAGACTGCTGAACATTTACCACGTCATCGAGATTAATCCTATCAGGTGGCCGAAGGTCAACACAACCGGAGGCAAGCTCTTTGCCGATTTCATGGTTTCAAGAAAGGCTCAGGATATCATCGGGCGCTTCGGCGTTGAAAAATTCGGCGCTCCCCTATTCTTCCCCGACGCCGGCAAAAATCCGGCATCACTAGGACTGTGAGAGGTTAAATGGAACTGATCCTCGAAGGCTTCCTTGAAGCGGTACGATTGCTCCTGTCGGGAGACAGTGAAGTATTCGACGTCACCTGGCTCTCGATTAAGATCTCCGGCCTGGCCACTCTGCTGAGCCTGACGATCGGTATCGGCGCAGGTACGACACTGGCCCTGGCTGAATTCCCCGGCAAACGGCTGGTGGTTGCGCTGGTAAATACCGGCATGGGCCTGCCGCCGGTCGTGGTCGGACTGTTCGTGACTATCTTTCTCTGGCGCAACGGCCCTTTCGGGCATCTTGAACTGCTATATACCCCCGCGGCGATGGTTATAGCCCAGGGAATTATCGCCACCCCGATAGTCACCGGCATCTCGCTGGCCGCGATCCAGAGCCTGCCCGCCAACCTCCGCCTGCAGATTATGGCCCTTGGCGCTTCACGCGCCCAAATCATCCTGCTGCTGGTCCGGGAGGCCCGCCTGCCGCTTCTGGCTGCGGTTATGGCCGGCTTTGGCGGAGTTATCTCAGAGGTAGGGGCCTCTATCATGGTCGGCGGCAACATCAAGGGGCAGACGAGAGTGCTGACGACCGCAACGGTCATGGAGAGCGGCAAAGGGAATTTCGATACCGCCATTGCCCTCAGCATCATACTCCTGACCCTGACTTTTCTGGTTAATCTCATGTTGACGATGGTTCAGCAAAAAAGGAGGGCGCGATGACATCACCGTTATTGGAAGCCCGTGGGCTCTCGATGCAGCGCGGCGGAGTGGATGTTCTTAAAAATGTTTCCCTGACCGTACAGGAAAACGACGTACTCGCACTGATAGGATCTAACGGCTCTGGCAAAACCAGCCTGATGCTTGCCCTGGCCCGTCTGATGCCGGTCAATAAGGGTGATGTGTTTGTGAGTGGCGAAGCGATCAACGGCAAAAATGCCGGGTTGGCATATCGGCGCAGACTGGCGATGGTTTTTCAGGAACCTCTGCTTCTGAATGGTTCGGTGGCCACAAATGTCGCAACCGGGCTTAACCTGCGCAGCATGCCGCGCCAGGAGTTGCAGGAGCGTGTCGATGAAGCGCTGGAACTGTTCGGAATTGCCGGACTTTCAAGGCGTTCCGCACACTCCCTTTCGTCGGGCGAGGCGAGGCGGGTCAGCCTGGCACGGGCATTTGCCATGCGCCCGGAAATGATTTTTCTGGACGAACCGTTCACGGCACTTGACCTGCCTTTGCGCGAAGCCCTTTTCCAACAGCTGTCTAAGCTGCTCCATTCAAAGGGAATTACAGCGGTGATCGCCACCCACGACTGTCGTGAAGTTCTGCAGCTATGCAACCGTGTGGCCGTGATGAACAAAGGACGCCTGATACGAAGCGGAATCCCGGATGATGTGCTTGCCGATCCGCCAGACGACTTCAGTGCTGCGTTTGCCCGTCATGCGAAGTCATATAATACATAAGCGCAACAAGCGCCAAGCGGCCTTTTACATAAAATATTATCCGCAGATTAACGCAGATATACGCAGAGAAATCAGAGGCTTGAAACAAATACTGGTTTAACCATGAAAATCATGTTTTTTGAATAACTATTTATTTTTATCTGCGTTAATCTGCGTTATCTGCGGACAACTGTTTTTAAGGTTTATACATTCCAAGCGTCACAAACTGCTTCACACGAGGATAAAAATGATTGCCAAAGCCGTTTCATTTGTCGCCAAATCGGGAACCGGGAAAACAACCCTGCTGGAAAAGGTCATCGCCGAGCTCAAAAGTCGCGGGTATCGTGTGGGGTGCATCAAGCACGATGCCCATCAATTTGACATTGACCATCCTGGCAAGGACAGCCATCGCCTGACCGCCGCCGGTGCCGACACGATGCTGATCTCATCACCTGCAAAACTGGCCATAGTCAAACAGCATGCCGAGTCCCCCCCGATCGAAGAACTGATCGCAAATTATTTCGGCGATGTCGACCTGATCCTGACCGAAGGGTTCAAGAAAAGCGGCCTCCCGAAGATAGAGGTTCACCGCCGGGAGAGAAGTGCAACCCTGATCTGCCGGGGAGAAGAGAATGACCCGAGCCTGCTGGCGGTAGCCAGTGACGAACCGCTGGATCTGGACGTGCCGGTGCTGGACCTGAACAACCCGACCCAGGTTGCCGATTTCGTTGAAAAGCACATTATCCATGCAGCTCACTGACTCCGTCGGGAGAAACATTAACTATCTGCGCTTGTCGGTGACAGACCGCTGCAACATGCGCTGCTTTTACTGCATGCCTAAAGAGGGTGTCGTAAACAGGGGGCATGATGCGGTACTCAGTTATGAAGAGCTGCAGCTGATCGCCGAGAGCGCCGTTGGACTGGGAATTGAAAAAATCCGCATCACCGGCGGTGAGCCGCTAGTTCGGGCCGGAATCGTTGATTTTCTGGCCAGACTTTCCTCCCTCCCCGGCTTGCGGCACCTGGCCCTGACGACAAACGGCCTGCTGCTGGCAGATATGGCAAAGGAACTTTATCAGGCGGGTGTTCAGCGGCTCAACGTCAGCCTCGACTCGCTCAACCCGGAAACTTTCAGCGAGATCACCCGCGGCGGCGACCTGAAAAGGGTGCTGGACGGGCTGGATGCCGCCGAGAAAGCCGGTTTCCCCCCCCCAAAGATTAACGTCGTCATTATGCGCGGCGTCAACGATGCAGAAATCATGTCATTTGTCGAGATGACCAGGCTGCGCGGCAGCTCGATCCGCTTCATCGAGTATATGCCGGTGGTGCGGGATGAGGGGTGGCAACGCTTCTGTATCTCCGGCGAGGAGATCCTGCAGCGCATTGCCGCCAGCTATCAGTTGGAACAGGTCGATAAGGGGCCCTTTGCAGGGCCGTCGCGGGATTATCGCATACCCGGTGCAGTCGGGAGCATCGGCATTATCACGGCGGTCTCCGGCCATTTTTGCAGCGAATGCAACCGGATCCGCGTCACCTCCACCGGGCAGGCCAAGGGGTGCCTTTTTTCTGACGAGAAAACCGATCTGGTGCCGTTCCTGCGCCCCCCTGACCGGGACACACTGGCACAGGTACTGCGCGGGATCGTATCGAACAAGCCGGAGCGGCATGGAATATCCTGCAACAGTTATGAGCATCAAAATTTTTCGATGGCACAGATAGGGGGATAAATATTATGGCAACAGTCAAAGCGGTCTGTATCAGCGAAAACAAGGGAGAGCGAAAGAAGCCGGTTGCAGCGGTGGAACTGCGCGAAAACCACGGCATCGTGGGGGACGCCCATGCCGGTGACTGGCACCGCCAGATAAGCCTGCTGGCATCAGAGAGCATCGACAAGATGCGGGCGCTTGGGCTGGATGTCGATTCAGGCGACTTTGCCGAGAACATCACGACAACCGGTATCGATCTGGTCAGTCTGCCGATCGGCAGTCATCTGCAGGCAGGTGAAACCCTGTTGGAGGTAACCCAGATCGGCAAGGAGTGTCACAACCGCTGCGCTATTTATGATCAGGCCGGTGACTGCGTCATGCCGAAAGAAGGGATTTTTGCCAAGGTCCTTGCCGGAGGTTTGATTAAGCCGGGGGATGAGATAAAGACCGTTTAGCCACAGAAGATTGTTTACCAGCAAGGGGGAGCAACTGAGCGTCATAATGCAGTTTTTTCCCCCTTATTTTATGGTTTAAAACTCCCCAAGCAATAATTCCACCACCTTTTCACCTCACGCACTATCCATTTTAGCTATCTGTTTTAGCTACTACTATCGTTTTTGCATACTCTTTTTTTGGCATAAATTCACCTAACATACCGTTATTACGTCACTCCTGATTTTGGCACTCTTTATGCTCAACAATTTAAGCCATGAGCGACTCAGCTGCGACACAAAACCAGTCAACAAAACCATGCTTGTGTGAATTTTCAAGCCACCCTTTTGACGACTGTTACTGCTGCCACGTCACCGGACGGACTACACCCATGATTGCCGCATATTGTATGGATCGGTATAAGGACTGCCCGGTTTATCAAAGAAATGTGGTGAAGGTCGGAATGTAATTTTTCATGGGCACCCTTGTCAACGGCAAATTGGAGGATAGCCTCTATTGACTTGATGCAAATTTTCCACGCACAAGAACATAATTGATATTTAAACAGAACAAATCTTATAGAAAGGGCAGACTTAAAAGGAACTTTTTATCATAACACCGAAAGCAGCAAATCTAACGAAAGGAGGATGGCCGTTTCCGAACTAAGTGTGTTCTGTTTTAAATTTTACGAAAGGAGGTCCGTTGAATGCGTATGAAACATATTTTCAGGACAATCATATGCGGCTCAATTTTATTTTCCGCCGTATCTGCATGGTCTGCCGAATTTCATGGCCGGTCATCCAGCCAGATTCTTTGGTTCAACAGCATATTCAATGATCAAAAGCAGGTCGAACTAGCACAACTATTGAGATTTTCAGCAACCAAAATTGATGCTGAAAACAAGTTTACGCTGCATGGTTATGGCCGCATCAGCCAGGACATAAGAAACGGTGATGGCTTTGAAAGCCGCCTGTTCTACCTGTATGGAGATTATACCAACCTGTTCGACAAGCTTGATATCCGTATTGGGCGGCAATTTGTAAACAACGCTGCCGGAAGCGCTCTGATTGACGGGGGCATGGTAAACCTGAAAAACGTCGGCCCGATCGCATTTTCCCTGTTGGGTGGTCGTAACGTGTTTTTCGGCATTGATCGGGAGCTGGCCCATGGCGGGGATACCGTTTTTGGTGCGGCTGCAACCCTGACAGGCTACCCGGCAACAGACGCAGAAATCAGCTATTTTATAAAACGCGATCAGGATGGCATTGCCCGTGAAACAATCGGCGCCATGTTTAAACAGTATCTGTTTAAAGGGCTGAAACTTTACGGCAACACCAGATTTGACACAGCCAGTGAAACCTTCGAAGAGGTACTGATTGGAGCCAAGTACTTTGCCTCTGTCGATCTGGTTATTTCCGCAGAATGGTTTAAAAGCTATCCAACCTTCGACTACACCTCAATTTACTCCGTGTTTGCAGTAGACCGTTATCTGGAAGGTTCCGTTCGTGCTGACTACACCATCAACGACATGTTTGCCGTACGTGGTGCATACAAGCGACAGGATTTCGGTGGCGACACCTCCGGCGATGTGTATGAAATCGGCCTGAAGGTCCGCCCGATCACAAACCTGATGATTGATGTGGCCTACGACCGTCGGCAAGGTTATGCCGGGGACCTGAATGGTGCAACCCTTGATGTACTGTACGACTACACCCCCAAGCTGCAACTGGCGGGTGGCATAGCCTATGATGTGTACCAAAAAGACAGCATGACCGGCGATACGACTGCCCAGACTTACTGGCTTGGCACGCGCTACAAGCTTGACAAAGCCATGTCATTCGATCTGCGGGTCCAGGACAACGTTGACGTCGGTCATTTTGAACATGACTGGTCCGGCCGGGCCGTTTTTAACTACGACTTCTAGAAAGGGGGGATTATTGTGAAAAAAGCTTTTTTCATCTGCGCACTGCTTATTTACGGCCTGCTGGCATTCAACCAACAGTCCAGTGCAGAAAAGATGTCGCACAAAGAGTACGCCAAGATGCCACTGAAAGATTGTAACGAATGTCACAAGGATCAAGGCATCCCCCTGACCCACGACAACGACTGGGCCGGAAAACACCACCAGAACACTGATTGGATGGGTGAGCACCGGGCTTTAGCAGGGAAAGCCGGATCCAACTGTGTCGACTGTCACACGCAGTCTTTTTGCAGTGACTGCCATGCCGGTGGTGGTGCCGATGCCGAACTTAACAGAAATACTTTCAAACAGAACTATTTACCGAAGAATCATCGCAGTGACTTCATCAGCATTCATCCGATAAAAGCAAAGGACAACCCGCAATCCTGCTTACGTTGTCACAACCAAAAGTCCTGTACCGATTGTCACAGTCGTTTCCCCAAGGGATCGCTGCGGATTAAATCACACAATCCGCTTGGTGCCGGAGCACAGCAGTATGTGGCAAGTAACTGGAGATCAGATCACACCTACGAAGCGCGGCGCAATCTGCAGTCATGCCAGACCTGCCACCCTGATGGCGATGTCTGCATCCAGTGCCACAGCAGCGGCAAGGTGCGTCCTCATCCGAGAAACTGGAAATCCGGCAATTTCAAAGACAAGTCAGGCGGCAAGGTTTGTCTGAAGTGCCATATGCCGGGAACGTATTAATTTCAAACTATAACCAAGGAGGAAAAAAGTATGCAGATGAAGAAATTAATTATGCCTTTTTGTTTACTGTCCATGGCGGCAATGCTGTACGGCTGCGGCTCGTCCAGCAAGACGGGTGGGACTCTTGGCAGTGTTGCAAATGTCAGTGAAGCATCATGTGCCCAATGTCACAGTGGTCGACTAGAGTCTTTGACTGGCAATGACATTTATGCCGACTATTATGCCTCAATTCACTCGCTTAAAAATGTGGGCTGCCAGGGATGTCATGGAGGAGGCGCTCAACACAACGGCGTCGGTCCCCTGCCCTATGCTGACCCTAGCTTAGGTGGATGTATTCAATGCCACGCCAGTGATGATGCATCACTGGCAAAGGTAGTAACTTCAAAACATGGTGCCGGCGAACTTGAAACCGACCAGATCTGTAACCGTTGCCACACCCACGAAGGCGCAGTGCAGGCTATGAAGTCAGGATTTACTGGGGACAAAGACGCCTTGGCTAATAACCTTGCGGCGGCTCCGGGAGATTTGACTACAGAAAATGCCCGCAACATCAAGTGTGACACCTGCCATACCTCACACAAGCCTGATGTGCTGCGTAGTGTAATTGGCTGGGTCCCTAGTAATGTCGTTGTTGATGGGACCACTGTTCTTGCTGCTGTACCAACAACTAACCAGCAGTTTACCATGTGTACCAGTTGTCATACATACACCAAGGCTGACGGTACACTCGTTGGCTCTGGTAATACCCTAACTCTCGCTGTTACTGACGAAGATGGTGTTGCTCTGCCTGACACTACAATTGTCACATCCAAATTCCAGCATGAGACAGCATGGTATCGTATAATCGGGTCAACTCACTATGACAATCCAAATACACCTTTCGTGATTGAAGGTTATGTATTACGGACCAATACGGCGAATCCATGCTTTGACTGCCACAACCATGAGGCAAAGACCAATACAGGAAATCTCGCAAGTTCATTGAATGCTGAAGGTACCAGAATTTACGAACTTGATACAACTGTTGCCTCAACCATCTACACTGATTGGGCAAAATCAAAAAAAGCAGGTAGATTGTTGACTAAAAAATATGAAGCACAGGATACTTACACTAAAAAAGCTGATGGTAGTTACGATAGGTCTAAAGGTATGACCGATGCGGTCATGAAAGCCGGTGTAACAATAGCTGACGCAGCTGCCTGGGCTGAGGAAGGTGGAGTTACCAGTATGTCTTGTGCTCGTTGTCATACTTCTACGGGAGCTGTAAGTTATTTAAACAGCCCAACCGCCTACGCCACAGATACATTGGATTTCTCACATCGTATAGGCGGCCAGAAAGAGATGCTCTACTGCTGGGGTTGCCACAGCAATGCCGGCAAAGGTACCACTCGCACTCCTGGTGCAATTACAGCGCTTTATACTTACAATACTGCAGCTATTACATTCCCTAATGTAAGTAATAGTAATATCTGTATGGCTTGTCACTCATCACGCAGAAACGTAATCGACAATTCTAGAAGCACAAGCTTCAGACCACATTATCTGCCTGCAGGCGGCATATTGTTCAGTAGCCAGTCACACATGATGTATGAATTTGATGTTGATGCAGATGGAGACCGCGCTGAACACTACGCTAACCCGTCTTATTTTGCACATGATAAGATTGGTACTGTAGATAAACCGGGTACTGGCACATCAGGTCCCTGTGTTGCCTGTCATATGTCTGGTAGTACCCATACATTCAGCCCGGTTACAAAGACAGGTGAAACCATTACAGCCATTAAGGGACAATCAACCTGTAATACTTGTCATACAACCTACCCGATCAGTGCAGCCAAGCTGCAGGAGGAGTCTGAGGGTTATCAGGAAACAGGTCTATTGTTAACTGCGTATCTAACTAACACCATAACTAATGCTATGGGCATCGATATCTCAGCTGTCGTTACTAATGCAACTACAGTACCTGATATCAGATACTATGGCGCATATCAGAACTCACTGCTACCAACAAAGGAAAAGGGCGGCTATGCCCATAACCGCTACTATGTAAAGCGGCTGCTTTTTGACTCCATTGACTGGGTAGATAATGGTGCGTTTGATGGAACGATTACTATCCCTGCCGGCTACCCTGAGGCACGTGCTTGGTTTGGTGCTAACGCCACAACCGGTGTTGTCGCTGCACGCCCGTAACCCGTATACCATCCCCGGAGGCCGAACGCCTCTGGGGATAACAACTCTGTCCTTATTCTCTGATGTACCGCAACCGGTACCGCTTACCGCCCCCTCCCGGGGGCGGTATTTTTACTTAAGCCATGAAAAAACTAGCCGCCAGACATACGATCCATTTTAAGGTTCTGCTGACTGTTTGTATTGTGCTGTCAGTTCTAGGACACAGCCTGGCAGCTGTGCTGCTGGAGCGGTTCGGCTCCTATGATTTCGGCAAAGCGGTAAGCGAGCCAGCAGCGGTGATGGTTGATCTGAAAGATCTTCCTGTGGCCTCTGCTCCAACTCCACAAGTTATAAAACCACCAAAACAACATATTCCAAACAGGCTTGCCGCACTCTCTTCACATCCAAATCCTCCTTATTCATCGGCACCGCCGGAAACGGCTCCATCACAACCTGAACAGCCAGAGATCACAGATCATCTTCCGGAGCCTCCCAAGCAAAGATCAACGCATGTGGCCCAAAAGCAGCCCGAGGAGTTTCGGCTGAATCCCGACCATATCGCGCCGCTGCAGCAGGAAAAGCTGGCCTATCAAATCAGCCTGCTGGGTGTGCCGGTGGGCAGCGCACTGCTGGAAGCATCAAACAAAGAGGGAGAACTGCGCATAACCACCAGTGTTCGCTCCAACAGCATCATGTCTGTTATCTATCCGGTAAACGACTACACCGATACGCGGCTGATCAAGGGGCGCTATCTGCTGACCCGCATCCGCCAGCAGGAAGGCTCTTTAGTCAGTGACACCGGCTTTAACCTGATGTTTCACGAACGTAAAACCTTCTGGGTTGATCGCCTGAAAAATATTTCAAGCACCGAGCCGCTCGAACATCTGGACACGCTTGACATTATTTCGGGGTTCTATTTTATCCGGCAGCAGTCACTGGCAGTAGGCACGCCCCTCACCCTGCGCCTGTATGACGGAGACAAGAGTTCTTTGGTGCCGGTGGATGTTATTCGACGGGAAAAGCTGTCACTGCCGGGTATGCGCACTGCAGAAACGTTGGTGATCAAGCCGTTATTTAGCGAGAACGGATTTTTCAAGAATAACCGCGGAATATTGATCTGGCTGACCGATGACGAAAACCGCGTTCCGGTAAGGGTTGAGGTTACAACTCCAGTCGGCAGGGTTGTGGCAGAGCTAGTATCATCCGAACGAACGAACCAGCCTGATAAAAAGCATGGAAAACTCCCCGTGCTATCTGTTGATCCTTCGTAACAACATCTATACGCAGCTAGGTATATTCACTATCCCAGCTTTTCCATCGCCTCTACAAGTGCCGGAATATCAGCATCCTGAAGGGTGCGGAGATCGAGCAGGTACTGCCCCTTGTTGATCCTTCCCATCACCGGAGTTTTGCATTGCCTGAAAGCAGAGTCTATTTGCTGAGGAGACCAGCCTTCAGCCGCAATTGCCATGAGGAACGTTGGCAGGTCCAGTGTTGGCAGAGAGCCGCCACCCACCTGAGAATTTCCGGCAACAACAGTCAGGGTGACCGGAGAAGGTATTTTTGGTCGAATCCGGCGGATGTAGGACGAAGCTTTTGCCTTCAGAACGGCAGGCTGCACCGTCAACATGCGCAGCGTAGGTATCTCAGCCACCGCATCCCTTTCGTCCCGGTACAGTCTCAACGTTGCTTCAAGCGCAGCAAGCGTCATCTTGTCAATCCTGAGTGCTCTCAGAAGCTGCTCTTTCCTCAGTATGGAAATTATCTTCCGTTTTCCGAGTATGATGCCTGCCTGCGGACCACCAAGCATTTTGTCACCACTGCAGGTAAGGATGTCAACGCCCGCCTTGAGATATTCCTGCACCGGGATTTCTCCGGTTATGCCGTATTTGGAGAGATCAAGTAGTGAGCCGCTGCCGATATCGGCCATTACCGGGATTCCCTTCTCCTTTCCGCACTGGACAAGTTGGTCGATGGTTACCTCTGCCGTAAAACCTACTACCGAAAAATTGCTGGTATGAACCTTGAGAAACAGGGCTGTTTCTTCGGAAATAGCGGTTTGATAGTCCTTCAGATGGGTGCGGTTTGTGGTCCCGACCTCCTTCAGAATTCCGCCGCTCAACCTCATAACATCCGGTATCCTGAATGACCCCCCGATTTCGACAAGTTCACCTCTTGAGACCACAACCTCTTTGCCGGCAGCCATCCCCGAAAGAGCCAGCAGAACCGCTGCGGCATTATTGTTTACGACAATTGCCGCTTCTGCCCCTGTCAGCTCACAAAGGAGAGATTCAACGTGAGTATACCGCTCGCCGCGGGCACCTGTCGCCATGTCCATCTCAAGGTTTGAGTAGCGCTCTGAAACCTCCTGTATCTGACGACATGCCGACTTCGAAAGAAGTGAACGGCCAAGATTGGTATGAATCACTACTCCGGTACCGTTCACAACAGGGTGAAGACTGGGAGCAACAATACTCTCAAGCTCTTTCACTATCAACCCGCACAGGTGGTTCTCGTCGACCGCAGCCGTCAGCGTACCGTTTAGCGAATCAATTCTGAGTGCTGCCAGAACGTTTCGCACGGCTGCAAGGACAGTCGGCCTTGGATGAGTTTCAAGCAGAGACACCACTGGTGAAAGAGACAATACTTTATCAACCTTGGGGATTGAACTGATGTTTTTTTTCATTAGTTACTCCAGGAACACTGTTATCTGAAAATACCGTTAATATTAAAAAGCGGTGATTACAAACATTCATAGTGAGTCTGAGACCACAGATATATACCAGCACAACGAATGCAAGGCAAGAAACAGCAACAGGTTAAGCACAACTGTGCATGATTTTCTGAATTAAATGTGATGATGTTGTAATTAAATCGTAAAAAACGATTGATTTGTAATTATATATTGGTAAAGTAAATCCAGTAGTGCAATAAAATAAACAGAAAGGTGGTAGAAACATGGACAAGGACCAGATGAAAAGTTTCGTAGCAGGGCTTGGCATTGCCGGTTTGGTTGCAGGTGTTTCGATTGCTGCACCTGCTGGCGCGGCTCAAAGTGGTTGAGGCGGTTCAGCGGGCGCCGGGAGCGCACCGAAGGACAAAGCTGAAGTGACTGAGAAGGCTGCGGAAAAAGTCGAGAAGAAAGATGCCAAAAAGGCAAAAAAAGTAAAAAAAGACGCTAAGAAAGATGCTGTAAAGGATCAGAAGGAAGGCGAGAAGCCTAAAGAGACGCCCGGTAAAAGTGGTTGAGGCGGTTCATCCAAATAGCGCGGTCGCGCTAACAGCATCCGGAAGGCACTTGATCATAAAGAAGATGTCCGGTAATATCATGTCATGAAGACCTTATCCGAAATTTTCCCACTCTGCCGAACGCTTCTTGGCATCAAGTTATGGAAGCGTATTGCAGAAGGAAGTGACATGAATCCGGCCAGCTTTCCGGAATTTTTGGAACATCAGGGTGGGCCCGGAATACCACCGTTTTTGTCCGGGCTCGCCCACATCGAATTATCGCGCCACAAATCCATCACTGCAGAAATTGTACCCCTCGAAATTAATTCATTAAGTCTCAATCCTACTCTGCATATTACCCCTGTCGCATGGAAAAATCTGGCCCCTCTGTTCGCACGAGCAAAGAAGCGGGACATAGACAAGGTCGTTCCAGGCAATGAGATCGTCATCACCTGGAGCCTGCCAGACAATGGAAAGCTGAAAATCCGGGCTGCGGAACCGGGTGATTTGCTGGCCATAAAACTGGTGGTAGAAGACATTGCCCCCCCGGATGCGGCCCGCGAGGCGGGTGTCCCGGTTGGAACAATCGATGCTGTTATACGTGAGGCTGTCTGGCAGGGACTGGTACTTTCGCCGCCATCAATGCTATGCCGCGAACAGGATATTGCCGAGTTTTCCCCGCGTGAGGACTGCGTAGCGGCCGAGGTGTTTTCCCTGCAGTGGCATCTGACCCAGGAGTGCGACCTGCATTGCCGTCACTGTTATGACCGCTCAAGCCGCCGGGCATTTCCGTTCGAACGTGCCCTCACCCTGCTGGATGAACTACGTGCCTTTTGTCGCAGCCGCTTTATTCGTGGACAAGTGTCTCTGTCGGGCGGAAATCCTTTGCTGTACCCACAATTCCTGGACCTCTACCGTGCTGCAGCAGAGCGGGATTTTATGATCGCAATCCTCGGCAATGCCAGTGACCGGAACACTATTGAGCGGATTGTGAACATACGGATGCCAGTCTATTATCAGGTCAGCCTGGAAGGACTGGAACAGCATAATGACGAAATTCGCGGGACCGGGAATTACCATCGTACGGTTAATTTTCTACGGATGCTGACAGAAATGGGTGTGCCGAATATGGTGATGTTGACCCTGACCCGGCACAACATGGACCAGGTTATTCCTCTGGCTGAAGAGTTGGAAGGGATTACCGGCGGGCTGACCTTCAACCGGCTGGCATTATTTGGAGAGGGGGCCGGACTGGAACTGCCGACTCCCGTTGAATACCGTGAGTTTTTAGAAATGTACGCAGCAGCCCTGGACAGTCACCCGGTTCTGAGCCTCAAAGACAGCCTGCTCAATACAATATTTGAGCGCGACAACAGCGGACTGTTCGGCGGCTGTGCCGGCTATGGCTGCGGAGCGGCCTTCAATTTCGTCTCTATTCTTTCTGATGGCGAAGTGCATGCCTGTCGCAAGTTTCCTTCGCCCATCGGTGACATTCTCATCAACAGCCTGGAGGAGGTGTACGCCTCCAAGGCAGCAAGCCGCTATCGCTCCGGCAGCAGCGCCTGTGCCGGTTGCTCGCTGAATGCGGTATGCCGGGGCTGCCCGGCTGTTACCGCCAGTCTCGGGCTCGACCCATTTACTGACAAGGATCCATATTGTTTCAGACAGCAGATTACTTCGCCGATTTAAGAAAAACCACTTGTACAGACCGAAACCAACAGTGTATAACTATTGTTAAGTGCACACAGTTTTGATTCATCAGGAATGGTTTGACTGTAAATTCGTATCATGGTTGCCAATGGAAGTACTTCAGTCGCTGGCGGGCTGCCCGGTCTTCAAAACCGGTGGAGGGGGTGAGAAACTTCCTCGGTGGGTTCGATTCCCATGTACTTCCGCCATTATAAACCCAGGCAGTTAGTTCAAAAGGGCTGACTGCTTTTTTGTGCCCAAGCGGTGACAGGATGCCGATCACTTTTGACATCCTTTATCCGTATATTACGTTGATTAAGTTGTGGCATTAAATTGAAGAGGAGAAGAAATGAAAGAAATTCTGGTAATGATTGCCGTAATTGCGGCCTGGTTTGTGCTGCAAAAATATATTTTACCCGCTTTTGGGGTTCGGACCTGAATGTCAGATACTTGTGACCTCGGGGACCGAGGTACTAAAAAAACTGATTCAAAATCAGAACCGAAATAGTAGATTAAACCGTGATAAGCAGACCGGTAGCCGGTGGCTTTAGTTTTTTTTGCATTGAATTATGACGATCATTGAACTCATGTAATCAAATCAACCCCGGCGCTCACACTGAACGGGGTTTTTAAATATTTGTGTGCATGAAACACAAGCAACACAAATCAATCAGCTTTTTAGGGATATATCCTGTAGAAATATTTGAAGGTGCCCCATCGTGAAAAGAACAATCCTCTACACATTTCTCGCGTCAATAGCTTACCTGCTTTATATCGGCATTTCCCTGGCGCTTTTGCCACCTGTGACTGATCTGGTTGACAAGAAGTTCAGCACCACCATTCAGGTTAAGGATTGGCAGGGGGATTATCATCCTTTTATAGTTGGGCCGAAGAACCGCAACTGGACTCCATCCGGGAGGATCCCTGCCGAGATGAAGTGGGCGGTGATCCTTGCAGAGGACTCCAACTTTTATAAGCATGAAGGTTTTGATGTCAAAGCCATCAAGAATGCCATCAAGTATGATCTGGAAAAGAAGAGCCTCAAACGTGGCGCTTCGACTATTACCCAGCAGACCGCCAAGAACCTGTTCCTTTCCCGTGAAAAATCAATCACCCGCAAACTTAAAGAGATCTATCTCGCCTATCGTATGGAGCAGGAACTAACCAAGGGGCGCATTATTGAGCTGTATCTGAATGTTGTTGAGCTGGGACCGATGGTTTATGGTATCGGGCATGGTGCACAATATTATTTCGGTAAGTCGGTGTCAAACCTGACACCACGTGAATGTGCCTTTCTGGCCGCCATGCTTCCGGGGCCGCGAGTAGCCTACAATCCCTACAAGAACCTGGGAAAAGTGCTTAAGCGATCCGATATGATTCTGCGCCTGTTGCGGCAGAAGGGTGTTCTGGGAGAGACTGAGTACCAGGACGCTTTGGCACAATCACCAAATGTAGGCCGATTGCAGAAGAAAGTTGATGAAGTCATCAGTACTCCGCCGGTGTTTACTGCAGTCTCGTCAGCCAGACAGGATCCGGTTGAAAAAGCGGCAGAATCAGAAGGCATAACAAAGGAAGATCCAGCGACTGCCGCACCAACGCAATCTGGTGATGCGGCTCCGTTAAATCAAAATGAAAGCCAGAATGACAAAAGATGATAAATAAAACTGATCTTAAAAATATGACGCTTCCCGCACTTGAAAAATTTCTTCATGGCCAAGGCAAGGAGCGTTTCCGTGCACTCCAGGTTTTTAAATGGATCTATCAGCAGGATGCCTGCGGCTTCGAGGAGATGACAAATATTTCCAAGGCTCTCCGTGCTGAATTGGCTGAAACCGCCTACATCAGCAACCTCGAACCCGAGGCTGTCGAGGAGGGTAACGATGGTACACGCAAATACCTCTTCAATCTGGGAGATGGGCATTCGGTTGAATCAGTGCTGATTCCGATCGAGGGGCGCAATACTCTCTGCATTTCATCTCAGGTCGGCTGTGCAATGGCATGCGAGTTCTGCCTGACAGGCACCTTCAAACTGGCCCGCAACCTGACCACGGCAGAGATTGTCAATCAGATCATGGCGGTTAAGCGCGATCTGGCCAGGAATCCGCCTCCCCTCACCCGGCCTTTGGCCACCCTCTCCCAGTGGGAGAGGGTAAAGACTCCCCTTCTCCCTGAGGGAGAAGGATGGGATGAGGGGGAGCTGGAAGATCAGGAAGATTCACCGGCAGCTATCCGTAATATTGTCCTCATGGGCATGGGGGAACCATTGCACAATCTGGACAACGTTATCCCAGCCATCCAGATCATGATTGACGGCAATGGACTGCAACTCTCCAATCGGCGGGTGACTGTTTCTACCTGCGGCCTGGTACCGGAAATGGAGCGACTCGGCCGGGAAATACCGAACGTCAATCTGGCGGTATCACTAAATGCCACGACTGACGAACTACGCGATCGGATCATGCCGGTTAACCGAAAATACCCGCTCAAGGAACTTCTGAGAGCCTGTAAGGAGTTTCCGCTCCCCGGTCGCCGCAAGGTCACTTTCGAATATGTCCTGCTGGGGGGGATAAATGATTCGCTGGACGACGCTAAGAGGCTTTTGAAACTGATCAGCGATATTCCCAACAAGGTGAACCTTATTCCATTCAACGAGCATGAAGGGTGTGATTTCAAGGCGCCGACCCGTGCGGCCATCGACGCTTTTCACAAGTATCTTATCGACCGGCATGTGACGGTTATCACCCGTGACAGCCGTGGCGGAGATATATCGGCGGCGTGTGGACAGTTGAAGGGGAAATTGGAAAAAAAGACAAATTGAAACACGGAGCAACGAAGCAGCGGAGAAAAACTAAAAGACGTTAAAAAATCAGAATCAAAAAAAAGCAGACCCCTAAGGCATTGAAGCCTAGGGGTCTGCTTTTTTAATGTGATAGAGCTTTTGAAGTTGAACTTCTCTGTTGCTCCGTTGCTCCGTGTTATTCTGTCAGATTATGCCTGTGGGCGTCTTGAACGGTACTCAATCACCGGCTCATGACGAGTTGCAGGTGCACTGCGCGGAACATTTCCGGCTGGTTTTGCCGACCTGCTCCATGGCTTTGCCTGGCTGTCACGGCCGCCGCCCGGCTTACCGAAACGTCCTGAAGGTGCACCGGGACCGCTTTTGCGCGGGCCGCCGCTCCGACCGGCAGGCTTCCTTATGGTCGTTTTAGGTTCAAAGCCTGCAATCTGCAGCTCTGGGAGTTTCTTGCCGATAAAGCGCTCGATGCGCTCCAGGTAATTACGCTCGCCAGCAGAGGCAAAAGAGATTGCAATGCCGTTGGCTCCGGCACGGCCTGTACGTCCGATACGGTGGACATAGTCTTCGGCAAAGCGCGGCAGGTCAAAATTGATAACGTGGCTGATGCCGTTTACATCAAGGCCTCGAGCGGCAACGTCGGTAGCCACCAGAAGGCGGATACCACCGCGACGCATACGATCGATGGTTTTGTTGCGGGCCATCTGAGTCATGTCGCCGTGAAGAGCTGCAGCAGGAAAACCATTGCGGGAAAGTTCACGGGATAATTCGTCGGCATCACGCTTGGTGGCAGAAAAGATAATGGCACGGGTCAGTTCGGAATCACTGACGAGGTGATTAAGAAGCTCTTTTTTGTGATTGAGGTTGTCTGTCACGTGCAGGCGCTGCTCGATCAGTGCGTGCGATGAGGTGCTGACAGCCAGCTGAATCCGCTTCGGTTCACGCATCATTTTCTCGGCCAGACGTGCTATGTCACCTTCCATAGTGGCGGTGAACATAAGGGTCTGGCGATTAGAAGGGGTACGCTCAACGATCTTGTTGATGTCTTCGCTGAAACCCATGTCAAGCATGCGGTCTGCTTCATCAAGAACCAGCATCTCAAGACGGTCAAGACGGATGCTGCCGCGCTCAATGTGGTCTACAAGGCGTCCCGGGGTGGCAACGATGATATCAACAGGGGCGGAAAGCAGACGCAGCTGTTCACGATAAGGCATACCGCCAAGAAGCGTGCCGCAGCGCGGACGGATACCGCGACCGTAGTTGCGTGCGGATTCCATAACCTGGCCGGCCAGTTCACGGGTCGGTGCCAAAACAAGAATGCGCGGGCCTTTGCCCGGCATTGTCGATTTTTTTGTCAGGATTTCAAGCGCCGGGAGTACGAAGGCTGCCGTTTTACCGGTGCCGGTCTGCGCGGTGGCAATGACATCGTTACCAGCCAATACCAGCGGTATTGATTGTTCCTGAATCGGGGTTGGGGTTGTGTAACCACAGGCGGTAATAGCCTGGAGGATGGCCGGATTAAGGCCCAGTTCTTCAAACGTCATGTTAATTCCTTTTCTGGGAGCGGTGTAAAGACAGAAGCGCACACGAACCGGGGAATCAAACAGATGATTCCAGGAAAGGTAAATGCAGTAACGTGCGGGCAGACAATAAATCTTCGCCTGCCGTACGGTCTGCTTGTTTCAATAGGGATTGAAGGTGCAGGGGGGGCAGAATGCGATGATCAAAAGAGAAACAACAGACACCATACTGCTGCTTCGTGTGGTACAACAATTGAACACAATAGATGATCATTTCATTAAAAGCAAGCTTTTATTTACCACTGGATACCTCAATAGAGTATTCGCCTGATTCTGCCGCTGTACATTGATTCTTTATCGTGCTAATTTTGTCACGGCTTGTCATCCAGCAGCTCCAAGGAGAAGTGTGTGTCTAAACAGTTCGTCAACCTGATAAAAGATCGTGATCCGGTAAATTCCGTTTTTCTGGTCAAAGATAAAATTCTGGCCATGGCAAAGAACGGCAAGCCTTACATGAATCTGCGCCTGATGGACAAGAGCGGCGATGTTGAAGCCAAGGTGTGGGACAATACCGAAGTGCTCGATAAGCAGTTTGATAAAGATGATTTTGTACGCGTACGTGGCAAGGCTTCCGTTTACATGAATAAAATGCAGGTTGTCATCGCAGAGATCGTCAAGGTACCAGAGGAAGATGTTGTGCTGGCCGATTTTCTACCCGAGTCTCCACGTGCCGGCACCGAGATGCGACAGGAACTGACCGAAACCGTTGCCGCACTTAACAATCCCTACCTCCGCAAATTGATGGAGTCCTTTCTGTCAGATGAAATATTCATGGGGCTGTACTGCCAGGCTCCGGCCGCCAAGGGGATGCATCACGTTTATCTGGGCGGACTCCTGGAACATTCACTCTCATTAGTCAAGCTGGTAAAGAGTGTTGTTCCTCTTTACAGCGGAATAAACGAAGATCTGCTGACTGTCGGGGCGCTGCTGCACGATGTTGGCAAGATCTATGAGATGAGTTTTGCAAGGGCAATTGATTATACCGACGCAGGTAAGTTGCTGGGGCATATCACTATCGGCGTGGAGTTGGTGGGCGAGAAGATTCATCTGGTGGAAGGCTTTCCGCGTGAGCTGGCTCTACTGCTTAAGCATATGCTGCTTTCCCACCACGGCCAGTATGAATATGGTTCTCCCAAACGCCCCAAAACGGTAGAGGCGACAATTCTCAATTATCTGGATGATCTTGATTCCAAGATCAACGGCATCCAGACCCACATCGCCAAAGAAGCAGCTTCAACGTCCCGCTGGTCCGCCCATCACCGGCTGTATGACCGCTATTTTTTCAAGAGTAATGGCATGAATGAGGGACGGGATGAAGAGCAGGAGGTCGTATGCGTGCCGGACGAAACCTGCCAGACCTCACCTCCGGAACAGGGTGAGCGCAAGGAATTGCAATCGTTCAATAATCAGCCGCTCAAGGGGCTGCAAAATCTGAAACTTTTTTAAATCTGTTTTGAACCAGGGGCTGTCACTCAGCCCCTTTTCATTTCAATATTCAACTCCGAAATTTTCTTTCTCAATGTATTCCGGTTTATCCCCAGTACATCAGCAGCCTTTACCTGGTTCCATCGACATTTTTCCAGCACAATACGGATCAGTGGGCGTTCAACCTGCTCCAGTACCATGGCGTATATATCCCCCTTATCAAGGCCCTCTATCCCGTTCATGCAGGAGCGCAATTTCAGATCAATCAACGCTTCAAGAGATGTTTCCTGACTTCCGGTCTGTGAAAGTTCACTCGCAGGAATCAGTCCACCAAAATCCAGAGAGGTCAGCAGAGGATCGTTTGACAGTATCACGGCTCTTTTGATGGCATTTTCAAGCTCACGCACGTTGCCAGGCCAGGAATAGGACTTCAGAAGAGCCAGCGCTTCATCAGTCAGGCGTTTGGGGGAAACCGACATCTCCGTGCAGGAGCGTGACAGAAAGTAGTTGGCCAGATCAGGGATATCGTCGCGGCGTTCACGTAGGGGGGCGAGAATTATCGGCACAACATTCAATCGATAGTAGAGGTCTTCACGGAACTCCTTCTGGCGTACTTTTTCGACCAAAGACTGGTTTGTAGCGGCGACAATTCTGACATCCACGGGAATATTCTGGTTTCCACCGATTCGGGTGACCTCCTGTTCCTGAAGAACCCGTAAAATTTTGGCCTGCAGATCCAGCGGCATATCACCAATTTCATCCAGAAAGAGTGTCCCGTGATTGGCCTGCTCAAACTTGCCCTGTTTACGCTCTCCGGCACCGGTAAAGGCACCTTTCTCTGAGCCGAACAGTTCACTTTCGAGCAGATCCCGGGGTATGGCGGCACAGTTGATCGCAACGAACGGTTTACCAAGCCGCTCCGAATTGAAATGAACAGCTCGCGCTACCAGCTCCTTGCCGGTGCCTGACTCCCCCTGGATCAAGATGGTTACATCACTGACCGCAACCTTGCCGATGGTTTTGTAGACTTCCTGCATCGCTGCAGAGTTGCCGACGATGTTTTTCTCAACCTGATAGCGATCTTTTAGTTCTTGCTTAAGGGTGACTACCTGCCCGGCAATATCGCGTGCCCTTGCCACCTTTTCGAGGATGGCATCGATAACATCCAGATCGAACGGCTTGGTAATATAGTCGTATGCACCCCGTTTCATCGCTTCTACCGCATTTTTCATACTGGCTTCGGCTGTCATGATAACCATTAAGAGATCGCTGTTCAATTCACGAACTTTGTCAAGAAGGTCCAGTCCGGTGATACCAGGCATTTTGATGTCAAGGATGGCCAGATCATAGCAGTTATCCTTGATCAGCTCCAACGCATGACGGCCGTCATGAGCGAGATCCACACTGAAACCCTTTTGCTTGAGCGCCTTTGAAAGCACCCAGCGGATACTCTCTTCATCATCGGCTACCAGTATTCTGTTAAGTGGCATATTGTGTACCTCTTTTTTAGGGTCAAGAGTCAAGGGTCAAGGTTTGTTCTTGCTGGCCTCTTGACCCTTGACCCTGTTTTTAACGTACCAGCGGCAGCAGCACCGTAAATTTTGTTCCGTGTCCAGGATCTGATTCGGCTTTGATCATACCGCGATGCTCCGAGACGATTTTGTGGCAGATAGTCAGACCAAGTCCTGTGCCACCGGACTTGGTGCTGAAAAAAGGCGTCCAGATGTTTTCCAGATCCGCCTGCGGTATTCCGGGTCCATCGTCACTCACCTCAATGGCAACCATCCGTGAGTGCCGTTCGTTCTGTGTCATCCTGTAATCGGAAAGCACTCTGCTTGACACCGTCAGGCGGCCGTCAGTCCCCATTGCATCGATTGCGTTACAGATCAGGTTCAAAAATAACCTGGTCAACATCTCTTCATCGGCCATAATGTCCGGTATACTAGGGTCAAAATGCTGGACGAAAGCGATTTCCCGATCAGTTACGCCCAACTTCTGCAACAACAGAATATCCCCCAGAATCTTATGTAGATTGACCGGGGCGAGTTTGAGCGCCCGCGGAGATGCCAGCTCCAGTAATTCACGGATAATATGGTCGATGCGCTCTGTTTCGCGGATCATTACCCGGGTATAATCAAGCATTTCGCTTTCTGGCTCAAACTCCCTCTCCAGAAGCTGGGCAGCCCCCTTGATGCCGCCCAAAGGGTTTTTGACCTCATGGGCAAGCCCGGCAGCCAGAGTCCCCAGCGTGGAGAGGCGATCAGCCTGCCGCACCGCTGCTTCAAGTTCACGGATATAGGTAATATCCTTAAGCGTCAGTATCGCACCGATATTTTCTCCGCTCCCTTCTACCAGCGGGTAGCAGGTAACAGCGACCGGAGTAATCCGACCGGTTGAGCGGACAACCACATTTTCGTGATCCGATATGGTTATACCGGTCCGTATGGTTTTTCTGAGCATCTCGATCAGGGTCGTCTCAAGCGTGAAAAGTTTTTCGAACTCCGTGCCTAAAGCCTGTCTTTGCGAGAACCCGGTTATCTCCTCAGCCGCAGGGTTGCACAAAGTAATAAGGCCGTTGCTCCCTACAACAATTACACCATCACCAACACTGTCGATAACGGTGGCGTAATAGTCATCACGTTTTTTCTGCTGTTGTTCACTCTGCATGCAAATCTGGAGCATGTTCCACATTATTGTGGACGCTCCGAATCCTTTCTGTCAGCTCCAGTATATCCCGGACTGATCCCGCTGAATTAGCAGACCTGCGAATATCGGAAGCGCCGGCAAATCCTTTGGCATACCAGCCGATATGCTTCTTTATCTCACGGATGGCAATCGCTTCGCCCCGTTCCTCGATAAACAGACCCAGATGATCCTCAATGGTAGCGGCACGTTCTGCGGTGCTGACAGCAGTGTAGCCGCCGGATTGCTGCAATTCCAGGACCTGCCGGAAAATCCATGGGCTGCCGAGTGCTCCGCGGGCAATCATGACACCATCACAGCCGGTCTCTTTAAACATTCGGAGGCAATCTTCAGGAGTAAACAGGTCGCCACTTCCCAACACCGGAATTGAAAGAGATGATTTCAATTCCCTCAGATGGGCCCAGTCCGCCTGGCCGGAAAACATCAGGCTTCGGCTGCGCGGGTGCAGTGTGACAGCGTCACACCCCTCGGCCTCTGCGATGTGCCCGACTTCCTGAAAAACATTGTCGCCGCAGTGCCAGCCGGAACGGATTTTGATCGTCAGCGGCAGTGTGGTTGCAGCACGCACTGCACGAATGATGGCGGCGATTTTAAGTGGTTCCTGCAGCAGGGCACTGCCGGCACCGGTTCCGACTACTTTGCGGACCGGGCACCCCATGTTGATGTCAAGCAGATCACCATACCCTTCAATCATGCGCGCCGCCTCGGCCAGGTCGGAAGGCTTATCGCCGAACAGCTGAATGCCGAGTGGGCGATCCCCCGATGAGCTCTTCAAGAGTGCGAGTGTTTTGATCCCTTCGCGCACTAGCCCATTGACACTGACCATCTCAGTATAGGCCAGCGAAGCCCCTGCCTTTCGGCAGATCAATCGGAACGGCAAATTTGTAATTCCCGCCAAGGGTGCAAGCACGACGTTGTGCTGAAGGACGAGAGAGCCAATTATTAATGGTTTTAGCATGATACACACTAATCGATACGAACCGGGAGGGAGGAAACGGTCTTGATCTGCCTAATTTTTGAGCATAATAACACAGCAAAGATAAATGGCAAGAGCAAAAAGCAGATTTTTATTGCCATCAGGTTGATTTACGTTTTTAATATACTTAACTCATAAAAGTGTATGCAAGGAGAACTTATAATGTTTGGTATCGGTATGCCGGAAATGATTGTTATTCTAGTTATAGCATTGATTGTTATCGGGCCTCATAAGCTGCCGGAACTGGCCAAATCGCTTGGAAAGGGACTTGCAGAGTTCAAGAAGGCTTCGGAAGGCTTCCAGCGTTCCGTACAGGAAGAGGCCAGCAAACCTGAAGAAGCGGCAAAGGAGCAGGCTCCTCCGCTAAAGGCAGCTTCAGAAACGGTGCAGCCGATTACACCGGGGGCGCCGACAGAGGCACAGCCAACCGAAAAAAAAGAGACTACACACGCCTGATACAGTATCAGACACCTGTACACTAAACAGCGATAGCCGTGGTTTCCACGGCTATCGCTGTTTCAAAGACTTTCACACGCCCTTATTTTACCTGAATATTGATTTGTTTCGGCTTTGTTTCCTCTTTTTTGGGGAGCGTAATCGTCAGCACTCCCTTATCACAGCTGGCGGCGACCTTTTCCTGATCAACCGTTGTCGGCAGGCTGAAGCTGCGCTGGAACGAACCAAAATATCTCTCTATGCGGTGGTAATTCTCTTTTTTTACCTCATCTTCATGCTTGCGCTCCCCTTTCAGAATCAGGGTGGCGTCTTCGATGCGTACTTCAATGTCTTTCTGGTCCACATCAGGCAGCTCAGCCTTTATAATTATAGAATCGGCAGTTTCATAAATATCAACCGCCGGCTGCCAGAGCCCTTCTTTGATATCCTCACTCGGTAGGTCGTGATTCCAGGAAAGATTGAGGAGCCTGTTCATTTGGTCCTGCATAGTGCGCAAGTCTCTTAACGGGTTGTACTTCACGAGTGCCATGACTGTATCCTCCTTTGGACGTTTGAGATTGGGCAATGCCTGCAATTAAGATTGTAATCACTGTTTATCGAATGTCAAGTCCAGCCGAAATAATCCGCATCAGCCACAGGCCTGCTGCAAAAACTCCAGGCTTTTCAATTTTCTGGCGGAGTGGGAGGCCAGCGACTCATCCAGCAACGCCCCGGCAGACTGCAATGCCTCCGGATCAAATGCTATCACCCCGAAGCGGCTTGTAGCGAGGCAGGAGGCCAGCCCTCTCAGGGCAGATGGTGAAATCCGCTTGCCGGTTCTGGCACAAAAACGACAAACCAGCTCACCCCCCTCCTGCATGAGCGCGCCACCTTCACCAAAATCCGAGCCGCAGCGACTGCACCCTTCCAGCGAAGGGCGGTATCCGAGAATATTCAGCAGATTTATTTCAAAGAGCCGACGGTCGGCATCGTCAACGTGGTTGGAATCAAGGCGCTCAAGATAGGCGGCCAGCAGTCGGTACAGACGCGGCAGCGACTGCCCTTCCGGTGTCAGGCAATCCACCAGTTCGCAAGCGTATAGGGCATGTGCGATTGCATCAAGAGCACCACGAATTCCGGAATAGAGTGTAATTACGTCCGCACTTCGCAGAGAGGAAAGCCCATCTTTGTGGTTTAACTGGAGGTCGATTCTGGCAAAAGTTTCCAGGGCCGGTCCAAAGCGTTTACGGCTGTTGCGTGCGCCACGGGCAAAACCCTTCAAGCGTCCATGTTCCAGTGTGAACAGTGAGACGATCCTGTCACTCTCACCATAGTCGGAGCTTGAAAGCACAAATGCTTGTAGTTTTTCCAGATTCATGGTTTTCTCTGCATTCCAGGCTGTGATAATGTGGAACGGGTCGGATGATTATGATACAATTCCGCCGCAAAGTGCTGGACAACTTATAACACACAGGTCACCTACATGATAGTTCCTGAAACGCTTGCCAGGCTTGAATTTGACAAGCTCCTGATTGAAATTTCCCACCATGCCCACAGTTCCTGCACAGTTGAGCAGGTTTACAACATCAGACCACTCAGTGAACTACTGGAAATCAGAACCACATCAGGACGAATCGGCGAGATTCGTACCCTTGATCGCTCAGGCATCAGACTTGCTGTCGGGAATTTTGAGGATATCCGCCCATTTCTGGAACTATTAAGGCCGGTCGGGGCTATCCTGGCACCACTCGAGCTGCTTCTGTTCATTCCGGTTCTAAGGCTGTATGCAGATCTGGACCGCCAGCTTGCAAACCGTGATGACATACCTCTACTCAAATCAATCGAGCCTCAACCCAGGGGACTTCCCGAAATTCTCGAACCGCTCGCTGCATCAATCGATAGCGACGGCAGCATCATGGACTCCGCCTCGGCGCTTCTCAAGGAGATCCGCCGTGCCAAACGTGGCCTGGCGGGTCGAATCCGCAAAAAGATTGAAGAGATCATCCGCGACAGCGGCATCGAAAAGTTCCTGCAGGATGATTTCATCACACAGCGTTCCGGACGCTGGGTCATTCCGGTCCGCATGGATTCCAAAGGGATGGTTAAGGGTATCGTGCATGATGTATCCTCCTCAGGCGAAACGGCTTTCATGGAACCGTTGGAGATTATTCCTTTCGTCAATGAACTTGAAAATCTGGCTGCTGAGGAGAAGGCCGAAGAAATCCGCATTCTTCGCCAGCTATCAAGCTGGATTCGTGAAGATGCCGATCAGATTGCCTCCTGCTTTGAAACGCTGCTTGAGCTTGATCGGCTGGCGAGTATGGCGCGCTTTGCGATCGAGTTCGAACTGGAGCCGGCAACGCTTAATGACCAGGGCAAGCTGAGCTTGATAGCGGCACGACATCCGCTGCTGTTGCTGATGCAGAAACGGGGGATGGTGAAAAACGTTGAACCGCTGGGGCTTGAGTTAGGCGGAGTCGACCCAGGATCCGCCTCGGTCATGGTTATCACCGGCCCCAACGCCGGCGGCAAGACCATCGCCCTTAAAACGGCTGGAATGCTCGTATTGATGGCGCTCTCCGGCCTGCCGGTGCCGGCAGGGCCGAGTTCCACCTTCCCGCTTATTGACTCGCTTCTGGTTGATATCGGTGATGATCAGTCGATCGAGCAGAGCCATTCCACCTTTTCCGCCCATGCTGCACGTATTACCAACATTCTTGGGCAGAGCAGCGCCCGCACTCTGGTCCTGCTGGACGAGCTTGGTGCCGGTACTGAACCTTTGCAGGGTGCGGCAATTGCCTGCGGAGTGCTGCACGAACTGCAGCAGCAGGGGAGCATGGTGATTGCGACCACCCACCTGAGCGATATCATCGGCTTCGTTCATCGCTCTCCAGGCATGATAAACGCCGGTATGGAGTTCGATGATGCCAACTTTACACCGCTATACCGGCTGATCGTCGGTGAACCGGGTCAGTCACATGCAGTGGAAATTGCACGCCGTTTTGGCATGCCGGAGAGGGTGATAGCCTTTGCCCGCCAGATGCTCGGCAATGCCGGCAGTGAATTTGCCGGGCTGCTAACCGAGCTTCGCCAACGGCGGAAAGAGTTTGAAGATCTACGCAAAAATCTTGAAGTACGCCAGTTATCGCTTGATCAGAGGAGTGCAGAGCTTGATGCCAGGGCTGATGAAGTTCTACAGATACGCAAGGAGGCAGCAGAGAAGGGGTGGGAGGAGGCCAAAGAGCTGATTTCTGCAACCAGGCGACGTACGAACGCACTTCTGGAAGAATTGAAACGTGAGAAGCGTAGTGAAATAGTAGATGAGCTGCGGCGTGTCGAAACAGATCTTACGCAACAGCTCAAGCCGCCGGAGATGAGGTCTGTACTGCTGCCGCTCAAAACCGTCAAGCCTGGTGACACTGTTCATATCCGCTCATTAGGTTGTGATGGCGCTGTTCTGTCTTTTGATGTGCGGAGCGGCAAAGCACGTGTCAGGGCTGGCCGGATGGAGCTGGATGTGCCTCTTGCGGAGTTGGCCAAGCCGCAGGCAAAAGGTGACAAGGGGAAGGGCAAGACATCCGCCGCTTCCTGGAAAATTGATGTCGTAGAGTGTGAACAGCATGAGCTGAAGTTGATCGGGATGCGGGTCGATGCGGCTTTGGCGGAGCTGGAGCCATTCATTAACCACGCGTCCGCTGCCGGTCTGCGGGAGGTACGGGTCATTCATGGTGTCGGCACCGGCAGACTGCGTGATGCAGTGCGTGAAGAGCTGGGACGCCACCCGCTTGTCGAGGGATACCGCCCTGGCGAACCTCACGAAGGCAGAGATGGTGCAACGGTTGTTATGCTGAGAGTGTAATTAATTCGTTTATATGGGGGGGGCGGCAAGATGCAAGAAAAGAAAATCGGTGAACTGCTGGTAGAAAACAAGTTGATCACAGCCGATGAATTCAGTGAGGCGCTTGAAGTTCAACAGATGAATCCATCAAAACCGATCGGCCAACTGCTGTGCCAGATGGGCTTGCTAAAAAGCGTCGACCTTGAATACGTCCTGGACCATAATAACAAACGCCGCAAATTGGGAGACATACTGATTTCCCAGAACCTAATTAACGAAGAACATCTCAATAATGCATTAAAGATTAGTAAATCAGAAAAAATACCGCTCGGAAGGGCGCTAATCAGGCAGCATCTTATAGAGGAAGAGCAATTGTCGCGGGCTATTGCCTCCCAGCATGACCTGAAGTTTGTCAACCTCGCAGGAATGAGATTCTCAAAGGAAATGTCAGGGTATATCAATGCATCATTCGCCCAGCGCCTTCGTATCATACCGATCAGATGCAGGGGAAATGCCATAACAATTGCCATGGCATTTCCCCTTAAGCGTGATGAAATGGCCCAGCTTGAAAGTTGTTGGAAAATGAAGGTCATACCGGTAATTGCCACCGAGAGTGATATTCTGATCGCCCAGCAAACAATGTTCAAATTAAGTGGTACGGCAAGTCATGAAGAACTCATTTTTGAATTATCCGAAGAAAATGTTCGCGAGGTTAGCAAATCAAAATATGTCTCGGATTTTATCAGTGCCGATGTTGATTTTCTGGTTAAGCGCATTATAACCACCGGAATCAGAGACGGGGCAAGCGATATCCATCTGGAGTCTACCGAGCATGGAATGGAGGTCCGCTTCCGCATCGACGGAATTCTTCAAACAATTGAAATGGGTCCGGACGAGGCCTTGATCAGCCCCAACGCCCGACAGATAGTTTATAAAATCAAGACTATGTGTGAAATGGATGTTGCGGAGCGACGCAGGCCTCAGGACGGCATCTTTAAAATGAAAGTGTCAAAAGAAGATACCATCCGCGGGGTAGATTTCCGCGTTTCTACGGTACCGACCCAATACGGCGAGAATGTGGTCATCAGGATTCTGGACAAACGTCGTGGTGCCATATCACTGGAGTCGCTCGGTTATGCAACCGAACATATTTCGGCACTCTATAAGGAACTTGAGAGGCCCACCGGTATTTTTCTTGTGACAGGACCGACCGATTCCGGCAAATCATCCACGCTTTACGCGATGCTCTCACGCATCAACACCCCGGGCGTCAAGACCCTCACCATTGAAGATCCTATTGAATACACCATCGACGGCATTACACAGACTGAGGTCAATGACGCTATTGGCAACTCCTTTGCGCGCATGTTAAATTCGTTCCTGCGCCAGGACCCGGACAATATAATGGTTGGGGAAATTCGCGATGCAGAGACCGCCACCATTTCCATGAATGCTGCCTTGACCGGCCATACGGTAATTTCTGCAATTCATACGAACGACGCAACCAGCGCTGTAACACGGCTCATTGACATGGGCGTTGAGCCAAGCCTTATCGCTTCCTCACTTCGCTGTGTTCTTGCCCAACGCTTGGTCCGACGCGTCTGCCAAAAGTGTCAGGCACGTTACACACCACCTGGACGGATCATGACGGAATTTGGTATCAAGACAAATAGCGGCATGAAGTTTATCCATGGGAAGGGGTGCGTCGAGTGCAATTATACAGGGTTCAGCGGCCGTCTTCCGATTGTCGAGCTGTGGATTCCCAGCCGTGATGAGCTGTTGATGTTCAACCGTCGCCCTGACAATCAAACATTGCGGAATAGCGTCTTTGCGCAATCAAACCGCCTGACAATGATTGAAGACGGATTCAGGCGGGTGCAGGCTGGGGAAACGACACTTGAGGAGTTATTGCGGGTAGTTCCGTTCGAGCAGATTGAAGCACGAAATAAAAAAATTGCCAAGCTTCTTTCCGCATGACGGGCGGACGCCAGGATACCCTTTGATTACAATGAATTGGCGCGATATTTTAACTCATTGCCTTTGCGCCATATTGGTGTTAATTTGCTTTTCCTGCACAGTTTATCGGTAAATATCCACGGTGATTATCTGGTTACTATTGCAAATCGTCTGGATGGTGGACAGTTCATTCATACCCGATTGCTGACTGCAGGTTGAAGGTTATTGAACGCATGAATGAAAACAATTTTAACAGGTGAGTGATACAGATTGAAAGAATGGGTATTACGTTATAAGGAGCAACAGCTCCAAGCGGTTCTGGATATGTCTCAGGCCGGAATACTAATGGCTGATGCCAACACCTGGACCATTTCATATGCCAATAAGCGTATGGAAGAAATGTTCGGATACAGTTTAATCGATTTTTACGGCACTGCATTTGTCGATTATATCCATCCTGCCGAAGTTGAAAGTGCTAATCTCGATATGCAGATGATGGTTGCCGGGGAAGTTGAACAGATCAAGACGAAACGGCGATTAATCCGCAAAGACGGCAGCGAATTCTGGGGGGCATTTACTGCACAGCCCCTTGTAAGGGAAGACGGCACCTTTCAAGGCGTTGTAGTTACCATTTACGACAATACGGAGCTCAGGGAAACAGAACTGACACTGAGCATGATTGAAAACAATTATTGGGAAATATTCAATGCGACAAATGATGCAGTGTTTGTACATGATGCCTATACCGGCGCCATAATCGAGGCTAATAAGGCTGTTGAAAAGATGTATGGGTATTCCCGTGAAGAAGTTTTCTTCATGAATGTCCATGAGTTCAGCTCCGGCACCCCACCATATTCATTGGATGAGGCTATCAGCTGGATAAGAAAAGCCTCAGAAGAAGGGCCGCAGTCTTATGAATGGCTCGGCAAGAAGAAAAACGGGGAACTTTTCTGGGCAGAGGTTACGCTTAATTCATCCCATATCGGCGGTGAGGGGCGTGTACTATCGGTAATAAGAGACATCAGCGACCGCAAGGAAATTGAAAAAAAACTCCACTATCTCAGTTCCCACGACTCTTTGACCGGATTATACAACAGATCGTTTTTTGAGACAGAGTTCGAGCGCATTGAGAAAGGAAGAAGATACCCAGTCAGTGTCATAGTAGCGGATATCGACGGACTCAAATCAGTGAATGATACAAATGGGCATGTGGCTGGCGATCTGCTGATTAAATCAGCGGCAAATATTCTAGGCAGTGTGTTCAGGTCTGACGATATTGTTGCGCGAATTGGTGGCGATGAATTTGCAGTACTGTTAATGGAGACGGACGAAAATAAGTTATCCGCTCTGCTGTGGCGAATTCGCGAAGCTGAACATTGGCTGAACTTTGAAAACAAGGCCTTTCAGGTGCGGCTCTCTCTCGGAAGTGCAACCGCGTATCAGCAAAAAGAGATGGCAAACATTATAAATATGGCTGATAAACGTATGTATGAAAACAAAACGGCATACAAGCAGAGTGGCAATATATTGAGTTCCTATTGTTCACTTCCCACCTATTCTGAACCCACTTCAGCACCATATACTGACTGAAAATGCATTGACCTTCCGAACAGCGCGTTTTATAACATACCCATGCCGTCTCCATCTGTAACCTCACACCGCAAACCTGTCTCCATACGCCGCAACGTACTTCTCCTCTCACTACCCGTTCTGCTCTCATCTCTTTTTCAGCGGCTGGTATCTATTGTTGACGTCTTCCTGACCGGTGGACTTGGCGCATCAGCTATCGCTGCAACCGGATTGGGACAACTCCTGATGGTCACCACGATGACGGTTTTCTGGGGGCTTTCGACCGGCGTGACAGTTGTAATATCGCACCTGTGGGGTGCAGGGCGGCGCGAAGATGCCGGACGGGCGGCATATGTGGCTTGTCTGGCGGGCCTCGTCATGACGGCACTCTGTTCACTGGCAGGTTACCACTGGGGTGGCGACATCACCCGTATGATGGGGGCGACGCCGAACGTCCAGAATTTGGCTGCCGAATACATACGGCTGATTTTCCTCTGGATGATCTGGACTACCGGATTGAATCTCCTCTCGGCAATCATGCATGGCACCGGTGATACCCGCACCCCTATGGAGGCCATCATCCTGGTCAATATTCTCCACGTACTACTGGCCTGGCCGCTGATTTACGGAAAATGGGGCATGCCGGCACTGGGAGTAAAGGGGGCGGCGATAGCCATCAACAGCTCCGAGTTCGTCGGCTTCACCTATCTGCTGATACAGGCGCTGCGCAAACAGTATATCACCTTCAGCCGTCCCGATTTTACCCTGTTCGGGAAAATCTGGAAAGTCGGCTGGCCGGTAGCGCTGGAGCGTGTAGCACAACAGAGCGGCCAACTGTTCTACTCCAGTTTCATCATCGCCTACGGCACAACCGCCTATGCCGCCCACCAGATAGGGCTTTCCATCGAATCACTCTCTTTCATGCCTGGAGCCGGAATGGGGATTGCTGCAGCAACACTTATGGGGCAATCGCTTGGCGCGGGAAAGATCCGTCGTGCAAAAATCAGCCATAATGAAGCGCTGCGACTGGCGGTCGGCGTAATGACCGTTATGGCTCTGCTGTTCTTTTTCGCTCCGCACCTCCTGATCGGACTATTCAGCCAGGACCCGGATGTTATCGAGAAAGGGAGCATGTTTCTGAAGCTGGTCGCATTCGCCCAAGTGCCGCTGGCGATATCTTTCGTTTATGCCGGCAGCCTGCGCGGTACCGGCGATACATTTTATGTATTTATTGTCACGCTGCTTGCCATGTGGGGGATCAGGGTGGCGTTGTCATGGGTTGCGGCGAGTTGGCTGCATCTTTCTCTGTACGCCGTGTGGGGGGTTTTTCTGATCGACTGGTATTGCCGCGGAGCGGCTTTTGCGTGGCGTTATCACCGCAGGGATCTGCATGGGGTTGTGCTGTAGCGGTTATTCGCTCTCATACTTGTAGCCGACACCGTACACGGAATGAATCAATTCCTGACCAGGCTTGACTGCAGCGATTTTTTTGCGCAGTTTTTTGATATGGCTGTCGATAGTACGATCTGCCACGATCCGGTCATCGGAGTAGATATGATCCATTAATGTTTCACGACCGTAAATGCGCCCCGGATTTGCGGCAAGAAATTGAAGCAGCTTGAATTCAACGGCTGTAAGTTCCAGTTTATGCCCTTGCAAGGTCGCCTGATAGCGTGTTTCGTCCAGGATTATGCCACTGGCTGACTGCTGTACACCGCTGTTTCTCCGCAGTACCGCTTTGACCCTGGCTACAACCTCGCGGGGACTAAAAGGTTTGCAGATGTAGTCATCAGCCCCAAGTTCGAGGCCAAGCAAGCGGTCAATCTCCTCAACTCTCGCGGTGATCATGATGATTGGAGTCGTAGAAAAGGCACGAATCTCTTTGCAGATATCCAGCCCCCCCTTTCCCGGCAGCATCAGATCAAGGAGCAACAACCGGGGTTGATGCGCCTGAACCCACGGGGCTACCTTCGCTCCGTCACCAAGACAGTGCGTTTCGAAGCCCGCCTGTTGCAGATAATCAGCCAATACTGTTGCCAGCTTAACCTCATCTTCCACGATCAGGATTATTCCACTCATGGGGTGACTCCCGGCAACTCGATTCTGATCCAAAGCCCGCCAAGTGGTGAAGCATTTACCGTAATATTTCCGCCATGTGCCTCAACTATATTACGACAGATTGCAAGGCCAAGCCCGGCCCCACCCGTTGATCTGTTGCGGGATGATTCCACCCGGTAAAGCCTTTCAAATAGCCGTTCCAGCTCTGACGGAAGGACGCCTGGAGCCGAATCCCTGAAATCGATCGCCACAACGTCGGCGCTCGCCTGCATCCCTATCTGTAATTCTCCCCCGGCATCGGTATATTTCAGGGCATTGTCAAGCAGATTGGAAAACAGCTGGTGCAGACGTTCCTTGTCACCAAAAACAGTGACGATTCCTTTTTCGGGAAGCGACGCTTCAAGAAGGATCTCCTTTGAAAGAAATTCAAGCCGATATACAGCAATAATCTCTGCCAATACTTCAGCCAGGTCCAGCTCACATTTACGGTAGGTAAGCGCTCCGACATCCGATAGCGATAGCTGATAAAGGTCGTCTACCAATCTACCGAGCCGTTGTACTTCGTCGTGCAGCGAGTTGATGGTTTCATGATTCGGCTGGCGAATGCCGTCCTGAAGCGCTTCTATTTCTCCCCGTAAAATGGCGATAGGCGTGCGCAGTTCGTGCGAGATGTCCGCAACCCATTGGCGCCTGGTCAGCTCACTCTTTTCAAGCGCCAGCGCCAGTGAATTGAAATCGCTAGCAAGCTGTCCCAATTCATCGTGTGACGTGACCGGCACCCTGACAGTGAAACTGCCCGCCGCCAGTTGGTGGGTCGCCTCGGCCAATTCACCGAGCGGTCGCACAAGACGCTTGGCAAGCAGCAGAGAGAGCAGAGCTGACAGAAGGACCACGACTCCCGCGACCAATGCAAACGTTGATTTCTGTTCGCGCAAAAAACGTTGATGCGGTGCATCGGCTATATTTGTGCGCGGCAGCAGCCCCAGGTATCCCACTACTTTGCCATGGGATAATAATGGTGTCACCACGTTGTCAACGGAGACTTTCCCATGATCTACAAGCGGCCTTCTGCCGGCATCGAGCAGAAAGAGGCGCTGATTGAAGTGCCGTGCCATATGCGGCGGCAACGGCCTGGGTTTATCTCCATCAAACAGTTCTGGAGGTGAGACGTCAGGCATTTTCTCTTCTGATGGTGGCGGTGGCGCTTCGAGCAAAGAAGCGGCAACCAGCTGACGCCACCGTGCCGGATCTCGGTGGAGGAACTCCCAGCTCTGCTCTGTGCCATAGTTCTTTTCAAGTTCGGCAGCCAGCCGGGATATCCCTGTTTTCTCCATCGCATTGATAAACTTGAGAAAACCTCTACTAAGGCTCCATTGCATGATCAGGGCAGAACTGACCACGGCAAGGCCTGCCGCCGTGAGGATGACCAAAAACAACTTGTGAGCAACACCTATTTTCATGACCTCGCCTCCTGTGTCGCATTATTTTTATCACAGGTTTACGCATCAGAGACACCCCCTTTCGGACAGGCATTCATATTTCCTCATTTCTTCCACATTTCCTGCACATTCTGTTGTTAAGCAGTAACCTGAGAATATTAAGCGAAGGGGGGTGATACAATAGGCGGGACCAAATCTATCGAGAAAGGAGTCGGGCATCAGAAATAAACGGATACGGAAACTGGGAATATTCAATTGAGTCGCGCGAACGGACGCATCCCGATTGCAGCGTGTTTTCAGGCGCCATAAAAGAAAGGAGTACACAACATGGTAAGTTCAATAGGCAGCAGCACAGGCGGATTATCTGCAGCCGCACTGAAGAAGATGCAGGAAGAGATGTTCAAGGCGGTCGATAGCAACAGCGACAACAAGATCGACAAAACAGAAATTAATGCGTACCAGCAGACCCAGCAGGCGAATGGTGCGCAGGGTGGACCAAGCGTTGACGAAATATTCAAGAACCTGGATACCGATAATGACAGCGCCATCAGCAGGCTTGAGTCAGATGCCGGAATTGCCAAGATGGCCCAGCAGATGCAGAGCCGGAAAGCAGAACCGGTCTCATCCTCGGACATGAAGGACAAGGTTTTCAACAGAGCTGACCAGAACGGGGATGGCAGTATCAGTAATGATGAATTGACGACTTTGATGGCCGACTCCAACCAGAGCAGTTCAGACATCGCTAAAATATTCGATGCTCTGGATACGAATCAGGACGGCTCTATCAGCAAGAGTGAATCCGATGCCGCCGTTGACAAGGCTGGTCAACAGCGGAAAGCTCAAGGGCCGCCTCCGCCACCCCCTCCTCAGGAGGACAGCAGTTCATCGTCATCTGAAAGCACATCCAGCAATACGGTTTTTGACGCCCTGGACACAAATAAAGACGGGACTGTCAGTGCCAATGAGTTGTTAGCTGCGTTTACAAATAATGATAGCAGTTCGTCTGACAGCAGCTCTTCGTCATTGAGCACTTCAGCAGAAAGTTCCGCCGCCAAAAAAATCTTTGACGCCATGGATACCAACCAGGATGGCAGCGTCAGTAAAAGCGAATTGGCGGCAGCACTTGCCAAAACCGGCAAACAGAGTGATGCACAGGGGACGACAGATAGCTCTTCTTCCGTATCAGCCACCAGCACTTCAACAGCCAAGGACTCGACAGTCTTTGCCGCTGCAATAAAAAGTTATATGCAGGCAAGCATGAACAGTTTTGCCCAGAGTTCAACATCGGCAACATTCTCATCTTCTGCCGTGTACGGGTAACATCTGCCGGATATTGACAAACCATGAAAGCAGGCTGGACCTCTTTGAGGGCGCCTGAATGAATGCCGACCGACTGACGCATTCAACTAATCTCTATTAAAATCTACATAATCGCTGTCAAAGATGACGCCACCAAGTGTCGTCACAGCCTGCTTCTCATGGGAGCAATATATCAAAAGGAATCACGACATGCCAATTTCAGCTATTTCATCGATAAAACAACTAGCAGTAACCCCATGGAACAAATGACACAGAATTTTGACAGTCTGGAGACCGCCATGGAATCAAGAAATCTTGACGATGCCAAGAAAGCGTTTGCCACGCGACATAGCGGAAAACCCACAAAAACCGTGAAATATTATGAGCCGGAGGAACTGGCAAAGATGATTCTCGAAGAACAGACTGATGCACTAGAACCTTTTGGTTCGTTGGAAGAGATGATCAAGTATATACGCGAAGCTATGGCGGCTAATTATGTACCCACTACCGAGATGACGTATAATAACGACACAAAGAATGAACGAAAATTCTTCCATGGGTAGCGATTGGCTTAGTGCCAGCACTTCTGATACGTTGGGTCTCGCGGCAGCGAGCCAAAGTGCGGAGTCCACTCGTGCCCAGAACGCTCAATATGCGATTGCATCTGCATCATCAGCTCTGAGTGATGGAAATTATGATAAAGCAATTAAAGCCTTCAAAACGGCAGCAGCCTTTGATCCCAATAATACTACAGCTTATAATTATTTGGGTAAAATCTACCTTTCACAAGGCAAAAACGACGATGCCATTAAAGCTTACAAGCAACTGGTTCGTATCCAATCCAGTCAAACCACGAAAGATGCATCTTCAAGCGCTCCCACTTTGGAAGAAGCAACCATCAGTTTGGGCAATGCCTTTTTACAGGCAAAACAGTACGACCAATCTGAAAAACAATTTAAAGCCGCAGCAAAGTTGGCTCCGAAAGATGCACTTCCGGTTTACACATTAGGGCAGCAGTATCTTTCTCAAGGCAGACTAGATGAAGCCTTGACTCAGCTTCAAAAGGCAAAAACTCTGGCACCTAAGGATGGCAACGTATATTATGCTTTGGGAGCAGTCTATAATGCTCAAGAAAACTACATGGACGCTGCGATAGCTCTCCAAACATCCGTTCAGCTTAAACCAGATTTCCCTGACGCAAACTATGAGCTCGGCGTTGCATATAATGGTTTGAACTATACTGAAGGAGTGCAGGAACAGCAGACAATCCTAAATAGTTCTGATTATAACCTCGCTTCACAGTTATCTGCCATAACCAAACCCCAAATAGTCAGTATTGACGACACTGATAGCCGGACCACGTTTCATACCTCAAATTTTGGGCCGGACACTCCAATCTGGCTTTCTGACACCTCGCTGCTGACCCCTAATAGTTCAAAAATAGTAACGACTGTAATTCAATTTAGTAAAAATATGGACTACAGTTCCGTCATCAATATAGCAAACTGGTCAATCTCACGCGGAGACAACTATAAGTCTGGCTACTACAACTATTCAAGGCCGGTATCCAGCACCGATGCCTATATACCGCAGACACCTGAATCAGTAACGTATGATTCTACCACTGGAGAGGCTACCGTAAATTTCAGGCTCCAGCAGAATAGCAACGGCAACGCAATGATTGATCCAATGCATCTTGTGTTTACATTTAACGGTAAAGATGATTTTGGCCAGACAATGGATTTGACCGCAAATTCCATCGACGGCTATGCAGATGCTCCATTCGGTTCTATTGATACTATGGCGTAGTTGAATTAAGGTACTCGTGTGTAAGCAGATTATACTAACTTTGCAGAAGAAATAATATTTGGAAAGCCGCTAATCTCAGAGAAGTGATCAGCGGCTTTGTATTGTATGTATGCGTGTTTTTGAAACGTTTAGCCTGGAGATATAATGACGACTTCACCATATTCAGTCGGCATATTCGGCAGCATCTTTCTGGTCTTTCTGTCCGGCTGCGTAGTCGGACCAGATTACCGCGCACCTGTTATGGAAACCCCGCCAGCATGGCATAGCGAAATATCAGGTGGCCTGAAAAATAGTGAAAGTGAATCAGCTCAGCTTGCCCAGTGGTGGCAGATCCTTGGTGACCCGCTGCTCTCACATCTGATTGAAGAGGCAGCAGAAAACAACCTTGATCTGAAGCTCGCAGGTGCACGGTTGCGGGAATCCCGTGCACGGCGTGGAGCTTCAGAAGCTGACCGTATGCCCACGGTAAAGGCCGGTGTCGGCGCCGGTCGTAGTCGAACCAGTGAGGAAACGGGAGCAGGAGTAAGCCGAACGACTGACACCTATTCCGCCCAGCTTGACGCCAGTTGGGAGTTAGATCTGTTCGGCGGCAGACGTCGTGCTCTGGAAGCCACTTCAGCTACCGCTGAGGCTTCTCTGGAGAATATACGTGATGTTCAGGTAAGCCTGCTGGCTGAAGTAGTACTGGCCTACATCGGCATCCGCTCGTATCAGGCACAAATTGACAGCACCGCTGCTACCATCGCCAGCCTGGCGGAAACAGAGCAGATTGCCGGGTGGCGCTTTCAGGCCGGTCTCGTCAACCAGCTGGATGTTGAACAGGCCCGACTGAACCTGGAGCAGACCCGCGCCCAACTTCCGGCACTTATCAGTAACCTGGAACAGTCGAAAAACAACCTTGCCCTTCTACTGGGGCGGAGTGGTGACACTTTGAAGGAATTGCAGATAAAAACGCCGATTCCGGTGGTTCCTGCCGAGGTGGCTATCGGTGTCCCCGCTGAAACCCTGCGTCAGCGCCCGGATATCCGCAGAGCCGAACGTCAACTGGCGGCGGCAACCGCACAGGTCGGCGAGGCCGAAGCGGCACGCTATCCCGATTTAACCCTCTCCGGCACCCTTGGCTTACAGGCGGTATCACTCGGCAATCTGCTTAACTCCGGAGCTTTTATGTACTCTCTTGCCGCCAACACGGCTGCCACGATCTTTGATGGCGGTCGTCTCAAACAAAAGGTTGAAATACAAAATGCACTTCAGGAACAGGCATTGATCAGCTATCAATCCGCCGTGCAGGGGGCGCTGCGTGACGTGGAAAACGGGTTGGTGGCATACACCGAGGAACTGAATCGAAAAAGCAGGTTAAAGGATGCGGTAAAGTCGGCACAGAACGCGGAAGGACTCGCACGCAGCCAGTATGCCTCCGGTCTGGTTGATTTTATTACGGTGCTTGATACCCAGCGTTCGCTCCTTTCCCTTCAAGATCAACTGATCGTGAGCGATGCTGCCGTCACATCCAACCTGGCGCGGCTTTATAAAGCCCTGGGCGGAGGCTGGAGCCACACTGCCGAACGTACCGCGCCACCATCCGCTTCAGCAGGAGTAAAATGATGACAGATTCAACAAAAGCGGAACCGAAGGTTCCAGCCAACGATATCACCCAAACCCTGGGACTTGACCGGCAGACGACCCTGTCTGTTCGCTTGAAGCCTTATCTGCTCCGGGGCGCAGCGTTGCTGCTGGTGGCGATCGTCGCACTGCTGGTCTGGAAAAAGCGGGCTGCAGACAGCCAGGTAAGTTACCAGACCCAGGAGGTCAGTCGCGGTAGCTTAACCATTACGGTCTCCGCCACCGGCACGCTCCAGCCTAACAACCAGGTGGATGTGGGGAGCGAAATTTCAGGCACTTTCAAGACGGTTGAAGTCAATTACAACGACCGGATCAAACGTGGGCAGGTACTGGGCCGGATAGACACGGCAAAGCAGGAGGCGCTGGTCAAACAGACAGTTGCTTCGCTTGAAGCTGCCCGCGCCAAGGTGCTGCAAGCCCATGCGACCGTGAGTGAAGCAAAGGCAAAACTTGCACGCTTGGTACAGGTACAGGAGGCCAGCGGCGGTAAAGTGCCGTCAAAATCCGAGATGGAATCGGCGAGAGCTACGCTTGAACGCGCTATTGCCGATGAAGCAAACACAAAAGCGACCGTGATACAGGCGGAAGCCTCTCTTGAAGCACAGCGAATAGATCTTTCCAAATCCGTTCTCCGTTCGCCCATTAACGGAATTGTCCTGAAACGGGCTGTAGAACCGGGCCAGACAGTGGCCGCCTCGCTCCAGACATCGGTGCTGTTTACGCTGGCGGAGGACTTGACTAAGATGGAGCTGCAGGTTGACGTGGATGAGGCCGATGTCGGAAAAGTGCAGCCGGGTCAGAATGCCACTTTTACCGTTTCCGCCTATCCTGACCGAACATTCCCGGCAGTCGTCAGCCAGGTGCGCTTCGGTTCCAAAACCGTGGCCGGTGTCGTCACCTATACAACGGTTCTCAAAGTTAACAATGCGGACCTGCTGCTGCGGCCCGGCATGACCGGGACGGCAGGTATCACCGTGCAAAAGGTGGATAACGCCATGCTTGTGCCCAATACGGCATTACGTTTTTCACCTCCCGCAGCACCGGTGGTCAAACAGTCAAGCGGCAGTCTGATTGGCAAACTGATGCCGCGCCCCCCCAGCTCCGCCCCCAAGCCGCAGGAGAGTGCCACGGACAAACAGCAACATATATGGACCTTGACAACCGGGCAGCTACAGAAGATCACCGTAACGACGGGAATGACCGATGGTGTCAAAACTGAAGTGAAGGCAGACACGTTAGAGCCCGGTATGCCGGTTGTAGTGGATCTGGCTGAGGTAAAAAAATAGCCATGAACAAAGCGGTCGCAACAGACAGCAAGCCGTTGATCGAGCTGAGTGGAGTAACCAAAACTTACGGCAAGGGAACGGCGGCTATGCAGGCGCTACGCGGTGTGGATCTACGCATCGAATCCGGCGAATTTGTTGCCGTTATGGGGCCCTCCGGTTCCGGCAAGAGCACCGCCATGAATATACTCGGCTGTCTTGATACTCCGACCGTCGGCAGCTATCGATTCATAGGGGTGGAAGTCGGTAGCCTCAGTCGCGACCAACGTGCCCTGTTACGAAGACAATATCTCGGCTTCGTGTTTCAGGGATTCAACCTGCTCAACCGTACCACGGCGCTGGAAAATGTTGAGTTGCCGCTTGTGTACCGCGGTGAGCCTATTGCGGTCCGCCACCGGAAAGCGCGGGAGGCACTTGCATCCGTCGGGCTTGCAGGGTGGGAAGATCACACCCCGGGAGAATTGTCCGGCGGTCAGCAGCAACGGGTCGCCATTGCCCGGGCTATTGTCACCCAACCTGCCGTGCTGTTTGCCGATGAACCCACCGGCAGCCTGGATACTACCCGCAGTCGGGAGATCATGGAAATCCTGACGAAGCTCAATCAGGAACAGGGGATCACTGTTGTTATGGTCACGCATGAGGCGGAGATGGCGATCTACGCCAGGCGCACGATTCATTTTCGCGATGGCCTGGTAATGCCAGAACATGATACAGAAGAACATGCGGCTGGCAACGGGGGGGTGCAGTGATGTTCTGGAATGCTCTGATATTGGCCCTGAGAGAAATACGGCGCAATGTACTCCGCTCAATCCTCACAATTCTCGGGATTGTAATCGGCGTTGCTGCCGTCATCGTCATGGTTACACTTGGAGGTGGCGCCACCGCCCAGGTGACCCAGCAGATCGCCAGCCTGGGAAGCAACCTGCTGGTTGTCAGCCCGGGCAAAAGGATGGGGCCGGGACAGAATGTCGGTGCGGCGCCATTTACGCTGGACGATGCCGAGACTCTGCGCCGCGATATTCCGCAACTGGTGGCGGTGGCGCCCATGGCTTCCAAATCGATGTCAGTCATCTACGGAAATGCCAATTGGTCAACACAGATTACCAGCAGCACGAACGCATATTTTGATGCCCGCAATTGGAAGGTCAAGGGGGGGCGGCTTTTTACCGACAGCGAACTCCGCTCGGGGGCTGCGACCTGTGTCATCGGCAGCACGGTCCGCACCAAGCTGTTCGGCAGCAAGAATCCGGTTGGCGCCAACATCCGCTTGCAAAACATCTCTTGCCAGGTGATCGGCCTGCTGGAATCAAAAGGGCAATCCTCCATGGGTTCGGATCAGGACGATGTCGTTGTTATACCGCTGCGCGCTTTCCAACGCCGTATTGCCGGTAATCAGGACATTAATCTCATTCAGGTTTCGGTACGTGATGGCGTATCGACGACGAGAGTACAGCAGGATATCGAACGCTTGATGCGTGAACGGCGGCATCTTTCCGCCGGCGACGAGAACAACTTTAATGTCATGGATATGAAAGAGATCACTTCTATGCTCACCTCCACCACCAAGGTGTTAACGGCGCTATTGAGTGCTGTGGCGGCGGTCAGCCTGCTGGTTGGTGGTATCGGCATCATGAATATCATGCTGGTGTCTGTGACCGAACGGACCCGTGAGATCGGCATCCGCCTGGCTATCGGAGCATTTGAGCGGGAAGTGTTGATGCAGTTTCTTGTGGAAGCAGCGGTACTCTCTTCATTGGGCGGAGTTGTCGGAATTGTGCTGGCGCTGGTCAGCTCTGTAGTGCTCGCATCGCTTCTGAACGTGCCGTTTATCTTTAATGCCCCTATTGTCGCAGTCGCTTTTGCCTTCTCCACTGCAACAGGGCTTGTCTTCGGCTATTTCCCGGCAAGAAAAGCGGCGCAACTGGACCCGATTGAGGCGCTACGCTATGAGTGACCTAAGAGGTTAAGCATTTTTAAAAGCGTCAGGCCCGCTCCAGTCCGGCAAAACGGAGCATAAGCTTTTTCGGGCCGACGGAGTTAAACCAGACAACCACCTTTTGCCCGTCATCCTCACCCTCGATTTTCCTGACCGTACCAACCCCAAACTTGCCGTGGCGCACTTTCATGCCGATATAAACTCCATCGCTTTCCTCTGAAGGTTCGGGGATGGTTTCAATATCATCGAGAAAAGCACCGGCAATGGCTGACAGGTTGTGTGAAGCCGGGGACAAGGGACAATGGTCAAGGGACAAACTTGATACTGAATTTTTGAAATCCTGACTCTTGGCCCATGACCCTTGACCCTGATTGCCATCATCCAGTAATTCCGGCGGAATGTCCTTCAGGAAACGCGACGGCGGGTTGCACTGTTCCTGCCCGAACAGGTATCTTCTTCGGGCGTTCAGCAGGTAGAGCCTTTCGCGGGCGCGTGTCATGCCAACGTAGCAGAGGCGGCGTTCCTCCTCCATACCGTCCAGGTCGTCCAGAGATCGGACATGCGGAAAAAGCCGCTCCTCCATACCGATCATGAATACCGCTTTGAATTCCAGCCCCTTGGCTGCATGCAGTGTCATTAATGTCACGGATGGCTGGCCGACCTCTCCCTGTTCAAGGTCGGAAACCAGTGAAACCTGCTCCAGAAATTCGGACAGCCCTGCATCCGGGTTTTTCTCGCTGAATTCTTCGATCGCAGCCAGAAGCTGCTCCAGGTTCTCCAACCGCTCGGCATCATCTTCGTCACGGCTACTCTTCAGCCGATCCAGATATCCACTACGCTGCATGACCGACCTGGCCAACTCTGCAAGGCTGCTGCTGGCTGAGGTTTCACGGAGGTCTTCCAGAAGCGCGATAAAAGAGGCGACCTTACCTCGCGGCCCGGTACTTAGGAGCCCATCACGAGTAGCGTCCTGCAAGGCATCATAATAGCTGCTCCCTTGCCTTAAGGCCTCTACTGAAATTTTGTCTACCGTTGTGTTGCCGATCCCCCTCGCCGGGACGTTGATGATCCGTTTCAGCGATACTTCGTCGGCAGGGTTATCCAGTACCCGCAGATAGGCGAGGATGTCCTTAACCTCCATGCGGGAGTAAAAGCGGACGCCGCCGACGATGTGGTAAGGGAGTGCACTGCCAACCAGCGCTTCCTCGATCAGACGGGACTGGGCATTGGTGCGGTAGAAAACCGCCACTTCCTCCAGCGGCATACCGCTGTTTCTCAACCGTCCTATTTCACGGCTGACAAAGCGGGCCTCTTCACGGTCCGACTCGACCCGCTCGTAACGGATTTTCTCGCCGGCAGGATTTTCGGTCCAGAGCGTTTTCCCCTTACGGCCAAAATTCTGTTTAACCACTTCTCCGGCCGCCGCCAGGATGGTGGAGGTAGAGCGGTAGTTCTGTTCCAGCCTAATTATCTTTACGCCGGGAAAGTCTTTTTCGAATTCGAGGATATTCCGGATATCAGCACCGCGCCAGGAGTATATCGACTGGTCATCGTCACCCACCACGCAGAGGTTTTTTCGCTCCCCCGCCAGTAAGCGGATCAGGTTGTACTGTACCGGGTTGGTATCCTGGTATTCGTCCACCAGCAGCCACTGAAAACGTTCCCGGTAAAAGCTGCAGACTTCTGGGAAGTGGGTAAGAAGGCGCACGGCCTGGATCATCATATCGCCGAAGTCGAGGGCGTTGCATTTTTTAAGACGCTCCTGGTAAACAGCGTAAATCTCTACAATTTTCTGGTTGTAAACATCGCCAGGGGGGATTGAGCCAATATCCTCCGGAAAGAGGCCCCGGTTTTTGAAGTCATCAATACGTGAGGATACCGCTTTGACCGCAAAACGCTTTTCATCAAGATCCATTTCATTGATGACGTCCTTAAGCAGTCGATCGCTGTCACGGTCGTCATAAATTGCAAATGAAGATTGGAAACCGATATGGTGGATGTCACGGCGCAATATGCGCCCACAGGCGGCATGGAAAGTTGAGATAAGAGGCAAATCACCGCCACCAAGAAGTTTGCCGACACGCTCGGCCATCTCTCGTGCAGCCTTGTTCGTAAAGGTTACCGCGATGATATTCCAGGGGCGTACCCCCCGTTCGCGGATCAGGTAGGCGATACGGTTGGTAATGACGCGGGTTTTTCCGGAACCGGCTCCGGCCAGAATCAGAAGGGGCCCTTCACCATGCAGTACAGCTTCTTTTTGTGGGGGGTTCAGGTGTTTGAGAAGATCCATCAGGTTGTTGTAGCCGCTCACGCCGGCATCGTCAAGTGGAAAGGAAATCCGGTTTATTGTGATACGGCTGAAGTCCATGGAAAGTATCTGCACAGATTCTACTAAAAAAGCCCGGCAACTTGCCGGGCTTTTTTAGTATGCTATACTTGCTTGCGGAAGATTAGACCAAACCGTGAGCAACCATGGCATTGGCAATCTTGATAAAGCCGCATATGTTTGCGCCAAGGACATAATTACCCGGTGCGCCAAATTCTTCTGCTGTTTCGTAGCAGTTGCTATGGATGTTTATCATGATATCTTCCAGCTTTTTCTCTGTGTATTCAAAAGTCCAGGAATCGCGGCCGGCATTCTGCTGCATTTCAAGGGCTGATGTAGCAACACCGCCGGCATTGGCAGCCTTGCCTGGTCCATAAGCAATCTTGGCATCGAGGAACACCTTGACACCTTCAGGTGTAGTCGGCATATTTGCGCCTTCACCGACAGCGATACAGCCGTTTTTAACCAGGGTTGCAGCATCCTTGCCGTTGATTTCATTCTGGGTTGCTGATGGCATGGCAACCTGGCATGGAATGTCCCAGATGTTGCCTTTGGCAATATATTTGGCATGTTTGTGAGTCGCGGTGTAATCCTGGATACGACGACGCTCTACTTCTTTGAGCTGCTTGATCAGGTCGAGATCAAGTCCTTTTTCGTCGTAGATCACGCCGTTGGAGTCGGAACATGCTACGCATTTGCCGCCCAGCTGGTGAATTTTTTCAATGGTGTAGATGGCAACGTTGCCGGAACCTGATACTGTGCATATTTTGCCGTCGAAAGAGTCCTTGCGTGCTTTCAGCATCTCGTTGACAAAGAAGGTTGCGCCATAGCCGGTTGCTTCGGTGCGGACCAGAGATCCGCCCCAAGTGAGTCCTTTTCCGGTCAGAACGCCCGGCTCATAACGGTTTGTGATGCGCTTGTACTGACCGAACATATAGCCGATCTCGCGACCGCCAACGCCGATGTCGCCAGCTGGAACGTCTGTGTGCTCACCGATATGGCGATAAAGTTCTGTCATAAAGCTCTGGCAGAAACGCATGACTTCGTCATCGGATTTACCTTTGGGGTCGAAGTCGGAGCCACCTTTGCCGCCGCCAATTGGCAGACCGGTCAATGAGTTTTTGAAGCACTGTTCAAAACCGAGAAACTTTATGATTCCCAGATAAACGGAAGGGTGAAAACGGAGGCCGCCTTTATAGGGGCCGAGGGCGCTGTTGAATTCTACCCGGAAGCCGCGATTGATCTGGACTTCTCCCTTGTCGTTCTGCCAAGGCACCCGGAAGATGATCTGACGCTCCGGCTCACATATGCGCTGGATGATTTTACGTTCGAGAAACTCCGGATGCTTGGCTACGACCGGTCCGAGGGATTCCAGTACTTCCAGAACCGCCTGATGAAACTCTGTTTCGCCCGGGTTGCGTTTTAGAACTTCCTGGTACATGCCTTCAATTTTTTCGTCTACCTGTCCCATTGTCGCCTCCGACTGAGTAAAATATATGCATGCGTGCAAATAATTAATGCAAACAGCAATCATAGTTGCATAATTAGCAAGCAGATTACATGCCACCCGTGAATGGTTTAGCACACAAAAGAGGCTACAGCCCAAATATCAGGCAGTTATGGTTGACATTTGTACTTTCAGCAGGCAACAACTGACCCGTTGCCGTAAAATATTGAGTTATTTTCAAACACATCAGAGTAGTCACTACCCTGATTGAGTCGTTATGCAATGCGTGCCGTTTCCAGACCAAAGTTAGCGCCAGCACACAATTGTACTCATTATTGCTCATCAGTGTTTTTAAAGCACTCATTAAAGTAGAGTTGCATATACTGGCCTTGCTTGAGTGGAACAAAGTAGAAATACATAACTAACCAATACGCTGATTAAATTATATTGCTGCACTCCGGTTTATCCAGAATGGCACGTTACCTGCTAGGCAAACAGATTACGCTCATTGCGTAACATCGATACTCAGAAATACAGACAAAGGTTACTACAATGAAAAACAACCGACCCCCAGCAAAACAAGGCCTTTACGATCCTCAATTCGAGCATGACGCCTGCGGCATCGGCTTTGTCGTTAACATAAAAGGGAAGAAGTCCCACGAGATTGTCCGGCAGGCACTCGAGGTTCTTGTAAATCTTGATCATCGCGGTGCCTGTGGTTGCGAAGCCAATACAGGAGACGGCGCAGGTATTCTCATGCAGATGCCGGACAGCTTTCTGCGTTCGGCATGCGCTCCGCTTGGCATTGAACTGCCAGAGCCATTTCATTATGGCGCCGGCATGGTCTTTACCTCACCTAAGGCGACTGAGCGCAATGCAGCCAGGCATATACTGGAAAAGATACTTGTAGAGGAAGGGGTTGAACTTCTAGGCTGGCGCAATGTACCGACCGATAACTCCTCACTGGGGAATACCGCCTGGGAAGGGGAGCCGATGGTACGGCAACTGTTCCTCAAGAGGCCGCTTGACTGCATCGACGAACAGGCATTTGAACGCAAACTCTATATAATAAACCAACGGGCGACCAACGAGATCCGGCGTGCCGGGGTTGACGATCACTGGTATGTCTGCAGCCTCTCCACCCGGACCATGATCTACAAAGGCATGCTTATGCCGGTGCAGGTAGACAAATATTATCCTGAACTATGCGATCCAGCCTTGGAAAGTGCAATTGCTCTTGTGCACTCCCGCTTCTCCACCAATACTTTCCCAAGCTGGGACCGCGCCCACCCTTACCACTTCCTGGCCCATAACGGCGAGATTAACACCCTGCGCGGAAATGTTAACTGGATGAACGCCCGCCAGAACCATATTACAAGCGAACTGTTCGGCGATGATATCAAGAAGATTCTACCGATTATCAACACCAATGGTTCCGATTCCGGCATGTTTGACAATTGCCTGGAGCTGCTTGTAATGAGTGGCCGTTCCCTGCCGCATGCTATTATGATGATGGTGCCGGAACCGTGGGAAAACCACACTGAGATGAGCGAAGAGAAACGGGCTTTTTATGAATACCACTCCTGCCTGATAGCACCGTGGGATGGTCCGGCGGCAATTGCCTTCACCGATGGCCGCAGTATCGGTGCGGTTTTGGACCGTAACGGGCTGCGACCTTCACGTTATTACATAACCAATGACGATCTTGTCATCATGGCCTCCGAAGCCGGAGTTCTGCAGATCGAGCCGGAGCGCATACTGCGGAAGGGTCGACTCCAGCCTGGTCAGATGTTCCTCGTTGATACGGAGCAGGGGCGTATTATCCCGGACAAAGAGATCAAACAGGAGCTGGTGGCCGCTAACCCTTATGGCAAGTGGCTTAAAGACAACTATATCCTGCTGGAAGATCTGCCGTACGCATCTGACATGCCTCTCCCAGAACAAAGCACTTTGACTCAGCGCCAGCAGGCTTTCGGCTACACTTACGAAGATCAGCGGGTCGTCCTTGGGCCGATGGCTCGTGACGGCATCCAGCCACTGGGTTCCATGGGCACAGATACTCCGCTGGCGGTGCTTTCCGATCATTCCCAGCTGCTGTACAATTATTTCAAACAGCTGTTTGCTCAAGTAACCAACCCGCCTATCGACCCGATCCGCGAGGAGATTGTCACTTCAACCATCACGCTGCTCGGTTCTGAGGGGAATCTGCTGGAGCCGACAGCAATAAACGCCCGCAGGATCAAACTTCAAACTCCATTGCTCTGCAATCAGGAGCTGGAAAAGCTGCGTCAGATTGACAGACCGGGGTTCAAGGCGGCAACTTTGCCGCTTCTTTTCCCGGTAACCCGTGGTGCCGCTGGAATGGAGCGGGGGCTGGAAGCACTTTTTGCGGCTGCCGATGTTGCGGTTGAGGCCGGAAACAATATACTGATCCTCTCCGACCGCGGGGTAGATAAAAATAACGCAGCTATTCCAGCACTATTGGCTATTTCCGGCCTACACCACCATCTGGTCAACAGCGGTACCCGCACACTGGTGTCACTGGTTCTGGAGTCGGGTGAACCGCGTGAAGTACATCACTTTGCAGTGCTGCTCGGTTACGGTGTCAATGCCATCAACCCCTATCTTGCTTTTGAATCCCTGGATGACATGATTCTTCAGGGGATGCTGCCGGATCTCGACCACAAAAAGGCTGTCAAAAACTTCATTAAGGCGTCAATCAAGGGCGTCGTTAAAACTATGGCAAAAATGGGGATATCCACCGTCCAGAGTTACCGTGGCGCCCAGATATTCGAGGCGGTAGGCCTGCACAGCTCCGTCATCGACCGCTATTTTACCTGGACACCATCACGTATCGGAGGGATCGATATCGACGGAATTGCCGCCGAACTGATGTCCCGGCACGCAAAAGCCTATCCGGAACGGGTAGCCCCGGAGGCCACTCTTGCCGCTGGCGGTGTTTATCAATGGCGCAAGGACGGGGAGGAACATCAGTATAACCCCCTGACTATCACTTCGCTCCAGAAAGCGACCCGCACTGACGATTACAGTGAGTTCAAAACGTTCTCTTCATTAATTGATGAGCAGAATACACGCCACTATACCCTGCGCGGCCTGCTCGGGTTTAAGGAAAATATGCCTTCTGTTCCTCTTGACGAGGTTGAGCCGGTAGAAACAATCATGAAGCGGTTCAAGACCGGTGCCATGTCCTACGGTTCTATCAGCAAGGAAGCGCATGAAACGCTGGCAATCGCCATGAACCGCATCGGCGGACGCTCCAATACCGGCGAGGGGGGGGAGGATCCCGAACGCTTTACCTGGACCAACGAAGAGGGCGATTCTAAGAACAGTAACATCAAGCAGGTTGCTTCCGGACGTTTCGGTGTTACCAGTGATTACCTGACCAATGCCGGTGAATTGCAGATCAAGATGGCTCAAGGGGCCAAGCCTGGAGAAGGGGGAGAACTCCCCGGCCACAAGGTTTATCCATGGATCGCCAAAACCCGCCATACCACACCTGGAGTTGGGCTCGTATCACCGCCGCCGCACCATGATATCTACTCCATCGAGGATTTAGCCGAACTGATCCACGATCTGAAAAATGCCAACCGCCGCGCCCGTATCAGCGTCAAGCTGGTGTCAGAAGTTGGTGTCGGTACGATTGCTGCCGGTGTTGCCAAGGCTCATGCAGATGTCGTCCTGATCAGCGGTTATGATGGAGGTACCGGAGCATCGCCGATTTCCAGCATCAAACATGCCGGTCTTCCCTGGGAACTCGGCTTGGCCGAAACCCACCAGACCCTGTTGCTGAACAATCTGCGCAGCCGGATAATCATCGAAGCGGACGGTCAGCTGAAGACCGGCCGCGATGTAGCCATTGCCGCACTGCTGGGTGCCGAAGAGTTCGGTTTTGCCACCGCCCCGCTCGTGACCCTGGGATGCGTTATGATGCGTGTCTGCCACAGCAACACCTGCCCAACCGGCGTGGCGACTCAGGATCCTGAGCTGCGCAAGAATTTCAGCGGCAAGCCGGAGTATGTCGTCAACTTCATGCGTTTCGTTGCTCAGGAATTGCGTGAGATCATGGCGCAACTCGGTTTCCGTACCCTGAACGAAATGGTCGGTCGCTGTGATGTGCTTGAGGCGAACAAGGCCATTGATCATTGGAAAACACAGGGACTCGACTTCTCCAACATACTTCACCAGCCTAAAGTCGGGCTTAATGTCGGGCGGTATTGCACCGAAAGCCAGGATCACGGCCTGGAAAAATCTATTGATATCACCAGATTACTGGACATCTGCCAGCCGGCTATTGAACGGGGTGAAAAGGTCAGCGCAGAGCTGCCTATTACCAATGTAAATCGAGTCGTTGGAACCATCATCGGCAATGAAATCACCCGCCACCATGGTGCCAAGGGGCTGCCTGACGATACGGTTTGCCTCACCTTTAATGGTTCTGCAGGGCAGAGTTTCGGAGCGTTTATACCTTGCGGTATAACCATGAAACTGTCCGGTGATGCAAATGACTATCTGGGCAAAGGGCTGAGCGGCGGTACTATTGTTGTTTACCCGCCAGAGGGGTCAATCTTCAAGGCTGAAGAAAACATTATCGCCGGAAATGTTGCCTTTTATGGGGCTACAAGCGGCACCGCTTATATTCGTGGCATGGCCGGCGAACGGTTTTGCGTGCGCAACTCCGGAGTCAATGCTGTTGTTGAAGGGGTTGGCGATCATGGCTGTGAATATATGACCGGCGGAACGGTAGTTATACTGGGACGAACCGGGCGCAATTTTGCAGCAGGCATGAGTGGTGGCGTGGCCTATGTTCTCGACGAACAGGGCGATTTTGCCTCCCGCTGTAACACGGAAATGGCCAGCCTTGAGCCGCTGGATGATCAAGATGCAGCTCTTCTTAAAGGGATGATTGAAAAACATGCCGCATGCACAGGGAGCTCTCTTGCAACAATGACACTCATTAATTGGCAGAACATTTTGCCGCGGTTTGTAAAGGTCATGCCGAGCGACTACAAGCGCGTGCTGCAGGCGCTTGAGCGGGCAAAGGCGGCGGGTCTCAGCGGCGATGATGCGCTGGCCGCAGCATTTGAAGAGAATGCCCAGAGCGGACACTAAGGCTTAAGACAAGCACCCATCAATTTTACAAAGCAACTTGACAGGAAAACAATCATGGGAAAACCAACAGGATTCATGGAATATAAGCGCGAAGTGCCGGCTGACCGGGCACCTTTAGAGCGAATTAACGACTGGAATGAGTTTCATCTGCATATGCCGGATGAGGATCTGCGCACCCAGGGCGCTCGCTGCATGGATTGCGGCGTACCGTTCTGTCACAGTGGAATGCTGATCAGCGGTATGGCCAGCGGTTGCCCGATTAACAACCTGATTCCGGAGTGGAATGATCTGGTCTATCGCAATCTCTGGCATCAGGCGCTGGACCGACTTCTAAAAACCAACAACTTTCCTGAGTTTACAGGACGAGTCTGTCCGGCACCATGCGAAGGTTCCTGTACATTGGCCAGTATTGACCCGGCCGTTACGATCAAAAATATTGAGGTCAGTATTATTGAGCGCGGTTTTGATGAGGGGTGGATTGTTCCAACACCCCCGGCAATCCGCACCGGCAAAAAAGTTGCTGTCGTCGGCTCAGGCCCCGCCGGCCTCTCCGCTGCCGCTCAGCTCAACAAGGCCGGCCATAGTGTGACGGTTTTTGAACGTGCTGACCTGCCGGGCGGCCTGCTGATGTACGGCATTCCAAACATGAAACTTGATAAGCGCCAGGTTGTGCTGCGGCGCATCAAGCTGATGGAAGAGGAAGGTATCACTTTTGTCTGCAATGCCGACGTAGGTGGGAGTGAATTTCCGGCTGCTAAGTTGCACAGTGAATTCGATGCCGTCGTTGTAACGACCGGCGCCACACTGCCGCGCGATCTGCCGATCGACGGTCGTGCCCTGAAAGGAATCCATTTTGCCATGGATTTCCTTACCGCTAACACCAAAGCCCTGCTGACCGGCAATGAAGATTTTATCTCTGCCAAAGGGAAGGACGTTATTATCATCGGCGGCGGCGATACCGGAACAGACTGTGTCGGCACATCTCTTCGCCATGGCTGCAGCAGTGTCAGCCAGTTGGAAATAATGCCTCGTTCTCCTGATCAGCGAGCTGCCGACAATCCTTGGCCGGAGTGGCCAAAGACCCATAAGGTGGATTACGGGCAGGAAGAGGCGGCAGCAAAATTCGGCGACGACCCACGAGTCTACCTGACTACCGCAACAAGGTTCGAGGGTGATGAAGAAGGCGAACTCAAGGCTGTTCATACTGTTGAAGTCACCTGGCAAAAGAATGAAAAAGGGCAGTTTATTCCACAGCCTGTGCCCGGCACTGAAAAGGTACGCCCAGCCCAACTGGTGCTTCTGGCGATGGGATTCCTTGGCCCTGAGCGTTCCTTGATAGACTCCTTTGGCCTGGAGTGTGATTCGCGCAGCAACATCAAAGCTGAGCTTGAAAAGTACAGCACCAACATTCCCGGCATATTTACTGCAGGGGATTGTCGTCGTGGTCAGAGCCTAATAGTATGGGCCATCAACGAAGGACGCGGAGCCGCCCGTGAATGCGACCGCTACCTGATGGGAAACAGCGAACTGCCATAATTATTGATTTGATATATGTTTAAATGTGAGGCAAAGAGGCCCACCCGGCATCATCGGGTGGGCCTCTTTTTGTTGTCCATATCTGAATTCAGTGGCATTATGCTCAAATTAATAGCACCGTGCCTCAATTTTCATCAGACTAAATAACTTTTGTTAAAGTATAATATCTTGCAACTTGTCACAGATTTGGGGTAAGAGACGACACGTCGGCTTATCATCTAGTATTGGCAAATATTCACCAATATATAGCAATCAGAGCATTTCAGCGCATTAAATAGCCATGCAGGAGAGGGATTCATGCTGATAGTTGTCTGCATCAAACAGGTACCGGACACGACCCAGGTTCAGATTGATCCTGTCACCAACACTTTGGTTCGTGAAGGCATCCCCTTCATAGTCAACCCATACGATACCCATGCTCTGGAGGAGGCTTTGCGCCTTAAAGATCGTTTTGGCTGCAAGGTTGCCGCCATTTCGATGGGACCTCCTAACACAGAGGGAACATTGAAGAAAGCGCTGGCGCTGGGTGTTGATCATGCCATTCTGCTTTCTGATCGTGTGTTCGGCGGCGCTGACACCCTTGCAACCAGCAACGTTCTGGCCGCAGCGATAGCCAAGCTGCATACGGAAGTTGACGAGGTCGCGCTGGTTCTCTGCGGCAAACAGACTATTGACGGTGACACTGCCCAGACCGGCCCCGGCATCGCCAGCCGCCTTGATTATAGTCAGCTGACACTGGTGGACAAAATTGTCAGTCTGGATCTTACGGCTAAAAAAATTCGCGTCAGCCGTAAGCTGGAAGGACGCCATGAAATTGTTGAGGCCCCGCTGCCGGCTATGCTGACAGTTGTGCGCGAACTTAACCGGCCGCGCTATCCAAAGGTACAGATGCGGTTGGCTGCTGCTGAAGCCGTTGTCGAAGTCTGGGACAATAAAACCCTGCAGCTGGATGAGCAGAAAATTGGCTTGAAGGGCTCGCCTACCTGGGTATCAAAAATATTTTCTCCGGAACGCGACAAAGGAGAAATGTTGGGTGATGGCTACGCCGATCCGGCCGGGGCTGCTGCGCTGCTGATAGATAAACTGATGGCGAAGGATATGCTACCACTATGAGTGAAATAAAACCAAAACCAAAAAGACCGCGCGGCGTTGCCCGCCTGCTTGACGGAAAGTGCATCGCCTGTGGTGCCCGCTGCCAGAGTTCCTGCCCGGTTAATTGCATTGAGATGACCGATAGCGGTGAGCCGATTATTGAAACAGCCAAATGCATCGGCTGCCTGAAATGCGTTAAGATTTGTCCTTCAGCGGCCATTGAGATGTTCTTTACAGCCGAGGAACAGCAGATACTTGCCGAGCTTGCCGCTTTAGCCGTGCCGGTTGAAGAAGAAATTGACCCGGAAGCTGCCGCCATTGCCAAAAGATTGGCAGAATATCGTGGCGTCTGGGTTTTTGTTGAACAGACAGAAGGTGAACCGGCCAAGGTCTCCTGGGAACTTCTGGGCATCGGAGCCGATCTTGCCAGGAGTTTGGGCGTAGAACTTTGTGCGCTTGTAATCGGGGAGAACGTCGAGCATCTTTGCCATGAGGCCTTTTCCTACGGAGCAACCAAGGCCTATCTGCTTGATGCCCCGGTTTATTACCACTATCGCACCGAAGCTTATGTTGAGGGGTGCTGCCACCTGATCGAGAGATACAAGCCGGAGGTCATCCTTATGGGGGCCACCGGTATGGGACGCGATCTGGCCGGCGCAATTGCAACCCGTGTCGCAACCGGTCTGACCGCCGACTGCACAGGCCTTGCCATCGATGACAAACGCAACCTGATGCAGACCCGTCCGGCTTTTGGCGGGAATATTATGGCAACAATCATGTGCGATAAATATCGCCCGCAGATGTCAACCGTTAGACCTAATGTTATGCATATGCCGGAGCGGCAAGAGGGAGCAGATGGGGTTATTGTCCGCGCCCCCTTTACGGTCCCCGAAGATAGTGTACTCACCAAGGTAATCGAAATCATCCGCGATTCCCACAGCAAGGGAGCGGTCGATATAACCGGTGCCGAATTTATAATCTCCGGTGGACGCGGCATGATGGCCCCGGAGAATTTTGCCATACTACAGGAACTGGCCGATGAGATTGGTGGTGTTGTGGGTGCTTCCCGCAGTGCTGTTGACGCCGGATGGATGGCTGGTGACCGTCAAGTCGGCCAGACCGGCAAGACCGTGCGTCCTAAAATATACATTGCCTGCGGAATTTCCGGTGCTATCCAGCACCTGGTCGGCATGCAGGATTCCGACATGGTGATAGCCATCAACCGCGACAGCAACGCCCCGATCTTTGAAGTCGCCACATACGGTATTGTAGGTGACCTGTTTCAGGTCATCCCGGCGATTACAGCAAAGATAAGAGAACTTAAAAAACAGGGTCAGGGGGCAAGGGGCAAGTAAGAGCAAAGGACTTCATGTTTTTGACTCTTGACCCTTGCCTTGACCCCTTTCCGAGGTTTATACATGACACCAAATCCGTCCATATTTGCCCCCCTACTGATCGCATCCCTTGCCGTGTTTGCCTGGGGGTGCTGGAAGCGCCTCAGTCTTATTTCACTTGGGCAGCCGGAAGATCGTCTCAATAACATCGGGACACGTGTTGGCGACATGCTGCGCTATGCATTTGGCCAGAAGCGAGTAGTCTCAAAGCCGTTCGGTTTCAACCATTTCATCATCTTCTGGTCTTTTCTGATTTTGATTGTGGCAAACACGGAATTCGTTCTGAACGGGCTTTTCCCCAATACTTTCAAACTGGTCAAGCTTCCATTTGAACTTTATGTCCCGCTCGCCTTCATGATCGACATCGCATTATTACTGGCCTTGATCGCGGTAACTGTGGCAGCTGTGAGGCGAATCTTTTCTCCTCCCTATCCAGAAGCGCGAACTTTGGAAGCCTTTTTTATTCTGGGGCTGATCGCAACACTAATGCTCGCCTCCTTTGGCCTTAATGCCACCGAACTGGCAGCATACATGTTCAAATCCGGGGCGGACCCGGCTTCATTCATTTCCACAGCGCAAAGGATCATGCCGATATCGGCACAGATAGCCGGAGTGCTTCCGCAGATGCATCTGGGAACAATACATACTGTTGCCTGGTGGGCCCATGCACTTGCACTGATGGCATTTATCTGCTATCTGCCGAACAGTAAACATATGCATATCCTGACCGCTATCCCGAACTGTTTTTTCCACCGTCTGGAAAAACCGAATACTCAGCCGAGAGAAGAATTTAAAGTCGGAAATACGTTTGGCGTTGGCCAGGTTGATCGCTACAGCTGGAAAGATCTGCTGGATTCCTTTTCCTGTACGGAGTGTGGTCGCTGCCAGAACGTCTGTCCGGCCAGCATTACCGGCAAACCTCTCAATCCACGCGCCGTAATACATGACATAAAGATTAACCTGCTGGAGAATGGAGCTGCGCTTAAGAAGGGCGGAACTCCCCAGGCTCCGCTGATTGGTGATAAGGGAGAGGGGAGTGTCTCCGAGGAGTCAATCTGGTCCTGCACAACTTGCGGGGCCTGTATGGAAGCCTGTCCGGTACTCATTGAACATATGCCTAAAATCGTCCAGCTACGGCGTCATCTTGTCGAAAGTGAGGCGAAATTTCCCGAAGAGTTGCTGAACCTGTTTGAAAATATGGAGGGACGCAGTAACCCATGGGGAATTGCGCCGTCAGAGCGGACCAAGTGGTGCAGCCAGTTGGACATTAAGCCATTTGACAAGAATACAACGGAATACCTTTTCTATGTCGGCTGTGCCGGTTCATTTGATTCGCGCAACAAGCATGTCAGCGTGGCAATGGCTCAACTGCTGGACAAGGCCGGCATCTCGTGGGGCATTCTCGGCAAAGATGAAAAATGCTGCGGCGACAGCGTCCGTAGATTAGGTAATGAATATGTCTTCGATAAGATGGCCAAGGAAAATGTCGCAATGTTCATCGAGCGCGGCGTTAAAAAAGTAATAACCCAATGCCCGCACTGTTTTACGACCCTGAAAAACGATTATCGCCAGTACGGTCTTGAGCTGGAAGTTATCCACCACAGCGAACTGCTGCGTGATCTGCTTCAAGAGGGGAAACTCGTTCTCGACAAACCAACGCAGGAAATGGGAGCAACCGTTTTCCATGATTCCTGTTATCTGGGGCGACATAACGATGTCTATGATGCTCCACGAGAAGTGATAAAGGCTGCAACCAGTACGGCTCCGTCAGAAATGGAGCGCAGCAGGAACAACGCTTTCTGTTGCGGCGCCGGCGGCGGCAGGATGTGGATGGAAGAGCATGTCGGTGAGCGGATCAATCTGACTCGTGTCAACGAGGCACTCGAGCAAAAGCCGGATACGATCTGTGTTGCCTGTCCCTACTGTCTGACTATGTTTGAAGACGGACTGAAAGACGTTAAAGCTGATAACGTCAAGGTACGTGACGTAGCCGAGGTTATGGCTGAAGCTCTGCTGCGCTGAGATCAAACAATAAAACCTTCTTCTGCACAAACCAATGAAACCGGATTTCCTTGACAAGGTATCCGGTTTCATTGTCCCTAAAATGCACTTTTCCAGTTTTATATTAATAAATCAATAGTTCCTGCCGCTAAACCCCAATCATCGCCGATAAAAAGAATTTTGTATACAGTCCATATAAGTCCTTTTTTTTTAGCTATCGGTATGCTATTTAATCAAAACTAAATTTTAATACCTCAATTGGGGAGGCGGCATGAGTAACCAAGGCAAGAACGAGCAACTGACTAAGTGGGTAGAGGAAGTCGCGGCATTGTGTCAACCCGAAGCAATCCATTGGTGCAGTGGTTCGCAGGAGGAGTATGATGCGCTCTGTAAGCAGTTGGTAGAGAGCGGCACTTTCAAAAAGCTGAATCAGGAGAAGCGTCCGAATAGTTATCTGGCTTGTTCTGATCCGGGCGATGTGGCGCGAGTTGAAGATCGCACGTTCATCTGCAGTATATCCAAGCAGGATGCCGGCCCGACCAACAACTGGATGGCCCCAAAAGAGATGAAGGAAACTCTGCATAAGCTTTTCAAGGGGTGCATGCGCGGTCGTACCATGTATATTGTCCCATTCAGCATGGGGCCGCTTGGCTCACCGATTGCAAAAATAGGCGTTGAAATTACTGACTCCCCCTATGTTGCCGTCAATATGCGCATCATGACCCGTATGGGAACGGCAGTGCTCGACGTACTTGGCAACGGCGAATTCGTTCCCTGTCTGCATTCGGTTGGAGCCCCGCTTGAATCTGGACAGAAAGACGTGCCATGGCCCTGTAATAAGGAAAAATATATCGTCCACTTCCCCGAAGAGCGCTCGATATGGTCATATGGTAGCGGCTATGGCGGCAATGCTCTACTCGGAAAAAAATGTCTGGCGCTGCGTATCGCCTCCAAGATAGCAAAGGATGAGGGTTGGCTGGCCGAACACATGTTGATCTTGGGAATTGAATCACCGGAAGGTGAGAAAACCTACCTTGGTGCTGCTTTTCCCAGCGCCTGCGGCAAGACCAACCTGGCGATGCTGGTACCGCCAGATAGTTTTAACGAGAGCGGCTGGAAGATCACGACTGTCGGAGATGACATTGCCTGGATCAAGCCTGGCCAGGATGGCCGCTTGTATGCAATCAATCCGGAATACGGCTTCTTTGGTGTTGCTCCCGGAACCTCTGACAAGACGAACCCGAATGCTATGGCTTCCTGTGCTGCCAACTCTATTTTTACCAACGTAGCGTTGACCCCGGATGGTGATGTCTGGTGGGAAGGGATGACCGATGTCAAGCCGCCAGTGCTGACTGATTGGCAGGGGAACAAATGGACACCTGATTGCGGCAGGAATGCAGCGCACCCCAACTCACGTTTTACCTCGCCAGCCAGCCAATGTCCGTCAATTGATCCTGAATGGGAAAACCCGAAGGGTGTGCCAATGGCCGCCTTCATTTTTGGTGGCCGCCGCAACAACGTAATCCCATTAGTTTATCAATCCTTTAACTGGAGTTTTGGTGTCTATCTGGCTGCCACAATGGGCTCAGAAACAACAGCTGCAGCAACAGGCGCTGTTGGGACAGTACGTCGTGACCCGTTTGCTATGCTGCCTTTCTGTGGCTATCACGTTGCCGATTATTTCGCACATTGGCTGCAGGTTGGCCGCACGACTCCGGTTCCACCACGCATCTTCAGCGTCAACTGGTTCCGCAAAGACGCTGTCGGCAATTTCCTCTGGCCTGGTTATGGTGAGAACATGCGTATTCTGAAATGGATCGTGCAACGGGTCAATGGTAATGCCGCTGCGGTAGAAAGCCCGCTTGGCTGGATGCCAAAGTATGAAGATCTGGATTGGACCGGCCTTGACAGCGTCAGTCGCGAGCAGTTTTATGAGCTGATGTCGGTTGATCGTGATGTATGGAAGGAGGAAATAGTTTCCCATGAGGAACTGTTTGTCAAGATGTACGATCGGCTGCCGAAAGAGTTCCTGCACCTTCGCCAGCTAATCCTGTCCGGCTTGTGGCGTTCACCGGAGCATTGGGAACAGTTCCATCCTGCAACAGACGAGAATAATTAAACTGTAAATTAATTAGGGCTTCAAAAAAAGGGTGCTGCTTCTGCAGTGCCCTTTTTCAATCTTCAACTTCAATCTCCCGCACCCGGAGTTCCTCTCCGGACACAATGACAACCCTTTGGCTGCCACAGTACCCGCATGAGCCGTATAGCTCCGTTAGCGGTGTTTCCTGCCCACATTCCAGGCACTGACCCATGCCAGGAACCCGAATTATATTCAGCACAGCCCCTTCCAGCAGGGTTTCCCGGCTACACGCCTCAAAACAGAATTCAATCGCTTCCGGCACTACGCTACTCAACTCCCCGATTTCTACATCAAGCGAGAGGACGCGGCGAAGGCCGGCATGCTCAAGGCAGAGGCCAATAATTCCCTGAGTTATGGACATCTCATGCATAATGACTCCAATCAAAATAAAAAAAGCCTGCGAGGAGTAAACCTCGCAGGCTTTTTTGCACTCCCCGAGGGGAAAGCAATTACTTCTTAGGAGCTTCTGCAGGAGCTGCAGGAGCAGCTGCAGGAGCAGCAGTTGCAGAAGACATTGGCTTCTGTGCTGCAGGTGCCTCAACAGCAGGAGCAGGAGCAGGAGCTTCTTCTTTTTTCTTGCAACCAGCTGCGAATACAGTTGCGAGTGCCAGTACGAGTGTCAGGGAGATCAGCTTTTTCATGTTTGTTACCTCTTTCGTTTGTGTATTTACCATTTGAACGCTACGCGCATGGTTTCTAAATCGACCTAGGAATATACGCACATTATTTTAGGAGTCAAGAGTTTTTTATATGCAGTCAATATTTTTTTAATCCCTACTGATTTTTATGCATACCAATCTCTGCTTTTTGAACAAGCAAGCCAAGGTCAAGCAGAATAGCTTCGCCATCAATCAGACCCAGCTTTGCTGCCGTAAACTCACTTTCAGGAGTGGAACAAAGTGAGATTGATGCATCCTCCTCGGGAATAATTCTGACTACAGTATCAATTAGAAAAGCAAGTGAGGCAACGTCCTGATGAAGTATGATTATTTTCTCACACCGGCTGTGCCCGCACATCCCCAGAAAGTTGGCCAGGTCCATTACAGCGACGATGTCCCCATGGTAATTCATGGCCCCACGATAGCAGGCTGGCGCTAACGGAATAGGCCACAGCTGTGGCCGCTTGTCTCCCACTTCGGAAACCTGGCTCAGGTCGAGCGCAAAGAGTGAACCCTGAATTGAAAAAACCAGGAATTTTCTGTTGTGTTGGGTCATGGCCGGCACATTATTTGTGATCTACCTGAAAATGTTCCACCACAGTCATCAACTCTTCAGCTAGATTGGCAAGCTCTTTAGTTGCAAGAGCCATATCCTGCATGGCTGCAAGCTGTTCTTCAGTTGCTGCAGAAACCTGCTCCGTTGATGCTGCGTTATCATCTGCCAGTCGCGCAATTTCATCAACAGCCGTTACCATCTTGTCTGAGCCCTCTTTCTGCATAAGAGACAGATCGGCAATGCTTGAAGCTTTACGCTCGGTATCAAGAACGGTCTTGAGTATCTCCTGAAAGGCGCTGGCGGTAATATCGATATTTTTCTTGCCCTCTTTTATGCTGCGGGAACTCTCTATAATAGCTTCATGCACCTTACGGCTCTCTTCACGCAGGCTCCCAATCATGTCGTTGATGTCTGCGGCCGACTGCGAAGAGCCATCTGCGAGCTTACGAACCTCTTCAGCAACCACGGCAAATCCTTTGCCGTATTCACCGGCCCTTGCTGCCTCAATTGAAGCATTAAGCGCAAGCAAATTGGTCTGCCTAGCAATATCCCCGATGCAATCGGCAACTTTACCGACTTTCTGGAGCTTGCTATTAAATGTATCAAATTGCTGGCCTATCAGTTCCTGCTTTTCAAAAAACTCCTTCATCCTCTCCAGGGAATCATTCGCAAGCGACCCGCCATTCTGAGCCGTCAAACTGGTCTCCCTGGCAGCCTTGGCGGTTTCTCTCGCGCGCGCGGAAACAAGCTCGATTGAAACAGCCATTTCACGAATAGTCTTGGACCCTCTTTCAACAAGTCCAGCCTGAGTTTCCGCGCCACGTGAAATCTGCTCAATCGCCTGGGCAACCTCTTCGGTAGAAGCGTTTATTTCCAGGGCGGTTGAGTTAATTTCGCGGGCTGATTCGGAAAGCTGAGTGGATGTTTTTTTTATGTGGCGGACCAGTTCCCGTAGGCTCTGAAGCATTAGATTTATCAGATCTGCCAGCTCATGGCTTTCATCCGGGATTCGAGAAGGTCGAATAGCCACATCTTTAGTCAAGTCGCCACGGCTGATTGATTCGGCAGAATCTGTCAATCTTCCTATGTTGGCAGTAAATCCCTTTGAAAACAGCCATCCCAGAATCAGGCCGATCGTCAGGGCGACGACATAGCCAAGAATGCTGCTGATTTCTTCAGAATAACCAAGAAGCCCAACCAATCGCGGGCTGAAAGCAACTGCTGCAACAACAACTACAAAACCGATAATAAATTTATGCCCTATGGGAATGCGCATGCTCTACCCTCCACATAAAAATGAACAAAAGTATTTATCATTAATCCTTCAGATCCGACGATAGATCCGCTCAACAGGGCAGACCGCAGCAAAAAGAGCACGTGCATTTCCCACTAATGTTTCTGATTTTCCGAGAACCAGTATACCATCCGCCGGCAAAATGTGCGCAATACCACACAATATTTTTTCCTGCTCCGTGCGAGTAAAGTAAATGAGTGTGTTTCGACACAAGACCAACTGGCACGGCTCAAAAGACCTGACATCCATGATGTTCTGGTGGCAAAACGTGACCATCCGTCGTATTTTTGATGAAAGCTGCAACTGTGCTCCCTTCGGAATAAAATAGCTCTCCCTGAGGGGAACAGGTAGTTCCTTCAGCCTGTCCTCGTTATATTCCGCATGCGCGGCAGCCAGTAAAATATCGGCATCTATATCGGCAGCACAAATCTCTACCGGTTTATGTATCAGCTCACGGGTAAAAAATTCTTGCAGAAGAATGCCCAAGCTATAGGCCTCTTCTCCGCCCGCACAACCGAGACTCCAGAACCTGATCTGATTCTGTGACGTATTCGCATTTTGAAAGATGTGTGGGATTACAGAAATTCGCAGCTTTTCAAACATAGAAGGGTTGCGAAAAAAATGACTTACATGAATAGTCAGCGCTTTTTTCAGTAGATCAAGTTCCTGTTCATTTTGCCGTAACAGATTGCAATATTCGGCTGCATCAAGACAGCGGCAAGAGCGCATTCTTATTGCAACACGTCTCTTCATGCACTTATCCTTGTAGCTTGACATGCTGAAATCGCATCGCATTTTAAGGATCAGAGAGACCTCAGCCAGCGCATCATCGCTGATTTCCAGTGAATCAATCAAGTCATGTCCAGACAGAATGTTTGTCACGGTAACCCTGCCATTACGTCCCTCACTATATCTGTTAAGTAACACGAAGCGCCCTGCTGCGCAACTGCTAGAAAACAAACGTATTCACGGACAAATCAAAGGTATAAGCTTAGCGGGAAAATTATTGCGGCGACATGTGCCACAGTGCTACAGTGCGAATAGTCACTCAAAGCGGTAAATGGCAGGCTATCTCCATGGAATCATTAAATAAGCCAACTACATCAAATCCTGAAAATACAGGGATCGACATGAATCAGGCTGATTCATTATTGGAAGCCCTTACGGCCGACAAGGACCGCCTGTTTAAAATCATCCAGACCCCCGCGGAGGACGTGCTGCTAACGGCTCTGCGCAATCCGGCCCTTGACTGCCAACATATACTGACGCTCCTAAAACGGCGCGAAATTGGACCTCTAATAACCGCAATATATGCGCGCAAACATCTAGTTGATGCATATTCCGTTAAATTTGTTCTGGTTGCCCATCCCGATACTCCGCCTCATATCGCCCAAACCCTGCTTCCTCTCCTATATGTCTTTGACCTGTTGAAGCTTTGTCAAATACCAGGAGTATCTGCGGATATACGTTTGGACGCCGAACGGAAGATCGTCCAGCAGATACCAACCCAACCGCTTGGAAACAAGTTAACGCTGGCACGGCGCGGAACTGCCGCAATTTTGGATGCGCTGCTTCGGGAAGGCTTGCAAGATGTCCTGGAAGCATGTCTCGACAACCCACATCTGAAGGAGGGTTCCCTGCATCAGTTTCTGGCTTCTTCACACGCGACAGCAGCGGCTGTCTCGGCTGTAGCCCGAAACAACCGCTGGAAAAGTCGCCCCAATATCCGCCTGGCAATTCTCAAAAACCCACGCACGCCGTTGATATGGTTCACAACCTTATTGCCGGGGCTCCATTCTGCCACTATTCGCGACCTGCTTGCATCTCCCCGCCTGACCTTTGCACAAAAGGAATTGGTGCGCCAGGCCCGTTCAAAACCTCATACATGAAGCGAATAATAATTCTTATTATGTTATCTGGATATTCTTGCCTAGTGTCGGCTGAGGCCGTTGAATATGCTGTGGCACTGACTTCGACGCCTGTTTTAAACGTCCACAATTTCAATGCGGTTTTCGGAGGGACCAGCGGCCAAAACCTGAAGAACGACCGTTGCGGTCAGGTCCGTGAACTTGAATACATTGCCTTGCCAGGGTCCGTTTTTACAATCGTCAACAAACGACACTTCGAAACAACTGAAATTTACCAGGTTGAAACGGATGAATACTCTGCCCCTCCGAACGTTCGACTGTATATAGACAGCCGCTTTGTAAAGCTGGAGCGTACCCCCCCTGCACAGCGCAGACCCTTGCTGCCGCCGCTCGAGGTGATTTTATCGAAACTCAGTAACTCAGCTGGAAGTCATTACGTCTGGGGCGGCAACGCTTTGAAGGGAGTGCCAGAACTTGCGGAATGGTTCTACAAAGACATCAGGGAGGACGACAAAAAAAATCTTACGCTGTCTGGATTGGATTGTTCAGGTTTATTGTATCATGCCACCGGCGGCTGGACCCCACGTAACACAAGCCAGTTGATTGAGTTTGGCAAGGGTTTGGCAATTGCTGGAAAACAGGCCGCAGAAATAGCTAAGATGCTCCATCCTCTTGATTTGATTGCCTGGAATGGCCATGTCATTATCGTGCTTGATCAGCAAACCGCCATAGAAAGCCGCCTTGAATGCGGCAAGCCCGGCAATGGCGGTGTCGTGACGACGCCATTGGCCAAGCGGATAGCTGAAATCATGCGTACACGTCAGCCGGCAAATAACTGGCCGATCGGTACAAAGAACAAGGAGACCTTTGTTGTCAGGCGCTGGTATAACCAGCTTTAATCGATGCCGGACGACAAATTACTCCCTCCAATAAAAAAAACAATTGACAGAAATAAAATAGTTGGTTATAAAACTCATCCTTTCACGCTTCATGGGCCTGATTCCTTAAATGGAACAGCGTGGGAGTTTCATACGTCCCCTTCGTCTAGCCTGGCCCAGGACACCGCCCTTTCACGGCGGCGACACCGGTTCAAATCCGGTAGGGGACGCCAAATATCAAAAAGGTCATTTTCCTCCGGGGAAGTGACCTTTTTTCTTTGATCGCTTAAGCAAGAGCAGATACCGTGTAATAGGATCAGACAATGCATTAGCGATCCAACCATGCCTACTATTTATGCATTAGGTTTGCTTGAGGAGTCCCAATATATGCGTCAGATTCTTTGCCTTTTCAGTTTGCTAATTGCGTTTCTGTTTACTTCGACCCTCTGCGATGCTTCCGGCAACGGGGTGCAGTCATCGACAATCAATCTTAGAGTCGAAGTTTCAGCAACGGATCTCGGCAATATTTTAAACAAGTCAATCAATAAGGAGTTATTCAAAGGCCAAGGCGGCCTTGGAACTTCTGTTGAAATTTTACGCGCCGGAGCTGTTGCCGTAACGGCTTCAAACGATTTTATCTACCTTTCAATACCTGTCCAGCTAACATTCGGCTATGGAATGTTTACTACGAATCCACTCAAGACCGACCTCCGGTTCAAAGCAAAAGTTAACGTCTCTCCTGATTGGCGCCTAAAAACTGAACTGTACTACACCGGGCTTTCTGACGGACTTCTAGACACTATTAGACTTGGTATGATTAAGTTGAAGCCAAAAAGTATTGTTGAGAGCGTTACGCAGCCGGTACAGAAACTTCTGGCTCCTGTCATAGACAATAAACTCAATGACACCGTAAGACTACGCGATAAAGTAACACCTTTGTGGCGTGATGCTTTTACACCGGTACTGGTTGATAAAAATTTCAACGCATGGCTAAAACTGTCCCCGGAGAGGATAGTCATGAGTCCATTAACTGCTACAAATAATATGCTACGGGTGTCAATTGGTCTCATTACAACAACGGAAATTGTTATTGGGCCGAAACCTGCATCTTCACAGGCCAAACCTCTGCCGCAAATCCAACAGCTAACAAACTTTGATGACCAGTTCCATATCCAGCTTGCAACAAATATTTTCTTCACGGATCTCGTAAATGCTCTGAATCCAATTCTGATTAATCAAACATTTGGTGATGACAAAAAAATTACAATTCGTAGCTTCAGTCTGAAAAGCAAAGATGGCAGACTGGTTATTGATTTAGCCGCCACAGGAGACTTTAACGGCGAACTGACACTGGTTGCCAGGCCTGTATACAACCCTCAAAACAATTCTCTTTCTTTTGACAATATCGAGTTTGATACCAGACATGCCGGCTTTTTTGTTGGTGTTGGCAGTTGGTTATTCAACGGCACCATACGTGATATTATTAAAGACAAGCTAAATACTACGATCGTTGACCAACTCAATAGTGCTCGCCTCAAAGCATCAGCAGCTTTAACGAGAATTCAGCTTGCTGACCATGTAGAACTTTCAGGTACCGTGAAAGATCTGAGGCTTGGTGAAGCTGTTGTAGCCGCTGATCGTTTGTCGCTTCAAGTTACAGTTCAAGGTGAAACCGGTATCAATTTAAAGTAAAACGAAACCGGAATTTGCTCTGAACATAAAACCGGCTGTACTGGCCATCATACCAGTGACTGATTTATCACAACAAGGGCTGTGTCCAACAATGGGCATGGCCCTTGTTGAATGTACTGAGTTCCGTATGGGTTTTTAACAACCCATACCTTTTAACTTTGAAGAGGGAACATCAAAGACTTAACAGTTCGTCCTGCTGTCAGATTTTAGTGCAATCTTCGCCGGCACCCTCTTAGCGCAAAATAATATACATAAGATATTGTAATTAAATAATTTTTTGTGCCATAAATTTATTGATTAATGTTATTCTGAGACATGTTCTGTTAAATAGGAGATCTTATGCGTCGAATCTGCGGTATCCTGTTCTGTAGCTTCTGTCTACTGGTTGGAATGGCTGTACTCCCGGCCCTTGCTGTGAAAATTAATACTCCGGCCCCGGACTTTACCCTCAAGGATCTTCACGGGAACAAGGTCAGCCTGTCGAGCTATCGAGGCAAAGTGGTGCTCCTGAACTTCTGGTCCACCACCTGTGGTCCCTGCCTGGAGGAAATCCCCTCGCTTGTCGAACTCCAACGGGAATACAAGGGCCAGGGATTAGTAGTATTAGGCATAGCCCTTGACCCCTCTGCTAAACCGGTGCAGGAATTGGTAGCCAAGTTCAAGGTCGAATATATCAATCTTATGGACATCAATAATGACGTCTACTTTGATATCTATGGCCTGTTCGGACAACCAATCAGTTTAATTGTAGACCGTAACGGTGTAGTGCGAGAAAAGGTTCTTGGGGGGATTGATTGGACATCCCCTCAGGTGAAGAGTAAAATTCAGTTCTACCTGAAAGGACGGTAACATTATGCGACTAATGCTGATTTATGCGGCCATTGTGGTTTCAGCAATGCTGGTTGGAGGTTGCGGCTCAAATAATTTTCTGATCTATAAGAATGCCAAGCATTTTTATGTCACCAGTACCGGACCCGAGTTAAAAAGGGTTCTCTGCGACTCCGGCGATATGGATATGATCGTCACTGATTCAAAATTGCCAGAAGCGATGCAAAAAGAGTTGAAAGACGGTATCTGTGCCTCCAATAAGGTCAAGGAACGCCTGATGGCCTCTCTCGATGGAATGACCAAGGAACAACGAGCGGCGTTGAAGGGAGCCTTCCGCAGCAATGGGTATGACATTAATGTAGTTGCAAACTGTTGAGGGGATGCCTACTAGCGCCCGGGTGGCGCTACAACAGCACAAATGTTGAAGTTGAGTTTTTTCTGTATGCTCTATATACTTGGGACAGAACAATCTGGCCGTTTTTTCACTGAAAGGATATCCGAATGTTAGCAGGATATTGAGCAGAAATCAGGTATCCGATGCTTACCCAGAATGACATAACAGCCCCAACCAGTCACTTGTGTCTGATATACATAAAATCGGCATTGCTTCATTTATAGAATTTGAAAGGGCATCATAATTGGAAAAATGCCCTAAGATTTATGGATAATTAGTTTTTGCATACAAGGATAGAAGATGAAAGCTGTTTCCATATTTTTGGTGCTAATCGGAGCGGCCTTCCTCTTCAGGGGGTTTTTCCCGGCAAAAAGAATTTGCCGGAATGTAAACATTGAGCACCGAAGCAAGTGGCTTGTCATTCTTAATCTGATGACCTTTTTCCTCTTTGGCTACCTTCTTTTTGATATTGTTCTGTTATTCAATCTACCTTTACCACTTGAACTATTGACCAGTTTTGTATTCCTTGGCGGTGCAATCTTCGTCTATATCATCATCAATCTTTCCCAGGTCACTATCAGTTCTCAACAAAAAACAGAGGAAAACATCAAGTTAATTAATGAGTCCCTTGAGCTGAGGGTCGCGGAGCGGACAAAGGAGCTAAAACGCTTATTCGACTTCAACCGTGTTGTGCTGGACAGCATTGCCGACTCCATCGCCATTATAGATGCTAAATCAAACCAGATTTTAGATGCCAACGCAGCCTTTCTAAAAGAGACAAACCTCCCCATAGAACAAATTATCGGCAAAAAATGTTATGAGGTAACGCATAACAGTTTATCACCTTGTGCACCACCTCATGGTTACTGTCCTCTTGTTGAAACAGTCTCCTGTGAAGATCACGCCTCATCGCAGCACGTTCACTTGACGCTTTCAGGTGAAAAACGTCATGTTGAAGTGTTTACCTCACCTATCAAGGATGAACAGGGGAATATTGTTCAGGTCGTCCATATCCAGCGAGACGTCACTGAGCGCAAACGTGCGGAGGAAGAAAAACTGGTCCTTGAGCAGCAATTCCAACAATCTCAGAAACTTGAAAGCCTTGGAGTGTTAGCAGGCGGTATTGCCCATGACTTCAACAATATTCTGTCAGTCATAGTTGGAAATTGCTATTTGGCAAAGATGGATTCTGATAATTCAAGGGACTTCATCCCCAAGATAGAACAAGCCTCTGAACGTGCTGCTGAATTATGCCGGCAGATGTTGGCATATGCCGGCAAAACACAAATTGTCCAGTCCCAGGTAAACATTTTTTCTCTGGTTGATGAAATGGTTAGAATGCTGAAAGCATCCCTGCCTAAAAATGTGGCAATCAAGTTTGGGAGCTCTACAGATGTTCCTACTGTCAAAGCTGATACCAGTCAAATAAGCCAGATAGTTATGAACTTTATCATCAATGCCTCGGAGGCCATCGGCGAAGCACAGGGAGAAATTATTGTTTTGCTGGAAAAGACCGTTATAGCTGATGGTCAATCTGAAAAGGATTATCAGGGCAAAGAAATTCGTCCCGGCGATTATGTCTGCCTGGCAGTTACTGACAATGGCTGCGGTATGAATAATGAGACAAAACGGCGGATATTCGAGCCATTCTATACAACCAAGTTTACAGGCAGAGGCCTTGGGATGTCTGCGGTCCTCGGCATCGTTGCATCCCATGAAGGGGCACTACAGATTTATACCCAGCTTGGTCAAGGCACAACATTCAAGGTATACCTGCCTGTTCAGAGCGAAGTTTCCCCTGAAGACAACCCACAATGGCAGACAACCAATTTGGAACCATGGCAATGTAGCGGCACTATACTTCTGGTAGAGGATGAAGAACAGGTTAGATTAATAGCCAAAACGATTCTGGATAAAATGGGATTTTCGGTTATTGAGGCAGCAAACGGCTTGGAAGCTCTGGAACTTTATAATCAGAACGCAGCAGAAATTAATCTGGTATTAACCGATATAGGCATGCCGATAATGGACGGCTATGAAATGTTTCGTGAGTTAAAAAAAATCAACCCCGAACTGCCAATAGTTATCTCAAGTGGTTTTGGTGATGCTGTAGTTACATCAAAAATTGCCCGTAAGGATATAGCCGGATTAATCAGCAAGCCATACGATCATTCTCGGTTAAGAGAGGTACTGAAGACCGCTCTGATCCGTTCACAGGAAGTCTGAAACAGTAAAGGGGTTTGGAGTGGCATGGATTTCAAGGTAATTTTACCGCCACTCGTCACATTGCAATAAATATCTTGCATAACCTTATGTATAAGCAGAGAATAGCGATAGTAGGCTTTGGTTGTGAACAAGTATGAGGAGGTGTACTATGGCTATAGGGTCTTTATCACCGAACAGTGTTTTGGCTAGTCCTATCCAGGTTAACCCGCAAGTTAAGACAGATCTTCAATCGTCTGCACCCCAGGCTGCTCAGGATGCACAAAAGACTGCAAAATCGACACAAACTGATACGGTTACTATTTCACCGCAGGCATTGAAAATGGCCGACGACAAGAATGCTTTAGCTAAAGAAGCTTCGAATAAAGCTGATGAAAAACAAGCATTGCAGTCGGCACGCGACAAAGCTGATGCTGTAAAAAATGATAATCAAAAAAATGCAGTAAAAGCTTATGCGGGCTTGAGCGCCAATCAGTAACACGAGTCTCAACGTTTATATTTATCTATCATAAACAAAAAGAGGAAACCAACTGCTGGTTTCCTCTTTTTGTTTATGATAACCAGCGTTCAAATAAATGCAAAGCCGGCAGTTTATTGATTACAGCCCCTCTATACCTTCATATCCACGGCTGAATCCAGCCTTGAAGCAGCTTCTGCCTTCATACGTATCATAAGGTCAGAAGGCGACTGGTAGATCAGATTATTAGAAGAGTCCATGTACTTAACACTCAAGTCACCTTTCATATCATAGGCGAATTGCACTTTAGGCATAACCACGCTTGTTTTCTCGCTGCTGTTTTCTTTGCTTGTCTCAGCCTTTTTAACGAATTCTTTTTTCACATCATTTATCGTCTGCTGCAACTGAGAGGATATGCTGACAGTATCGGCTGAAGCCGGATTGGTCTCTTTGGCAGGGGACACAACCTCTGTCGAAGAACTGCCTACCATCTCGTTCTGGGTGGAAGCATTTGGCTTCCCGGCTGAAGGCTGCGGAAGCGCCTGAGTTATGCCTGAAGCTATGACTGATAACACAACACACCCCCCTTTAGAATGGCCGTTCACAGACAAGATAAGTTATACAGGTCTCATAATACCCCCCAAATTTCTTTTTTACAATCACATTTTACACATCGTTTATGAGACAATTGACGAACAATTGCGACAGCTTGCTATCCTGGCCTTTTACCTCATGTGTTTATGCTTTCCGCCGGCGTTTAAAATCAGAAGTTGAGCTTTTGTCGACCAGTAAAATATTTATTACGCGGATGTGCCGTAAATAGTCTACAGTGGTTAGAATTGAAACGCTCTTTGAATTCAAATCAATAACAGCAGATGCATAATCTGTTAAAAAACTTCGCCTACAGAGGGGATTAACTCTTGCCACCATCACCGTCCCCCTATGTTCAGACATGTCTGAGCGAAAGTATTCAGCAGCGACTGATAGAGTCCAACCGCCGCGAGTACGGCCACCTGTATGACCTGCTACTATTTGCAACTCCTAAACAGCTGGCTGTTGCCGGCAAAGAGCGAAATGAACTGCTACAGTGGCTGGATCAGCGTGCCAACTTCGGCTACTCCGGAACCAAGGTGGATTGTAACGGGCTCTCCCCTGGTTGCCGTCGCTGTGGAGATGGCGACTGGTCCTGTCTGTTCATAAATAGTCGCTGTAACGGGCGCTGTTTCTATTGCCCCACGGCGCAAGACGATGACGGCCCCCCGGTTACCAATGGGCTGTCCTTCACGAGTCCGGAGGATTATGCCGCCTATGTAACTGCACTGGGTTTCGGCGGCGTCAGCATAAGCGGTGGCGAACCGCTGATAACCCCTGATCTTACTCTGGCCTACCTGAGTGCTGTTCGCAAGCGTTGCGGCGACAATATCCACCTCTGGCTTTATACCAATGGCACCCTGCTGACGGCAGATCTCTGCAACCGCCTGAGGGATGCCGGTCTGAACGAAATCCGCTTTGATCTTGGCGCTGTCCGTTATAATCTTAAAAAGCTGCGACTGGCGGTGGGATGTATCCCTACGGTGACAGTAGAAATTCCGGCGGTGCCGGAAGATGAAGAGTTGCTGAAACTGAAGATGGTCGAAATGACCGGGGCCGGGGTCAAACACCTTAATCTTCATCAGATGCGCTTGACGCCACACAATTTCGGCCAGTTGACGAAGAGGGGTTATACGTTTCTTCATGGCGAGAAGATCACGGTATTGGAATCAGAGTTATCCGCTCTGCGATCCGTCCGTTTCGGGCTTGAACTGGAGAATCCACTGCCGGTGAATTACTGTTCATTCCCCTACAAAAGGCGCTTTCAGCAAGCTGCCGCGAGGCGTCGCGCCGCCCTGGCCCTCTCTGCTCCAGGCGAGACAGTTACGGAGCCAGGGTATCTACGAACACTTTCAGCAACTGGAGTACGATATTGTGAAGCCGCTCTCTTGGAGAATCCAAGCTACCGCTTCCCTTTTGAAAAAATATCCCTGGAAACCGGAAGATCACTGTATCTGGAGCGGCGCCCATTGGCAGCAGAGCTGGAACTGTCAGGCGCTGAAAGGATTGCCCTGGAAGCGGGACAGCCACCGGAGCGGTTAACCCGTTTTGAACGGATTGAGAGCGGTCTGGTACACTATTTTTGACAGTTCCCGCTTTGAGAGCGTCTACCGTAGCAGTTATTGATGATCCCGACCCACATAATATGGAGATGTAATGAAGCTGACAGACGAACAAACCCGCTGGTTAATCAACTGTGTCATCGAAGCGACCGGGCTCAAGCCGTTCCAGGTAGAGCATACCGTCGAACTGTTGCAGGAAGGGGCCACTGTACCTTTCATAGCCAGGTACCGTAAGGAGCAAACCGGTGAGCTTGACGAGGTGCAGATCCGTACTGTTGAGGAACAATTTACCTACTTCTGTGAACTGGAGGAGCGTAAGTTCACGGTACTTAAATCCATTGAGGAGCAGGGCAAACTGACCTCTGAACTGCGGCTGCGCATTGAGTCCACGCGCCAGAAAACCGAGTTAGAAGATCTGTACCTGCCGTACAAACCAAAACGGCGTACGAAGGCAACGATCGCACGGGAACGGGGGCTGGAACCGTTGGCTGATATAATGGCTGCCCAAGAGCTGACGGCAGGAACTGCCGAGGAGGCGGCACATCCGTTCATTGATCCGGACAAGGAGGTGCCAGATGCGTCAGCAGCGCTTGAAGGGGCCGGACATATCCTGGCAGAACGTCTCTCAGATAACGCCGATGCTCGTGCGGCTGTGCGGCGATTGACAAAGGAACAGGGTATAATGATCTCACGGGTAGCAGCCGATTTCAAAGAGCAGGTCACCAAGTTCGAGATGTATTACGACTTTCAGGAGCCGCTCAAAGCGGTGCCATCACACCGCATGCTGGCGATGCGGCGCGGTGAAAAAGAGGAGGTGCTTTACCTCTCGATCACCGCACCGGCCGAGCAGATTCTGGCCGGATTGAAGTCGCGTATGATTCTGCGGGACAGTATCTTCAGGTTGTTGCTTGAGCGGGTGGCCGAGGATGCCTACAAGCGGCTGATCGCACCATCCATCGAGGTGGATCTGCGTCTGGAGAGCAAGGAGCGTGCTGACGAGGCGGCCATTCAGATCTTTACCAAAAATCTGCGTGAGCTGCTGCTGGCGCCACCTGCCGGGGGAAAGCGGGTACTGGGGATTGATCCCGGCTTTCGTACCGGTTCCAAACTGGCAGCGGTGGATGAGACCGGCCGGTTTCTGGAACATGTGACAATTTATCCACATATTGGTGAAGGGCGTATTCCCCAAGCACGGCAGGATCTGCTCCGGCTTGTTGAAACCCATGCAATCGAGATGATTGCCGTCGGCAATGGCACCGCCGGGCGCGAGATGGAAATTTTTACCAAGGAAACCCTTGCCGGAGCGGGGAGGCAGCTTCCGGTGGTATCAGTCAGCGAGGCGGGAGCCAGCGTCTACTCGGCCTCGGATATTGCCCGGGAAGAGTTTCCGGATCTGGATCTTACGGTACGCGGGGCTATTTCCATCGCCCGCAGACTTCAGGACCCGTTGGGAGAGCTGGTCAAGGTTGACCCGAAGAGTATCGGCGTTGGACAGTATCAGCACGATGTAAGTCAGACAATATTGAAGAAGTCGCTGGATGGGGTTGTAGAGTCATGCGTCAACTATGTCGGTGTAGATCTGAATACTGCATCCTGGGCGCTGCTGGCGTACGTTTCCGGTGTGGGGCCGACTCTGGCCAAAGCCATCACTCGCTACCGCGACGAAAACGGTTCTTTTCTCTCCCGCAAAGCGCTCATGAAAGTACCGCGCTTCGGGGCAAAAGCATTCGAACAGGCGGCAGGATTCCTTCGTATTAGAGATGGCAAGCATCCGCTGGACAACAGTGCCGTCCATCCTGAACGCTATCAACTGGTGGAGGCGATGGCCGCAGACATGGGCGTTTCTCTGCCGCAACTGGTCGCTGATCAGGCATTGATCAGCAGAATCGACCTGAAACGTTATGTCTCGGAGAGTGTCGGCCTGCCGACTCTGAACGATATCATCGAAGAGCTGAAAAAACCGGGACGTGACCCACGCAGCCAGTTTCAGACTGCATCCTTCCGGGATGATATCCGTGAGATAAGCGATCTGAAGGAGGGTATGATATTGCAGGGAGTCGTGACCAATGTGACCGCTTTCGGCGCTTTTGTTGACATCGGCGTTCATCAGGATGGCCTGGTGCATATCAGTCATCTGGCCAACCGTTATGTAAAAGACCCTAGTGACGCCGTTAAGGCGGGGCAGTTAGTAAAAGTAAAAGTACTGTCAGCCGATCCGCAGCGCAAGCGGATTGCGTTGTCCATCAAGGAAGCGGAACAGGGTAGAAAAACGGAAGGTAAATCTTATTAAAAACAGCTGTCCGCAGATAAACGCAGATTTACACAGATAAACCGGAATAGTAATGGCTTATAGCGGTAAGCCCAAAGAGTGAAGTTTGTTTTATTTGTAATATAGGGTTTTATCTGCGCTAATCCTGTTAATCTGCGGATAAACCGTCTTTCTCGTTTAATCCTTTTGCTGAGAGAATATATAAAATTGTAATCAGGAGTGTCTCGTGATGGAAGAAAGACAAGGTGTAAACAAATTGAGGAGGTCGGCTGGCGATTCGCTCGCCGACAGAACAGCCGTCCGAATTGTGAACAGAGAGATGCCAGCCATATCGGAGGATGCCTCACCCGAGGTTGCGCGGGAGAATATTGTTAAGGAGATGATGAGGATATTCGACGGTTTACTGGGGTGTACTTCGAAGCGCACCGGGGTAAATCTTGCATCTATCAAGACCACGTTGAAATCTGCTGCCAAGGACGATAAGCCAAAGAAGGAAAACGGCTCCCAGCGCAAACTGGAAAAGGAGATCTACCAGCTTATCAAGGGGCTTGTCGAGCTGGATTCTCCCAATACCGGTTTTGCCATCAATGTTCTCTTCAATAATGGCAACTATTATTACAACAAAGCCAATGTGCCACTCTCGTTCGGAATTTTTCTCAATTCATTGGTCGAATTCCTCGAGGGACATGACTGCCTTAGCATCTATCCAGAGGAGTTGGTAAAACTGAAAACACTTCTCAACCGGGGATAACGGAAAATCATCACACCAGCGTAAATCGCAGCAGGCCTCTTAAGAAGCGTGTTTTCCGGTCTTCTTTGATTGTTTCTGCTGAGCCAGAAACACAGCATGTCGCAGGCCACCGCGACCGGGACGATCGATGGTCACCGTAAAACCGGCACTCCGCAGGCGTTTTTCGAAACTTTCGTCATAATTTTCTCCCCACACAGCCACGGTGCCGCATGGATTGAGGGCGGCGCACATGTTCTCGATAGCCCGACTGCCGTAGAGCGGATCATCGCTATGGTGTGTTTTTGCGTGCGGCCCGCGGTACAGATCGAGGATGATTGCATCGAAGCGTTGTTCTCCGCCGTTCAAGGCGGTCTGGCGGATTCGGCTGGCAACGTCACAGATTTCCACAGTTACACGCGGATCTTTGACAGCATTGTCCGTCAGAACGGCCAGCGGCCCACGACACCATTCGTGGACAGTGGGATTCAGTTCTGCGACTATGACCGTGGCTGTGGCAGGCAGAGAGTCGAGGGTTGCCTTGAGCGTAAAGCCCATCCCCAGACCTCCCACCAAAACCCTCGGATTTTCAATCTCCTTCAGATGGCTGCAACCTATCTGACCGAGTACGACTTCGGAGCGGTTTGCCAGGCTGTTCATAAGAATCTGTGGGCCGATGGTGATAATAAAGTCCCGCTCTCCGCGCTGCCGCAGCTCGAGAGCCCCTTCGTCAGTGGCGATGCGTTCTATCGTTTTCCAGGGTTGCGCCATGTTTCAGTACCTCTTCTGTTGACAGATGAACTTCATGATTTTATCTGACTGACCGCAATAAATTACAGATAACTCTGCCAAAATTGACTCAGGTCATAATTACCGGGCACGCTATCGGTTATTCTCCGGACAATATCATAAAAACAGTTGTAGTACGACAAGGAGAATGGATTATGTGTGAGTGCGGATCGTCCCGAACACCGGGAGCAGGGCCTTTTGCTTCCGGCAGGGAATTAGTGGAGTTTGTTCTTAATGCCCATGGCGGCTCAATTGCAAAGTCGGCACTGCCCGGAGGCTTGGGACTTAATTGCCAGGGATGTGGGATGTCTTTTGTGTTAGAAACTTTTGTGCAGAGCTGCCCCGCCTGCGGCGGTGTACATGCTATTTCTCCGCCTCGTGCCACTGATCCGGCGGCAATCCAATTTGCCGGGGTTGATTTTACTCTACCAAAGCCAACTTTAAACAGCGGAAACAGCTAACTGGCTTTGCAGGCAAACTACCCGCAATCATCATTTACTGTCCAGTACTTCCCGCACCATCGCCGCCATATTGGTCAGCGAAAACGGTTTCTGGATAAAATGTACCCCTTCATCAAGTACGCCGTGCTGAGAAATTACATCTGCGGTGTATCCCGACATGAACAGCAGTTTCATGCCCGGATAGAGGGAGAGCAGGATTATGGCCAGATCATGGCCGTTCATCTCCGGCATGATCACATCGGTCATCAGCAGATGGATCTCGCCGCCATTTTCACGAGCCAGACGGACCGCCTCACCGGGGCTACCCGCCTTCAGCACGTTATATCCCTGTTTCACCAGCATTAGGGTGGTTATGTTCAGGATGGCGGGCTCGTCCTCTACCAGCAGAATGGTCTCATGACCACGCGGTATCGATAGCGCGACACTTTCCGTCAGCGTCTGAATATTCTGACCCTCATGGCGAGGAAGATAGATTGAGAAGGAGGTGCCCTGACCCGGCTCGCTGTAGGTGCTGATGAAACCGTCATTCTGTTTGGCCGCTCCATAGACCGTGGCCAGGCCGAGGCCGGTTCCCATGCCCAACTCCTTGGTAGTATAGAATGGTTCAAATATGTGAGTCAGGGTTTCCTTGCTCATACCGCTACCGTCGTCGCTTACCGTAAGCCGAACATACTCGCCGGGGGTAGCTTCCGGATTGGCAGAGCAATAGTTGGCGTCAATTGTGCTGTTTTCCGTTTCGATAGTAATCCGGCCTGTATCATCGATAGCATCACGAGCGTTGACGCAGAGGTTAGCCAGTATCTGGTCAATCTGCGATGGATCCATCTTGACCGGCCAGAGGCCGGGGGCTGGCTGCCAGGTTAGGTTGATACTTTCACCGATCAAGCGCTGCAGCATTTTGATCATGCCGGTCACGGTATCATTTAGGTCAATTACTTTTGGTGTAACACTCTGCTTACGGGCAAAGGCAAGCAGTTGCCGGGTGAGGTCGGCGGAACGCTCTGCCGTCTCACGGATTTCCTTCAAGTCGGCAATAACCGGATTGGCAGGGTCCAGTTTCATTAGCCCTAGTTCTGCATGGCCGAGGATGACAGTCAGCATGTTGTTAAAGTCGTGCGCCACGCCGCCCGCCAGGCGACCCACCGACTCCATCTTTTGCGCCTGCTGGAGTTGGCTTACAAGTGTGATTTTCTCCTCCTCCGCCCGCTTGTTTTTCGTAATATCCCGCGCCGTAGACAATCCACCGATCACAACTCCATGCTCATCCACAAGCGCTTTGCACCACCACGCCAGCAGACGAATCTCCCCGTCCCTACGACGCTGCCAGCTTTCGACATAGAGAGCTGGCACCGAACCATCCAATATAGGTTGAGTCTTCTGATAGGTCTCCTGCTCTCCTTCAAAATAGTACGCAGCTTCCCTGCCGATAACATCATCACCAAAAAACTGTATTCCGGCGATGTTGGCCCAGGTATAGATCCTGTTGGTATCTACCTCCATAATGATATCCGGCACAGCCGACAAAATTGCATTCTGGCGTGCAGATAGGACTTCATACTGCTCTGCGGACTCAGCAATAGAGACGGTTTTTCTGCGCACCTGTCTCTTGAGTACAACAACAAAAACAACTGCAACGAATGCTAGTATGGCAGACACGGCAATCAACGTGACCATCCAGCGAGGAATGATTTTTACCGTATCGTCACGCTTCAACCATTTCTGACGGGCCTTGTTGTACGGCGAATCGGCTTGATTACGCCAGTTTGCAAGGTTGTTCTCCAAAAGCGCCAGCAGAGCCTGATTTTTGTCCTTGGCAACAGCAAAGAATATATCAAACGGGCTGAAAACTACACCGGTGGAAAGGAGGCCATACTCTTCCTGTTTGGCTATTCCAAAAGTGTTGTTCACAACCCCGGCATCAACTTTTTTTGAAGCTACCGCCTTAAAAACTTCATCAAAACCGGGCAATTCAACAAATTCACAGGTAATATCAAATTTTTTCACCAAATCAATAAAATTTCGTGCGTTATAATCACCCCTCATTACAGCAACTTTTTTACCCTGAACGTCACGGATACCAACAATCCCGGACTTAAATGACGTGTACAGCTCCCCCCATACCGTCAGAAGCGGCGTAGTTGTATAGTCCAGAAAATTTGCACGTTCCTCCGTAAAAGCCACACTCGTAAGAACATCGACTTCGCCGGATTTTATCCGCTCCAGTCCCTCAATCCAGGAGCCGTAAACGTATTCAAAACGGATGTTTTCTCTTTGTGCAATATCGGCCAGTGCGTCTACGTAAAATCCTTTTACGACACCATCTTTATCCTTGAAAATTGCTGGGAAATAATTGAAAGCACCGATACGAACGACCCTCGGTTCGGCAGCATACAGTGAGATACTACTCAAGATGACGAGCAGTACGCTTATAGCAGCTACGATATATTTTTTCATTTTACCGCTCCGGATATTATGACCCTCATGGCGATGAAGACTGATCAATAAACGTACTCTGTTCCGTTTCGTTATAAATATTGAGAACCGTTGTTCTGCTGCCGCTGAATAAAAAAAACCGGCGCGCATAATAATCCGCATCGCCGGTTTGTGTTGGTTCAATCAAGATAATGGCTGACAGAAGTCCTTGCCAGATGAAGTATGTGCCTACGCAAAATGATAGCCACTCTAAACCCTTCTTGATACAGTATTTTAGCGGTTAAACTATATCGTTATCTGAACCAATTGCAACGGTGAACTATCGTGCTGTTTAATTTTCACCGGAGGAAATCAGGACTAGCTTTGCGGCACGTGTCAAATTCTTGATCTCAACTTCTCTCCTGCCGGCGGAACTGCGAGAATGCCCATCCTCTTGAAAGATCACCTTAACCGGTTGACGCCCGCGAAAATACCTGGCCCCCCGCCCCGAGGCATGCTGAATAAAGCGTCGTTGGATGTCGGTTGTGATACCGGTATAGAGCGTGTTATCCGAGCAGAGGATAATATAAACCCGCCAGTTCATTTTTACTCCTCATTACATATATCTACTTACTTGACGTATCGGGGTGGCGGGATTATATGTTACAGATTCCAACTTCACAATAGGCGAGGCGCAGATGAAGGGTCAAAGTCTTCTCGAGTCAATCGGTTTAACTCCACTTGTTGAAATCAGTTCTCTTTGCAATAAGACTGGTGTCCGGATCATGGCAAAGCTAGAGGGGAACAACCCCGGCGGTTCGATAAAGGACCGCCCGGCACGCAGGATGATCCTCGCTGCCGAGGCGAGCGGCGAACTGACTCCGGACAAGATTATTCTGGAGCCGACATCAGGCAACACCGGCATTGCCCTTGCTATGATTGCAGCGGCCAGAGGGTATCGCATAAAGCTGGTCATGCCCGCCTGCGTCAGTGTGGAGCGGCGCAGCGTGCTGGAGGCCTACGGTGCCGAGATTGTACTCTCCCCCGGCTGCGAGACCACTGACGGTGCGATACGCCTGGCCCACAAGATTTACGACAACGCTCCCGGAGTTTACTACATGCCCAACCAGTACGCCAATCCGAACAATGTACTGGCGCACTACGAAACAACCGCCCCGGAGATGATGCATCAGACCGGCGGAGACATCACACATTTTGTGGCCGGCATCGGCACGAGCGGCACTGTCATGGGTGTTGCAAAATATTTTCGGGAGATTAAGCCGGATGTGCGTATAGTTGCTGTAGAGCCTGTGCTTGGGCACAAAATCCAGGGGCTCAAAAACATGCAGGAAGCGATAGTGCCGCCCATCTACGATCCACATGCCTATCACCGCAAACTTGTTGTGGAAGACGATGATGCCTTTGAAACTGCCCGGCTGCTTGCTGCGCGACACGGGATTTTTTGCGGGATGTCAGGCGGGGCCGCCGTAGCCGGTGCTATAAGACTGGCAGCGGAACTGGAAACAGGATTGATTGTTGTAATAATCCCGGATCGTGGTGATCGATACCTGAGCACCAACCTGTTCAAATCAATGTGTGCCCAATGTCCACCGTAGATTTCACAGCTATTTGAGTCCAACAGTTGTTCATTTTACCTGCCGGGCGCGGCTAACCAGGTCATTGTCCATGCCCTGGTTAGCCATGTCTTTAATATCTTTGCCTGTATCTTTTTCAGTTTGCACCAGCATGTATTGCGATCAGTGCTACAGCAGCACCTGCCCACCATACCCACCGATAACCTCCTAAATGAACTTCAGTAAAATTTCCCCAATTAAAAGATCGCTGCGCCTCTTTCTTGTTTTCAGGAGCGCTTGCCATAGCAGCGCCTTGTGATGTTTCTGCTGCCGCCATCAAAACGGCAGCTGTATTTTCGGCAGGGAGTGAGAGATTCAGTGCTTGAGCAGGCTGTGCCGATGGTACAGATGATGACTCGATAGAAGCTGGTGGTGCTGCAACAGTGGCAATTCCTTGGGCATTTACTGCTGCAGGGGCAAAAGACAACAGACAGATGAGGACGGTTAGTTTCCTTAGCATGGTGAAACCTCCTTGGATTGATTTACTTAAAGCATACCAGATAAACAAAAAAAAACATAAAAATTCAGTTGATTAAAAACCCAACCAATCCAGCCCCCAGGATAACGAACATCGGGCTGATTTTTGTCCATTTGAAAACCGCAAAGCCTACTGCCAGAATCAAAAAATCCTTAAGGCCGGAAAGGGATGAAATCCCCAGGTTCCACGCAGCGGCAGCGACAAGGCCGACTACAGCCGGAAGCAGTCCGTCAAGGGTGCTGCTAATGAGATCTATTTTTTTCAGGCGTTCATAATTCCGCCCGACTAGCAGCATCAGCGCTACGCAGGGGAGAAAGATGCACACGGTGGCCACTAGGGCGCCTGGAAAGCCGCCAGCCCGAAAGCCGGTGAAGGTGGCCAGCATTGCCAGAGGCCCTGGGGTCAGCTGGGATAGTGCCAGACCATCGAGAAACTGTCTGAGCGTCAGCCACCGGTATTGCTCGACCATGATATGGTTAAGAAGCGGAATTAACACGTAACCGCCGCCGACAAACATCAGACCGATACGGAGGTAGATCCAGGCTATTGTAAACAGCGAGGTCATCAGGAAAGCCTCCGGCGGTAATAGCTGCTGCAAAGCGACCAGAATGCTGCTCCGAGAAGAATCCAGGCGGCATTAAGCTTGAGAAATACCGACGCGCAGAACGCAGCAGTAACCATCAAGGGACCATGTACCCCTTTGATTTGCTTGCGGCCCATATCGATGGCTACCACTACGATCAGCCCGATTATCACCGGATTTGTCCCCTTGAGGGCCGCCTGTAGCTGGGGCAGCTTGTTATAGGTAAAATAGAACCAGGAGAGGATTGACACCAGCAGGAAGGAGGGGAGAATAAAACCAAAGGCCGCTACAATTCCGCCACGAATACCGCGCAGATGATGCCCGGTGAAGGTACAGACATTGAGCGAGAATGGGCCCAGAATCTGGCCGAAAGCCAACCCGTGGAGAAACTCTTCAGATGAAATCCACTTCTTTTCTCGAACGCAGATCCGTTCTACCAGGGCTACAATGGCCATGCCACCGCCAAAACCGGTCAGGCCGATGGTGGCAAAGGTCAGGAAAATATCCGTCAGGCTCACTTTGTGTGTGGATGTATCCATAGCGCGTGTATATCAGTAAGCCCTGTTTAGCAGCAAGTGAAAAGGGGCGGAAAAAATTGCCTTGGACTACGCTCCGTGGTACTAATAACACCCTGACACCATCCCCACCAAGACCATCCCCTTGTAAAAGAGGGGGGGCTTTAAGGAGCAAACCCCATGTCTTTCCGTACTATTGAATGGTTGGATGACACCGTAATAATGATCGACCAGACCCGTCTGCCGGGCGAAGAGATCTATAACACCTATACCGATTTTCAGTCGGTGGCTGAAGCAATCAAGGGGATGATCATCCGGGGGGCTCCGGCTATCGGTGTTGCGGCTGCTATGGGGGTTGCGCTCGGAGCGCGATCTATTATCGCCGATACTCACGAATCTTTTTTTCGTCAGCTTGACAACGTCTGTGATGTGCTGGGGCGTACCAGGCCTACGGCGGTCAACCTTTTTTGGGGATTGGAGCGAATGAAGCGGGTGGCAGAAGCAAACCGGAGCAAGAGTCTTGACGGCATCCGTGAAGTGCTGAAAAAGGAGGCGATCCGGATCGAGCAGGAAGACCTGACTATCTGTAAAAATATCGGCAAGTGGGGTGCCACGCTGATTCCGGAAGGGGCCACAGTGCTGACTCACTGTAACGCAGGGGGACTCGCCACGGCAGGATACGGCACCGCACTCGGCGTTATACGCGCCGCTCATGAAGCGGGCAAGAAGATTCAGGTTTTTGCCGATGAGACCCGTCCCTGGCTGCAGGGCGCTCGCCTTACCGCTTGGGAACTTATGAAAGAGGGTATCCCGGCCACGCTGATTTCCGACAACATGGCCGGATTTTTCATGAATCGTGGCGAGATTACCTGCTGTGTCGTCGGAGCCGACAGGATTGCCGCCAACGGCGACACCGCCAACAAGATCGGCACCTATTCAGTCGCGGTACTGGCCAAAGAGAACAATATCCCGTTCTATGTCGCCGCTCCGGTTTCGACCCTTGACCTGGCCATATCTGATGGCAGCAAGATCCCGATCGAGGAACGCCCATCGAGTGAAGTGACCCATATCAAGGGGTTTGCAATCGCACCTGAAGGGATTCGAGTCCGCAACCCGTCGTTCGATGTCACACCGGCACGGTATATTAGCGCCATCATCACCGAAAACGGCATCGTCACCGGTGACTATCGCAGCGGACTGCGCAAAGTCGCGAGCCTCTGACATGCATATAGAAAGATTCTCCCAGGAATTCAGGCGGATCATTGCCATTGGCGATCCCGCCGTGCAACTGCAAGAGTTGTCAATATTCCTTGAGTCTCACGGGTTTCAGTATGGTGCCCGCTCCGCAGACAACATATTGCTGCTCCGGCATTTGTTCACTGTTGAAACCTTGCACCGTATTGTCATCAACGCTCTCATGACCCCTTCGCCGGACCTGGCTCTGAATGCCTTCGAACGGTTGGCCGGAGTAATCCCCCCTGGACATCTCTCCGAACTGGCAGAACGGAAAAAACGTCTGACTCAATGTGTACTCCTCTGCGGCTCATCACCATTTCTGGTGAATCTGATGTACAAATCCCCTGATATTCTGCGCTGGCTGTTCCTGGACAACGGTATAGATCTTTCCCGCTCCGCCGAAGAGATACAGGATGCTGTTCAGGCAGCAGCTTATGACGTCGCTGATCTAACCTCCCTGCAAAAGGCGCTACGCTGTTTCAAACGGCATGAAATTGTGAGAATTGCAGCCAGGGATCTGATTGGGCTGGCCCCACTGGAAGAAGTGATGAATGACCTCTCCGACCTCGCCTCATCAACACTTCAGGTCGCTTATCAGGTCTGTCGTCGCTTCCTGATTCGTGACCACGGCGTTCCACTGCTGGATGGAGAGGAAACTGGAGTTCGCGAGGCAGAGATGACTGTTATCGGCATGGGAAAGCTGGGCGGCCGGGAGCTAAACTTTTCTTCGGACATCGACATCATTTACTTCTATGAGTCTGACAGGGGCGAAACTACCGGCGTTGAGAGCGGTTCCGGGAATAAAAAAGGGGTCATCTCTCTGCATGCTTTTTTTAATAAACTGGGGGAAATGGTCAGTAAGGCGCTGTCACAGGTGACTGAAGATGGCTTTGTTTTCCGTGTGGACGTTGGCCTCCGCCCTGAGGGTAAGTCCGGCGATATGGCTGTTTCACTCCGCTCGGCCGAAATTTACTATGAATCCTGGGGGCAGTCCTGGGAGCGTACCGCCATGCTGAAAGCACGGCCGGTTGCCGGTTCTCTGGCGCTTGGCGAACAGCTGCTTAAAACTCTGCAGCCTTTTATTTACCGCAAATACCTTGATTACAATCTGATCGAGGATATGAAACAGATGAAACAGAAAATAGATGCCTCGCTGGCCCGTTCAAGAGAGGGGGAGACAAACCTGAAGCTCGGTCGTGGCGGGATCCGTGAAATTGAATTTTTTATCCAGGCCCTGCAATTGGTTTATGCCGGTAAAAATCCTAAACTGCGGGAACGCAACTCACTAAAAGCACTGGATACGCTTCTGTCGGCAAATCTACTCAAGGAAGATGATCACCACAAACTGCGAGATGCTTATCGCTTTCTCCGCTCGGTTGAACATCGGATCCAAGTGGTGCAGGAGCGTCAGACCCACAACCTGCCGGCCAAAGAGGAGGAGATGCTTGCGCTGGCGCGGCGCTGCGGCTATCTGCGTGCCGGCGGACTGCAGCGTTTTAACGAGGTATTGGAAGAACATCGGAACAATGTTTCCTTTATTTATGGCACCTTGTTTCATTCTCGAGATGAAAAGCTGGAGCAGGATGTTCATCCGGAAGTCCTTTTCATTCTCGACCCCAAGGCAGACTCCGATCTGGTCAAGGATATGCTTGCGGAGCGCCATTTTGAGGACGTAGAGCGGGCCTATGATGAAATGGTTTCCCTGAGGCGGGGGCCGATAAAAGGCAATCTTACCGAAAGGAGCCGCCGTGTTCTGGAAAAGATCACGCCGCTGTTGATCCATGAGCTCCTCGAATCTCATGATCCGGATCTGGCGCTGACCAATCTGGAACGATTCATGGCCGTCATCGCCACAAAGCAATCCTATTACGCCCTATTGGCTGAAAATCGCGCCACGATCAAGCTGCTGGTGTCACTTTTTGGTCTTTCTGAATTTCTTTCCAAAATCCTGATAAGTCATCCGGAGCTCCTTGACAGCCTGGTTGCCCGTAGTGACTCGTCTGTTATCAAAACAAAAGAAATAATGATGGAAGAGTTGGATTCACTTCTCGATCAGAGTGACTATTTCGAAGACCATCTGAATATTTTGCGGCGCTACCGCAACGAGGAATTTCTGCGCATCGGCCTGAACGATATTCATGGGAGGTTGTTGCAGGGAGATATTGCCGCGCAGCTCAGCCTGCTTGGTGAAGTCTGTCTGACGGCAGCTTTCCGGCTGGCGGTTGCCGAACTGCGGCGTTTCGGACGCCCGACATGGCAACGTGAGGAGGTTGCTGCAGAGGCAAACATGGCGATAATTGCCATGGGGAAGCTTGGGGGAAGTGAGCTAAACTACCACTCGGATCTGGATATCATTTTTGTCTACGATCACCAGGGATATACCGACGGCGAGAAACAGATCTCCAACCACGAATATTTTGCCAAGCTGGCCCAGAAGATTATATCGATTCTGACCATGCAGACCCGCGAAGGGTACGTTTACAAGATCGACACCCGTTTGCGCCCATCGGGAAATGCCGGCCCGCTGGTTACCTCGCTTGACTCCTTTCTCGAATACCACCGCAAGGAATCACAGGTCTGGGAGCGGCAGGCCCTCACCAAAGCCCGCGTGGTGCTGGGTGATGAGAAGTTGGCCGGTCAACTGCACGACATTATCCGCAACACCGTTTATGGCTCGACAATTGGTGATGAAGGACGCCAGGAAATCCACCGTCTGCGGATGCGTATGGAGAACGAATTGGCACGGGAGAAGGACGGCAGTTACAATATCAAAACCGGTCGTGGGGGGATGGTTGACGTGGAGTTTGCCGTCCAATATCTGCAACTGCGAGAGGGGTGCCACTCCCCTGAACTACGGACTACTAGCACAGTGGTCGCCCTCAAAGAGATCAGTACTACCGGATTGCTGCCTGAGGGGGACGCCCAAACACTCCTTACCGGTTACAAGTTTCTCCGCAAACTTGAAAACCGCCTGCGGCTCATCAACGACTATTCTGCAAATGATCTCTCTGGAAATAGAATTTATTTGAACAAATTGGCGCGCCGTCTGGGGTATGATCCAAAATTAAAGAATCCTGGCGCTACCCTGATCTGCGATTATGAGGAGATGACGGGGAAAATCCGGGATGTGTTTGATCGGCTGTTTGAGGTTTAGTCGACTAAATGCTTCGTCACGGTTAAAAACCAGCGGATTTTACTATTCGAGTACCTGACTCAACGCTTCATCAATCTTAGATACATCAACAACAGTGTTGAAGCATGGACCAAAGGGGCGTTCGTTAAGGATGCCGATAACCGGCAGCGGGTAGCAATCCTTGATGCCAGAGGTCAGATCACGCTCACAGGCCACCGCCAACACCAGTTTTGGTCGCTTTTCAACAATAACTTTGCGGGCCAGCGTGCCCCCGGTGGCTACTGAAATATCTACGGAGTACTTTCGGCCGATATCGACAAGTCCCTTGACGCTGCAGCGCCCGCATTGCACACATTTATGAATGTCACCGGTCACCTTGATTTCACAATCAGACAGCTGAATACAGTGCGGCAGCAGTACCAGAATCCGATCCGGTTTTACCTTCATTCGTTGCGACGTCACCAGGCTGTTGTTCATGGCAATAAAAGATTGCCGGATACGGTCCTTGTCAAGCCCCATCAACCTTCCCACAAATTCGATGACCGGCAGCAAAAACTTGATTACTACAAGGCGCATGAAGCGTGTCAGGAAGATATCCTTGCCGAGTGCCGTGGTCAGTACCAGCAGACCTGTGCCAAGTATTGCAGCACCGGAAAGCACCATCATGACAATGCCGATAATGTGAGGCAAATTGTGGTGGATATTGGCCAGGCCTCGGTTGGGAATCCACCAGGCCAGGAAGATGACGGCGACTACAATCAGGCAGGTGACACCCATCAGGCTGATAAAAAGCCGTTTGCGTGGAGGTGCTGTTGCCGTTTCAGTAGCTTTAGTCACAATTGCGGGACCTCGGGCTGCCCAACTCCCAGAGTAGTCCCGACAGATACGGGATAACCGGCTAAGAAGCTGGCGCTGTCAAGGCGCTTTTTGCCGGCGAGCTGCAGTTCCTGTAAGAAAAGGCTGCCGGTTTGGCAGGCTACTTCAAAACTGCCTTTTGCCGCCTGAAGAACCGTTCCGGGCTCCCCTGAACCTTCACCGATACGGGTACGAAGTATTTTCAGAACCTGATTGTCGATGACCGTACTTGCGCCTGGCCAGACCGCCAAACCCCGTACCAGATTGTGTATAGTGCGGGCATCCGCATGCCAGTTGATAATGCCATCTTCTTTTTTGAGCATCGGAGCATAGCATGTGTCGGCGTCATTTTGCGGTTGCGGGACAAGGTCACCGGCAGAGATCCTGTCAAGCGTTTCGGCAAGAAGGCCGGCTCCCATGGTAGCCATGCGATCATGCAGGGACACGATGTCTTCGTTCTCATCCAGCGGAGTTCTGCGGCTTAACAGCATATCTCCGGTATCAAGACCGACATCCATCAGCATGGTGGTGACACCGGTCTCGATCTCGCCATTGATAATGCACCAGTTGAGTGGAGCCGCGCCACGATAGCGCGGGAGCAGTGAAGCATGGACATTTATGCAACCGTGGTGCGGGATATCCAGCAGCGCTTTAGGTAGAATCTGGCCAAAAGCAACAACAACAATAGCATCCGGCTTAAGCTCACGAACGATTTCTACAAATTCAGGATTGCGCACTTTAAGCGGCTGGTACACCGGAATGCCGTATTTTTCGGCTAACTCCTTTACCGGTGGTGGCATCAATTTCTGCCCGCGCCCCTTTGGACGATCCGGTTGGGTGACAACCGCGACAATATTTTCTCCGCGGTCAATCAAGCCCTGCAAAGTCGGACAGGCAAAGCCAGGGGTCCCCATAAAAATGATTCGCCAGCCGGTCATCGTTTTTCCTCGGCCGCTTTACGTGCTTTACGCTGGAACAGTTCGCGTTTGAGCGTTGACAGGTGGTCGACAAACAGTATCCCATCCAGATGGTCAATTTCGTGCTGAAAAGCGATTGCAAGCAGATCATCCGCTTTCCAGGTTCGTTCAACCCCTTCCAGGTCGATTGCCTTGACGATTATCCGCTCATGCCGTCTTACATTGGCAGCGTAGTCCGGCACAGAGAGGCATCCCTCCTCTTCGTAGGTTTCTCCTTCTGCATGAACAATGGTCGGGTTGATAGCGACGATCAGATCTGGCGGCTCATTTTTGCCAGAAATATCGATAATAATTATGCGTTGGTGGACACCAATCTGAGGTGCAGCCAAGCCGATGCCGGGGGCGGCATACATTGTTTCGCTCATATTACGCACAAGCTCCCGGATCGAATCGGTAATAATTGTTACCGGTGCGGATTTCCTTTTAAGCTCAGGGTTCGGATAGGTGAGAATGGTGAGAATCATTACGTGGCGTATCCTTCGTTGAAGTTATGAGTCTGTGATGATACTATTTCACCGCAATAAAATCAATTTTCATCTTATTGTGGTGTATAGGGGAGCTGTCATGACGGATCCGGTCAAAGGGATTAGCGGCACTCAGGTGACCTCAGCAGGCGGGAAGTACAGTGGGGGGAGCTTCTCAGAGGGTCATAAAAAAAGAAGTACGCCGACACCGCAGGCCGATCTGATTGAGATTTCTCAAGACGCCCGTGACCGTTCACCAGGCAAAAAAAAGAGGGGGCTTCTGGAGTACCTTAGAGAGCTGTTAAGATAATTTACGAAAAGGGTGAGTGGTTGTAGATTATCAGCTAAAAAAACTCTTGTCTTTTTCGTACGCCTCTATAAAACGTTCCAGTATGGAGTCAATTTGCTGCTCATTAAGCCCCAGCCTTTGTGCAGGTACTGTTTGCAGGAGATCCAACCCGTCATCCGGTTCGCGGATGCCAATTCCAACTTTGTGGCAAAATTGATCGGCTAATCCAACAACACAAGTCAGGCTGACCTTATAGGAATCCTCATCCTCCGCAAAATCAAAAGTATGATGGTTCAGAACAGCATGCATCAGCATGCTGGGAAAATTCCATTTTTTGATAACCAGTCCACCAACTTCCGAATGTGTGTAGGAAAACACCCGCCGCTCGGCTTCCTCAAAGTTCAGACCGTCATTGTAACATCTCTGCATGACATCCTGAAACTGTTGTTTGTTCATGGTATTCATGATTATTTTGCCGATATCGTGGAAGAGTCCACCCAGAAAAGCCTCTTCTTCACTTACCAGGCGTGTTTCTTTAGCAATTATACGGGCCGCCAGGCCGGCACCGAAGGAATGTTCCCAAAGCATTTTTTCGGTTAGGCCATACGGTTGATATACCTGTTTAACCGATGCAGCAACCACCAGACTCTTTAGAGTGCCAAAACCAAGGACCACGATCGCATGTGACAGCGTCTGAATCTGGCGCTGGCAACCGTAGAATGAGGAGTTGGATATTTTCAGAACCCTTGCAGCAACGGCCGGATCAGACGCAACTACCCTGGCAAGCTCTTCCGCAGTCGCACTTTCGCTTTCGATAAGCTGCATGACCTTTGTTGCGACAACCGGAATAGTCGGCAGGTCGCTGGCGGTCATAATCATAACTTCAAGTTCTCTGTTCATCTTATCCCCATGCTACAAAGTGATTCTGATACTGCTGGCGCAGTAAATCATCAACGATGTATTATCCACATACTGCCGCTATTAATCAAGTATTTAGCCTAAATTATTGAAATATTGCCAGATGGTGTGTATAATCCCGCCGCACTACAGACAAAGTTGCCCCTAATAAACAGGATAAGTGCGTTAACGTAAGTTGTTTTCTGCAGAAATCAACTTACAACTTACTAAAGGAAACAACCGTTATGAAAACCATGCAAACATACCTGTTGCTGTTGAGCGCAGTACTCCTTTTAACCGGATTCAGCTGGGGCCTCGGTTCTGATCCCTGTACAGATGCGCTTGAAATTGCGGGCACTCTGGGCTCTATTCGCGGTGAGGCTCAGATGCGTCAGGCAGAAGCTAAAATTATTGAGCAGTGCCCGAACGGTGCAGCCGCACATTTTGTAAATGCGCTCCAACAGGAGCGAGTCGGCAACATTGATGGTGCTATTGAAGAATATCGCCACACACTGCAGAAAGCCCCTTCTTTCGCCATAGCCAACGGAAATCTGGGGTTGCTGTATGCCCTTAAAGGAATGAATGATGAAGCTTCGGTTGAGCTGACACGCGGGCTCTCGTCTGTATCTAATCCACTGTACCACAAGGCAATAGCGCAAATCTTTGCCGCGCAGAAAGTGTATCCTCTGGCTGCCTATCATTTCAACGAGGCGGGGCGTGAACTGCCTGGTGATGCTTCAGTTTTTGTCGGACTTGCAGAAGTTTATACTGCGTTAAATCAACCTGACAAGGCTCTGGAGGAATACCGAAGGGCCTTGGCCGCCGATCCAGGATCTGCGAAAGCCAATGTGGGTACCGCTGCGATCTACTTGCAGCGGGGCGAGCTTGACAAGGCATTTGAACAGCTTAAACGGGGAGAGATTGCTGCACCGCAGAATCGCGATATCCACCTGATGCTGGCAGCTGTTTATGAAAAAAAGGGTGATGCCAAGCTGGTGGACTACCATTCGCTGCTTGGTGGCAAAAGCAAACCCGCACAATTGGCGCAAAAACCTGCAGGACAACCTCCTGCAAGCACAGCCGATAAAGAGATTGAAGCCCTGAAGGCCGCCATCAAGGAGCGTCCTGAAGATACGCTTTCATACGAAAAACTGGGGCATATCTTCCGTGCCGCCGGAAAGGATACGGAAGCTATAGAAGCTTATCGGGAAGCGTCTCATCGCAACAGTACCAACAGCGATGTGTACCTCAACCTGGGAATCCTGTACGAGAAGAAGTCTCAGATCGACGAAGCTGTAGTAGCCTACAAACGGGCGGTCAAGGTAAACCCGGCCAACGCAGAAGCTCATTTACGGCTGGGTGATATTCGTTTTTCCCGTGGACTGTTCCAGGAAGCGGTAGAGCAGTATTCGGAATTTTTAAAGCTGCGTCCCGCAAGCCCGGACATCCACCTCAAACTGGCCAGAATCTTTGCTAAAAGCAAGGAAGCCGGCCTGGCGCTTTCATCGTACAATTCTGTGCTTACCTACAGCCCGAATGATGGTGATGCCAATCGGGAAATTGCAGCCATTTATGTTCAAAAAGGGGACAGCGAGAAAGCACTCGCACATTATAAAAAAGCGCTGGCCGCCCATAAAGATGACAGCGAAGCGCGTACCTCGCTCATATCGATATATGTGAAAAACAAACAGTATGACGAAATAACGGTTCTGCTGAAAGAAGCGGTTGAACTAAGTCCTGAAGATCCGATAAATCACTACAAGCTAGGGCTTATATATGACTTTAAAAAAGAGTATGACGATGCAATAGGCGCATACAAAAAAGCTATCGAGCTAAAACCTGATAATGCAAGATCGCTTAACGCTCTTGGGCGCCTGTATATGAAAACAGGCCGGCTGAGTGAAGCGAAAGAAACCCTTGAAGCGGCAAAGAAAGCAGATCCGGCGATGGAAGAGACCTCAGTACTGCTTAATAACATTCGTGACGAATTCAACCCTGAACCTCGTAAAATAAAGAAGGGTAAAAAAGTAAAGGCTAAAAAGAGTAAGAAAAGTTCAAAAAAGACAAAAACAAAGAGTGCTGCCAAGACAGCTCCTGCCGGCACCAAGACAGATGTAAAAAAGAAGTGATTACAAACAATATTTGACATCACGGTATTCCGCGACTGGAAACATCATGACAGATCCGAGCGGCACTGATTCCTATTTTCCACACGACATACAGATCTCCTCCCATCACTGGCGGGCCCTCGGTCTGGGCCCGCTTTCCACCGGCATAAAAGAGCACGGCATCCCTCAAATACAATTTTTCCGGCAGCTGGCTCTCAAGCTGAACAGCACACGTTCTTCAGGTTCCCCTGTTGTGCATGCCGGCGAACTTAATCTGTATGCATCCCTGCAGAAGGTATTGCGCTACCTGATTGACGGAGTCGCACATGCTCCGGCCTCTTCCCTCTTGATAAACGCACTCAAAACCGGTGGATTTGACCTGACAGGTGATGACCTGAGTACAACTGCCGGGCGTTTTGTTGAGTTGTTTCCGCCAACTCCGATTCTAGACGGGCGTGTAGAGCCGGCCCGCTGGCTTGCGGACAGCCTGAATGACTCTCTGCGCACTCATCTGTTGCTGCGGGAAATGCTGCTGCTACGACTGGCGGCCTCTAACCCCGCAATTGAAAGTTTCCGGGAACTTGTTGATGACCGGGACCTGGCCGCATCGTCCCATTACACGGTCATTATCAAGGCATTTGATCTCGCACTGAAAGGCGGCCCGCTTCTTGTCGGGAAAGGTGTTACGTTGATCGAGGCGCTGATGGCTGCGATCAACGCTTCTCCAGGCTCACTTGCCGGCCAGGTCGCCTATCTTCGCCAGCAGTGGCAGGAGGTTTTCCCGCCCGAGTTGCTGCATGAGGTGGAAACCGCTTTTGATATTCTCCACGAAGAGCAAATGGAGCGTGGCGGTGGTGAGCCGGGCCCGGCCCCTGTGCTGGAGTTCCGCCGCGATGGTCATTCTCCCGGTGCCCCGTCTGATTCAGGCGTCTTTCAAGGTTTCGACTATCCCGCCTATGAGGCATTTTCTTCCGATGCCAGCTGGATGTCTCATGTCGTTCTGATGGCTAAGATGGTCTATGTCTGGCTCGACCAGCTTAGCAACACCTATGGTTATCCGATTACCCGCCTGGATCAGATTCCGGACTCTGAACTCGAAAAGATGGCCTCCCGCGGTTTTTCCGGGCTCTGGCTGATCGGACTTTGGGAACGATCACCCGCGTCACAGCGGATCAAACAGATCTGCGGCAACCCGGAGGCAATTGCCTCGGCCTATTCGCTGTACGACTACGAAGTGGCCGTCGATCTGGGGGGGTGGGAAGCGCTGGCAAACTTGCGGGAGCGTGCCGGCCGCCGTGGCATCAGGTTAGCCAGCGATATGGTGCCTAATCACACCGGCATTTATTCCCGCTGGGTGATACAGCACCCGGACTGGTTCGTCCAGACGGATTATTCTCCGTTCCCGACATACCAGTTCACCGGAGAGGATCTTTCCCACGACAGCAACATCTGCCTGCAAGTTGAGGATGGCTACTGGAACAAGAGCGACGCCGCAGTGGTTTTTAAACATTACGACAAGAACATCGGCAGGACACGCTATATTTATCACGGGAATGATGGCACCAGCATCCCTTGGAACGATACGGCCCAGCTCAATTATCTGATCCCTGAACTGCGTGAAGCTGTCATCCAGACGATCCTTCATGTAGCCCGTAATTTCCCGATCATTCGCTTTGACGCCGCAATGACCCTGGCCAAGAAGCATTATCAGCGCCTCTGGTTTCCTCTGCGCGGCCTTGGCGGCGGCGTTCCGTCCCGTGCCGAACATGGCATGAGCAAAGAGGAGTTTGACGCTGTCTTCCCGGTGGAGTTCTGGCGCGAGGTGGTTGACCGTGTCGCGTCTGAGGCACCCGGCACGCTGCTGCTGGCCGAGGCCTTCTGGATGATGGAGGGGTATTTCGTCAGAACGCTCGGCATGCATCGTGTTTACAATAGTGCCTTTATGAACATGCTTATGACCGAGGAGAACTCTAAATACCGTACAACCATTAAAAACGTACTGGAATTCAATCACGAAATCCTCAAGCGCTTTGTCAATTTCATGAATAATCCGGACGAAAAGACAGCGGTAGCACAGTTTGGTTCGCAGGGTAAGTATTTCGGTGCCTGTGTGCTGCTGGCCACCATGCCAGGCTTGCCAATGTTTGGCCATGGCCAGGTAGAGGGCTTCCATGAAAAGTACGGCATGGAGTATAAGAAGGCCTACTGGAACGAGCAGGTGGATGAGGGTCTTGTGCGCGGGCATGAAATGTGGATCTTCCCGTTGCTGCGTCGACGTTGGTTATTCTCCGGATCCGAAAACTTTGTACTTTATGATTTTCATGCCGGCGAGAGCGTCAATGAGAATGTGTTTGCCTATTCCAACCGGGCTGGGGAACATCGGGCTCTTGTGCTATATCATAACTGCCATGCGACGACCTCCGGATGGATCAGGGAATCCGCTTTTTTTGCAGGCGAAGGCGGTAACCTTGGCCGGACATCAATTGCAGAGGCGCTGTCAATATCTGATAAAGATAGTTATTACCTGGCTTTCCGTGATCAGACAGAGGGTCTCGAATACCTCCGTACAAACCGCGAGGTTCGCGAACAAGGTCTATATATTGAGCTTGGGGAGTATCAGTTCCATGTATTCATGGACTTCCGGGAAATCCTCGATGATCAGGATGGCTCGTGGAAGCAGCTGCATTCTCAGCTGAACGGCTCCGGTGTTGGTTCACTTGAGGAGGAGCGCAAGCAGTTGCTTTATGATGAGTTGAATGCCGCTTTCCGCATCATCTTTGAACTGCTCACCGAAGACAGGCTGGCGGGAGACACCGCGGCAGCTGACACTGAGCTAAAGCTGGCAGTTGACCTGTTTTTGAAGTGTGCTGTTGCTCATGAGCGCAGGAGAAAATCGGTGGACAAACCGCGTGCTGCTGTGGGCAAAGTCAAGCGGAAGATTTCCCGGAAAAAAAGCGTAGCCATCGAGCGGTATGTCCGTTTTATCCAGCTTAATGCCCACAGTACTACAGCGCGCGATGCACGTTCCTTCCAACTCAGACTGACCGCCGGATTCTCGGATCAGGCGGCTGAATCCCTGTTAATGGCATGGCTGATACTGCGCGAAACCTCGCTGGACCCCTTCAGCCTAGGGCTTGAATACACTTTGCGGAAGTTTCTGCAGCGAGACGGTGATCCTGACTTTAGTAGCAGGGCTATAGAACTGCTATCAGCTTTGCTACAGTGGGGGCGGTCGGAGAAGCTGGATCCGGCAATGAGTACGCTAAAACAGATGCAGAATTTCTTTAAACTTGAAACTTGCCGAAAATATCTATTGAATCATGAAAGTGACGGCATTGAATGGTTTAACAAGGAACGTTTTGAGGAGCTGAGCGAGTGGATAATGCTGCTTATGCTGGTAGACGAATGTGATATGACATGCTCTGCCAGGCTTGTATCCTCTAAAATGGCGAAGACGGAGCTTTCTCTTGGAACGGGAATAAAGCTCGCTCAGGATGTCGGATACCGAAGCACTCTTTTTTCTGAACTGCCGGAGAAGGTCATCAGCAAGAGACCTGCACAATAAAATATGGCCATAAAGTGATCCGTATATATTGTATTAGAATGCAAAGAGGCCGGCATAATTGCCGGCCTCTTTGCATTCTAATGGCTGCTATCCCAGATCAGGCAAAAGGATTCCTGATGGTAATAGTCTGGTCTCGTCTCGGCCCGACTGATACAAGCACGATCGGACAGCCTGCAAGCTCTTCCAGACGATGCACATACGCCCTGGCATTTGCAGGGAGATCTTCAAAAGTCTGGGCGGCGGTAATATCCTGCTTCCAGCCCGGAAGCTCTTCGTAAACCGGCTGACACTTTTCGAACAGCTCCAGCTGGGCAGGCAGGGTCTCCAGAGTTTTTCCGTCACACTTATAACCGGTGCAGACCTTGATCGTATCGAATTCGGACAGTACATCGAGCTTGGTCAGGGCGATGCCTGTAAGTCCATTCACGCGGACAGCATAGCGAATCACCATGGCATCAAACCAGCCGCAGCGACGTGGCCGACCGGTAGTAGCTCCAAACTCGGCGCCGATTCTGCGAAGTTCTTCTCCCTCTGCATTAATCAGTTCGGTCGGGAAGGGTCCGCTGCCGACGCGTGTCACATAAGCCTTGGATATACCAATAATTTCGTGGATCTCGCGCGGGCTGACACCGGAACCTGTACAGGCGCCGCCTGAACAGGTCGATGAAGAGGTCACAAAGGGATAGGTGCCATGATCAATATCAAGCAGTGTCCCTTGGGCTCCTTCAAAAAGTGCCTTCTTTCCGGCCTTGAGATCGTTGTTGAGTATCAGAGATGTATCGGCGACATAACGGCGAAGGACATCGGCATACCCCTGATACTCGGCAAAAATTTCGTCAAAGCTGCAGGGCGGCTCCCCGAGAAACTTCTCCAGCAAAAAGTTCTTTTCAATCAGGAATTCTTTGAGTTTGCGGGCGAAAGTATCGGCGTCAATCAGATCCATCAGGCGGATGCCACGACGACCGATCTTGTCTTCATAACAGGGGCCGATGCCACGACCGGTGGTACCGATTTTCTTGTCGCCGCTTTGTGCTTCGCGTGCGATATCAATCCGTTTGTGGTATGGCATGATAATGTGCATTGATTCGGACAACAGTAAGCAGGCATCATCCTTGATACGACCCGACTCTTTGAGCTTGGTGATCTCCTTGATGAATACCTCGGGGTCAAGAACGACACCATTACCGATGATGCAACGCTTCCCCTCATGCAGAATACCGGAAGGAATCAGGTGCAGGACTATTTTTTCGGTGCCGACCACCAGAGTGTGCCCGGCATTGTTGCCACCCTGATAGCGAACAACATCGTCAGCATATTCAGTGTAAATATCTACGACCTTACCCTTACCCTCATCGCCCCATTGTGCGCCTACAATAACCACGTTTGCCATGTTCAGTTTTCTCCCTGGCTTTCTTCGATATAGTTCATAAGTCCCGGTTGAGCTATCATATCCTTCTCAATCGGGATTGTACACCCATCATGGCTGCGTACGGCCTGGTACAGTTCCTTGTCGTCACCAATAACAAGCATGCAGCGGATATTCATTTTTTTTGCATATTCCAGCGATTGAGCATCGTTGCGGCGGATTATGTCGCGGGCAGTGGTGTATCCCAGAGAACGAAGCTGACGGCCAACCTGAAGTACATTTCGTCGGTCGTGTCCCGTGTTGAACAGCAAAAAATCAGTCGCGGCGCAACCTTGCAGTTCAGGCCTCCGTTCAACCGTCTGAAGCAGGTTGAGCAGATTAAAGGTGAATCCTGTGGATGGCGCATCAAAACCGTACCGACCAATCAGATTGTCGTACCGGCCACCACTGCAAACCGGTTCGCCAAACCCGGCGACAAATCCCTCGAAGGTGATTCCGGAGTGATAATCAAGTCCACGCGTTTCCCCCAGATCAATCGAAAGGAAATCAGCGACGCCATGAATGTCCAGGATTTCCAAAACCTGTTGCATATTTTCGAGAGCGGCGAGCGAACGTGAGTTAGTCACTATTTTTTGCGCCGCTTTCAGCACCTCCCGCCCACCAAACAGACGTGGCAAAGCGCTTAATTCAGATACAGATTCAGGAGAAACCGGATGCACTTTGAGCAGAGATGCGACTGCAGAACTGTCCTTTCGTGACACCGCTTCACGCATCTGCTGGAGGGGATCGCCACTTAAACCGGAAGCCTGGAAGACTCCCTGGCAAAATTCTACCTGACCTAGATCGATCGTGAATTTATCCAACCCCAAACCCTGCATTGCTTCAATCGCCATTACAATCATTTCGGCATCTGCCTCAGGCGAGTCCAGACCGATAAGCTCAACGCCGGTCTGGAATATTTCTCGACTGCGCCCAGCCTGGATCTCAGTCTGCCGCAATACCCGTTCACTGTAGCTGATGCGGTGCGGGAGCGGCAGGACAGCCATACGTGTGGCGGCAATACGAGCGATCTGCGGAGTTACATCTGGAGGCAATGCCAGTAACCTGCCGGATTGACGATCATCAAATCGGTAGGTTTTACCTTTAAGCTCGTCTCCCATTCCGGATGCAAGCACATCTTCATATTCAAGTCGTGGGGTTATGACCCGCCGGAAACCCCATAATTCAAATACGCGCAGCAGACGATCTTCAATGAAGCCTATTTTAGCGGCCGCTTCCGGGAGCAAATCACTTACGCCCCTAGGGAGGGCTATTTCACTCGGCGATAATAACATACGTCCTTTTAGTAAGTTAGAAATCTTGTTCTGTTCTTATGATGCGTAATGTAATTTCGTTAAAGCACCTTATCCTGTTATGGTGCCAAGAAAACGGTCGATTGTCGCAAAATCCGCTTGCCATGTCAAAACAAAAGGCTAGAGGGTACTCTTTGTCGCCGGAACAATTTCGTTCGGTGCATTGGGTAGCAAAGCAGGCGTCTCCGTCGCTGTTTCTGGTGACGGTACTTGTACAGCCGGCTTAACAGATGGAGCTGCGGTTGCCGGGGCGGCCTTTTGCGGCGATTCAGCCGGTTTTTGTGTTTCAAGATTTTGTGATGACGTTTTCCCCTCTGCCTTGGAGGTTCCTTTTGACTGTTTATCAATATCAAGATTGACCAAAGAGGCCATTTCATCAAATAATCTGCCGTACACTTCCGGTTCAGTTGTTTCGCGGAACAACCAATCATTTTTTTTCTGCTCAAGAGTACGACGAACTCCGTCAAGTGACTTGAACCTCACCACAGTTTTTTTGGACAGGTTGGCTTCCGACTCGCTGAAATCAGGATATTGAAGGTTAACCAGCGGGGGAAAAGTCAACAGCCGACCGCGAAAATTCGGGTATTCCCACAGAATGGTTCCGTCCGGGCCGATTATCTGGGCCGTCATCGTTAAAAAATTATAGTTGGTTTCAAGAGATGTCAGCAGATTACTGGAAAATATTTTACTTGTTTGGGTCAGTCCGCTCACAACGATTACCATAACAGCATCGAGGTGGTTTTTCTTTATGTAGGACCCGATCGCATCATTCTTCCAGAAGTATTTGTTATAGTTTATAGAGGCGTCATTCCGTTTTTCATGGCGAGCCATTAGTGAACTAAAAAGCTGTTTAGGCTCATCAGCCAGCAGCGTAACCGCATAAAAACTGCCGGTAGCCTGCAGTTTTCTAATGAGCAGCGGCTCGTATTTCCGGTTAAGATCAGTGATGAGCGGTATAAGAAGCTCTTTTTGAGGGTGGATAATATCTGAATTGACATCAATGAAAATTGGTGCGACGCCGAGAACTTTTACCTTTGCCGCAATATTCTCCACCGGGACATTGTAATAGTTCTGTGCGCAACCAAGCATTGTTCCTGCAATCAAAAACAAACCAACGACGAGTTGTTTCATGAAAATACTCCGTGTGTGCGAAATTTAAACTGACTATATATCAGAAAACAGGGTTGTTTTCCACTCAATTTGATGCCGTACATGGAGCTGCAGTAGTGCCACGTGTGCTCAATTTTATTGACAAAATACGCCGTTATTTCGTATCGTCGTCACTACGAACCTGCTTATCGAGAGTGGTGGAGGGAAAAGGCCCTGCGAAGCCACAGCAACCGGTCATTATGACGCCAGGTGCTAAATCCTGCCGAAAGGCAAAGATGAGAGGTGTGCTGTGCCATTTTTCCAGCCCCTTCTCATGTAATGCGAAGGGTTTTTTATGCCAGAAGAGTACATCAAAGAACAATCTAAAACCTTTGAATCCGGCATCAGGCTGGACAGTGGCCGTATACTGGCTCCGGTCACCTTGGCATATGAAACCTACGGTGAGCTCAACGAGCAGGGAACCAATGCCATTCTGGTTGAGCACGCCTGGACCGGAGATGCTCACTTGGCCGGAAAACGGAACGAGTCGGAAACCAAGCCGGGCTGGTGGGATGCCATTGTCGGTCCTGGGCGCCTTCTTGATACGGATCGTTATTTTGTCATCTGCTCAAATGTCATCGGCTCCTGTTTTGGATCTACAGGCCCTACCTCAATCAACCCCAAAACCGGTAAACGCTATAACCTTTCATTTCCTGTGGTCACAATACGAGACATGGTCCGCGCCCAAAAGCTGTTGGTCGATGCTCTTGGCATTAAGCGGTTACTGACGGTTATGGGTGGAAGTATGGGAGGTATGCAGGCCCTGGAGTGGGCAACGCAATATCCTGACAGCATTGCCTCAGCCATTGTCCTTGCCACGACCCCGCGCCCATCTCCACAGGCTATTTCCCTTAACTCCGTTGCGAGATGGGCAATTTTCAATGACCCAACCTGGCGCAAGGGAGAATACAAGCATAATCCAAAAGACGGTCTGGCTCTGGCACGCGGTATTGGTCATATCACATTTCTATCCGATGAATCTATGAACACTAAATTCGGGCGCCGCTTTTCTGCTCGTGACGGAAATTTCGACTTCTTCGGTCAGTTTGAGGTTGAGCGCTATCTGAATTACAACGGCTATAATTTTGTTGATCGTTTTGATGCGAACTCTTTTCTCTATCTGGCTAAGTCACTCGATCTCTACGATGTTGCCTGGGGTTATGAATCAATGGCGGAAGCATTCAGCAACGTTAAGGCACCTATTCAATTTTATGCATTCAGCTCTGACTGGCTATACCCCCCATACCAGACAGAAGAGATGGTTGCATGCCTCAAGCAGCTAGGTAAAAATGCGGAATATCATCTGATTACCTCGGCGTACGGCCATGACTCCTTTTTGCTGGAACATGAAACTTTCGCCCCGCTGGTAAGAGATTTTCTTGAGCGGGTCTGAAACGGTGAGCTGTTCTGAAAAGAAAAATCCTTCATTTGAATTCAAGGATAATCGGCTGTTCAGAAAGTTGCGACAAGGGGTTGGCAAGGCTATAGGCGACTTCGGTTTGATCGAGAATGGTGATCGTATTGCGGTTGCAGTCTCAGGCGGCAAGTTCTATCCGGTAACCGATTTGTAAAGCTACGTTTTCCTGTGCATCTGCCACCCGAGTAATATTTCATCTTTTCTGACAACACATAAAACATACATGACAGCGTGTTGTCGATGACACACCACATGGTGATAGGCATTACCCCTTCCGCCGTTCCAATTATTCCTTTACAAAACAGTACTTCCTCTGTATTCTGTCAAAATCATTTATAGGCGGTGGAGGTTTGTCAAGTATATGGATGCGCTATTGAAACGTTACAAGTGGAACAAGAAGACCTTCTTCGCGATCGTCGATAAGTTAGCGTGCCCAGTTGACCCCTACGCCTCGGTCTACCTGAATACGCTCATTCAATACAAACTGAGCACGCAGTCACGGTACGGCTGTGAACTTTTGTTTGCGCTCAAATACTTCCATTCCAAAGGCATTGACCTAACTGAGCGAGTTGCATCTGGGAAGTTGCTCACCATGAGCGAGTACATCTCATTTTATGAGCACAGTGCAAAGAATGCTGGATACAGCAGCAATGAGAAGGTCGTTCCGCTGTTTGCAAATACTGAAGACAAATCGTTCCGAAACATCCTAGGGGCGAACACGTTTCTAGCTTCAAAAGTCTCCAACGACACGCAACGGGGCCGTATCCATCGCCTCCGAAAGTACTTGACCTGTTTGTTTGAACAGTTCTACGACCCGATCTCCGTTAGCACGCATCTTGAAGACAAACTCAACAAGCTAACAAAAAAGATGATCATCGATGAGCATTCCCTAAATTCCGAGGAGGATCAAGAAATACGCCACCCAGAGGATGACGCTATTCCGCCGAAAATATTCTGCAAGATGCTTGAAGTTATTCTTCCGAGTTCACCGAACAACCCATTCACCGAGCGCAACCGCGTGCGGAATTATCTAATCGTGAGCATTCTTCTCGACACGGGGATTCGGCGAGGCGCTCTGGCAAAACTAAAGGTATCTGATCTGCGCTCTCATCAGTCTGGTTCGTCACTTTGGATTTACTCGAATCATGACGACCCTTCGGATCCAAGACTCGAAAGACCAAACCAGAAGACAAAGTCTCATCTCGCGAACTTGAAGTTCAAGCTCATGGAGGATCTGCTTTTCTATATCGAGCATGTCCGGAATGAGGTGCCTGGAGCGCTTAATCACGACTTCGTGTTTGTCAGTGAAAGCAATGCCAGGGGAACTAGGGGGCAACCACTCGCCGCGAAATCGGTGAATGAAGTGCTCTTCACGCTTTCGCAAGTGCTGAATCATCGATTATATCCGCACATACTTCGACACATGTGGAACGACATTTTCGATGACAATGCTGAGCATCAAAATTTTCCATCTGAGTGGATTGAAGACGCCAGAAAATATGCGATGGGTTGGTCGCCAAATTCAACGATGTCCCTCACCTATAACGACAGAAGAACGCATAAAAGAGTGCGCCAGATCATGCAAGAACATCAAGATCGGGTAGATTCAAACAAATGAGTTGTGTTCTAGCCGCTGAAGTAAGGGCTTATGAGCCACGGACATTGACTACTAGAGGCGGTCTGACTGTTGACGTAACGGCCGATGAGTGGCAGTTGTTGGCAACACCAGCGAAGGGATGGAAGTTTGATATGAGCTGGATCTGGGATACCTCAATTCCAGATCTGGATAGGTCTCATATGCTGGTCGTTTACTCGCACTATGCCATCACGAAGGCGGCCAATACTACCACAACGGTTGTCTGCAATACGAAACCTTTTTTTTCATCTGGAATCCCAAAACTGATTGCTCTACGCACCAAATGGAGCGGCCTACCCACACACCAAAAGAAGGGACTCAATCAATTTTTTGGCACCTTGAGCAAGCTGGGTTACCGGGAGTATCAATACCACCACGCCTTTACCGAGGCCAACCTGGATCCAGAGCGTCCAAAGGTTTTTGATCCCCAAAAAGGTGCCCTTAGCGAACAGGAATTCGACAGTTTCTGTGCTTCGCTTAATTTACGTCTGCAACTTATTGACTGGCAGATTGAGCGCCCGTTAGAATTCTTCCAATCAGGAAATTGGTTTGGCTCAATCATGGCCGCCGTAAGCAACAAATTATTGGCAGCGATTGTGCGCAGGCCGGTTCAGCTATCGATGCTCAAGTGGTGCGATGTGCTTCCCGCTGGCCGTCGGTTTGACGATCCGCGCATCGATCCATCCCATGAAGTGGGAAGCCTTGGCATCGACCAACTTCAGATCAGGTTATTCAAAGCAAAAGCCGAGGGAAGATCTTGGAGGACAGCACCAGAAAAGTATCCGCTTCCTCTAAATGCTAAGAACTCGGAAATTCTTAGTAATTACAAACGCCTCTACATCCTTGGCGTAACGCTGTTATTGAAAAGAAACGGATGCAGTATTTCCCAGCAGGAGCTGCTCAATGCAGTTTCCAACATGCCGATTTTCATCTCCGTCAACTTCTTCTTGTTGGAGATTGCATCACAAAACGACCTGAGCGCGCTTTTCACCGATAAATCTCGTGCACTGCATATCTCCGAATCCTCGATAACCGCACATACGCGACACATCAGCGTTGGATCAAGCCGAGTCGATAGGTGTATAGTGACATCAAACAGAATCCGTCATACGGTCCTGACGAGGGGCGCACAAGCGGGTTTAAGCGCAACAATGCTGGCAAAGATTACAGGTGTTACGGTGCCTGCGGCTAGACACTACATTGACCTCGATTACGATTCGCGCCTGATGATTGACGATCTGTACCTCGGCTCTGAATTTCTGGCAGCTGTTTTCAGCAATCCGCTTGAACAGGTTGCAAACGAAGAGGATAAAGTTCTAGATCACGAGTTCAATGCGGTCGGTGGCTTACGTGACAAAAAATGCTGCACCTCATGCTCGGCAGTTATGGGACGTCCTATTGGCTGCTACGGCTGCAACAACTTCCGGCCGATTTTGGAGGCCGACCACGGCACAGTGCTTGAACTCGCAGAGCTGAAGCTGGAAGCGAATAGCAAAAAGCTGCTTTCGCCTGAAGAAAAACTTAGTGTCGAAAAACTTGGAAAGCAGGTCAAATGGATCAAGCTGACCATCAACGTCTGCAACCAAGTGCTGGAGACTCGACATGGCATTGAATAAGTACCTCAATCGAACCGAAGCGCTGATCAAGCAGTACAAGGAAATCACCTCATTTAAACAGTTCCAGAACACCACAGGGGAACCCGCAACTTTTGATGATCTGATCTGGTTCTATGTCGACCCGAATACAGGCAGAAAAACTCGGATACTGACAGGGCGACACGGCACTAAAGGACTCGGCTCTGCCGGCTCAGGCCCAGAGAACGCACTGCCAAAACCATATGGTGACCTTGTCAAGGTCTTCATTTTTGAAAGTTTTAATCTTTCGGTTAGTGAATCAGAAAAAACTGGTCAAGTTGGCTGTGCAAGAAAGTTACTTTCGTTCATGCAAGGCCACCTCTATCAGCAAAATACCTCCTCTATCATTGACTGCTTCAACGGCTCCAGATTTGATCGGCTCATGCCGTTCATCGCTTTCTGTGAAAAGCATGGGTTGGTTCCAAAGATTTCTCAGCGACTTCAGGCGTTGAATAAGCATGACCGCGATAGAACAGGTCATGAAATTGACTCAAAACGAAAGCAAAAAATGGCTGATGAAGGCATCATTAAAGCCATTGGGGCCGTCTACGCCAAAACAATAAACAGCCTCATCAATGAACGCCCAGCACCCGGCAATTTTCGCGATGCGTTTGCATCCTTCATGGCACTACTTTGCTTAGCGTCCCCGAACCGTGCAGCCGCTGAAGTGCCACTTCTTCCAAATCAGAAACTAAAGTCCTACTCTGATGGAGATCGGCCCAAAGTTTTTTATTTAGACTGGCCCGGCAGCAAAGGCTTTAAGGACAACCACAACCATATACTTCGAGACCTCGCACCCTCGGTTGAAAAAGGACTCGACTACTTCTCCAAAGCCTGTCAGCCTGGCCGTATCGTTGCTCGTTACTACATAAACCCAGATCAGAAGCTTCGCACACTGCTTGGCGACTTCCCTATCGAACCTGAAAGGAAAGCACGTCTGGCACTCAACAAAAAACCGCATATTTTTCAATTGGGTTACGCGCTGGGCTTTTACGGTATCGATGACGAGGTTTACGTCTATTCGGAAGATAGTAGCTACAAAAAGAGACCTTCCCGGCTCAACATGCGCGTTTTATTATCCAAACGCACCTCTTGTATGCGACTAAAGAAAATCGCGGACCTTCAGACGGAAGATTTGATCTCCTCCAATGCTGGAAAGAATCCAGCTCAGCCAGGCTTGTCCAAGCTACTGAATTGTAGTTTTCACGACAAATATGCTAAAAAGTTTGATCCCAATGTCAACCGCTTGATTTCCGTTGGGGAAATCGAAGGATTGTTGCTTGAGTTCCACAGACAGGCATTCCCAAGCTTCCCATTAGGCTTTTCGACGGGCGATCAAGGCCAAATAAAAATGGACACCGCACTTTTCTGCTTTTTAGGCCACCAATATTACGGCCAAGCAGCCATCAGAAAGGCAGGTGGAGCACAAGGCGGATCGAGCTTTTACAACCTTCTGTCCCCCGCAACCCTAGCTAAAAGCGCCGCCGTTGATGTCGGTCGCAGGGGTTCGCTTTTCATACGTCATGGTTTTTCCTCACGTCTTTTTTTGAATTTCCATCAACTTCGTCACTACACCAACACTCTGGCTGACAGAAGTGGCATACCCAATGAAATCATAACGGCTTGGTCTGGACGAAAAAGCCGCGAACAGACATTTGAGTACATCCACACGAGTCACGCTGAACGCACTTCCAGAGTTAATGACGTACAGACAACGACAAACGAAACCACGCAACCGATCCGCTGGGTTTCAAGGGACGACATTGAAAAAGAACTCAACCTGCCCGCAAGTGCGACCTCTACTGGTATTTGCACCCAGAACCTGATCACGAGTCCTTGCGACTACCTCAACGACTTTGTTTCAAGTTGTTTCCTGTGTCCCAGCTCGTGCCATGTGTCTGGAGATCAGAAAGCAATTGATTTACTTGACCGGGATCATCAGTTTCAATGCCGACGGCTCGAAACCATTGAGAAAGATAAGCGTCTGAACGTTTCGAAAGCGATGCAGGACTGGTTCATCACACACACACGAAATACAGACGTGTTGTCACAACTCGTTCAACTGATGAAAGAGATGCCCATGGGGACAGTCATTACCTTCAACAAGAAGACTGCGCAATTCAACCTCGTGGATGTTCAAACAAAGCAGATCGAACATGTCGTGGCGAAACTCTCTAATTCCGAACAAGCCCTCAGTAAGGCTCTGGAGCAACACAAGTCTAAAAGACAACCAGAATTCAACAAAGAACTGACAAATTTATTGGCCACATACAACCTCGAGGAGACTGATTAGATGGGTTCCCCTAGTATCACGACACAAGACCAACGTCGCATCGAACGACTGATTGCCAATTGGAAAGGGACGTTGAAATGGAAACTGCTTACGAAAGCAGTTGAACTGCAGCTTGGTATCAAGACTACACGTCAAACACTGTGCACGTACACAGGCATTTATACCAAGTACAAAAAACGAAAGTCCGACCTTCGTGGGGTTACACCAGAGGTTGTTTCGAACATCACACGCTCAGATGTCACCGCTCAAGAGCGAATTGCTCGACTTGAGAGAGAAGTCAGAGACCTAGAAGAAAAGAATGCTCAGCAGCTACGCATGATTGATAGGATGCTCGCCAACGCTTCATCGATCCCTAATCTCGATCTCAGGGTGCTAGTGAAGGAACGGCCGGAAGAATTAAAGAGAGGACCCAGAGCATGAGTAAAGACGCAGAAAACCGTTTAAAACTAATTTATCGGCAAGTCGGCAAGGCAGTAGTCGACTATCAGATGATCGAGGATGGCGACAAAATTCTGGCCGGGATAAGCGGGGGCAAAGACTCATTCGTGATGCTTGACGCTCTTCTACATTTACAGCGAGTCGCTAAGATCAACTTTGAAGTCGTCGCGGTGAACCTGGACCAGAAGCAGCCGGGTTTTCCAGTGCATGTTCTGCCCAAATACTTTGAAGAAAACCGCATTGACTACTACATCATAGAGGTAGACACGTACTCAATCGTTCGGTCAAAGATTCCCGATGGTAAGACAATGTGTTCTCTGTGTAGTCGGCTGCGGCGGGGCAACTTATACGGCTTCGCAGAGAAGATTGGGGCAACCAAGATCGCTCTTGGCCACCACATGGATGACATCGTTGAGACGATGTTCCTGAACATGTTCTATCATGCCAAGTTGTCAGCCATGCCGCCTAAGCTCCTCAGTGACGACAAGCGCAATGTAGTTATCCGGCCACTGGCTTACTGCCGCGAAAAAGACATCGCACAGGTTGCACGCGATCGGGCGTACCCCATCATCCCGTGTAGCCTATGCGGCTCTCAAGAAGGTCTGAAGCGACAAGCTGTTAAGGCGATGCTTAGTGAGTGGGACAATGACCAATCGGACCGTGTGGCCAACATCTTTAGAAGCCTGCAAAAGGTGAATCTGTCGCAACTTGCGGATACGGACCTTTTCGATTTCAGTTCGCTGCATGTTAATCGGCATTGAAAAATCATACTCTTTTGGATGAATTATATTCTTAGATACCTTAACGGCTGGGACATAAAAGGGGCTGACTACTTATCAATAAAGTCTCCAGCCCCATTTCAAAACGTTGAACGATTTGTTGTGCAGTTTGCATGTGAATCGGTGTGCAATAATGACCCACTTTTAGCCTAAATAGGCGTCCAAAATTGACCCACCTCAGCACCCTCCTCCATACTCTCTGGAATTGACCAGAGAGAGGAGTATACAAAGGAGATGCTGAACGTGGAGACTATCCGTAAAGTCCGTCAGGCTCATTTTAGAGACGGCAAGGGAATTCGTGAGATAACCCGCGACTTCAACCTTTCCCGCAATACCGTCAGAAACATTATCAGGAATAGTATCACCGATCAGAAGCACGAGCGGGTTGATCAGCCATATCCCAAGCTCGGTTCCTTTATTGGGCGTATTTCTGAGCTGCTGAAAGAAGATACCGTCAAACCGGTTCGCCATCGCAGGAGTGCCCAGATCCTCTTTGAGCAACTGCAACGAGAAGGATATGAAGGTGGCTACGACGCTGTCCGTCGTTATGTGAGTACATGGAAGGACGTTAATGGCACGGCTTCAGCCAAAGTGTTTATCCCGCTTGAATATGATGCTGGCGATGCCTTCCAGTTCGACTGGAGTTACGAGAAGGTAGAATTGGGCGGCGTTCCGATCGAAGTAAAGATCGCCCAGTTCCGTCTCTGCCACAGCCGCAAACCGTTCTGTTTTGCTTATTGGCCAACAGGACTGGCTTACCTATCAAATTGATAAATGTTACAAGAAGGTACTAATAGTTGGAAACCCGCCATTCGGCAAAAGAAACCAATTGTCGAAAGAATTTATCAAACATGCAGCGACTTTTGACGCGGTTCAGACGATCGCATTCATATTGCCAGATGTTTTCAACAAACACACTTTGCAAAGACATATCCCGGAAGTTTTCAGACTTAAATATTTTATAAGGGGCTGTCCTAGATAATTAGTTGAGACACCCTTTGACAAGCTCTTTTAGCAATGAAACCTGTAGCTTAGGGTCAGGGTTGTTAAATCGCCACTCGCATTCTTTTAGAAACAGGTTGAAGTGCTCTTTTGGAATGCCGTTGAACCTTCGCAAGTGGCGTTTAGCCTGGCTCCAGAAGTTTTCGATACCGTTTATGTGATTGCGTTCTTCAGCAAACTTTTCACTGTGATTGATGCGTACATGATGAAAGCCGCTGACATCAAGCACATTATAGCTGCAGAGCGAATCAGTATAAACGATGCTGTCCGGCACAATCTTTTCTTCCAGGATACGCATCAACGTTGATGAGCGTACATCTGGGATAATCTTGGTATAAACCCGGCCTCCGCGCTTTAAGATGCCAAAGACAGGGACTTTACCAGCAGCACCTCGGCCGCGTTTACCTTTACGAGCGCCACCGAAATACGATTCGTCAACTTCAATCTCTCCCGCAAATGGAAAGGCATCATCAATGGCCTGGCAGATCAGTTGACGAAGGCGATGAAAATAAAGAGCTGCCGTATTGCGATGTACATCAACCAGAGCTGCAGCAGTTCTGGCAGTTGCACCAGAAACAAAATACTCAATGAGTCGGTCTTGCTTTTCTTGGCTGAGTCGACTTTTACGCATAAGCTATCCTAAACAATTTTAGTTATCTAGGACAGCCCTATAGTGGACCCCAGAATCCGGACAATAGTTTAAGATGGTAGCCTGCAATAAAAAGGAGCAGGCATTGAGCGAAAAGAATCGTAAAAGCTTTACCAGCCAGTACAAGGCAAAAGTCGCACTCGAAGCGATCCGAGGCACCAAAACCTTGAATGAAATTGCCCAAGAATTTGCAGTTCATCCGACCCAGGTTGGGGAGTGGAAGAAAGCACTACTGACACAGGCACCCGGTGTTTTTGACGGCAAGCGCGGCCCCAAGCCAGATGATCCATCCGCCAGTCCTGATCGGCTCTATTCTGAAATCGGGCGGTTGAAGATGGAACTGGACTGGCTTAAAAAAAAGTCCGGGATCAACCAGTAACAGAGCGCAAACTTTGGGTAGGCACTGCCGAACCCTTGGCGGTATCCCGACAATGCGAATTAGCTGGCGTTACCCGCTCGACTTTTTATGCCCCTCTTCGGATCGCCGTGCAGGACGAAGAAGAATTGATACTTGCGCTGATCGATGCCGAATATACGCTCCACCCATTCTACGGCAGTCGCAAGATGGTGGTTCATCTACGCTTCAAAGGATATAGCGTCAACCGCAAACGGGTTCAGCGGTTGATGAGGATCTTGGGACTGGCAGGCATTGCACCGGGGCCTAACACCAGCCGTCCTCACCCTCAGCACAAGATTTATCCATACCTGCTCAGAGGCCTGGATGTTACGCGCCCCAACCACGTGTGGAGTACAGATATCACCTACGTCCGCCTGGCGCGTGGGTTTGTGTACCTGGCAGCAGTAATCGACTGGTATTCACGCAAGGTGCTGGCATGGCGGTTATCAAACACACTCGACAGCGAGTTCTGCGTTGACTGTCTGGAACAGTCACTTCGGTCATACGGCACCCCGGAGATCTTCAATACAGACCAAGGGTGCCAATTTACGAGCGATGCATTTACCGGCGTTCTCAAGCTGCACGACATTGCTATAAGCATGGATGGACGCGGTCGGGCATTGGACAATATTTTTGTAGAACGACTCTGGCGAAGCGTTAAGCATGAGGATGTGTACCTGAAAGGGTATGTCAACATGCCTGGATTACAACTGGGCTTGACAGAATATTTTGAGTTCTACAACACCGAACGACCCCATCAATCTCTGGGTAACCTCACCCCGATCCAGGTTTACCAAACTGGCAGTGGCGGTGGAGCAAGAATCGTAGACAAATTCAAAGAACGAAAAGCTTTTTTAGGGGTAGAACCAAAACCAAAAGCAGAAACTACCATCTTAAACCCAAAGGATTATTGTCTTGACCAATGGGTCCACTAAACCCCTTTTATAAAACTTCCCCCATATAGTTTTGAAATTGATGGAATTCCCTTTAATATCCCATGCACTTTTTTTGTTTTCGACAAATCGACTGGTGTGGATTTAAGATTCTTACCTGAAAAGTATACCGACACTAAAGACTTTGTCTTCGGTACAGCTGATAACTATGATTTTTTCGTAATGGGGGCTGCGCCTAAAAATGTTATAGATTCACCGAATTCTAAAAACAGAGGATATTACATTAAAGTACGCAGAAGCGTTGACGTTGAACAAGTGAGGAAAAATTTCAAGAGCGGCTCATGGAATGGGTATAGCTCTGCATCAGGGGGCGTTTGCTGGTTTAGCAAACCAGAATTAATTTATCATTATCAAAAACAATATGAAAATAATTGCGGGTAGGCATCCTTTGGAAAGGTCGCTGAAGCGAAGTTATCTCCAAAAGAATCTCCTGATTGGTAAACTACCCTTGGTCAAACCTGGGCAATACAAGCCGGGCTGTCGAATCGTGGATTGTTAACCAGATCCGGAACTCTGAAAGTTTGCAGTAGATCGTCAGGAAATGGTTGGTAAAGCGGCTGCAGTTGTTCAGGGTCGTGCATGTTACCTAGTCTTCTTTTTCGCTTTATCCCTCAAGAAGTTAATATTCGCGACAATATTGTCACGGTCGCTTGCCCCGAGCTCTTTAAATGCCTTAAACGCCATCGTTATTGATTCGTCCAGAAAAATATCGTCATCATTACTCACCCCAAGCAAGTAGTCAGAACTAACCCCCAAGGTCTTTGCGAGGCTGATGATTTTCTCTGACGAAGGGACTTTATCGCCTTTTTCGTACTGGTTTATTGCCGAGGGTGTCACCTCAATTTTTTCCGCGAGCTCTTTCTGGCTTAGCTTAAGTTGCTGCCTTTTTTCTTTTATCCTGTAGCCAATTATCTTCGGGTCTAGTCCCACTTTCGCACCTCCATTTAGTTGACTGAATTCTATCGCACTAATTACCAGTAGTCAATAAAAAAATAACCACAGGTAATTTTTGCCTTGACTTTAAATTTACCAGAGGTTAATATTCAATTAACTAAATTTCAAAAGGAGATTCACCATGGAACACAGCGACAAGGCATCACAGAACGGCAATACCACATCAAAGGAGGATTTCCACATGGACCAGCACGAAAACAAGCATGAAGGCAATGGCATCACAAAAGAGGACATTTTGGAGGAAGCAATCGAGCACCTGGAGGATGCTTTGATTGAGTTAGAAGAGTATGCAAAACAGGACAAGGTTCCACCGAAGAGCAAAAGGTACTTAATCCGTATCGATAAGACCAAGTACGAGGTGAACGTCCACAAAATGACCGGCAGACAACTACTGGACCTGGCCGGAAAAAAACCTCCGGAGAATTTTCTGCTGACTCAGAAGTTACGCGGCGGTGCAACCAAGAAAATTGAATTGGATGAAATCGTCGACTTCACCACGCCGGGAATCGAACGGTTCATGACGTTACCGCTCGACCAGACAGAGGGGTAACCAGATGAGACGCCATTTCCAGCTACCTGCAGAGGATACTGAGTATCTTGAAAATTGCGGGCTACAGTGGGAAACGGTAGCCGAGAATCAGGATAGGAGAGTCGTGATTTACGGCTCTCCTGTCCCAGCCGGTTACAATGTCACCACAGTAGATATCAACCTCCGCATCGTTAACGGATACCCAGATACACAAATTGACATGGCATATTTCTCTCCACTCCTGGCGCGTTCTGACGGCAAGGCGATTGGAGCAGTCGTGAATTACAACTTCGACGGCAAGGTATGGCAACAATGGTCACGACATCGGACTGGCACCAACCCATGGCGGCCGGGACTGGATAATATTGAATCACACCTCTTACTCGTTGAAGAATGGCTTAAGCGAGAGCTTGGCAAAGGATAAACCATGAAATTCGATCTCAGCCTGACCGGCAAGCATCACAAACAGATTTACAGCCAGCTGTACGGCAACGGTGGCAGCGGCAACTTTGTACTGGCCCTCTGTGGAAGTCATTCCGGCAATATCCTCAAACGGTTGCTTGTGCACGAAATCGTGCTCTGCAAAGCCGGCGGAGAGAGTGATTCGGAGCAGAACGGCAGAATAGCGTCGATGTACGCAAAAGCCAATAAACAGGCCAAATATGTTGCGCACATTACCGCTGACGGCCTTTCTGACAGCGGGTTAAGCCCTGAGCTTGGTGCTGCGTATCAGGCAATGCTACAGATGAGAGCCGACGGGTATCTCTATGGCGCTGTCCTGCATAATCGGAAACAAGTTCCCATATCAATAGTTAAACTGGTAGGCTATGACCTGTGCTTCTGGACGGCGGCAAACACTTCTGGTACGCCTACCCTGCCCGAGTTCGCCGTACGGCATATCCAGCTCTTTGGTCAGGGCACCTATGAAAAGCTCCGTAACTTGACGGTAGCAGTCATCGGCGGCTCCGGGACAGGCAGCCCGACAATTGAACAGTTGGCCAGGCTGGGAGTCGGCAAGCTGATACTGGTCGACCCGGACTATCTCGAAGAAAAAAATGTCAATCGGATTATAAACTCCAGCATTACAGACGCAAAAAACCGGGTATCCAAGGTACACATGCTCGCAAGAGCGGTGCGAAAAATGGGCTTGGGGACTAAGGTGGAAGTGTACCAGAAAGACCTTTCCAACCCTGCGGTTGTACGAGCTATTGCGGGCAGCGACGTGGTTTTCGGTTGCATGGATAGTGTGGATGGGCGGCACCTGTTAAACCGACTTGCGACATTTTACCTGCTGCCTTATTTTGACATCGGCATCAAATTGATTGCTGACGGCAAGGGGGGTATCGAGCAGGCCTGTGGCACGATCCATTATCTGCAACCTGGCGGCTCAAGCCTGCTAAGCAGGCGTGTTTATACTTTGGACCAGCTCTTTGCAGCAAATCTGAAAAGGACTGATATTGATGAATATAACGAACGCATCAAGTCGAAGTACATCGACGGTATTGACGAAGACAGGCCGGCAGTTATCAGTGTCAACATGCTGTTTGCAGCCTTTGCTGTGAATGAATTCCTTGCTCGAATCCATCCATTCAGAGAGGACCAGAATGAGGAATACTCAACTATCAGATTTAGCTTAACTCAAGGGCAATTCTATAAAGATAATGAATCGGAACCGTGCCAGGCACTGATGAGTCATGTGGGCCGAGGGGATGTGTCTCCTCTGCTGGATATGCCCCAGTTAAGCGAGGAGATAGTGATATGAAATGGCTAACTAATATTTGGGAATGGTTGATAAGCCTATTCGGTAAAGAGAGAAAGTTCCGCTATGTAAAGGCAGAAGAACTGCCTGATGACCTTGAGGCAAATACAGTCTACTTGCTTGGCGAAGCAGAATACTTGTGGAGCGCAGTGATGATATGCCCCTGCGGATGCAATGCAACGCTTCATATGAATTTGTTGTCAGATGCGAAACCACAATGGACTGCAACAATACATGATGACAGGACTCTTACTTTACACCCCTCAGTTTGGCGCAAAATTGGTTGTCGCAGTCATTTTATTGTACGAAGGGGGCGTATCATCTGGTGTAATGAAGAAATATAGAAGTTAAAATACTCATGTAAACTTGAAAATTAATCTTAGTATATGGCATTTTCTGTTGATTTTTCACAAGCTTTTGCTATATATTAGTTAATTATGAATTAACCTACAGTTTCATCAATTCACCCCTTACGCCTAACCTGCTGAGAGTTATGGCTTTTTGTGTTTCTGGGTTTATTTTGAAGCACTTCTGTTTATCCACACCTGGTTAAATTAATCTGTACGCGACCTGGACACCCAGAAATGATTGATTCCGAAATTTTAGAGATAAATAGCCTGGACGATTATGACCAGTTACTAAGGATTATTGGTAACGAGACATATATCACTAATACCCTTGTTGACGAATTAAAGGAAAGAATTGGGCTTAAGTGCAAGCGGGTTGTTGTTGAATCTCTTTACCGTGATTACGATTTTAGCAGTATTTACAGCAGTTTTTATTCAAAAAAACACAAGTTTCTACCAAAAGAATGTTACAGAATTCATTTCTTTACCGATAGAGATGTGGATTTGTCTGAGAAACATTATGGCGGGTTTATGGTGCTTAGGCCATCTGCTATTGGCGACAGCAGGGGTCGTTCGCATCTGAAGCCTGAGCTGCTGGTTGAAGCACAAAAATCCTTTATCATGTGGGCAACATCAAAGTCGCACATTTTGGGCGAAAAATACGAAGTAGAAGCCTTCCCATGGATGGCTCAAGAAACGGATATTTCAAGGTGCGCTCATAGCGCTGCCTGGTCCATTATACGTTATTTTTCTGAAAAATATTCTCACTACAAGAAACGGTCTATCAACGATATCGTTGAAATGACACCATTATATTTAAACAGGAAGACTCCTTCGGAAGGGTTAACTCTTGTGCAGCTTTCGGATATATTCGCCGCTGCAGGGTTCCATCCGTTGATATTAAGTAAAGGAAAAACACCAGAAAGCGAAGAAAAATTTTACGCTAGTATTTTTGCTTATATTGAATCCGGAATTCCTATTGTTGCTGCTTTACCAAAACAAGAACATGCCATTTCCATTATTGGACATGGAGAAATTAATCAGCAAAAAGTAGATAATTACAAGGCAACTTCGCCAACTTTGTCCTATCACTTCATTGATTCTCTAATAGCAATTGATGATAACTTTTTGCCCTATAGAATAGTCGAAAAAACTGCCAGTGCAACGATAAAATATGGCATTGAAGATATTGGTTACGCGCTGATACCATTATACGAAAAAATGTTTTTGCCGGCAGATATTGTTATTAAGCATGCCAAATATTTTTTAGAAACAAAACAGATAGATGTACCTGACGATGTAATAATAAGACCTTATATTACTTCATCACGGTCACTTAAGTGTCGAACAAAAGAGAACGCTACCATTAATAATGATTTAAAAGAAATCATTCTTAAGACCCCAATGCCTCAATTTGTGTGGTGTGTCGACATTTCTACTGTCGAAGAATACAAACAACATAAGAATTCTGCCCGACTAATTATTGATGTTACTGCGGCAACTGATGAAATACACCCTTGGATTTTAACCCATGACTCGAAGAGTGTATTCTATTACACCCTTGGTGAAGGGTTTATTCAAGAAGATTTGGTAATTGCGCCATATGATATGTATAAAAATAATCTAACGGAGGTTAATTTATGAGTATGGAAGAGTTACTTAAAAGCAAACGGAATGCCGGTCGTAAAGTAACATCTCCAACAAACGAGACGTACGTTAAGCTATGCGTCCAAAAAGGGAAAGAAGAGACAAGGGAAATCATGAAAGATTATGCTCTAGCATTAAAAGAAGCTAGCAGCATATACATCCGATAATATAGTTGTTTCCTGTTATAGATAAAAGGCCTGTCTATCTGCAGGCCTTTTATATCTGTTTTATAAATAATGACCTGCTTGCAGGCGTCTACTTCCACCCTTTCGACAGATACTTCTTGCGGTTCGTGTTATCCAGAACCATCTCACACGTCTCCCAATCAACTTTTTCAACTTCATGATAGCGTAACGCGAATGGATGCTTTTTCGGCACTCCATCAATGGTCTGTTTAGCTTTTTCAATTTCTCCGATAGCAACATTTACCCAAGCATCTTCCAGAATATCCGGGAGCTGTCCGAACATTCTGGATATATCCTTGTGAGCCGAATTTCAAAATTGACCCTGCATCGGCGTTCTGCATGACCCACCACATAACAGAATATCAGTAAGTTACAGAAGCAAGATGACGCCGATGCAGGGTCAAACTTCGAAGCCGACCCACAGCTACACACCATATCACACTTGATAACGGATGTTATGACCGAGGCGAAATCAGTTGCGGAGCACTTGTACCCTTAATTTGGATACTTGGAAGTTACTTAACAGTTTTTTGGGGATTCAACTCAACTTGGTCCTTACCATCTGCAGCCTTTCTGAAGTTACTAATGGCCTTGCCAACAGAACTGCCTATTTCCGGCAGTCTCCCGACTCCAAATATTAACATCACAATAGATCCAATAATAAGTAATTCAGGAACACCAATACCAAACATAAATAAAATCTCCTTTCGTGTTTAAATTGATAATTTTTCCTAGAAAACCAGAAATTCCTCTAAAGACCGGTCATGAATCTGAATGTATATCGTCCAGAGAAAACGAATATTGACAAGATCTTCGAGTAGAGCATCCCCCTCATTTCGGAGCGTTGGTTCAGATCGTCGGTCTTTGCGAAGATACAATAATAATGGTTACGGTGTTCCGATGCCTGCGGGTACCCATTGTTAACCGAATAGATTGTTACCAACCTTATTACTGCTCCTTAGAAATATCTTCACAAAGTTTACGATAGAGCTGAGCGGACTCCATAGCAGTCATGGCAGCATCGAACCCTTTATTACCAGCCTTAGTGCCTGCTCTCTCAACTGCCTGCTCTATGGTGTCAGTAGTGAGGACTCCAAAGGCAACCGGAACCCCACTTTCAAGCGATACTTGAGCAATCCCTTTGGTTACTTCTGCGGAAACATAATCAAAGTGGGGAGTTGCACCGCGAATGACCGCGCCGAGGCTGATAATGGCATCGTAGTGCCCAGACTGTATCAGCTTCTTTATTGTCAGCGGCAGTTCAAATGCTCCCGGCACCCGGACCACGGTAATTGCAGCATCAACGGCTCCATGCCGAGTGAGTGCATCAAGCGCCCCTTCCAGAAGCCTTTCAACAATAAAACTGTTAAAGCGACAGAGGACTATCCCGAATGTAAGACCATCTGCGCTTAATTTCCCTTCTATATTTCGCGGCATTTTATCTTCCTTTTTACTGCGCGGGTTCATAATTTTCAGTATTCGTTATTGCTTCGATGATAATATTCCTACCAATTTCAACGTGAATAATTTGAAATCACATCTCAGCTAAACCTGCGTTCCTTACCCAACGCCACAAGGTGGAGCGGTCAACGCCAAGCTCCTGTGCTGCCTCAGTTCTGTTGCCTTGGTGCCGAGCAATTAGATCGCTTAGGACTTCTGCTTCAGGAGCTTTACTAGAACGCTGCCGTGATCCTTTATTAGAGCTGATTCCATGTTTAAACCCCGTCGGCATATGGTCCAGCGTTATCTCGCCGCCCTTACACAGTACCACTGATTGTTCTACTAAATTCTGCAATTCACGAACATTACCGGGGAAGTCGTATGCCAGTAGTAAATTAAGCACTTCCGGCGATACACAATTGATGTTTTTACTGTATGCTTGGTTGAATTTTTTGAGGTTCATATCCAGCAGCAACGGGATGTCTTCCTTCCGCTCGCGAAGCGGTGGAATATTTAATTGAACGATATTTATCCTGAAATATAGATCGCGCCTGAATGTCCCGGCTTCAACCATTTCCTCAAGATTCCTATGTGTAGCGGTGATGAAACGGACATCCGCCTTCATTGGTGCTTTGGCACCCAATGGCTGAAACTCCTTGTTTTCCAAAACTCTCAACAGCTTAACTTGCAACGAAAGCGGTAAATCGCCTATTTCATCAAGGAAAAATGTCCCGCCGGAACATAATTCCAGTCGTCCCTGCCTGTTTTCCGTTGCCCCTGTATATGCCCCTTTTCTAACCCCGAAAATTTCCGATTCGCAAAGATTCTCCGGCAAGGCGCCACAGTTGACAATGATTAATGGGCCTTTTTTGCGCGGACTTAATTCATGAATTGCTCTAGCAAAAAGCTCCTTGCCGGTACCGCTTTCACCATGGAGAAAAACTGTTGCTTCGCTGGCGGCAATATCAGCCGTTACGTCAAAAAGTCTCCTCATAGACGGATTACGACTGACAATATGCTGGAAAGAAAGCTTGTCAAGCATTGCATTCTTTAGAGGGTAAAAAGAAGACAGATCATGGATCACCGCAACGCTGCCACACACATCGCCATCGCTATCACATAAAACAGAAGTGCTTATGGAAATATGTTTTTTGTGATTATTACGACCAATAATTTCCAATCCACGATTCAGCACAGGTGCGCCTGTTTCCAGAGTTTCCTGAACAGGGCAGGCGAAAGTCTCTTTACTGAAGCGTAAGATAGTGTTGTAGTGTTGGCCAATTGCATCTTCATGGGGGAACCCCGTAATTTCCTCAGCGGCCCGACTAAAAAACTGGATGCGCATCTGGGAATCAATTGTAAAAACGCCATCAGCGAGACTATCCAGAATTGCGGTAGATTCCTTTGTATTAGGGATGTTCTTGACTCCTAATGTCATATTTACATCGGTGGCAGGCAGCACTGATGAATTACAGGTAACATGGATTTTATAGTCTTGTTTTTCCTGCAGAATATTATCTCTTTTAAAATGGATTTTCACTTTTTAATCGTTTCCTGTAGAACAAAGATACTCTTTCTGTTGACAAAAAAGTATCTGCTGGCCTCATCCAGCTGTCAATATCTCAATGCATACAGTTTATCTGCGCTGTCTTTTGTCAGTGTTCTAATATCATTGGCGCGATTGTATATGTATCGCTCACTCCCATCATGGCAAGAAGATGTGAAATGTCAGCACTAGACCTCAATGTACTGTTTTAAATTGATTTTTCTTGTATCTTTGCACCTTTAGAATCTTCCGTGGTCTCCTTTTCAGTAACAACAGTTTCTTTGGTAGCGCTTTCGTTTTTGTCCGCCACTTTGGCATCATCTTCTATGGTCTGTTTAAAACTCTCAGTGGCCCTCTTGAATTCTGAGAGCCCTTTACCCAGTGAGCGTGCAAGTTCGGGTAGTTTCTGTGGTCCGATCACAATAAGCGCAATTGCCATAATGATGAGAAGCTCTGGCATGCCTATTCCAAACATATATTCCTCCCCCTTTGCGCGTTCTTATTTGTATTCCAATTGCCTCTGCTAAAACTTCAAATCCTAGGCTGTTACAGTTCCCTGTTCGTCCAAAATAGAAACTTTTTTCTTTCCGAAGATCAATGCAACCCAGATGCTGATTTCATACATTAAGTACATAGGTATCATGATAACAAACATGGTAATCAGGTCTGCGTGAAAGGCAGCAACCACAGAACTGGCCAGCAGAGCGTATTTCCGTTTGGGTGCCAGAAACTGATAACTGACAATTCCGAAACGTGACAAAAGCAGGGTCAAGATGGGAAGTTCAAAGATCAATCCGAATATGAGGATGAGCCGCAGGCAAAAGTTGACATAAGCGCTGATATTGAACCAACTTTGTAACCCTTCTACTTCATATGAAAGAGAAAAATTGATGATTACTGGCCAGATAATGATTAGAAAGAATATAGCGCCGACACAAAAGGTAACGGTAGCAGCGGTTATAAAGGGAACAACCATCCGTCGTTCACGATGGGTCAGTCCTGGTGCAATAAACAGCCAGACCTGATAGAAAACTATCGGCAGGACTAGGACAAATCCAGCCAGCATGGAAATCTTACACTGCATGAAAAACGGTTCCATTGGGGCGCTGTAGTTGAGTATGTGCTGCTTCTGAGGAGTATTGATATCCTGCTCAAGCTTGTAGTGACTATAAATTGAAGGGGCATATTGTTTGACTTTGAGATAAACATCCTTTTTGATCTCAGTCAGATATGTCTTACCAGTTAACGGTTTTTCTATGAACTTCAGAAGGTCACCAGAAAAGTTCCATGCCACTCCCATTCCTACCACTACGGCAACAACAATGACAATTAAACGCTTGCGCAATTCCACCAAGTGCTCAATGAATGGCGCAGATTTTTCCACTTTCATAATATTTTTCCTGTTGCGGTATAGCTACGATTGCCTTGATCACAATGAAATCAAAAAGCTGGTATCCGGAGCGATTACACCATTTCAACACCATTAACAAAAAAACTAAACAAACAGTTGGTGTCTCTGGCTAACATTATCAATATGCCCAGCTAAAACAGTTGCATGCATCTGTAAATATCACTAAATTTTACCGAAGATAGCTTTATTTCCGGCTGTATCGTACAAATTGCGATGGCATCATCAAAACATTTTTCACAAATACCATATGTAACCGAAAATTCTGAGAAAACCTCCGACGGAACAACTCCTAAAGTAGTTTCGCACCATGCACATACCCGCATCATAATTTGATCCTTAACTTAACACTTTTACTTAACACTCTTTTTTGGGATTTAGCTCAACTTGGTCCTTACCATCAGCAGCCTTTCTAAAGTTGCTAATGGCTTTGCCAACCGAACTGCCTATTTCCGGCAGTCTCCCGACTCCGAATATCAACATCACAATAGATCCAATAATAAGTAATTCAGGAACGCCAAATCCAAACATAAATAATCTCCTTTTGTATTTAATTTCTTATTAATTCCTTCAGAAGCAGGTTGCGTGTTTCCATAGGTGCCACCTCTAGAATGCCAAGAATTCCTCGAAGGCCCGGTCATGCCTCAGGATATGTATCATCCAGAGAAAACGGATATTATCCAACTCTTCAGGCGTCACATTTTCGCCCATCCTGAAGTGCAGGTTCAGGTCTTCGGTGATTTCGAAAATGCAATAATGGTGATTTCGGTGTTTTGCCGCTTGAGGATAGCCCACCAGTTCCATAAAGCGATTCTCAGAACCGATGTGATGGATCATGTCGTCCAACAGGTTGTCCAGTTCCGTTGTCAGTTTCCGGTCTGGTTGTTGCCGAAGCAATTCTGTCATTGTGTCCAGTTGGGCGATGATGCTTCGGTAGCGACTGTCATAGTTCATCTTTTTCTCGGCAAACTGCAGGGATTCGATCGTCACGTTTGGTAGATGTTCGTTATGTTGTCTGTATGTCCGTAGTTCCATACCAATATCCTTTTGTGTCAGCAACACGCCAGCAGGTGCCCCATTTTCTTTTGCTTGGTACGTAGATAGTGGGTGTTGGTGCCTGTGGCTACCGTTTCCAGTGGTATCCGCTCGACGATTTCAAGGCCGTGCCCTTGAAGGCCGATTACTTTGCTCGGGTTGTTGGTCAGAAGCCTGATCTTACTGGCACCGAGGTCTCTTAAAATTTGGGCACCGATGCCGTATTCGCGGAGGTCTGCTTTGAAGCCGAGGGCTTCGTTGGCCTCGACGGTGTCTTTGCCACAGTCCTGGAGGGCATAGGCTTTCAGTTTGTTGACCAGGCCGATGCCGCGTCCTTCCTGGCGGAGGTAGAGGATGATGCCGCTGCCGTGGGCGCTGATGGTTTCCATGGCCAGTTCAAGTTGGCTGCCGCAGTCGCAGCGCTGGCTGCCGAAGACGTCACCGGTCATGCATTCGGAGTGGACCCGTACCAGTACCGGTTGGCCGCAGACGATGTCTCCTTTGACGAGGGCGATGTGTTCGCAGCCATCGACTTCGTTGGAATAGGAGATGATGCGAAATTCACCGAATCTAGTCGGGAGGACAGTTTGAGCGGTGCGTCGGACGAGTGTTTCGTGCGTGAGGCGGTAGGCGACAAGGTCGGCTACGGTGCAGATTTTTATGCCATGTTCGAAGGCGAATCTTTTGAGTTGCGGCATACGCGACATGGTACCGTCTTCGTTCATTATTTCGCATATTACGCCGGCAGGTTTCAGTCCGGCAAGGCGGGCCAGGTCTACTGAACCTTCGGTCTGGCCGGTGCGAACGAGGACACCGCCGTCTTTGGCCCGCAGCGGAAAGATGTGGCCGGGGCGTGACAGATCGGCTGGTGTGCTCTCTTTGGCTATGGCGACCTGGATGGTGCGTGAGCGGTCGGCGGCGGAGATGCCGGTGGTGACGCCGGTTGCAGCTTCGATGGAGACGGTGAAGCCGGTGCCGAAAGATGAGGTGTTGTGGGATACCATCATCGGGAGACCGAGCTTGTCGCAACTCTCTCCAGTCAAAGTGAGGCAGATAAGGCCACGGCCAAAGCGGGCCATGAAGTTGACCGCTTCGGGGGTGGTGAATTCGGCGGCCATGGTAAGGTCACCTTCGTTCTCCCGGTCTTCGTCATCTACGAGGATGACCATCTTGCCTGTGCGGATGTCTTCTATTGCTGCTTCTATGCTGCATGGTGCCATGGCTAACTCCTGTGGCTGACTGTACTGATAATGCTGTCAATCCTCTTGGTGGTGAAAAGGCCCATGGAGGGAGGAGGTGTACCTCCACGGGTCATGCTACACAGATCGAAGACAGGCCAGCTCCGGGTTCTGCGCAGGACAACTGATTTCATATTTATAGAATAAAAAGGCTCATTTAAATCTCTTCGGGTCATATTCCTCACTGCTTGCGGCGTTATTGGAACGCCCGATGGTATTTCAGTGATATACTCCGATGCTTGCAGCGGAGTTGTTGATTATTCCGTAAGATTAAATTGTTTCACTATTGTATTTAGCGTTCCAGCATGAACGGATAGCTGGTTAACTGAATCAAGTGTCGCTTGTACGCCATGTATACCTTCTTTGGAGCAAATACTTATGGAATGTGCATTTTTGCTTATTTGGCGGGTAGTTGTTGTCAGTTCTGTAGCAGCCATAGCAATTTGTTTGACTTGAATAGTTACGAATCCAATTTGTTGCAGAATATTGTCAAGTGCCATTCCTGATCGGCCAGTCCCCGCAGTTCCACGTCCAGCCTCGGCGGCACCTTCCTTCATCAATACAACTGCTTCACGAGTTTCTTGCTGAATAATTCTAATTGTCTCGATTATTTTGCTGGTTGCCACAGTGGTTTGTTCCGCAAGGGAACGGATTTCAATAGCGACACCGGAGCAAGCATGTCCCTGATTGCCAACTCTGGCCGCTTCATCGGCTGCATGTAGGGCCAGCAAATTGGCTTGATTGGCAATACCTTCGATAGTTTCAACAATTGCTCCGATCTGATCTGATCTTGCCCCCAGTTGTTCAACTGTGGCTGAAGCTTCCTGAACTATATTAGACACTCGCCCCATGATGTTAAGGCTTTCTTTAACTATCACAGCATTTTCTTCAGCAGAGTCGTTTGCCTGATTGGCACTAGCGGCCGCCATTTGGCAACTTTGAGAAATTTCAGCAGAGGTAGCAGCCATTTCTTCGCTGGCAGTTGCTGCAATAGTTGATTGAAAAACCGCCTTTTCAGCTGCCATTAATATGTTGTTGGCTGCAGTATTAAGTTGTTCAGCTTCTGCACTAAGCGAAGATGAAGTATCAGATACCTGACCAATTACTTGCTGAAGTCCTTGAGTCATATGGTTGAATGCAGCAGCCAGGTCACCGACTTCATCTCTGCTGTCTTGCGGGATATATACAGTTAAATTTCCTTGTGCAATCTTGTGTGCCCCGTTAATAAGTTTGTTGATCGGATTGCTCAAAAGACTAGTAATGTAGAAAGCTAAAACTATGCCAATGCACAAGGCGATTGCAAAAACACATATAATAAGCATACGTACTGCCTTGTTTAGTTTGGTTGCCTGCGCAACAGCTTCCTCGCTATGGCTCATTGCAAGATCAGCTAATGCGGACAATTGCTCATTGGCCCGCTCAAAGTCGGCTAATCCCGGCCCTTGGATCAGGACATCTCTCGCCGCGTAGATATCGTTCTTGGAGGACAACCTCATGGCTTCATAGTGAGGACCCCAGTATTTATAATCTGCCGCTTCCACATCCATCAGTATTTTTTTTGCTTCAATAGCACCTTTTTGAATTAATGGTTTGAGTTTGTCGTGCATGAGTTCGTGCTTTGTATAATTCGCCTTCATTCGATCTTCGAGAGTTGATTTCTGCGTTTTTTCAGGTGACAGAATGTGCTGGAATTCCGAAGCGCGGAATGCGGTCATCTCACGACTCATAGTCATCGTATATTTGACTCTTGGAAGCAAAGTGCTCTGCATGTTAACAATCATGTCATTCAATTGTGAAATTGCTTGAAGTGAGATGAGACCTAGCACGGCCACAATTAGCAGCATAGCGGTGAAAGAGAGGCCAAGTTTCATCTTGATTGAGAGATTAGTAAACCATTTCACTGTACATGCCCCTTTGTGTGAGTGTGACCATCATTCAGATTTCTTGACCAGTCAGTTATAAAATCATCCAAAACGGAATACTCTAAAGCCTATGAGTGATCAGGATTACAAAAATACTGATGCGATATATGTTGCGGCTACTGGAAAGGAAATTCAGCAACTAACCAAAGGTCTGAATTCCCTCTCCAGGATACGTATTAAAATGCCCAGATGAGTTTCAGCCAGTATTTATCGCCTTCTGGACGATTTTCAACCAACATCTCTTTTTGGTACTTTGCTTCAAGGCTCATATTTTTGTAGTCATATTTGATGGTAGGGCCAACTGCAAACACTTGTCCCTTGTACCCATCGGTACCAACTTTCACACCATTCGCTTCGTCATTTGTTACCTGCTTGTAAAAGTAACCGGTCGCACCCATAGTCCAAGGTCCCATATGATAGGCAGTTGCATAGTCAAAATGGAATTCCTGGCCGGAGGCATACTCCGTGTCTGTATTTTTAGTGTTGATATCGTACATTACTTTGGCGGAAAGCTCCAAGCCTTCATCAGTCAACAGGGTTCCGGCAAGAACCGGCTGGAAGGTCCAGTAGTTTCTGCCGATGTTGAAACTTTCAGCCTTGTCGTACTGACCTGTTGGCATCGTTACGTCAAGGCCAGCGGCGGTATGCCAGTTTTTGCCATGCCATGCCACCAGCGAACCAACACTGATGTCACCAAGGCCGCTTTTAGTTCTGTCCTTGACAGCACCGGCAGTACCTGTGCCGCTGATATCTACTAGAGGTATAATCGTGTAGAAACCTAGGGTGCCGCCCCCCACCTGGACACTGGACATATACAGGGGACGCATAACGTTAACAGACACGTTAACATGAAAGTCAATTGGGACTCTGTTGCCGTCTTTGTCATTCAGACGATCGGCGCTGTAGTGAGTCAGGTAGTTCAGGTAGTACATCCCTGGAGGTGGCAGGGCGCCGGCCATGACACCTTCTGCACCGTTCGGGTAAGTTCCTCCGCCACCTTCTGTTGCTCCAGCCGTACCGGCAGCAAGAGCAGCGCAGACACAGAGTGCTAATGATGCAACCGCTTTTTTAGTCATTCTGAAACAGTTCATTGAATTCCTCCATCTTCCGATTTATCGTGATGATAGACATTGTATATCCGAGAAAAGACCAATGTGACTTTCTATTTACCAATAGCCTTTAACGTATTCCTTGACGTTTCTTGCAGATGGACCTACCAGCTGTGTAATAAATTGGCCCTCTGCCTGCCATATTATGGATCTAGCCTAACAAATTTAAAAGCGTGCGCCATCTTGCTATCCAGGGGGCCAGACAGTTCATAAACCGCCTAATAAAACAAATGGCGCAATCACAATCAATCAAAACCCAGAAATTTTATTGTTATTCCACACCTGATATTTTGGCTTTAGTCCACCCTGCAGGAGTCTTCAGCTCAATGTGGCACGTCTGACAGAAATACACGGACGGTTCATGCACTTTGTGACATACAAAACATTCCAGTTCCCCAAAGTGATTCTTATGTGGATTTTCTTCCCATGGGGCAATTCCCTTAGTCTTTTCTCCTAGTTCTGCATAGCTGCCATGGCATTTAAGACAGGTTTCTTTTGTAGCTAAGTTTAGGTGCTTGTTCTTCTTGGCAGATTTTTCCGGGATTTTGCTCCCATGACACTGGCCGCACTTTACGTCGGCTTTCTTGTGTATCTGGGCTAAGTCTCCTTTTTCAGCAGCACTAGCACAAATGCTGAATAAGGCGAGCACAGCTATGACTATAAAGAAACCTACAAATTTATTGTGGTTAACCATTGAAAATTCCTCCGTTTATACATATTTTGAGGTTTGTACAAGCAGTACAAGGCAGGTTTTGGCATGGCCTCAAAATCTCTTTTCTGGTACTTCGGTTTCTCTCACGTCAAGAGAAACCGAAAGCAGAGTTGAGAGTAATGTAGGCAACATAGTGCATTTCACCAACCATATAACGCTCGGATATGTCAAATAATACATCTAATCGAGAGATGAACTTGACTTGTTGTATTTACCAAAACCAGCTACATATTTTCATTAGGTTATAATGTAACTAGGTCCGGGCTATAATTTGGCAACTTGTTCACCAGCTATGTAACCACTAGTGAATGACGCCGCGACGCAACTAGAATTTTGTGCACCGGAGATTGCATTTTCCCCAAGAAATCCGCCTGCAGTATGGAAGCAGGCATAGAGACCGGGGATGGGCTCATGAGTTTCTTTGCTCATTACCTGCATCTTTTCGTTGACCTTGAGGCCGCACTTGGTTGCAAAGAGGATAGCGCCGATACGAATGCCGTAGAAAGGCCCCTCGAGAACAGGAATAAGCCATTCCTGTGGGAAGTAGAATTCAGGGTCCTTGCCGCTTTCACAGATTTCATTCCACTTTCTGACTGACTCCGGCAGAACGCCTGATTCGAAACCAAGCTGCTTGCCCAGGTCTTCGATGGTATTTGACTTCCTGATAGCACCCTTTTTAATGGCATATTCCACACCCTCGCGCCAATCTTTCGGATGAAGCCACTCAGGTACCCTGTCAATATCTGCCATGTCCGTCGTGAGCGGACGACGGCATCCGAATGACGCTTTATGGAGTCTCTTAATATTTTTTTCAAAATTCTTATCCATGATCAGATAACCGCGACCATCCGGCAGAGACATGGTCACTGCCCCCTGGTTAGTCATCAGTTCCCACTCCGCACGATATTTGTTCGGGTAGCAGTCCATGTAGGGATAGCGTTTTCCGGTAATGTCTACACCAAACCACGGTTGACGTGAAAGCTGTGTAGAGCCATTGTACAAGTGCTGGTGGAAAGTTCCCTTATTCCCAAACATCCAGTCGATACCGCCATCGAAGGAAGTCGATGATCCAAGCCCGGCGATATCTGCACCAGCGCCAAACCCCATGCGGATGATCTCACCCGTATCGCTCGGCATTGCGTAAGAGCACGCTGCTCCCTTATAGACGTGGGGCAGGTATTTTTTCTGCATGGGGCGATTGCTTGCGAAGCCCCCACTCGCCAAGATCACAGCCTTCTTGCCTTTGATAAAGGAAACTTTCCCTGTTTGAAGCTCACGAATCTTAACACCCACAATACGACCGCGGTCAGAAACCAAGCCTATTACAGTGCTCTCGAACTTGAACTTGGCGCCCTTTTCCTTTGCTACGCGGTACACAAGGTCGGTGACCGGTTTGATCGCAACCGAAATCAAGCCATCCTTGTCGATATCCTTCCAGATATGGCACATTGGCGCGGTATAGGGGTCCAGTTCCCACGGAACGCCCAAGTCACCTAAATAGTCCACGCACTCTCCATCCTTCACGAACAGTTCCCTCAACAGTTTAAGGTCTGCGGTATACTGATAATCCCTTGCAACTTCTTGGACTACCTTGTCCACATCAAAGGGGTATCCACCATAGGCAAACTTCTTTGCGTTCTGGTAGCGGCTACCGCCGTACGTGATATAGACGATTGCCTGCTTTGTGGTGCCGCCAACGGATTGTTCCGCGACTTTTTCCACAACGATAACGCTCTTGCCGCCATCGAGGGCCTTTACGGCTGCAGTGAGACCGCCACCACCGGTACCGACTACAAGGACGTCGGCCTCAGCATCCCACTTTGCGGGTGGACCAACAGGGGGGATATCCCTAGCTTCTTCTGCCTCGTCTTCGCAACCGGATTTTGGTTTTGCTCCAGCCATCGCAGTAGAAACACCTCCTAGCAGGCCAACTCCACCAGCTATAACAGCCCCTGTAACAGCTCCTTTTAGAAAACCGCGCCTTGACATTGCTGTTTTCGACTCCTGAGCCGAAGCATCAGCCTCGATAGGTTCATCAACTAATTGTTCGTTTGACTTTAGTATTTCCATTGACTTTAATCTCCCTTCTTTTAATTAGATTCCACCACTCTGTAGTTGATACTGCGAAACCATGTTCAATGAGATGTGTGCCTCCTAACGGTTTATTTTCTCCTAGCAATCGCTTCCATGGCAGAATTGATAAGGAGAGTAATTACGTTACTTGAACATAGGAGCATGTTCTGTGCCAAACATTCTGTTTTATAACATACCGTAATTAAAGGTATTATATGGAATTGCAATTAAGAACATGTATAACTATAGATTGCAAAGGAAGGATATCAAACTGAATAATCTGTTTGATATTAGAGTATTAGCATGTGATTGCCACTGATCACATTTATAACGTAAGTGATAGGTATAACTTAAATTATAATAATGACCTAAAGTTATGGAGATGTGAATCGGCGTGCAATAATGACCCATTTTTAGCCTAAATCGGCGTCCAAAATGGACCCACCTCAGCACCCTCCTCCATACTCTTTGGAATTCACAGAGAGTGGAGTATTCAAAGGAGATGCTGAACGTGGAGACTATTCGTAAAGTCCGTCAGGCTCATTTTAGAGACGGCAAGGGAATTCGTGAGTGAGATAACCCACGACTTCAACCTTTCCCTCAATACCGACAGAAGCATTATCAGGAGTGGTATCACTGCTCAGAAGTACGAGCTGGTTGATCAGCCGTATCCCAAGCTCGGTTCCTTTAGCTGGAGAATCAAAACGAGGATTAATAACTGAAAACTACTACCCGGGGTGGGTCAAAATTCAAAGCCGATTGACAAAATCTTCTTGATTAGGTATTTGTGTCCCGTCTAAACTGGATATCATTGAAATAACGCATAAAGTTCCTTCTGAGAATTTGGCTGACTTTAGACATGTCAATTGAAGTTATTGTGTATAAAACATCTTCGACGTTTTGTGCATTTATATGGTGGAATTCGGATGGTTTAACCTAAAAAATCCCACGCATCTTTGTACATGTTTTTTACCTGCCCAATCTGCTCGTTTATACTCTCCTGCTGTATTTCGTTGTTTTTAAAATTTGACTCCGAATATCTGTTGCATTGTGCCATGCTGAGAAATATCTCGCCATTTGTCCCCGGTTGATCACTGGTATGCGCCATAGAGTTGGCCAGATAAATTAACTCAACCATGCTTCTGTTTGTTGTCGCTTTGTCAGGTGAGTGGTGATAATTGATGCATTCTAGTATGTCTTCACCAAAATTCCATTTTTTTGCAAGCAGATAACCAATTTCGGTATGATTTTCCTCGACCACCTTAGCTCGAAGCTTTGTTGGCAGCATATACTCGTCAAGCATATCGAGCATCACGGTTTTTCCGATATCGTGCAGCAGGCCACAGATGAAGGCTAATTCATAATCAGAGGACAGGTCACGAGCAATTTGACGGGCAATCATTGCGCATACCAGGCTATGACTCAGTACCGTTCTTACTTCACCAGTATTTTTGGGGCTAAAACTACTGAGAGCGTGAACTGCTACAATACTCACCAATGACTTCAGGCCAATAAGGATTACCGCTTCTTTCAGTGTAGATATTTTAGTGGCGGTTTTGTAATAGGGTGAATTACAAATTCTGAGAATCTTGGCAGCGATAATCTGGTCAGTGATGCAGTCGACTATTTTTTCAATGGAGGCATTTGGGTCTTCGATTTTTTTTTGGATCTGCTGAATAATGTCCGGGATGGCGGGGAGATCAATGTTGCCGGTTATGATATCGTTTCTGAGTTTGTTTGTAATAAAATTTATATCTGTTGTGCTTCCTTTTCTTGATTCATCAAATTTATTTACCGATTCCATTAGCAGCATAGATGAATTTATTGTTATCGGACCATGTAGTACAGAGCTAGGTATATCAGAATTAAATTCAAATTTACCGGATTGCCATTTTAGAATATCCATCACTGCAGACAGTGAAATATGACGGATTGTTTTATTAATAATTTCTTTACTGATAATATTTTCAGATACCAAATAGCCGATTAAAGGTAATCCCAATTTGTCGGCAATTGTTTTTTTTTCTTGAAGATCCTGTGGACTCAAATCTGATTCAAGCATCAGAAAATCATCAAAAAGTTCATTATTAAGCCCTGAATCAACTAAGATGATCTTGCCGTCCTGAAAGAAGAACTTTTTCTGTATTCCATTACAAGAGAGGGCAAGAGTTCCAGTACGCCTGCTGTTATCAGCCCACTGGATTAGGTCTAATATAGAAATAAAACTGAGATAACCGTGCATTGTTTGCATATCAATTCCTACATAACATTTTGACCAATATGACATTGTATATAATTTCAAATTTTATTTACTGATTTCGAGTAAGCCCTCATGCTCGTCATTTGAGAAGAGCCTGTCCACATCCATAATGATTAATAATCGTTCGGCACGATTAAAAACTCCGGTAATAAATTCCTGGCCGATACCACCGGAGAGCATCAATGATGGGGGAGGCTGAATTTCACTGTTGAGGATGCGGATTACCTCAGAAACACCGTCAACGATAAATCCGGTCTGGCAGCCGCAAACATCCATGATAACAATACGGGTCTGATTGTCATTTTCATTCTCCATAAGGTTAAAACGCCTCCGCATAGAGATAATGGGGAGAACCTTTCCACGCAGATTGATGATCCCCTCAATGTGCTGCGAAGCATTGGGCATCTTGGTGATGGTTGGCATTCAGATAATCTCGCGAACCTTGAGAACTTCAACTCCGTATTCTTCGTTGGCCAGCGTGAAGCTGACAAGCTGGATTCTTTCGTTGAGTTGTGCCGATGTTTGATCAACTTTTATCAGGGCATTGGCAGACATTTTATCCTCCGTACGCTTAGGCTGGCATTCCCCGGCAGTCAAAACCGGTTTCCCGCCATTGGATTTAAAGTTTAAAATGACGAACCAGAGCCTGCAAGTCCTCAGCATTGCCACTCAACTGCGCAGCTGACGCAGATGACTCGTGGGCCCCACTAGCTGTTTGTTGGATAACTTCGGTAATCATTGACATGTTAGACGAAATTTCTCCAGTTGTAGCAGTTTGTTCCTCTGCGGCAACAGCAATCTGATTTACTTGCAAAGCAACATCATTGATCTGTGTAAGAATATTTTTGAGAGCCTCACCGGACCTGGCTGCTTCCTGAGTTCCCGCTTCAACTTGCTGAACACCCTGTCCCATAGCGATTACAGCACCTTTGGTTTCTTTCTGAATAGCCTTGATCATCTCACCAATCTCACGGGTAGCTCGTGTAGTCCGTTCAGCCAAGGCCTTAACTTCATCGGCAACCACGGCAAACCCTCTTCCCAACTCACCGGCACGCGCAGCTTCAATGGCAGCATTTAGTGCTAACAAATTAGTCTGATCAGCAATTTCTTCTATTGTACCAATGATTGTGCCAATCTGGTCAGAACGAGCTCCAAGTTCCTCGACTGTTCTCGCTGATTCCTGAACCTTGCCTGCAATCTGTCCCATAACCTCTATAGTTTTTTCAACAACCATTGCACCATTCTGAGCAGTCTGAGAAGCTTGGTTTGCCCCTTCTGCGGCCATCAGACAATTATGAGCAATGTCGTGGCTAGTTGAAGACATTTCCTCACCGGCAGTTGCTACATTGCTTGCCTGTGCGCTGACTTCTTCAGCACCAACGGCTATCTCCCGTGCAGTAGTTGTTAACTGACTCGCCGCTGAAGCGACTTGTGTAGACGCACCCGCAACTCGCCCGATTAAAGCTCGCAAGTTCTCAGTCAATATTTTAACTGAACCCAAAAGTTCGCCGATTTCATCTTTTGACGTAACTTCAACATTGCCACTTAGATCGCCGGAAGCCATGGTTTTTGCAATACGAACGAGGTACTGAAGCGGAATAGTGATTGAGCGTATTATCAATATCATGACAATGAAAACAAGAGGAATAGCTATCAGTTCGATCAGTACAACAGTATATTTAACCTTTTTTCCGGTTGCAATCGCCGAGTCGGTATGCGATTTGATATCTTTTTTCACGTTTGTAGCAAATCCCTCGATCACACCCTCCAGGATTCTCGCACTCTCGTCGTACTTATACATTGCCGCATATGCATCTTGAGAACTCGTAATTTTTCCAGATTTTATTTGATTATAAACTTCAGTAAAACCAGTAATATATTTTTCAGCATGCTTTTTACTGCCCATTATTGTTTCTATGTCCTTTGGATTTGAAGCAAGAACGACACTATCTTCGGTTTGTTTAATAAGACCGCCAAGGGCTTCATCCCATTTTTTCTTATTCTCCTCAACTTTTGCAGGGTCATTGATATTAATAAGCATATCATTTTCGTAACGGGCCAACTTGTTGACATCGACTCGTGCACGCTGGGCGTTTTCTACTAATTGGGCTTGAACTTGAGTCAAGCTGATTATGGATGACTGGAGTTTGCCAATACCGATAAAGCAACTAATACCAATGGCAATCATAATAAGAAGGACAATACTAAATGTGGCAATTAACCGGGTACTGATTTTAAAATTTGACATAGTTTCTCCAAATAAAGTTTATTTTTAAAATGGATCATCCGCATCACCTGCAAGAAAAACCCATGATTATATCGCATGTTCTGTGCCAAGCGAGTATGTTTCCTAACATACTGTATAGAAAGAGTTTATTTATATTAACTATTAGGTGGACGTATAACTGCGGACTACAAAGGAAGGATGTGAAGCAGAATTATCTGTGTGATATTAGCGTATTAGCGTGTGATAACCTTTGCTCACTGTTATAATATAAGCGATAGGCATAATGTAGGTTATAAAAATGACCTAAAGTTATAGTGATTCAACTATGTAGTGTCTTGAGGCGTTTGTTTAGGGCGGGTTGAGATATACCAAGAAGTCGAGCAGCAAGCGTTTGATTGTTGCTAGAACGCTTCATCGCCTCATCCAATAGAAATTCTACGGCATGGCTAATAGTGGGAATTTCTTCAAAACTAGCAAATGGGTTCAGTTTTGAGTCTGGTATATTTGTGGTTTCCGCGTCTACTCTGGAGAGTTCAATTGTTTTGATGAACCAAGCCATGGTGAGTATTCGATCCGTATTCACACTTACTGCGTCATATACCATTGCCCGAAGTTCACGGATATTGCCTGGAAAGCTATAAGTGGCAAGGTATTGAGCTAATCCTCGGGTTGGAGTTGGTGCCTTTTTGCCAATGGCGCTGGACGCTTGTACCAGAAAATGGTTGAGCAACAGGGGAATATCATCTTTTCGTTCCCTAAGTGGTGGCAAACGTACTTGATGAGTGCGAAGCCGGTAGTAGAGATCCCGCCGGAAAGCATTACCAGCTTCTTTTACAGATAGGTTCTGATGAGTGGCAACAATGACTCTCGCATTGAGCCGTTTGGGGCTGTCACTGCCGAGAGGAAAGTATTCTCCTTCCTGAAGAAGGCGTAGCAGTTTAACTTGGGACGGAATACTGAGATCACCAATTTCATCAAGAAAGAGAGTCCCTTTTTCTGCTTCCTCAACCATTCCGCGCCTCATGGTATCAGCTCCAGTAAAAGCACCACGCACGTGGCCGAATAGTGTATCAGAAAAAACAGTGTCATCGAGACCAGCCACATTGACCGCAATAAGTTTACCCTGACAACCGCTGAGTGCGTGGGTAGCTCTTGCGAGTAGCTCCTTACCAGTACCGCTCTCTCCAGTGATAAGAAGCGGCTGTTGGCTTTTCGCCACTGCCTCAATATAAGCAAAGAGTGCCAACATCGAGCGATCTCCCGTAACGATTTCGGTGAAAGCCTCCGGATTACGTAATCCTCCGGCAATTACAGTGTTTGACATCTCTGCTAATTGGCTTCGCATTTCCATCATGCGAACCGCCCGGAGTATACCTCCAACAATCCGGTCTTCTTCGTCGGTCTTGATGAAATAATCGAAAGCCCCCAGTTTCATGCAACGCACCGCCGTTGCAACATGATCTATGCTGCTGACGACAATTGTGGTGATTTCAGGATAGTTCTCGCTGATTATTTTGAGTAGATCTTCGCCGACAATATTTGGCATATTCAGATCGAGAAGTACAAGCTCAATCCCTCCCTTATCGAGGAACTGCGTGACTTGGCGACTGTCGGAACATGTCACAACATTGGTTATTCCGGCACATCTCTCTAAAGTGATCGGAAGGATTTTAAGCCAAGAAAGGTCGTCATCTACTAATAGAATTCTGCCGCTTGGGTACACACTTTTGTTCATGTCAAGTCCTCCATATTTGCACAAGGGAGCATTAGGGTCGCCGTTGTACCCTCCCCAAGCGTTGAGTCAATATTAATATTCCCTTTATGGCACTCTACAATTGAGGAGGAAATCCAGAGCCCAAGGCCGGTTCCTCCTGCATCCTGTTTAGTAGTAAAGAGTGGATCAAACAGTTTCGATAGGTGCTCTGGGCTTATACCGACCCCTTGATCTTTAACCCTGAGTACCACATAACCAGAGGACTGATTGTAAGTGGTCGAGAGCCGAATGCTACTGTTGGTGTCTGGCAAGGCCTGGCATGCATTGAGTATCAAATTGATAATCACCTGCCCAATCTGTTGGGAATTACCCCATATCTTCGGGAGTTCCTCACCATAATCAACCACGAAGGAATTTGTCGCCTTTTTAATCAAGAAATCGCTGAGACGTATTGCTTGCTGTACCGTCATATTGAAGTCAATTAACTCATTATTGTCGGGGCCACTATTTTTGGCAAAATCCTTCAGGTCATGGACAATCTGTTTAATACTAGAGGCGCTTAGAACCATTTCATCAAAAATACAGTACATTTGGTCCCTCATCCGCGAGTAGGGCAATCCACCCATGCTAAAGTCGCCATGCAAGTTGTAATATTCATCCAGAATTGACATTGCATCCTTATAAGCGTGCCTAAGCGTCGGGATTGATAACAGGAGCAGTCCGTTTGGGCAATTGATTTCATGGGCAACGCCGGCGGTCAGCGATCCCATAACGACCATTTTGTCAGATTGAGTAAGTTTTTCCTTTTGAAGTTGTAACTCATGCAACAACGTGTTGATCAATTCGGTCTTTTTGGCCTCCTGCCGTTTTATGGAACGTATGAACAATATCAAGCCCAACAGAATCAGGTGGAGCGGAATAACCGCTATCAATCCATATACGAGAAACTCATTCATCGCTAACTCCACGTTAAAGCGGCATGGCTTGCCACCTTTTTTCATACGTTCATTGAGTTGAATTTCTGGTTACTGTCAGCAATGATCATAGACGTAATTTTCATAAAGCCCTCAGCACGGGCTTTTATTTGGGCTGCAAAAGGATGGTACAATTCTAATTTGGAGATTGTTAAAGTGTCTCAGACAAAGACATTGGTATTTTCTTGAGAGTAGAGTAAATATTAAATGCTGCGTTCCACCGAATCCTTTGTCCAAAAGCTAATCTCATATATCCAATGAATTGTCCACACTGATTATTTTCGAATATACCAGTACAACTAACAAAAGACAGGTGCGAATATTACTCAAATGAACCAGCCTAACAGACAAACTGACCTTAACTCGTTTTTATTTGGTATTCCAATTGCCCCTGCTAAAACTTTAGACCCTAGGCTGTTTCAGTTCCCTGTTCGTCCAGAACAGAAACTTTTTTCTTTCCGAAGATCAATGCAACCCTAGATGTTGTTTTCATACATTAGTCGTCCCTTAAAAAATCTGAATTTTGATTCAGACAGGCTGAAGTTGGTGCCCCAATATCCGAGTCAGGTCTATCCAGTTGCATACAATGTTCCTGAACCGCTCTTTGAAAAGCCACAAAAGGATCGCTTGGAGGAGCTTCCTGATGTTAAAGCCGTATTCATCCAGGATGGCGTTGATTTTATCGCCTCCGGTACTCGAGCGCCATGTACTCTCTGTACTCTCTGTACGTCAAACGGACAAATTTGGTTCAGGGAGCGATAGGAGGATAAGGGGAGGGTACGGATTGAATATTGGAATATTGGAAATTCCCAGTACCCCGATTTTTTGTAAAGGTTATTGTGTCTAAAACGACCCTAACGTGACAAAAAATCGCTCTTGATGATCATCCTTTACATTCTGGAAATTTTCTGTTAAGCATTTACTTCGCGTGGGTACTGTGTACTGATGGCTAAAAACCCTATTTCGTGGGACTTTTGATGATCAACCCACGCACTTTAGTCAGGCATTTTCGGAAACCTACTGGATAGAAGGCAAGGATTCTTACGCAATGCTTCTGGTGCTGGAAGACCTGCGTAGAAGAGCTCCGGTTACATTTGAGCTGATCGCAGTCAATATCGATTCAGGTTATCCCGGCTACCGCGGCGACATTATCGAAGATTTCTTCCGGAATAACGGCTTTTCCTATCGGATGGTGCCAAGCCGGCACTATGACATCATTAAAGAGAAGCTCCGGCCCGGTTCCTCATACTGTTCACTCTGCTCGCGCCTGAAGCGGGGAGAACTCTATGAAGCCGCGCAAACTTTGGGGTGCAATAAGCTGGCGCTAGGACATCACAGCGACGATTTTATTGAGACTCTGCTGCTGAACCAGTTTTTTGTCGGTTCACTTAAGTCTATGTCAGCTTCAATGCTGGCCGACAACGGCATCATAACTGTAATCAGACCATTGGTCTATCTTGCGGAAGAAGATATAGCCGCTTTTTCCCGAGATGCTGAGTTGCCTGTAGTCAGTTGTTGTTGCCCTGTCAGTGGCGTAGCTGATATGCAGCGCAAGCGGATGAAACAACTGCTGAAAGATTTGCAGAACGATATTCCGCATGTCAAGAACAGCCTGTTGAAAGCTCTTTCAAATGTTCACCCACGCCATCTGCTGGACCCTTTACTACGAAGAGACGTGGCAGGAGCTTGCAAATCTGCTGATTTTCTTGTCAACCATGCTCCGCTTCCTGAACCGGATTCCCATGTCTGCCAGCAAATCGAGAGCTGAATACCAGCCACTGACCGCCACAACTGCTACACCAACTATCATTATCGCTTCCAAATCTCCACCCCCTGTTTTTTATCATAAGCAAAGGATAGCAGAACCATATGACAGAATAAGTCATTTGAATATTTATGGAGATTGTGCCGGCATCCTTAAGGCCATAGACACTCTCTACACAAGGAACAACAGTGAAGAATGAAAGGCCTGAAAAAACGTTGGAGTGGCTGCAGTCAAAGCCGTCACTGGAAGATCTCGGCACAGAATTTCCCGAGTTACGCGAAGCTGTCAGGCAAGAAATTGCTCAATTAATTGCTGATGGTAATTTAACAGGGCTACCTGCCTATCTCAAAAGAATGTCGCAGACAGAAAAGTCTCTGGAAAGAAAACATGTTGTGAGCAGGGGAGATAAAAAGATTGCAGCAGCTTTAGTCTTGCAGGCCGTACGGACTCGAATTGCTCACCTGTCAATTAAACAGCATCTTGTTTCAGAGGCTACCGGTATTGAAAAAGGTAAAGTCCGTTTCAATCTGTTGAATGGTTTTTTTGCTCAAAGGCTGCTGTTTGCGGACGGCCTTGTGCGTAAACCGGTGTCACTGTTCTGGTTCCGCTTGTTTTGGCCGCTGCTTCGGCAGAAAAGATTGCTCATGCCGCTTGTTCAGCCAAAGGGGATTTACTGTTTCTATTCGCGGCAGCTGGTTGATGCCCTTGCGATGCTGATTGCTTCTCGAACCTGCCTGGAAATAGCAGCTGGGGATGGTACGCTGACGCGGTTCCTGACCGACAGTGGTGTTAAAATCTCAGCTACTGATGATCACAGCTGGAAACATGAGGTCAACTACCCCGAATTTGTGGTCAAGCGGGATGCTAATGAGGCACTACGTGAGTATTCACCTGAAGTGGTACTCTGCTCCTGGCCGCCGGCTGGCAACACATTTGAACACCAGGTGTTCAGAACCAGAAGCGTACAGCTGTATATTGTTATAGGGAGCCGCCACCGGTTTGCCGCCGGAAACTGGGACGACTACCTCCAACAGTCGTCATTTGGCTTTGAAGAGGATAAAAAGTTGAGCGGTCTCGTACTACCGCCGGAACTTGATGCCGCTGTATATGTTTTTAGAAGAAATCGGGTTGGGTAGAGTGCATAGGGAGGTAAGCAGAGGATGTTTTCAGGGTTCGCCTTGCTCTGCTTCTCCAGACAGCATGACGAGATCGACTCGCCGGTTTCTAGCGCGCCCCTCTTGGGTCGTGTTGTCGGAGATCGGTCTGAATTCGGCATAGCCGGTTGCGGATATTTTGTTTGGATCGATGTCAAAACTTCTCAGCAGATATTTAAGGCCATTTGTTGCGCGTGATGTTGAAAGTTCCCAGTTGGACGGGAATTGCGCTGTGCTTATCGGTACGTTGTCGGTATGGCCCTCTACCCGCAACGGGTTATTATACTGGGTCATCACTTCAGCAATGGTGTTGATCAGTTCATACGCCTCTGGCTTTATATTCGCCTGGCCTGAGTTAAAAAAACCGGCTTCTTTAAGGCTGACGATCAGCCCGCGACGGGTTATTTCCAGAGTAACCTTAGACTGTGCTCCCTGCTTAACCAGATACGCTTCAACAGCTGATTTTATCTGGCGGAAATCCTTCTCTTCTGCCCGCGTCTTTCCCTGACCACTCCGCGTTCGCCCCATAGGGTTTACTGCTATTTCCGGCTTAAGGGATGGTATTACAGTAATTGCCTGTGAAGGGATCACATTGACTTTTGGAGAAGATGCACCAGCGGTTGCCATGCCGAAGGAGGACTGAATGGACTGCATTACCTCTTCAACCTTCTTCTTATCGCTCTGCCCCATGGCATAAAGCACGACGAAAACGGCAAAAAGCAGGGTAATGAAGTCTGCGTAGGAAACTAGCCAGCGCTCGTGGTTAACATGCGGTTCCGGTGCTTTCTTGAGTGCCATGGTGGTTTAGTGCCCGCCGCCAACAAAAGCCATCAGTTTCTGTTCAATAAAATGGGGGTTTTCGCCGTTCTGGATGGCAATCAGACCCTCCAGAATCATGATCCTACGCAACATTTCTTCCTTCATGCGAATTTTCAGCTTGGTGCCTATGGGAAGACAGAGAACATTGGCGATCAACAATCCGTAGATGGTGGCAACGAAGGCGACCGCAATACCTCCCCCCAGCTTGGAGGTGTCGGAAAGGTTACCCATAACGTGGATAAGCCCGAGAACAGCGCCGATGATGCCGATGGTTGGTGCAAAGCCGCCAGCTAATTCGTAGAATTCGATGCTGTGCTTGGTATGATCCTCATACGCCATGATATCCGCTTCCAGCGTTTCACGGAGCTTCTGCGGATCGATGCCGTCAACTACCAGCGATATTCCTTTTTTTATAAAGGGATCGCGAACTGACTGGGCTTCCTGTTCCAGCGAAATCAAGCCGTTGCGGCGGGCCTTGGTAGCATAATTGATGATATCCTTTACCACCTGCTCATGGTCAACTTTCTGCGGAAGAAAAACGGTTTTGACCGCCTTCATGGCGCCGATGATCGCCGGCAGAGGCATGGAAACAAACACGGCTCCGAATGTTCCTCCCCCGACGATCATTGCAGCGGTCGGCTGAATCAAAGCGCTTATGTGAACACCCTCAATTACGGCACCACCAACAATGCACCCGAAGGCCATGACCATTCCTATAATGGTTGCTAAATCCATGCGCTAATAGTCCCGACTGTGAAATGGAGTTTGGTTATGTGTACCGTGAGTGCCTGTATCATCCTGCAGATGCCTGTCACAATGAAACTGGCTGAATTTGGACCGCCCCAGATATTTTTTTACAGACCGGCTTGAGGCCCGACGCGAAATTTTTGCGCGAAAAGCGATCACTCTGTCAATAATGGCGTTAGCCCGGTCAATAACGATATATCTATTACCGTTGAAAAGCGTAACAACAGTATCCGGAGTTTCTTCGATGCAAATAATGTGGTCCGGATTCAGATACATCCGCTGTTTATCCAGTCGTGTCACTACTATCATAAACGCCCCGACAAGATTGATGAGTATTTTTCTATAAATATCAAAAGCCGTATAAGGTCAAGAACTTTTTACTCTTTTGCTGTCTAATTTGAAGTGATGGGTCAGATCATTGTATCAATTGCATCAAAATCAATATAGCGTTCTGCAATAGAGTTTATCAGCTCAATTTTTTCCAGGTCTTCAGGGCCAATCTTCGAAACATGTTCACGCAACTTGTAAAAGATTTCGGAGGAGGTCGCTTTTATACGAATATAAGGTATTTTGCTGTCGTCAAGAATGCGCTGTGTTATCCCGGAAACCGGCACATGACCCGCGATAATTAACCCGGCAAGACGTGCCTTGTACTCTGGGATGTGGTGCAGTGCCGAAGCTGTAACCAGCAGTTCATCACGAGAACTGGTCACAATAAGCAGGGTAGATGCCTCCAGGTGGTCAATAACAATCTGCGAAGAGGCCGCGCCGAGTTGGATGTTATGACAGAGACGGCTACGTTCCGTTGAATCGCCGTTCAGAGTCAGCCCAAGCAACTCGGAAACGTGGAGAAGAGTTGGATCGGCAAGTGTTGGCAGATAGTCAAAGGCGCTTGTAACCATAACGCCGCTCCCAGCAAAAGCTTTTGCAAGATAACCCAGGGTATCTAACCTCTTTTCAGAAACAAGTTTGTTGGCCATAATTATGCGAACATCCGCTTTTTCACGCTGGTAAAGAGCCAGATTAAGCTCAACTGAGTCTATGACATTGCCAATACCGCCACCGGTCACCAGCAAAACCGGAGCATTCAATTCAGCCGCAATCCGGGCATTATTCATGCCGATCACCGAACCGACGCCGCCATGACCGGCCCCCTCAATAATCAGGAAATCATATTTCTTTTCCAGTTCATTACAGGCTGAGCGAATCGCCCTGCGCGGTTCCTCCGGGTCAATCAAGCCGTCGAGAAACCGGCGTGTTGTTCCTGGGGTCAATGTCACCGGAGACATGAGTGTAACATCCTCCTCAACTCCGAAAACAGTTGAGAACATGGCGGCGTCCTTGTCAACGACAGTACCGTTAAACTCAATCCATTTTGGACCCAGCGGCTTCATGAAGCCGACTCGACCGTATTTTTTGCGCGCCAGATGCATCAATGAGAGACTGATGGTTGTCTTGCCGCAATGCTGCCCGGTCGCCCCTATGAAAATTTTCCTGCACATTGCTGAATGTCTCCTGAAACGCAACCCTGAAAAAAAGGATAATTTACAAATTTACTAGCCCCGATAAATCAAGATAAGCGCGTTAACGAAGTTATATTCTGCTGAATACCGCAGAAGATAACTTCTACTATACTGATTATAATGGTGTTGCTATTTTATCAAAGTATTTGTCAAAGACTTCTTCGCCGGAATTAAAACGTAAAAAGCGAACACCCATTCCACTTTTCTTTGCCAGATGAAAGAGGTTCGGTGGCACTTTCTTCGCCCACATGACTACTGCCATCAGCTCTACCACATCTCCTTCCGGGAGTATGATCTTGATTTTAATTTTTGAGTTGGGTGGTAAAACATAGGGTGTATGGATAAACATGCCAATCATGGAAATATCTTGAGTAAAGCCGACTTTAACAACTTTATCGTCGCTGAAATTGATCGTAATGCGCTTCTTAATGCGCCTGATATCTCGTTTGTCTGCCACTCTTTATGTCCCCATGAATCCTGATTGGAAGAACAAGCTGCACTTATGCCTGACACAATGCCAGAAATATACCATAACTTCAATAGATAGAAGGTTCTGCAGATGAAAAAATGTCATCATCCATAGTCTCGGCATGAGTCTAAAATGAATTGACAGAGCATCAGCAATCATCTACTTTGACTACAAAGCTGGGGGAGTTTCGACTGAGAGCGGTTATACCGTGACCCTTTGTACCTGATCCGGGTAATACCGGCGTAGGGAAGCGCGACCTACTGATGTATTAAATGAGCCGCTGCTGCGGTTTTTTTTGTTTAGTAAGTTAGAAAAAATATTCTGCGTTTTTAGTACGATAGAAATAAATTCTGTGGTTTATTGCAGAAGTGATTTCGTGAACGTACTTATTCCGTTTATCGGGGCATGCGGAAAATTTCTTAGTTAACGCACTTATCCAGCTTGTCAGGGTCAGGAGGTTGATATGCAGATTGTGCTAAACGGTGATTCTATAGAGACAGTTGATGGCTGCACAGTCGAATTGCTACTGCAGCAGCTTGGAATCAGCCGGGAACGGGTGGCGGTTGAATTGAATGCTGACATCGTCCCGAAGGCCGGTTATGAAAAACAGCTTCTTTCTGATGGCGATAAAATTGAGATAGTCCATTTTGTTGGTGGAGGATAACTGGATATGACACAGACAACAGATAAATTAATCATTGGCGGTCGCGAGTTCACCTCGCGTTTAATGGTTGGCACCGGTAAATATGCCAGCTTTGAACAGACAGCTCTGGCTCTGGAAATGTCCGGAGCCGAAATTATCACCGTGGCGGTTAGGCGGGTGAATCTCGACCGGAGCAAGGAATCGCTGCTTGATTACATAGACCTGAAGAAATATACGCTGCTGCCAAATACCGCTGGTTGCTACACAGCTGACGACGCGGTACGTACATGCCGCTTGGCACGTGAAGCCGGCATGTCGGATTTTGTAAAACTGGAAGTTCTTGGAGATGAAAAAACGCTTTTCCCGGACAACGAAGAGCTGCTTAAGGCCGCAAGAATATTGGTAGCGGAGGGGTTTACTGTCCTCCCCTACTGTAGTGATGATGTGATTGTCTGCAAAAAGCTCGAAGACATTGGCTGTGCGGCTGTTATGCCTCTGGGAGCCCCAATCGGCAGCGGGCTTGGCATCCGCAACCCATACAATATTCGCATCATACTCGAAAATGTCAGCGTACCGGTCATCGTGGATGCCGGGGTCGGCTCAGCGTCAGATGCCGCCGTCGCTATGGAACTGGGTTGTGCAGGAGTTCTTATGAACACTGCCATTGCCTGTGCACAGGATCCGATTGCTATGGCGGAAGCCATGAAGCTGGCTGTAATCGCTGGCCGACTGTCTTTCAAGGCTGGCCGGATTCCCCGCAAACTTTACGCAAACGCCTCCAGCCCGCTGGATGGTCTGATTGGTTGAATAACACACTTTGATGCAGATGAAAGATTTCAGCCTGTATCTGATTACTGACCGGCATCAGACCGGCGGCAGAGAGCTGACTGACGTTGTGCGCCAGTCGCTTGATGGGGGCGTAAGAGCTGTTCAGTTACGCGAAAAAGACCTGTCCGGTGCTGAAGTGCACCGACTGGCCCTCGAGCTGCGGACCTTAACCCGTGGCTATGGTGCCAGACTAATGGTCAACGATCGGCTGGACATTGCCCTTGCTGCAGAGGCTGACGGTGTTCAACTCGGTATTAACAGCCTGCCGGTGGTCGTAGCACGACGTCTGCTTGGCAGGCATATTACAATAGGATATTCCGCTCATGCCATTGACGAGGCTTTGCGTGCTCAGGGCGACGGGGCTGATTTTATTACGTTTAGCCCGATCTATCACACTCCCTCCAAGGCGGCCTACGGCGAACCGTGCGGAGTCAGAAAGCTGGCAGAAGCAGCCTCTGTTCTGGATATTCCTGTTATCGCCCTGGGAGGAATCGGTCAGACAAACATCATTGATGCACTGTCCGCCAACGTGCAAGGCATTGCTGTAATTTCGGCCATATTAGCCGCCGCCGACCCGCGTGCTGCAGCCGCATCCCTGCTTAAAAAGATCGAAGAGTATGCCCAACACCCCTGACGAACGAATCCACCCACAACTTCATATAAATTCATACGGGAGCTATCTGCGCCGCCGTTTCGGCGTGCGGATCAGCAAGGTCAACGTGGATGCCGGTTTCACTTGCCCCAATCGCGACGGCAGCAAGGGGACCGGTGGCTGCATTTACTGTAATAACGTATCATTCTCGCCCAAGGGAACCCTGTCCGCTGTGCCGCTGGAAGAGCAGATGGCAGCCGGCATGGCCTACCACCGCATTCGGCTCGGCTCCGAGAAGTTTATCATCTATTTTCAGAAATACACAAACACCTATGCCTCGGTGGAGCTGTTGTCAGAGCTTTATCACCAGGCCCTTGACCATCCTGATGTTATCGGTATATCGGTCGGAACACGTCCCGATTCACTTAGCGATGAAGCTCTCGATCTGTTAACGGAAATTGCGCGTACAAAATACGTCTGCCTTGAACTGGGATTGCAGTCGATGGATGACGCTATTCTTGATAGAATCAACCGTGGGCATACACTGGATGATTTTATAGGGGCGGTTGACCGTGCCGCCGGTCGTAATTTTGACATCTGCGCCCATTTGATTCATGGATTTCCAGGGGAAAGTTCAGAAGAGTTTTTAAAGACGGCGGACCTGATGGCCGGCTTGCCAGTCGACTCAATCAAGTTGCATCAACTTCATGCCGTCGAGGGGACAGAGTTAGCAGAACTGTACCGTCGTGGAAAATTTACGCCACTGACTCTTGAAGCATATGTCTCAACTATCGCTGACTTTTTAGAGCTACTGCCGCCACGGATTACGATCCAGCGCCTGTATGGCTCGGCACCACTGGCGATAAGTGTTGCCCCGCAGTGGGGGTTAAAGAACAATCAGATGTGGTATGCAATTGTCAATGAATTGACAAGACGTGGCAGCTGGCAGGGGTGTAAAACAGGGGCAAGTGAAGACGTTAAACCTTGACCCATGCCTCTTGACCCTGTAATTAAAATCTTTGCGGCCGTACATTTTAAGCAGAAGGAGTCTATCATGTCCGAACTTCGCGTCCGTTTTGCCCCCAGCCCAACCGGGTATCTTCACGTCGGTGGTGCCCGTACCGCGCTTTTCAACTGGCTGTTGGCCAAGAACAAGGGTGGCACGTTTATTCTGCGCATCGAGGACACGGATGTTGAGCGATCTACAAAAGAGTCTGTGGATGCCATTCTGGAAGGGATGAAGTGGCTCGGCCTGGAGTGGGACGAGGGGCCGTTTTATCAATCAGATTACTTTCCGCTTTACAAGGAGCATGTCCAGAAGCTGCTTGATGCCGGCAAGGCCTACAAATGTTACTGCACGTCTGAGGAACTGGACGCCAAGCGCGAACTGGCGATGCAGGAAGGGCGCAAGCCCAAATATGACGGCACCTGCCGAGAAAGGACTGATCAGCCTGGCAGCCAGCCGTATGTCGTCCGCTTTCGGGCGCCGCAGGGCGGAGTGACAGCTTTTGATGATCTGATCAAGGGGACCATAACATTCCCGAATGAAGAGTTGGATGACCTGATAATTCAGCGCACTGATGGCACTCCAACCTACAATTTCTGCGTGGTGATTGACGATGCCAGCATGCGTATTACGACCGTTATCCGGGGGGATGACCATGTCAACAATACACCGCGCCAGATCCAACTCTATCAGGCGTTGGGGTTTCCGGTCCCGCAGTTTGCTCACGTCCCGATGATCCTCGGCTCCGACAAAGCGCGCCTCTCCAAACGGCATGGCGCTACCAGTGTTATTGCCTACCGCGACATGGGGTATCTTCCGGAAGCGCTGCTGAATTATCTGGTCAGATTGGGGTGGAGCAACGGAGACGATGAAATTTTCAGCCGCGAAGAAATGATTCAAAAATTTGACATCAGCAACGTTGGCCGTTCCGCCTCCGTCTTCAACACCGAAAAATTGAACTGGTTGAACGCTCACTACATTAAAAATGGCGACCCGGAGCGACTGGCAGACCTGCTGCTGCCGCATCTATCTGCTCGTGGGGTGACTACGCTCAATGGTCCGGATCTGATGGCAGTTGTACGTACGCTGCAGGAGCGAGCCCAGACCCTGGAGGAGATGGCTGAACGTGCCGTTTTCTACTACACCCCTCCGGTCAGTTATGATGAGGCTGCCCTGGCCAAGTTTGACAAAGAGCTGCTATTGGCTGTTTTTTCTGCAGTTATGGAGAAACTTTCAAAGGTGTCAGATGCTGATGTTTCCTTGATTGATGCGCTCTTCAAAGAGCTCTGCAGTGAAAAAGGGTGGAAGATGGGGCAAGTCGGCCAGCCAATCAGGATAGCCCTATCTGGCGGCACACAGGCGCCTGGAATAGGCGAAATTGTGGTGACGCTTGGAATAGAGGAGACAGTCAGGCGGATTCAGAAGGCGCTGGAGTTCGCGGCAGGAAAATAGCCGTCATAATCCGCTTAAGTCGCTTCCGTTATTAACACTCTGGATAGCTCTGCCGTCAGGTTATTAAGCGTAAACGGTTTCGGGATAAAGCCATTCAGGGCAAGTCCCGTGAAGCGCTCTGACACCTCCTGCTGACTGAAGCCGCTCGCGAGCAGAACCTTGATGTCCGGACGGATAGCGCGTAGTTCTTTGAATACGGTAACGCCATCCATGCCGGGCATGACCTGATCCAGCAGCACGATATCGATACTATCACCGTCCCTGCTGAAAATTGCCAGCGCTTCCTCACCGCTCGCAGCGGCCAATGTTTTGTAACCGAGTTGTTCCAACATGGCGGTCGAGACGTTAAGGATCATTTCCTCATCATCAACGACCAGAATCTTGACCGTGCAATCAACATGTTTATCCTTAAGCAATTCCTCAGTATTGAGTGGGCAAGAATCTTCTGTTGGCTGGTCTTCAAAAATCGGGAACAATACCTGGATGGTAGTGCCGACATCCTGTCGGCTCTCAACAAGAAAGGCTCCTTTGTGGGCACGGATGATCCCGAGCACTGCAGACATACCCAGACCTCTGCCAGTGAATTTTGTTGTAAAAAACGGATCGAATAATTTCTGCAGGGTTTCCTCATCCATTCCGCAACCGCTGTCACAAACTTTTAACCAGACATACCGCCCTGCTTCCAGCTTATCCTCCACTCGGCTGCCCTTCAAGGTAGTCTGATCAAACTCCTTCACGCCGGTTGAAAGCTTGATTTTCCCAACCTGGTCACCAATTGCTTCTGCGGCGTTGGTTATCAGGTTCATAATTACTTGCTGCAGCTGTCCAGCATCGGCACTGATAGTCGGTATGGCTGGATCAAGATGCTGCTCAAGCGTTATTGACTTGGGGATGGCGGTCTCCAGCATAGCAGCATTTTCCTTCACCAATTCAGTTAGATTGAGCATATTGATGACAAAAAGGCCCTTTCCGGAGTAAGCCAGCATCATGTTGGTAAGTCTGGCGGCGTGCCTGGCAGCCTTTATCGCCTGATCGATGTTATTTCGGGCGGCAGTTACCTGCGGTAGTTTCATTAAAGCCAGATCCAGATTACCAAGGATCACCTGCAGTAGATTGTTGAAGTCATGGGCAATGCCGCCCGAGAGTACGCCAAGGCTTTCCAACTTCTGGGTGTGCAGCATTTTACGCTCCAACCTGAGCCGCTCTTCTTCCGCTTTTTTCCTATCGGTAATATCACGCCCCTCTGGCACCAGAAAAATGACTGTACCTGATTGGTCTTTTACCGGGCGAACAGAAAAATCGATGTAGTGAAGCATACCGTCCGGTGCCGGGTGAGTCGTTTCAAAGGAGGCCAGATCTCCTTTTACGGCGATTTCTATTGCCTGACGCAGCTTCATTTGCTGTTCGGTGGAGTGTGCCCACCATGGCGTGTCCCAGAAGGGTTTGCCTATTAAGTCACTTTTTTCAGCTCCACTAAATTGGAGCGAGGTGTCGTTGACATCTGTCAGTCTCCCGTCCAAATCCATCAAGCCGGCTAAATAATAGCCCTGCTCAAAGAAGGCCCTGAATTTTTCCTCACTCTTATGCAGGATTTCCTTCGCGCTCTTAAGTTCGGCGGTTCGCTTCTCAATATTGATATTAAGAGTCCTGTTCCATATAAAAAGAACCAGCACCAACAGCGATAGACCACCGACTCCAACAAAAAACGGAGTGGCAGGAAAGTTATTTACAAGAGGCGCCCCGTACCATTTATCATCAATCTTTTCCAGCTGTTCGGGTGGGATCGCTTTAAAACCACCATCCACTATTTCAAGAAGTTCGCGGTTGTTTTTTTTGACAGCGCGATAGAACTGGTTAACATGTAAGGGGGCGGACTGCCTGAAACGATCAGCAATGCCGTGTTTGTTGAGGAAATAGAGGGCCGGCGGCTTCCCCATAACAAAGACGTTCACCTTGTGCTCTTTGGCAGCCTGTATAAGGGACTCAAAGCTGTCAAAGAGCTGCAGATTTTCGATGCCGTTCTGTTTGAGAATGTTTATCATGGCATCGCCGCGCTTGTCTGCCACGATAAAACCTTTTAGGGATGCGGCGTCAGTTATGCCGCTGATATCCTTGTTAAAAAATATCGGGACTTCGATTGTTGCGTAGGGCTTGGTAAAATCCAGCCATTCTGAGCGTTCATCCGTTTTGAAGAGTGTATCGATGACATCAAATTCACCTCTCTTCATACCGGCAATCGCATTGCCCCAATCAATGGCGTGGATTTCGGCCCTGATACCGGTCTGTCGCTCCCATAGCTGCCACTGGTCGATCAGGATGCCCTGCAATTTGCCGTTACTATCCTTGAAGCTGAAGGGTGGATAATTGTCATCCATGACAATCCGTATTTTATCCGGGCGTGCGAAGGAAAAAGAGGAAAACAGACAGCAGAGACAGCTGGATATGAATATAATACGCAGGAAACCGTTAACCGACATAGTCCCACCTGTGATATATTTTACAATCAGTTGTATATACATTGATGGAATAATAATTTAAAGTCAATGCAATCCAGTTAGTTAAGAGCATTCCACATGTCCTCATTTAGCCTTACTACAGCCTATACCCCAAGAGGCGATCAGCCCAACGCAATTAGAGAGCTGGTAGAGGGAATCGAACGTGGCGATCGCCACCAGACTCTGCTGGGTGTTACCGGTTCCGGCAAAACGTTCACCGTTGCCAACGTCATTGCCCGCACTGGGCGCCCTGCCCTGGTGCTGGCCCCCAACAAAACTCTTGCGGCCCAGCTTTACGGCGAGTTCAAAGAGCTTTTCCCGGATAATGCCGTAGAGTACTTCGTCTCCTACTACGATTATTATCAGCCGGAAGCCTACATACCGACCAGTGACACCTTCATAGAAAAAGATTCCGCCATCAACGATGAGATCGATAAGATGCGTCACTCTGCCACGCGCAGTCTGCTGATGCGGCGCGATGTCATAATTGTTGCCTCTGTTTCATGCATTTACGGCATCGGTTCCCCAGCGGCGTATCAGTCGATGCACATCTTCTTCCATCAGGGGGATGATTATGGTCGTGACGTACTGCTCAAAAAACTGATAGAGATCCAGTATGAACGTAACGACATGGATTTCCATCGCGGCACCTTCCGGGTGCGCGGTGATGTAATCGAGATCTTTCCGGCTTACGACAGTGAGCGGGCGCTGCGGATTGAATTTTTTGGCGACGAGGTGGAGGCGATCAGTGAAATTGATCCACTGCGCGGTGTTGTACTGCAAAAACTCTCAAAATGTTCTATTTATCCCGCCTCGCACTATGTTTCAACCCGCGAAACGCTGGAGCGTGCGGTGGAGCAGATCCGGGTCGATCTGGCGGAGCGGATCAGATATTTTCGCTGCAAGAACATGCTGTTGGAAGAGCAGCGGATAGAACAGCGCACTTTCTATGACATTGAGATGATGGAGGAGATGGGATTCTGTCACGGCATAGAAAATTATTCGCGCTACTTCGACGGCCGACAGCCTGGCGAGGCCCCCTATACCCTGATTGATTACTTCCCTGATGACTTTGTACTATTTGTGGACGAGTCTCATATTACCATCCCTCAAACAGGCGCCATGTACCGTGGCGACCGATCGCGGAAGGAAACGCTGGTCAACTACGGGTTTCGTCTGCCCGCCGCGCTGGATAACAGGCCACTAAATTTTCAGGAATTTCAGGCCCGCATCCGTCAGGCCGTCTATGTTTCCGCAACCCCTGCCGATTACGAACTTGAGGCGAGTGGCGGTGTGTTTGTCGAACAGGTTATCCGCCCGACCGGCCTTGTTGACCCGGTTATAGAGGTGCGGCCGGTGACGGCAAAGGGTGATAGATTCGGCCAGGTCGACGACCTCCTCCACGAAGTCAGGGAAACAGTTGCCCGTGGCGAGCGTGTACTGATAACAACCCTGACCAAACGCATGTCAGAAGAGCTGACCAACTATTATCGTGAACTGGGGGTGCGGATAAAATATCTCCATTCGGACATCGTCACCATCGAGCGAATGCAGATCATTCGTGACCTGCGTTTGGGAGAATTTGACGTACTGGTCGGAATCAATCTTCTGCGGGAGGGGCTTGATCTGCCTGAGGTCTCTCTTGTTGCCATCCTTGATGCCGACAAGGAGGGATTTCTCCGCTCGCAACGGTCTTTGATCCAAACCTGCGGTCGTGCGGCACGAAATATCAACGGCCGTGTGCTGATGTATGGCGACGGAGTAACCCGCTCAATGCAGGCTTGTATTGATGAAACCGGACGGCGCCGGGTCAAGCAGCTGGCCTACAACAAAGAAAATGGTATCACGCCTGAAACGGTTAAGAAGGGACTGCGCAGTATCCTGGAATCGATTGAGGAGAAGGATTATGTTACGCAACCGGTCGGAGTCGCCGAGACGGGTGAGGAATATACCGCACCAAAAGAGATTCCGAAGTTGGTGAAAAAACTGCGCAAGGAGATGCTGGCTGCGGCCAAGGAATTGGACTTCGAGAAGGCTGCCGGGTTGCGAGACAGGGTAAAAAAACTGGAGGAATTGGAGCTTGCACTGAGATGATAGTGAAAAAAACGGGGGTAACGCTTTGCGCTCCCCCGCTGTAATTATAAGGTAAAGTAAAAATGATTATTTTTTGTGGCAATCCTTGCAGCCGGTAGGTCCTTTTTTCATGTCTGTGTGGCAGCCCTTACAGGTTTTATGAGCCCAGTCTTTGTTCTTTTCAGCGATTTTGCCAGGAGCTTTTGAATGGCACTTTTTGCAATCATTTTTCACTAATTCCTGATGTTTTTTATGAGGAAAAGTGACTTTACCCATGGACGCAGGTAGTTCGATCGTTTCCGGGCCAACAGCAAAGGCTGCTCCGGCAAAGGCTGTGACGGCAAACATGGCTACTACGGCGCTGATATTTTTCATCGGTTTATCTCCTTTTTTGTTTTTACTGCGTCATGGCGCAGGTGCTAATTTTACTCAGTATTTTATCAAATGCAATATACAACGACTGAATTAGCATATTGAGTGCCAACCTGCAAGTGCAAACATAACCATCTGAAATATCTGGCAATATGTTTGCGGGCTGTAGCAAAGTTGTCTCTTTTTTACTGCATTTGAGGCAGAGGCGGCTTTTTTTGAAGCAGTATCAAGACTTAAAGAGCTTGCCATTGAGTCTATCTTTTGAGTAGAGTTCGGCAGTAATTAATTTAAGCGGGAGGAACAAACAGCATGCAGCTTATAAACAATAAAAAGGGTTTTACATTGATTGAAATTATGGTTGTAATTGTCATACTTGCTCTACTGGCCGCGTTGGTCGGACCGAAGCTGATGGGACGTACCGACGATGCCAAGATTACCGATGCTCAGGTACAGATCAAAAACATTGAAACAGCCCTCAAACTTTACAAGCTTGATAACGGCAACTATCCGGCAACGGAACAGGGACTTGGTGCGCTGGTTGCGAAGCCGACAGTTGGCGTTATACCAAAGAGTTACAAGGATGGCGGCTATCTGGAGAGCAAGAAGGTCCCCAAGGATCCGTGGGGCAATGAATACATGTATGTTTCCCCCGGCGAACATGGCGACTATGACCTCTTTTCCTATGGTTCAGATGGTGCCAAGGGTGGTGAAGGAAAGAATGTCGATATTACCAGTTGGGATACAAAGTAAAAATATTTTGCACAATATTGTTGCTCTTTTTTAAATCTGCGCTATAGTCTGAGCCTCTAAGCTATTATTTTAATTATGAATAAATGTTTTTAGTGGCTGTAAAGTATACAAAGTATCTACGAAAGAGGAGGCAGTACGATGGGGCAGAAGTTTGTGTATTTCTTTGGTAATGGTCAGGCTGAAGGTCGGGCTGACATGAAAAACCTGTTGGGGGGCAAAGGGGCCAATCTGGCCGAAATGTCCAGTATTGGTCTTCCGGTCCCGCCCGGCTTCACCCTTACTACGGAAGTATGTACCGAATTTTACAAGAACGACAGTAATTATCCCGCCTCTCTGGCAGCTGAAGTTGCCTCGAATCTCTCCCAGGTTGAAGCTTTGATGGGACGGAAATTCGGCGATGCCTCAAACCCGCTGCTTGTTTCGGTCCGTTCCGGTGCCCGCGCCTCCATGCCGGGCATGATGGATACCGTTCTTAATCTTGGCCTCAATGATATCACCGTACAGGGCATCATTGCCCAGAGTGGTGACGAACGCTTCGCCTACGATGCCTACCGCCGCTTTGTCCAGATGTATTCCGACGTTGTCATGGGAATGGATAAACATTCTCTTGAACACCTGCTGGAGCAGAAAAAGGAAGAGCGTGGCGTTCACCTTGACACCGACCTGAGCGCTGCCGACTGGAAAGACCTGGTTGCTGCCTTCAAAGCCAAAATCAAGGAAGAACTTGGAACACCATTTCCTGAGGATCCGCAGGATCAGTTGTGGGGAGCGATCGGCGCAGTATTCGGTTCATGGATGAATCAGCGTGCTATAACCTACCGTCGGCTGAATAATATCCCGGCTGAATGGGGCACCGCCGTTAACGTCCAGTCTATGGTCTACGGAAACATGGGCGATGACTGTGCTACCGGCGTGGCATTTACCCGTGACCCCTCTACCGGAGAAGATTATTTTTACGGCGAATATCTGGTAAACGCCCAGGGTGAGGATGTCGTTGCCGGTATCCGTACCCCGCAGCCGATCAACCGCGACAAGGCCACTACTCTTCCGCCGATGGAGGAGGTTATGCCGGAGTGCTATCAACAGCTGGTTTCCATCCGCGCAATACTCGAAAAACATTACAAGGATATGCAGGATATCGAGTTTACCATCGAAAAAGGGAAGCTCTTCATGCTGCAGACCCGCAACGGCAAGCGTACCGCCCCTGCCGCCATCAAGATTGCCGTTGACATGGTTGCCGAGGGGTTGATTGACGAAAAAACCGCCGTAAAGCGTGTGGCCCCGTCGCAGCTTGACCAACTGCTGCACCCGTCACTCGATCCGAAAGCGGTCAAGAACATCATCGCCAAGGGTCTGCCTGCATCTCCGGGGGCCGTGTCAGGTACGGTAGTATTTACAGCCGACGAAGCAGAATCCGAGGCGAAAACCGGACGTAAAGTGATTCTGGTCCGTGTTGAAACCTCGCCTGAAGATATTCACGGTATGCACGCTGCCCAGGGAATTCTGACCGCTCGTGGTGGCATGACCTCCCATGCGGCTGTTGTTGCCCGCGGTATGGGCAAGTGCTGCGTTGCCGGCTGCGGTGACATCAAGGTGGATTATGCCAACCAGTGCTTCACCACCAAGGGGGGTGCTGTCGTCAAAAAAGGTGACATGATCACACTGGATGGGACAGAGGGTCAGGTCATGCTCGGTGCAGTACCGACCGTAACGGCACAATTGACCGGTGATTTCCGCACATTGATGGGGTGGGTAGACGGTATCCGCCGCCTGAAGGTGCGGGCCAATGCCGATACACCGCATGATGCCAAAGTGGCACGCGAGTTCGGCGCTGAAGGGATCGGCCTATGTCGCACCGAGCATATGTTCTTTGATGCCGAGCGTATCGCTGCCGTGCGTGAGATGATTCTGTCCGAGGATGTTGAAGGTCGCGAGATGGCCTTGAACAAGATTCTCCCGATGCAGAAAGGAGATTTCATCGGCCTGTTCCGTGAGATGAAGGGGCTGCCGGTGACGATCCGCCTGCTCGACCCGCCGCTACATGAATTCCTGCCGCAGGAAGAAAAAGATATCGTTGAGCTGAGCAAGACGATGAAGGTGCCGGTCAGTGCGCTCAAGCACAAGATTGAAACACTTCATGAGTTCAACCCGATGCTGGGTCATCGCGGCTGCCGTCTTGGCATCACCTACCCTGAAATCTACAATATGCAGGTTACTGCGATTATGGAAGCTGCGTGTGAACTGGTCAAGAACGAGGGGTTCAGTATTGTCCCTGAAATCATGATTCCTCTGATTGCAACAGCAAACGAGTTGTCAGTTCTCAAACAGAATGCTGTGGCTATTTGTGACGCAACGATTGCCCGCTACGGCGTCAAGGTTGAATACCTGATCGGCACGATGATTGAGCTGCCACGCGCCGCACTGACTGCTGACGAAATTGCGGTTGAGGCTGAATTTTTCTCTTTCGGTACCAACGACCTGACCCAGACGACTTTTGGCCTGTCGCGTGATGATGCCGGCAAGTTCCTCCCCTTTTATGTGGATAACGGAATTCTTCCAGAAGATCCATTTGTCTCGCTCGATCAAACCGGCGTCGGCAAACTGGTCAAGATGGCTTGTGAACTAGGGCGTACTACACGCCCCGGCATCAAGCTCGGCATCTGCGGCGAGCATGGCGGCGATCCGTCATCGGTCATCTTCTGCCACCACGTCGGGCTGGATTATGTTTCCTGCTCACCGTTCCGGGTGCCAATTGCCAGACTGGCAGCGGCTCACGCGGTTTTAGGGTAGCATTTCTCAAAATAAAAAGAAAAAAGTCCGTTCATTCCTCGAATGAGCGGACTTTTTTTATGCTGTACCGATTATTCCATTTCTAAATCAAGAGTGATATCAAGGCGGCGAGGACTGAGGCAACGGAGGCATACAGACCGTATGTTGAGGAGCCTAAGACGAGCCAACGAAGATAGCGCCTTGATTTAAAGCTGGAATTGCCTGGACTACTTGATGATCATCAACGACAGGTAATCCGGGGAATGGGCGGTTATCTCGTCAAAATCGGTCAAAACCTTCTGGCGGGGGGAGCCGACCCGCTCGACAAAAATGGTTGTTTGTTCTCTTCCGGCTGCACGGAGAAGTTTTACTATTTCAGAATAAATTGACTTCACCTTCAAAAGCACAACGGTTTCGTAGGTTGCCAGGGCAGTTTTTATCTGGTCAATCCCCGCTGTAGCCGGTATCACAACCATCTTTTCATCCCCCTCCACCAGCGGTAGAGCCGCCTCTGCAGCTGCAGCGTTGATGCTGGATATACCGGGGACTATTTCGATCGGCAGCTGCGGCCACTGTTCGCGCAGAATGCGCAGCAGATAAATAAAAGTAGAATAAAATAGTGGGTCGCCGATCGTAATGAAAGCTACTGAGCGTCCCGCTTCCGCGTGGGCCGCGATCAGATCCGCTGCGCCCTGCCAGGCCGGCATCAAGACGGCTCGGTCGGAAGTCATTGGGAACTGGCGGACAATTATCTCCTGACGACTCTCATCGATAAATTCACGGATTGTACCGAGCGCCACACTGGCCTCGGATGGATTTGAGACCGGAGCCAGAATTACATCGACACTCCGCAGAATCCGTTCAGCCTTGCGGGTCAACAGCTCCGGATCACCGGGACCAACCCCGACAGCATACACAATTGCCACTATTCGCCACCCTTCCGGGCTGAAATTACATAGACAGGATTCTGGGCTTCAAACATCTTGTATTCGGTCAGGTTACGGGTCTTGGCGACATTGATGCAGGTCGCTTCCACCGTGAAACCGTGGTCTTCAAGAAATTCTACCGCTCTGGTGAGGGTATCGAGAGTCACAGCGTTGATAACCACAACCCCCTCCGGCCTCAAACGCAGAGAAATAATGTCGATAATTTCGTCCAGCTTGCCACCTGCCCCGCCGATGAAAACTCGATCCGGGTCTGGCAGATTGTCCAGGCCATCCGGTGCGTAGGCCTCGATCAATTTTATATTGCGAGCACAGAATTTTTTCAGGTTTTCGTTGATAAAACCGATGCACTGCTGATTCTTTTCCACCGCAAAAATTCGCCCATCCGGCATCAGATTGGAGGCTTCAATAGATACGGAGCAGCTTCCGGCGCCAATGTCCCATAGCACCAGATCATCCTGCAGTTGAAGCTTTGCCAGGGTGACGGCACGAACTTCCTGCTTGGTTATAAGTTTTTTTGAGGTATGGAACTCATCATCATCGATGCCGATCAGCGGATAGTGAACGAGGTTCGGCTCGTAGATGCGGATCAGAATCAGGATATTCAGCTCTGACGCCTCAATGTTCTGCAGTCCGCGCACTGTCGTTTTGGTGAATTTCTCGGTCGGCATGCCCAAATCTTCGCATAACCATGCTTCATAACCTTCGGCTCCCCGTTCAATCAGTTCAGCTGCGATGGCAGCAGGTGTGTTTATCTTGTCGGTTAGCACGCATGCTTTTTCGGCGGCTATTATTTTGTCTACAGCCTGACGCATACCGCGCCCATGGACAGAAACAAAAATGCCATCGTCCCACGGCTCTTTGATTCTGGCAAAAGCGTACTGCATGCTGGTCACATTAGGGAATATCTCGATACGCTCTTTGGAGAGATTACGAAGCAGGAAGCGTGATATACCAAAGAAAGTAGGATCACCAGAGGCGAGTAGAACCACTTTCTTGTCAGTCTGTTTGAGGAATTCCATCAGTTCCGGGAGCTCCCCCAGTTCCCTCTTTTTACCTGAGAAATCAGGAAATATCGCCAGATGCCGTGGATGGCCGATCATGATGTCAGCTGCACCTATAATCTCAAGTGCCTTGGCAGGAAAGCCATCCCAACCGGTAAAGCCTGCTCCTATCAGATAGATCATTTGCTCTGCCATAGTTTTTAAACCCCGCCTCAATAATCTGAATTATATGGCGAACTATAGCATCCACCCGGTTAAAAATCACCAGATTATTCCGCTTAAAATTCCAATAAAAACGGGCCGAAAAAATCTCGGCCCGTTTGGTTCGTATTGGTTTGAGTGTTTGAGTACTAATTTTTACCTGACCGTTTACGACGGGTTGGATCGAGCTCTTTTTTGCGCAGACGGATCGAGGTTGGTGTGACTTCCACCAGTTCGTCGTCCTCGATGAATTCGAGAGCCTGTTCGAGCGTCATTAAACGTGGCGGAGTGAGCTTGATGGCGTCGTCCGTGCCGGAGGCGCGAACGTTGGTCAGTTTTTTCCCCTTGCAGGGATTTACTTCAAGGTCATTATCCTTGTTGTTCTGTCCGATTATCATACCGCCGTATACTTCAACGCCAGCCCCGATGAAGAGAGTGCCGCGCGGCTGGAGGGCATCAAGCGAATAGGCAGTCGTTTCGCCATGGTCCATGGCCATCAGAGCGCCGTTTTTACGGCCAGGGATATCACCCTTGTATGGGGCATATTCGTGGAAAGTGTGTGTCATTACTGCGGTGCCACGGGTATCAGTCAAAACCTCACCGCGGAGCCCTATCAGGCCGCGGGCAGGAATGATGAATTCGAGGCGTACCATCTCGCCCATCGGTGCCATTGCGACCATCTCACCTTTACGTGGGCCCATTTTTTCGATGATGGCCCCCTGAAACTCGGAAGCAACGTCTACAACCAGATACTCCATAGGCTCCATCTTGACGCCATCCTTGATCCTGACAATAACCTCAGGCTTTGAAACCGCAAGCTCAAAACCTTCACGGCGCATGGTTTCAATCAGAATAGAGAGGTGCAGTTCGCCGCGGCCGGAAACCATGAATGTATCAGCGCTGTCAGTATCATCAACCCGCAGGGAAACATTGGTACGCAGTTCCTTTGTAAGGCGCTCACGAATGTTGCGAGAAGTGACCCATTTACCTTCGCGACCGGCAAAGGGGGATGTGTTGACCATGAAGTTCATCGACAGGGTCGGCTCGTCAATTGAAACATATGGAATTGCAATCGGATTCTCAGCCGAGGCCAGAGTTTCGCCAATGCTGACCTCTTCAAAACCGGCAACGGTGACGATATCGCCTGTTCCGGCTTCTTCGATCTCAACCTGTTTCAGTCCTTCGTAACCGAGCAGTTTGGTGATACGCCCTTTTGATATTGTTCCGTCCTTTTTGATCATAGCAACAGTTTCACCGGCTTTGACCTTGCCGTTGAATATGCGCCCGGTTGCCATGCGCCCGATATAGTCGTTGTAATCTATGTTTGCAATCAACATCTGGAACGGGGCGTTTGAATCGCCCTTGGGGGGACGGACATTGGCCTCTACGACTGCGAAAAGCGGCTCCATGCTGTTTGACTCGATATTGATATCCAGTTTGGCATACCCCATCTTGGCGCTGGTATAAACGACCGGAAAATCGAGCTGATCGTCGGAGGCATTCAGTTCACAGAACAGATCGAAGACCATGTTGAGCACTTCGTCAGGACGACTGCCTGGACGATCAATCTTGTTGATGACAACGATCGGCTTAAGATTAAGGTCGAGAGACTTTTTCAGTACGAAGCGTGTCTGTGGCATCGGGCCGTCCAGGGCATCGACGAGGAGCAGTACGGAGTCAACCATCTTAAGTACGCGTTCAACCTCGCCGCCAAAATCGGCGTGACCGGGTGTATCTACGATATTGATCTTGTACTGCCCGTGGTGGATCGAAAGGCTCTTGGCCAGGATGGTGATGCCGCGTTCTTTCTCAAGGTCATTAGAATCCATGACACGCTCGGTAATGGCTTCATTGGCTCGATAAACTCCGGCGTGTTTAAGCATGGCGTCAACAAGTGTGGTTTTGCCGTGGTCAACGTGGGCAATAATTGCAATATTTCTGATTCTTTCCTGCATGGGTAAAACTCCTCAATTCAGCAAAATAAAACGACGGGCATTGCTGCCCGTCGAAGATTGCACACTATGTCAGGTTTTTGTTGATTTGACAACTGTTTATACGATAGTCAAGAAAAAACTCTTTTACCGCATGAAATTAATGTTCATGATACCCCATCACTACAAGCAGGCAACTTCCGTCAGCGATGACGTTGATGCCATTGTCAACACAGAGTGTCACCGCTTCAGGGTGCTCGGCTCCAGGCTGCATCCAGATATTTTTTATCCCTTTTGCTATTGCCAGCGGTACCAGCTTCGCGGTGACTGCAGGAGGGGTGATCATGGATATGCTCACTGCTTCAGCCGGAAGATCGCTGAGAGTAGCCACGCAGGGGACCCCCTCGATTTCCGCCTCGTTTGGGTTTACCGGGACGGCATTTTTGCCGTTTTGCAGGTAACAGCGGAGCACCTTGTTGCCGTACTTCTCGCGGTTGGTTGATGCACCGACGACTCCGAAAGAGGGTGACACGAGGAACTGCTGAATTTGCTCTTGAATAGTCATAACAAGCTCCTTGTTTTTCACACAGTTATTCCCGAACCTGTCCATCCCCATATACAATGAACTTGGTGGTGGTCAGATCCTCTAACCCCATCGGGCCGAAGGAGTGCAGTTTGGTGGTTGAAATGCCTATTTCGGCCCCCAGGCCGAGTTGCCCACCGTCGGCAAAACGGGTCGAGGCGTTGACCATCACACAGGAAGAGTTGACCTCACGAATGAAGCGCTGGGCGCGACTATAGTCACTTGTGATAATCGATTCCGTGTGCAGCGAACAGTAACGGTTTATGTGGGCGATGGCGGCATCAATGTCGTCAACTACCCGGCAGGCCAGAATCAATTCAAGATATTCCGCATGCCAATCCTCTTCCGTAGCCGGCTTGGCGATCTGAGCATAGCTGCAAAAAGCATCATCACCGCGCAGCTCCACCCCTAATTCAGATAACCTGGCTGCAATTTTCGGAATGAATTCAGCCGCCACATCCCTGTGGATCAGGAGCGTCTCCAGCGCATTGCAAACACCAGGACGCTGGGTCTTACTGTTGACTATTATCTGTATCGCTTTTTCAAAATCAGCCGTCTGATCAACAAAAATGTGGCATACCCCTTTATAATGCTTGATGACCGGGATACGCGAGTTTTCAACCACAAAGCGGATCAGGCTTTCGCCACCACGAGGTATGACCAGGTCGATAGACTCTTCCTGTTTGAGCATCTCCAGAACCCCTTCGCGCTCGGTGAAAGGGATTAGTGACAGAGCAGCTTCCGGGATGTGCAACTCTCTCAGCACACCCTGTAAAACAGCGGCAATAGCCAGATTGGAGTTAATCGCTTCGGAGCCTCCACGCAGGATCACCGCATTGCCGGCTTTGAGACAGAGAGCTGCTGCGTCGGCTGTCACATTAGGACGCGACTCGTAGATGATCCCGATCGTGCCAAGCGGGATGCGCATCTTGCCGACCATCAACTCGTTGGGGCGTTTCCACATTTTGGTGACTTCACCAACCGGATCGGGCAGGGCGGCAATTTCACGCAGTGCGTCGGCAATTACACTAATACGACCTGCATCAAGCATCAGGCGATCCAACATGGAATTTGACAACCCCTTCTGACGCCCGGCTAAAAGGTCTTTCTGGTTTTCCGAGATCAGTACCGGCGTTGCCTTTTCGAGGGCAATGGCCATCTTCAGCAGCATATCATTTTTGACAGCCGTTGAAGTCCTTGCCATGACCAACGATGCCGTACGGGCGTCCTTGGCAATTTTTACGATTTTTTCTGTAATACTCACGATTTTGCTCCGGAAAGAGAATGTTAGATGCGACAACAGGTGCAAATATTACGCAAAAACAGGCCAGCCAGCAAGACAATTGACACTAATCTGTACTCAATGTTACAAGAAACCTCCATGAATATGATCATTTCAACCATCAGAACGTTCTGCCCTCTTCACATCATACTCTATGTAAGCTCGTTGCTGTTGCTAGGGTGTACCAGCCACATTCCCCGTGAAAGTTTATACCTGCCTTTGGTCAACGATGCCAACGAGAACATGGTAAAACTGGTGACAATACCGTTGCCGGTAATAGCTTCAAGCCCCAACGAAGGAATCACAAGCGGCGCTTTGACGGCTTTTCTGTTCCATAACAAGTGGGAAGAAGTTACGACATTGCTGGCCCCCCAGATAACCTACAACGACAATTTTGGTGTTACAGGTTCATTTTACGGTGCTTATTATCCAACTGCCGCGCGGAATTTTGAATTCAACATTTCAAAGTCTGAAAAGGTAAACCATGATTATGAACTGCGTGTCAGAGAGAGCTCTCTGCTCGACAACAAACTTGAACTGAACGGCTTCTTCTTTAAATTGGCAGACGGCTCTTCACGTTTTTTCGGCTTTAATGCCAAAAGTCCTCAGCAGATGGAAACAAATTATGCCAATGAGGAACTGGGTTATAACGTTTCTGCCGGTTACAAGATTGGAAAACACTTTCAGGCCGCCTTTGGAGATCGCTTCCGTGATGTCAGAATTCGCAGAGGTGCTTTTAGTACACTACCTGATATTAAAGACAAGTTTTCGTCAGCAGACGTACCGGGCATAGACGGCTTTACAACCCATGCACTACGCGTTTCTCTCGTATACAGTACTCTTGATAATCGTGACACACCCACATTTGGCGGCTATACCAGGATTTCATTTGAGCCGACAATGAGAGACACCGGCGGGGCTGCCAATTACCGGCATTATGAGGTTGAAGCCAAGGGATTTATACCGGTCAGTAATGCCCGCTACATCAGTGTTTTCCGCCTTATGTACAATCAAACCCTCGGTAATGACGTCCCGTTTCTGGAACGAAGTATCCTTGGAGGTGAATCCACTCTGCGGGGATACGGCCGCAATCGCTTTATCGATAACAGTTTTTTGCTCTGCAATCTGGAAGAGCGCATCCGACTATTCCGCTGGGAGGTGTTTGGTGTGACTGCAGATTGGGAAGTAGCACCCTTTGTAGACTTGGGTGCCGTAATGGAGTCGCTTGACAAAGTCAGTGGCTCCAACTTTGAGTTTAATCCTGGCATTGGTTTCCGCGCGATAGTACGCCCGAATATTGTCGGCAGGCTGGATCTGGGTGTCGGCAAAGATGGGCCGGCGGTGTTTGTTGGTTTGGGGTATCCGTTTTAAACTTGAAACTGAATAACACGGAGAGAGTCAAAAGCAAACAGATGTATGATTTAACCCCAATGACATTAAGCTCTTTGTCTTGGCTTTCTCAGTGTTCTCCGTGTTATACCAATTTCAAATCAAAGATGCAGTCAAGGCGGCGAGGATTGAGGCGACGAAGGCATACAACCAGTATGCTAAGGAGCCGAAGACGAGCCAACGAAGAGGGCGTTTTGATCTGGAATTGGAATTAAAAGGCCTTGTAGTCTATCTTGTTTTCTTATCCGGGCGCTCAATTTCGAACTTGTCCAGACGGTACTGCAGTGTTTTGTAACTCATCCCCAGAAGCGGCGCAGCCTTGCCTATAACCCATTCCGCGCGCTCCATCGCCTTTATGATCAACCCTTTTTCGAGCGCTTCGAAATCTATCCCCTCTGCCGGAAGATCAAAATTAATACCTCCAGCCAGTGAACCGCAGGCGGTTATTTCGGTCGGAAGGTCACCCGGTTCAATATAGTTACTTTCTGCCATCAGGATCGAACGCTCAATAACCGACTCCAATTGTCGCACATTGCCCGGCCAGCTGTAGTTCATCAACAGCTTCAGCGTTTGTTTCGAAATACCGTCCATCGTAATTCCCGCCGCCTTGCTGTATCTTTCAAGAAAAAATTCTGCCAGAGTTTTGATATCACTTCCCCTCTCGCGCAGCGGGGGAAGATTGACGCGGATTACGTTCAGCCGGTAGAACAGGTCCTCACGGAAAGTCCCTTTTTTTATCTCCTGTTCGAGCTCTTTGTTGGTTGCCGAGACCAAGCGTACGTCCAGCGCGATATTGACTTTTCCACCCACCCGACGAACCTCCTTTTCCTGGATGGCACGTAACAGCTTGGCCTGCATGGCGACGTTCATCTCACCGATCTCATCAAGGAACACCGTACCGCCGTCGGCCGCCTCGAAAATACCTATCTCGCGTGCATTGGCACCGGTAAAGCTCCCTTTTTCGTGGCCGAACAGCTCACTTTCAATCAGGGTGTCAGGAATGGCGGCGCAGTTTATGGCGATAAAAGGCTTATCGCGCCGCGGACTTCCTTCATGAATGGCCCTGGCAATCAGCTCTTTACCGGTTCCTGATTCTCCTACAATCAGGACGGTTGAATTTGAAGGGGCGATCTTGGCAACAATTCTAAAAACCTCCTTCATTTTTGGATGATCACCCTGCATATTGGGTATTGTTGCAATTGCTTCGATCCGTTTCTGCAGCACCCGGTTTTCTCGCAGCAGATCGATACGCTCGAAGGCCCGCCGCAGGGTCAAAACCAGATTGTCACGCTCCAGCGGTTTCTCTAGATAATCGAAGGCCCCTTTGCGCATCGCCTCCACGGCTGAATCAACAGAGCCGTGGGCCGTCATCATGACAATGCATTGCTGCGGGTCGTCGGCAAGCACTTTTTCCAGCAGGTCAAGTCCACTCTGTCCCTGCATCTTGAGATCGGTCATGATCAGATCAAACTCGCGCTTTTCCAGCTGCTCCAGCGCTTCGCGTACGCCGGTCACATCAACGACGTCGTAACCCTCTTTTTTCAGGATCAGGTTAAGAATATCTCGCTGTCCTTTTTCATCATCTACTATCAGTATGCTGCCGCTACTTTTCATAATTCCTCAATTTTTCAAGTCTCCGTCGCTTGCTGCGGCAAGGAAACGGTAATGGTGGTTCCTGCGCCTACTGTGCTTTCAACAATTATTGAACCGCCATGCTCCTTGATAATTCGTTCCGTAATTGCCAAGCCGAGACCGATACCAACATCCTTGGTAGTAAAATATGGCTGAAATATTTTGCTAATATCGTCCGGGGATATGCCACTTCCCTGATCGCTGAAGGTAAGTTTTATCTGGCCATCATCAAACAGTGCTCCCAGAGTGATAGTGCCCCCCTCCGGCATTGCCTGAGAGGCGTTAGTAACGAAGTTGAGGATACAGTTGCGAAACAGTTCGCCATCGATCCAAAGTGGTGGAAGATCAGCAGGAAGCTGCTGAATGACCGTTATATGCTGCTCAGTTAATCTGTCCTGCAGAACCGGCAATACCTTGCCAAGCAGCTCCCGATAGATGACCTGAGTACGGCGCAGCTTAAGTGGCCGACCGTAGTTCATAAAGTTCACCACCATGTAATTAGCGCGGCGAACCTCTTCCTTGATCTTTTCCGTTAATTCTGTCAGTTCGGAGTACTTGTCACCGCAGCAGGGAAGCATCTCGGTTTTGAGGTGGTCAATCGCCAGACTGATATAGTTAAGAGGGTTCCTGATCTCATGGGCGATACCGGAGGCCAGCTGGCCGACACGCGATAGATGTTCTGCTTCATAGAGACGTTTTTCCAGCGCTTCCCGCTCCCGAAGTTTTTCAACCATGTTATTGAAGCCGACAGCCATCTCGCCAATCTCGTCGTTGCTCTCGACCGGAATGGTCACCGACAGGTCGCCGGACGAGACCAGCTTGAAGTCCTCAACCATGTTTTTTATCGGGGTCGTATAGCGACGGGCGAGAAAGATAATCAGGGCGATGCCGACGGTGAAAACCATGCCGGTTGCAAACAGGCGTCGAATGAAGTTGGCCCGCTGTATATCACTGATATTATCCAGCAGCATGTTGATCTGGACGTACCCGAGCTGTTCATCACCGACAATGACCGGCACTACCACTTCATAAGGCTTCTGGGAGAGCACCGCGCCGCCGACCGGACGCTGCACCGCGTGAACCCCCTTCTCCAGTTTTTTAAGTTCGCGCTTCTTGCCGATCTTGTCAGGATCGGAGGAGTCGATGATTTCCCCCTCCGTATTGATGATATTGATCTCGTTGATACCCTTTTCACGGGCTTTTATCAGGTAATCGGTCAAACGGGAGGTCTCGGTGCTGGAGGTGAGATCCTCGATACTCATCTGGACAGCCTTGGATATTTCCTGGGAGCTGTCCTGAATTTCTTTCACCAAGGCGGTCTGGGCATACTGGTTGAGGATGAATAGTGTCAGCATCGCCAGGACCAGCAGGGAGAGCATGATGATGATCAGCTTGGCATTAAGTCTCATGGGCGACCGGCTATTCGACCATTTCGCCGATCAGGTCATAATCCGATGAGTCAGTTATCTTGAGCGTGACAATGTCGCCTATATCAGCATTCCCGGAGGTGATATAAACCTGGCCGTCGATGTCGGGTGCCTGGCGGGAGGACCTTCCTTTGAGCAGAAGCTCTGTCTCCTCACTGTACCCTTCAACAATAACCTGTTCGGTTGTACCTATCAGCGTGCGGTTATGACGGAAGGAAAGACGCGCCTGGGCACGCATCAGTTTACGATAGCGTTCCCGTTTAACCCGCTCAGAAACCTGATCCGGTAATTCAGCGGCCGGAGTTCCCTCTTCTCTCGAATAACAGAAGACCCCCAGACGATCGAAGCGGGTCTGCTCGACAAAGGCGGTCAGCGTTGTGAAGTCTTCAATGGTTTCGCCCGGAAAACCGACGATCAGCGATGTACGCAGGGCAATTCCGGGGATTTCACTCCTCAGCTTGGCGATCAGATCACGAATCTGCTGTTCAGAACTCCTACGCTTCATCGCCTTCAACACAGGATCGGAGATATGCTGAATCGGAATGTCCAGATACTTGCAGACCTTTGGCTCATCGCGAATCAGGGCGATCAGATCATCGGTGATTCCGTCAGGATATGCGTAGAGCAGTCGTATCCAGCGCAGACCGTCGATCTTGGCCAAACGCCGGACGAGCGTTTCCAGCGTAGTGCCGTCATTCATGTCACTACCGTAACGGGTTATGTCCTGGGAGATGACGTTTATTTCCTTGACCCCGCGGGCGACCAATCGCTCCGCCTCTGCCACCAGGGCGTCAACCGGCCGCGAGCGGTAGGCCCCGCGCAGTTTGGGGATAATGCAGTATGAACAGCAGTTGGAGCATCCCTCACCGATCTTGAGGTATGAAAACCAGGCCGGAGACGAGTTCAGGCGGGGCAGTGTTTCGTCATAGATAAAATCTGGATCGCCGATATAGCGGAGCTGACCTTCCGTGCCGCTCTTTTCGGCGAGAATCTCGGCAATGCGTGGATAGTCACCGGTGCCGATGAAGATATCGACCTCCGGCAATTCCTTGGCCAACTCCTCCTGATAGCGCTGCGGCAAGCAGCCGGATACGATCAGAGTATGGCAGCGCCCGTCATGCTTGCGTTCGGCAAGATCAAGAATCGCGTCAATACTCTCCTGTTTAGCCTCTTTTATGAAGGAACAGGTATTGACGATAATAACATCGGCATCCTTCTCGTCCATGGTAATCTCGTAATCCCGCTTCGAGAGCACACCCAGCATAACTTCGGCATCCACAAGGTTTTTCGGGCAGCCGAGGCTGACCATGCTTACTTTTTGTTTTATGATTTCGCTCAAAATATCCCTCGTTCTACTCTCTGAAATTAGTAAACTGCATCTCAACGTCCAGATCCTTACCCTTCAGCAGCTGGATCGCATCCTGAAGATCATCACGGTTCTTACCGGTCACGCGCACCTGATCGTCCTGAATCTGGGCCTGCACCTTGAGTTTGCTCTCTTTGATGGCATTGGTGATGTCCTTGGCTTTCTCCTTGGAAATCCCCTGCTGGACGGTGATGATCTGGCGCACCATGCCTCCTGACGCCTGCTCGACCTTGCCGTACTGTAGCGCTTTGATCGATATATTTCGCTTCATGAACTTGGACTGCAGTACGTCCACGACCGCCTTAAGCTTGTAGTCATCGTCCGCGAGAATCTTGACTGAGTCCTTCTCCGGCGTGATCTGGCATTTGGAACCCTTGAAATCATAGCGCTGGCTGATCTCTTTGATCGCCTGATTTACGGCGTTGTCGACTTCCTGCATATCTACTTTTGACACAATGTCGAATGACGGCATAACTAAACCTCCACATTTTTATTGTTTTATAACCTCGACCCCTTCCGGAATCTTAAAGTTGAACTTTCCGTCTGACAGCCCTTTGTTGACCCGCGCCCGGCTGTAGTCGATACGGGTCCGGTTGCCACCGGCGTCGTGAACAATAGAGGAAACAATCGGGAAAATGTTTCTGACCTCTCCGGACGCCCGCATCTGTTCAACCGCTTCGGAGGACACTGTCAGCTGGAGTCTGGTCAGAACAGGGCTTACTTTTTTCGGGACCAATTCAAGTTGATAGTTGCCGCTTTTGTCTTGCTTCTCAGCAGCTAAAGTTATTTCAAAATCGCGTGAGACATGCCCTAGGCCGGTCAGGTATGACATGGCGATGGAGTTGCCCCCGGCGAACATGGCGGCGACGCTATTTACCAGCACCTGCTTGCTTTCCGGTGTATAAAACCAGACCTGCTTGCCGTTGGAGATGATCTGCTGTTTCGGCTTGGAGTAGTTGAAGCGGAACATGGCGGTTGACGACGCCGGGCGTTTCAGTAAAACCTCGCCACTCCCCTTCTGCTCACGATTGACAGCAGCAATGGTGGTCTTCTGTGAAAAATCAGCCTGTACATCCTGCAAGCCGGCATAACCTTTTTCAAGGGCGGAGACAACATCCTTGAGAGAAGCCGGAGTTGATGCAGCTGAAAGCGGATTTGTGAAAAGCGATACCAGTACACATATCATAAACATTCTGAACATTAGTTGATACCTTCCTCATATCTGCAGTTTGAATAAATGGTTCTGGTACTAAAACAACTGCTGCATAAAATGAGTGCGATACTGACATATATGAGCGTCCGCCGCAACCGTTCAATGTCAGCGCCCACAACGACTAATAGCAGTGTTCAGTCTGTTTCATCAGGCCAATGCGCTGGCATCCGCCACAAACAGCACCCGTCCGTCACCTGTAACGGTTGCCCCGCTGAACCCCCGCAGGTGTGAAAGCGGAGAACGGAGGGGGCGGACAAAAATCTCCTGCTGGCCGGATATACTATCAGCGCTGAAAGCCAGCAAAATGCCGCCTACATCACAGATCACGATCGGCAGAAGATCGTCATCATTTTCTGGTAACTCAGTTAGGTACAGCGCATGCCGAAGGCTCCGGAGACGGAGTGAGTGATCTTCCGAAATTATCGTAGAACCGCCGGATTCTTTGCGTATTTCTGTTCGCTTCAGCTCCAGAGTCCTCTTGACAACAGTCAACGGAAACGCGATCTCAAACGGGCCACACTGGACTATCAGAGCATGAATGATCGAAACCGTTATCGGCAGCCGCATGACAAAACGACTCCCCAGGCCGCGCTGTGACTTGATGGTTATAACCCCGGCCAGCGCATGCACGGCCTCTCGCACGGCGTCCATGCCAACACCACGCCCGGAAATATCAGTAACGGTCGCAGCGGTAGAAAATCCCGGTTTGCAGATCAGCTGATAAGCTTCTTCCGGAACCATCTGAGAAGCCTGTTCTGAGGAGATAATCCCCTTTTCTACAGCCTTTAGCTTAAGAAGTTCAGGGTCCATGCCACGACCGTCGTCGCTAATTATTATTTCAACATGGTCTTTGTCACGGCAGACTGCCAATGTTATCGTGCCGCCAAATGGTTTGCCCGCCAGCACTCTTTCATCGGCCGTCTCCAGGCCATGATCGACAGCATTACGAAGGATATGGACAATCGGTTCGGTGATTTCCTCCAGAATGCCGCGGTCCAGTTCGATCTCTTTTCCTTCAAGCTGGAAATGAACCTCTTTTCCCTGTTTACGTGCCAGGTCACGTACCAGACGCGGAAACCGATCGGCTATAAAGGAAAACGGCAGCATGCGCGCTTTAAAGACCTCATCGCGCAGAGTTCGTAACAGCGCAGTAAGCTGATGGAGAGGTTCCCGGCATTCAACTGCATCGGCCATACGGATGGATTCAGCCATACGGTAGCGATTGGTAATCAACTCTCCGGTTATATTGACCAACTGGTCAAGAGTTTCGGTTTTGATGCGGATACTCTTGAAGGAATCAGTTCGCCTGAATTGATGTGGCACAGCAGGTGTGACCAGAGCTTTATCAGCCCCTTGTGGTGGCAAGGCGGGCGGAGGATTAGTGTGCGCTTTATCGGAGGGATCAAATGTTACGATGCGTTCGAGCAGCGCTGTGGTATCTTCAAGTTCGTCCCCCGATTCAATCCCTGAAACCAGACGTGCAAGTGCGTCACTACCTGCCAGCAGGATGTCTGTAAGAGCCGGGAACAGCTGGAATTCTCCACTGCGAATCCGGCCCAGAAGATCCTCCATGGCATGTGCTATCCCCACTATCTGATCATAACCCATAGTCGCAGCCATCCCTTTCATGGAATGGGCATGGCGGAATAGCTCATCAATCGCAGCGGGGTCATCTGGAGATTCTTCGAGGTGTACAATCAGTTCACTGAATGCGGAAAGATGGCTGCGGGATTCAGAAACGAACAGATCCCGATAGAGGGACATGTCCATTGGTCAATACTCCAGGTTTTCGAGCACTTCGGCAACCTTCTCGGGGGTAAACGGTTTCTGGATAAAAGCCTTGGCACCCAGGTCAAGCGATTTCTGGATGACCTGTGCCTGCCCTATCGAAGAGCAGACAACAATCCTAGAGTCGGGACAAGCACTGATAATTGATTCCAAAAGGTCAAGACCGTTAGAATCGGGCAGAATGATGTCCAATATTATAATATCCGGATGCTTGGTGTGCAGGTTCTTCATGGTTTCTATGCCGCTTGCCGCCTCGGCCACCACGATGTACCCCTTTTCGACAAGAATCCCGCGCAGAATCTTGCGCATGAAAAGGGAGTCGTCGACAATCATCACGGTCCGGCTCATAGCAAACCTCCTACCCCTTTAATTTGTTAAGCAGCAGTTCGTTAACTACGGTAGGGTTGGCTTTTCCTTTGCTGGCTTTCATGACCTGACCGACAAAAAAACCAAATACTTTTTCCTTGCCGCCTCGATACTCTTCTACCTGTCCGGCATTGGCAGCTATTATTTCATCAATTATGCCTTCGATAGCACCGCTGTCGGATACCTGTATCAACCCCTGCTCTTCGACGATGGCTTGCGGCGCCTTGCCGCTGCGCCACATCTCATCGAAAACCGTTTTGGCAATCTTGCCCGAAATGGTGCCGTTGTCGATCAGCTTCAATAACTCCGCCAATTGTTCAGGGGATACCGGGCATGTTTCAATTGATGTACCACTGTCATTCAGGGCCCGCGTTATTTCGCCCATAACCCAGTTGCCTACCGCCTTGGCATTGCCGCCAGCTGCAACCCCGGCTTCGAAATAATCAGCCAGCGCCCTGCACGCGGTCAGAACTTCGGCGTCGTAGGGAGGCAGCCCCAGCTCGGCCATGAAGCGTTGCTGCCGTTGTTCCGGAAGCTCAGGAAGCTCCCCGCGCGAGCGCTCTATCCACTGTTCGCTGATAACCAGCGGGACAAGGTCGGGATCCGGGAAATAACGGTAATCGTGAGCCTCTTCCTTGCTGCGCATTGAACGTGTTTTGCCGCTGTTAGGGTCAAAAAGCCGGGTTTCCTGCACAACAGTGCCACCATCCTCAATCAGGTCGATTTGCCGCTGGATTTCATATTCGATGGCAAGTTTAACAAATTTAAAGGAGTTGACGTTCTTGATTTCTGCCCGAGTGCCCAATTTGTCGGAGCCGACAGGCATGACCGACACGTTGGCGTCGCAGCGGAAACTCCCTTCCTCCATGTTGCCGTCACATATTCCAAGCCAGGTTACGATCTGGTGCAACTGTTTAAGATAGGCTACCGCCTCGTCAGATGAACGCAGATCCGGCTCGGAAACAACTTCCAGCAGAGGTGTGCAGGCACGGTTCAGGTCTACACCCGAACCATCACCAGGGCCGGACAGCTCGCCATGCACAAGCTTGCCGGCGTCTTCTTCCATATGGATGCGGGTGATGCCGATTCGCTTGGTCTCCTCCCCTACCTTGATATCCAGCCATCCCCACTGACAGATAGGGTCTTCGAACTGGCTGATCTGGTACCCCTTGGGCAGATCGGGATAGAAGTAATTCTTCCGAGCGAAAATGCTGCGCGGAGTGATGGAACAGTTGGTGGAGAGGCCCGCTTTGATGGCAAATTCCACGACCTTTTTGTTGAGCACCGGCAGAGCCCCGGGCAGACCCAGGCAGACCGGACAGGTCTGGGAGTTCGGTTCGGCACCGAACTTGGTCGAACAACCGCAGAATATTTTGGTGTCGGTCAGGAGCTGGACATGTACTTCAAGACCGATGACAGGTTGGTATTTCATGGTATGCTCCGGAAGTTAAATCGTTGCTTTTCTGGTGTGCCATTCTGTAGCCTGCTCAAAAGCGTAGCCTGCACGAAGGATGGTTTCTTCGCCGAAAGGTTTACCGATTAATTGCAGGCCGATGGGAAGGCCGCTTGCTGAAAAACCGGCCGGGAGCGACATGGCACAGGTGCCTGCCAGATTAACCGGTATTGTAAAAATATCTGACAGGTACATCTGCAAAGGATCGTTGATCTTTTCGCCGATCTTGAAAGCCGGTGTTGGCGCAACCGGTGTCAACATGACATCGACATCTGCAAACGCACTGATGAAGTCATTCATAATCAGGGTGCGCACCTTCTGGGCCTTGACGTAATATGCGTCATAATAGCCGGATGAAAGGGCATATGTGCCGAGCATGATGCGACGTTTGACTTCAACTCCGAATCCTTCGCTGCGGCTTTTTGTGTACATATCCAGCAGTCCGTCGGCCTCGGCGCGGTGGCCGAAACGAACACCATCGTAGCGTGCCAGGTTGGAGCTTGCTTCAGCGGTGGCGATCAGGTAGTAGGTTGCCACTGCGTAATCTGTATGAGGCAAAGAAATATCAACAAATTCGGCTCCAAGACGACGATAGGTTTCGATGGCGGCATCCATAGCCATCTGCACATCCGTGTCAAGACCATCGATGAAGTACTCTTTCGGAAGGCCTATCTTCAACCCCTTTACCCCGCTTTTCAGGTTAGCGCTATAGTTCGGCACCGGTGTGTCGACGCTGGTGGAGTCTTTGGGGTCATGGCCCGCAATCGCCTCCAGCATGACGGCACAGTCGGACACGTCTCTGGTCAGTGGTCCAACCTGGTCAAGTGAAGATGCATAGGCAATTACGCCATAGCGGGAAACCCGCCCATAAGTCGGTTTAAGGCCAACACAGCCGCAGTGTGAAGCAGGCTGGCGAATAGAACCACCGGTGTCAGTACCGAGTGTAGCTATAGCCTGTCTTGCGGCAACAGCAGCCGCCGATCCGCCGGAGGATCCGCCCGGAATGTGGGCCAGGTTCCAGGGGTTACGGGTTGTCCCGTAGGCGCTTGATTCGTTTGAGGACCCCATAGCAAACTCATCCTGGTTCAGCTTTCCAAGCAGTACCGCCCCGCGATCTTGTAGCTTTTCCCAGGAGGCTGCGCTGTAGGGAGGAATAAAGTTATTCAGAATGCGCGAACCACAGGTTGTGAGGACCCCTTCTGTCAGAAAGATATCCTTGACTGCCATAGGGATGCCGGTCAGCAGATGACACTCACCTCGCGCAATCTGCTGGTCAGCTGCTCTGGCTGCGGCTAAAGCATTTTCAGGCGTAACCGTGATAAAGGATCCGACCTGCGGCTCAACGGATTCAATGCGCTGCAGCATGGCCGCCGTTGCTTCCACTGAGGAAACCTGCTTCCCCTTCAATGCAGTGTGCAGTTCATGTATGGTCATATCAAAGATATTCATGATTAATGTATCCTATCCCTCGGCTATTCAATAACTTTTGGTACGGCGAAAAAAGACCCGGAACGATCAGGGGCGTTGGCCAAAGCCTTATCCAGACCGATTGAAGATTTTGTGATATCCTCACGGAAAGCATTTTCCATTGGCACTGCGTGCGAGGTCGGCACAATCCCTTCCGTATTTACACCATTCAGTTTTTCTACATAGCCGAGAATTGCATCCATCTGGCCGGCAAAGAGCTCTTTTTCTCCAACGGTGAGCGTAAGCCTTGCAAGACGGGCTACATGTTCGACATCAGCAACGGTTATCTTCATAATCCAAACTCCAAAAATCTGATAATTGCCGCGTGTTTGTAACATGAAATACTGCCGGTTACAACATTGATAAGATCAATTGGATGGCCTGATAATTTTTCACTTGACACGAACACACTCTTTCAGTAAGTTACACCTCTTCAAAAAAATCATGGCCTGTAGTCTCTACAGGTTGTAACCGCGGGCGGGGAATTTATGAAAACAGAAGTAGCTAAAGCAGCAGATGTAAAACGTGATTGGTATATTGTTGATGCACAGGATGCAGTTCTGGGCCGCCTTTCAACCCGGATAGCAAATGTCCTGCGCGGTAAGAACAAGGCTCTTTACACACCCAGTGTTGATACCGGTGATTTTGTCATTGTCGTGAACGCTGAAAAGATTGCCCTGACTGGTCGCAAGTTAGCCGACAAGACTTATTACAGCCACTCAGGATATGTTGGTGGATTGAAAGAAATTTCAGCCGGCAAACTGCTTGAAAAAAAGCCTGAAGAGCTCATCAAGAAAGCTGTTAAAGGGATGCTCCCCAAGAACAAACTTGCAAGGGCTATGCTCAGCAAGCTAAAAATTTATGCGGGACCAAGCCATCCGCATGCAGCTCAGCTGCCCAAGAACCTGGCACTTTAATATTCACTAAGGAGAAAACGATATGGCAGCAGTTAGTTTTTATGGAACAGGCAAGCGCAAGACTTCAATTGCTCGTGTTTGGCTTAAGCCCGGTGTAGGTACTTTTACCGTTAATCACAAAACACTTGATGAATACTTCGGTCGCGAAACATCCAAGATGGTTGTCCGTCAGCCGTTTGAACTGGTTGAAAAAGTAGGCATTTTTGATGTGTACGTTACCGTTTCAGGTGGTGGCGATACTGGCCAGGCCGGCGCTATCAAGCACGGCATCACCAAAGCTCTGCTTCTACATGAGCCGGAACTGCGCGGTGTCCTCAAGAAAGCCGGTTTCATCACCCGCGATTCACGCATAAAAGAACGTAAAAAGTACGGCAGGAAAGCAGCCCGCGCCCGCTTCCAGTTCTCCAAGCGTTAACAGTTGGAATAGGCCGCACCGGTATATTACAAGGGGAAATCCGCAAGGGTTTCCTCTTTTTTGTATTAAATACGAAATAGAGTGAGGTACCTATGTCAAAGTTGACGGTGGTAGCAACGATAGTTGCAAAAGCGGATTCTGTTAAAGATGTCAAAACGGAATTGCTGAAGCTTATAGAGCCGACCAGAAAAGAGGTGGGGTGCATCGAGTATAATCTTCACCAGGACAATGACGATCCTGCTGTATTTATCTTCTATGAAACCTGGGAAAACCTTACATGCCTTGAAAAACATCTGAGCAGCGATCATTTTAAGAGTTATGTAAATGCAGTCGGCAGCTTGATCGCAGATAAGGCAGTACATAAAATGACACAGATCGAAGGCAGATAAAAACACCATATGCACCAATGTACCCCTGGTTTTTCCCATTGTGTATTACAATTCTTCCTGCTATGGTTTTCCTCAGCATTTTCGGGGGGTCTTAACTAATGGTGGATAAAGTTATTTTCGATCTTGCGGCACAAATGGGAATCCATAAATTGAGGATTTCAGTTACAGATGGCTCAAGATTGGGCTGCAGGGATATGCATCTTGTCAACTATGCCTCTGGTAGTAAGTTGGTCGGTGGACTTATCCATCAATCAGAACTTGAACATTGGCAGAAAGGTATTATAAACCACAAAATGGAAATTCAAATACGATCTGCCCTTGCCAGGCTTAAACGATTGCTGGATTCTCAGTCATAAAAGGGAATAGACACATCTAAGGCACTTTAATTGGAGGTCGGCGCTGATAGTCGGCCTTTTCTTTTAGAATGGAGGGGGTACACCTCAAGGTAAAATCGGCATAGAAACTAATATCGGTTTAAATATAAAAAGATGGTTACACCTCGGATGTCTCCACTTTTCCAAGAAGTGAAAGGAGTACTATTTATGTTGAATGTTGCCATTGTCGGGGCCAGCGGGTACACCGGATTGGAATTGATACGTATCCTCCATTGCCACCCGGAGGTTTCGGTGACCTGCCTGACCTCTGAACAGAGTGCCGGCAAGAAGATATCTGATGTGTTCCCGACTTTACGTGGGTGCTGCGATATTGTACTTGAAAACCTGGAGCCGGTCCGGATCGCAGAAAAAGCTGACATTGTTTTTACCGCATTACCTCATAAAGCGGCCATGGAGGTGGTACCGACCTTCCTTAAGCTGGGTAAAAAGGTCATCGATCTGTCTGCCGATTATCGACTTTCTGACCCGGCTGTCTACGGTCAATGGTACGAACCACACCTCAATCCTGCCAACCTTAAAAAATCCGTCTATGGACTACCAGAGATCAGGAGATCCAGGATTAAAGGGGCAAAACTGGTTGCCAACCCCGGCTGCTACCCTACCAGTATCATCCTTGCTCTGGCTCCGCTGCTGAAGAATGGGTTAATTGACCTGTCAAGCATTATTGCCGACTCTGCCTCAGGCGTTACAGGCGCCGGTCGCGCTGCCAAAGTTGATAGTCTGTATTGTGAGGTTAATGAAGGATTTAAGGCTTATGGAGCTGGTGGTGTACATCGTCATATTCCTGAAATTGAACAGGAACTATCCCTGCTGGCCGGTGAGCAGTTGAAAATCACCTTTACTCCCCATCTGGTGCCAATGGACAGAGGAATCCTTTCAACGGTCTATGCGTCGCCAAAGAAATCATTCACCAACGAAGCAATCGCTCAGCTGTATCAGAAGTTCTACGCTGGGGAGCCCTTTGTAAGGGTTCTCATGAACGGCAACCTCCCTTCCACAGCTTTTGTGCGCGGCTCAAACTTCTGTGACATTGTCCCTCTAGTTGATGCGCGCACCGGTCGGGTTATTGTAATATCGGCTATCGACAACCTTGTAAAAGGTGCTTCCGGCCAGGCGGTACAGAATATGAATCTGCTCTGCGGTTTTCCAGAAACAATGGGGCTTGAAGGCCTCGCGCTGTTCCCCTGATCCATGCCATTTATCCCTACAACAGCAGAAGAGATGCGACAGCGCGGATGGAGCGAATTAGACATTATCTTCGTCAGCGGCGATGCCTATATAGACCATCCCGCCTTCGGCGTCCCACTGCTGGCCCGCTGGCTTGAGAACCACGGTTTTCGGGTCGGTATCATCGCCCAACCAGACTGGCGTTCGAAAGAGCCATTCATGGCGCTTGGCCGCCCTCGATTGTTTTTTGCCGTTTCAGCAGGCGCCATGGATTCGATGGTGGCCCACTACACACCAGCCCGCAAGCTTCGACATGATGATGCCTACACACCCGGCAATCGCCACGGTGCACGTCCTAACCGCGCTACGGTGGTTTATACATCCCGCCTGAAGGAAGCATTCAAGGACGTACCGGTGGTTATTGGCGGCATTGAGGCATCGCTGCGCCGCTTTGCCCACTACGACTTTTGGGAAAACAAGGTGCGTCGCTCGATTCTGTTCGACGCCAAAGCAGATCTTCTGATATACGGCATGGCCGAGCGAGCTGTTCTGGAAATAGCTGAGAGAATGAGAGCTGGCGAAGGATTAAAGGAAATCCGTGATGTGCGCGGGACTGCGTATGGCTGCGGCGTTGTTGACATCAATAACCATGCGATAATCCCATCATATGAGGAAATAGCGGCATCCAAGGAAAAGTTTGCTGAAGCATTCCGGCTGGCCTACCAGCAACAGAATCCATGGTCTGCTCTCGTTGTTGTGCAGCAGCATGGCAGCAGAACCCTGGTCTGTAATCCGCCGTCTCTCCCTCTGACAGAGGTTGAGATGGACGCCGTCTATGCACTGCCGTTTGAAAAGGGTCCGCATCCGTCTTATACCGAAACAATCCCGGCATGGGATCAGATTAAAAGCTCCGTGACCAGCCATCGCGGCTGTTTCGGCGGCTGTGCATTCTGCGCCATCACCATGCATCAAGGCAAAACGATCCAGTCGCGCAGTAAAAGCTCCATCCTCGCCGAAATATCAGCTATGACGCGCAAACCTTGGTTTCGGGGCACTGTAAGCGATGTCGGCGGGCCGACTGCCAATATGTACGGCCTTGGCTGTAACAGCCCTGATGCAATGAAAAAATGTCAGCGTGAAAGCTGCATCTTCCCCAACATATGCCGGAACCTCAGGACCGATGACAAGCCTGCTGTGTCACTTCTACAGGCAGTCCGATCTCTGGATGGCGTAAAGCACACCGCTGTCTCATCAGGTGTGCGCTATGATCTTCTTGAGAGACAGCCCGCATACTTCAGCGAGTTAATAGCTCACCATGTCAGCGGTCTGCTCAAAATTGCTCCGGAACATCTGATTGACCATGTAACGGAAATCATGCGTAAACCGGGGAAGAAAACTTTTGAAACGTTCCTTGCCCGTTTCCGTGAAGAAAGCCTTCGGTTTGACAAGCGTCAGTACATCGTACCGTACCTGATCTCCGGGCATCCGGGTTGCACGTTGGCTGACATGCTTGAACTGGCACTGCTCCTGAAAAACATCGGGATTAAAGTGGAACAGGTTCAGGACTTCACCCCTACTCCCGGCACTATTGCTACCTGCATGTTTTATAGCGGGCTTGATCCTATGACAGGGAAAAGAGTATATACGGCAACAAGTGACCGTGAAAAGGGTTTGCAGAAATCTCTGTTGCTGTGGCACCTGCCAGCTGAAAGGCCGAAGGTGATGGAGGCCTTAAGAGAGTTGGGACGTGAGAGTGATTCAGGGATGCTGTGGGGCTCTGAAGCTGGAAATGTTCAAAGGACAATACGGCCACGTGGAAAAGTATTTACAAAAAAAGCCCGCTGAGACCAGCAGGCTTTAGATATTTCATAAGATGTCCGCTAACAACTACTTCTTGATTACGTTAGCAGCCTGCAGTCCTTTTGGACCCTGGGTGATTTCAAAAGTTACCGCATCGCCTTCTGCAAGCGATTTAAAACCATCGCCGCCAATCGCTGAAAAATGAACAAAAACGTCTTCGCCGCCTTCCTGCTCAATGAATCCAAAACCCTTTGTGTCGTTAAACCATTTTACTTTACCCTGTGCCATTTCCTGCCTCCTTTTTTGTCCGACCTGAGCCTGGACTTTTGGTTACCGCTTAAGTTTCTGGAGTCTGATGCAGGAAAAGCGCAAAGCCTGGTCAAACGTGCTACTTGCAACGTTCTGCAAAAACTTCCGAAACTGGGTGCCCGAGTCGTTTATCACAGCAATAAACCGGGTGTCAAGACAATTCATATCTAGCCGCGAGAAACTGGAAAGCGCAGAAAACAACTTCTAACTCATTAATTTATGGCGCCTTCAATTCGTCACTTTTACTCTGCAGTTTTTTTACAAGCTTGTCGTAGCCGTTGGCGGTGATAATCTTGTTGAACTGGCTGCGGTAGTTTGAGACAAGGCTTACACCCTCGATAACGACATCATACACCATCCATTTATCGTTCAGCTTAAACAGGCGGTAATCAAGCGTAAACTCGTCTCTTGCAGCGGTAACAACTTTGGATTTAACCTCAGCATACTCGCCATCTATAATGTCTTTGATGTAGACAATCTTTTCATTGTTGTACGATTCAATCTTACCGGCATAGGAATTTTCAAGCAGAGTTGCAAAAAGGTCTGCAAACTGTTTCTTCTCCGCTGCAGTACGTACGTTCCAGTGCTTACCAAGCGAGCGCTTGGCCATTTCCGGATAGTCAAATATGACGCTGATCGTTTTTTTTAAGGCTTGCCGGCGTTTCGTCTCGTTTTTCTTCATTTCCTTATCAGCCACAATACGTACGACTTCATCTACTGTCTTTTTAACATCTTCGGTCGGATTTGCGCATGCAACCGAAGCTATGAATATTGATGCAGTCAGAACCAGTAATATTCGTTTCAACATGCTGCTTCCTCCATATTATTGTGCGTGATCGTGCAAAGGTTCGTTAGTAGCATAGTCCAGATTGGCTGCGGCAATCCGATAATTATAGATAGATTTGAAAAAATCGGCCCGCATTGTGGAATACGCCTGCAGCGCCTCAAAGATATCCTTTGCAGGGCCCAAGCCGAAGTCGAAATTTGCAACTGCCGTTACAGTCCATTTCTTGGCATTCAGATAAGCGCTACGCGTTGCAGTGGCACTATTTCTGGCCTCTATCAGATCCAGGTAATATTTTTTCACCTGAAGAGGAACGTTTGTGTCTGCAAACTCGCGAGTGCTGAGCAGGCGGTTGTACTGGGCACGCTCTCCGGCTACCTTGGCACCGGTAATGCCAAAATCCAGTTTCCAGCGTGCTCCAATGGCGACACCGGCGTTGAGGTGATTGAACTGATCGTTAATATAGGGATTTTGGACCCGCTCACGCTCGTCTGCATAGGCCCAGGAGAAAAGCCCTCCCAGAAATATATCGGGGTAATAATTGGCTTTGGCCGCTTCAACAAGCGCTGTGCGGGCCTTTAACCCTTCGGCAATCTGACGGAACTCGGGGCGGCGTAGACGTGCGTTTTCTATATACGTCTCCAGGGAGGGAATTTCAACGTCAACAATCACAAGACGCTCAGTTGCGGTTTCCAGCTGAGCATTCATCGGCAGGCCAAGTCTTGCTCTCAGAGCGGCCAGTGCGAGAGCCTCACCCTTCTTTGCTTCTTCAAGATATTTTGTTGCAATCCCGGAAAATGCATCCAGTTTATACAAATCCACTTCATCAACCGTATCGGATCCCTGATCCAATAATTTACGGGCCTTCTCGCGAGATTTGATCAGAATCTCCTCAATTTCAAGTACGAGTTCTTTCATCTCACGGGCCAGTAACAGACCGTTATAGTATTCATGAACTTTCAGGACAATCTCGTTGGCACGCTGCTCCTTGCGGGAGCGATCAACCTCAATGCCATGGGTGGCGGCCTTCATGTTCTCAGAGATCTTGCCGAAGGTGTATAGCGGCTGGATGATTGTCGCATCGGCGCTGGTAAACCAGGTAAGCTCATTGAAGCTGAATTTTTTGTCGGTCTTGATGGGATCGAGATCCTGCCGGCCGGCAGTCGGTGCCGGCCCGAACAGTGCAGTCATTTCCAGCTGAGGAAAACGGTAAGATTTTGCTTCATCCAGCTTGCTGGCCGCCAGATCGATATCGCTCTGCGCTTCGCCAAGCTCCGGTGGCGCTTTCAGTGCCATGCGGATACAGTCATCAAGTGTCAGAACATTCGGAGCTGCAGGGCTTTCGGCGGCGCTGCTTATTCCGGTGATAACAAGCAGCACCAAGACAGCCATAACAGTACAAAAAAATGATTTCATCACTACATCCCTTTAGTTGGTTATTCAACCTTGCCGTGGATGAATTTGGCGACCAGCTCTTCTATATCAATGGCCGATTCGGTCTCACGGATCTTATCGTTGTTTTTCAGCATCGTTTCTGAGCCGCCCGGGCGGAGTTTGATGAATTTATCGCCGATGATCCCGCTCGTTCGAACTGACGCAATAACGTCATCGGTGATCTTCACCCCGTTCTTTATTTTAAGGTAGGCCAGTGCCTGGTCACCGCTTTTTGCATCAAGTGCAATGCGGTCTACCTTCCCGACTTCGACCCCTGCCACTTCAACCCGTGCTCCCGGCTTCAGGCCTGAAACCGAATCAAAACGGGCGGATACAGAATAAAAATCACCGCCGCCAAATTCCATTTTGCCCAGTTTTATTGAAACATATCCCAGGCAGAGGATGCCTATCAGCATAAAGGTGCCGACCATCATTTCCAGTTTTACCATGTTCATATCTGACCTCGTAATAGGTACATCAATTATCTCATCATCTGAATCGGTCCGTCCAGGGTGCCGCTGATAAACTGGCGGATCGCAGGTTCGGCAGAATTTATAATTTTATCTGGTGTACCGTGCTGCAGAATTTTCCCCTGGAACAGCATCGCTACATTCTGGGCCACATCAAAAATCTCAGGTATTTCGTGCGAGACAATCACCGCGGTAAAACCGAACTTGGCATGGGTGTCCTTGATGAGCTGGTGGATCGCCCGCTTGATGATCGGGTCGAGGCCGGTAGTCGGTTCGTCGAACAGGATGATCTTAGGATTTAGAACCATCGCCCGGGCCAGGCCGACCCGCTTTTTCATGCCTCCGGAGAGTTCATCCGGAAATTTGTTTTCAATGTTGTTTAGCCCGACATCTTCCAATGCCGAGATAACCCTGCCCCTGATATCACCCTTTGAAAGCGTGGTCTTTTCCTGTAACGGGAAGGCTACGTTCTCAAAAACCGTCATCGAGTCAAACAGCGCCACGTTCTGAAACAGCATGCCGAACTTATCGCGGATCCGGTTCAATTCAGAGCGGCGTACATCAACAATACTCTCGCCATCGACTTCAACAGCTCCACTATCAGGTTGAAGCAGGCCGATCAGATGTTTGAGAAGGACACTCTTCCCTTCTCCACTGGGACCGATGATCGCTGTGATTTTACCATCAGGGATGTCAAGATCAAGTCCGTCAAGTACCTTTTGCGCGCCGAATGACTTATGCACATTTCGTATAGTAATCATCAGAGCAGCACCGAAGTAAGAAAATAGTCCCATATGAGTATGATGACAGACGTCAGCACAACCGACTCGGTTGTGGCTTTTGAGACACCCTCTGCGCCATGACCGGCATAGTAACCTTTATAGCAGGCGATCCAGGCGATGATAACTCCGAACGAAAATGATTTGACAAAACCGGAGTAGACGTCGCGCCAGACAACCGATTTTTCCATTTCATAGAAATACGCCCCGGGATTGACACCCAGCAGTTTAACGCCGACCAGCCAGCCGCCATAGATCCCGATCACATCGAAGATGGCGCATAACAGGGGGAGGGAAATCATTGCTGCGATGAATTTCGGAGTGACCAGATATTTGAATGGGTCCAGTGCCATGGTTTCAAGTGCGTCAATCTGCTCGGTTATTCTCATGATGCCGATTTCAGCTGTGATTGCGCTGCCGGCCCTTCCGGTTACCATCAGGGCCGTGAGTACCGGCCCGAGCTCACGAATCAGGGAGAGTGCCACCGCAGTACCAAGCATCCCCTCCGAACCGAACTTTGTCAGGGTGTAATACCCCTGCAAACCAAGAACCATGCCGGTAAATGCACCGGTCAGCACAATTACGAACAGCGACTTCGTGCCGATAAAACGAAGTTGTTTGAGAACATGCACAAAGCTGCCCGGACGCCGGACAATCATGTAGAGCGAATAGAGCAGAAACCACCCTGTTCGTCCCAAGTCGCGCACAACTCCAATAGTTATATGACCAAGTGTCTGAACCACATCAATCCTTTGCATGCGTAAAAAGTAAGAGCGAAAATATACCTTAATGCCTAAAAAAAAGCAAAGTGGAACTTGACGGAAGTTATCGGCTGTTGCTATCCCCACCACCCAGCACCTTGTAGAGTGCAACCAGATTGGCCAGTCTGGCAAGACGTGTACTGATCAGGTTCTGCTGGGCTCCGTACAGTGAACGCTGGGAGTCCAATACTGCCAGATAGCTGTCTACCCCCTTATCGAAGCGCGCCTGGGACAGCTTGTAGCTCTCGGCCGTTGCATCAGCCAGCGACTGCTGGGCGGCAACCTGTTCATCAATTGTCGCTTTTTGAGCCAGGACATCTGACACTTCCCGGAAGGCGGTCTGGATGGCTTTCTCATACTGGGCCACGGCGATGTCGCGATCCACCTCTGCCACTTTCAAGTTGGCTTTATTGGTACCGCCGTCAAATATGGGAAGCGAGACCCGTGGCAGAATGCTCCAGGCAAAGGAATCGCCTGTAAAAAGGCCGGAAAGCTCAGTACTGCCGAAACCGACTGACGAAACCAGGGTGATTCTGGGGAAAAATGCAGCCCGTGCCGCGCCGATATTGGCGTTTAGGCTTTTGAGCTGACTTTCTGCCTGGAGGATGTCTGGCCGGCGCAACAGCACATCTGAAGGGAGACCGGGAGCTATGTCCTTCATGGCGGTAACCCTTTCAGAAAGAGCTTGGGGCAGCAGCTCGGCAGAAACGTGGGAGCCGACCACGAGATTGAGGGCGTTTTCGTCCTGTGCAACCAGGGTTGTGTAGCGGGCGATATCCACCCGCGCTGCGTCCACTGTGGTCCGGGCCTGATTCAGGGCAAGTGAGGAAGAAACTCCGGCATCAAAACGGCTCTTGGTTAGCTTGTACGATTCCTGCTGTCCCGCCAAAGTATCCTTGGCGAGCTGTAGCCGCTCGCGATCGGCAGCCAGAGTCAGATAGACCGTGGCAACCTGTGAAACCAAGCTGATCTGCATACTGCGCTGCGCCTGCTCGGTGGCAAGGTACTGCTCCAGCGCCTGATCCTTCAAGCTTCGTACCCGGCCGAACAGATCCAGTTCGTATGAGATGAGACCGAGTCCGACGTTATACTGTTCCGTCGTCATGACGCTTCCCGAGGAGGAAAAGTCTTCCGGAATTCGTTGAAAGTTGGCGGAAGCGGATGCTTCAACCTTTGGCAGCAGATCGGAGCGTCTGATCTGGTACAGTGCCTGGAGCCGTTCGATGTTCAGGGATGCAACCCGCAGGTCACGATTGTTCCTGAGAGCCAACTCAATCAGTGTGCCTAATTGCTTATCGACAAAAAAATCTTGCCACCGGATGTCGGCAACCGTTTTTTGCGATGGTTGTACACCTTCTGCTGGAGTGCCCTTGGAACCAGACCACTCTGCCGGTACCTGCGCTGCTGGTTGGGTGTATTTTGGTGCCATGGTGGTGCATCCGGCCAAACATAGAGCCAGGGCAGTAAGTGGTAATGTATTGAGTTTCATATTAACGTTCCTCCGAAACAGTTGCCGCAGACGATTCTTCGTCGTGGGGTTTGTATTTCTTGCGGCCGAAAAGTCGTGAGACCATGACAAAGAAAAACGGAATGAAGATCAGGTCGATAAAGGTCGCCGTCAGCAATCCACCGGTGACGGCAGTGCCGATGGCGTTCTGCGCGGCAGCGCCTGCACCTTTGGTAAGTGCCAACGGCAATGTACCAAAGAAGAACGCCAGCGAAGTCATAATAACCGGCCGGAGACGAATTTTCACCGCTGAAAGGGTTGCCTCGACCAGTTCATGCCCCTGATGCATCTGCTCCTTGATGAACTGGATGATCAGAATGGCATTCTTTGTTGAGAGGCCGATGGTGGTCAACAGCCCGATCTGAAGATATACATCGTTGGGGAGGACCCGCAGCGAAACGGCCGCGATCGCTCCAACCAGCCCGAGCGGAATCATCAACAGGTTGACAAACGGGATTGTCCAGCTCTCGTACAGTGCCGCCACAGAGAGAAACACCACCAGCAGCGAGATCGCATAAAGGAGCGGCGCCTGCGCTCCGGCATTCTTCTCTTCATAGGACAGGCCGGTCCATTCATAGCCGACACCAGGCGGCAGCTTGGCTGCCATTTTTTCCATTTCTGCCATCGCCTCACCGGTACTTATCCCAGGTGCCGCCTGTCCCATAACTTCGACGGATGGAATGCCGTTGTACCGTTCCAAACGGGGCGAACCATATTGCCAGCGAGGGGTGGCAAAAGCCGAGAACGGCACCATTTCACCCTTGCTGTTACGCACGTACCATTTGCCGATATCTTCCGGCAGCATGCGATACTTTGCATCGGCCTGGAGAAAGACCTTCTTGACCCGTCCATTTTCGATAAAGTCGTTAACGTAGGAGCTCCCCCAGGCGGTGGCAAGAACTTCATTGATACTTGACAGTGGCACGCCGAGCGCTCCAGCCCTGACATCGTCGATATCCAGCTTGAACTGTGGAGAGTCATCCTGGCCGTTGGGGCGAACCGCAATCAGCTTCGGATTTTTCATCGCCATACCAAGTAGCATGTTGCGTGCTTCCATCAGCTTTTCATGGCCGATACCGCCTCGATCCTGCAGCATAAAGTCAAAACCGTTGGCCTGGCCCAACTCCACTACCGCCGGTGGCGAAAAAGCAAATGCCATACCATCTCTGAACTGCGAGAAAGCCCTCATGGCACGACCGGCAACAGCCGGTGCCTTAAGATCTGGAGACTGGCGGTACTTCCAGTCCTTCAGCCTGACAAAGGCAAGCCCCATGTTCTGACCACGACCGGCAAAGCTGAAGCCGGCAACCGTGATTACCGCCTCCACCGTTTTCTGCTCCTTCTCTAAAAAATGTTTCTCCAGCTGTTCGACAACCTTCATGGTGCGTTCCTGAGTTGCACCGGCCGGGAGCTGAATCTGACAAATGATGAAACCCTGATCCTCATCCGGTAAAAACGAGGTGGGAAGCCGCTGGAAGAGGAACACCATCCCCGCCACAATCGCACCGTATACCACCAGATAGCGCACCGGCTTGTTAAAGGAGCGTCCGACGATCCCTTCATATTTATCGCGGCAGAAATCGAAAAGTTTGTTGAACCAGCGGAAGAACTGGCAGAACCAGCCGCACTCGCCCGGTGTATGTCCCTTTTCGACCGGCTTGAGCAGGGTGGCGCAGAGTGCCGGCGTCAGGGTCATGGCTACCAATACCGAGAGGATCATGGCGGATATGATGGTGATGGAAAACTGTCGGTATATGACACCGGTAGAACCGCCGAAAAAGGCCATCGGCAGAAAGACCGCCGTCAGTACGGTGGCAATACCCCAGAGGGCGCTGGTGATCTGCCCCATGGATTTAATGGTTGCTTCCTTGGGGGACAAGCCTTCTTCACTCATTATTCGTTCCACGTTCTCTACAACCACGATGGCGTCGTCAACCAGCAGACCGATGACAATGACCAGGGCGAACATGGTAAGAGTGTTGATGGAGAACCCTGCTGCCGACAGCACCCCCATGGTGCCGAGCAGTACTACCGGCACGGCGATGGTGGGGATCAAGGTGGCACGAATGTTCTGCAAAAAGAGGAACATGATTACGAAGACGAGAAAAACAGCCTCAATCAGGGTTTTAACGACCTCTTCAATGGATATTTTAACAAATGGCGTGGTGTCGTAAGGATATACCACCTTCATACCTGCAGGAAAAAATCCTGATAACTCCACCATCTTGGCTTTGACCCTGTTGGCAGTATCAAGGGCATTTGCACCGGCTGCCAGACGGATTGCCATACCGCCGAGCGGTTTCCCCTTGTAGCGGGCCTCTATATCGTAATTCTCGGTGCCGATTTTACACTCGGCTACATCCTTCAGCCGCACGGTGGAGCCGTCGCTGTTGGTGCGCAGGATGATGGCATCGAACTGTTCCGTGGTCTGGAGCAGGGTCCGTGCCGTAATGGTGGCGTTCAGCTGCTGCCCCGCCGCTGCCGGCGAACCACCGAATTGACCGGCGGAAACCTGGGCGTTTTGCGCCTGCAGCGCGGCAGTCACATCACTGGTTGTCAAGCGGTAGTTATTCAGCTTGGTCGGGTTCAACCAGATTCGCATGGCATTCTGAGAACCGAACATCTGCAGTTCGCCCACCCCCTCAACCCGGCTGACGATCTCCTGAACGTTCGATACCGCATAATCGGTCAACTCGTAGCGGGTCATGGAGTTGTCTTCAGAGATAAGGCCTATTATCAGCAGAAAGTTCTTGGTGGACTTGACCACCTGAATCCCCTGCCGCTGTACAATCTGGGGGAGAAGCGGCGTTGCCAGCTGCAGCTTGTTCTGTACCTGCACCTGGGCGATATTCGGGTCGGTGCCCGCCTTGAAGGTCAGGTTGATGGCGATCGCTCCGGCTGAATCGCTGGTGGAGGACATGTAAATGAGGTTGTCGATACCGTTCAGCTTCTGTTCAACGATCTGGGTGACCGTATCCTGCACGGTCTGGGCGGAAGCCCCCGGATACATGGCATTGATGGTGATCTGCGGCGGTGCGATCGGTGGATACTGGGAGACCGGCAGTGTCTTTATTGACAGTAGACCCGCCAGCATGACCAGGATGGCGATCACCCAGGCAAAAATTGGGCGATTAATGAAAAATTTAGGCATGGAGCGGCTCCTTTATTTTTTGGCTGCTGGTTGTGGTGAGCCGGCGGGTGCTGCTGCCGTTGTGCTGCCAAACGGGACCGCTTTAACTGCTGTTCCCGGTCTCGCCTTCTGCAGTCCTTCCAGAATTACGCGATCCCCGGCTTTCAGCCCGTCACCTACCAGCCAGCTGTCGCCAACCGTACGGACAACCTTGACAGGACGCGGCTCGACCTTCTCTTCAGCTCCAACAACCATGACCACTGCATCACCTTTCGGATTACGGGTTACACCACGTTGCGGGACAAGAATGGCATTATCGTTCACCCCTTCGACCAGAATGGCACGCACAAACATGCCGGGGAGAAGCGCTTGTCTGGGATTGGGAAAGACTGCCCGCAGTGTAACGGAGCCGGTGCTCTGATCCACGGTGACCTCTGAAAATTTGAGAGTCCCGGCAAGTGGATATGGGGAGCCGTCTTCCAGGAGCAGCTTTACCTGCGCTGAATTGTTCTTTTTCAGTACGCCTTTGGCAAGGTTCTGCTTTAGCTTGAGCAGGTCTGCGGTTGATTGGGTCACATCGACATACATGGAGCCAAGCTGCTGGATTGTTGCCAGTGCAGCAGCCTGATTGGCCGTCACCAGCGCCCCGTTTGTTACCGAAGAGCGACCGATTCTCCCTGAAATTGGGGCTTTTACACTGGCATATGCAACATTGATCCTGGCGGATTCAACCGTTGCCTTGGCGACGGCAAGCTCGGCTTCAGCCTGCTTTAAGGCAGCGAAAGCGTTGTCATGATCCTGCTGACTGACCGCCTTGATCTTCACCAGATCACGATAGCGCCCTTCTGTGAGTCGCAGCGACACAAGTGACGCTTCCACTCGCGCCTGGGCAGCCTTGGCACTGGCATAAGTTGCCTCAAAGGCGGCGGAATCGATCTGGTAGAGGGTTTGGCCAGCTTTTACATCGCTCCCCTCCGTGAAAAGACGTTTCAGAATAATGCCGCTCACCTGAGGACGTACCTCTGCGATCTGTTGAGGAACAGTACGACCGGAAAGCTCTGTGGTCAGAGAGACCTTCTCTTGCTTGACCACGACGATCCCAACTTCGGGCGGACCGCTTGGCGGAGGTGCGGCCTGCTTTGGCTTGCTGCAGCCGGCAAGTGGCAGAGTGGCGACCAATGTCGCCGCGATGAAAACAGAAAATCTACTGAGTGACTGATGCATGTAATACCTCGACAAGTTGGAGTAATGACAACTGAACAAATCTATTTGGATTATCGCTTTATCGCATCCCAGCATGCTTCAACCGTCCGGGCGATCAAGGCATCGTCCAGCACGATGAAACCGAGGATATGATCCCTTGCAACGCCTAAAATCGGTCCGAAGGCCAGATCAAAGAGAATAACGATGGGAAGGTCCTTCATTACCTGTTGGGAAATCCCCTCTTCAAAGAGTTCCTTGAAAACATCACACCCTTCTTTTGTCCCGAAAAGTTTGTCGCGGCGGTGGGCCACGCCGTAGGGAGAATTGAAAAACTGCTCGATGAAACGATAATCAAGTGGGTTTCCAATGAAGTAATGCATCAGGGCTGTGTTGAGATGGATAAAACGCTCGCGATGCGGCTTGTCGGGAGCATATCCCTCTTTGATTAACGGGTAGCTTCGCTCTTCGAGCTCCCGAAACAGCTCGGTAATCATTACATCCTTGTTCTCGAAGTAGCGGTAGATCGTTCCGGCCCCAACTCCGGCCCTCCCGGCGATCATCGCCATCGGCGCACCATGAAAACCGTGTTCGGCTATCAGTTCCAGTGCCGCGCGAACTATTTCATCACGCTTATCCAGCTTTGCCATATTAAACCCCCTTCCGGAATGAACGTTCATTCCTTTTTATTATAAGGAGCAAGCTTCGTCAACAAAAAAATTGATCAGACCAGCTCTTCGATCTTCCCTCCCGGCTTCAGAACAAATCTGCTGCCCCGCCATTCAACCCGGTTCCCCAAAAAAGAAAGCGCCCAGGTGAAAAAAGCCAGCATATCCCGCAGGGGAAGCAGCCAGAGCCAACGAGGGAATAGTCCATCCCGGACAAACCGTCGGCTAAAGATGGTTCCGACGCTCAGACGGGTTCCATACAGAAGTGCCACGGCAGCCACTCCGACTACCGGTGACGGAGCCAGCAGCGACGCAAACATGGCAGCAGGGAAGGCGAGAGTGATACCGGAGGCCAGATAACCTCCAGGCCTGCTGACCCGCATAGTTCGAGCCCAGCGCAACTGACGTGACAGCACCGCCATGAGACTTTCCGGTTTAATGACACTTTCGACAAAACAGGAATCAAGAGCTATCCGCCACCCTGCAAGGCGGATCTTGTTGCCAAGTTGATAATCATCGGCCAGATAACTTGTCAGTGCTTCAAACCCACCTATCGCCTGTAGCGCTTCGCGTCTGACAGCCATCGAAGCACCCAGGGCAAAGGTAAGCCCTTCCAGCTTCTGTGCCACCAGCACATTGGGGATCATTTCGGCTGTGAAGCTGATTGCCTCAACTGCAGTGGCAATGCCATGTACGTCGGAGGTGCGGTACAATGAAGTCACCAGGCCGACCTGAGGATCGATGAAATGGGCGACTACTGATTGCAGATAGTCCGGCTCGACGCTGATATCGCTGTCACTGACGATGATGATTCCATGTTTGGCCAGCGGAAAGGCGTTTATCAGATTGGATACCTTATAGTTTGGTCCATGCAGTGCCGGATTAATAACCAGGCTGATGTCGTGATTGGTAAAATCATCCATCAGCTGCCGGATAACTGGAATAACCGCGTCATCAGGCGAAGCAGCGGCAAATATGAGCTGCAGCTCCCCTGAATACAGTTGGCAGCAGAACGAAGCAAAATTATCGTAACTGTCTGCGTCCATCCCTTTGACAGGTTTGAGAATGGATACAGGTAGGGTGCAGGGTGCAGGGGACAGGGCGCAGTGGACTTCAAAAGCATTTTGCCTGCTTTTACCTGTACCCTGTACCCTGCACCCCATACCCTTAAAATATTTAGCCGCGCACCAGAGTGAGATCAGCGAGTAGGTCAGCGATGGCAGGATAACCATGAAGGGAAGAAGATAACGGAACATGTCAGAGCGCCCTCTGGGCAAGCAGCAGGTAAGGTGCATCAGGACTGACGTTGGTCTGCCCCATGCGCCAGCAGTAAAAAGTGCGCGGATCAAGATTGGTTGCCCATTTTTCAACGGCACTCTGCTCCTCATCGCCACCGGTGTGCCCAGGGTAAACCGTCACCAGCACAATACCGCCCAATGCAAGCAGGCCAAGCGACTGCTCCAAGGCTATACCGGTTGTATCCGGGCGGGTAATAATGCTGCGGTCCCCTCCCGGACGGTAGCCGAGATTGAACAGCACAACCTGAACCGGTCCGGTAACATGCTGCACCAACTCTTCATGTCCTGTTTGAAGAAGCGTCGCTCGGCTCGACAGTCCCGCTTCCGCCAGTCTTCGGCCAGTTTCACCAATCGCTTGCGGTTGAATATCAAATCCCCAGACATGGCCACTAACTCCGACCAGCCGGGACAATAAAAGGGTGTCATGCCCATTGCCGCAGGTCGCATCAACGGCAGTATGTCCCTCACACAGAAAGTTGCGCAGAAACAGGTGCGAGAGCGGTACCGGTCCGCGCAAAGCCGGCGTGGATGTGCAGCAAGAATCAGTCATAGCGTGGGAGATTAGCAGAATAAGGGGGCTTTTGCCACAAAGGATTTGTTTGCCTTCGGGCGCCAAAAAAGGTACTACGAGGGCATGATAATACGAAAAATAGTTGGAAAAGAGCAGAACAGTCTCCGGCTGGACGATGCCATTAACACTCTCTGTGCCGGGGTCAGCAAGTCAGAGGCACGTCGCATCATCGACCGGGGTGGCTGTACGGTGAATGTAGCTTTGGTACGGGTGGCGTCGCGGAGTGTCAGGACTGGTGACGTCATAGAGATCGGCATCATTGAAGCGGGGCGGTTTCAAGAATTGCAGCTGCCTCCGGAGGCGCTGCTGTATGAGGATGCCGAGCTGATTGCCGTCAACAAACCGGCCGGGATCAACAGCCAGCGGACCCCCTATCAGCTGAAAGGAACGCTCGAATATTGGGTCTCAGAATATTTCAAAGCGCAGGGAAATAGTGAGCCGGCCCGGGTTGTCCACCGTCTTGATCGTGGTACATCGGGAACGATGATATTCCCGAAAAACCGGCAGGCCGCCGCCTGGCTCTCAAAGCAGTTTCAGGAAGGGCTGGTCGAAAAACTATATCTTGCATTAGTCTGTGGGCGCCCCGTTCAGGAAAGATGGACTGTGGATGCGCCGATCGGGAAGATTGCCTCGGCACGCTATGGAATCGTCGAGGGGGGCAAGCCGTCCCAGACAGAATTCCGGACGGTGGCGTCATCCGGTGATATTTCATTGGTCGAAGCCAGGCCGCTGACCGGTCGCACCCATCAGATCAGGGTTCATCTTGAATCAGTCGGTCTGCCGATCCTCGGAGATGCAACCTATGGCGGTCAGCCGGACGGACGAATGATGCTGCATTGCTCAGCGATGACGTTTCAGAATTCCAAAAAAGTAGTAATTAATGCAACTGCGCCGCTTGGCGGCGAGTTTGAAGTGATGGTTCGTACGTTGCCGCAGACGGTATGGTAGCTGGCTTTACCGTCCATGTTATACTTTGGTTGCTGGGCCGCCTCTGCCTCTAGCATTGTTATTTTTTTTGATTCTCTAGCAAGGCCTCTCCACTGTTCGCTTACAACAGGTTTTCTGCACAACACACCTGATCATGCTTCTACAGTTACAACGCAAGATTCTTAATAAGCGTTACGGCGAATATCTGGGTCGCAAGTAAAGATGCCTGAGTCGTCGCCACATTGGTATTCTGAATTTGTTGAGTGACCAAAATCTCGTCTGCGACCATGCCTATGTTGTCCGACATTGCCAGGATGACATCCCCCATCTCCAGAATACGATTTGACATGAGGCCGATGTCTGCTGACATCTGAAGCATGCTTTTTAAAGAATCACTCAGGGACGAACGCGAAGTAATTGTCTGCAGACCATTTATCGCAACGGCATAGCCATCGATCACTGTCGCCAAAGTTGTAAGCATTATGGTTATGTTTTGCTGGTTAAAGAGTGAGGCTGTGCTTATATAGCTGGTACTGTGCATTGACTGATCAAGTATGGTTGCATGGGCTGACTTCACCTTGTCGAGATAGGTGCGGACGCTTAAGGTAGCGGTTTTCAGCTGGGTCGTCATGGTAAAAGGATTTAAAACAATGGCTGAAAGTTGTGCAACCAGCAGATCACCCTCGGCTTTTAATTTTGCCAGTGAAAGATCGTTAGTTGCAGTTTCCACCACAGAAACAAGTGACAGCGTGTTTGTCTGGGTTTGTAGCAAGCCTTGCTGAACGAGCAGAATATTTTGGCTTTGCAATTGTTGGGTAACGATAATTCGGTCTGCCATAAGACCTATATTGTCAGACATTACAAGAATCTTGTCAGACATTTCACCAATACGGTCAGCCATGCTGCCAATGTCATCAGAAAGCTGAAGCATTGCCACAATCCCATCCTTCAAAGTAATGGCATTAGTTACCGTTGTGATCTGTTTAAGGTCGAGTGATAGCCGTAGATTTTCGCTAGCCAGGCTTGGCATTGTGCTTGAAAGTGTCTCAATTGCAGCGAGTGTTACTGAATCTATCTGAAGCGGGGCTGCAATTTTAGCATTTATCTGAGTAATGCTGTTTGCCAGATTGTGCGCTGACTGGTTGGCTGCAATGAGAGGGCCGCAAAGTGAGTTTGGGTTCAATGTGATGTTTTTTAACTGTACATCAAGCTCCTGGGCTTGCGTTACAAGACCCTGGACGTCATTAAACAGATCAGCATGGGCATTGCCGGTTTGCAACATCAAACAGGTAGATATGAACAGCATTCTCTTTAATATATTTTTAATATTTAACATACCAGTATTCTCCTCAGATTCTATTTTAATTATTGACCAATAAAGTTCTTTATCACTGAAAGAGTGATATTCTGAGATGCCAAAATTGAACTTTGAGTCAGCTCAATATTAGCCTGTTGCAAGTTTTGTGTTAATACGATCCGATCAGTCATAAGGCCGATATTGTCTGCCATGACGGTAATTCTGCTGTTCATCTCGATAATACGTTTCGACATTATATTAACATCGGTGGTCAGGCGTAACATGCTTCCGGTCGCATCGGAGAGTAAGGGTGTTTGCATAAGTGGGGCAATTTGGTTGATCGTTGCGGCGTATTTTTCCAATACGATTGCGAATTCATTCTGTGCAATTGAAAGATCACCCAAAAGTGTGAGAGTGTCTCCATCTATGTAATGGCTAAGGTTTTGGCTGTCTTTCGTTACTAGAGTGTAGATGGCCAGAGAACGAATCATGAGCAGAGCTGTCTTGGTTTCAAAGTAGCTTAACTGAGTTGCTATATTAGAACTATCAAGCGTTACACCATTCATTTCGGTAAGTTGGTTTTTAGTATCGTTGAGCAACAATCCGAGGGATAGATTGTATCCGATGGTAGAGAGACTACCACTCAGTGCAACGATATTTTGCTGGGTTGCAAGCAGAGAACCCTGGGTAAACGCAATATTGGAGTTTTGAATCTGCTGGGTAATCAGAATACGATCAGCCATAGTTCCAATATTGTCGGCCATGGCAAGAATTCTGTCCGCCATTTCAAGAATGCGGTTGGCCATGGTGCCAATATCGTCAGAAAGTCGCAGCATGGCGCTCAATGCGGCTCGATATTCAAAAAGATTAGCAACTCCCTCAAGAGTGCGCAGCTCAAAGGACAGGCGCACAGAATCACTTGCCAGGTCTTTCGCGATTCCGGAAAGTTCCTCAAGAGCCGTCTGGTCGGCAGAGGTTACATTGATTGGCACAACAATCTGGTTGTAAACCCCTTGTATGCTGGTCAAGTAGTTTTCAATAGAAATATTCAAACTGCCAAGCTGAGAGCAGGTATCTCCGCTGCTGACACTTATCGTAGCTAATGTATTGCGCAGGTTGTTGCCTTGTATCGTTAAAGCTTGCAGGTCTGTACTGATGGTTGCCTGAGCTGACGCGGCGCTAAGGGCCGTCACCAGGGTGAAAAACAGAATTACAAGAATTTTGGCCATAAATCACGCTCCAAATATAATAAATTGAATATATAAATAATAATATATTCAATTTATTATATTCGTCAACCGTTCAATCCCAAGAAGCGATAATTATCCTATACAAAAGCATTTGAAACACGGAGAACAGAGCTAACACGGAAGATATACAGATAAAATAAAAAGTTTGATGGCTCACCAAAAAAGTTTCTTTAGACCTTAAGCCTTTGATTTCTCAGTGTCTCCGTGTTATGGGACTGCAGGTTTTAGGATTTTCGGTTTTTCTGGTGAAAAAACTCATGTGGAATTTATGCTGATAAATATTACGGTGGTGGGGCTGAAGAATTTGGATAAAAAACTCCGAAAGGATGACAAATACTTTGATGTGAAAGGCCGCATTTAGTAAATGTATGGACTTTTCAGGCAGAAACGAGCTATTCCCCAAATACCTGGGCACTGAAGATGTAGATTTCGCATTCTCCCTGCCAGGCGTCCTGTGGCAGGCCTGCCTTGGTGCAGGTATGTTGCAGGAACTGCTCGCGGTTCCAGCCGTATTCGGTCGCCACCTGAGGCAACAGCACTCCGCGATAACTCCCTTTGACAATGTATATGCCATGGACACCGACTTTGATCTCCTCGACCGAAGCAGCTTTTGCCAGCGGCGAAAGCACCGAAATATCAAGCGTAAAATCGGCCAGGTCATCACTTTTCATCGGGTAAAAACGGGGATCACGGGTCGCCGCCGAAACCGCCATCTCCTGCACCAGTTGATACAGCGGCTGGTCGGACACGAAGTTGCCGATGCACCCCCGCAATTCACCTTTCTGTTTGATTGTGACAAAACAGCCGGAGTGAAGATTCAGTCCCGGTGATGCGGATGTTACGGTGGGAACCTTCCGGTCAGTGACGTAGTCAACAATAGTGTCCCGCGCAATCTTCAGCAGTTCCTTCTGTTCTTTTTTGGTCAAGAGATCCGACATGGTTTCACCCCGTCAATTCATAAAAGCATAGATATTTAAGTCTTTCAAATCCCGGTTCACGCAAAGTCGCAAAGGCGCAAAGCGACTCAGATACAAAAGATTTATGGTTTAACCCCAAAGACTTTAAGCTTTTAATCCTGGTTTTCTTCGCGTCTCCGCGTCTTAGCGTGAGATTTATTTCGGGTTGTCCCGCATAGAATCAATAATTTTTCCGCCGGAACAGCCCGGTCTTAATACTCGTCACCCGGTCCAGAAACAGGACACCATCCAGATGGTCCATTTCGTGCTGGATGGCAACCGCCTCAAAACCACTGGCTTTTATGACCTGAATTGTCCCGTCCGGTTCGCTGAACTGCAGCGTTATCTCGGTAGCCCGATCAACATCTCCGGTGTAGTCAGGCACGCTCATACACCCCTCACGCATTGTGGCAGAGCCGCTGCGATAAGTGATCTCGGGATTAATCATGCACAGCAGGCCGTGGTTGTTCTCTTTGCCGTGACGGTTCTTGGAAACATCCACCACACAGACGCGGAGCGTAACCCCGATCTGCGAGGCGGCCACACCGACTGAGCCTGGTCCATCATGCATCGTATCAACCAGATCCTGGACCAGGTCATGGATGCACTGGTCAATCTTTTCGACCCGGTTGCAAAGCTTTTTCAACACTGGATGCGGATAACGTAAAATTGGCTGAACCGGCATAATTAGAAAGCCACCGGCGTGATGACCCGAACGCCAATCTCCACGTTCAGCTCTTTTTTCAGGGCGCACAGCGTCTGCTCCACCCCTTCAGGACTTTCTCCATCAGGCAGTGCCACCTCCAGCATCAGCACATAAACCGGTTCCTCTGCCGTCCCGATCAGCTTGGTGTTGAGATCGGTGATGTTGATGTTACGGCCTGCCAGTTCTCGGGTGACACGATAGACAATGCCTGGCTGGTCGGCGCCATAAACCGAAATCATGCAGATCTCGCCGTCGCTCTCCTGACGGGTCACCTCGTCCTGGTGCAGCGTGCGCACTCCCAGAGACATCCCTATCCGGTCGCAAACAGGTTTTAACTCGTCAATCAGCCTCGATTTACTGAACGGCTTTTTAAGCGAAATAATCAGGATCATGGCAAATTCACCACCCAGCATCGTGCAGCTGGAATCGGCGATGTTGCAACCAAGGTTAAAAAGCCCCTCTGTAATGGCCGCAACGATACCGGGGCGGTCTTTGCCTACTACGGAGACGGCGTAATGCAGAATTTCCGCTTGTGGTGTCATGGTAAACCTCTCAGGTTGTAGATCTTTTCTGTTTATCGCATCAAAGCTAATTCATCTGCAAATGTTTTTTGAAATCGGCTATAGTTGTGAAGATATTTCAGGAATGAAAGGATATACCCCATGCCCGTCATAACCCGTTCCGTCTGCCCATTTGACTGTCCTGATGCTTGTGGACTTCTGGTCACCGTTGAAAACGGTCGCGCCATCAGTGTTTGTGGCGACCCGGAGCATCCGGTAACGCGCGGTCTGCTCTGCCCGAAGATGGTGCATTACCAGCAGACGGTTCACTCTCCCCGGCGGCTGACGACGCCACTCAGGCGGATCGGAATAAAAGGTGCCGGAGCATTCGAACCGATTTCATGGGATGAGGCGGTAGCAACGATCTGCGACCGTTGGCAGCACATTATTGCCAATCACAAAGCGGAAGCAATCCTGCCATACTCATACGCCGGCACGATGGGGTTGGTGCAACGCAATGCCGGTCATGCCTTTTTCCACAAACTCGGAGCGTCGAGACTGGAGCGGACAATCTGTTCACCCGCCAAGGAGGCTGGTTGGCATGCCCTTATGGGGGATACCCCGGCGCTGGAACCTGCTGAAATTGAAGAGAGTGATCTCGTCATCCTCTGGGGTATTAATGCCGCTGCAACCAGTATTCACTCCATGCGGGACGCCCAATCGGCCCATCGTAAAGGGGCCAGATTGTGGGCCATTGATACCTACCGTACACCAACCTGCGAGGCGGTTGATGAAGCATTCTTGATCCGCCCCGGCAGTGACAGTGCTCTTGCGCTGGCGATGCTGCACGTTATTGAACGTGAAGAGTTGCTTGACCGGGAGTTCATCGCCGCCAATGTGCTCGGATTTGAGGAGCTGTCAGCTCAGATTCTGCCCGGCTGTTCCCCAATACAGATGTCGGAAGTCTGCGGCCTGCCCGCTGAGGTTATCGAGCGGATGGCACAGGAGTATGCCAGGGCAAAAGCCGCATTCATCCGTCTCGGGAGCGGACTGACGCGCTATGGCAACGGTGCCATGACCGTGCGTACAATCAGCTGCATGCCGGCTGCCGTCGGTGCATGGGCAAAGCCGGGGGGCGGTATTTTCATCGGTACTTCGACCGGGGGAGCTTTCCCGTTACAGTCCGTAATACGCGAGGATTTCATGACGACCCTGCCGCGACTGGTCAGCATGAACCAGCTTGGTTCGGCGCTTACCGAACTGGACGATCCGCCGGTGATGTCGCTGTATGTGTACCACTCCAATCCGGCCGCCATCGCTCCCGACCAGAATGCCGTCATCCGGGGGCTGGAGCGGGAGGATCTTTTCACTGTTGTTCACGAACGCTTTATGACCGACACCGCCCATTATGCCGACATCGTCCTGCCGGCAACATCTTCGCTGGAACATCCGGATCTGTACCGCTGCTACGGCAGTTACCATGCCCAGCGCTGCAGCGCTGCGATCCAGCCGCTGGGCGGGGCAAAAAACAACTGGGAAGTATTTTGCCTGCTGGCCGCCGGGATGGGGTGGAATGAGCCCTTCTTCCGCTTGTCGGCAGAGGAACTGATTGAGCTGTTGCTGGTAGGAGAGAATCCCTGGAGGGACTCAGAAGTTACAGAACGTCTGCGTCAGGGGGAGCCGGTCATGCTGACCCCGCTGACTGAGCCAAAGAAGGATTGGCTGACCCCGTCAGGCAAAATTGAATTTCTGAACAAGAAGGAAGTTGAGCCGCTGCCCCGCCTTCTCCCTACTCATGCCGAGCGGGACGGATATCCTTTGCGTCTGCAGCCTTCGGTCACTCCGTTCGCTCTTAATTCAAGTTTTTATGAACAGGATGATCTCCGCTCAAAACAGAAATGCATGGAGCTGTTGATGAACCGGTTCGATGCCGATGTGCGTGGACTCGTTGACGGGCAGATTGTTGCAACCTTCAATGATCTGGGGAGTGTACGTTTTACGCTGAGAATAACGGAGCGTGTCCCGACCGGGACAGTCGTAACCGAAGGTGTATGGTGGCGGGAGTTCATCCCGGGAGACCGCGGGGTCAATGCCCTGACATCGCAGCGCCTGACAGACGGTGGGCGGGGAAGTACGCTGTATGATGTGACGGTAGAGGTCAGGGGCGCGTAGCGATGCCCACTTCATGCCAGGCCAGCGCGGCAGCTCCAAGAATCGCGCCGCTAGACTCCGACAGATCCGACCGGAGCAGCTTTACCTTCCCCTTGTACGGGCCAAAGAGAAACTCATTCAGATAGCGCCGCGTCGGGGCAATCAGCAAATCTCCCGCAGCGGCCAACCCGCCGGAGAGGAATATTGCTTCAGGGCTGGTGTGCGCGACAGCGTCGGCAAGCTTCATGCCGAGAATCCGTGCTGTTGCATCGAAGGCTGCCAGCGCAATTGAATCCCCTCCACAAGCCGCTTCATAGATCTTTTTTGAAGTTAATTCGCTGTAACTGACTTCTCGCAAACAACTAGGATCAAGCCGCTGCGCCAGCAGCTCAGAAACTGTGCGACATATTCCGGTGGCAGAAACGTAGGTTTCCAGACACCCCTGTTTCCCGCAGGCGCAGTGACGTCCAGCCGGATCGACGGTCGTGTGGCCAAGTTCGCCGGCAAACCCGTCGGCTCCGTACAAAAGCTCACCATTAACGACAAATCCGCTTCCCAACCCGGTTCCAAGGGTAATTACGATGGCCTGTTTCATTCCACGTGCACCGCCGAACAACAACTCTCCGATTGCGGCGGCGTTAGCGTCATTCGTGATCGCTACCGGCAGATTGTAGCGCCCACGGAACAATTCCACCAAATTAGTCGAAGCCCCCCAGTTGAGATTGGGTGGATTTTCCACTGTTCCCCTAAGGTAGTTGGCATTTGGTGCGCCAATACCAATTCCGGAAATGGCAACCTGGGGAGGGAGTGCCTTACTAAGCTTATCAATGGATTCGCAAAGCCGGGAAACCAGAATTTCTGCCGGCTGATCAGCCAAGGTGTCCAAAGTCGTCTCGCAAGTCAGAGTGCCGTGGCGATCGACAAAGCCGAGGGAAGTGGTTGTCCCGCCGATATCTATGCCAATCACACAATTATTCATCTGCATGGCGGCTCCTCAATAGATGGTATTTTAAATGTTGTTGAGATGTTGTACGAAAGAAATCTTTTATATGATTTGACATCGTTAAAAACATACATGTGCACCTAAACAATATGTGATAGTATCCGATAATGTAAACATAAGATATCGTGTATCCTTTTAAGGGGAAATGTATATGGCAGATTTATTGACAGGCTCAGATAGCGATCCTTTTGCGGTTATCGGTCAAGATGTGAGTGGCCAACGTTCGCAACTAGCCCAATACTCTATCTTGAGAGCCGCTGCCTACCTTCAGAACAATAAAAATGACGAGGCTCTCAAGGCATTCAAACAGGCACTCGCCTTTGATCCGCAAAATACTACGGCTCAGACGTATATCGGCAATCTCAGCTTGGCCAAGGGTGATACCTACGAGGCCATTAAGGTATTCAAAACCATGGTGCAGTCTCAGCCAACTTCAGTTGATGCCCACATGAGTCTTGCTAACGCCTATATCCAGGATAAACAGTACGCCGCGTCTGAAAAGGTACTAAAGGCTGCTGCGAAACTTGATCCAAGCAATCCCTTGCCTGACTACACGCTTGGTCTTCAGTATTCCAATACCGGCCGATTAGTAGAAGCAGAAAACCAGTTTTTAAAAGTACAGAGAACGTCTCCCAATGATGGCAACATATTCTATGCTCTTGGTGCGGTGTACAACAAACAGGGCAAACATGAGGACGCTGCAAAAAATCTTGAAAAGTCTCTCTCATTGAAAAAAAGTTTCCCGGATGCAAACTACGAGTTGGGAGTTGCCTATAACGCTCTCGGCAGAAGGGAAGATGCCCAGAAACAACTTTCAATTCTCCAGAGTTCCGGCTCGTCACTATCACGAGACCTTCAATTCATTCTTGAAAAACCGCAAATGCTATATATGGACCAAAACAACAACCGTAATTTCAATCAGCTTCTCGGCCCGGCGACACCCCTCTGGATGCTTGATCCGTCGTTGCTCACGCCGAGTGCCAGTACACAGATATCAGTAGCTATTCAGTTTAACAACGAAATGGATACGACATCGGTTATGAATCCGGCAAACTGGGCTATTTCACGGGCTAACAACACGGAAGGTGGGTATTACATACCACAGGCCGGTGGCCGTGAAGTCGCCATCCCTGCATACCCTACCTTTGTCAGTTACAATCCTGAAACCCGTCAGGCGAACGTTACCTTTACCGTCCAACAAAATGCGGCAACGGACGCTACCATCGACCCATCTCATTTGGTATTCAAGTTTTCCGGCACTGATGCTGCCGGCAGGCAGATGGATGCGGCAGGTGACGAAATTGACGGATCTGCATTAAAGGCTTTCTGATGTTTTGATTGAAATTCAGATGTTTTTTCTCTATACAAACTAATATAAATACTACAACAGCGAGGGCATATGAAATTATCGGCCAATCAAAATCTGATTCTTATCGAGGGGGCCGCTACATACGAGCGGATTCTGGCAGATGTTCGTGAAGTTGAGATGGATGAAGGACTCCGTCATATAAAGGACTTCCTGAAGATCTATCCTGATTTTGCACGGGCCCACAACGACCTTGCGGTTATGTATTATCAAACCGGAAATGCACTCAAGGCATTGGCACATTACGAGAAAGCCCATAAACTGGATCAGACAAACGTCACCTATCGCAAAAATCTGGCTGATTTTTATTATGTAGAGCTGGAATGGACCAGTGATGCCATTCATACTTATCTTGACATTCTAAAAGATAACCCCTTCGACATAGAAGCGCTGAATGCACTCGGAACCATCAGTCTGCAAATAGGCCGCAAGGAGCAGGCCCGCCAGTTTTTCACGCGAACCCTCCAGCTTGATGCCAATAACCAGGAAGCACAGCAGGCTCTGCAACAAATGCCTGCCGCTCTCGCAGCCCCGGAATCTCCATGCACTATTCCGCAGGTATCTGCACCTGTGGCTCGAGTCTCTGAACCGCCGGTCGCCGCATCTGCCGTCCGATCATTTCAAAATCTGTTTGCTTCAGTACAGCCAACTCCGGCCCCCCCAGAGCCGGTGGTCTCAAAATCCTCAGACGAGCTTTATAAGGAAGCTGTAAGCCTTGCCAAAGCTGACAAGACCAGTGATGCGATCAGCCTGCTTGAACGCCTTGTAACCCAGGATGTCACGTATGCCCTTGCACACAACGACTTGGGAGTCCTTTACCAGAAGAGTGGAGAAATTCAAAAGTCTCGTCAGCATCACGAAGAAGCAGTCCGGCTCCAGCCAGCAAATAAAATATTTCAGAAAAATCTTGCTGACCTTCTGTATATCGAATTCTATGAATTCGAGGAGGCTTTGTCCATCTATGTCCGTCTCCAAGCCAAGGCCCCGCAGGATATCGAAATCCTGAAGGCAATTGCTTCAATCTGCCAGACTATGGGCAAAGAGTCCGATGCCCGCTATTTTCTGGAGAGAGTAATTGCACTGCAACCGTGGGACCGGGATGCCCAAACGGCCATAAAGGAAATGGAAGCAGCCGGTAAGGACAGAGTCTAGAGATGAAGGTTTCTATGCCCAGCGGCAGAGCGCATGGCTGGGGGATTGCCGGCGAATACTTGACAAGGGAGATTGCTAAACTTTCGCCTGTAGAAGGCGTTACTCTCCATTGCATCAGTGGTCATGATTTTAGACCGATGAGCCCGGCTGACTGGAACAAGATCAATATTGGCTATTGTTTTTTTGAGAACGATATCGAAGCGTTGCACCACACTCGCCGAGCAGCACGGGAGTGGGACTTCATCGTAGCCGGTTCATCCTGGTGTGAGTACCAACTGAGAATCGGCGGCGTTCACAATACCTCAACTATTCTTCAGGGTATTGATCCTGCCAACTTTTACCCCGTCCCTCTCCGCTCGGACGACGGCCGTTTCATTGTCTTTTCAGGTGGCAAATTTGAATACCGCAAAGGGCAGGATCTGGTCATTGCCGCCATGCGGGTTTTCATGCAGCGCCATGACGACGCCTATCTGGTCTGCTCATGGAACAACCAGTGGCCCTTCTCGCTTGCGACTATGACCCAATCGTCCCATATCACATTCAATCCTTCAAACGAAGATTGCACATCCATTCTGCAGCGCACGCTCCTGGAAAACGGCATCCCCCCGGAGCGGTTTTATCTGGCCCCGCTGGTCGACAATTCCCTTATCCGTCAGATTTATCAGCAGACCGACATAGGCATTTTTCCCAACCGTTGTGAGGGGGGCAACAACATGGTCATGTGCGAATACATGGCATGCGGGCGCACCGTTATTGCAAGCGATGCCACGGGGCACGCCGACGTGATTACGGCTCAAAATGCCTTTCCTTTGTCAAACTATTCACCACTCATTGTCAAGGATGCCGCTGGTGAGCCATCTGCGGTCTGGCACGAAGCTGCAGTGGAGGAGATCATCGAGAAATTGGAGTGCGCCTATCAAAATCGTGATTTTTGTGCCCAAAAAAGCCGTGTTGCTGCAGAAAATATGAAGCAGCTGGCGTGGGACAAGGCCGCGCAGGAATTTCACGCGATAGGGGTGAGGCTTGCCGCTGCGGATCTGATGTCCTCAGGGCATTGATTCAGGACTATCACACAGGAGACAACCCTTTCTATGGAGATAACATTTAACCAGCTTGCCCGCCTTGTTTCGTTTATCTCTAAGATAGAGAACGAGACCTACCCGGAAACGCCATCCTTCATTCATTCCGAAATAACCGGCAAAGTTCTCGATATTCTTTTACCCAAGTATCACATCAATCAGAATGCGCGAATTCTCGACATTGGTTGTGGCCAGGGCCCGGCCTTAAACATATTTAGGGACAAAGGTTATTTGTCTGCTATTGGTATTACCCTGAACGACGAGGATGTCCGCATCTGCCGGGAAAAGGGGCATGATGTGCGCAAGATGGATCAATCGTTGCTTGAATTTCCGGAGGGCTCATTTGATTTTGTCTGGGCCAGGCATGTTATCGAGCATAGTATTTTCCCCTACTTTACGTTGACGGAATTTGCCAGGGTGTTGTCACCGGGAGGGACGCTCTATCTCGAAGTGCCGGCCCCGGAGACATCCTGCCATCATGAATCAAACCCCAATCATTACAGCGTCCTTGGCCGAGGCGCCTGGACCTCGCTCCTCGGTAGATGCGGTTTTGTCGTGCAGGATGAGGCCACGTACTCTTTCACTACCGGTATGGGGCCTGATGAATACTGGGGTTTTATCTGCTCGAAATCAGCTGCATCCGGCTAGATAGTTAAAAATACAGACGTTTATTGATTCGAATTTGTTCGTCTATTCACCCAATAAAGTACGGAGCATAAATTTATGGTCGACATGAATTCGAAAAATCTCAAAGATCACGTTGACGATCTCGAAGAAACATTTTCGTTTTGGGGCAAGAGAGAACCATATTTCTGTGTTCTTACAGCGTCAAAGTTTCTTTTGCACAACATGACAGATCAAGGCAAAATGAGCGACCAGGCACTCGACCATTTCTACAGTTTAGGAGAGAGTGATATCCGTTTTGCCTTCGAGATACTGGAGCATAATGGGATAAACATAAACCCGACAATGGCCCTTGATTTCGGTTGCGGCGTCGGAAGACTCACTTTCGCCCTCGCGAAGATTTTCTGTTTTGTCATAGGGTGCGATATTTCCGAACCGCACTTGGAAATCGCCCGGGACAACGCATGCCAATTCGGTATAAACAATGTTCATTTCATAAAAAGCAGCGCAAACCTGCTTGATCGACTCAGTCCGGAATCATTCGATTTCATATACAGCCGGCTTGTTCTGCAGCACATCCCCCCTATTCTATCCAAAGCCTACATTCGGCAGTTTACTTCACTTCTCAAAGCAGGCGGGTATATGCTCATTCAACTTCCAACCACATCCCCTGCTTACGCGTTCAATCCTGAAGCTTCTGATTCTCCTGCATCCAACCGGATGGGGAATGATCGAGTGATTGCGGAGGGGGATGCAGACACGAGTGGCCCTAAAGTTCAGATGTTCTCCTTAGAAATCAGGGAGGTGCTGGAAGCAATCAATGAAGGCAGATGCCAGCTTATCGATCTCGTTTTTGAAACTGGCAGAGATGGTTGGACATCACATGTCTTTTTGGTGAGAAAGGATGGATAAAACTTAAGTGATATCTAACTGGACCTAAGATAGCACCTGCAAAACACATTAACACATAACATTCAGGATTCGCTGAATTTCCTGCTTTTGGGTGTTTGATGTGTCTATTTATTGCTTGCGTTTTAGTGCCAAAATCTTCTTATTTTGTCTTTGCGTGGCTTTTGGAGAATGTATAAATCGTAACCCAGGAAATTATCTGCACACAGTAAGGACTCAATACAATGAATAATCTGCATGTCTGGCTGGCTTGTATCGCTTATCCTGTGACCGCGGCTGTCTATATTGAGAGTGCTCTCAGGAAGCGCTGTAGAACGACCACCATTGGCCCCTCTCTGTCGCCAGAGTTGCTTGAAAGATTGCAACAGCTGAACATGAAGCAGACACCGAATGAGCTCGATATCACCACCAACACAAATCCAAACATGGAACAGATTATTGCTGATACGGATCCCGCATGCTATCCGGATCTGTATCTTTGGGTAGAAACCGGAGGTGGTTACTATCCGTTGAATCTGGATGCATTGCCCTGCCCCAAAGTATGCTATCTCATCGATTCACATCTCTTTCTGGACTTTCATCTGGAGTGGGCCAAACAGTTTGATATGGTGTTCGTTGCCCAAATGGAATATCTGGATGATTTCCGGCGCCAGGGCACGCGCGCGCACTGGCTCCCGTTGGGATGTGACCCGGAGGTGCATCGCCGCTTTGATGTACCAAAGATCCATCCTGTCGGCTTTGTTGGCGGCGTCAAGTCCGGCTCACGGCGTGAAACCCTGCTGGCAAAAATGGCCAGCCAAATTCCGCTTCATTATGAGCGCTGTTACCTGGAAGACATGGCCCGGGTCTTTTCTCAATCGCAGATTGTATTCAACGAAGCGCTCAAGAATGATCTGAATATGCGGGTTTTCGAAGCCATGTCGACCGGGACGTTGCTTCTGACTGATATGGCCCGTAACAGCGGTCAGGATGAACTCTTCAAGGACGGTGAGGATTACGCCGTCTACCGTGATAATATCGTGTGCGACGTTGCCCGCTTTTACCTGGATAATGTAGAGCTTCGCGAGCAGATTGCAGCGCGTGGACAACGCCTTGTTCACAATGCCCATACCTATGACCACCGTGTGGAGGATCTGCTGGCGGTGGCGCTGGGTGGCAAGCCGGATACCTTCTCGGCAAAAGAGTTGCGTGAGCGATCACTGGCTGTAGTTCCAGCAATCGATGCGGACATTCCGGCAAGCATCTGCATCAGCAGTGCCCGGCGCAGTTTCGTTATCCCGGTGCTGGATATGTCACCCGCCAGCGAATATAATATACTTACGCTGCTTACCGACCTGGAAGATATTGAGGGGGATGTGATTGTCGTCTTCAACGGACAGGAAGTGGCCGAGCATTTGAAAGATCATCCCCGTATCACTCGTTATGCCATCATGAAGCAGAACATAGGGGTTGCCCGTGCCTGGAACCTGGGGTTGGAGATCGCGGTAACCCCAACGGTATTCGTCCTTAATGCCGATCTTCATGTTGAGAGGCAGGCCATTGACGCTCTTGAACAGGCTCTCTATGAACTCCCTGCAGCAGCCTGCGTCGGTCCTCAAGGGAGTTTTGTAGAGTATGCTCTGGCCCGTGATTATATCCATTTTGACAAGGGTGCATTCAACCGGCCATTGGAGGTCGATGCCGTCTCCGGATTCTTTTTTGTCATTAAGCTCCAGCATTTCAATGAAAAAATCATCCGTTTCGAGAATGGATTCACTCCCTGCTATTTTGAGGAATGGGATCTGGGGCTGCAGATCAAGCGGGCTGGTCTGAAAAATTACATAGTTCCTACCTCCGCCTATGATCACCATTGGAGCGGCACCATCAGAGCACTGCGCGAAATAAACTTCTACGAAAAGGCAGAAACCGCTGGTGAAATCATGATGCGCAACCGGCGCTTGTTTCTTACCAAGTGGCGTGGGATTACCTGCCGTGAAAACAACCGGCAACTGCTGGAGAGTGGGTTTCTCCGCTATATTACTGATACCACTCAAAATCTAGTTGATGCAGGGTGCTTTGGTGATGCCCGTGAATGGCTGGAAAATGTGGCGCAGCGTTGTCAAGTGAATGCGGAGATAGTTGCGATACGGAGATTTATAGATGTCATGGCCAGTAAGGCTGAAAAACTGGATATGACGATAACGGAAGGGACAGTTGTCTGATCTATGAATGTTTGCGTCGATAGTTGTAGAGACGGAGCGTCGCACCAGGATATGGACTGGCGATGTGTGTGGTAACCAACCTGGACGCGGCGTCAACTGTACTGTCCGATAACTATGACGGTATCGTTAGCTATTACCTGACACTCAACTGTCCGGAAAGCTTTGAACAGCGGCGTGTCGTATGCAGTGTCGGGCCGGCTGATGAAGAGTATGTTAATGAGCAGTTCTGCGGGAAATCGGAGTTGTTGATAAACTGAAATTTTCATGCGTGACTATTGTAAGAACCAATGGAGAGCCGAAGCATGGCACACTTATAGCAGTTCTTTTTTTTCGACAATGTCAAACGATTTTTCCCAAACTACTTCCAAGGGTCAAAAGTCCTTGAAATAGGCTCGCTGGATATAAACGGTTCCGTACGAGGTTTTTTTGAAAACTGTGATTATATTGGTATCGATATAGGTTCGGGGCCAAAGGTTGACCTGGTATGTGGAGGGGAAAATTTCCCCGGCACAGCAAAAGAGTTCGATGTGGTTTTTTCTACTGAAGTCTTCGAGCATACCGAAGATTGGGATTTGATTCTGTTAAATATGCTTCGTCTGATGAAACGTGATGGCATACTGCTTTTTTCCTGTGCCAGTTGGGACAGAGAACAGCACGGGACGTCTCTTTTTGCTTCAGTGATGGCGCCACACGTGGCTTCAACCAGTGATTACTACAAGAATCTTGTTGAAGAGGATTTTAGGTCCTGTATTCAGTTAGACTACTGGTTTGCTGATTATGCCTTCATTCCGGATGTAGGATGTTTGTACTTTGTCGGGCTTGGTCGTATGGCAACACAGCATGTCACTTCAATGGACTATTTCAAGAAAGCATATAAAGAATATCTCTATAAGAAGAACATTTTGGGGTTGCCCCATGATTACATCATCGGAAACCGTCAATCGCCATAGCGTGTGTTTGATTTATCATACCGGTTCTCTGTATAGGAATTTGCTGATAACTGCTGGTGGGCACATTGTACCAGTTTTCGGACCGGAGACGCCTGAAGGATTATCCCCTGTCTGAAGACCTTTAGGCCGGATCTGAAAATCATGACCATCCCGGCCAAGCCGTCCGGACTGGGGGTGGTGACCAATTTGGATGTGGCGTCAACTGTTCTGAAAGACAATTATGATGATATTGTTCGCTATTATCTTTCACTGAAGTGCCCGGAAACTTTTGAGCAGCTTCGTGGGATCGGCTGACCTGGATTACATCAGGACAAATTTTTGCACAATATCAGTATGATATTAAATCTTAAGCAAGCAACCTACCAGTTGTTTTGAAAAGCGCCTTCAAGAAAGATGTGGTTTCGATGAGTGATCAAATTCAGACAATTTTTAATTCTGAGAAAAATGTCAGCAGTAATGCCGAGGAGTTCTACAGGAACTATTGGTCAGAATCCGGTATTGTGAGAAAAGAAACCACCCTGAAAAACAGGGCCATTATTGACAAATTTTTCCCACAAGGCTTGACTGGTAAAAAAATACTGGAAATTGGAGTTGGCGGGGAAGGGGGGATCCTCCTTGAATTGATGCACAGCAACGATGTATTTGGTGTGGATGTGTCTGATTCCGCCATTAATAACTGCCGTCGTTTCGGTATTGATGTGATTAAGGCAAATCTGGATTGTGATTCAATACCATTTCAAGATAATTTCTTCGATGTTGTTTTCGCCTTTGAGGTGTTTGAGCATTTTGCCAGCCCTCAGCACGCACTTGAAGAAATACGGAGAGTTTTGAAGCCTGGCGGGGTTTTTATCTGCAGTTTTCCATCGACTTTTACCTATCATTGGCCGCGACTATTCTATCCCGAGCTTTTCGAAATGGATAATTTCAAAGAATTTCTAATGATAAACGAATTCAGAGTTACTGGCCTCAATGACTGGATGATGCATAACAATTATGGGCTATACAATGTTAATCCAGAGATTAAATCGTGGAGCTTATACTGTCATGCAGAGAAACTTGGTTCAGCGGATGCCCCAATTTACCTGGAAATAGGCCGCTACTTCTGGGAAAAAAGGAATGAGAACGGCTTCAGGACTCGGCCTATAGAAGCAATAGACATGTTCAGGAAAAGTTATGAGCTGGACTCAAATGATGATACTTCGATGCTCTGTTTTTCACATGCAATGGTGTATCGATTTATCAATAATGATCAAAAAGAATTTTTGCAATTGTTGGATGTTATTTTCGAAAGGCTGAAAAATCCTGATGGAAAAAACAAGATTGAATGCCTGGCGCGAATGCTGTTAATCGATGTTGAGGCCCGGCGTCTGGGTTTCAGTGTGTTCAAGCAGAATGAATTTGAAATGTTGAAACAACAATTAGCGCAAGCAGAGGGCGCTTTGCCATACATTGAGGAAATCGGTCGTGAAGAATCTGTCAACCAGCGTCTGGCGGCGCTTGCCTGACTCGACCCCGGTTTTGTGGGGGCAAAAAAAGCGAGGTATGTGGAGATACGTCTCGGGTATTGTAGGTCACTGGCTCTGACCGGTACAGAAACAAAGGCGATCGGAATCGATCCTTATCAGGGTTTCTGGGAACGGTTGTAATTATGTCTGCCCGCATGGGCCGACAAAACTCTTCCCACTGACCAGCGACGACTTCTTCAAGCAATATGACCTGCGTGAAGTAATAGAACGGCAAACTTTTGATCTGGGATTTATCGACGGCCTGCACCTGTTCGAGCAGGCTCTGAAGGATTATATCAACCTGGAGCGCTATGCACGTCAGGATTCGGTTATACTAATTCATGACTGTCTGCCGATTGCACCAATTGTCGCTGAGAGGGAGCGCTGCACCGGTTTCTGGACCGGTGATGTCTGGCGGATTATCCCCTGCCTGAAGACATTCAGGCCCGATCTGAAGATAATGACCATCCCGACCAAGCCGTCCGGCCTGGGAGTGGTGACACATCTGGACGCGGCGTCAACTGTACTGTCCGATAATTATGATGACATTGTCCGGTACTACCTGTCACTCAGGTGCCCGGAAAGTTTTGATCAGCGGCGGGTGGTATGCAACGTGGGCCCGGCTGATGAAGAATATGTTAGAGAAATGTTCAGCTCAAAATTACTGTCAGTCTAAAAGTAGATGCCTCTTGCAAAAGTCTTGAATCTTGGCGGTCAGAGGGAGCGTACGGTGAGAATTCCAACTGTACGCAGCTCTACTCAGCCCCTCTGAGCGGTTTTGTCGGCATTTATCCGGAATCAGGGCGCACTCCTGCCACGGATTCAAGTTTTTCGGTCTTTGACAATCAGCAACCAGCTACTTTGAGTAACTGATCGGCACTCAAGGCAAGGACACCGAACATCAGGTGCAACATTAACTTGTCAGCTCCCCGTACTATGACGCTGCGACCGCCAAATCTTCTTTAAGGCGGCTGTTGCAACGCTCGGCAGCGGTCCGTTCGTTGTAGCGTACTGCTTCATAGGGAGCCATTGGGATGACTTCTTTGCCCCGTGGGTTCTTGTCGATAATTGGTACATGTCCCCGTTCTCTACTCTGATCATGTATCTGTGCCGCATCGTAAGCCGCATCCATGAGGTCGTAGCAGTAGGTTACCTTGCCACTGGTCAGTTTCATCAGCGGGCTGGCAGCCTGAATGTCATGCACAGAAGCAGAGGTCATCAAAGCGCTGATCGGAACGCCGAAGTCATTCACGTTCAAGTGCAGCTTGAATCCGTTCCAACTTTCCTTGTACCCCTTGGCGTTTTTTTTGGTGCCGCGGTCACAGACTCTCGGAAGCCCGGCAATGGCCTCTTCTGCCGTTTGGCCTCGCTGCACCTCAAGGCGCTTTGATTCAACAGGTTCTCTGACCTCATCTTTGGCCGGTCGGCCTTTCTTCTTGGGGGCTTTTGCCTTCTTGATCTTCTTTGCCGGTTTCTCCCGACCAACTATAGCAGTGGCATCGCGGCTGATATGACCGATCAGCTCGTTGCCAAGATGCTCTTTAACCAGGAAATCATTCACCATTCCACCCATGCCCGCTTTGGCATATTCAGCAAAGGCCCGGGAGAAGGTGGCTTCAGAGACAACGTCTATCCTTCTGGCAAAGCCACAGATCACCCGCAGATTCGGAGTGCTCAGTAATTCGTTTCTCAAGGAACTGGTATGCTGATAATTCAAAACCGCCTTAGCGATAAAGGCCCGGGCAATTGCTTCGCGCTCTTTGATCTGTCGTCCCAGCCACTGTCGATTGGCAGTGACAGGGACGAACCTCTCAATCTGGATCAGCTCAAGGATCTTGACCAGGTGCTTCTCCTGCTCAGCAAGCGGAGCGGAGAGGCATTCGTCAAGGTGGGGGAATAGGCTTTGCTGTACCGTTCCCATCAACCATGATATTCTTTCCTTAAGCTTCATTGGGACTCCTTCTGATTTATTGTGACTCGCAACCTAATAATATCAGATGGTTACCTTTAAAGCTCGGCTTTTTTGCTGTTAAATCAAATTTATTCGGTTTCCTACATGCACTTTTGCAAGAGGCTCCATTGTATAGATATCTGCATACTACATCCCGTTGGAGAATAATATGGTCAGTCCGCCGCACAAAACTTCTTCAGTCGAACACATCACCTGGCACGATCAACGGATCGCCACTATCATACGGCAAGACTACATGCCGGAAACGACGACCTTCATATCGCCAGACAGTTACTATCAACAACTTGGTTTTGTCGTATACCCGGCCGGGGGCGAGGTTGTCCGCCACTCCCACCTGCCGCTGCAGCGGCATCTGGTCGGCACTCCTGAGACCCTGCTGATCAGGAAGGGCAGGACCGAGGTTGAGCTGTATGCCATGGACAAGAGCCCGATGGGGACCTGGATCCTGGAAGAGGGTGACATGATTCAGCTTGTGGCGGGCGGCCACTGTTTCAGGTGCCTGGAAGATACCATTTTTCTTGAGATCAAGCAGGGGCCGTATACCGGTCTGGTGGAAAAGGAACGCTTCTGATGATACCGGTAGCCGAACCTCTTGTGACAGAACGTGACATAGAGTTGGTCAACGAGGCCTTGAAGTCCGGCTGGATATCCTCCGCCGGGAAGTTTCTCGATCTCTTCGAGGAACGCTGGGCGGCCTACTGCAGGATGCCGTACGGCATTGCCGTTAGCAACGGCTCGGTTGCCCTGGATGTTGCCGTAGCGCTATTAAACTTGCTTCCGGGCGATGAAGTAATCATGCCGACCTTTACCATAATTTCGCCGGCTCAGTCCGTAGTGCGGGCAGGTGGAGTGCCGGTGCTGGTGGATTCGGATATACGTACCTGGCAGATGGACACCGGCCAGATTGAGGCCAAAATTACCCCGAGAACTAAAGCGATCCAGGTGGTACACGTCTACGGCCACCCGGCTGACATGAATCCGATCCTCGACATTGCCAAAAGGCATGGGCTAGTGGTCATCGAAGACGCTGCGGAAGTACATGGCGCGACATATAAGGGACAGCGCTGCGGCGGGCTGGCGGATATCAGCACCTTCAGTTTCTACGCCAACAAGCTTGTCACTACCGGCGAGGGGGGCATGGTGTTGGTGCGCACGCCTGAACTGGCAGAACGTGCACGGGAGCTGCGCAATCTCTGCTTCCAGAAGAAACAGCGCTTTCTGCATGACGAGTTGGGCTTCAACTTCCGGCTGACAAACCTGCAGGCCGCGCTCGGCGTCGGCCAGATTGAGCGTATGGATGAGATTATTGCTCGTAAACGCGCCATTGCAGCCCGTTATCATGAACTGCTTGCGGATGTGGACGGAATCGTTCTGCCCGTTGAAGAACAATGGGCGACAAGTGTTTACTGGGTCTTCGGCATACTGCTTAAAGAGACTACCCGGCTGGATGCTGTCCGGATGGCGACGGCGCTCAAAGAGCGGGGTGTCGAGACGCGCCCATTCTTCCTCGGCATGCACCAGCAGCCTGTGTTCCAGCGCATGGGCCTGTTTACCGGCGAAAGCTATCCGGTTGCCGAACAACTGGCACGTCAGGGCATATACCTACCCAGCGGACTGACCATAACCGATGAACAGATTATCCATGTTGTCAAAGCCGTCAGGGAGTGTCTCCCATGAGTGTATTCAATGAATATGCCCGCTACTATGACCTACTTTATCGCGACAAGGATTATCAGGGTGAGGCAGAATACATCCATGGCCTGATCCAGGCCCATGTCCCCGCTGTTCATAGTATTCTCAATCTTGGCTGCGGATCGGGAAGGCATGACAGATGTCTGCTTGATTTAGGCTACACTGTCACCGGCGTAGACATGTCCGAGGAAATGCTGATTGCCGCAAGAGCGGAAGCGGCGGGAAACAGCAGCCTGGAATATTTATTGGGTGACGCACGCACAGTTCGACTAGATAAAACGTTCGATGTGGTTATATCTCTCTTCCATGTCATGAGTTACCAGGTGACAAATGCCGACCTGAAGGCCGCATTTGTCACAGCCAGCGCCCACCTGAAACCGGGTGGCTTGTTCCTGTTTGACTGTTGGTATGGTCCAGGGGTGTTGAGCGATCGTCCGGCGAGACGGGTTAAGGAGCTGGAGGACGAGGCCATCCGCGTCACCCGCATTGCCGAACCGGTGCTCCACCCCAACGATAATGTGGTGGATGTCAATTACCAGGTATCCATAAGTAATAAATCTACCGGAGAGGTCAAAGATATCCGCGAAACACATCGGATGCGCTACCTGTTTTTACCGGAAATTCTGGGGTACCTCGAAGGGGCAGGCTTCCGTTATCGTTTTTCAACCCGCTGGCTGGATACTGCCGCTCCGGATGACATGACCTGGTATCTTTGCTGCGGGGCTTCTGTTCCGCAAACTACTTAATGATGGAGGCAACATTGAAGAATATCCTCGTCACCGGAGCCGCCGGATATCTTGGTTCCATTCTGTGTGAGCACCTGCTGACCGCCGGATATCACGTCACTGCCCTTGATTCGCTGATCTACGGCGAACAGAACCTGAACCACCTCTGTGCCAATCCTGACTTTGATTTCATCAGGGGGGATGCCCGCGACGAATCGGTGCTGAGGCCGCTCGTCAAGAATGCCGACGCTATTGTCCCCCTGGCTGCCATTGTGGGTGCTCCGGCCTGCGATCTCGATCCGTACATGGCAACCTCGACCAACCGCGATGCCATCTCGCTGCTCTGCAGGCTGCGCAGCAAGGAACAACTGATCGTCTACCCGACAACCAATAGCGGTTACGGCACCAAGACCGGCGATGTCTTCTGCACCGAAGAGACATCGCTTGACCCGATCTCGCTCTACGGCCGCACCAAGGTCGAAGCGGAAGAGATCGTCCTGTCTGCAGGGAACTCGATCACCCTCCGGCTGGCCACGGTCTTCGGCATGTCGCCCCGCCCCCGGCTGGACCTGCTGGTTAACCACTTCACCTATGCCGCCTACTTCGATGGTTACCTGATAATTTTCGAGAAAGACTTCAAGCGGAACTACGTCCATATCCGCGACGTTGCCGACTGCTTTATCCACTGCCTCCGGAACCCGGCAGGGATGGCCGGCCGACCCTACAACGTGGGGCTTGATGCCGCCAACCTTTCCAAGGAAGAACTGGCACTAAAGATCAGGGAGCATATCCCGAAGTTTTACCTCCACTTTTCCGAGGTGGGAAGCGATCCGGACAAACGTAACTACGTCGTTTCCAATCAGCGTCTGCGGGAGGCCGGATTCGAGGCAAAACGCACTCTGGATGACGGCATCCGTGAACTGATCAAAGGATACCGACTGCTGGGGCGTATGCCGGGCAAAAACATTTGATGACCGGGCCTGAAAAGATGACGGCAATAATCCTTGCCGGTGGTATGGGAACGAGGCTGCGCGAAGTTGTTGCCGATCGTCCCAAGGTGCTGGCCGAGGTTAACGGGCGCCCCTTTCTGTCCTTCCTGCTGGACCGCCTAGCCGATGAAGATTTTCAGCGCGTCGTGCTGTGCACCGGTCATATGGCACAAATGGTACATGATACATTTGGAGACCGATACCGCGACATGGACCTGCTCTATTCGCGTGAGGAGTCACCGCTCGGTACCGGCGGAGCACTACGACTGGCGCTACCTTTGATAAATTCAGATCCTGTACTGGTGATGAACGGCGACTCTTTTTGCGATGTTGATCTCGGTCTGTTTGCCCGCCAGCATGCTGCTGCCTCCACAATTGGTTCACTGGTGCTGGTACAGGTCAAAAACATTGCCCGCTATGGAGCTGTCGATATTGATGAATCGGGACGCGTTGTCAGTTTCATGGAAAAGGGGAGCAAAAATGGAAAGGGCGTGATCAATGCCGGTATCTATCTTCTTGCCAGGAAGATCATCGAGACAATTCACCCTGGCAGGACTGTTTCCCTTGAACAGGAGGTCTTTCCGAGGTTGATTGGAGAAGGTTTGTCCGGCTTTTTGCATCCATCCAGGTTCATTGACATTGGAATACCATCTGACTACCATGCTGTATCTGCCTTCCTTGATGTAGATTAGCAAATTACTGTACGGGGAGAAACCATGATCATCAGCAGAACCCCCTTCCGCATCTCGTTTTTCGGTGGCGGTACCGACTATCCAAACTGGTATATGAAACATGGTGGTTCAGTATTGGCCACTGCAATTGACAAATACTGTTACATCACCTGCCGCTATCTTCCGCCGTTTTTCGAACATAGATATAGGGTTGTTTGGTCAAAAATTGAGAATTGTTTTCGCATAGAAGAAATTGAGCATCCCGCCGTACGGGAGACTCTTAAGTTTTTGAGTTTTATCAGAGGGGCAGAAATCCATCATGTTGGCGACTTGCCTGCGCGAAGTGGTATGGGCTCAAGCTCATCGTTTACAGTTGGGCTCCTACATGCATTGCATGCCCTCAGAGGATTTATGCCAACCAAACAGCAGTTGGCAATGGAAAGCATTCATATTGAGCAGGACCTGATCAAAGAGACAGTCGGTTCTCAAGACCAGGTATTGGCTGCTCACGGTGGCCTAAATCAAATTATTTTTCATAAAAATGGCGAGATTGCCGTTAGACCGATAGTTCTTACTGCTGAAAGGATACATGAACTTAATTCCCACCTGATGCTTTTCTATTCCGGAATAAAGAGAACTGCCAATGATGTCGCGAGTACCTATGTAAACGAGCTTGGCGAAAAAAAGCGCCAAATGCGCATCATGAAAGACATGGTTGACGAGAGCATTTCAATTCTAAACAGCAATCAAAATATAAACGGATTTGGCGAGTTATTGCATGAAGCCTGGCAGGTGAAGCGCAGCATTAGTCCCAACATTTCAAACAGTCATGTTGACAACATCTATGAGCGTGCCCGTGAAGCAGGGGCTATCGGAGGCAAGCTGTCAGGCGCCGGTGGTGGTGGGTTCTTCCTGATATTTGCTCCTCCGGAGAAACATAGCGACATAAGACAGGCGTTAAGTAACCATATACACGTTCCCTTCAAATTCGACTTCGGAGGTTCACAGATAATTTACTATACGCTGGACGAAGATTATTCCGATATTGAGCGAGAAATGTCGAGCCAGAATATCGATAATGCAAGAGAACTCAGCCAGATGGTTGGAGATAAACTGGAACTACAAAGGAAATGACAATGCATTCTCTCCAGAATAAAGCCCTGGAAATCAGGGCGACAACAATACAGATGGCACATGACGGTAAAGAGGGACACCTTAATGGGGCTTTAAGTTGTGTTGAGTTGCTACTCTGCCTTTTTAACGGTGGTTTGCAGATCGACCCGCAAAATCCTAAATTCCCGGAACGAGACCGTTTTATCTTCAGCAAGGGTCATGCCTGTGCATCTCTGTATGCAGTATTGGCCGACCGTGGCTTCTTCCCTATAGATGAGCTTAACAACTACGCTACGGACGACTCACAATTTCCGAGCCATCCCTGTATTCATGCGCTTCCTTTGCTGGATTGGTCTGCAGGAAGCCTGGGGCATGGTTTTGGCGTAGCAACTGGCAAAGCATACAGTCTTCGGCTTGATGGGAGCAACAGCAAGGTGGTTGCTCTGATCAGTGATGGCGAGTGTAATGAGGGCAGCACTTGGGAGTCGGCCACCTTTGCAAAAGCGCACAGTCTCGACAATGTTCTTGTTATTGTTGACAATAACGGGGTGCAGTCTGTTGGCCGAGCAGATGAGCTCATGGGACACACTTCCCTTGAGGAGAAGTTCACTGCTTTTGGCTGGGCGGTTCAAACAATAGACGGCAACAGCATTCCTGCAATCCAGCAGGCTCTACAAGCAGTTCCATTTGAAAAAGGAAAGCCCTCTGCAATCATTGCCAAGACTACTGCCGGCAAGGGGATTAGTTTCATGGAAGACCAGGTGTTATGGCATTACCGTGTCCCTTCAGACGATGACCTGAAAAATGCGCTTGAAGAGCTTGGAACATTGCCATTACACAGGAGGGGCCAGCAATGAGAAAGGCATTTTCTGAAACGTTGACGCGCTTGGCAGTTGAAGACCCGCACATCGCTTTTATTACCGGAGATCTCGGTTTTCAGGTTTTTGATGAATTTGAGAAGCGTTTTGGGCCCCGTTATATCAATGCCGGTGTGGCGGAAGCACAGATGATTTATACAGCTGCCGGCATGGCCAGTGAGGGTTGGAAAACGGTTGCATATTCTATTGCATCATTTGCCACCGCACGTCCCTTCGAGCAGATCCGCTACTGCGTGGCCTACCCGAATCTGCCTGTCATCCTGGTCGGGGCGGGGCGGGGGTACCTCTACTCCACCAGCGGTGTATCCCACCACGCCGCCGATGATCTCGCCCTGATGACCGCGCTTCCCAACATGACCGTTGTTGCTCCAGGCGATCCCGGCGAGATTGAGCAGCTTCTTCCGCAACTGTTTGCATTGGGTGGCCCTTCCTATTTTACGGTCGGCAGATTTGGAGAGCCATCCTATGAGGCACTTGAACCAGCGGTTCTTGGCAAGGCCAGACTTCTGCGCGAAGGAGAGAAGATAGTCATAATCGGCACCGGTGAAATAGCCAACGAGATACTGAAGGCTCATGCCGACCTGGCAACGGAAGGGATCAATCCGTGCGTATATCAGATGCATACTGTTAAACCATTGGACACGGCAACGCTTGACTCATTGTCACAAAGATTTGACTCGATGATTATTGTTGAGGAACATATTCCGACTGGTGGTTTGTGGTCGGCTGTTGCGGATTGGAAAGTGCGCAGCAATAACAAATGCAAACTGTCCCGACTGGGGGCCCCTGACAAGTTTGCACTCGGCAATCTAAAACAGGCTGAACTGAGAAAACGGTGGGGATTTGATGCGGAAGGGATAGCAAGGGAGTGCAGAGAACTCTGGCAGAAGGGCAGTAAGGTTGCATCTACCGTTATTCAGGACTCTTTATTGCTGGATGAAGATGCCTTCTGCAACCAGATGGGTTGCAGTGTCAAGGATATTCCCGCCTCCTGTATACGCATGCTTAACGACAGAAAACTCAAATTCAGGCACATCAGCCAGCAAGAAAGAGATTTACACATTCTCCAAATTGTCCAAAGACTGGATGATCTAAAAAAACGACCTACCGCTGAAAATCAGACTGTTTTTCAAAACGGGTGGCACGAAAACTATGAACGTAGCCTGTCCGAGGGTGTTTCCTGGGAAAGCTTGAAACCAAAATATATAAAACCTTTTCAATACACAAGTTATATGGGGGATTTCATAGCTCCTGAAACCCCTGATTTTGTGGACGAATTATTCTCCATAGTCTTGACTAATGCGTTTGAAAAATATCTGGGTTCAATCGACAATATATACGAGTTCGGTTGCGGCACAGGAAGATACCTATACATGCTGTCAAAGATTTTCCCGGAAAAATCCCTGGTCGGCCTTGACTGGACGGATGCCTCTGTAAACATCCTGGGTCTCATGAGACAGCAGGGTATAAAAATTGAGGGCAACAAATTCGACATGCTGAATCCCGAATCAGGCTTCACCCTAAAACCGAATAGTGCCGTGTTAACGATTTCATCCATGGAACAGTTGGGGGGAGATTATCAGCCATTTTTGTCTTACATATTAGCTGCCAAACCCAGGATTGTGCTGCATCATGAACCTATCGAAGAGTTCTATGACACTGCAAAGCTGCTAGACCATCTTGCCGCTACCTATCATAGAAGACGTGGTTATTTATCAGGATACTGGCCGGCTCTCCAGCAACTTGCCGCTGAGGGAAAGGTAGAAATTCTGGAAGCACACCGGACCAATTTCGGCGACCCCTATCATGACGGGGCATCAATTATTGCATGGCGACCAAAGGGGTAAAATATGCTCGTTGTAGAAAAAACTAAGCTTGAAGCTGTCCTGAAAATAACTCCGCCAACTGTGTTTGAAGATTTTCGGGGATTCTACATAGAGCTATACAACGAAGAGCTATATAAGGAAGCTCTTGGAGGAGTCCACTTCGCTCAAGACGATGTCTCCATATCATCGAAACATGTCCTGAGGGGAATTCACGGAGACCGCCATACGTATAAACTCATCTCATGCATATTGGGACGAATATATCTGGTTATCGTCGATTGCCGTGAATCTTCGCCGCAATTCAGGCAGTGGGAGTCATTCATCATTTCAGCGGATAACCATTACCAAATTCTGGTCCCTCCAGGTTTTGGGGTAGCTCACCTTGTTTTAAGCGACCAAGCCATGTTTCATTACAAACAATCGTCCTATTATGACAGGTCCAGCCAGTTTACCAAGTTGTGGAATGACCCTGAGTTGAATATCTGGTGGCCGGTAAAAAACCCGCTAATATCACAACGTGATGGGGGGTTGGAGTAAAACGCTAATATTCGGAGAATGTGTATGTCGAACAAACTTGATGTGCTTCTGGTAAATGTAGGTGGAACTAAAAAAAGTGTGTATCAAGAACTAAGCAAGGTGTTTTCTGCTATCGAACCACCATTCTGGGCTGCTGTCACCGCCGGTTTTGTGAGACAGCATGGCTTTAGTGTCGATATTCTTGATGCAAACTTTTTGAATCTGGATTTGCAGGAAACAGCCGATGCCATTATAAAAACCAACGCCAAGCTTACAACAATTGTAGTGTATGGTCAGCAGGCCAATACATGCTCTCCGTTAATGATAGCCGTGGGACAGTTGTGCAGCGAACTGAAAAAACTGCAACCTGAAATAAGGATTCTCCTGACAGGCTGGCATCCGTCAGCACTACCTCAGAGGACCCTTGAAGAAGAAGAATGCGATATGATTGCGCAGGGTGAAGGTTTTTATACTCTGTTGGGCTTGTTGCAGGAAAAGGAACTTAGCGAAATTCCTGGATTGTGGTGGAAATCGGAAGGAAAGATTTTCAATAATCCCCGGCCAAAAAATATTGAAGATCTTACCTCTGAATTAAGCGATGTTGCTTGGGATCTGTTACCAATGGGGAGCGGAAAATACCGGGCATTCAGCTGGATGTGCCTCAACGATTTTTCTGAAAGAAACCGCTGTGCAACAATGTACACAAGCCTAGGCTGCCCTTACCAATGCAAATTTTGTGCTATCCATGCAACATACGGAGAACACAAAATACGCTACTGGTCGCCGGAATGGGTGCTACGCCAGATAGATATTCTCGTACAGCAGTATGGTGTCAGGCATATCAATCTCATCGATGAGCTTTTCGTTTTCAATCCGGATCACTATCTTCCCATAGCCAGAGGGCTGATCGAAAGAAATTACGGCTTGAACATCTGTGCTTTCGCACGCGTGGATCGCATTGATTCCATGCCTGATGACGAGCTGCAACTATTGAAAAAAGCTGGTTTCAACTGGTTCAAACTGGGGATTGAGTCAGTGAACGGCGATGTTCTTAGAGGTATTACAAAAGGTGTTTATACCAGAGAAGTAATCAGTAGTGTGGTCAAGAGATGTCATGATACGGGCATAGACTTTTGTGCGAATTTCATATTCGGCCTGCCGGGTGATACCTGGGACAGCATGCAGGAAAATCTGAACTTTGCCATGGAGCTAAACTGCGCCTTTCCCAGTTTTTTCTGCACCATGGCGCCTCCAGGCTCCGATCTTTATGATGAAGCGCTGCAGAATGGAACCCCTCTTCCTGAAAAGTGGAGCGGCTTTGCCCAGCAAGGATATGATTTTCTTCCTCTTCCAACCGAAACCCTTTCATCCGCCGAAGTGCTTTGGTTTCGGGACTATGCTTTTGAAATCTATTTCAAGAACCCGCGTTATCTTACGATGATTGAACGTAAGTTTGGGCGTGAGGCCCGAGAGCATGTGGAAGAGATGAACAGTATCAAGCTGAAGAGAAAACTACTAGGAGACTGAACTTATGGCAAGAGCGCTTGACATTGCGTGGCTGAAAGATATCTGTGCCGACAATGAGAGCCGGGCCTGGATCGATAAGATCATTGCCTGGCGTGACTATACTTTGGAGTACAACCGTTTTGTTGAAGATACAAGCAGCTTCATACTGAATCTTGAACGCTACGCGCTGAGGTTTAATGCCAGTTCATCGCATTCAACTATTGAAGTTTATCACGAAATTTTCAAGGAAAACGCTCATTTTATGGTGGATGGATTTTGCGATAAAAATATTGCAGTGGTACTCGATATCGGTGCGAATCAAGGGTTCTATACCTTGAAACTCAAGGAAACTTGTCCGGATTGCAAAGTGATCGCGATAGAGCCAAACCCTGCTGAATATGCTGTGTTATGTGAGAACTTGAAGCTTAACAATATCAGTAATGTAATGCATGACAATGTGGCTGTCGCCGCGCACGCCGGCACTTTGCAGATGGAAATCATCCCGGAAATCGGGGCGATCGGTGGGCAGAACATAAGAATTCCCGAGCGGCCATGGATTAAGGATGAGTTCGTGAAGATTCTGGAGGTTCCTGCCGTAACACTTGATTCCCTGTTTACAAAATATAACCTTGAAAAAGTCGATATTCTCAAGATGGATGTCGAGGGTTTGGAACTAGAAATTCTCCAGTCCTGCACAAGGTTGCCTCAAATCAAACGAATCGTGACTGAATACCATAGCATGCAAATAAAAGATGATTTGATTCAGTATCTTAAAGACCATGGGTTTTCACTCGTTTTTGAAGATCCCAGCCCTTCAAACAGTTATAGCGGTGACATATATTTTGTGAATCAATATTCACCTCACCATATATAATAATACAAGCAACGAGAATGCACGTACTATAACTTAGTGATAGAAATATAAATTCAGTGTTTAAGGAGGACTATGTGGACAAGATCGTTGAAAAGGCCCTTTCTTTTTATAATACTGTCTCTCAAATAGAAGTTCCGCAAGAAGTTCGTCCAAGTGTTATGTGGAGTGCAACTCTCAACTCGGTCGTGATGCCAAGTATCAGATCTCTAGATAGTTACCAGGCGGTTATAAAAGCTTGCACAGAAAATGATTGGTGTACTTTTCCACTCCTTAACAACGATCCAATGCTCGAAAAGGCAGTTGAGAATTATAAAAACTGGGCATTACTTAATGGTATTGATTTTAACACGTTAAGTCATTTGATCCAGGAGTCACCGTATACGAGCGAAAAGGCGATAGTATATGAAAATGGTCGTAGAATATCCTCTGGATTCCTTTGGCATCTTGCCTGTTGCCAGCGGATACAGAAATTGATTCCAACCCCAAACACTGTGCTTGAACTAGGCGGTGGATATGGTGGCCTTGCCCGTATTTTCAAGTTTGCTAATCCTGATATAAAATATGTTATACTTGATTTACCAGAAATGTTAATTGCATCGTATACTTACCTTGCTGCAAATTTTCCACACGCAAAAATAATCCTTGTACATTCTAGTGAAGATCTAAAACTCCTTAACTCAAAATATGATTTTGCTTTAATACCAACTGCATTTGTTAATTCAATAAATGGCTTTGATTTTGATCTCCTGATCAACACTCAATCTTTGTCAGAAATGTCTCAGACAGCATTTGATCGTTATATGCAGTTATTTCAAGAAGATAATAATGGGAAATATTTTTATAACGTAAACAGGTATGGACCTCACCCAGACGGTATGAGCATTCCTGGACGTGCTGACCAAAATAATCATTCAAGTGATACGTGTTATTGTGCCAGTGCATTGGATTCTAACTGGACATTGAAGTATTGGAACCTATACGGTGATGACAATGTCGGTGCAATTTATCCAAATATTGAGGTTGTTTTAGAGATATTGATCCAGCGGATTCCCAAAACACTTCGCAATGATGATCTGCAGGCTATTGCGGCTCATTCTATGTATACTGAGGCTGCATCAGCATTGAAGATAGACGGATCTTGGCACCGTTTGATGTGGGATGCTATTCGCCTGAATCCGCGGATTGAATACCTGGATTTATACACAAGTGTACTGAATGCTAAAGGATTTAGACAAGCCAAACACTTTGAAACACTTCGCGAAAAGTTACAAAAGTATTTACAATAAATATTCATTTAAAAGGATTGGAGAAGGTACTATGCCGATAATTAACAAATTCTTGAAGACCCGTTATTTTATTAATAATGCGCAACGCTCCTGAGCCAATTCTTGCCATTAAACGTAATCACTTCAAATGCTCCAAAAGACTACCTAAAGTGGAAAAATCAATGAACGTTTTTATCAAAGGCTTAAATGGCTGTTGGATGCGCCAGACAGATCTTCAGAGGTATCGAGATTTGTTTTTGGTTAACGGCCATACGATTGTAGATGATCCGGCAGAATCCGACCTTATACTGCTTTGGACATGCGCATTCCGGCGGGATTACAGAGATAACAGTCTTGCTCAAATCGAACGGTATCTGAAAGATTATAAGGCTGAGGTTATTGTTGCCGGCTGTCTTCCCGATATTGACCAGGAACTTCTTCATCAGCATTTCAAGGGGCGTGTTCTTAACTGGCGTGATGACGAATCTAAAATTAAGGAGTTTTTTAGAACCTTCAACAAAACTCTAGGTGAAATTGAACGAAATGTAAGCGAAAGCAAGCTCTGCGACGACGTGGCTGAATATAGGAAGCAACACCCCGACAAACCGGCCTCTTTTGCCGATCAGTTCATAAAACTTCACATTTCTGAAGGCTGTCGCTTTGAATGTACGTACTGTTCGGAACTTCTCGCTTTCCCGCCGTACCGAAGCTTTTCGGAATCCATACTTGTGGAAGCTTGCAAGCTCGCAATTGAAAAAAGTGGACACAAGGAAATAATGCTGTTGGGCGATTCTATAGGAGATTACGGTCACGACATTGACAGTAGCCTTCCCTTGCTCATGCAAAAGATCAAAGCGATAGATGCGGGTGTGACAATTTCCCTTCATGGGCTGAATCCAGCCCATTTTATTAAATTTTTCGACGAGATGGCGAGCTTTTTGGCTAAAGGTGTCATCAAACATATAAGTTTGCCTATTCAATCTGCCTCCGAGCATATCCTGAAGCTTATGAAGAGATCCTACACACGTGCAGAAATCGACCGGATTTTCACTCTTTTCAATGATATTAAATTTGCGGGTTTCGAAACACACCTGATAATCGGATTTCCTGGTGAGAGTGAAGTGGACTTTGAAGAAACCCTCAACTTTGTTTTACGTCATCGGCCCAAATATGTGCTGGCAAGCGGTTTTATGGAAACGTTTGGTGCGCCTGCCTCAATGTTGCCTGGAAAAGTTGATGAGGACACAAAACGACGTCGCTTACGGGAAGCAGGGGAAAGAATTCAGGCCGCAGGAATTATATGCAATACCGATGACAGCGCTTTGAGTGCCGCTCGTTTTCATACTTTAAATCACATAGATATAATTCCCAAGGAGGCATGATATATGGAAATAACAGCGAAAGATGACGTTTCAGAGAAAGATGAACGCAAGTTTGATGGTCGTGCAAACTTTGCCGCCGATGATAACATTGAAAGCCTCCTTGAAGCACATTTCGAGAAATTCGGGATCTCAAATAATGAGATCTGTAGAAACTTTCAGATCTATTCCCGGCGTCTTTTTCTGAAAAAGTTTTTGGCACATTATGAATTTTTCCGGATGATTGTGGATTTACCTGGCGATATTGTCGAACTTGGGGTGTATCGCGGTACAACACTCATGTCGTGGGCAAATTTTCTGGAAATTCGTAACATGGGAGACCGTCAGAAGCAGGTCTTTGGGTTTGACAATTTTGCCGGTTTTACCGCTGTTTCTGATAAGGATGGCAAGTGTGATGAAACCGTAGGGAAAGTCGTCAGCGGCTTTGATAGCGGCGAATTTGAGGAAATACTTGAAGATGCAATTTCAATCTTTGATAAGGACAGATTCATACCCTATAAGCCGCGTGTTGTACTCGTCAAAGGGAACATCGAAGAAACCGTCCCAAAATTTGTTGAAGAGCATCCTGGTTTACGCATCTCGTTACTTCATTTTGACTGCGATATGTATGAACCAACAAAAGCCGGGCTCGAACATTTTTGGCCATTGGTGGTCCCTGGTGGCGTTGTACTTTTTGATGAGTATGGGATTAGGCCTTGGGAGGGCGAAAGCAGGGCTGTAGATGAATATTTTGAAGGCAAGGTTAAGATTCGCCGGCTTGATTGGTCTCCGAATCCTGGCGGATTCATTGTTAAAGGTCAATGATTATCAGCCTTACTAAAGCCGATTAACTATTGGAGAAATCACTATGCCTTATATCAACAAATTTTTTGATGATCCGTTGTTTCATGAAACAGTTCCGGGTCTTTCTTTAAAAAATAAACCACTCGGCTTCATTGATATCGGTGCCAGGGGGGGAGTACTTGATGATGTTGCGCCACTGGCAGGGGTAACCGCTGCGCTTGCGTTTGAGCCCGATAAAAACGAATGTTCTAATATCAACGAAAACTCTTCCGAGAATCTGCCTTATGCCCAACTACATATTGCTCCTTACGCGGTTGGCAAGATAGATGGAAGTGCGCGGATGAACCTTTTCACTACACCAAGCAATAATTCGTTTCTTAATGTCAACAGGCCAGCTGCTGGCCGATACAATATCACGACATTCACAGAATGCGGTACAGAGATTATCCCTGTTACAAGCCTTGACAGTTACTTGTTTGAAAAATTGAGTGGGGAAGATTATTGGGGGGAGTTGCTCAAGCTTGACACCCAGGGTTTGGAACACGACATCCTGCAAGGTGCGCAACGCACACTGTCTGAGCGGACAGTCGCCGTTGTTGCAGAGGTTGAGTTTTTCCAGATGTATGTCGGTCAACCGCTCTTTTCTGAAGTGGAACTTTTGCTCCGTTCATATGGTTTTTCCTTTTATGGGTTTACTAAAATGAGTTATCGGTCGTGCAGGCAACTCGACAAACGTGATACCCTCGGGAGAGAGCGAGTTCTTTGGGCAGATGCCGTTTTTTTTAAAGATCCCTTTCCGGGTGGTTTTTTCACAGGTCAACTTACAGAGCGACAGAATCATGCCCTTTTCGCTTGTGCGCTGTTGTTGGGATATTTTGATTTTGCCTTGGAGGTTGCTTTAAAAAGCTGGGCGCAAGGTGAAGAAATCGAGCGGATAAAAACATTTGTTAGCAATTGTGCTGCTTTTCCACCTGATGATGCCAGAAGTGCGCTGCTAGATCTTGCTCGGCGCGTTGAAGAAAATCCCCGGATGGCAAATGTTGAAATAGGTCGTTTCGTCGATCAGCATCGCTTTACATGGGACTATGATGATGTAGCAAAAACAAATTAGAAATATGGATCGGATATGATTTGCAAGAATGAGGTAATACCACTTGAATACAATAAAAAAACCGCATTTATTATTTTTCAGCGCAAAGTGGCATGACTGCAAGCCAGAGAACGGTGAATCAAATGCAGAGTCAATTCTCTGGGGTCCATTTTCAACCACTGGCCTTGGTACTTACGACTGTTTTCTTTCTGACGAACATTATTTGGCTACAAATATGTCTTGTGATGAGGCATTGCTAGAAAAATGCCGAAACGATAAGCCCGATATACTAGTTCTGGCCTGGATGCCAAGCGCCCCCGATTATATCAATCCACAGCTAAGCACTCTCGGAATTATTCGAAATATTCTGAACATACCTATTGTGGCTATTTGGTATGACACATGGGCAGACTGGGTTCCTGCTTTGGTTGATACCGTAACCCCATTTGTAGATTTTTCAATCATTGCCGATTCCCTTAGTCATTTTGAAAAATCACCGTACAAAGATAAATATATCCATCTATTCCATCCGGCTGATGTGAGGGTGTTTCATGACCTAGAAATATTGAGAGACATAAACATTAGTTTTAATGGAGGAATTAATGGTTTAAGTGACAGAATCGCCGGTATGAATGCCTTGAGAGCAGCGGGGATTGATGTGTTAAAAACAGGCGGACAAATGGAAAGTCCGCTATCTACTGAAGACTATGCTCGCATGTTTATGCGTTCAAAAATCTCTCTTAATTTTAGTTTGTCCGGTCAAAATTTGACTCTAAAAGGTCGACTTCTTGAAGCGACACTCTGTGGATCGATGCTACTTGAATCATGTAATTCTGAAACTTCCAAGTGGTTTGAGCCAATGATAGAATATGTCCCTTTTGTAAATGAAAACGACTTGGTTGAAAAAGCCAGATATTACTTGACTAATGATGCTGAAAGAGAAGCAATTGCTTTAAGAGGGAGAGAGAAAGCACGAAAAATAGGAGACGGGAAAGCCTTTTGGGGTAAAATTATTTCTGAAATTGAATCACTGTGGCCACCTATTAATAACAAATCGATGTATACTATGAATAGTCAAGAATCTACCCCCCTCATCTCCATATTCACAATATGTAAAAATGGCGGAAAAACAATCCGGCGCTGTTTTGACAGCATTTTAGAACTATCTAAAAACTATCCAAATATTGAGTTTATTATTCAAGACGGGGTATCTACAGACGGTACCCTTGAAATAATTTCAGAATATGCGCCTTTGTTTGGCACCCGCATTAAACTAATTTCGGAGCCTGACCGTTGTCCTGAAGAAGGTTTTTGGCGTGCGATTAAACGTTGTACAGGTGACATAATATGTTCTTGTTTTTCGGATGAACAGATAATGCCAAATGCTGCTTCGGTGGCTGTCGAGGCCTTTAAAATGCACCCTGATGCCGCAGCACTTTTCGGCTGGATATGCACAACTGACGAAAATGGTGTAACAATTGGTATTGATCAGGGGCCAGTGTCATTCAATTTAGACAAATATATTAGTGGTGAAATAACACCCCATTTCTCCTCCAGTTTTTTTCGGAGATCATGTTTAGAGCAGATCGGACTATATTCTAGAAACTGGCAATTTGGTGTTGGTGAATTTGAATTATGGACAAGGTTGGGGTTGCACTACTCAATAGTACCTATACCATCCGTAATGTCAAAATATGCCCGCCATACAGGTTCTTTATCCAGTGGTGTCAAAAATATTTCAGCACTAACAGAAGCTCGGCTTAATTTTATTTCTGGTCTCTTTGAAGAGCCGGGTACTCCTGATTATCTGAAGAATATGAGATCACAAACTTTTGCCGGTCAATACATTCATGCTGCATGGCACTATCTTGCCTTTGAAATAAATTCACCGGAAGAAGCCAGAAAAGCAATTCTGGAAGCACTGAAATATCAACCTCATCCTGAACATCATCTTTATCCTTCATTTGTCACTAAATTGTACGATTACGGATTTGAACTATGCAACAAGGGAGAATTTGAGCGAGCACTTGATTTTTTAACTCTGGTAGATAATACCGGAATCTATGCGACTAATATTTATTTCTATAGATCATTGGCGTTATCAAAACTCGGCCGCTATTCCGAAGCACGCAGAGCAATTGAGAAAGAACTTTCTTATAATAGGAACCCTGATGTTATAGGTTTAATGCAGCTCATTGATAGCAAACTTAATACTTCTGCTTTGAGCAAATATGAATTACTACTTAAAAATAAGGCCGATATGTTAGAAAGAATCGTATCTGAACGCAATAACCCATGATTTCAATAGTTATCCCAACACACAACCGTCTGCCAGCGTTGCTGGATACTGTAAACACGTTGCTTGGTATCTCTTATGAGGCTAACTTTGAAATTGTTGTTGTAGACAACAACTCGTCTGATGGAACTGCCGCGGTAATTAATAACCTGCAACAGGCGAATCCCGGCTTGATTCGTTACATCCATGAGCCCCGGCGTGCCGCCTGCGCCGCTCGCAACGCTGGCGCGCGCAATGCTCATGGCGACATCATTCTCTTTCTGGATGATGATGTCCTGGTGGAGCCCGGGTCGCTTGCCCGGATACAGCAAATTTTCGACACCCATCCAAGCTGCGGAATGGTTGCTGCCCAGGTATTGCCTCGCTTTGAAGCAGAACCTCCTGAATGGTCTTTTGATTGCCAGGCTTCATACAACGGCTGGTCGCTATTTTATCCCGGAAACCAGCCATACCTAGCTAATGGCTTGCAAGAAACCAGCTGGGCGATTGGGGCAATGCATGCTGTGTCACGCCAAGCGTATGAAAAAGCCGGCGGGTATCCTCCCGATATTGTCATTATAGGCCAAGGAGCTTCTTCTTATCGGCTTGACATTGGCGCAGGGGATTCAGGACTTGCCCACCTTGTCAAAAAGCTTGGATTAATTATTATCTACGATCCACAGGTCTGCGGACACCATCTGGTGCCGGTCTCGCGATTCACTCCCCAGTTTTGGCGGGCCCGGATGGTAAGCGAAGCTCACTACCATGTCGTTAGCAAGCGCGTTTTCTGGGACTTTTCCCCAGCCAAACTGCTGCTGGACAGAAAAAGAGTTCAAATTGAGTTTTTTAAGGCCATTCGTGCTCTTGTCAATCGGCTGGATGTGGCGCCACCTGAAGGCGGGATCTATCCCGAAGAGATGTGGGTTTATTATTATTTGGCCTATCTCAACCTCGATCTGATATTGAGGCAACACCCATCCTTCTGTTTATACCTTGATGAAATCTCGCGGCATGGCGTGCCTGAAGGGTCTGATCCGGAGCTGGTTTTCCCCGAAACATATCGTTCCTTCGTCGCAAAATTCTTCCGTAAACCATTGCAGGCGATTCAATCGATTGCTGATCTTGAAAATTATTTAGCAGAAATTGACCTGGTCATCCGCGATGAATGCGTCAAAACAGAAGCCGTACTTGCCAAAGCATTCAATATAGCTGGCGAACCGATGGATTTGATTCGTGAACGGTTGACGGGAAAAAAAGATGGCGGAGCTCAGCTATTGCATAAAGCCGCAGCTTCCATATGCAATAGTGAGTGGGCGATACCCTGGCTTGTCGCTCTATATGCGGAAGCAGGAAACAGAGTCGCTATAAGTTCAATACTGAAGAAAAATTTGTCGCATTCCGTCGAGCGCAACGACGAAATAAAATTAATTGCCGAGCAACTGGGAATAGCTGTAACCGCTATTGACTCGAGTTCTGCCATGACGTCAGCTGATGTTCAGCTCTCACCTGACGCTTCATCTCAAGGAGAAAGTATGGGCGATATTAATGATCCATCAGGAACACAGGTTTCTCAGCGATTGCTCTATATGCAGTATCGCCAATCTTTGGCTGCCGGCATCAAGCTTCCCAGTTTTGCCGAAGCCGGCTTTAGCGTTTATTCGCAAACAGATGAAGATGGCATATTACTGATGATATTTGCAGCGATTGGAATGACAAACCGCTTCTACGTTGACATGGCATATCAATCTCCTCTGGGAGCTAATACTACTAACTTGATATGTAATTGGGGCTGGAATGGTTTTATGGTTGAAGGGGATAGCGCCGGTGCTCTAAGTTCGCAAGAGTGGTTTGCGGCTCGGCGTGATACAAGAGTGTATCCTCCTAAAATCATTCAAGCTTGGATTACCGCCGAGAATATCAACCAACTGCTTCAAGAAAATAACGTTACAGGAGAAGTCGATCTGTTGAGTCTGGACGTCGATGGTGTTGATATCTGGCTCTGGAATGCCCTCACGGCAATTTCCCCTCGCGTCATTGTTCTGGAGTTTATGAACATCTGGGGGGCGGATTCATCCGTGACAGTTCCGTACCGCCCGGACTTTGACCGGCATAATTACCATGCGGATTTTTTTGGCGCCTCGTTACCTGCATTTGTCAAGCTTGGACAAGTAAAGGGTTATCGGCTGATTGGGTGCAACCGACTTGGCTATAACGCATTTTTCCTGCGCAACGACATCGCGCAAAATATCTTTCCGGAAGTAACCGCTGAATCATGCTTGGCGCTTCCTTATCCACAGCACGCCCGTGCCACGCGACTCAAGGCTGTTGAACATCTCCCTTGGCAGCAGGTATAACTATTGTGACGTTCAATCCCAATCGCATTAAGGTTTAATCGATAAACTGACCAACACCAGGATCGTCAATATGAAAGTTAGAATCATAAGTTACGAAGATCTTGATCTCTGGATCCTCGGAAAATTTGCAAAAATGATGCAGAAAGAGCTAAGCGCATTGGGTGTTGAATGCGATATCGCCAAAGTCCCTGACCTGACTGCCGACATTAATCATCACATCCATTATTACTATTATGATGGCAAGCCATCAACGACAGATACGATAATGATCACCCATATCGATGCCGACTGGAAGCTTGAGCAGGTCCGCGAACAGTTGAAAGTTGCACCGATGGGCATCTGTATGTCCGCCCAAACAGTTGACCTGCTTGTCCAATGCGGGATTCCCCGTGAAAGACTCTGTTATGTGTTTCCTGCTCACGATCAGGTTATGAGGCCCCGCCCTTATGCAATCGGTATTACCAGCAAGATTCATAGTGATGGCCGAAAGCGCGAGACTATGCTTGCTCAATTGGCCGACCATATATCACCTCAGGACTTCATGTTTAAAATCATGGGGGCGGGGTGGCACGACATTGTCGCCTATTTGCAAAATAGAGGTTTTACCGTTGAGTATCATGAGGCTTTTGACTACGAGCTCAATAAACGTCTGGTCCCCACTTTCGACTATTACCTTTATCTGGGGCTAGATGAAGGGGCCATGGGCTTCATAGATGCCCTGGCAGCTGGAGTCCCGACCATTGTTACTCCTCAGGGCTACCATCTTGCAGCGCCTAACGGCATAACCCATCCCTTTACCACTTTTGATGAGCTCGTTGGTATATTCAAGACTATTACGGACAAGCGTAAAATTCTGACCGATGCCGTAGCAGACTGGACTTGGCGCGAGTATGCGCGGAAGCATCTGGAAATTTGGGAATATATATTATATGGAAAACCCGGGGCCAACACGCCTTCACTGCGCAAGGACGGCTTTGCCTCAATCGTCGCACCGTATGAAAATCTAAGCACCTCTTTTCCCGTTACTTCAACTACTCAAGCTGAGAACCCGAAATCTGCCAAAAAAATATTGATCGCTATAAGTCATTTCTGGCCTTCAATCGGTGGTCTGGAGAACAGGGTCGGGCAGTTTAGCGCAGAACTGGCGAAGAATGGCTATGATGTATCGATCCTTACACCCTGCTTTCCCGGAAGGAATTCAGATGTTCGGAACGGGGTAAAAATAATCAGCGTTGATCCGGCATCGAATATCGACGGATTTCCGGCATGGCCTTATCTGGTTAGAAAAGCAGTCTCATCGGGTGAGTATGATACCTGTATTCTGATTCAGGATCCGTTGGGAAATATTATTTGGAGCGTTGAAAATTTAATCCGGCCACTTGGCACCAAGCTGATTATCCAGCCGATCATCAATCCGGATGGCTATAGCAAATGGAATGAACATCCTGAGTTTGACAAACGGTTAGCCGCGATATTAAGCAGTGCCGATGCTGCTGTTGCAATGACTAAATCGGGCACAGAGAACCAATTTATGCGAGGATACGGGATCACCCCTGTATACCTGCCTAATGCTTCCTCAGTTCCGGCGCCTGACGGAGATTTCAGAAAAAGATACTCCATATCAGAGGACCGGTTTGTAATACTTCACGTAGCAAATTTGTACCGGGTAAAAAACCATGTCGGCTTGCTCGATGCCATGCGGAATCTCCCTGATTTGTGGCTGCTTGTGCTGGTTGGCAACGCTTCAGGAGAGCCGGACTACGCTCTTGAGGTAATGAATAAGCTTGCCGAGCGCCCGGACGTCCTCTACATCCCGGGTCTCAGCCGGGAAGGGGTATCTGCGGCAATGGTTGCTGCTGATGTTGTGGTTCTCTCTTCTTTTGGGGAAGGCTCGCCAAATACGATCCTTGAGGCGATGGCTCAAGGTAAGCCGTGGCTCGCCACGCCACAATGCGGCGCGGCGAATGACAATGCAGGCGGTATTATCTGTGAATTGAACTCTTTCAAAAAATACTTGTCGGTGTTGCATAAAAATCTTCATTTGAGGCAGTCTTTGGGAGGATTGGGGCGCCTGCATTGGGAGAATAGCTACTCATGGCCCAAGGTCGTAGCCGGGTGGATCGATCTGATCGAAACCGGATCTCTTCATGATAAGTTTGAGATGCCGGATGAGATTAAAGACGTTATGGACCGAATAAACCGTCAGATTGCAACATTGTTGCAGGAGGCAGTCCGCTTTATCCTGCCGGAAAGCAGACATGCCCATCATTGGCTCGATGGGCTGCGAGGGCTTGAAATAGGTCCTGCAGCACAAAACCCGTTCGGCCTCAATACCAGATTTGTTGGCATCCGTGATGAAATTTATGAAGAGGAGCAGTTGCGCCTGACCGGTTCGGTTATATTGCTGGACATTGAGGCTCGAGCGGACAGTATCCCGCTGCCCGATGAATCTGAAGACTTCGTTCTTTCGTCACATGTAATCGAGCACTGTCCTGATGTTATAACAACTCTGCTGGAATGGTACAGAATTGTTAGAACTGGTGGCATTATCTATATGATTGTGCCCCATCGTGATGCGGCAAAGTCGGATGTAGGAAGAGACATAACATCTTGGAGCCATGTTCTCGAAGACTTTGATAATCAGGCAGATGAAAATTCGGATCCGGAGGCCGGTCGTTTCGGACACTGCCACTACCATGTTTTTGATATTCAAAGCATGCGCAAAATTATGGAGAATGTTTTTGGCAATCACCTTCAACTTGTCGATTCTCTTGAAAGAGACGACAAGATCGGCAATGGTTTCACGTTGGTGTATCGCAAAACAGAAAACTGCAATGACGCTCTCAACGGGGAGTTCTGGCAGCGTTTTTCGGCACGGAGGGCACTGGTGAAATTAAATGACCAGGGGAAAAGCGCCTTTGTTAACATTGGTATGATTACCTTAAATCGCCTGGAATTCTCGCGTCAGGCAATTGCCGCCCTCGTCAATATTCCGGCTGGTTATGATTATTCCTTAACCATCATCGACAACGCCAGTATAGATGGAACCCGCGAGTATTTACAGGAACAAAAACGTCTGGGAATCATCAGAAATCTGGTCCTGCTGAACGAGAATGTAGGAGTGGCCAAGGCATCAAATCTGGCCTGGAGTCTCGAGCCAGAAGCAGCCTATTATCTAAAGCTGGATAACGATATCGTCATCCAAAAACCAGGGTGGCTGTTGGAGATGATTAGGGTTGCCGAGGCGGTAACAGAGGCCGGCGCGGTAGCGTACAATTTTGAAACAACCAGCTATGAGGCGACTACTGCCTATGGAGTTCAGTTCCGCCCGAAGTCGAGCGGTAACCTGGGTGGCGCTTGCATATTGATCCCAAAACGGACGCATGACCTCCTAGGTTACTGGTGCGAAGACTATGGCCTTTATGGAGAAGAGGATGCAGACTACGGCGCTCGAATACGAACGGCAGGACTGTTCAACATCTATATGGAGGATGAACAGATTGGCTTGCACCTGCCTGCAGGGCGGGCGGCAATCATCGACAATACATTGACTGCCCGCGATGGCATTGAAGAAGAAACATATTCCGAATACCGTGCCTGGAAAGACGATGCGAGGAGGTTGAATGTACTTTCCGGCAGATATATTCGCAATGTCGAATCCTATGCGCAGAGAGAAGGTGCCGTTCATCTCGATTCAGCTTTTGTTAGGGCGTGGCATGACAAGCAAAGCATTAAGGCTGATAAGAACGCAGACCGTGGGACTGTTGATGTGCCGGTGACAATCCATTATTCAAAACCCAAAATAGGTGTGTTTGCCAGTGCGCCGTTACAGTGCGCCTGTCCGCAACTTCGGCTGATATCTGCTCTTGCGTGCCTGCATGAAGAGGGAGAACTGGAGTATGTTGATGTCGCAAGGCTACTTGAGAACGCGCCTGCAACCTTCGTAGAGGAGCTTGTCGGCATGAGCGCATTGATCCTGCAACGCTCAAAAATTGCCTTCTGGCCATATGAGGGGCTTGGGCCGCTTCTCGAAAAAACAGGGACGAAACTCATTCTGGAAGTCGATGATGCCGTGATGCAGGTTCCCAAAGCCAACCCGCTTTATGAGCACTTTCAATCCATGGAGCATGAGTTTGAAGAGTATTTCCGGCATGCTGATCTCATAACGGTCTCGACTCCGTATCTGAAAGAGCTTTATTCACACTACAACCATAATGTGGTCGTGTTGCCAAACTGCATTGACACAAAGGTCTGGAAGTGTGAACCGCCCTGCGAGTCAACTAAATCACGACTACCTTTGAAAATCCTTTTCAGCGGCACACCGTCACACGTAGAGGATTTCGCCGTTTTGCGCGGAGCCATTCACCGAATTCTGGAGGAATTTCCTAACGAGGTTGAACTGCTTGTTTGGGGCAACATGATCCCTGAATTTTTAACTCATCAAAGTGTCAGGTTCATTGAAAACTATGTCAATGATTATTCGCACTATGCCCAAAATCTTGCTGATCTTAAAGCTGATATCGGCATTGTTCCCTTGGAGGATACTGTTTTTAACAATGCAAAATCTGCCATAAAATGGCTAGAGTATTCAGTGTGCGGTATTGCAGGGATTTTCAGCAATGTCGGAGAATACAAAGATGTTGTGAAATATGGCAAAACAGGTCTGATCGTAGAAAACAATGAAGCTGATTGGTATGCCGCCATAAAAGAATTGATAGTGAACCGGCAACTCCGGACGAGCATTGCCAAGGCTGCATATAATGATGTGATGACTAAGCATACGGTGGTGCACAATGCCCACAAGTGGCTTGAAGCGTATAGGTCTTCAGGTTGTATCCCAGAGGCATGTGCCTCCGCAGGGGCCATAACCGCCAGTCCATGTGAAAGTAATATTAATGCAGCCATCCGCTTCCACCAGGCCGGGCAGTTTGCAGAGGCCGAACCAATCTATCGTAATATCCTGGCTGCCGAACCGGACAATTTTGACGCTCTCCACTTACTGGGTGTACTGGCCTGCCAGTCCGGAAGGCTGGATGAGTCCTTGGAATTACTCAGTAAGACAATCCAGAAACACAGGTCACACCCCAGTGCTTTCATCAGCCTTGGAAATACATTAACATCCCTGAACCGCTATAATGAAGCCGCAGAATATTATCATCAGGCGTTGGAACTTGAACCGGACAATGCCGGTACCCATTACAACCTCGGGAATGTTTTGCATTTTCTTGATCGCAATGAAGAGGCGGTGTCATGCTACCAAAAGGCATTGGCCATTAAACCGGACTTTATTGAGGTGCATAATCATTTGGGTAACGCGCTAAGGAAGCTTGGTCGCTTGAAAGAAGCAGAAGCGAGCTTGCGCCAGGCATTGAAACTAAACGCTGGCGTATCAGGAGTTCATAACAACCTTGGCAACGTCCTCATGGACCTTGGTCGATTGGACGAGGCAGAGGCCAGCTTCCGACACGCACTTAAACTCAAGCCGAACTATTTTGTTGCCCATAGCAACCTGCTGTTTGTGCAGAACTATTCTGCCTGTCATGACATCGATTCCCATCTGGAATTAGCTCGCAGCTATGGGCGTATGGTCGGAAGGAACGTAGCGGCCAGGTTCACATCCTGGAACTGTCCACAGCCACCAAAACCTCTTCGCGTGGGTCTTGTTTCAGGGGACTTTAATAATCATCCGGTTGGATTTTTCTTAGAAGATGTTCTGGCGCACGTTGATACTTCGCGCATCGAACTGATAGCCTACTGCACTCAACGAAAACACGATGACCTTACCGCCCGCATCATGCCATTCTTTTTCGAATGGAGACAGCTTGAAGGACTTGATGATGAATCTGCGGCACACCTGATACACAAAGATTGCGTGCATGTACTGATTGACCTTGCTGGTCACACCGCCTATAACCGGTTGCCGGTATTTGCCTGGAAACCGGCGCCTGTTCAGGTTAGTTGGTTGGGGTATAGTTCAACCACCGGAGTTTCGGAAATCGACTATATTTTAGGAAATCCGTATAGCACGCCCACAAAAGAATCACATCACTTTACCGAAACCATTTGGCAGTTACCCGAAACCTCTCTCTGTTTTTCATTTCCTGACCTCAATCTTGATGTGGCCCCGTTACCAGCGTTGTCAAACGGTTTTATTACTTTTGGCTGTTTCAACAATCTTGCAAAGTTAAACGATGGGGTGCTGTCTGTGTGGGCAAATATATTGAAAGCCCTGCCGACTTCTCGCCTGTTCCTTAAAAACAAACAGCTGGGAGAATCTTCAGCTCGTACGGAGATCATTAATCGCTTCGCCGCGTACGGAGTATCTGAAGACCGCCTCCTTCTGGAAGGCCGCTCTCCGCGTTTGGAATATTTGAGAGCGTACAACAGTGTGGATATTGTTCTCGATCCATTTCCTTTTCCAGGTGGAACAACTACCGTTGAAGGCCTGTGGATGGGAGTCCCATTCGTTACGAAACGCGGGGACAGATTCATCTCGCACCAAGGAGAAATGATAGCCCAGAACACGGGACTTCTCTCCGAGTGGATTGCCAAGGATGATGAGGAATATGCGGCTAAAGCAATTTATTTTTCATCAAATCTGGAATATTTGGCCGGATTGAGAACTATATTCAGGCGGCACCTCCATTTGTCACCACTTTTTGATGCGCCTCGTTTTGCACGGCATCTTGAGCAAGCTTTATGGGGAATGTGGGATGGATTTGAGATGAACAAATGATGAATCCTGGTCGTATTAAATGGATAAAAAATTCAAAAAATGAGCGCTGCTCCACCATCCAACCGGCAACCGGACATTTCTGGATAGCATTTTAGAGGCAAGCATGGCAATCACGGCAGTGGAATATGAGATCTTTTCTGAGCTGAAAAAGTCACGGCTATTGCCGCCCAATCCATCATTTTTGGAATTTGGAGAGGCTAATTGGTACGGCGATGTGCCTTATGAACGGTTGAGCGGTGATATTTGCTGGCATTTGCATATTCGATGGATATAGCCGAGAGCGTGATGGAAAGCATTTAGAACGCTACAACGCGATTCTCGATGAGCTTATGCATGATTATATACGGCAGCGTGACACAGTGAATCAACTTCTAATTCAGCACCATAAATTGCGTTTGAACGAGATAGCCGGCCTGTAGTGCTTGGTTCAGGCGAACATTCATAATATGAGCGAGCAACGAGGCGGCATAGATGGGTAATGGCGCAACAACTCCCCTTGATGAACTTATTAACGCCTCAAACTGCCGTTACTGAAACCGGGAGTGGCTGATGCTGTCTCGGATGAATACCATGCGGGCAAAATCGCTGATTCCATCCGCTAGGATAAATAGAGTACCGGAAAGGAACGTTATGGCGACACCGCACCCCATACTGGCATCATTTACCCCAGGGGATCTGGTTTTTGACATTGGAGCCAACAGAGGCAACATGGCAGAAGAACTTGCCATGGCCGGGGCACGTGTAATATGCGTTGAACCACAGCCGAATCTTGCCCAGTCGATTCGTAACAGATTTATGGACCGCCCGCAGATAACTGTTGTGGAAAAAGGGCTTGGAGCGCTGCGAGGCAGCTTGAAGATGAGCATCTCATCAGAGGCCGATATTTTAAGCACCTTTGCCGAGCATTGGAAGGCAGGGCGCTTCAAACATGTCACATGGGACCGGCACATTGAAGTACCGGTTACCACGCTGGATGATCTGGTCGCCGAATTCGGCACTCCCCGCTATTGCAAGATCGATGTGGAAGGGTACGAGCGTGAAGTTATCAAGGGGCTTTCCTGCAAGATCGGGATTATTTCGTTTGAGTTTACCGCAGAGTATATCGAACACTCTATGGAGGTGATCGAGATGCTGATTCGGTTGGGATACCGGCAATTTAATGTAGCGGCAGGAGATAATCCCGACTTCCATTGGCTGGAATGGGTCCCGTATTATGAGCTTGTCAGGGCCTTATTGCTGTCGCCTTCTCCGGATCTTTGGGGAGATATCTATGCGCGCTAAACAACTCTAACAAGCTCGGTGGTGTTTTCAGTCAGTTCCTGCTTCCAGCGGATAATCTGAGTCGGATGCACTCGGTATTCGGTTGCAAACTCCGCCAGAGTCTTTGACTTCGATAGAGCCGCTAAAGCGACCTTGGCCTTAAATTCCGCGTTGTGACGTGTACGATGTTGTGGCATTGAACCTCTCCTATCAAAATAGGTCGGTTCATTGCTTATACACCTGTCTCAATAATCGGCGCCACTTCACTTCAAAGGTTAAGTACAAAAAGTGTGAAAACTGTGTCTGTTTCTGATAAAAAAATTAAAGAAACGCTCTATGCCTTCCCAAATAGTGGTTTTGCGAATCGCTTAAAGTGCCTGGTCAGTGCATGCCTAGCCGACCCTGACTATAAGGTCTACTGGCCTTCTGAGTTTTTCTGCGGGCTGAGATATTCGGATATATTTGCCGATGCCTACAGGGAAGTTGACACTATACCGGCAGAATCAATTTTCCTGAATACTTGGCGCTTATTCTTGCCTGATGACCTCAGACAGTTGATCCCTCCCGGTTTTTCAAATTGCTCTACAGGGTACAAGGAGATAGCTTTTCCAGGTGACAACCAATCCAGAACTATTGATTTTGAATTTTTGAATATCCCCCAACCAATTATTGCGGTACTCAGAAAACAATTTTCACAAATCCGCTTCAATAATGAAATAATGGATCGAGTTAATGCGCGCCTTCGGGAACTTCCTGATCAGTTTGTAGGTGTACATGCGCGAACCTGGTTTGACGAACCCGAAAGAAGGCTCAAATGGTTCGACTTTGATGCTTTTGTTACAGTATGTTCCCGCTTTCAGGATAAAGAAATATTTGTAACCTGCGATGATCCTGACTTTATAGATAGGTTGTCGCGTGCAATGAACAAAAAGCTGATTACCATGAAAGGTTCCGGCCGGAGAGTTCCCAAGCCATGGCAACAAAATAGTCGTGAGGAAATGCTGGATGACATAGTTGAGTTGCTGATTCTATCAAAAGCATCTCAATTGGTTCTGACAGCAATGTCCACCTACTCTGAAGTTGCCTGGTATTTTGGCGGATGCACCGACGAGGTATATTTTGCCGATCCTGATTTCCGGCAGAAAGGGCATGCCGATAGTGTCCGGCAGCCAGTCTCAAGCAGTGTAACGTCCGGAGAGGGTGACGTTTATTGGATAGAGGTCTCCGGAACTCCCTCATATCATCTGGCCCTGATTCCGGGACTTCACGTTCATCTGGACAGCCTGGACAAAGGTGTCCACAAAATTGGTGACTATGTCGAGAAATACAGCGGCTACATGAAGGGCAGCGCCGCAGACGATTATATGATAGATGTCGGCGCAAACCTTGGTCTGTCGGCTTTCCCAGTTGCATCAATACAGCGAAGAGTAGTTGCGTTCGAGCCTGTTGCCGACAATAACGAAGCCATGAAAAAATCTATCGTGCGGAATCGTTTTGACAATGTAACCCTGATAGAGTGCGCAGTTTCCTCCCAGGTTGGCGAAACTAATATTTATGTTCCTCAAGGAAGGGCGGACAATTCATCTTTTGGAGAAGATGTTGCGAACGCAAATGTATCAAGTCCTGAAGTATATAAATTTCAAGTTCCTACAGAGACTATTGACCATTGGTCTGAGGTACATGGAAAAGAATTTAGTCCTGGCGATGCCAAACTATTAAAAATTGATGTCCAGGGCTATGAAACCGCGGTTTTTTTAGGTGCCAAAAATTTTATTGCCGCATGTCGCCCCTTTGAAAAACTAATCATAGAATTTGAGTTTGATCCCAAATTGACACAAATGGCAGGATATTCGACGGTTGGTTTGTTGAAACTGATCCATTCATATGGTTTGGAAATATATTGTAACGGTACTCAAATTCCTTCTGATTATTATGCCGATTTCTGCAGACAAGATATTAACTGCGACCTCATTGCCTTATTTCGTCCAGCGGCCAATTCAGGGTGTGTTTACACAGGGGTGATGAACATGGGCGACAGCTTGTACAGGCAAGATTTCTACAATAGCCAGATCCTCGGCAGTCTCCAGTCGGCCCAGGTGTATCTCTATCATCTCTTTTCAATCTGGGGAGTTCCTGAAAGTATCGCAGACATCGGCTGTGGAAGAGGCGCCTGGCTGGCTACATGCCTTGACTTCGGGGTCAAGCGAGTAGTCGGTGTCGATGGAGACTGGAACTCTCAAGAAGCTATGCTTGACTCCAATATTGAGTTTCACTCGGTTAATCTTGAGAAGAGATTTACGTTAACCGGTCCTTTTGATTTGGCTATTTCTCTTGAGGTTGCCGAGCACCTGCAGCCTGAATCTTCCGATACGTTTGTGGAATCACTTTCCAGTTTGTCTGATGCGGTGCTGTTTGGTGCAGCATTTATCGGGCAGCCGGGCGTCAACCACATAAATACCCGACTTCACAGTTTCTGGGCCGGGAAGTTTTTCGAGCGCGGATACGTACTATTTGACCTTTTCCGTCCAATCTTCTGGAATGATGACAGGATTGAACCCTGCTACCGGCAGAATACATTTGTTTATGTTAAGCCGGGTCATAGTTTGTATCAGGCCCTCTTAAATGGCGGTTATGAGCCTGATCGGGAGGGCCGGATGATTGACTGTGTCCATCCGGCGGTTTATATTGGACTAGTCATCGAATACAACAAGCTGCAGCAAACTCTGACAGCAGATCAGGCGGAACGTTCGTTGCCGGATATCAATGATTGTGGCGATATCAACGGAATTGACCCTGATAAATCAGGCGCTATCGAGCAGCTTATTGAACATGCGGAAGCTCAGGTTACAATGAACCGACTCGGCGATGCCGCCGACACCTACCGCCTTGCTCTGGCTCAGGAACCGAACAACCCCGAATGCCTGCTCAGGCTTTCTCATGTCCTGCTGTTGATGAAATGCTACGGAGAGTGTTTCCATCATGCCCGCCACTTTATCCGCCTCGTCGACGATATTGCGCTTGGGTACTTCATTGCCGGCTATGCCGCGCGGGAGATCGGACGCTGGCGTGAGTCGCGATCATACCTGTTGCGTGCTGTGGAGCTGGATCCTTCCCATATGTATGCTCGGGTATTGTGCTGCATGTCCTTATTCACCGTTTGTATGGATGAAACAGAAGTAGAGTCAATATTGCACAGCTACGTTGCCGAACTGGATCAGCTTGTGCGTAACACTGCTCTTGAAACGCCCGAACAGATAGATAATGCCGTTGATGGCATTGGCGCATTGGCACCCTTTTTTCTTCCCTACCTCGGCTGCAACGTGAAAAATTTGCAGACGAAATACGGTTCCTGGATCTGTTCCACCATGGCTGCGAAGTATCCGCATTTTACCTATCCACTGCCGCAGCGATCATCAAACGGCAAAATAAAAATCGCCATTGTATCGAATTATTTCTACAACCATTCAAACTGGAAGATTCCGATCAGAGGATGGCTGGAGCAGCTTGACCGGCAGTTGTTCTCAATCCACTGCTTCCATACCGGTGAAGTCAGTGACATGGCCACTGAATCGGCTCGTTCACTGGCAGACTCTTTTCTACAGTGCAGTGATACGGAAGCGCTCGCGGCAGCAATTCATGAACAGGATTTTGATGTATTGATTTATCCTGGGATCGGCATGGAAACTACTACGCTTAAATTAGCAGCCTTGAGATTAGCGCCGGTACAATGTACTTCCTGGGGGCATCCGGTTACGACCGGCATGCCGACAGTGGACTATTTTATCAGCAGCGATCTGATGGAGCCAGCGGATGGCGACGAACACTACACCGAAAAACTGGTTCGGCTGCCGAATCTGTCGATCTGGTATGAGCCTGCCGAGTCTAAGCGGGACGTTGTCTCGGCACTTCCAATTCCAGGGTTGGAAAAGGACGATGTCATGTTCCTCTGCAGTCAGAATCTTCTCAAATACTTGCCCCAATATGATTTTGTATTTCCGGCGATAGCCAGCCAGGTCGCTAATGCCCGTTTCGTGTTTATTGCCGGCTATGTTGCTGAGCTGACGGATAAGTTTATCCAGAGGCTTGAGCTTGCTTTCCAGAGTCGTGGGCTGAACGCAGTCGATCACGTTACAGTGTTACCGCAGCTTGATGAAGCCGGATTTTTAGCGCTTAATGCCCGAGCAGACATCATTCTTGACAGTATTGAATGGTCGGGGTGCAATACGATCTTTGAATCATTGCCATTCAGCAAGCCGATTGTGACAATGCCAGGGCGATTCATGCGTGGCAGGCATGCTTATGCGATCCTAGAGATGATCGGGGTCAAAGAAACGATTGCCGCAAGCGTGAAAGAATATATCGACATTGCGATCAGATTGGCTCAAGACCCACAATGGCGGGATGAAATTTCTGCCCGGATTTTTCGCAACAAGTACAGGATCTACCAAGACAGGGAATGTATAAAGGGCCTGGAGATGTTTCTGATGGATGTCTCAGGCAGAAAATCTACAGTAGTTGGTGGGTGACCGATGGCCAGGTTAGACGGATATGTAGCAGACATGGAGTATGTTCACCATTTTAGCCGTGAGTTAGGCCCGGCCTGGTTGAATTTCGTACTTGCCATGCAGGGAATAGAGCCGCTTCAGCTTGCATCCGGCTTTTCCTGCTGTGATCTGGGGTGCGGGCAGGGCCTCTCCACGAATGTTTTTGCTTCCTGTCACCCGGAAGGGCAGTTCCACTCCATAGATTTCAACGCTGCGCACATCCAGGGTGCCCGCGGGTTGGCGGGCCAGGCAAAGCTTGAGAATGTTACATTCTGGGAGGCCTCCTTTGACGATCTTGCAAAGCTTGACCTTCCGGAATTCGATTTCATCACCCTGCACGGTGTTTACTCCTGGGTCAGCGCGGAAAATCGAAAAATCATTGTTGATTTTATTCGCTGCAAGCTCAAATCGGGAGGAGTTGTTTACGTCAGCTATAATTGTCTGCCGGGCTGGTCTCCCGTTGCGCCAATCAGGCAGTTGCTGATCTCCTGTGCCGATATGGCGTCAGATAATCTGGAAGAACAGATCGATGCATCGATAGTGTTTGTCGGGCGTCTTAAGTCAATGAATCTGCCCTATTTCAGCAACAACCCTTCTGCGGGCATTTTCTTCGACGAACTCAGCAAGCGTTCCAGAAATTACCTGGCTCACGAATATTTCAATGAGCACTGGGTACCGTTCTATCATGCCGATGTTGTTAAAGAGTTAGCACCCGCAAATCTGACCTTTGCCGGCTCGGCAAGTTTTGCCGACAATCTTGATTTTCTGAGATTTTCAGTTGAAGAACAGCAGTTGCTGAACTGTATTGATGATTCAATCCTGCAGGAGACCATCAAAGATTTTGCAGTGAATCAACAATTCAGAAAAGATGTTTTCACCAATGGGGGTAAACGGCTGGCTCAATCTGCTCATTTGGAGCTCGTTTCACGATGCCGTTTTGCGTTGGTCGTTCCCAGGGAAGAAGTAGTACTGACGGTGAATTTCCCCCGTGGCGAGGCGCATTTAGATCCTGAGTTGTATAAGCCTGTTTTGTCTGCTTTGGAAGAACAGCATAACTCCCTGGATGAGTTACTGCTGAAGCAGGATGTCGCCCGGTTCGGCTCTGAAAAAGCGCGGCAGGCCCTTATGGTTTTGCTCTCTGTCGGATCCATAATGCCGGCTGTTGACCCGTCACCACAGGCTCTTGCCAGCACCAGACTGTTCAATTATACGATTTTGGAACGCACGGCGCTCAATATGGAACTACAGTACCTTGCATCACCAGTTGTGCGGGGTGGCATTAAGTTGGATTGGGTCCAGCGATTGCTGCTGTTGTGTGAGCTGACTGACAGTGGTGATCCGTTATCCTTTGTATCGAGTATGATGCGAGATCATAATCATGCCTTGATCAAAGATGGTGCTGTTCTCCAGTCATGGGACGAAAACCTCGAAGAACTTGGCCGGCAAATCAGATCATTTCATACCTGCCACCTGCCATTATTGAAGCGTCTGGAGGTTGTTTGATTATTATGTCTAAACAAGAAATTGACATGCCTCAATCGGATAATGCCAAGGCACGCTACAACCGGGCAATGCAGCAGGTGCCATCGCAAGAACATAAACAGACGGTCTCTGCCGAATCGCTGGAAACGTCTTTCCAGCAGGCGCTGACGTTTATCGAAAATAACGATCCGAACGCCGCGATCCCGGAACTGCACAATATCCTGCTACAGCAGTCGGATGACCCGGCTGTCTGGTTCAATCTGGGACGGGCGTATGATATGGCGGGGCAGTTGGCAGAGGCTGAACACGCCTATCGGCAGGCTCTTTTAGCTAACTCCGATAGCCCGGCCATCTGGTTCGCTCTCGGTGAAATTCGGCTGAAGCAGAATGCTTTTCCTGAGGCAGAGTTTTGTCTGCGCAAGGCACACGGGCTGAAACCGGATTCGGTTGAAATTCTTCAGAGTCTCGGCAGCGCTCTGTCAGCGCAGAGCAAAACAGCAGAGGCATTTGAGTCGTGCCAAAAGATTCTTGCCATCAAACCTGACTGCATTGAAGCAATCTACAATATGTCGTTTATTCAGCTCCGCAGTGGCGATTATCTGTCGGGTTTTGCCAATTTCGAAGCGCGCCTGGCTATTGAAAAATTCAATATCGATCCACGCCGCTATCGACAGCCGCGCTGGGATGGCACGCCGCTGAACGGCAGGAGCATTTTGATCTACGGAGAGCAGGGGATGGGTGATGTCATCCAGTTCGCCCGCTATATCCCTCTTGTGGCAGAGAGGGGCGGCAAGGTCGTTTTTGAGCTGGATCCCCCGTTGATTCCTTTGTTTGAATCATTTCCCGGAGTGGACCGGATCGTCCCAAAGTCAAAAGAACCTCCACTCACCGATGTGTATGTTCAGTTGCTCAGCTTGCCGTACCTCTTTGGTACCAGCCTCGAAACAGTACCAAATCAGGTGCCTTATATTTTCACGGAGCAGTCAAAAGTTGAGCAGTGGCGGCAATGCCTGGCCAGACATGGACCGGCATACCGGATTGGTTTGGTATGGCGAGGCAATCCTCGTAATCCGTTTGATCAGGTTCGCTCGTGTCCTTTTGAAGAGTTCTTGCCTCTGGCTGCCTTTCATGGCGTCCAGTTCTTTAGTCTGCAAGTTGGAGCAGGGGCAGATGAAATTGCCGACTTGAACGCCAGCATCAAGTTGTTTGACCATACAGATCAACTTCGGGATTTTTCCGAAACAGCGGCATTTATCGCAAACCTTGATTTGGTGATTGGTGCTGATACGGCAGTAACTCATTTGGCCGGTTCTCTTGGGAAAAAGGTCTGGATTCTCCTGCCGAAGGCCTATGACTGGCGCTGGCTTGCTGGGAGGGATGATTCGCCTTGGTACCCAACCGCGCGTTTATTCTGGCAACATCGCCAAGGCGATTGGGCTGGCGTGATGACCCGCGTGAAAACTGCGTTGGGAGAATGCCTGGCTGGGAAGTGCAACAATTCCGGACCTGCTGAAATCGAAATTATTTACGATCATGGAACCAGTTTGAAGGAAGCAGGAGATCTTGTCGGCGCCGAAGGCTGTTTCAGGCAAATTGTTGAACAGCATCCGGAACTGCCTGATCCGCAGCACAGCCTGGGGGTTGTGCTGCAGCTCCAGGGGCGGCTGCAGGAGGCGATCCAGCAATATCGAAACGCCATAGTCCTCGATCCAGGCTTTGTAAAGGCGCACTACAACCTTGCATATGCACTATTGAATTGCGGGGCGTACCAGGAGGCCACTGATTCAGTTCAAGCAGCGCTTCAGCTAGACCCGGCACATGCCGATGCCCACTGGTTGCTCGGCATGCTACTGCTGCGTTCCGGTGATTTCCTGAAAGGATGGAGGGAATATGAATGGCGCTGGAAGGCACAGGGATTTACCTCAGTTATCCCTGAATTGGGCCGGCCTCTCTGGGATGGTTCTCCCCTGGAAGGCAGAACCCTGCTGATTCATATGGAGCAGGGGCGTGGCGACATGATCCAGTTTATCCGTTATGCGCCGCTGGCTTCGGGCATGGGTGGAAAGGTTGTCGTTTGTGCGATGCCTGAACTGTTAACGCTTTTGACAACCGTCGAGGGGATCAGCCAGGTGGTGGACCGCAATGGCCCGCTACCAGCCTTTGACGTGCACATACCTGTGCAGAGCCTTGCCCTTGTGCTGGGTACAACCCTGGAATCGATTCCCAGCCGCACTCCCTATCTTTGGCCCGACCAGTTCAAAAAGGAAGAGTGGCGGCAATTGTTGGCCCCTGAGAGGCGCTTCCGCATTGGCTTGGCTTGGCAGGGAACGCCTGGTCATATCGACGATCATAACCGTTCCTGTTCTTTGGATGATTTTCTGCCTCTGTTTGATCTGAAAGGGGTTGCTTTTTACAGCCTGCAGATCGGCACTGGTAGCGAGCAGCTGGCGGAGTGTTCCAGTGCTGATTCAATTGCGGACTTCACCAGCCGTATCCGGGATTTTTCCGATACCGCCGCTCTAGTGGCAAACCTCGATCTGGTCATCAGTGTGGATACGGCTGTGGCCCATCTGGCGGGTGCTCTTGGCAAACAAGTCTGGCTCATGCTTCCGTATGTTGCAGAATGGCGCTGGCTGATGGAGCGTGAGGATTCCCCATGGTACCCGACTATGAGGCTTTTTCGGCAAACATCGCCGGGTGATTGGTTTGAGCTGATGGAGCGGATCCGAAAAAAACTGGTCAGTCTGATTGAGGATGCAGACTCCCAAAATCAACAGGGAATCGAGTTGTTGAAAGCAGGATTTGCCGCAGAGGCCGAACAGGCATTTTACCGGTCTGCCGAACTTAATCCGGATTCAGCTGAGACCCGTTGCAATAGGGGGGTCGCCCTGGATGCAGATGGGCGTTACGATGAAGCCCTTACCAGTTATCGGGAGGCGTTGATAATTAATCCGGATTTTGTCCAAGCCCTTTACAATATGGGGAATACCTATTTGTCCCTGAATAATCCGGATACTGCTCGTGAATGTTATCTGCGGACGGTAGAACTGAAACCCGATTTTGTAGCGGCTTACCTGTGCTTGGGTGAGATCGAAAAGCAACAGCGGGTGTTCGATCAAGCGCTAGCGTGTTATGAAAGTGCCTTGTCAATTGACCCTGATTGTGCCGACGCTTGGCAAGGGATCGCGGAAATCAGTCAGGCGCAGGAAAAATACGAACAGGCCATCGTTGCCTACAAAAAAGTGTTGTCGCTGGACGCCGGAAGGAGCAATGCCTGGAATATGCTGGGCACAGTTTTCCATAGCCTGGAACAGCTGGAAGATGCGGAAGCCTGTTATCGTCAAGCGTTGGATCTTTTACCCGACAGTGAAACTGTTCTGAACAATCTTGGAGTTGTGCTTAATGCACAGGGGCGCCTTGACGATGCAATTGCTATTTACCGACATCTCCTGCAGGTTGATAATACATATGCAGAAGGGCACTGGAACCTGTCAGTTGCATTGCTAACTGTGGGAGAATATCCGGAAGGATGGCGGGAATACGAGTGGCGGTTCAGGAAGACAAACCCTGTCGTAAGCCGTGATTTTCCCCAGCCTCGCTGGGACGGCTCCCCCTTGCTGGGCAGGACTATTCTTCTGCACTCCGAACAGGGCTTTGGCGATACCATTCAGTTTGTCCGCTATATACGACTTATGGCTCTACGTGGCGACCGGGTAATCCTCGAATGTCAGGTGCCTGCCTTGAAACGCCTGCTGCATTCCCTTGAGGGTGTCGCCGAGATCGTGGTCGCGGGCGAGCGCCTCCCCCCTTTCGATTGCCACCTGCCGATGATGTCGCTTCCGCTGCTGTTCGGAACAACCCTGGAGACAATACCGTCGCACATCCCCTACCTTGCTGCTGAACCTGCCGATGTTAAGATCTGGCAACAGCGTCTGGGACCTGTTACCGCATTCAGGGTCGGACTGGTTTGGTTTGCAAAGCAGAGCCAGGTGCTTAACCGCAAACGGTCCTGTCCGCTCACGTTTTTTTCTCCAATGTGGGATGTCCAGGGGGTTGAATTCTATACTCTGCAAATAGGAGAAGGCTCGGAACAGCTGGAGGGCTTTGCCGGCAACCATGGAATTACAGATCTGACCCGTGATATTAAGGACTTTGCTGACACGGCCGCTCTCATAGCCAATCTTGATCTGGTAATTACCATTGATACTGCTGTTGCTCACTTGGCTGGGGCTCTCGGTGCCAGGACGTGGCTCATTCTTCCGTACGTTGCCGAGTGGCGCTGGCTGTGCCAGCGCGAGGATAGTCCATGGTACCCGACAATGAAGCTTTTCAGGCAGCCTTCACCGGGTAACTGGTCCGCACTGATGGACGATGTTGTCGGTGCTTTGCACGACTGTGTTAAGGGTGTTGTTGATAACAAAATTGCACTGAGGCCTGATTATCCCAAGCTACGGGTTGGTCTGGCCTGGTCTGGCCGTCAGGACAACCCGCTCAATCGAAAGCGGAGCTGCCCTTTTTCGTCTCTTGCGCCGCTTTTCGATCTGAAGGGGATCACTATTGTGAATCTGCAGTTGGATTCTGCAGAAGGATTAGATACAAAAATGATCGATCTTACCGGTCAAATACGCGATTTTGAAGATACTGCTGCTTTGATGGCACATCTCGATCTGATCCTCTCAATCGACACCTCTGTTGCACACCTGGCAGCGGCGACCGGTCGGCCAACCTGGGTACTGCTGCCACACGTAGCGGATTGGCGTTGGTTAACTGGCCGCGACAATAGCCCCTTCTGGTATCCCGGGGTCAAACTGTTCCGGCAACCGGACTTTGACGACTGGGATGGAGTCATTCGGAAAGTGGCTGAACGCCTTTCCAAACGGTCTGGCAAACCCATGCAAAAACTGCAATCAAGGCGTCTTGGAACGGGCATCTATGCTTCCGACGAACGCCGCAGGTTGGAACAGCTTCTGGAAAAAAAGCTACAGGAGGTGCGATGTAATGGCACTTCACCCGATGCACATCTGGATGTCGGTGCCGCCTTAGCGCTGCTGGGCAGAAATGTCGAGGCTGTCGACGCATTTCGCCACGTTCTGGAGCTTGACCCGGAACATGTTACCGGGCACCTGAACCTGGCATATTCGCTGTTGGCAATCGGAAACTATTCAGAAGGATGGGAAAATCTTGAATGGAGACTAAGGAGGCTGCACACGGAACAACTCCCGCCTTGGCCTATGCTGGACAGGAAAACTATTGGTTCTCACCCGGTTGGTACATCTATTCTGGTGCACTGCGAACAGGGCTATGGTGATACGATTCTGTTCTCCCGCTTTCTGCCTCTGCTAGCCGAAGTCGGTTACCGGGTTGTTGTCAGTTGCCAACCTGCTATGGCCACACTCGTGGCAGCAGTCCCAGGCGTCAGCATGGTTATTCCTCACAGTGAATCGCTACCGATATGTGACTTACAAGTACTGCTACTTAGCCTTCCGTGGTTATTTTCTGTGACTCCTGAGTCACTGCCAATCGGTATACCGTATCTTGTGCCGGGCAATCAGAAGGTGGATTCCTGGAATAAGCAGATTGAGGAAAAAATATATTCACATTTTTTCTAAAGAGTTTCTCCCAACTGACGATACAAATTAGTAAGCGCAGAAAGCGCAACCGGTGACAATGCCGGAAAAATCCAGAAAAGGAGCATTATCATGGCAATTTCAGACATCTCCCTGACCGCAGGCATGAGAAACAACCTTCTTGCCCTCCAGCAGACATCAAAGCAGTTAACAGCTACACAAGACCGTTTGAGCAGCGGGAAGCGGGTTAATACGGCACTTGACAACCCGACCAACTTCTTTGCAGCTGCGTCCCACATGGACCGCGCAAGCGACTTGAACGATCGCAAAGACGGTATGAGTGAAGCAGTACAGACCATCAAAAACGCAGATAACGGCATTAAAGCTATCACATCCCTGATTCAGGCAGCTAAAGGTCTTGCAAGTTCGGCTTCCGCAACCAGTGACACTCTGTCACAGGTTACTTACGAGAGCCAGTTCTTGCAAATCACCAGCCAGATTACTACTCTTGCTAGTGATTCGGGATATCGTGGTACCAACCTGCTGACCAACGGTACTCTTGCAATCGAGTTTGCTCCTAAGGCAGGCGATGCCAAGCTGTCCGTGGCTGGATTTAAATCTGACTCTGTCACATTGGGCGTTACATCTGCAGCGAACTGGGCTGTAGCTGGAACAGCTGGTACTGCTTTGGCCAACATGGACGGTGCTTTGACTACACTCCGCACCAAGTCTTCAACTCTTGCAAGTAACCTGGCTGTTATTACCACCCGTCAGGAATTTACTGACAACGTCATCAATACTCTCCAGCAGGGTGCCGATGGCCTGACTCTTGCCGACATGAATAATGAAGGCGCCAACATGCTGATGCTGCAGACCCGTCAGTCTCTTGGCACTACAGCCCTGAGCCTCTCTTCTCAGGCAGCACAGTCAGTTCTCAGACTCTTCTAGTCGTAACTGAGAAAGTGAATCATTAAACCTGAGCGGGGAGGGGGAAACCTCTCCCCGCTTGCGTATTCATCTTTGTGAGGTGACGATTATGAGAATAGAAGGTAATGACCAGCGACTGGCTGCAGCTACGGCTACCCAAATGCAACAGACTGGAGCTCAGCAGGTTCTCACAATTAAAACAGTACAACAGTCTGATACTCAGAAAGCAAAAAGCGAGAATTCTGTCCAGACAATTGCGGGGGACAAGGTTTCCATCAATGTAGAACTCCCGAAGAACACCGTCGATACGCTTCAAAAAATAGGCAACATTTCCGATTTTCTCAATTCAGTCGCTATTAACCTACGTCAAACCAATGAAGGGTTGAAAGCAACTTCCAGTATCGTAGCAGATATGAAAACATCGCTGGACAAGATCATCAAGAATTATCCCCCCTATACATTTGATAGCAAGGAAAGAATCGATCAGTTGATGAGTTATTCATCATTGAAGAAACAGATAATGAGCCTGATGGTGCCGGCACCACCTCCTCCGGCTTATGAAGGTGTGAAGCATCTGTGGGATGATCTTTTTAGCGGACCAGGCGGTACAGTCCAGACTCCAACATTGCCATTGAATGCCCCGGATTCACATGTGAATGCCGCAGCTAAACAATTAGATGTTATTTCTGGCCAGATTGGCTTGGTGCAAGAATCAATGAGCAGTTCGATAATGGGCTCGTAAGTGCCATGTCTCTAATTCTGACATTAAAACCAGGGGAAAGGGTTATTCTGGGCGGGGCTGTCATAAAGAATGGTCCGGCTGTTGCGCATCTACAGATTGAAAACAAAGTAACGCTTCTCAGGCAAAAAGACATTATGGCTGAGTCTGATGCTACTTCTCCGTGCCGAAAGATATATCTGGTTGTCCAGTTAATGTATATAGGTGACGGTTTAACAACCGAGCTTGCTACTTTATACTGGGATCTTGTCCGTGACGTACTTGCTGCTGCACCGAGTACAAATGACTTGATTTCCCAGATGAGCGAGTATATTGTTAACTCCAATTTTTACGCAGCTCTAAAAATCACAAAAAAACTGATTTCTTACGAAGAGGAGCTAATTAAACATGCAACAACACTCAGTTAATGCCTATACAACAATTCAGAAGGAAAATTTGAGCGGGCGGGAACTTGAGGCATCGGTACTTTCCAGGGCTGGTCTCATGCTGAAGAGTGTTAAGGATAACTGGGATGCTCCTGACCGTGACCAGAAGCTGCTGGAGGCTGTAAAGTTTAATCAGAAAGTTTGGAGTTTCTTTCAGGCGGAACTGTCCGACCCGGAAAACCCCCTTCCTAAAAATCTGCGTGAAGACATCCTCAATCTCAGTCTTTTTATAGACAAACGCTTGTTCGAAGTACTGGCTTTCCCTGACCCTGAAAAGCTTACCATCGTAATCGATATTGATTTCAATATTGCCGCAGGTTTGAGGACAAATACGGGCCAGTAATAAAATAATACCAAAGTTTTTTGAACATTCTTTTTGAACTAATCCTTTGAGGCCACCTTGAGGGATTTTTATTTATTTCTGAAGTTTATCAAGTGCATACTTACCAGATCTATCACACCACCCCAATCCCCTGGCTTTTCTTGTCTGAAAATTTGCATAGTTGGATACCATGGAGAGTCGCTCCGTTCAAGTAGCCATCGCCAGTCGGGCGCATACGGTAGTAGTAACCAAGTTGCTTTGCCCAGTGCACCGGCCAAATGGGCGACTGCCGTATCAATACTTATGACAAGATCCAGCTGTTCAATCAAGGCAGCTGTGTCTGCGAAGTCATGTATCTGGTCTGTTAAGTCGACCAGTTTCATCCCGGCTGGAGATGTCTTTGCTTCTTCAGCCCCGTTTCCAAGCTGAAGAGAAAAGAAAGTAATGCTGCCTGAAGCAAGAGGAGCCAGTTCAGCCAGGCAGCTGGAGCGGAGTGGGTCGGGATAATTTTTGCCTGCCCAGACAAGCCCTACCCTCAGTCCCAATGGATATGCAGAGACAAGCACTGACCACCTTTTTCTACGCTCCTCAGCTACAGACAAATATGGGCAATCAGAGGGAATATTTTGAAGTGATGTCTCAAATATACGTGGCAGTGAAAGCAGCGGGACCTGGAAACTGAACGTTGGAAGAGGTGATCCGAAAGGGACTACTGCCTGAATACCCCCAGCCCCCTGAAAAAGTGAAACAAGCTGGGGGTGGCATTCTAGCACGACATTTCCTCCCCGCAGTGCTACCAGCGGGGCATAGCGTACAAACTGGATGGCGTCGCCGAACCCCTGCTCGGCATGCAGCAGGATTGTGCGCCCATTGAGCGGCGAGCCATCCCACAAAGGGACATCGGAGTACCGGACCGGCGATGTGAAATCAGGTTTTTGCCAGCGCCATTCGTACTCCCGCCACCCTTCGGCATACTGCCCCTGCAGCAGAAGATTCAGGGCAAGATTCCAGTGGGCAGCGGCAAAGAATGGGTCAATCGCTACCGCCATCCGGCAATCGGCTTCAGCTTCATCTACATTTCCCATTGCTTGCAGGGCAGAAGCCCGAGCCGCTCTGGGGACAGGAGAAGTTGGCATAATTTCAGATGCTCTCAAAAAACAGTCAGCCGCCTCTGCAAAACGGCCAAGTGCCATAAGGGAATTACCGAGATTATTATGGACTTCACCAACTTCCGGCGCACTTTCGAGAGCGAGCCGATAGCTTGCAATTGCACCCTCATAATCTCCCAGATCATGTAATGCCGCCCCTGTATAAAGGTTTAGGGTCGCGTTTGACGGGGCAATCTTCCGGGCATCCTGAAAGCGTAATAACGCCTCTGCAGCTTCCCCGGTTTGTAATAAATCAGAGCCTTCCTTAAACAATTTATGTAATTGATTACTACGGGCGTCCATAAAACTCCATAGCTACACGACTGTCAGGTTGTAGCCCCTTCCTTCCAGATAACCAACAATCTCCTTGATATGTTCGTAGCCTCGTGTCTCCAGTTCAAGCGAAACATCAGTCCGGCCAATGGCCAGTGATTTTGAGCGTCGATCATGGGTGATGTGGAAGATATTGGCACGAGTCGTAGCAATGTTTTCAGCAAGTGTCGCAAGCGCTCCGGGGTGATCATCGAGTTCTACAACTAACTTGAGATAGCGCCCACCCGCAATCAAGCCCCGCTCCACGACCTGGGAAATTGTTTTGACATCAATATTTCCTCCTGAGAGCAGGCAGACCGTTTTGCCTTCAAGATTTGGAATCAAATTATTCAAAACGGACGCCAGAGTCACAGCTCCAGCCCCTTCTACCAACATTTTTGTCTTCTCTAACAACGAAACTATCGCCAGCGCAATATCCTCTTCTTCAACCTTTACAATTTCATCGACAAGTTTGCAGATCACCGGGACCGTCCGCGATCCGGGTAGTTTGACGGCTATGCCGTCTGCCAGGGTGACGCGTACCGGCTGCTCAGTCGGTTTTCCGGCGGCAAAGGAGGCGGACATGGATGGTGCAGCAACAGATTCAACCCCAATGATTCGGATGCGTGGCGACCGTTCTCTCAGCGCCGCTGCCATGCCGGCAATCAGGCCACCACCGCCAACCGGAATGACTATATTTTGTACATCTGGGAGTTCATCCAATATCTCCAGAGCAATTGTCCCCTGTCCAGCCATGACCAGTTCGTCATCAAAAGGGTGTACGAACAGTGCGCCGCTGCTCTTCTGAGCATCCAGCGCTGCAGCACACGCCTCGTCGAAGTTCCGTCCCGTCAATACAACCTCGGCGCCGTAGTCTCGTGTGGCCTGGACTTTCTGGGGCGGGGTTATCTCCGGCATGTAAACGGTCGCGGCGACACTTAACAAATCAGCCGAAAAAGCAACCCCCTGCGCATGATTGCCGGCCGATGCGGTTATTACCCCCTTTTCCAGACTCTCCCGCGACTGGGATGTCATAAAGTTGAGCGCCCCTCTGATCTTGAATGAACCTGTGCGTTGCAGGTTTTCACACTTGAAATAGAGCGGTATTCCCAGCTGCTCACTATAGTAGTGCGAATAGATCAGCTCGCTGCGCCGGACACGTTTTTTTAAGCGGTCATACGCGTCGGATATAAGATCGTTAAGTTCCATACCTTTGTACTCCTCATGATATGATGCTGATACTAACAGAAGGCACAGCACCGGTCAAACATACTTGGCAAGCGGCCGGTTTACTGGTAAAGTCCTTAAACACTTCTTCAGGAGGAAACATGGATCCTATTCATCACAGACTTATTATTCTTGGTGCCGGCCCGGCCGGATATACGGCTGCTATTTATGCCGCACGTGCTAATCTTAACCCGGTCCTGATCACAGGTCTTCAGCCTGGCGGGCAGTTGACGACAACCACTGAGGTTGATAATTGGCCGGGCGATCATGCCGGGGTTGAAGGACCGGAATTAATGGAGCGGATGCGGCTACATGCAGAACGCTTCAACACACAAATGATTTCCGATGTTATCACGCGGGCTGATCTGAAACAGCGACCGTTTTTACTGCAGGGCGATTCGGGTAGCTACAGCTGTGATGCCCTGATTATTGCTACCGGTGCATCAGCAAGATATCTCGGACTTCCATCTGAAACGGCTTTCAAGGGAAAAGGTGTTTCGGCCTGCGCCACTTGTGACGGATTTTTTTATCGCGGTAAGGACGTTGCGGTGATAGGAGGAGGAAGCACCGCCGTTGAAGAGGCTCTCTATCTTTCAAATATTGCCAGGCACGTGACTGTTGTGCATCGTCGTGAAGAGTTCAGGGCGGAAAAAGTGCTCTCGGACCGCCTGATTGAAAAAACAAAGGGTGGTAATATCACTATTGAATGGAATCACCAGCTTGATGAGGTTCTGGGCGACGCAAGTGGTGTGACCGGTATGCGCATTCGTCATCGGAGCGGTTCTACCAAGGAATTGGCACTGCACGGAATTTTTATCGCCATTGGCCACTCACCGAACACAACCATATTTGAAGGGCAACTGGAAATGCTGGATGGGTACATCCGCACCAAATGTGGCGGTTTTGAGGGCAATCTGACCGCTACAAGTGTCAAGGGTGTTTTTGCCGCTGGTGACGTGCAGGACTTTACTTACCGCCAGGCAATCACTTCGGCCGGTACCGGTTGCATGGCAGCCAAGGATGCCGAACGGTTTTTAGACGGGCTGACTTCTCCCTGAAATTATGACCATAGTCCCGACTGATAATGAAGAGCTGGATAAACTTCTGTTAGACGTTAAACGTACTATTCTTGAGAACCGGCTCTTTTTGGAAAACCTGAAACAGGAGCCGATTTCTGAAGGACTTGAGGCTGAAGAGCAATCTCCTGAGAATGCCTATGAAGAACCATTTGAAGAACTATAAAGCGTCCGTGATGATAAATTGAGCCATACTTATCTCTTTTAAAAAAAGCGCCCCCTGAATCCAGGAGGCGCTTTTTACATTACTGTACTAGACTATTGGTCTAAGAGGACGGTGTTAGTGCCCTTTTTTATCGTGTTTATCTCCGCCGGAGAGCCGCTTTTGACCTTTGACTCCAATATGGCAGGTGGCGCAACGGGTGTTTGAGGCAAACGCCATGGAGCCGTTATGGCAAGCGCCACAATATTTCCCCTGATAAAGTGATTCCATTACAAAATCAGCTTTTTCCTGAGCTACCTTACCCATCTCAAAGAGACGATTGTGGCACATATCGCAGGATAGGCCCTTGTCTTCAACGTGAGTCTTATGGGAGAAGATGACCCCCTTGACCGGCTTTTCATAAACAATATCGCCGCCGTGGGTGGCTGCTAAAGCCGCACCGGCAGTCATAATAATGGCTGTGGCGAATGTAACGAGTGTGCGTAGTGTCATAGGTAAATACCTCGTGTGTAGTGTAGTTGATCAGCCCTTGGTATAAAATACGTTGGGACGCGTGCCTGCTTCGGGTCTCAACACCCATACCTGCTTTTCGATCTGGTGAACCAGCTTGAAGACTTGGTCCTCCTGATTGGAAAGATCACCAAAAACCCTAACTTCTGCAGGGCAGGCGAAAGCACATGCAGTCAGCTTTTCACCGTGAGCCAAGCGGGTGTCGATACAGAAATTGCATTTATCGACCGCCTTTTTCTCTTCGCTGAAGTAGCGGGCATTATAAGGACAGCCTTCCTGACAGGTCAGGCAGCCGATGCAGTTCTGGATTTTCATCATTACAATGCCGTTCGTCTTGTCCTTATATGTGGCCTTTGTCGGGCAGACTCTGACGCACTGCGGCAGGTTGCACTGATTACAGAGAACAGGGATGAATTCGCGTTTACCACCAATTGCATCCGGGGTCTCTTTTTCAAGGATAGTGGTTCGGTAGGCACCGTGCACATTCGGGACATGATTTGTCTTGACGCAGGCTTCCATGCAGCGCTCACAGTCAATGCAGCGATCCTGTCGCATAACCATGCTGTAATGTGGCTTGTAGGGATATTTTTTTGCAAAATCTGAAGCATGTGCACGGTTAAAGGTTGAGGCAACAGAGAGCATGGAACCACCGGCAAAGATGCCGGTTATGGCAAGCCCCATCTTGAGAAAGTCCCGGCGTTGCTGCATAGGAATATTCTCAATCCCTTCATTCTGGTGTTTATCTAAATCCATCTTGTTATCCATGGTTTTATCCTCGTATCAGGTGGTGTTTGCGCCGTGCGCTCAGTGGTGGTCAGCATCTACCTTGTGGCCGTCAAAGATCTTTTCTCCAAGAAGGAAAAGCAGAGCTGTCATGCCAAAACCGCCAGCGGTGATGATCATCTCGTAGAGTGACGGTACATAATCCATGAGGTGCTTGTACTCATTGACCCCTAACTCGAGGTAGACCGGTACCGACTGGCCAACCATAACCAGATTGAAACGCATCACGAAGATGCCAATGATCATGGAAATCGAGGCAAGTAACATAAATTTCAAGTTCTTGCCGCGCGAGAGCATAAACAAAATCAGTGGAGCCACCATGGCGGCCAGTATCTCAAATACCCAGAAGCTAAAGGCAAACTTACCGTTGATCAGTGCCATGATCGCCTCGTATTTGCCGCCAGGCTCGCCGGCTATGCCGGAGATCATCTTCCATGTTGTAAAGAAGAGAATTACGCAGATCAGGAGAATACCCACTTTTGTGGTTACCTCAAGGGAGCGCTCCATGTCCGGTCCCATCTTTTCATTATTGACCTTGTAGCCGAGGATATGAAACATAATGATAACGGCACAACCGGTCATCATTGCAGAGGCAATGAAGTAGATCGGCATATATGGTCCGTGCCAGAATTCGCGCCCCATAAGGAGTCCGAAAACGGCACCCAGGTTGGAGTGGGCCAGGATACCGGCAACAGAACCACTAAAACCACAGACCACAGCAGGGTTATGTTTGTTCATATTCAGGAAGACATATTCCATAAACATGAACATGAGGTAAATACCGTACAGTGTGCCCATCCACCAGATGTTGGAGGTTAGGTTAGGGGAGATGACATTGTAGATAGCCATTCTCCATGGGAGCTTGATCTCAAAAGCAATAACGAAAAAACCTGAGAGGATCGTCGCTATGGAGAGAAAAACTGAACGCTTGGCGATAGGCATGAAATCCTGAATGCCAAAGACGTGTCCGATAGAAGAGACCAGGCAGAGCCCGGTTGAGGTCACCACGAAGAACACATACGCGGCAATCAAAATGCCCCATGGCATCTCGCGGGTAACGTTGTAGAAATTCTCATGCCCCATAATCATGGCATGCAGACCTGCCCCAGTGGCGGCCAATACCAGCAGCCCTGAGATAAGGACCATTAGGTAGTAACCCATGCCGGCCGACTTCAGCCGGTTGACCACGCCAGAGACCAACTCGTTTAGTGTAAACTGTTGTGCCATACCGCTGTTATCCCCTTTATGTGGAGTAGTGTAAAGACTCAGTATGATGCCGCATTAACGCGGGTTGTACCTAACATGTTGTGTTGCAAAAGGCAACACGAAATGTTGCAGATAGCATTGGCAACGCGTAACTGGCTGATATGCATGGATTATCACCATTTGCTAGTGTTAGTGTTGCATGTTGCACTATCCATATTAGATGCAACATGCATTCATCTGCTTTATTGCATAAACCGCAACTATCTATAATTGCATCAGTTTATTTCCTGGCTGGCAATTAATATAATTGGCACTCTTCTTGATATAGATTAGACATCGTCATCAAAAATATCAACAAAGGGAGAACGCCATGAAAGCAAAAGAATCTTATTCGGGAATAGTTGCCAGTACGACTGCAAAGGGAAGCATCGTTATTTTCGCTGGGATAGTTGTTTTTATTGGTGGCTTTGTTGCTTGGTCAGCGGCAGGTTTTGGTAATGCCATAGTTCAGTTTGTCAGGAGTCTGTAAGCTTTATTCTATTTATTTTAAAAATATTGTGTTTTTGTGCCGTTTGTCATCGTTAATATGTTTATGCCGGTACAATATGAGCTCTGTCTGGGATATTGCTTCGGACAGCAGGGGTTTTTATGAAAGCTAAAAGTAGTTACACTGGGTTGGAAAGCGTCTCTCTCTCTTTTTCAACTAAAAGTTCAGACCTGTTCAAATTACCTGGAAATAATGCAACAATGGGCATTATTAATGACCTTTTTGATTCAGGGGACCCTGAAGAGGCGAGAAAACAATTGAGAAGCGCTTTAGCTGATATAAGCCAGAATCTCGACAAGATTCTGGCCGAAGAGGGAAGAAAAAAGGATCACAACAATTTCAACGAGCTTGTTGACACCGCTTCGTTGGAGCTAAACTTAGGGCATTAAACTTGGAGATTAGCCAAATATCTGATTAACCAGCCGTCTCCAGGCTGAAGCGAGCTTTCTGCCGAGGTAATTAAGTGCTTTGGAAAGGAAAGTTTCTCCTTCACCGGTCATTTTTCTTATTACAAGCCGAAGATTTCTTTTGCTCTCTAAATCGTTAGGGTTCACAGATAGTGCCAACTTGAGTAAATCGATTGAAGTTTCATATTTACCAAGCATGGCAAGAGATATTCCCAGTTGCCTCATGGAGTCATAATCGTTTTCATTTACAAGCAGGGCCTTCCTGAACCATTCAATCGCTTCTAAGTCTTTCCCCAATTTTGAAAGTGAAACACCAGTTTGTCTCATTGCATCATAGTCCAAAGGATTTTTGGAGATGGCTCTTGCAAACCATTCCATAGCCTTCTTCTCTCTGCCGATGTTTGAAAGAGCTAAACCCTTGTTTCTGAATGATTCAAAATCGTCCGGGTCCAGTTCTATCGCTTTATCGAATAGCTTGATTGCCTTTCGCTCAGAATCATTAATAAGAAAGTAAACACCCAGATTCTTTACCAGATAAGGGTCATTTTCCTCTAACTGGTAGGCTTGCAGTAAATAATTCTTTTGTTTTTTGCTGTCCCCCTCCAGATAACCGGCCGCTTCGCCGAGGAAGAACAGGTTGTAGGCCCTATCATCTGCAGAATCGTTAAGTGCCTGTTTTAATAATGTTGTAGCCTCTTCATTTTTCCCCAGATCAAAGAGATAATCAATTTGTGAACTCAACTTGCGTAATTCATCACGAGAAACGCCCAATTTAGTCTCCTTTGTATCACCCCAACTTTATGTATGTTTGCTTGATCATTTCTGCAAAAACCGTTAGGAATAGGCTGCTTACTAAAAGTCTTCAATGCCGGCACTTTTAACCCAACGCCACAAGGTAGAACGATCAACACCAAGCTCTTGAGCAGCTCCTGTCCTGTTTCCCTTGTGCCTGGAAATCACGTCGCACAATACCTCCACTTCAGGAGATTTACTGGAACGGCGCCTGGAGACTTTCTCTTTACCATTGCTTTCGAGCAGAAATGCCTTAGGCATAAGGTCCAGCCCAATTTCACTTCCTTTGCAGAGAATAACTGCTTGCTCGATTAAATTCAATAATTCCCGAACATTTCCTGGGAAATCATGGGTCAACAATATCTTAAGCACTTCAGGTGAAGCCCTCAGGACTTTTTTCCCGTATGCCGTGTTGAATTTTTTTAGTGCGATCTCCAGCAACAGAGGAATATCCTCTTTCCGCTCGCGAAGTGGAGGAATATTTAACTCGACAATATTTATTCTAAAATAAAGATCTCGGCGGAAAGTACCCTCTTCCACCATTTCCGCCAGATTCCTGTGGGTAGCAGTAATAAAGCGGACATCAGCCTTCAACGGGTTCTTTGCACCCAAAGGCTGATACTCTTTATTCTCCAAAACCCTCAGCAGTTTCACCTGTAGCTGAAGAGGCAGATCACCAATTTCATCGAGGAAAAAGGTACCTCCATTACATAACTCAAGCCGTCCAGGGCGGTTTTCAACGGCTCCAGTATAAGCTCCCTTTCTTACCCCGAATATTTCGGCTTCAAGAAGAGTTTCCGGCAATGCACCGCAGTTAACGATCACCAGCGGACCTTTTCTTCGCGGACTTAAGTCATGTATTGCCCTGGCGAAAAGTTCCTTACCGGTACCGCTTTCACCATGAAGAAATACGGTCGCCTCACTTGAAGCGATATCGGCCATAACATCGAAAAGACGTCTCATCGACGGGTTACGGCTGATAAGATTTTGAAAAGTGAATTTATCGTGCAATTCATTCTTGAGTGTGTGGATGAAAGACAGGTCACGGATAGTTTCAACGCCACCACGCGCCTTACCTGCACTGTCCACTAAAACTGAAGCACTGACAGAAATAGGTTTTTTATTGTTGGACTTGTCAACAATTTCCACTTCCCGGTTAAGAACGGACACACCGGTTGCCATGGCTTCCTTTACAGGGCAAGCAATAGTACAGGCTTCTGAACGGAAAATTTCGTAACAATGTTTACCAATAGCCTCATCATGGGAATAACCGGTTATCTCCTCAGCAGCCCGGTTGAATGACAATATTACCATTTGATCATCAACTGTAAAAACGCCATCTGCTACACTGTCCAAAATAGTTGAAAAATCCTTCAGATTGCGGATTGTTTCGACACCACCGATCGTATTGCCTTCCGAATCTTGCAGCACAGAAGCACAGACAGAAATGGGAACCCTCGTGCCATTCTTGTCAAGAATATATACTTCACGGCTCACAACCGGTTTACCTTCCTTCAACGCTTCTTTAAGAGGGCAGTCACTTTGGCAGACTTCGGTACGAAAAATCTCATGGCAAGGTTTGCCAATAGCCTCTTCGTGTGAATAACCGGTCATCTCTTCAGCCGCCCGGTTGTAGGTCGTTATAAGCATATTTTTATCTACAGTGAAGACGCCGTCAGCAACCGAGTCCATAATGTTGCGGCAGCTCATCAGGTAGTCAGCCTCTTCCTTATTAAACTTAAGCATATTCAATAGTCCGGTTGGCTAGATTTTCCGTATTAAGCAGTATCATGGATTTTCTTTTGAAGCTGATCTTTGGCTTAGTAAAGTATTAGTCCTGTTTCTGACAAGTCTGAGAAAAAGAACTCCAATGATGGAAAAACAAACACCAGTACATATCAGCAGGTAGCCAATAGTCTTGGCACTTCCCCAGCCGAACAGGTCTTGCCCCCCTATCAGAGCAACAAGAGCGATGCCGCCGAAAATACCGATGCCGCCGGCGATGTACAGCACGAAAGCTGTTATAGAAAGGAAAAAATCAGGTGATTTCTGAACCATACAATAAACCCCTTAAAAATAAATTAATCATACTTTGTGGATAATTTATTTAATGGCGTTGCATAAGATATTTGCAACATGATAGCACCATCAAACATTCATTTATATGTTTTTCATATTTATGGGTGAATTTCTTTAATCACAAAGTCAAACCAGCCGTTTTAGCTAATAATAAAATCAGGGGCGCCGGTATTAATGCCCGGCACCCCCGCAAATAAACTAATGATTAAATGTGTTAATATATCTATCCGTTACGACAGAAATGCATACAGCATGAAGAAAACTAACGATAATCCTGTAAAGACCGCTGCAAAACCGAATCCTTTGAAGAAAAAGTCATATAAAACTCCGCTCGGTTTTTCCACAGCAAACTGTTCAGTGACGCCAAGCTCTTCTAGCCTTTTCCACTGGTCACCTCGTTCCTCGATGAACTCTTCTTTTGACATCTGACCGTTGAATATTACAAAGTCCATTGGGAACTTTTCCGGTCTGCCATGTGTGTTGAAGAAGTGGACTGTGAAAATAAAGCCGGTTGCTAAAAGTGCTTCGTCAGAATGGATTATCGTCGCAATATTCAGTGCCCAGCCCGGCAAAAACATGCCGAAGAACTCGGGGAACCAAAGCATCAAGCCGGAACCGCCGATGGCAAACATACCCCAGAAAACCGCGATAAAATCGAATTTTTCCCAGTACGTCCAACGCTCGAAGGTCGGCTTCTCACCTTTGAATAAGAACCATTTGACCATACCAATAACATCGAATATATCTCTGAAATTAGGCATAAGAGAATCTGGCCCGAACATTCTTTGCAGGAAATTACCCTTAATATCCTTGCGCAGGAACAGGAAGTCGATGCTCATAAATAGCGCGCCAAGGAAGTAATAAAAGGTGAGAATGGCACAGCCGCGGTGAATCAAGCCTGCATAATGGACCCCGCCGTAAAAGGACATAAAGGTCTTCGCCCAAAGCTGATCGCTGAATTTTAATGGCAGCCCAGTCAGCGACAAACCTAAAAAGCTAATGATAACAGACAAGTGAAGGAATATATGCCGTTTCTGGAAGCGGTAATAGAGTTTATTGCCGTCAGGTATATGGTGAACTCGACCTTCCATAAGTGCGGTTTGTTTTTCCCTGTTTTCAACAAAACCACGGAACATCCAGAGCAGAGTATGCACCCAGAAAACGGCAAAAGTTCCCACTAGAAGCCCGGTCATTGCAATGAACGTATAATATAGAATCGGGTAATTTTCACGATCCGAATGGCTGCCGTGGGAATAGTATTTGGTAAAAAGAGCAGTGGCCTTTTTGTGGCAGTCTGCGCAGGTATTTACGAGATTATTGCTGTTGACCGATGAAGCAGCATCTTCTTTTGATAATATGTTATGTGAAGTATGGCAATCTGTGCATCCCGCTGCACGCTCTGGGAAGCCAAGCCGGTAGCCCTTGCCGTGGTAGCTTTCAAGATATGTTTCTACGGCAGTATGATTAACGTGGTTCCTTTCCATCATCTTTTCATCCGCATGGCATTTTATGCATACGGAAGTATGAAACATGCGACCTTCATTAGTTCCCGGCCCCTGGACTTTTTTAATCTGATGCAGTCCGTGGCAGTCGCTGCAGTCCGCAGCATCCTTGTTACCGGCAAGAGCAGCCTTTCCGTGAACTGAAGTTATAAAACCCTTTTCCTTTTGGTGGCATTCAATACATTTTTGAATCACCATTTTCTTATCTTTTTTCCAGCTGGTAATTGTATGAATGGAAGAATGACAACTGGTACAGGAAACCCCTTTTTCCATATGAACACTGCCGGCATGTTCGGTGAACTCCTTCTTGTGGCAACGAGAGCAGTCAACCTTTTCAAGCTTTACGCTTCTGGTCATATGCTGGAGAAGATTGGTCCCCTCCAGATGGCAGCTTGTGCAACCATTTTTCCCATGAGGTGAAGCACCAAAACTAGCTGCTGAGATTTTATCGCCATGGCAGCCGAGGCAATCCATTGGATCTGCAGCCAGCCCTTTTTCCGCGAAGCTTGTAATCGGGCTAAGCATAAAAACAAACACTAAAAGTATGAATCCTAGATTAAACCTGTACATTGTCATCTCCTGTTTCTGTATTGTTTAGATCACCCTGCAATATATTGGTTAAGTACGCCTGTGTTGAGCCTTTGTTATGATTGTTAAATCGAAATTCCATTTCTCGCATAAACAGGTAAAAATTTTTTCTAAATCCGCCGTGGTACTTGACCAACCCTTTTTTGGCAAATACCCAAAATGGGATGGCGGCACCAGCAGTACTATCTTCGACAGTTAATAAAAAATGGATTCGATCCAGATCCAGAGAGTCAAATGATTTCTGTTCCCTGGCGTATACCCACCCAATGACATCTGTATCAGCAACGGTAGCTGTCTCACCGGATGGTTCAGCCTGGACAAAAAGAAGAGAGATCTCATCCAGTTTTTTAGCAAGGCACAAAAGAGGCTTTATACCCGGACCAAGTCCTTTACCGGCGGTGTAATTATAAAAAAGAGCTGGATCTATCGTCGCTGAGCCAAACTTATTGATAGCTTGTTTTTCATTTGCTTCGGAAACGGTTCTGCGTAAAAGATCGTAATATTTCTGGATTGTTTTGCTATTTACTCCCATTTCGGTTGCTGCTGTTGTTGCGGGTATCATCTGGCAAAAACTTAGCGCAATGCGTTCCAGTATTTGCTGTGACAGCTTGCTTCTATGGCTCGACAAAGTATATTTTTTGCGACAGTTTGCACATTGCAGGCGATTGTCTTTAAGCGTGTAATGCTGTAAACTTCCGCACGCAGGGCAAATTATTTCTTGTATAACCATGCTCTTATCTCAGTTTGGTCCGTTTATCTGGTGTGTCATGTAAAAAGGCAAAAAAAGACAGGGAGAAAAAACTTCCCCCTGTCTCACAGAACAACTAACTTACGAATTTGAGACCAATGTGGCTTAATGCAGGCCATGCGACTGAAAGACTTGCTGCTACGGCAAAAAAACCTGCTACAGTAAGAACTTTGCCAACATATGCCCTGTCGTCTAAATCGGAATAGCTACTTTTTGCTTTCATTGTGATACCCCCTTATAGTTGTGTTTATAAAAATAGAATTAGTTCAACAGACTTACAACTGCACCACCCAGGCAGGTGGCTGACCAGATGAAAAAAGACCCGACAAAAACAGTTACTACTGCGATTCCAGCAATTGATCCCTTTGCTACTGTTTCTTCTACCAGACTTGAGTAATTGCTTTTTGCTTTCATGATACGTCTCCTTTTTAGTTGTTTTTGACTGCAATAATTTAGTTACACGAGCAAGCTGTTCATTAATCTGGAAGCATGATTGTCAGACCCATTAATTACATTGATGCCTAAACCGGTTATTGCATCCTTAATGCTTTTCCCCGGTTCTTCTCTGCAAACAAGATTTTCTATGCCATTATGTTCGAGCCATGCGGTTAATGTCGGCTCAGATTTGTTGTCCCATACACAGATGCTTACATCTAAATCTTTATCTTTTGCATGCCCATTCTTTACAATAAAGTAGACCCGTTCATAACCTACTCTAGCGCGGTATAGACTCCCATAATATGGTATTGCAACTTTCCCGGAACCCATTTTAATCCTCCGCTGTGCATCGTTTCTATCGTTTTACATTCCAACAAGCGTGCCAGTTTTAACCGGACGCTTAAAATAACTTTAAACCGTGTAAAAACAGCATGTTGTGCTCAGACAGGTATTTTATGTCTGTGTTGGATATAGCGCCTGTTTCAAATGCAACACAACGGTCCAGCAAAACACCGACTCTGTAAGCTTTTGGATTTACGGGTTATTTTGTGTTGCATTACCACTGGTGCAACACAAATAAAACAAATACAACAGGCTTGAGGATAGTCGTTCTTGAGCGCGCCTTTAATTAGGGTCATACTGCACAGCATTGAATCCGGTTAAATATATTCTGTGATTATACTACTTGGTTGAAGTGAATAGCGCTTACTGGATGAGGTTTTCAGGTAGAAGGAAGAATCTCGTACTGGAGTTAATTGCTGCAGCTTGTTAGGGGGGGTAAAGCTCTCAAGGGTGAAATATTAATGTTGAAATGGCCAGTGTTGAAAATACTGTTTTAACCAGGCAACAAGCCTCCACAGCATACATATACAGAAAAGGCGCTGCCCGTTATAGACAGCGCCTTTTCTGTTAGTTTATACGCAAACCTGTATTACGGCTTCTTGTGACACTTCGCGCAATTTGACTTTACGGAGAAGGCCGTATTGCCGTCATGGCAGGCACCACAGGACTTACCCTGGCCCATGTCAGCCATGGTCATCCGCTTGCCGCCACCGTATGGGAAGTTTTTGGTGTGACAGTCGTTGCATTTGTAGACAGATGTGTGAAAGTCATGGCTGAAGTAACCGACAACCGTCCCGCCGCTGTTCTTAAAGATCAGGTTGGCAGGCTTATAGCCGGTGTGGCATTTATTGCAGTCACCGGAAGCGGCAAAAGCGGTCTTGCCGTCATGGCATATGCCACATGATTTTCCCTTTTCCATAGCTGCCATGGTCGTTTTGCGTGAACCTTGGCGGTAGTCAAATTTTTTGGTATGACATTCGCCACACTTATATGCCTGTGTATGAAAATCATGACTGAAGACAGCATCATTTACAGGTTTTGACTTGTACTTCAGAGTCTTGGTGGTCAAGCTGCTGTGACAGGAGCCACAATTTGCTGCTGCAGTAAAAGCTTTTTTACCGTTATGGCAGGCGCCGCAGGACTTGCCTTTTTCCATGTCAGCCATGGTGACACCACGTCGCATTGGTCCAGAACTGTGGCAGCTCTTGCAGCCAAATCCTCTGCCGTTGACATGAGAATCATGGCTGAACATGGCATTACCGGCTGGGATGCGATAGGTAATAGCACTGGGAGTGCCGCGATGGCACTTGTTACAGTCTTTTTCCGTAGCAACGCTAAAAGCCTTTTTGCCGTTGTGGCAGGCGCCGCAGGAAAGACCGCGCTCCATTTCAGCCATTGAAAAGGAACGCTTCTTGGAAAGATCGAAAATTGCACTGTGGCAAGCCTTGCACCCCTTGTTTTTGCTAAGGTGCGCATCGTGGCTGAAGATAACGCTTGGAGCGTTTTTGAAGTTGAACCTGAAGTCCTTGGCCTGCACTGGGATTGTCATCAGCATGACAATAGCCGCTGCAAATAAGGTTATAATCCGCCCATTCATCGAAATTCCCCCTTGAAACTGATTAAATTTAAAGACCCTTACTTTTAAGAGCGATAAGAGATATTGTCAACAGATTATTACAGATAATTGAATACATAACCCCCAAAATAGTTTTACATAAGTTGTCCGGATTGCTCATTTTCAACACATCTTGCTGAATCTTGACTTTATTCCATCCATTTGTTAGCTTCATCTCTTGACAAAGTAACCACTATTTCCAAGTGCCGGAGCTTAGAACCATGCACAAAAAACTGTTTATTCCTGGACCGGTTGAGGTCCACCCCGATATTCTGAAAGCGATGTCTGCGCCAATGATAGGCCATCGCATGAAAGAGTATGGTGAGTTGCACGGCCGAGTCACCTCCGGTTTGAAAAAAATGTTGTTTACTACAGATAAAGTCTTTCTGGCTACTTCGAGCGCATTCGGTGTTATGGAGGGGGCAGTCCGAAATCTGGTCGGAAAACGCTGCGCCAATTTCTGCAATGGTGCTTTTTCAGACAAGTGGCACGATGTAACATTACGCTGCGGCAAGGAGGCTGACGCCATCCGCTTTGACTGGGGTACTCCGGTCACAGCCGAGGTTGTTGAAAAAACTCTTGCTACTGGAAAATACGATAGTATGACCATGATCCATAATGAGACCTCCACAGGTGTCATGTCCCCTCTGCCCGAGATTTCTGAAGTCATGCGCAAATTCCCTGAAGTTATGTTTATTGTAGATACGGTTTCGTCTATGAGCGCCCTCAAGATCCCGGTTGATGAGCTCGGTATCGACAGCTGTATCTTTGGAGTGCAAAAAGCTTTGGCCCTCCCGCCAGGCTTGGCCGTCTTCACGGCCAGCGAAAAGGCACTTCAGCGGGCGGCCGGCATGGAAGGACGCGGCTATTATTTCGATTACATAGAGTTTGCCGCCAATGATGCCAAGAACAACACTCCTTCAACCCCCTGTATTTCTCTGATCTATGCGCTTGACTGTCAACTGCAGCGCATGTTTTCTGAAGGACTTGAGAACCGTTGGGCACGGCACAATGATCTTGCCGGCTATGTACGCGGTTGGTTGCTGGATCGAGGCTTCGAATCATTTCCAGCCGCACCTTACCGTTCACAAACATTAACCTGCAGCCGCAACAGCCGCGCGATTGATCTCGCCTCCCTGAAAAAGAATCTGGGTGAAGCAGGCTTTGCATTTGATGATGGCTACGGCAAGATTAAAGGGGAAACGTTCCGTATCGCCCACATGGGTGACATGACTCGTGTCGATCTGGATGAGCTTTTCTGCGCGATTACAACTATTTTGCCGGAGTTGGCATAGTCAGATTATTAGATATTACGGAGGTAACACCATGAAATGCCCGAATTGCGGTAGTCGGACGGAAGTTGATATCGATATGCATTCAGACGGCTTTTCGGCTGAACATTCGCCGGTTAAAGAGTGCGGGGCGTGCGGCCTGGTATGGCGGGTAAAAATAGTGGCAGGTGAAACGGTGGTGGATATTATTAAGAACGTAGATAAAAAATAATACAACGGAATCAGTGGGGCGGGCCCGAAAGCCCGCCCCCGTTTCTTTTATTCTTTTTCGAAGACATCCTTGCCTGCACCACAGAGTGGGCAGCACCAGTCTTCAGGCAGATCCTCAAATGATGTCCCTGGTGCAATGTCGCGATCTGGATCGCCAACGGCGGGGTCGTAGACATACTGACAGATTGTACAGATCCAACGTTCCATAGTTTATAGCTCCTTATATTTTATTTATGTCCAGCGTATGCACTGGACTGGACAGCCATCAATAGCACTCTGGATCTCGACTTCGGTAGCTCCGGCAGGATCAAAACACTCGGACTTGCCACTGTTATCAAATCTGAATACAGAGGGACAGGTTGAAATGCACAGGCCGCAGCTTATACAGTTTTCTGTTTCTACAACGACTATTTTCATTTGTTTATTCTCCGGCAAACGTTGCTGGGTGAGGCGAGTGACAGTGTAACATGTTAGCGGTGGTTGTCAATAAACAGTGAGTCGATTTAGATTTATCCGGCTGAGTTTATCCCGGAATCGCATATAACAAGAGAGTGATTATGATATTTGAATCAATTGCCGTAGGTCCGCTGTCTGTAAACTGTTATATTGTTGCTTGCGAGCAGAGCCATGAAGGTATTGTTGTCGATCCTGGCGGCGATGTAGAGCAGATTATCCGCTTTGTGGAACAGTACGGGCTGAAGATCCACACGATAATAAACACGCACGGTCATTTTGACCACCTTGGAGGGAACCGTCAAGCTTTGGCAGCCTTTGGCGCACGTCTTCTGATCCATCAGGCGGATGCACCCATGTTGAGCAGGTCTGCCGAGGTTGCCAGTAAATACGGCCTGCAGGGAGAAAACTCGCCGGAAGCAGATGCCTATCTGGTTGACGGGATGGATGTTTTCTTTGGCACTTGTCGTCTAAAAGTTCTCCATACTCCAGGCCACACTCTGGGGGGGTGCAGTCTCTATTTTGAGGACGAGCGCAAAGTCATCACCGGTGACACACTCTTTGCCGATTCAATCGGACGAACCGACCTGCCTGGTGGGTCACATGAGCAGCTTTTGGAGTCAATACGTACCAAGCTCTTTGTCTTACCGGACGATGTGATTGCCTATCCAGGGCATGGACCGCAGACAACCATCGGACACGAAAAACGCTGCAATCCATATTTCTGAGGCGGAACTTCATATGCTAAGGAATAAAAAAATAATTCTGGGTGTTTGTGGCGGTATTGCCGCTTACAAAGCAATTGAGCTGCTAAGGCTTTTGACTAAATCGGGGGCAGATGTCCACGTTATCATGACCCGTGCCGCCCAGGAATTCGTCGCTCCGCTTACCTTTCAAACTCTTTCATCGAACCCGGTCCATACGGAGTTGTTTAACCTGATCGCTGAACGGGAAATCGGGCACATCTCACTTGCTGACCGGGCAGATCTATTCATCATTGCACCAGCAACGGCCAATATTATCGGTAAAATAGCCAACGGCATCGCAGACGACATGCTCACCACAACGGTCATGGCCACCAAAGCCCCGGTTTTATTCGCCCCTGCGATGAACGTCAATATGTTCACCAACCCGATTTATCAGGAAAATGAGGAAAAACTCCGCCGCCTGGGTTATCTGTTTGAGGCTCCGGTCTGCGGCAGCCTGGCATGTGGGTGGCAAGGAGAAGGAAAACTGGCTGCGCCGGAAACTATCTTTGAGGCTGCTCTTGCTGCTCTGACCGAAAAGGATCTGGCTGGCAGAACGATTCTTATTACTGCCGGGCCGACACGTGAGGAGATAGACCCGGTTCGTTATATAAGCAACCACTCCTCGGGAAAGATGGGATATGCTCTGGCACGCACTGCCCATTGTCGTGGCGCTAAGGTGATTTTGATCAGCGGGCCTACGTCTCTGATCAAACCGGGTGGCGTCGATATTATTGAGGTAACAAGCGCCCTTGAAATGCAGAATGCAGTTATGGCACACGTATCTGAATGCCATGTGGTAATCAAGGCCGCTGCGGTAGCAGACTATCGGCCTCTGACTAGAAACCTTACAAAAATCAAGAAGAGTGCTGATTCAGCAACGATAGAGATGATTAAAAACCCTGATATTCTGGCTGGACTGGGTGCTCTGGATAACGGCTTAAAGCCGCGCCCGTTTCTGGTCGGATTTGCCGCTGAGACTGATGCTCTGGCTGAAAATGCGACAAAGAAATTGAAGGAAAAAAATCTGGATATGATCGTTGCCAATGACGTCAGCCAGGCTGATGCCGGCTTCAATGTTGATACAAACCGGGCACTGCTGTTTTTCAAGGATGGCAGCAGTACTCCGTGTGGGTTGATGTCAAAGGACCAGTTGGCCGGATCAATTCTTGACCATGTTGTCGCAAGACTGGCGCAGCACTGAAGAGCCGAAGCCGTTGAATCTGTTTTGTCTTGACTTGACTGTTTGAAAGTACTACGTTTTTCTGGTTTCTAACCCATTTGGAGGTATTCTCCGTGGCCATAATCCTCGGCGCCGGTATTATTGTTAAACTTGTCATGTTGCTCCTGCTCTCATTCTCGGTAGTTTCCTGGGGCATCATCCTGTTTAAATTTTTTCAGGTCCAACGTGCAAAGAACGAATCTGAACGCTTTATGGATTTTTTCTGGAAATCAAAGCGGTTTGATGCAATTGCATCTCAGGTTGACCGTTTTGCCAACTCTCCTCTGACTGTTTTATTTAACGAGGGGTACAACGAGTTGAAAAAAGTTGTCGAGACCGACAGCAAAAGCGACGGCAGCGCCCTCAGTACTGATTTGGGGGGAGTCGAAAATGTCTCACGTGCCTTGAGACGTGCAACTAACTCAGAGATAACACGGCTTGAAAAATATCTGACATTCCTCGCTACAACCGGATCCACATCACCCTTTATTGGCCTGTTCGGCACCGTATGGGGCATTATGACCGCCTTTGAGGGTATTGGCAAAACCGGTTCAGCTTCACTGGCCGTTGTTGCTCCTGGCATTGCAGAGGCGCTTATCGCCACTGCTATCGGCCTGGTTGCTGCCATTCCGGCTGTCATGGCTTACAACCACTTCCAACATAAAATTCGCGTACTAATTAACGAAATGGACAGCTTCACCACTGAATTTCTCAATATCGTACAGCGAAATATAGCGGGGAAATAGGCCATGGCTATGGGAGGACATAACAACAATCGTGCTGTGATGGCTGAGATCAACGTCACTCCGCTGGTAGATGTCATGTTGGTGCTGCTGGTTATCTTTATGGTGACCGCCCCGATGATGCAGCAGGGGGTGCAGGTCAACCTTCCAAAAGCAGAGACAAAGGCCATGACTCCTGCCGAAGAATCAATCGTTGTCTCAGTTGACAAGAACAACAAGGTTTTTATCGACAAAGATGAAGTTCCGGCTGGAGAACTTCGTACGCGTCTCTCAACAATGGTTTCTACCAGGGCAAAAAAAGAGGTGTTTTTGAAGGCTGACGCCGGTGTACCGTACGGTGAGGTTGTACGAACCATGGCTGACATCAAAGGGGCCGGCATAGAGCGCCTCGGCATGGTGACGGAACCGGCTGCAAAGTAATGAACTCCAAACCGTCGAGAATTGACACCGGCATAGGTGTCAGTTTCATAGCTTCGGCCGTCATTCATCTGGCGGTTTTTTTGTTGTGGGTATGGTGGGGCCAGCTATATTCGCCACAAATGGCAATTCAGGAAACATATTATGTTGATGTGGTTAACCTTCCTGTTGTTGATCCCCTTTCCGGCAGTTCCGCACAAAAGCCGGGTGATGCCGAATCAGCACCTACTCCTGCACAAGCCCCTCCAATGGTGGAACCTTCCCCGTCAAGGCCCGCCCCAAAGGTCGGCACCAAGTTCATAAAGCCAGCGGCTCCACAAGAATCGGCAGAGAGTGAATCCGCATTTGCCGAAAGGATGGCAAAAATCGAGAGGAACAGCGAGAACCGGCGTGAAGAAGCCGTTCTTGAAAAGCTGCGAAGCAAGGTGAAAGCCGGCGGAAGCCCGAAAACAGGTGCGCCCGGAGCTGACGGCACCGAGTCTGGCAGTCGCTATGGGGATTTCGTCAAGTCACGACTTGAAGATGCTCTGAAAGTGACGAGCTACTCCACAACCAGAAACCCGGAAGTGGCAGTGCGGCTTACTATTTCGGGTGACGGCAAACTTCTGAGGATGAAGATCGAACGTAGCAGCGGTGATGCGGCTTTTGAACTGGCTGTGCGGAGGGCGATCGACCTGGCAAGCGACAAGTTTACTGCACCACCGAATCATGCAGTTTTTGAAAATGGTTTTCTTTTCAAACCGAAGGGGATCTCTAACGGTGTGTCACGATAAAATAGATGGTAGTGCCATGAAAATACTGTTGTTTGTTCTTCTCCTCATTTTGTTGCCAGCCGTTCTGTGCGCCCAGCCAGATTATATTGAAGTCACGGCTCCAGGTAATCGTCAGCTGAGGTTGGCTATAGACTCCCCTCGTCCGCTTGATTTACCTGCTAATCTGGAAACAGCCAAACTGGTTTCAGACATAATTGCTTTTGACATGAATATGTCCGGTGTAGTCAAGGCAGAAGGTCGTTCGCGACAATCAGTCACGGGGAATTTATCACTTGTTGATGTAGATTTTGTACCATGGTTGAGTGACGGGTTTGATTTGCTGGTCCGGAGTGAATATAGCCTTAAAGGCGAACGGCTGACGGTCGAGTTTCGCCTTTTCGATGTCATCAATCGCAAGATGCTTACCGCAAAGCGTTATCTCGGAGCAGCCAAGGATATGCGTCGTTTCAGTCATTCGTTTGCTGATGAAATTCTACGTGTGATTACCGGGGAAAAGGGTGCTTTTACTACCAGAATCGCTTATGTGTCGGCGCAAACCGGCAATAAGGAAATATATGTTATGGATTGGGATGGCAATAATCCGCTTCCCTTGACTAAAAATGGCTCTATCAACCTGAATCCGGATTTTTCTCCAGATGGTCGCGAAATTATATTTACGTCATACAAGCGCGGTAACCCGGATTTATATCGGCGCTCACTGTCCAATCCGGCAGAAGTCGCCCTCTCTAATCGCAAAGGACTTAATATTACCGGCATCTGGTCACCTGACGGCAGCAAAATTGCTCTATCACTCAGCAAGGATGGCGATGCAGAGATTTATACTCTTGACAAAGACGGCAGTCACCCGACCCGCTTGACCATTAATCCGGCTCTTGATCTCTATCCCGCCTGGTCGCCCAATGGCAAACAAATTGCTTTTGTATCAGATCGTCTTGGTAAACCGCAAATATTTGTTATGAATGTTGATGGAAGCAACGTCAGGCGCCTGACAACCAACGGTAACTATAATGTCAACCCGCGCTGGTCACCAAAGGGTGATAAAATCGCTTATTCGCGCATGACCGATGGGGGCTTCAATATTTTCACCGTCGCTGCCGATGGCTCTTCTGATACTCAACTCACTTATGATGGCAATAATGAAAATCCATCCTGGTCTGCAGATGCTCGATTTATATGTTTCAGCTCGAAACGGAACAGTGGAAACGGTTTATATGTCATGCGAGCTGATGGGTCCGGGCAGACAAGGGTTACTCAAGGGAAAATGAGTTACTTCCAACCAGTCTGGTCAGCACATTGATCTTGATGTAAATAATTATGCCGCAGAATATTCTCATTACCTGTTGCAATGCCAAAACCGTTATGTATAATTACTAATTGAAACGATTTTTCAAGGCATTTTGCCTCATTTTATGCTGGACAGGAGCTTAGTATGAAGAAGAGCATGGTAGCATTTTTGACAGGAATCAGTATAGCTGCCTTACTTGCCGGTGGTTGTGCTAACAAAGAAGCTGTGAAAAAGGAAGAGGCCATTGTTCCAGTTGCTGCGGTTGAACAGGCCAAGCCGGTTGAACAGGCAAAACCGATTGAGCAGGCCAAGCCGGTTGAAGAGGTAAAGCCGGTACAGGAGGTTGCTGTGCCGATGGCGACTCCGGTAGCCCAGCAGCCAGCCGAATCAGTAAGCAGGTTCGAAACCGTTTATTTTGATTTTGACAAATCAGATCTCCGTCAGGATGCTCGTGATGTTCTCTCCAAAAACGCTGAACTAATTCTCAAGTCTATGCCAGGCGCCAAAATCCAGATTGCAGGTCACTGTGACGAGCGTGGTTCCGCTGAATACAACCTGGCACTGGGCGAGCATCGCGCCAAATCAGTTCAGAAGTATTTGACAACTCTTGGCGTTAAGGCCGAAAACCTCTCCATTATCAGCTATGGCAAAGAAAAGCCGGCAGTCAATGGTAATGATGAAGCGGCCTGGGCTAAAAACAGGCGTGCCGAGTTTGTTGTAGTTAAATAATAACGGACTTATATCAAAACATCTGACCACACCAGAGGCCTTCTGGTGTGGTCTTTTTATATTTTACCCTCAACCCTTGGTGGAATAAACCATCTTGTTATACTTACCCGGAAATATCTACATTGTGTATATATGATTTATGTAAGAAAGAGCCGGAATAGAGTGCTTGACAAATAGTTCGTTTTCTGTGATATTTTGCCGCCGTTTTTTAAGGTCACACAACTACTATCCAGCACGCGGAGATAATAAAATTATGGCGAAAACACACAATGTAACAAAAGAGTCCGCGCCGAAAGTGAAATCACCCGAAGCGGCACCAGAGAAAAAGAGTGTTGCCAAGTCAAAGAGTGCGACCGTCGCACAGCAGGATCTATCGACATCAAAAGATTTAAAACCAGCGAAGGCTGATTCAAAAGTAAAGCCGCAATCTCCGACTATTCCAGAGCCTAAAACGGATGTTGCACCAAAAGTAGCAAAGAGTACTGCCCCAAAACTAGACGCTGCAGTTGAACCTGTTGTTAAGCATGCCGTTACACAATCGGTGCCGGACAAGCCTCAAGATCAAAAGTGGCAGGAAATCAGGCTGATTCTTGAGAAGTTGAAGGAAGAGACTCTCCGTGAGATCAGGAAATCTGTCAAGAATGGTACTGAAGCGGTCGCAGCAATCGAACCGGGTGGTGATATATATGATCAGGCATCTTCTGAGCGCGACCGGGAATTGGGCCTGATACTTGGTGACAGAGAACGTGAAAAGATACACAGTATCGATGAATCACTGCTACGTATTGATGAAGGTGAATATGGTATTTGTGAAGAGTGTGATGAAGACATCCCTCTTGGCAGACTTAAAGCTATGCCTTTCACCCGCCATTGCGTAAAATGCAAGTCTGATCTTGAAAAGCTCCAGGCTCAAACCAAACGTGTTGAAGAGGAACGTGCCTACCGTGAAATCCCTCTCGGCGAAGAGGAAGAGTCATAGACCATTTTTATTTCTGGATAACAGCAAAAGGGTTCTGAGTAACAGCCCCCTCCTGACCTGCATAGCGTCAAGTGGGCAGAGTTCACGACAGCACCAGCAACGAATACAGCGCGCATTGTCAACCGACAGCGCGCTGTTTTGTATAGTGATCGCTCCCGGCGGGCAGGCATCCCGGCAAATACCGCATAGGACACAGGCTTCATGATCTGCTGCCGGATAAGAGGTTAGATGACTTTTAAGCGCTTTTGTAAGGAATGATGGCAGCCCGAATTGAACATCCAGGCCGGCAGGTAGTTTAAAACGGATTTTAGGAATAGATTCAATCGGTGTACCACAGAGTATAATGTCTCCCATTATTGCACCCGGAAGTCCCATGCTGATCGCTTCAAGCTCAATATGTAACAGTTCGGCAGGTATTCCTGCCAGCCTCCCTGCGGTCACGTCAACCGCTACCGGATTTGCTCCTGCGATCAAAAGTCCCAGCTTAATCGGATCTCCACTCCCAGGGCCGTTTCCCTCCATTGCTGTGATTGCATCAACAATATTCAAAACCGGTTTTTTAAGCAGATATATTTCAAGCAGCAGCCTGGCAAACAGTTGCTGTGAACGGCCGGCCTTAAGATGCCACCCAGCTTTCTCTGTTCCGACCACAGCCCCGAACAGGTTTTTGACTGCACAGGTCATCGTCATCATTTCATGTGTTTTCAGCTTGGGAAGGTTGATTATCTTATCTGCCTCATAATATGCCCTGGCAAGTCGGATGGAGCGGAATGTACCATTCCCTTGCAAATCTACGCCCTCTTTGAATTCAATCAGTGATGCACCACTGTCACGAGCCGCATCATAAATGCCGCTTTTCTCGGCAACACGCGAAAAACCACCTATGCCGGGGCTGTCACCTATCAGTACGATCCCTCCCGCTTCACTTACAAGCTCTGCTACTACCCGCACTATGGCCGGATGTGTTGTAACCGCTTTGTCCGGCTCTTTTGCGGATAACAGGTTCGGCTTAAGCAAAACCCGCTCACCGCTGCTGATAAAAGCCGATATGCCGCCAATCGGTTCAAGCAGCTTGATTACAGCTTTTCTCAGGCTTATAAGTTCATATCCATCAGTAGTGGCAATTGAAACCTTTTCCATGAAAGGTCCTCTTTCAATTCAAGTCTATGTCCATAATGAACAAAAAAAGGGGATGGCCGAAGCCATCCCCAATGTAACACAATCAACAGAAATTTAAAGCATCATGCCAGAATCGGCATAAGTGCGTTAACGAAACGGTTTTCTGCCTTCTTGCAGAAAACCGTTTCTAACTTATTAATGATCGATAGCCTTGGCCATGCCGAGACCGGTATTCTGACGGACATAAACCTCGTCAAACATCTCTTCAGCACGACGGTTGGGGAACAGGAGTGTGCCCAGTATCGCGGCAATGAAGCCGATCGGAATAGAAAGGATGCCCGGGTTTTTGAGTTTGAAGAGCGGCTCACTCAGACCCATCATGGATTTGCCGTCTTTGCCAAGTACATCTTTCTGTGCTTTCTCAACAGCTTTGATATCTTTCTCTGTCAGTACCTGACCAGAGGCCTGCTTCTTCTCCATAGCGACGATGATCTTCTCGGCACCCTTTGCAACAATCTTCGGATAAGTCATGTTAGGGGAAACCATAACCAGGCCGATAGAAGCAATTGTACCAACAACCAGACCGGAGATAACACCGGCGGTGTTGAACTTGCGCCAGAACAGTGACAACACAACAACCGGCAGGTTGCCGGAAGAAGCAACGGCGAAGGCCAGAGCAACCAGATGGGCAACGTTGGCTTTTTCAGCCATCAGGCCGATGATAATACCGACAACACCGACTACCAGTGAAGTGATACGGGCAGCCATAACCTGCTCATGCTGGTCGGCATGGCCGTCCTTGACGACGTTAACCCAGATATCGTGAGCGATAGCGGCGGATGCAGCCAGAACCAGACCGGAAACAACGGCCAGAATGGTAGCAAAAGCAACTGAACAGAGGAACGCCAGGAAAATATCACCCATGATCGGTGCGATATCAGCACCCAGCTGCTGAGCCAGCATCAGGGTAGCCATGTTGCCGCCCGGGTCAACCGAGATGATCCCCTGTGGTGTCAGGTTAACGGCAGCGCCGAAACCGAGCAGGGTTGTCAGGACGTAGAAACCGCCGATGATGAACATGGCGATGATAACTGATTTACGTGCAGCCTGTGCGGTAGGAACAGTGAAGAAACGCATCAGGATGTGCGGCATACCGGCAGTACCCAGAACAAGAGCCATACCGAGGGAGATCTGGTCGAGTGGCGATTTCAGGAACAGGCCAGGCTCAAGGAAACGCTGACCGGCATCAATACCGTTAAGTACGATCCCGTCTTTCAAAACAAGCTTGGACACATGGTCCTGAATGTCAGGGTTGTTGACAATGGTTTCAAAGAAGTAGATCGGGTTGAAGCCGGCTTTGGCCAGAACCAGGATCGAAAGCAGTGCGGCGCCTGACATAAGGAGGCCGGCCTTGATGATCTGTACCCAGGTTGTGGCGGTCATGCCGCCAAAGACGACGTAACCTACCATCAGGATACCAACGCCGATGATGGCGGTTTTGTAAGGTACACCAACGAGGAGAGCCATCAGCTTGCCTGCACCGACCATCTGGGCGGTCAGGTAGAAGGTGGAAACAGCTACGGTCGAGATAGCGGCTACGGCGCGAACCGGTTTAGGATCGGTACGGAAGGAGAGAATATCCCCCAGGGTGTACTTACCGGCGTTACGGCACGGCTCGGCTACAATCAGGAGAACGGTGATGTACGCAACCAGCCAGCCGACGGAGTACATGAAACCATCATAGCCGTACAATGAGATAAGGCCGGAAATACCCAGAAACGACGCAGCCGACATATAGTCACCGGCGATTGCCCAACCGTTCTGAGTTCCGGTGATACCACCACCGGCAGCGTAGAAGTCGGCAGCGGTCTTGGTCTGACTGGCAGCCCAGATAACAACGCCGAGGGTGATGCCGATGATGACGGCGAACATGGAGAGGGTGATGAATTTATTGGCTTTCAGCTCTCTTTTCTTGGTCAGTGGCGGTGCAGCAGCAGGTGCCGGAGTAGCGGCGCCAGGTGCAGCGATGACAGGAGCACCAGGTGCGGCCGGGGCAGTAGCTGCCGGAGCGGTTACAGCGGGAGTTGCACCAGGAGCTGCCGGCGCTTTCTTCGGCTCTTCAGCAAAGGCGGCTGCGGCAATTGAGAGGGTTAATGTTGCGGCGATGATAATATTTTTAAAAGTCATGTCGTATCCTCCTTTTCTAAAGATGAAGTTCGTCGATCAGTTCC
>JAAXTM010000018.1 GCA_013336525.1 Geobacteraceae bacterium | reverse complement strand
AACCTTGATATGATGTTCTCAAATGAAGAGAAAGAGCTGTTTGGTGGTATTTAACACTAAAACACCTGTTTCGCAAAAACTGGAAAAAAACTGATTTATTCATTTACACAAAATTCTTTACACCCTCCATGAACACTTTTATCAACAGTTCTCAACACAACCTTGCTATCTCTACTTTCTGAAAACCAGATTTCAAGATAATCTGCAGTAAGATTCCCATACACTTCCGGGAATTGAAACGTATGATATTTAGTGTTTGATTCTTCTTTAATCCCGCAATAATTACCTACGATAAAGTACTTATCATTCCAACTGTTACTACCTTTGGAAAAATATCTACCGTCTTTTGGGGCGGACCTAGTAATCTTCTCTAATTTATTCCGCTTTTGGTGTATCTTTTCTGCCACAGTTGATGTCGCACACCCACTGCTAAATATTACTGCCATAAGGAATATTAACTTCATAATATCCATTGTTTTCTTCCTTCCAACTCGTTAATCACCGGTTAGAACCGGGTTTATATATGTAGAAGCAAGCTTATAGTTGTATAAACAAGTTTCTATATCTATAAACATGCAAAATTTATACTGATATAAACTTCCGTGTTTTTTTCCGATCATTGGGTTTATACATCTATAAGCTTTCATCTGTTTTGGCATCAGCAGAAGTTTCTACTGCTATAAGCTTTTCAAGCTTAGTTCCGGCTATGCATCCGTATGGTACAAGCCAAGCTCGTTGTTCTTTATCCCATCGTCCACCGACTGCTCTTGTCTGATTTTGTAAGGACGTTTCATTTATGCCGATTTTGAGGGAAACTATTGTGCCGTCCAGGTACTTGGCTGGTGGTGGCGTCCATTGACTTTCGCTGACAACAATCTCGACCGTTTTATACTGTCTGTGTGCTTTTGCATCATAGCGATAGCGGACACAAAGCAGGGCTTCGCCATACTGCTCAACCAGCCTCTTTGTCCCTTTTTGCCCCGGCTTTAAAATTACCCGTGTTTTCATTAAAACTCCGCTATGTCTAGATATTTATGGCAATTTATGTAGCATGGTTGTAGGAAATTAGAAACTCATTTATTAGTATTACACTATTGACGTCGTCACATTTAAGCGCTATGGATGCATCCTGTAATTAGGCGGGCCTGTCGTTTTGTTATGAATGGAGACGATACAGATGATTCCTGTTCCATATTCAGTTATGAATGAATACGTTGCTATACTCTTGAGCCGCGAGATACCACCGGCCCACGTTGAGCATTACAAAAAATGGTTGCGGTATTTTTATGATTTTTACGCCAAATATCTGGATACTGACGATAAGTCAGAGAAGATAAAACAGTTCTTGGAAAAGCTGCGGAGCAAGAATCAGACGCCCGCGCAGTGCCAGCAGGCTGCCCATGCTATTTCACTATATTTTGAGATGCAGAGTGTGGAGAGGCAACCGGAAAAGACTGCCGATGAGCCAAACAGTAATCTGCACCAAGTAGCAGAACGGGAAACAGTACATCAGGTGTTTAACGAGAAATTTGCTCCAACTGCACCGTTTACTTCTTTCAAGCCGAGACAATCACAATATCTCGTGGCCGGATACCAAGAGAAATCGAGCTCTCCGGAGTGGGATGAACTCATCGATAAACTAGCCGACGAGATTAAAGTTCGCCACTATTCCCGCAAGACGTTGAAAACCTATGCTCACTGGTCTCGCCAGTTTCAGCGTTTCCTGAAAAACAAATCCCCGCATGAACTTTCAACTGCTGACGTAAAGGAATATCTGACGTACCTGGCAGTCAAGTGCAAGGTTGCCGCAACGACCCAAAACCAGGCCTTCAATTCTCTCCTGTTTCTCTTTCGTCATGCCTTGAAGCGGGAGTTCGGTGTTCTCAAAGACGTGCCTCGGGCGAAGAAATCGCTTTACATTCCGATGGTACTCTCGATGACTGAGATTGACGCCATTCTGAAGCAGCTCTACTACCCGTATAATCTCTTTGTAAAAGTGCTGTTCGGGTGCGGACTGCGGCTGTTTGAAGGGCTACAGATCCGAGTGGGTGATTTTAATTTTGAAGCTGGCAAGCTGTTGGTGCATGGCAAGGGGAAAAAGGATCGTACCGTGCCAATTCCGGAGGCGATTACGCCGGAACTGAAGGTTCAGATTGAAAAGGTGGCAAGACTGCATGAGCAGGATCTGGCTGATGGTTATGACGGGGTGTTTCTGGATGACGAGATAGAGAAAAAATACCCGAAGGCGCCGAAAGAGTTTATGTACCAGTGGGTATTTCCGCAGCAGTCGTTGACAATTGTGGAGGAAAACGGCCAAAGACGCCGTTATCATCTTCACGAATCCCAGCTTCAGGGTGCGCTCTACCATGCCGTCCGCAAGGCGAAAATCCCCAAGAAGGTCACCGCTCACACCTTCCGTCACTCTTTCGCCACGCATCTTTTGCAAGCCAATTACGATATCCGCACCATTCAGACGCTGCTTGGCCATTCCAGCCTGAAAACGACGATGATCTACACCCACTGCGTGCCGGTAAGGACGGTAAAAGAGGCGAAAAGCCCGCTGGACTTTTAACTATTCATGATGGTACTAAAAAAACGGGTCGGCATTTAGCCGACCCGTCCATGATAATTCATTCTTCCTGCTGTTATTCCACCCAGTCATCATCCTCTTCAATCGGCGCAAATCCCCGCCGCATCGTGTTCTCTGTAACCACCCGCGGATCCATGAAATGCAGCAGATAATCCGGGCCGCCAGCCTTGGTGCCGACACCGGACATGCGTGAACCGCCGAATGGCTGGCGATCGACCAGTGCACCGGTGTTGTTGCGGTTGATATACAGGTTGCCGACCCTGAATTCACGGCGCGCCTGGTTGAGATGCTCCGGACTGCGGCTGAAGATGCCGCCGGTTAGAGCGAACTGGGTTGAGTTGGCCCACTCTATCGCCTGGTCGAAGTCTTTGGCTCTCATAACGGCAAGCACCGGTCCGAAGATTTCTTCCTGGGCAATGCGATGCTGAGGAGTGATGCCGCCGATGATCGTCAGCGGGACCCAGTAACCTTCTCCGGCCGGTACCGGACTGGAGTGTAGGAGCGTGCCTTCCTTCTTACCAACTTCAATATAATCAAGAATATTCTTTCGGGCAGAAGCATCGGATACTGCACCCATGGAGTATTTCGGATCTTCGGATGGTCCGACCTGATAAACCTGAGCGGCCTTGACCAGACGTTCAACAAACTTGTCATAAACCGCATCAAGTACGATCACCCGCGAACAGGCCGAACATTTTTGCCCCTGGAAGGCGAAAGCGGAATAAAGCACATGAGGGACCGCTTCATCCAGGTCGGCATCGTCGTCGATGATGATGGCGTTTTTACCCCCCATCTCCGAGATAATTTTCTTTACGTTTGCCTGGCCCGGGTAAACCTTTGCGGCACGGTCGATAATGCGCAGGCCGGTTTCAACCGAACCGGTGAAGGCGATCAAGGAAACATCGGCGTGATCAACCATATAGTCGCCGATAACAGACCCTTTGCCAGGAATGTAGTTGAAAACACCGGCCGGCAGACCGGCTTCCCGGAAAATTTCCACAAGGTTCCAACCGATAATGCCGGTGATGTTGGATGGTTTGAAGACCACCGTGTTACCGGTTACGATTGCTGCCGCAGCCATGCCGAGGCTGATGGCGAGCGGGAAGTTCCAGGGTGAAATGATTGCTGCTATCCCTTTGGGCTCGTAGAAATAATGGTTGATTTCACCCGGTGCATTGCCAATTCGCTGAGGCTCTCCGTAACGAATCATTTCGCGGGCATAATATTCTAGAAAATCGATTGCTTCCGTGACATCTGCGTAGGCTTGATCCCACTGCTTGCCTATTTCCAGTACCTGCCAGGCCGAAAGTTCAAAGAGCCGCTTGCGGGCTACTTCGGCTCCCTTCAACAGATACTCTGCCCGGTCACGTGGTGATGTGTCGCGCCAGGCGGGGAAAGCTTTTTTGGCAGATGCTATTGCCAGAGCGACATCTGCAACGCCAGCCTGTGAAATTCTGCCCAGCAGTTCTGACGGCTTGTTCGGGTTAACCGTGTCGAACAGCTCTTTCGTGACAATTTCCTTGCCGTTGATGTAGAGCGGGTAGTCTTTGCCCAGCTTTGTTCGCACCATGCCAAGCGCCTGTGGGAAAGCTTCACGGTGGTCAGGCCTCGTGAAGTCAACCATCGCCTCGTTGGCAAATCTCGGCAGGCCGCCAGGGCCGGTTACAACTTTGCGTGGTTTGTTTGACCTTGCTGCCCGTTCACGAACTGCAGTAACGGCCGGATCTTCCAGCAGACGCTCGATCTGGGCATCCTCGGCAAAGCTCTGACGCAGGAATGATTCATTTGCGGTGTTTTCCAACAGACGCCGCACCAGATAGCCCATGCCCGGAACCATGTTGCCATATGGGGCGTAGAGGCGGATACGTCCGACAACCTTCAGGATACCTTTACGGACAGGTTCAGCCATACCGTACAGTACCTGGAATTCGTATCGAGATTCCGGAACATTCAGTTCAGCTGCGGTCTCCAGTACGGCGGAAATAGTGCGGATGTTGTGTGATGCACAGGCAAAGTGGCAGATATGCTGTTTTTCCAGAATCATGCGTGCCTGCCGCTCGAAAGCGGCATCACTTTCGGCCTTGACCGTCCAGACAGGTATTGTCCAGCCATTCTGCTTGGCCTTAACCGTCTCGTAGTCCCAGTAAGCACCCTTGACCAGGCGGATCGAAATCTGTGTATTATGCTGTTCCGCCCAGGTCAGCAGCTCTGCGACATCATGATCATTGTCCTTCAGGTATGCTTGCAGGACGATGCCGATATGCGGGTAATGGGGGTATTCCAGCTTAAGGCGCTTGAACAGCTCGATAATTATCCCTTTATGCCGGTAGGACTCCATATCGATACAGAGAAAACCGCCCAGATCAACCACCCGCTCGGCAATGCGTCGCAGTTGTTTCAACATGGCCTGTACCGACCCTTCAAAGTCCTGCGGATTGGCCAGAGCAAACAGTGCGGTCGGTTTTACCGCGACGTTGACCTTGGGTGCGTGACCCCAATCGAGTCCGGCATCACCAGCTTTCCCCGGCAGACCTTTCCACCCCTGCTGTTCCTTTTTCAGGCTCTCCAGAACCTCCAGATACGTGGCAACATATTCCTCAGCTTCCTGTTCAGTAAGCGTAGCTTCGCCAAGCACATCAACTACAGCGGCAAAGCCGTCTTTACGCAGCCGTTCAATGTTTTTGACCGCCTCTTTGGTGTTTTCGCCAACGATAAACTGGCGTGCCATCTCCTGAATGTTGGCGGAGATAACCTTGTTTAACACTGCACCCCCAAGAGACCCTAGCATACCGGCCATTTTGGCTCCGGTCTGAAGAACGGGCGGCATATCTTTTTCTTCACCGAAATATTCGCGGATATGGTCGGTCAGCAGCTTGCCGGTGGTCAGCGACGGGAAGGCGTCAACAAAGCGGAACATCTGGATTTTGAACTGTTCATTCTGCATGCTCCAGTCCATGACTTTGCCCATCCAGGCCCCTTTGTTGAAAAGTGACGGTTTCTCGCCTGAAATGGAGGCAAAAAACTCCCTGCCACGATTGATGATCTTTGTGTTGAGTGCTGGTTCCATGATAGCTCCTCTCAGATGTATTTCATAATCAGATGCTCTTTTTGCGAATGGTTAAACCATTAACTCAAAAACAGTTGCGCATGTCAAGATATTACTTTAGACATCTTGTATGGTGGCACATGTGATGGTACAATGGTGCTACCATTTAAAAGGGGTTGAATATGTTCAAACAGGTAAAACAGAGCAAGGCGTATCAGGATGTTGTGGAGCAGATACAGGAATCCATTATGGCTGGGACACTCAAGGCCGGTTCTATGCTGCCTGCCGAGCGCGAGCTGAAAGAACAGTTCGGTATCAGTCGCGGCACGCTGCGTGAAGCGTTGCGTGTCCTGGAGCAGAAGGGGCTGATCGAAATCCGGACCGGCGTTAGTGGTGGTTCTCTGGTACGCGAGATCAACAGCGATAATCTCAGTGATAATCTGGGATTGTTGATCAGGAATTGTGCGGTGTCACTGAAAGATCTTGCCGAATTCCGTGAAGAGATGGAGGGGGGCGTGGCCGCTTTGGCGGCAGAGCGTACCGGCGCGGATGATGTGGCTTTGTTAAAGTCTCTTCTGGCAGAAGGCGAAGGCCATCTCAGTCAGGGGCGCTCGGGGTGGGATGCTTTTATCCGCACCGATGAGCAGCTGCATCTTGCTCTGGCCCGTATGAGTGGTAACCAGCTGTTCCTGACTGTTCTGCAGAGTTTATACGCCAATATCCATACCTACTATGTCAAATATCTGCCGGTGAATCAGGATCTACTGCAGGAAAACCTTGCAGATCTGCGTGACATTGTTGCCGCAGTGACATCACATAACAGTGAAAAGGCCAGATCTGTGGCACAATCACACGTCAGACGCTTTAATAGCTATATGGAGCAGAAGGGCTCTGAGTAAATACTCAGAGAACCGCAAGAAACTTTCTTGGATCTTCCGAGAAAAGCGGGAAATTATCAGGGGTAATGATTATAGGAATAGCGTCTGGAAATTGTTTAATGAACGATTCAAGGCCCTTTGCCGATTTTCGCCTGCCGGATTTAACTTCAATAGCGTAGAGCCGCCCTTGATAACGGTGTATGAAATCAACTTCAGCGTTTTTCTCACGCCAGTAAAATAATTCCCCCGATAGCTGCATCATTTCTGATCCAACTGCCAGTTCAAATACTCTCCCTCGTTTATCAAGGTCTTCAAGCACCCGTGGCCCTTCAGTCATAGTGTAGAGGGCAGGGCATGAAATGAGTATTTTGGGGCTGGAGGAGCGTGTCAGCCATCCTTTTGCAGAATATTTTTCCAATGGATGAATCAGGAACGCTCCAGCATACAGTTCAATATAGTATTTGATGAGATCGGTGTTGCCTTTGTCCTGTAACTGCCCCAAAAGCTTAGTGTAACTTATTTCCTGTGCAGGATATCGGCAGAGGATTTCAAAAGCTTGCCGGAACAGAGCAGGATTGCCTACCGTACGATTCAGGAGGATGTCCTTGCCAATGACGGACTCAATAATCGAGTCTTTCAGATAGGAATACCAGCGGTCATAATCATCTTCGTATGAAACTGACCCTGGGTAGCCGCCAAATAGAAGAAAACGTTCAAGATTATATCCAAAGGCGTGCTTAAGTTCTGTGTATGTCCAATGATAAATCTTTGTCAGTTCAAAACGTCCTGCAAGGCTCTCCGTAAGTCCGGTTTGGATTTGGAGTGAACTTGAGCCGAGTACGATGACACGAAGTTTCCTTGGATTGCTGTCCCATAAAGATTTAATTGTTTCCGACCAGTTTGAAATCTTTTGGACTTCATCAATGATCAACAGAGTGCCGTCACCCAGCAACAGTGCTTTTTGCCATTGTTCTATTAGCCAGGTGCGGTCTGTAATCAGTAGGTCGTCAGCATTGGCATAATGGCTGTTGCCGGGATAGCGGGCGAGGAGTTGACGCACACCGGTAGTTTTGCCAACCTGACGTGGGCCGACAAGCACCTGAATAAGTGGATTGTCTCCTGAGAAACGTTTTTCCAGCTGCGCTACAAATGGTCGTTCATATGAAGTTGTCATATGTAAATTGTATTGCAGATTAGTAGCTGTGTCTAGTATTTTTACTAGATCTATCTAGTAAAAAGTCAGGAAGTAGTTAGGCAACAGGTTGGCGGGCTTATTCGTGGGGAATATGATCCATAAGATTTACTTAAACCGAGTCGCCATGACTCCGCGATAAGCATCATATGAATAAAAGCAGAGACCGCTCCAGATAAACAGAAAGCTGGCCAGATGAGCGTGTGTGAACGGTTCCTTGTAGAGTAGAACAGCCAACAGGAAATGAAGGGTAGGGGTGATGTACTGCAGAAAACCGATCGTGGCAAGGCGGAGGCGACGGGCGGCGGAGGCAAAGAGCAGCAGCGGTACGGCGGTCGCAACGCCGGATAGTGCAAGTAATGTTGAAGTCTGTGTCCCTTGAACCGGAAAAGCGTTGCTTCCCTTCCAGAATACAAAGATAAGATAGCTGAGTGCAATAGGACCGAGCAGCAGCGTCTCGACCGTCAGCCCGGTGAGGGAATCAACCGCCACAATCTTGCGCACCAGGCCATACGAGCCGAAGGTAAGTGCCAGTATGATCGCCACCCATGGAACCTGGCCGTGTTGAATCGTCAACAGCAGTACACCGATTGCCGCCAGTAGCAGACTTACCAGTTGCAGACGGCGCAGACGTTCCTGAAGAAAAATTACCCCGAGCAGCACGCTGATAAACGGGGTCATAAAATAGCCGAGACTGGACTGGATGACCTGGGCATGTCCAACTGCGACAATAAAAACCAGCCAGTTTGTGGCAATCAGCAGGGCTGAGAAAATCAGAAGTGCCAAAGCCTTCCGGTTACGGAATGCATCCAGAAGATCCCGCCATTTGCCGCGCCAGCCGATGATTATCCAGAGAAACAGTACCGACCAGACGATCCGGTGACATACCACCTGGATAGGCGGCACCGTTGCCAGCGCTTTAAAGTAGACCGGGAAAAACCCCCAGATCAGATACGCCATAATGCCATATCCAAGCCCGGCTGCAGCTTCCTCTTTGTGAACAGCTTTTTCCGGCATGCTTAACTCCCCTATTAACCAATAAACGGTTATCCGCAGATGGACGCAGACAAGATAATAACTTGAAGCAAATACTGATTTTAAAAAAATGCGAGCCTGCTTTTTAAATAACGATTGGTTTTATCTGCGTTAATCTGCGGTTTCGCTTAGATGCGCCTACTTTTGGCTGCGGATCAAATGCCGTTTATAGGTTTACGTTTGAATCGGCAAGAACAACGTTTTTCGCTTGCTGAGCTGAAAATCGGGTAAAGATAAACAGGCCGCCAAAGATGAAACAGGCTCCGATCGTCTGGCGCAGCGTCGGATATTCACTTAAAAAGACCGAAGCCCACAGAATGGCCCCTAACGGCTCACCTAGCACGCTGACTGACACAACTGAGGCCTGGACATAGCGCAATACCCAATTGAAGACTGTGTGGCCAATGACGGTGCAGACTATTGCCAGCGCCAGAAAAAGAACCCAGTCGCGTGCAGAGTAAGGAGCAAAAGGGGTGCTGGTCGCAATACTGGCAATGATCAGTGCTGCTGCGCTGCTTCCATAGGTGTAGAAGGTGTAGACCGGCAGCGAAATGTTTCCGCGCATACGTCGGCCGATCAGGAGATATCCGGAGACCATAATTGCAGCCGCGAGTGCCAGCAGGTCTCCAAAAAAAGCTTCCTTGCCGATCTGAAAATCGGCGGCACCGATTATGAAACTGCCAAACAGTGCCAACGCGCCGCCAAGCATGGCCAATCTGCTTATCCGCTCCCTGAAAAAGATCCAGGATCCGATGACGACAAAAACCGGCTGTGTGGTCACCAGAACCACCGAACTGGCAACGCTGGTATAGCGAAGCGAGATGAACCAGGTGACTAAGTGCAGAGCCAGGCAGAGGCCGCTGGCTGCTGCCAGACCCCGTTGTTGCCATGATATTGTAAAAAGATCTTTTCTGTGGCGAAGGAGCGAGTAGGGAGCCAGGAGCAGAAAGGTGAAAAGCAGGCGATAGGTGGCAATTATCAGGGCTGGTGCGGTTGCCAGTCTGACAAAAAGGGCGGAGAATGAAACGGCAAAAACCCCTACCAGCACCGCCAGGTAGGGGTTTACGATTGGTTTGTTACTCACGAAATCAGATCCTTTTATTCACCGAGATACGCTTTACGGACATCCGGGTTGGCGGCCAGTTCGGCTGCAGGTCCCTGCAGTACGACTTCACCGGTTTCAAGCACATAAGCACGATTGGCAATGGAAAGTGCCATGTTGGCGTTCTGCTCGACCAGCATGATTGTTGTGCCGCTGGCGTTGATTTCCTGAATAATGGCAAAAATCTGCGCTACCAGCATCGGTGCCAATCCCATGGAAGGTTCGTCAAGCAGCAGCAGCTTGGGACGGGACATCAGGGCACGTCCCATGGCAAGCATCTGCTGTTCGCCGCCGGAGAGGGTTTTAGCCAGCTGCTTTTTCCTTTCTAACAGACGTGGGAAACGGACAAATACTTTCTCTATATCCTCAAGGATTGCGTCCTTGTCGTTGCGAATGTAGGCACCCATCTCAAGATTCTCGAGGACGGACATATTGGCAAAAACACGCCGCCCCTCTGGAACCTGCGAAATTCCGCGTTTAACAATCTCGTGAGGAGGTATGGCTGTTATATTTTCGCCAAGAAAGGTTACCGTGCCGGAAAGCGTTGGAACTATGCCGGAAATGGCATTAAGAATGGTTGTTTTACCGGCCCCGTTGGCACCGATCAGAGCAACTATCTCACCCTCTTCAACATGGCAGGAAATACTTTTCAGCGCCTTGATGGCACCATAATTGACGTAGAGTTTATCAAGCGTGAGCATCGCCAGCCCCCTTTCCGAGATATGCTTCAATAACTTTAGGGTTCTGTCTGATCTCTTCCGGCAAACCTTCGGCGATCTTCTCGCCGTAATCAAGCACGGCAATCCGATCCGAAATCCCCATGACGAACTTCATGTCATGCTCTACCAGAAAAACGGTGATTCCGGTTGCCCGGATACGCTTTACCATTGTCATCAACTCGGCTTTTTCCTGAGGGTTCATCCCCGCTGCCGGTTCATCAAGCAGTAGTAAATCGGGTTTGAGAGCCAGTGCCCGTGCTATTTCAAGCCGGCGCTGTTCACCATAGGGAAGGTTTCCGGCCAATTCAAAGGCACGATAGGAAAGATCAACCATCTGCAGGCAATCCCTGGCCAGATCAAGCAGTTCACCCTCTTCTTTGCGCACCCAGGGGGTGAACTTCATCAGGGCACCGGCCAGATTCCATTTCCCGCGACTGTGAGCGCCGATCAGGATATTGTCCAGCACGGTAAGGTCGGTGAAGAGCCGGATATTCTGGAAGGTGCGGCCAATTCCGGCAGCTGCTATCTTGTAGGTCGGCGTGCCACTGACGGAGTTCCCCTTGAAAGAGATAGAACCGCTGGTCGGGGTATAAATACCGGTTATCAGGTTGAAGAGCGTGCTCTTGCCGGCGCCGTTCGGGCCGATCAGAGCCTGGATAGTCCCCTCTTCTACCTTCAGGTTAACGTCGTTGACAGCCACGAGGCCGCCAAAGCGGATGGTTACATTATTTAATTCAAGTATCGCCATTGCCGGATCTCGATGTTTCGGATATTTTTTGTTCCATGACTGTTTTCAGGTGCGGTTTACGTCCAAGCGCGCGGAGTACCAGGCCGGTAAAACTAACATTTCCCATCAGGCCATTGGGTCGGAAGATCATCATGCAGACCAGCAGTCCGCCGTAGACCAACATGCGGTAGGAGGCCATAAAGCGTAAAAACTCCGGTGCGGCCGAGAGTATGGTTGCGCCGATAACGCTGCCGGTAATACTACCCAATCCACCCAGTACGACCATGCTGAGGATATCGACTGATTTAAGAAAACCGAAATCAGACGGGTTAATGTAACCCATGAAGTGGGCATAGAGACCGCCGCCGACTCCCGCAATAAAAGCCCCGAGGGCAAAGGACTGGACCTTGTAGAGCGTTACGTTGATTCCCATCGCCTCAGCTGCAATTTCGTCACCCCTGACAGCCATAAGCGCCCTGCCGAAGCGGGAGTTATGAATGAAAGTGACGCAAATGATGGTCAGAAGCACAACTCCCCAGACGACTACCGGCATCGGAATGGAAGTGACCGCAGCGGGTACGGATAGGCCAAGTGCCTTGTTGGTGATGTCTAGATTGAGGAATACAACCTTGACGATCTCGGCAAACCCAAGAGTACAGATAGCCAGATAATCCCCGGTCAGGCGCAAAATAGGCAGCCCGATCAATGCAGCAACGGCTGCGGTAATAAATCCGGTAAGAATCAGGTTGATGCTGAATGGCATGCCGAGCTTGATGGTAAGCAGGGCACTGGTAAAAGCCCCTATACTCATAAATGCAGCATGCCCCAGGGATAGTTGTCCCGTCAGACCGGTAACAACATTCAGGCCAAGCGCCAGTATTATGCCGATCCCGATATTAACGAGAATCTGAAGGTAGTAGGGATTTATGTGCCCCACCATTTGTTGTAAAAAATCACCCATAGTTATAACTCCGACTCCATGTTTACACTTTTTTCTGAATCTTACGCCCCAACAGCCCGGTCGGTTTTACCAGCAGCACCAGCACCAGAATTGCAAACGCTATTGCATCCCGATAGGAGGAAAAGCCGATTGCAACACCGGCCACTTCGGTAACGCCCAGCAGCAAACCACCCAGCATGGCGCCAGGTATTGAGCCGATTCCACCAAGAACCGCAGCTGCAAAGGCCTTTAGTCCGGCCATCAGTCCCATATTGAAGGAGACCGCATTAAAGAGCAGTCCGACGAGCACACCGCCAGCGGCGGCCAGTGCCGAGCCAAGCGCGAATGTAAAGGAGATCACCATATTGACGTTGATACCCATCAGGGCTGCTGTGTTGTAATCTTCTGAGGTCGCACGCATGGCCTTACCGATTTTGGTCTTGTGAACGATGAACTCAAGCGCGATCATCAGGGCTGCGGATACTGCGATAATCAGCAGTTGGAGCGTGGAAATTTCTGCAGAGCCGATTGTTATCTGTTTGACAGGAAAAACACCTTCCGGATATCCCTTGGCATTGGCCCCGAAGAGCATCTGAGCCAGCGTTGAAAGGAAGATCGACACACCGATAGCTGAAATGAGAGCCGATAACCTGGATGATTTGCGGAGAGGACGGTAAGCAATTCGCTCGATCAAAACACCAAGGACAATACAGACCGTCATGGAAATAAGCATCGCTACAAAGACATTTACCTTGAGAACAGCTGTTGCGAACAGACCGACAAACGCGCCAACCATATAGATTTCACCGTGGGCAAAGTTGATCAGGGTGATGATGCCATATACCATGGTATAACCCAGCGCAATCAGCGCATAGGTGCTTCCCAGGGCGATGCCGTTAATAAGTTGCTGGAAAAACATGCGGGCTCCTCGTTAGATGTATCTGCTGCAATGGTAAATATTTTGTTTACCGGAAGGGTGTACATTACTTGAATATGTTAAAAATAACAATTCGGATTACACGACAATCAAGAATAATATTCACTGTTTTGATTGTCCGGTACTCTCTGTTGCGAGTACAGCTAATCCAGCTAATACCAATGCCATGCCGGTCGCTGCAGTGATCGTCATCCGCTCATTGAGGACAAGAATCCCAAGAGTGGCTGCTGTAAGCGGTTCCGCCAGTGACAGGGTGACAGCGTGAACGGCAGGAACAGTACGCAGCGCCCGAACAAACAAAACATATGCCAGAGCGGTAGTTACCAGTCCAAGGTGCAGCACAACAAACAGCCCACCCGGTTCAACCGCCCAGCTCAGATTTGCGCTGAACAGAAACGGGGTCAGCAGTACCCCTCCAAGTGTGAACACGAGAGCAATGACAGCGTCGGGTGAGTTTCCGGGGAGGAGGCGCTTGATGGCGAGTGTATATCCCGCATATAATGCCCCGACTGCCAGAGCCATAAGTACACCCAACGGCTTTACCTGCGACACACTGCCAAGTGCTGGTATAAAAAGGACCAGCAACCCGGCAACGGCCAGAATCGTAGCTACCAGCCATCGGCGTCTGGGGCGTTCCTTATGTATCAGAAATGCAAACAGTCCGGCAAAAAGAGGACCACTGCCGATCGCCACCATGGTGCCAACAGCAACACCGGTTATAGAAACTGCCTTAAAAAACAAGATCTGATACGCAGCAACCAGGATCGCCGCCAGTAGTAAAAAGAGCGGTTGACGAAAGCTGTTTCGGGATATCTGGCCACGCAGCAGGGCAAACAGCAGCAAGGCTCCACCGCCAACGGCCAGCCGCAGGGCGCCGATGGTCAGCGGGTGAGCACCGGGAGGGGCTAAAGCCTGCGAAGTGCCGGTCGTTCCCCAGAGAATCGCAGCCAGCAGAATCAACAATGTGCCGTGCGATCTGTTATTACTCATTGATAACTCTCATTTTAAACAAATGCAGCGCCGGCAGAAACCGACGCCGCATGGTGGTCATAAATGGTTATTTAGTGTCTGGGCGATACGGGTAATGTATTGAAAAAAATGGTAAGACAAGAGCACAATTTGTATATAATGTGCCGTGTGATTGTCAATATAAAAATACTTTTGCCAGCTATGCTAAATAGACGGCAGTTGGTCACATGTTAGTACTCAGGAGAATAATAAATAGATTCTTGACAGTTTGGGTGCAGTCGGACATTATTCAATACACATTATGCTTAAACATGTCCCCTTAAATCTCTTTTCCTGGATCCTTATTCTGGTTATGCTGGCAGTCATGAGTAATGGCGCGCATGAAAGTGCTCATGCCATGCAGAATCATGTGACAGCGGCAAGCGATCTGGTATCGCAATCTGAATTGTCCGGGTCTCACCAATGTCCTTGTGCACCTCTCGAACAACACAATGATTGTGATGGATGTGACAAATGCGTGAACTGCAATTGTCATGCGCCTCTGACTGTCAGACCGTTTCAAATTTGCTATAACCCCATCATTTTGGAGCTTGGTAAATTTCATCAATTCAGCTTTTTGCCGGAAGTTTATCTCTCCCTCTTCGTTCCACCTGATTCAGCCACCGTTTAACTACCAGCCACTCCCAATAATTTTACAAGTACCTCGTTCTACGGTCAGCTCATGCCGTAAATATATCAATCTATCCGGAGGTTTATCTGTGACACGCTCTACATTATTGCGTGGGACTGTTTGTACCCTGTTGCTGTCAGCATTTAGTTGCATGCATGCACTGGCCGAACCTGTACCCCGCAGCATCAATGAAATCATCTCTCTTGCACTGAAACAGAATGCTGAACTGTCCGCATTGGAAAAGGAAGCGGCCGCAAAGCAATCTCTTGCCATCCAGGTGGGTACAACCAGCAACCCGACCCTGGAATTTCAGGGTATAACCGGCGGTTTGACCGGCAGCCCGGAAGAACGATCCGTCTCAATCGGAGTCAATCAGGAGCTGTCTCTGAACGGCAAGCTGCGCATGCGGCGCGAAGCGCTCCAGTATGAGGCTGAAGTTGTACAGCGTCAGAGGGACAATGCAGCACGTTTGCTGAAGGATGAAGTTGGAACAGTGGCCCTGGAGTTCTTGCTTGTTTCCAAACGTAAGGAGCTTGCGGCAGATCTGGTTAAACTCAATCGTGATCTGGTGACCATCACCGGAGAGCGTTTCAAAGCCGGTGATATTCCCGAGCTGGAATTGAATTTGGCCAGGGTTGAGCTGGCCAGAGCCGAAAGCCGTATGCTGGAAGTCGAGCGTGAAAGAGGCCCGCTTCGTATAAAAATAGCCTCTTTAACCGCTCTGGATGAAAACGATATAAATCTGTCCGACATGTCTTCCGTACCGGTGCCGGCATCCAATTCCCGTGATCTCGTAAAGCAAGCTTTGATTTTCCGCCCGGATCTGCAGGCGCTGGTACGTGATTATGACAAGGCTGAAACAGAGACTCGTCTGGCCGATGCTGAAGCGCTTCCGAATCTTACCGCAGGTTTCTTTGTTCAATGGCAGAGAGGCTCAACCGAGGTAGGAGGAATGTCGTCAACCAGCAGCGACACTCAGCTGGGGTTGCGTGTGTCTATGCCGATTCCGGTGTTCGATCGCAACCGTGGCGGCAGGGCAGCATCACAGTCCCGTTTGGCCGCCGCCGGATCCAGACGGCTGGCGCTGGAGCGAACCATTACGGCCGAAGTGGAGTCATCTCTCTCACGCCTCTCTTCTGCGGAGAGGATAGCTGGAGTATTTGAGCAGGGCATTATTCCGCAATTGAATGAGAACCTGAAGCTGACTCAGGAAGCTTATCGTCTGGGCGAGGTGGGAATTCTCTCGGTGATCGATGAACAGAAGAAATTCTTTGAGATCAACGACAGTTATCTGTCCGCGCAGCACAACAGACGCATGGCCTTTATTAAACTCGAATCAGCGGTGTCAAAAGATCTTACGGGAGGTGCTAAGTGAACAAAAAAATAATTATTATCGGGCTGGTCCTGGCTGTTGCTCTGGGGGGCGGTTTTCTTTATCGTTCGAACAATATTAAAAGTAGCGGCGTGGAAAAGGCTGAACATAAGGAAGACGGACACAAGGATGAAAAAGAAGGCGGCCATAAAGAGGGCGGAGAGCATAAGGGAGAGGAAGAAGGACATGAGGGGCATGACGAACATGGAGAGGCCGGTATTGTAAAGATGACTGCCGCGCTGCAGAAGGAGAATGGCGTGGTCGTGGCTCCGGCAAAAAAACAGCGCCTCGGCGGTGCAATCAGCGCCACCGGCAAAGTGGAGGTCAATGCAGACCGCATAGCTCACGTGTCACCCCGCATCTCCGGTAAGATCGTTGCCGTCAGGGCCTCTCTGGGAGACAGTGTTGCTGCCGGCCAGCCTCTGGCGACTTTAGACAGTGTCGAGTTGGGTGAAGCTCTCAACCGCTACCAACAGTCAAAGACAAAGCTTGCCCTGGCCCAGTCCAATATGGATCGGATCAAGGGGCT
>JAAXTM010000027.1 GCA_013336525.1 Geobacteraceae bacterium | reverse complement strand
ATCGATAACAGAAACACGGGAATATCTTTTCCGGAAAAGAAGGTTACGACTCGATACCCTCCGCTTTTTCCTTTTCCTCGTCCGGCAAACCGGATTTTCCGTGCTCCGCCCGTGCCTTTCATTTCATTGCCTGCATCAGGATTTTGCGCCACATAATCGACAATCGCTCGGCGCTCATCCTCCGTTAGCCCGAGTGTTTTGGCATCGGCGAGGTAATCGGGTGTTTCTATGACGACCTGCATAATATGAATGTACGGCAATGCCGTATGTAAAGCAAGAGGGATTTTTCAGAAAATAGGTGCTCGAACTGTGTCGGTTCACTGTTGCTCTACCTCGGATTAAAAGGCATCTGTCTTGACCCGACGCTTCCGGATTTTCTCATGCTCAACGTTTATATTTGTGTATAGAGTGATTTAAAAGAATAGTGTTTTTGGCTCCGAATTAAACCGTGCCACGAAGTGACATTTGCTTGACATGAATTGTTATCTGTCAAGTTTGTCGACAACTGTTTGGACGTATTGCATTACTTTTGCCGAGAGATCAAATATGTCTTTGGCGTTTATTTCGTGTTGTTCAGATATTTCGAAAACATCAACCGCATTACTCAAACGCATTGAGCCTGGGTCCGGGTAACGACCAGCCCAAACGATAAAGTGAGAAAGTCCCCGCAAGATCGCTTGCTCTTTTATGCTGAGGTTCGGAATGAAGCTGGCTAGTTCTTCCAGCCGGTGATGGAAATGATTCTTCTCTTGCCTGATGAATTCATCCACTCCCAGTTTGATCAAGATCATAGCTTTCAAACAGACCTCGAGACTATAACCGACCAGCATTAACGCTACGGCGTGGTACTGACTATGACAGATAGTTCTTATCTCTGATGGGATACTTTCAAAGTTCGGAGGGTGTCTTACTAAAGAGATGCCCGCTTCGGATAGTGCATTGGCATGACTTAGCCAAAGAACCGGATTTTTCAGATCTGCGACAGTTGGTAGTTTGCTGATATCCATGGGGAGTCCGTTTGTCGAAGCAAGCAATTCCCACTTGTGCCAAGCAAGTGCGCTATAACCAAGTGGGTCAGCTGCGAATTCTTTCGAGTTCAGTTGTTGTGATGATTCCATAGATATTTAACGTTGGATGTAAGCGGCGTGCCGCAGGGAAGTCAGCTTGACCGACGGGTTAGGTGCTGACAGTATAAGCCAGGTGGGAGTGTACATGCTTACTCTATCATGGCTCTGTGGTGGCTTGGATGACTGTCTTCGTTAGTTTTACCCACTCACCAGAAAATCGAGCAAACGTGGTTAGCAGCGAATAGAACTCATCAGAGTCTTCTTGACCAAACCGGAGAAGTTGTTCTGGTGTATCTTCGCAATAGTGATGCCCGACTTTGTTGCGATAGTCAGTGTAGTTGTCTGCCCTTCCAATTGGATGAATCGCCTTCAGTTCCTTAAGCTTCTGGTCTACAATCTGCGTACCGCACGACTTTCGACTAGCGATTTGACGCAGTGCCTTTGATCCCGCCCCAAGGTACCACTTCTTCGCTTCGTATAGCTTTGATGCGATGTCCATCATTGACAGCAGTTTAGCGAATCCGGGTTCGCACTTGTCTAGCGAGACAAGGGCTCTGCACATATCGCAATGAATGAGTGCTGCCACGGCCCACACCACCTTGTCCGCTTTTGGCACATGCTTGTACTTCATGGCGTTCACTGCTTCGAACGCGAGTTCGGCGTTCCTATATGCACCGCTGAGTGCATTCTGGCTTGTGCTGCTGCGGTTCATTGTCTGGGTTCCGACGCCTAACGATTATTAGATTGATCCACCTAAACCGCGGATTTTTGATTTGCTGATTCATATAAGACGCTTGTCGATATGTATAATAAGGGCATTTAACGTCTACTATTTTAATCATTTGAATCTGATTATGCTGTTCGCAGGTTCCTAATGCTGGTCCGTATAAGCTGATACCATCACATCCTAGGGACGGAGCAGCTGCCAATATGTGGAACCAAAGTACAGCGATTGTATACGTTGCTTTCAGCCAGTCCTACTGCAAGACAAAATAGATAATCCATCTCAATATTACGTCTGCATTTGCCGTAAAAGGCATATGCTTAACCGGCTCATAATCACGAACACGCCAGTCCTGATCCTCTGAACCGGCAATGCATGGCCGCCGTTATCCGTTTGTAGGAAAATGCTCCGGGGTATCTATATTGCTGTTGTAGAGCACGCCG
>JAAXTM010000021.1 GCA_013336525.1 Geobacteraceae bacterium | reverse complement strand
CTTGAGAATAATGTCATTTATATCCATACCCTCCTTCTGCTTAAATGCAATAAACTCGACCTCTTCGAATTTAAGTTTATTGATCTCTAACGCCTCATCAACACTATTAACTTTAATACTTATTTTTTTATCAACACACTTAACTTTAATGACATAATTAATCCCTTTGTGAATAAATTCTAGCTCCAGATTCTCAAATGGAATAGATATTAAATCTTTAAAATTTGGACATAATATAGCTTGTAGCAATAAGATCGCAGTTGTCTTACCTGAGCCATTACTACCTGTAATAATTGAAAGGTCTTTGTTAAAGACCAAATCTATACTCAAGTAGTCATGAACCTTAGTTCCTTTGAACCTTAATATTCTCATTTCCTTGTTTTTTAAATATTAACGAACAGAATATAATCGCTGTGTACTTTTCAGTAGAAAACATCATATCAGTATACTTTCAATGAGAACAACAGTGGACTGCATTAGAAACGAGTGACACCATCTATTTTGATCTAATACCCAACAACGTTTCATTCTGATAAAGATTATCACCATTTACAGCAAACCGGACAAGCTAAAAAAACTGATCCCGCACCTTCCACATTGCCGTAGCATCAAGCTTCTTGCCCTCAAAAATAATCTGGCGGCTCCTCGTCTCTTTGCGGTTTTTAAGATAGCTGGTCACATTCATCCAGCGAATCGTCTCATCCTTCTGACGTATGACAAGATAAACATCCACCGGCTGGCTGACCCAGTAGTCAAGGTGACGATCATTCGTCACATCGAAAACCTCTCTGCCATCACCCTTGCGGGTTCGCAGGTAAGAGTTCCCGCTCTTAAGCTGCACATAGATCTTCTTACCGCTCGCCTTGCCATCGTTATCCTTGAACTCCACTTCGCCGTCAATACCATAATCGAACATCGTCACCAGTCTAAAAATCTGGTTCGCCTCACCCGCGATAGCCATGATATGACCAATGAGAATCTGCTCAAGCGCTTGGGTATCGAGCTGGCGGGTGGCGGTCTGCTCCATCGCAAGAATCTTTTGCGCAACTGGATCGCTCTTGAGACGCTGTTCGATGAAGTCAATCAATTCAACCTCTGTCCTGCATTTCTGGCAGACAATTGTCTTCTCACCATCGTTCAGCAGTTCACGAATGAGTTCTAAATCCTTGAACGGACGTCCACATCCACAGCAAACATACCGACGGTCTCGCGTCACGTCGCAGGCGTACTTCGCCAAGTGACGATGGACATACTCAATGAAAATTACCTTCAACTCATCCGGCACCTTAAGGTCGAAATAGAGGCTGATAGTTGCTATACCATCCCCTTCCTTCGTAACCTTCAACCCCAAGGTTTGCTTTCTCGACGATTCAAACTCCGCTGCGTTGTGCCACAACTCTTTGTGTCCAAACTCTTGGCTATACCAGAGACGTACCACCAGCGTCGTCCAGACGGTCTGCCACTCTCCGCTGAAGGTATAGGAGACAAAGATGTCCGGTTCATGCGGAAGATCTTTCTCGCGACGGTATTGAGAGGGAAAAACAAGGTGACGACCATTTGGCGTCTCCTCGGCAATGCAGAGCGAGTGGTCGAGGAAGGTCTGCACCAATGCCCGCAAGAGCAGCTCCTCATCGGGGCGATGCTTCAGCCTTTCAACCCCCGTGAAATCGAACTCCTCGTTGTTAATATCCGCCTCAGGCACACAGCCTATCTCATCGGTATGCGAACGTGCCGCACGGATGACTGCCCCGGCATAGCCGTTGATGAGGTCAGGACGCAGGAGAACCAAATCGCCAAAATTCAGCAAGCGAACCAGACCATGGTTTGCCAAAAGTGTTACTGCCGTGCGCAGGTCAGACTCAACAAACTTCTCCTCCGGCAGTATCTGCTCCAGCCGCTGCGCCAGCTCGGTAAAGCGGAGTAGACGAATGTCCGACTTGTCACGCATCGCCATTACAGCACTCTTCAGCTCGGCCAACAGGTGCGGAGTGCTGGTCCACTCCAGTTTTTCCCATGGGATGTTCTCTGCTATGAGTTGCTTCAGCTTTGACGGCTTACCCTTATTCTTCTTATCAGAACAATTTCTACCATTCTTGGCACTGGTTAACAGCCAACCAGCAAACCCGTACTGCTCACAAAAGCGATCAATCTTCGCATTGCCCAGCTTCGGTTCGCCGACATCAACTTGGGAAAAAACCAACAAACGTAAAGCTTCTTTCGCTGAAGAGGTCACACCTGCGGCACTCTTCAGCGCCTTGAGCCACTCCCCAGCTTCGATAAAGGGATCCTCCTTCTGCGGATTGATGAGCAAGAGCGCCAGGGCGGTCTGTTCCAGAAAGAGCTGATGGATAAGGCGATAATCTTCCTGCCCGGCAAGATCCCAGAGCAACGCCTCACGATCCAGAGTTGTATCAGGGGGAAGCGGTAACTCCAGCCGCCAGACATTCATACCATGCGTACGATCCTTGACGACATATTTGTCTTCGATCAAACGATGCGCCAGCGAAGTCTTGCCCACCGTTCCCTCACCAAGCAGCAACACCTTGGCATTCACGTAGCAGCGATGCGTTACTTCAACAGATGATTTGGTGCTGACTCCGGTGAGACGATAAACATGGATGTCGCCATCGCAGCTACCCACCAATAGACGCGAACCATCGGTAGTGAAGGCAACGGATATCGGTGTCCATTTATCGCCCTTCTTAATCACTTGCAAGCATAACCCTGATTTCAAATCCCAGAGCCGGACAGTAGTGTCAGAGTATCCCGTTGAGGCAATCAAGGTACCATCGGGAGAAATGGCAACTAAAATCTCTTGTGCTTGATGCCCCTCCATCGTCCCCACACAGGTTCCCGACTCCAGATGCCAGATTTTAATGGTTTTGTCGTCAGAACCTGAAACAGCAAAGCAACCGTCCGGAGTAATTGCGAGGGAATTCACTTTCCCCAAATGACCCTTCATAGTCATCAGGCATTCACCTGTTTCAACATTCCAGAGCCGTACTAGTCCATTCCGATGTCCCGATAATATATGCGTCCCCACTCGATTGACTGCAATGCCAAAGAAATCATCATCGTCGTTAGCCTCATCATACTTAATGATCTTGATGCACGAATTCGATGAAAGATCCCATAATCGAAGTGTGTTATCAAATCCGCCAGAAAGCGCTCGCACATTGTCCTGCAAGGCTAATACCGACCTGACAATATTTGTATCACCATCCAGTTTGGCCAATTCTCGACCAGTACCTACATCCCAAACACGAATGGAATAATCATTAGAACCCGAAAGAATCCGCTTCCCATCCGGTGTGATTGCGACAGAAAAAACCATACCCGAATACCCTTTCAGTGTAGCCCGGCATTCTCCGCTCTCCAAATCCCAAATTTTAACCGTATGGTCGTCCGAACCAGACACCACCCAACTTCCATATGGACTGACAGCTAAACTATTGACCCTGCGCGTATGTCCTTTGAGCTTGCGCTCCAGTAAAGCCAGCGGATCGCTCTCCTCCAGTGAATTTGCCGGTTTATGCTTATTCGCTGTCCGTTGCTTTGAAAATTTCTGCATGGAGCTTTTCTGACCTTCATACGGCGAAAATGGGTGAAGAGAATCTGTTTCAGGCCCACAAAACGCCAGCAACTCCGTAAAGGACACCTCGGACTCATCGCGAAAATCCAGATACTTATATTTTGCAAGCGTATCGGGAAGCTCACACTCTGCAAGCAGGATAGGGATAAAGCGACGCTTTGCATTGGAGGGGTCACGGTGAACAACAGTGCTCCGCTCCAGTGCTACCCAGCCCGAGGCAAGAGCAGTCGGGGAGATGCAGAGTACAAGCACCCGCGACTGCTCCAGCCCCTCATCCGCCTTGAGGGCAATGATGTCACCCGGCTTTACAACCCACTCATCCAGCCAGACCCGCACACCTGCAGAGCGCAAACGCTCCGCAAGCCGACGCACCTGAGGCTTGTCGGTCTGGTTGTGACTCAGAAAAACATCATAGATGAAGCTATCTGCCATGATTCACCATTGAGAGTTGGGGAAAACAAGCTCAGGCAAAAAACAGGTCAAGAGTAATCAGAATCACAAAAGCCATCAGCACAGCACTGATGGCTCTTTCGAACAACAAGGAATTTACCCTTTCTTCGCAATGACCACTTCGGCTATCTGAACAGCGTTGGTGGCAGCGCCTTTCCGAAGGTTGTCGGCCACAATCCACATGTTCAGGGTCTGGGGATGCCAGAAGTCGCGGCGAATCCTGCCTACAAAAACATCGTCACACTCGTATGAGGTCAGCGGCATTGGATAGAACCTCGCTGATGGATCATCCTGCAGGATAATGCCGGGTGATTGACGAAGCAGCTCACGCACTTCTTCAATATCAAAATCATTTTCGAGCTCGATATTGAGTGACTCACCATGGCCACCATAAACCGGAATGCGCACGGTGGTCGGCGAAATACTCATGCTCTTGTCGCCCATGATCTTGCGAGTCTCGTTGACCATCTTCATTTCTTCCTTGGTGTAACCGTTATCCGTGAAAGCGTCAATCTGCGGCACGGCGTTGAAGGCAATCTGATGAAAATGGGTGAACTGCTCCTGATTCTCTCCGGCAAGCTCGCTTTCAAGGGCATCACGTCCTATTTTTCCCTTGCCGGTAACCGACTGATAGGTTGAAACCACAACCCTTTTAACACCGTAACGGTCATGAAGCGGCTTGAGCACAACCACCATCTGAATAGTCGAACAGTTGGGGTTGGCAATGATCCGCTCAGGAGTGCCGTCAGGCCTGAAAATGGCTTCGGGATTGACTTCAGGTACAACCAGAGGAACATCGGGCTCCATACGGAATGCTGACGAGTTGTCGATGACAACCGCGCCTTCAGCGGCAGCAACAACCGCCCACTCTTTGCTGGCTGATGCGCCTGCAGAAAAAAGGGCGATATCAACTCCCTCAAACGTTTCGGCAGAGGGTTCGCGAATAATGAACTCCTTCCCCCTGAACGTCACCGCCTGACCGGCGCTTCTCGACGAAGCAAGCGGAACCAGATCAGTTACAGGGAAATTTCTCTCTTCCAGAACCTTGATCATCGTGCGGCCTACAAGACCGGTTGCACCAAGTACCGCCACTCGGCAGCGGGAATCCATACTACTCATAAAATATTATCTATTATTGGCTTAATAATTCAACAAAAGTTTATCGGAATGATCATTGAGGTACTCCGTACCTTCAAGTATCTTCCCCTCCCTCACATAACCCTCACACTCCTCCTTGTACTCAAGAAGAATATCAATAACCTGCTCCCACCCATCCTCGCGTACCAGTTTGTTGCGTACCCGCGACACCATCGGAAGCCCTTTCAGGTAGGTGGCATAATGACGACGCATTTCAAGCACACCATATTTATCGCCCTTGAACTGCACCGAAAGCTTCAGATGCTCAACAGAAGCGTCGATCCTTGCACGAAAATCAGGCTGCAGCATCGGCTTTCCGGTTTTTATCAACTGCTTTGCAGCTTCAAAAATAAAGGGATTGCCTATGGAACCCCGGCCGATCATCACACCATCCGCTCCGGTCTCGGCAAACATGGCAACTGCATCTTCGGCCGACCAGATATCGCCATTGGCAATAACCGGAATCCGCGCACGTTCTTTCACGGCGCGAATCCAGCTCCAGTCAGCCTTGCCCTTGTACATCTGACTGCGTGTGCGACCATGCAGCGCAAGCGCCTGTATACCGGCATCCTCAAGAAGAGGCAGAACATCAAGAATATTAATCGATTCATTGTCCCAGCCAATCCTTGTTTTGGCGGTTACCGGAATATTAACCGCTTTTACAACCGCTTCGGAAATAGCGGCCATCTTCTCCGGCTCCCTGAGCAGCGCAGCGCCAGCTCCTTTACCGGCCACCTTCTTTGTCGGGCATCCGAAATTAATGTCGAGATAGTCCGGGCTGTACTCTTCGGCAATGACCGCTGCTTCAACCATCGACTCGACACTGCTGCCGAAAATCTGTATGGCAAATGGGCGTTCAATTGCATCAACCTTCAGCTTGCGCATCGACTTTTCAACACCCCTGCGCAGCGCTTCGGCACTGATGAACTCCGTATAGACAATGTCCGCACCATGACGCTTGCACAGCTGGCGAAATGCCCTGTCGGTTACATCCTCCATCGGTGCAAGAATGACTGGCTGGTCAATCTCAATAGCTCCGATTTTCATATCTATTTATTAATAATCTCTGCCGGCCCACTCATCAACTCCTTGACCTGCGCCTGGATTTTGCTGTACAAAGCAGCATCTTCA
>JAAXTM010000003.1 GCA_013336525.1 Geobacteraceae bacterium | reverse complement strand
TCCTCGTTGGTGTACCTTACAAAACCGCCATCATCGGCGTTGGTATCCTGATGGTAGGTTACGTCGTCTTTGGCGGCATGACCGCCACAACCTGGGTACAGATCATCAAGGCCGGCCTCCTTATGTCCGGTGCTTTCCTGCTGTCGTTCCTTGTTCTGGCCAAAGCCGGTTTCAATCCGATCTACTTCTTTGACACCATCGTCAACAGCCCTGACATTCAGGACCACGTTTCCAAAATGGTGCTCAAAGATGGTATCACCCTCAACGGCATCGATGCCGGTCAGCGTTTCCTTGAGCCTGGTCTGTTCATGAAATCACCGCTCGACCAGATCTCCCTCGGTATGGCCCTTGTTTTGGGTACTGCCGGTATGCCGCACATCCTGATGCGTTTCTTCACCGTTCCTACCGCACAGGCTGCACGTAAATCAGTTATCATCGCCATGTTCATCATCGGCGGTTTCTATGTCCTGACAACCCTGCTCGGTTTCGGCGCTGCCATTAACCTGACACCACAGGGGATCATCTCGGTTGACCCGGGCGGCAACATGGCTACCCTGATGCTGGCTCAGCAGCTGGGTGCTGATATCGCACCGATCCTTGGTGATATTTTCCTGGCGTTCCTCTGTTCAGTTGCCTTTGCCACCATCCTGGCTGTTGTTTCCGGTCTGGTTCTGGCTGCATCCGCCGCTATCGCTCACGATATCTGGGTTAACGTCGTCAAGGACGGCCATGCCGACCAGCATGAGCAGGTAATGGCTGCCCGTATCACTTCACTGGTAGTTGGTGTTGTCGGTATTGTAATCGGCCTGATGGCTGAAAAAGCCAACGTTGCCCATCTGGTTGCTCTGGCCTTCGCTGTTGCGTCTTCAGGCAACCTGCCGGTTGTTGTATTGTCACTGTTCTGGCGCAAGTTCAACACCGCCGGTGTTATCTCCGGTCTGGTTGTTGGTACAATTGCTTCTATCGGTCTCGTTATGGTTTCCCCTAACATGACTTATCCGAAGATTGTTGCCAAAGGCGCCGAGAAGATCATCGTTGCTATGGAGAAGAAGCAGGCATCTGGTCAGGCACTGACAGAGAAAGACACCAAAGCTCTTGCCAAGGCACAGAAAGACGTACTTGGCAAAGACGGCAAATCCATGATGGGTCTGAGTGAGCCGATCTTCAAGCTGAAAAACCCGGGTATCCTTTCAATCCCGCTCGGCTTCATCGCTGCTATTCTGGGTACGCTGATGTTCCCTAACCGTCGTGCTGAAGAGATGTTTGATGAGATTTATGTCCGTCAGAATACCGGCCTCGGCATGGCCAAGGCTATCGATCACTGATTAAGTTGAATGATGTTTTGAATTACAGTTAATTGTGTGTATAGTGGGGATGGCTTAGGCCATCCCCCTTTTTTATGTCGAGATATTCAAAATATACATAATTTCGAGGTTCCCCCTGATGTTGACCATGCTCGTTGTCATCTTTGTTATCGCCTACGCCGCCATCGCGCTTGAGCACCCGCTCAAGGTCAACAAATCAGCATCTGCCCTGATCGGCGCGGGTCTGCTCTGGACGATCTACGCACTTTCAACCGGTGACCATACTCTGGTTGGACATCAACTGAATGAATCACTGATGGGTACCGCCCAGATTGTCTTCTTCCTGATGGGCGCGATGACGATCGTCGAGGTGGTCGATGCCCACAACGGCTTCGAGGTGGTCACTTCACGCATCAAGACCACTAAACTATCGACGCTGATGTGGATGGTCGGCTTTGTCACCTTCTTCCTCAGCTCTATTCTCGACAACCTTACCACCACCATCGTCATGATTTCTCTGATGAAGAAACTGCTCGACAAGCATGACGACCGCCTCTTCTTTGCCGGTATCATCGTCATTTCCGCCAATGCCGGTGGCGCCTGGACACCAATCGGCGACGTCACCACAACCATGCTCTGGATCGGCGGCCAGATCACCACATTGGCAATCATGAAAGGAGTTTTTATCGCTTCCATGGTCAACATGATCGTGCCGCTGGCCATCACCAGCTATATCCTTAGGGGGCAGGAAGTTGTCAGTCCGGTTAAAATCGAAGATGAAAATTACAGCCACCGAGCCAAAACCACCCCCTTCGAGCAGAATTTCATGTTTACCATGGGGATTGGCATCCTGGTTTCCGTACCGGTTTTCAAGACTGTCACCCATCTGCCGCCGTTCATGGGAATCCTGTTCGGCCTCGGTATCCTTTGGATGGCCGGTGAACTACTCCACAGCAAAAAAGAGGACGAAGCCAAGGAACACCTGACCCTGGTGAGTGCTCTCAAACAGATCGACATGAGTTCGATCGTCTTCTTCATCGGCATCCTTCTGGCGGTCGCAACACTTGAACACACTCATATTTTGACCAATCTTGCCAAATGGTTAACCGCCACCGTCGGGCGTGAGGATGTGATCGTCACCATTATCGGCCTGGTCAGCGCCATAGTGGACAACGTACCGCTGGTGGCAGCCTCCATGGGAATGTACAGCCTGGCCCAGTACCCGCCGGACAGTTTCCTGTGGGAGTTTATGGCCTACTGCGCCGGTACCGGCGGCTCGATTCTCATCATCGGCTCGGCAGCGGGAGTTGCGGCGATGGGGCTAGAGAAGATCCACTTCTTCTGGTATGTCAAGCGGATCAGCGGACTGGCTTTGATTGGTTATTTTGCTGGAATTACCGTCTATATTGTTCAGTACAGGATGTTTCATTAGGTTTTTAACTATGCTTACACCTCACACCAACATTTCTGGTCATAGTGTCCCGCTGCCACAAGCGGGACACTATAATCTTATCGGTCATCTGCTGCGCAGGGATTTATCATACCTGCTTGTTATCACCCTGCTGCTGTTATCCGCCATCTCTTTTTCCACGGATAAAATCCCCAATTTCAAACCTGACTGCGAAACAACTTCAATTCAGAAGAGCACAAAGGCTTCACCTGTCGCCGTTATACGTAGTCCCTCTTTATCAAAAACAAAGAATAACACCTCATCACCTGCCATCTGCTTTATCTCTTCTGTTCCGGTTGTACCTGTTATTGAGCTTTTTTCTCTTCCCGTTGCATCACGCGCCCCCCCTACCCCGGTTTTTCTCAGCACTTTCACCATTAGTTAACTACATCTAAAAACGTACATCTGTCAGTTCATAATGCATTATCTGTAGTGTCTATCCGACTCTTATACACGGCAGGCTACGCCTGAACACGTGTTTTTAAACTGAACTGTACATGACAACTTCAACCAGCATAAAAATATCGGATCTATTTGATATTAAAAGGAAAATACATGTTTAAAATATTCTTGATGACGATGGCAGCTCTCTGTACAGCTCAAACAGTTTTGGCATCGGGCGGTGGCGGAGAGATTGTAGACCTGACCCGCACCGGCATGGGGATTTTCGCCTTGATCCTTTTTGTGGTGGCGTACGCCGTGGTGATTGTGGAGGAGAAGCTCCACCTGCGCAAAAGCAAGCCGGTGATTGTTGCCGCAGGTATTATCTGGATCCTGGTGGCACTTTCTTATCAGGCGCTCGGCAAACCGGATCATGCCCACGCCGCCATCCTTGGCAACCTGACCGAATATGCCGAGCTGTTCCTGTTTCTGCTCGCGGCCATGACCTATATCAATGCCCTTGAGGAACGTAACGTGTTCAGCACCCTGCGTTCCTGGATGGTTAACAAGGGGTTCACCCTGCGCACGGTTTTCTGGATGACCGGCCTGCTGGCCTTCGTCATCTCGCCGATAGCGGACAACCTGACCACCGCCCTGCTTATGGGAGCGGTCGCTATGGCGGTTGGTGGCACAAACAAAAAATTTGTGGTGGTTGCCTGCATAAACATCGTGGTTGCCGCTAACGCCGGCGGCGCTTTCTCACCATTTGGAGATATAACGACCCTGATGGTCTGGCAGAAAGGAAAGGTAAGCTTCTTTGAGTTTTTTGCCATCTTCATCCCATCGGTTATCAACTGGATTATTCCTGCTGTCTGCATGAGCCTCACCGTTTCAAAAGAACGGCCTGCAGCGGGTGATGCAGCTGTTTCCATGAAGCTCGGAGCTCGCCGTATCATGGCGCTGTTTTTGCTGACGATCATCACCGCAGTTTCATTCCACAACTTTCTGCATCTGCCGCCGGCGGTTGGAATGATGCTCGGCCTTGGGTATCTCTCCTTCTTTTCATACTACCTGAAGATGGCTGAAGGTCGCCTGTTGAGCGGAGACAATCCGCTGGACGTCACAGGACATAGTCATGTCACCTTCGACCTGTTTCGCAAGATTGCCAAGGCTGAATGGGATACGCTGTTGTTCTTTTACGGGGTAATTCTCTGCGTGGGCGGCTTGGGGCAGTTTGGCTATCTTGCCGGAGTATCGTCTTTTATGTACGATGGCCTGGGGCACACGACCGCCAACGTGCTGGTCGGTATCCTTTCGGCAATCATCGACAATATTCCGGTCATGTTTGCCGTATTGACCATGGACCCGATGATGTCGCACGGCCAGTGGCTGCTGGTAACCTTGACCGCCGGTGTAGGTGGAAGTCTGCTTTCGATCGGTTCGGCTGCCGGTGTTGCCCTGATGGGCTCGGCCCGGGGAGTTTACACCTTTGGTGCTCACCTCAGGTGGACCTGGGCCATTGCCCTGGGGTACGCTGCCAGTATAACCGCACACCTTCTGCTCAACGGGAAATATTTTCATTGAGTTTATAGCCTGGAAAACGGCGGACTTTATCAGATAAATCGGGAGGATTACTCCCGATTTATGTTTGAAGAGAGGATTCTGGAAGGTTTAAACCTATAAACGGCTTTTGGTCCGCAGATACCGCAGATTAACGCAGATAAAACCAATAGTTAGTTAAAAAACAGGATCTCCTTTTTGGTTAAACCAGTATTTGCTTCAAGCCTTTGATTTATCGCTTAGAAGCGCCTACTTTTGGCTGCGTATATCGCTTAGAAGCGCCTACTTCTGGCTGCGTTAATCTGCGGATAACAGCTTTTTTAATGTTAATTATTCTCTGAGGCTGTATTTATCGGACAATGTCTATTTTGCATGATAAAATGTTAAGTGTTTTCGGAAGTAGTAATCGTGAAACCGAATTTCAATATCCGAAAGGGGAGTGAATGGCACTTTCTCAAACAAACATAGTGAGAATAATCAAGGGTCTTGATCTTCCCCTGAGCGGAATACCGGATATCCGTATAGACACCGCAGCGTCTGTCACCCATGTGGCACTGCTGGGGCGGGATTACATCGGCATGAAGCCTTCGATGCTTGTTCAGGAAGGTGATCTCGTCAAACTTGGCCAACCCCTGTTTGTTGACAAAAAAAACCCTGAAATACGCTTTACTGCACCCGCCTGCGGCAGGATAGCGTCAATCAACCGCGGTGAACGGCGCCTCTTTACCTCTCTGGTAATTGAACTGGCGGGGGATGAAGCGGTCTCTTTTCCGGCTATAGAAACAGGAGATATTGCCGGGCTGTCCGGTGCAGCGGTAGAAGAGCGGCTCCTTGAGTCCGGTCTCTGGACGGCCCTGCGCACCCGCCCCTTCAGCAAGGTTCCCGTTCCCGGCAGCAGGCCGGATGCTATCTTCGTAACCGCTATCGCCACCGATCCGCTGTCAGCAGACCCGGCGCAGATCATTGCAGATCGCCAGGATTTCTTTCTGGCCGGCCTTCAGGCGCTCCGCTCGTTAACCTCTCACAACCTGTACCTCTGCCACGCTTCCGGAGCGGAAATCCCCACCATTGCAGGTGTTACCAGTGCCGCATTTTCCGGATGCCATCCCGCCGGACTGCCCGGCACCCACATCCATTTTCTTCACCAGGCCGACATCCAGCATCAGGCCTGGCATCTGGGGTATCAGGATGTGATTGCCATCGGGGCGCTATTCCTGACCGGGAGGATCATGACCGAACGGATTGTGGCACTGGGAGGGTCTCAGGTAAAGCATCCCCGTCTGCTGCGCACCCGTCTCGGGGCATCCATTGATGATCTGACGAAGGGAGAACTCCGCGCCGGCGAAAACCGCACCGTTTCCGGCTCTGTTCTCTCCGGCCACGAAGCTGTCGGCGACAACGCCTACCTCGGGCGCTATCACACCCAGGTTTCCGTGCTGACGGAAGAGAGGCAGCGAAAGCTTCTGGACTGGCTGATGCCCGGTTTCAGCAAGCACTCCGTCAAGCCGGTCTTTGCAGCCACTTTGCTTCCAGGCCGAAAATTACCGTTTTCCACCAGCACCCATGGCAGCCTGCGCGCCATGGTCCCGATCGGCGCCTATGAAAAGGTCATGCCGCTTGATTTGAAGATCACCTGGCTGCTGCGTTCCCTGTTGGCAGGGGATGTCGAAATGGCGCAGAAACTTGGCTGCCTCGAACTGGATGAAGAGGATCTCGCCTTGTGCAGCTATGTCTGCCCCGGCAAGATCGATTATGGTTATCACCTGCGTCAAGTTCTGAACAGAATCGAGGAGGAGGGGATATGAAAATGTTACGTTCTTTCCTCGACGGCATCCATCACCATGTACGTCCCGGCGGGAAATATGCCCGGCTGTATCCGCTGTACGAAGCACTGGACAGCTTTCTTTTTACGCCCGGAACCGTTACGGCAGCCGCCCCCCATGTGCGGGATGCCATTGATCTTAAACGGGTGATGATCACGGTGGTGATTGCGCTTATTCCCTGTTTCTTCATGGCTTTCTGGAACACCGGCCTGCAAGCCAACAGCGTCATGCAGAGTGCCGGTCTCTCTCCGGAAGGGTGGCGGGGGGTGCTTCTGGAGGCTATGGGCTATAGCGGCAACCCTGCCAGCTTCAGTGACAACATGCTGATGGGCGCGGTCTGGTTCGTGCCTGTTTATCTGGTGGCAAATATCGTCGGCGGTTTCTGGGAGGCACTGTTCTGCATCGTGCGCAAACACGAACTGAACGAGGGGTTTCTCGTCACCGGCTCGCTTTTTCCGCTGATCTGTCCCCCGACAATTCCATTGTGGCAGGTCGCCCTCGGCATAAGTTTCGGTGTGGTGATCGGCAAGGAGATCTTCGGCGGCACCGGTAAAAACTTTCTCAATCCGGCTCTGACCGGTCGGGCCTTTCTCTTTTTTGCCTACCCGGCGCAGATGTCAGGGGAACAGGTCTGGACCGCTGTTGACGGATACAGCGGCGCCACGGCGCTGGGCCGCGCTGCGGAAGGGGGATTGGAGGCGGTCACCGGTACAATAACCTGGATGAATGCCTTTTGGGGAACCATCCCCGGCTCCCTGGGTGAGACATCCACCCTGGCCTGCCTGATCGGCGCGGTTGTGCTTGTCGCCACCGGCATCGGCTCCTGGCGGATCATGCTGTCGGTGGCTGTCGGCGCAGCCCTGACAGCGACACTTTTCAACCTCACCGGCAGCGCCACCAATCCGATGTTTGCCATCCCATTTTACTGGCACCTGGTACTGGGAGGATTTGCTTTCGGCACCGTTTTTATGGCTACCGATCCGGTTTCCGGCTCGATGACGCCGGAAGGGCAATGGATCTACGGCCTGTTAATCGGCTCCATCTGCATCCTGATCCGGGTCGTCAACCCGGCGTTCCCCGAGGGGATGATGCTCGCTATTCTCTTCGGCAACGTCTGCGCGCCGCTGATCGACCTGATAATCCTGAAACTGCATATCAGGAAAAGGGGGCTGCGCCATGTCCAAAGATAGCACCCTCAGGCTGCTGGGCGTCGCCTTCTGCCTCTGCCTGGTCTGTTCGGTCCTCGTATCTGTTGCTGCGGTGGGGTTGAATGATAGGCAGGAAAGCAACAAAAAGAGCGAAAAAAGGCGCAACATCCTGCAGATAGCCAACCTGTACGAACCGGGCACATCCGTGGAAGAGCAGTTCAAAAAGGTCCAGACTCGTATTATTGACCTTGAAAAGGGGCGGTTTACCGATCCCTCGATATCCGATGTCAATGCCGTTGAAAAGAGTGGCATGGGCCGTTACAGCATTCCTGCAGACAAGGACAGCGCCGGCATCCAGAGCCGTTCACGCTTTGTGGAGGCCTATCTGGTGACAGAGAAGGGACGCCTGCAGCAGATCATCCTGCCGGTTTACGGCAAGGGGCTCTGGTCAACCATGTACGGATTCATCGCCCTTGGCCCCGATTTGTCAACGGTCAGCGGTTTCGGTTTTTATGAGCATGGGGAAACCCCGGGCCTTGGCGGCGAGATTGACAACCCTGCCTGGCGTGGCAAATGGCCGGGCAAATTGGTGTACGACCAGGCCGGGAATCTGCGCATTGAGGTTGTCAAGGGGGCCGTGGATGCCAAAACTCCTGACGCCAGGCACAAGATTGACGGAATTTCCGGCGCAACCCTGACCGCGAGGGGGGTCAGCAACCTGCTCAGCTACTGGCTGGGTGAAAACGGCTACCAGCCGTTTCTGCATAACCTGCGTAAATCCGGGGAGGTCGCACCATGAGTACGCCGAGAGAAGTCCTGCTGGATCCGCTTTTTCACAAGAACCCCATTGCCATGCAGATTCTTGGTATCTGCTCCGCCCTGGCAGTTACTTCAAAGCTTGAGACCGTTACGGTCATGGCTCTGGCGGTCTCCCTCGTCACGGCTTTTTCCAGCTTTTCCATCAGCCTTATACGCCGTCAGATTCCGGGCAGTATCCGCATTATCGTGCAAATGACCATCATCGCGACCCTCGTTATTATCGTCGATCAGTTTCTCAAGGCATATGCATTTTCAATCAGCAAACAGCTCTCGGTTTTTGTCGGCCTGATTATCACCAACTGCATCGTCATGGGCAGAGCGGAAGCCTTTGCCATGAAAAATCCTCCCATCCTGAGTTTTCTCGATGGAATCGGCAACGGCCTGGGCTACAGCCTGGTTCTCTTTATTGTGGGCTTTTTTCGTGAGCTGTTCGGCGCCGGCAAGCTGTTCGGCATCACCTTGTTGTCGCTGGTCAGTGACGGGGGGTGGTATGTCCCGAACGGCCTGCTGCTGCTGCCGCCCAGCGCCTTTTTCCTGATCGGCCTGATAATCTGGGCGCTGCGTACCTGGAAACCTAGCCAGGCAGAAAAGGAGGGGTAAGCCGTGGAACATTATCTAAGCCTGTTTGTAAAGGCCGTATTTTTAGAAAATATGGGGCTGTCTTTTTTTCTCGGCATGTGCACGCTGCTGGCGGTCTCCAAAAAGCTTGAAACCGCCATGGGCCTCGGCATCGCGGTTGTAGTTGTCCAGACCCTTACCGTTCCGGCCAACAACCTGATCTATCAGCACATTCTCAAAGCCGGCGCACTCTCCTGGCTCGGTTTCGGCGATCTCGATCTGACCTTCATCGGACTGATCTGCTATATCGGCGTGATTGCCGCCATTGTGCAGATCCTGGAGATGATCCTCGACCGCTTTTTCCCGGCGCTTTACAACGCCCTCGGCATTTTTCTGCCGCTGATTACGGTCAACTGCGCAATCCTGGGGGGCACACTCTTTATGGTGGAGCGTGACTATACATTCGGCGAAAGCGCTGTCTTTGGCCTGGGGAGCGGCTTTGGCTGGGCACTGGCCATCGTCCTCCTTGCCGGTATCCGGGAAAAATTGAAATACAGCGACGTACCTGACGGGCTGAAAGGATTGGGCATCACCTTCATGATTGTGGGATTGATGTCACTGGCCTTCATGTCTTTCTCCGGGATCAGGTTATGAAGAGGTGCGCAGCGATGAATAACGGAATGTGTAAATCATGACGGCGATATTTTTTGGCGTAGCGATGTTCACCACCATCATCATGGCTCTGGTGGTGCTGATCCTGATAGCCCGTTCACGATTGATTCCCAAGGGGGACATTACCCTGGAAATCAACAATGACCCGGACAAGCGGCTGATCGTGCATCCCGGCGGCAAATTACTGACGGTGCTGGCAGACAGGCAGATATTCATACCCTCTGCCTGCGGCGGCGGGGGCACCTGCGGCCAGTGCCGGGTAAAGATTCACTCCGGCGGCGGCGATATCCTGCCGACTGAGACGGCTCACATCAACCGGAGGATGGCGAAGGAAATGTACCGCCTTTCCTGTCAGGTCAATGTCAAACAGGATATGCAGCTGGAACTCCCTGCGGAAATATTCTCCATTCGCCAATGGCACTGCAGAGTGCGCTCCAACAACAACTGTGCCACCTTCATCAAGGAATTGGTGCTGGAACTTCCCCAAAACGAAGAGCTAGATTTCCGCGCCGGCGGCTATATCCAGATTCAGGCGCCGCCGCATGTCGTGGAATACCGGTCGATGGATATTGATGAGATCTATCGCGCCGACTGGGACCGTCTCGACCTGTGGAAATACCGCTCCGAGGTTAAAGAGCCGATCATGCGTGCGTATTCGATGGCGAACTACCCGGAAGAAAAGGGGATCGTCATGCTTAACGTGCGGGTCAGTCCGCCGCCGCCGACCGTTCCTGATGCGCCTCCCGGCCAGATGTCTTCCTATATTTTCAATCTCAAGCCTGGCGATCAGGTGATTATTTCCGGCCCTTATGGAGAGTTTTTCGCCAGGGAGACCGACGCCGAAATGATCTTTGTCGGTGGCGGTGCCGGTATGGCGCCGTTGCGCTCCCATATTTTCGATCAATTGAGACGCCTCGGTTCAACTCGCAAGATCTCGTTCTGGTACGGTGCCCGCAGTCTGCGTGAAGCATTTTACGTTGATGATTTCGACACATTGGCCCGTGAGCATCCCAACTTTACCTGGCATCTGGTCCTGTCCGACCCGCAGCCGGAAGACAACTGGTCCGGAGCGACCGGATTTGTCCATAGCTATCTTTTCACCGCCTATCTGCAAGGACACCGAAGTCCGGAAGATTGCGAGTACTACATGTGCGGCCCCCCGATGATGACGAGGGCTATCGTTGAAATGCTCAACAACCTGGGAGTGGAGCGGGAAAACATTCTCTTTGACGATTTCGGTCTTTGACCGGCAACCGGAGGTTCACATGCGCTTTGAACAGACCCGCGATATTCTTCAGCATCAGGTAATCGAATACCATCACAAGGTCGGGCAGATATATGAGGAATTTGCGGCAGAGGAGCTGGGCGCACGCAACCGCCTGATGCTCGACTATCTGATAGATCACGAACGGCGACTGGCGCTGGCAATCCACGATTTCATGGCGGACACCACTGCAAAAGCGCTTGACTACTGGTTCAAGCGTATTGAAATCCCCTTTCCCGTCCCTGACGGAAACATCCTTACCGATGCCTGCCGCACCGATCTCGACCAGTTGGTAGGGGCGGCAATCCAGTATAAAAAATCCCTGATCGCTTTTTATGACCACCTTGTGCAGCAGTGTGACGAGTCGGAAACGACCAATCTGTTCCAGACCCTCAAGAATCAGGAGGAGAAGGGAATGAAGCGGTTTATCCGCCAGTCGCAGGGTCTGGAGGATCTCTGAATCATGTCCGTTTTTACTCATAGAAGGACATGGATTGTTCTGCTTGCCGCTGCCTGCCTGATAGCCACCTTCTGCTACGTCCGGCGGGATAGTGCCGTCAGCGTACTGAGGCTTGAGGGAAGCACCATGGGAACCACCTGGTCGGTGCTGCTGGGGAAACGCCCTGCCGGTGCTGACCCGGCTGATTTACAGCTGCACCTGCAGCAGCAGCTTGACCGGATCAACAAGTGTATGTCTACCTACGATCAAACCTCGGAAATTTCTCGTTTCAATGACAGCAGCACAACCGACTGGTTTCCCGTTTCTCCTGAGACAGCCCAGGTAGTGGAACTGGCCCGGAAAATCAGCACCCTGAGCAATGGAGCATTTGATGTTACGGTCGGACCGCTGGTGGATTTGTGGGGGTTCGGACCGAAACCGCGTACTGACCGGCGTCCCACTGACAGCCTCATAGAAGCGGCCCGGAAACAGGTCGGATACCAACATCTCAACGTGCGCCCCTCCCCTGCCGCTCTACGCAAGGACATTCCCGGACTGCGGGTTGATCTTTCTGCCATTGCCAAGGGATATGCCGTTGACCAGCTGGCGAATGCTCTGATTGCCAAGGGGTTTACAGATATGGTCGTAGAGATAGGCGGTGAGATGCTGATCAAGGGGCGTAATCCAAACGGGAATCTGTGGCGGATTGCGGTTGAAAAACCGCTGCCGGGTCAGCGGGCGGTGGAACGGGTATTTTTGTTGACCGATACCGGAATGGCGACGTCAGGGGATTATCGCAACTTTTTTACCGAAGAAGGGCAGCGTTACAGCCATACCATTGATCCTGCCACCGGCAGACCGGTCCGTCATCGTCTCGCATCGGTTACCGTACTCGCCCCAACCTCCGCAGAGGCAGATGCCCTGGCAACGGCCCTGATGGCAATGGGGGATGAGCGTGCCCAGGCACTCTGTCGCCGTGAAAAAATTGCCGCCTACCTGCTCGTCCATCAGGGAGACGGTTTTCAACCAGTCGCAACCGAAGCCTTCAGTGTCAGGACGGCAAGGAGTGCGCCATGACAACACTCCTGATGGTACTGCTGCTGTTCCTGCTCGCTTTTCTGGGCTTGGCGGCCGGTGTAGTTATGGGACGCAGAAGTTTGAGAGGAGGTTGCGGAAGCGGCCACAAAAAAAGCGACTGCAAGAGCGATGAATGCCAGTGTTCTACTGGCAAATCTAATACCTGAGCAGACCATCCCCCTTGCTCAACTACCTGATGGTTGAGCAAGAACATTTACTGTGGTTAGGTCAAGTGGTATTTCACTTTTATTGAATGCTGTTTTCAACAGATCTGTTCCAGCTCCTGGATCAGATTTGAAAAAAACTACACAACCCCATTACACTGAAGCACGGCGTGCCGCCAAAAGTGCGGCATAGCACATCCCCACATAAGGAGGCAGATCATGAGCACACGTGAAGAGTATGTCCGCAGGATGCAGGAAAAACTGGAAGAATGGAACACCGATATCGACAACCTGTCGGCCAAGGCGAGTGAAGTTTCGGCAGATGTCAGGAGTGAATATAATGAACAGATTGCCGCGCTGAAGGTAAAGCAGGCTGCAGCCAGTCAGAAAATTGATGAAATGCAAAAATCAGGTGAAAGCGCCTGGAAAGACCTGAAAGCAGGAATCGAGTTGGCCTGGAGCGCTATCGGTGAAGCCGTGGACTCGGCCAAGTCACGCTTCAAATAAGTCTTCAATCCGAGGAGCTAACAATCGGCTGCAATGTCATCACCATGCAGGGGAAATAAAGAACAGTTGCCGATTTCACATTGATTTTTTTGATTCGTTCAAATTTTCCGCTAGTCCCTTCTCCCTGAGGGAGAAGGTGGCCGAAGGCCGGATGAGGGGGGCAGCGGGGCAAATAATATCAGACAGTTCCCCCTCACCCTAGCCCTCTCCCTCAAGGAGAGGGAACTAAGAACCATTTTAGCGGCGAATTATAACGGATCACATTGATTTTTGGCAAAGCCAGACCTTGTGAAATCCTTAGTTTTTGCTAAAGTTAAACCTTGTATGACTATTACTGAAGTGCCGGTATGGGACAATAGTATGAAAGAGATTTTAGAACAACAGTGGCATCACCGACCGGAAGCGGAGGTGATCGAGGCGCTTGCAACAACCTTGGAGTCAGGGCTGGACGCAACTGAAGTTGGACATCGCTCCGAGCAGTTCGGCCCGAATGCGATCACCCAGAAAAAAGGTAAAAGTGCCCTGACCCTGTTTCTGCTGCAGTTCCATCAGCCGCTCGTCTACATCCTGCTCGCCGCCGCCTTTGTTACCAGTTTTCTTAAGGAGTGGGTCGATGCCGGGGTTATTTACGGTGTGGTGCTGGTCAATGCTGTTATCGGTTTCGTTCAGGAAGCAAAAGCGGTCAAAGCCATCGAAGCCCTGGCGCAATCGCTTACCACGACGGCAACCGTCATGCGGGGTGGCGAACGGCGGCAGATTCCGGCGGCGGAACTGGTTCCGGGGGATATTGTCCTGCTGCAGTCCGGCGACAAGGTCCCGGCCGATCTGCGCCTGCTGAGCAGCCGTGAATTGCAGATAGATGAATCAACCCTGACCGGTGAATCGGTGCCGGTGCAGAAGCAGAGCGGAACGCAGCCCCGGGATACGCTGCTGGCCGACCGCCTGAATATGGCGTACTCATCGACACTGGTCACCTACGGCATCGCCACCGGTGTTGTGGTGGCGACCGGCAACAGTACCGAAATCGGCCGCATTAACGAAATGATCGCGTCCGCTGACATTCTGGCGACTCCGCTCACCAAAAAGATTGCCAGGTTCAGCGGTTTGCTCCTCTACGTGATTCTCGGTCTGGCAGCCATCACCTTTGTAGTCGGTGTCCTGAGGGGCGAATCGCTGATCAACATGTTCATGGCGGTAGTAGCCCTGGCAGTGGGGGCCATCCCCGAGGGACTGCCGGCGGCAGTAACAATAACCCTGGCAATCGGTGTTTCCAAGATGGCCAGGCGCAACGCGATTATCCGCAAACTTCCGGCGGTAGAAACACTCGGGAGCACGACGATTATCTGCTCCGACAAGACCGGCACCCTCACTCAGAACCAGATGACTGTGCAGGAGCTGTATGCCGGTGGCGACTCATTTCTGGTTTCCGGTATCGGCTATGAACCTGTAGGGGAGATAACGACTGGCAATGAAGCGGTAGAACCGACGCAGCATCATGCGCTGCATGAATGCCTGACCGCCGGTATGCTCTGCAATGACTCCGTGCTGTTGGAGGTTGACGGCGAATGGCGGGTCGAGGGGGATCCGACCGAAGCCGCGCTTGTTGTCGCTGCCCGGAAGGGGGGGCTTGAGCGCGAGCAGCTGTCCGCAGCGCTGCCCCGCCTCAACGCCATACCCTTTGAATCCCAGCATCAATACATGGCAACCGAGCACGGAAGTGCCGAGCGGCGTATTATCTATCTGAAGGGGTCGGTTGAAAGCGTTCTTGAACGGAGCAGTCACGCCCTCTCCCGGGCAGGGGAATTGATGCCCCTCGAACCTGACGATTGCCACCGGGCCGCCGCAGAGATTGCGGGCAAGGGGTTGCGGGTCCTGGCTTTTGCCCGGAAGGAGCGGATAAATCCAACCGCAGATCTTAGTCACGACGACGTAACCGAAGGAATGACCTTTCTCGGACTGCAGGGGATGATTGACCCCCCCCGTCCCGAAGCTGTTGCGGCGGTGCGGGTCTGCCAGGGTGCCGGCATCGAGGTAAAGATGATTACCGGCGATCATGTCATTACCGCCACAGCCATTGCCCGGCAGATCGGCCTGATTGGCGGGACCGGCGACGCAGGCCAGCTCCTGGCACTGAATGGCCGGGATATCGAAGCCCTGAGCGACGAGGAACTGATTACCGTTGTCCGGCAGAATGCCGTATTTGCCCGGGTTGCCCCGGAGCAGAAACTGCGGCTGGTGGTGGCGCTGCAGGCGACCGGCAATGTTGTCGCCATGACCGGCGACGGGGTCAATGACGCACCGGCGCTGCGGCAGGCCGACATCGGCGTGGCCATGGGGATCACCGGCACCGAGGTTGCCAAGGAGGCGGCCGACATGCTGCTGACCGATGACAATTTCTCCTCCATCGAAGCTGCCGTCGAAGAAGGACGTGGTGTCTATGACAACCTGGTCAAATTCATCACCTGGACCCTCCCCACCAACCTTGGCGAAGGGTTGGTAATTCTGGCGGCTGTCTTTGCCGGAGTTCCGTTGCCGATTACCCCGGTACAGATTCTCTGGATAAACATGACGACAGCGGTGCTGCTCGGGTTGATGCTGGCGTTTGAGCCAAAGGAACCGGGGATCATGAGCCGTCCTCCGCTTGACCCGCGCCAGCCGCTGTTAACCAGAGAGCTGGTGACAAGAATCTGTCTGGTCGGCTTTCTGCTGCTGGTTGGCTCTTTCGGGATATTCGAATGGGAACTGCGGAGAGGCAGCAGCCTGGAGGCAGCGCGAACCTGTGCGACCAATATATTTGTGTTCGGTGAGATGTTCTACCTGTTCAACTGCCGTTCGCTGCGTCACACCATGTTCCGGATCGGCCTGTTCAGCAACCGCTGGGTTCTAGCTGGGGTCAGCCTTATGCTGCTGCTGCAGCTGCTCTTCACCTACCTGCCGGTCATGAATACCGCCTTCGGCAGCCAGCCGATCGGCTGGCTGCAATGGGGGCTGATTATCTCTGCCTCCCTGATCGTGTATATCGTTATCGAGTGTGAAAAATGGCTGCGGCACCGGCGGTCTGCCTGAAACAGCAACAGGCTCTTGAAAGCTGATGTTTTTGTAGTATGGTTAGTAGGTAAGTCTGCAACATTACTGTAAATCATCTTCAAGAAAGGAGAGTATTAACATGGCAAACAACGGAAAAGCATGGAGTCCATACATGGCCGGGGCACTTGCAGGACTGGTCAGTATCGGCTCGGTATGGTTCACTGGCAAGTATTTTGGTGCTTCAACCACTTTTGTACGTACGACCGGCATGCTGGAAAAGCTCGTTAGTCCCGAGCGGGTGTCACAGATGGAATACTTCATCAAGGAGGTTCCCAAAATCGACTGGCAGAGCATGTTTATAGTCGGCATATTTCTCGGTGCCCTGATTTCTGCCACCGGAGATTCTTCTTTCCGCCTCCAGGGAGTTCCCACGCTCTGGGAACAGCGCTTTGGTCCGAGTAAAATAAAACGGGGAATTACAGCCTTCCTGGGGGGAATAATCGCCATGTTCGGCGCCCGCCTGGCTGACGGCTGTCCGAGCGGGCATGGGCTGAGCGGCTCACTCCAACTGGCGGTAAGCGGCTACATTTCACTGGCCTGCTTCTTTATCGGCGGCATAATAATGGCGCGGCTTGTGTATGCGGGAGGTGACCGATGAATGAACTGTTCTATGGACTTATCACCGGCCTCTTATTCGGCTTTCTGCTGCAGAAAGGACGGGTCTTACGCTACGACAAACAGCTGGGTGCCCTTCTCCTCAAGGATATGACCATCATAAAATTCATGCTCACCAGCGTCGTCGTCGCCATGGTGGGGACCTACCTGCTGGTTGACCTTGAGCTGGCCAAACTCTCGATAAAGACCACCATCCTGGGGGCGAATATCATCGGAGGCATACTGTTCGGCCTTGGGTGGGGGCTTTTGGGCTACTGTCCCGGCACCTCCGCCGGAGCTTTGGGTGAAGGGCGCTGGGATTCAATATGGGGAATTGCCGGTATGCTGGTTGGCGCGGGACTCTACGCAGAAGCATTTCCCACCATGAAGGCAACGGTACTGACCTGGGGTAACTTCGGCAAGATTACCGTCCCGCAACTGCTTGGAATCAACCATTGGATTATCATCATACCAATTGTAGCCGGAGCCCTGTTCCTGTTTCGCTGGATTGAAAAAAAAGGGCTCTAGGAGTCTGTCGTTTCACAGCCACGGCAGATAGAGATGGAGGCAGATCATGTTTAAACGAATCACACTTTTTATTATCACCAACCTGGCGATTGTTTTTGTCCTCAGTGCTGTAGTGAATCTGCTTGGTGTCGGCCCTAAGCTGAATCAGCAGGGGATCGACATGACGAGTCTTATCGTCTTTGCCGCTGTCTTCGGCTTCGGTGGCTCGCTGATTTCGCTGGCCATCTCCAAATGGTCCGCCAAGCGGATGACCGGGGCCCGGGTGATAGTTTCTCCGTCCAGCGAAGTGGAGGCCTGGCTGGTGGAAGTTGTCCGCCGTCAGGCGTTGAAGGCCGGCATCAACATGCCTGAAGTAGCAATCTATGACGCACCGGATGTCAACGCCTTTGCCACCGGGATGAACCGTAACAACGCCCTGGTGGCGGTCAGCACCGGCCTGCTCCGTGCAATGGACAAGGGCGAGGCGGAGGCGGTTCTGGCCCATGAGGTCAGCCATGTGGCCAACGGCGACATGATTACCCTGGCACTGATTCAGGGGGTGGTGAACACCTTTGTCATCGTTGCTTCGCGTCTGGTCGGATATTTTGTTGACCGGGTGATACTCAAAAGCGAGCGGGAGCATGGTCCCGGCTTTTTTATCACCTCGATGATCGCCCAGATGGTATTCGGCCTCCTCGCCAGTATTATCGTATGCTGGTTCAGCCGCCAGCGTGAGTTCAGGGCGGATGCCGGCTCCGCCGCCCTGGCGGGACGGGACAAGATGGTGGCAGCCCTTGAAAGGCTGCGCATGACCGCCGGTCAGCCGCACCTGCCGGACCAGATGGCCGCCTTCGGCATCTCCGGAACGGTTGGCGGCGGCTTGAAACGGCTGTTTATGACCCATCCGCCGCTGGAGGAGCGGATCGAAGCGCTCAGACGCATGGGGTAAATATCAGTATTGCATGACTGAACCACATTTTGTCTACTCACACTACCGCCGAAGAAACAGGAATGAGCATTATGGTATCCCTGCTTAAGATCGTTGTTTTCATAACTATTGGTGCCGTAGCAGGTGCGCTGTTCGGCTGGCTGGGCAGCTGCACCGGCGGCGGCTGAATGATGCTTGGTTCCCCCTGGACGGGGGCACTCTATGGCGGTATTATCGGCTTGGGGCTGGGGCTGATCCCTGGTGAAACAAGGTCCCAACAGAAAAAAGACATGGAATGACCTCGTGGTGATCGGCGGCGGTGTCTGGAAGAAGGCGCATGCGCCCGAGGGTCTGCTGGCATGGGTGGCACGCTTCCATACCTGGCGGCGCGGAGAATGACATGATTCTGCACAGATTTCTGCTCGTCCCAGGGCCAACTATCGAACGTTCATTCGAGACTGTGGCTACACCAATACTGGAAAGCATCACGAAATCTACCTGAACAACATCAGAAGAGCAGCGCCCGAGAACTGGAAGACAGTCATCAGACAGCCAATGAAGAAGAATACCCAAGAGGAGACGAGATGATTGCAAACACACTGTCAGCGTGCATCGCGACCGAGAAGGTAGAAGAGTCACGTGATTTCTACGTCAATCACTTCGGAGCCAAGGTCACATTCGACTGCGGATGGTACGTGAACCTCCAGTTCGGAAAGGAAACATCAGAACTGCAGTTTATGGCCCCGCGGCAGCCCGGCCCTCCGGCGTGCAACCCGGCCGGGCTGATTTACAACTTCTCGGTCGATGACGTGGATGCAGAACACGCCCACCTTACGGCTGCCGGCCTCACCCCGATCATGCCGATGGAAGACCATCCGTGGGGAGATCGTGGCTTCGCGATTCTCGACCCGAACGGAGTTATGTTGTACATCTTCTCTCCGCGTGAACCGGCGGAGGAATTCAAGCAATACGTCAAGGACTGAGGAGACGAACAAGCCGAGGGCTCCGACTCTGTCGGAAGAGATACAGGAACCTGCTAGAAATAGCGGGTTTTTCTGTTTGTGCTGTTGTCCAATAGAATTTGACAAAATCCCCCATCATTTAAGCGTACGCCATAGGGTATAGACGATATATCTAAAATATTCCTATACCTACGAGAGCGATACTTCATAGCACACTTCACGCCGTTGTGTTCTGTTCCGTTACAGCGGCGTCATATTCGCTTGAGGCGGGGAAAGGCGTCATACATCACGCAAAGGCGCGTCAAGTATGACAGAGGCGCTCTGGTTTTGTGTGTTCGGAAGCGCATAATCAGGCTGGTCAATCGGAGAGGATTAAATACGTTTATTGTTTATGAATACTGTGATATGAAATTCTCTCAATCATCGGAAGATTGTCGGGGAATACATGAAAACTCGATTGATTCGGAAACCGGGGGAGAAGGGAACGAAGCGGCTTACTGAAAAGCTTTGTATGTGGCCTATGGGCTCATTGCCGGCACAAAACCGGGAAAGTTTATACATGTAGAAACTGCACAAAATATCTGAAAGCTATTATGTTTATACATATAGAAACCTGATAATTCAGAAAATCACAATATGTTTATACATATAGAAACTAATTCTGTTTATAGATATAGAAACTTGTTTATACATTTATAAACTTATTTCTACATATAGAAACCCGGCTCTAACCGGTGATTAACGAGTTGAACAATTAAAGTAATTACGAGAGGCTATTAAATGATTCTTGCACCACTGATAAAGCAAATTGTAGGCACGCTTTGGTATTTGTTACCACTCTTGATTTTAGCAGCCTTAATTAAGTCTTCCTGGTTTAAGGGAGTGATGGGTGAGTTTATTGTAAATGTTGCAGCAAAATTGATGCTTGATAAAAACGAGTATCATCTAATAAAGAACGTCACGATGCCAACAGAGGACGGAACTACTCAAATTGATCATGTCATTGTTTCAAAATACGGCATTTTTGTAGTTGAAACCAAAAACATAAAGGGGTGGATTTTTGGTGACGCAAACCAGAGTACATGGACACAACAAATTTTCAAACATAAGAGTAAGTTTCAAAATCCACTGCGTCAGAATTACAAGCATGTGAAAACCTTGGAATCACTCCTAGGCTTAAGTGACCAGCAAATACATTCACTAATTGTTTTTGTTGGTGAAAGTACGTTTAAAACTGAAATGCCTGCAAATGTTACTCATGGTATCGGTTATATTAGATTTATAAAATCGAAGACTAAGCCTGTTTTGACTGTTGAAGATGTGAGAGAAATCGTTAGCAAGATTGAGATAGGCAGATTGACTCCTTCATTTAAAACCAATAGAGAACATATAAAGCATGTAAAGACCATTATAAGCGAGAAACAGAATATTACTAAAGACATGTCCGCAACACCCAAGCATAAAACTGATAATTCAATTATAGACGTTAACGCCTGCAAGGCATGCGGTAGCGAAATGAAAATAAGAGAGAAGAAGTCTGGGGATGATGCTGGAAAGAAATATTGGGTATGTATCAAATTCCCCGAATGTCGAAATGTAGAGCCATATTCAGAAGCTAATTGGTTTTAGCTGCTGGAGTAATTTGGAGGAGTGATCGCAACTAAACACGAGAGTAGACAAGTCCAACCAACGCCTTGCACCTGCCCTAAAACCGGCAGGTGAAGGCTCACCACGTTAGGCAAACATGAAATATAAAACCACCATAACCATCATATTGCTTGTTCAAATTGCACTGATTATTGTTTTTCTTTATTGTGCATGGCAAGCCGATCAAGCTATAGACAAAACCGGAGTTGGAAATTTAGAGTTGTGGCGGCATTACAACTCATATGCGGGAATCGCTTTTTACCTCGCTTTGCCTATGTGGGTAGCTTCTATTATTCTGGCCGTTTCTGGTAAATGTTTTAAGGAAACCCATTCCCAAATTGCGATTGGTCTTCCACCGCTTTTTATGGTGATAGGCTGGCTTTCACTGTGGTTCAAATAGAAATAACGTAATGCAAACATCCACTGGGAATCCCATGACTGCCGACAACACTAACAACATCATTATCTATCAGAGTCCCGATGGCACCACCTCGCTCGACGTTCGCCTTGACCATGAAACCGTCTGGCTGACTCAAAAGCAGATGGCGGATCTGTTTGATAAGGACAGCGATACTATCGGCTTGCATATCCGTAATGCATACAAAGAGGGGGAGTTGCAACCAGATGGAACTGCCGAGGATTCCTCGGTAGTTCAAAACGAAGGTGCCCGCAAGGTTCGCAGAAAGATCCGTTTTTATAATCTCGACGTCATTATCTCCGTAGGTTATCGGGTCAAATCCAGACAAGGGACCCAGTTCCGCCAATGGGCCTCGCGAGTTCTGCGAGACCACATCGTCAAAGGCTACACGCTTAACGAGCAGCGTCTTCGTGAACAGGCCGAAAAGCTGGCGGATATGCGCCAGACTGTGGATCTATTGGCACGCACCCTTGCCAATCAGGAACTGGTCAGCGAAACCGGCAAAGACGTTCTCAGGGTTATCACCGATTATGCCTATGCCCTGACTCTTCTCGACCGTTATGACCACGGTACTCTAACCATTGAGGAAACCACCCGGAAGACGCTGCATGTCATAACCTACAACGAGGCAATGGAAATCGTCACCTCCATGAAGCATGAGTTCGACGGTCTCTTCGGTGTTGAGAAGGACCAAGGATTCAAGAGCGCCTTGGGAACAATTTACCAGACCTTTGACGGAAAAGAGCTCTACCCGAGCATAGAAGAGAAGGGAGCAAACCTCCTGTACTTCGTTGTTAAAAACCACGCTTTCAGTGACGGCAACAAACGGATTGCCGCGGCCATCTTCATTTACTTCCTGGGCATGAATGGCATCCTCTATCGCTCCGACGGCAGCAAACGTTTGGCAGACAACGCTCTGGTAGCATTAACTCTCCTGATTGCTGAGAGTAAGCCCGATGAAAAGGACACAATCGTCAAAGTAATTGTGAATTTGATTAACCGGCTGAATGATTGATGAGAAGCGAAATCCGGAGAGACACCTAACCATCGGCACGACCCGCCGAGGGCTGGTCAGCCTCAGCACCGTTGGCAGGGAGAAATAACCATGAAAATATTTCTACTTAACACATTGGTTATCCTGGCAATTTCCTCTCTTGCGAAGCCTTGCGCTGCCGGCAGCTTCCAATCCGATTCAAAACGCTTCGGCGACTCAAAGATGGATATTGTCATTACTGAGGTCGAACGAACCGCGAGGACTTCAGTGCTGGATATAAAGGTAAATAAAGTCGGCTCATCTGTAGGCTCCTCCTTTTTTATACTCTGCAGCCTAAGTGATTTGGCACATCAACGTGGCGGATTCCGGTATGTCGTCAAGATTGAAGAAAAGCCAAAACGGGGCCAGATGCTGGTTGGTTTTCTGAACTCGGCCGATGAACCGCCTAAAACGCTGGATGTGCAATTGTCCAGCGCCGAAATTATCGATCTTGAACAGTTCGCGACGATCTGCGACAGGATGAAGTGATTTACTGAACAGGATAATTGATGTAACTCACATTACACCACGGAGGGCTACGTACTGATGGATCGCTCATTATTTACAACACTGATGGCATACACCTTCGCCCTGTTACTTTTATATCTGCTTTATTCGATTCTTTCCCCTTTTCTGGGGACAATGGTCTGGGCAGGCGCAATCGGCGTTATTACCTTTCCGATTTACAGCAGACTCCTCACCCGTTGCAATGGCAGGGAGATCACTGCTGCTGCGTTGATGACAGGAATCGTTGTCCTGGCGGTTATTCTTCCGCTGATCGGCCTGATTTTCACCCTTTCACGGGAGGCCGCTCTTGCATATCAATATCTTGAAAGTGTGACCGATTCCGGTTCCAATCTTGCTTTGAGTAATATTCTGAACCATCCTGCTGTTATTCCCTGGCTGGAAAGGATCAGACAGTTGACCAGCACACTCAGTCTGGATCTGGATGCCATGCTATTGCCGGCTGTTAAAAAAGGGCTTGCAGCCATGTTGAATTTTTCGACAGGAATCCTGAAGGATTTTTTTGGCTTTCTGTTCAAACTGGTGCTGATGGTAATTACACTCTTTTTCTTTTACAAAGATGGAGCCAGGTTTCTGGAGCGTTTTTTGTTGGTTGTTACCATCAGGGATGGATTAAAAAAGACGATAATCGAAACGATTAAAAGGGTGTTGGGTGCGGTCATGTACGGAATCGTCCTGACCTGCCTGGTGCAGGGGACACTTGGCGGTCTTGGTTTCTGGGCCGCCGGGCTGCCTTCGCCGATTCTGTTTGGCACGTTGATGGCGATCTGCGCTCTTATACCACTCATAGGTACCGCTCTCATCTGGCTTCCCGGTGCACTGTATCTGCTGATGCATGGCCAGACAATTCATGCGCTGCTGCTTGTTGCCTGGGGGGTCGTGGTTGTCAGTGGTATTGACAACATCATTCGTCCCCTGTTTATCAGCGGCATCGCCAAACTCCACATTCTCGTCATTGTGCTCGGTGTGCTCGGCGGAATACTTGCGTTTGGCATTACCGGGGTGGTGGCGGGACCGGTGATTCTGGCGCTCTTTCTCGTCTTTTTCGAGGAGTCGCGTCAGGACGAAATGCTTCCGGAAGGAAACGACACTTAAGAGCTTAAACCAGAATATATCATTAGCAGGAGATAGAGATTGGAAACCATTGCAGTTGAACTTGTCGTCATATTTTTTCTGATCCTGGCAAACGGTTTTTTTTCCGGATCTGAACTCGCTATTATCTCGGCACGAAAAAGCACCATTGCTCGTCTGGTTGCAGAAGGTAACAGCAGGGCAATGGTCGTGGAAAAGCTCCAGAACGACCCGCACCGTTTTCTGGCAACGGTACAGATCGGCGTTACCGTGGTCGGTTCGCTTGCCTCGGCAGTTGGCGGGGCAACGGCGGTTGCGTATTTGAAGCCGCTGCTTGATTCCGCTCCTTATGCGTTGGTGCGTGAGACATCCGAACCCATTTCTATTGGTCTTGTCGTCGCCCTGGTTTCATACTTTTCTTTAATCCTTGGTGAACTTGCTCCAAAAACCATCGGCCTTCAGTTCGCGGATAATATGTCACTGGTAGTTGCGAAACCAATTAACGCTCTGGCGACAATTGGCGGAGTGGCGGTAAAGTTCCTGACCCTGTCGAACCGGGCGGTGCTGACGCTACTCGGAGTTAAGCCGACCAGTGGTCAGGAGTTCATCACCAGAGAAGAGGTACTGCATACCCTGTCAGAAGGTGGAGAGACGGGAGCTCTGACCGAACACGAACATAAAGTGATCGAAAACATGCTGGACTTCAGCCGGACTCAGGTCAGCCAGGTTATGGTGCCGCGCAACAGAATGATCGCCCTGGATAAAGATTCACCAAAAGAAACGCTTATGCAGATCGTCCGGGAGAACATGTACACCCGCTATCCGGTGTACCAGAATGACCGGGAGAACATCGTTGGCTTCATTCACTGCAAAGACCTGTTTTTGCACCATCGCATCGAAATGCCTGATTTCACTCTTGATGAGATATTGAGGCCCCCTCTGTATGTTCCGGAAAACAAGCGGGCCAGCGATTTACTCCGTGAGATGCAGCAAAAAAGGATGCAAATGGCACTGGTTGTGGACGAGTATGGTGACATCATCGGTTTGGTCACGACTGAAGATCTTCTGGAGGAACTGGTTGGCGAGATAGAAGATGAACACGACGTGGGCGAGTTGCCCCGGTTTGAACGGCTCCCGGATGGCACTTATCTGGTTGATGGGATTCTTTCTCTCAATGATCTGGAAGAGATTATCGACGTAAAGTTCGAAGATGGTCTACCCTTCGATACTCTGGCCGGAATGATACTGAGTGAACTTGGCAGGTTCCCTAAAAAAGGTGAAAAAATTGAATGCCATGACCTCGTGCTGATCTGTGAAGAGATTACTCCAACGTCTATCGTCAAGGTCAGGGTGATTGTGAAGGGATAGTCTTATCACCCATAATCAGGTACAACAGAGCCTGACATATTACTTTTAGAAAGGATCTCATATGAAGCGCAGATCTTCTGGAAACGTATTCTTACCAGTATTTTTGATGATGTTGACGTTGATTCTTGCATTGGGCATCCCCCAAACAGGGTGGTCACAATCGGCTGAAATCAGGCTTTCAAAAGGGCAGACTATTTATGTACCGGTCTACTCAAATGTCTTTTCCGGCCCACGAAAGCGCCCACTTCAACTTGCTGCCACGCTGAGCATCAGAAATACCGACAAGTCGGCGTCTTTCAGGGTTACTGCCATCGACTATTTTGATACCAATGGCAAGATGGTGCGGCGTTACCTTGAACGCCCAACTGCAATTGGTCCCCTGGCGACCATGTACGTCCATATTGAGGAAAAAGATACGGCCGGAGGATTCGGTGCCAACTTTATTGTAAGGTGGCAAGCCGACAGCGTCATCAACGCCCCGATTATTGAGTGCGTCATGATTGGCGCCACCGGCGGTCAGGGGATATCATTTGTCAGCCCCGGCCGGGAAATCAGGGATTAGATTGAATACAAGCAAAGGGCACTAAATGGAATTTGGACTTCTAAAAGACATCGTACTGCTGCTCGGCTTGGCGCTGTTTACCCTGGTACTGTTCCGCCAGTTCAAAATCCCCTCGATCATCGGCTTTCTTGCCACCGGAATCATTGCCGGCCCGCATGCGTTAGGCTTTGTAAACAATACCCACGAAGTTGAGCAGATGGCAGAAATCGGCGTCGTACTGCTGCTGTTTACTATCGGTATCGAATTTTCTCTGAAAGAATTGCTCAGAATCCGCCATCTGGTGCTTTGGGGTGGGGGAATTCAGGTAGGTCTTACCATTGCTCTCGTCGCTCTGGTATCTGTTCTTGCCGGTTTCACTCCGGCACAGTCGGTTTTTTTCGGTTTTCTGGTATCTCTCTCAAGTACCGCCATACTCATGAAGCTCCTCATGGATGCCGGCGAAATGGACACACCACACGGAAAAGCGGCTCTGGGTATACTCATATTCCAGGATCTGTGTGTCGTCCCGCTGATGCTCTTTGTACCGTTCCTTGGAGGGTCAGGCGACGGCATTGCCGATATTGTAATTGTATCGGCCAAAGCACTGGTTGTTGTCGTAGTTGCCCACTTCGGGGCACGTTACGCCGTGCCGTGGATATTCAGTCAGGTTGTGCGTACCAGAAGCAGGGAACTCTTTATCCTCACCATCATCTTCATCGGCTTCGGTACCGCCTGGCTTACCGCTCAAGCCGGACTCTCACTTGCCCTCGGTGCCTTCATTGCAGGTCTGGCAATTTCAGAATCGGAATACAGCCACCAGGTTATGGGTGACATCATCCCCTTCAGGGATGCATTTTTAAGCCTCTTCTTCATCTCCGTCGGAATGCTCCTTAATCCTGAATTCATTTTTTCCAACTCGCTCATAATTTTCGCGGTAGTTGCGCTTATTGTGGTCGTAAAATTTGCAGTAGCTGCAGGAGCTGCTCTTGTATTGAAGTTCCCGGTACGAGTGGCCCTTACAAGCGGACTTATTCTGGCGCAGGTCGGAGAATTTGCCTTTGTTCTTTCCCATTCCGGCATGAAATACGGTCTTCTCACAGACAGAACCTATCAGGTGTTTCTTGCCTCATCGGTCGCTACGATGGCCCTGACACCGCTCTACCTCAAGTTTGCATTCCCCGTGGCAGATAAAATATCCGCACTTCTCACCTGGCTGCTTCCGGCATTTCTGCTTAAGGGATCGCGTACGACCGGAGTCAGCCATGCCCGTTTCCCGATGGAAGGGCATGTTATAATTGTCGGTTACGGAGTAAATGGAAAAAATGTGGCGAAGGTTCTTACCGGCAACGGGATACCGTATCTTGCCATAGAGGCGAATCACCTGACCGTAAAGAGCGAGCGGAAAAAAGGGGTGAAAATAATATTCGGCGATGCCTCCCGGCCGGAAACCCTGGAGCATGCCCATATCGGCAAGGCGCGCATTATGGTTGTGGCTATTTCTGATGCAGCAACGACGAGACGCCTTGTCGCTCAGGCGCGCAGCATGAACAGCAATGTCCACCTTATCGTGAGAACCCGCTATATAGCCGAAATGGAGCCGCTGTATGCACTTGGAGCAAATGAAGTCATTCCCGAGGAGTTTGAAACATCAATCGAGATGTTCTCACGGGTACTCAGAAACTATCTGGTCCCGCATGATCAGATAGAGATGTGTATTGGTGAAATACGTAAGGATTCCTACCAGATGTTCCGTTCCATGAGCCGCCGTAACAGCCATGCAACCGGAATTTCAAGCTACCTTGCCGGTTCCGAATTGATGACCTGCAGGGTTCAAAAAGACTCAGCCGCCGATGGTTCTGTTCTCCGCGATGGTCTCGTACGTGGAAAGTCAGGGGCGACAATACTCGTAATAAAGCGTGACGATGAGGTTATATCCAATCCGGATCCCGTATGGGAGCTACGTTCGGATGATATTGTACTGCTGCTTGGAAACCCGCAGCAGCTTTCAGTTGCATCAACACTGTTCGACTCACCATCTGCAAAAATATAGCTGTAGCGGGTGCATCCGATACAACTCTTAACGGGCTGCTGTTTGACTGTTAGACCATAAATCTGTCGCACACCTCTCATGCAATTGACAACTATGCACCAGCCTGCTATACACAGAAACATGAATAGCCACCAATTTCCCCGACAGAAAGTACTCTGCGATGAAAATCCCTTTTCCCGTGAACTGTTGCACAGTTTGCTGGATATGGTCTACGCAGCTTCCCCACCTTTTACCGGATACCTGAAAATTGCGGGAGATGAATCTTCCCTTCATTTTCTTTTTTTCTTTAATGGCGCACCCTATGCTGCCGGCAGATATGCAGACGGCAAGCCTATCAGTTACTCTATCCAGGAATTCGGAGAGCGTCTGGCGTCATCAACTGAAGAAGCCATGTCAGCTACCCTCTGCGAAACAGACCCGGTTCTGTTGAAATGCATGCTCCTCTTTCTTCAGGAAGAACCTGACGTCAAAGCTCCTACCTCTCTGATTGACATTGAACACATCGTCCGTGAGATTGGTGAGGTTGGCACCAATGCCATGATCGCTCTTTGCCGGAATAAACAGTTCAATTTTTTCTTTTTCAAAGATGGAAAAGGGGCCATTGCTTATTATGCCGATCCGACGTTTGAGCGCCCTGATGGAATGACTATCGACGAAGAGATGCTGCTATATTCATTTCAACCTGGTGACAAGGTGCAGGCATTTGTTTTCCGTGAGATGCTTACAACACAGTCAGGTGATTCAAGCCTGCTTGACAAAGATTCGCTTTATAAACTTCTTACTGAACGAAGTCTTAAAAGCAAAGACACAGAGGTATCGTCAAAGCCTGCTATGAATGGCGCAAAGGTTCTTGTCAAGGCCCTAAGTTATCAAACTAAACTCCCCTGTTTTGTGCTCTCTGTAGAATCAGGGCCTCTGAGAGGAAAACGCTTTACTGTAACGATTCCTTGTACAATCGGACGTAGAGGCTGTGATCTGACACTAGACTACCATCGAATTTCACAACTACATGCAGAGCTCAAAATGGTTGGGAATAAACTGGAAATTGAAAACATGGCGGGCTCAAACATCACCAAGGTTAATGGCGAAACGATTACCAAGAAGAGTCTTATCCCAAACGACCTGATATCTATTGGTCCGATCAACCTCAGAATTTCTCCTGCCTACGGACGTAGAGCCGGTGATTTTATACCGGACGACAACCGTATTCCACAATGACATGCAGAACTCAACACATCCAACCACAGCCGTTCTCCATCCAATGACTGCAAAGGCAGTCAATTAATTCCGGGGGCAGCATGATTCAAGATGACCATCAGCATGAAGAATCGCCGGAAATGCTTTCTCTGATGGGGTACAGCCTTGCCAGCGAAACGGGTCAGTTTCGTAAAGGGATTGAGTTGTGTACCAGGGCTATTTCCCTGAACCCACTAAACAGTGATCATTACTTGCTTTTGGGACGTATTTATCTGCTTGCGAAAAAAAAAGATCTTGCTATCAAGATCTTTAGAAAAGGGCTCAAAATCCGTAAGGACCCCAGAATAATTGAAGAGCTCAATCTGCTTGGCTGTCGTAGTTCACTACCTTTTGAATCTTTGCCTCGCAAACACGTCATCAATAAGGTAACAGGTAAAATATTGAATACTCTTAAGCTTAAATAGGAGTATCTCTCCAGCATCAAGCCCCCTCTATTTTTTGATACCATTTTCAAAAATCTCTTGAATTTCGTTTTTGGAATGTTTGACGCTATACCTGTAAAAATAGACAAACATCATACTGGTAATGCAAACAAGGAATATAACCAGAAATACCTGTTTGATTTTAACCTGTTTTTTATGATCCGTATTTTCACCGACGACACCAATGCTATCAATATAGGCATAATGTTTATTCGGCGAAGATAAATTATTGGCAGTAGCTGGATCGACATCGGTAAACCCTTTAAACTGACGGATCCTCCTCAGCTGAATACTGCTGATATATGTGTTGATGGCAGAACTGGCGGATTCGTTAATAAACACGAACTGCATTGCGGTACTGTTGTTGGACTTATCATCTTCGGCACCGCTTTTGTAGTCGGTGAAGACTACGCGTGCAATAATATCCACAATAATTCGCGATGAAGGCACGTATGCCTCCAGCAGAATCAACTCGTCCATGTTAAATTTATGATCAGTAAATATCCTCAGACCGCCGCCGCTGATATTGACAGCATATGTTGTGACAGCACCCCATGATTCATAGTACGGATTATCCTGCTGCTCTTCTTGAGCCTTGTCTTGCGGCAATGAGACCGGTTCACCGACAATATCCTCCCACTGGGTTTTCAGTGCTCTTGTACGTTCATCAGAGAGAAGTTTTATTCGCTTTTCTTCCAGTCGGCTCCGTTTTCTGGCAGCCTCTTCATCGCGCCGCAATTTACGCCGGGCTTCCCACTCTTCCCTTACATTGGCTGGATTCTGGTCATACAGGATATGAAATTTTATGGGGAGAAAAGCATCGACTCTGTAGAACTCGCGCGATTCATTGGAAATTGTCTCGCTGGTAAAGCGGAGTAGTAAATCCTGCTCATATCCTTTGCTGACAATAAATGCCCGGCAGTCATAAGTATTGTTGTCAGTTTGGCTGGTTATTTTAAGGACCTGCCCGATACGTAGACTGACTCCTTCCGGTAATATGTCACGAGAGAGCTGCAGAGAAACAAGGTCTTCATCAATTTCGTTGATAATTGCCCAATCACGAAACACCTTGGTGTTCGGCATAGGGATCTCTACTTCAACCTTCATACCGGTGAAATATCGACTTGTGTGATGTCCAGTAGTACTCATGTATATCCAGTCCGCATTTGCAGAAGTGATGGTCGGCCCATGACGTTATGTTGATTCTCCTTTCCAGGAAAATCAGGATAGCTTTTAACGAGAGGAATCCGGGTACATTCAGTTTACCATAATCATTCCAAACAGACTTACAACCAATCCCACCATGTCGGAATATTTTACATAGCGCATTATTGCAATAAATACATCATTTAATATCAGTAAGTTACGAATTGGCCACTTTATTGCAAAGGCCTTTAGCAACAGTCATCTTGTGGTAAAACAGCTATCAAGAAGGAGGTGAATTACAATGGCAATCATACATCACTCAGCTAACTGGCAGTTTCAAGTAAATATGCCGGACGGAAGCAAGCCCATGTTTATAAGCCTTTTAGACGCAATAGCATTTTGCAACAGCATGAAGTTGCAATATAAACTAAGCATGACTCTCTAAAAACATCGCTTGACTGGTTTGGCTGTCTGCGCCGGGCCTGTCAACCAGATTGTGTAAATAGAAATTCGGATTTTTTATAAGAGTGCGATATTCTGAAATTTTAGAATTTCCCCTCGGGCATAAGTTTACTTCGCTCCCTCCACAACACCCCTCAGAACTTCCCGCAACTGATCAAAGTTATATGGCTTGTTGATCAATCCGGCTATCTCCTCACGGGGAATTTTAGAGTCAATATCACCTTCACCAAAACCGCTGGAGATAATGATCGGTAGATGCGGGTCGAGCTGTTTCAGTTTGTAGAACAGTTCATAGCCGTTCATGACCGGCATACCCATGTCGGTGATTACCAGGTTGATGTCAGCAGTGTTCTGCTGGTACAGCTCCAACGCCTCTTTGCCGTTTTCGGCATCAAGTACTGTGAACCCAAGTTCCTGTAACAGTATTATTGCAATAGATTTGACCTGTTCTTCATCCTCTGCCAGCAGGATAGTGCCGCTGCCATGCCACGGTGCTGAAGCGGCTTTCTGTTGTGCTTCCTCTGATTCAGATTTACTGAACTGAACAGGCAGATAGACTTTGAAGGTTGTACCCTGTCCCGGGTGGCTTTCAAGTTGCATTGCCCCGTTATGTGCCTTGATGATGCCAAGTACCGCCGACATCCCGAGGCCACGCCCGGTAAATTTCGTGGTGTAGAACGGCTCAAATATTTTGCGGCTGGTTTCTTCATCCATGCCGCAGCCGTTGTCAGTTACTTCAAAGAGGATATAACGTCCCGGCGGTATGATTAAGCCAAGATGGTCTTTCTCTGTATGCTTCGCCTTGAGCTCTGCCTTTACCAACCTGACATCTATCGCACCCTCTGCATCACCAATAGCTTCTGCTGCATTGATGACCAAATTCATGACAACCTGCCTGATCTGGCTGGCATCTCCCATTATGAAGGGGATATCAGTGCCGAGTTCGGCTTTGATCACGACATTTTTTTGGATGGTGGTTTTCAGCATGGTGACCATCTCATCCACCAGCATCCAGGTATTGACCTGCGCTTGGCTGAGTGAGGCTTTCCCGGCGTAGGCCAGCATCTGGCGGCTGAGTGCTGCGGCACGTTCAGCGGCTTTTTCTATTTCCGGAATATGTTTATCGGCGTTTTCATAATCCATTTTTGTCAAGGAGCAGTATCCCATGATAATCGCCAGGATGTTGTTGAAATCGTGGGCAATACCGCCGGCCAATACGCCGAGGCTCTCCAGTTTCTGAGTTTGTTGGAATTGTTGTTCGACCAGAAGCTTCTCTTCCTCGGCCTGTCTGCGTTCCAACTCGCCTGCCGCCCGGATAGAGACCAGCTTCAACACGCTTTCTGCAAAATGGGAGCTGTTCAACTCTTTTCGCCCGATAACGGCAATCAGGCCGATCGGTTTCATATCGTAACTCCAGAGTGTGGTTCCGACATAACTCTCGGCCTGAAGATCCTGCAAAGCCTCATCCTGCGGGAACAGATTGCGCACTTCACGAGGAAAGACACAGATCTCTTTGCCGGCCACGTCGCCGCAGGGGGTGTCCTTCAGGGTATACTCGACGTTATCCTCGAATTTGCCATCGCAGTAAATTGCGAGTGTGCGGGCTGTGAGACAATCTCCATGAAGGGTGTCAATACAGACGTAGTCCATACCGAGGATGGTCGCAAGATAGCGGGCCAGTGATTCAAAAAAATCCTCGCCGGTGTTGAGTAAGTTGATCTGAAGCAGATACGATTGAACTTCTTCGATCCGCTTGCGCTCGGTGATATCAATACAATGCCCTATATACCCGACAAACTCATTCTTTACATTATAATTGGGTGTCCCCATATCCAAAATCCATCTATACTCACCACTTACATGCCGTAACCGGTATTCCATTTCAAATTTTTCGCGTTTATCAAATGCTGACACATAAGTTTTAAGGCACTGATCAAAATCTTCAGGATAAACTCCTTCTGTCCAGCCGTTACCAGTCTCCTGTTCTAACGTTCGCCCTGTAAAATCAAGCCATGTCTTATTAAAATAATAACATAATTTATCGGTACCAGATCTCCAGATCAGAGCCAATCCTGCGTCTGCAAGGTTACGGTACTGAATTTCACTCTCCAGCAGCAGCTTCTGAGCGGTCTCAAATTCATTGATCTGTAGCCGAAGTATCTCTTCAGTAGCCAAAAGATGGTCATTTTGGGTACGCAGTTTTTCTTCATCCACCTGCAACTCTTCATTCTGTTCCTGAAGTTTGGCTTTAAGCTTCAGCAGGGCTTCTTGAGCCACCTGACGCTCTGCAAGTTCTTCTTCGAGCTGGCGGGTTGCCAAGTGGAGTTCATCGGTATATTTCTGTATCACCATGGTTTTGCGGCGCACCTGAATACGGAGCAGAACCACAAAGCCGACCGCGATGCACAGTAGAACCCCAGATATGACAGCGGCCTTTTTCAGCCAGGGGTGTACGACCCGGATGGTAGAGGCTGATTTGTGCGACCATCTTTCGCGGGCTTGATGGTAAGGTGATCGTTCGTTTTTCCGCCATTCCTCAAGGTAGCGGTCAAGCGTTGCCAGGACAGCGCTGTTCTTGCCTTTTGCCACAGTAAAAAAGATGTCAAACGGGTTGAAGATGACGCCGGTCGACTTGAGGTCGTATTCGGATTGCTTTGCCGTGCCGAAGGTGTTGTTGACGACACCGGCATCCACCTGTCGGGCTGATATTGCCTTGAAAACCTCTTCAAAATTGCCGTATTCGACATAGGTACATGGTATGCCGAATTTCTCCATCAGGTCCTTGAAGTTGGCGGCGTTGAAATCGCCTTTCATAAGAGCAATCTTTTTGTTCTGTACATCCCTGATATTGTCTATGGGTGAACCATTGGGAGCGTATAGTTCGGCCCAGACAGTAAGCAGTGGAACTTTGCCATAGTCCATGAACTCTTTGCGTTCAGTGGTCAAGGCGACATTAGTGAGGACATCAACTTCACCGGACTTTATCCGCGAGAGACCTTCTGCCCAGTTGCCATACACGTATTCGATGGCCCAGCCTTCACGTTTGGCTATCTCGCTAAGGAAGTCGACATAAAAGCCCTGGACTGATCCATTCTTGGTCTGAAAAAGGGTGGGATAGAAGTTGAATGCTGCAATACGGATTTTTTGAGGAGTCGGAGTATCAGCGCAGACAAGCGATGCTGTTGCCAGCATGATGGTAATTACTAATAATAGCAGAATCCGCTTCATGAAACCTCCAACAGGGCAGTTGAATTGATGAAAAACAGGTTCGGTTCGGAAAACAGTGTTTATCAGAGATATCATTGATTTTCGTATAAAAGCTTTATATCACAACTATTTCGGTTGCAGAACACTTTAGTTCAGCATCCTGCTTTCAAACAATATATTTAAATTTAGCCTCCTTATCACCTAACGGTCCGGGAGAGTACCGACGGTTTTAGACCGCTGCTTCTGTCTTGCTGTAAATTTTCTTTCATAAGGGGAAATGGAAAGTTACCGCTTCATCTTCCTCATTATTTACGCTTTATTCCCAAATCTTTCTTCACAGACTTAATGTAGCGGCCAAATGCCTTATCCTTATTTCGCTTTTCAAGATACGACAGATCATGAAACTCTGATTCACTCTTGAGTTTGACAAAATTCTGATAATGTGCCCGATGGAGGCTTCCTTCCTCAAGGGCATTCAGAACTGCACAACCTGGTTCGTTAGAGTGAGAGCAATCAGCATATTTGCATTTCGATGCTAACTCGTAGATATCAGCAAAACTGCTGCCAATTCCTTCTTCAGCTCCCAAAATACCAAACTCACGCATGCCCGGGTTATCTATCAGCATTGCACCGTTATTCAATACGATGAGTTCGCGCCGCACCGTTGTATGCCGTCCCTCTCCAGTACCACTCACCATTTTAGTCTCAAGTACCTGACGACCAATCAGCTGGTTTATCAATGTGCTCTTGCCAACCCCTGATGAACCTAAAAGACAGTAGGTTTTCCCGGACTGAAGAAGATCGCGTACGCTGTTGACCCCTTCTCCGGAGATATTACTAAGCGCAATTACATCCGTAGTTATTCCGGCACTTCTGATTTCGACTATAAGTTGCTGGAGAGTATTCGGGCTGACCAGGTCAGTTTTTGTGAGTAAAACGACAGGATGTACATGCCCGTTTCTGACCATTACCAAGTAACGTTCAAGCCTGTTTACATTGAAATCGAACTGACAGGATTGGACTATCAAGGCTACGTCAATATTCGACGCAATCATCTGGTATTCAATGGCATCTCCTGCAGTTTTACGACGAAGAAACGACTTTCTCGGAACGACATCATGAATTATTCCAAAATCGTCAGAGCCACTGTATTGAATGTATACCCAATCTCCAACACAAGGCAAATCACTTGGTTTATCAACTGTATAGAGGAAACGTCCGGCAAGCTTTGCGCGAAATTCACCAGACTCATTTATTACAAGAAGCTGGTCACGGTCTACAGCAACAACACGTGCAATACCGTGTCCTTCCAAGCCCTTTTCTTGTACCTTGGCATCAAACCATTCATCCCATCCAAATCGATTCAGTTGTTCAGAAACAGAGCTCATTTGAAATGCCTCAAAATGTAAAAATATATTTTCTCATTTTTTTAGCGTTCAACGCTTGTAGGCACACCTGTGTAGCGAAGCGGAGACAGGTGCTGCCGTTAGTTATACCTTCCGCTCTAACTTATAGGGGGCAACAGATGATAGACGAATACACCGGCAAGAAGATTGTAAGTCCGCTTGACTTCATAAGTCCTGAAAAAGCGATAATAAACATGATATTGACGCAAGGTAAAACGGTCAAAGAGTCGGCCGACTTTTTGCGGGGGATTATACATATAATAGAGGCTCCCGCTTATAAGCCTGTTAGCGATGCCCTTAATCAGCCTTTGGCTGCTGTAATTGATTCAATTGAGATTTGAGAGATTCAATCTCTTTGTATGCAATAGACAGTGCTTCAATAATGGGTTCTATGGTCTTTCTGGTTTGATGGTCAGAAAGGCCACTAAATGCATCACTGATTTCAACTACGCAGTTATTGATTGTTCTAGGGTTTCGTACACTCATGATTGTTTTCTCCTTATTGCGGTAATTTAGGGGTAAGTGCAAGGCGCTAGTTATCCCATTTTTAGTAATATCTGGAATATAAAAGCTAATGATGCCCCAACTACTATCCACAGGAATTTACTAAGGACTGGCAATATTTTGCCTTTAAGCGACCTAGTTATTGCTTCAACCTCTAAATCGTCGAGTAACATTATTCCGTTAATTCTGATTCTTAAATTTGTAAATTTATTTTTAGTTGCTCCATCTCCGAGTATGTCACCGACGATATATTCAGCAGCATATAATTTCAAAACTACAGAAAGGTCGATTTTGCCCATGAAATCATCAGAATCCAAAGGCTCGTTTTCTTGTATCAATTTTAAAGTTTCGATTATTTCTTTTTTACGAGCTGGCATAAGAGTCCCTTATGATGACGAACACCCGCTTCTTGCTGGCTTTATAGATGGAATTATTGTTCTTTGGTTTATTTCTCTTTTTTGGGGATAACTCGTTGATCATCGGTTTCAGTATATAGGTAACTTGTTACTCATATAAGAAACATGTTGCTTATATAAGTAACCTCAATGGTTGCCTATATAAGATGCTTTTGTCAGGTTGCTATCCTGCAATTATTCTGGGTTCAAGAGGTGTGCCGCGAATCAATCCATACGACACAAACCATGATTTAACCTGTGGATCCCACCTTGCGTGCATCTTTCGAAGCTGTTGACGTAACTCATCCTCTTCAAAGGCTACCGTTACCTGCACCACTTCATGATCCTTATAACGGGGAGAATGTAACGCTCTTTCCTCCACGATAATTTCCACCGTCTTCAACTTCACCTGACGGATTTCATCGAAACGATACGCACACAAAGAAGCGAATCGCCATACTTCTCCTGTAACCGCATTGTCCCTTTCTGACCCGGTTTCAGGTGGGCATATGCTTTCATGTCCTTAAGCATGACATTCCTTTTGTTTACTAAAAACTGGATCAAAATTTAAGGGACTATAATTGATATTTACATAAAATGCCACCATGCTGCAATCTATGCGTTAAATCAAACAGCCCTCCGAATTCTAACATTTCGGAGGGCTGTTTTGAATCTAATGCAGACTGATCTGACGGCACCTGACTGCTATTTCAATTTGGCATATTTCGTAAACCGGTCCCGCACACTTGCGAGCGATGAATAATCTGGATATTTCTGCAGCTGTCCCTGAAGCCTCGCAATCCGCTCATCCAGTGGAGGATGCGTCGAGAACCATGACCCCTTCTTATCCGTACTGGTCGCCTCGAGTTTTTGCAGTTTCTCAAGCACCCTGATCATGGCGGATGGATCATAACCGGTGCGATAGGTTGTCTCCATTGCGGCAAGATCCGCCTCGAACTCCATCTCCTTATCAAGACCCTTGTCAAACAGCACCGCCTGCATGTCGCCTATGGCAGAGGCAAACTTCTTCCCTTTTTCGCCACCGACACTTGCTGCGGTAATCGTCCCGACCCCCTGAAAAAACTGGGCGCGCTGAGTGCTCTTCAATGCATGCTTCGCCGACACGTGCCCCACTTCGTGAGCGAGTACCGCCGCCAGCTCAGACTCATCGGATAAAATGGAAAACAGAGCGCGGCTGACGAAAATCACCCCTCCCGGAACGGCAAAGGCGTTCTGCACCGGGCTGTCCAGAATCGCAAACTGATATGGGATTGTCGCTCGCTTGCTGTTTACAGAAACTGCATTTCCTACCTTATTGACATACTGCTGCAGCGTTTCGTTTTTCACCGGATTTCCGAAGCGCTGTAAACTTTCAAGCGCCAGACTTTCACCTATAACGCGTTCGGTCTTGTAGTCTATTTCCTTCGAGCTAGATAAAACCTGGGTTGCTCCTGATAATATTTTGCCCTCTTTTGATTCAGGGTTGGCAAATTTCTGTACTTTATCAAAAAAACTTGCCGCAGATGAATTTGACACGGACGCAATCAGGAATGCACATAACAGAAGATATCTCATTTTGCACCCCCTTGAACCTGGGCGTATTCGCCAATTTTTCCCTCTTTCAAAAATGCCTTCAGCTCCTTGGCGCTGACTTTTCGCGCCAGCACGACATCAAGAGATTTCTTGTACACTTCAGGAGTGCCTCGATCTTTGGCGTACTTGGCCGCCTCCGGCGAAAGGCCACGGATACTGCGGGCACTGTCCGCCTTTGCTGTATTGATCTGGCTCTTTTGCATGCTGCCGCCAAAAATGCCGCCGTCACCGCCTGATACCTCAGAAGCGGGAGGTGTATCGGACACACGACCGGCGTACAGCCACCCCTCTTTTCCGGCTGCTGTCTTTACTTTGAGCCAGCGTCCACCGGACTCGACGACGGTAACTTCCGTACCGACCATCAGATCGATAACGTTCTCTGATGTGGCTGACGCCTCGGCTTTCAGCGCCGTCCCTTCACTGGAAACCCAGCGTTTTTCTTCCGCCATTGCTGTTGATGCAACAAGCAATAAAGCCAGCAGCGCAAGAATATTTCGTATAAATTTCATCTCGAATCTCCTTTATGATTGGATTTGTTAAATTTCAAATTCGCTCGTGTGCAGTTTCATAAACACGGTTTTTCTCTCGTTTACCGACAGCTATCACCGTCACATAAACAATATCATCATCAACCCGATAAACGATTCGATATCCAGCGCTCTTCAATTTAATTTTAAAGCAATCTTTCATACCGGATAGTGCTGCAGATGCCACCCTGGGATTATTGAGTCGTTCGGCGAGCCTTTTCTTCAGGGGCTTGCGAACACTCTCATCAAGCTTGTTCCACTCCGCTAAAGCAAGCTCATGGAAACGAAGCTTATAGGTCATCAAGCTTCACCTCAACATAAGGGCCATTTGCTCGTTCCCATATTATTTTTGCATCCTCAAGGTCCTCCATATAGTTCAACATACGCTCGTAATACGCTGCTGGCAACAGATAGGCTTCCGGTCGATTGTGATTCAACACGGCCACCGGACAATCATCCGCTTGTTTGAGTATCCCGGCAAAATTGCGCTTCAGCTCGGTAACGCTGGTAGTCATTGTGGCATACATCGCGTTCATAAATTCCTCCACCACTATAAAGATGCTTTATTTGATGACTAATATAGCATCTTATATACGATTTTATACACTGTTTTTTAACTATTTCTTACTGATAATCCCCAGTCAGTACGAACGCACCCCAATAACCGGGATGCGGGTAACGGTTTTTCACATGCTGCATGGCGCGGGTCAGACTCTCGGCTTTGCCATAGGTCATGTAACTGCGGTAAAACTGCTTCATCATGATCGCCGTCGAAACATCACTCACCCGCCAGAGACTCGACATCAGCGAATGAGTGCCGGCAAAGATAAACGCCCGGTTCATCCCGACAACATCATCGCCGCTGCGAATATCCCCGAGCCCGGTCTGGCAGGCACTCAACACAACCAGATCAGCCCTGATATCGAGACCGAAAATTTCATCTGCCTGGAGCTTCCCGTCAGCTTTGCCATCTTTCGCCAGCCTGATCGCCGAAAAAAGCGGATTGACCGGATCGAATTCCCCATGAGAGGCGATGTGAATGATACCGAATTCGCTGATATGCTGGCGGATCCAACTCTCGGTTGCACGTTCGCGGGTCAGGGTCGTCACATCCGGGTAATTCCACCGCAGTGTGCCCGCTTCACGCTCGGCGAATGGCAAATCAAGCGACGAATTGCCAAGATCCGGGTTTCCGATAGCCAGTATATGGAGTTTTTTCTCCGGATTCCGTCTCGCCAGCGTGTATTTCAAAACAGATGCGGCAGGCAGATAAAACAGCTTCTGCCGGTCAACAAGGTAATCCCGTCCGTCACTCAAAGTCGCAAATGCCAGATAGTGAAGGCTTCCATGCGGGATGATGCCGACGGAACGGAGCTGCCCGCTCCCCTCTATAGGCCGCGCTACCAGCAGATCATACAATTCTCGCGACTGCTTTTCAAGCGGCTCCAGATTCTGCAGCATCCGGCGGTACGAAGAGATCTTCGCCGCCAGTTCCTTTGCCGCGATATTCTGAATGGTCAGTGTTGCCCGCTCCCGGTCGATCTTCCAGCAGAGGAGCCGGTCCGGCAGTTGATAATAGGAAAGGAGGACAACTCCCGGTTCGAGGAGCTTACGGACATCATCAAGCGTCGTCGGGTTCACCTTCACAAGGGCAAGCAGCTCCGGGCGCTTCCGCTCGATGTCGATCAGCAGATCCTGATAGTCGCCACGCAGTCTTTCCAGCGCCTGGGCATAGCGTGCCCGCTCTTTCGGATTCACCGCTTTAACTGACAATGATTCCTGTTCAAGCATCTGCTCTTTAAGCCGGTTCTGACGATCATACAGTTCCTGGTCCGCAGATCCGGAGAGCGACAGCCGCTGACGGCCGAGAATATCGATCAGGTTGCGGGAGCGGGAACGCTCCGCCACGGCAAACGCTTCGTCACTTCGCTGCAGATCAACCAGCAGACCGACAAGGCCGGAATAGACATCCATCTTGTCAGCCAGAAAACCATCTTTCAACTGATCAAGTTTTATCTCGGCCCGCAGACCTTCCACCGTTTCCAGCGCCTGCTGGTATGAGGCGACGGCTTTGGCCGAATCACCGGCATTTTTCTGCAGCCTGGCAAGGCCAAACAGAGCCCGCCAGCGTACTTCACGCAGCAGCAGGGCATCAGCGATTTCAAGGGATTTGCGGTAACTCGCTTCGGCGGCAGCCGGTTGTTTCAATTCCGCTTCGGCATCACCTCTGGCGAGATAGATTTTGGCAAGGTTGACCTTGTCACCGATTTCCAGAGCCATGCCGGCAGCCTCGGTGAACTGCTGCAGTGCAGCGGCGGCTTCTCCCATTTTCAGGCGGGTCTGACCGAGATTGCGCAGGTCATAGGCCATCGCCCAGCGGGAACCCAGCTTGCGATCGATGGCAAGCGCTTTTTCAAGCGTTTCCAGCGCCTTGGCATATTCCCCCGACTCACGCTGCACGAGACCGATGTTGTTTAGCGTCGTCGCCACTTCATCACGACGGACCGCAAGTTTTTCGGCACGTTCCAACGCGCCACGCAGTTCCAGAAGCGCCCGTTTGTTATCACCCAAAGTCCACCAGATCAGTCCGCCGGTGTTCTTGGCCATAACCTGTTCGAGCGGCCATTTTTCAGCCAAAGCACTCTTTTCAACCTGTTCGCGCAGGTCAAATGCTTCCTGATAGCGCCCCTGGAACCAGGCATTGTTTGCCTGTTCCAGCACAATACGCATCTTCGTGCGCAGATCCTTCCCGCCGACTTTTGCCAATGCATCGGCATACAACTTGTCTGCAGCCGGAAAGTTGCCGAGCAGACGCTGGCAGCGACCCCGTTCAAGTAGCGTTTCTGCTTCAAGCGGGGCATTGGCGGCTTGTGCGTAAATGGCTCCGGCCTGGGCGTAATATTGTTCAGCAACGGCATACTGATTGAGGCGCAGGTCATAGATGCGGCCAAGATTGCGGTACTGCTCGGCCAGCGAGACATCATCCTTCAGAGTGCGACGAAGCCCGGCCGACTCCTCGAAGAACGTCCGCGCGGCGCTGAAATTAACCGCATTCTCCATCACCACGCCGAAGTCTGCCAGCGCGGCTGCCTGCTCCTTTGCCATACCGAGATCGGCAAAGATGCCGACCCCCTCTTTCAGTGAAACAGCAGCTTCGGTAAAGCGTTCGGCATTCCCCTGGAGAAGACCGAGCCGCAGCAGGGCATCGGCATGGTCGGCCGAATAAGGTTTCTCTTTGGCAAGTCCATTGACCAGCGCATCTGCATGGATAATTGCGCGATCTGTAAAACCGGCGGCAAAAGCACTCTCACGGGCATAGCGATGCAGCTGGGTGCGATGTTTTGCCAGGGAAGGATTTTCTGCGACAATCGTCAGGGCATTTTCAAACAGTGAGAGCGCTTTCGGGTACGATCCGGCGTTGTGCGCCAGCACACCGGCTTTGCCGTATTCGGTGAAACGGCTTTTTCCGAGCTTTGCCGCCTCGGCCGCATCCGGCCCCCAATCACCAAGCAGAAGCCAACGCGGTTTGAGCTGCTTACCGGCATCGCCGACCGATTGATTCGCATAGGCTGCGACAAAAGCCCTGGAATCAACTGCTGCACCATCAACTGCTGCAGTGTCGGCCAGAAGCAGCGACGGCACCCCCTGCAGAGCAGCCAGATGTCCGAGATTATAGGCCTGACGTAAACCGGCGTGCGGGGCGACTACGAGCGAAAGGTTCTCTGCGGCGGCCAGATCAAAGAACGGCTGACGCTGACCCTTTTCATCCTCCCACAACGGCAGCGAATAGCCGCTCCCCCCGGGGCGTGACGGCACTTCAGACAACAGCCCTGCCCGGTTGGGGAGTACCATGGTATGAGCATCAGACAGTCTTTCAGTCATTGTTGCTGACGCAAGTTTCGAGAACGGATCAGCAACCGGCCACCAGCCGCTTGGATCGAGAACCTGGCGACGGAACGGTTTGCGCGCGGAAACCGACTGCACAAGGTGACTGGCGCTCAAACCCCAGCTGATAACCGGAGCGGTAGTGAACCAGGAAGGTTCCTCGTATGCGGCCAGAACCGGCGGAGTAGCGGCAAGCCGGACATCAAGCGTCAATCTGTCAACCGTTTCAGCAACGATTCCCGCTTTGCCGCCAACAGTAAACAGCAGCCAGCGACTGCTATCCAGAGGCGTAAAACGGAGCAGCGTTTTGCCCGGCAGTAGCTCCTGGACATCGATGAGTTCAACCGGTTGCGGTGAAATAAATCGGCAGAGCCTGCCGCCTTTGCCGGCGGCACACTCCTTGTTAAACGCCAGCTGTACACTTTTGAAGCGAGACTCTGTATCCTTGAAGGCATCAGCCTCTGGTTGCAGAACCGTCTTGCCGGAGAGAGAAAGCCTGCTTAAATCGACCGATGCGGCTGCCAAGCGCAACGCCCCCTCTCCTCCCTGGGCATAAAAAGCTGGAATGCGTTCGAGCTTCGCTCCAAAAAGATCATCAACAATCAACTGTTCCTGCTGGAGGCGGAGCTGCAGGTATTCCTTGTCGGCAGCAGCCGCTTTGGCAACAGCGCTGCGAAGACGGTCGATCTCAACAAGATGAGGTGCGGCAGTACGAAACTGGCCAACAGTAGCCGGAACATCGAGCCCGAGAGCACCACGCCCAAGCAGCTGGACCCGTTCCAGCTCACTCAGCTTTTCCAGCATGGCAAATGACTGTTCCGGATTTTTGGCGGCGAGCGCCTCAAGATACGGTGCAAAGCGTTCCATGAGCTCCCCGCGCTGAAGATCATACTCGGTAAGCGGCAGACGTTCGAGCACTCCAAGTGACTGATCATACAGGCCAAGCGCAGCAAGGGCGCGCCATTCAAGCGAATACGCCGCCGCTCTGCGGGCTTCGTCCAGAGCAGAGCTGAGGGCGGCTTTCGCGCCATCGCCCAGGCCAAGCGCCGCAAGAACAGCAGCGCGGTTAAGCTGGGCAGAAGCACGCTGACGGCGCTGCTGGTGAAGCAGTTCTGTATCATTACTGTCCGCAGGCATGAACAAAGCTCTGTCCCACTTTTCCAGAGCTTTGTATAACAGCGCCTGACGGCCTCCGTCATCGGCAATGCTCGGGGCTAAACGGGCAAAAAGCGCGCCGCTGTCAATTTGATAGCGTGCATAAACCAGCGGCGGGAGCGCGGTACGGGAACCGTGTGCCAGCCTGGAAACCTGCGCTTCGGCGTTCAGATACGCGTCGATGTCGCCCGGGGTTTCATCGACTGCCAGCAACTGACCCCAGTTGACCAGATTGAGCATAGAGCTGATCGGGTTCCCCCCCTGCAACGAAAGAAGCGTTGAACGTTTAAAACCCGCCGCCGAGTTTTTCAGGTCACCCAGTGCAAAATCGACATGAGCGGTGCGATGGACAAGCAGCGTAACACCATACAAATCGCGGACTGCAATCTGTTTATTGTCAGACGGATACCTCTTAAGCTGGTTTCTCAGCAGAGTTGCAGCTGCTGCCGGATCACCGAGCTCGGATTGAATGCGTGCCAGATAAATTTCGGCCAATCGTTTTTCCTGCTCGGCAGAGAATCCAAAGGCAGCATCAGTAGAACCGGCCTTGTCAAGGGCGACATTGGCGGAAAGCTCTACCAGTCCACCACTCCGTTTTGCCGGAGCTTTTGACTTGGGAGGGTTAGTGGCGATCAGCTCCAGCAGCTGGGTGAAACCGTCACGGCTCAGGCGCAGCAGGCGCTGCTGTTCCTCACCGGAAGCGGTATGTGCCTCCAGATAGGCAGCGATGCTGGCGGAACGCCGGTTGGAGGCAAGGTTTCCGGTGAAGCCAAGCCCCTGGTTCAGCTTGAATGCTGCATCAAACTGCTCGCGGGCAGCAGCGTGGCGATCCGCTTCAAGATATGCCAGACCAAGTCGATCATGGACCTCCGCCGCTGTTTCAACCAGGCGCGGCACGGCATCCAGCTCTTTTTCCACAGCGGTTGCCATGCCGTTCAATTCAGCGGCACTTTTAGCGGCGTCCCTGTTCCAGGAAGATGCGGAGGAAACCAGCGCCCGTTGCCGCCAGAGCAAAGAGCGCATTGTCTTATCAAAAACGATCCACGCCGCCGCAGGGGGTGCTTCCGGAGGTGTCGCACCCAACAGTTCAAGTTCGGCGGTTATCGATTGCTGTTCGTTCAGTGCGGCATCGGCAGACCGATCACGCCCGGTCCCGGAGAAGAGACGCTCCACGACCCGCCTTGACAGGCGGCCAAACAGATCGAGCGGCCTGGTCGGGTTCAGGCGATCTTCTGTCAGCTGGAGCGCCCTGAGATAACCGCTGACAGGAGCCTCTTTTTCATGCATCTGAAAGGCAACAGCGGCATAGCGCTGTTGAAAGATCAGCTCCGTATCAGGATTGTCAAACGGGATCTTTGAGGCCAAACGCTGGCTGTAAAACTTCCATGCTGTTGCTTTACTGCCGAGCAGAAAAGCAATGTTGCCGACGTTAAGATCGAGGTTGGCGCGGTTTTCCGGCTGCTCCAGCGGCCGGTTAAGCAGCCAGGCACGGCGGTAGTGTGCAAGCGCCCGTTCCAGACCGCCCCTCTCTCCATAAACCGTCTCAGTTACTTCGGCAATATAACCTCTTGTCTGGGGAGGATACTCCGATGACGGCATCCGGTCCGCCGCACGTGAGATAAGACGATCAGCTTCCTCCAGACGCTCCCTCCCCGGCAGATAGGTCAGCGTCAGCCCGGTTGCGTACAACAGCACCGGATCATCGGGATAGGAGTTCAGCATCTTCCGGTACAGGTCGAGCAGTTCAGCCGCCTGCCCCATGGCGGCAACCGACTTGATATAACCGCGATGAGCTTCGACACTCCGCCCGTCATAGCGAATAAGATCTAAAAAGGTGGAACGTGCGGCTGCAGTTTCTCCGAGTCGGTAGAGGCTTTCACCAGCTGCAACCGTTTTACGGATATAGGCGGCGCGGGCCAGCTGGTAGAGCGGCGTATCTTCCGGCTGCTGGTTCATCTCCGTTTCATACAGCGCTTTGGCCTCCGCATAACGTTCCTCGCGATAAAGCACTTCCGCGAGGGCAAAACGCGCCGCTGCTGTCGGAGTCGGGATCGGAGAGAATTTTTCAAGTACCGTACGATAGGCATCCTTGGCTTTGGCCCACTCATTAGCCCGATAGGCAACGTCCCCCTGGCGGTTCCAGGCACCCATCGCCAGACGTGGAAGAGCCGTCTGATACTTTTCAGCCAGCGCTGACAGTGCCGCCTGATCTGAACGATCACGTGGAGAGACCTGATCAAGAATGGCGACAATTGCCGCATCAGCCCACTCCTCTTGATCAGCGTAATCCAAAGCCACCTCTACCAGCGATGCGAGCGCCCCCGGACCACCTTCAAGTTTTGCCAGCAGCACGGCGCGACGCAGGGAAGCCTCCGCTTTGAGCGGGCGGGAGGCGTCCTTCAGCGGCAGCACCTTCTCGGTCAGCCTGACAGCGGCGACCAGATCGGCCGCACCGCCGCCGAAATCAGCCAGAAGGCGAGCTGAATCGATCAGATAGCGGGCCGCTGCATCGGCACCTTTCCCCTCTGCAGCGGCTTTCATGGTCTGTTCAGCCTCACGTATTATCTCCTGACGCCGCTGCAGCAGGACAACATCGCTGCAGCGCTGAGCCGTCCGGACTCTAATCCGCGCAATTTGAGCCAGTGACGATTCACGCGGCAAATGGCTGTAACGGTTAGCTACCGCAGCGTACTGTTCTTCTGCCTGGGCAGTTTCACCAGCTTGTTCCATCAGTCCGGCCAACGCTAATCCGGCAAGTGCACCTTCATAGGTCGGTGACTCTTCCCGTGCCAGGACACGGGCGGAAGCCAAACGGGCATGGGCCGGATCCGGCGGCTGACGTTCCAGAAGTATCTGCGCCAGCGCCCACTGTTCGGCAACAGTCGGGCGATCCGGAATTTCACCGGATGCGGGGAGGGACATCACCTGACCGCCGCCGGCCAGTCCGGCAACAAAGTAAAAACGATCACCCGCCGGAATCGGCGCCACCGCCATCAATGCGGCAGATGTGAGTGGTGACACAAACGGGAAGCTGTCATTGCCGGCCCGCTTGAGATGCAGGCGATAGATCTGTCCAGATTCCCGGCCGGTCGCAGCATTTCCTCCGACGGCAGTCTGACGGGTAAAAAGGATTGTATCCGCACCCTCCCAGGCAGGGTATAGATCACGTTCGGCACCACCTGTAAGCTGGGTAAGCTGGCCACCTTTTTCGTTCCATAACCAGAGATCACCGTTCGGATCTGATTTCCGAGATACGAACAGCCATCTGCTCCCGTCCGGCGAAGCGGCAGCAAAAGCCGCATCAATTCCGATCTGCAGCGGTTCGCTCCGGTTATCCTTAAGATGAATCCTCACCAGTTCACGGGTCACAGATCCTGGCTGCTGACGCTGATATACCAGCGCTGATTCGCCACCCGTAAACACCGGGGCATCATCGGCTGATTCCCTGCCGGTCAACCTCCGGGGAACCGCATCAGATTTTGTCAAATCAATAAGCCAGACATCACCTTTGACATCATCCTGGGTATCAACAAAAGCAACGAGAGTCCCGTTTAAATTGAGGGTCGGTGCAGCCAGGCGAACCGGGCTTGAATGGAGCAGTCTGGGGAGTTCCGGAATGGAGGTGAATGAATAAAACCAGAGTTCATCGCCTTTATCCCCCCGTTCGACGGTGACCATACGCGTGCCGTCAGCAGCACGGGCAACATACAGAACCTGCCGTGAGCTGAATATGGCGGGCTGAGGGGAAATCTCCGGACGGGAACGTGGTGCCGGTCTCGGCGCTGCCGGTGCCAGCAGATCATCGCCAAGCGGCAGAGCATGCGAAACGACCGTGCAAATCAGCAAAAGCGACGCAACTAGAGTTACTCTCATGCACCCTGCAACCCATCTCCCGATAATTCCTTCTCCATGAGGGAGAAGGTGGTCGCAGGCCGGATGAGGGGGCAGCAGTGTCATGTTTATCAACTCTGTCCCCCTCACCCTGCCCCTCTCCCTCAGGGAGAGGGAATTGTATAATCGCAGTAATCTTTTCATAGTGTGCGCCACCGGCCGTCAGCTTCCTGCACTTTGGAGCCGGGTGCACTGTTCTGATGATTCATCCGGGTAAACACCTTGCGAATAGCAGGCAGATCCTTGACAGTAAAATTTTCATTGGTCTGCACAACGCGCATCATCAACACTTCACGAGCCTGGTTGACCTCACTCACTACCTGCTGAAATTCTGCCTCACTGTAATTGGCGGCAAACGACTTCAATTCTTCAGACGGTACTTTTGGGGTCTCACGCTTGAAAGGGGTCAGCAGCCCCTCCTGATTCTCACCGATCCAGCCAAATCGTTTAAAGATTTCAATATCGTCGGCATGGAATGCGATCGTCTCCAAAGCCCGGGTAGCATCAAGCTGCTCCGGCGTATGGCGGGGTGGAGCTTCAATCTTGCCGGTCGGAGATACGCCACGCACCGATGCGACCAGCAGCATATCCTCACTCAGACTGTTGTAGGTTCCGAGTACCTGGTTTTCAAGCGATGTCCGCTCGCTGACGACATTGACATCAACCTTGGCAAGCGTGCAGCCTGAGATTATAAGTGCAAGGCCAACCGCCAGTGATATATTCCTTGATCTACTGTTCATACATCCTCCGCTTTAATGACAGTTCCCCTTTTGGGCCGATTACCAGAGTATCGGCTCGCACCAGGTCTAAAATGCCCCGTAATGCCATGATTCCCTTCCTGTTTCTGGCCAATTCCTGACGAAGCGGCAGTTCGGAAATACGCAATCGCTCAACCTTCGGCAGATCAACCGTCACCCCTTTAATATGAGCTTCACCCTCCATACTGAAAGCGCCGTCAACGGCATTGGCACGCAACCCTTTCAGGCCGCCAAGCCGCAGCATTTTGCGCTGGGCAACCAGCTGTTCGTTGCGCTCGTACGGATCGAGGCTGAAGAGCGCCCTCTCTATTGTGTTGGCCCCTATCTTGCGCAGATTTACCGCAAGCCGCAGCTGCTCAAACAGTTCGCGCTGTTCGGCTGTCAGTGGCGCGGTAAAACTTATTTCGCCGGTGATCTCGGCATCCTGATCACCACTCCGCTTTCTGTTCTCTGCCGGCAACAGATAGGTAATATCAAGATTTGAAAGCGAACCGGCAACGGCTACCCGTGGAACATCCCGACTCAGGTCGAATACTCCGCTCGCAAGGAGCGTCCCCCCCAGCAGATCCGCCTGAAAGAAACTGAGGCCGATCTTTTCCTGAGCAAACAGCAGATCACCCTCCAGTGCGGTAAGGACCAGCGGCACTCCAGCCACCTTGGTTGTAACGCGACGGATCGAGAATGAGCGGGTTCCGGAAATATTACCGCGCAAATCATCATGGATGCGGCCGGCAACTTCAGTTGCACCAGGATTGGCTGAAACAACGGCTGACGGTCGGACAAGAGCGGTCGACAGAGGCAGCCAGCTTTCACCCTTTGATGCGGCCAAAGCATACACGCGATTAATCTCGATATCGGAACGGAGATCTTCCACCTTTGTCCCGTTGGCCATTTGAACACCAAAATCTTTTGTTTTGAAGAAGCAACGCAGCGCAAGCTCACGTCCGGCGCTTAAGTCAACACGAACACCACTGTTGATATTTCCGGCCAGATCGATGCCTGGTAAAAACGGTTTCAATTCATGAGATAGCGCCCCGCTGAAATCGGTTATCAGGGTGGCGTCCAATCTTTTGATCAGTGTCGCCATGTTGAACGGCTCCTTTTCGTCCAACAGGGAGTCAATGCGACTGACGTTTAACTCTCCCTCTTGCGAAACGGCAATCGGGTCAAGCCGCAACTCTTCGCTCAGGCGAAATTCGCGCCAGCCGGATAGTTCGCCATTGAAGGTAAACGAACCATGCTGCGATGGGAGTTTCGCTGAAGTCCCCGAAAGACCGTTCAGAGCGGAGAACTGCACCCCACCTTCAAACCTGACGGACTCACCTCTGTTTGCAGAAATAACCCGCAGGTCCGGCTTGCTGCGCAGGCCGGTCACCGTGATAGTCCCTTTGGCGGACGGAACCGTCGCAGAGATACTGTCAAGTTTGACACCAAACTCAAGCTTGTCAAACTGTGACAATCCCGCTCTGGCATTGCGCAACGGATGTTTATCGGTCACAACAGCTTTCTCCGGCAGCGGTGCGGCCAGATTCCATACTGCACTCACGACTCCGTCAGCCTTTAATCCGGACTGAACAAATGGAGCGGCAAAAGGGATAGCACGCCGCAGATCAAGCCGGGCAGTACCGCTGTTGGCGGCACGTTGAGGAGAGCTCCCGGAAAGAGAAGCCTCGGTAGACAGCTGCAGAAATTCCCCCACCGAAACCGTCGCGGCAGCCCGCTGCAGAGCCGGCTTGGTACCTTTGACCGCAGGGAGATGAATGCCGGTCGCGACCAGAGAGGCGGAAAGAGGAACCGGCCCGTATCGCTTACCGGATTGAACACCGCTCAGAGAGTCTACCGTAACGGCAAACTCCGGAAGGTTTGCCTCAATATCACCATTCTCAGAAGCACGGACCAGAAGTCGGAGCTGTTCGTGCGGTTTAATAATGGAGAGCCTGGTTCCAAGCGAAATTCTATCAAGGTCAATGTTTTGATTCAACTGGACGGAAGCAGCTATTTTACGCGGTGAGGAACTCTTCAGGTTGAGGTCCGTAACAGCGGCCCCGACTTTTCCGCGCCCCCCAAGAATAGTGAGAGGCTGGGCACCGGTGATGACAGCACGCCGGAGACTCCAGAGCAGATCAGCATTCAGACTGATCGGCAGTTTGGCAATCAGCGGACACTCCACTTTTTCAAGAAGCAGATCGGTATCTTCAGCCGTCAACTCTCCGTTTTTAAGCGCAAGCCGGAGACGCGGGAGTTTTACACGTAATCCTGCGGCCGCAAGATTACCGTTATTGTCGGGGCCGGCCAGCTTTAACGACAAAGAACGGAGTGATGCTTCCCCCGCTAGATCCTTGACTGGTGCGCCTGGAGGCAGGAACGGTGTAGCAACTGAAAGTGCCCGGGCAAGATCAAGACTCAGCGGCCCGAATTGAAGCTCCAGCGAGCGGTCACGACCTGACGGCCGGACCACTGCTGCACTCCAGGAAGCATCCAGAAGGCCGGTGACAGCCAGTTTACCGTCAGGAAATCCTACCCGCTGGATTTTATGATCGGTAGCAATATTCTGTTTCAATCTGACATCAAGCGGCCCGATCTTCTTTGCTTTCAGCGAACCGCCACTAGCAGCCAGTCCGGTTCCGTCAACCGTCAGCGTTGCATGCAGATCGCGATTAGCATCACTTTTTGCCTGCAGCAGGAGTTCAACACCCCCATCCAGCTTCGGGAGATTTGAAGGTGCAAAAGGGTGCGCCACCACCAGCAAAGCGGGCAGGTTCAATTTCCAGCGCGAGGTAAAACCGTCAGCTTGGCTGAGTCCGCCGGTCAGAGATATGCTTGTACCGGGTGCCGACGCTTCAACATCAAAGAGCGCCGAGGCGAGATGAATCCGCCGCTCTCTTGTCGCCAGATCGCTCACCCTGGCACGGCAGCTGATCTTCCCCATATCGCGTCCATCGGCTGAAATCAGGCCGGTCAGTTGAGCAGTAACAGGTTTGTCGGCAAGAGAAGGCATGGAAAGGTTGAAGGAGGAATCGTGCAGGCGCAATTGTTTCGCCGGTGCTGGAGCCAGGTAGCCAACCTGCAGTGGTGCCACTTCGATCATGACGCTGACATTTACCGGCAACGGAAAATCCAGCCCCTGAATTTTTTGAATCAACTCTGCCAGCATGGTCAAAGGATCTTTAGTCGGTGGTGGTGGAGGCGGTTTTTGAGGACCGGGGGCTAGTTCAGCCCTGACATTGCGGACTTTTACCACGAGGTTTATGCCGATGCGGCCATCGGTTCCGCGGCCGACTGACGGATCAATAAATATCTGATCAATATCAGTCTTCAGAAGTGGCGCCGGACCATTGCCGAGTTTAAGGCCGGAGAGTGTCAGACCTTCAGACCAGGTCATGGCAAGACTGGACCAGACCACCTGCCGTTTAAGCGAGGAGGAGAGAGCTTGCTGAATCCTGATCTGTGCAGTGTGACTGCTGACAAAAACCGGAAGCAAGGCCAGCAAGATCAGCAACAGCGTAAAGCCGCCAACAAAAGCAAGCGCAGCAATTTTGAGAATGCGCTTGATATGTATTTTGCGCCTAAAAATGCTCATTTAAGTTGCTTTCAGATAATACCGATTGGGGGAGCAACGCTGCGGCTAAAATAGCTTAATTCTGCACCATGGGCAACGTCAATAATCATACGACTCCAGATGAAGTGGAGCAAAATTCTTTATTGCACTTTCACTTTTCTTTATTCGCCTTCATTTCATGAACGTATAAAAAAAAATCCCTCCCCCGGGGTCAGGGAAGGGATGAGGTGATCTGATGAATGGAGAACTAGTTCTTAACTGCAAGCACGCTCTTTATGGATACCATATCCACAACCGGCAGGGTTGGAATCTTGGTCACTCCGTAGTCCCGTGCCAGGTTGATATCTTCCGGTACCGCTTGCAAGAGTTTCTCCGCAACCTGTTGGTCTGCCTGCCGGTAGCGCAGCTTGACTTCAACCGTTATTTTCTTACTCCCTTTTGGCACCGCTATACCGTAGTAGGCATCTTTATAACCCTTAGGTGGAATAGTTTCGTGACTTGAAAAGGCGGTCACAACCCAGGGGTCAATGGCAAAGTGCATGTCACTGCCCATTCCATCGGAACTAAATTTACGGACATCCGTTGGCAACGCACCGTCAGCACCAACGGCACCACTGGCCAGCACAACTTTACCTTTCTCGTCTTTTGCAATGATCTCCAGCCACATCTGACGAACATTAGTCAATGAGGTGGGAAGGTTATGCCCGGCCCGTATGTTCTTGACCCGGACTTTGACCTCAGCAAGACTACCCCCACGATAAATTGGAGACACCTCCAGCTCTGCAGCCTTCTGCAGCCGCTTGACCGCCATATCGTACTGGTTCATCAATCGCTTGGCCTGTTCGTTGTCCCCGTTTTTCTGGGCTGCTTGAGAGGCCAGATAGTAGACCAGATAGTTGGCACCGTTAAAGTAGTGACGGTATTCCTTGCGCTGAGGCTTGGTCATGGTATCGGCACTTCTGGTAAAAGTCTCATGATCCACCATGTGGCAATCCTGGCAGTGGATATCCTTCTGAGCATATGGGCTGTGTTTCCACTCCAGATAGGTTGCTTCCAACGGATAATGCTTGTCGTAGTGATAGACCTGGTGGCAGGAGGCACAAAGGTCCCCTTTGTCATGGAAATCTGTCTGTTTGCAATCGTGAAAACCGCCACCGCAACCTTCCTCAGGCTTGAATGGGCCACGTTTCACCAGAATCGGGCCATCCTTACCGTCTTCGCCAGGACGCAGCACGAGGGAACCGTTTTCCGGCTCCTTGCTGGGAGTTTTGGTATGGTTCAGGCCGCTTACTGAATGGCATACATCGCAAGACACCCCGGCTTTGGCAACAGCCGAACGACCTGCAAGACCAGGACCTGAAACCTCACCGGTTACCACCCCGGCCGGAGTGTGACAACTGGCACAATGGCGCGATACTTCACCATGTGTTGCTTTGACAGCCTTGTTATATTCCCCCTGATAGACCGGATCGACCAAGGCCAGGCTGTGCATGGAACCTTGCCATTCGTCATACTTTTCCTGATGGCATCCCGCACAGGTTTCCGGTTCGGTAAAACCGGCTTTGGTCTTTTCGTATACCATAAGGGATGGGTAAAGCTTGAACAGGTCGCGATCAACAGGGAAAACCGACGAAGGCGATGGTGATGAGGATGCCGCAAACGCGACAGCACAGACTGTAAGAAGCAGAAGAGTGGTGACAACAATCCGTTTCAACTGTTTTTGCATAGATGTTCCTCCGTTTGTTTTAATAGCAAAGCATCTTTAGGGGGGAGAGTGGTACGTTGACTTTGGAGAACGGATTTATTCCTCCCAAATCATTTTACAAGCGATGAAACAGTAAACAGCTTATTTGAGCCAGTTAGCCAGATTTGCTGCCAGCTTCTTATTGTTTTCGTCCAGGAACTTGTTCTGAAAGATTGCATCATCTCCGAAAACCAGAAAACCTCCATTTCCAAGGTCTCCGGCTATCACGACTCCAAACGATGCTGTTGCTTCTTTCTTCTTGATCTTGCTTCTGTCGAGATCAATCCAGGCAATTGGGCTGGTGGACGCAATAACTCGAGCGTTTTTATCCTGATTAATAAGTCCCCAGGCTCCATAAAGGCTGAATGAATTTACTCCCTGAAGAACCGGATGACTGCCGAGCCGGTTAACCCGGAAGTTGAGGTTAACACTATCAATAACGCTTTCCTCTTCAAGAATAACTCCGTTAGTGTAACTTACGTTAAGACGATCAAGGAGAGACTTCAGAGGAGGGGCGATGTGAAGCATGACTGCCAGTTTCCCGCCTCTTTGCATAAATCGTACAACGGCCTCTACCTCAGCAGGTTCAAGCGGAGCAAACGCACCGGAGATTACCAGACTGTCAGCTCTTTCAAGACTTTTGTCACTGATCGGTTCAGCAAGAACTTCGATTTTGGCACCAGCGGTCTGTAGAATTTCAGCAAGACCGGAAAGATGGAGAGGACCTTTTTCCTCGATTTTAAAACGTTCGTTGTGACCGTAATCAATCAACACTGTTTGTGCCTCTGCATTTTGCAATGTAAAAACACTAACTAAAAGAGTCACAAAAATAAATAAAACTGAGCGAGACATAAGACCTCCGTTACTTTTGCAATAGGACAATTATGATCATGTTTATCCTTATAGCAATGATAACAGGACAGAGCAACTGTTTATTTACCTTAAAATAAAATCAATGGGGAATCCGGCAGAGATGCCGGAGAGAAACTGCCTGAAAAATTGGCTATACTTAGCGTGAAAGACGTGCTCCCTGGATAATCAGGTCGTAACGATATCCGGAACCAAAATCGATTTTGTTGTAAAGTGTCCCGTTAACCGTCACCACGTCACCGGCGTTAGGTAGATTCTTGTCGGTTGTGGTAAGTATTAAATCACTGGTTTTAGCCTTTGCTGAACCGCTGCCATCCTGGATATGTATCCAGGTTCTCTTCATGATATTGGGCGTTACCTTCACCACCGTGCCGCGTACAACAACCGTTTTTTTCTCAAGAGCTCTCTTTTTGGCATAGAGTTCTGCAATTGTATATGCGTTACGCCCCTTTGCTCGCGCAACCTTGACATTTCTGGATGCCGCCTTAATATCGACAGTGGCCTTTTTTACTGAAACCGTTGTATCAATTTTGCCATCTACTTTAGGAGAAACGGCAGCTGATTGGTTAACGTCAGCCTGTTTCGAACCTTCCGGCGAAGACCCCTGATGAACCATCTTCAAGGCCTGAGGACTAAGAGCAACACCTTGATTCGAAGCCAGCCCGGCCGAAAAGACAACCTTATCGAATTTGCGATTCAGTCCCTTGCTCGTAAAGTTCTTCATTTCAAAACCCGGAACAAGAGTTAGCTCCTGCCCAACAGCCACCTTCATCAGCGGCAAAGCCACCCATATTTGCTCGCTGGCGCTTTTGAGTAAAATATAGGTATATCCGCCTCCGTCCATGGTCTCCAGCACCTTGCCTGAAAGCGGGATTTCACTACGTTTGGCCGGCACACTTTGCGTGGTCTCCTGGGCGGCCCATACCGTATTGGAAATAATCATTATTGCTAAAACAAAACAGATACTAAATACCCTTATCAATTGAATCATTGTGGGGCTCCTTGGACGAAATGCCTACATAAAAACAGCTGTAAGCTTTGCTTTACAGAGAAGTACAGAACACTCAGATATTTAAATACCACCCTGAACGCTAATCACACAACGTATTTTTTACTTAAAAAACAGAATGTAGTCAGGATAGCTGCTTTTTAAATGATCTTATAATTCGCAGAAAAAACGGTACAGAGACAATAGGTGAAGTCGCTTTATTAACAGTTGTTTTTTAAGTGATCATACATTAGTATCCGAACTCATCTACATTAGTTTCTTGGAGTTCATATATGGCGCGTCCAGCAGACATTCTAGTCGTTGATGATTCTACTGCAAGCAGTAATAAACTTACCGAGATACTTGAAGCACAAGGTTATCTGGTTTCTGTTGTAACTTCAGCTGAAGAGGCCATCCAGCGTTTCAATTCAAATAAATTTGACGTAGTTATAAGCGAACTCATGCTTCCCGGAATGAGTGGTTTGAACATGATGAAAATTATCAAGGAGCGGTCTCCAGAGACCGAAGTCATAATTGTTTCATCAAATGCCTCAAGCTTTAACACAGTGAAAGCACTCCGCCAGGGAGCGTTTGATTTTATTGTAAAACCGATTGATGATGAATCAGTTCTCTATAATGTAGTTGAAAAAGTGCTGGAAAAGCAGGAGAGTGGCCGTATAAGACAGCTTCATGTCAACGAATTAACCGAAAAGAACAAAGGGCTAAATGAATCCCTGGCGATGATGAAGATTGTTAACCAGATTTGCGTTCTTCTTACATCAACGTTCGATATTGCCAACATTTTACAAAAGTTGACTGAGACCGCCACAGAGCATCTCCAGGCCACAAGAGGATATCTACTTTTGCTGGACAAAAGCGGCTCTAATCTGAATGTAAAAGTTTGCACCGGCATAGACATACAAAGTACTGCAAATTTCAAACTGGCTCCAGGTCTTGGAATATCCGGAAGAGCAGTGTCCAGCGGCAAACCGATAATTATTGCTGACACTTCCGATGAAATATTCCTGGCTGGTATAAAAGAAGAAGATCCGGAAGGAGTCATGCTCGCAAGTCCTAGCATCCTCTCTGTTCCGCTTCTGGTGAACGGGCGCGTAGCCGGAGCCCTCACTATTTCCGGCGGCTGCAATGGAAAACCCTTTACCGATGACCATCTGGAATTTCTTTCAATGCTTTCCCGTTATGCTTCAATTGCCGTTGAGAACGCCGGCGTGGTGCATAAACTTAAAAAACAACAATAATTCAAACTTTTCCTCAACATAAAACCCCGTTCTCTGCATCTAAATTTGTACAGAGAGCGGGGTTTTTATGTTGTTGGTTCATAGGAGATCGTAATGACAACCGCATCATTTTCAACACTTCATCTTAAGACCCCGATGCTCAAGAACCTGGCTTCACTTGGATATGCCGAGATGACGCCCATTCAGGCCCACACACTGCCACTGATACTTTCCGGCAAGGACGTAATCGCCAAGGCAAAGACAGGCAGCGGCAAGACCGCCGCCTTCGGCATCGGCCTGTTAACTCATCTGGATGTATCCTCATCGCATGTGCAGGCGCTGGTGATCTGCCCCACCCGCGAACTGGCCGACCAGGTCGGTAAAGAGCTGCGGCGACTGGCCCGTTTTACCGAAAACATCAAAATTCTGACCCTCTGCGGCGGCGTACCCTTTGGCCCCCAGCTCTCCTCACTGGAACATGGAGCCCACGTTGTGGTAGGCACGCCGGGCCGTCTCCTCGATCATCTGCGCCGTGGGAGTCTCAATCTCACCTCCATGCAGACGCTTGTCCTCGATGAGGCCGACCGCATGCTTGACATGGGCTTTCAGGATGAGATCAGCACTATCATCGCCGCCACACCGAAAAAAAAACAGACCCTGCTCTTTTCTGCCACCTACCCCGCCACGATTATGGATCTTAGTGCTACGTTCCAGCACGGACCGATCGAAGTCAGTGTGGATGAAGCCCATGACGAAAACGCTATTGAGCAGATTCTCTACGAGGTGGACCCGAACGAAAGAACGGCGGCGGTAGTAAAAATCCTGGGACATTATCGACCGGAATCTACCCTGGTTTTCTGCAACACAAAAGTGGAGTGCCAGGAGGTGGTCGCTGCCCTGGTCAAGTGCGGTTTCACTGCGCTTGCTATCCATGGTGATCTGGAGCAGCGGGAGCGCGATCAGGTGCTGGTGCTTTTTGCCAACAAAAGCGTTTCAGTGCTGGTGGCAACAGACGTGGCCGCACGCGGACTCGACATAAAGGAACTTTCAGCCGTTATCAACTATGAGTTACCACGTAACCCGGAGATTCATACCCATCGTATCGGCCGAACCGGAAGAGCCGGTGAACAAGGACTGGCATTGAGCCTGATGACTGCGCATGAGGCCAGACGGGTACAGGCGATCGAAAACAGTACCGGCAGCAATATGGTGCGCGGAGAACTGGCATCGCTGACGGTGACTGCAGGAGGGACGTTGACACCTCCGATGATATCACTTTGCATCGACGGCGGGCGCAAAAACAAGCTGCGCCCGGGGGATATCCTTGGAGCACTGACCGGTGAGGGAGGAATAGCGGGGAGTGAAGTCGGCAGGATCGATGTGCTCGATTGCCAAGCTTATGTAGCAATAGTCCGGTCAAGCGCAGAGCAGGCACTGACCTGCCTGGGCAGGAACAAGATCAAGGGTCGCTTCTACAAGGTGGGGAAAGTTGTGTATCGCGCCTAAGGGACTCAGTAGAACTTGTGTAACGAGCCTAAGGTAAAAAGTCCTTCGTCATAACAACCTGTGTTCCCCCTTTTCCATCCGGTTTCAAAATGCAGAGTGCATTATGTGCCGGCATGGGAATGCCTGGCGAGGTGGATCTGCCAATCTTTCTGTATGCCTGATTCAAGGTTTCTATAACTTCAACATCTGATATGCATTCTTCACTTTTCTTGCCGTAAACAAACCAGTCACCGGTCTCTTTTCTAATCAGCTTTTTCTCCGAAAGCCCATTTCTCAGCCTGTTCAATTTTTCAAGCACCGGCGTGACACTTACAGGGCCAGCCTCTTTATGTGCAGCTATTTCATGGCCTCCATTTTCCGCAACTGCCGGATTTGGCTGGACATGTTCCTGCTGAGGCGGATGTTCCAAAGCCTTTGTAAGATTCTTATCGTACTCAGCCATTTTCTTGTTGAGACTGGTTATATTTTCCATAACCGCCGAACCGGCCACATTCTGCAGCCGTTCAGTTTTTATCAATGAGGTAAACATGTAAAGTTGAAAAACAACAAGCAGGGCAATAATTACCGATGAGATAATCAGAAAAGTTTTTGAAAGTACGCTTTTGGAATGTGAGTCAGAGGAGATCGTTTCCATTTCTGCAGACAGCAACTCATAGTTGAGCGACAAACCATTCAGCTGCTTTAAAAGCCCGTCTGTATTGCTGGAGAGGACATCTATTTTCGATGAAATAGATTGAGTATTGGTCAATGAATCGTGCAAAGATTCCTGTATTATTTTCAATTCAACACCGTAGTCAGGATGTTCTGCAGCAGCATTCTCAGGCTCGACAGCTGCTTCCGGGATTACAGGATTATCCGGCAGACTGTTAAAAGAATCCGTGACGTCGTCTTCTCCCACTGTATCCTGAACCGGCACAATCTCAGGCTCTTCATTTTCCGGAGCCTCCGTTCCGCCGAGAAGTTCCATGACTTCCTCTTTGCGGACATGAACCTGCTCTGTATCATCGGAAGAGACTGTATCTCCGGATACAATGGCAATATCCTCAGAAGCGGTGCCTTCGTCCGGCACCTTCTGATCGTCGTCAGAAACAGGCTGAACAGGGGTTTCAGTATTTTCGTCAATAGTTACTTCAGCTGAAACTGAAGTTTTTTCAGTTGAATCATCTGTTGGAATTGCCATTAAATTCGCTCCAATATTTATTTCGCCGTGCAAATAGAAGGTAATGCATTATTCCGACATCTTATAGCGGAATATACAAACCGCTGCAACAAAAGCAACTATTGCCGACAATGAAACCTGTAGCGCAGCCAGTGACTGCATATCCCCTGCAACCAGCACCCGGCGGGCACCTTCAAAAAGCGCGGTGGTCGGCAATGCCCGCACCCAGGAAACAACTGAGGGCGGATAGGAAGAGAGCGGAAAGAAAAGCCCGGACATGAAGATGAGCGGCATAACAAGCACCGCCTCAACTTTGCCGATTGTTTCAGGTTTGTCCATAACCGTACCGCTGATGATCCCGGCACAGGAGAACAGCGCCGAACCTGGTATCAGAAACAACAGATACTGCAGGAGATGCTCCAGCGGAAAACGAAAAGGGGTGATCGTAAAGATTACCAGTCCGACGGCACACCCCTTGATGATGCCATGGGTAAACCCGGTGAATATTTTGGCAATTACAATTTCAGACACCGAAATCGGGGTCACACGATACGATTCGATTGTAAACTGAACCCGGCGATGAAACCAGAGGCTCCAGACACTTTCATTATAGGCGGCGCTGACAGCGGTCATAGTGATAAGACCTGGGGCAATAAACATGCTGTATGGCGCCCCATCCACCAAACCGATATAACTCTGCATGCCGATACCGAATGCCAGATAGATGGTCAGCGGATAGGCAACCACCGCCACAAGTTCCGAAATAATGCTGCGGCGCAGAATCAGCATGTCGCGCTGCCAGATGGCCAGAGAACCTCGTAACATCATTCCCTCACCTTCTGACCGGTTAAAGAGATAAAAACGTCTTCAAGGGTTCGTTCCTGGAGTGAAATACGTCGCACAGGGACTCCATTCAGGGCTGTGACAATTTCAGATAGGCACTCCCAACACTCCAGTGTTATCGCAATTTTGTTTTCCACCTGTTTGAGATCAATAACACATGGCATCGCACCAAGCAGTGCGGCATAGTGGTCAGCATCCTGTCCGGCAAACTCGATTTCGTAGACAGTTGCACCGCTCAAACGATCTTTCAACTCCTGAGTACTCCCGATTGCGATCAATCGCCCGTGATCCATGATGGCGATCCTGTCACAGAGCTGTTCAGCTTCTTCCAGATAGTGTGTCGTCAGGAAAATTGTCATGCTTCCGGCAAGGGAGCGGACATATTCCCACACAGCGCGGCGCGATTGCGGATCGAGTCCGGTGGTCGGTTCGTCAAGAAACAGTACTTGAGGCTGATGTACCAGTGCACGGGCAATCACCAGACGTCGCTGCATGCCGCCTGAAAAGGTATCGGGGAAATCTTTCTGGCGGCCAGCCAATCCCATGAGCTCAAGCAGGTCATCAATCCGCCTCTTGTAAAGCTTCTTTTCCATGCCGTGCAGACGGGCGTGCAACTCCAGGTTTTCACGGGCGGTCAGATAGCGATCGAGGCTGTTCTCCTGAGAAACCACCCCGATCATCGAACGGATTTCACGCCCCGAACGAAGAATATCCAGCCCTTCGATTGAAGCATCGCCGCTGCTCTGACGCATGAGTGTAGTCAGGATGCGGATCAGTGTTGTCTTTCCGGCGCCGTTGGGGCCGAGCAGGCCGAAGATGGAGCCATGCTCAACTTCCAGATCAAAAGAATCAAGTGCGGTAAGCTCACCATAGGATTTAGTAAGGGAGCGGGTGACTATTGCAGCGGTCGCCATATCAGATAATCCCGTGGAGTGGAGCACCAGGGGCTGCCAGTGCATCAAGTTTCCGTTCTACAGCCGGATCATCAACGAGCGGCGGGGCATGGAACGGCTTGATCCTGGCATCGATCACCAATGACCCGCTACACCCCCAATGTCTGCCATGATTTTCGGGACGAATGCCGTAGATGTCAGTCGCCGGATTGGATCGGGTAAAAGTCACCCAAAGGAAGTTATTCAGTGTCGCTGCCGAAAAACGGCTGTCGTCGCAGATAACAACCAGCGGAAAACCTTTAAAGGCTTCACGGTCGCGATAGAAACGGCAGAACTCATCAAGCAGCGGATCACACTCTCCCCTCCCCTGCGTTGATGGGGGGGCGCTTATCGCAAGAATGCCCGGAAGGCAGAGTGCTGCAGGTCCGAACCCTGGCGGCAGCTCAAGACCGGCAGGCGTTTCCGTTGCCAGTTTCTGTCGCGCAGGACCGGCGACAGCGACCACCACTTTAGAGCCCTCGTTAAGAGCGGAACCGCTATAGTCAAGGGTGTCTATTGTTGTTGAGGTCTGAAAATGCAGATTTGTTCGCCAGTCGGCTCGCTCCAGGATATGACCAATAAATGCGGCAATGTCATGCGTATGGAGGGACGGCGCATCCTCTTGAGCAGCAATGAACAGGTATTTTGCAAGAGATAGTTGCCCCTGACCTAGTATGGCATTGGCAACAGTCAACAGTTCCTGCGGCTGGCGGACGCCCGAATACGGGACATAACGTTCGCTGGCAATTGCCAGCAGGAGCGGGTGAACACCGGCAGCGTCTACCGCATGCACCTCCTTTACACCAGCCACTACGGTCGGAATCAGCGGACCGGTCAGTTCATGTATGAAGGCTCCAAAACTTGTATCCTCCTGCGGCGGACGTCCAACGGTCGTAAAAGGAAGAATGGCATCCCTCCGGTGATAGACCGCATCCACCTCGATAAAAGGGAATTCGTGAGTCAGGCTGTAATAGCCTAAGTGGTCACCGAAAGGACCTTCAGGCAGGGTTTTGGATGGATGGACAACGCCGCTGATGCAAAAATCAGCTTCAGAGTAAACCGGCAGATGCCCCGGAACCCTGGTCATCGGAACGCGATGTCCGGCCAACAGGCCGGCAAACGATATCTCCGGCATCCCTTCCGGCAGTGGCATTACAGCAGCTACGGTCATGGCTGGCGCCCCACCAAGAAAAATGTTGACTCTCAGCAGGTCTCCACGCGCAATTGCTTCGGCATGGTGAGCGCCGATACCGCGATGAATCTGATAGTGAAGTCCGGCCTGTTTGTCTGGCTGATAGCTGTTGCCTGATATCTGTATCCGGTACATGCCGAGATTGGACTTGGCAAAACCTGGCGCTGCCGGGCTTTCACTGTACACCTGCGGCAGTGTCAGAAAAGCACCGCCATCCATGGGCCATGAAACGATCTGTGGCAGATCGGACAGGGTAGTTGAACATTCCAGAACCGGTGCTTCAGACCTGACAGTTGGAAGAAGATGATAGGCAGCAACAGGGGCTTTAATAATATCAAGCGGGTTTTTGATCAGTGAAAAAGGGTTTATTTTAAGCTCTACAAGCCGGCGGATATCATCAAGCGTATCGCGGAAAATGAAGCGGGTGCGCTCAAGAGTTCCAAACAGGTTGCCCAGAAGTGGAAAACGGCAGCCAACCGCATTTGTGAAAAGCAGCGCCGGTCCTCCCGCCTGATACACACGCCGTTGCAATGCGCCGATCTCCAAATACGGGTCAAGCGGCACATCAATCCTAAGAAGCTGATCTCTTTGCTGAAGATCAGCTACACATTCCTGCAAATTTTTATAGCCCATACAAAATTACCGCCGTGTAAATATTGCAAATATTATTTCAGCCTGACAACGCCAGACCGCTCTTGAAAAGATGTCTTGACCCTGTGCAAGGTATCATTGTAAGCAATGAAATACAATTAGGATTGCACCAATTGGAGTTGGAATGCCGCGCCTTACACTCTTTAAAAAAATCCTTGTCATAACGCTGCTCCTGTCACTGCTGCCATTGATAGCGTCTTCATTGATCCTGTTTTTAAACCTGGAGTCAACCAGCACACGGCTTACTTCTGAAATCGGAGAAAGGGCACATATTCAGGCATCGGAATCGCTTCAGATGCGGGCATCTCAAGTAGCTGAGAGCGTGGCGGATTTTCTGCGGCAATGCGAGAACGACCTGATTTTTCTTTCCCGCTCACAGCTGGATCAGGCAACGCTGCTAAACTTTTATGCAAGCAGACGTGGCGAAATATGGTACCGGACAGGGAGTAAATCAGCTCCGCTTGAAATACGCGAGCAGGTGCCTCTCTATAGCAGTATTGCCCTGATTGACAAAACCGGTCAGGAAAAGCTGGTGATCAGGGATAGCGCTGTCGTCCCTGAATCAGAACTGAAAAACATTTCCGATCCCGCCCGCACTGAATTTCTGACGGAAGATTATTTCAGAAGAGTTCGCACCCAACCGGGTAAAATATATGTTTCGCATGTCACCGGCTTTCATATTTCGAAGCAGGATCAGCTGAAAGGCGCCGATGAGCCGGAAAACGCCCTTGACGGCAAGTCATATCAGGGGGTTATCCGCTTTGCTGCAGCACTGTTTGACAACAGAGGTACTTTTAACGGCATGGTTGTGGTTTCGCTCGACCACCGTCACTTGATGGAATTCACTCAGCATATAGACCCCGGTCACAACTTTTCCACTCTGTTTCCTTCATACAAAAGCGGCAATTACGCCTTCATGTTTGATGATGAGGGGTGGATCATCACACATCCGAAATACTGGGACATTCGGGGCCTTGATTCAAGCGGTCATCTGATTCCGCCATATTCTGAATCATCCGGCAAACCGGAAATCGACAGCGGGCGGATACCGTTCAATCTTGATCATGCAGGTTTTATACACCCAAACTACCCACGTGTTGCCGATCAGATCAGAAAACGGAAAGCAGGTTTCGTCGATACAACAAACGTTGGCGGTGAAAAAAAAATCATGGCGTACGCACCTATCATCTACGACAGCGGCGATTATTCACGTCATGGTGTTTTCGGCGGCATTACAATCGGATTTCAGCTTGATCAGTTTCAGGATGCCGCCAGAAAAGGGAGCCGCCTGGTCAACCAGCAGCTCGGCGAACACCGGACACGAAGCGGCATAATTCTTCTGATCACCTCGGTTCTGGCCGGTTTTTCAGCATGGGGATTATCGCGCGGCATCACGCGACCTCTGCTGCAATTGACCGAAGGGGCTCATAAACTCGCAGACGGAGACATCCATAGTCGGGTGGCCGTTACATCTACAGATGAAATTGGTGAGCTTGGCCGAACGTTTAATTTTATGGCAGATGAACTGGAAACCCGTAAAAACAGTCTTTTGACAACGTTAGACGAACTGCAGCGCTCACGGATTGATATCCTTGATGAACGTAATTTCAAGACCAGCATCCTGGAAAGTATTTCCAGCGCAATTATTACAATTTCACCCGCAGGTGTCATGACCTCAATCAACGGAGTCGGTTTAAAACTTCTTTCCGATGCCGACTGTCTCGGTAAGGAGTATCGTGAAGCCTTTGCCGCATGGCCTGACGTTTGCGCGCGAATAGAAACAGCACTGAACACAAAACATGGATATGGACGGGCACCGTTGAGTCGTCAGATTGACGGCGAGATGACATATTACGATATAGGCCTGTTTCCTATCGGCAACAACGCTGAAATGGGATTAACAGTAACACTGCGCAACGAGACGGAACGGGAATGCTTGCGAGAAGAAACAGTGCGCCTGGACCGTCTGGCTTCGCTTGGGAAGCTTTCAGCCGGCATTGCTCACGAAGTCCGCAACCCTTTGACCGGCATTTCTCTACTGCTTGATGATCTGCATGACAAACCTGGATTTAGTTCAGAAGACAAGGGGATGCTTTCAAGGGCATTGTCGGAAATTGAGCGGGTGGAGCGTCTAATCAGCGCACTGCTCAACTACTCTTCACCGGTGCGCACTTCCTTTCGGGAGGGGGATCTCATACAGATTTTGAAAGATATTCTGCTGTTGATGCAGAGGCAGGCGGAGAAAAAGGGTATTACCGTGAATGTCTCATATGCGCAGTTGCCGCAGTTCCGATTCGATCCGGAAAAGATACGCCAGGCGCTGATTAATATCCTGAAAAATGCTCTGGAGGTCCTTGAGTCAGGTGGTGTCATTACAATATCAACCGAATGCAATGACACTGCCGTCACGGTTGCCATTCATGACAACGGCCCGGGGATACATCGGCAGGATCTGCCGCTGATCTTCGAGCCGTTTTTTACCCGCAAAGGGGCCGGAACCGGTCTCGGCCTCTCAATTACCCAGCGCATCATCGAAGAGCACCACGGAACTTTGTCAGTCGAAAGCGACGACCGTACCGGTACTACGTTCCGTATTTCGCTTCCGCTCGATAACATACTGAGTTGATGTGTGCAGAATTATCTGACCGTTACCGCCGCATAACCGACCACCTGATGGTTATCTCCGGTAACATCGCCGCTTGTGCCATACGCTACCAGTTCTGCCTGACTTGCTCCCAATTGAAGAGCCGCTTCGATCATGACAGTTGCCGGCACGACTCCGCACATAGTAATCCCCCGAAGGTGACAAACTTCCAGTAGACCTTTACCGTCCAGAGCCATCACCCGTGCCAATGCCTGCTGATCTTTTTCGCGGGCCGAATCGGCAGATTCATAATGGGTCATATCCGAACTGGCCACTATCAGCACATCATCACCATATTCCCGAATAGCTGCGGCTATTCCGTGGCCGATATCACGAAGTGGGAGATAGTCTCCATGACCAAGACAGAGGGCGGAAATGGTAACGTCTGGACGCAAATACTGGATGAAAGGGACTTGGACTTCAAGGGAGTGTTCCTGTTGATGAGCAACAGTGTCTGACTGAATATAGGGGGAATGCTGCAGTAAAAGCTTATTCAGGCGATGGTTAATTGATACTGCACCAAGGGGGGTCAACCATTCACCATCCGGGCAAAGTGCAGCTGCAGCACCGACCCCATGATGATTAGGTCCGATAATCAGGACTGTGTCCGGTATTGTAATCTTTGAAAAAAGTTGGCCGGCAATCGCCCCTGAATAAACATAACCGGCATGAGGAGAAATAACACCCTTTACCTGTTTTCGGGATGCCGATTCTGGAATCAATTGGGACAGTGCGGCACGAAGTTTGTGTTCATCACCCGGATAGAATTGACCGGCTACGGCTGGTCTCCGCTGCATATTCCACCTCCATGCCGCTATTCAAACGGCAACTGGCTATCCACCGGAATTACCTTATCCGGTTCAAGCTGCAACTCCTCCTGACGCTCATACTGCGGTTGAACATCCAATGCCTGGATTTCGCGGAGCGTTGGCAGTGATTTTAAATCCTTTAGCCCGAATATTTCAAGAAATTCCTTTGACGTACCATAGATCAGCGGACGCCCTGGAATATCCTTTTTCCCCAGAATTCGTACCAGATGCTTTTCCAGCAGGGATTTGATGACGCCACCACAATCGACTCCGCGCAGATGTTCAACCTCGGCACGGGTAATCGGCTGACGGTAGGCAACAATCGCCAGGGTTTCAAGGGCGGATTGCGAAAATTTTGAAGCTCTGGTCTTGATGTGACGAGTAATGTAGTTATGAAAAACAGGACGCGTCCTGAATTGCCAACCACCCGCCACTTCCACCAGCTCAAAACCCCCTCCCCTCCCCTGATAATAGGAAACGGTCTCTGCCAGAGCGGATTTGATCTGATCCCGTTCGTACTCGCTGAGCAGCTCGCAAATGCGATCGATTGAAAGTGCTGATTCGGCGGTAAAGATGAGACTCTCTATGATGGAGGACAATTCAGAGTTCATGTGTACTTAAAACCTCGGGAGTATCTGCGACCACAGCGGGAATAAACCATATTGAGCCATGCTCGCTCCCCTGAAAGATACGAACCAGCTTGAGACGGCACAGCTCAAGAATTGCCAGAAAAGTGACTATTACCCTCTCACGGGTAAATTCATCCCGCACCAGATCGTCGAAACTGATGGTATCCTTTTCCTGAAGCAGTGACAGAATTTCGTTGATACAGTCAGCTATGCTGAGCGAGTCACCCGGAGCAACATCATGGAAACTCTCGGCCGGGATCCGTTGCAGAAGCACTCGAAATGCATCCACCAGTTCAAACAAACTTACTTCCAGCGGACCTTCAATATTTTGTACAGCGGCGATCACCGGTTCTGAAGCTGTCCGTGAAAAGACTTCGCGCCCCAGCAGTGCCCTCGCACCGATCAGCATACCCGCTTCCTTGTACTGTTGATACTCCTGAAGGCGACGTACTAACTCGTTGCGCGGATCGACTTCTTCAAATTCAGATTCTTCCTGATCATCCAGCGGGAGCAGTTGACGGGATTTAATCTGCAGCAATGTAGCCGCCATAACCAGAAAATCACCCGCCACTTCCAGGTTCAGATCCTTCATCAACTTTATGAACTCAAGATACTGACGGGTGATGACAGCGATGGAAATATCGCAGATATCCAGTTCGTTTTTCTTGATCAGGTGCAGCAGCAGATCCATCGGCCCATCAAATTTATCGAGGTGAACGCTGTACTGCTCGTGCAAACCGTCCAGTAACGGCAGATTTTCATCACGATGATGTTGTGCTTCTCCAGACATTTAAAATTTAAGTGCAGTTCGGACTTCAGCCATGACAGCATCAGATATAAGAGAGGCCTTCATGCTCCCATCCTGCAGCAGCTGGTCGACAAAGCCGGGGTTGGCAGCCAGCTCTTCCCGTTTGGCACGAAACGGGGCCAAACGCTCGTTGATACAGCCTGCCAGAATCTTCTTGCAATCTACACAACCGATTTGAGCACCGCGACATGCCGGTACAATCTCATCCAGCTTTTCCTGTGGAACATACAGTCGGTGCAGATTGAAGGCCACGCAGACATCAGGGTCACCAGGATCGGCCCGGCGGACACGATTGGTATCAGTCACCATTGACATAACCATTTTGGCTGTTGTTTCAGCGTTGTCAGAGAGATAGATCGAATTGTTGTACGACTTACTCATCTTCCGCCCGTCCAGACCTGGGAGTTTAGGGGTCTCGGTCAAGAGCGCTTCCGGCTCGGGGAACAAGGCGCCGTAGAGATGGTTGAAACGGCGGGCTATTTCACGGGTGATTTCCAGGTGCGGCAACTGATCATGACCTACCGGCACGCGAGTCGCCTTGTAGAGGATGATATCCGCAGCCATCAGTACCGGGTAACCCAGAAAGCCGAACGTTGTCAGATCACGCTGTTCAATATTATCAAGCATGTCCTTGTAGGTCGGATTGCGTTCCAGCCAGGAGACCGGCGTCACCATGGACAGGATCAGATTCAGCTCGGAGTGGTGTGGCACCAGACTCTGGCGGAAGATGATGCATTTTTCCGGGTCAAGCCCGAAGGCGACCCAATCCAGCACCATGTCACGGATACTCTGGGCAATACCGGAGGTATCGGCATATTCAGTCGTCAATGAATGCCAGTCAGCTACAAAAAAGAAACAGTCGTATGCATCCTGCATCTTGACCCAATTTTCGAGTACTCCGTGATAATGGCCGATATGTAATCTGCCGCTCGGCCTCATGCCGCTGACAACGCGTTGTTTCATGGTAAAACGCTCCTTGTGTACCGTGACTGGATTCTGCTAAAGTGACTCGTTAAAATTCATCTCAAAGACAGGGAAATTTACATGAACCGACCTAAAATTGAAACCAAAATCATGAATCCGCTAATCGGTACAACCATTCCGCTACCCTCTTATGCGACTGATGGTGCCGCTGCTATCGACCTTAGGGCCTGTCTGGAATCCCCTAAAACAGTACAACCGGGTGAAACCATAATGGTGCCGAGCGGCATAGCAATCAGCATCCACCATCCTAGTCTGGTGGCGCTGCTTGTGCCACGCTCCGGACTGGGTATCAAACATGGCATCGTATTGGCTAATACAGTCGGAGTTATCGATTCGGACTACCAGGGAGAAATCGGCATAGGGATCGTCAATCGCGGCAATGCCCCCTACACAATTGAACCGGGGGAGCGGATTTGCCAGATGATGTTTGTCCCGGTGTTGCAGGCCGACTTGAGCGTGGTGACTGAATTCAGCCAGGAAACCGAGCGGGGAGCGGGCGGGTTTGGTTCAACCGGGAGTCATTAATCATTAAACCTATAAACGGCATTTGAAACGCAGAGGACGCAAAGGTTTGCAGAGGAAACCAGATATTTGCAGCAAATATGCATCTTTCCTGAATGGTGAAACGCTTTATGGCTGCAACAATTGATTTTCCTCTGCGTTACTCTGCGTACTTTGCGGTAAATGTTTTTAGGTTAAAATCCTATCCTTCTCCAAAAATAAGGGCGAAGCTGTTATCAGCTCCGCCCTTACATCATCAAACACCAGCTAGCGCATTATCTACGCAGCATCGATCTTTGTCCCGTCAAGGTTAAATCCAAGCGCTTCCTTGCGGGAGAGCTTGATCTTGCCGTTCTTGTCAACGCCGATGCACTTGACCAGGACTTTATCGCCCTCGTTAAGAATTTCAGTAACGGTCTTGACTCGTGCAGTGTCGAGCTCGGAAATATGAACAAGTCCGTCAGTACCGGGCATGATTTCTACGAATGCGCCGAAATCCATGATCTTGCGGACGGTGCCCATGTACAATTTACCCTCTTCAGCCTCATCGGTCAGACCACGGATCATCTGGATTGCAAGATCGCATGCTTCCTTGTTGGTACTGGCGATGTTAATACGGCCGGTATCATCGATGTCAATCGTAACACCGGTTGTTTCGGTGATGTTGCGGATATTTTTACCGCCGGTACCAATGACGTCGCGAATACGATCGGTCTTGACGTAGATTGTAGTAATGCGCGGTGCAAAGGAAGACATCTCTGCCCGTGGTGCGGCAAGAGTTTCAGCCATCTTACCGAGGATATGCAGACGCCCTTCACGAGCCTGCTTGAGAGCCTGCTCCATGATTTCTTTGGTTACTCCGCCGATCTTGATATCCATCTGCAGAGCGGTAACGCCTTCAGCTGTTCCGGCAACTTTAAAGTCCATGTCGCCCAGATGATCTTCATCACCTAGAATATCGGAGAGGATAGCGAACTTGTCGCCTTCCTTGATTAGTCCCATGGCGATACCGGCAACAGGTGCCGTAACAGGGATACCGGCATCCATCATCGACATGCAGCCGCCGCATACGGCAGCCATTGAGGAAGAACCGTTACTTTCAAGCGTCTCGGAGACGATACGGATTGTGTACGGGAAATCATCATGGGCAGGCAGAACAGCGGCGAGTGCGCGTTCGGCAAGCATGCCGTGACCGATCTCTCTGCGACCAGGTCCCAGACGGAAGCTGGTTTCACCAACCGAGAATGGGGGGAAGTTGTAGTGAAGCAGGAAGCGCTTGCGCGAAGCGCCATATAATGAATCAATACGCTGTTCATCACTGGAAGTACCGAGTGTGGCAGCAACCAGCGCCTGTGTTTCGCCGCGGGTAAAAAGCGCCGAACCGTGAACACGCGGAAGGAAACCGGTTTCAGTGCTGATCGGGCGAATAGTGTTGGTTGTACGCCCATCGATACGGATACCGGTATCGAGAACATCAGCGCGGACGCGGTCATATTCGAAATCGCCCAGAAAAGCTTTAATCTGCTTAGCGGAGCCTTCAAATTCCTCTTTGAGGGCTTCAATTGTATCAGCCTTGATCAGATCGATCTGGTCATGACGCTCATTTTTTGCCTTGAGTTTAACCGCTTCAGCGATGCGATTGTAGGCAAGTTCCTTGACACGTGCCAACAGGACTTCATCAACGACAACCGGCTTAACAGCGCGTTTTGCAACTCCTGCCAGCTTCTGCAGTTGTTCCTGAGCTTCGATCAGCGGCAGCATTGCCTCTTTGGCAAAAAACACCCCTTCAAGCAGATCAGCTTCGGATACGAACTTGGCTTCGCCCTCAACCATAATTACCGCATCGCGGCTTGCTGCAACTACGATCTCAAGATCACTTTTTTCAAGCTCTTCTGCAGATGGATTGCAGATAAACTTGCCATCTACGCGTGCAACCTTGGCACCGGCAATCGGACCCTGGAAAGGAATATCAGAGATCATCAGGGCAGCCGAAGCACCAAGCATTGACAAAATACCGGGATCATTATCCTGATCAGCTGATACGACTGTCGCAATAATCTGGGTATCATTCAAGAATGTTTCCGGAAAAAGCGGGCGAATCGGGCGGTCGATCAGACGACAGGTGAGAGTCTCTGGATCGGAAGGACGTGCCTCGCGCTTGAAAAAACCACCCGGAATCTTGCCGCCGGCATAGGCCTTCTCGGTGTAATTAACGGTAAGCGGGAAAAAATCCTGCCCTTCTTTTGCCTCTTTTGATGCAACAACAGTAACAAGCACAACGGTATCGCCACAACTTACGACAACAGCGCCACTGGCCTGTTTTGCCATTTTTCCGGTAGACAGCGTAATTGTCCTGCCCCCAAATTCAACCTGAACATTTTGTTCCATATTTTATTCTCCTCTTCGGTTGCGTTGGGGCCGTCGACACAACTCCTACAGCCGTTTTACCGCAGGAATTCTATCCACGCCCCCAACAAATATAAAAAGGGCCGCAAGGCCCTTTTCTTAAATGAGCATACAGTAAACAGTGCAGCGGTATAACTGTGATGACAGCTATACCGCCGGTTACTATCTACGGATGCCGAGTCGTTCAATAACGGTTTTGTATCTGGCTACTTCTTTGCCCTTCAGATAATCCAGCAGGCGTCTTCTCTGGCCAACCAGCTTAAGTAGACCGCGACGGCTATGGTGATCTTTCTTGTGTGTTTTAAAGTGCTCAGTCAGATAAGTGATTCGCGCAGTCAGAATTGCGATCTGTACTTCCGGTGAACCGGTATCACTCTCATGTTTCTTGAATTCATTGATTATTTCCTGCTTTTTTTCGGTTACCAGCACTGTCTACTCCTCCGTGAAACTAATTGATGGGATTACGAAATCAGGGGGGGAGCCCCGAAACGTATGAAACTAAGGTAGAGTAATTACCACATTGTTGCGAGCATGTAAAGCCTAATCTATTTTAGGCAAAGACGTTGAGTACCGCTTGCAAATAATGAAACAATGCATTTCAACCTACATAATTTTACAAAACTAAATCAGCACACGTTTCAGAACGATGGCAGCATCGGAACCCTCACGCGGAGCCAGTATGGCAACCGCAGCAAGAGTTCCATCTGATGTCAGGCGTACCAGGGTTTCTTCTAAACAGCTAACAGGAGTTTCCGAAATAGTAGCGCTCCAGGAGGGCGCCCTTCCGAAGCGGAGTCCTTCAGCACCATCGGCGGCAAGCGGGATTTCAAGGAGATGATCAAGCACAGTCATAGGCGACAGGCAGAGCGCCTCAACCCTCCCCTCAACTGCTGCGGCTTCAAGGTCCGTCAGGGTGACGGCATTTTCAATACGGAACGGCCCGCTGGCGGTGCGCCGCAACTCCTGCAGAGCTGCACCGCATCCCAACTTACGGCCTATGTCGTCGGCCAGACTGCGCACATAGGTACCTCGTGAACAGATAACGCGAATGGATGCATGCGGCAGATCGAAAGAAAGCAGTTCAATGGAATAAATCTCAACATCACGTGCTTTGCGCTCGACTTCAACGCCTTGGCGGGCCAGCTTATAGAGCGGTTGACCATTCTGCTTGATGGCGGAATACATGGGTGGAATCTGACTGATAGCGCCGGTGAAGTCTGTGAGACAGGCAATAAGTTGTTCGCGGGTAATGCCGGATGGATCTGTTTCGGAGAGGATGGTACCGGTCATGTCGAGCGTATCTGTTGCAACGCCGAGGCGAAGTAAAGCCTCATAAGCTTTACTTCCTTCATCAAGGAACGGAATTACTTTTGTGCCGTCATTGACAGCCACAGGTAATACACCGGTGGCAAAAGGGTCGAGTGTGCCGGTGTGTCCGACTTTACGGGTCCCGAGTATTCGGCGGACACGGCTGACCACATCATGTGAGGTAATGCCTGCCGGTTTATCAATAACGATAAAACCGTTAATCAAAGAGACTCTTCCACTATTTTATACACTGTTGCCTTGACATCATCCAGCGTGCCATCAAGGGTGCAGCCAGCGGCATTATGGTGTCCACCCCCGCCAAGAGCAGCCGAGAATGCGGCAACATTAACTTTTCCCTTGGACCTGAAACCGACCTTGAACCTCTTCTCATCAAGCTGCCGGAAAAATATTGCTACTTCTACACCCCTGATTGAACGCGGATAATTAACAAAGCCATCAGTCAATTCCGAATCCGCTCCACAGACGGCGTACATGTCGCAGGTAACAGTGACTGAGGCGGCCTGCCCCTCCTTGAAGACTTCAAGAGTCGGCAGACATTTAGCTAAAAGCTCAAGACGTCTTTGCGGCTGGTTTTCATAGAGTTTCTCAGCCACATCCCAGGCATTCACACCACATTCAATCATCTCACCTGCAACGGTAAAAGCCTCCCGGTTAGCATTGGAGTAACGGAAAGATCCGGTATCTGTAATGGTTGCAACATAGATGCAAAGCGCAGTTTCTGGATCAAAGCTATAGCCGAAAGCGCTGGCAATCCGATAAACGAGAATACCGGTTGCTGCAGCTTGGGAATCAATGAGGTTGTAGTCAGCAAAGTTATCACAGGAAAGGTGATGATCGAGATTGACCGTTGTAGTAACCCGTGAAAAATTGCAGAATTCTGCTCCTGCTCGCTTCCGCTCACCGATATCAAGTACAAATGAGACGTCGAAATGCTGGTCTGGAATGTGTGCGGTAATTGAATCTGCACCTGGAAGGAAGGAATATAGGTCTGGGACTGGGTCCTGGCAGTAAACGGTGACCTCTTTACCAAGTTTACGGAGAAATGATGCCAGAGCCAGAGATGAACCGACAGCATCTCCGTCCGGTCCTTCATGAGCTGTAAGGAGAAAGGATGAGTTGGAACGAATGACTTCAGTTATCTGTTGAATTGTTTCCGTCATGCTCAGTGTGTATCTCCTTGAGAAGAGATTCTATTCGACTGCCGTAATCAAGAGATTTATCGTATTTAAAAACGAGTTCCGGTGTATGCCGGATCGTAAGTTTTTTACCAATATCGCGGCGTATAAAACCTTTGGCACTGTTAAGACCGGCTTCAGTGTCTTTTTTAACCTTGTCATCACCGATTACAGTGAAATAAATGCGTGCCAGACTTAAATCATCCGTCACCTCAACGCCGGTAATTGTAACAAAACCTATTCGGGGGTCGTTAAGCCCTCTGGAGAGAATTGAACAGACAATTTCATGTATGGTTTCAGCTACTTTGTCAGATCGTTTGTGCTGCATGGGAGAACCTCAAGAGCGAGGGTCAAGGGGCAAGGGGCATGGGGCAAGTATACCTTGACCCTTGACCCTTGCACCCTTGCACCTAAAGTTTGGTGGCGATTTTTTCCATTTCAAATGCTTCGATAATATCGCCGACTTTGATATCATTATAATTTTCAAGTCCGATGCCGCATTCATAACCGGTGGCAACATCCTTGACATCATCTTTAAAGCGGCGCAGTGACGACATCTTGCCTTCGTACACAACCACATTATCACGCAGCAAGCGGACCTGGGCGTTACGGACCATCTTCCCGTCGGTGACGTAACAACCGGCGACATTACCAAATTTCGGCACGCTGAATACGTCCCTGATTTCCACCCGACCAAGGAATTTCTCCTTGAAGGTTGGATCAAGCAAGCCTTCCATCGCCTTTTTAACATCTTCTACGGCGTCATAAATAATGCTGTAGAGACGGATATCAACACCTTCACGCTCGGCGTGTCCCTGTGCCTTGACTTCAGGACGAACATTAAAGCCGATAATTACGGCGTTTGAAGCAGCGGCCAGGTTAACGTCCGTCTCGGTGATAGCACCAACTGCGGAGTGGATTACATTCAGGCGAACCGCTTCGGTTGACAGTTTACGCAGGGTTTCACTGACGGCCTCGACAGAGCCCTGAACATCGCCTTTGACAACGACATTGAGATCTTTGACTTCGCCGCTCTGAATCCGTTTATAGAGATCTTCCAGCGAAAGCTTGGTGTGCTTGGCAAATTCAACTTCACGATGTTTAATCTGACGTAAAGTTGCAATTTCCTTGGCCTGCTTTTCGTCTTTCATAGCAACAAATATATCGCCAGCATCCGGCACACCGGATAATCCCACCAGCTCGACAGGCATTGAAGGACCAGCCTCGGTAACTTTTCCGCCACGATCATTCTGCATCGCCCTGACACGTCCTGAATGGACTCCAACGACGCAATAATCTCCAGTTTTAACTGTCCCTTCCTGTACAAGTACGGTTGCAACAGGACCGCGCCCTTTGTCGAGCCTTCCTTCAACAATGGTACCTTTTGCCAGCTTATTGGGATTTGCAGTCAATTCCATCAGATCGGCCTGCAGAAGAATCATTTCAAGCAATCCGTCCAGATTGGTGCGTTGTTTTGCTGAAACTTCAACCATTGTAACATCGCCGCCCCAATCGGAAGAAACTATTCCCTGATCTGTCAGCTCCTGTTTTACACGGTCCGGTTTTGCACCCGGCTTGTCGATTTTATTGATAGCGACAATGATCGGAACTCCGGCTGCTTTGGAGTGATTGATAGCTTCTTTGGTCTGCGGCATAACTCCATCGTCCGCAGCAACAACGAGTACAACAATGTCTGTAACCTTGGCTCCACGGGCACGCATTGCAGTAAAAGCCTCATGTCCGGGCGTATCAAGGAAAGTAATCTTTCGACCGTTCAACTCAACATCATAGGCACCGATATGCTGGGTAATTCCGCCCGCTTCGCCGGCAATAACATTGGCTTCACGAATAGCATCAAGCAAAGAGGTTTTACCATGGTCAACATGGCCCATAATTGTTACAACCGGTGGTCTCTTCTCAAGAGTTTCCGGTGCATCGACCGTAGATTCGAGAATTTCGTCTAGATCAACTGCGACATTTTCAACTTCATAATCGTACTCAGATGCCAGAATAACGGCAGTATCAAAATCAAGCTGGTGATTAATGGTAACCATCATCCCCATTTTCATGAGTGATTTTATGAGGTCGTTGGCCTTAATGCCGAGACGTTTGGCAAGTTCTCCGACCGAAATGCTTTCAGATATTTTGATAATACGCTTGATCGCCTTCGGTACGGTAATCTCAGTTTTGTTGGTATTAGAAACCTGCGGCTTTCCACCACGCTTCTTTGACCCTTTATAAGCCGGATCAAAAGCACGCTCTCGTTTTTCAATAATTTCATTCTTGCGCGGCTGTTCTTTTTTCTTTGCTGGAGGGGCACCCTTCTTGGCACCCTTTCCTGCATCTCCGTAGCCAGGACCCTCTTTTTTGCCGCCACGTCTGTTATCGCCGCCCGGAAGAGCAGCCGGAGCAAGTTGCACCTGTTTCATACGTGAACGATCAAGCTCGGTAGCCGGAGCAGAAGGAGTAGCAGACACAGGCCGTTTCTGATCATACCCTGGCGCAGGACGTCTTGTATCGGCACTTGGAGCGGGCCTTCTCTGATCACCTGCAGCTGCAGGTGCAGGTCTGCGCTGTTGAGCCTGATCCTGAGCAGGGCGCGGGGGTGAAGTTCGAGGCGTAACCGGAGTCTCCTTTGTTACGACTCGGGTAGGACGATTTGTAACGCCGGGAATTTCCATCATGCCCAGAATTCGTGCCTGATTCGGACCCGCTTTTATCGGTTCAGCGGCTTTTACAGGTTCAGCTACGGCTACAGGTTCAGCGGCTTTTGCCGGCTCAGCAACTTTTACCAATTCTGGCTCTATCGCCTGAACAGCTGGCTTTAAAGGTTTGGTCATTTCATCAGAGATTTTACTACTGACTGCAGCGGACTTTTTAGGCTCTACCGCACCACTGACAGCAGCGGCAGAAGTTGAAATTACCGATGCTGCCTCAGCCTGAGGCGGAGTCGCGGCTGCTTGAACAGGCGCAGTCTCGGTAACAACAGCCAATTCGACAGATTCTTCCGCCGAAACAACTTTCGCCCGGCGGCGGATGATATTTGATGCAACCCTTACCTCACTGGTACCGGTGTCTTTTGGCTGGGGAGCTGTCAAACGCGCAACGACACCCTCATCTACCTGCGATGTAGCCGTTTTTGCGTCAACACCAATTTCCTTGAGCTTGGCAATAGCATCCTTAGGCTCTATGCCCAACGTTTTCGCCAAACTACCCACACTAATTTTTCCCATACCCTTTATACCTCCCCCAGGAAGTTACTGTATCTGTCAATAGCTTTCATAATCTGCGCAACAAAGCCGCCTGTTGCTACGGCAATCGCGCTTCTGGGCGCCTTACCTAAAATTGCCCCGAAATCATCTTTTGTAATAACTGTTCTATGTGGCACATGAAGTGATGCCGCAGTATGTATAATTTTACTGCCGATAGCCTCTGAAACATCTGCTGCAACGATTACAAAACCCGGTTTCTTCTTGCTCCTCAATGCATCAGTCACCATGGAACCGCCACCGGTTATCATTCCGGCTTTGTTGGCCAACCCGATTAACCCGATAATACGAGCATGCAATTGTTGACGAACATGCTCAATGAGTTGTTCCGCGGGCATAACTGAAACATCATGCTTAAAAGAGCGTTTAAACTGTTTCTGCTCAATAGCAGCAGCAAGACAGCGATTATTAATACAGGTATATGCCCCTCTGCCTGGAAGTCTATTATCTAAATCCGGCAGAATTTCCATTTCCGGAGTCAGAACAAACCGGAGAAGAAGATTCTTGTCTTTGCTTGTCCTGCAGCCAAGACAACTTCGCTGTGGAGCTTCCGCATTCCCTTTATGGGCCATATCCCTGATTACTCGCCGACTACTACGTCATCACTATCGGTGGCAGCAGCTGTTTCGACACTATTATCATCGGCAGCAACATCCTGCCCCTCAATTATTGTCTCATCAGCTTCACCAGCTTCGTCAACATCAGTTCCATCAAATGATGAAAACTCCTGCCTTTCCGGCTCGGCAACTTTTGACTCGCTCTTGATATCAATCCGGCATCCGGTCAGACGGGCAGCCAAACTGACATTCTGACCACGCTTGCCAATTGCAAGAGAGAGCTGGTCATCTGCTACTATGATTTCAAGTGCCCGCTTTTCTTCGTCTACAAAAACTTTGGAAACCTGTGCCGGCGAAAGAGCATTGCAGGCAAAGCGGGCAATATCTTCTGACCATGGAATAATATCTATTTTTTCCCCGCGCAGCTCGGAAACAACATTCTGAACACGAGCTCCACGCATACCGACGCAAGCGCCAACCGGGTCTACATCACGATCGTTTGATGAAACTGCGATTTTGGCACGACTGCCGGCATCGCGCACAATAGCATTAATTTCAACTATGCCTTCAGCAATCTCAGGCACTTCAGCTTCAAACAACTTGGCAAGCATGCTCGGATGAGTACGGGAAAGCATAATCTGCGGACCTTTGGTGGTCATGCGAATTTCGGTAATAATCGCACGAATACGATCTCCTGGACGATATACTTCACGCGGCATCTGTTCTTTGGCAGGTAAGACAGCTTCTGCACGTCCCAGATCTATAAGGAGTTCGCCTTTTTCAAAACGACGCACCATGCCGGTAATGACTTCCCAAATACGATCACTGTATTCGTTATAAATCGTTTCGCGTTCGGCATCACGCACTTTCTGAATAATAACCTGCTTGGCGGTTTGCGCAGCAATGCGGCTGAATCCGCTGGCGTCAAGTTTTTCACCCAGTGAATCGCCTATTTCTGCTTCAGGATCAATTTCATGAGCTTCATCAAGTCCAATTTCCTTGTATGAATCTTCTACCTCTTCTACAACTGTAACAAACTCGAAAAGCTCTACTTCACCAGTTTCGTGGTTGTAATGGGCTTCAAGATCACGGGTATTGCGATATTTCTTATTAGCAGCTGTCAAAACCGCCTGTTCCATTGCTTCCAGAACAACCTGACGGTCGATGCCCTTCTCTTTTACAAGTTGGTCGATAGCGTGCTTAAGATTAATAATTGTATCCACGATTGCTTCTCCTTGCTGGCATATATGGGTATTTCAGATCAGAGTTCAAATTCAAGATTGGCCTTGGCAACCCTATCAAGCGGGATGGAGGCGGCCTGCCCCTCTGTAAGCGTCATTTTAACGACACCATCGACAAGTCCGTCGAGTTTTCCAAGAAATGTTTTACGTTTATTACCGCTATCATCAAGAAACGGCTGATACGTGCGAACCTTAATAAGGCGACCTGTAAATCGGTCGTAGTCGGCCTGTTTTTTGAGCGGACGATCAAGCCCCGGCGATGAGACCTCTAATGTATAGTTGCAGGCGATAACATCTTCTACATCAAGGATCATCGACAACTCGCGACTGAGTCCGGCGCAGTCGTCCAGCATTACACCGCCTTCTTTATCAATAAACAGACGCAGCACGGCATCAGGACCGACTCTGCCAAATTCGATATCAACCAATTCAAGCCCCATGGACTCGAGTATTGGCTGAGCAATTTTGCTGACTACTGAACATGTATCTTCTTTTTGAGTGGCCATGATCTTACCCGATTGGACAAAAAAAAGTGAGCCTTGCGAGCTCACTTACTGAGTGAACATAAATTGTACTTCTACCTACCATGCTGGAGTGAAGAATGCAAGCATATTTTTATTGCAAACTGTTATTTTATGCAGACTCGGCGGACTTCATGGATATCCGTAAGACCCTGAAGTACCTTGAGGATGCCATCCTGTTTCAGTGTGGCCATTCCATCACAGGCAGCCTGTTCCCGAACATGATCCGTGTCTGCACGCCGTTTGATCAGACTTTTTAATTCATTTGTACATTCAAGCACTTCATGGATGCCGAGGCGGCCTCGATAGCCGGTATGCCCACATCGATCACAGCCGACCGCCCTGAACATGACAGCATCCGCAAAACCAAATCCGGTATTGGCAAAACTGGCTCTGCCATATTCATCAACCAGTTCATCGTACTCGAGCTCAGACAGGTGAAAGCTTTCCTTGCAATCGACGCAGAGGCGACGCGCAAGCCTTTGCGCGAGGACACAAACAAGTGAATCAGAAAAGCTATATGGATCAAGCCCCATTTCAAGAAGACGGGTAACAGTTTCCGGCGCTGAATTGGTATGAAGTGTTGAAAGAACCAGATGTCCGGTCAATGAAGCCTCAACGGCCGTGCAGGCGGTTTCCTCATCGCGCATTTCGCCAATCATAATAACATCTGGATCCAGACGGAGAAAAGAACGTAACGCCGCTGCAAAGGTAAAACCGATACGCGGATTAACCTGTACCTGCCGAAGACCGGCCTGGGTGATTTCCACCGGATCCTCTGCCGTCCATATCTTACGAATGGTCTGATTAATCATGGCAAGTCCGGAATGAAGGGTTGTTGTCTTACCAGATCCGGTCGGTCCCACGACAAGTATCAGACCATGGGGGCGCATCAGTGATTCCTTGAAAATTCGCAAGTTCCGTTCCGTCAGGCCAAGATCGTTAAAACTGATCGGGCCACTATTTGCAAGGACACGAATGACTACGTCCTCAAGCCCTCCGACTGTCGGCATAGTCGCTACTCGTAGTTCGATATCGAGCGGGCCAAATTTTTTGAACTCTATTTTACCATCCTGAGGCCTTCTCCGTTCAGCAATATCAAGATCACCCATTATCTTGATGCGTGAAGGGAGCGCAAATTTATATTTATAGGGAATCTTTTGATAAATTGAACACTGACCGTCAACCCTGGTACGGACAATAACATCTTTTTTACCAGGATACGGCTCTATGTGGATATCGGAGGCTTTGTTAACGTAAGCATCATAAATAATCTTATTGACCAGTTTAACAATGACACTGTCTTTTTCAGTTACTTTCTTGGTTTCTTCCTCTATATCCGGCTCATCAACTGCCGAGTTTTTACTCAAAAGATCGACAATGCTGTCCGGGACCAGATCAAGATTGACCTCATCGAGAGCGGTAATGGCACTTGCCGTATCAATATTGTATAACCGTTTGAGAGACTTGGAGATACTCGTTTCAGTGGCAATGGCGGAAATTATTCTGAGCCGGATACTATCTTCCAGCTCACGGATAGCATGTGATTTGAGCGGTTGAGCCATTGCCAGGGTTAGAGTATTGCCGATCTTGGAAATGGGGGCTATACGCTGTTTCTGAGCGTAGACGGCACTTATATAATTAGAAAGCGAAAGATCGAGGTTCTGAGTATCGACCTGGACATATGGCATGTCATACTGGTTGGCAATAGCTTTTGAAAGTCCTTCTTCATCAACATAATTCAACTTAAGCAGCGCTTTTTCAAGAGAGATGTCGTTCTGCTTGCCAACTTCGCGTGCATGGGAAATTTTCTGCTGATCTATGAGTCCACTCGTGAGCAAAATATCAGTTAATTTACGACGTTTGTTCTTCTGGTCAAGCACGAAACCAAGATCAATTTCTTTTATAAAGCCAAGCTTACAAAGCAGCTGCCCGACAGGCTGATCAGGAAAAACCTTCTGAAGCTCAAGGGCCTCCATCAGATTTTCCTGCGTGATCAGCTTTTGTTCCACAAGCAGTTCACCAACTTTTTTCAAATTTATATCCGGCATGTTCCATAGTCCCGATAAACATAATTAAGTACGTCCACTGAATACATAGAAAAACACCTAACTCACTAAAGCGAATAAAAACAACGCCCGTCCTGTGACAAGGTACGAGCGTTATAGCAGATCAACAGATAAAGTAAAACGCTTTCATTTGTTTTCAATATTGAACCCGTTTTCGGTGAAAACATCTCTGATAATACGATCCATGGCACGATCTGTCAGAAAGATGCCGCCTCCGGGAAGTAACGCATTATCCAATTTAAAACCGGACAATTGAAGAGAATAACCGGCTAACTTATCCTGCAGCAGGTCATATTTTGCAAAAACACCTTTTATCTTCATTCTAGAGATTATTTTTTCCGATATCTTGCGAAAATCGTCCTGAGCATCAAGTATGACAACATTATAACCCTTGGTTTCAAGAATTCTGAACAGTGTATAATTTATTGGATTTCCATCGAAACTGGTAACAACATAGCGTTGTCCGCCAACCTCAAAATAACGCTCTGCATTAACCGCCAGAGAGATGCCGTTATTGTCAGCCGCAAAAACATCAACACTTCGATCCTTTTCTAATACAACGGCAAATGCCGACAGAATGGAATCTATCATCTCATGCTGTTTTTTTGAGGATATGCAGTAGATCGTGCGTGAGTCGCTCTGGGCAAACGGCTTTAGAAAAGTAAACGGCTCATAAAGTGAAAAACCCTCCTTTTTGAGAAACTCATCAATAGAGGCGGGAAGTGCCGTACGGCCGCTGTTAATCAGAATAATATCCTGTTTAATAAGACTTTCGGCTGTCTTTTCAACTTTGAAATCGGCTTGAACTGTAAGTTTTGGATCGACACCGAATTCCATGCTGAAGTTTTCCTCAACAGAATAAAATCCAGCCGCTTCAAGCAGCGAAGACATAAATCGTTTCGTTCCGGACGGCGCTTCACTGACAATTCGTACAGAGGCATCCTTGTCTTCAATTAATGACTTTACGAGTGGTGGAATAGTGCCGTTCTGGTCGAGCAGAATACGCCCGCCATCCATACGGGTAAAAGAAGGGTAACGCTCCGGGTCGAGGGCCAAAGAGAAGGTCGAAGCCTGAAGTGTCAAAGGTTTCTGCTGCTCTTTTTTCGGCGGGATAATACGATCCCACACATCTCTGGCCCTTGTAATGGCTTCCTGTTCGGAAAGCACTTTAAAAGAAGATTTGAGCTTGAATGATTGTTCCGGGATGGTACCTGAACCGGTAATATTTCGGTTATCACCTCCCACATCCTGATGCAGCTTCAGCGAACCATCCGAAAGACGCTGAACAGAAGGAATATTGATTTTCTGACCAACTTTGAGCCGTTTAATGTCGAAAATATTGTTTTCAATTTTGATTTCTTCAATAAACGACTCAGCCTCTTTGTTGCTAAGACCATAATCACGCATCAATATTTTATAGAGATGATCTCCTGATTTTACCGTGTAAACCCCGCCCTTGAAACTCGGTGATGATGATTTATGGGTACGGGAAGCACGTTTTTTACCGGCATGATGTGGCTTGACTGTTTTCTTCAAACCTTCCAGGGTCTGTGGATCAAGTTCAAATCTAGAATCCATAACCGCATGTGCGCTGGTTATACTCAGCGACATGCCAGCACAAACAGCAGTGATAAATATATTTTTAATCTTTACAAACATGTAATTTTGTCCCCGGACTTTCAACAGCACGCTGAAGAATCTATGTTATCAGTATACAAGGCAAAGTAACGTACTAATTAACCGACACAACAAAAGCCATAACGGCCCCGTTTTTCCTGTATATCTTTATTTCACCTTTATTCTGAATTTTGCCGTTATCGACACGTAAGCCTGTTTTTGTACTACGAGAAGTTATTTGGTACTCCGCACTTCCGACTAATTCCTGCAGGACTGACTTAATCAATGTTTCCGGAATTTTGGCATCATTCATAGCCAGCACCTGCACCGCCAGAATGCGCCCTGAAGCGCTGAAAACACGATATTCATTCAGTTTGTCAACATATCGTTCCCAACCAGGGTTTTTTACCGCATAAAGGCTGTCATGGCCTTCTTTGGGAATAAATACCGGCAGCATCTGAGCGGCTGGTGGCGGCGTAACCTGCTTTTGCACAGGAGGTGCAGCGACCGCTACCGGCGCAGTTACAGCTGATTGCTTCGCCCCTGATGAAGGCAAAAACCGCTGTGTCAACGAGCTCACTACCTGAGGATTTTGCCTGACAAGATACCACCCACCTGCAGCGCAAAGAGCACAAACCAATACAATAACAACAGTGCGCAGCCACAAAGGGGACTCTGAACGATAGTTCTCTTCAAATGCCAGAAGTAGTTCTTCGGGGATATACTCTTCAGCCTGATTGGCCTTCTGGCTGATACGAAATTCTGCTGCAGCTGGTGTCGAAGTTGCAGCTACAGGCCCTGTGGACAGCTTACTATCATTAAATCCGGCTGCAGAAACCTCCACCTTTTCTAAAGTGGATATATCAATAAAAGTTTCAGGCGGTGTAACCGATTCGGAAGTATCAGGCAATGACTGCTTTAATTCCGCATTTTCTTGTTTTGGTGCAGCAATAACATCTTCTTTCGATTCGGCAATGACAGTTGAAGATGCAGCAACTGGGTTTTCCTCCCGGCGAACTCTATCTGCCTCCAGCAGGAGCAATTCCGTCAAATCATCATTGATAGCCTTTGCCCTGTCAGAATCAGCGTCTCTGTAAGTATCTTCAGATGCATCTGGATCCGACAGAAAAGAATCTTCAATATTATCTGGAACTTCCTGGAGCTCTTCGATTTCAATAGCCGGCAATTCGACTAAAGCAGGCGTTGGTTTGGACGGAATATAAATCCTGCCCCACTGATCACCGAGCAGCGATTTCAGTGTATTCTCGACATCTTCTGCTACTGCATCATCAGACTGACTTAAATCAATAATATGTTCATACAAACCGACTATTGCCTTGGCATTGTCGTTTCCTGTATGGAGCAGAATAAATGAGGGGGCACCGTTTCCGAGCAGCATCTGGATGTGGCGTGCAACACTCTCACCGGTAACTCCGCCAATCTGATCCTGTATGCAGACGGTTGAAGGTCGTTTTTCAAAAACATCCTTCATACCTTGATCGAAATCAGTCACGACATCAATAATGACCTTTAGAACTGGTTGAAGTACACTTTTAATGTATTCAGCTTTCGGACTGTCTGATATGAAAAGCAGGTTAAGCATGAATATCCTCTAAATTTAAATACTCATTTTCTACATGGACTACCGGATATTGTCAACAGTATCAGGGTATATTTTCAAGTAACCTATACGCACCTTATTTAATAAAAACCTTACGCAATATGTTTTCCTGCTGTTCTGCATGAATATGATGTGACCCGACAGCAGGACATGAATCTGCCGGACGGCCAATATACCCGACAGAAGCAGATAGCATATTAAATTGTCGCTCAATATAATGCCAGGCGCCCATATTTTCCGGTTCCTCCTGCACCCAATAAAGTCTGCACTCTTTCCCGCACACATCGATGGCAGCCCTTACGGCATCGAAATCCAGAGGATATAACTGTTCAATCCGGACAATGACGGTATCGCTCCGTTCCAGCCTAATCCGCTCCGTTTCCAGCTCGTAATATATTTTGCCGCTACAGAAAAGAACCTGCCGGGCGGAAGAAAGATCGCCTGGTGCAGCTATACAAGTTTGAAAAGTTCCCGTACAGAATTCGTCAACGGCTGAACTGCAGCCAGGATGGCGCAGCAGACTCTTTGGAGTGAACACCACAAGAGGTTTTCGAAACGATTGCAGCATCTGTCGCCTGAGCAGGTGGAACATCTGTGCGGGTGTAGACGGACAGGCCACGATCATATTTTCTGACGCGCACATCTGCAGATAACGCTCGATACGGGCGCTGGAGTGTTCGGCCCCCTGCCCCTCATATCCGTGCGGAAGCAGCATTACCAGACCGCTGGCGCGATTCCATTTGGTTTCACCGCTGGCAATAAACTGGTCGATAACGACTTGGGCTCCATTTGCAAAATCACCGAATTGGGCTTCCCAGAGAGTAAGACACCCCGGTGTTTCCAACGAATAGCCATATTCAAAACCGAGTACACCAAATTCGGATAGCGAGCTGTTCCATGCCTGAAAAGCTGCCCCATCGCGGGCAACTGTTTCCAGCGGCGTATAATTTCTTTCGTCGTTAGAGTCGATCACAACACAGTGACGATGATTAAAAGTCCCGCGCCTTGAATCCTGACCGGATATTCGAACAGAATACCCCTGATCCAGCAACGTCGCATACGCAAGAGTTTCGGCATTCCCCCAATCAATCCCCACCCCTTTCAGAACTGCTTCAAAACGTTTCTGAATCAGAGAACCAATTTTTGCGTGCGGCATGAAATCGGACGGAAGAACAGCCAGACGCCTGGCAACCGTTACCAGTTTTTCGTCTGAAACAGCGGTTTCAACCGGTTCTGAGCTGTATTTGGCGCTGATGTTGCTCCATTGGTCAGCAAAACCGACCGGAACCACTACGGGAGGTTTATTGAAAGAATTTTCCAATGCCTCGCTGACACCACGTTCAAGCAGCTCAAGAGTTTCCTTAGAAACACCGGATTCTTCCGCCAGAACAGTTGCATAGATTTGGTTTACCGGGGGACGATAGGCAATCTGTTGATACATCCTAGGTTGGGTGAACGCCGGTTCATCCCCTTCATTATGACCGTAGCGACGGTAACAGATCAGCTCAATGACAACATCACGATGAAATGTCCGTCGATATTCCATGGCAAGATCGACGGCATGGAGTGCAGACTCCGGAGCTTCACCCTGAACATGAAAGATCGGACAGGAGAGCATCTTGGCAATATCCGTGGCATAACAGGTAGAGCGGGAGTCCCTGGGTAGAGTCGTAAAACCGATCTGGTTATTAAGCACCACATGAATAGTTCCGCCGGTGCCATAACCTTCCAGCTGCGACATATTAAGAACTTCCATGACGCTCCCCTGCCCTGCAAAAGCGGCATCGCCATGAATCAGAACAGGAAGAACCTTTCCGGCGCCATCAACACCATAGCGATCCTGTCTGGCGCGACATTTGCCTTCAACAACTGCATTCACGGCTTCAAGGTGGCTGGGGTTTGCGGCAACTGTCACATGTACCTGATAGCCATCAAGATCAATATCACTCGAATGTCCCTTGTGATATTTCACATCCCCATCGCCCATAAAACCGGGGGAGATACTCTCTTTAAACTCTGCGAAAAGAGTCTCATACGGCTTCCGCATGATATGTGCCAGCACGTTCAATCTTCCGCGGTGCGACATCCCCATCACAACATCAGTTATTCCGGCGTTCTGGCACCCGTTGATGATCCGATCCAGAACCGGGATCATAATTTCTCCACCTTCAAGAGAAAAACGCTTCTGACCGACAAACCTGCGATGCAAAAACGACTCAAACAGGGCGGCCTGGTGGAGTTTTTCCAGAATATGCAATTTTTCTGCTATTGAAAAAACCGGATTATTTCTGCAAGGCTCCATACGGTCGATCAGCCACTGTAGTTCATCCGGATCCTGAATATGCATGAACTCAATGCCTGTTTCCTGGCAATAGGTTTCACGCATGATTTCCAGAATTTCCCTTAAAGAGGCACGGGGTTTCAGAAAACTACGGCAGGCAAAGACCGTATCGAGATCATTTTCATCCAGTCCGAAGGTGGATAGTTCCAGCAGGGGGTGAAAAAGCTGACAAGGAGAGAGTGGATCGGTACATGCCAGGAGGTGACCAATGGAACGGTAGCGATAGATAAGAGATTGGACGCCCAGCAGCTTTAGCGCGGCCTGTTCACCAGTTTCACCATCTTTGACGGATCCACTATCTAATCCGAGTTCGAAACCGGAGAAAAAAAGCCGCCATTCATCGGGCACAGAATCAACGGATCGCTGCCACTGGCGGTAAAGCGCATCAAGCGATTCCCCCGGCATAGCGGCCAAAAAGCTTCCATTCATGAGTACATCTCCGTCAGCTCAGAATAAGTTCTTATACCAATTTCAAATCAAAGATACAGTCAAGGCGGCGAGGATTGAGGCAACTAAGGCATACAACCAGTATGCTAAGGAGCCGAAGACGAGCCAACGAAGAGGGCGCTTTGATCTGGAATTGGAATTACGTTACCGCTCTTTTCAGCAGATCTCGCACCGTAACCCCTTCGAGACAAACCCTGTTCCCCTCCCACCCTTGGCGAACAACACTTTCGGCAAGCTGAAGAACCGTTGTTGCAGCCTGCAGAGAAGAAATGCCACGTAATGCGCCGATAACCTCACTCACCTGAACTTCGGACGGATCACGCGCCGGTAGCCAGCCTGACTCGCGCCCCAAGGTCTCGACCAGATACCCGAGTCGGGCCAAATCATCGAAAACAGTTTCAAGCAAGAGCAGCGGCACATTCAGTTCATCAGCCAGAAATTGGGCGGACGGCGGGACACCACCCTTCTGAAACTGGAGGTTGACCTGCACCAGCAATGCCAACGCCAACTGCTCGCGGGCGGTAGAAGTTAAATCAAAGGTGCTGCTTCCGAATGGACCATGTCCACGATGTTGGTGGGCAAATACGATTTCAAGCCCGAAAAGTACAATCAGCCAGCTCGTATAAATCCAGACAAGAAAAATGGGCAGTGCAGCCAGAGTCCCATATATAGCGTTATAATTGGCAACCCCTACCTGAAAATAAAAGTAGCCCCACTGCGCCAGTTGCCAGGCGGTGCCGGCAATAACACCGCCCGTTACGGCAGAAGCAAAACGAACCCGGGTATTCGGTATAAAAATGTAAAGAAAAACCATGGCGATCCAGATGCTGAGATACGGTAAAAAGCGGAATAGCAGCAGGATCACATCGCCAAGATAGGTATTATGGATTAACCACTGCAGCAGCCATTGGCTCTGCAGAGTAGAAGTCATACTTGTCGCAACGAGCAGCAGAATTGGTCCTACGATAACAACACTTAAGTAATCACTGAATCTTCTCTGAATTGAACGGGTCTCACGCACTCCCCATACTGCATTGAATGCCTCCTCAATACTTCCCATCAAAGAGAGTACTGTCAGAATCAGCATTACAAGACCAATGGCCCCGACCGACTTCATGTTGGTGTTGTTAACATAAGCTACAAGGCGGGATATTGTTTCCTCAGAATCGCCGGCGAATTGTTGCAGGAGTGGCTCAAGCGTATTTTGGGCTCCGAGCCCCTTTAGCACTGAAAAAGCGATTGCCAGGAATGGAACAAGCGAGAGGACCGTGGTAAAGGTGAGAGCAGAAGCTCGCATTGGCCCCTGATGGGCTGAAAAGTTGATTGCGATTGAGTAGACAAGCTGAAAAAATGAATAGATGCGCCCTTTCAGGCCGTGCCACTCGTCAGGGTTTGAGGTTTGTAACAGATCAGGAATTTTATGATTCTGCATGTGGTGCCTCACTTCACTTCAAATTACGACTTTGTTATATTGTAATCGTCTCCCCGGGGCGCAACCGTCGCTGCTCATCTCCAGGCGGACCCTCAACAGAGGAGGAGAGCAGATAAAAGAAGATGAATACCAAAACAAAAATACCTATTAAAAGAGGCCTGAGCCGGATCTGGTAATCGTTTTTCAGAGGTGACAGTGCGAAACCGAAAGCGGTCACTACAACACCATAGCCACCAATGGCTGCCGCCCAGAACATTCCGAGCCGGTATATCCGGCTCTCTGCAGATGAAGTCAATGAAAACAGATCAGAGATCTGTACGTGATAAAAACTGGCTATAACAATCAGGATCAAAGCGGCCATGACAAGTCGCATACCATTTCTTACGGTACGTTTACGCACACTCTCCCCCCACACTCACTTCCCGCACCATGAAACATCTCCAAGCCCGACCCGTAACACCTCCGGGGTAGCACCTATCAAGCTGACAACAGAGCTGACATCAGTAGTCAGAATCCCGCCATCAATGACAAAATCAAGCTGATTACCAAAGGTCTCCGCAATGTTGCGTGGATCACCTTCCGGCTCTTCGCCGGAGATATTGGCACTGGTGGTTATAATCGGATTTCCAAGAGCTGTTACAAGATCACAGCATATCCTGTTATCAGGAATACGAATACCAACCGTTTTCTGGCGGGTCAATAGCAGATCAGGAACTTCACGCGTTGCTTCAAAAACAAACGTATATGGTCCGGGCAGATATCGTTTTATGATCTTGAAAGCAGAATTACTGACCTTGGCATAATGGGATATCTCGGACAGTGATGAACAGATAACCGAAAACGGCTTGCGACGATCGCGCTGTTTCATCTGATAGATTCGTTCGATACTTTTTTTACAAAAGATCGAACAACCAATACCATACGTTGTATCGGTAGGATAGGCGATGACCTTGCCATCTTTTAAACTTTCGACAACCCGCGAAATCTGGTGCGGCTGAGGATAGTCGGGATTAATTTCAAGAATCATGGCAATACCTCCTGCACTTGAATCTCATCTGTAATCTCGGAAAGTTCTTCAAACTCCAAAACATCGTCCAGAATTGTATCTGATTCCTGATGCGGAATATCCTGTACGTCACGCAGCTTACGTTCAATAACTCTGGTTCGGGTAGCGGCCAGGTCGATGTGGTTTCCCGCTTCCACCAGTTTTTTTCGCGTTTTTTCCAGAATCGTACCGAATTTGGAGAACTCCGTACGAACCGCCCCGAGCAGATTCCAGACTTCTGCAGATCGTTTTTCAATAGCAAGCGTCCTGAAACCCATCTGCAGGCTGTTAAGCAGCGCGGCCAGTGTCGTAGGACCGGCGACCATGACTTTGAAATCACGCTGTAATGCATCAAAAAGTCCCGGCAAGCGGAGCACTTCGGCATACAACCCCTCAGTCGGCAGAAACATGACCCCAAAGTCTGTTGTATGCGGTGGATCAAGATATTTATCACGGATAGTTTTAGCCATCTCACGCACAGAGCGGTCCAGCTGCTTTCTGGCATCAGTCGCTGCTGCAACGTCTGCAGTTTCCTGGGCCTCCACCAGACGCAGATAATCTTCCTGAGGGAATTTGGCATCCAGAGGGAGCCAGACCATGCCGTCCGGAGTGCCATCGCGCCCCGGCAGTTTCAGTGCAAACTCAACTCGTTGGCCGCTCCCCTGCCTGGTTTCAACATTTGATTCATACTGCCCTGGAGCCAGGATCTGCTCTAACAGGCTACCCAGCTGTATTTCCCCGAAAGTACCGCGAGTCTTGACATTGGTCAGGACCTTTTTCAGATCCCCGACACCGTTGGCAAGGGTCTGCATCTCTCCCAGACCGCGCTGCACAAGCTCGAGGCGTTCACTGACCAGCTTGAATGATTCGCCCAGACGCTTTTCAAGAGTATCATGCAGTTTTTCATCAACGGTGGCCCGCATCTGCTCCAATTTACGGGCATTATCTTCCTGAATCAGCTTTAGCCGGGCATCAACGCCATCCCGCAGTTTATCAAGCCGCCCTTCGTTGCTCGAAGTAAGCTCCTTCAATTGGCCAGCAAACAGCTCCAACTGGTTTTTTTGAAGACCGGCAATGTCACTCATCCTCTTCAACAATGAATCACCCAGCACAGTTATGCCGCCGGTCATTTCTTCCCGCATGCGGCGGGATCCGGCATGAGCTTCCTCACGACTGCGCACAAGCTCTTCGCGCAAGGTCCGTTCATGACGTTCCAGCAGCTTTTCAATACCATCTACTTTTTTCTGCAGGTCGATATTTTCTGTTTCCCCGCGTTTGTTTCTCATAAACAAAGCGCACAAAATTCCAAGACAGGCGAATAGCAGCAGAATGATACTATAACCTACCATATCCGTCATTCTGCGGTAATCGGCAACACTTCTGTCACACGGCGCGACAGAGCTGCAAACTCTTCAAGAGAAAGCGTCTCTCCCCTTCTGCGTCCATCAATCACGCATGACTCCAGCAACTTCGCACAATCAACATGCTTGGCGAACTCGGCCGATTTTAGGCAGTTGATCAGCGTCTTACGGCGCATGGAAAAGGCGCTTTTCACGATACTCCTGAACACATCCTCATTACCAACATCAGCCCGCGCCTCCGAACGGGGGATGAAGTTGAGGACAGCTGAATCGACTTTGGGGCTGGGATGAAAAGAGCCGGGGTGTACAACAAATGCACGGCTGATGTCAAACCATAGTCCGAGAAGCACAGTGGTGACTCCGTATGCAGAGCAGTCCGGCGGGGCGGCCAGACGGTCACCGACCTCTTTTTGCAGCATCAGGGTCATGCGTGCCAGACGGTCATGCACACCATATAAACGGAACAGGACTTCGGTCGAAATATTATAGGGAAGGTTGGCAACCACGTTCCATTTTTGAGGAGTTTCAGAAAGAAGTGTATCAAGGTCAACCTTCAACACGTCTGCGTCAATGACGGTAACATGCTGAAGGCTTTTATTTTGATCCCGATGCCAGGCTGCCAGCGCATGGTCGAATTCAATCAGCACGAGCCGTCCGGCACTCTCGGCAAGGTGCGTTGTTAAAGCGCCTCGTCCGGGGCCAATTTCAAGTACGGGCTGATCAGGCTGGATATCGGCAGTCTGAATAATTTTATCGATGATATTCTGGTCAACCAGAAAGTTCTGGCCAAGTGACTTCAGAGGGCGGCGGGTAGCACTCATTTTAATGATTCCTTTATACTGTCCATATCCCAGGTAGCGGTGACATCCATCGAGAGTGGCGACACAAGACCATGTGAAAGATAATGGTCGCCAGGAACCGCCAACATAGCCGCATTATCGCCACACAGGGAGGGATGCGGAATTGAGAGTTCGACTCCCAACTGCTCGCAAAGTGCCGCCATACGAAGGCGCAAACCACTGTTGCAGGCAACCCCGCCCGCAACCACCAGTCGAGCGGCACCGGTCTGCCGAATAGCCGCCTCGGTTTTTGCCGCAAGAACATGACAGACCGCCTCCTGGAAAGAAGCGCACAGGTCATCTGCGTCCTGGCCCGGAATTGAAACAGGATTCTTCATGGTATGCTGCAGCACAGCTGTCTTTAAACCACTGAAGCTGAAGTTAAGTGTGCCGTCACGAAGCAGCGGCCTCGGCAATCGAATCGCATCGGATTTACCACTCTGAGCCATCCGGTCAATCAAATGTCCACCGGGATATGGCATCCCCATAATTTTGGCGCATTTGTCGTAAGCCTCACCGGCAGCATCGTCAATAGTTCTGCCCAGAGTCGTATAATGCCCGTAATCTTCAACATGGTACAGATGAGTGTGACCGCCGGACACAACAAGCGCCAGGAAAGGGAAATCCACCGGTTTTTCCAGAAATGTCGCGAACAGATGTCCTTCTATATGATGCACACCGACAAAGGGGATTTTTCGAGCGGCAGCTATAGCCTTGGCTGCCGAGAAACCGACCAGAAGAGCCCCGGACAAACCGGGCCCACGGGTAACCGCAACCCCTTCAATCTCTTCCATACCGACTCCAGCCTCCTGGAGTGCATGACTGATAACCGGCGTTATTGATTCCAGGTGTTTTCGGGATGCTATCTCCGGGACAACACCGCCGTACATGGCATGAATGGCAACCTGAGATGAAATGACGGAGGAAAGTATTTCACGGCCGTCACGTACAACTGCGGCGGCCGTTTCATCACAGGACGTTTCAATGGAGAGAAGAAGCATTCAGATAAACCTTGTAGATAGTAAACTGATCATAGCAGATTGGCTGCCAATTCGGCCAACTCGGAACGTTCGCCTTTTGTCAGTGTCACATGGGCGGCAATCCGCTCCCCTTTGAATTTTTCAACAAGGTAAGTCAGACCGTTGCTCGATGAATCCACATATGGATTGTCGATCTGGTACGGGTCACCGGTCAGTACTATCTTGGTCCCTTCACCAACTCTGGTGACAATAGTCTTGATTTCGTGCGGTGTCAGGTTCTGCGCTTCGTCAACGATCAAATACTGATTCGGGATCGAGCGGCCACGGATATAGGTCAAAGGTTCAATATCGAGGAGTCCCATCGCCATCAGCTCTTTGTACCCTTTGCTGTGCCGTTTTTCAGATTCATGCCCGGAGATCAGCAGCTCGACATTATCAAAAATCGGCTGCATCCAGGGGGTCAGTTTTTCTTCAATATCGCCTGGAAGAAAACCAAGGTCTTTGCCCATCGGAAAAACCGGACGCGAAACCAGCAAACGATTATAGATATTTTCCTCGGCAGTTTTATGAAGGCCTGCAGCAATAGCAAGCAGCGTCTTGCCGGTTCCAGCTTTGCCTACCAGCGTCACCAGCTTGATACTGTCATCCATCAGGACATCAAGGGCAAACGACTGCTCCCTGTTGCGGGGAAAAAGACTCCAGATCCCCTCCTTTGGCACCTTGTGAACCGGTACAATGCGGGAGTTGGCAGGGTCGTTGCGACAGATGGCAGAATGAGCCGCATTTGCACTGTCTACAATTGTTATAAACTCATTGGGAGCCATTTCTACCGGTGCCTCAAGCCACCCCTGGCCATAAAATTTATCTACTGCATCTGGCGCCACCTCGATTGTTCTGGTACCGGAATACAGATCCTGAATATCGACTTTATCAGATTCATAATCTTCGGCTATCAACCCAATAGCATCAGCCTTGATGCGCAGGTTGGAATCTTTAGTCACGAATATTGTTACTGCGTCAGGAAAACGATCGCGGACATCCTGTGCAACAGCAATTATCCGGTTATCGCCGTTATCTACACGCAGATCAACCGGCAGATTCTTGAAATATTTTTCAGAAAACATTTCAATCCGCAGTGTGCCGCCACCCGGCATGGTAACACCGGAGGCAAGAGAACCTTTCTCACGCATTGAATCAAGTATTCTTGAAACCATCCTGGCATTTCTGCCGGTTTCGTTCATATCTTTTTTGAAGCGATCAACCTCTTCAATAACGGTAATCGGGATAATAATGTTGTTGTCCTGAAACTTGAAAAGTGATTGTGGATCGTGGAGCAATACGTTTGTATCGAGGATGAAGTTCTTCATGATTCCCTTTCTGGATTTACTAGGATAACGGCAGGGTGCCGGAACAGAAATATATTTATTAAAACCGTTTTCGAATCTTGCTGATGCATTGAACAACTGCATCAGAAAACAAGGCAATATCTTCGCTTGTCGAGAACCAACCGGGACTCAGACGGGTCGTGCCGCCCGGTAAAGTTCCAAGTGTGCGGTGAGCCAATGGAGCACAATGCAGTCCGGCACGAACTGAGATATCAAAGCCTTGATCAAGCTCTGCGGCCAATAGCGCCGAATCGACATCGGAAGCGGTAAAGGAGAGTACTGAGCAACGGGCAGCCGGATCTTCCGGACCGTAGATCGTCACACCAGGAATTTTTTTCAAAGCCTCTTCCGCCAGATTGAGCAGTGTTTGCTCATGTTGATAAACCGCTAAATGACCAAGTTCAAGTATGAACTCTATTCCGGCCTTCAGTCCGGCGATACCTGGGATATTATGAGTACCGGCCTCAAAACCATCCGGCATTATGAGCGGCTGCTCCACAGAAGAAGAATGAGTGCCGGTCCCCCCCTGAATAATGGGCTTGAGACTGACTTGAGGCGCCACATACAGAAGACCGGTTCCGCTCGGCCCCAGCAACCCTTTATGGCCGGGGGCAGCCAACAGGTCTATGCCTAAGTTTTCAACGTTAATAGGCAAAACCCCTGCCGACTGCGCCGCATCAACCAGAAAAAGCACTCCGGCCTCACGACAAAGTTCCGCCATTTTTTTAATAGGCTGAATAACACCGCATACATTTGATACATGACTGACAGCGATCATTCGTGTATTCACTTTAAGAGCACGGCGAATGTCTTCAACAGAAACCACTCCGTCAGAAGCGGCATCGATGATCGACAACTCAACACCCTTTTTTTGAAGTGCATACAGCGGACGCAACATGGAATTGTGTTCCATGGAAGTGGTAATAACATGGTCGCCAGCAACGAGAGTCCCATGCAGCGCCAGATTAAGAGCTCCGGTAGCATTATGGGCAAAGATAACACGGCTTGAATCGGAGACAGAAAAGAACCTGGCAACCGCTTCACGCGCTTGGAACATTATACGCGCTGCTTCCAGAGAACGGCGATAACCGCCCCGTCCGGGAGAAGCTCCAACATCACGCATTGCATTCATAACCGCTTCATACACAGAATCGGGCTTGGGAAATGATGTAGCTGCATTATCGAGATACACAGATAAGTCCTTTTTTATGGCATCAATGGTGGTTTTTCATTCAACCACGGAAAAACATTGACTATACCAGTATTTTTATCGCGAGCAGCATCATAAATCTTTTGGACAATCAACAACTTGTCTGTCAAACCCCACCAGTTTTGCCGAGCACTGACAGTTTCACTACCGGCGTTGTAGAGATTAAAACCGCCGTTTGAGCTGAAGGCATTGTTCAACAGGAGTGCTCGCCCATCATCAACCCTAAGCGCATCCTGAAAATTCTCGGCAAAAAGGCACCGCTGGATTTTAATACGAGAAGCATTTAAATGCAGGGCGGTCTTTTTATTACGCAGAAAGCGGGACATGACAATCAGTCCTTCTCCTCCATTGATTCTTGCTCCAAGCACATTTTCTGAAAACTCTCCACCGGTAATCTTAATGCGGCAATCTTCGGCTTCAAGTCCCGTTTGCAAAATGTTCATTACTTTCAGCGACGTAATAACAATGGCTGATTTGCTCAACACAAGTCCACGCTGACAGGAGGCTACCATCATATCCCTGCCGTCAAATTCGCTGTTGAATAGTTCGATGCCGGTTTCTGAATCTGAGACAGTACTGCCGACCATCTGCACGACACCGTCATGAGATGTCAAAGCGGTCCGTGCCTGCACTATTGTAACTGACTTCAGGTTAATTGTGGAAAATCGTAAATCAATCCCGGTTTCAGCATACTCAATGCGGCATCGCTCCATTAAGTTGTTTTTTTCAGTCGAGAGAAAGACAATGCCGCCCCAGGATCCACACAACGGCCTGGAACTGTCAGACGTAAATTTTATAGGCCTTTCTGAGGTTCCAGCGGCATAGATACGACCCTGAACAATCAGGTTCGGAAGCTGCTGAGTGGCGGTAGCAGTAAAACGGACTATTGTACCGGGGTCGATGCGCAAGGTTGCCTGAGGAGCCACAACAACAAAGCCGCGTACGAGTATTGAACCACGCCAGGTAACATCTTCGGTAATCACCGCTCCGTCATAAACAGCTGCAGGCTGTTCGGCAGCCAGTGAAATTGTTGTCATCCATAGAAAGAGACTCAATGCAAAAATAATTTTCACTGTATAGCTCCTCGCAAATTACAATCTGGATAACTATCATGATTCGTTCAAACTGTAAATTCAATGTTGTTTTTTAATTAGTAAGTTAGAAGTTGTTTTCTGATGTGTTTTACAGAAAATAACTTCGTTAACGCACTTATCCCGATTTATCGGGGCTAGTAAGTTAGAAGTTATTTTCTGATGTATTTTGAGGAAAATGAATTCGTTAACGCACTTATCAAGATTTATCTACGCCAAAAGACCGGACAATAGTCACAGGTATTAAGCTTTTCAAGTCCTTTCAAGATGTTATATTTTTATGAAATATATTTATTGACAGCACATACATGTTGTGGTTTATTTCATCACCTTCCACAAAATATTGTGGTTCAGACTTCAACCACACCTATATATCTATATGATCAGAATCATCAGTTTACTTACAAAACAAGGAGTTCCGTTATGAAAAAAAGTTCCGCGTGTGACACAATCCCAGGACTTACAAAAAATGCTGCCACTGTATTGGAAAAACGTTATCTGCGCCGTGATGAAACTGGCAAGGTACTTGAGACTCCGGCCGACATGTTTCGTCGTGTAGCCGATACTATTGCTGCAGCTGATAAAACTTTTGACAAGAAAGCGGATGTAAAAAGTTTATCGGACACCTTTTATCGTATGATGACCAACTTCGAATTTCTCCCTAACTCCCCTACACTGATGAATGCCGGCCGTCCCCTAGGGCAGCTTTCGGCCTGTTTTGTTCTACCTGTCGGCGACTCAATGGAAGAGATCTTTGACGCTGTCAAATATACAGCACTAATTCACAAGTCCGGCGGCGGCACCGGTTTTTCATTTTCCCGGCTGAGACCTGCCAACGATGTTGTTAGTACCACTACCGGCATATCGAGTGGCCCTCTTTCATTCATGCGTGTGTTTGATGTCGCCACAGAAACCATAAAGCAGGGTGGCACCAGACGCGGCGCAAACATGGCAATTTTGAGGGTTGATCACCCCAACGTAATGGATTTCATTATGTGTAAATCCGATCAGAAGCAGCTCAACAACTTCAACATATCAGTCGGCCTTACCGAAAAGTTCATGCAGGCTGTCGAACGGGATGAGGAATTCAATCTTCTTAATCCCCGTGACAAAAAGGTCTGCGGCAGCCTTAATGCCCGTAAAGTATTCCAGCTTATCGTCAGACAGGCCTGGGAAAACGGCGAACCAGGAATTGTTTTTCTTGACCGCTTGAATCGTGACAACCCAACACCTCTGGTTGGCGAGATCGAATCAACCAACCCTTGTGGCGAGCAACCTCTCCTCCCCTATGAATCATGTAATCTTGGTTCTATAAATCTCGGTACATTTATCAAAGAGGGAGCAGTCGACTGGAAAAAACTGCGAGAGACCATTCACAATGCTGTCCACTTTCTTGACAATGTAATTGAAGCCAATAATTATCCACTACAGCAAATCCATGACATGACTCACGCCAACCGCAAAATAGGTCTGGGTGTCATGGGCTGGGCCGACATGTTGATTTTACTTGGAATTCCATACTGTTCTGACGAGGCGGTAAAACTCGGGAAGAAGATGATGAAATTCATCAATGATGAAGGGCACCTGGCCTCCCAGGAGCTGGGCAAAAAGAGGGGTTCCTTCCCTAACTTCAAAGGCTCTATCTTTGACAAAAAAGGAGCTGCTCCGCAAAGAAATGCAACCGTCACGACTATTGCTCCGACCGGGACAATTTCCATCATCGCCAATGCATCATCAGGCGTTGAACCTCTTTTTGCAGTTTCCTACATCCGTACAGTAATGGATAAGAACGTTCTGATTGAGGTCAACCCGATTTTCGAAAAGATCGCAAAGGAGCGCGGTTTCTACTCGGAATCACTCATGAAAAAAATAGCAGAGCATGGTACCGTTGCCGACATCACTGAAATCCCGGCTGATATCCGCGACGTTTTTGTGACCTCTCACGAAATATCCCCGGAATACCACATTCAGATGCAGTCCGCTTTCCAGCTCTACACAGACAATGCCGTTTCAAAAACAGTGAATTTTTCAAATTCTGCCACGATAGAGGATGTTGAAAAAGTTTACATGCTCGCCTACGAAACAGGCTGCAAGGGTGTCACAATTTACCGGGACGGATCAAGAGACGAACAGGTTCTCTCTACCGGCAAAAAAGAAGAGCACGCCGCAGTAGCCGCTACACCGGTAGAAGATGAGAAGAAAGCCGTCAAACGGGAACGCCCTAAAGCCCTTAAAGGATCTACCCATCAGATGCAGACCGGCTGTGGCCCGCTGTACATTACGATCAACGAAGATAAAAACGGCTTGTTTGAACTTTTCACCACTATGGGCAAGGCTGGCGGATGCGCCGCATCCCAGAGTGAGGCAATTGGCCGTTTGGTTTCACTTGCTTGGCGCAGCGGCATTCAGGCACGTCAGGTGGTAAAACAGCTTCAAGGGATTTCCTGCCACTGTCCATCAGGCTTCGGCGACAACCGCGTGCTTTCATGTGCCGACGCTGTTGCAAAGGCGATCCAGAACCACCTGATTGACAGCGGATATGACATCGAAAACGAATCAACACGTCATGAACGCGGTGCCTGTCCGGAATGTGGCGGCATCGTAGAACATGAGGGCGGCTGTTCAGTCTGCCATGTCTGCGGTTATTCTGAGTGTGCTTAAACTTTTTTGTAAAATACGAATAAGCAACTTGACATGAAGCTTAATTTTATGGCATAAATGTCTGGTTAAACTGACTACCTATTACGGGGTTGTAGCTCAGTTGGTTAGAGTGCCAGCCTGTCACGCTGGAAGTCGCGGGTTCGAGCCCCGTCAACCCCGCCATTAACAAAAAAGGTGCCCTTAAACGGCACCTTTTTTGTTTCCTAAATATGCTTTGCTAACATTACTATCTCAAACCCATTCGACCAAGAATAATACCCAGATACTTGTTCAGCAGGTTATCCCGTGAAAGAAAAGATATGACCGGAGGCTTTCGGGTCCCAATTGCAACGAGCATACGCTCCAACTCCGCATTACTACCAAATGTTCTGCCCTGCCTGAAGGCTTGAAGTGCTTCATTCGTCTTTCCCGCAATAAGATATACTTTGCCGAGATATAGGTAGTGGAGAGGATTTTCTGGATCGTGCACAATTGCAAGATTGCAGAATTTCAGTGCCTGCGTAATCTGTCCGCGCTGTTTGGCGATGCAGAACCCAAGGCGGGAATACCAGTGCGGATCGTCCCAGATATCCAGTGCTCGTTCCAAACAGGCAAGTGCAGCCAGGACATTGTTCTGGTCAAGTTCCAGCTGTGCCCGATCGAATTCCTTCTGGGCAATGGCACCAGTTACAGGATCCATCCTAACCTCCTAACGCTTGCATAAATAACAGCTGTAATAGTTTTTTGCAGAAGAGACCTTCCGCTCCAGCTTACCAATAGCCATTATCCGGGTCCAAAACCGACAAAATCAACAGGACGATTCAATCTTCAATCTTTTTATCTTCTCAACCAGAGTAGTCCGATTTATCCCCAAAAGGGCAGCAGCCTTCGCCTTGACACCTCCTGCAGATTCAAGTGCCTGACGAATTAAGGATTGTTCAATTTTGGATATTGTATCAACTAAATCCACCCCATTGTTCGGCATAGTAACTGAGAGCGCTTCGTCAGCACTCTTTTCACCAACGATCTTAACCGGGACATCATCTAAAGTTATGACGTTTGCATCAGTCAGAACAATCATTCTCTCAATCAGGTTTTCCAGTTCTCGTACATTACCAGGCCAGGAATACAGCTCTAATACTTCAAGCGCCTGTTTACTGATACTGCACGGTGAACGCCCCATCAGACGGCACTGTTTTTCAAGAAAATAAGCGGTCAGATACATAATATCCTGTTGTCGTTCTCGCAGTGGAGGAAGGTGCAGAGGAATGACGTTCAAACGGTAATAAAGATCCTCACGAAAGAGTCCACTTTTTACCATATTTTCAAGATCGGAGTTAGTCGCAGAAATCACTCTGACATGAAGTTTTACCGTTTTGTTAGAACCAACCCTCTCCACTTCTTGCTCCTGCAAAACCCTTAACAGCTTTACCTGCAAATGAAGAGGCAGTGTACCTATTTCATCAAGAAAAATAGTGCCATGATTGGCTGTCTCGAATTTCCCAGGTTTATCCTTTACAGCTCCGGTAAAGGCCCCCCGAACATGTCCAAAAAGTTCGCTTTCCAGTAAAGCCTCTGGAATAGCGCTGCAGTTCACTGCAATAAATGGCCGGTCTCTGCGGGTGCCATTATAGTGCAATGCCTTGGCAACCAGCTCTTTGCCGGTCCCCGATTCACCGGTGATCAGAACCGATGAATCACTTTTTACAATGCGGCTCATGCGTTCAAACACGAGATTCATGGCCGGAGAATTACCGATTATATTATTGAATTCAAAGCGTCCCTGGAGCTGCCTGCGAAGATACATGTTCTCAGATAGAAGTTTCTGTTTTTCCAGTGCCTTTGAAACAACAATTTTCAGCTCATCAAAATCAATCGGCTTTGTAATATAATCAAAAGCCCCCTCTTTCATGGCTCTTACTGCAGTTTGAGCCGAAGCATGGCCCGTTACTACGATAACTTCTGTAGAAGGAGAAACTTTTTGTACGTTCTGTAAAATATCAAGTCCACTTTTATCTGGCAGGAACAGATCAGAAACAATAACCTGATAATGCTCCCGTTCTATAAAGTCCAGCGCACTTTCCCCGGTCGCTGCCGAAGTGACTTCATATCCGGACGCCTGCAGCAACATGGTCAGAGCTTCACGCCCTGAGTCATCATCATCGATCACCAGAATTTTTGTTTTATCACCCATTATGGCGCCTATAACATCAATTATTCTGTAACAACCCGTATCGATTCATACAGTACATCCAAAAGCATATCAAGCTCACTGTTTGAAATGACCAGCGGTGGAAATATTACAATTGTATTTCCCAGCGGGCGAGAAAAAATACCACGTTTGCGAGCTTCAAGACAAACTCTGATCCCGACACTATCCTCCCAGGGATACGGTGACCCGGTTTCCTTGTTCTCAACCAGTTCGACACCAGCAGCCAGACCGCACTGACGGACATCACCAACATGCGGCATGGACATGAAATCATCCAGACGCATTTTAAGCCGGGCGATTTTGGGTTGAAGCTCTGCCAACAGGTTATCCTGCTTAAAGAGTTGCAGGCTCTTTAAAGCAACGGCACAGGCTAAGGGGTTCCCGGTGAAAGTATGACCATGAAAAAACGTTTTCAGCTCTGAATAAGAACCCAAAAATGCTGAATAAACTTTTTCACCAGTCACCGTAGCCGCCAAGGGAAGGTATCCTGCGGCTATACCCTTTGAAATTGCCATTATATCAGGGATGACGCTCTCATGGTTGCAGGCGAACATTTCGCCTGTCCTTCCAAAACCGGTGGCAACTTCATCAGCGATCATCAGAATATCATAACGGTCGCACAGCTCTCTAACACATTTTAAAAATCCAGCCGGCTGAACGATCATCCCGCCTGCACCCTGGACAAGAGGCTCAATAACGAGACCGGCAACCTGACCGACATTCTGTTCCATAAGCTCTTCGAGTGCCTTAACACACTCCCAGTCGCATGAGTCACTTTTATAGCCAAGCTCACAACGGTAACAGTATGGAGAGGGAGCTTGCAGCGTCTCGAACATGAGTGGCCTGAAGGTTGTATGGTAAATACCGATTCCTCCAACGCTCACCGCACCAAGTGTATCACCATGATAGGCATTTCTGAATGTTATGAAGCGGCTCCGCTCGGGTCGCCCCTTGTGTACCTGATATTGATAGGCCATCTTGACCGCTACTTCCATGGCGGTTGAACCGTTATCCGAATAAAAGAAACGATCCAACCCGGGGGGAGTGATTTCAGCCAGTCGAGCAGCCAGAATAATGCTCTGTTCACTAGCAAGTCCCAACAGTGTCGAGTGTTCAAGGCGGTCAACCTGTTCTTTAAGAGCATCATTCAATTCCCGGCGACAGTGGCCATGAACATTTGTCCACATTGAGGCAACACCATCAAGGTAGCGCTTGCCATCTGTGTCAATCAGCCAGCAGCCCTCCCCTTTTACGATAATAATCTGCTCGTCACGTTCCCATTCCTGCATCTGAGTAAACGGATGCCAAACGTGTCGTTTATCCCACAGGCGCAATTGTTCAGTAGATATAGAGCCGGCTTCAGACATTTGTTGCTTCCTTTGCCACAGTTATTTTCACAATCATAAAAAAGACCCGCCGGAACATGTCCGGTGGGTCTCGTTACTACGTTATAATTGACAATTAGGCAAGCCTGTCAGCGTAAAGTGGAAATTTTTTCATCATGCTGTTTACCTGACTCTTTATTTCACCCAACTTCTGGTCGTTGCCAATATTCGCCACAGCATCGGCAATATAACCGGCAACCTGGTCCATTTCAGCCTCTTTCAGACCGTGGGAAGTACAGGCTGGTGTCCCTACACGTATACCAGAAGTCACAAATGGAGAGCGTGTTTCAAATGGTACGGTGTTCTTGTTGACAGTGATACCTGCCTTGTCCAGAGCTTCTTCGGCAGCCTTACCAGTTATCTCGGTACCAGAAAAATTAATTAGCATAAGGTGGTTATCTGTACCACCACTTGTCAATTTGAAACCACGCTTAACAAGCGACTCTGCAAGTGCCTTGGCATTTTTTACGACCTGCTGTTGATAGCTTTTAAACTCCGGCTGCAGCGCTTCTTTGAACGCCACCGCCTTGGCGGCGATAACATGCATTAGAGGACCACCCTGAATACCTGGGAAAATCTGGGAATTTATCGCCTTGGCAAATTCTTCGCGGCATAGAATCATGCCTCCGCGAGGTCCGCGCAAGGTTTTATGGGTAGTTGTAGTGACAAACTCGGCATACGGAACTGGACTGGGATGAACGCCGGCGGCAACCAAACCGGCAATATGAGCCATGTCAACCATGACCAGCGCACCAACTTTATCGGCGATTGCTCTGAAAGCGGGGAAATCAATGATTCTTGGATATGCACTGGCGCCGACCACAATCATTTTTGGTTTATGTTCCACGGCCAGACGTTCAACCTCGGCGTAATCTATTGTTTCTGTTTCAGGTGACACTCCGTATGGGACGATATTGTAGAAACGACCAGAAAAATTAACCGGACTGCCGTGTGTAAGGTGTCCACCATGCGAAAGGTTCATGCCGAGGATCGTGTCGCCAGGTTTGCATGCAGCATAATAGACAGCCATGTTGGCTTGTGAACCGGAATGTGGCTGGACATTGGCATGATCAGCTCCAAAAAGCTCCTTGGCCCTATCAATGGCCAACTGTTCTACAACATCAACATGTTCACATCCACCATAATAACGCTTACCGGGATAACCCTCGGCGTACTTGTTGGTCATGACCGAACTTTGTGCCTCCATAACAGCTTCTGAAACAAAATTTTCAGAGGCAATCAGCTCCAGATTATATTCCTGGCGCTCCGTTTCATGACGAATGGCATCAGCTACCTGTGGATCAAATTGGGAAAGGACTGACATGGGTTCTCCTTGTAATAGTTCTTTATATCGATGACATTTTGCAAACAAGAAACGGGACACATGCCTTGGCAGGTCCCGCTTGCAGATATTTAAAAGACTTAAACTCTCTATGAATCAGGAATACTTATTTTCAAGCGCTGTTATCTTGTCCAGACGCGCCTGATGGCGACCGCCTTCAAATTTTGCGTCAAGCCACGCACCAACCAGATCACATGCTTTCTGTTCATCAAGGACTCGTCCACCAAGAACCAGCACATTGGCATTATTGTGCTCTCTGGCCATGCGCGCCATAAAAACATCAGTTACCAAAGCGGCTCTAATACCAGGGATCTTGTTGGCAGCAATTGACATTCCTATACCTGTTCCGCAGATCAGAATACCCAACTCCGCCTCTCCTGTAATTACAGTTTCGGCAACCTTCTGACCAAAATCGGGATAATCAACAGAAGAATCGCCATTAGTCCCGGCATCTGTTACTTCAATTCCCCTGCGATGCAGATAGCTACTGAGTGCTGTTTTAAGATTTAATCCTCCATGGTCACTTCCAATAATGATCATAATGTCTCCCCTCCTATAGTTTCTTAAACAGAAGGGTAGCATTAGTACCGCCAAAACCGAAGTTGTTGCTCATGGCGTATTCGAGCTTTGCCTCGCGTGCGGTATTTGGGACATAATCAAGATCACACTCGGGATCCGGGTCAGTGTAATTGATTGTCGGAGGAACAACACACTTTTCCATTGCCATGAGAGTATATACTGTTTCTATACCGCCTGCGGCACCAAGAAGATGACCGGTCATGGATTTGGTTGAAGAGACCAGCATTTTTTTTGCGTGATCACCAAAAACGCTCTTGATGGCCATGGATTCATACATGTCACCAATCGGCGTAGAGGTACCATGTGCATTGATATAAGAGACCTGTTCAGGAGTAATTCCGGCATTTTTTAGTGCCATTTTCATGCTTCGCGCACCACCCTCTCCACCAGGTGCCGGTGCGGTCAGATGATAAGCATCACCTGTCATGCCATATCCTACGATCTCGGCGTATATTTTGGCCCCACGCGCCTTTGCGGATTCATACTCCTCAAGAACTACAATCCCGGCACCTTCACCCATGACAAAACCATCACGGTTCTTATCAAAAGGACGTGAGGCTGCTGTTGGATCGTCATTTCTGTCGGAAAGTGCCTTCATGGCTGCAAAACCACCAATACCAAGCGGAGTAATAACGGACTCTGTACCACCTGCGATCATGGCATCTGCATCGCCACGTTTAATGATATGATATGCATCACCAATCGAATGGGTGCTGGTTGCACATGCAGATACGGAAGAAATATTTGGACCCTTGGCTCCGTATTTTATGGAAATATGACCAGGGGCAAGATTGATAATCAGCATGGGAATAAAGAACGGGGAAATTTTCTTGGGACCACCCTCGGCGAGCAGCGTATGATACTTTTCAATAGTCGGCAATCCACCCAAACCGGCACCAACAAGAACGCCCACACGTTCGGCGTTTTCATCATTGATCACTAATCCGGAATCTTCCATCGCATAATGAGCAGCTGCAAGAGCATACTGGATAAAAAGATCCATCTTCTTGATCTCTTTTTTATCGATATACTCTTCAGCATTGAAATCAGGAACTTCGCCAGCAATTTTGACCGGCATATCGCTCGTATCAAAACGGGTAATCAAACCTATGCCGGACTTTCCTGAGATAAGTGCATCCCAGTTTTTGTCATTTCCACATCCGAGTGGTGAGATAGCTCCAACACCGGTAATTACAACTCTTCTCATGATAAATAGCTCCAAGTAACGATAACTTCTGTCATGGTAAATGAAAAGAGAGGGGCTTGCGCCCCTCCCGATGTGTCATCAGCTGTGCTCAGTGATGTATTCGATGGCGTCATTCACTGTCTGAATTTTTTCTGCATCTTCATCAGGAATTTCAATATCGAACTCTTCTTCAAGAGCCATAACCAACTCAACTGTGTCAAGAGAATCTGCTCCAAGATCATCCATAAAAGAAGACTCGGTTAAAACCTGAGCTTCTTCGACTCCAAGCTGTTCTGCAACGATTTCTTTTACCCGCTTTGCAATATCAGACATCTTCCACCTCCGTGTGATTTTAAACCTTTTCAGGTTTCGTATATAATGCTTTGTGATTAATTAAGCATGAAATCTTTAAAAGTCAATCGATATTTCCAATTCCAGGGCCACATTCAGTACTACATGTACATACCGCCATTTACTGACAAAACATGACCGGTAATGTATCCAGCGGCTTCAGAAGCAAGGAAAACAACTGCATTGGCAATATCATCGGAACTCCCAAGGCGCTCCAGCGGTATCTGGGCAGTAAGTTCGGCGCGAACCTTGTCAGAAAGTGCATCCGTCATGGCAGTTGCAATAAAGCCGGGAGCAACAGCGTTAACTGTGATGCTTCGTTTTGCCATCTCGCGGGCATTGGACTTGGTAAGTCCTATCAGTCCGGCCTTACTGGCACAGTAATTGGCTTGACCGGCGTTGCCCATCTGCCCGACAACCGATGCGATATTAATGATACGACCGTAGCGCTGCTTACTCATAACCTTGAAAGCTGCACGGGTACAGAGAAAAGCCCCTTTAAGATTTACATTGAGAACAGCATCCCAATCCTCATCCTTCATACGCATCAGCAGGCCATCACGGGTAATACCGGCATTATTGACCAGAATATCAACACGTCCAAATGCCTCGGTAGCCGCATCAAACATGCGTTCGACATCTGCCGACACGGTCACATTACCTACCACTGCCAGAGCCTTGCCGCCAGCAGCCTGCAACTCGGCCACGACAGCTTCGGTGGACGCTTGGTCCATATCTACAGCCACGATGGTTGCTCCCTGGGCTGCCAGTGCCAGCGCAATACTTCTGCCAATTCCGCGTGATGCTCCGGTAATAACTGCAACTTTTTCTTTAGGCATGATCAATCCTTTCCAGTAACCTTATATTAGTTGTTTTTGTCGGCAAAGGTCGCCTTCAACTCGGCTTCTGTGACAAGTTTTCCGTCAACAAAGGCCTTGGCGTCAAAAATCCAGATACCCCTTTTGCATCCGGTAGCTGCAATTTCAAAACGGAGTTGATCTCCAGGCATAACCGGCTTGCGAAAACGAGCATTGTCAATACCAACGAAATACGTAACCTTGGAACGGACGCTTTCATCGGAGGAATAGGCTAAAATTGCGGCTACCTGGGCCATCGCTTCGATGATCAGCACCCCTGGCATAACTGGATGGCCAGGAAAATGTCCCGGGAAAAATGGTTCATTGATGCTAACGTTTTTTATTCCAACTATGCTTTTGCCGAGTTCAATCTCCAGGATCTTATCAACCATCAGAAATGGGTAACGATGGGGTAGAATCTTCATTATTTCATTGATGTCGAGCATATTAAGTTTCCCTTGACAAAAGTAATGAGTAACGATTGGAGCAAAATCAACTCGCCAACAGTTTCAGAGTAGCAATATCTTCCACATTTGTGGTTGCAACTTCTTTTGTGATGCGCTTTACAAGCCCGGACAAAACCTTGCCTGGACCTATCTCAATGAATCTGGTAACCCCTAATGCCGCCATAGCAATAACTGACTGCTCCCAGAGGACCGGGGCACAAACCTGGGAAACCAGCAACTCGCTTATCCTGCCCTTGTCACTGTTGGCTGTCGCCTCTACATTGCTGACTACCGGATGGATCATATCATTGTAATTGATAGCACTCAGTACTACTGCGAGGCGATCTGCGGCAGGCTGCATCAATGCACAATGAAAGGGGGCACTGACCGGCAGCAGCATGGCTTTTCTAAAACCACGGCTTTTGGCAATTTCAATAGCACGTGCAACTGCTGAGACTGAACCGGCGATAACTATCTGGCCGGGAGAATTAAAGTTGGCCGGTGAAACCACGTCGCCTTCAGCGGCATCACGGCAAATTTCCTCAAGAACGTCACGCTCAACCCCGAGCATGGCGGCCATTGTTCCAGTGCCGACCGGAACCGCTTCCTGCATGAATGTTCCACGGGCACGCACTGTTTTTACAGCGTCAGTTAGAGTGAGAGCTCCTGAGCATACCAGAGCAGAGTATTCACCAAGAGAATGGCCGGCTACGAAATCTGCTTTCAGTCCGGCTTCCTGCTGGGCGACCTTCAATATTGCAATACTAGCTGTCAATATTGCCGGCTGGGTGTTGGCAGTTAACTTAAGGTCTGTTTCACTACCAGCAAAACAGAGGTCAGATAGTTTAAACCCAAGAGCATCGTCAGCTTCTTCAAAGATGTGACGTGCAACCGGAAACGTATCGAACAATTCCTTTCCCATTCCAGGGTACTGGGAACCTTGACCAGGAAAAATAAAAGCAGTTTTAGACATATGGATATCCTTATATCACTATATTGCTTGATTATGCTACCAGTTTATTAACGCAGAGCCGTAAGTAAAACCGCCGCCAAAAGCCACTAGTAGCAGCTTACTGCATGGTTTTAGGACCCCTTGCCGGTTTGCCTCATCAAGTGCAATTGGAATTGATGCGGAAGAGGTATTACCATAATTTTGGAGATTAGTGAACAGACGGTCAGAATCAAGTCCAAGTCGTTTCGCTGTCGCATCAATAATACGGCGATTAGCCTGATGAGGAATCAGGAGAGAAATGTCTGACGGAGATAACCCATTAGCGTCCAGAGCCATTAAAGCAACGTCCTCCATGCCACGAACTGCATATTTAAAGACATCATTGCCTTCCATAGTCAGATAGATCAGCCGTTCATCGATAGTACGGCTATCGGTCGCCGGATTACGACTGCCGCTCCCCGGTTGATAAAGAAGATTCCAGTATGCTCCGTTACTGAACGTATGTGTTGAAAGTAGAGAATGGTCACCATCAGAAGCTTCAAGAACGACAGCACCGGCACCGTCTCCAAAGAGAACGCAGGTATTGCGATCCTGCCAGTCAACAACACGTGAAAGCACTTCAGACCCTATTACAAGTATCTTTTGCGCAGCACCAGAGCGAATATATTTTTCTGCGATTGATAAACCATAGATAAAACCGGAACATGCAGCCGAAAGATCAAAAGCTGTGGCATTAGTAGCACCCAGAAGATCCTGAACAATGCAGGCGGTAGAAGGGAAAGGAAAGTCAGGTGTAACAGTAGCAAGAATGATCAGATCAATTTCTTCAGGCTTAACACCTGCCATTGCCATAGCACTACGGCCGGCTTCCGCAGCAAATGTTGAGGTATATTCACCGTCAGCAGCAATACGACGCTCTTTAATGCCGGTCCTTGTGGTGATCCATTCATCACTGGTATCGATCATCTGTTCGAGATCAGCATTAGTGAGAATTTTCCCGGGCAAAGCAGAGCCAGTTCCGGTAATTCTGACATTCACGATTGAATCTCCATTACTCTGCAGTACTCAGAGACTGGTTATCCCTTTGTATCAAGACAGAATGATTTTCAGATAATTTTTCAGCAACATGCTCAGAGACACCGTTTTTAGCGTATTCATGAGCAAACAGTATCGCATTTTTGATCGCCTTGACGTTAGAGCCACCATGACAAATCATGCCAACACCGTTAATTCCCAGTAGTGGTGCGCCGCCATATTCTGCATAATCGACAAGCTTTTTGAAACGGCCGAATGCACCGCGCACAAAAAGATAGCCGACCTTGGAGATCCAACTCTTAACGATTTCCCTTTTCAGCATTTTGCCGGCAGCGTCAGACAAACCCTCAGAAAGCTTCAGGACAATATTTCCTACAAAGCCATCACAAACTACAACGTCTACAGCTCCGGCAAAAATATCCCGGCCTTCAATATATCCGCAATAATTAAGCGATGTTTTGCGCAGAATGGCGTTAGTTTCCCTAGTGAGTTCATTCCCTTTTGAATCCTCTTCACCATTGGAAAGCAGACCGACTTTTGGTGAAAGCACACCCATGGCATAGCGAGCATAAACCTCTCCCATGATGGCAAATTGAACGAGATGCAGCGGCTTACAATCTACATTACCGCCTATATCCAGAACCAGCGTTTGCCCCTTAAGGGTAGGAAATAACTGCGCTATCGCCGGACGTTCAATCCCTTTGATTCGCTTCAGGACAAACATGCCGGACGCCATGGTTGCACCGGAATTACCTGCACTTACAGCTGCACATGCCCTGCCGTCTTTGACAAGCTCGAATGCCCGACGCACAGAAGAGTCTCGCTTCTTCCTTACTGCATCTGAAGCAGAATCATGCATGCCGACAACTTCACTTGCATGAAAAATATCAATATCAAGCTTGCTGGCATTGTGCTTGGCAAGTTCAGCCTCCAAACGCACACGGTCACCGACAAGCGTGACCGACAGCCCGAATTCACGACACGCAGCAACAGCACCTTCAACTTCAATAACAGGCGCATTGTCACCGCCCATTGCATCAACGGCAACTCTCATCTGTTTCGGAAGTGACACTTAGTCAGCTCTCTAGGCTTGTGCTGAGGAAAGGTTGATAACCTCTTTACCCTTGTATGTTCCACAGGCAAGACATGCACGATGGGGCAGTTTTGCAGCTTTGCATTGAGGACAGATGGATAATGACGGTGTTGTTAAGAAGTCATGGGCCCTTCTCATATTTTTGCGTGATTTGGATGTTTTTTTCTTGGGTACAGCCATGGTATTTCTCCTTTTTCTGGTGATACACGTTCTCGTGCCACCGCTCTATTTTGGGGTTACTTTAAAGTTCTTCAATGCACTAAAAGTAAGACTAACAGGTTCTTTGCTGCACGAACAGGTGGAGGTGTTCAAATCTGCGCCACACTCATGACACAGGCCCTTACAGGAGTCACTACAGAGTGGCTTTACTGGGATCTCCATAGCTACCTGTTCTTCTATCTCATGGGTTAGATCTATTTCATCGCCAGAATAAGCAGATGAAAGCAGATCCATTTCACCAAGCTCAAGTTCATCTTCAGCGGATGATGTTACTGAGCTCTCTTTCCGAAAAAAAATTGTGAAGTTGGTGTCTACAAAAGATGTATAATCAGCCAGACAACGTGAGCAGGACAGTGCCAACGGCGCAAACACCCTCCCGGCAACTCGTATATTGTCATATTCACGGGTAACAGTTATATCACCTTTAATGTTACCGGTAATGCGACAATCACTATCATTCTGCATGCCTAAAAGAAGCGGGAAAGTCTCAATAGGCTCGTCCAGAGTGATGGCAATCGGCGTATCTTTTATATGGTCTACAACAAGTTTCACACACACCATCCGATATCATAGCGGTTTTAATTTAAAGCAAGTCAGTATAGAGAATATGCGTGAATTGTCAAGAAGGATTATATCTACCATATTGTTCCACCTGGTCGCGAATGTTAGCGGCAAGGTCATCAGCAACCATATTCCAGGTAAAACGCCACCCCCAATTACCGAATGCGGTGCCAGGAACATTCATGCGGGCCCCACTTCCCAACCCGATTAAATCCTGAAGTGGAATAACTGCGGTATCTGCAACTGACATGAATACCGTACGAATAAGACATTCAATGGTGTCATCCCCCCTGCTCCCCACATAGTGATTCACTCTGCTACGTCGAGCATCAGACAGGGAATTGTACCAGCCAGCGGTAGTATCATTGTCATGTGTCCCGGTGTAAACAACGGAATTTTTTTGATGATTATGCGGCAGATACGGGTTTGATGGCCCTGAATCAAAGGCAAACTGCACAATTTTCATCCCAGGAAACCGATAACGATCACGTAAATCTTCAACCTCCGGTGTAATAACGCCAAGATCTTCGGCAATTATCGGCAATTTCCCGAGAGCGGCGAATACAGCATCAAACAGACTTGTGCCCGGAGCCTTGACCCATGTGCCATTGATAGCTGTTTTTTCTCCGACCGGGACCTGCCATGCCGCTTCAAAACCCCTGAAATGATCGACCCGTATAATATCGAAAAGCCCATACATTGACTGGAAACGCTCGATCCACCAATCGTACTTCCGGCGCCCCAAAGCTTCCCAATCATACAGAGGATTGCCCCACAACTGCCCTGTCGCGCTGAAATAATCTGGAGGCACTCCTGCGACGGCAGTCGGCCTGCCCTTTGAATCAAGAAAAAACAGCTCGCGTTGACTCCACACATCCGCAGAATCGTAGCCAACGAAAATCGGGATGTCGCCTATTATTGCAATCCCTTTACCCGCTGCATATGTCCGCAATTTCCGCCATTGCCTGAAAAACTGCCACTGAATATATTTCTGAACACCTATCTCTTTGCCCAGTTCAACAGAAGCTTTTTCATATTTTTCCGTTGTCAGCAGCGCCAGCCCAACCGGCCATTTAACCCAAGGTTTACCCTTATATCGGTGTTTCAGCGCCATAAAAAGCGAGTAGTAATGAAGCCATGGAGTCGTGTTGCAAAAATCCCAAAATTCCTGTTTACATGGCGCAGCATTGTTCAGTAGAAAGTTTGTGCCCGCAGCCTTAAGTATCTCCATTTTCTTTTCAGTAACCGCTTCAAAATCAACACAGGTATCATCAGGACACTCTTCGTAGCTTATTGCTGGCAGATTACCGTCTTCGAAAATCTGATCAAGATCAATCAAAAGAGGGTTACCCGCAAAAGCCGAAAAAGAAGAATATGGAGAGTTGCCACATGCCGGAGGTGTGAGAGGAAGTACCTGCCAATAAGACATACCCATTGCCGCAAGCAGGTCAACAAAACGACGTGCATCCTTGCCTACTGTGCCGATACCACCTGGCCCCGGTAGTGATGTTGGGTGCAAAAGCACACCACAACCCCGTTTATCAAGCATCTCGCCCCCTATGTACTTATATTTTCAACCACTGGGCATCGGTATTATTAATTCACTGTTTGAGAGTGCCAATCCTTCCAGCAGGCCAAAATCACTGACCTTCAACCGCTTGAAACCAAACCTTTCCATAATTGAAGTAATGATTACCAAACCGGCAATAATAAGATCTTCACGTCCTTTTTCAACCCCTTTGATTGACAGCCTTTCCTGGGGAGTAAGCCGCGACAAACGCTGAAATATTTCAGAGACATCTCCACCACTCACGGTAAAATTATTAACCTTGCGATAGTCATAATCAACCATTTCCAACTTTATTGCTGCAATGGTTGTCGCGGTGCCGGCCGTCCCGACCAACTCGGAATCTCCTGATACGATAATTCCAGCCGAGAACAAATCTTTCTCCAGCTGATCTATAACAGATTGTACACGTTCAAACATTTCGATTTCAGTACGAAAACCTTCTGTAAGCCGCACTACACCGATCGGCATACTTTTGATAAAAACAGGAGAGCCTTGGCATGATACCGTAAACTCTGTACTCCCCCCACCCACATCAAGAACCGCAAACGAGCCACTTTCAGAATCCAGCCCTGATATTACTCCCCTGAGTGTCAGACGAGCTTCCAGGTCCCCATCTATGACAACAAGCTTTATGCCGGTTTCCTGAAGCACCTTGTCAACAAATGCCTTACCATTGACGGCATCCCGCACCGCACTTGTTGCGGAGGCTCGAATCTGCAGCACCCCATACTCCGAGATAATTTCAGAGAAGCGGCGCAGACAGGTCAAACCGCGTTCAACCGCTTCAGCAGATAAACCATATTGGTCTGTAAAGCCACCACCGAGACGGACAACTTCCCGCTCTACACGAACAGGAACAATTCCCGTTGGCGAACGTTCGGCAATGAGTAAACGAGCGGTATTAGTCCCGAAATCAATAGCGGCACAATATTCATTCATCAAGACTTCCCTGATAGCAGCAACTGATTAACCGAGTACCATTTCTTTCAGTTCTTTACCAACCTTGAAAAAGGGGAGCCTTTTGGGACTGACCTTGATCGGCTCACCGGTTTTTGGGTTTCGGCCGGTATAAGTTCCATACTCTTTGATTACAAAACTTCCAAGGCCACGAATTTCAATTCGGTCGCCCTTTACCATTGCTTCGCCCATAGAAGAGAAAATCAGATTGACAAGCTCTTCTGCCCGCTTGATCGGTAAATCTTTTTTCACAGCTAACTGTTCAATAAGTTCTGATTTGTTCATAACCCCTCCATAATCGTAGCCGTAACGGCTTGAAATAATACAATGAACAACCTGTAGGCCTGACAATCCTTACAAGTGCATTAATGACATGATTTCAAATATTTTTTAAAAATAGCAGCAGCGTCATCTTTACGACCAACTTCCATAAGCAATCCATACAGTTTTTCAGCAGCAGGACGCGCCCATGGTGTCTGCAGCAGCTCGACATACTGATTCACAGCACTTTCATGGTTGCCGGTTGCCTCAAAAATACTGGCCCGAAGCAGCTGCGCCTCTTCCGGCATAATTTGTTCTGCTATCATTGTTTCGATTGTCGTCAGAGCATCCTCAAAACGATAACTCTCACGCAGTACAAGTGCCAGATTTAACCATGCAAGTGAATTGGCACCATTCAGCTGGACCGCTTTACGAAGGCACTGCTCAGCTTCACGATCTTTTCCAAGCCGGTGCAGAACTTTTCCTTTTTCATATAAAAAGATATCCTCCGGCAAAGTATCAGCACAGTCCTCAAAGCCGGATAATGCTTCGAGATGTTTATCCTGGCTGGCAGCGACATAAGCACTCGCAAAAGTTTCCCCAAGCTTGGTATAACGCTGGTATTGATCTGCAGGTAATTGATGGATAAGCAGTTCATAATACTCCAGCAATGGCAAAGAATCGTCAGAAGGCGTGCTATCAGAAGAACATCCGGAAGAAGAACTGGAACACGATCCACATGAGGAGTGAGTGGTGTTGGCCGGTTCATCGTGACCATCGTCTTGCGGCGTAAAGCGGAGAATTAATTCTTCAGCCTTTTTCCGTAAGACCAGATTACTGGTAAGCGTTTTTACAAGCTCAAGATGATCAATTGCTTTTACGGTATCCCCACGTGAATGAGCAAATTCAGCTTCTTGAAGGTTAAGCTCGGCGAGTTTACAATTAGCAGCGTCTATCCGCTCTAAAAGAACTGATTTCAGAGCGCCACCAGTTTCATCACCGGGACAGTGTTTAAAACCGTCCTCATAGCAGGTCCTGGCATCAAAAAAACTATCTGACTCCATATACCTGTCTCCCTTGGCCAATAAATCGGACGGAGACTTCGAAAACCACCGGCTAATAAAATTCATAAAACCCTTTCTAGGACCTGCAGAGTAAAGTAACACTTTCAAGATGGTAGGTCTGAGGAAACATATCAATCGGAACAGTCCTGACAACGCTGTAACCGAAACCGGACAACAAGCCGCAATCCCGCGCAAGTGTATTGGGATCGCACGAAACATAGATAATTTTATCCGGTTTCATACTTACAATACCAGAAACGGCATCCCCGGCACCAGAGCGTGGCGGATCAAGCAAAACTGTATCAAATCTCATGCCTTGCTCAGCAAGTTTTCGCACACCGGAAGCGGCATCATCACAAAAAAACTGAATATTTGCAACACTGTTTAGCTCTTTATTATATTCGGCAGCCCGAATTGAATCTGCACTCCCCTCAATTCCGACCACCGATGCTACTTCAAAAGCCAGAGGAATCGAAAAATTACCATTTCCGCAGTACAGATCCAGGAGTCGCTCGGTAGGTAAAAAAGTCCCGAGTCTTCTTATGACGGACAACATGGAAATATTTTGCAGTTGGTGCACCTGCGCAAATCCGCCTGGGGGATAAGACAGCACCAACGGTTTTTCGCCAAAGTCAGCCCGTTTCATGCAATAGGATATATCGGAGCTGCCCCATATTTTTTTACCGCACGGCTGATTATCAGCTTTAAGAAAAAGTCCCGTACATGGCCCAAAATCACCAGACCGCTCAATAAAATAGTTTCTGCCCTTTGAAGTAACGACACCTTTATGATGTATTACCGCAATCACCCCGCTGTCGCCGGCATCGACACTGAGCTGTGTAACCGACTCCACATCAGGATAAGACGTGAGAACATCTCTGAAACAGTTCAACACCTTATTAATCGATGGTGCCGCTATGGGACAACCGACCGATACATCCTCCACATGATGAGAACCCTGGCGGTAAAAACCGATACGAAGCTTTCCATTCTGAACAGAGACCTTGAACTGAAGACGACTCCGGTAACCATACTGATTCGACGCAGCCACTACATCATCAACCAGATCCGCTTGGACACGAGCCCCTCTCCAGAGGGTTTCCGCAAGTATTTGCCGCTTCTGTTGGAGCTGGGTGGGATAGCTGATATGCTGCCAGTTACAACCTCCACATGCGCCAAAGATAGAACATTCAGGAACGGTTCTGTCCGGAGAAGGAATTAATATTTCGACTATCGAAGCCGTACAATATGATTTTTTCTGGGCTGTTATACGGAGAGAGAGCTCATCACCGGGGCAGCTGAAGGGTACAAAACAGACTTTGCCGTCAATCCGGCAGACACCATTGCCACCAAAGGCAAGTTTATCAATAGTTGCAACTTGTAATGGCACATTACGCTCTTGAACTTTGAATTTGAGAGGGTTTTTTCACATGTTTCAAATACTCGCTACGAACAAAGCGGGGAGCAAAGTCAGGTGTCGACAAATAAGCCTTGGTAGTTTCATGAAAAGCCTGTATCAGCTGGCTACGGACCGAATCTATTTCAGATTCAGGAACGGCCATTTTATCAAGAATCCGTTCAAATCTAACGGTTGTCCCCATTTTTTTTACAACATAGCCATATTCGACATCATTTTCAAAATAGTGCTGTTCCAGCGGAATATCGCAATACACAAGCACCTTAACATGAAAGTAACCACCGAAATAATGCCGGGTTTGATCAAGCAGAATAATGCTGAGGCCTGAATCCAATGTAACTGTTTCAATAATCAAAGCGCACCCAATAGTTTATGCATTTGAGGAATTACCCGCACATCAGAAAGACGGGAGGACGCAAGCTCCTGAAGATGTAAAATTTGCCCGGCAGTAACACCGATACTCCCGTCCGGCATCGATAAAGGCTGAATAAATAACGGTGTAGCAGCATCAACCGAAGCTATCAGATCGCACACCTGCCTAATTTCACTTTCAGGTGTCAACTCACCAACCACTACTTTTACTGAGACGTTGCTGCCATGAGCCTCACTTAGAAAAAGTGCATGCAGATCCCATAACTGTTCCGTACAGCAGGCGGTAGAGGGAAGCTTGATATCCATACTGATATAGTCTACGAATTGTTTAACCTGCCGAAGAGCAGAGTACATGGTGCCGTTTGTTTCAAGGTGGATCGGAAGTGTTTTTCTTATTTCAGGTAACCACTCCGCAAGAGTGTCCGCATGAATAAGCGGCTCCCCTCCAGTAACACTGACGGAATGATGAGCCCCGGGCAGCTGCGATTGCCAATCATTAACTATGGCCGATAGTTTATTTAACGGCAAAGGCTGCGGAATATTTATAAACCGGCCTGAGCCGGGGTTAGATTCCAGACGACCCATATCTGTTTTTTCAAAATCAGTATCGCAATAGCGACAGTCAAGATTGCATTCCGTAAGACGAACAAAAATCTGCCTGCGCCCGGCCAGCATACCTTCGCCCTGAATGGACGAAAATATTTCACTGATATATAGCAGATCACTCATAATATCGTGCAGATGCGTTTTCAGACTCCCAGACAGTAATTGAATCAACCTTGATATTGTCATTGTTCATGCGTTCTGAAATGCGTTGATACAGATATCTGGAAATATGTTCCGATGAAGGAGAAATGCCACTGAAAGCAGGATTATCGTTAAGATATTTATGGTCCAGCTCGTTTATAATCGCTCCCGCTTCACGCTTAAGAACCTTAAAATCTATGCCGAGCCCTGCCTTGTCCAGCTCTTTGGCCGTAACCGCTACTTCAACTTTCCAATTGTGGCCATGCAGGTTTTCACAATCCCCCTGATAATTCATCAGGTTATGCGCAGCTGCAAAACTGGTACGGATCGTAAGCATATACATTTTGGACAACTCCTATAATTTGAAATTGGAATTAACTTCATGACATTTCCGGGAGATATTACACAAAATAATGGGCAACCACAAGGATTGCCCATTCATACGTCAAAAAAAGGGGGCAGATCAGCGCTGTGAAGCATCCAGTGCCTGCTCGATATCCGCAATAATGTCATCGACACTTTCTATCCCGACTGAAAGACGAATAAAATCAGCAGTAACTCCTGAAGAGGCCTGCTCTTCAACAGTCAGTTGCTGATGAGTAGTTGAGGCGGGATGAATAACCAGCGATTTGGCATCGCCTATATTAGCCAAATGAGACAGCAGCTTGACATTATCGATAAATTTCTTGCCGGCCTCAACGCCCCCTCTAATACCAAAACCTATGATCGCCCCCTCCCCTTTCGGCAGATACTTGAGCGCTCTGGCGTGATCTTTGTGGCTTGCCAATCCCGGATAATTAACCCAGGTAACGGTCGGTTGAGATTCCAGCCAACTGGCAACAACTCTGGCATTTTCAACATGACGCGCCATCCTGACGTGCAAGGTCTCCAAGCCCTGAATAAACTGGAGGGAGTTAAAAGGGGATATACAGGCTCCCATGTCGCGGAGCAGTGATATCCGCATCCTGATAATATACGAAATATTCCCCAGAGCATCCCAGTATTTGAGACCATGATAGGAAGGATCTGGCTCGGTGAACTCCGGGAACTTTCCGTTATTCCATGGGAATTTACCGCCATCAACAACAGCGCCGCCAATACTGGTTCCATGGCCGCCGATAAATTTAGTCAACGAATAAACAACAATATCGGCACCATGCTGAAGCGGCTTGAACAAATAAGGTGTGGTAACCGTATTATCTACGACAAGCGGAAGACCAGCCTCATGTGCTATCACGGCGATAGCTTCAAAATCATCGATATTGTTTTTAGGGTTGCCGACTGATTCCGTATATACGAGCCTGGTTGTGGGAGTTATCGCCCTGCGCACATTTTCCGGATCAGAACTATCCACAAAAGTTACATTGATACCAAATCGAGGCAGAGTATAGTGGAACAGGGTGTACGTGCCGCCATACAGGGAATTGGAAGAGATGATCGAATCACCAGCCTTTGCAATATTCAAAATTGCATAGGTGATCGCAGCCTGCCCCGAAGCAACCGCCAGTGCCGCAACACCACCATCCAGAGCGGCTAGTCGCTGTTCAAGAACATCAGTCGTCGGGTTCATAAGTCTGGTATAAATATTTCCAAACTCTTTCAGGCCAAAAAGATTTGCTGCATGTTCAGAACTTTTGAAGACATACGAAGATGTTTGGTAGAGAGGGACCGCCCGCGAAAGTGTTGTTGGATCAGGTACCTGGCCGGCATGAAGCGTAAGAGTTTCAAATGAATGAGTTTTATCTGGCATATTTCCCTCCAACAAAACGAGCTTTATCTTCATTCTAAAGCTACTATTTACACGTAAAGGAGTCAAGTTTATTCCCTTTATCTCCTCAACGAAACATCTGCATCAGCCAATTACGGCCTGCCGGTGCTACTATGCCATTGACTAACGTCTTAAACCCTTATAAACATGATAAGCGTTCAAAAAGACAGGACAGATACTATGAAAAACTATCTACGGATGTTGATACAACTTGTCCCGATCATTACCTGGCTTCCACGCTATCAGACCGCATGGCTCTGGCCGGACCTCATAGCCGGTATTACTCTTGCGGCATATGCCGTACCGGTGGCAATGGCATATGCCACACTGGCCGGCCTATCTCCGCAAACCGGACTCTACAGTTATATATTCAGCGGCATTGCCTACGCGCTTTTTGCTTCATCACGTCACCTGTCAATCGGCCCTATAGCTTCTATTTCGGTCATGGTAGCCAGCGTAATTGGAACAATGGCCGCTGGAAACCCCGCCTCATATGCGGCCATTGCCGCCATGACCGCCATTATGGTAGCTGCTTTCTTTTTTGTAGCCTGGATCATGCGCCTCAGTTCATTCGTAAATTTCATTTCCGAATCAATCCTGCTCGGCTTTAAAGCCGGCGCAGCCCTAAGCATAACCTCCATGCAGTTGCCCAAGCTGTTCGGCGTACCGGGCGGCGGTGATAATTTTTTTGAACGCCTGCTGGTGACTGTTCAACAACTGAACGGCGCTCAAGGAATTGTCATAACCCTTGGAGTCGTCTCACTCGTGCTGCTGGTTTGCGGAGAGCGGTTTTATCCCGGCCGACCAGCGGCATTAGTGGTCGTAGTGATTGCTACTGCCATCGTCTTTGGATTTGGACTGAATGAACAAGGGGTAAGTGTTGTTGGGTTCATTCCGGCCGGCATCCCTGCGATGGAGGTGCCATCCTTCCACATTCAGCACATCGAAGGACTGCTAGAGCTGGCGTTTGCCTGTTTTCTGCTATCCTATGTTGAGAGCATCGCAGCGGCGCGTACATTTGCCTCTAAATATCACTACACGGTCGATCCACGCCAGGAACTACTGGGACTGGGTGCAGCAAACCTGGTAGCCGCACTCGGACATGGTTATCCGGTTGCAGGTGGCTTGTCACAATCGGCGGTCAATGAAAAGGCCGGTGCGCGGACGCCACTTTCGCTGATTTTCGCATCGATCTCGCTTGTAATGGTGCTCTTTTTTATGACCGGAATGCTGCGTTACCTTCCGGAAAGTGTTCTCGCCGCAATAGTCCTGGTAGCAGTATCCGGATTTGTAAAAATTGCTGATTTCAAGCGTCTGTGGCATATAAGCCGACTTGAGTTCAATGTTGCACTTGTCGCATTTGTAGGAGTTCTGCTGCTTGGCATTTTGAAGGGGGTTACCGTTTCAGCAATAGCTTCAATCCTCTTCCTGCTCAGAATGATGGCAAAGCCTCATGTTTCGGTACTTGGCAGAATTCCCGGCAGCACCAGGTTCAGTGACGCAGAGCGTCATACCAGCAATGAACGATTCCCCGGACTGTTTTTGTTCCGGATAGAAGCCCCCCTGCTCTATTTCAACGTCGAAACCATCAGCTCAACCGTGCTTGAAGCAATTCATCGCGAGAGTACGACTATCAAACTGGCTGTTTGTGACCTTTCAACGTCACCGTATATCGATGCCGCCGGAGCCAAGATGCTGCAACAGCTTGTAGAAGAGTTGGAACGGGAAGGAATTCAGTTTAAAGTTGCTGAAGCTCATGCAGAAGCCCGCGAGATCCTGCGGGCAACCGGCATCAGTGAATCATTGGGCGGGGTCAGCAGACATACGGCACTTGCGGATATTGTTGAAGACTTTGAACGTGACACCAAACGTGCCAGTAACTTTATCGAAACGCAGCTGCGCTCATACACCTAGTTCCCTTAGCACAATACCCGTTTCCGCCTGACCATCAAGCCAGGAGGCCAATTCGTCCACCATCTCCATCTCATCAACTTCATTACGCTGTGGCCAAATCCCCAGTACCGGCGCACCACAGAGCGAGCCGATCTGATGAGGCGCACCCTTCTCTGCCAGACCAGGATTTTCCGGCATGCCGTTTACAATAATACCAGCAACCTGAAGTTCCATCTGTTGCGCTGCAAAACAGGTCAGAACAGTGTGATTGATCGTTCCCAACCCCGGCCTGGCCACAACCAATAGCGGCATTCCCAGTTCACGCGCCAGGTCAGCGACCAACAGACCACCTGACAGAGGCACCATCAAACCTCCAGCCCCTTCAACAATCACATAGTCGCATGAGGCCGCCAAACGGTCAAATGAAGCCTTTATGGCAGAAATATCGATACGGACACCATCACACTTGGCCGCTTCTGCCGGAGCCAATGGTTCACGCAGGCGGTACGGGGCAACATCCTCCGAAAACGGCACCCCGGCAGCCTGGCAGAGTAACAGAGCGTCGTCAGATACCAGTTGTCCATCATCCTCGCGGCAGCCACTGGTAACCGGCTTCATCACACCAACCCTGACACCATTCATCCTCAGTAATCGCGCCAAAGTTGCTGCAACAATCGTCTTCCCTACATTTGTGTCAGTTCCGGTTATAAAGATTCCTCTGCTCACGAACAGGCCTCCACAGTCAATTCCAGATCGGTCAGCATCTGCCGGTCAAGTTCAGGCGAACGCCCAGGTTTGGTTAGATAATTGCCGGTCATCATCCCGCTCGCGCCAGCCAGAAATATCCAGGACTGCAGCTCGCGCAGATTTGTTTCCCGACCGCCGCAGACAGTAATGTTTTTTGCGGGTAGCATGAAACGATAAATAGCAACAGTTTTGAGGCATTCCATCGGGGTCAGAAAGCGTGCATCAGCCAGTTTGGTACCATCAACCGGGTCAAGGAAATTCATCGGCACAGAATCCACATCCAACTCCCGCAGGGTTTGCGCCATTTCAATCCGCTGCGCAAATGACTCCCCAAGCCCGAAGATTCCACCGCAGCAAACTTCCAGGCCGGCACGCTTTGCAGCCTGAATCGTTTTGACATCATCCTCGTAATCATGTGACGTGCAGATTGAAGGGAAAAAACTACGTGCTGTCTCCAGATTATGGTGATAAGTAACCATTCCGGCCTCTTTGAGCTTAAGACACGTATCAAAATCCATAATCCCCAAAGAGCAGGACGGCCTGACCGCTGTTTCCTGACTGATACGACGCACGGCACGGCAGATTTTGTCCAGTTCCTCACCCGGCTGAATGCCGGTGCCGCTGGTCACAATTCCGTAACATTTGGCTCCGTTCAGCTCGGCACTCTTCGCACAGTTTACAATTTCATTTTCATCAACCAGCGGATAGACCGCAATATTTGTCGAATGAGCCGAAGACTGGGCACAAAAGGCGCAGTTTTCAGGGCATCGACCCGATTTTGCATTGATAATTGAGCAAAGTGATGCCGCATTGCCTTTGAAATGTTCTCGTATTCGAGAAGCTTCGGCAAACAACAGATACAGATCAGACCCTCCCAGTTCGGACAGCCTGAGCACATCAGCAGTATCGAGTGCAGCACCGTTCAGGACATCATCAGTCTTTTCTTGAACAAATTTTCGCATAGTCACAAACAATCCTCCGCGTCACTCGTTACCATAGCAGACAGGCATTGTCAACCCAAGGTAAAACAATAGGTTTACAACTAAGTAAATCACGATAGCTTGAGCGCAGAGAAGACCATCGTCCAAACAACAATCAGCGTAAACAGCAGATAATTGACCAGCGCAATGATGGTAAGGCGCCGCTGAATAACCGGTATGATGCGAGCCAGACTGCCGACCTTCCCGAATGGCATCAACGCCCCGACCCCGATACCGGCCACGGCACCGCCGAAGAGCGTGGCGTACAGCAGATAGCCGATGTAGCCGTACTCCTTCTGCAACAGGCAGAACGGGCAATGGTGGGTGGGAAGTTCGTAGAAATAGAGACTGATAAACGACAGTATGGCAGCAACGGCAATCAGAAATGTGATGGTAGCCGCTGCTGAGAACAGATATGCTAAACGCCCCCGCGAGTAAAAGTACAGCCCGCTTGCTAACGTAATTGCCATGCCGGAAAAGAAGATGATCTGCATCGGCAGATGCGGCAGCGATGCGAGATCGCCGCTGATGCTTCTGGATTCATGGCTGAACAGACTGCCGCAGCAGGAGGTAATTATGTCCGGTTTCAGACCGTCAAAATAGGCGAACAGCAGACCGCTCTCCAGCAACAGCAGCGGCACAATCAGGCTGAGCAATCTGTATTTAACCCGTATCAGCGGATAGTCATAGCCTCTGTTGTCTGCATGGTTTACAATCAGCCAGACCCCTGCCAGCAGAAAATTGACTATTTTGAAGAGAAGGGCCGGATAGCCGAAGGAATTGACTGCGAGAGTACCGGCCGCACACATGGCACCGGTAAAAAGAGAGTGCAGATCATCTGCGGTGTAGATAAACAGGAAAAGCGACATGAGCTCAAAGCTGAGGATATAGCTCATTATTGTTGAGACCAGATAGGTCCTGCGCTCCAGCTCAAGCTGCCCTTCGCTGCCGGAGGCCGGATCCCAGCGGCCAAGAATCCTAATGCCGTAATATCCGGCATATAATCCCATAGCGGAGACCAGCAGCGCGATCAGCTGCAGCGCGAGTGCGGCAGGCTGCAGAATCACCGGCAGCTCCGGCTGTTTATAACCGCACCGTCACGCATTTCTACCAGCGAATCAACCAGTGCAGAATCAAACACAATCGGGTCATGGCTGGCGATCAGCACGCTCTTCCCCTCCCCCTTCAGGCGTCCGACAATTGCCATGAATTCCTGTGATAACTTTGTATCAAGGTGCGCCGTCGGTTCATCGGCGATGACAATGGAGGGGTTATTGATCAGGGCTCTGGCGATGGCCACCCGCTGCAGTTCTCCTCCCGAAAGCAGCTCCACCCGTTGCCCGGAAAGGCGGGCAATATTGAACTGTTCCAGCAGATCCAACGCCCTGGCGCGGAAATCTGCCCGCCCCTCACCGGTCGGATAGGCCGGCAGCATGACATTTTCCAGAACGGTAATCCCTTTAACCAGATTGAACTGTTGAAATATGAACCCGAAGGTGGAACGGCGGATATCGTTCAGGAAGCGTTCCGGCAGACTGGTAATTTCGACGACCTCCACGCCATCCTGCTGAAACGGCACTGCCGCCGCCACTCCGCGCAGGAATATCCGCCCTGAGGTGGGACGAGCCATGCAGCCGATCATCGTCAGGAGCGACGTTTTGCCGGAGCCGCTCGGCCCTTTAAAAACAGTTATCTGCTGCGGATTGACTACTAAAGTGACATTATCCACAGCGGTAAACTGGTTCGACTTGCCGCTGTTAAAGCTTTTGGTAATGCCTGAAAGTTCAATCACATCAATACCTCATCGCGGCATCAGGATCGATTGTGGCCGCCCGCCAGCATGGTATAATCGTCGCAGTCGTATAGGGAACAACCGTCAGAAAAAAGAGCACGGCAAGTTGATAGGCATCAACCACCGGCATCAACTTAAAATCCGGATAGATCACCGACCACCCTTTGAGCGCTTGGGCAAAAAGAGGCGCTGACAGAAAGAATACGTGCCCGTAGGCCAGGATGACCCCCAGCAAAAATGCCGTCAGCGAGATCACTAATCCCTCCCAGAACTTGAGCAACAGCACATCCGACGTTTCCCAACCTATCGATTTGAGGATGCCGATCTCTTTGCGCTCTTCGGCGGAAAGACCGGTGGCCTTATCCCAGGCGAAGATGATGAATGAGAGCAGTGAAGATGCCAGAATGATCAGCGTCATGCCGCCGCGCCAGTCAAAAACGGACTGATAGGTGCGCTGGATTTCACTCTTCAGGATCGGCCGGGAATCCGGGAACCGGGCGGCAATCTTGGCCGCAACGGTCGGCAGTTCTTTCGCATTGCGCACGGTAACCGCCAGATCGGTCGCCTGACCGCTCGGGAAATTGAACAGCTGTTGAAAATCCACCGGAGAGATGACAATCATGTCGGCCGCGACAAGGTTGGATGCGCTCGGAAATATGGCGCTAATCTCCAGCAATAGCGGGGCCTTGTCATAGCTTATCAGCGGAAGCAGATCTCCAACCGCCAGGTTGCGAACTTTTGCCACTCCGGCACCGATGGTCGCTTTCTCCGATATTGCCGTGGTATCGTCACCGGCCATGACAGTATAGTTGGCACCGTTCAGCGCATCATAATAATAGCCCCACAAGCGCGGCCGTACCGCTGTAACTCCCCTGATTGCGGCTATTTCAGCAGCATAACCGTCCGGCACCAGATCCTGACGCCCTGCCACCAGCCGCTGCACAACCATATCAGGAGCATCGTTCAGAATAACGGCTGCCTCCCTCTTCAGTCCGGTAACAAAGAACAGCAGCGAAGCCAGTATAAAGATCACCAGCAGGTACATCGCCAACAGAGAGAGGTTCTTCGCTTTCCTGCGCAGCAAAGACGCCAGAGTAAATTCAAGAATATTCAGATGTCGCTCAACGGCACGTTTCATAGTCTATCTCGTCCAGGGAGGAGCGGCAGAATCAGCGAGCCGGAAGGGAAATGTTCCAGCGCGACAGGATGTGACTGAAAAGGGGCATGGCGGTCGGCCATGGCCGGGTGGCGTGTGTAACGGGCCTCTGTTGTGAGGCAGAGGTCCGTTAGTTGCAGACTTTTAAACAGAAAGCTTTGTTCTCTCAATTCATCAGCTGATCGTTGCTGCGCACGAAGCGCATGCAACGGAAGCAGCATGAAGATGATCAGGCTGACGCCGGTGAACAGCAAAAATTGCAGGGAACGACGCATAGCTGCCTTAATTGAGCGATTTGATGGTTTGTCGTGTGATTTCGTTGAAGCGAAGAATTCGCTTCCCTTTGTGGTCAAGCTTGAAGGCTGTGGCATCCTTCTCCGTACTGAATGGTATCAGCTCACTTCCCATCGGCCCATAAACGTCACTGCCATAGACAAAAAAGGCGGAGCGCGCATCGATCATCGTCAGCAGATAATACTCCTTCACAGCCAGCGCTATTATATCGGCCTGACGTTTTCCGGGGGTATAGCGGGCTGTGTCCAAATAGTGGCTGAACATATCTTTTGGCCCGTCATAATAGAAGGTTGTGCCGTCCTTGAAACGGGCAGTTGCCGTCCAGTCCGGATATTTAGCAACAAACATCCCGCAGACCGGGCATTTGGCGTCAGCTGGAACGGCAACAACACCCTTGTCAGCAGCAAATGAAGCCGCCACTATTAGCAGGCAAAACAGTACGACTGCAGTGACGATGCGTTTCATTGGAGCTCCATTTGATATTAGTCTTTTTCAGCCAGGGCTAGCGCCTCTTTGTAGGTAGCCAGTTTGCCGCCGTTTTTACTGATAAACGCAGCGGCGTCATCCTTTTGTGCAAAAGCCCATTTAGGGATTCGTGTCATGACGCCCTTTTTGCTGCCACCTATCACCCAGGTAGCCTTTTCAGCATCAACCAGTTTTTTGGTATGAACATCGGCGACTTCTACAATCTTTATCGTCTTGGCTTTATTGGCTTTTATTTCTACAACGACACAATGAATACTGCAAACGCCAACGGATGATCCATCAGAATATGTGATCAGCATTCGTGAATGTGCAAATTTTTCCCGATCCATTCCGCAGTGCGGGCAGGCCTGGTGCTTTTTTACATCAGCGTGGATAGATTCGGCAGCGGCTCCTGAGCCATTATGATGCCCTTCCATATGTCCGGTTTTCTGTTCTGCCAGAGCGGCACTTCCGCCAAGGAGCATTGATAAAGTAGCAAACAGTGCGACGAGTTGTTTTTTCATGTTGTAGTTCCTTTAGAATTTATTTTTACGGTCTTATATAACGTAATTCGGCAGTCTGTGCAAATACGTTACAATCAATTGGGTATTGTACTGTTTTATCTATACATTTATATAGATTAAAAACACAGAGTTTATTCTCAAATTTCCAGTTATTCTGAAGATGAATAGCTTTGACGATGACTTGTTCTGAGTGGTATGATTGCCACCAGATGCTCCTCAAATGGAGGTTTAGCTTGTTACGTATGACAATTTCGCCCACAGCAAAAACCTTTCGGACTGATTCTGCATGGTACATCGTCACTATTTTAGTTTTTATCACTATTGTTATTTGTACAGGTTATATCGTGATACAGCAGCAGAAAAAGTTTTTACTGAATGAGAAACAGAAAGAAATTTCAACGATTGCCGACCTTAAGACTTCTCAGTTAGTTCAATGGCGTAAAGAGCGTTTTGCCGAAGGGGCATCTATTCGCGCAAACGCAATGATGGCCAGCCGCATCAATGATTACATCTCCGGAAAAGACAGCGCCAAGGTTCGCCAGGAATTCAAACACTGGATGGCAAATCTGATTGACCTCGGTGAATACAGCAAAGGCATCCTTTTTAATCCGGATGGAAAGATTATCGCCTCCAACCCAGAACTGAAGACACCAGTTTCGAAGCACTATTTTGACCTGGCAGCTGAAACCGCCAAAGAACAGGAATTAACCCTTTCGGATTTTCACAGTGACGTCGCTGGTGGCCCTCACGACCTCAACCTGGCTGTTCCAATCATTTATTCTGACGGCATCCATACTCGCTGCATAGCTGTGCTAGTGCTTGACATAGATCCAGCCAAGCACCTTTATCCACTCATCCAGTCCTGGCCCACAACCAGTTCAACAGCAGAGACACTGCTGGTTACGCGTGAAGGGGATTCAGTCCTTTTCCTGAACAACCTCAGACATCGGAAAAAAACCGATACGCCATTTTTGATGCCACTCACAGATCAAAACATGCCGGCGGTGCGGGCAGTTCTTGGACAGGAAGGTAGCTTTGAAGGCATGGATTATCGCAACGTAGCGGTACTCTGTGCAATCAGAACAATACCCGGGACCAAGTGGGGTATGGTTGTAAAAGCAGATGTAAGTGAAGTTATGGCACCCCTCTCAAAGACTATCCTATTGGTAACTATTTCAGGATTTGTGGTGGTTACCACCATGATTTTGGGTGCATTCTTATTTAATTTGCGAAGAAGAGCTGAGAATCTTCACAAATTGCTAGAAATAAGGAAGAAGGCAGAGTCTGACCTCCAGGAGATCCAGGCAGGATTGGAACAGCAGATTTTAGAACGGACCCATGATTTGACCGACATAAATTCACTGCTACGACAGGAAATGGTTGAGCGGAAGCAACTTGAACAGCGGCTGCTCAGCGCCAAACGGCTTGAGGCGATTGGTCAGATTGCCGGGGGTGTCGCCCACGAGGTCCGAAATCCGTTAAACGCTATACTCACTATTACGGAGGCCCTCTTCAGGGAAAAAGAGGTGGCCTCCAATCCTGAATTCGAACCGTTTATTATGCATATCAGGACTCAGGTCAATCGCCTGGTTCAGCTGATGAATGACCTCCTTGACCTTGGAAGAACAATTCCTGTTAGCAATCTGCAGCCAATTAATTTGTACAACGTCTGCCGGGAAACTCTCAATCTCTGGAAATCAACCGGCATGTCAAAAAACAAAAGTGGGATCCTGACCTCCGACTATGACGATATATCTATCTTAGTGTTGGCTGATGTCATCAAACTCCAACAGGTATTCTTTAACCTGTTGGAGAATGCCGGTCATCACACCCCTGACGGCAACAATATCCGGATAAAATTAACGCATAACGGCCACAACCCGTCTGAAGGCATAGCGGTCGTGCAGATAATCGACCAGGGGAGCGGGATTGCAGAAGATAAACTGTCGCACGTTTTTGAACCCTTCTATACTGACCGGAAAGGTGGCACCGGTCTTGGACTGGCGCTCGTCAAGCACTTTATTGAAAACATGGGTGGAACAGTGCAGATCTGGAACAACTGCCCTCCACCGGGATGTACTGTGGAAGTTTGCATCCCGCGATACCGTGAGGAGTTAAAATGAAGCCTAATGTATTGTTGATTGAAGACAACGCTGCAACCCGCTTTGGTTTTGTCCGCTATTTTTCAAAAGATGGTTATGAGATTTTCGAGGCGGCCAATCTAGCTGAAGCTTCTGCGGCACTGGCAGTCAGTCGTTTTGACATCATAGTTCTCGACATTAACCTGCCTGATGGCAATGGTATTGATTTTATTAGTATAGTACGGGCAAACGACCCCTGTATTCCGATCATAGTTATAACCGGCCAAGGCGACATCCCTCTGGCTGTTGAGGCCATGCAGCGCGGGGCGGACAACTTTCTCACGAAGCCGGTTGACAATGCAGCCCTGGCCGAATTCATACGCAAAACGCTCGAAATAGGCATTCTGAAAAAGCAGCAATCAGCTCGTAAGCGGCTTGAGAAGAAAGATGATTTTTTCATCGGAGAAGCCAGAGTTATGCAGGAAATCCATAACCTGGCGCTGGCAGCCGCAGCTTGTGATATCCCGATACTAATAACCGGAGAAACCGGCACCGGAAAAGGGATGCTGGCAAGATGGATTCACCAGCAGGGGGCGCGAGCGGCACATGAATGTGTTGAAGTTAATTGTTCGGGACTACGTGGAGAAATGCTCTCGCGAGAAATTTTTGGTAATGCCAGGGGCGCCTTTACATCTGCCGACCAGGATCGCAAGGGACTACTCGATATTGCCGACCGTGGCACCCTGTTTCTGGATGAAATTGGCGACATGAGCATCGATGTTCAAGCGCAATTTCTCAAAGTTTTAGAGGATAAAAGTTACCGCAGACTCGGGGATGTAAAGCTGCTGAGAAGTAATTTTCGCCTGATATGTGCGACACATCACGACTTGGATTCATTGGTCTCTTCGGGTCAGTTCAGACAGGATCTCATGTACCGGATCAACATGATGACAATTCACCTGCCATCACTCAGAGAGCGCATGGACGATCTGCCGGCACTTGTCGCTTATCTGCTCCGTTCACTTGGCTCAACCTCTGGGGTACTTAGTGAAGATATCATGAAGATACTACGTGACTATCACTGGCCCGGCAACATTCGAGAACTGAAGAATATTCTTGAGCGGGCACTGCTTCTTACACCGCAAGGCACAACAGTTCGTCAGGCACATTTTTCAAGCCTGGCAAACAAGCGACTTTATCAACCTGAAACAAAGCGGCTTACCGTTCAAGAAGTAGAAGAGAGTCATATCAAATCCGTCTTGGAGCAGTCATGTGGTGATATAGAAAAGGCAGCAAAAAGCCTCAATATTTCACGGGCAACACTCTATCGAAGACTGAAACAGATAAATGCGTAAAACGAATGTGATTCTCTCTAAAACACACATAAATCAGCGTCGTAGTTTCCACGACCGCGCTTAATTTAAGCCTCATGAAATCTAACCACATTCTCACCTGACTGTCTCATTTTGAGACACAATCTCAATCAATATGAAAGCACAACCTCACACAACCAGCTAAACCACCGATATCATTAGAACTCAAACCCAACAATTCCGGCATGATTCTTGACTATAACAAAGTATGACTTTTCAAGAGAATCACGACAATTCACCATCAGCTAGCACTGTTTTACCGGAAAACCATCGGGTTTTGATCGTTGATGATGAACCGGCAATATGTTTTGCTTACAGTAAATTACTTGAAAGCGAACGATTTGGTTTTGATGTATGCGAAAGCGTCGAAGCTGCGATTGCTTTGTTGAATAAAAATGAATATTTTGCCGTCATATCTGATTTACGTTTTGCAGGATCCGACAATTTTGATGGTATGTTTTTCGTGTCAGTAGTTCAAAAAGAGCAACCTTGGGCAAAAGTAATACTTGTTACCGGCCACGGAAATGATGAACTGGAAAATACCGCCTACAAACTCGGGGCAACGCACTACTTTGAAAAACCGATCAAGCCTTCACTGATTCTGTCACTGCTAAGGGCACTGCATCTTATTGCAGATGAACAAGAGGAAATTGACTATGTACAAGGCTTTGCGATTGACTAGAACCCGGGAAATCTGTAACTAATATTCACGAATCACCAATTTCATACACGGAGGGCACACAGTGAATTCATCTGTAATCGCTAAGAGATTAAAGGCAATTGCTGCAAAAACTGCCATTGCAGCTCTACTTCTTTCAGGTACAACACTTTACGCAGCAGAACCAACAGCAATGACGGAAGATCAGAAGACTTTGTACGCTATCGGGCTTTCGGTATCTCGGTCGCTGTCCGTTTTTAATTTGACGCCAGCAGAGTTCGAACTTGTCAAACAGGGATTAACGGATGCTCAGAGCGGTAAAAAGAGCAGTTTGGAACTGACTGCTTATACCGGTAAAATTCAGGAACTGGCTAAAGCACGTCGTAAAGTTTCGGGAGAGAAACAGGTCGCGGCAGGCAAGGATTTTCTGGAGAAGGCTGCCAAAGAGAAGGGAGCAACCAAGACCGCATCTGGAATGGTGTATACCTCACTGGTTGAAGGCAAGGGAGAATCCCCCAAGGCAACTGATGTCGTTAAAGTCAATTATCGCGGTACATTGGTTAACGGCGAAGAATTTGACAGTTCCTATAAACGCGGCAAACCACTTGAGTTTAAGTTGGATAACGTCATCAAGTGCTGGATCGAAGGTGTACAAAAGATGAAACCGGGCGGAAAAGCAAAGATGGTCTGCCCGCCTGACCTTGCGTACGGTGAAAATGGTGCCGGTGAGATGATTTTGCCCGGTGCTACCCTGGCATTTGAAGTCGAGCTGCTAGAGTTCAAGCAGATAGAGGCCACCAAACCAGTAACAACGGCACCTGTGAAACCAGCAGAACCGATGAAAAAATAATTTAAAACCGACTCATAATTCATAATTCATAATTACACAACTGACAGGTGACAGATGAGAGTAACGTTAAAAACAATAGTTTTATTTTTACTGCTCGCACTTGTGTCAGCCACCCTCTCCGCCAATTCAGCACATGCCGCAAACAAAAGTTACAAACGCACAGTCGAAAAATACACCATTCCGGATATTGTCCTCGTAAATCAGGACGGTAAAAAGGTGCGACTCCAGTCCTTATTTACCGGCGATACACCGGTTATTGTTGATTTCATCTACGGCACGTGCACCACTATCTGCCCGGTACTTTCGGCCGGCTTTGTCAATCTGCAGGGCAAGTTAGCCGTAACCGGGCAGAAAGTCCGGTTGGTGTCAATAACCATTGACCCGGAAAACGATACCCCAAAAATCATGAAAGAGTACCTGAAACGCTATCGCGCCAAACCGGGGTGGGATTTTTTAACCGGCAGCAGGACAGATATTGACAGCGTGATGAGGGCCTTCAACGCCTACATTCCGGACAAAATGTCACATTATCCGTTGAACATGATCCGTAACCCCAAAGACGGCAGTTGGGTGCGTTTGTTCGGCATTATGAGCTCTCGGGAGTTTTTGGAAGAGTACCAAAGCGTCGTTGGGAAATGAAAAGGCGATATTGTATTTTGAATGGTGGATTATGAATCTCTCTTACCCGACGTTAAAAACACCCCTTTTAATGATAGAACTCTTTACCCTGCTCTTTTTTCTCTCAGCGACATCATTATTTGCCGCAGCTCCCCCCCCACCCAACCTCCCGCAGGGTGAAATAATGCGTCTTGGCGAGCGGATGTACCGCGAGGGGGTACTCCCATCCGGCGCCCCCATGCCTGCCTTTATCCGTGGTGATGTGGAGGTTGACAGCACCGCCTTTTCCTGTTCCAGCTGCCATCTCCGCGCCGGACTCGGCTCTTTTGAGGGTGGAGTTATCACCCCGCCGACGACAGGAAACAAACTCTACAAACCTTATATACGCCCACCTTCACTGGGAGTGATCGCTGACAGGGACGGACGCGACGTCTACGCCAAAACTGTTCTGGAACGCCCCCCTTATAACCGTGAAACCCTGGCTACAGCTCTTCGTTTCGGTACCGATCCGACTGGGCATAGCTTTAATGATGTCATGCCGCGCTACCCGCTGGCGGATAACGACATGTCGATACTGATCAACTATCTGGAACTTCTTTCAAAGGAACCCTCTCCCGGAGCAAGCAAGGATGAATTCCGATTTGCAACAATTATAACTGATGACGTCAGTCAGGAGGACCGGCAGGCGCTGCTCCGGCCGCTGCAACAATTTATTGCTCAAAAAAACCAACAGCTGGGTATGTATAACGACTTCATCAAGTTCGGTTACACCCCGACTGCTGAAATGAAATACGCCTTCCGCCGGGCATCTCTGGATATTTGGGAACTGAAAGGGCCGCCGACAACCTGGCAAAAGCAACTTGCCGCATACAATAACAACAAGCCGGTTTTTGCCGTGCTGGGCGGAATCTCCAACAGCGATTGGCGCCCTATTCACGATTTCTGTGAAGCAGAACGACTTCCCTGCCTCTTTCCGATTACCGATTTTCCGGTGATCTCTGAAACCGGATGGTACACATATTATTTCAACAAAGGCTTTGCTCAGGAAGGTGAAGCGGTCGCACGTTATCTCAATCGGATGGAGAATCTCTCCGCCGACACGCCAATCATCCAGATTGTTCAGGACTCTCCTGCCGGCAGGGCGCTGGCAGCAGGTTTTGACAAAAACTGGAACGAAGTTGGGCGTCCAGCGGTGACAACCATCACGCTCACTGCAAGTCAGCTTGTCGATCCGGCTGCACTGGCTAAAATACTGACAAAACACAAACCCGGAGTGCTGCTGTTCTGGACAGAGGCCGGACTATTGCAGAATTTACCGGCACTGATAGCCAGGCTTCCCGCCACTGAGATGGTTTTTGTCTCCTCAAGTTATCTGGGCAGGCAAACAGCAAACATTGCTGAAAATATCCGCAACAAAGTTTTCATCACCTTCCCTTACCGCCTGAATCCTTACGTAGGCACGAAGACAGGTGGTTTTGATGCAAAAATTCCGATCCTGACCGGCGCCAAAGATTTCGGTGATCGCAGGATTGCATCAAGGACCACAGCGATGCTCCAACAGGCAACTCTTCAAGGACTGAATATGATCTATGACAATCTGTACCGCGATCATCTGTTTGACGTCATGAGTATGCAGATGGATCTGGTAATGCGCGACTATGAACGATTCAGCTTTGGACCGGGACAACGCTACGTATCAAAGGGATGTTATATTATCCAGCTCGGTCCGGGTGAAAACCCGACGCTGCTTCCCCGAAGTGAATGGGTCGTTCAGTAAACCGACTTGGAATGAGACTTTAAATCTCATTTTGAGACAACAACTGACATCCTAATCCCCCACCTACCTCAATCACTTTGTTATATCAGCTACATAGCACATCGTTTGATTTGGCATAATACCTGCTAACCATACAACAAAGATCAACATACAGAAAATGTTTTTATAAGTTTTGAGTTTGATTTTTAAAATAACAGCCGCTAAAGGAGATTAAGAATGAAAAACCTGAAGCTTGGATCTATGGGTATGGCAGTGGTGATGGTAATATCGCTGTGCTTTTCGGGTGGAATCGCATTTGCGGATAACAACCGCCCGCTCACACCTGAACTGGCCGCAAAAAAGGAAAATTTCCGTAAGCAGGATGAACAGCGTATCACTCAGGACAAGCGTAAGGCAGCTGCTGAAGCGCTCAAAGCCGAGCGTTTGAAAGTTTATAATGCAAAAAGGGCAGTCAAGCAGTCAACCCCAGCTACTCTTGAAATAAAATAGTTATTACATGCCTCAATAAGGGGAATTTATGAAGACAAAAAAAACAAAGAATCTGTGGATATCAGGTTTAATAATTCTAGGGGTTTGTTTCTTCTGTATTCCACGGATTTCAGGGGCCGTGGTTTATCCGATACCAACCAACCCACTTGATGCCCATAATGGCATTCCGGATTACTACACAACGGCAAACTGGGCAAACAGCCCACCACTGGCAAAATTTGTCGATGCCCTCCCCGGACTTGGGAGCTCTAAGGCAAACCTACTCGGGCAATATCTTACGGTTGGAAAACCAGACATTACCACCTACCCAGGTTCTGACTACTATGAAATAGAGTTGGTTGAATTCAGACAACGTATGCACTCGGACCTGCCGGCAACAACCGGACCCACCACAGGCGCAACATCAGGTACGTTACTACGAGGTTATAAACAGGTAAACAATGGCACCAACATCTCGTCAGGAAGGTTACCGAGTGAAAATAAATGTGGTGCAGACCTGCATGTTTGTTCAGCCGCAGATACGAATATCTCTCCTGAGCCTGTTCGTTATCTAGGACCAACAATTATCACAGAGAGAGACCGCCCGGTACGCGTAAAATTCATAAATTCGCTTCCGACCGGCTCAGGCGGCAACCTCTTCGTCCCGGTTGATGAATCAGTCATGGGAGCTGGTAAAGGTCCATTACCTTTAATTGGGCCTGCTGCATGTGCGGATCCTCTACAAGTTCCTCACGACCCTGTTTTATGCGGTCTTTATACACAGAACCGCGCAAATATCCACTTGCATGGCGGTCGCACCCCATGGATCAGCGATGGTACCCCGCATCAATGGATCACCCCGGCGGGTGAAACTACCACACCCTACAAACGTGGTGTCAGCGTACAGAATGTTCCTGACATGGAAGATCCGGGTTCCGGCGCAAACACCTATTATTTTACCAATCAACAAAGTGCCCGGCTCATGTTCTACCATGATCATGCTTTTGGTATTACCAGGCTTAACGTATATGTGGGCGAAGCTGCCGGTTACCTGATAACAGACCAGTACGAGAAAGATTTAGTCGACCGCGGCATCATTCCTAGTGATCAAATACCATTGATCATTCAGGATAAAACGTTCGTAGATGCAACTACAGTATCTCATCCGGTTTCAGGACTAGCTACACCCAAAATAAGAGTTACCGATCCCCTCTGGAACTGGGGCAGCGGCACTCTTTCAGGTGGCATTCGGCCACCAGTAACAGGCGACCTGTGGATGCCTCATGTCTATATGCCAGCCCAGAATCCACTGGCCGGCTCAGGCGGAGTAAACCCCTTCGGTCGCTGGATGTATGGCCCGTTATTTTACCCCGCCACTAGTGTAGAGATAGGATTAATTTCCAACCCTTACTATGACGAAAGGTGTAGCAGTTCAAATCAGTTTGTACTTGCTGATTGTGAAGCACCTGGCCAACCTGATAAAGTTCCTGGGACACCAAACGTATCCATGGGAATGGAGGCATTTCAGGATGTAGCTGTTGTCAACGGCACAGCATTTCCTACCCTGTCAGTTGACCCTAGGGCTTATCGCTTCCGCATTTTGAATGCAGCCAGCGACAGGTTTTGGAATCTGTCTTTCTATCAGGCAGATCCGGCGCAGATAAGCCCCGATACACGTCCAGCATCACGTTTGACAGAAGTAAAAATGCTGCCAGCATCTGCTGAGCTTGCCGCACTGAACAATTGGCCGGCTGACTGGCCGGTTGACGGTCGAGATGGAGGTGTACCTGATCCTGCTTTCAAAGGGCCAAGCTTTCTGCAGATTGGCACTGAAGGTGGATTCCTGCCGGCTCCAACAGTACGTGAACCTCAACCGGTAACCTATATAACTGACCCAACAGCATTTTGGGTCGGCGTTGTCGACAAAACCGGTCTTGCTCTCGGGCCTGCTGAACGGGCTGATGTTATTGTTGATTTCAGCGCACATGCCGGAAAAACGCTGATACTCTACAATGATGCTCCAGCCGCCTGGCCAGCCAGAGTACCCGGCTACGACTACTACACCGGAGCTCCGGATATGCGCGATTCCGGTGGGTACGGTACCGGCGGAATTTTCAACCAAATCACTGGAGCTTGGGAGGGTGGCACTGGCCCACTGGTCGGGTATGCTCCTAACACCCGTACCATTATGCAGGTTATTGTTCGCCCCACCGGAAGTGTAGTAGATGGCCCCTACACATTCGACAAGGCTAAGCTGGAAAAAGAATTTACATCAGAAGCACCAGCTGTTCCAATTATAAACCCAGCTGATCCTGTAACGGGTAAAACCAAGACTCTATTTGAAAGGGCACAGGAGCCAATAATCGTTGGGCAGCCCGCGTACAGCACAGCATATCCTGATTCGAACTTCCCGATTAACTACCCATGGGAAGGGGTTTCTCAGATCAATGACAATTACCTGAAGTTCGTCACTCTCGCCGGCGAAGAAGTGATTGTCCCGATGCACCCAAAAGGGATCCACGACGAGCAAGGTGCTTCCTTCGACCCGGTTTATGGACGTATGAGCGGAAACTTGGCCATGCAGTTGCCAAACCCTACAACACTCAATGCACTGTTGGTTCTGTACGGTTTCTCTGACCTTCCTACTGAAACAATAAATAACTCAACGCAGATTAATGTTACCGTAGGTACCGTTGTTTCAGATCCATTTTTGGGTGGCACCACGACAAACCTTGCCGATGGCACACAGATCTGGAAAATATCTCACAATGGCGTTGATACGCACCCGATTCACTTCCATATTTTTGATGTTCAGCTAATCAACAGGGTTGGCTGGGATGGGCAGATTGCCTTGCCGGAAGCCAATGAACTTGGCTGGAAAGACACCATCAAGATTAGTCCACTAATGGACACCATAGTTGCCGTACGACCACGTGCGCCAGCCCTTCCATTCGGCATACCAAACAGTATTCGTCCACTGAATCCGGCCATTCCATTGGATTCAACAATGGGCTTCAACAGCGTTGATTGGCAAACCGGTCAGGCACGCCTGATTAACGGTGTCGCTACTCCGGTTACCAATATTCTTTACAACTTCGGTTGGGAGTACGTTTGGCATTGCCATATTCTGAGCCATGAAGAGATGGACATGATGCGCCCGATTGTACTGCAGTATGAGGCCGCGATTCCTGATCCCTTTACAATATTCACAGCAACGCAATCAGGCCCTGATGTTGTGCTAAATTGGGACGACAGAACTCCGGTTGTCTACAATGACCCTGATATTGAACTTTACCGTAATCCTAAAAATGAAATCGGCTTTAACGTATACCGTTCCACTGGCGGCGCATTTCCAATTGATGGCACCACCGGCAAACCAACGCCTCTCAATCCCACCAGACTGATGGCCAATAAAGATCTAAGTTTCACGCATGCCGCTGCAGGCGTACACACGGACACTTACATGCTGGAAGCTTTCAATGCTGCAGGATCTAGGTACGCATTCGTGCGTACTGACGGCGGAGCAACCGTCAGTCCTGCATTTTCTGTAGCTGTAACTGCTACTGGCGTGCAGCCATTTGCTTCAGGTGCTGGCATACCTTTAGTAGCAACCATTAGCGGACTTGGTGGGGTTAATATTGATAAAGTTGAATTCTTTGATGGTTCGAATTTCATTGGAAGTGATGCCGCACCGCAAGGCGGCCCGTATGAACTCACCTGGAATGGAGCCACCGTAGGCACACACAGCATTACAGCAAGAGTTCACCTGAATTTGGGAGGAATCGTCACTTCGGCACCGCTTAGTGTGACAATAACAGGAGCACTCACGGCTAGCTTTACCAGCCTGACTACCCCCGGTGGTACCGCGACACCCTTCACCCGTTGCGATGACATTCAATTTACCAGCACCTCTACCGCAGCCACTGGCTCGATAACAGGTAGCAGATGGTTAATTAATGGCAAAAATTATACCACTAACACTGTCACTACCAAGCTTCCACCCGGCATTCACTCGGTCACATTGGCCGTTGAAAATAGCAATACCGGTGAAATCGCTCAGGTTACAAACAGCATAACCGTTACTGGCACTAACGCTGCCCCGACAGCAACTGTCGTTTATCCTGGTGCAACCTTTGCCTACCCTGCCGGTGCAACCACCTATACCGTTGATTTTGACACTTTAAATGTTAATACCGGTGTAATTACCGGTCGTGGCAATGGTAGCCTGACACTTAATGGTACTGCAAACGACACTGATGCCTGCGATGTTCTCTCTTATGCCTGGGATCTTGATAATAAGAATGGCTTTGAATTCTTTACAGCTTCCACCCCGGCTATTTCATACAACGCTCTTAAATCGATTCTCGGGGTTGGAAGTCATACGATGAGATTCGTGGTAACTGATTTAAGCGGACTGACCGACGTAGCAACAGCAACAATAGTGGTAAATCCCAATCCTCATGATGGGATAATTGTCCCGGGAGGAGTCACCCCTTCTATTGCCGATGCATTGTCAGTTTTTCAGCATGTAGCTGGTATAAATACTTTGTCAGCGACACAACAGCTTCATGCCGATGTTGCTCCTTTAAGATCAGATGGCACACCTCTTGGAAATGGGGTAGTTGATATTGCTGACGTTATAATAATTCTGCGCAGAGTTATCGGTGCAACAACATGGTAAGCAATATTTCTTTCCGAAGGGGACACGCTATGAAAACTTTTAGATATTTACTTTTAATATTAATCACAAGCCTCCTTGCCGCATGCGGCGGAGGCGGAGGCGGTGGCGCTGCACCTACACCTCGTACGGTGACTCTAAAACTATCAACCACTGGTACGCCATCTACAAGCATGGTAGGTATTGGTATCAAAATAACCCTGCCTAGCGGAGTAACTCCGGCATTAAATGCTGACGGCAGCGTAGCAGCGTCTGTTGTTGCTATCAGCGGTGTTGTAGAATCAGGGGCAGTAATCACACCCGTGTACGTAGCAGCAAGCGGAGCAACCTTGGGTACACTGCAATTTGCAGTAGCAACCAGTGCAGCTGGGTTTAATGCAGGTGAATTTGCTACGGTAGTGTTGAACTTATCTGCTTCTGCTAATCCGGTGCTAGCAGACTTCATCCTCTCCAATTTCAATCCGATTCCAGAATTAGGAGTTCCTGTTACTGGCTTAACAGCAGTGGTTGCAAGCAGCACTATTTTATAGACAATAATCATCAATAAACTTCTACTGGCGGTTGTGTCTCGGACATAACCGCCAGTTCTGTTATTGCAAGTCATCATACAACATGCCACGCTTGAAACAATATACATGCTCGGATATACTGAACAACATAATCTAACATCATTAAATATGATCAGAGGTTCAAATGAGAAACTATCTCCGAAATATTTTTACTGCTTCAGCATTGTTGGTTATGTTCAGCGCTACATTTGCCTTTCCCGCATCAGTAACCTTCTCATCACCAAGTGCGGGGAACTACATAATCCTGGGCAGCAATATGGACGGTGTTGCCGGCATTCAGCTCAACGTCACCTATGATGCAGCTTCACTGGCAACACCAACAGTCACACAGGGTGGGCTGGTCGCCGGAGCAATGCTCGCCGCAAACACCACACAACCAGGCATCATCAAGATTGCAATCATCTCTACGCGTGCATTCTCTGGAAGTGGACAGATTGCGACAATATCTTTTGCGTCTAAAAAAGGGAGCGGCGGAATTACTTCGATCACAACTGATATGATTGACAGCAAAGGTTCAGCTATTGCTTCTTCCGGCAGCAGCAATCTTTCAAGCGGGACTGCTGCAGCTGAGATCATCACGACACCAGGCATCCCGTTCAGTCAACCAAGCACTACGACAACCTCCAGCACAGCTTCCACAGCAGCAACTACTACTGCAACTACTACAACTCAAACCATCCAGGGAACAATAACACTGCCTACAGACATGCAGCAACGAACCGAACCACAGCCTGCTCCTTCTTCAGCTGTTCCTTCCTTCTCCCGGGAGTCAACTGAGTCCATCATTGCTGAAGAGCAGACTAAACCATCAGACAAATCAACCCCTGAGTTAAAGACCGGTAAAACATCACAAATAGTTGCATACAAGGGGATTTTGGAGCGATTCAAGCTGTATAGCGGCAATAAAAAGTTCTCAACAATGGTGACGTTCTTTGATATAAAAACTGCACAAAATATCCATCAGGAACCGGCTATATTATTAAGCAATGGCCAAAGCAATGCAACCGTCACTGTAGATGTCCCATCAAAAACAAATTCTTCACTAAACTTTGCGGTGAATGGCGGTAAACTGATCTCTTTTAAACAGGATGCGAAAAATACTGGTCGTTGGATAATTGTGGTTTTGCCTGATATCGCTGCCTATAGAACTACCATAACAATAATTGCCGGTGATGAATATTTTGAATCCCCACTTACTGTAACCCCGCCTATAAAGACCAAGCTTACATTGGACGAGCAGGGTTGGAACAGGTTTTTAAAGGAGGTTGGTACGGTAAAAGCGCCACTACACGATTTTAATAACGATGGGGTGCGGAATTATGTGGATGAGTTTATTTTTATTGCCAACTGTCTTGCAAAAAAAACAGCACCGACAAAACCGGTACCAACTCCAAAAAAATCTGTAAAATAGTTACAATCAGACAAAATAAAAAAGCCGTCCAAATATGGGCGGCTTTTTTATTTGATCGTTGTTTAAACCTAAAAAAAGCAGTTAACCGCCGATGAACGCCGATACACGCAGCCAGAAGTAGGCGATTCTAAGCGAGAAATCAAAGGCTTAGGTAAAATATTGGTTTTACCCAAAAGGTTGGTTTGCTTTTTTCATTAAATGCTTTGTTTTACCGGCGTTCATCTGCGTGTTCGGCGGTTCAACTGCCGTTTCTGGGTTGAATCTCAACCTGTCATGGAAATAACTTCCTCATAGGTTGTTACCCCTTCCAGCATCTTGTTAATAGCAATTTCACGCAGAGTGACCAATCCTTCCTGCTTTGCAGCTTCCACAATCATGGCAAGCTCAACAGAACCGGACACCAACGCCTTCAACCTGTCATTCATATCCATAACTTCAAACAAGCCGCTGCGTCCCTTGTACCCGGTACCACGGCACTCTTTGCACCCATCTCCTTCCCATACTTCATACTGCTTTACCGGCAACTGCAGATATTCACATTCATCCTGAGAAAGTGTACGGACCTTTTTGCAGTGAGGACAAATTTTTCGCACCAGACGTTGAGCAACAATACCAAGCAGAGTTGCGGAGATAAGAAAAGGCGGAACACCAAGATCAAGCAGCCTGATGATAGTAGATGCTGAATCGTTGGTATGCAAAGTCGAAAGCACAAGGTGTCCGGTCAACGCAGCCTGAACAGCATTTTCTGCGGTTTCACGATCGCGGATTTCACCGATCATGATGATATCCGGATCCTGCCTGAGAATATTGCGCAGAATGCTGTCAAAACTGACGCCAATGCCCTGCTGCACACCGATCTGGTTAAATTCCTCCATAACCATCTCTATCGGGTCTTCAACCGTAACAATATTAACCTCCGGCGAAGAGAGCGACCGTAGTGAGGAATAGAGGGTAGTTGTCTTGCCGCTGCCGGTCGGACCGGTCACCAATATAATACCATTCGGACGACAAAGAAATGAGTTATAGAGGGATAATTCACGGGTATAAAACCCCATACTGTCCAGATCCTGGAGTAGGATGTCCGGATCAAAGACCCTTATGACAACCTTTTCACCAAAGGCAACCGGCACGGTAGATACGCGCAGTTCAATATCCTTGCTGTTGAAGTTGGTTTTGATACGGCCATCCTGAGGGCGGCGTTTTTCAGCCAGATCCATGCGGGAAAGCATCTTGATGCGTGAGACAATTGGTGCATGCAAAGGTTTTGGAATAACATGGATGTTGTGCATAACGCCGTCAATACGAAAACGTATAAGTGAGGTTTCTCGTTTTGGTTCGATATGGATATCGCTGGCGTGCTGGTCAAATGCGTAGTTAAGAAGAAACTCGACTGCAGAGACCACATGCTTGTCGGTCCCTTCAATTTCCTGATGACCTTTTAGTTTAAAAAATTGCTCCAGGTTTCCCAAATCTATTGATGTAGACGCTTCTGCCTCAGCAGCTATGACTGATGCGCGAAACCCGTAGAATTCGCGTAATATTTTCAGAATATCGCTTTTTGAGCTGAGTACACGCCTGATTTCCAGTCGCCTGGCTGATGCCAGCTCTTTTACTATCGCTTCGTTAAAGGGGTCAGCCACGGCTACGGTAATTACACCATTTTGATCCTCAACGGCTACTATCAGATTTTTTAGGGCAAAAGGGCGTGGAATATGATCTGTGACAACATGCAGATCGAGTTTTAGAGGATCTATTTTAAAATACGGAAGACCGGTTGCAGATGCAAGTGCATCAGTAATAGCATCTTCCGAGAGAAGGTTTCCCTGCAAACCATTTATTTCCAGATTGAATGAAGCGAGCAGTTCGGCAGGAGAAATAAATTCGTCACCGGCACGGGTTCTGCGGGACGTGCCGGAACGTTGATTAGCAAACAGGCGCGATTCCTGAGCCTTCCCGCGGGATAACACATCCTTGAGCTGGTCATGAGACAACAACCCGCGGCGTTCCATCAGCCGAGCCAGATTTTCAAAAGTCAGTTTCTTTGGATCCGGCATAATACCCGTCAAGTATGAGATTTATTCTTTTTGAGCGCATCTGCCTTCTGGGCTTCAATTCGCTTTGCCACTTCAGCTACTACCTGTTCAGCAGTATAACCGGTTTTGGATGCAATCTGTGCGACAACTGCTGGTTCTGACTTGAGGACTTCTTTAATGTTCCGATCACGGAGAACGGCGGCTGGAGGGGTTACACCCTGATATGCATTCATGGTAGACAGAAAGTTTCTATACATCCTTAATCCAATGAATATCAGCAATAACAACGGCACAATATCATTCAGCCAATAATCAAAACTACGCAGGCGAACCATTTCTCCGGCCAGCAGTCCGGCTGAAGCGATCAGCAGACCGAACAAATCGCCTATAACGCGATATTCAATATCGTCAGGTATTTTTATTTCAACTGTTTTTGCCACGCACAAACCTCTTTAAACAGTCAGTATATTCCTTGGTTATCCATCGGCATTTTATTACATTTCTACAGGTTTTTTAAGTTATTTCATGACAATACTTTGTAAACATCCATGCTGTAATATACCAAGAGAAAATTGATAACATTTCTATACGTGCTTGCAGGCTGAATATGAAGATTGACCGCCATTGACCATATTTGATACACTGCGTCAACTTAAGTTCATGGAGGTTTAAATGAAAAAATCATTATTGTGCGGAATAGTTTCGGCGGCAGTGGCCCTTACAGTTTCATCTGCGCTGGCTGCAGACATCAGTTTTAGCAGCGGCTTAACCCAGGGAGAGTTCAAAGATTTGAGCAAGGAGGCTGGTGCTGCTCTCGGGTACAGAAATATGGCTCCGGCTGCTCCGCTCGGCCTTACCGGTTTTGATATCGGTGGTGAATTCAGTACTATTAGCATCAGCAAAAGCAGCAGTTATTGGAATGCTGCTTTTCAGAATGATGCCCCTTCATATCTGGTTATTCCCAAGTTAAGGGTTCGCAAAGGGCTGCCTTTTGGAATTGATGTTGGTGCAATGTATTCGTATGTACCTGACAGCAACATAAAACTGTACGGTGCGGAGTTGAGTAAAGCAATTTTAGAGGGTAGCGCTGCGACACCGGCTGTTGGTGTTCGAGCAACCTACACAAAATTGGCCGGTGTCGATGATCTTGCACTACAGACTTATGGAATTGACGCATCGGTCAGCAAAGGGTTTGTTTTTATAACTCCATATGCCGGAGCCGGAATGATGTGGATTAACAGTGAAGCAAAGGGGCAATTAAAATCGTTGTCATCGACTCTGACAAGCGAAACCATCTCAGTGCCGCGAGTTTTCGGCGGCCTCAAACTTTCGCCGATTCCGTTGTTCGCTATAACGGCTGAGGCTGAATATGCGGTCCGTCCAATATACTCTTTAAAGGCTGCTATCAGTTTTTAGAAATTCTTTTGATATCTGTTTTTCTTAGTAAAAGAGGGCGCATTTCATTGCGCCCTCTTTTCTTTTTTTAAATTTATTTACACAATCCACTTTTCTCTGACCATAAACATTTAAAACCCCCGAGGTTTAAATACCGCGGGGGTTCTATATAAGTGCCCACCTATTAAAAGCATAGAATGGAGCAAATAAAAATTTTAACAAAAGGGATGATTAGCGTTCGTGCACTTATATCGCAGGTATCACAATACCAGATGAAGCTTTCATACCGCCGATATTTGCATCTACTGATACATATTTTGATGCAACTCCTTGCACCACAGTAAAAGAATATGCAAAAGAATTACTACCAGATGTTAATGTGTGAATTAAAGGAGATATACTCACACCATCAACTGCGCCGACAACAGTTACTTCTACTCCCTGAGCTGACTTACCTGATGGAGGTGCATATGTTATAGTGGTAGTAACAGTATAAGTCGTATCTACGTTAGTAGACGTTAGCGCGGTCATCGTAAGAGCACCACTTGTATCATCAGAAGAACCGCAGCCAGATAAAACCAAGATCATAATACTACATAACAATAATATTATCTTTTTCATCAGTAAACTCCGTTGTATAAATTAATAACTAAGCAAGAACTATACTCATAAAAACCGACCTAAAGTTCAGTCCTGTGACTTTTCTAGATCGATCCAAGAATCCTAGGAGTAACAAAAATCAACAGTTCCGATTTAGTTTTGGTTTTTGTGCTTGAACTAAATATTTTACCAAGAAATGGAATATCCATCAGGAACGGTACTCCATCATCACCATCTTGTTCCGAGTCTACAAAAATTCCGCCAATTACTGTCGTCTCACCATCTTTCAACAATAGTTCAGTTGTGGCCTGCTTTGTATTAATTGGTGGTGGATTGCCAGTACCGGGGGCATCATTTTTTGCATCTATTTTCATGGCAATTGTGCCGTTTGCGTTGATATGTGGTGTAACTTCAAGCGAAAGAGTTGCAGCTATAAACTTGGTTTCAATTTTATCTGAAGTTGTTGATGTATAAGGAATCTGCTGGCCCTGTGATATTTTTGCGGCCTTATTATTAAGGGTCGCGACTTTTGGTGAAGATATTATCTTTATTAAACCAGCACTGGCTGCAGCATTCAGACGTAAATCAAGTGAAACATTACTGGTAAGTTTACCGAATGAAATACCCATTGCGGCACCTGGCAGACCAGTCTGACCGCTCGACGGCGCTGCATTGGCCAAACCACCAAAACTGGTATCTAATTGATTGATACCCATGAATGATCCAGACCCGTCACGATAATGCAGTCCCCAGTTCACTCCTAAGCTGCGTGTAAATGTTGATGTAGCTTCAATAATACGGGCCTCAATCATTACCTGTTTTTCAGGAACGTCTAACTGCTTTAACAACTTCCGCATATCTTCAATTGCTTGAGGAACATCTTTTACAATTACGGAGCTAGTTCTTGCATCAGTAGATATAATCCCTCTATCACTCTTTAATCCGTTAAATTGACTGGAAATAGCTGCAACATCCGAGTAGTTTACACTGAACATTTCTGTTTTAAGCTCTATGCCCTTGGCAATTGATTTTTTAATTTCCAACTCTTCTTCAGCTTGAGACTTGAACTTACCTTTGCCCTTGATAATTATAATATTACCGTCTTCGCGCTTATCAAGTCCTTTTGTATCAAGGATAATATCAAGAGCCTGGTCCCATGGAACATTAACTAGTTTCAAACTAATATTCCCGGTAACTTCATCGCCGAGTACAAAGTTTTTATTACTGACTTCAGAAAGAAGCTGGAATATTTTTCTTACTTCAGCATCCGCAAATTCGAGGGTAATTTTTCTACCTTTGTAACCCTGCGTGGCACCAGTTGACAGCTTGCCGTTAGATTCTGACACTGGTGATAATTCAGCTGGAATGTCAGCATCAGCAACAGGTGCAGCTTTTGCTTGAGCTTGCTTGCTTTTCTTTTCAGCAGCATCAACAATGAGCTTATCTCCAGACATTCCTTCCGGATGTTTGAAGTCTATAAAAAGCATGTCACCTTCATGGCGATATGAGAAGGAAGTGTCAACACGAGTGGCAACACGTATTTTGGTATCTGTACCTTTTTTTGTTTTTATCAACAATGGTGTTACACGCAGAATCGGAGAAACAAATGACCGCGTTTCCAAGGACCGTTGGAGATTTTTGGGGAGAGTTGATTTTTTAATTGTTAAAGTGACATATCCTGGCGCTTTAACAGGAGGTTCTGCGTCTATTTCACCGTTTATCTTTACAGATAGCCTGGATATACCATCAACTACCTGAAAATCTATCATTTCAATTGACGCTACACCAGTTTTTTGCTTTGACTTATTAGCAGTATTATTAAGTTGTAAATCAGCAGCGACTGGTTTTGGTTCTTCTATTTTTACTTTTGATTGTTTGACCGGTTTAGCATCAGACGCAGATTCTGCACGAACGGCAGGAACAGGTGCTGGCTTGGAAACTACAATTTTCTTTTCTTCTGAAGGTTTTTCTGATCGTGTGGCAGTTAACTTCGTATGAACATTTTCATCAACAGGTTTTGTATCAAGAGTTATTACAACAGATGAATCTTTTTTCACAGCAGTTGCTTCAGGAAAAGATCCATTCACAGAATCAAATACAACACGCACTTTGTCCGGATAGAGTCCGATTCTTGCAGATGCAACACCGGAAGCGTTCAATGGCAGTAAGCGTGATGGTAATACACTTCTCGCATTCATCAAATCAACAACAAAACGCTCTGGTTTATTAAGCCTGAACGACTTGAAATCGTTAATTGAACCATCAAGAGCAAGGGTGATTATATTTTTATTAACAGAAATATCTGTCAAGTTTCTGAAAACAATATCCGTAGCAGTTGCGGGCAATGCCTCGGATAGAGCAGTTGATACTGTTTCAGCAACAGTGGATTTAACAGTATCTTTTTTTGGTACAGAAGAAGTTTCACTTAATGCAGGAAAAGAAATTTTCAAGCTACCGGGATTGGATGGTAATGCAGAGATTACAGCTTCAATATCATCTACAAGTTCTATTTCAAGTCGGGTTAATACGCCAGCATCAGTATCGAAACGACTAACAGAAACCGTCTTGAAATTACCCTTGTTAATAACTATCGGTGAAGAAATATTCCCCTGTGTAACTTGTGATAAATCTATAACAAGCCGTAGTGGACTAATTGTTTTGTAACTTGTGTAAGTGGCAGGAGATGTCAGCTTTATTTTCAATTCCGTATTAGGACCATATCCTGACGACATAATGTATTCAATACTTGACAGCTTTTTGGCATCCCGAAGTTCAGCGGAACAAACGGCATTTGGTGAAACCGCCAAAAGACTTGAAACAATGGAAAATGTTATTAGAGCTATTCTCAATGTATGCTTCTTCCACTTCATACGGAACTCCTTATTGCTTCCTGGGAAGGGTAAGTTTGATATTTTCTTTCCGGACCCTGCCATTATCATCTTTAAATTGCTCTAAAACATCAACGCCAGTTGGATTTATTGCAATAATTTTACCTTCATTCTTTCCAATCGTCATTCCAACTTTCAGCACATAACCTTTACCACCAGGGTCCGTTACCATTGCTTGGTTACCACGACCGCCGGTAATTATACCGATAAGTTTAAACTGACTTACATCGAAACTATGAATCGGTAAAGAGCTCCGTTGAGCTTTTTTCATTGCATCTGGTGAGCTTTTAGATTCTGCCTTAACAACTAGAAACGGCTTAAACGGGTCTTTTTTGGTGCTGAAATCAAACTGGTTTAGCTGTGGCGCAGGAAGACGAATTGCTGAACTTGCCTGTTTTTGAACAGGTTTAGGCTGTACAACTACAGCTTTAGAAGGCTGAGGTGGCGCGGGCAAAGGTGATTGTGGTTGTTTTTTATCGCAGGCCGTAAACAGCAGAGCACACATAAAACAAACAACAACCTTTGAGTAATGACTATTTTTTAGGAGCGACTTTTTTATCATCCTTAATCTCTTTCTTATCAAGGAAGCGGAATGTGGTAGCCAGACACGTAACCTTGGTCATCATGCGATTATTAACGCTCTTGATATCTGAAAACGCAACATTTGTAATATTTACAATTCTTGGCAGGTTTGCAACCGCAGCGAAGAAATTTGCAACACTGAAATAAGACCCGGAAATAATTATATCGACCGGTACATCAGCATAAAAATCTTTAGGAACCTCAGCCTTGGGACGGAATGTTAAAAAATCAAGACCAGCATTCTTCCCTAAGGTGGTGATACTTGTCAACAAAGATGGAATCTCTTTAGAGTTTGGCAACTCAGTTAAAGCTTGTGCCAACTCTTGATTCAGCCTTTCATATTCTACTTGCAACTTTGGTAGATTATTAGCAATTCTTGTCTTTTCGCTAATTTCCCCCTGCAACTTTGTCAGTTCCGCTTTGAGCCCATCAAGCTCTTTGTATTTTGGAAGATACAAAAACCAAACTAAAGCAGCCGCCTCGATAACAGAAAGCAAAACAAGAATCATAATTTTTTGCTTTGTAGGAAGCTTGAGAATTTTTTCTACATTAGGATCCATATTCAGACCACCTGAATGATGTGCATTATTTGTTCACCGCTGGAGCAACTGAAGACTGTAGAACTGCAGACTCCAACTTCATAGTTATATCAAACTTCTTTAATTTTGTATCGGCAACTACTGTTTGTTCAGAAACAACTAATTCAACTGCCATAAAATCACTTGAAGCTTCAAGTGCCCTCATAAATTGAGAAATCAGTTCTTCAGTAAAGGCAACACCGGATATTTTTACATCTTGAGCAGATTCAGTATAATTCGTAAGCCACAACTGTCCAGGAGTAAGATCACTTAAACTAGCCAATCTTTGTGCAGGACCTGTCTTATTTTTTCGTAACTGTGCAAGAACATCCAACTTCTTCTTTACCTGCTCTTTCAATGTCTTAAGTTCTTCAAGCTTTCCTATTTTTGTTTTGAGCTCGCTTATTTTTCTGTTTGCCTCGGTTATGTCGTCTTTGGCAGCTGTAACCTGTACTCTCTTAACTGCGTAAAGAGATGTTACTATCAGTGCAACAAGTACAATTACGATGCCAGCTATAATAAGCTGTTGAATCGCGGTTTCCTTTTTTTTGGCTGCTCTTATGGGTAAAAGATTTATTTTTATCATTTATCCCCTACCCTCCTTATAGCAAGTCCAACCGGTACCGCCATAAAAGGACCAATTTCCTGAAGGTATTCAGGGTCAAAATCTTTTTCATTATATTGCAGTTTAGCAAATGGATTAAGCTTTTCGACCGGCAAACCGATTTTTTCAGATATAGAGTCGATAAGGCCAAAAACTTTTGAACAACCACCACTTACAAAAACACGTGAAATACGATCATCATTTGCGGTTGAATTGTAAAAGTCAAGTGAACGTCTAATTTCCTGAGTAAGAGTTTCGTTTACTTTCAAGATAACATTTCTAAGTGGTGCATTAGCGGACTCACACGCGAGAAGCTTACCTGTCTCAGCCTCTTCGCTGCTCAACCCGATCTGCTTCTGAATTTCTTCAGTATAAAGATTGCCGCCCATCTGGACATCTCTGGTAAAAAGCGTAAGGCCATCTTTAATAACATTGATATTCATTATACTGGCACCAATATTTACTAAAGCCAGAATATCTTCAGAGCTATAATCATGATTAGCTTCAAAAGCATTTTGGACAGCAAATGAATCCACATCAACAACCGAGAGCTGCATTCCGGCTTCGCTGAACACTGAAACGTAATCGTTTATGATATCTTTTTTACTGGCAACAAGCAGGACATTCATCTTGGAAGGGTCGTTACCATCAGGAGATAAAATCTGAAAATCCATGTTCACATCATTGATATCAAATGGGATGTACTGTTCTGCCTCCCATGAAATCTGATCTTCGAGTTCTTCCTGCGACATCGAAGGGAGAACTATTTTCCTGATAATTACTGAATTACCGGATATGGAGCAAACAACGTCTTTTATCTTAATTCCTAGACTTGAAACAAGATTTTTAATGGCAGAAGCAATTGAAGAACTATCCATCAGCGTGTTATCAACAATAGCCTCTGGAGATAATGGGAAAATGCCCACATTCAGTAGTTGCAAGGACCCTTTGTTGTCCTTGAGCTGTACTACCTTCACGGAGCTAGACCCGATATCTATACCTACGACCTCTTTTTTCTTCTTAAAAAGAAACATATCCAGTCCCGTTATTCCTGATCCTGAAATACTTTGTTTTTGTCCTCAAGACTGTATCCCAATGCAAGAATAATCTTTCGCTTGGTTTCCATGCGGCATTTTTCTCCACGCTCTATACGATCAACAGTCAACGTTGAAACACCTGCTTTTCTGGCGAGCTCAGACTTGCTCATCAGGCGCGACTCGCGAATTATTTTTACTTTGTTTAAGGCATTCATACGAGCATCCCATGAAAAATTATAACTTCATGGTATCTCTTACATCAAATAATACGTTTGTCAACAACTTTATGCATAATTATATATAAAATTAGAAAAGCAGTGATTATTTATTACAATTTAGTTCACCTGAAACAACTGGAGCTGTATTCATCAAGTCAATTGAAACATTTATCACACTAATCATGGGCACAAAAAAACCGGGGCCTTATATCTTTTCAGGATATTTCGGCAACCCGGCTGTCTCTGTGAGACCCTGTAGGCTTTCCGCCCCATTCTCGCGAATGGTTTAGTATTATCGTATATCAATTATGTCTAAGCTTCGATGCGCTTATACTTTAAGCAGAGTACAAAAGTCAAATTTTATTCCCGTCAGTAAGCATAGAGAACTGACAAATTGGCCTTCTCTAAGGGGTTTGTATTCTTCTCGCTTGACACCTCAATCCGGTATAAATATGGCGCACCAACATCTCCAGGTGGTGCGCCGGTTGTTGACTGTCCCTCAAGATTTCGTCCGCTGATATCGGTGGAACCAGGCGTTGTGGATATTATCTTTGTGTATACTCTGTAACCGACTGAACCGACAAATTGAGACGCGAGCGTAAATGTCATATCGGGTGCATCTTTTGGATTTATATTTGAGCTGGCAGTTCCGCACGCTGCTCCCCATGTCTTACTTGTAAGTTTTGCCTGAAGACAAGCGTCAGACACTCCTGTGGATGCAGACAAGTTCATGCTTGCATTCAATCGGCTTATGAGAGTTGATGCAGTTGGGTCAGCAGCAAAACTTATCAGATACGGCAACACATCCATGGTTACAATATCAACACCACCAACAGCAGCATCAAGGGAATTTTTATAGCGTTTATGTGCCCCTGACATCTGGGTACTCTGCAACACCATGTAGAGCATCACCATTGAAATAGTAAGCGTAAGCAGGGTCAGCATGAGTGACGTCACCAATGCGATACCTTTATCGTTGTTAAGAAATTTCACTAACCACCATCCTTACTGTGAGATACTGCCAGTGAGATTACGAGGGCGGGCAACAATCTGATAAACACGCCATCGGTAATTTTGCCAATCAGCAACGCCATTTGCAGCGAAATCATATGTTCGTCCAGTTCCCGACGTAATGCCGTCACCAGGCCCAACTCCTATCGTAGCATTCGGGTAGGTATAATTATTGTCTCGTCCACCATCATGGGTCAAAATATACACTTTCACCGCTTTCACCTGTTCACGGACCTCTTTAGGGGTCAAGGTACTTATATCGTTTGAATCCGTCTGCATTGTAGTGCCAGCAGTCCGTAATTCATATACTACCTGCATGTCTAATACGCATTCAAGCAATGGTAACTCATCATAGACACCACTTGTATGACCCACAATTCCCTTGAACAATACTCCTGTTGATGTATTGCATCGCTGTGGCAACCTTACCCAACCTTGTTCACTTGATGCTGGGCGACGCACATAGAAATCAGCACGATTGAACGGCATTCTGAGATCTGTAACACCATTGACCCCATAGATTATGTAAGCATCCGATTTTTTCTCGGCATCATTATACACGGGAGGCTTACCGATTGTAGTGTAATTATTAAATGGTGCGGTCCAAGAACCAGTAGAACTATTTACAACAAGCTGATTTGCTGGCTTTAGATTTGCGATTGGATTAATTAGTATGACTCTGTCAGCTGCTACAAGATTATCACCAGACCAAGTGTAACGAACGGGTGCAGGATTGACATTTGGTAAAACTGCAGATTCAATATAGGTCCAGCGTTTTGATGCCGCATTGGTGGCAACGCTCTGCCCACGTACAGCAAGCACATCTGAACTATTGAAAACAACAGCCTGGTCAGCAGACACCACATTATTGGTACTCATAATGGGGCGTGGCACATTATCTTGAGTAGCGTCAGAAGCATAGGTTCTACCATCATCATTTAGTGCAATTCCAGGCGCATCAGCCGCTTCATCGTAAGCGATTGTTTGTGAAAAAGACCATGGCAAACCATAGCCAGTCGCTTCAAGATCGACACGCATCAGCTCAAGCCCAACGATGCCGGAAATATTTGATTCTGCTGTTTTTGTGAGAGAAAGAGCTTTGGATACTATGCGATTGAAAGCATCGCCAGTAATACCGATCACAATGACAAAGATCAGCATAACTATGATCATTTCAACCAGTGTAAAGCCCCTATTTGAACGTAAAATTCCAGACATTTCCATTGTCCTCATTAATTGCCGGTTGAAAGTTCAGTACTTCCTATACCAGAAACGGTTTGATGTTCATACGGCTTGCCACGATAATTCCACCATACTCGGATAGAAACCCTTTTTGTCTTTGACTCTGAAGTTGCCAAGTCGTCTATCTGCCTCTGTACAGAAATATTCTTGAAGACTGAGCCGCTGGTTACCCGCACTGAACTGCTGGTGTTGCCTGTGATATTACTAAATGATCGCCCTTTAAGCTGGTTCAGCTGTTGTTCAGCAACAGCTATTCCTTTCTGTCGAAGCTGATTCTCAAGATTTCTATCCAGGGCAAGATTTACTGCCTGAAACATCCCCAGGAGACCCACCATAAGAATAATAATAGAAACCATTACCTCAATAAGTGTGAAGCCACTCTGATTTATATTTTCCTTATTTTTGCGTAACATTGGTCCGCGCACAGGCACTCCCCCGGTTGGTAACCTTACCCATGCTGGTAAGGGCTGGTGTAATTATCAAAGCATCGTATGCTGCATCCTCGGTTGTTGTGAAGCAAAGGACCTGTACAATTGGATTACTCAGAACCCCTCTTGTATCAAAATCAATGAGGTCAGCTGTATTTCGGGTAAAAGCAAGTGGAAGATTTTTTGTTTTTACAATAGTACCTCCGACATCTCCTTCACTTGAAAAACTTCTGAAGACAACCTGTTGTGCCCCAAATTCAAGGCGTTGAACCTTTTTGGTAAACGCTGCTTTCATTCTGGCATCCTGAATATCACTAAACAGCTCCTTGGTATACCTTTCAACTCTTGACTTGCGCTGCCAGGAACCGAAGTCAAGAGTCGCCAGAGACAGCATAATAGCTAACAGCCCTATTACTACGACCAACTCTATTATAGAAAAACCACGACTGTTCATATTATTTCTCCATGATGTGGAGAATCTTGCGGATTGGTTGAGATGCACTCTGCAAACTGCCACCCCGACTACCGGCAATTCCGTGACCAGCAAGACTTGCTTTCATTCGACGATCTCCGTGTGTTTGCTGAGTGGAATCACCATTTGCCTTGAATGCTGTTGCAAGGTCAATAGCTACAAACTCACCACCTGACAACTGAACCAACAGCTTGCCTTTCATTGTAGATGCGGGAGGTGTGCCACCGTTCAAGTAATCAACGGCCCATACAAGTGTACTTCCGCCGTAACCGCAAATGTCATCAGTTGGCAAGAAGCTCGTAAAGAACACCACACCGTTAAAGGCAGCGGTTGTATTGGTAACTACCCTTTCAGCTTTATAAGCTGATGTGGTCATTTGTGCACCAAGGGCGTAATCGCCTGAGGGGTCTAGTGCAATGTACCACCCCTTTTTAGCAGATGGAAGGGTAGATATTATTGTTGAAGACTGGTTTTGAAGATCTGATAACCCAAGAGTAGCTGCAGCTGTCACTCCACAACCTTGCTTGGTCCATACATTACTTACCTTTTTATACCCAGCGTTCATAGTATTTGCTACGCCATCATAACAGGTATCCATAATGCCCATAATGTATCTTTGATTATCCGGGTCATCTGTGCCACTGCTTGTCTTGTAGAAATAGCGCCCGGTTCCAAAAAATACCCATGTTTTTCCAGATTTTCGATCTTGAAGTTTTGTTGGGGATGACGTTACGGGACCAACTCCGTCAATCATTGTACTAAGTGACCAGTCTGAAGGGTTGAGACTATCATTTGTCAACAACCGCAGCACACCACCATCAGCCCATTCAACAGGATTAGTGCTGGCTTTGGGCCTGGTATAACCGATATAAACTGCGTCATCACTGTAGTAGCTTGTAGATGATGAGTTCCATCTATCAACATCAATAACGCTATCAGTCAAGTCACTGGCAAATGCATTTGCAATTCCAGAAGGGAGCACCCAATAATTTGTACCTTTTACCCACCCTCCGCTCATATCGGGATGAATGTCGACAACGTATACTTTAAGTTCGTTGTCTGAACGTCCCATGAACTGATGCGATGAGGTATCAATCGGCCCTGAAGGCCCGGTGGCAAATACGGCAAACCAGCGTCCATTTTTGGTTGTGTCTGCGCTACCATAATTATCGGCCAGTGGGTTTTTTGTGCTAATGCGAACAATAGCCGGACCGGAAGTTGTATAGCCAAGACCCTTGTCAGCGTCCGGCAATATAGCATCAGAGAACTCCCACATGAATTTTGGGGTTTGGGGACTAGTTACATCAAGTGCAAAAAATGATGACAGGCCTGAACCGGGTATTGGTGATTTAACGCAATCCAATCTTGTTTCCTGTGCAGAACTTGTAGGCGTTGTGCCATCACTTTTGTTGCAATAACCGTTCTTGTCACGGCTTGAACCTCCAAATCCCATACCGCCAATAAGAACGGTACGCCAGCTAGTCTCGTCAATATTCAAAGTTTTAGTGGTCGTATTTGAATAGGTCGTTTTCTTATTACATTTCCAGTATTCAGCTTGAGTGCATGTTGTATCAAGTGCTGTCTTGTTAATGCTCACATCTAGTAAAGCAACCGTGTTGTTAACATAAAAAAGATGATTATATGTAGGGTCCGGCAGGTATTTCAGATATGGCAGGGCGTTTTGCGGGATAAATGCCCACTCTTCATCACCGATGTTCAACGTGTTATCAAGGTTTTTAATTTCTGCAATTCTGTTGGGAACTGCAGCATTATAATTGGTTTTACTTACCTGTCCTACTCTGAAAGCATGCAGCATTCCATCATTCGCTCCAGTATAAACCATGTTATTGGATGAATAACCAAGTGATCCATAAAACAGTGAGTAACTATTATCTTTATAAGAACTGTCATATGCCTGTAATTGTTTGGATGTCTGCGCCTGAGGCGTTGAAGACACGATGTCACCCAGCTTCCATGTTTTATCAGTTATGGTTGTGTTCAGGGGTGTCGCGGCAGTGTTTGGATAGGTTATAGTAACAGTTCTGCTTCTGTAAAGCGGGTCGCTGAGATAATCAACACCGCGAATATATTCAATAACCTTGTTGGCAGTCGTAAGGGCATCAACATTAAGCAAATTATTTGCCGATGTGCTTGCACTCGGAATATTTGCTTTTGCATAATCCAGAGAAACAATATCTGTTCCATGCGTTGTATCAAATAAAGTCAAGCCGCTCGTTGCACCGGATGCAAGAGGAACTGTGTTGCTAAGATAACCACTGTTATAACTGCCAAGTGTTGTGTATATCTTACGAGTAGCGGGGTCCCGGTAATGCAGGAGCGCACCGGCTTTCCACAGGGCATGAATATTATCAGGACTACCTGTGCCTACTAACGTGAAAGTGCCGTTTCCAGTTGTATCCTCATACCAGTTAGCAATGGTCTGATTTTTAGTGGTGTCATAATCAACATTAACTTTATAATCAAGCCTTAGATCCAGTTTTTTATCATTATTGGTATCTTCGCGGATAGAACTGGTGCCCAGATAGGGGTCCAGATAATACCACATGTTTTGCAACTCTCCCATCCAGTTCAAATCGCGACCACCGATACTTTTCTTCGGATAAAAAACCGCCTGAAAGAGATTTGCGCCACTTTCACCTCTGTTATTGACAATGGAAGCAGAAGTACCTGATGAAACCTTCGAAAGAATGTCGTTAAATGCTTTTTCAAGCTCGCTTTTCAAAGCATCTCCGCTACTCGCTTCAAAGTATGTATCCGGTATTCCATCGTTGTTGGCGTCCCACTGCGCAGCTGATGAGGGAACACTGGTCTCGGTCATTGCGCTGTTTTCAAAACCGCCATACTTCGATGTAAGCTTGAGCAGGTTTTTTCCATCGGCACTATCATCAAAGGCAAACACTGAATAAATGGTAAGGTTCTGGGTGCCCGGAAGGTTGCTTTTGCCTACAGTTGCACTGCGCAGGTCTTTTGTGTGGGAGTACAGCGCAACACCCGGCAGGTACCAGGTTCCCGTACTGCTGTTGAGATTAACATCCCACTTGCTTGTTGCACCTTCGTTGGTGGCTATCCTGTCCATAAATGTTTTAACATTAAATCCGTAGGGACTGCTGACCGCATCCGTACCTGTCCATTTGGTACCAGGCAGGTTCCTGTCTTTTGTCGACTCACCATCAGTTAAAATCATTACGAAATTCTTCATACAGTTTGCAGTGATTGGATCCTTACCGGAATAGGTACCTCCGTTATAGGCACTATCAGTGGCCTGGAAGTAACGTATGGCCTCGTATAATGTTTCTGCAAGCGGCGTCCATGTCGATGGATCAGTATTTTCAACCTGGGTTATAAGGTTGGTTCCGGTAGCCCCAAGGTCCACCGTAACTTGGCCACCATCCCGGACTGAATTATAACCATCCTCGAACCTGTACCCCTCGTTAAAGTTCATAATTCCAAAGTTAATACGATCCTGCATCTTTAGCAGCAGTCCCTCCTGAGGCATCTGATCTCCCACATAAACTTTCATGTTATAGGAGCTTGCAGCTGTACCGCAGCCAGAACCCGTACAAACCCTTAAATCATCTTTAATCTTGTAATAAACGCCATTATATTTCTTGTAGTAATCTCGGTCCGGGTCATCAGACACAAGAAGATAATTGGCCACGGAAGCTGAACGTGGCTGGGTTTTACCACCGACAAGAACTTTACGAACAACATCTACCCGGCGCATTGTAAGCCAGTTGAGCAAGTTACCCGACCAAAATGATGTCTTATCCAGGACCTTTGCACCATCAACATAAAAATGCCCGTTGGATGTTTCATAAGAATACATCTTGGTGCTATCAAAATATCCGTAATAGTTTGTATTAGAATTGTAACTTTCGTCATAATTAGAAGTATCTCCCCCTTTACCGGGGGTTTTGTAAGCAAATTCATACATGGAACCGGAGTTATCTACAATCAGCAGTACGTTAGGCTTGAGTGCATTAGCTCCACTGGTGACAAAGGGTGGTATTTGACAATAGTTATTAAGCGGCACATTGTTTACAGTAAAGTTACCGGTAGTTCTGAAAGACCAGACTTTGTTTGCAAGCATCTGGTTGCCTGCCTCATCAGTAACTGCTGTTGTAATGGTTGCAGTATAAAGGGTATTGAGCAAAAAGGGAGTTGCAACATTAGGTGTAAATGTGGCAACCCATGAGACAGGATTGTACGACACGGTGCCGGTGATACCATTGTTAAGGGTAAACGCCCCGGCAGCTGTAATAGAGGACGGAGTCATCGCCTCGCTAAAGGTTGCGGTAATTGTACTTGCAACCGGTACGTCAGTTGCGCCGTCTGCCGGCGATATTGAGGTAACGGTTGGCCTTGTGGTGTCGGGCAACAAGGTTCTGAATGACCAGACCTTATTAGCAGCCATATTTAAACCACCAGCTCCGACTGTGCTTTTAACACCGGTTGTAATTGTGGCTGTGTAGAGGGTGTTGTAGTTCAGCAGACTGGAAGGAGTAAAAGTTACCGTTTTTGTGGTTGTATCATAGGTAATTCCGTTTACTGCCGCCGGGGTAACTCCGTTATCAATATAAAAATTCGCACTTGTAAGGGTGCTTGTATCCATTTCCTCAGAAAAAGTTGCGCTAATTGTGGTCGTACGGGCAATGCCTGTAGCTCCAGAGGCGGGATTTATCAAAAGGGCTGTTGGTGGAACTGCATCAGAAATAGTAGTGAACTTATGCTGGTTATCCCAATCAGTACCATCAGTTAAAGATCGCCAATCATTAGCAAGCGTTGACCAGAAATTTATTCTCCTGGAAAGGAAAACATCATACTCTGTGCTGTTGCTAAGACCACTAAATGATGCAACGGCTTTTTGTGTTGTAGTATTATATGTTATCGTGTCAGCATTTTTACAGTTGGATCCATTTTTGCACAATTGAATTCTATTCATGTTGTTAGTAATAGTATTGGAATCTATAATTCTATCAAAAACAATCTCAACATTAAAAGCGAGAGATAGGCCTGTAGTCCCGTGGGCGGGAGTTATGGAGGTGATTCTGTTATAGGGAGGATATACTGGGTCGGCAAAAGAATTGTGCGACAGTACAAGCGTAATTATAATGAATATAATTGTTGAAAATATTGATCGTTTCATTTTGGCCCCTCCTGTACAACTACTTGCAGGCATTTCCCATCGCTGTTAATAGACACTTCAACCATAGAGTTCGGTTTTATAAAGGAGTAAGGACTTCGTTCACTACCTATAAATATTCTTGTATCTTTATCAATTTTAAGCTGTTTCTCAGAGCCGTTTTTTAATATTACCACCATATCTGGTCCTTTTATGTTCCTAATCATACCGTTAAAAACATTTACACTGCCTGCCCCCATGACGAAAGACGAGCTTAGTGCCATGACAACCACAACAAATAATAGTCTGAGAATCCTCATAAATTACCTCGTCAAATCTTATTTTTTATCAAGCCCATAAAACCGGCACCGCCCATACTTATCCAGTATTATGACAACATAAAAGGTAACAAATACAATACCTGCAAACCAACCTCAACCCCAAACCCCATCAACAATCAATTCTACTTTTTGACAGTCTTCCAACATTTTTTAAATATTGTCGCATTTAAAATACCTACCTTAATTTATTCCGACCTAATATCAGCAATTTGAGTGCCATAATCAAAACAGCGTCTATAAGCTTGAATTATCAACGCTTTTACAAACCAATAGCTTAAACTATGCAAAAAATACAATAAAGCGGACAAACAAAAGCCCCTAGCTATGCAAAGTTTTCATAGCTAGGGGTTAAAAGGTGACTCAATTTCGGCATTAAGAGATCTACTTCCCTTCCAGCATCTTCTTCATTGTTTCCGCATCTCGCATGCCAACTTGTATAGCACCGTCCGGCATAACCATGGTGGGAGTTCCATTAATGCCATTATCATTAGCAAATTTTATGATCTCATCAATCGCATTTTTGCTGCTATCCTTGGCTGGCTTTGGCATCTCTTTGCCTTCAAAGGCCTTGTCCAGAAGGTCTATGCTTTTTGTTTCAAGCACAGCTCTCGATTTATCGTAGGCAGCGGGGTGCATCGGCAGCGGCAAAAGCATGACATGAATTGCGACGTCGGGAGCGATCTTTGCCAGTTTTTTCAATTCAGCATGGCCTGTTCGGCAGTAGGGGCAATCAGGGTCAGTAAATACATAGATTTTTTTAGAGCCTTTGGGATTACCAATGACCACCGCTTTGTCGACCGGTATTTTTGAGACATCGAGGGACGTAGGCTGATTCGGTTGTGGCAGATCCTGAGCATGGGCCGAAACCTGCTGCATTGTTTCAATATTGACGATCATACCCTGAATAAGATGTTTTTTGCCGTAATCGATATAAACGACACCCTGTTTGCTATCTTTCTCTACAAGAAGCTCGAAAAGTCCATGTGCGGGGGACTGCTTGACCGACTTAACGTCAACACCGATCTTCTTGAGCAGTTCGCCGGCATCTTTTTCAGACAGCTTGTGGCACGAAGTGCAATCACCGCCGCAACCTTCCTTTTGCATGGCATAAGATGAGGAAACAAGGACAATTGTGAACATTACTGCAATACATAATTCTTTCAGCATGTAAATTCCTTTCAGGATTTAATTTTGATTACTCTATGCCATATTCCTTGATTTTGTAAAGCAGTGATCGATGACTGATTTCCAGTATTTTTGCAGCTTGAGTACGATTACCACATGTTTTGACAAGCGCTTTACGAATCAGGTCGCGCTCAATAATATCTTCAGCTTTTTTTATTGAAAGATTTTCATCGGCATCAAGTTCTCCCTGAAAGCCATCATCAGGCAAACAAACCGACGGTGGCAGACAGCCAGAGGTAATGCGGCCGCCCTCACAAAGAATGCAGGCACGCTCGATGACATTTTCAAGTTCGCGTACGTTGCCCGGCCAGCGATGTGCCATCAGGCGGCGCATTGCATCCGGTTCTACACGAAACGTTTGAGCATCATTACCACTCCCGTAGCGCCTCAGAAAGTGTTCCACCAGTACAGGAATATCCTCTACTCGATCACGAAGCGGTGGCAACTCCAGGCAAAACACATTTATCCGGAAGTACAAATCTTCACGAAAACGCCCGGTCCCTACATCAGCCGATAAATCACGTGACGTGGCAGATATCACTCTTACATCGACTTTCCTGGTAACGGCGTCGCCTACCCTTCTGATCTCACCTTCTTGCAAAACGCGTAACAGTTTGACCTGCAGAGCAAGCGGCATCTCGCCGATTTCATCCAGAAAAAGTGTGCCACCATCTGCCTGTTCAAAAAGTCCGGCTTTATCACCCGACGCATCGGTAAAGGCACCCTTGATATGGCCAAACAATTCACTTTCAAGGAGGTTTTCCGGTATTGCGCCGCAGTTTACCGCTACAAAGGGTTTTTGTGACCGGATGCCGTTATCATGAATGGCTTGGGCAACCAGTTCTTTTCCGCTGCCTGACTCACCAAGTACCAGTATTGCCGTTTTCATATCAGCGACCTTGCGGATCTGGCTGAAGATTTCCTGCATCCTGATATTGCGGCTAAGAATTCCGCTATAGGAAAATTGCCCTGTTGCAACGTCCCTCAGGTGGCAGTTTTCCTCTTTAAGTCGCTCCCGCTCCTCGGCTTTTTTGAGCACCATAACTATTTCATCTTTTTTAAACGGCTTCGAAATAAAATCATAGGCACCCAGTTTCATGCATTCGACAGCAACTTCAACGGTTCCATAGGCCGACATCATAATGATCGGGGCAGCGACATGTTCTTCCAGTGCCTTCACCAGAAAAGTTTTACCATCCATTTCCGGCATCCGTATATCACAGAGGATAAAATCATATATGTTGTTCATAAGACAACTTAGGCCCTCTGATCCATCAGCCGCTTTATCTACACAGTATCCCTGACGAGCCAGCATGACTGACAACATGTAGCGCATGTTTTCTTCGTCATCTATGATCAGAATATGCTGACTAACACTCACGTTTCCTCCCCTTGTTCCGCTCGTGCCAACGGCAGCCATACACTGAAGCAGCTCCCTTCACCAACTTTGCTGGCTGCCGTGATGCGTCCTCCGAAACCTTCAATTATCCGTGCGGAGATTGCCAGTCCCAGACCGGTTCCCTTGCCTGGTGGTTTGGTGGTAAAGAACGGATCGAAGATATGCTTCATAGATTCATCAGTAATGCCGCTGCCGTTATCAATAACATCCAGGCGGATATGAGCGCCATCTTGCCGTGCTCTGACCGTTATTGCACCGCCAACCGGAGTTGCATCACGGCTGTTGAGGAGCAGGTTGATAATTACCTGCTGAAGCTGGTGCTGATCGCACTTTGCTGGTAATAATCCCTCGTCTATTTTAGTACTCAGATTTAATTGTTTGAAGACGCCCTGCTGCGTCATAAGGTCAATAGTCGTAAGAACAACATCTCTTACATCGGCATCCTCTCCGCCTGGCGCTCGTGGCCGGGAAAAATCAAGCAATCCCCTTACAATCCGGTCAATCCGGGAGCAATCTTCTGAAATACGCCGGGAATAATCCTGAATAGCAGGATTTTCCGGTTGTTCACCGGCAGAAAGTTCTGCATACCCCATTATAGATGCGAGTGGCGTTCCGATTTCATGTGCCATACCGGCGGCCAGCAGACCGATAGAAGCCATTTTCTCCGTACGAAGCGTCTCTTCCCGAGCCTGGCGCAGATCGGAATTTGCTTTCTCAAGGGCGGTCATCTGCTCAGTAACCTGAAGATCTTTCGCCGATAAAGCAGATGCCATTTCGTTAAAAGCGGTCGCAAGCTTAGCCAGCTCGGCACTCCCGGACACAATGAGCCGCTGGCTGTACTGACCTCCGGTAATTTTTTCCGTAGCTGTCAATAAACGGTTAATCGGACTGACAACGATCCGCGACAGAACAAACGAGCCCAGACCTAGCAATAAAATAAAATCCAGCGCAAAATAGGCCATCAACATCTGCCTGGATCTATCCAACCGGGCTTTTTCCGGAGCCAGGGAGAGAAGCAGGCCGGCTTTACCAACAACCTCCCCGTAACGCAGGACTGCGGTGATCTGCACCAGTCCGCCTCCGTCAGGTAGGATATAACTCCCATCAGCCGTTTTTGTAAGCCCCTGAAATGGAGAGTACAGATCATTCCCCTCCTTACCGGCACTAAATATAGCTTTGCCATTCCTGTCAAGCAGGGTCAGACGTCCAAAAGCGGACTCTTCGGAAAGTTTTTGAATATATTGGGCAGCTTGTGAGTCAGGAGATATGAATCCTTCCGGATAAGTCGGAATTGAATCGGGGAGCAGGCTTATAAAAGCCTTAAGCAGCGTGCGGGCATGTTCACCTTTTTGGGCATACAGATCATTTGCAGCAGTTTTGAAGGTCAGCAGACTGAAAAGAAGCCAGGTTAATATCAGCAGCAGCCCTAGAGAAGCAAGTATCGAGATGGTCAGGCTGGGGCGGTAACGGGCCATGGCTACCCCTGATAAAAACCACTCAGACCCAGGTACCAGCGGATGAGCGACTTCCCGTAGAAAATATAAAGTACTGCAGCAAACGCAAGGTAGGGACCAAAAGGAATCGCCAGTTTAGTGTCTTTTTTCTGAAACAGCATGATGGAGACACCAATCACTGATCCGACCAGTGAACTGGCAAAGATAATAAACGGCACGGCCTTCCATCCCAGAAAAGCGCCCATCATCGCCAACAGCTTGATATCTCCTCCACCCATACCGTCTTTACCGGTCAGCCGTTGGTACAAGTAGGCAACCAGCAGTAAACTGCCACCTCCAAGGAGGATACCAAGCAGTGAATTCAGCCAGCTGTGTCCGTGCAAAAAAAATGACAGTACAAAACCTACTAAAATCCCTGATAACGATATTTCATCAGGAATTATCTGGTGTTCAATATCGATAAAGGTGATCACCACCAGTGCCGAACAGAGCAAAAACAGTGCTGCAAAGGTAAGTGTCGGACCAAACCGGAGAAAAAGCAACATGGTCAGAACCCCATTGAGCAGCTCGACCAGCGGGTATTGCAGAGATATATGGGTGCCGCACCCCCGGCATTTTCCCCGCAGCAGCAGATAGCTCAACAGAGGGATATTATCATACCAGCGGATTTGATATGAACAGCCGGGACAATGCGAAGGTGGAGAAACAACCGATTCGTTCTTCGGCAGGCGGCAGATACAGACATTAAGAAATGAACCGACAACCATGCCGAATACAAATGCAAAAAATGGATAAATCAAGGGTGGTGTCATCAGTCGATACTTTCGGCTACATCAAGGGTAATTTGGGATTTCAGATACATTTCTACTTCCGCCGCAGTTGAAAAGGCAAAGCAACCTTCGGCAATAGCAGCAGCCCTCTCCAAGGTGCAACGACGGAGAATCTGCTTAACGCGCAATAGAGATCCTGCACCCATTGATAGCTCATCAAAGCCAAGCCCCAGCAGAACCGGCAGATAGAGTGGGTCACCGGCCATTTCACCACAGAGGCAGGCAGGAATTCCGGCACCATGAGCGGCCTGGACAATCCGGCGCAGAGACCTCAGCACAGCAGGGTGAAGCGGTTGATACATATGAGAGAGTTGTTCGTTGCTGCGATCTATTGCCAGGGTGTATTGAATCAGGTCATTTGTGCCGACACTGAAAAAATCAACCTCTCGTGCCAGCAGGTCAGCCAGGATAACGGCTCCCGGTATTTCAATCATCACGCCGACCTGAATTTCTTTGTCAAACGAAATATCGGAGGCGGCCAGCTCCAGTTTGATTTCTTCAAGCAGTGATTTAGCTCTGCGGACTTCCTCCATCCCGGAAATCATCGGGAACATAATTTTAACCGGTCCGTCAGCGCTTACCCTTAAAATTGCCCGTAACTGCTTCTTGAATTCTTCCGGCATGCTTAGTGATAATCGGATCGCCCGTACACCGAGGGCCGGGTTGAGCTCCACGGCCTGGTCCATCCCCTCAAGTAGCTTGTCGCCTCCGGCATCCAGAGTCCGAATAGTTAGAGGGTGCGGTGCTATAGCCTGCTGCATTGCACGGTATATCAACAACTGCTCTTCTTCATCCGGCATAAATGACCGGTTCATAAAAAGCATCTCGGTACGGTACAAACCGGCTCCGCTCCCTCCGTGCGCAAGAACAGAAGCACCCTCTTCAGGTATCTCGACGTTTCCGCGCAGATGCATCTGGTGGCCATCAAGGGTGATTGCCGGAAGATCAGCAGTCTTCAAAAGTTCATATTCAACATATTCGTAATGCTGTTTCCGACGAAGTGAAGACTGAAATGTTTCCTGATCCGGATCAACAATTACTGTACCGGATACTCCATCTACGATAACAGGAGCACCATCAAGAAGAAGATCCGTTATCCCCTCAACACCCATAACTGAAGGGAGATCAAGGGCGCGTGCCAGTATTGCTGTATGTGACGTTCGTCCGCCAATCTCGGTTATGACAGCGAGGACACTGCTGCGATTGATCTGAAGCATGTCGGCGGGAGACAAATCGTGTGCAGCGATAATCATCTTGCTGTCAGCCTGCGGTAACGGTTCAGCAGTTTCGCCGCTCATGCTGCGCAGTACCCGTTCAATAACCGTCTCTACATCGCTGATGCGTTCACGAAGATACGGGTCATCAATATTTGCAAATGCTTCGTGGTAGCGGTGCAGGGTTCGACGCAGGGCACCTTCCGCATTGATCATGCCGGTTCTAATGATCTCTGATGTTTCAGATACTAGGCGTTCATCAGCTAGTATCATCAGGTGGGTTTCAATGAAGAAGAGGTGGTCTTCACCACTTGTTTCAGCAAGACGGGATTTAAGTGTTTCCAACTCAATACGGGTATTTTCGATTGCCAGTTCAAGACGGGCTGTTTCATGGGAGACCGATTCTGTGGGGATCGAATACTCTGGCACGATCGATCGACTACGGTCAATGATGCACAACTTCCCCATGACAATCCCGGGCGAAGCCGCGATTCCGGAGAAGGTCCGCATTTTATTCCTCTCCAAAACCATTGGCAATCAGATCTCCTATGGTCTGAAAAGCTTCAGTTTCGTCTGCACCGACAACGGTCAAGCGGACTGTTGAACCCTTGGAGGCTGCCAGCATCATAATTCCCATGATGCTTTTTCCATTAACCTCCACATCCTCTCTTGCCAGCTTGACGTCAGCATTAAAACGACTGGAAGTCTTCACAAGAAGAGCCGAAGCACGAGCATGTAATCCTAATTTATTTATGATCAAAAAATCTTTTTGGAGCATGGTTCGGGCTTCCTTAGATAAAGTGCATGTCATTTCAAAATTCACTTCAAGAATTTACTTCAACAGTTCTCCGGCAACAATAATTCCATCGCGACCGGTTCGCTGCAGATCCACAGCAAGTTCGGCGACTGACTTTCGTTCGCGGCGGGAACAGAATTCAATCAGCATTGGAAGGTTTACTCCGGTAACAACTTCAATACACCCCTCTTTTAAGAAAGACATTGCCATATTGGATGGCGTACCGCCAAAAAGATCGGTCATAATAATGGCGCCACCTGACTTAACCGCCTCGACCGCAGCCACAACCCGAGCCATAATATCATCTGCCTGTTCATCGGAACCAACTTCAACAGTCACACAACATTCAATCGATCCGACAATCATTTCTGCTGACATCTTGAGTGCTGTCGCCAACCCGGCATGGGTAACAAGTACTAATCCTATCATTTAAGCCCCTTTTCAATATCCCTGTGAATAATTCGCACCGAGGGCCACGTTTCCTGCAAGTGCATTCCAGTTGCCTCTGCTATAGCAACAGAGCGATGACGACCACCTGTACAACCGATCGAAATTGTTAAATAAGATTTACCTTCCTGACGGTGTGCCGGCAACAGCATGTCCAAAAGCGGAAAAAAGTGATCAAGAAATTGTGCCGCAACAACATTATCAAGAACGTAATCACGAACAGCATCATCAAGACCTGAACTTTCTTTCAATTCAGGTACAAAAAACGGATTCGGTAAAAAGCGTACATCCATAACTATGCTGGATTCGAGCGGCACACCGTACTTAAATCCAAATGACTGCACTTCCACTACAAGCTGACTTTCCTGCTCCTCACCCCTGACTATTCTCAGGATGAAATCTTTAAGCTGGTGCACCGTAAACTCGGAAGTGTCTATTAATCTGGTGGCAATCTGCCTAAGGCCGCTCAGACGATCACGTTCAATACCAATACCTTCGGAAACAGTGCAGTTATCATCAGCGGGATGCCGGCGACGCGTTTCAGAAAAGCGCCTTACCAGAATTTCATCCAGAGCATCAAAGAAAAAGATCTCTACCGTATGCCCCGAACCGATAATCTTGTGAAAGGCACTTTCGTATCCTTTAAAAAACTCCCGCCCCCGGATATCAGCAACAAGTACAATACCTTTGTAGGCTTCACCAGATTTACCGATCAGATCAACAAAACGCTTGAACAGGCGTACCGGTAGATTATCTATACAGTAATAGCCTTCATCTTCCAGGGCCCTGACTGCCGTGGATTTTCCGGAACCGGACATACCGGTTATGATTATAACGCGCATACCTTACTCTACCTCGTCCCCAAGGGGTCTGGCTTCGATCCGCTTGAGGAGTCGTTCCTGAAAATCACGGGCCGAGTGATATCCCATGCCTTTCAGCAGGTTATTACGAGCGGCAACTTCGATAATTGAACCAAGATTGCGACCTGGCCTGACTGGAATAACAATATGCGGTATCTCAATGCCGAGAATAGTGACCGTGCGGTCGTCAACGCCCAGTCGATCATATTCATGGGATTCATCCCACTCCATCAGCTCCAGCTGAATATCCACAATTTTTTTGTCACGGATTGCAGAGACACCATAAAGATCCTTGATGTTTATGATACCTAAACCGCGTATTTCCATCAAATACTGGAGCGACTCCTCCGCCTGTCCAACAAGCACCGCCGGCATCTTCTTCTTTATAAACACCATGTCGTCTGCAACCAGGCGGTGGCCGCGAATCACAAGATCCAGAGCACACTCACTCTTACCAATGCCACTTTTCCCGGATAGGAGCACCCCGACCCCAAGTACATCCATTAAAACACCATGCAGATGGGTCGTTGGCAACAACCGTTCTTCAAGAAATTTGGTTATCAGTGATATGAAAGTTGACGATTGATGGGCGGTTGCAAGCACCGGGATAGCATGGGAATCCGCCAGATCAAGAAGCAACTGGGGAGGGCGCAGGTTTTTTGTAACAATAAAGCAGGATATCGGATAGTTGCAGAGCGCAGCAAGATTTTCTGCACCAACCCGATTGTCAATCTGTTGCAGGTAGGATATTTCAGTGTTGCCGAGCACCTGCAGCCGATCGGGATGCAGGTGCTCGGTGTAGCCAGCCAGTGCAAGACCAGGTTTCTGAATACGAGAACTGGAGACACGATGCATAAGACCCTGCTTGCCGGCAAGCAGGGTCAAGCCGAGACCATACTCATTATCAGTCAGCAGATCCTGTATTGAGAGTGAAATACCTTCCATGGTGGCTTAGATTTTCTAGGCGCGATGTGGTTCGATCAGTCCGTAATTTCCGTCTTTACGACGATACAGGACATTGATTTCACTGCTGTCGGCATCTGTGAACACAATAAAATCTTTGTGCAGAAGATCCATCTGCATTACAGCTTCTTCCACAGACATCGGCTTAACGGTTTCAGTGGTTGTTTTTATTACAACTGAACCGCTGCTGGATTCAATACTGTCAGCCTCAAAAATCTTTTTAGAGAGCTGACGGCCATGCTCATCACCGTTCGGCTTATGAGTTTTAATTTTTTCCTTGTAGCGAACAAGCTGACGCTCAATCTTGTCGATGACCGCATCGATAGAGGCATACATATCGTGAGTCGCCTCTGAAGCTTTAGTACTGATCCCCTTTGAATTAATAACAATTTCAACAATGTGGCGAATCTTCTTTTCTACGGAAAAGTAGACCTGCACATTAATCGGGGCATCAATATACTTAGTCACACGCTCAAGTTTTTCTTCAGCATATGCCTTGAGAGCATCGCTCTGTTCCATGTGCCTGAATGTCATCGTTACCTGCATACAAACCTCCTGTGTAATTGGTGCTGTGAAATGGACGACTGCCGATATGGCAGCTCGTCAAAAATGTCTTTTACGTTCAGAAGATGATCCCAGATTAAGCATTTCGCGATACTTGGTTACCGTACGACGTGCAATATTCACCGTCTGCTCCGACAGCATTTCGGAAATCTTTTGATCAGAAAGCGGTTTCTTGGGATTTTCCTTTTCGATAATTTCTTTAATTCTGTTTTTTACACTTTCAGACGCGACAAAATCCCCTTCACTTGTAGAAAGGCCACTGTTGAAAAAGTATTTCAGCTCCAGCAATCCCTGGGGCGTCTGCATATATTTATTGGTGGTAACACGGCTGATGGTCGATTCATGCATGCCGATATCTTCAGCAATATCCCGCAGCACCAACGGGCGAAGATACTCAATGCCACGATCAAAATATTCACGTTGAAACCGGATTATGCTTTTTGCAACCTTGTATATTGTTCGCTGCCGCTGCTGAATGCTTTTTATCAACCAGGCTGCTGAACGCATTTTATCACTGATATAATGTTCCGTCTGGGAATCTATAGTACCATTCCCGCGAGCATCTGCATACTCGGTGCTGACTTTCAGGTTGGGCAACCCTTCTTCGTTCAGCATTACGACATAATCATCACCAACCTTATGCACAAATATGTCCGGAGAAATATAATGCACATCATCCGTGCTGAATGACGAACCGGGGCGTGGATCAAATCCGGAAATAATTTTGGAAGCCACAAGAACTTGATTTATATCAACTTTCAACAAACGTGCAATCTGTTTGTAGTTTCGTTTTTCCAGATCACTCAGATGATTTTGCAAAATACTTTCGACAACACTCCCCTTCATACCCAGGTTCCGCGCCTGGATCAGCAAACACTCTCGCAGGTCACGAGCTGCGACACCTGGGGGATCAAACTCCTGAATGCATTCGAGTACATCCTGAACATCCTCTTCCGTAGCGGAACTTGCCGCTGCAATTTCCGGCAGAGATGCGCGCAGATAGCCGTAATCATCAACGTTTCCAATGATTACCTCCCCCACACGAACATCCATCTCGGAATACTGACCCATGTGAAGCTGCCACAACAGGTGATCGATCAGGGTACCTTTTTTTGTCAGCAGGTTTTCAAAGGAGGGGCGCTCATCTTCGCCTCCGTACTGCTGTTCTCCGGAGCTGAAGTTATAGCCATCCAGGTAGCTATCCCAGTCGCGCAGAGTTTCATCACCTGTTTCCACCTCATGAAAATCAGCAATATCCTGCGCTGGTTCATGCTCCAGCTCCGCCACTTCAAGTGTGTCCGGCTCTAAAATTTCATCAAGACCGGTAGATTCTTCAAGGAGCGGGTTTTCTTCCAACTCCTGAACGACAAGATCCTGAAGTTCCATACGAGTCAACTGAAGTAGCTTGATAGCCTGCTGCAACTGGGGAGTCATCACCAGTTGCTGGGACATTTTCAATTGTTGACGCATCTCCATTGCCATGAAACATTGACCTCAAAACAGACGTGGGGATTCATCTACTATTAGTGACAGTATAAATCAGAGACGAAAGTCTTTACCTAAATAAATTTCCTGGGCTTTTTTACTATTTGCAATCTCGTCCGGCGTTCCGTGCTCCAGCACCATCCCACCATTCAAAATATAGGCGGAGTCACAGACACCCAAGGTTTCCCGGACATTATGATCCGATATCAGGACACCAATATTTTTATTTTTGAGCGAAACAATCAACCCCTGGATATCGGAAACAGCTATTGGATCAATCCCTGCGAAAGGTTCGTCCAGTAAAATAAATGAAGGGTTTGTTATCAGTGCCCTGGCAATCTCAACCCGTCGCCGTTCTCCTCCAGAAAGTGAATATCCCATCGAGTGTGCAATGTGAGAAATGGAAAACTCTTCCAGCAACTGCTCCATTCTCTGCCTTCCAAGGCGTTTATCAGGCTCAACCGTTTCAATAATAGCCAACAGATTATCTGCCACAGATAATTTACGAAAAACGGAGGCTTCCTGCGGAAGATAACTGATTCCCAGGCGCGCTCGCTGGTACATCGGGAGCGTTGTTATCTCTTCATCACCAAGAAAAACCTGGCCACCGTCCGGCTGTGCCAGTCCGACTACCATATAAAAAGTAGTTGTTTTACCTGCTCCGTTCGGCCCCAACAATCCGATAACGGATCCGGATGTTATAGAGATATCTACGCCACAGACAACCTGACGACTACCGTAGTTCTTCTTTAGGGATTTCGTCCAGAGTATCAAAGAATCAACGGCTTCCGGCATCGTTCTTCCTTGCTGGCGGATTAATAACCGCCTCAACCCGTGCTTTAGGATCGCCTCCGCTTGAAACTTCACTCTTGTCATCATCCAGATAGTAGGTAATCACTTTCCCGCTTATGCTGTCATTACCCTGCACAACCCGGGGAGTCCCGGTTAGAACAATTTTCCCATTGCGGCTATCATAAACCGCCTGATCGGCAAAGCCCGTTCTATTAAGCTGAATTATTCTGACACTTCCGAACGCTTCAACCTTTTCCACCTCGCTGCTTTTATCCCCATAACTCACAACAAGTTTATCGGAAAAAATGGTTATATCGCCCTGTTTTGCAACGACCTTACCGGAAAAGATCGCAGTTTTACCTTTATTGTCGGCGGTCATGTCGTTGGATTTAACCGTAATCGGCAAACCGGAACGATCCTTGTGAGAAGGGGTTGCGGCCTGAACTACTGACGCAGAAAACAGGCAACACAAACAGATTAACTCCATACATAAAACATGTAATCTCATCATTTACACCTAGTTTTGCATAATTGTAGCTTCTACCAAAGAGGTGAAATGAGCACGCTGACTTTTAACACCCAGATTCATTCCAACCGCAGTGAGTTGTAATCTTTGTTGCCGAAAGACAACCGGATCGGCCGTAGTAAATTGGGCTTTTACCCCATTGTATATAATGGAGCTGGTTTCAAAACTGGCTCCTTCTTCAGTTACAACATGGACATGACCTTTAAGCCGAACTGTTTTAACCGAACTGGAATACTCTCCCTTGTCTGCCGTAACGGTTACCGCCCCCTGCGACCGGGTACGCTGAAACTCCATCCGGATATCCGAGAGATATGCCACGTTCCCACCCTTATCGTAATCAACCCGTTCTGCAACGAGTTCCCATACTACCAGGCCCTCCTGGATCTCCGAAAACCGGGCTTTTTTAAGGGTTACATCAATGTTGTCGGGAAGCTGCTGACTGGTCGGCATCACCGGAGCAGGCCCCTGAGGACTATTCCGGAGAACTACAACCGCAATGCCGACAATTGCCGCCATAACAAGAAGTGCCAGCAACGGCCTGATATAAACTGGCGATACCATAATTAGAAGGGACTATACCATCGGGGAGTAGGACTGTCCAGCAGAACGTGGCATGGTTAATGCTTTTGGCACAGAGATTGTATCAGTTATAGAACTGGAGTAATTACAATTCATAACGGGCCACTTCTTCATCCCAAAAACCCCGCACTTTGAGAATCAGATCGCATACCTCACGCACTGCACCATGTCCACCACTGCAGGAAGCTATATAGTGAGCGGCATTACGGGCTTCAATAAGCGCATCAGCCGGAGCAGCGGCAAAACTTACACGCTTCATAACCGGAACATCAATTACATCGTCCCCCATGTAGGCTATCTGGCTGTCGTTAAACCCGGTTTTTTGTTTTATATCAAGGTAACTATCAAGTTTTTTAAGCGCCCCCTGATAAACCAACCCAATTCCCAACTCTTTTGCCCTGATATCAACTACCTGCGAAGTGCGGCCTGTAATGATGCCAACCTCAATCCCATGCCGCTGCAGCATTTTGATGCCATGCCCGTCCTTGACATTGAATACTTTTGTTTCAAGTCCGTTGCCGTCATAGATAATACCGCCGTCGGTCATCACGCCATCGACATCAAGTAAGAACAGACGGATATCTGAAAGTTTATCATTCATCAGGCTATACCTGCCTTGAGAATATCATGCAGATGAATGACACCGCATGGAGACTGACTCTGATCATTTTCAAAAACAAACAGAGAGGTAATGGCGCGTTGTTCCATGATCTGCAAAGCGGCTGCGGCAAGCTCAGATCGTTTGATTCGCAGTGGACCATGTTTCATTATTTCCATTGCACGCTGATTGAGGATGTCAAAACCTTTTTCCAGCGAACGACGTAAATCGCCATCGGTAATAACACCTTTAAGAGCACCGTTTGCATCACAGACACCGGTAACTCCAAGCCCCTTGTCAGTAATCACGAACAAAGCCTCCTTCATCAAGGTATCTTCCTGCACCAGAGGGACAGAATCACCAGAATGCATAAGATCTTCAACTCTCAGGATCAGCTTTTTGCCCAATGATCCACCAGGGTGAAATATTGCAAAATCTTCCGCTTTAAAACCACGACTGACCAGCAAAGCAACAGCCAAAGCGTCACCCATTGCCAAAGTAGCCGTTGTAGATGCGGTAGGAGCAAGCCCAAGTGGACAGGCTTCCTCCGAGACTGAGACATCAAGGAAAACATCACCTGAACGGGCCAGATTTGATTCAGGATTGCCGCTCATAGCGACCAGATGCGCCCCGAGACGTTTAATTGAAGGGAGAATTTTAAGGATTTCTTCAGTTTCGCCACTGTTTGAAATGGCAATCACGACATCACCCTTCATGATCATGCCCAGATCACCATGGATCCCTTCAGCAGGATGCAGGAAGAACGCCGGAGTACCTGTGGAAGCCATGGTGGAGGCGATCTTCTGCCCAACCAGGCCGGATTTACCCATACCGCTGACTATCACCCGTCCGGTACTTGCCAATATCAAATCAATCGCCCTTTCGAACGAACTATCAATACGGTCAGCCATAACGGACAGGGCCGACGCTTCAACCCTGATTACCCTGCGTGCCTCTTCTATAACAGTCATGCCGTCGCCCTCTGCTTGATAACCAGATCCAGAGCTTTCAATGTTTTCAGCAACCCTGGAAGTTCACCCAGCGGAATAGAGTTAGCGCCGTCGCAAAGCGCTTTATCCGGGTCTTCATGCACCTCCATGAAAATACCGTCAATGCCGGTTGCAACAGCCGCACGCGACAGATATTCCACAAACTCGCGCTGGCCACCCGAACTATCCCCCTGACCTCCCGGGAGCTGTACACTGTGAGTGGCATCAAATACAACCGGGTAACCGGTAGCTCGCATTACCGGGAAACTGCGCATATCCACCACCAGGTTGTTATAGCCGAAAGAAACCCCGCGCTCCGTAAGAATGATGTCCTCATTGCCACTCGCCGCAATTTTACCGGCAACATTTTTCATATCCCAAGGCGCCAGAAACTGCCCCTTTTTAACATTGATAATCCGGCCACTCTTTGCAGCCGCCACCAACAGATCGGTCTGACGGCAGAGAAAAGCCGGAATTTGAATAATATCTAGCACCTCGGCCGCCGGAGCAACCTGCTCTATTGAGTGAATATCAGAGATCACCGGAACACCCAGAGCTTCCTTGACCTTGCGCAGAATGGCAAGCCCTTCTCTCAGCCCCGGACCACGATAGGCGTTGATCGAGGTGCGGTTGGCCTTGTCGTAGGAAGCCTTGAAAACCAGTGGAATTGAAAGACCGTTGCAAATCGCCATCAACCGCTCGGCATGCCGCATGGTCGCTGCCTCGTTTTCGATCACACATGGCCCGGCAATCAGGACTAGTGGGCGATTGTTACCAATTTTTACATTTCCGGAAATAATTTCACGCGTCATAATTTACCCCTTATTTCTCTGCGCCAGTGATGCGGCGATAAAAGCCCTGAAAAGCGGATGCGGTACCAGCGGTTTAGACTTGAACTCGGGATGGAACTGGCACGCAAGGAACCATGGATGATCGGCTATTTCGACAACTTCAACCAGGTCTTTGTCCTTATAGACACCGGACAGGATAAGACCTTTTTTTGTCAGCAGATCACGGTAAGCGTTATTGAACTCATAACGGTGGCGGTGCCGTTCAGAAATATCGGTTTCGTTATAGGCGGTATGGGCAAGCGTCCCCTTGGAAATGGAGCATGGGAAAGCCCCAAGACGCATGGTACCACCCTTTTTGTTAACCGCTTTCTGTTCCTCCATCAGGTGGATGAAAGGTTCACCACCATCTGCTCGGAACTCGCTCGAACATGCTTCCTTAACACCACAAACATTGCGGGCAAATTCGATTACGGCCATCTGCATACCGAGACAGATGCCGAAGAAGGGGATCTTCCGCGTCCGTGCATACTCGATCGCCATGACTTTCCCTTCCGTACCTCGCTCACCGAAACCGCCGGGAACAAGGATTCCGTCAACATCCTCAAAGTGTCCGTCAGCTCCGTCACGTTCAATTTTTTCAGCATCCAGATATTTCAGGGATACCCGGCAATCATTGGCGATTCCGCCGTGAGTCAGCGCCTCAGCCAGTGATTTGTATGATTCTGTCAGATCAACATATTTCCCTACAATCGCTATACGCACCTCCCCATTACTCGGATGGCGCAGCTTTTCAACAACATCCTGCCATTTGGTCAGGTCCGGCGCCTTGGTCCAGATATTCAACTTCTCGACAACCTGATCATCCAGATGTTCCTTGTTAAGCGCCTGCGGTACAGCATAAATATGTTCGGAATCAACAACCGGAATAACATCTTTTTCGCCAACATTACAAAACAGGGCGATCTTCTTTTTCATATCTTCCGGCAGATCACGCTCGCAGCGACAGAGCAGAATGTCCGGCTGAATGCCGATTTTGCGCAGCTCCATAACGGAATGCTGGGTCGGTTTTGTTTTAAGCTCGCCGGCAGTGCGGATGTACGGGACAAGCGTAACATGTACATACAGAGCATTGCCCGGCCCGCGGTCAAAGCGGAATTGACGGATCGCCTCCAGAAAAGGGAGGGATTCGATATCGCCAACCGTACCGCCGACCTCCACAATAGCGACATCGGCACCTTTGGCATTTTCAATTATTTTGAGTTTGATCTCATCGGTTATGTGCGGAATAACCTGAACTGTACCACCCAGATAATCGCCGCGACGTTCTTTGGTAATGACTGAAAAATAAACCTGGCCGGTCGTAAAGTTGCTCTTTCTGGAAAGAACAGCGCTCGTAAAACGCTCGTAATGCCCCAGATCCAGATCAGTTTCTGCGCCGTCATCGGTAACAAAAACTTCTCCATGCTGAAATGGTGACATAGTGCCTGGATCCACGTTGATGTAGGGGTCAAGCTTCTGCATCGTTACCCGTAGACCGCGCGCCTCCAGCAGCGCCCCAAGCGAAGCAGCTGCCAGACCCTTGCCTATCGATGAAACAACTCCGCCGGTGATAAATACAAACTTGGTTTTCATGGTATCTGCTCCTGAATATGAATCAATAATAAGTTCTTATTTTAAAAGTTTACGGTAATGTTCCTGAGCTTTAAGTAAATCATCGGGTGTATCCACACCAATGGACTCGAACTCGGTTTCAACCACCCTTATCTTAATGCCATTCTCAAGCGCACGCAACTGTTCCAGCTTTTCAGATATTTCCAGAAACGTCGCCGGCATTGCAGCAAATTTCAGCAGAAAATCACGCCGATAGACATAAAGGCCGACATGCTTATAACAGAGCAGCTTGCCGCAGCAAAATGAATCATCTTTGAGATCTTTCCATTTATCGCGAAAAAACGGGAGCGGAGAACGGGAAAAATACAGGGCATCGCCACGGTTATCAGTCACCACTTTAACAACATTAGGGGAGAGGAAATCATGCAGGCACTTGATGCGGGTTTTGACGGTTCCCATCTGCAGATCGGCCTCTTCAAGGAAGGGCTGCAAAGCCAGGTCGATCATGGCAGGGTCGATCATCGGTTCGTCTCCCTGGACATTAACAATGATGTCAGAGTCGAGTCCGGCAGCCACTTCTGCTAAACGGTCAGTGCCGGTTTCATGACCGGTGGAGGTCATGATAGATTCTCCACCGATGCTGCTGACAGCATCAGCTATTCTCAGGTCATCAGTCGCAACTATCACCCGAGAAATCAGCTTTGACTGAGCGGCACGCTCATAAACATGCTGGATCATCGGACGACCATCAATTTCAGCCAAAGCCTTGCCTGGAAAACGTGTAGATGCATAACGGGCAGGAATAACCGCTGTAATTTTCATGCTTTACAACCTTTTATATTGGGGATAATGACGAATACGTCAGGTGTCCTGTGGTAGGACGTGACAAGTTACCGCAAAAGCAGAGGGGTGTCAAGGGACGAACAGAAACGCGGAACTTTCAGGTATCTAACCTGAATTGGAAAGAATAAGGCAAATCAGCATATTCATCCACCTATCATTTTGTTCAACACCCTGCTCAGTTCAGCCGGCTTATACGGCTTATGCAAAAAACCGGCACGTTCATCAGCTTCGATAACATCCGCCACAGACTCTACATCATAGCCGCTACAGATAATAATCGGCACAAAGGCATCAATCTTGCGCAGTTCATGGTATGCCTCAACGCCGCCCATCTCCGGCATGATCAAATCAAGCATGACAAGATCTATCTCGCTGCCACGTACCCTGTATAAATCAACCGCTTCGCGCCCATTGGAGGCGGTTACTGTTGAATAATTAATTGCATCCAACAGGGTAGATCCCATTTTTAGCAGCGCATCCTCATCATCAACAAATAAAACCGTTGCTTTTGAAAGTGACAACTCAACGACATCTTTTGGCAAAGAGGTTTCAACATGCTCCTGAACAAATGTCAATGGAAGATAAACCTTGAATATCGTACCGACATCCAGAGTGCTTGCCAGCTGCAGCGTTCCGTTATGCGCTTTGATAATGCCGAGAAGAGCGGACATACCGAGTCCACGCCCGGTAAATTTGGTTGTGTAAAACGGTTCAAAGATCCGCTCTTTGGTCTCTTCGCTCATGCCGCAACCGCTATCAGAAACTTCCAGACAGGCGTAATCACCTGACAGAATCATACTACCAAAATAATCCATTTCAGGCTGATCTGGCTTAATTGTGGTCTTTTTCAGCGCCACGGTAATAGTCCCGTTATTATCTCCGATAGCTTCGCTGGCGTTTATAATCAGATTCATGATCACCTGCTGGATCTGGCTGCTGTCACCAATAATCATCGGCAGATCGCGCTTCATATCAACCTTGATGTTCACATTCTTTTTGATGGCGGAGGAAAGCATTTTGACAATCTCATCCACCATCATCCACAGGTTAAACTCGGTCTGAAGCAAAGGGTTTTTACCTGAATAGGTCAGCATCTGTCGACAGAGATCAGCTGCGCGGTTAGCCGCAGACTCAATCATCCCGATATATGTATCGCGCTCAGCCTCCGAATTGTCATGTGCTTTCAGGATATAGCAGTGGCCCAAAATAATTGTCAGGATGTTATTGAAATCATGGGCTATACCGCCAGATAAAACACCGAGACTTTCCAGCTTTTGCGTGTGCTGGAATTGCCTTTCCAGATTTTGACGCTCTTCCTCGGCACGCTTCCGTTCGGTAATGTCACGCATGAAGTGAACACAGCCGGTTATGCGGCCCTTTTCATCGAAGAGCGGAGATGCAGTGGCATCAAAAACGCCGTCAAGCTTTGCTACTTTAATTTCAGAATTGTGGATCAAGCCATCCTGCATTGCAACTGTACAGAAACAATCCGCTTTATTACATTCCGGGCCATGAACTACATCGTAACATTTTTTCCCTATCATCTCTTCCGGTGTCAAGTCACAACGAAAAGCCATAGCACGATTGGCGCGAGTTATGGTGTGGGTGGTGTCGATCAGGGAAATCAAATCAGGAACTGCGTCGAAGGTCAGCTCCCAATCTTTTTTTGCTTTGACTGCCGCCTCTGAAACTTCTCTGCGGGCCACTAACAATGCCCATGATATTAATGCATACTTGACAGTACCAGGCAGATTCGCAAAATTTTCCGGGGACTTCACAATGTAATCCTGAGCCCCGATTTTCATGGCCTCAACAGCGACCTGTTCACTGCCATGAGACGTCATCAGGATAACCGGCCACGATCCGGCGGCCAAGGACACCAACTCACTGCCATCTCCATCAGGCAATCTGTAATCAGTAATAATCAGGCCGGGAGATTGCTTTTCTGTAGCCATTCTGGCAGCAGTAATGGTAGAGACAACCTCAAGACGATATTCTTCCGCTGCATCATCAAAAGAGCGCAGAATAAGCTCGGCGTGGTTAATGTCATCTTCGACTATCAGTATTAGTGGCGCTGCGGAGTTATCAGTCAACATGCCGAAATCCTTTTGTACAAAAAAACCTCTTTACCACGGTCTTTTATTCCATGCCAACCAGTAAAATCCAAGATCACGCAGCAACGTGCTGAATTCATCAAAACTGACCGGCTTTGTCACATAACTGTTAGCGTGATATTCATATGCCATTGCCGAGTCCCGCTCAGCATCCGATGTTGTCAGTATAACCACCGGCAGGGCCTTCAGATCGGCATCGCCTTTAACCTCTTTAAGCACTTCCAGACCATCCACCTTGGGGAGGCGCAGATCCAGCAGCATCAGGTGCGGCATGGGGAACAGTTTACGATCGGCATACTTGCCACGCCCGTACAGACAATCCAGCGCCGCTTCACCATCCTCGACATGGATAATGGAGTTAGCCACCTGGAAATCCTCCATATTGCGCATAACCAGTTCGGCATGATCAGGATTGTCCTCTACCAGCAAAATAGTCAACGGCTCGCCGTTCATTGATGTGTCTCCTTTTATATTAGGGCCAAGGGTCATGGTTTCAACCTTGCCGCTTGCCCCCTAGTTAAAAGTTTCTCCCGACCGTAAAACAAAAACGACTCCCCTTACCGACCCCATCCGACTCCACCCAGACCCGCCCGCCATGAACCTCGATGATCCGTTTTACCAGTGCCAGGCCGATGCCGGTGCCGCTGCTTTTGGCGTCCAGTTTGTTGAACAGGCCAAAAACATTTTCGTGATATTTTTCATCAATACCGATACCGTTATCCTGAACGAAATATACTTTTACACCAGATTCTTCCCGCACACCAAACAGTATATGAGGGTCGACCTGATCACCCATGTAATTAATGGCGTTCTCAACCAGATTTTGAACCACCTCGCACATCCGCTGCCGGTCGCAGAATAAAGGCGGCAGATCAGATTGTACGGTTACTTTGATATCACTGTTTCTCAAAGGCCCTTCAAGTTGTGCCAGCACATCTTCTACCAGCAGATTCATATCCACCGCTTCCGATGTATTGACAACACGGCCAACAGTCGAGATTTCCAGCAGGTCACACAACAGATCGTTCATCCTGTCGGCAGCATCGCTGACACGTTTCAGATCACCAGCCATCCGCTCATAATTCCCTTTCAAAAGATCTTTTTCCAGAGCACCGGTAAATCCCTTTATAGTAATGATCGGACTTTTCAGATCGTGTGAGACCGTGTAGGCAAACCGTTCCAGCTCAGCATTTTTTTTCTCCAGATCATCTTCCTTTTTTTTACGCTCCACAACCTCTGCTTCAAGTGAATAGGTCTTTTTATCCACCGTTCTTTTCAGGCGTCTGTTAAAAAAGAACAGCATGAACATTGCAATAATTCCAACAGATAACGAGCAAGTAAGAATAAAGGCTGTTGAAATTTCATCACTTACAGGCACCCTGATCGATTCAATCGCCCTGTAAACACCAGCCTTCTCGTTAAAACCTCCTTGCCCTGGATACAGAGCCTGAAGCCCTTGCGGCGCATCCTCCCTTTTCCCATGACACCTGATACAGGCATTGCTGGTTTCGAGAAACGGGATTGCGAAATAGAGATATTTTTTACCGTCAATGTTTACTACTTTTTTGAATTCACTTATTTCACTGTTTTCATTGAACATTTTGATCAGTGAAGATTCAAATTCGTCGGCCTTGTTAACCGGATTGCGCGGATTATTTGAGGCCAATTTATAGTAGATTTCCGGAAGTCCCGCTTTTTTCAGCTCCTCATTATAAAAACCGTGATCAACTCGAACTACAAACGAAGATGAAAATATTTCAGGGGCATAAAAGTCTTGAGAAATTTCACCCTGCTCCCTTGCCTTGTAAAAAGCGGGGTGCATAACCTTCTGGATATATTGGTGGAGTCCACGGTGAGAAAGCAGGATGTTTTTGATTTTTTCTTCGGCATCGCTTAAGAAAAATGCGGATATAGCATAATTAAGAGTAACGGCCACAACAACCATGGCCACAACCGGCAAAGCTGCCATATTGACGGCGCGTCTGGCTTTTACAGCAAATATTTTTAAATTTTCAAGGTTCATGCCTCTCCCCCTGACAACGTAAAACAGAATCTGCTTCCCTTGCCTACCCCTTCAGACTCCACCCAGATCCTGCCCCTGTGGATATCGATAATCCGCTTGACGAGAGCCAGACCGATACCGGTCCCAGCGCTGCCGGCATCAAGCTTACTGAAGAGACCGAATACCCTTTCATGATGAAGCGGATCAATACCGGCGCCATTATCACTGACGTAGAAGACAGTTTCTTTGCCGTCCACCCGTGCCCCGATTTCAATACGTGGCGTAACCTGCTCTCCCATGTATTTGATGGCATTCTCAATCAGGTTTTGCATCACAGCCGACAAACGCTGCGCATCGCCACGGACAGCAGGAAGATCAGGTTGCAGTACTATGGAAACCTTCTTTAGTTCAAGCGAACCGGTCAACTGGGCCAGACAATCATGTACCAAGCGATTCATGTTAATATCAGAAGGCTCATTCATCATTCTGCCAACGCGGGATAGCTGCAACAAATCATTAATCAGACATGTCATTTTGGCCGCCGCACCCTCAATTCTGCTGAGGTCACCCTCTGCCCTGGCAATATTGCCGGCTTGCAGATCCTTTTTAATCATACCGGCATAGCTCTGGATTGTGATCAGCGGGCTTTTCAGGTCGTGTGAAACGGTATAGGTAAAGCTCTCAAGTTCGTTATTCTTGTCCTGAAGTTTTTTTTGGGCCTGTTTGAGTTCAAGTATATTAGAGCTGATTCTCTTGACATAGCTGGCAATGAGAAAATAGAGGAGTGCTGCAGTGAGGGCGATGAACAAAATCCCTTTATAAATTGATAAACGGGATATGACGGCAGAGTCACTTATGGCAAAACCTATAAAAGAGTCTGACAAATATATCCAAAGCACGCCAAATAAAGAGTAAAGGGCTACAATGCGTATTATTTCGGTTTTTGGTGATTCCTGGATTTTATTTGCCATTGTTCATCCTTCAACCATTAGAAACCCTTGCTGACGTCCTCAATAGTTAACAAGCCAATCCGCTCCAACTCCAGCAGCAACCTTCGCGCGGATTCCACATCGCCATCTTTTGCAGCGGTCTCAATTTTAAAACAAATTTTCCGCAATGCGGGTGCGCATATGTTTGCAGCCAAACCCTTCATCGAGTGGGCTTGGTGGCGAATAGAATGCATATCAGTTCCCGCAGCAAGTTCTTTCAACTTTTCGATTTCTTCCGGAATTTCCTGCAGCGCATCATCCAATATGCTGCGTGCAAAATCACGATCACCGTCAAAGTTTTCCAGCAGTTCCGAACCATTAAAAAGTGTGGGTGCCTCCGGCTGATCACATGTACTTTGCGCAGCAGAAACTATACGGACGCCCGGCTTTAGCCATTTATCAAGAACGTCAGCCAGCTCCTCCTTCTTAACAGGCTTTGCCAGATAATCATCCATTCCGGCTATGATGCAATCCTCGCGGTCCCCCATCATGGCGTTGGCGGTCATGGCGATAATCGGCACGGCGTGATTGAGAACGTTAGAAGCTGCATCACGAACCATTGCGGTAGCTTTAAAGCCATCCATTTCCGGCATCAGACAATCCATCAGCACAAGATCGTAGTTTATCAACTCAAGCGCACGGACGGCTTCAAGGCCATTGGCTACAACATCCGCTTTGTAACCAAGCTTATTCAGCAGCGCCTGCGCCACTTTCTGGTTTATTACGTTGTCCTCAGCCAGCAGAATGCGGATTCCACGCTTCGAAGATTCTGCAACAGTATATTGCGTGACAATTCCTGGTTTCGGCACGTTACCTGCCAGCCTCCCCAGAACAAGGGCAATGCAATCTTTAAGCTGATTCTGACGAACAGGTTTTGTCAAATACCCGGCAAAACCGATCTTTTCGAGAGCGGCGGCATTTCCCCGACGCCCAAGAGAAGTCACCATAATCATCAGGGTTGATTCCAGCAACGGGTCAGCCTTGATCATCCTGCCAAGCTGGCTGCCATCCATACCCGGCATCTGCTGGTCAAGCAGGGCGACCCGGAAAGGATCATGCTGTTCTGCCGCTTCGCGCAGAATCGCCAGCGCTGTTTCGCCGTCACCGGCCGTTTCGTACTGACACCCCCAACCGCTGAGCAGAGTAATCATCAACATACGGTTGGTGGCATTGTCGTCAACCACCAGAATTTTTGTACCTGAAATATCCACGTATGTAGAATCCTCTAAGGATTTTGAAATTTCCGGGGCTTGCTTCTCAAACTGAGCGGTGAACCAGAACGTGGAGCCTTTTTTATCTTCGCTCTCCACACCAATCTCGCCTCCCATAAGCTCTACCAGCTGCTTGCAGATTGCCAACCCCAAACCGGTGCCGCCGTATTGGCGAGTAGTCGAACCGTCTGCCTGGGTGAATGGATTGAAGATGGCTGCCAACCGGTCTTCCGGAATGCCGATGCCGGTATCGCAAATTTCAAAGCGAATTTTCACAAAATTATCCTGCTCTGACTCGCACGACGCACTGATGACAACTTCGCCTTCATGAGTAAATTTGATGGCGTTACCTGCCAGGTTAGTGATTATCTGGCGGATTCTCCCCGGATCACCCTTAAGATATACCGGTACATCCGGATCAATCCGGCAGATCAGTTCCAACCCGGTATCTGAAGCCTTTACTGCCAACAGTTCAGTCGTATCTTCCAATGTTGTTCTCAGATCAAAGTCGAGTATTTCCATATCCAGCCTGCCGGCCTCTATCTTGGAGAAATCAAGGATATCGTTAATTACCCCCAGAAGATTCTCGCCGCTTTTGCGGACGATCTCGGCATACTGGCGTTGTTCTTCGTTCAGGTCGGTATCAAGCAGCAGGCCGGTCATGCCGATCACACCGTTCATCGGCGTGCGGATCTCGTGACTCATGGTGGCCAGGAAAGTGCTCTTGGCCTGGGTAGCTTCCTCGGCTGCTATCAGCGCGCCCCCCAATTCGGCGTTTTTCTGTTCCATCAAGGCAGAAAAAGCGAGTAGTTTTTCCTCAGCCTGCTTACTCTTGGTGATATCGCGATTGCAGGCACGGCGCCCCATGGATTCACCTTCCATGTCGAAGACTTCCTGGCAAATATGTGAAATCCAGTATTCTTCTCCATTTTTGGCAATAATACGAAAAGAATGCATATTACAATCCTGCTTGGTTCTGCCGGCTGTAAAGACCTCTTCAATATGTTCTAAGAACATGTCACGATCATCCGGATGCACAATCCTGGACATCAGTTCGGAGTCTTGCATGAACTCTTCTGCGCTATAACCGGTGATGCGCTTGCAAGATGGCGAAATATAAACAAGGCTCCCGTCTGTACCTCTCCAATACTCCCAATCGTAAGTATTATCAGCTACTGCACGGAATTTCTCATGACTTGCATGTAACTCCTTCTCACGCCGCTGCACTTCATCCAGCAGGATATTGAACGAACCCGCCAGCAGTCCCAGTTCATCAGAGCGACCTTCATCAAGCCGTTGACTTTTATCGGAGCCGGGTTGCGCCAGAGCGTTAATTCGCGTAGTAAAACCTGTCAGCGGCCCGGCAATTGTACATCCAAGCTTCCAGGCCAGCGCAATCGCCGCCAGCAACACAAAAAACATTCCCAGAAGATAGAAATTTCTGAAACTGGTGATCGGTTGATATGCTTCTGCAACAGGATAGTTGGCGGCCAGGATCCAGTCGGTACTTTGAAGATGTTTGAATGAGGCCAGAAAATGCTGCCCTCTGGAGTTAACTGTTTCACCGGAGCCTTCAAATCCTTCAAGCGCCCTGTCAAAAAGTTTATTTGCCCCCGGCTTTACATCACGCTTCATGATGCGGGTTGGATCCGGATGCAAAATCATGGTGCGGTCCGGAGCGAACAGATACAGATAGCCAGTCGAACCAAAGCGGACATTCCTTAGTGACCCGAGAAACCCTTCCTTATCCTGAAGGTCAATAGCGCCACACAGTAACCCTTTAATGGAACCGTCAGGATTGTGAATAATTGATGTCATCATGACAATCGGTTGGCCGTTAACGGTGGATATGAAAGGCAGGGAAATCTGAGGTTTATTATTTTTTATTGTATTTATGAAATATTCACGGTGAGCATATGACAAGCCATTAAGTTTGGGCGCAACTGGCGATGAGGCAACCAGTTTCCCGGCAGCATCAAAAATAAACAGGCCGTGTTTGAAAATGCTGCGGATACCAACGCGATCTTCCAGCCATTTCTGTGTAGCCTGCTGATTATCGACAACATCAACCGGAGCAACCTTGGCAACAGCTATCAGTGCGATATGCGATGAATAAATTTTGTCATCAAGCACTTTTGCCATGCCGGTAATCATGGAAAACTGCTCGTTATAAATCAGCTTTTGTGTCGTGTGCCGGAAATAGCCGTAGGTCCACGCAGCAATAACAACAAGAAGCAGAGCTATAAATAGGCTGATAGAAAAAATGAGTTTGTTTCTGATGCTATTAAATTTAAGCATTGATAGACCTTTGCTGACCAGATATGTACCTAAGCTCTTTTTCCTTTGCCGACCAAAATCACACCGGTTTCACTGTTCATAATAATCTTTCTGCCAACCCTGCCGCCAACATCTTTGGCAACAACCGGAATCCTGAATTCCTCCAACATCTGCAGTGCCAGAGTGACATTGCGGTCACCAATCATGAATACTTCCAACCCTGTACCGGAAACATTGGCCCCACCAAAAATCTTGGCAACCAGATGTTCACGATGACACCCGATCGACAAGACTTTGCCCAGCAACTTTTCCATGGCGATGTTGCCGTACTTTGGCGTGGCCAACCCTTCACCATTCCAGAAGGGCAGCATCATATGGTTCATTCCCCCACGGCGGACCACTTTATCCCAGAGACAAACGGCAACGCACGAACCAAGCACGGTGCTGATCTGGTATTCAAGGGGATCGGCGAAGATAGTGCCGGGGAATAGGAAGTGCTTATTTATCTGCTCTTCACTGCCCACGTTTTTCTATGCCTCACTCATATCATCGAAGAGGAACAGATTGCCGGCTTCTGAAAATGAATCTTTGTCGTCCAAAATCGAGCAGGGTGGGATTGTGACCGTAAAGCATGTTCCTTCGCCAAGTGAGCTGACCAGACGGATGTTCCCCTCAAGAAGATCAACAAGTGCCTTGGTAATACTGAGCCCCAAACCGTGTCCAAGATGAGAGCGGGTAGTTCCTGTTTCCAACTGGACAAAACGGTCAAATATCCGCTGTTGGTCTTCCGGTGCAATGCCGACACCATGATCCTGAACAGAAATTTGCAGCGTTCCTTCACCGTCAACAGAATATGAAACTTCGACGGTACCGCCATTGTGGCTGTATTCAATCGCGTTTGACAACAGATTGGAGACAATGATCTGGATTTTTTCAGCATCAAGAACGGCTATATGAGCCTCTTCTACCGTTGGCAGGACCAAATCCAGCGACACGTTCTTCTTTGCTGCGGTATGCAGAAAGGAATCGACAAGGTCACGAAGTGCGGATGCTATATGAACCTTTACGCAGTGTGGATTGACCTCTCCTGCCTCCAGTTCTGCCGCCATAAAAATATTGCGCAGCTGAAAATCAAGGTGGTTGGCCTCCGCCCCGATCAACGAAGAGATGGATGTGACATCTTCATTCCCGGCTCCGACTATTGCAAGCTGCCCGGCCAGTCCCATAATTGAGTTGAGCGGATTATTGATTTCGTTGCGGATATTTGAAAGGAAATTACTTTTTAGGGATTCAGATCGTTCAAGTCTTTCGTTCATTTCAAGCAACTTGCCGTGAACCACGCTCAAATCAGAAAAAGCCTTGCGGCTTTGGGCGAAACGATTGGATAACTCTTCAATCAACTCTTCATCGGTTATGTTCATACATGACCCCTCGTAACTATTCAGTAATATCAAAATAATTAAACTTAAAGGCTTTTTTACAGGGATAAAGGGGATAAAACCATCAGACCTTTAAGTCGTAAGGATTTAAACCAAAAATTTGAAGATTTTATCTTGTTTTTGCTGTATCCCTTTTATCCCCTTCATCCCTGTTAAATTTATTTTTTTGGTGTGCTGAATAGTTAAAACACCTTGTCGGATTGCGCTCCCAATTAAGCCTCTACCAAACTGAATATTTCCTCTGAAAGTGAATCAGGATCAAATTTGGCCACAAACTTATTTGCACCAGCCTGCTCGGCTTTCAGTCGATTGGATGGGTTACTCATCGAACTGTGCAGGATGACCTTGATATCCTTGTAATCGCTATGTTCCCGCAATGCGCGGGTGAAGGTAAACCCATCCATGCCTGGCATTTCGATATCAGAGATAACCAGATCAACACGGCCATGTTCATTTCCAAGGTATTCCAGAGCCTTGTCAGCCGACATCACCGCTGTATTGGTGAAACCCATTTTATCCAGCACCGACTGCAGCAGCATAATCGCCGTTCGCGAATCATCAACGACAAGCACGTGCCTCCCGCTCCCTTTTCCTTCAGCTTCGGTCATGGCAGCTGTTGAAAGATCCCGCTCGATGCCGACAACATTGGACAGAATCGTTTCAATATCCAGCAGCATGATCGCCTCGCCACTATCCGCATAGGCAATGGCAACGAGCGAAACTGCATTGACACCCTCTGGTTTATGGATATCACTCCAACTGCGCGTCAGAAGCGTTTCCGGGGCATGAATAACAAAAGCAGTCAGGCTGCGGTTGTACTCACAGATGATGATATACGCCAGTTCATCATGAAACTCTTTGGCTGGAAGTCCTACCGCCTCTGACAGATCGATAACCGCCAGGGCGTTGCCACGAAAATCAAGCGCACCCTTGACCGCCGGATGTGAATTGGGCATGCGGTCGATCCTGCTGGGACATTCGATAATCTCAATGATCTTGAATACATTGATGCCGTAGAGCTGATTGTCCGTCAGACGGAAGGTCAGCATCTCCATCTGGTTTGATTGGGAAAGATTCGATCGTTGAAGTGCTTCGTCAAGTGATGATGCCATTAGTGCCTCCGGAGTGAAGCAGAGTAAAAAAACAACTTGAATAGATACTGATCTTCCGCTAGTCCCTTCTCCCTAAGGGAGAAGGTGGCTGAAGGCCGGATGAGGGGGGAAATGTACTGCATAATCCAACTCTGCCCCCCTCACCCTAGCCCTCTCCCTCATGGAGAGGGGACTTTTTTCAGCTACACAGTCTCAATACTTCGCCGGCAATATTCTGCAGCGGCATCACCTTGTTAACACCGCCCATCTTCACCGCTTCGTGCGGCATGCCGTAAACCACGCAGGTTGCTTCGTCCTGGGCAATTGTTATTGCACCGCCGTCGAACATTTCCTTCATGCCGTGAGCGCCGTCATCCCCCATACCGGTCATGATGACACCGACTGCGTTTTTACCTGCGTAGCGTGCAGCGGAGCGGAACAGCACATCCACCGATGGACGATGGCGCGACACCAGCGGGCCATCCTTGATCTCGACATAATAGCGGGCGCCACTTCGCTTCAGCAACATGTGATGATTGCCGGGGGCGATCAATGCCCGTCCGCGCACTATCGTATCATTATCCTGTGCTTCCTTGACCGTCACACGGCAGATCGAATCAAGCCTTTTGGCAAAGGCAGCGGTAAAGTTCTCCGGCATATGCTGCACGATGACGATTCCCGGAGTGTCTTCCGGGAGCGCTTCAAGAAAAACCCTGAGCGCCTCAGTGCCACCGGTTGAAGCTCCGACTACAACAACCTTTTCGGTGGTCAGGATCATCGCCTTCGTATTCGGTTTTTCCATGATGACATCGGCGGAGTACTTGGGCGAGATTTCCTTCATGGTTCGCATAGCCCGCAATGGCCCCAAACGAGCCGCAGCAGCGCCCTTGACTGCATCGCAGATACGCGTTTTAGACTCTTCAATAAACTGTTTTGTGCCCATCTTGGGCTTGGTGATGATATCTACAGCGCCATATTCAAGCGCTTTCAGCGCCGTCTCGCTGCCACTTTCGGCCAGGCTTGAACACATCACTACCGGGATCGGATGCTGGCTCATCAGCTTCTGCAGAAAAGTCAAACCATCCATGCGCGGCATCTCGACATCCAGCGTAATCACATCAGGAATGACCGTCCTCATCCGCTCTGCAGCCAGGATCGGGTCCGCAGCGCTGCCGACAACCTCAATCTCAGGATCAGAATTGAGAATGTCGCATAACGTTTGGCGCACCAGGGCGGAATCATCAATCACCAGCACTTTAATTTTCGTCATAAAATTATTTCCTCATCAACAGAGTGTTTGCCAGAGCGCATACGGCGTACAAAAACATCGCCGCTGCGCGTACAAAAAAAGAGCTTTCGCCCCCGATTACCGCCGGTATCTCTGGTTGCAACAGCCAACCCCAGTGATGCCAACACAGCCTCAGCCATTGCGACGTTCTGACCTCCCACTGTTTGCTTATGTGGTGACCGGCCACCAACATTCAAGACCTGTGCTCCGCCGAACAATTTGACCACCAGATCACTTCCAACACCATATTCCGAAAGTTTTGCGTAAATGTGCTGCAATGCCGTATCAACATAACGAAGATCGACTTCCCGCCCTTTATTCACCGGCAGCATGGCATGGCAAATCGCTCCAAAACCGCACAAAGCAGAGTACATGGTTACCGCCACACACGAACCAAGAACAGTTGAAACAAGCACCGGTGTACGGGTTACCAGCACTTCACCCGGTTTGAGGTAGATGTTATGCGTATGTGAGGCGATAAGGTTTTTCACTTCCTATACACCGTTGATGCCACGGCTTTAAAATCAACATCAAGCCCGCTCAACGTTTCTGAATGACCGATAAACAGATACCCCCCCGGTTTGAGCTGTTTATAAAACTTCCGCATCAAGGTCTGTTGGGTTGGTTTATCGAAATAGATAACAACATTACGGCAAAAAATAATGTCCATTTTTTCTGCAATACCTAGGTCATCATCCATAAAATTGATCCGCCGAAACGAGACCATCGAGCGCAACTGAGGGCAGACCCGCACCAATGATTTGGATTTTTCCCGGCTCCGCATCAGATATTTTTTCTTCAGATTCAGCGGAATGGGATCTGTTCTCTCTTCAGGATAGATGCCGGTACGGGCGGTCTGCAAAACCTGGGTACAAATATCGGAGGCGGTAATTGCAGCCTTGAAATCGGGGCGGCCAGCGGCAAATTCAGAAAGTACCATAGCCATGGTATATGGTTCTTCACCTGTGGAACAACCGGCACTCCAGATCCGCACCGGATCACGTGACGGCCCTCTGGCATTGAGAATATTGGGTAAAGCCGTTTTCACCATAAAATCAAAATGGCCCGGTTCACGGAAAAAATCCGTTTTGTTGGTTGTCACCACATCAATCAGATGTATGAGCTCAGTCGCTCGCCCCTCTTGGCTGAAGACATAATCACTATATTCTTCAAATGAACCAATTGAGTTAGCTTTCAGCCGCTTCTGCAGACGCGCTTCAAGCATGGTTTTCTTGGCAGGCGGCATCTTGATGCCGGCATGATCATAAATAAAAGCACTGAATCTACTGAATTCACGATCAGAAAGGGTTGCCGGTAAACGTGGGTTATTGTTGTCTCGGGGATTTGCCACCTTATTGTCCCAGATCAGACAGCTCATCTGATGAAAACACTCTGTCGATATCCAGAATCATCACAAAGCGGCTGTCTACCTTGCCCATACCTTTAATAAAGTCGGTATTCAGCTTGGTGCCGATATGCGGGGCAGCCTCAATACTTTCCGGCTCCATCTCGACCACTTCCTGTACTGAATCGGCCAGAGCCCCTAGTACGGTAGTATCGCCGTCCATATTGATCTCCACCACAATGATGCAGGTATTAACGGTCTGCTCGGTCGCACTCATGCCAAATTTAAGCCGCATGTCGATGACCGGCACTACGCTACCGCGCAGGTTGATGACACCCCGCATAAAATCAGGTGTCTGAGGGACTTTGGTAATACTGGTTATTTCGAGAATCTCGCGCACTTTGGCAACATCCAGGGCAAAGACCTCGTCAGATAATTTAAAAGTCAGATATTGAACCGTTTCGGTTATTCCCGTTACGCTCATAGAAGCTCCTTAGTAGGGTCAAGGGATAAAAAACAGGGTCAAGGGTCATGGGTCAAGTAGAATCAAAGTCTTTGGCTTTCCTTGACCCTTGCCCCATGACCCTGCCTCAACCACCTGATGTTTAGAATTTCTCAAACTCATCATCGAGATGGTCCGGACCAGCTTGCCCCAATTCAAGATTAATACCACCGCCGGATGTACGCTTTGCAGATGCGGTTTTTACCTTTACTCCGGCATGGGCGATCTGCACGTGTTTGCCCTGCTTGGCAACCTGTTGACGCGGGGCGCGGGAACTGCCGCCACCGTCAATCTTGAAGAAGGCAACCGCATCGCTCAACTGTTCGGCCTGGCTGGAAAGCTCTTCCGAGGTGGATGCCATCTCTTCAGAAGCTGAAGCATTCTGCTGGATAACCTGATCGAGTTGCTGGATCGCCTTGTTGATCTGTTCGGCGCCGGTATCCTGTTCCTTGCTGGAAGCGGTGATTTCCTGCACCAGTTCGGCGGTGCGCTGGATATCCGGCACCATCTTGGTCAGCATCTCGCCAGCCTGCTCGGCGATGGCAACGCTTCGGCTGGACAGGCTGGAAATTTCACCGGCAGCCGATTGGCTCCGTTCTGCAAGCTTGCGAACCTCAGAAGCGACGACGGCAAAACCTTTGCCATGCTCCCCGGCTCGGGCTGCTTCGATAGCGGCGTTCAGCGCGAGCAGGTTCGTCTGACGGGAAATTTCTTCGATGATCGATATTTTGGTGGCAATTTCCTTCATCGCAGCAACCGTTTCGATAACCGCCTTGCCCCCCTCTTTGGCATCGACAGAGCTCTTTACAGATATTTTCTCCGTCTGCATGGCATTATCAGTGTTTTGGCGGATGCTGGAAGCCATCTCTTCCATGCTGGAGGAGATCTCTTCGGCGCTGGCGGCCTGCTCGGTAGCCCCCTGCGACATCTGCTGGGCAGTAGCGGAGAGTTGCTGACTGCCAGAGGAAACATTATCGGCTGCCGACATGACATCACCAACAACGTGCTTCAACCTGTCTACCATGGTTGCAATAGCAGCCATCATAAGACCGGTTTCATCTTTGGACTTTGACTCGACTGTTATGGTCAGGTCGCCCTTAGCAAGGGAGTTGGCAACGCTAACTGCCTCATTAATCGGACGCACGATGCCACGAGTCAGGAATAGGGCGGTAAATATTGCTATCAGAATGGCTGCGGCACCGAGTCCAAACATGGTATTCCGTGCACTTGTGAATTCTTTGGTAGCCTCTTCATAGCGCATTTTGTTGCGTTCCATATTGTGGTCAATTAAATTTTCTACCAGTGTTTTCCATTTTTCGACAGCGGGTCCAGCCTCTCTGTTAAGAAGTGAAACTGCCTCAGCATCTTTTTTGGCAGCATCAAGCTCATCTACTTTTTTATTGAGCATGCGTGCATGATCCTGAGCTTCCTTTATCTTGACAAACAGTTCATGAGATTTACTGTCATCCTTACTGGTCATTTCCTGTATTTTTTTAAAGTTATCGTCATATTTGGCGCGGGCATCAGCAACCATTTTTTCAAGTGGCGGATGCTTGGAGTCATCAGATTCCATAATAATGTTTCTCAGATTAACAGATACCGTCGCAATTTGGTCATTGCTATCATTGGCTAACTCAACACGAACATTATTAACCTTAACAATGCGATCAAGATTCTTTTGAATCCCTGCCATACCCGACACGCCTTCCCATACAAGCACAGCCATAATAACCAGCAGCAAACCAAAACCAAGCGTCATCCGTTTACCGATCTTCATGTTAGCGAACATACTACCTCCTCTGAGATGTGGATCACTTACCGTCTTCAAACAGCTGCATGCTCCAGTTTTTCAATAGAATGCAGTAAAACGCCCATATCAAGAATCAGCGCCACGGTGCCATCACCCAGAATTGTAGCACCAGAAACGCCCTTCACATCGCGGTACATCTTGCCGAGAGACTTGATAACAGTCTGATGTTCACCAACCACATGATCCACCACAAAACCGACTTTAGTGCCGTGGATATCGGCAATCACGATCTGCTCAATCTCGGGGCGCTGATCAGCCATGAGAAAATGCTGGCGGAGCGGGATATACGGAATAATAGCGCCGCGCACGTTGGCCAGGTTGCGGCCATGAGAATTGTTAACATCCTCTCTCGTCAGCTCGATACACTCCTCTACCGAAGCCAGCGGCAGCACAAAATGATCCTTACCTATCTTAACCAGCAGGCTGTCGATGATTGCCAGGGTCAGTGGGATTTTGAGCGTGATAGTCGTGCCTGAACCTCGTGTACTGTCAACCCCGATAGAACCGCGCAGGCCATCGATGCCACGTTTGACAACGTCCATCCCTACCCCGCGCCCGGAGACGCTGGTGACCTTTTCGGCCGTAGAGAAACCGGGAGCAAAGATCTGAGCATAAATTTCTCTGTCAGACACTTCTGCCGTCGCCGAAATCAGACCTCTCTCGACGGCTTTGGCGCGAATACGATCCCGATCGAGACCGGCTCCGTCATCCCGAATAGTGACCAGCACCGAATCACCAGAGTGCTCAGCTCCCAGGTAAACTGTGCCATGTGATGTTTTCCCCGCTGCTTTACGCGCTTCAGGCATTTCAATGCCGTGGTCGATGCTGTTGCGGATGATGTGTACCAGAGGGTCGTTCAACTTTTCGATAACGGTCTTGTCCAACTCGGTCTCGGCGCCGAAAGTTTCCATTTCGATCTCTTTGCCAAGTTCACTGGAGAGGTCGCGTACCAGTCGCTTGAATTTACTAAAGGTACTGCCGATAGGAAGCATACGGATATTGAGAGCGGTATCACGCAGTTCGTTGGTGAGGCGCTCTACCTCTTCGGATATGGCGATAAAGGTTGCATCTCCACCAGCCATGGAGACTTGTGATAGGTGAGCCTGTACCGTGACCATCTCACCGACCAGATTGATCAGCTGGTCCAGCCGTTCGGCCGGGACGCGGATACTGGCTGCCGCTTCCTGCTGCGGAGCCTCACTCCGCTCCTTTCGGACACTCTTGACATGCTGCTGCTCGATCAGAGCCGACTGCACTTTTTCAGGAGAAACTATACCCTGCTCTACCAGCAATTCTCCGAAACGTTTCTGCAGCATAAGAACTTTTTGCATCTCCACCGGAGAGAGATCCCCACGTTCGACCAGAATGTCACCGAGCTTTTTGTAACCCTCCTCCTTGTCAATCAGGCCGCTTTTATCGATCAGTTCGATCTTGATTTCACAATCATCCTCAACAAAGATGAAGACATCCTTGATTGCATCCTGTCCACGGGTGGTTGTCAGGATTATGTCCCAGTAGATATAACAATTTTCGCCGACTATTTCATCAAGCGGAGGAATTTCGTCAAACTGGGCCACGACATGGGCTGTACCGAGGCCGCGCAGTTCATTGATCAACGAAATGGGGCTGGTACCACACATGAGAATATTTGAAGCAGGACGGAAGCGGATTCGCCAGGTGCTTTCATTTGCCAGTTCATCCTCGGACACGGCCGGGAGGTTTATTGCCGGCACTTCAGTTGAACCTTTTTGTGGCAACTCAATCTGCGGCACCAGCTGACGCAAACCCGCGATGATTTCATCTCCATCGCTGCGGTCAACAGCTTCACCCAATGGACAACTGAGCAGATAGGAAATATGGTCACGCGATTTGAGCGTCAGATCCAGCAGCCGCTTGGTAACGGTCATCTTGCCGTTACGCACCATGTCGAAAACCGTTTCGACCTCATGGGTAAATGAGGCTATCTCATCAAAGCCAAACATGGCCCCGGAACCCTTGATCGTGTGCATGGCCCGGAACACGCGATTGATCAGGTCATTGTCATCCGGTGTCTCTTCGAGATCCAGCAGCGAAGTTTCAAGTTCTGCAAGCAGTTCACTGGCCTCTTCACGATATGTTGCAATGGCTTCTTCCATCATGGATGTTCACCTCTTAAATTCAAAATCAATTATCACGCAAAGCCGCAAAGGCGCAAAGTAAACCAAGATAAAAACTTAAAGTCTTTGGGGTTAAATACATAAAGCTTTTTTTTGACTTTTTTTGCGGCTTTGCGGCTTTGCGTGAGACGATTTGATTTGGCTTTTCAAAATTGCCCTATCCCAAAACTTTCTTGATAACCGCAATCAGCTGTTCCGGTTTGAACGGCTTGACAATCCACCCGGTAGCACCGGCTGCCTTGCCCTCACCTTTTTTTGTGTCGTTTGACTCGGTGGTCAGCATGACAATGGGGATGAATTTGTTCAGGGATCCGGCACGGACCCCTTTGATAAGCCCGATGCCATCCATATTGGGCATATTCAGGTCGGTCAGCAGCATATCGACCTTTTGAGCATTCAACTTGTTGAGGGCATCCCTGCCATCAACCGCCTCGACAACATCATAGCCGTTCTGCTTAAGGGTAAATGCCACCATCTGCCGTACACTGGCCGAATCGTCGGCCGTCATGATTAATTTTGCCATTACTTCATTCCTCCAAACCAGATACATGTAGAATCATTGTTATGTTTGCAGACCGCGTGACGTTCTGCACCGCTGTTCGTTATAATGTCTGTAAGAGCCTGCGGTTGTGAGCCGTGATACGTAAATATTTTACCACCTGCAGCGGCGCTCCTGCAGCCTGAGCAGATAATCTGCACGCCGGTGATGTCAATCTCAACTTCCGACTCAAACTCAAGTGCAACAACATTTGACGCTTCCAGAGCTTCGCGTACGATGCGTGAAAATTCGGCGGCGTTTTCAATGGTAAGGCGGCCACCGCTGGTGACAATGATTTCGCCGTTTTCACGGACTGAACTGTTAAGTGGCATGCTGGGCTCCTTACCCTCAAAAAAGATCTACATTATCTCCATATTCTGAATCATCCGAACTGCTCTTCGCAACATCCTGGATCGCAAGTGCACTCTGACCGCTTCGTTTACGGGCCAGTGCTTCGTGAATGTGTCGTTCACTCTCCATAGTGTAATGTTCTTCCATGTGCCGGAGGTTCACCTTGAACTCACTGCTGGCCGGTTCAATCTGACGCGACTCGGCAACAATCTGTTTAAGAGAGTCAAGAACACCATCAGCCATGACCTTTGTTCGTTCATGGACATCAACACCGGCGGTAGCCTGTTCCACATCCTGAGTCAAGCTGAGTACTCTTTCATTCAAGCCGGACAGAACCGAATGCATCTCCGCGTTCATTTCTCCCATATTGCGCAGGATGACCACCAACTCGTCCTGCATGGAGCTTACACTGGAGCCAAGCTGATTCTCTTCATTTTCCGTATTGGCCAGCAGATGCTCGGTTACCGCATGAATTCCGGTCAGGATCTCGGCAACGGAATTAGTCTGTCGTATCGCTTCGTCAGAAAGGCGCTTGATCGCTTCGGCCAGAACCCCAAGGGCGGCCCCTTCCGTACCGGTAAGTGCTGCCTTGACCTGCGAGTTGAGGGCAATCAGGTCAATCTCGGAACCAATAGCCTCAATGTCGGTAACAAAGCCCGCTATTTCATCAATGGTTTGCGCAACCTTTTTCATCGTAACCGACATGTTCCGGTCGGCCTTGGCACATGACGTCAGAACGGCAGTTACCGCGTTCATCCCCTGGCTCATGACATCGACAAAAGAAGAGCCGCCTGAATCAGCAGCACCGGTCACGGTTATTGTTTCCTGAGCAATCACCGATTGTTTATTGGCAACCTCACGCAGATTGTCCACGATAATATTTACAGCCGTGTAGAGCTCACCTGCAGCGAAATGGAGCTGGGCTTCCTGAAGTTCACAGACATCTCCGGCTTCAATGATAATTCTGCGCAGACTGTCATCATCAACAGAGGATGTTCTTGAATCAGCAAACTCATCTGCCAGACGTTCCAGTGCTTCAACGACATGTTCAAGTTGCTGACGGGTCATGTCATGCATCTGCATGGAAGAAACGACTTCACTGATGCTGTTAGTAACCTCGGCCGATATGACTGACACGGTGTTGCCAAACTCTTTACAGCGATCATTGACCGCAACAAGTTCCGTAAGATTAGCAGAGGTCTCTTTAAGAGTTGCTGACACCGTGACGTCCTGTTTGGTTTCTGTAGCGCGAACAAGGGCGAGATTATCGGTGATCAAGGTTGCCAGCAGTTGGCGATGATCCAGAATTGCGGCAGATTTTTCATTGACCTGATGTGAAAGTTTCTCGACATCCATAGCCAGATTAACAAAGCCGCTGCCAAGCTCGCCAAGGCGCGAGCTTTCAATTTTGGTGGAAATACTCAGCATACGGAGTGTTTTGTTCATCTTCTGGAAACCCTGCATCGGCTCGGAAAGTCTATCCAGCAGGTCCTGTACCTGTTCCAGAGTATTGCAGCTTTCACTGCTGCGGGCTCTGGCGTTAGCAAGATATGACTCCATATCCAGCATCATCTGCTGCAGTCGGGATGTCAGAGCAACCACATTCTCACCTGATACAACCGATACAAGTTGATTGGCAGCTCCGGAAATATCCACCGAGCGCTGATAAAACGATTGCAGCTGGGAGCCAATCTGAAGAAACTCATCTTCTGTTGTGCCGGCCATACGCCGCAGCGTCTCGATTGCCGGCAAAATCAAGTCACGCCAGGCAGCCAGTTTATTAATATTTTCACTTTGTGAAGAAATTTGAAATGCCATATATTACACCTTATTGCATCAGTTTGAGTTTGCGTAGCTCATTTGCAAGTTTCTGCCTGCTGATCGGTTTGACAATGTATGAGTCCGCCTGGCAATCGTTGAATGATTTGACAACCGTTTTCGGATCATCAAGAGCGGTTGTCATGATAACTTTTACCGCCAGGCTGTGAGGGATTTCCATCTTCCGTTCCAGCGTGCGGATACAAAGCAACGCCTCCAGTCCGTCTACGACCGGCATCATGATATCCATAAAAATCACGTCGTAGGGACGCTTTGATTCGTGTGCCAACTGGAATGAGTCAATGGCTTCCTGACCGTTCACCGCAATGTCGCAGTCAAATTGGGAAGAAAGCAGCTCCTTCAGGATGCGGCGCGACAACAATTGATCTTCAGCAATTAGACATTTCACAGGCATTCTCCTTCTCTCACGGAGTACTTATTTTGATTGTTACTATGAAGCGGCTGCCGCCCACAGGCACATGTTCAGCCCACACACGGCCGTTCAGCAGCATGACGTTCTGACGGGCAATTGCAAGCCCGAGCCCCACTCCTTCATGGCAGCGGGAGAGGGCGCTATCCCCCTGTACAAAAGGTTCAAAAATTTTTTCCAGCATACCCTCCGGAATTCCGATACCACTGTCTGTAAGCGTAAAAAGCATCGACTCCCCCTCTTCATCAGAACAGGTACGGGAAACCAACAGAGATACAGAACCATGGTCGGTGAACTTGAGAGCATTGCCAAGCAGAATTTCAAACAGACGACACAATTTTTCCCGATCGCTCCAGATCTGACGCGGCAGGCCATCAGACAACTGCAGCGAAAGTATAAGCCCCTTTCGTGCAAAGAGCGGCTGCTGATCAGCAATAATCGCCTGCATGGTAGAAGGCAAGTCTATAAGATCATGATTAGAGATTTCACCAGCGTATGCGTTCGAGCTATTAAATGACAGCAACTGATTGACCAATGTAATCATGTCATCAGCCGACTGGCGGGCCATGGCCAAATACTCGGCTGACAGGCCGGACACACCCTCTTCTGCCATTAATTCCAACGCACCAATCACGCCATTCATCGGCGTACGCATTTCATGTGAAATTGTTGACATAAAGGCGCTCTTATCGGCAGAAGCCTGTTGGATCGCAATTCTGGCAAAATCAAGCTCGGCCATGGACGCCTTTAATTCGGCAGTTCGCTGAGCCACCGTCTCTTCCAGTTCGGCGCGATACTGTTTTTCCATCCTCTGCAGCTTTGAATAGTTAACCGCCCGTTCGACAATTTTAAGCATGTAGTCAACATCGAACGGCTTGCAGACAAAGTCAAATGCACCATTTTTTATAGCATTTACGGCCATCTGCATTTGTGCATGGCCTGTCATCATGATGACAGGAATCTCCGGCCAGGATTCGTGAACCCGGCCCAAAAATGAGATTCCGTCCTCACCCGGCATCATGACATCGCTGATAATGGCATCAAACGGCTCCAACAACAGCAACTCAAAGGCCTCTGCCGCATCACCGGAACAGGTTATGCGGAAGTTGCCCTTCTGAAAACAGAGTGACAACATCTGAAGGATGCCGGGTTCGTCATCGACGATCAAAATATGAGGCATCGGTGGCTCTGTGGGTTGTGTAAGTTCAGTCATGGTTAATTCCAATGTAGTCAAAATCTTTTAAACCATAAAAAAACAACCTGAATAACACGGAGAAACGGAGAAACGGAGGAAATCAAGATCAAACGCTTAAAAAGAACTTAAACACTGAGCAACATATTAACATATCAGGGGTCAAACCTTTTTTGTCTTGAACTTTCTCCGTGTACTCCGTGTTATTATTTATAATTTAAAATCTTTCTTGGTAGAGATCACAAAATCTCTCCCAGCTGCATCCTTCTGGTGGCAGCTAAAGCATGTAGTCACCGGATCCAGTCCACTCGGTTTGCCGTCAACACCAAAACCGGCAAAAAGCCAGCCGCCGGTTGCTTTCTGTCGCTTGTCCTTCTGCATCAGTACAATCATATTTTTCGGGCCATCAACGTCCGGACTACCTTTAATAGTGTATGACTCGACAACAATGCGGCTCCCCTCGGCAAATTTATTATCGGCCAGATAACCCCTCACAGCCTTTTTGTCGGCATAGATATAGTGGATACCGTAAAAAAGTGAACTTTTATCGGTGACAACCTTGCGTTCACTTTTCTTCCAGGCGGTATACCCTTTCGGAAGTACGGGAGAAGCTGCTTCAGAAATTGTAGCGGTAAGAAAGAGAGATAAAGCTGATAACAGGACAAAGATTGATCTCATGATGTAACGCCTCCGGGCTTATTATCAGAGGACACTATACCATCACAGCTTTTTTTGTCACGCACCGATGTCGCCGCAGAAGCGGAATCCTGCAGGTGATCTCCAGGATTGGCGCCCACTTTATCAACCGCTCCGGCACGCATAAGAGTGACTGATAAAGCCGCCGCATGTTCAGCAGAAGTACGGATAAGCTCAACGCACTGATGAAGATCACGATTATTGGGATCATCCTTGTCGATCAGAGAGCAGGCGCCCATAACCGTAGTCAGAATATTATTGAAATCATCCGCCATCCCGCTCGCCAGAGCGGCCATGGATTCGTGTGACTCCGTGGCTGGTATTGCTTTATGTTTTTTGCGGTTTTTTTTCATGGCGCTCTTTTTTTAGGGGCAAGGGCGTAGGGTCAAGGGTCAAGTAGATGCAAAGTCTTTGCCCTGTCTTTTCTTGACACTTGCTTCTCCTTGACCCTTGACCCTGCATTTATGACCCTTACCCTGAAATTTAAAATTTCTCGAATTCATCATCCAGATGGTCCGGACCAGCCTGACCTAACTGCAGGTTTATACCGCCTGACGCTCGCTTAGCCTGCGGTTGAGCTGCACTGCTTTTAGCATGAGCGATCTGCATTTTTTTAGCAGGCTTGTGGGCAGCAACTGCGGATGATTTCCGTGTCTGATTGCCGATATTGAAGAAGCTGATTGAATCCTGTAGCTGTGCAGCCTGACTGGAAAGTTCTTCTGAAGTGGAAGCCATCTCTTCGGAAGCGCTGGCGTTCTGCTGGATGACCTGATCAAGCTGCTGAATGGCCTTGTTGATCTGTTCGGCACCGGTATCCTGCTCTTTACTGGAGGCGGTAATTTCTTGGACTAATTCGGCGGTTTTCTGGATATCCGGCACCATCTTGGTCAGCATTTCGCCAGCCTGCTCGGCAACGGCCACACTACGGGTTGAGAGTCCGGATATTTCACCGGCAGCAGACTGACTCCGTTCGGCCAACTTGCGAACCTCGGAAGCAACAACAGCAAAGCCTTTGCCATGTTCTCCGGCGCGGGCAGCTTCAATGGCGGCATTCAGCGCCAACAGGTTGGTCTGACGGGCGATCTCTTCAATGATCGATATCTTGGTGGCGATTTCTTTCATGGCGGCAACCGTTTCGATAACGGCTTTACCGCCCTCTTTAGCATCCGTGGAACTCTTCATAGAGATCTTCTCGGTCTGCATGGCGTTGTCGGTATTCTGACGGATACTGGAAGCCATTTCTTCCATGCTGGAAGAAATTTCTTCGGCGCTGGCAGCCTGCTCGGTGGCGCCCTGCGACATCTGTTGGGCAGTGGCGGATAGCTCCTGGCTGCCGGAGGCGACGTTGTCGGCGGCAGCGGTTACTTCACCGACGATACTTCCGAGCTTGGTCACCATTTCATTGAGGGCCTGAGCCAACTGCCCGATTTCATCCTTCTGATCCAGATCAATCTTCTGGGTCAGGTCACCGGCAGCAACGGCCTGGGCAAAAAGCACACCCTTGCGCAGTGGATTACTGATAATGTTGGCAATGAATATTCCGAATATTATGGCAATTATCACACCACCAATTGCAAAACCGATCATAAGCCTTGTGGCGGACTTGGCGGTCTGCGTATTTTCTTCAGACGTCAGTTTGGCCTGTTTCAACTTGGCTTCCATAAGCTTTTCAATCTGATTCTGCAGATCCCTTGATGCCTTGCCGGCAGAGCCCTTGAGGATTGCTTGAGCTTCGGCAATATTGTTTTGCAATGCCAGGGCAATCACTTTATCAATCTCTGCCCCATAAGCCGCACGGAACTGTTTGTACTCTTCAAACAGCTTGCGCCCCTCATCGGTGAGGATCGTTTTTTCAAAGGCTGCAACACTTTTATTGTTGCCCTCTCTCAGTTCCTTGATACGATCGGCAAATTTCTGTTTTTCCTCCAGATTTGACGCATCCAAAAGATCACGTGAATTTACCCTTTGCCTCTGAAAGGCAATAGAGATGTCTGCCATGTCTGACAATGGGATGGTTATCTTTTCATACAATTTTGTATCGGCCTCACTGATATTGCCAATTTTGGAAACACCAACCGCCCCGATAATGCCGGCAATAACAGCCACGATGATAAACGCCGACAAAAGTTTCACACTGATTTTCAGGTTATAATACCAGTTCATAACATCTCCTCTTTCTTTATTTTGTCGTTTGTAGTTAACAGCAAAACTTCGACTAATCTTTACTCAGCACCGCAACCAGTTCGTCGCCGGAAAAAATTTTATCAATATCGAGAATCATGACAAAGCGCTCGTTATGTTTACCCATCCCCTTGATAAAATCGGTGTTCAAGTGTGTACCGATATGCGGTGCCGCTTCAATCTGGGATGCTTCCATCTCGATAACCTCCTGCACACTGTCAGCCAGTGCACCGAGGACAATGCTCTCGCCGTCCATATCCACCTCAACAACGACAATGCAGGTGTTCACCGTGCGCTCAGTCTCACTCATTCCGAACTTGAGGCGCATGTCGATCACAGGCACCACGCTGCCGCGCAGGTTGATGACGCCACGCATGAACTCCGGGGTCTGCGGCACCTTGGTGATGCTGGTAATTTCCAGAATTTCCCGCACCCTCCCGACGTCAACCGCAAACACCTCGTCTGACAGGTTGAATGTCAGGTACTGGGTCGTCTGTAACTCTTCGGCCATCGTATTCCTCCCTCTCTGCCTTGATAATACTAAAGAATGGGTTTTTGTTTACATCAAGTGTGCCAAAGAGGAATTCAGGGTCAAGGGTCAAGGGACATGGGCGATTTTTTCGGGGTTGTGATGATTGAGTGATATGTTTGAAATGAACCTTAAAAATGCCGTTATCCGCAAATTAACGCAGCCATAAGTAGGCGATTCTAAGCTATATACGCAGATAAATCAGAGACTTGAAACGAATATTGATGTAACCAAAAAGGGGGGGCTTTTTTAAATATCTATCTATTTTATCTGCGTTAATCTGCGAAATCTGCGGATAACGACTTTTCATAGAATGAACTGAGGGAGGGATTACGTGTAACATGTGACGCTTTTCAGTGTTACATGTTACACGTAATTGTAACATGTGTTACAGGCCAAAACAATTACATCAGACTCTATCTCATTGTCATTTTCTGTTCCCGGACAAAGGCCATTTCAATATCGGCAGCCTTGATATTCAGGCCGGTCATAGACAGTACACGCAATCCACCTTCGATGCTGTTTTCAATAAAAGAGTGTGCCCCATCCTTCTGTTCATGTATTTCCTCAGTTACACTACCTACCGTCAGATGCACATTCTCATACACCACCGCCTTTGCGTTGATCTTGGCGTTGGCACGTGAATCCGCCTTGTTCCGAATAGCCATGATACTGTCGGTCAAAGCGGCAGACGTTTTCCTCAGCTCAGTGATCTCTGTCAGCGACTGTGACTCTTTGGCCTTATTCTGCGTTTCATTCAATGACGCAAACAATCCTTCCAGCAATTCAACATCATGGTAATCAACACCGGCGTGCAGTTTTGTATGTTGCGATGACGCTGAGCCGAGCTTTTTTGCTTCAATGCCCCCCAGTGCGGTGTATGAACCACCGGATATTGCGCCCTTGTCAACAATTATCCGCCCGAGCGTCCTGATGATACAGTTGTGAATTTCAACGTCCACAATGACATCGCCAGCGCACTCCACAGTCACATCATGAATAAAGTGAGCCCGCAGCGTTCCGCCGCAGGTAATAGTGGCCTTGTCCTGTCCATCCATGCCGCAGAAGGTTATATCGCCATCGCTGGCGATGTTGCAGACGCCGATGTTACCGGTTACGGTTAATCCCTTGGATGCCGTAACATCAAAATGGTCCAGCACATCACCACGCACTTCGACGACGCCTTTAAAATTGATCGTGCCGACCCTGAAATTCACATCCCCCTTGACGATATATTCTTCTTCAACAGATATTTCTCCGGCTGACTGACAGAAGCGCCCTGTCGCGGCGGCAATCAGAAGGGTGCCGTCTTCCTCGGTACGGATATTCTTGCCGACGGCACATTTCATCGGCTTGCCCGGTTGGGCGTGGACCGGCAAACCCATGATGTTTCGTCCTGGCGTACCGGGCTCTGGCGGGATAATACGACCGATTTCATCACCGGCTGATACGTTGATAAAGGTTTGAACAATGTGCATATCGACACTGGTTACGTCTTCATCGCCGCTGTGAACTGCAGCTGAAGATGAAACTGACAACAAGATGTGTTCATCAACACCTGCAATCGGTGGCGTACCGGCAGCCAGCAGCACATCAACCTGCTGTTGGCCTGCGGCTGCTTTAACGACAAAATCATCAAAGGCCTGCTGATCGATCCCTTCACGAACATTGTATTGTTTCAGAAAGCTAACCAGTTCGTCACGGGTAATCATTGAGCCCTGTTCGTGAGGAACATATCCGCAACGACATTCCAGACGATTTTCCGGCATTTTAAGATAGAGACTGTAACCTACTTTTTTAATTTCAGTTCCGCCAATAGTCGGCGGCACCGCTGGCTGCCCTGTTTCATGCTGATCAGTCATATGAGTCTCCTTCGCAAACAATATCCATCAACAATCGTGCCATTTTTTGAAGCTTATTCAGTTACCCCCATCTGCCGATAAAGCGTCATGCGACTGATGCCGAGCAGTTTGGCGGCGCGAGCCTTGTTGCCGCCAGATGCTGCCAGTGCTTCTGCAATTGAGAGCTTGGCAACAGGCTCTGGCTGTGAAGTAGAAATCCTTTGTACGGAAGTGACAGGCAACGTCACACTGTCCAAAAGATCCTGCGGCAGGTCAGCAACTGTGATGATGGAAGCTTTACTGAGGATGCAGGCATGTTCGATGGCATGCTGCAGCTCGCGAACATTGCCGGGCCAGCCGTATGAGCGAAACAGCGCCATGACATCATCCGAAACGGATTTAACCGCTTTAGAAAATTTACTGTTGAACTGGGCAATAAAATGTGACACCAGCAGTTCAAGATCGTCATAGCGTTCACGCAATGGCGGCAAATCGATGCGAACGACATTCAGGCGATAATAAAGATCCTGACGAAATGTTCCCTGAGTGACTTTTTCAGCCAGGCTCTGGTTGGTGGCGGCAACGATGCGCACATCCACTTTTATCGAAGATGACTCCCCCACCCTCTCAAATTCACTTTCCTGCAGCACGCGAAGTAAACGCATCTGGATCGAGGGGGAGATGTCTCCGATTTCGTCCAGAAAAAGCGTGCCGCCATCCGCCTTTTGAAACCGCCCGATTTTATCCGATACAGCGCCGGTAAAAGCACCACGGACATGACCGAATAGTTCACTTTCCAGCAGATGTTCTGATAGTGCCGAGCAGTTGACCTTCACAAACGGTTTTTTTGACCGCGAGCCGCTGCCATGCAGAGCCGCAGCAACAAGCTCTTTGCCGGTTCCGCTCTCACCATTGATCAGTACGGTGGTTGAATAATTTGCAAGTATCTCTATCAGGTTGTAGAGCCTCTGCATCTGAGCAGAAGCACCGATGATACCATGAAACCTGCCCTGATGCCTGAAAGACCGTTCCATCTCCACCAGTTCGGTTTCATCACGAATTACTGCCACTGCTCCGCTGATTGATCCATCTGATCCGACCACCGGTGTTGTGGACAAGCTGACAATGCGTGTTTTTCCGGAGGGGGTTTGGCATTCAATGTGTCGCAACTCTTGTGGAGATTTGTCTCTGAGTGACTCCAGCAGGGCATTCCGGCATTCACCACGGCATCCCAATTGTATTTCTGCGGCAGGGTTCCCGATCAGATCATTGTGATATCCGCATACCCGCTCGGCCATTGAATTAAACTGGGCCAGGTGTCCATCCTGATCGATCATGACAATGCTGTCGGAGACAGTGCGGAAAATTGCATCAAGGTTGGCACGGTAGCGCTCCCGTTCATCATTGAGCGCCTTCGTACCCAATGCATGGCGTGTAACCGCAATCAACGTTTCGTAGCGAATCGGCTTGGAAATGTAATCAAACGCACCGAGCCGGACCGCTTCGGCAGCCGACTCAACCTGAGGGCAACCGGTGAACATGACCACCTGAGTATCAGGAGTAGATTTTTTAATATCGCGCAGAAGGTCAATGCCGTTTTCATCAACCAGCGTGACGTCGAGAAAGGCCAGATCATAACATGAGGCCTGCAGAAATGAGTTGGCAGTGGTCAAGTCTGCTGCAGTGTCAACCAGATACCCCTCTTTTCTCAACAGGGTACCCAATGTATAACGAATGCCGTCTTCATCATCAACCAGCAGAATACGGTAGTTTTTGGGCTGTAGCATTGAATTGTTACCCCTATTTATAAGCTCCATGAATATTATGAATTATATAGCCCAAGTTGAGCCTTGGCTTCGATAAAACCTTCTTCAATGCTGTCAATCAGAGCAATATCGGCGGGCAATTTCCCCTCACGACAGGTACTCTCCAGCTCCCTGCAAAGGTCTGCCAGCCAGAGGGCTCCAAGAATTGCGCTGCTGGACTTGAAGCGGTGGCTTGCACTCTGTACGGCTGCTACATCACCGGCAGCATATCCACTGCGCATCGTCTCAATCAGGCGAACAGCATCTTCAAAATACTGGTCAATGACCTTCTTTAAAAAATCTGGTTTTCCAGAGGCTTGCAGGGACCGTATCGCATCAAGGCAAGATGTTTTGATCCTGCCTTGCGCTAATTCGATAACAGAAGGTGCCGAAGAAGGAGGGCTGTCGCCGGTAATTGCATGTGGGAGCCAGCGGGACAAGGTTTTTCCCAGAGAGTCCATATCAAAAGGTTTCGACAGGTAATCATCCATGCCGGCATCCAGACAGACCTGCCGGTCACCCTGCATCGCATGGGCCGTAATGGCAATAATAGCAGGACGCTTCCGGAGACTGCCTTCATTTGAAGCGCCAACAGACTGCTTTTCCATCTCGCGGAGTCGACGGGAAGCCTCGTAACCATCCATAACAGGCATCTGACAATCCATCAGAATCACGTCATAATCCTTTTTCCCAACCGCTTCCAGAGCCTCCAGTCCATTGCCGGCGGTATCAAACCGGCAACCCATGGATTCAAGCATGCTCTTCCCCATCTCAAGGTTAACCGGTGAATCCTCCACCAGCAGGACATCTGCCTCAAAATGGTATTTGCTGAGATTACTCTCTTGAGACGGCAACGCCTTCCTTGTCAGATTGTTCTGAATAGCGAGCAAACTATCGAACAGTTGAGATTGACGAACCGGCTTGCTCAGACAGACATAAATCCCTGCCGCAATCAAATTCGTATCATCACTGTATCCTTCGGGTGGGGTCAACATAAGGATGCGGAGTTCATTAGTTATGGCTGCTGCCCTGATTGCCTGAACGGTCCGTAAACCGTCCATTTCCGGGATCTGCGCGTCTACAATCACGTATCTGTAAGGATCTTCGACAGCGGCATGAAGCAGGCTGATCGCTTCTTTTATACTGCCGGCAGATCCCCCACGCAGACCCCAGGAATCAACGATCTGAATAAGCAGTTCCCGACTGGCAACGTTATCGTCGACAATCAACACCCTCGCCCCCTCCAGCGAATTTGGGCTGGAGTTTGCGTAGTGCGCATCCGGGCTGCGCCTCAACTTTACCGTGAAGAAAAAGGTGCTTCCCTTGTTAAGGGTACTTTCAACATAAATTTCTCCACCCATAAGCTGACAGATTTGTTGCGCTATGGTGAGCCCGAGACCGGTTCCTCCATATCGTCGTGTCATTGAACCGTCCGCCTGCGAGAACCTGGCAAAAACCTGTTCAATGTCTTCCGGGCTGATGCCGATTCCTGTATCACTGACTGAAAATCTGAGCTGCAGAGCGTCATCTACCTCTTCAAGAAGGGCAAGCCGCACTACTACCTGCCCTTGTTCAGTGAACTTGATGGCATTTCCCAGGATATTAACAAGTATCTGACGCAGCCTGCCGGCATCGCCCTCGATATAATGCGGGACGTCAGGATCAACAATATAAGCAAGTTCCAGCTTCTTTCGCTCTGCTTGATCTAAAAACAGCTCGACCGTATTTTCAATGGTTTCACGAATATTAAAGATATAGTTTTCCAGATCAAGCTTGCCGGCCTCAATTTTGGAATAATCAAGAATATCGTTAATAATTGTCATCAGGGAGTCCCCTGATGACTTCAACATTTTTAACTGCCCGCGCTGCCGTTCATCCAGGTTTGAATTCAGCAGCAGCTCAGTCATGCCGAGCACTCCGTTCATCGGGGTCCGGATTTCATGGCTCATGTTGGCCAGAAACTGGGATTTTGCTGCATTTGCCTTTTCGGCCTCTTCCTTTGCTTTCTGCAGCGATGTGTTGCTTTCTGACAATTGAGCCGTACGCATCCGGACCTGCTGTTCGAGATCCTGATTGTAATCTTTGAGCCGCTCTTCCTGATCCGAAATACGGTCGACCATATCATCGAAACAGCGCATCAGATTTCCCAGCTCATCCTTGCGTAATGGCGAAAGCCGTACAGAATAATCGTGGGTGGAAGAAATAGCCTGCATGGATTCCGACATGTGAAGGATCGGCTCCGAAATAAACCTCTGTACAAAGCCGGCAATGATGTAGACAAGCATCATCGCAACGACGAAAATAGCCAGCACTATCAACACAAACTGCTGCAGGTTTGAGAAGACTTTGTCTACCGACGCAACAATGAGAACCTGCCCCACAACCTTGCCGTCCTGGTCGACTATCGGACTCGCCACATCAACGTCATCATACCAGTCCCAACTCCCCTCATAACTGGCCTCCGACTGTATCTCCGCCAGAGTTTTCTTGCGATGCTGGCCAACACGTTTGCTTTCGTAACTGGCGAACAAGGTGCCGTCACTGGTGACAATATAAGCCCGAAGTATGCTAGTGGAGGCCTTCAGCTCCTGCAAAACAGCTGCGCCATCGTTCTTTTGCCCGAAGAGAATGGGGAAAAGTGCGTTACGGGCTGTGATGGTTGCCGTGGCCGAAACGTCATCCCTTATCGTCCCCGCAGTGGAAATCGCCTCGTAGAGCATGAAGGCGACCATCACCAGAGCAAGAACCATGGCACTGGTGGCAACCAGCATCAGGGTCAGCTTTCTGCGAATCGAAATATTGTTTATGCGATCTCTTATCTTCATTGATTTACTACCTTACCAGGACGTAGACACATAAGTTGCTTATCTGCACCAAACGCACTGCCATTCATTCTATCTTCATGGCCGGCCATAAATCTTTCTTGCCAGTTTCAGCAGCTGTGAGCTTGGTTTCAGCTTGGCACTATGTGCCGCCCGGATGTTCACATCAAAAGCGATCCTCACATTTTCGTTCACAAGTGACAACATACCACCTTTACCGCAAAATTCATCACTATCGGAAACTGTCAGCACCGGTAAATCCCCGAGAGAATCCAGTACAGATTCAAGGCGTACCAGCTCAGAACGACTTATAAAAAGAACCTGGCATTGTGCTGCTTCTTCAGGGGAATTAAGCTGGCGAAACACAATGCGCCGTCCCTGTGAGACCTTGCCGTTCAGGGTGGCCAATTCCCTATCCAGCGGACTTCGTCCAAGGGTTGCAATACACAGTTCATTTTTAGTCCTGAACGCGCTGCCGGGCCATTCGACAAACTTGGTAAAATTAAAGATAAAGGCAGCTTTAAGTTTGTATTCACCAGATGAAGTTTCCTCATAACCCGACACCGGAAGACTGAAGAGAAGGACAGCGCCCAGTCCACCTACCCCAAGCCGTAAGAGACTAGTCTGTCTATGCAATGACAACCGTCTTAAAATAACGGTTAAAAAGCCCATGACACTTTTCCGTACACCGTACGTTCGATTTCGTGCTTCACTGAGGTAATGTCGGAAACCGCCTCAGGATGACGTTTTTCAAGCAGGTTTTGTCCGACAAGTGAAAGTTCGACTCCGGCCATCGGTCGCCAGGCCAGGCGGGCATCCAAAGTGACATAAGCCGGAATGAGGACCATGCTGTTAAATACGGAATAGCGATTGGCGTCAACGTATCGTGCCCAGAGATCAAGATCAACATTTCTGCCAAGCGCCAACATGGAACGGAGTGTGGCCTGGTGCAACGGCGTCCCCTTGGCCGCCTGGCTATCCTCAACACTATCTCCGTAGAACCGGATGTAGGCATAGCCCCCCTTGATCTTCCACCATTCACGTGGCTGCCACTGAAGGGAAATTTCTCCTCCGCAGCTGTCATAACTATGCATATTTGCACTATTGTAGGGGATGACATTTAGCGTTCCCCCTTCGTTAAAAGGAGTTCCAGGCTTAGTATCGATAATGTCGTGATACTGGTTGTAAAAGGATGATATATCCAGCGAGAGGGTGTCGCTCAGATCGGCGCGAAATCCTAGTTCATATGCAAGCAGAGACTCAGACTTTAACTCCCGGTTACCCAACAGAACAACAACAGACGGAAGTGGTGAGAAAGGCGGGGTCGGCGGAACAGCTGCGACAGTGATTCTGGAGTCCTGATCAGCGCGCGAAGGGGTCCGGACGGAGCGAGTTACTGCGGTCCAGACGCTGTATCCTTTGTACGGCGTCCATAAAACCCTTGCCGATGGCTGCAGTTCCCAGCCTGTAAAGTCGTTATGTTCAAGCTTGGTGCCGATGACTAAACGAAGCGTGTCCGGCAACAGGGTAATTTCGTCCTGTGCAAACAAGTTAACCAGATTCTCCGAACGGCTATTGGGATTCAGAAGGAAAATCCCTTCGGTACCGTCGGAGTGGTCGTGAACAAATCGGTAACCGGCTCCCCATGTGATCTCATGGTTTTTGACAAGACGGACGTTGTGCTGCAGATCAATATCGACCGTATCGCGATCTTCTTTGATAAACGACTCATCCCGGCCGGTCCTGTCATAGTAAAACTGCAGAGAAAATTTTGATGATTCCGACTGAATCCAGTCGAGGCGGGAGAGTATATCAGCGCCAAAAAGATCGCTGGCCTGGGTTGTATTATTAGTAAACGGTGGAATAAAGGTAGCGGTGGTGGTAGTCGTGTGACCCGTTCCGCTGTACATATCGCCCTGCATAGTCAGGTGCAGGCTGTCGACCGGATTGCTGTCGATGCGGAACCCGCCGCGAGTAATCTGTAAGGAATCTGCCGCTGTGCCAGTGGTCGCATGGGTATCGCCGCGATCGGCATGCTTGACATAAAGGCGGTAGCTCGTGCTGTCACCAATTTCGGATCCGTATTGTGCACTGACGGTCCCGCGCTCCCGGCTCCCGATGAGGCCGGTCAGCTGCCCCCCCTTGGTATCATGAGTGTTTTTGGTGATGATGTTGATAACCCCGTTTACCGCGTTAGCACCCCACATCGTGCCCCCCGAACCACGAATGACCTCGATCCGCTCGATGCTGTCAAGCGGGGTGTCCTGCACGTCCCAATAAACTCCGCCATAAAGCGGGGTGTAGACGGTGCGGCCGTCGACCATCACCAGCAGTTTGTTGGCAAAGGTACCGTTGAACCCCCGAATCGAAACAGCCCATGATTTACCGTCTACACTTGCGACCTGAACGCCCGGGACCATGCGGAGCAGATCTGGGATGGTAGTGGCTCCAGAGCGGCGGATGTCATCCTGATTGATGACAAAAACCGCCGATGACACATCTGAAAGCGTCTGGCTTTTGCGTGAGGCGGAAATGACGGAAACTTCCAACAGCCGTTCAAGAGGAATCTCAGCGAGTGCCTCCGTACTTTGGCCGGTTTCGGCAGCGGATGACGCTGCGACACTTCCAGAAAGAAGAAACAATATACCGCAGAAAGGACGTAAAATTCGGCCTGCAGGAATTCTGCAGAAACATTTCCTCGTTTGGGTGATCGGGAATGACATATAAACTCCTTCCACTGGATGGCTTAAAACAGATCAACCAAAAGCGGCCAAGTAAAGAAAACAGAAGTAGCCTGTATTCTTAAAGCCCACCTCCCGTGCAGGATACTACACCTGCAGCAACCCATGTGTACAAAACAAAAACACCTGCAAACTGCTGAAATATACTACATACTTGCCTGGACAGACAAACTATTAATCGTCACAGCCTGCATCAATATTGACCTTATTGCCATAGTGGGGTAATTTAATCATCTACTTCACTTGGAATTGAGGGAACAACCGTACATGCAAAGACCATCCTGGGATCAGTATTTCATGGACATCACCCGCCTGGTGGCAACACGCTCAACCTGCATGAGACGTCAGGTTGGCGCCATCCTGGTGAAAGACCGCAATATTCTTGCCACCGGTTATAACGGTGTCCCGTCCGGCATAAGCCACTGCGACGCGGTCGGCTGCCTGCGTGAGCGTCTTCATGTCCCTTCCGGTGAGCGACATGAATTGTGTCGTGGGCTGCATGCCGAGCAGAACGCTATCATCCAGGCTGCAAAGCACGGCATCAATATCGACGGATCAACTCTTTATTGCACCACCATGCCCTGTATTATCTGCACAAAAATGCTGATAAACGCCGGCATTTCAACAGTTGTGTACGCAGAAGGGTATGCTGACGATTTAGCTCGTGAGATGCTCGCAGAAACCGGTATCAAAGTCTGTCTTTTTAACCCTGAAAATGTGGAGCATACTGCGTGAAATGCCCTTTTTGCAACAATCTGGACAGCAAAGTTGTAGATTCTCGTCCCGACAAGGGTGGTTCTGCCATTAGGCGTCGCCGTGAGTGCGAGCAGTGCAGCAAACGCTTTACCACCTACGAGCGGATCGAGGAGATGCTTCCGCAGGTCTGCAAGAAGGATGGTCGCCGCGAACCGTTCGATCGAATGAAGATTATTAACGGAATCGTCAAGGCGTGTGAAAAAAGACCGATTTCTAAAATGGATGTCGAGGCACTGGTTGACCGCCTTGAAACACGTCTGCAGGAATCAACCGACCGGGAAATTTCAACAACAGCTATCGGCGAGTGGGTCATGAAGGAGCTTCACGGCATGGATGAGGTTGCTTATGTCCGCTTCGCCTCGGTCTACCGCTCGTTCCGTGATATCAGTGAATTTATGCAGGAACTGCAGGAGTTGCTAAAAAAATGATTGCCACCGACATCAAGTACATGAAACGCGCACTGACGCTGGCTAAAAAAGGTCTTGGCAAAACATCTCCAAATCCGGCCGTCGGCTGCGTTATTGTCAAGAATGGAAAGATCGTCGGTGAGGGGTGGCATAAGAAAGCCGGCGGCCCCCATGCCGAGATTCATGCCTTGGAAAAAGCCGGGGTTGATGCGCAGGGGGCAGATGTTTATGTGACTCTGGAACCTTGCAGCCACACCGGCAAGACCCCTCCCTGCAGCGAAGCGCTGATCCGGGCTGGAGTCAAACGGGTTGTAGCCGGCATGAGCGATCCAAATCCACAGGTTAATGGTGGTGGGCTTGCCGCACTGGAGCGGGCCGGCATCAAAACCTCATGCGGGATTCTTGAGAGCGACTGCCGCGCCATCAACCTCCCTTTCATAAAACATATAACAACCGGTGTGCCATATGTAACCTATAAGTGCGCCATGACACTGGACGGAAACATCGCCACGGTTACCGGCGAGTCCCGGTGGATAAGCTGCGAGGAATCACGGAAATACGTTCACAAAATGCGTTCAAGTATGGATGCAATCATGGTGGGGGTCGACACAATCATCACCGACAACCCCCAGTTGACGGTAAGACATGTCAATGGAAAAGACCCGCTGCGGGTTATTGTGGACACGCGACTGCGGACCCCTGAGAGTGTTAACGTACTGAATGGACAACTTTCTTCCAGAACAATTATTGCCACCACTGAAAGCAACCCACGGGTACACCTCCGCTATCTCAAACTTGGCGCAACCATATTGGTCTGTGATTATTATGACGGCCGCGTCTGCATGAAAGATCTGCTGCAGAAACTCGGCGCTATGGGTGTTCAATCCATTCTGCTCGAAGGAGGAAGCCACTTGGCGGGAAGCATGTTACAGAACGGCCTGATAGACGAGTTGGTGATTTTTGTGGCACCGAAAATTATAGGAAGCAACGGTTTTGCCCCCTTTACCCTGCAGGGGATCACCAGTATGGCACAGGCTATCAAACTGGATTTCACTGACGTATGCCGCATTGGTTCGGATATCGTAGTGACTGCCCGCCCGGAGCTACCATGTTCACCGGATTAATCGAAACAACCGGCCGGATAACGACTTGTGAAAGACGCGGCGCGGCGGCGGTTTTGACCGTAGCCACCACCCTGCCGATATCTGAAATTTCAATTGGTGACTCGGTGTCCGTCAATGGTGCCTGCCTGACAGTAACCGCGAAACGTGATGCAGCGCTGACCTTTGATGTTTCTCCTGAGTCACTGACCAGCACCACCATCGGAAGCCTGCGTAATGGCCATAGCGTCAACCTTGAGCGTGCCATGAGACTTGGCGACAGGATGGGGGGACACATCGTTACCGGTCATATTGATTGCATCGGAAAGCTGGCCTCGATGAACGAGATATCCGGCAACCACGTCCTCGAGTTCAGCCTGCCGCGCGAACATGCCCGTTACCTGATAGCCAAGGGTTCAGTGGCAATTAACGGCGTCAGCCTTACGGTCAATTCCGTCAGGGATGAAGGTTTTTCGGTAAACATAATACCCCATACATTCACCAACACCACGCTTGAGGAGCTGAAAACCGGCGACCTGGTCAATTTAGAAACAGATATTATCGGAAAGTATGTTGAACGCCTGACATCACCCTGGAAGTCTGGCGGCGGCCTGAGCATGAAAGCACTCGCAGAGAACGGGTTTATATAAAGCAGGAAAAGCAGGGTCAAGGGGCAAGAGTCAAGGAAAAAACAAGGTTTAAACCTTGCCCCTTGACCCTTGACCCTCGAATTTAAAAGAGAGGTATCACATGTCCGTAGCAACTATTGAAGAAGCAATCGAAGACATCCGGCTGGGAAAGATGGTTATACTGGTGGATGATGAGGATCGTGAGAATGAGGGGGATCTGACTCTGGCGGCCGAGGCGGCCACACCTGAGAATATTAATTTCATGGCAAAATATGGCCGCGGCCTGATCTGCCTGACCCTGACGGCAGACAAATGTGATGAACTGGGGCTGCGTCCAATGGTGCGCGACAACACGTCCCCTTTTGAAACCGCTTTTACCGTGTCGATCGAGGCCAGGCATGGCGTAACCACCGGCATCTCTGCGGCTGATCGTGCCCTCACAATTGTGACCGCTGTCGCGGACGGCGCCAGCCCTAAGGACCTGGTCAGTCCCGGCCATATTTTCCCGCTTCGGGCCCGCAAAGGGGGCGTGCTTGTGCGTCTTGGCCAGACCGAAGGCTCCGTGGATCTGGCCCGTCTGGCAGGGCTGAAACCGGCCGGTGTAATCTGCGAAATCATGAATGACGATGGCACAATGGCGCGCATGCCGGAACTGAAAGTCTTCGCGAAAGAGCACAACATTAAAATCTGTACTATCGCCGATCTGGTAGCCTATCGCCTCAAAAACGAACGTCTGGTGCGAACAGTAGCTGAAGCACATCTCCCCTCCAAATTTGGTGGCGATTGGCGGGCGATCGGTTTTGAAAACGATATCGACCATCTCGAACATATTGCACTCGTAAAAGGGGAGCTGAAAAAGGACCAGCCGATACTCGTGCGTGTGCATTCGGAATGCCTGACCGGAGACGTCCTCGGAAGTCAGCGCTGTGACTGTGGCGATCAATTGCATCACGCCATGGAACAAATTGCCGCCGAGGGGAGCGGAGTGATTCTGTACATGCGTCAGGAAGGTCGTGGTATCGGCCTCGTCAACAAATTGAAAGCGTATGAGCTGCAGGACCACGGGCGTGACACGGTGGAAGCAAACCTGGAACTCGGATTCAAGGCTGATCTTCGTGAATACGGAATCGGTGCCCAGATCCTGCTTGCCCTTGGCATTACCAAGATCCGCCTGCTGACCAATAACCCGAAAAAACTGATCGGTCTGCAAGGGTACGGCATTGACATCGTTGAGCGGGTTTCTATTGAAACAGAACCTAATGACACCAACCGCGACTATCTTGAAACAAAACGTGAAAAGATGGGACATATGCTGGAGAATCTCTGATGCGTATTCTTCTGCATACCTGCTGCGGTCCCTGCGCCATTTTCCCGCTACAGCAGCTGAGAGCAGCCGGTCACGATGTGACCGGCTTTTTCTATAACCACAATATCCATCCATATCAGGAATATGCCAGGAGGCGAGATACAGCTATTCAAATGGCTGAGCAGGAAGCATTGCCATTGATAATGCGTGACGACTATGACCTTGAAGAATTTCTGGCCAATGTTGCCGCTGAACCTGACAAGCGCTGCAGCTATTGCTATGCTTCCCGTCTTCGGGCAGTTGCCAGGGCGGCAGCAGATCGAGGTTTCGAAGCTTTTACCGCCTCACTGCTTTACAGCCGATATCAGAAGCATGAGGAAATCAGGGCATTAGGGGAGCAGATCGGGATTGAATCCGGTGTGACATTTTTCTATCAGGATTTTCGTTCAGGATGGCAGGAGGGGATACGTCTTTCAAAGGAGCTTGGTCTATACCGCCAACAGTACTGCGGCTGTGTTTACAGCGAAAAGGAACGATATCTTGGAAAACAGGGTCAAGGGTTAGAGGAAAAGTGCAGTGAATGCAGCGAGAGGATTTGAGTGCACAACATAGGAAAGCCGCTCATTATGCTGGGACTGCTGCTCGTGGCTGCAGGATTGCTCATTTCCTTCGCCCCGAAGCTTCCCGCCTGGTTTGGCAGGCTACCGAGCGACATCAGTATCAAGCGGGATAATTTTGGTTTCTACTTCCCGCTCACAACCTGCCTGCTGCTTTCAGCTGTTTTTTCCTTCATCACGTGGCTGTTCAGAAAATAAAAAAGCCCGTGCTGCCACGGGCTTTTTTATTGGATTGCGATCAATGCCTGCTAATTAGGCATGGATAGCGTTAACTGGACAGGTATCTACGCATGCTCCGCAGTCGATACAGGTATCAGCGTCGATTACACGCTTATTACCCTGCTCGCTGATAGAGTTAACTGGACAGGAGTCCTCACATGCTGCACAATTTGTGCAATCATCAGTAATAGTATGGGCCATAATTTCACCTCCTTATTAGATTAGCTTTCCAGACGGAAAGCGGAGAGTGATGTACCATACTGATTTTTAAATGTCCAGCAAAGAAATATCCTCTCAAGCAATTCAAAAGCATATATTTTGTTGAATTCAATTCGCGTTCCGTGTATATATCAAAAACAGTTTTATTACAGCTAGTTGTTTTAGTTTAGGTGATATTTTTTTACTAATATTATAACCATATCACCTTTTATTCAAGGGGGCACAAATGATCATCATGGCACTTAACTGCGGCAGTTCGTCAGTAAAATACCAGCTTTTCGATTGGCATAAAATGGAGGTTGTCGCCAAAGGCATGGTAGAACGCGTTATTATTGGCGGCTCTTTTATCATGCATGAAATCCCCGGTCGTGAGAATTACCATCACGAACAGGACTGCGCCAACCATCAGGAAGCTATTGATCTGCTCATCAAAACGGTTACTGATCCGGTACATGGAGTACTGAAAAGCGTAGACGAGATATCTGCCGTTGGTCATCGGGTTGTTCATGGTGGCGAAAAATTCACATGCTCAGTCATGATCGACGAGAGTGTCCTTGATGCCGTAAAAGAAGTGCAGCACCTGGCACCACTTCACAACCCCCCTAACATCGAGGGTATTGAAGCTGCTCAGGCTCTGATGCCGACCATTCCGCATGTTGCCATTTTCGACACCGCATTTCACCAGACGATGCCCGAGCATGCCTACATCTATCCGCTCCCGTACGAATGGTACGAAAAGCACCAGGTACGTCGCTACGGCTTTCACGGTACGTCGCATCTTTATGTATCAAAGCGTGCAGCCGTACTGCTCGGCAAGGATCCTAAAGACACCAATATCATTACCATGCATATCGGCAACGGAGTTTCACACTGCGCCATTCAAAACGGCATTTCAGTAGACACCACCATGGGCCTCACACCGCTTGAAGGAGCCGTTATGGGCACCCGCTGCGGTGATATTGACCCGGCTATCCCCGCTTTCATGATGCAAAAGGACAACCTCTCCGCCAAGGAAATTGACAGCATTCTTAACAAAAAAAGCGGCGTAATGGGCATTACCGGCAGATTCACTGACCGCCGTGATGTCATAGAACATGCCAATGCCGGAGACAAACGTTGTCAACTATCGCTGGAAATTGAGTCTTACCGTTTAAAAAAATATATCGGGGCTTTTATGGCTGTTGTCGGCAAACTCGATGCGGTCGTATTTACCGCCGGTGTCGGAGAAATGGGTGCGGCCATCCGCGAAAAAGCTATTGAAGGGCTCGATCACATCGGCATTATTCTTGATCGCGAGCGCAACAAAGGTGCCATGACCCGCAAGCGGGAAACCCTGATTACCACCGATGACTCACCGGTTAAGGTTTACGTCATCCCGACCGATGAAGAGCTGGTTTTCACAGAAGATGTTGTTGGCATACTGAATGGCACCTACACCGATCATATGCATTTCCAGTATTCGTTTGCAAAAGCGGATTTCGTCAGAAAATAATTGAGACTGATATGCAGTCCACAAAAAAACCGGCCTTCTGCCGGTTTTTTTGTGGGTAAAACGATTCATTCCATTTCTAAATCAAGAGTGATATCAAGACGGCGAGGACTGAGGCGACGGAAGCATACAAACCGTATGTTGGGGAGCCGAAGATGAGCCAACTAAGATAGCGCCTTGATTTAAAATTGGAATCAGAACGTCTTGGTAATTTCCCGAAGCAGCGATGTTGCATACGACCCCTTCGGCAGCGCAAACTCCACCGTCAACGCATCCTCGGAAAAGCTCCAGGAGAGATCACTGACAGGAACTCTGAGCGGCCTCCGTTCACCTTCCATCCGCAGACCGCCCGGCATATCAAACAGAGTCAGATCAAGTCCGGTCCGTTCAAGAATTTCATATTCCAGATCCCATGCTGCACCTTCGGGACGCTTCATTTTGCAGCCAAACATCGGACCGCTTGCTGATATTTCAAACGCATCTGCCCTCCCCTGCTCAGCCGCTGCATCTTCAACAAGAAAACAGGCGCCATTTGCATGTTTACAGGCCAGGTCGCCCGTCATAAGTTTATCGATAGCATCAATCCGCCTTGCCACAACTTGGTCGAACAGAAAAGATTGTGCAGCCGAAAGGTATATTTTTTTAAGTCTGGGGTGAACGGCGGACAATGCTTTCTCATATTCTCCAGGACGGCCAACCAGACGCTGCAGCACATCACGCTCACTGCGGCAGTGACGCGGAAAGATGCGCAACGCTTCGCCAGGATCGCCCTGTTTATAGGCAATAATTGCGGCAGACCATTCTTCATCCCGCACAGCATCCGCTTCTCCTATCAGCCGATCTACAGCCTCATGCCAATCCCGCCGGAGCATAGCAGCACCGATCAGATGCGAATTACCCTGTGCACCATAGCGCTGATAGCCGAAATAGTTCGGGATGCCACGTTTCCCCAGCACCTCCATAACTGCCGGCACCAGGTCTGCGGCGTCACCGGAAACACCCCTGATGACAACACGAAAGCGATTCCCTTTGAGATGTCCCACCTTAAGCTTATTTGAGTGACGCTGCGCCGAAACAACACGGATGTCATCCAGTTCCAGGGCGAGAGCCTTATCCGGAGCCAACCGCTGAATAGAAATAGTCTGCCGGGTCACACCAACTGCGTCCTTCATACCGGCATAGCCGATTTCCCGCTCAGATACTTTCAGATTTTTAGCGATACGGCTAATCGCCTCCAAAGTAGTGATGCCCCTCTTTTCAATTGTCAAATAGCAGTGTTCGCCGGAACCACAGGGAAGATAGGATGGAATCTCTTCAACGTGAAAATCCTCAGGAGAGTCTTTTATGGTCCCGCCAATGCCGGCAACATCGCCGGTCAGATATGGATGGATGCATGTTTCAATCATCCAAGCCCACCGCTCTGCCGCAAAGCTTCATACAGCACAATTCCGGCCGAAGTCGAAAGGTTGAGGCTGCGCACTTTTTCCGACGGCATCGGAATGGTGAATGAGGTTTCAGGGTTGGCCTGCAGAAGCTCTTCCGGCAGCCCTTTGGTCTCCTTGCCGAAGACAATATAATCACCAGGCTGGAAACCGGCATCCAGATAGCTCCGGTTAACCTTGGTGCTTAGATAGAAGAAACGTCCATCCGATACGGAAGCCTGCAATGTTTCCAGATCAGGCCACTGTTTCAGAGTGACAAATTCCCAGTAGTCAAGGCCTGCCCGTTTTAGATAGCGATCATCAAGGGAAAACCCAAGTTTCCCGACAAGATGCAGCGCTGTTCCGGTGGCAGCACATAAACGGGCAATATTGCCGGTATTTGGAGGTATTTCAGGCTCAATAAGCACAATATTAAATGGTTTCATAGCTTGACTGTATACCACTATTTACGGCTGCCATGCTTGCATTTTTTTTGCTGCAGGGCTATTGTGGCAGATCAAAATTCCAACGTATCTGGAGATTCGGTCATGAAGATTATTGTAACTGATGAAGTTTCAGCAGAGGGCCTGGCACTCTTGACTCAAGAGCCGCGCATCCAACTGGACGTAAAACTTGGCTTAAAAAAAGAAGAGCTGTTGGCCGTTATTGGTGACTATGAAGTCATCATTACCCGCAGCGGCACGACCGTTGACAAAGCGCTTCTCGATGCAGCGACTAACCTCAAGATGGTGGCACGAGCCGGAGTCGGCATAGACAATGTCGATGTAGACTATGCAAGTTCAAAAGGGGTGATCGTTGTCAACGCACCTTTCGGCAACACCAACAGCGCCGCAGAGCATACCATGGCGCTGCTGCTTTCATTTTGTCGCAATGTTCCGGTTGCCAATACCAGCCTCAAATCCGGGGAATGGAAACGCGCCCCCTTTACAGGTCATGAATTAAAAAACAAAATTGCCGGTGTGATCGGCATTGGCAAAGTCGGCGGGCGTGTTGTAACGCGCCTCAAAGCTTTTGAATGCGAAGTATTGGCCTGCGATCCGTACATCTCTGTCAAGCGTGCCCACGACCTGGGGGTCAAGCTGGTGTCACATGACGAGATTTATAAAAATTGTGACATTATCACCGTTCACACCCCGCTCAATGAAGAGACCAAGGGGATGATCGGAGTGCGTGAATTTGGCTTGATGAAAAGTGGAGTCATCGTTCTCAACGTTGCCAGAGGCGGTATCATCGAAGAGCAGGCCATGCTTGACAACTTGAACTCCGGCAAGGTGGTCGGCGGAGCTTTTGATGTCTGGAGTATTGAACCACCCGACAGTGACGTCCTCAAACAGTTGATCGCCCACAAGAATCTTGTGGTCACTCCGCATCTGGGCGCCAACACATTTGAAGCACAGGTCAATGTTGCCATTGATGTATCACAGGAAATCATTAACTATCTGGATGACAAACCGCTCGAAAATGCGGTAAATATCCCGCGTTTTGACATGGCACTTATGGATCAGATGCGGCCGTTCCTCAACCTGATGAGCGTTATCTGCGATTTTGGCGTGCAGCTGGTCGACACGAACATGGAAAAGGTCACCTTCGGTTTCAGCGGTGCCATTGCTCACTACGACTGTTCGCCACTTGCTGTTTGCGGACTTTCGGCGTTACTGAATCGTAAACTCGATCAAGATGTGAACATGGTCAACGCTTCTTTAATTGCCGAACAGATGGGGATTGTCGTTGAAGAAACCAAATCCACTCTGTCCGATGGCTTCTCCAACGTTATCACCCTCATTCTTGAGGGACAGGGCAAACGCAGGCTGGTTGCCGGCACCCTCTTTGAAGGGCAGCCACGCATCGTCCGCCTTCGCGATTACTCGATGGACTTCACCCCTGACGAACATATGCTGCTGCTGAACTACGAAGACCGCCCCGGCATGATCGGCAGAATCGGCACCATCATGGGGCAGCACGATATCAACATCGCTTCGATGAACCTCGGCCGCAGCCAGAAAAAAGGTGAAGCGATGGTCATCCTGTCACTTGATTCACCAGTGCCGCCACCAGTTGTCGAGGAGTTGAAGAGCGCTACTGAGGCCTCCTTTATAAAAGCCCTCAAGATGAGAAGTGGTACCTGTTCCCGCAACTGCGGCTGCGGCATATAACGGGAATACGGAAAATTCATGCAATTTCCGCATATTGATCCTGTGTTTTTAAGCATCGGCCCGCTCCAGTTCCGCTGGTACGGGCTGATGTACGTTCTCTCCTTCATCGCCACCTATTTTATCATCCGTTCAGAAGCCGCGCGCAAGCAGTTGTCACTGACAAACGACGATATTGCCGATCTGGTTTTTTACGGTGCCATGGGTGTTGTTCTTGGAGGGCGCACCGGCTACATTCTGTTCTATAACCTCGGTTTTTATCTGGCCAATCCGCTCAAACTTTTTGCTGTCTGGGAAGGAGGCATGTCCTTTCACGGCGGCTTTTTGGGAGTCATGCTGGCCTTTTTTATTTATGCAAAGCGGAAAAAGATTCCGTTTCTGGCACTGCTCGATATGGCGGCTCTCTGTGCGCCGGTCGGGCTGGGCCTGGGGAGAATAGGCAATTTCATAAACGGGGAATTATACGGCAGAGCTACTGATGCGCCCTGGGGGGTTATATTCCCCGGCAGCGACGGAATTCCAAGACACCCTTCTCAGCTTTACGAAGCGTTTTTGGAAGGTCTTGTGCTGTTCATTATCGTGCGCTTCGTTTCAAAAAGAACAACTGTGAACGGTGTCACAACATGCACCGCTATTGCCGGTTATGGGCTGTTTCGCTTTACTGTAGAATTTTTTCGCCAGCCTGACGCACAGATCGGACTGTTCTACGGGTTATTCTCCATGGGCCAACTACTCAGTCTGCCGATGTTTCTGCTGGGGAGTTTTCTGGCGATCACACTCTCGAAGCGTCACCTGTCACGCTAGTTCACACACTATTATGACGGACGGATGAATCCGGGATTGAAAATGTTCTTATTTGAGCTATAGTGTAAGAAAAACAATCAGGAGGTTTACGACCATGATCAGTAAAAAAATGTCTGACTCGCTTAACACACACATGAACCTTGAGCTTTTTTCCGCGCATCTGTATCTCGTCATGTCGTCCTGCGCCAATGATCTTGGCCTGAAAGGAGCCGCAAACTGGTTTTTTGTACAGTATCGTGAAGAGATGATCCACTTTATGAAATTCTATACCTATCTTACTGACCAAGGGGTTGTTATTTCGATGCCGGCCAACAAGGCCGTGCCGAACAAATATAAATCGCTTCTTGATATGATGCAGAAAACCTATGCCCATGAACAGCTGATCACTTCCTGCATCAACAACCTGACCGAACAGGCTGTACAGGAAAAGGACCACGCCACCCAGATTTTCCTGCAGTGGTTTGTAACCGAGCAGATCGAAGAAGAGAATAATGATCGCGATCTTATTGGCAAACTGAAACTGGTAGGCGACAACGGGCACGGCATTTTGATGATTGACGGAGAAATGGGACAGCGCCTCTTTGTTGCTCCGGTCGGCTCTCCACTGGCGGTGTAGCTGATGCCGATAAAGATCCGCTTCTGCGAACACAACAAAGGCAAAGGCAAGGTCATACGGCGGCTTGAAGAAGAGTTTCCTGACCTGAACATCAAAATAAAGAGTTGCGTCAAACAGTGTGGTGTCTGCCATGAGCAGCCGATCGCTGTCGTTGACAAGCAAAAGTTAACCGGTAAAGATGGTGATGATTTGTACGCCAGGATAATCGAGTTGATACGAAAAGATGCCGTTTCAGAATGATTATAAAAAGAGCCGGACCCATAAGGGTTCGGCTCTTTTTTGTTAGTAATACTAAGTGTTCTTTTTAAGTGTAAAGACACGCCGCAGATTCAGACATGTTTCAGGCAGCCAGACGGAACTGCCCAACAAGGGATTTGAGCTCCTGAGCCTGTCTGTTAAGTTGTTCTGCAGCTGCTGCTGAGTCCTCTGTCCCGGCTGCAGTTTCTTTTACAACATCCGTAATGCGCATCATATTATCGCTAATTTCATGGGTTGTTGCGGTCTGCTGCTCCGCCGCAGTGGCTATCTGATTAAGCTGTGACGTAACATTAGCGACCTGCCGTAAAATTTCACTCAACGCCCCCCCGGAGCGCCGCGCTTCATCTGCCCCAGCTGCAACATCCTTCACTCCCTGACTCATAGATGCCACCGCGCTGCCGGTCTCTCCCTGAATTGCAGCAATCATTTCCCCGATAGTGCGCGTCGCCTTGGTTGTTCGTTCTGCAAGAGCCCGTACCTCGTCGGCCACGACGGCAAATCCGCGTCCCTGTTCGCCGGCCCTGGCAGCCTCAATAGCGGCATTCAGTGCCAGCAGGTTGGTTTGATCGGCAATATCCTCGATCGTACCGATGATCTCACCAATCTCATCCGAACGTTTACCGAGGCTTTCAACCGTCAGGGCAGCACTTGTCACCCGCTGGGCGATACCGTTCATATGCGCTATTGTTCTTTCAACTACTGCCGCTCCGGCATTGGCCGATTCTGTAGTATTCAGTGCTTCCGTGACGGCAAGCACACAGTTTTGAGCAATCTCTGTCGAAGTAGCCGCCATTTCCTCTGTTGCTGTTGCAACACTTACCGATTGCGTAGATACCCGCTGAGTCCCATGAGCCATCATCAGTGAGGTGCTTTTTACCTGCAGCGCGGCTACGGCCAACTGTCCGGTGATGCCGGAGACATTGGAGATGATGGCATGCAGCTTGTCCATAAACATATTGAAAGAGGCACTAATTTCGCCGATCTCGTCACGTTTCAGATAGTCGAGTCGTTTGGTCAAATCTCCATCACCAGCTGCCACATCCTTCAAAAGGTCGTGCATCCGGTTGAGCGGTACAAAGAGTCGATGAATAGTAAAGCGACTGATGATGACAGCCAGCAAGAGAATAGCGCAGACTATCAAGGCAATTACAATCTGCAGTTGATGATACGCAGCGAAAAAATCGGCTTTTTTGACCCCAACATACAGCACGCCGATTACTTCTCCCTTTTCACTGCGGATCGGATCGTAGGCAGTAAAATAACGTGTTCCGAGAATATCTGCCTCACCGCGGTACGATACGCCGTTTTTAATGACGGCGTCATAGGCGGCACCGGTCAATCTGGTGCCTATGGCCCGACTCCCGTCGGACTTGACCACATTTGTGGAAACTCGCTCATCACCCATGAAGATCGTAGCGGTGCCGCCGCTGATTTCCTTCAGTTTGTCCGGCAGTTCAAAATTACCGTTCAGGACATAGTCGCCGGTTATCAGTTTACCTTCATCTACCCTGAAACCGGTCCCCTTCAACTTAAGCAGCTCCCACAATGTTTTGAGGCGGGTTTCCTGGGAGACCTCTGCCTGACGGCGGAGTTCATGACTGAAGCGATACATGCAGGCAGCGGTAGTGGCTACCAGAGCAACAGCAACGATAATAGTATTAATTGCGATAAACTTGGTTCTGATTTTCATCGGTAATTTATTCTCCTATAGAAAATATGTAATTGAAAAGATCAAAACAATGCAATTACATGGCCAGTTGCCCTTGAATCTTTATATGCGTCCCTGACAGGACTAATGGCAATTATGTCAAAAAACAGATTTTACAGATTTGTATAATTTTGTCTTACAATGTGCATTTCTGCCTAATCTGATAATGAAGCCGGCTGAAACAGTGAAAGTGCTTTTATTCTCTCACATCAGGATCTTCAGCATCAAAAAAGACGAGGGTACCGCATCTTATTGACAGGGTACCCTCACACCAAAAATTTTTGTCTTAAGCTTCAGTTATGCTGCGAGTTTTACAACTTCATGTCCGACCGCCCGCAATTCCCCCAGCACCAATTCTGCCAGTCCGGCAAGTTTTCCAGCCAGCAGCGGTGACAACTCAACCCCGGCATCATAAGATTGCGGTATAATACCGAACAGCGATACCTTGTCCGGACAGCGGTCACGCAGGTCAGACAGGGTCAGAACCTCCTGGATGCCGATCTGGTGCGGTGACATTTTTATCGGCAGTTTGCCCAGCATGAAATCTTCCTTCTCGTAGCGATAGATATCCCCGGGTTCACCCTTCGCATCAATCACATCAACCAGATAAACGTGATCGGCATCTTCCAGCATGTGGGTGACCATAATACCGAGTGTGCCGCCGTCATACAGCTCCACCTCTTCCGGGAAGCGGTAATGTTTTTGGAGATACTGAATAAAGTGAACGCCGAAACCTTCGTCAGTGAGGAGCAGGTTGCCTGCGCCGAATATAAGAGTTTTCATTTTTATGACCTTTTTATAACCTTTTTTCACCGCAGAGGACGCGGAGGAGCGCAGAGGAACATCAAAATCTTTGAGGTGGAAAATCAGATTCATAAAAACAAAATTTTCCTGGTGAATCAAAGGCTTCTATTTTTCCGTTTCTTTGTTTTTGCCTTCCTCTGCGTTACTCTGCGTCCTCGCTTAGAAGCGCCTACTTTTGGCTGCGGTGAGATATTTAAAGACCTTACATTACCTTGACCTTGGTAATTTCTTTCCCTTCCGGATCAATTGTATGCACCGCACAGGCGATACAGGGGTCGAAAGAATGGATCGTACGCAATACTTCCAGCGGTTTTTCGCTGTCCGCAACCGGGTTGCCTACCAGCGATGCCTCGTATGGCCCCATGACACCTTTTTCGTCACGCGGCGAAGCGTTCCAGGTAGAAGGTACAACCGCCTGGTAGTTCTTGATTTTTTTGTTCTTGATCACGATCCAGTGCGAAAGTGTGCCGCGCGGTGCTTCATGAAAGCCGACGCCGCGATACTCTCCCTTGGGAATCTCAGTGTGATTGGCATAGGCTTTATCACCCTTGGCAATATTTTCCACCAGTTTGTCCAGATACTCAATTGAATAGTCCGCCATCAGGTGGGCGCGGATAGCACGGGCACCAAGACGTCCCATCGTGGAATGCAGATCTCCGACACCAACGCCGATTTTCCGGCAGGAATCGTCCACAAGTTTTTTAACCTTCTGGTTGCCGCCGGCATAGGCTGCGAAGAGTTGTGCCGGAGGGCCGACCTGCACCGCTTTACCGTCGAGACGCGGAGCCTTGCACCAGGTATATTTTCCATTATCCTCAAAATCGGTGTAGTGCGGCTTGGTTTCACCTTCCCAGGGGTGTCGACTGCCGCTTCCCTCGTACCAGGCATGAGCCACGTTTTCCGTGATGCTGTTGATCAGCCACTCGTCCTGATGGTTGGTGATGATGCGGGCTCCCTTGATGTCACCATTGTTGATGACAGCTCCCGGCAGGGCAAATTTGGTGTTTTTGGTATCTTCCGGCATTTCCGGCACGGCCAGATAATTGATGACACCCTTGCCGTATTTGAACCACTCTTTATAAGCCGAGGCGATCGCCAGCATATCCGGATAGTACACTTTCTGGACAAAATCACGCGTCTCTTCCATGAGCGTACGGAGGGCGGCGATCTTTTCCATGTTGATGGTTGCCAGGTTTTCCATGTTGATGGCAGTAGCGACACCGCCCACGCAGAGATTCTGGATGTGCGGGTTTTTTCCACCAAGAATGGCACCGACCTGGGCTGCCCGGCGCTGATAATCCAGAGCTTTCAGATAATGTGCCACCGCCATCAGGTTGGCTTCAGGCGGCAGTTTCATGGCCGGGTGTCCCCAGTAACCGGAGGAAAAGATGCCGAGGCGACCGGTTTCCACAAACGACTTCAGCTTGGACTGCACCGCCCGAAACTCCGTCTCACTATTGCCGGACCAGTCAGAAATGCTCTGGGCAAGCTGGGCTGTTTTCTTCGGATCTGCCTTGAGGGCCGAAACCACATCAACCCAGTCCAGAGCCGACAGGTGATAGAAATGGACGATATGATCCTGTACCGAGTGCTGGGCCATGATCATATTGCGGATGTACTGGGCGTTCAAAGGCACTTCTACACCAAGGGCATGCTCTACCGAGCGGATCGACGATATAGCATGCACCGTCGTGCAGACGCCGCAAAAGCGCTGGGCATAGATCCAGGCATCTTCAGGTGGACGCCCCTGTAGAATTGTTTCAATACCGCGCCACATCTGGGCAGAGGACCAGGCATTGGTTACAGCCCCGCCGTTTACTTCCACATCAATTCTCAGGTGACCTTCGATACGTGTCACCGGGTCAAGGGTTATTCGAGCCATTATGTTTCCTCCAGTATATTTGCTTTTTTCGTTGTTTGATTAAACGGTTACGGGATCATCATGTTTTTTTGCATCAAGCTGCTGCCTCGTATGCAGTTTCGGCAGAACCGGCAGTATCTTGACGAGCACCTGATATCCGAGAATTTCGAAGGCCACGATGCCGACGGTGATCAGCAACTCTGCCAGAGCCGGGAAGTAATGCCACCCTTTACCTGGGTTGAAACCGATCAGGTACACGTTAAAGCGATACAGCGCACCACCCAGAACTATCATTGCCGCCGAGACGAACAGCCAGCGGACCGATTCACGCTTGCGACCACTGAACAGCAGTAGTGAACCACCTGCTACAAGGCCGAAATCAAGCAGGAAGAAACGTGAATAGAAATCTAAAGAAAGTGCCGTCCCCAGTTGGCCGCGCCAGGTCAGATCGCCGATAACCACCGTCAGCCAGATCACTGTCAGCCAGGGGATAATGTTAGCTATCCCTGATAATTCCTTGGTTTCAAAGGGACGCTTGAAAGCATAGCTGGAAATGACCGACTCCAGAATCGCAATCGAATAGCCAATAAACATGCAGTTGATCAGAAACAAAAGCGGCAGGAAACCGGTATGCCAGAGCGGGTGCAACTTGGTGGAGGCGATCAGAAGCAGAGAACCGAGCGACGATTGGTGCATGGTAGGGAGCGTAATGCCAAGCACGATTACAAAGATCAATACCTTGTCAAGACGCGGCTTCAACCATGCCGCCAACTCTTTCACTGACTCGAGTCTCTCGTCCATACGCTCCGGACGGTTGATACCGGTCCGCTTATGCAGCATATCCATAAATCGCTGAAGAGTATTCCACTCCGTTTTTTCCAATGTGGTAAGAACCGCCGGCAGAAACTCCAATAACAGCACCGTCGTATATGCCATGACACAGAGGGCCACCTCGAACATGGCTGAATTTGCCTGCCATTTGGAAGGAATGAAAAAGTTATAGGAGTTCCAGGGGCGACCGACATCAACCATTACCGAAAAGCCTGCCAATCCATAGCCGAACATACTGGTCAGGATCGCCGAACGAATCATCGGGTGATAATGCATCTTGTTGCGGATATAAATCAGGATTGCCATACCATAGCCGCCGCAGGCAATGGCCGTTCCGACAGCAACATCATAGGTGATCCAGATGCCCCACGGATAACCGTCGCTCATATTTGAAACGGCGCCCAATCCCCAGATAAAGCGCACTGCAATCAACGCAAAGCCAATGACAGTCAAAGTCAGCAGGACAATGAACGATGGGGTAAGAATTTTGGCTTCATGTTTCTGGAACTCATCATGCCCCATGGTCGGATCCCTCCTTAGCATCTTCAGTACGGTTTTTCTTATCTTCTGATTCGTGCCCCTTCATATTTTTAAGCGCCACAAAGCAGAGTGTTCCATAAAGCGCGACCGGAGCGATAAAACCTTTGTAGATCGTATGCTGGATTTTCTCGGAAAATTCGGCCGGGACATCCTTTGTCAAAATCGGTAACCCCAACTTGTCAAACGGCATGGCTGACAGATACAGATGATTTGTACCACCTACTTCCTGCTCACCATAAATGTGATTAACATAAATACCAGGGTTCTCCAGCAGACGTTTCTGGGCTTCCGCCAACAGTTCCTTACGCTTACCGAACATGATGGCACCGGTCGGACAGGCCTCGGCACAACCGGTAATCCCCTTTTTGACAAGATTGGTATCTTTACACATGTCACATTTGACAATCTGCGGAATTGCTTTATCCCACTGAAACTTGGGGATGTTGAAAGCGCAGGCGATCTGACAATAACGGCAGCCGATACAAGTATTCTTGTTGTAATCCACAGTGCCGGTGATCTTGTCACGTGTCATGGCGCTGACCGGGCAGACAGAAACGCAGGATGGTTTCTGGCAATGCATGCAGGAATACTTGACGTAAGACCAACTCTTTTCCGACTCCTTAAAGAGTTTGATCAGGGTTCGTGTACTACCGGACAGGTCCTGAGGTGCGTCCCAGAGACCATCTTTGTCAAATTTTGCCTGTTCGTAGGCAAGGCTGCCATAATCGCTGTTGACCCGCTTGCAGGCGGACATACAGGCCTTGCAGCCGACACATTTTGTGGCGTCATAAAGCATACCGACCGTCTCGTTATTGACAGAATGCTCCTCGGATGCTGATGCCCTGCCCCTTCCAGCCAAGAGTGCTGCGCCGGTTGCCCCCATGATTTTGAAAAACTGACGTCTACTCGGTTTTCCCATCGTTATCCCCCTTTTCAGGCCCATCCGGGAGTTTTTTAGCCATCATGGCACCGACACCGATAGCGGCACCTGCAGCGAGACCGATGACACCGGTAGTCAGAGGATCAGGACCTTTGCCCTTGTCCTTGAGATCGACTGGCGCGTAACTGTCGAAAGGCGTCGGCTCGTGAATCTGGACCTTGTCGGCAATAGCCGTTTTAAAGAGCAAGGAAGGTTCGGTACAGCCGATACATGGATGTCCTATTGATACCGGCCAGGCTCCGACATCATTGAAACGGACAACCGAGCAGTTCGCATAGGTCGCCGGACCTTTACAGCCTAACTTGTAAAGGCAGTAGCCTTCTGCATGGGTCGTATCACCATAGGACTTGGCAAAGCGCCCGGCGTCGAAATGGGCACGACGCTCGCAATGTTCGTGAATTTTGCGTCCGTAGGCAAACTTGGGACGGCCCAATTGATCCAGCTCGGGCAGTTTGTTGAAAGTCACATAATAAAGTACCGTCGAGAGAAAATTGTAAGGGTTGGGGGGGCAACCGGGGATGTTGATAATCGGCTTATCTTTTATAATATCTCGCACGCCGACAGCACCGGTAGGATTGGGGCCAACTGACTGAATCCCCCCGTAACTGGAACAGGTACCGATAGAGATGATGGCTGCAGCGCCCTCAGCAGCTTTTCTCAAAGATTCCAGAGCAGTTTTTCCGCCAACTTTGCAGTATATGCCGTTGTCTTTGGTCGGAATAGCACCCTCAACCACCAAAATGTACTTACCCTTGTTGGCGGTCATCGAATCATGCAGCGATTTCTCGGCCTGGTGTCCGGAACCGGCCATGAGCGTTTCATGGTAGTCCAGGGAAATCATGTCCAGGATCAGGTTGGCAACCGTTGGATGTGAAGATCTCAACAATGACTCGGAACAACCGGTACACTCCTGAAAGTGAAGCCAGATTACTGCCGGTCTGCTGTCGCTTTTCTGTGCGGCAGCTGCAACCTTGCTGACCATGCTAATTGGCAGTCCCAGCATGGCTGAAACAGTAATACATGTTTTGATGAAGTCCCGACGGTTCACACCGGGGAACAGATCCTCTTTACCCATACAATCCTCCGCTTCCTGCATAGTTAAGTAGCTCTTGCGCAAACCTGATGTATACGGCAACGTACGTGCCAACTTATTAAGCCCTAAACTAATCTCATAACATTCTGATTTACCTGAATAATATCATTACGATAATTCCAATGTCGTCCTCAAAAAGAAACAGCTGTTGCTTCTTTTTGTCTCGCGGTGTATCCTTTTGTCCCTACAGAGACAGACGTTATTCCTAAAGGATACATACAATGCCAACTATATTTATCTGCGATGACGAAGCAGAAATACTGCGTTACCTGGACAAACTGCTGCAGGCCAGCGGCTACCGGGTGGAAACATTCCAGCGCGGGACGGATCTGTTAATGAGATTGGAGAGTACGGCGATCATGCCGTGTGATGTAATCCTCCAGGATGTGCGCATGCCGGACCTAGATGGTTTGCAGATGCTTGACCAGATCCGTAAGCGCTGGCCGGGTGTACCAGTAGTAATCATGACCGCTCACGGAACTATCGATGATGCGATCAATGCTATCAAACAGGGTGCTTACGACTACATTACCAAACCATTCCCAAAGGAAAAACTGCTCGGAATGCTTGAGCGCCTGCTCGATCACTGCCGCCTGACTCATGAAAACCGGCAATTGCGCGAGGAACTTCAGCGCGGATCCGGCGTCTCCGATGCCATAATCTTTTGCAGCGCCGCATTTAGAGAGGTCTATGACCTGACTCTGCAGGTGGCCGAAAGTGATGCAAATATTCTTGTCATGGGTGAATCCGGCACCGGCAAGGAGTTAATCGCCGCAGCCCTGCATCGTAACAGTCCAAGGCGAGCCAAGCCGTTTGTGTCCCTTAACTGTGCCGTACTATCTGATACCCTGCTGGAAAGTCAGCTGTTCGGCCATGTGCGCGGCGCTTTTACCGGAGCGATCATGAATCAGAAGGGTCTGCTTGAGGAAGCCGACGGGGGCACTCTATTTTTGGATGAGATTGGTGATGTCAGCCCCGCCGTACAGGCAAAGTTGCTGCGGGTAACTCAGGAAAAAGACTTCATAGTTTTGGGGTCAACCCGTACGCGCAAGGTTGATGTGCGCTTCGTGGCCGCTACCAACAAAGACCTGATGAACGAGGTAAAAGAGGGACGTTTCAGGGAGGACCTTTTCTACCGCCTGAATGTGATATCCATTAACCTGCCACCACTGCGTGAGCGGCGTGACGATATCGAACCGCTGGCCCGGCATTTTCTGAAAGCCTCCACCCGTCGCATGAAAAAGGATGTCATCAGCATCGATGATGATGCGCTGCAGGCACTGCTTCAGTACGACTGGCCGGGCAATGTACGTGAACTGGAAAATGTTATGGAGAGGGCGGTAATTTTAGCTCGCAACGGCACCATTACTGTCGGCCTGCTGCCTCTTGGCGCACGCAGGGAAGCAGCGGTTACTGGGGCAGGTGCCGCACAGATGGTCGCTCTCGATGAAATAGAGCGTCAGCACATCACCGCTATCCTTAAAGAGACCGGTTTCCACAAAAGCCGTTCAGCTGAGATTCTCGGCATTTCACGCAAAACCCTGGACCGCAAGATTTCGGAATACCGTTTAACATGAAACGCCTCCGGACATCGATACGCCTTAAACTGAGCGTTGCCACCCTGGTACCGCTCATGACAGCAATCGTTGTCTGCTGGGTTATCGGCGCATCGATTATTACTACCCGCTTCTCCAGTCAGGCTCTGCAGAACGTTTCATCTCATCTCAATTCAGCCCACGAGATATTCCTTTCCGACCTGTCCCGGCTTTCAGACATCATCCGCCTGACCGGTCAATCACCGGAACTGGCCGCTTCACTGTCTGGAACAACCTCAAACTCTATACCGACGCTGCAAACCATCACAAGAAACGAACGACTCAGCTTTCTGACCGTGGTTGACAGATACGGGTTAGTGCGCTATCGGGCTGCCAATCCAGGGCTCAGCGGTGACTCCCGCAGGGGTGACAAATTGATTTTCGATGCCCTCAAAGGGGCTCACAGCAGCGGCATAGTTCTGCTTTCAGCAGCCCAGGCAGAGCGAGAAAACCCGTTATTGCCACAGGCAATGAACCTTCCTGTCAAAGCTACCATCCATGCACGTCAGTACACAAAAAAAACAGAGGAACGCGGACTATTCCAGGTTTCAGCATCACCGGTGCTGGCCCCTGACGGCAACGTGATTGCGGTAGTCTACGGCGGAGTATTATTGAACGGCAACAGCCGACTGGTTGATCGCATTACACAGGTACTGTTCAAGAAGAACGAAGCGGACAACACTGTTCGTGGCAATGTCACCATGTTTCTGGATGATGTTCGCATTGCCACAAGCGTTCTGGATGAACAGGGTAAACCGGCGATCGGAACACTGATGTCAGAGGAGGTGTTCTCGTCAATTTCTCGCGGCAGTGCGTGGATCGGCAGCGCGTATGTACTGAACTCCCGCTATTTTACCGCATATGAACCGCTGCGCGATCTACATGGTGATGTTGTCGGAGCCCTGTATGTCGGAATCCCGGAAGAACCGCTGTTGCAGCTACGCACCCAGGTTAACGTGATTTTTACGGCGGTGCTTCTCTTTGTATCAATGATAGGTGTTGCTCTTTCAGCGTGGCTCGGAGCTAACCTTTCCCGTCCGATCAGGGCCCTGGAAGAAGGAGCCCGCAGGATAGCCTCCGGCGACAATTTGCCTGATATCAGCGTCGACAGCCATGACGAGATAGCTTTATTAGCCGATGAATTCAATGCTATGAAACGACGACTGCAGGAACGGAACACTGAAAACGAGGCACTTAACCTGACTTTGGAGCAGAAAGTGTTGGAGAGGACTACACAACTAGAAGAGAAAAGTCTTCAGCTTTTGAATACAGAGAGGGATCTCGCACAGTCAGAGCGGTTGGCCGGGATAGGGGTATTGGCATCGGGGGTGGCCCACGAAATAAACAATCCACTGGCGATTATTCGCGGCAACGCAGAACTGCTGGAGATGTCAGCGCATCTGAATGACTCTGATCAGTCGGAAGTGGAAACCATTATCAAGCAGGTTGGCCGGGTGGAACGAATTGTATCCAACCTGCTAACTTTTGCCAGAACAAAGAAAAAGATTATCCGCCCATTTAATATTGAAGAACTTCTTGATGACATCCTTGAACAGGTTAGCCATCAGATTAAACTGAACAGTTACCACATTGAACGGAGGTACCAGGCTTCAAATGGTGCTATTGAAGGTGACGAAGATCAACTACGGCAGGTATTCACCAATCTGATTATAAATGGTCTGCAGGCGATGGAAACGGGGGGAGCTTTGTCCGTTTCAACCATGTTTGCTCCGGAGACAGGCTTTTTCTCGATTGCGATAGGTGACAATGGGACCGGCATCTCTGCAGCTGTTAAGGAAAAGCTGTTCACCCCGTTTTTCACAACCAAGTCGAGAGGAACCGGCCTGGGACTGGCCGTTTCATATGGTATCGTCAAGGATCATGGCGGTGATATCAGAGTGGAGAACGAACCGGGACAGGGTGCGATGTTTACGGTGCTGCTGCCGCAGCGGCAGACGCTTCAGCCAACAAAAGAGGTCTGATGTGAAAAACTACAATGGTTTGAAAGTGCTGTTCTGGGCCATGATACTGGCCTGTTGCTGGCCTGCTGTCAGCGCCCCCATGGCACTGGTGGCAGGAATCACTTTCGGTATTGTGATCGGCAATCCATGGGGTGCTGCCATCTCTACCTGGAGCAGGAGACTGTTGCAAATGTCGGTTGTTGGTCTGGGGTTTGGCATGAACCTGCCGGAACTTTTTAAAACCGGCAAGGAAGCCTTCCTGTATACCGCAATCAGCATCAGCTTTACGATGATTGCTGGCTATCTGTTAGGCAGATTTTTCAAGACACCCGCTCGCACCTCCACCCTGATCTCTTTCGGAACAGCCATCTGCGGTGGCAGCGCAATTGCGGCCATGGCACCGGTGATCAAGGCAGATACGGAGGAAACCGGCGTTGCCTTGGCAACTGTCTTTACCCTCAATTCCATTGCCCTTCTTCTCTTCCCTCTTGTGGGGCACCTTCTCGGAATGGGGGAGAAGCAGTTTGGCCTCTGGTCTGCTCTGGCTATCCACGATACCAGCAGCGTAGTTGGAGCAGCAGCAGCATACGGTGGTCTTGCCTTGACTATCGGCACAACGGTCAAGCTGACCAGGGCGTTATGGATCATGCCTGCTGCACTGATTGCCGCCTGGTTCACCAAGGCGGAAGGGAAAGTTAAATTCCCGTTTTTCATCATCGGCTTTATCGCATCTGCCACCATCAAAACAATGCTGCCGCAGCTTGATCAGCTCTGGCATCCGTTGAACAGCATCGCAAAACAGAGCCTGGTGGTGACCCTTTTTCTGATCGGCAGCGGCCTGACAAGGGAGGTATTAGGCCGAACCGGCATAAAACCAATGGCCCAAGGGGTAACACTCTGGATACTTGTTTCGGTTTCAAGCGGCATTGCAATCATGTCTGGTTGGATTAATTAAACAGACTGCCAATCGGCTGTTATACCAATTTCAAATCAAAGATGAAATCAAGGCGGCAAGGATTGAGGCGCCGAGGCGTACTGACCAGTACGTTGAGGTGTCGAAGACGAGCCAACGATGATAGCGCTTTGATTTGAAACTGGAATTACTTGACGAAGGTCCCGTGCTGATATTCGTCAAATGCAACCTTCAGCTCCTCCTGGGTATTCATCACTACCGGGCCGTACCAGGCCACCGGCTCGCCAAGCGGCTTTCCCGAAACAAACAGAAAACGGACCGGTTTGTCAGATGTCGTAACTTGAATTGCAGAACCGGCATGTTCAAACAGCACCACGGTTTCAACGCCGCAGACGCAGCGACGCTCTGTATCCGACCAGCCGTGACCGACCATCTCATAAGCATAGGCATCACGTTGATCATCGAAATACCCATCGCCAGAGAGTATATAGGCAAAAGCGGTATGCCCGATTGATAGCGGATGAGTAAATACGGTCCCGGCCGGAACGCAGATATCGAGCATTTCCGGCTCAATCACGATATCCCCCACCGGACCTTTTACATCCGCGACCTCACCTGCAATGACCTTGATCGCTACACCGTTCTCAAGCGTGACCTCAGGGATATCGGCCGCCTTGACATCACGATAGCGAGGCGCCATCATCTTCTGTGCGGCCGGCAGATTGGCCCAGAACTGAAAACCCCACATTGTGCCGGTGGGGCTCAATTGGGGCATCTCCTGATGAATGATGCCACTGCCGGCGGTCATCCACTGCACATCTCCGGCGCCGATGGTCCCCTTGTTACCCATACTGTCACCATGTTCCACCAACCCCTCCAGCACGTAGGTAATGGTCTCGATACCGCGATGGGGGTGCCAGGGGAAACCGGCCAGGTATTCTTCCGGGTTGGAGGTATGGAAATCATCCAGCATCAGGAACGGGTCGAATTGAGGTACTTGGGAATAACCGAATGCCCGCTTCAAGTGAACACCGGCACCTTCAACGGTTGGGCGGCTCTTGAATATTTTTGCAATGCGGCGTGTGGTCATGGATAGCCCCCTCTATCAACTAATTGATAGCAATCATTGCATAGCCCTTGTTCTGATAGCCGATCAGCGAATTGAACACATTGGCAACCAGTTTTACCTCAGGGATAAGCCCGCCCGTGTCCGCCTTGAAGACTCGCATGGCCACTGCACACGCCTCAAAGCGCACCCCTTTTTTTATCAAAGCCCTGAACAGTTCTCGCGTCTCCTCGTCGAGTGCGGCGGCAGTAAGCAACCTGACCCCAGGGCCACGGAATACGACCACCATCTCCGGTTTGACACCCTGAGAAACCATTCCTTCAAAGGTCTCGCTGAATAGCTTGAGATTGAATACAAGCTTTTCAACATCAGGTACCCGAACATCGAAGATAACCTTGGCGCTCTTCAGTCCGGCCAGCGCCTCACGGTCATCCGGTTTTTGTGCAGCGTAAAGTGCAGTTGAACAGGCCAGCGTTAGCAGTGTAACCAGCGCAAGAAATCGAGTGAACATGTTGTATCCTCCTCTGCTGTCAGAGATTTGAGCTGAGATCTATATTACGGATAATTATTTCAAAGAAACGTTATACATACAGTACTTTTATACCATAATTTGATATTATCCAGCAATAATGATAGCAATGAAACGGCATGTACCGGCTTTAAATGAGTATGCTGTTCTGGAGGCTTAATAAATGCGTGGATTCCGATGCTTCATACTGCATCTTGTTATGGCGGTAATTGTACCGACAGCCAGCGCACTTTCGGCAGAGCCTGAAAAAATATCTACACACAGTGGTTGGAAGACATCGGTCGGCAGTGCGCTGATTATTGCCCCGGCATTTACCGGGTCGAAAAGGTACAATCTATTGGCTGTTCCGGATATCAGGGTTGCATACAAAGATCTGTTTTTTGCCAATGCCAGGGATGGAGTAGGCTATGCGGTATTAAATCAGGATGGTTGGCGTGTTGGTCCGGTCATAACATATACATTCAGCCGTTCTGAAAAAGATGGTGGCTCTGTTTTCCGTATTGCCGGCAGCAGAGACGATTCTCTGCGGGGGATGGGTGATGTTCCGGGAACAGTTTCTCTTGGTGGTTTTGCAGAATATGACATAAAGCCCTACAAACTCAGTATGCGGCTACACAAGGGTCTTTCCGGCCATAACGGACTGGTCGCCGAGGGCAAAGTCAACTACGGAGGGATGTTGGTACTTTCGGGTCGCCGACTGGTGTACTCCTTCGGTCCTCATATCAAGTTTGGTGACCAAACTTATGTAAACGCCTATTGGGGCGTTAGTGCCGAGCAGTCGGCGCGTAGCGGCTTGGCCCGGTACCATGCAGATGCCGGGGTCACCGCCTACGGCATCAACGGATTTGCCATGACACAGATGACTGATTCCATTTCAATTTCTATGATTGCCGGATTTGATCGTTTGGCCTCCACGGTGGCAGATTCGCCATTGGTCCAAATCCGGGGCAGCAAAAATCAGGCGATGTTCGGACTGTCTATCAGTTATTTATTTTAATCTTTTTCCGACCCGCTCCTGAAGAACCGTTTCGAACGTCTCGTTGCCGACATTTATATACAGGTTACCGTCTGTGATGGTAACCGACCAGTTTATTGAGCGGTCCAGCTTTGATACCAGACCGTTAACAAAGAGCTGATCAAAACATACTACCGTCAAATTGGGCACGCTCTCTATCTTTTGGAGGTGCTGTTGTTCCCATTTAGGCAGCGCCCTGCCACAGGCGATAACTGCCACTCTTTCCGCATGCCTGCCAGCCTTGACAAGGCGTTCCGGCTCCGGCAGTCCGACCTCCACCCATAAAAGCACCCTGTCATCGGGTCCTTTCAACCAGAGATCAGGCTCATCGCCGGCACTGACACCCTTGGTGAAGGCGAGCTCCGGTTCAAAAAAGATTGCATAAGCCAGCAGTCTGGCAACAAGACGCTCTTCGGTTTCAGAGGGATGACGGGCAACAGTTGTCTGCAATGACTCGTAAACGCCACGATCAACATCAGACAATTGAATATTGACCCGGTATATGGTGGATGGTAATGCCATGTGTTTATTAATCTCCCGCGATTCACTTTTTCAAGTCAAAAATTTGTCATGCACCTGCCTTAACACTCCAAAATCCCGACATTGCCTTGATCCAGCCGTAAACAGGTTAACAGCAAAACTGCATCAAATGCCTTAGCAGCTGCACTTTAACAAACTGGCACCTCTTATGCAAAGCCAATGTCGAATCTAACTTTGGCTTATCCAGGTTTAGGAGTAAACATCTATGCAGCCTGTCCACGGTAACAGCATTCAACATCAGGTTATTCCTGCCCGGCATAGAACACCAGATAGCAGTGAAACGGCATCAGGCTCTGTCAATACTCCGCTGCGTAAGAATACAGTATCCCTACCGGATGACGTAGTTACACTGTCAACCGACCGTATCTCTACTTTGTCATTAAAAAAAGAACCTTCAGCACCGGTGACACCTGCCGAGAGCAAGGCATTACGAGATAGTTTTTCAGTGTATGCCTGACTACCCAATGCTATAATGCCCGCATGACACCAAAGAAAAACACCGCCATAGATGTAACCCTTGAAAAATCCTCCACCGGCACCTGGACTGTACCAGATTTGCCCAGGCATCAGATCAGGCCATGGCAGCGCCTCTGGCTGACTTCCGGAATAATTTACCTTCTGTTGCTGATAGTGAGTTATTACATGCTCGTACCCAATCTGGAGCGGATCGAGCGGAAGATGGTATTTTCTGTTACTGAGGAGGTCAGACGGTATGATGGGCTGGCTTTTGCCGGTGAATCGCCACGGAAGATCTTTGGAATTGCCCGTTCCCAGGGATATACCCAGTGGATAGCATCAGTCCGGTCAGCGTACCGGATTGGGCCGGAGGGCAATGCCGGCTTTGATAGAGTTGAGCAGGCCTACCACGATGCAATCTCCGATTTACCGTCAAAACGGAGCCTCGGCATGATGATATGCTTTGTCGCCTGGCTTATGCCCATGTCAGCACTGTATGCAATAGGTCTGGTTATCGATTGGATCAAACGTGGCACTCATGCCATCGGAGGGAAATGAAGTCTGCGTACGACAAGATTGACTTCAATACGGGTTCATGGTTTTTGCCGTTAAACAGTCCGTATTAGTTTCGAACTTAAAAAATTATCCGCAGATTAACGCAGATATATCCAGAAAGATCAAAGGCTTGAAACAAATACTGGTTTAACCGGTTTAACCAAAAAGAAGCGCATGTTTTTTAAATAACGATTGGTTTTATCTGCGTTAATCTGCGGTATCTGCGGACCAACTGCCGTTTAGTTTCAATCAAAGTATACCCATCTTCGCCACTTCCCCTTCCAACATCCGCAGGATTCTTTCAGCAAGTTGACCGTAAAGCGGGTTTGAGCGCTCCCGAGGACGGGGCATGGTCACGTCGATCATCTCCATAATCCGGCCGGAAGTTCCGGACATTACACAGATACGATCCGCCAGAAATATCGCTTCATCAACACTGTGGGTGACAAAGACGATGGTTTTACGGTGCCGCTCCCAGATGCTCAGCAGCTCTTTCTGCAGGAGGATACGGGTATGGGCGTCAAGAGCTCCGAACGGCTCATCCATGAGCAGAACGTCCGGATCGTTGGCCAGGGCGCGGGCAATGGCCACCCGCTGCCTCATCCCGCCAGACAGTTCATGAGGATAAGCCTGGGCAAATCTTTCCAGACCGACTAGTTGCAGGTACTCTGTTGCCAGCAGCAGCCGCTGTTGTTTCGGCATATTGGCAAATTCAGGTCCGAGACCGACATTGTCAATAACCGTACGCCAGGGGAGGAGCGAATATTCCTGAAAGACCATGCCGATCTGCGGAGTCGGCCGGTCGATAGGTTTGCCGAGATAGCTGGCAACACCACCGGTTTGCTTCTCCAGTCCGGCCATGATCCGCAACAGGGTCGACTTGCCGCATCCCGACGGCCCGACAATGCAAACAAAGTCGTTGGCGGCAATATCCAGATCAATACCTTGCAGGGCATGAACGATCGCGCCGTTTTCAGCACAATAGTTTTTGGTTAGATCGGTAATTTCGAGAATGCTTCCGTTGTTCATTACCATCACCGTGACCGCCTTTGCCAGGAAAAGGTGCGCTCCTCAAAAAGGCGAAAGATAAAATCAATAGAGGCGCCGACCACGCCGATACTTATCATTCCGGCGATAACTACATCGGTACGTGCAACGGTGAAGGCATGGGTAATCAGGTAACCTATCCCTGACAGGCTGCCGGGGAGCATTTCAGCGGAAACAAGGCACATCCAGGCAACACCAAGACCAATCCGCATGCCGGTAACGATTGTCGGCAACGCTGCAGGAAGGAGCACCTTGGTAAAAATGGCCATCTCCCCGGCCCCAAGAACTCGAGCCGAATCAAGGAGGGTCGTCCGGACACTCTGAACCCCCTGGATTGTACTGGTCAAAACCGGATAAAAGCCGCCGATAAAGATTATGAAGACCATGGAAATTTTCAGGTTATTCAGATACATGTACCACCGGCCATACTCGAGTCCGGCCAGGGTGGCAAAGCTTGCCACACCGAACCAGGCCAGCACCAGAGGAACCCAGGCAAGGGGAGGGACAGGTCTGAACAACGCGAAAAAAAGGGAGAATGTTCTGAACAAAGGGCGGTAATATCCCATGGTGATACCGATGGATACAGCGAGTACAACAGCCAGCAGGTAGCCAGCCATAACCCGGGCAAGACTGATTGCCAGATTACTGAGCAGCGACCCCATGCTGAGGAGGTCTTCGGTCGGATGGATAATGAGATGCAGCACGTCCATCATCGGTGGCAAAATAATCCGGTTGTCAACACGCACCGCTGCTACTTGCCAGACAGCAAGCAGCAGGAGCGGTGCAAAGGCGGGAAGCAGGACCCGGAGAAACAGTTTTTTCACCGGTTCACGCTCCGCATGTCATAAGCGGACACGGGTTTCATCAGGGTTATCCTTTTGTGACATAGCGAAAATCGAAGAGCAGCGACTTGATCTCCTTCAGGGTTTTCCCTTCCAGCTTGTCAATGAAATCCTTTAATAGATTCAGAGTTTCCAGATAGACATCCACACCCCGTAGCCAGCTCTTGGAGGGGGTTGTGGTGTAGACAATCGTTGAACGGCGGACAGCTTCAGCAGGGATGCCGATCCAGGCGGCGGTCACGGTGCTGGCCTCTTCCTTATGGTCGTTACACCACTTACCGCTTTCTGTCATCAGGCCAACCAGCGCCTTAACAGCCGCCCCCTGCTTCGTGATGACCTCTTCACGCGCCGCCATGACGCAGCAGGGGAAGTTGTTCCACTGCCCTTTGGGGGGAAATTCCTTCAGGTCCATGACAATAGTACCCACACCCTGCACTGCGGCGACTTCAGGAAATGGGCTGGGGCCGACCCAACCATCAACCTGCTTGCTAACCAGAGCAGGGATCAGATTGGCAGTTGCCCTCAGGTCAACCATTACGACTTGGGCAGTAGGATCATTCGGGTTTTCCGTCACCTTGAAGCCGGCTTTGTTCAGTGCTCCTTCAAAAATTATCTTCGGCGCACTGGTCGGTGCGTGATAACCGATTGTCACTGGCCGCTTGCTCTTCTTGACGTGGGCAGCAAAACTATCCCACCCCTTGATGGTACTCCCCTTGGGAAAAACCAGCCCCATTCCGTCAGTGTGAAGAGGACAGAGAACCTTAATCGGGATCCCCTGGTCAACGCCTGACATGATGGCCGTAATAGAGGTAAGGGCCACATCAAGCCGGTTCATAGCAAATAAAGTGCAATTTTCGGCGCTGGTCTTGGTCACCATAACATCCAGATTGGCGAGTTTTTTCCCCTTTTGGTATAGTTCGTACTTCTCTTTCGGAATTATCGGCTTCAAATAGATATCATTGTTTCTAAAAGCCTCCCCTTTCGACATGGCAGCAATCAGCGGCGAATGGTGGGTGGTGAAAACATAGCCAACTTTAAGTGTTGGAACGTCCGGGGTGGGCTTGGCTGACACCATGCCGGGGCCAAGAGTAACCAATGCCAGAACAGCTACCGTAGCAATGGCCAGTAATGTACGTAGCTTCATAAACGTTTCCTTCTGGAAATTGTTTGTGATCATTCAAGTCTGCAATTGTTATAAGGTATAGTGTGATTTATGCGAGGTCAATCAGTTTTTTATATAATGCAACCATACGCTGTAGAAGCATACCCGGTTCAAATCAATGAATCGCCCTGCCGCAAGTATCGGGGTATCTGTAACCTTAGATGATGTTTGAATCGCTCCAAGCGGCGGGGAGTTCACCCGATGGGATTAAAATCTAGGAAATATTTTCAGGGCGATGCTTCTTACTAAATTATCCTACTTTCAGGAACAATAATTATCAGATTTTTTGGGTTTAAAGTTGCTTTACAAGAAATCGTCGGTATAGTGGCGCAACTAAAACTGTTTCGGGAAGGTCTCATATGTTCTTGTCTTTATCAAAAAGACCCGGACCATCATTGGCAACTCTTCCAAGGAAAACCGTATGAACTTAAACTTGATTAAATGGAACTCTCTTAAAACCAGAATCACCCTGGTTATGTTGTCGGTATTTGTGATCAGCATCTGGTCATTATCATTATATGCCAATCGGTTACTTCAAAAAGAGTTGAAGCGGCAGTTGGGGGAACAACAGTTCTCGGTAGCAACTCTGTTATCAGCAGAGATCAATCAAGAGCTTGACTACCGTTTAAAATCACTGGAGAAACTTACCAATAAAATTACTCCAGCGTTATTAAGCAATACGGAAAAGTTACAGACACTTCTTGAAGATCGCCCCCTTCTTCAAGAGTTATTCAATGGCGGTTATTATGTTGTCACACCTGACGGCACAGCCACGGCATCAATACCGTTAGCAACCAATCGTCGTGGCATCAATTACATGGATAGAGACTCCGTCGTTGCAGCTCTCAAGGATGGTAAGTCGACTGTTGGCAAGCCGTTTGTCTGCAAGAGACTAAAGGCTCCGGTTCTTGTCATGGGCACGCCGGTTCGAGACGCTCAAGGCAGGATAATCGGTGCGCTTATTGGAGTTATCAACCTTAGCAAGTCGAATTTCATGGGCAAGATCTTTGACAGTCGCTATGGCAAGACAGGAGGCTATCTCCTCGCTGCACCGCAACACAAACTGATAGTTGCTGCAACAGATAAAAAACGCAATATGCAGCCAATGCCCGCTCCAGGCGTTAACCCTTTGTTTGACCGATACAAGCAAGGATTCGAGGGTTTCGACCGAACGATAAATGCTCTTGGTGTCGATGTATTGTCGGCGTCGAAACAAATTCCGATTGCAGGGTGGTTTCTTGTCGTCAGCATCCCTGTTGCAGAAGCCTTTACTCCTATCTACGCAACTCAACAGCAGATAATGGTTGCCACAATCTTCTTAACGCTGCTAACAGGTTGTATTATCTGGTGGGTTTTAAAAATTCAAATAGCACCGATATTTGACACCATTGAAACTTTGTCCGCCATGTCAGCTTCAAATCAGCCTGCCAAACTACTGCCTATCGTAAAACAAGATGAAATAGGACAATTGATCGGTAGCTTCAATTCCATGCTGAATACCATTAGACATCGCGAAGAGGCACTGAAGTTCAGTGAAGAGCGGTTCCGCAAAGCAATTGAAGAAGCTCCGTTCCCAATTATGATCCACGCCGAGTATGGTGAGGTATTGGCTTTAAGTCGTACGTGGACTGAACTGAGCGGTTATTCACTTGCCGACATTCCAACCACGGCCATCTGGGCAGAGAAAGCATTTGGATTAAATCAACGGGCAGCTCTGATTGAAATGGAGACGCTCTACGATATTGAACACCGAAAAAATGAAGGAGAATTTACCGTAAACTGTCGAGACGGTTCCAAAAAAATATGGGATTTCAGCTCAGTTCCAATCAATTTCATATCGGACGGTCGTCGTACGGCAATGAGCATGGCTGCAGATGTTACTGACAGGAAAAGGGCTGAAGAAGAGAAACAGGCACTTGAACAACAATTACATCAGGCTCAGAAGCTGGATAGTTTGGGAGTCCTGGCAGGCGGCATCGCCCACGACTTCAATAACATCCTGGCAGTCATCACTGGGTATTGCTATCTGATAAAGATGGATTATGAAACTGCTGAGAAGAGCATCCCACAGATAGAAAAGGCTGCTGAACGTGCTGCAGGACTATGCCGACAGATGTTGGCTTATGCAGGTAAAGCGCAGGCAGAGCTGAATCAGGTCAATATGTGGATGTTGGTGGATGAGATGGTCAAGATGTTGGAATCTACCATCAACCAAAATGTAGTTATCAAATCCGATCTGTCAACAAATATCCCCTTCTTTATTGGCGATGAAAGCCAGCTCAGACAGATTGTTATGAATCTCATAATCAATGCCTCGGAAGCCATCGGCGAAGCGCAGGGGGAGATTAGAGTATCGCTGAGACAGAAGGATGTCAGATCAGGAGAAGTATACAAAGACCATCTTGGCAAGGCCATAAAACCAGGTAATTATGCCTGTCTGGAAGTTTCTGACAGCGGTTGCGGCATGGATGATGAGACAAAACAGCGCATCTTCGAGCCATTCTTTACGACCAAATTTGCTGGGCGTGGGCTGGGAATGTCGGCAGTACTCGGAATCTTATCTGCTCACAAGGGAGCGTTGCAGCTCACCAGTCAACCGGAACAGGGGACTATCTTCAAGGTTTATCTGCCCATTGAAGACAGTAATACAGCTGAAGATGAGACCCTGAACCCCGCACCTTCAGCACCGTGGCAGGGAGGCGGCACGATACTGCTGGTTGAGGACGAAAAACATGTCATTCTCATCGCGAAAACCATGTTGAGGACACTGGGGTTCAAGATCATTGAGGCGGCAAATGGCAAGGAAGCGTTGGAGTTTTACCAAAACAACGCCGCTGAAATCACCCTCGTAGTAACTGACATAGGTATGCCGGTCATGGATGGCTATGAGTTGTTTCGTGAACTTAAAAAACTCAATTACGAATTGCCAATTATTATCTCCAGCGGTTTTGGTAAAGCTGATATTACCTCCCGGATACCTCTTAAGGAGATAGCCGGGTTAATCAGCAAGCCGTACAACTTCGATCAGTTGCGAGATGTACTGAAAGTGGTGGTGGATAATAAACCTATTATACACCAAGCGATTTAATCAGGTTTTTACCACTTCTCTTTGCCTGTAATAACGCCTTATCTGACATGTTTATTATTTGCTTCTTATCCATGGTTTTATCGAAGGGATCATAACTGGCCAATCCAATACTTATCCTGACCTTCAGAATCTCATTTTCAACCTGAATCTCCAACTCTTCCACGCACTGTCTCAAATGTTCGGCAACAACCATGGCCCTATCATTATTTGTTTCCGGTATTATGATGGAAAATTCATCTCCCCCACATCTGACAAAGGTATCTGATGACCGTATGACCTTACACGCGGCCAAGCATATTTTGACGAGCACAAGGTCTCCAACCGGGTGACCATACTCATCATTGATCCTTTTTAGGTTATCAACATCAAACGATAGCAACGAAAACTCTCGACCATATCTTTGAGATCTGGCTATTTCTAGATCCATGGTTTCCTGAAACACACGATAATTGAAAACCCCGGTAAGTCCATCGCGTGATGCAAGTTCACGAAGTTTTGTATTTGCCTCATTTAGTTCCTTGGACTGTTTTTCCAACCTATCCTTAGCCTGCTTAAGCTCAATGATCTGAAGATCATATGAGTCGTTCAACTTGCTGAGTTCTTTGTTTGCTTCCTGCAATATCTGAGAGAACGGTCTAATATTGCCGGAATCAATTTCAAATATCGAGAACAGTTCGAGGGTTTTAATTGCGACAGATTCAACCAAAGCGTCCACCGCACTTCCTTGAATTCCGAATTCAGTATCTAGAGCCTGTTTGGCCCGCCTGATTTTTTCAACATCCTGCGAGCCACTGTAGAAGGAAGACAGATCCTTTGCGATAAACAAAACAGATGCCGGAATTCGATATTTTTCTGGAATGGCGCTATCCCGATGGTGATAATGTATTGGTTCGTATATTTCTTTAGGTAGATGCCAACTTTTGAGTAGCTTAGCCCCTACCTCCTGGTGATCACACTTAAAAACTGATCTTTCAATTTCCAGCAACGACTGTTGACTGTTTTTTTTATGCTCAAATACCTGCTGGTAATCTTGTGGACGGGAACAGTGCATTACCATGATCCCGATATCCTGAAGCAAAGCAGTGATGAAGATGTCATTGCAAGCAGCACCAACAAGTGTAGCGGTCAATTCTGCAGCAACTGCTGATGAAATAGCGTGTCGCCAGAATATAGTGGCGTCAAAGGTTTTATAACGGCCGCACATAAACTCAGAACAGATAACAAATGAGAGGGCGATATTCTTGATCGCATGAGATCCGAGAACAGCCAAAGACCTTTCAATACTTGTTACTTTACTTGATAGGTTGTAATAGGGGGAATTCGCTGCCTTAAGCACTCTCGCGACCAAGGCGGGGTCTAATTCTATGACACCGGCAAGTTCCTCGAAGGTAAAACTATCCTTGCGAACCGTTTCAAGAATCTTCATGGCAATCAATGGCGGTGATGGCAAACGGATTTTATCTGACAATAATTCTTTAAATGGGCTCATATACTTCTCCAAATAAAAAAAACTAATTTTCAGTTCGACATCATATCATCAGTTAATGATAAATCAAACGCTCTCCTAATGCCAAACCAAAAATAATTAGTGTGAAAGCAGGATCGGGAGTGTCATGCGGGTCAACAGGGAAGTGGCAACCGGCCCGATCACATAGGCGCCGCGGCGTGTCTGGGCGTACCCACCCATGACAATGAGGTCCATTTTCTGGTTACGGGCATTATTAAGGAGCAGCTCGGCAATAGGAAACCCGGTAGCGAGTATCTGCTCATGTTCGGCAGCTACCTGATGGTGAGCCAGGTGGGCACAGAGCTGGTGAACGGACTCTTCGGCCGCCCGGTCATGGTGACCGAATGACCCGACAGAAACGATGCATAATTTCTTGGTTTTTTTCAGGATCGGCAAAGCATCGTTGACCGCCCGAACAGACTCTCTCCCGGCTTTCCATGCGACGATAACCCTCTCTCCCAGAGTGGTAAAGGTTCCCGTACAAGGGATTATCAACAGCGGACGTCCTGAAGCAAGTCCCAGTCGCTCGACAAAATCGGCAGGGGTAATATTATTTGGGATGTTTTTGTCGTACTGGCCGACAATGACAAGGTCTGTGTAATAAGTGTAAGAAGTGATAATATCCGTGATACTGACTCCAACAACGGACCAATCAACGTAGAGCCACTCAGACAAAATCCCGGCAGAATCAGTCTTTTCGGTGAAAAGCGTCTGCATTTCCTTGGCGCCGGACTCCATTATGCCTCCATGTCGGGGAGCGTAATATTCGTGGGCAATGGCGTAAAGGCCTTTGAGATTTGCACCGTGTGTACGTGCAAGATTGATCGCTAAATCAAGCCTTGCCGGGCAACCAGAGGAATTATCCAGGTGAATGAGAATGTTTTTGAGAGTCATACTATCTCCTTGCAGCGAACTGAGCTTCTTTGGTTAAAGCAGTTTTGTTCAGCACTCGGCAGGACAGCGTTGGGGCAACTATACCATTATGAACTAAATATTCAATCAATAAACAATATATAGCAATAGATGCTTTATTATTGTTTGCTTCTGGAAGTTCAGTACCTTTGCAATTGCAATTATTTCCGCAATTCCTCTAAAACAGACAAATCATCTGGATGCGCAATTTTTGGGTCATTTTGGCCTGTTTACAAAACTCGGAGGCAGTGTAAACTTGCTTCATATTTTACCGATGAGGTCCAACATGGAAAATAAATATGAAAGCCTGACACGGGAACAGCTTGTTGAAGCACTCGATGATGCTAATGGACGATTCGAGGAAATACTACAAAGTGCCCGCCATATTCTCTATCGGTTAAATGCTAAAAAGGGGGGGTACGACTATCTTAGCCCCTATTTTGCGGATTTGACCGGACACCCTCTGGCCGAATTCAAACAAGTATTGCTTCAGCAGCTTCCCAACTACTTCCACCCGGACGATCGGGAGAGGATCTTTGGCGAGCGTGGTGAGCTTGCTCGGGCAGTTAATAGCCGAGCGGGGAACAAGACCTATCTGCTTGTCGAATATCGCCTGCGTAAGGCCGATGACACCTATTGCTGGCTTCGCGACCAGAATACCATCTACTGTTCGGAAGACGGACAGATTGAAAGCATCGTTGGCTCGGCGTATGACATCAGCGAACAGAAGAAAGCTATACAGGAGCTGCAAGAGCAGCAGGAACAGCTCAGCGTTCTGATAGATTCTTCCCAGGCCGGAATTATTCTGGTCGACCCTACGGGTAAAATCACCATGGCCAACTGTCGCATGGCCGAAATGTTCGGTTACAGCATGGAGGAGCTGATAGGCTCCGATTATCCCAGCCTTGTGCATCCCAACCAACAGACAGACGGCAAAAACCGGATGAGCAGCCTTATTTCGGGTGACATCGACCACGTCGCCCTTGAGCGCCACTACATCCGCAAAGATGGAAGCGACTTCTGGGGTTATCTATCGGGTCGCCGCCATGTGAATGTCGACGGCAAGCTTGTCTCACTTGTTGGACATATCACAGATATAACCGAGTTGAAACAGACTCAGGAGGCTATCCGCGAGAGTGAAGAGCGATTTCGCAGTATTATGGCACTTTCTCCAGACATCATTAGTATTATCAGCAAAGATGGCAACCTCATGTATAACTCACCTGCTTCTCTTTATATTCACGGCTACACGGAAGAAGAAATGTACGGCCTAAATACATTTGATCTTATTCATCCAGAGGATCAGGAAAACGTAGGAATTGCCTTCCATGATGTTATTACTAACCCACTGCAGATAATTAACGTCCAATTCCGTTATAGAAACAAAGATGGCAGCTACACATGGATGGAATCAAGCGCCAGCAATCAGCTTTCAAATCCTCATATTAATGGTGTTATTACCATATCAAGAAACATTGAATATCGGAAAAAATCAGAAGAGGAACGTCTCCACCTTGAGAAACAGCTCCTCCACGCCCAGAAACTGGAGAGCCTCGGCGTCCTGGCCGGTGGCATTGCACATGACTTCAACAACATCCTCACCGCCATCATCGGTAACGCAGAACTGGCCCTGATGCGCCTGAATCCGGAATCACCTGTGCTGGAGAATCTCCACAGAATAGAGCAAGCCGCCGCCAGTGCTGCAGACCTGGCCCGGCAGATGCTCGCCTACTCTGGCAAGGGGAAGTTTGTTATCGAGGCGATCGACCTGAACAGGATGGTGGAGGAAATGGGGCATATGCTGGAGGTTTCCATCTCTAAAAAAGCTATTCTCCGCTTCAATCTCACCAAACCGCTTCCGAGCATCGATGCCGACGTCACCCAAATTCGCCAGATCATCATGAACCTTGTAATCAATGCCTCCGAGGCTATTGGTGACCGGAGCGGGGTCATTGCTATTACCACCGGTTGCGTGGAGTGCGATGAGGCATACCTAAGGGATATCTGGCTGACAGATCCTCTCCCGCAAGGGCTCTATGTGTTCATGGAAATTGCCGACACCGGCTGCGGCATGGACAAGGAGACCCTGAGAAAGCTTTTCGATCCCTTCTTCACAACAAAGTTCACCGGTCGCGGCCTGGGAATGGCGGCGGTCCTCGGAATCGTCCGTGGGCACAAGGGAGCGATCAAGGTTTACAGTGAACCGGACAAGGGGAGCACGTTCAAGGTACTGTTCCCGGCAGGTGAGCGTCCGGCTGAAATTTTCGACGGCGCGGCACAAATTGAGAGCTGGCGCGGCAGCGGCCTGGTTCTGCTGGTCGATGACGAGGAAACCATCCGCGGCATCAGCAGCGAGATGTTGAAAGAACTCGGCTTCACCGTAGTGACCGCTACTGACGGACGTGATGCCGTCGCGATATTTAAAAGCACTCCAGGAATCAGCTTTGTGATCCTCGACCTGACCATGCCGCACATGGATGGTGAGCAGTGCTTCAGAGAGCTGCGCCAGTTCGACCCGAACGTGCGGGTGATTATGTCCAGCGGCTTCAGCGAACACGAAGTGACACAGAAATTTGCCGGCAAAGGGCTGGCCGGTTTTATTCAGAAACCGTACAAGCTATCTACGCTGCAAGATGTGATCAGGAAGATGGAAAAGTTATAAAAGTGAAGGCCACCATGAGACATATGCCGGTATATATTTCGGACACAACAAAGAGAGCCACGGCCTTGCCTTACGCAATGAGGAAGTTAACTGCATAGCATATTATACAACAGCATTAATAGAAAAGAGGTTACAGCAATTAAGCTATAACCTCTTGATTTTATGGAGCGGGAAACGAGATTCGAACTCGCGACCTTCAGCTTGGGAAGCTGACACTCTACCACTGAGTTATTCCCGCATTTAGTCTGATAAAAAACAAGTCTGACCACCAACTTTTCAGGTAATCAGACTTGTTTTGATTGGCTCCCCTTCGCGGACTCGAACCACGGACAAGGTGATTAACAGTCACCTGCTCTACCAACTGAGCTAAAGGGGAATAAATCTACAATACAGGTAAATATTGCAGAATTGTAACATTGGAACAGAATGATTTTGTCTACTTAGCAATTGGCTTAGCAATATTTCCCAGTTCCAAAAGCGTTCTGTTTGATATCATATTGATCCTGATAAAGTCAACTAGAAATAGCTACAACGATAAATTTTTCAATAAACCCTGCAAAGACGACAAGTGGATAAACTGCTTTATTTTGTAGCCGAAAGAAACAGAAACCAACTCCTGATTTCCTAAAAAAACAGGGACACAATTTGATTGTGTCCCTGCAGGTGCTAAATATTTAAAAAATAATTACTACTTGTGGCAATCTTTACAGCCAACAGGCCCTTTTTTCATTTCTGCGTGGCAACCTTTGCAGGATTTACCATGAGCTAAATCTTTGCCGAAGCCTTCGATTTTACCTGGTCCTTTTTCATGGCAAACTTTACAGTCGCCAACTTTTTCCTGATGCGCCTTGTGAGCAAACTTCACGCCTTTTTTCATTTCAATAACATCAGCAGCAAAAGCAGTTCCAGCAAAAGCAACGAGTGAAAGAACAACAATAATCTTTTTCATTTTTTTCTCCCCTTCTTAAGTAAATTTATAGTTGATTACTATACAAAACGCATATGTGTCAAGTCCAAAATTGTATACATTAGGAAGCCTGCAGTACTGAATCCTTACCGGCAACCTCTGCATCCATCTCGACACGGTAATCCAAAAGTGCTTTAGAAAGCTGATGATCAGCAAGTGCCAGAATATGGACAGCAAACAGTCCGGCATTTTTAGCACCGGCCTTGCCGATTGCCATGGTTGCCACCGGGATTCCTGCCGGCATTTGTACGGTCGAGTACAAAGCATCCACACCATTCAAGGCACCGCCCGGCATTGGAACGCCGATTACAGGTAAAATGGTTTTTGAAGCAACGACTCCGGCCAGATGGGCTGCCATTCCAGCGCCAGCAATGATGATCTTAACGCCACGACCTGCCGCTTCAGTAGCAAGCGCCATTGTTCGCTCCGGCGAGCGGTGCGCCGAAGAAATTCGCATTTCATGGGCAATTCCGAATTTACTGAGAACATCTGCAGCTTCCCTCATCACGGGAAGATCGGAATCACTACCCATAATTAATAACACTTGCGGATTTGTTGCCATTATTCACCTCGGATATATGTAGTAGTTATTTACAATTAATCGCGGTCAAGTGCTTTACGGCCAATATCGCTGCGAAACTGGGCACCTGGCCAGGTAATGCGGGCGACACCACGGTAGGCATTGTCAATTGCCTCTTTGACAGTTGTTCCAAGGGCAGTCACACCCAGCACCCGTCCGCCGCTTGTGACGCATTCATCGGCTTTTGCAGCTGTGCCGGCGTGAAAGACATATACGTCATCAAGCTCTGCCACCTGCTCTAACCCTTGAATCACATCACCCTTCCGATAATCGCCAGGGTACCCTTCCGAGGCCATCACGACACAGACAGCCGCTTTGTCATGCCACTCGATTTTTGTATCCGCAAGATCACCGTTGGCAACGGCAAGCAACACCGGCACAATATCCGACTTCATGCGCATCAGCAGCGGCTGGCACTCAGGGTCACCAAAACGGGCATTAAACTCCAGGGTTTTAACTTCGCCATCCTTCACCATCAAACCGGCATACAGCACCCCGCGATACGCGCGACCTTCGGCGGCCATTCCGGCAACGGTTGGAAGAATCACCTGCTGCATCGCTTTTTCATGTATTGCTGACGTTACCACCGGGGCAGGCGAATAAGCGCCCATTCCACCGGTATTTGGCCCCAGATCACCGTCAAACACCGCCTTGTGATCCTGGGCACTGGCCAACGGAATGACGTTTTTCCCATCAGTAATGACCAGGAACGAGGCTTCTTCACCGGTCAGAAACTCCTCGATAACGACACGCGAACCGGCACTGCCAAAAGCGTTGCCGCTGAGCATGTCACGGACAGCCACAATAGCTTCCTCGCATGTCCGGGCAATAATTACACCTTTACCAGCGGCCAGACCATCAGCCTTAACCACGATTGGCGCGCCGGTACGGTTGATGAATTCTTCCGCCTCAGCCTGATCGGTAAATACGCCGTAGGCGGCGGTCGGAACATTGTATTTCTGCATCAGATCTTTTGAGAAAGCCTTGCTCCCTTCGATAAAAGCAGCTTTTTGTGACGGACCAAATACTTTTAATCCGTGCGCCTCAAATAGATCGGTGATACCGAGTGACAGAGGCTGTTCGGGTCCGACAACCGTAAGGTCAATCTTGTTTTCATAGGCAAATGCCAGCAGTTTATCCAGCTGGTCAACGGCAATCGGCAGATTTTCGGCAAGTGCCGCCGTCCCCGGGTTACCAGGCGCACAGTATAGCTTAGTTACAAGCGGCGATTGGGCAATTTTCCATACCAGGGCATGTTCACGGCCACCGCCGCCGATTACAAGTATTTTCATAATGTTGTCCCTTTATGTTTTCTGTCTTGGAATTTCAATGTCGGAAATGCCGCATGGTCGTAAAAATCATGGCAATCCCATGTTCGTTGGCAGCCTTGATAACCTCTTCGTCGCGAACGCTGCCGCCGGTCTGAATAATGGCCGTTACTCCCGCTTCTGCAGCAGCATCCACCCCATCGCGAAACGGAAAGAATGCATCCGAAGCCAGCACCGTTCCATGGGTCGGAAGGAGCGCTTTCTGGACGGCGATCTTGGATGAATCAACACGGGACATCTGTCCGGCACCGATTCCGACCGTCTGGTCGCGGTTACTGAATACGATTGCATTCGACTTGACATGTTTGCAGACCCGCCACGCAAAATCAAGCGCCTCGTACTCTGAAGCGGTAGGAGTTCTCTCAGTCACCACACGGCAATCAAGAGCATTGACCATTCCCAGGTCACGCGCTTGCAGCAGCATGCCGCCGGTAACGCGCTTCAGATCGAAACCGCCTGCAACGTAACTGTCAAGAAGCGGGACCTGCATGACCCGAACATTCTTTTTCGCAGTAAAAATTGCCAGAGCCTCTTCACTGTAACCGGGGGCGATGACCGCTTCCAGAAAGGTGGAGGTCAGCTCTTTGGCGGTCTCTGCATCGACAGTGCGATTGAACCCGACTATGCCGCCAAAGGCTGACACCGGGTCACATTCACGCGCCTTGAGGTAGGCGGTCAGCGGCGAATCGGCCAGGGCAACACCGCATGGGTTAGTGTGTTTGATAATAACAGCCGCACTCTGCCCAAATTCCTTGACGGTTTCAATGGCGGCGTCCAGGTCAATTATATTATTGAAGGAGAGCTCTTTACCTTGAAGCTGTACAGCATTGGAAACACACGGCTCGGAGATCTGCTTTTCGACATAAAACGCAGCTGATTGATGAGGATTTTCGCCATAGCGGAGATCCTGAGCCTTTTTGACCTGCAGAGTAAATGTGGGCGGATATTCCTGAACTTCACTCGTCAGTCGTGACCCGAGATAGTTGGATATCGCTCCATCGTAGGCGGCTGTGTGCTGAAAGACCTTGACCGCAAGAGCGAAGTTAGTGGCCGCTGAAACCGCGCCAGCTGAAGCCTTCATCTCTTCAAGCACCTGAGCATAGTCCGCGCTGTCAACCAGCACCGTTACATCGGGATAGTTCTTGGCTGCCGAGCGAAGCATCGTCGGTCCGCCGATATCGATATTTTCAATCGCATCTTCAAGGTGGCACCCTTCCTTGGCAGTCGTAGCCTCAAACGGATACAGATTAACCACTACCATGTCGATGTTCTCGATGCCATGCTCCTTCATCTTGGCAACATGCTCAGGGTTTGAACGCATTCCGAGCAAACCGCCATGTACCTTGGGGTGCAGTGTTTTTACACGCCCATCAAGCATTTCCGGAAAACCGGTAAACTCAGAAACATCCTTAACGTTCAAGCCGGCTTCACGCAACAGTTTTGCAGTACCGCCTGTGGAGAGAAGCTCCACACCATATCCAGCCAGCTGCTGCGAAAATTCAATAATACCGCACTTGTCAGAGACACTGATCAGCGCCCTGGTTATCTTTGCCATTCACGTACTCCTTGTTCCGGGTTAGATTGTCTAAATTTTATAAGGGGGAAAATCAATATGCTTCATGAACAGCGTCTCAAAAAGCGGCGTTCCGGAAAGAGGTACAACCCTGAAACGGTGTGCAAGTTCTTCCACCGCACCGAAACCCTCTCCGGACATGAGCGCTTTTTCTACACCCGCCAAAGCACCCTCAGGCGTAAAGCGGGTAGTTTGTATCATGCTTTCATCAAAAATTCCAATAGTTTTCAGCCATTCCGCCCGTATAACGGCACCAAAAGAACCGGTAAGAATCAAATGTTTCAAGGCATGACAATGTATACATGAACGTTCCGCAAGGACATCGATTCCGGCTCGTATAGCACCCTTGGCAAGCTGCAGCTGCCGGATATCATTTTGAGTCAGAACAATCAAACACTCTGCATCCCGATACAGGACAAATGCGTTTGAGCCATGATATTCGATCACCCGCGCCGCCAGATTGGATTCGATCTCCACGGCATCCCGCAGCCTGCCACCGGCTTCCAGAATATTACAGCGCAGCAACTCTGTGATCACCTCAATTACCGCCGAACCGCAAATACCACACGGCTTGCCATTGCCGATAACCTGAAGACGGAGACGTTCACCTTCAATCCGTACAGAACTGATAGCCCCGGGTAAAGCGGCCATACCACAGGAAAGATTACCCCCCTCAAAGGCCGGCCCGGCCGCAGCAGACGTTGCCCAAACTGTTTCGCCGGCAATCAGCGCTATCTCACCGTTGGTGCCCATATCAAGGCAGAGTACGGCTTCATCCGGCTCAGCGCCGTAAATAAACGCCACCGTGTCGCCACCGACAAAGCCACCCGGCATGGGGAAAATGTAAACATCGGCAGTGCCGGCCCACTCCAGGTCGGCGGCTTTCAGCTTTGTGCCGGCCGTGTAGAGCGGCCGGTACGGCGGAAATGCTAATGACTTGAGATCCAGTCCCATCAAAATATGCTGCATGGCCGGATTTCCGGCAATGGCGACGCTTCGGACATCATCCCAGGCGATACCGGCAGTATCGCACAGTTCTTCCCCTATCCGCCGCAGCTCTGCTCGAATCAGCGCTGTCATCTCCTGCCGAAGCGTGACAGAGTTAACAGCAGCGTCAAGCCTTGAAATAACGTCGGCGCCGAAGCGGCGCTGTGGGTTCAGAGCACCGGAGATGGCACATCGCACGCCACTGCTGCAGTCTACCAGCGAAACGGCCAGGGTAGTGGTTCCAAGATCTATGGCAAGTGCATACATGGTTTCCTGAATCACTTCAGATACACCCTCGGCACCCTCTTGCTGATGCCACAGAAGATCACATAAGGTATGGTATCGGCCCATGCCGCCAACTCTTCGGCATGAATACAGCCTCCAGAGCCGTCCGGTCCCATCAGGGTCACGGTATCCCCCACAGCAACGCCTTCAATTCCGGTCACATCAAGCATTGTCCAGTCCATGCAGACGGTCCCGGCAACTTTGGCCCTTTTCCCGCGCACCAGAACCTCACCCCGATTGGTGAGAGCGCGCGGATAGCCGTCGGCATATCCAACCGGTACACTGGCGATCAATGCGCGCTGGTCAGCCGTAAAACGGCGTGCATAGCTGATGGTAGTTCCAGGCTCTACCCATTTAAGCATGGCTATACGGCTTTTGAGACGCATAACCGGCTTAAGGTCGAGCTTGCCCTGGAAATCGGCAGACGGCAGGGCACCATACATGGTGATCCCCGGCCTGATCAGGTTGCAGTCAGGGATGTCACGCAGTAACGCTGCGGCACTGTTAGCGATATGAATATAGCGGGGAGAGAAACCGGCCTTGCGGATTTCTGCCAGAGCCCAGGCAAAGCGTTCACCCTGAAGCCGGGTAAAATACTGCCCTGATTCATCCAGCTCATCAGCGCTGGCAAAATGAGAGATCAACCCTTCCAGGACAATATTCGGCAATTTTTTCAGCTCAACAAGTAACTGTGGAACATCATTGTAAGGGACTCCCAAGCGCCCCATGCCGGTGTCAACCTTGAGATGAATCTGTGCTTTTCGGAAGAGTTTTCCTGAAGAAGCCGCCTGATTGAGCGCCTGAGCCTGTTCCAGGGTAAAAACAACGGTAGACAGGTTATAGCCGATACATTTTCGTTCCTGTCCGGGATATACACCACCCAGCAGCAGAATCGGCTTGTCACATCCGCTTTTACGAAGCTGGATCCCTTCTGCCAGGAAAGCTACGCCGAAAGCGTTAACCCCAAGGCTTTCCAGTTCCCGGCTTATATCCATGAAACCGTGACCGTAGGCATCCGCTTTTACAACAGCCAGAATCTCGGTTCGCTTCGGAATTGACGAGCGGATCAACTTATAATTATATTTCAGCGCGGAGAGATCTATCTCGGCGTATGTTGGGCGGCCATCGTATAAAATACCTTCACCTCGTATTCAGGAATATTCATAATTCAAAATACAAAACTCATCATTGCTTTTCGATGTTACAGAATCAGCTTTTTCCGCGCAGTTGCCAAACAACGTGCCATATCAGCACTATTGCGACATGCCAGTGCCTCCCGAGCCAGACGCCTGCACGCTTCGAAGCTGTTGCTGCGAATCGCCTGCTTAACCACCGGTATACTTGGAGCCGAAAGACTGAATTCCCGAATACCCATCCCTGTCAAGAGCAGCGCGCACAAAGGATCGGCAGCCATCTCCCCGCAAACAGACGCTTTCTTGCCGGCTTTATTGGCGGCATCGGCGACACGTTTAATCGAATGCAGAATCGCCGGGTGGTAGGGATCATAATACTGCCTGACGCTGGCGTTATTGCGGTCGGCAGCCAGCGTGTACTGGATCAGGTCGTTGGTGCCGATACTGACATAATCAACTTCCTTAATAAGATAATCAATTATCTGCACCGCTGCCGGCACCTCGATCATAATCCCGAACGGAATATAGCCTGGCACATCAAATCCTTCACGCAGCAACTCATTTCTGACCGATGTCAGAATTTCCCTGATCCGGCTGATTTCATCCAGGCTGCTGATCAGCGGGAACATGATAGTCGGGTTTCCGGCATGTGCTGCGAGCAGAATACCGGCTAACTGCTCCTTGAAGATATCCTGCCGTTCCAGAGAGACGCGAATCGAACGCCACCCCAGGAAAGGATTGTCTTCTTGAGGATACGGAAAGTAAGAAAGTCCTTTGTCACCGCCTATATCAAGGGTGCGAATATTGACAGCCTGGCCGGGAAAACCTTCCAGGATTTTCCGATAGATAGCAGCCTGCTCGTCACGACTGGGAAATGAGCAACGCGCCATGTAGGGGAACTCAGTGCGATACAGCCCGACACCCTCGGCACCATGGAGGTTGGCAACCCGGACATCAGAAATCAATCCGATATTGGCACTCAGAGTAATCGCGACGCCATCAGTCGTAACCGCCGGCAGGTCGCGCAGACCTTCCAGCTCCTTCATCCGGCAGGTATACTCCTGTTCGAGTCGTACGTATTCTTTTTTAATGGATGCATTCGGGTTGATATAGACATTCCCGGAGGTGCCGTCAACGATGATCTCATCCCTGACATTGGCCGCTGCCATTATTCCGCGGACACCCAGAACAGCCGGTATGCCAAGCGACTTTGCCATGATGGCGGCATGGGAATAAACATTGCCTTTTTCGGTAACAATCCCGAGAATCTTGCTCGGATCAAGCATGGCAAGGTTTGAGGGGAATATCTCGTCCGCTACGAGTACCCGCTTTTCCTCCATCTTCATCTCGCAGGGGTCGTTCCCTTCTATTGCATCGATGATTCGTCGTCCGATATCCTCCATATCGGCTGAACGCTCGCGCAGATACGGATCTTCCATAGCCGAAAAAGCCTGGATATAGTGTTGAACAATATCATGCACAGCACGGGTAGCACCCATACCCTGATCGATAAAATCTGTGATTTTTGAGGAAAAGCTCCGGTCTTCCAATATCATCAGATGAGTATGAAAAATGGCTGCATCATCGGCCGATAACGTCTCACTAACCTGCTTTTCCATATAAAGTGTCTGGATTTTGGCCTTTTCAAGGGCATGGTAAAACTTGGACTGTTCTTCGGCAACAGTGCCAACTTTTGACAGCTTGATGACTTTGTCGTTGAAGCGATCAAGGATATAAATACTCCCACAGCCGAAACCGGCCGACACGGCGGTGCCGCCCAATGTCCGGGAAACCGGGGCACGCTTCGTACGCCTGGAACCGGAAGATTTAGCTTCATCCCCCAGTCCGTTTTTTGCCTTTGCAAGTTCCTTCTCGAACCAGGCCCTTTCACGCTCCTTGTACTGAATCGAATCAAGTAGCCTGGCCGTATGAATAATGCTGCCGATCTGGAAAGTTATGGTACGCAGGATACTGATTTCATCATCGCTGAAAGCCCTTGTTTCCCTGTTTTGTACGACTATGACGCCAATCGGTGCCTTGTGCTCAAACAGCGGCAATCCAAGGAAAGAGATAAACCGTTCCTCCTTCGCCTCCTTGAAATATTTATAGCGCGGATGATCCGGGGCGTTATCAGTCATGACCATCGCACGGGTTTCAACAGCAAGACCGGTCAGACCTTCATGGACTTTCATGGAGACGCGGTTAACCGACGCCTTGGAAAGACCCTTGGTAGCCTTCAGCGTCAGGGTTTCGCCGTCTTTTTCAAGCAGATAGATTGAGCAGACATCACTCATCATCCTTTTGGCAACCAATGTAACAATATTGTCGAGTGTATCCTGCAGGTCATGTGAATGCAGGATGATCGTACTAATATCTTCCAATGTGCGTAGACCGAGTGACTGCTGTGGATCTTTCATGACAGTTCCTGACAGATTGAATTTAAAAAATTGAACCTTAGAAAAGCAGTTATCCGCAGATTAACGCAGATATATGCAGCCAAAAGTAGGCGCTTCTAAGCGACAAATCAAAGACTTGAAATAAATACTGGTTTAACCAAAAAGGAGATCATGTTTTTTTAAATAACTATTGGTTTTATCTGCGTTAATCTGCGGTATCTGCGGACCAACAGCCGTTTATAGATTGAAAGTGCCTCTCTAAAACGGCGCGCCAGCGACGTTCTGAGCCAACACGTTCATGCCTAGGATTCCAGTGCGCCGATCAGAGACTTGATGTCGGCAACTCCGTTTTCAATCAGCCAGGTTTCCATATCCTCGGCAATCTTCTGAGCAGCACCAGGGTTGATAAAACTGGCGGTACCGACCTGGACGGCGGTCGCTCCGGCCAGCATGAATTCAAGCGCATCGACCGCATTCATAATCCCGCCGATACCGATAATCGGCACCTTAACCGCTTTTGCCACCTGCCAGACCATGCGCAGCGCAACCGGCTTGATAGCCGGTCCGGAAAAACCGCCGGTGACATTAGCCAGCACAGGACGGCGTTTATTCAGGTCAATCGCCATACCGATCAAGGTGTTGATCATCGATAACGCGTCAGCACCTGCATCTTCGCATGCACGGGCCATGAGCACCACATCGGTCACGTTGGGGGAGAGCTTGATAATCAGCGGTTTGTTCGTAGCAGCACGACAGGCAGCAACTACCGAGGCGGCACAATCCGGATCGGTGCCGAAAACTATCCCCCCCAGCTTGACATTCGGGCAGGATATATTTACTTCCAGAGCGGCTACTTCGGGGATATCATCGAGACGGCGAGCCATTTCGGCGTATTCATCAACGGTATTGCCAAAGAAATTGGCGATTGCCGGTGTATTAACTGTGCGGAGGTAAGGAACCTTCTTGGTTATAAAGGCATCTATTCCGACATTCTGCAATCCGATGGCATTCAACATCCCGCCAGGGGTTTCCACAATTCGCGGCGTCGGGTTACCGGCACGTGGCTTAAGGGAAAGCCCCTTGGTTACAAAGGCGCCGATCGATTCCATATCAACATATTCAGCAAATTCCTCGCCATAGCCAAAAGTGCCGGAGGCGGTCATAACCGGGTTACGGAGCGGAAGACCGGCCAGATTGACGGTCATATCAGGTCTATTGTCTGGTTTCATTGGTTTAATCCCTCCACTTCAGTTCGCCCGACTCAAAGACCGGCCCTTCGGTACAGACACAGCGATAGTCCGGGTTTTCAGCAGAATGCGAGTGCCCCGGTGCAACACAGCCGAGGCAGGCACCAACGCCACACGCCATATACCCTTCCAGAGAAACCTGACAGGGAATATTACGCTCTGCCGCGATCCCGGCAACAGCATTCAGCATCCCGTGCGGGCCACAGGCGTAGACAGTCGCCCTACCCTTCAACTGGTCCAGCCGCCGTAGCAGCGCCTCCGTCACCAGGCCGCACTCTCCCAGCGAACCATCTTCGGTAGCGGTATAACACTCAACCCCCAGCCGCTCGAATTCTGTGATACAGAGAATATCATCCCTGGTACGTCCACCGGCAAAAAGCCTGACCTTCGAACCCTTTACCAGTTCTTTGGCCAGCAGATAAAGCGGCGCCAATCCTACCCCGCCGCCGACGATCAGCTTCTCCTCGTCCGCCGCACCAAGATCAAAACCCTTGCCGAGCGGCCCCAAAACATCTAGCAGATCGGAACCATGCAGCGTTGACAACATGGCGGTCCCTTTCCCGACGACACGGTAGAGCATTTCCATATACGGCTGCGGAATTGCGCCGCTCTGGGCGGGAATATATGTGCCGACATCAAAAATGCCGAATGGACGGCGCAGTAGCGGATCTATCGCACCGTTAACCCGCACCATCACAAACTGGCCGGGGCGTGCCGCTGCACATTCAGGTGGTGCGGTCATGCGCATCCGCCAATAGCCGGGCGAGACCTCCACGTTGGAAAGAATCATTGCGGTAAACTGCATGTACGGTTCTCCTTAAGTGGTTTTTCCATCAAAAGTGGTTTTTCCATCAAAATTGCATCTTCTACAGATTCATAATATCCGCGACGAATACCGACGCGTATAAAGCCAAACTTTTCGTAAAGCGAAATGGCCGCAATGTTGGACGCACGTACTTCCAACGACATGGCTTCCGCACCCTTTTCGATCGACAGGCTGAACGCATGCTCCAACAACATCCGCGCAATGCCTCTCCCCTGCTGGCTCGGCGACACAGCAACGTTCAAAATCTGCGCCTCTTCAAACAGTGACATCAGACAGAGGTAGCCAACCACACTTCCCTCTTCAACGGCTACTAACGGCCACGAATAGCGGGCAGTAATCTCATCGCTGAAATGCTCATATTTCCATGGGACAGGATAAGAGGAGACCTCAATTGCCATAACGGCATCAATATCATCCTCAGTCATCGGTCGAACATGTACCAGCGGCAATAAATTCATAAGCGGCATATAATAAGCAAACCTGAACTCCTTGTAAATGCATTAAACTAAAATTTACCAAATGGTTCAGAAAGGTCCTCACCAAAAAAAATCCTCCCGCTCCTTCATCCTGTCAACCAGGACTTAGAGCGGGAGGATTAACACCTCATATAAACAAATATATTATTCTTTAGTCATCTTGTAACTGCCATCTTTCGCAAAATCTATTTTGGCATTCACAAACTTGACATTTGTATAACCGAGTGCCTTCAGAGCGTGATATGCCATCTCGGCACGCACACCGGTAGAGCAAAGGGTAATAATCAGCTTATCCTTTGGTATCTCGGATAGACGCCCCTTAAACTCTTCCTCAGGAATGAGCTTGGCAGTTTTCAGCATGCCGGAGTTACCTTCATCAGGATTACGCACGTCGATGATCATGACATTAGCTGGCAGATTGGCGGCGTACTTCTCAAACTCGGCAATATTGATCTCGCCTGGGCGCGGCTTGGGGGTATAGGTTGCTTTTGGAGCAAGATCACCGTAGATAACATCATATTTTTGAGCTTGCCAGGCATCAAAACCGGCATTCAGCACAACAACTCTTTTGAACCCGGCCGCAACAAGGGCAGATGCAACCGATTTAGCGTCCTGGCCACCACTCTGGTCATAGACCATAACAGGTGCATTTTTCTTGATTTCCAATGCCTTGATCAATTTTTCAGAATCTTTAGCCGGGAAAGCGACAGCGCCCTTAATGAAGCCTTTGGCAGTTTCTTTCTCAGCGCGAACATCAAGCAGTACATGCGGGATATCTTTATCAATCCAGGCTTCTTTCAGGAACTGCGTAGAAAGCAGGCCGTAATTCTTCTCCAGCCACGCCGGCATCCCGTCCACATAAACCTTGAGGTTGGTATAACCAAGCTTCTGGGCCTTAGCAGCCGAACCGGGACTCATGTTGCAAGCAGGACCTGCACAGTAGAAAATTATCAGGGCGTTTTTATCCTTAGGCAGCTTGTCCACCATCTTATCGAAAGCGGGGAAAGGCAGGTTGACTGCTGTAGGAATGAATCCTTCCTGAAAACGTGGCAGCGGGCGTGAGTCAAACAGGAAATACTTCCCTTTTTCTGGGCCCATGGCAACCAGCTTTTCAACATCAGCAGTTGTCATAAGCATCTCTTTGGAAACTTTGACAGGGGGTTTCTCAACAACCTTTACAGCGCTCTTGACACCGTCTTTTTCGATAAATTCGATCTTGATTTCGTGAGCTTTTTTGATCTTGCGGAGAAATTCTCCGTCACCTGTTTTACCTTCACCATTTACAACCTTGATCTCGTCCTCATCAAATTTTACAAGTTCGGTCGATTCGTCGATTTTCAGCGAAATAGTTTTAGACTTGAAAGCAACGTTGTCAAAATAACCGCGGAGTGCGCCGGCTTCGGCTTTGTGACAGTTGGTACAGATCTTGGCGATGCTTGGCTTGGCTGCGGGAGCAGGATCAGCGGCAAAAGCTGCAACGGCAAAGGCTGTACTGACCAGCGTTGTGAACAGAACTGTTTTCTTGATCATGATATTTCCCCCTGAATAATATTGTTCGTATACTAACAAAATGACTGATAAAAAAACACCCCCAATCTCTTCATCTCAGAAGAAATTGGGGGTATAAAGACATCAATTTAAATGGCGTTTATAAATCATTAACAGCCAGCTGTTTTCTTGAATAGTTTAGTCATGTTCTTACCATCTACAGCTTCATACTTGACACGGATTTCATCGCCTTCAACAATTCGCTTGTCACCGAACTTGTCTATAGTCAGTTCGTCAGTTACAACAACTACTACTTCTGCAGCGGTTTTTGAGTCTTTCAGGGTTACTGTTACTGATTTTTTATCGGCTGCTACCACTGCCTTAGTGATAACACCAACCATCTTTACTTCTTCTGCACTGGCGGGGGTTGAAAAAGCTACAAGGGAAACAGCGGTTAATACCAACATGGCAACTACGGATGCAAATTTTTTCATGATACGACTCCTAAATAGATATGGATTTTCATATATAGTAACAGACTATAAAAAAATCCGCAAAGCTTTTTTACAAAAAAATAGACCTCCGGGGATTAATAAACCCCGGAGGTCTACACGATGAATACTAGAACTTTACTTCGAATGTTGCATAGATGTCATGTGCTGTTTTAACAGGTGCCATCAGCAACAGGTCAGTTGGCTTGATTTCAGAGATTTTAACCGGTGCACCAACCCAGTTGTTGCTGCCGGTGTACTCAAAGTCATAATACTGGTAGCCAATCTTAAAGAAGCCCTTGCTCACGTATGAAGAAATCGGCTTGAGGTCAAGTTCCTGAATGATGTAAGGCTCATAGACATTACCACGTGTACCGACTTTGCTGGTCCACATATCGTCAGCTGCTGGAGCAAAGGTGATCCAGTCTTTCGAACCGTGGTTGAATTCGAAACCGATTTTTGTTTTGGAAGGAAGGTCATAACGAACGCCGGCAAATGCAGCCCAACCGGTTTTGTCTTTAGGAGCAAAATCCTGGGCAAAAAATGCGCCAGTCATAAGGCCCTGGAATCCAGCGTTATCAGAAACGTTGGTGTTAGGATGAGAGATGCTCATGCCAACGTCACCGAAGAAGTTCAGGTTACCCGGACCAACTTCTTTCAGGGTAGACATAGCTCCAATGCCATACCAGTCGATGCTGCCAAGATTGGTAGCAGGCGCGGTATTACCGAACAGGGTGTTGTTCATGACCGGGAAATCGAAAATATTGAAACCACGGTTCCACTGCATCCAAACGCGCAGCGGATCGGTATCAACAGGAATGATGGCGAGACCAAGCATATCAGTATCTTTAATGCTGTTGGAAGCAGTTTTGAGGCCGCTTTCAAAGCCGCGACCGTAGCAAAGCTTGGTGTAGAAGCCGGGAAGGAACTCGATATCAGGCGCATAGCCGATGGTCATTCCGTCAAAGGCATAATTAACCAGCAACGCAGGTGTACCGCCATTACCGGGGCGCTCAGTGTTGCTTTTCAGGTTGGTAGGCGCGCCATCAGTAGCAGGACGACGACCGATTGAGAGCCAGATTGGTTCTTCAGCAATGTTGCTCCAGGTTGCATAGGCACGGTCAACAGTTAGCAGACCGCTGGATGGAACATGAGCAAGAGTACCATCGAAAACGCCAACACGATCAGCAAAGTAGCCACCCATAGTAGCAGAATCGCTCTGTGAACCGAAGGTCTTGTACATACCAAGTTTTACGTTAACAGTAAGGTCCTGTGCAGCCTTTGCTTTCAGGTCGATACCGAACTTGTTGGTGTAGAGGGTCTCGTTTTTAGGCTTGTAGGCTTGAACAGTTGCAAGATTCCCACTGGGTGCTCCAAGGAAACCCTGTATCGCCATTACCATAGCTGCTTGCTGATAATTTGCTGGCAGGCTTCCAAAAGCAGCTTGATCTGCTGGTGACATCATACTCATAACCGTGTTCATCAGCCCTTTGTTAGTCAAGGTTGACAAAATAGCAGCTTGTTGAGCTGTTAGAGCATTGGCTTGCAGATACCCATCGACTTGGGGAGATGTCATCCCACCAAGTGCAGGCATAATAACTGCAGTGAAGCCATTATACATGGCAGACGGCATATACTGAGTAAGGATTGTGTTGAATTGCTCCGGAGTAAAGAGTGTGCCTGCTGCGCCCTGAAAAATGAAAGCTGCTGCAGAAGGGTTTGCTATAGTAGCATTTGCACCAACAGTTGTCCCAGCTACAGCATTAGGTCCAACTGCAAAACCACCAACCAGAGTCTGCATTGTACCAATTGCATCAGTATAAGTTACCGTCTCACCATGCAGATTATCAATACGGAAGCGATATTCGCCGCCAATGGACAACCATTTACTGAGGGACTTGTCTTCGTTTTTCTTGACAGTCCCTTTAAGGTCATTAACCTCTTTGGTCAACGAATCAAGCTTCAGCTGCAGATCAGCTTCAGCTGCCTGAGCGGCCAGGGGGAACATCATGCCAACAGCTGCGATACAAAGTAACTTCTTCGCCATCTTCTGTTTCATACTACCTCCATGGTTATAGTTTGTTGCGGCCTGTGAAAACATCCCAAACAAAACGATCCGAGCCTGAAAAAAACTCAGTAACCCACCTCCCTTGCAGAGATTTACACATTAGAATTTGTGTTTAACAATCGCAAACAATAGCTTTTATACTGCAAGTAAATAATTATTGTCTATAAAAAAGTAGAGTATTCTAAATATCCATATCTATGTATATAGGTATTTAACAGTGATTCCGGTAGATATTTTAATGAGGAATTGGGCATGAAATGAGGTGAGTGGTTTTATTACGTAAAGGGGTGGGAATGTGTCGTCCAAGAGTCACTAAAACCCGTGAGATCACATAAAGATCAAACTTCCAGCGTATAACCAACCATCGCCAGCTGAAACTCCTTCGGAAATTCCCGCAGCAAACGCGCTGAAGCGGCAAAACCGGTGCAGTGGCTGGCAGCCAGTTTTTTTATCCCCATATTGCGGAGCGCAGCGATAGTACTTGTCAACTGCTCCTGTCCACAAAAACCGAGGTGAGTGCCACCGATGACGGCATAGACATCGCGTCTGCCGGTCATCTTGGCAATATGCTCCAACGTATTTATCAGACCGGCATGACAGCATCCCAGCAGCAGAACAAGCCCTCTTTCAGTTTCCAGCAGCAGTGATTGATCATCAATCGTATGGTCAGACTCATGACCGTTGCAATCACAGTACAGTCCTTGATCGCCGGTCTCGAAGCCAGTTACGCGCGGCACCTCTCCGGTCAGATAGACTCCCGGGGCTATGGCGCGAAATTCATTCGACAGATCGAAGGCTGCTCCTGCCGTCTCCAACTCTTCTCGACTGACCGGTATCCCGATCGAATAACATTCATCTGTGTCCTTGACCCGATAGCGCGGCTTAAAAACAGATGGATGGCCATAAACCAGTTTTGGCCCGCACTCTTCCAGTAAAGGTTTCAAACCGCCGGCGTGGTCATAGTGACCGTGTGATATAATCACCTGCTTGACCAGGGAAAGATCCTTGTTCATGCGCCGGGCGTTATGCAGCAGGGTCAATCCCTGGCCGGTGTCAAACAACAGTGGATCACCAACAGCCGGTTCGATCAGTGCTGAAAACCCATGTTCCCCGATCGTGCCGGAGATTGATCCGACCGAGTTTTCGCAGAGGATAGTTATGCGGGCCTTCATTTACAGCAGGTGGTCTTCGGGAAGCGCGGCACACCCATCTTGGCAAGGATACTGAAGAGCGGGCAGAACTGGGTGAAACCGGATTGGAACAGGTTCAAGCCGACAAAACCGGTAAACCAGAGCCAGTTGGGGGAGTGAAAATGCGCCAGCAGCAGTGTTATCATAATGAAAGTCCCGGCGATTATACGAACAATGCGTTCGATGTAATATTCTTCTTTCATGGCTTTGCTCCTGTAAGGTGTCAATGTAGATTTAATTTAAGTACAATGCAGTTTATCCGCAGATTACGCCGATTAACGCAGATGGAACCAAGAATAATTCAAGATAGTACGCTTTATTTTTTTTGTTAAACGGTTTCAGTTAGATTTTCATTTACCGGTTTAAAGTTTATATTTTACAGACTTAAAGCTTCTGGTTTATCTGTGTAAATCTGCGGATGACGGTTTTTCAGGTTTATTTCCTGCCCAGCATTTCCGCAATTTTCCCCGCTACTTCGCCGGTCAGAACCGGGCAGGCACCTTTGTGGGTCTTACGGATTGACTTGCAGCAGGTTACACCGTATTTTTCACTGAACCAGGTGTGCAGCTCCTTGGTCAGGTGAGCCGTTTCTTTTTTGTCCTTAAGCGCCAGACCAAGGGCGACGGTACCACCTGAAACAGCTCCGCAGACACACCCTGAGTTGGATCCAAAACCAAACCCCGATACGGTGCCGACTATTGATTCAGGCATCTCTGCGGCAAAATGCCTCCGCACAGTTTCAAGCACCGCTTCCGCACAATGATATCTGCCTGAGCGGTAAAGCCCCTCTGCTTCTATCTGACATAACTCTGCCAGTTCCATCCCTTCCAGTGAAGGCTTTGCTTTTTTTGACCAGAACACCTATGACTCCTCTGCGATTTCATGTGGATGATGACGTTCTTTCCAATCCTGAACGATGTAATAAAGAATCGGTATGGTCACGCGCGACAATGTTGTGGAGGCAATTTCGCCAAACATCATGGCGATGGCCAACCCCTGAAAGATCGGATCGAATATTATTACGAAACTCCCGACCACAACGGCAGCCCCCGTCAACAACATGGGACGGAAACGGACCGCACCGGCTTCGATGATGGCTTCATCCAGCGCCATCCCCTCGCGGCGCTTCATTTCGGCAAAATCTATCAGGATGATGGAATTTCGCACGATAATACCGGCCAGGGCGATAAAGCCGATCATCGATGTAGCGGTAAAAAAGGCCCCAAAGGCAGCGTGTCCCGGCAGGATACCGATTAATGTCAACGGAATAGGTGCCATGATGACAAGCGGAGTAGTGAAATCCTTGAACCAGGCAACAACGAGAACATAGATCAGTATCATGACCGCCCCAAAGGCGATGCCAAGGTCGCGAAACACTTCGTAGGTGATGTGCCACTCGCCGTCCCACTTCATGCCGATATGCTCTTCACTCCAGGGCTGACGAGATGCCAGCACTTCGATCTTCTGCCCGTCCGGTGTCGGAATGGCATTGATTTCATCCTGCACTTTCAGAATTGCATACACAGGAGCCTCGATCTGGCCCGCCACATCAGCGATCACATACACTACGTTTTTAAGATTTTTGCGATAAAGGGTTTTTTCCTCACTTCCGGTGCTGGTCCTTACCAATTGCGACAGCGGTATGTTTCCTTTTGCTCCGGTGACATAGATCGACGACAGTGCAGAGGCGGAACTCCGCTGACCGGCAGGGAGCCGAAGGTTTATGCATACATGTTCTTTCTCTTTCGGTAGATGCAGCAGACCGACATCCTTGCCATTCAGGGCAATCTGCAGAGTTTTTGCCACATCATCCACAGCCACGCCGGAAAGAGCAGCTTTCTCACGGTCAACGATGAAAGTAATTTTGGACTGGTCGTCCTCGCGGTACCAATCAACATCAACCACGCCGTTTGTCTTTGCCAATATTGCCTTGACCTTGGCGGCAATCCCTGCCCGTGAGGCGTCATCAGGACCATAAATCTCGGCTACAAGGGTTGCCAGCACCGGAGGCCCCGGAGGGATCTCGGCAATTTTTACCCGTGCGCCGTATTTGTCGGCAATTGTTTTAACCAGCGGCCTGATACGCTTTGCAATATCGTGGGACTGATCCTTGCGATCTTCCTTGGGGAGCAGGTTAACCTGAATATCGGCCAGAGCGGAACCTTTACGCAGAAAGTAGTGCCGCACCAGTCCGTTAAAATTGAAAGGGGCGCTGGTACCGATGTATGCCTGAAAATCAGTCACTTCCGGTATTGTACGGAGGGCATCGCCCATCTCACGGGTCATGCGGGCGGTCTGTTCCAGCGGTGTGCCGTCCGGTGCGTCAATGATTATCTGCAGTTCGTTCTTGTTGTCGAACGGCAGCATTTTGACCGTAACCGCCTTGAAGTAGATCAGAGAGCATGAGATCAGCAACAGAACGACAACTCCTGTCAAAAATCCGTAACGAAGACCTTTTTCGTGGATCAGCCGTCCCATCCAGCGCCGGTAAAATGCCGTCATTTTCGAATCTTCCGGCTCTGCGTTTGTGCCGTGATGCGACTCCCCCTTCATGAAGCGGAAGGCAAAATAGGGGGTAACGATGAATGCGATCAACATGGAAAAGAGCATGGCCATGCTGGCACCGACCGGGATCGGCCTCATGTATGGCCCCATCAGGCCGCCGACAAAACCCATCGGAAGAATAGATGCTATTACGGCAAAGGTTGCCAGTACGGTAGGATTGCCGATTTCATCCACCGCTTTGATTGCAGCATCGAGCGGCTTCATGATTGTGGTCGTAAAGTAGCGGTGAATATTTTCCACTACCACGATGGCATCATCTACCAGAATCCCGATTGAGAAAATCAGGGCAAAGAGCGTGATACGGTTTAGCGTGTAGCCGATCAGATAGAATATCAGCATCGTCAACGCGAGAGTAACCGGAATGGCGATGGCCGCCACCGCCCCTGCACGCCACCCCATGAAAAGCGCAATCAGGATCGTAACGGAAATGGCCGCCAAGAACATATGATAGAGCAGTTCATTGTTCTTTTCTTTGGCCGTTTCACCATAGTTACGGGTAATTGTCACCTGGATATCCGAAGGAATGGTTTTGCCTTTCAGCGACTCAACCTTTTTGACCAGATCTTCGGCCACCCAGGTTGCATTGGCCCCGGTACGTTTGGCAACAGCAACCGTTACTGCCGCATAATCCTGCTTTGGATTTCCAGAGAGGTTTTTATGCGCAGCACCCGGTCCCATTCCGAAGAAAACATAATCCTCCGGTTCACTGAGGCCATCCTCGACTTTGGCTACGTCAGACAGATACACCGGTTTGCCGCCATAAACACCTATTACCAGGCGTTTTACAGCCTCAGCATTTTCAAGGAAGCCGCCGGTCTGCACCAGCATCGACTTATTGTCGCTTGAAAAACTGCCCGAAGGCAGGGACGTATTTCCCTTCTTCAGTGCACCTTCCACCTGCAGCGGTGAAAGACCAAACCCGGCCAGGCGCGGCGCATCCAGAGTGACACGCAGCTGCCTTGGCAGCCCGCCGGTTATGGTAGTTTCAGCCGAGTTCCCACTCTTTTTAAGTTCGTCTGCGACTTCATTAGCCACTGCTCGCAGCGTCCCATGATCATAGCGATCCGACCAGAGTGTCAGCGCCAGAATTGGCACATCATCGATCGACTTCGGAACTACCAGCGGCTCGGAAGCACCGGGCGGAAGAACAGAACGGCTGCCCATAACCTTGTTGTAGAGCTTGACCAGCGACTCTTCCATCGGCTGTCCGACCAGGAAGCGGACCGTGATAACACCCACACCGGGACGACTCATGGAATAAAGGTATTCGACCCCCTTTATCTCCCACAATTTGGCCTCAAAAGGCTTGACCACCCTCTCCTGCACCTCTTGCGGGGATGATCCGGGCATCGGAAGATAGATATCAATCATCGGCACCACGATCTGCGGCTCTTCCTCTCGCGGGGTCATTTTAACGGCGAAGAAACCAAGCAGCAGAGACGCACCAACAATCAGCGGAGTCAACTTGGAATTAATAAAAGCGCGGGCTATTTTTCCGGCAAAACCGAGATTATTCATGTAAGAAACCTTTCAACATAGAGACACAGAAACACAGAAAAAAACCTGAAAACGCTCACGCAAAGCCGCAAAGGCGCTAAGAAAACCAAAACCAATCCTGGTTTAACCCGAAAAAACTATAAGCTTGAAATCTTGGTTTAACCCAAAAAGACTATACGTTTTAAATCCTGGTTTACTTTGCGTCTCGCTTAGAAGCGCCTACTTTTGGTTGCGTCTTTGCGAGAGATGACTTTGATTTGAATTTATTCTACCTTTGCGCCTTCAGTAACCTTCTCTACACCAGCGACAACAACACGTTCACCGTCCGACAGACCGGAGAGAATCTCCACCCTTTCGCCTGTCACTCTGCCGACCTTGACGATTCGCATCCGGGCGATGTTTTCTTTGTCAAGCACCCAGACGTAGGTCAATGCACCGCGCTCAACAGCGGCTTTCTTCGGCACGGTAATACCGTTAACCGTTGTCCCGAGGCTGATCGAACCACGGCCGAACATTCCCGATTTCAGGCCGCCCTTTTTCAGGGCGATCTTGGCGGTAAAGGTACGGCTGGCCGGATCGGCGGTCGGTACTATCTCGGCGATACTGGCAGCGAAGGTACTGCCGACGGCATCAAGAGTCACCTGCAGCGGTGAACCCGGCTTGACCTTAGTCGCAAAACCCTCAGGCAGCGCCAGTTCCAACTGATAGGTTCCTTCATCCTCAATAGTCATCAGCGGCTGGCCGGGGAAAACGGTAGCCCCCAGATCGGCCTGTTTGCTGGCAATAATCCCGGAGATCGGGGCGATTATTCTAGTATAGTCCGACATTGCACTGGCCGCTTTGGCCCCCTCTTTAGCCTGCCGCAATCTTGATTCTGCACGGGCTGCACCCTGGCCAGCCATATCTTTTTCGGCCTGCTTGACATCAAATTCCTGACGGCTGATCGCCTGCTCATTGTAGAGTTTCTGATAGCGATCAAAGGTCGTGTCGGCCAGTTTTTTACGGGATAGCGCTTCGTCCAGGCCACGGTGAGCCTCGTCAATAGCGGCGCTTGCCACAGCAGCATTTGCCTGATTTTCCTGGGCATCCAGCTGTGCCAGTACCTGCCCTTTTTTCACCCGGTCACCTTCGCGGACACGGAGCACATTGATACTGCCGGGGATACGCGTTGATACGACCGCACTGGTACGCGCACGCACGCTTCCTACCACATCCAGCAGTTCCGGCATGGCAACGTTCTTAACGGTTTCCAGCGTTACGCCCTTCACAACGGCAACAGGAGCGTTTTCAGCTTTTCCCGCATCATGTTTCTTTGAGCATCCGGCAGCAGAAAGTGCGGTAATCAGCAATATCGTTACAAACGACCCATAATTATTCATTTAAACATCTCCTTCACAAATGTTCCCGTCATATAATAAACCTGACCACCTGCCAGGGCATATCCTGCCTCGGTTTCAACCAGATTAGCCCTGGACTGGTTAAGTGCCGTCTGGGCGTCAAGCAATTCAACCAATGTTGCCAATGAATTTTCATACCGTTTGGTGAGAAGCCGGACCGTTTCCTCGGCATCAAGCAACGCATGCCTGGACACCTCAAGACGTTTTCCCGCCTCATCACGCCGGATATAACTTTCCTTTAGCTGATATCTGACATCCTTTGTTGCCGATTCCAGCATCTCGCGGGCAGCCGATTGACCGGAAAGTGCCCGTTTACGTTCGCTGTTGGTACGAAAACCGTCAAATAACTGCCACTTAAGCGAAACACCTGCAGTCCAGGCTTCATTATCCGCAGTAAAGGGGGCATCCTTGGCATTCAGCTGATATGAAGCAAAAGCTCCTACCGTTGGCAGATATTCGCTATTGGCAAGCCTGAGCGCCGCAGCTGATTTTTCTAGATCAGCTTGGGACTGTTTGAGCTCAACCCGGTTTTCGAGAGCTTCACTGATAACTTTATCATTTATGGCTGGAACCGCAATGTTCTCCTGAAACCCGGAAATCTCATACAGGCTGTCTTCTGACAGGCCGATCAGCATCGCCAGTTTCATCCTGGCAAGAGTCAGGTTGTTGCGGGCGGATATATGCTGCTGTTCAATCATCGACAGGTGAGTACGGGAGCGCAGTTCATCAGATTTGAGACCAACTCCTGCTGATGTCCTGACTGTTGCCAGCCTCATGTTCTCTCTGGCATCGGCAACGGCTTTATCAGCCGCATTCACCTGGGCACCGGCTTTCTGTACTTCAAGATAGGTGTAAAAAACCTGGAAGGCGGTACCCTGACGAGCCGCTTCCAGACCAAGCTCTGATTTCCGGGCATCCTTGACAGCCAACTCCTTAAGCGGAAAGAGAGAGGGCACAAAGAGCGGCTGCTGAATCGAAAGGACAGTTTTAAAGTCATGTTGAGCAGAAGGATTGTTGAGGTTGCTAATCAGAAAATCATTATTGGTAAATCGCCCCTCATCAAGCTTCATCATAAACGTATTAACCGGAGAGTTGGAAGCGACCAGAGTTTCCTCAAGTGAAACAGCCGGTAAAAATCGCGAATGAACAGTTTCAACGCCCTGCCGTGCAGCGTTGGAATTAAACCTGGCAGCCTTTAACTGATTGTTGTTTTCAAGGCCCATGTTAATTGCATCCTTAAGCGATAGCTTGAGTGTCTCGGCACCAACAGCGGCAACAGAAAACAGCAAAACCGCAGATGTAATTAATAAACGGTGCATAATAGCCTCCCACATTTTTATACATTTATATATATAAAAAATCATATGTGTCAACACATAAATTAATTTAAGAAAACAAAACCTTCGAAGCGTGAGAAACCTCGAAGGTCTTAATTCAACCTGAATGTCAATTTAAATCAGAGGGTGACTACCTGGATTTTCAGCATGCTCACAATCGGAAAAACTGACCGCCTGGTTGCGCCCTTCGCGCTTGGCCCAGTACATCGCCTTGTCGGCCCGTTCCAGCAGAGAGTATGCGTTATCGCCATTCGGCAACAGACATGAACTGCCAATACTGACAGTCATGCTCAATTCAGGGATCTGGTGCAGAGGGGTTTTTTCCACGGCAATACGCAGTTTCTCAGCCAGTTTGAGCGCCTCTGATTCAGGAGTATGAGGAAGCAGCACAACAAATTCTTCACCGCCAAAGCGGGCAATAATATCAGTATGTCGTAAAGTTTCCACCAGCAACTGGGTCAGATGCTTCAGAACAAGGTCACCAATCTGGTGTCCCCAGGTATCGTTAACCATCTTAAAATTATCAATATCCACCATCAGCAGAGACAGTTGAAGTTTGTGGCGCTTGGCTCGAAGCACCTCTTCCTCCAGTCTGCGATCGAGGTAGCGGCGGTTGAAAATTCCCAACAGCGGATCAGTTATGGTTTCCACTTCCAGAACATAAATACGCTTCAGTTCCTGGGTGGTACGGTAGGCCAGCAGGCAAACCAACAGAACGAAAACAGCTCCAAAAAACAGAATCCCCGTAACCAGAATTTCAACCGCAGTGTATAATGTCCCATATTTAGGGACAAAGAACCCCAGATAACCGAAGAAAAAGAGCAGGATCAGTCCGCCCAAAATAAACCAGCGGCGGCGGGTTACCCCCTTTGGCAGTTCTTTAGTCAGCTTGCGTACAATGGTAACAGATATGACCAGAAGGCACAGTGCTGTCACCAACAGCACAGTCATCAGGTCGCTCATGCAAAAGTCACCTATCAGACAATTTTCAATATAAGATGGAATATTAGACACGCCGTTTACCCCAAAAGTAACGTTTAAGCAAGGATACCAGTTTTTTAACGGCACGCAACATACCATCTGGAAAGAGCGGTCGTCAAAGCAATTTAGAGTGGCTTGATGAGATTTAATGTGGTCAACCGTGGAATTGATTATGGCATTTGGCAACTATACAATTTCTAAAGCATCATCCAGACAGAACTCTCTACAGAGACCACAACCGGTGCAGCGTTCCGGTATAAATAGCGGATGATTTCCCGGATTTTCCGTCAGCAGTGCGCCGGTTGGACAGATAGCGGCGCACCCCTGACAAGCGGTGCAGGCTTCGCTGAAACTGATATAACTGTCATAATGGCTGCGAACCACCCCCTGCAAATCAGGAGTCATCCCGTTGATGGTCCGGTTCAGCAGCATCCTCCGCAGCGGCACCCGTTTTTCAGCGTAGTCACTGCGTTGCCCGGCATGTTCAGTCGTGCCGGAAATGACTATCGCTGCACTCTGAAAGAGGGTGCTGCGGAGTGACTTGAAGAAACTGCGCCGACCAATAGACTCATGGTGGACAGTTATTTTGCCCACTGAATCAATCTGCAGGATCCTGCACCCTCCCCTGTCCATACCGGCATCTGAAATATTTTGCAGCCGCTCTTTCAAGGTTTTTAGTATGGCCCCGTTGGGACATTCCCCGCACATGCTGATATTTAGGGTCGTCACGATTCCGGATAGCGATAGCGAGTGATACAGAGCCAGCAGATGCTCGCTGGCGAGCCCTCCCAGGCAGGGCAAGACCGTGTTGGCAGAATCGGCGCTGCGGACACACCCAAATACAGGATCTGTTGCCTTCGCAAGTTTTGCCAAACAGACATCAAAGTCCTGATCCATTTCCAGAGCACCGGATGGACAGACCGTAGTGCAGAGCAGACAACCTGTGCAAAGTTCCCGATCAACAATCAGCCTATCTTCCAGAAAAATGGCGTTGTGAGGACAGCTATCGACACAGCGGCTGCAGCTGCTTTCGTTGAAGCGGATCGGCAGACAGCGGGAAGACTCAATTCTCAGATTGTCACGGCTTCCGGTGCTGTCAGACATGGGAGAGAGAAAGCAACCTTGCCATATCTTCCGTGACAAAGGCTGATGTGCAGTGAGCGATTGCTTGATAAAGAGGAGATTCGCCATCCTCAACAATGCTGGCAGTGAACTGTCCCAGCCATGGCAGCAGGAAATTATCCAGAAACTCCTGCTGAACAGCTGACAGTCGACCGGCCTCGATATTGTCACCAGCCATTGCCGCTTCGCGCCCTTTGAAGGCCAGAAACGACATAAACTCCAGCTCAACCGCAATATGATCCGGCAACTCATGAAAGTCATCAGCCAGACGCAGACCGCAGTTGTCATAAAATGCGGCAACCCTGGCGGTCGAAGCCCCCATCACGATCTTTGATGCATCAAGCCAGACCGAGCCGTAGGGAGGGGCCACCAGCTTGAACGGCCCCAGAAACAGGCGACTGTACTCCACAAGTTGCTCTTCCGGCATGGACGCACTGCAATATGATGCCATCTGCCGGGCAGGCTCAACAGCATCCGGAGCGGCAGAGTTCAGCATCTCGGCCAGCCCGGCGCAGCTCAGCTCTTTCAGCAGCGCGGCGGTCGGCGGGTAGTAACAGGCTGCCAGCAGTCGGTAGATATCTTCCCGTGTTGCGGCGACACTCGGTTTTTCGGTCATACTATGAGTCCTCATAAAAAAAAGAGGGATGGGACGTGCGCCCCATCCCGAAAAGTTTATATCAGCACAAACCCGTAGGCTATCAAACTTTATTCCCTGCCTTGAAGGCGCGGATATAAGCTACATTCGGTTTTGTGCCTTTTTCTTCCTTTAGGCGCATCGGCTTATACTTCTTCAGCAACTTGGCCGGTTCGCTGGCGGCATCATTAACATCGCCAAAAATGCGTGCTTTGGCCGGGCAGGCCACCACGCAATTGGGCATTTCGCCTTTTTTTACACGATGATCACAGAAGATGCATTTCTCAACCATACCCTGCTTGCGGATGCTTTCATAATCCGAATGACTGAACTTATGGTGGTTCGGGATGACTCCCCCGGCCATTTTCGCTGTTTCGGCGCCGGAAGCGGTGCATCCTATGATCATTTCACTTGTATCGCGTGATGCCGCATGAGGAGGAGCTTTTCCTTCATTAGCACTGATGACGGAGTACGCAGCCTTGTCCTTCACCACATCCGTGGCACTGTAAGGGCAGGCTTTCTGACAGCGGCGGCAGCCGATACAACGCTCGTCGTTGTGCATAGTAATACCGTCTGCGGTCTTATACATCGCCTTGTCCTTGACCGGACAGGCTTTAACACAGGGCGCGTCGGTGCAGTGATTACAAAGCACCGGTATGGCGCTGAAACTCGGGTTGGGGAATTTCCCCTCTTCCTTGTAGATGAAATCGGCCCAGTTAAATGTCTGTCCATTTGCCCGTGCCTGGGTATTATTCTCGGTTTTACAGGCCAGAGCACAGGCGCCGCAGCCGACACATTTTTGCAGGTCAATAACCATTCCGTATTGTTTTGCCATTTATGATATCCCCCCTTTCCTAAGCTTTCTCAATCTTGACACCGGTGAAACCGCCGTTACGGGCAGTAGCCCCGCTCAGACGATCAAAGTCGGACGGCATGAGTTCATTGTTATTACCGCCGCGCGCTGTCTTGCCGTATTCCTTGGCTGCAACACGACCATAAGCCCAGTGACCTTGGCCGTAGCACTTTGCCACTGTTCCCTGGCGAACACCTTCCCAGAGACGGGCATTGCAGGTAATGGAGCCACTGGTGGAAGTAAGACGGATTTTGTCGCCGTCCTTGATTCCGAGTTTCCTGGCATCTACCGGGTTGAGTTTGGCCACGTCATCCCAGCTCTTGTCGCCTATGTCCACTTTTTTGAACTCTTGGTACCAGACGGTATTCTGGCTGCGTCCTTCGCGGTTAAGGCGAGATTTATGGTCGATAAAGGTAAAAGGATACTCCTTCAGGCTGCCATGACGCTTGGGCGACTCGTAGTGAGGCACAAATACCAGTTCGCCCTGAGCCTCGTACCCGCTTGATTTCAGAACGTCGTCAATGCTGGTCTTATGCTTGGAGGCAAAAAGGGTCAGAGTCTTCTTCAAAGTTTCGCTGTAGAACTCAAATTTGCCGGTCTCGGTTTTGAACTTGCCCACGAACTTGCCGGTCACCGGATCTACCTTGCCCCAATTTTTTTTGTAGGCGTAGGCTTCGGTATTGTAGATACCCTTTTTCCTGAACTCGGCCCAACCGGAAACCTTGTCGCCTTTCATCTTCTCCTTGCCGTCCCAAACCTTCTGGCTGGAGATCTTGGCGGCGATCTCTTCGAATTCGGCGGCGTTTGTCGGTTTCTTTTTGGTCTCAGGATCTTCGAAAGAGGCATAGTAGTCAAACAGGTTTGGGAATCCCTTGGCCTTCAGCCTCTCTGCCAGCAGCCAGACCACCTCGGTCTCTTCCGATTTCACGTTCCAGAGCGGCTTTACGACCGGCTGCTGAATCGATACGTGCCCATGCAGGTTTGCCATATTGGTGATAATGGAAAGCTTCTCGGTTGGCGCAAAGGTGGCCGGCAGCACGACATCGGCAAACTGGGTCATCTCCGAGGCATTGGTCACCATATGGACAAAGAAAGGAACTTTGGCCATTGCTTGATCCCAGCGCTGCGCGCCGGTGGCCGAGAAGTTGAAGTTACTCCAGGAACTGATAAATATCTGGCAGGCTGCCGGGTCTTTCAGGATGCCGTCGGCCACAGCGTTGGTAACCACATTGGCCTTGGCGCTCTCGGTCACCTTGCCGTCTTTGTCCGTTTTTTTGTCGTAGCCACCCATGATTGCAGGCATATCCTTGGCACCGCGACCGTCAAGTTTTTTGCCTTTGCTCCCTTTTTTCGCAATGTCGTCAACGAAGAGGTCCGTGATCTCCGGAAATTTTGTGCCTGGCGTGCTGGAACTCTGGAAAACACCCCCTTCTGTTTCAATGGAACCGAGAATGCCGTTCAGGGCGTAGACCGCCATTGATGCATAGGTTCCACGAGGGGTCATCGCCACGCCAGGCCCCATCCAGACGGCACAGGCGGACCCGGCCTTACCCATGGCACGCGCAACTTTGAGGATCTGTGCGACCGGGATCAGCGTCTTTTTGGCGGCCCAGACTGGTGTTTTATCTTTCAGTTCAATATTCCAATATTTGACGATGCCGTGAGTCTGCTTTTCAATAAAGGCCGCTTCGTCAACAGCTGCACCGGAATTGAACAGATTTTTGCCATCTTTGAAGTCGCCGACAAACTCTTTGCTCCAGAGCCCTTCAGTCAGCAGCACATGGGCAATGGCAGAGGCAAGAGCACCATCTTCGCCCGGTTTGAGCGGCAACCACTCATTGGCCTTGGCAGCCGAGGTGGAAAAACGTGGATCAACAGCTATTACGGTGCCTCTATCCATGATATCGCCAAATTTGTTGATGGCATTCGGCACCTGCCGGTTGGAAGAGAGCGGGTCGCAGCCCCAAATTACCAGGCATTTGGTCTTGGCCAGATCGTAGTCACGGTAGCCGAAGAAGCCCTGGGTATAGCCGGGGCCCATCTTCTCGGCTTCAGCACAGATAGCGCTGTGAGAGAAGTAGTTGGATGTGCCGTAAATTTTGGGCAGTGTGCCGTACAGCAGCTCAGTAGCGGTTGAAGAGTAGCGCCCCCTCATATAGGTCAGCTTTTCCGGATGACCGGTCTTGCGCAGTTCGATCATCTTGTCGGCCACCAGATCCAGCGCTTCATCCCAGGAGATAGGAACGAACTTTGGATCGACACCGCGCCCCTTCAGGGGATTGGTCCGCTTCATCGGCATCTTGATCCGATCCGGATCATAGGTCTGCTGGACCATCAGGTGACCACGGGGGCAGCAGTAGCCGTTGTTGGCTTTTGAAAGCTGGTTGCCGCGCACCTTGACGATGCGCCCTTCCTGCACATAAAACTCCACCGGACACCAGGCGGTGCACCCTTGGCAGGTAGAGGGAATCCACTCACCTTTTGGAGCGTCTCCCGGTTTTGGCATATGATGCGATGCAAATGCATTCAGCTTCGGCAGACCGATGGTTGCCACGGCACCGGCAGCAGCAGTCAATTTAAGAAAATCCCGACGTTTGATTTCCATGTACGTTCCCCCCTATTTTTTATGACACTTGGCGCAATCGCCTTTTACCGAAAATGCTTTTTTACCATTGTGACAGGTTCCGCAGGATTTTCCCTTTTGCATCTGCTTCATGGTGACCGTTTTGTGCTGCCCCTTGCTTAGATAAAGTTTGTCATGGCAATCGGTACAAGCCAAAGCCATTCCCTCGACATGAGTGCCGTGACTAAACACCACATCGCCCCCCTTGTTTTTCAGAATGATGTCGCCTCCGCCGACAGTTGCCATAACAGGCGTTGCAAACAGCAGTAGAGCAATAACAAATATGTTTCTCATCACGACCTCCTCAATTGAGATTAGGAATTTTGGGGATTATATCTTCGTTTACTTATTTATCAAGCGGAATATATCCGCCCATACGGATTTTATGCTTTGCTTGACCACAGATGGCAACTGCATTATAAACTAGACCGATGCAACATCTCGCCCAAACCCTCAAAGCCCTTTCCGACCCGATCCGCCTGCGCATCGTCCTCCTGCTGCAGGCAGAAGGTGAACTGTGCGTCTGCGACCTGATGGAAGTACTAGGACTGCCCCAATCCACAGTTTCACGTCACTTGGCCTACCTTAAACGCAGCTGCTGGGTAGATATCCGCCGTGACAAGGTATGGATGTATTATTCGCTGAGTCTGGAAAGCTGCACCATCTGCAAAGAGATACTCCAAATCCTTAAACAGCATGCCAGTAACCTTCCTGAAGTAATTTCAGACCGCACTGCCCTGGCGGCATTCCTTAAAGACAAACCATCAACCTGCTCCTGATGACGCTATTATAAAATGCCGGCAACCACAGTTTCTTCAATCGGCTGAACATGATTTCTCTCCAGGGGCAAAGACCGTCTTCACACCGCCTGCTTCTGCCTCATCAATTCCAACTCCAGACAAAATCGCCTCAATCTCTTCAATAATTTCCTCTTGTCGGGCAAGAGTCTGTTTTCTTTTCAGTTCACCGGTGCGGCGCTCCATACGCCGTGATGCTCCCTCTATATGATTGAGCCGGAAGTGGTTTTCAGACATGAGTGAACGGTGGAATACTTCGGTAATAGCGGCCAGGAGGTGCTGCTCCGTCAGATGAGCAAAAAATGCCGCCGGAGTAATATTCAGATGAGGAGGAAAATCTTCAGGGAACTCGGACTGCTTTATTTGACCGGAAAGGGGAGCTAAGGGCCTGACTACCACACCACTATCCGGATCATGACAGAGAGCAGATAATTCAAGAGGATGGCCGTCATCGGTTCTGGCAAGCAGTGTGTTGATTGTCTCCATGACCGTATGAATAACCGGACCGATTTCCTCGACCGCATGGGGCCCATTCAGATGAACATCAGCCTGCAGCCGCCCGACAAGTTTGGCGCCTATCGCAACTTTGAGCGAGGTTGAGCCTTCATGCTCAATCAGTGGTAGCGCAGCGATCAGGAGATCGTTGAAATCACCACAGAGTCCTCGCTGTGAACCAAACATCAAAATTACGCTCGTTTCTACAGCAGGCCGTTGCGGCTGGGGATAAAATGTCAAAAAATCAGCGGCGGTTGCCTCCAGACTTTTTACCATCTCCCGTTGTGCAACAAGGATGCGGGAAAGTTTGCCGGTTTCCATCAAGGCAAGGTTCTTCATGACTCCGAGGATGGTGTCGATATCACCCAGGGCACGCAGTCGCCGCTCAAGTTCACGCCTGCCGGCCATCTGCCCCACCATGTTCTGTCAATGCAGCAGTAACGATTTCGTGCCAAGCCTCGCGGCTGTTTTCCAGCGTACAGTCCCCCCACTTTACAGCCATTTCTAACCGTTTCATAATCTCCGGGATTTCTTCCGGCAGCTTTCCATCCAGCATCCCTCCATTGAAGACCATGAGCCAGGCAAGTTGGTACTCAACCGGCAACGGCTCACGACGTTCCTGCCTGAGCAACTCCCTCAGAACCTTGCCACGCCTTATACGGGCTTCGACCGAAGCCTCCAGACGTGCACCGAAACGGGTGAAAACTTCTAACTCCAAAAACTGAAGGTAGTCGAGCTTCATTCGCCCTACCTCTTCCTTTACCCGTTGATGTTGTGCTTTGCCTCCGATGCGGGAAACGGAGCGAGTGATGTCGATTGCCGGCAGGAAACCGGCGGCGAAAAGTTCCTGGTCAAGATAGATCTGACCATCGGTGATTGAGATCAGATTGGTTGGAATATAGGCGGCCAGTTCACCCTGCTGGATTTCAATTATCGGCAACGCAGTCATACTGCCCCCCCCATGGCTTGCAGCCATAACAGTGGAGCGTTCCAGCAGACGAGCATGCAGATAAAAGATGTCGCCGGGATAAGCTTCACGGCCCGGCGGTCGACGGAGCAGCAATGATATCTCACGGTAAGTTTGGGCGTGGAGGGATAGATCGTCATAAACAATCAAAGTATCCAGACCTTTGTGCATCCATTCCTCGGCAATGGCACAACCGGCAAAAGGTGCCAGGTATTTTAGCCCCGGGAGCTCAAAGGCTTCAGCCACCACGACGGTTGTATGGTCAAGCGCCCCGGCTGCACGAAGGGTTTCTACAATGGTTACCGCCTTGGAACGTTTCTGTCCGATCAAGACGTAGATGCAGAGAACACCACTTCCCTTCTGGCTAATAACAGCATCAAGAGCCAGAGAACTTTTTCCGGTGGATGACCCGCCGATAATCAGCTGACGCTGGCCCTTCCCGATTGGAATCATGGTATCGACAATGGTTGTGCCGCTGTAGAGCGGTTCATTGACAAAGGTGCGCGCCAAAATCGACGGGGACGGCCCGAAAATTTCCCGGTGCATGCAGTTTCGTGGAGGCGGTAAGCCATCAAGCGGATGTCCCAACGGATCGACAACTCTTCCCAGGAGGGTATCTCCCACAGGCACGACAGGCCTGGACCCGGCAAGCAGCGCCCCGGTTCCGGCGGTGAGACGATCGGTCTGCTGGAGAAGAATGGCGCCCACCAACTCTTGCCCAAGGTGAAATACAAGCGCCCGGCTGCCATCTTCCAGTGCGATAATGTCATCAAGGGCAGCTGAGGGGAGGCAGCGAATCCAGGCAACACCATCTCCAACGGCAACCACACATCCCAGTTCCATGAAGCGGGTCATCGGCCGGTACCCTGTCAGCCTCATTTCCAAACTTGCAAGAGGAGATGAGAACATTTGGGAGGGTGATAATGACTGGACTTCACTCTCCATTGATCCCACCCCTGAAAAAGGCAAGTTCCTCTTTGAGATTGGCAGACAGGTTCCAAGGGCCGGTATTCACGCGGATTCCGGCTAACAGATCTTCATTGACGCTGAAACTGAAAAGCCTGGCCTCCGGAAAAATCTCACGAAACCGTTGTTCAAACTCTTCGGATACAACTTCTGCAAGAGGATGAGCGCTCACTACCCGAACCATAGCTCCTTCCCTGCTAAGTGATTGGATAATGGCCCGTCTCTGTTCATCGGGGAGTCCGGTCAAGTCTTCAAGAAGCATTTCGGCAAGCTGTTTCCCCAGTTCCGGAGTAGCGAGGCGAGTCAGCAGCCGTGCAGCAAACTGGCCGGCTTTTGCGATCGCACGCTCTTCACAGAGTCGAACCCGTTCCTCGGCTTGACGTTCTTCCGTAACGCGGGCTTTATCGCGCATATCAGTAAGTTCCAAATCCAGGCCTTCCATCAGGCGTTGGCGCTCATCGGTAATTTCCGCCAGTAACTGGCGCCGAAGCTCCGCTTTTTCTGCGTCCCAGGAAGCCAGACGCCCTTGGTATGTTTGCCCCAGCTCAGCCGCTTCGGCGTGCACTCGCTCTGCTTCAGAACGTATAAATGCCATTGCTGTCTGCCGTTTAGCGATGATTGTGCGTACCGGTTTATAGAGTAGACGGTTCATGATCCAAACAAGGATCAAGAAGTTGGCAATTTCCATTAGAAATGTGGTCAGATCGAGTTCCATTGGATGCCCCCGTTATTTCAGGAGGTATTCGAGAAGCGGATTTCGGAACAGGACTATCAGTACAACAACGAGACAGTAGATAGCCAGAGACTCAATCATGGCGAGGCCGATGAAGAGGGTTCTGCTGAGTGACTTCTCGGCTTCCGGCTGCCTGGCCAGAGATTCCAGGGCCGTACAAATGGCCTTGCCCATGGCGTTTGCAGGGGCGATGATTCCTACTGCCATTGCGAACAACGCCACTATCGTCGATGCGAGTACAAACCAGGATATAGGGGTCATGACTCTTCCTCCTTCAAGGGGTGCCGGGCCTCCAGTGTCTGGATGGCGCCTGCGATATAAATCAGTGCCAACATGCCAAAAATGTAAGCCTGCACCAACGCCTCGACAATATGGAGCATAAGCAGGGGGATCGGTGCGAATAGGCCGGCTACAAGCAGTACAAGAAGTGCCGCCATCTCCAGGCTCATCATATTGCCGAACAAACGGACAGCAAGGGCCAGGGTTCGTGTAACCTCCCCGATAATATGAAACGGCAGAAGTATCGGACTCGGCGAGATGTAATGCTTCAGATAGTGGCGCAGTCCCACAATTTTTATGCCAAACCAATGAACAGAACTAAAGACCAGTAGCGCCAGGGCCATTGTAGCGGAGATATCTCCAGTGGGGGAATGAATGCCGGGAACCAGACTGGAGAGATTGGCCACTCCGATAAAAATCCACACTGTTGCCACAAATGGAAATACGGTGTCGCCCCGTTGTGGCAAGACCTCACTCACGGCGACTTGAATAGCCTCTATGACTCCCTCCACGGCAATCTGAAGAGGACCGGGATCGATACAGAGCCGACAGGTAAAAACCCACGAAAGCAGAATCAGGATAACCATGATGCCCCATGTGGTAACAACCGTCGTACTGACTGCCAAGGGGCCCAAATAAAATAATGCGTGTGTGCCGTCCAGCATGGCTTACTCCTTTAGCAGTAGATACACATTAAATCCGCCGATTACGACCCCCAGAAACAGCCCTGAGAATGTCCAGCGGACGGAATAGCCGGAAGACATTCCGTCGAGCCAAAGCCCCAGATAAGCCCCGCCTAACACTGGTAAGATCAGCAGCAGCCCCAGTGTTCCCATGTAAAGTGACTGCCCCAATACTGAGGACTTTTCCCTCTGAGCTCTGACAAGACGCTTGACCCGCTGTTCCACCTGCTTTTTGAGATTGTTGTCGTCATTCATGGGTTCCTCGCTCAATATCTCTGAGTCTCCGGAGCATCTCTTCCTCAAGACGGTGCAGGCTTTCCCGAATACCACCCAATGCTTCTTGATCAGCCAGCTGTAGTTCAGCCAGCAGAGGTCCCATGCGGTGCAGTTCGGTATCATGAAGATAGCGCCGAGTGCAAAGTATCAACTGGCCACCTCCTCCGGAGAGAATACCGCCAGGAAGCGCCAGATAATGCCACACGTCATTTCTCACCCGGAAGCGGGCAAGCCCAGCGACAAGCGCCGTCATCATCCGTGCGTGATTAGGCAGAATGCCGAAGCTCCCGGATTCGTCTTCGCCAACAAAACTTGTAACGTTGTCGAAACGCTCGGAGTCGGTTGCATGCAGCAGTTGAAGCGTCATGGTTTTCACGGACGCGGCCTCCCCATTGCACCGCGCATATAGCACTCTTCCTCACTTTTTGAATCGAACTCACCTTTCAGGAAGCCTTCACAATCGGAGAGAGTTTCTTCCAGAGGAACAGATACGCCCTTCAACCCGGCATGCTCCGCGGTTACATAAAACGGCTGGGTGAGGTAGCGCTGGAGTTTGCGCGCCCTTACGACGATCAACCGGTCATGTTCCGAAAGTTCCTGAATGCCGAGCATGGCGATAACATCCTCCAACTCCCGGTAACGTGCCAGATGTTCGCGTACTCCTTCAGCAACTGTGTAGTGACGGTCACCCAATATGTGACGATCCATGAGGCTGGTGGTTGACTGGAGAGGATCAACAGCGGGATAGATCCCTTTGGCGGCTTGGGAGCGAGAAAGAATCACCATTGAGTCAAGGTGTCCAAGAATTGCATTCACTGCCGGATCGGTCATGTCGTCGGCCGGGACATAGACAGCCTGTACGGAGGTGAGTGCGCCGGCTTTGGTAGAGATAATCCGGTCCTCCAGTTCAGCCACTTCGCTCATCAAGGTCGGTTGGTAACCGACGGTGGCGGGAATGCGTCCAAGGAGTCCTGAAATTTCGCTCCCGGCCTGAGCAAAACGGAATACGTTGTCCATCAGAAAGAGCACCTCTGTCTTAAGTGTGTCACGCAGATACTCGGCATAGGTGAGTGCCGAAAGACCAACCCGAAAGCGTATGCCTGGTGACTCGTCCATCTGCCCCAAAACAATCAGGCTGTTCGGCATGACACCAGCGTCGCGCATTTCATGCCACAGTTCGTGTCCTTCCCTGATTCGTTCCCCCACACCGGCAAAGACCGATACGCCACTGTGAAGCGCCACGATGGCGTGCATGAATTCCATAATGAGCACGGTCTTCCCAACCCCGGCCCCGCCGAAGAGTCCGGTTTTGCCGCCACGAACAAAGGGACTCAGGAGATCGATAACCTTGATGCCGGTTTCTAATATTCCACTGGCGGACGTCGATTCATAGAAGGGGGCGGGGTGTGCATGAATGGGGCGACGTTCATCACCCGGAAGCGATGGACCGCCGTCCAGAGGGGCGCCGAAAGCATCAAGGAGCCGGCCAAGACAGGAGGGAGAAACGGGAATTGAAAGGGGCGTACCGCAGTCATAAACTCTTATCCCGCGCCGCAATCCGGCAGGATTTTCAAGGGTGATGGCTCGGATATGTTCCCGGTCAATATGTTGATAGACCTCGAAGGTGTAATTCAGACTTCCATCCCGCGTAACTAATGCCTGTCGCAACGGTGGCAATGGCTCACAACGAATGAGCACCACCGGGCCGTGCACCTCGACGATAGTGCCGATCGGCTCCGCATCGTTCATGTTGTGTACTGGACCCGGTTCCATGTATTGCGCCTCATCCCGTGGCTAAATATCATCGTGCCCGTTTCAGATTCTAATAAACAATCTCAATCTGTGGTTCAATAATGATCTCTGACTTAACCGAATTGGCTACCAGACTGTATTTGCGGGCAGACTGCAGAGCCCGTTCCGTCCGAGCGCGAATAACCTCAGCAGTCTCATTACCGACCGCAATCCTGATCGCCGGCCAGAAACGGAGATGGGTAAAGGTCTCGGTCCGGTCCAGCTCGATCAGCTTGGTACCCTCTGCCCTGCAGCTATAGGAAATCAGTTTGAGCTTGAAGCGTTCCGTCGCCCAGATAAACATCATCATGATGCAGCTGTTTGCGGCGGCAACAAACGCGTCTTCGGGAGTCAGCACACCAGCATGCCCCTGCGCGTCGGGCGGGGCCGAAAAATCCATTTCAGGGCCGTTCCCCATGATAATGCGGCCCCAATGGTCACCCTTCCAGGACACTTCGGTATGATAGGTCGTGGTTTGTCCCATGCCTTTACCTTTCACCTTTCTCCAGCAGTTTTTCCACCGTGTCAGCGACCTCCTGAGCAGCAAGCTCGACTGCCTTCATTCCGGCAGCATCCAGCTTCCGGCACCCGTGAGGTTTATCCAGACCGTGCCGTGCAATCAGATCGGTCACCACAATAGCTGCGGCGGGGCGACTGGAATATTTTTCAGTTCCACGGAAGGCGCACTGTTTATCGCATCCGTCCAAGGCAATGGTCGGATAAAACCGTGCAAAATTCCGGTCAGCTTCACCACCGGCCAGGAAAAGCGGCAGGCAGATTGTTACCGTATCTTCCGGACGCAGCTCATGCAGTACTCTTAACGCAGCCAGTCGGGTAATGGTTCCTTCCGGAAGCTCTTCGCCGGAACAGGCAATGATGCCAACCTTTTTGCGAGGCAGTTCAGGCATGGTCCCCTCCTTTTGAAGGTTGCCCACATGCGTCGATCACTGCAATAATTTCCTGTGCCAGTTCACTGGCCAGTTTCTCGCCATCCTCGTTAAGTTCCGCTATCCCCTGCGGCTTTAAATCCCGATGGTTTCGATTTGTTCCCAGCACCGAGCATTCTCGAAGAACCGTACCACCGCATTGCAGCACCATCTTTGTGGCACAGGCCTGCGGACAGCCGTCAATTGTGATTGCCGGACTTTCTGCTATGATCCTTCCATACCCTTCGTCACCCATTACAAGCAAAGCCAATGGGACGAGTTTGGTAAACTCTGAACGATAGTCCTCCGTCACCATATAGGAGGCTACTCGACTGACCGTTCCGTACGGTTTTCCAATTCCACTGCACGGTACAATCGCAATTTTTTTTTGTACGCCGTTCATCATTATAGGGCCTCCTCTGCATCGCTCTTCATTTTTATGAAGTAGGCATCAGCATCCAGTAACAGCCCCTTTGCAGCGTCCGGATTGTCAGCTTCAACCTCGCACACCCACCCATCACCGAATGGGGCCTGATTTATCAGTTCCGGTTTCATATCCAAGGCGGGGTTCACGCGCACGATCTTTCCTGCAACCGGTGATGCAAGCATGACATTTACTTTGACCGTTTCAATGGAGGCAAACTCATCGTCAAGAGCCAGAATCGTTCCTACCGGCTTTATATCTATGAAGGCAATATCACCACTCCGTTGCTGTAAAAAATCAGAAAGCCCAAGTTTTGCCACACCGCCGTCAAACCTTACCCATAAGCCTTCGCTGGAATAAAGGCAGCTTTGGTCCACCCGGAACGTAAACTTGTCAATGGTTACTTCCAGAAATCCATCCATAAGTGGCCTCCTTGATTGAATGTGATGATATGAATTGTATCGTACAATTATCAGATTTCAACTTGCTATATCCGTCTTGGCAGATATAATGACTTTTATGAAAAAACAAATCCTCTTTCTCTGCACCCACAACTCCTGCCGCTCCCAGATGGCCGAAGCATTGGTCAACCACTATCTGGGCGATCACTGTCAGGCTTTTTCCGCCGGCACCGAATCCACGCGGGTCAACCCGCTGGCAATTCATGTGCTGACCGAACTGGGCATCAACACCTCGCACCTGTATTCCAAGTCAATGGATGAATTTGCCGGACAAACCTTTGATCATGTTGTTACCCTTTGCGGTGATGCCAATGAAAAATGCCCGCTCTTTTTCGGGGGAGTAGAACGCATCCATCATGGTTTTGAAGATCCGTCACGATTGACAGGGAGCGAAGATGAAGTTCTCCCCGAATTCCGTCGGGTGCGGGATGAAATAAAAAGCTGGATCATTGACTATTTTGGAGGGACAAAATGAGTGAACATCTGGCCCGAAAACTTTCCTTCCTCGACCGCTGGCTGACCCTCTGGATCTTCGCTGCCATGGCTTTGGGTGTCGGTCTCGGCTACTTCGTACCCGGCACGGAATCCTTCATCAACCGTTTCCAGGTCGGTACAACCAACATCCCGATCGCTGTTGGTCTGATCCTGATGATGTACCCACCTTTTGCCAAGGTGAAGTATGAGGATATGCCGGAAGTATTTCAGAACAAGAAGATCCTCGGCATCTCGCTGGCGCAGAACTGGTTGATCGGGCCGGTGCTGATGTTCGTGCTGGCGGCGCTGCTGCTGCCGGACAAGCCGGAGTATCTGGTGGGATTGATCATGATCGGTCTGGCGCGCTGCATAGCCATGGTAATTGTCTGGAATGAGCTGGCCAAGGGAAACACCGAGTACGCCGCCGGCCTGGTGGCGTTTAACAGTATCTTTCAGGTACTGTTCTACAGCGTCTATGCATGGTTCTTCATCACCGTGCTGCCGCCGCTGGTCGGGTTAAAAGGGATGGTAGTTGACGTCAGCATCCGTCAGATTGCCGAGAGCGTCTTTATCTACCTGGGTATCCCCTGTATCGCCGGCGCTTTGACCCGCTTGATCGGCATAAAGGTTATGGGCAAGGAACGGTATCACCGAGAGTTCGTTCCAAAAATCAGCCCATTGACTTTGATCGCATTACTTTTCACGATAATTGTCATGTTCAGTCTCAAGGGCAACCTGATTGTCCAACTTCCTTTTGACGTAGTGCGCATCGCCATCCCGCTCTGCATCTACTTTATCGTTATGTTTCTGGTTTCGTTCTGGATGGGTAAAAAGATGGGCGCTGACTACAGCAAGACCACTACGCTGGCGTTTACCGCAGCCAGCAACAACTTCGAGCTTGCCATTGCCGTGGCGATCGCTGTCTTCGGCCTCAATTCCGGCGCAGCTTTTGCTGCAGTCATCGGACCGCTGGTAGAAGTGCCGGTAATGATCGGACTGGTACATGTGGCATTCTGGTTCCAGCGACACTGGTTTAATATTAAAAACCAGCAGAAGAGCATCAGCGTGGAATGGCGGCATTACGACAAGGAAGGGTCTACCTGTGACCGCTGTAGCGGGACCGGGGCCAACCTTGCTGCGGTGGTCAAGGAATTTGCCGGGCGCGGTGTCGTAATTGAACTGCAGGAGACACTTCTGTCGACGGACCGGATCAGCGAATCAAATCTTGTGCTGATTAACGGCGTGCCTCTGGAAGAGTTGCTGGCTGATGGTGCCGCTGGTGAGTCGGAATGTCCGTCATGCGGCTGCCTGACCGGCGAGGAAACCAGCTGTCGCACGGTAAAGTGTGATGGTGAGGTTTATGAAGAGTTGTCGCCGGAGCTTATCCGACGAGGAATTGAGGCGGTGCTGGCGTAAAGGTTTTATGATGTGGCGAGAGTTTTCAAGAGTTGGTCCCACTCTTCAGGCTTCAGGGCTATCGGTCGCATAACCGCATTCTTCCTGATGGCACGAGGGTTTTTTAGCCAGCGTTTCAACCGTTCCTCGTCCCAAGGTTTATTGTCTTCAAATGTCTGCGGATAAAACCGGCTCAGCAGACCTGACAGGTTTGGCCCAATGATTCCATCCCCCAAGCCTCCATCCCGCTTCGACAGCAGTTTATGACAGCTGCCGCAGTTTTTGACAAAGATGTTCTGCTTCACTGATTCAGTATTACTGAAATGAACCACCAGAGGAGGTTCTCTGAGAGTCTTTCCCCCCTTTAGCCCACCGGCAAGGACCGTCGTCACCAGGCGGTCAAGATCCTTCTCCGAAAAATGAAAATTGGGCATATACAGTGCCGGATTAACCAGCGCTGAGCGGATTGCCTCCGGCTGAGTCGTCCAGAGCAGGCTGTCAAGGTTTGTTGCCAGGCGGTTACCGGTACCGTTCAAAACGTGACAGCGGCGGCAGGCAGCTTTTTCCGCAAGTTTGTTACCTGATAACAGCTCAACTGAGCGGCTGTTGGCAAAACCGGCGTAACGCCCCCTGATCAAGTCGCTGTGTGCCAGTTCCTTACGATTGGTGCGCTGGTTGCCGCGGTGGCAATAACTGCAGCTACCCTGACCGGCATAGTGTACTTGATGACACTCCAGACAACTATTTCCGGATGCAGCCCATGCTGGAAGTGCAGAGGCAAGCAGAATGGCAGCTATCAGAACGGCATGACTAAAGCCCAATTTTCCCCCCTGAAAAATAGTCCGATCAGTGTCAGCAGCAGTATCCCCATAGACAGAACCAATACCAAGACCGCAATTGTGCGATGCCTGGGACCGAACCAGACCGCCCTTTCAGGCGCCCTGCCAATCAGCCACGGCATAGCGACAAAGAGAATTCCGCCCAGCATAACCGGATAGATCAGCCAGACTCGATAGCTGACCAGCTCCTGAATCCAGAGCAGAAACCAGGCCGACTTGACCGGATTCGGCACGACTGAAAGCTTGGCCGGTTCCTGCAGAGGAGCCGGTATCAGCGCAGCAAGCAGCAGCAAAAAGGCCATGCAAAGCAATAATGATCGTTTGATGAGGCGAAAAAAATGCGGTGAGCTTTTCAGGTAGGTTTTCATAGGTAAGGGAGCAGCCCCTTCTGCTTGCGCACCAGGTAAAAATGAAGAAGACAGAAGCAGAACGTAACGGCCGGCAACAGCACAATATGCAGTACATAAAAGCGGATCAGCGACAGCGGCCCACCAACACTGTCAGGCACAAGAATATCACGAAAAAACTCTCCAAGTGGTGCCGCTTCAAGCAGTGTCATACCGGTCTGTGTGGCCCAGAGCGCCAGCTGGTCCATCGGCAGCAGATAACCGGTATAAGCCTCAAAAGCGGCCAACCCCAGCAGACAGGCACCGATGATCCAGTTGCGCTGCCGCGGCGGAGCGAAAGCACCTGTTAGTACCACTCGTAAAGTATGCAGCATAATCAGGATCAACAGTGCGTGAGAAGCCATCCGGTGCAGACTGCGCAGATACTTGCCGCCATGTACTGAAGCTTCCAGAAAGATGATCGAGTTGTAGGCCTCGGTAGCGCCGGGACGATAGTAGAACATCAGCAGCAGCCCCGACAGGGCCAACAACAACAGTGCCGTGAAGGCCAGCCCCCCCAGGCAGAATGTATAGCTGATGCGCAGATTCCGCTGCAGCACCACTCGGGGGAAGAGATGTTTTAGAAAGTCTTTGAACACCAATGCTCCTTCATCCAATAAAACTGTATCAAATCCGCAGATTACACAGATTTACGCAGATACACACCGAAAAAGCATAGACTTAGAACAAATCTCGGTTTAACCAATTGGTTAATCGTTTTTTTGCAGAAATGTTTGGTTTTATCTGCGTATATCTGCGTTAATCTGCGGATAACTGATTTTCAGGTTCGTTATCCACGCACGACCAGATCTACACCATTTTGTTCGACTGCCAGCCGCACCAGAGACTTTTCAGCCGGACCGGTCAGCACCTTGCCCAACTTGTCGAAGCGGCTGCCGTGACAAGGGCAGACCATCCCCTCCGGGGTAACCGAAACGGTGCAGCCAAGGTGGGTACAAACCAGGCTCAGCGCGATGAATGAACTACCTTCACGCATAATCGCCACACGCTCCTGACGAAAAACAAGAGCTGCCCCGACCGGGATGTCAGCCTGCGCCACCTGCAGCAACGTCGGTTTTTTTACCCCTTTGGGTGTCAGAAACCGCCATAGCCCGGCCAGCAGAAGCGGCAGGGCAACCAGCATGGTAATGAAGCTGCGACGGGAGTGATGAATCGTTTTCATTGTTACTCGTAAGCCTTTTTAAAATGCGTATATATTTGGGACGGTGCTGTCCACCTTTATCACGATTACAAAGGTCTGACAACCAAGGGGTATGGCTATACAAAATACAGCGCACAAAAAAGGCCGGCGGAGGCCATCCGCCGGCATCACATGGAGGAAGGATACATGAAGATATCCTTTGTTACATGTTTCAGAGCTGCCATCTCCGGCGCTCAATACCATTTATAAAACCTTTAAAAAAACAGTTGTCCGCAGATTAACTCCAATATTCACAGACAATTCTAAGGCTTGAATCTAATAATAATGGTTTTATCTGCGTTAATCTGCGACATCTGTAGATCAACGTCCTTTAAGGTTTAACTTTTTTACGCGTTGTCACCCTTTTCAGTAGCGATTGTTCCTAATAAACCAATAAGGCTATTGCTGTTAAACGCTTTCAGTGACGGCCGCAACATCCTCGCCATGAAGATACGACGATGATTGATCTCGGCCATTTTTTCAGGTGTTGAGTTTTTGGTAAGGAGACTGATATCCTTCTTATTGCCGTAATAACGGACATTGGGCCCAATCTTCACCTTGGCGCTCTCTAGCCTGATGGCCCCTTTGCCAACGTATTGTGCTATCTCTGTTTTTTTATCGTTCAGATCGCCATAAATTCGAGCACTGGCAAGACAGGTATGGACGCAGGCAGGTTCCAGACCAACAGCGGTCCGCTCAACACAGAGCGTGCACTTGTCCGCCTTTGGCGTGCCGCTTTCTTCAATAACATATCGCGCCGTATAGGGGCAGCTGTCAGCGCAAGCGCCACAGCCAATGCAGCGTTCCTTGTCAATTTGTACCGTACCGTTAAACGGGTCTTTCCAGGTTGCCGCAACACTCACAGTTTTTTTCAGACCTGTTTTGGGGTCGCTAAAGGTTGCCGACACTTTGTCTGCCGGGCAACTTTCCACACAAACCGGGTTATCACAATGGTTGCAGAGACCGACATAATAGGTCGCAGCCAAGCCATGCGGAGTGGCATCAGGTCCAAGTCGCTCGACCCAGTTTCTGCGCTGTTTCCGTTTTGAACTGTCTACACCGACAGGGACATCCCATTCGGCCCTGCAAGCGACACTGCAGGCGTGACAGCCGACACACCTGTTCAGATCTATGACCATGCCGTATTGACTCATAATTATCTCTCCATCGTTCGTTCAGAATTTATTATGGCAATGTTGTCCATGCTGTCAGCTCGGAATATTGAGTATTTTGCCATCTTTCATGATCCGCACAAAGCTGGTACGCATACCATGCGCGCCGGTTTCCGGATCAACCGCTGGATTAGTTATCAAGGACTGTTCATCAAACCCTTTGTTCACAGCATTTGTCATGGCCGGATTTTTTGTGCCATAGCCGTGGGCTGTAAAGATTGTGTCTTTACGGATCCCCTGAGTAACCTTGAGGGTAACTGCATTTGCAGAGACGACGCCATCCTGATTGACCAGATTCACCTTGTCACCGCTTTTCAGACCAAGTTTATGCGCAGTCTCCTCGCTCAACCAGATCGGATTTTCTGGAATCTCTGCGTTCAACCAGACATTGTTCATCGTACGATTAAATGTATGAACCGGGACTCTTCCGTACACCAGACGGGCAAAACCCTGTGGCGGTTCCGGGACCGGTGTATAGTTCGGTGCGCCGGAGTATCCGGCCTCAGCAAGGTCTTCGTTGAAAAACTTGATCGGATAGACCGCACCATAAGGGTTTGAGCCGGGCTGAAGATGAATGCCGTCTTCCTTCTTTATTTGTGCCAGGGTAAGATTTGCTGCGGCCAGGATCTTGTCTACCATCGCTTCTGCAGATGGAGCAGGAATATGTTTCGCGTGCCCCAACCGCTTTGCAAGCTCGTTAGTTATCCAGACCGAATCTTTGCGCTGATGATCTGCTGACACCTGAGATACCAGTGGCATCCTCGGAGCTATGTACTGCTGATGCTTATCGTTAAAGTCCCACTGAACGCCGGTTTTCACGATATCATACCGTTCCAGATAGGAAAGCTCCGGCAGCAGAATATCGGCATACATGGTAATGTCCGTCGGCATAAGATCAACCACCAGTACAAAATCCATCTGCTGCAGCATCTTTATGGTTTCCTGCTGACCTGGAATAGTCTGGATCGGGTTTTGTCCCCAGATGACGCACGCCTTGATTGAATACGGTTTGCCGGAAATAGCTGTATTCCTCAGCATCTCGGTCGGTGTACCGGGAGGCGAAAACTTGTGTTTTTCGGCCATTTTATGCAGGGCAAACTGTTCGGCATGCTCAACACCGATATCCGGCCAGGCCACTTTTCCGAGCTTGGGTCCCTTCGCCTTTACAAAACCGCCCTTGACACCAATAGCCCCGAGCAGTCCGGTCAGACAGGCCAGTGCACGCTCGCGCTGAAAATCATTGCCGTACCAGGTGACGTGACGACCGGGATGGACAGAAACATGCGGGGCGCTTTTGGCAAGAAGATCGGCAACCTCCTTGATCTGAGCAGCAGAAACATCACAGATTTTAGCCGCCCACTCCAGTTCGGCATGTGCAATGGCTTTGGCAAACTTATCAAACCCCTCACCATTCTTTTGTACATACGCTTTATCGTAAGCGCCTTTCTTGACAAGATAGTTCATAATGGCCAGCAGAAAGGCACTATCAGTACCCGGCTTGATCTGCACCCAGATATCCGCCTTTGCGGCCGAGGCTGAAAAACGGGGATCAACGACAATCAGCTTGGCGCCGTTTTCAAGCCCCTTCAGATATTGCTTCACTTGGGAAACATGAATATTTTCACCAATGTGAGTACCAATCAGCAAAATTGCCTTTGCATTCGGCATATCCACGCTTTCGCCGGCTTCAACGCCAAAGGTGTTTATGTAGGCGATGTCGCGAGGCCCACGACATTGAAAAAAAGAAGCTTCAGAGTTGTTTGGTGTGCCAACAACATGTTCGAAGTAATGCATCGGATAGGTAGCTGAGGCGCCGTGGGGAAATATTGCAATACCCTGTGGCCCATTATTTTTAATAACCCCCTGCAGACGAGCTGCACACTCATCAAGGGCTTCATCCCATGAAATTTTTTTCCATACCGGTGCGCCACGTTTACCGACGTTTTTCAGCGGAAATTTGAGTCGATCCTGATCGTACAGCAGCTTAACCCCGGCATTGCCGCGCGCACAGAGACTTGCGCCATTGTCAACGCTCTTTGGGTTACCTTCGAGCTTCACCAGCTTGCCGTCACGCAGCTTACCGACAAGCTGGCAGCGCCAGAAGCACATTTCGCAAATGCCTCCGGTAACAGTGGTAGTGTTGCCAAAACTGCCGGGGGCGGTAAAAGGTTTTTTAACGAATCCGGACTGGGCCTTTGCCCCTGACGCCAACCAACCTGACAGCGCAGTGGTTAACGCTGCAGTGGCTGATGCCTGCAGGAAACTTCTTCGGGTCATCTGAAATGCCATGCTACGGTTCCTCCTGGGTAAAAAAATCTACCAATGTCAGCAATGTGTAATAAAACTTGTTTGTCGATCCGCTAAGAACCCGTTTCTTGAAAAGCGGAAACCACTTCCGGAAATGTTCGTTTAAAAACTGTTCTGCTTCGTCGTACAGGCCCTCATCAAGCAATAGCGCAATAAAATCAAGTTCAAGCACGAGATGGTCGGGGATATCTCCTTCTCCTGACAATTCAAACCCATGTTGCTGATAGAACTTCCGTACCCAGACAGCTGATGGGCCGAACAGGTTCCCTTCCTGATCCAGATAAACCGAACTGTATGGGGGGGCAATCACTGCAGGGTGGGCGTTTATAAACAGCCTGGTATGCTCAATCTGTAATATTTCAAGCCCTTCCTGGTTGGCACAGTAACTCTGGCGCAACCAAAGGGCATCGTTGTTAAGGTCAAGATTCTGTACAATGCTGTCAAGCAGATCAAAATAGGGTTCACAGAGCCATGCCTGCTCGGGGTAACGAAACGACTGTGCTAAAAAGTAATAGAGTGCTGCAGGAGTTCTTGTTTTTGAGTTAGTCATCGGTACCATAGGTATAATTTAGTAAAAGACTGTCTTGCTCGGTGGGTGGCCGGGGCCGATCACTCGACCCCGGCCATTACTTAATTAGCAGCCCTGCATGGAGGCAGCTTTATCAACCTTGACTTTATCACCGGCTTTCAGTTCGGCAGCATTGCCAGCCTTGATGGTGACTTTGGTGCCTTCAACAGCAGTAACCTTACCGGCTTTGCCGTTCAGCTTGACGCCAGCACCCTTTTTCAGGCCGGCATCAGCACCCATTTCAACAACCGCTGCGCCGTCAGCTACAGAAACAACTTTGCCTTCGGCAGCAAATGCAGCCGTGGCAGCAAACACAGACAGGGCCAACATGATGATGATTTTTTTCATAGATTGTGTTCTCCTTTAGATGTGATCAATCGTAAGATCATTGTTGACGTATATTATCAGTTTATCCGTTTGAAAGTAAAATGAATGTTTGTCAAATACAAACAACAAATTAGCATAGATGCTACTGGTCATAAGGTATGGGAGTTTTTTGTCAGTCAGGAATCGGCTTGGCGTTCATCTTAACGCGGATAGATGGTTTTTTATCTGGTGCCTTTTCAGTCAATCTCTTGTCATATTTTTGTTGTTCTTTTTGAACCTGTTCCTGTGCCGGTGGTGCCACTGCTTCATCCATCTTTTTTGACTGCTGCTGCGGTGCTGTTCCGCCAACAAACTGCCAGGAATTTATCCCCACGCTCGGTTCGTCCAGAACAACTGTCTGGGTTTTGCCGGAGCGGTAGGTTATCACCAGTGAATCGGCCTGACAGACAGCGGTAGTAAACATAATCAGTGCAAAAGCGGAAAGGGCGGAAATTCGGTTCATAGGGATCATTCTCCTTAACTTGTTAGAGTCGGGTGCCGGGGTAAACTCCCGGCACCCGGATTGACCCTTAGAATACCACCTGTACCATCATGCGGAACGTGTTAAAGTCATTGAGAGCAACACCGGTAGAGGGTGTTCCAGGCACCGGCAGATTTGCAGGTTTGTCGAAATCGGTTTTAAGAAACTCACCGGTAAGACGAACCCGCTGGTCACCAGTCACATAATAGTTAATACCGCCGCCGGATTGTATAATCTTCTGGCTGTTAACACCAAGCAGGTGGGCGAATTTCCAATCCTCATACAGAACATAAGGCTGAATCTTGCCTGCCTTTCCGACTGTCATCGGGAGGATATGAGCAGCCTTGATGTAGTAGCCTTCTTTCTGGCCGTTCATGCCACTAACAACTCCAATACGTTCCGCAGAAGCAGTACTGGTCAGGTAGGCATCTTCAAAATCAACTTTCAAATATTGTGCAGTAATAGTCGGGACACCGAAGGCTGTGGGGTATTCAAACAGCATATCGGCAGCAAAGGCGGTGTAATCAACGGTGCTTTTATCAGCCCCTACTGTAGATGCTATTTTGACAGGCACTTTACCAGCGCCCGCAGCGTTCGACCCATCTGAGTAAGTTACCGTATTGCTTGTATAACGATAAGCGGCATCAGGCTGATAGGCCATGCCAACGCCGAAGTTGAGTATCTTCTTCTCGCCGAAATAGGTACCCTGATAGCCGGAACCACCCTCCGATTCGAGAAAGTCATAGGTGACGCGGCCAACATATTCAAGGCTGGTCTTGGGGGCGGTGGTGGAGGTTGCAGTCACACCTGCCATATTTGATGCAACGGGAGCTAACGGTACCTGAACTGCAGTTGTCCCTTCACGCCCTTGGAAGATTCCGGCAAAGTAGGTCAGTCGATCACCTAAAAAACGGCCAGATGCCATGGCACCAAGGTCACGACTGAACTTGGCCGGTGAGGTGCCATAGGCACTGTAGACAAACATTGAACGGTCCTGTGACAATGGAGCAAAACAGTCATCAAGGTTGGCACGGGTCAGCGGGATTTTGGTGAGACCAATCTTTAGATTGACATGCTCGTTAAGATTACCAATGACATAGGCATCAATAACCCTCACATCGCGGTCGTTCCAGTCATTGTCCTGCGCGGAAAGACCGTACATGACCGGCATTTTTGTTGTGCCGGTATTACCGCAGGTCTGCAGCTTGTATCCCCAGGTTTCATCCAGCATACCGGTAAAGCCGACACGGTTACGCATAAAGTGAATATCGGTACGGTTTTTATCGCCCATGGGGCCGCCGCCATATTCGGTATTTTCTACATAGAGCTGCCCTTTCAGATCAACCTGCAGGAATCCGCCATCCTCACCGAACTCAATGCGTGGGCCTGCCTGTGCCTGGCTCGCGAGCCCCAGACCCAGCAAAAGAGCCGAACCTGCCACTACCGTCTTGCAACTGTTAGAAAATCCCGGTTTTTTCAGCATACTTAGTTCTCCTTTTTGTCGGGTCTTCATCCCGACTGAACAAGAGTGGTAATGAATCTGTTGTCTTATGTACTGCTTTTCCTGTAAAAGGAATATTGATTGTTTGTCATGATTAAATAACAGATTGAAATAGGAGAAAACTGCTATATATGGAATCTCTGTATCTAAGGACGTTAGTAGAGGTTGTAAAAGCAGGAAGTATTTCGAAGGCCGCTGACACGCTCTGTGTCACCCAGCCTGCCGTTTCCCGCCGCATTAAATTCATTGAAGAGCAATATGGCTATCCCCTTCTTGACCGCTCCGGACAGATGCTAACCCCGACTAATGCCGGCAAACTTGTATTTGAAAAAGCGGTTAAACTTCTGGAGATCGAGCGGGAACTGCTCTCAGGACTCAAATCGATGCGGGAAAACAAAAGTATTGCATTTATCTGTACACCGACCTTTGGAGTCGTCCACCTGCCAACAGTCATGCGTGAATTCATGATGGAATATAACGACCTGGCTGATCTTTCCTTCATGTTCGATAATCCCGGCAAAATTGTCGAAGCATTTCGGGATGGCATGTATGACCTTGCTGTAGTTGAACATTGCGAAACTTTTGATTTTTCCGATCTGTCAACTGTTGCCCTGCCAGGTGACGAGATGATCTTTGCCAGCTCACCTACTCTTGAAGTGCCTGCCGGAAACATCACCCCTGACGCTCTGTTTGCTCAAAATATATTCGTCCGAAAAGAGGGTTGTTGTTCAAGAACGCTTCTGGAAGGTAATCTGCGGGCGATCGGCAGGGATCTTTCAGACTTCAAAAGCTTTGTAGTCCTTGATGATCTCCACATGATCATCCAACTGACGCGTGAGGGCCGCGGGTTGTCCTTTTTGTCTCGTGAACTGGTGCAGGAGCAGGTTGATGCCGGCCAGATGCTTGAACACCGTATTGATGGCTTCAAGCATCGTCGCAACCGGACCATGATTATTCATGGTGATCGCCAGCATCAGACGAGCACACCACTCAACTTTTTTATAGATATCCTCAGAGCCCGTTTCGGATTACCCGCCGCCTGACAAAATGGCAAAACTGCTGAAAGAGGTTCATTGAGTCTGCCCATTCAGCCGACCAAGTAAATCGGATATTGCCAGTTTTGGCGGAATCATTAACACAATAGATGCGCATGATCTTGCTGCACATTCAGCTCTATGACCTCACAACCAGCATACCCGCAGATAGCCATTATTCCGTTCTCTGCTGCATCTTAAACCGGTCCATGCAAAATTCAATACCGGAACTTTGGAACCCATACATTGTGATATCGCAATGCTATATCGTATGTGATAACTTATGAAACCTGCTGATCACTTTGACCTCCTTACGCTCGGAGCTGCGGCAACAACTCGAAACAAAGGATGGCAGTGAGTGGCTTATACAGCCATACCCATCCTGGACCAGCGTAGCCAGTCCACATTACCACTCCCACAGGGCGTGGGTTTCTACTTCACACTAAAATTTTAAGCCTTTAAGGTCTAATGGTTTTATCCACTTCATCCCTGTAAAAAGATGATGTATGAATGAATGAATAAAGATATTTGGGAGGAAGCTGTTATGGAATCTTTATATCTAAGAACATTTGTTGAGGTTGTTAAAACCGGAAGTATTTCTAAGGCTGCCGAAACGCTCGGTGTCTCACAACCCGCAGTTTCCCGCCGTATTAAATTCATCGAAGATCATTATAGCTATCCACTTCTTGACCGCTCCGGCCAAATACTGCTACCCACAAAACCGGGTAAATTTGTACTTGAGAAAGCCTTAAAACTGCTGGATATCGAGCGGGAATTAGTCTCCGGCCTAAAATCGATGCGGGAAAACAAAAGTGTTTCATTTATCTGTACACCCACCTTTGGGGTCGTCCACCTGCCAACGATCATGCGTGAATTCATGATGGAATTTAATAATCTGGCCGATCTCTCCTTCATGTCCGATAATCCTGCAAAAATAGTCGAAGCAATGCGCGATGGCATGTATGATCTGGCAGTAGTGGAACATTGTGACTCCTTTGATTCTATTGATTTTTCTGATCTGACGACTATTTCTTTGCCAGGTGACGACGTAATCTTTGCCAGTTCACCGACACTTGAAATACCTGCCGGTAATATCGACCCTGAAGTTCTGTTTGCACAAAATATTTTTGTCCGAAAAGAGGGTTGTTGTTCAAGGACACTTCTGGAAGGGAATATGCGTTCAATCGGCAGGGATCTTTCAAATTTCAAAAGTTTCGTAGTCCTTGATGATCTTCACATGACCTTCCAACTGACTCGTGAGGGTAGCGGGGTGTCTTTTTTGTCTCGTGAACTGGTACAGGACCAACTTGAGAGTGGCCTGATCATTGAGCATCGCATTGATGGTTTTAGCCATAGTCGCAATCGAACCATGATTATTCATGGTGATAACCAACAGCAGATAAACATACCACTCAACTTTTTTATAGATATCATCAGAACCCGGTTTGGATTGCCCGAAGCCTGACAATCGCCTGACTACCCACCCATAAATTTTCCAGCTTGACATCCTTCACTTACCCCACTATATGATTACATAATCATATAGTGGGGTATATACATGGACAAAAATCATTTCCAGGCAGAAATCCTGAAAACCCTCGGCCAACCAACCCGACTCAAAATCATCGACTTCCTGCGCAACGGTGAACGTTGTGTCTGTGAAATATTCCCTGCAATCTCCGAGGAGCAGTCCAACACTTCGCGCCATCTGAATCTGATGGTCTCGTCCGGTATACTGTTTCGTCGCAAAGAAGGGGTCAAGATCTTCTACGCCGTAAAACACCACGAAATTTTTGAAATAGTCGATCTGGCAGCCATGATAATGACCGAGGAGATTACCGGTCGGCACAAACTGCTGCTCGCGGCATGATTGCTGCCTAAACAAATTAATATGGAACTGACATGCTAAAACAAACTGCTGATTATATAACGTTCGATCTTCTTGGCCTCACACCAGGAACCCGCCTTGGCGAAGCTCTGGATTTTTTCATCTATGACACGACCAAGATTTTCCTGCTGCTGACGACAATTATCTTCGTTGTGGCGATTATCCGCACCTCCTTCCCGCCGGAAAAGACCAAACGCCTGCTTTCCCATAAACGGGAATATGTTGGCAACGTCCTGGCCGCCCTGCTTGGCATCGTAACCCCCTTCTGCTCCTGCTCTGCGGTGCCGCTCTTCATCGGCTTTGTCGAGTCCGGCGTGCCGCTTGGAGTAACTTTTTCGTTCTTGATCTCCTCCCCGATGGTAAACGAAGTTGCACTGATCATGCTCTGGGGGCTGTTCGGTTGGAAGATCGCCCTGATCTATATCGGTTCAGGCCTGCTGGTGGCGATTATCGCCGGTATCATCATCGGCAAGCTGAAGATGGAGAAGTATGTTCAGGACTATGTTTGGAAGATGCAGGTTGGCAATACAGAAATCGTGAAACAAACCTTCCGGCAGAAGCTTGAATATGCACGGGAATATACGTATGAACTCCTGAAAAAAATCTGGCCGTACGTTATCGTCGGGGTCGGATTGGGAGCCTTTATCCACGGCTTTGTACCGCAAGATTTTCTGGCGCGTTGGGCAGGAAGGGACAATCCATTTGCTGTTCCAATTGCCGTTGCACTTGGGGTTCCACTCTATTCAAACGCCGCCGGTGTAATTCCGATTGTCCACGCCTTGATGGAAAAAGGGATGGCTATTGGCACCGTGCTGGCATTTATGATGGCGGTCACGGCACTGTCTCTCCCGGAAGCGATTATATTAAAGAACGTACTGAAAAACCGGCTATTGGCTGTTTTTTTTGGAATAGTCGCGATAGCAATAACGCTGGTCGGCTATCTGTTTAACGCAATTCTGTGAAAGGGCATGTTCTGAAATGAAAGAAAAACTCTACATCCGCGCAAATTTTCTGGCCCTGTTCACAATCATCTACAATCTTGTTGAAGGCGGTGTTTCTGTCTGGGCTGGGGCTGCCGACGAAACCCTTGCTTTGTTCGGCTTCGGTGTGGATTCTTTTATCGAAGTCATTTCGGCGATCGGCGTCTGGCATATGCTGCGCAGAATCAAAGTAAACGGCGGAGAGACACGGGACGAATTCGAGCAGCGTGCCCTCCGGATTACCGGTGCAGCGTTCTATGTCCTGTCCGCCGGCCTGGTGATAACAGCCGGCATCAACCTTTATCAGCAGCACAAACCGGAGACAACGCTGTGGGGCATCGTCATCTCGCTGCTTTCAATATCCTTCATGTGGTTTTTGATCCACCAGAAAACCAGGGTCGGCACGGCACTTAACTCTCCCGCAATTCTGGCAGATGCCGCCTGTTCACGAGCATGCCTTTACCTGTCGGTGGTCCTCATGATCTCCAGTCTCGGCTATGAACTGACCGGCATCGGCAGTCTCGATGCCATTGGAGCCATCCTGATCTCATGGCTGACCATCAAGGAAGGACGAGAGGCTTTCGGCAAGGCCAGGGGCATGAGCTGTTCATGCTGCTGTAGCAAAGCAACACCCGGACAGACGCGCCATGACATCCATTGATACAACCATATCCAAACGTCTGATGTTTGCCATTGTTCTTACCACCATCACCCTGGTGGCAGAAATAATCGGCGGCATCTGGTCCAATTCTCTGGCACTCCTGTCAGACGCAGGGCACGTTTTTCTCGACCTGTTCGCACTGGTACTGTCACTAGGAGCTATCAAACTGGCGGCTCATCCACCCGGCGATCAGCATTCATACGGCTGGCACCGGGCCGAAGTATTGGCATCGCTGATCAATGGCCTGACGGTTTTTCTGATGGCGATCGGCATTCTCTATGAGGGGAGCAAGCGGCTGATTTTGCCGGAAGCGGTGCAGACAACGCCGATGCTGGTCATTGCGGTGTTAGGGTTGATTGCCAATCTGCTGGCGGCCAAGGGGCTGCACGGCCATGCGCACGACGACCTGAATGTGCGCAGCGCTTTTTTACATGTTTTGGGTGATGCGGCGGCCTCGGTGGGGGTGATTGTCGGCGCAATCCTGATGCACTACACCGGCTGGTATCAGGCTGATCCGATTATTTCCATCGCCATTGGCCTGCTGATTCTGGTCGGCGCCGGGCGAGTGCTGCGGGAAGCGGTCCATATCCTGATGGAGGGGGTCCCGCGCGGCCTGTCGGTCGAGCAGGTAGCGACCAGCATTCGCAAAATTGAAGGGGTAGCAGACGTTCACCATCTCAATATCTGGTCGGTCTGCTCGCACATCTTTGCCCTTTCTGCCCATGTGGAGATCCAACCTGAGTTTGAAGGGAAGCGCAGCCACCTGCTGCACGCCATCGAGCACGAACTGGAGCATGATTTTCATATTACCCATACAACTATCCAGCTTGACTGTTCCACGGCTTGTAACGGCGGCCCGCTTATCAAGGAATTAAACCACGTTGAACGGCAAGCTGCTTGCTGTGGACATGGACACAGATAAAATAAACGCATCAAAGAAAAACTTGCGTAAAGGGTCACCAGTGAAGGGTCATTATACCGAAAACATTCTTGAAGCACCTTTGAATGAGATCGTCTGTTGGTGTAGCGGCGTCAACAAACAGTCCATCCTGGGTGCGATGCAGAACGGTGCCAGAAACATGGACGACATCCGCCGGATGACAGGGGCCTGTACACAGGGGCGCTGTAAAGAGCTTTCGCCGCGGGGCAGATGCTGCTCGAAAGAAATCATAATACTGCTTGAAGCAGAGAACTCATAAAACAGGGAGATATCATCATGAAGATCGAAGTATTAGGCACCGGCTGTGCGAAATGTAAGACCCTTTACGAAAACGTAAAAAAAGCGGTGGAAGAAAGCGGCAAAACAGCCGAGATCATCAAGGTTGAAGAGATCCAGAAAATTATGGGCTACGGTGTCATGAGCACCCCGGCGCTGGTGGTTGACGGAGTGGTCAAGTTTTCCGGCAAGTGTGCATCCGTAGCAGAAATCAAGGAGGTACTGTGATGCGTTTATTTACCGCCCTTATACTTACCATGATTGCAACCGTCGCCCATGCAGAACTCCCCTCCTCCAACGGGGTCGCCATCCGCGCCGCCCTGACATCCGGCAAACCTACGGTGGCCGACTTCGGTGCCCGCACCTGCATCCCCTGCAAAAAAATGGCGCCACTCCTCGAAGAGCTGAACCGCGAACTGAAAGGCAAAGCTAATGTTCTCTTTACCGATGTCTGGGCCGCAGAGGCCCTTGCACAGGAGTATCGCATTCAGATGATTCCAACCCAGATCTTTTACGATGCCAAGGGCAAAGAGATCAAGCGCCACATGGGCTTCATGGACAAAACCGACATATTGAAAGAGCTGAAGGCACTGGGCCTGAAATGAGTTTTCTCGATAACATCGAACAGATCATCACCCTTTACCCATTGATTGCCTTCGGAGCCGTTTTTCTCGCCGGGGTGCTCTCATCCGCTTCTCCCTGCGTGCTGGCGACCATCCCTCTGGTGGTCGGCTTTGTGGGGGGCTACAGTGATGGTGATCGGGGTAAAGCCTTCCGTTACTCACTGGTATTTATTCTTGGGCTGTCACTGACCTTCACCGCCTTTGGCGCTGCCGCCGGATTGCTCGGCACCATGTTCGGCACGCTGGGTGGACCGTGGTATCTGATCGCCGGAGGCATTGCACTGGTCATGGGTGGTCAGTTGATGGGGCTGTACGAAATCCACTTGCCAATCAGGCGTAACTTCAAACCAAAACGTGGCGGCCTTATTGGGGCCTTCCTGCTGGGGCTTTTCTTCGGCGTTGTATCATCTCCCTGCGCCACACCGGTTCTTGTTGTGCTGCTGACGCTGGTGGCAGGCAAGGGACAGGTGCTGTACGGCATTGCACTGCTGTTCTGCTACGCGATCGGCCACTGCCTGCTGATGCTTTTTGCAGGCACGTTCACCGGATTCGTCGAGGGGTTCGTCAAAGCACGTGGAGTAGTCAATTTTTCAACCTGGGCCAAACGTGTCAGCGGTTTGGTCGTCGCTCTCGTTGGCGGCTGGTTTATATGGCAGGGGCTGCAGAGATATATCGGCTGACACTTAGTTTTTAATTATGCGGACAACGACATTAACGGCAAATCAGCCTATACCAAAGCTCTGTCACACCATTTGGAAAGGAATATTACAAGATGAAACTAATTATCCTCCTGATACTACTGCTATCTGGATTTGTCGTGCCGCTTGGTTATGCCGCAGAGGTCGTTCCTTCTGCTTTTGACAATTTTCTTACCAAATTCGACTACGATACCCGCGCCGACATGAAAATAGACAGCAAGAAGCTTATAACGCTGCTGACGGAAAAGAAGGCGGTACTGGTTGATATCCGTTTTCCGGAAGAAACGAAAGCATGGCGCATGGGGTTCGGCCTCTCCATCCCCTTGAATGAGCTGCCCAAACGCCTTGCAGAATTGCCCATGGACAAAATTATCGTCACCGCCTGCCCCCACAAAGACCGCTCATCCATCGCCATGGCGTATCTGCGTACGAAAGGATATAACGCCCGCTATCTGACCGACGGCTTGACCGGCCTTGCCGAGAACCTGCGCGGAGATATTGCCAAGGAGTTTATGGAGGATATCGGCATGATAAAACCGTGACCTAACGGCATTGAATATTGTGGATGCGTTAGTAAAAGCTTTCCTGTTGCATTAAACATCAGGCCATGATAATTATTTTTTAGAAATCTCCAAGAAACAGTTAATCTACAATCAAGATCAATAAACTATCTACCCCGTGAGGAGTTGACCATGTATCAAGGGAAGCGATGGTCACATTTCCGCGCCAGCTTTCAGTTCAAACTTTTCCTTATTTTTACCCTGCTGACCTTCCTGATCTCCTGCCTGCTGAGCACCCTGTACATCATCACGGAAGTCCGTAAAACCCGCAGCCATGCAACCGAGCAGCTACAGCTTCGCGTCAAGCAACTAGCTGACTCTGTCCGACTCCCTCTTTATGCCGAAAACAGTGAGGAGCTGCGCTATTTGGCGGAGAATGCGGCACAGGCTCCGGAAATACATGCGGTTACGATTATCGCTCCAGATGGCAGGGTTATGGCCGATGTTCATCCTTCAAATCCATCCAGCCCGACAGAGGTTATCAGCCAATCAACTGAAGTGCACTGCAGCCCCATGCTTGACTCTGTTGAATCATCCATTACCGGTGGCAATGACGCCTCTGTACCCGCAATCGGCACGGTGCGAATGGAGCGCGGAACTGCAGACCTGTCACGTATTATTCTTCGTGTGGCAGCGATCTCCACCAGTGTAGCCATCACTTTTTGGCTGTCGGTTTCCCTGCTTTGTTATATGGTCCTCCGCAAGGTAACCCGCTCTTTCAACGCACTAGTGCACGGTATCAATGCCATGCAGGACGGTGATTTTACCTCCCGGATTGACATCGTATGCGATGATGAAGCCGGCAGGGCGTCACGTGCAGTCAATAAACTGGCTGATGCTTTACAACAACGGGATGAGGAGATCAGATCTCTTCATGAAGAGCGTTTGGCTCTTGAACGTAAAATGTTTCAAACCCAAAAACTTGAGAGCCTGGGAGTAATGGCAGGGGGTATTGCCCACGACTTTAATAACCTGCTTCAGTCCATTCTTGGCAATGTTGAGCTGGCCTCGATGAAGCTCAGCCCGGATGCGGATCCTCAAAAATATATAGCTAATGCTTTGATATCAGGCAAATATGCGGTCCAACTTACAAACTTGATGCTGACTTATCTGGGCAAGGGATTGTATACCAAAAAGGAACTGGGTCTCAACGAACTGGTCAGAGAAAATGTTGAAATGCTGAAAACGGCCGCCACAACTGCCGTTTCGATTGAATGGTGCCTCTATCCGGAACTGCCGGCCATAATTGCTGATGAAGGGCATATTCAGCAGATCGTCATGAATCTGATTACGAATGCAGCGGAGTCTATTGAACAGCAACCGGGCATTATCAGAATCACTACCGGCATTCAGAACTGCGACAAAACCTGTCTGGACGCCAGCATGGTAGACGAAAAACCGGAACCTGGCCGCTTTGTATTTTTTGAAGTCAGCGACAACGGCTGCGGTATGGGTGAAGAAACACTTCATCGACTATTTGACCCATTCTATACTACAAAGTTTACCGGACGAGGCTTGGGTATGTCAGCGGTTCTGGGGATAATAAGAACACACGGCGGCGCACTTCTTGTGCAGAGTATACCTGGCAAAGGCTCAACCTTCAGAGTTCTGTTCCCAATTACGGAATCCTCTCGGCCGTTTGTGGCGCCTGAACCGGCTTCGCCCCAGCCAGAAGAAGGCACAATCCTGGAGAAGCCTCTTTCTGGCGTAGTCCTTGTGGTCGATGATGAGAAACCGGTCCTTAAAATCTGCACCAAGATGGCCCAACTCTGCGGTTTTACGGTAATTACCGCCTGTGACGGCATTGATGCAGTAGCTAAGTTTCGCACGCACGCTGATGATATTGACATCGTTCTAATGGATCTGACTATGCCGAACATGGATGGAATAACAGCCATGGGAGAAATTTACCTCATCAGGCCCGACGCCAAAATAATCCTTTCAAGTGGCTTCAATAACGAAGAGCTAAGTGAACGTATTAAAGGGCAGCACCCTTCCGGTTTCATCCGTAAGCCTTATAGTATGAAGTTGCTTGAAACAGAATTTCAGAGGGTTATGCGGGGGGATTGTTTAATAGGCACTACCTAATGTGTCGTAAACGTAAATTTTATATGAACTTCAGTTACAATAAATGCGGAGGAAACCCTCCCAATACCGCCAATATGATCGCTAAAGAGGATTTTTGATGACCCAACGAGCAATTCTTTGTTCGCGCTGCAGACGTCTGGTGGGGAGCGAAGAGTCTGTCTGTTCGTGGTGCGGAACTGCCAGGTCAGCCCCGTGGTGGCAGTTTATCAACTGGTCCAAGGGAGTAATGGATGGTGACTGGCTGGTCAAAACCCTCATTACTGCCAACGTCCTCTTTTTTGCACTGTCACTAATACTGAGTGCACGTACAGGTGACTCAGGCAGTTTCCTCTCTCCGGGACAGACAAGCCTCATGCTTTTGGGGGCAACCGGCACGTATCCAATCGGCCATTTTGGCCGGTTCTGGACAGTGGTCAGTGCCAGCTATCTTCACGGTGGCATTATCCACCTCATTTTCAACCTGATGGCACTGAAACAGATCGCACCCCTGGTATCAAATGAGTACGGTACCAGCCGCATGTTTACCATCTACTCCTTTGGTGGTGTAATAGGCTATGCCATCTCCTACTTCGCCGGAGTACCGTTCACTATCGGTGCGTCGGCAGCAGTCTGCAGCCTGATCGGCGCCCTGCTCTATTATGGCAAAAGCAGGGGTGGTGCATACGGCAGTTCCGTCTACCGGGAGGTAAGCGGTTGGGTTGTCAGTCTTTTTGTCTTTGGCTTGATATTTCCAGGCATCAATAACTGGGGGCACGGCGGCGGGATCATCGGCGGCATCGTAGTCGGGGCTATCATCGGTTACAGCGAACGCCGCAGAGAGAATAACCTTGACCATGTTCTGGCTTTGATATGTGGCCTGACAACGGTAGTAATCCTTGGGTGGGCAGTTGTGAGCGCGTTTATTTGATAACGTGCTTGCAGAGTAAACAGACATTTATATGCTGACCACGCTGAAGAAAAACAACCATACAGTGCAAAGGAGTCATGAAAAATGAAGGTTATGGTAGATCTATGTATTGTACCAATTGGTGTTGGTGTATCTCTATCCACATACATTGCAGAATGTGAAAAGGTTCTTGCCTCTGCAGGGCTGAAAACCTCGCTTCACTCTTACGGAACCAATATTGAAGGTGAATGGGACGACGTTTTTGCCGCCATCAAACAATGCCATGAAAAAGTTCATGCAATGGGAGCGCCGCGTATTACAACTACCATTAAGGCGGGAACGCGTACCGACCGGAACCAGACCATGGAAGATAAAATTGACAGCGTGAAAAGCAAGCTGGCGTGACATTATAAGTCGACTCATCATTCCAAAGCCTGGTATGCAATCTGTTACCCTGTAACTACCGCTCTTTTTGCGGTGATCATGATAAGAACCATGATATTGAACCTCATACAGGGGGGCATCTACTGGCGTGGTACGTTCTATTCCCTGAAAGAGCTGAAAGCGAACAGGGTGTGAGCAGCGTTCAAGTGATGAGGCAGCACTGTCAGCAGCTCCGGATAGAGTACAGCACCACTTCAAAATAGCAAAGTCACACCAGTTCCACACTTTAGCTTTGAACAGTTTTACGCTTTCACACCGATGGAATCAGATTCAACTTCATCTCAATGTCATCGCCATTAAGCAGAAAACCATTTCCCTTAACTCCTTCTGTGCGAACCATACCAAGTTCAACCCAATGCAAAAGGTCCTTGGCTGAAACACCAAACTTGGATGTTGCCTCATCGACTGTGTACCAACTTTTAGTCAAGGACATGCGTATCTCCTTCTTAATGTAATTTTCAGTAAATTATACCATGTCCTTATTAAAATGCACTGGAGTCATCAGTAAATTCACCGCCAAACAAAATTAAGTAGTCATTTATGATGTAGATCCCCCCCACGATCAAAGTAATGACAACAGAAGAAACCATACACTAACTAATCAGCCGTAAAACAAAAACAGGGACTCAACCAAATCGGCTAAGTCCCTGTTTTATATGGTCGGTGCGACAAGATTTGAACTTGCGACCACTAGACCCCCAGTCTAGTGCGCTACCAGGCTGCGCTACGCACCGAAATAAACATTTTAAAATCATATTCTTTGTTCATCTCAACTGTTCCTGCTTTGTCCATAAACATATCCCGGCTTGACTCCGGGGAGAGCTTCGCTTTCTGGGTGTCTGGGAACGGCGCGAAACGAACGGTCAATATATTGCAATCACTGATATGTGTCAAGGGGAAACCCGAAGTCAGCTCTTTCCGTTTCTGCTTTCAGGACAACCCCATCGCCTTCTGTCTGTTATCAGAAAGCTCATGTGCCAACCGTTCGATATGCCGTTCATCTGTGCCACAGCAACCGCCCAGGATTTTCATTCCAAGTTCACGATGTAAAGCCACTACACTACGTCCGAAGGTTTCAGGAGCTTCTTCTACGAGTTCAGCACTGGCATCCAGCTCTTCGGGACTGAGGGAGGCAGTGTTGGCAAGCAGACCGACTACCCGCTCCCTGACAGGTGCGGAGGAGTTACTGCCGTGCAAAAGGGCGCTTCTAAATATTGAGGCGTGGGTGCAGTTGATCAGATATGCCAATGGGCGTGGTGTTATGGCTGCGTCAATGGAGGAGATAGCCTCATTGAGTGGCGTTCCATCAAGCAATGTCCCTTCAGGCCTGACCACAAAACTGATCATATAGGGCAGCCCTGTTGCTGCCTGAGCCCGGGCCAATCCGATTGCCTCACTCAGAGCGGGAAGAGTGGACGCCAGTAAAAAGTCGACACCAGATGCGGCCAGGGCGTCTGCCTGCCAGGCATGAAACCCGGTTGCGGCAGCGGCATCCATGGCCTCAGCCGGATTGTAGGCATCGCCACGGCAGCTCATCAGCCCGCAGATAGCAACCTGTCGTGCATAGTCGCCATAACTGTCACGCAGCTTAGCCAAAAAACGAAAATTATCACCGTTCAAATCACGTCCGGCCAATCCTGCCGCCTCTATCCGATCCCGTCCCGCACGCCAGGTGGGAGTAGATAACAGCAGTGGCAAATTATAGCGCTGCCCTATTTCCAGGTATTGACGGCATATGAACTCCAAAGCCGATCGGCCTTTCTCTTGATAGATCAGAGCAGCATTAACCAGGTATTCATCAAGCTGGATATCGTCAGAGCGGCGCAAGCGTTCAATAACGGCCCCTTCACCCAAAATTACAGGAGAGGAGGCAAAAAAATCTTTAAAGGACATCTTCGTACCAGTCGTCATAGCACCTCCAAATGTAAAGCTACATATGCTGCCGCCACCCAGAGGAGCAGACTAAATGGATTGCGTATTGCCACCTTGATATCCTGCCACGAAGGAGTGCAGGCTGCTGAACAAGCGTACAAAACCACAACTATAAAATATTCCGGCACCCATACCGGTCTTGAATCCCATAGCACTATCATATAATACGCAATCACCAGCCACCCGAGCGGAGCGAGCGCTGTCGGTGCTGCAGAGAGGATTGTCGGGGCGGCATTAACGCTCCCGAGTATCCAACTCCCCCCTGCCCTCCTTGGCCAGATGCTGAATGACGAAGGGCGCCCCCCGGTAATGAGGGCGACCAAAAAATGAGCCAGCTCGTGCATAAAGGTGAAGGGCAGGCAGTAAAGTACCGCAACAAAAGACCCCGATGAAGACAGTCGCCGATGCAGTATCCCCATAACCACAGACGCAGCTAAAAATGCGATAATCATGGGAGGACTATGCAACGAGGTATTCAAGTAATGCTTCTCCTTCAGACATACGTTCTGCCATGACGATGCCGCCACGGAACATTCGGGTCTCTTCTTATACTGAAAATTGATTTATCCTTAAAAAAGCAGTTATCCGCAGATTAACGCAGATATACGCAGATAAATCAAAGATTTGAAACAAATACTGGTTTAACCAAAATGAAGATCATGTTTTTTAAAATAGTTATTGGTTTTATCTGCGTTAATCTGCGGAATCTGTGGACCAACAGCCGTTTAGGCTTATTGGTTTATGGTTTTTCCCCGAGCCTGTCAAACACCTTCATCAGCTCAATCGGGAGCGGGAATACGATGGTGCTGTTCTTCTCTACGGCAATTTCGGTAAGCGTCTGCAGGTAGCGCATCTGCATGGAGGCCGGGTTCTGGCTGAGAGTATTGGCGGCTTCCAGCAGTTGTTGGCTGGCCAGCAGTTCGCCTTCGGCGGCAATAACTTTGGCACGCTTTTCACGTTCGGCTTCGGCCTGTTTCCCCATAGCGCGCTGAATCTGTTCAGGAAGGTCTACACTTTTGAGTTCAACTGCCGTGACCTGGATACCCCACGGTTCGGTGGATGAATCGATGATTTCCCGGAGCCTCAGGCTCAGTTTTTCGCGATCAGCCAGCAGTTCGTCCAGTGTCACCTCACCGAGAATAGATCGCAGAGTGGTCTGCGCAATCTGGCTGGTGGCATAGTTGTAATCCTCTACGCCAAGGATAGCCTGTTTGGCATCCATCACCTTGAAGTAGACAACAGCGCTGACCTTCAGACTCACGTTATCGCGAGTAATAATGTCCTGGCTCGGTACATCCAGCACCACAGTACGGAGACTGATACGTACCGCCGTCTGAAAAGGGCGGAACACGAATACGAGGCCGGGGCCCTTGGGCTCCTTGTTCACCTTGCCAAGAGTGAACACCACAAGCCGCTCATATTCGTTCACGACCTTGAGACAGCTCGCGAGCCAGACGAGTACGATAAAAACGAATGGGGCGAAGTTCAAGGCCAGGTTGTACAGTGATTGCATGCCGTCCTCCGGAGCTATGGATAGAAATTAAAGCATTAATGTAAATTACTATAGACCAAAACAGACCGCCGTCAATGCTATTTCAGCGCTGCTGAGTGTGATTAGAGTTTATTCGGGAGCGGTTATGCCATGGCGTGCAGTGTAATCCCTTATGGAACATTGAACGTATCCACAGCCTGATTGGATGTGTTTCCATTGAAGTCTGTCAGATAGATGCTGAAGGTGTACGCGAATACCTCTGAAGGATAATAGTAATAATCGATACGGAAGGGGATGGTTCCACTTACTGCCCCAGTGAGGTAGATGAACGTTTTTGACCTGAATATTTCATATCCTCTTGGATCAAAGACAACAACAGTCATAGTGTCGATATCGGAATCAGGGGCATAAAAATCGACACTCCCCTCGATAAGCTCCGTTACCGTGTTCTTGGTGAACTGGTATGACGTGATTGCAGGCGGTTCAATCACCGGCCCGATTGGAATAAGAATAGAAACAGTTGCATCTCCACAGCCGGACAGCACCAGCATCACGATGGTCAACATAGATACGAGCAGTCTCTTCATATCGTCCTCCCATTTAAAATGCAGTATATCATGTCCCAAGCAATTGCATAATCTCAACCAAATATAAGTTGAAATCACGGGAAGACGGTTACCCGCTGATTTATAAGGACTTTTCAATTAAGGGTAGACATCATGAAGCGGGTATCCAGCCCTGATCCAATACTGAAACAGAAAAAATACCCCATTTGGGGTTCCGATGAATTGTATTCAGGTAAAACGTGCTGAGGGATTATTAAAGCAGATCTAGAATGGAAAGTGGCTCTTCCAACAGAAAATCGGCGTCTTCGGTACGGATCGATTCCGCGCTGAGTCCCGGAAGCGGAGGAAGGATAATCTTGAACGGCAGACTGCCGAGTTCTGCGGGGATCCCTCCCTTCTCCCGCGCATGGGCACCTCCCGCGATGACCACCACAACTATCTCCGGGTGGAGCTGATGGTAGTCGCGGATACGGCTTGCCATAACTCTGTTTCTGAGCATCTGTGCTTCGCAGATATTCCGGAATTGATCGCCGCCTCTGCCGTGAACCGCATATGACGATCTTATGAAATCCAGATAGGAGTCGCTCACTTCGGCATCGACGCCCGGGGGGAGCAAGCGCCTATCGTCGTTGGTCAGGGAAGAAAGGCCCCGTTTGGAAACCTTCTTGACAATCTCCTGTGGAGCATTCAGCGCGACAATTGGGATATGGTTGTCCCGGGCATAAGCGAAGATATCCTCATAAAGCCGGTAGGGGACGTTTTTCCAGCTTGACTCATACAGCTTGAAGAAGGCGTACGCTGAAACCTTGCCGGCGCTCCAGGCGTCCAGAGCATTCTGGCTGGAAACGGTAAACATCTCCATACCAATGGCAAGCGATTTCCCTTTTGCAGCAAGCCCCTTCAGCACTTCGAGCTGCAGCTTGTGATGTTCAGCGGCATCATGGTGTTCGCCGACAAAGACAACCGGGGCCGTACTGACCGCGTCGACCATAGTGCGGATATCTACAGATTTATGGTCTTCTACACGGAGGGCATGCGTTATGGAACAACCAGACAGGAACAGGAGGAGGAACAGCAGCTTTAGGGGCTTTGTTTTCTGAGAGGTGTGCATAAGGAACCATAAAATGACAAAAGTCCGTTGGTTGTTACGAAGAACTTTTTTACCACCTGATCATGTAATCAGTTATATCTGCCGTGGCATTCTTCAAGTTCAGTTCGGGGATTTCGAACAGGATGGCCTTGAAGCCCAAGCTGCCGAGACTTGCCAAACTTTCAGGGACGCCATGTTTAACGGCATGCCAGGTACCGGCCAGCACGACAATTTTTCTGTCGGGATGCCTCTTCTGGCCATTAACAATAGCCATGGCCATACCGCTGTTACGCACAGCCTGTGCTGCGCAGAAATTGGCAAATATCTTCCCGTTCACCTCGTGCTTAAAGACCGCCTGAAATGTACTCTTGAGTGATTCTGTTTGTGGTTTGTTGAGGTCGCAGGTGACTGCGGGAGGAAGATTCTTCTTTTCTTCAGGCGTAAGTGAGGCAAAACCCTGCCGTGCAACTTTGCTGACAATCCTTTTCGGGACATTAAGGGCAAGCATCGGAATACGATTATCGCGGGCAAAAATAAAAATATCCCGATACAATGACCAATCGTATGACCAGTTTTTGGCATAGTCCGCCTTAAAATCTTGTTCCGTTATGCTGCCCTCTATCCAGTCATCTAGAGCTTTCTGGCTGTCCGTCTGAAACATTTCCAGCCCTATTGCAAGAGGGGTTTTTTTTGCCCGGAGCGAACGGATAACATCAAGCTGCAATTCGTGACTTTTTTTGTTGTCATGTGTTTCAGCTACAAAAACAATATCCGAGCCTTCTACTTCCGTTATCATCTGCGAAAAGCTGACACTCTTTCTGTCACTCATTCGTGTAACCACTTCGCCGGCAAATAAATTGGCCGGTAGAGTGACAGAACAGACAAGTACGATGATTAATAGTACGGCATTGCGCATTGGTTGAACCTTCCTGAAGGAGTTTAGCCTGTAAATGATTGTAAATCCATTCGTGGAACTATAGCAGAAGTGTAAAGTGTAGTATAATTTTTTCGCAGCTGACGTGAATTTGATTGCAGCATCCGGAGGATTATCATGGTCCGCTTTTCAGTATTTATTGTATGTGCACTCTCTGCTTTTTTGAATGTTTCCAACGTTTTGGCCGAGTGGCGGGAGCCGGCAGTTGTGCGGCAGGAGATAGCGGTTACCCTGACACCGTCGGATCATCTTCTTGTTGGTGAGAGCACAATCACCTTTGCTGCCGGCACGCGTGGGGTCTCTCTCAAGCTCTCTCCTGCGGCAATAGTTGAATCCGTTACGATTGCCGGTGACAAGATCCCTTTTTCTTTTGCCGAAGGAGACCTTTCTCTTGATATTCCGGCAAAGTACGGACAAGGAACGATAGAGATAGCTGTCTGCTATCGCGCGATTTTTAATGATCCTCTGCCGCTCCACCCCGGCAGCAGTGAAGACCCGACCTACGGCGTAAACGGGGCCATAACAAACCGTGGAACCTTTCTCGGTTACGGTGCCGGATGGTACCCTGCCCCGTCATCAACTCCGCGATTCCGCTCTGTCCGGGTCACCACACCCGCTGGAACTGAAGCGGTGACGGCCGGCAAAAGGACATATATTGGAACTAATGGTGCCTTCTCGCACTCTTCCTGGGAAGAGCAGCATCCGGTCGGCGGGCTCTCCCTCTGCGCCGGGCCCTACCGGATTGAGGAAAGACGGGTGGACGGGGTGGATCTATACACCTATTTTTACCCTGACAATGCATCTCTGGCGTCCCGCTACCTCGATGCAGCGGCCAAATACCTCAGATTATACCGTGATCTTTTCGGCCCCTACCCCTTCGAAAAATTTGCCGTTGTGGAAAACTTTTTCCCAACCGGCTACGGTTTTCCCTCTTTCACCCTTCTAGGCAGCTCGATCATCCGGTTACCGTTCATCATCGACACCAGCTTTCCACACGAAATTGCCCACTCCTGGTGGGGTAACGCAATTCCGGTAGATCATAGCGAGGGGAACTGGGCGGAAGGGCTTGTCACCTATCTAGCCGACTACCTGCTGAAAGAGAGGCGTTCTCCGACAGAGGGAAGGGATTACCGAATGCAGCTCCTCGCAGATTACACCGCGCTGGTGACACCGGACACCGACCTCCCGCTTTCCGCTTTCACTAGCCGGGTCGATCCGGCCTCCCGGGTCATCGGCTACGGCAAGGGAGCTATGGTATTTCACATGATCCGCACCGAGATCGGTGACCGCGCTTTTTTTGGTGCACTGCGGGAAATCTGCCGTGATCGGCTCTACCGTTCCACAACATGGAGCGATTTAGAGCGCGCCTTCTCCCGCAACTCCGGCAGGGATCTGTCCTCTTTCATGAAGCAATGGCTTACCAGACCGGGCGGTCCGCGCCTGACCCTCTCTAAAGTAACCCGTCGCCGTGAGGGTTCAGGATGGGCTGTTTCAGGCACGGTTGAACAATCCTCTCCATTCTATGAGCTGCGGCTGCCACTCCGGCTTGATACAGACGGACCGCCGGTCCGGGAGCTTCTTCAGGTCACCAGGGGGGTGACACCGTTTAGTATTATCAGTGCCACAGAGCCCCGGCGCCTGCTTCTGGATCCGGAGACAGAAATCTTCCGTGTCCTTGCTCAAGATGAGGTTCCTGTGACCGTCAACAGCATCAAAGGCTCAAAACAGCTCCTCGCCGTTATGACTGAGGATTGCCGAGCCGGCGAAGAGATATTCAAGCGCCTGCTGGAGTCATTGGGAAAGGGTAAAACAACGGTGATAAGCGAGAATATGCTTGATACGGAGCGCATACAGGGACATGACCTGATTTTTTGCGGCATCCCGAAACAACGTCCCCAGTTGCCGCCGTTTCCCGCCGGAATTACCATTCACAGCGCCGGTTTTTCAATTAGCAAAGAGGTGGTGAATGCCCCGGACGGTCTGCTCTTTATGGTACTGCCGCTTCCCGCTCCATCAGGACGGGTGGCTGCCTTTTTCAGGCCGCTCTCGGCTGCGGCGGCCGAACAGTACACACCTAAAATCACGCATTACGGCAAATATGGTTCACTCGTGTTTAGCGCCGGGGCGATTCAGCATAAAGGCACCACACCGGCATCCGCCAAAACCAGTGATATCAGTTTTTAAGCGCGTGATTTTGGAGAAGAAGAAGAAGAAGAAGAAGAAGAATTGATACAATAATAACGGATACTTACAACTATTATTTATTTGAGTCACCCCCTTGACAATAGCAAATTAAGAATTATCCTATTATCATAAACTAACTTAAAAAAGGGGGGGGTAACCATCATGGCAACCTGGGATATTTTCAGAGATCTTGACAATCTGAGAAGAGAGATTGATGAGGCGTTTCGTGGTGCAGGCTATAATCGACCGTTTGGTCCCTCATTCCTGTCACCGCTTACCACAAGGCGCTTCCCGCTGGTGAACATGAATGACGATGATGAAAATGTGTACGTAGATGCTCTTGTTCCGGGAGTCGAACCCAAGGAGATTGACCTGACTGCATTGCGCAATACTATAACAATAAGCGGCGAGCGCAAACCGTACGAAGTCAAGCAGGGTCAGATTGTCCATCGCAGCGAACTCGGCACCGGTAAATTTTCCCGAACCCTGGAGCTTCCTGTGGATATTGACCCGAACAAGATCACTGCCGAATGCAAAGACGGAATCATGCGCATTACCCTGGCTAAGGCGGAAAATGCCAAACCCAAGAAAATCGACATAAAACTGTCATAAACATTGTTTTTTCGACAAGAACTATATTTATCCAGAAGGGGGTAATCATCATGGCAACCAACGGATTAACCGAAAAAAATGATGAAAAGAGTCTCCAGGCTCGCGAAGAGACCAGATCGAATGAAAAATATATCAAGCCTTCTGTCAACATCATTGAGACTGAAGAGGGGCTCACTTTGACTGCAGACATACCGGGTGCTTCCAGAGAAACACTCGACGTCAACGTGGAGAAAGGGATCATGACCATAAGTGCACCTGTTAGCTGGAATATGCCGGGCAATGCTGGATACACCGAGTTCGAACTCGCATCCTATTACCGACAATTTTCCATACCGGAAAGCCTCGACCATGAAAAAGCCAGTGCGAACCTGACCAACGGCGTCCTGAAACTCTGGGTGCCCAAAGCCGAGGCGGCAAAACCTCGCAAAATCGAGATAAAAGTGCTGTAACCATGATCGTTAACCAGAGGGGACTGTCAAGTGATGGCCCCTCCCGTACCAGTACGTCAATTCGGGCGGTGTGAACCATGCCAGTCAACTTCCAGGACTATTACAAAACACTCGGCATTAAAAAGAGTGCAAGCCAGGAAGATATCCAGAGGGCATATCGCAAACTAGCTCGCAAATATCACCCTGACATCAACAAGGCAAGCGGTGCCGAAGACTCTTTTAAACAGATAAATGAAGCCTATGAGGTTCTTGGTGATCCGGAGAAACGCAAAAAATATGATCAGGTCGGCAGCAGTTGGAACAGTGGTTTTGAAACCTATAATACGCCGGGTAGCGGCAACGTGCACTTCAACTTCAGCACTGCGGATCCTGGACAGTTCAGTGACTTCTTCCAGAACCTGTTCGGAGGAGGTTGGGGGTTAGGCGGAGAAAGCGAACTGCGTGGTGGCGGGGTAAGGCGCAGGCGGGGTCGTGACCATGAAAGCCGTGTCGACATAAGTCTTGCCGAGGCATATTACGGGGTACATAAAAATATCGAGCTGGAGCGGATCGAGACCGGACCGGACGGCAGAGCGGTCAAAACTAGAAAAAGCTACGGGGTCGCCATCCCCCGCGGCGTGACAGAGGGGTCGCTGGTGCGTCTTTCAGGCCAGGGGGGGAGCGGTAGTGGTGGAGGAGAAGCTGGCGACCTCTACTTATCCATCCACATCCTTCCTGATTTACGCTTCACTGTTAACGAACATGACTTGTCTACCACTATAGATGTTGCCCCATGGGAAGCGGCCCTGGGATCCAAAGTCACAATTAACACCATGGACGGCCGAATCAACCTGAGCATACCTGCCGGCACCCAAAGCGGCAGAACATTGCGGGTGCGCGGCAAGGGGATGCCTGATTCTTCCGGAAGCTACGGCGATCTGCTGGTAAGCGTACGTATCGTGGTGCCAACAGACCTTTCTGCCAGGGAACGACAGCTATTCGAAGCGCTTGCCCGGGAATCCGGTTTTAAGGCCCGAAAATAACAGGAGCATGCAATGACGGCACAAAGCTATGAAGTCATCGTTCGCCGAAAACATGATTTGGTCGTCGTCCCGGGCATCTCCCTTCAGGAACTGAGCCGTTTGTGCGAATGCCAAATAAGCGTTGCCCGCAGACTTTTCGACATCGGCCTTATTGAACCGCTTACAGCCAGCAGTAATCCAATATTCGATCGCAGTGCTGTGATCCGGGCTCGCAAAGCAATGCGGATCAAACGTGACCTGAGTCTCAATCTGGACGCAGTGGCTTTGGTGATGGAGTTACTTGATCGAATCGAAGAACTTGAGCGGTTAAGGGATCGTTGAAATAGAAGCTGGAACTGTTAATATGTTTTTTATTCCGTTGTTTTTCATGGATTTTGTTGTTCAGTAGCGTATGACATTTTGTGCATTATTACTATTGGTCCGACAGGAGGCTCCTATGTCTTCCGACACAGAAAACACAACGAGCGTGGTTAACAAACGAAATGGTACAAGGTTTGACTATGAAGTTGGAGCCGTATTGTATCACAATGACAATACATACCACTGCATGACTAAAAACATCTCTATTACAGGTGCTCTGGTTTCCGCACAGGAGTTCCCCCCTGCAGCACTTCGGCCAGGCGATATATGCCGTCTGTCTTTATGTACAGAGCCAACGGAGACGCCAGGACAGTCAGGCATAGTAACCCGTCTTGGCCCATCCGATGTCGCACTGAATTTCATGGACTTTATTTATTAAACTACCCCGCTGCCAACACTCTCACTGATCTTATCGAAAGAGGCCACGATGTAACTATTTCCATACAGGCCTCCATCGTTACAAAACAGTGACTCCACGTTAATCACCATTATGCATGTTTCGGGTTATCTCCTGCTGCCTGTGAACCTCAGCAGCATGAGAAACAGGTTGATGAAATCGAGATACAGCGTCAGCGCACCGAGGATGGCCGGTTTCCTTCCCTCTGTTCCTTGTGCTGCCATCTCTTTGATCTTCCATGTATCGTATGCGGTCAGTCCGGTGAAGACGATCACACCGATGCCGGAGATGACCCAGGATACGGCACTGCTGCCAACGAAGATATTGACGACCGAGGCGATCACCACGCCGATCAGTCCCATGAACAGAAAGCTTCCCCAAGACGTCAGGTCCCGCTTGGTCATGTAGCCATAGACGCTCATCGCCCCGAACATACCGGCGGTGATAACAAAAGTGGAGGTGATCGAGTTGGCGGTGTAGACCAGCGCCACCACTGAAAGAGTAATCCCGTTGAGAGCCGAGTAGGCGATAAATATGAGCGTTGCCGCTGCAGCACTCAGTTTATTGATGGCACCTGACAGGGTGAACACCAGGGCCAGCTCACCGATCATCAGTCCGTAGAAGACAAGCTTGTTTCCCAATACGGCGTTGAGGATCGCCGGGGAGGATAGCGTAATGAGTGCCATAAAGGCGGTAACAGCCAGTCCGGCACCCATCCAGGCGTATACCTGGCGGATGAGTGTATTCTGCTTAACGACTATCCGGGTTTCGGTACGGGGATACGTGGTATTAATTTCATTCATGATATAGCTCCTTTTACACTCTTATCTCAATATTTCAGTTTTGATTTCTTCATCAATAAAGCTTTCTTCAATCGCTTCTCTCACCCATGGTTCTTTGCATTGGGCTAAAACCTTCGCCGCACCTTCCGCGACCGATGCAACATCACTCCACAGGGCATTGCGGATCGAGCGCAGTTCGTCAGGGGAGGCCTTTCTGCCATCAGCCCAGTCCCTGCATTGCCGGCACAGGAGCGCCAGCGTTCCCATATCCGGCGGCGCATCGGGCATATAATCCCATACGCGCAGATCATCCTTGCTTTCGCACCATTCGCATTTAAAACCTGCCCGTTTACCGATGGCTTTTCCGAAGGAACTGATCTCTTCCAGGCGTTCTCTGTTACCCTGATACCCTTTTGCCATGGCTGTTTTTCCTTAAACGGCGGTCAATGAATAAAATTCATATAAATCTTGGTTTCTCTCTCGGGTTCCGCAACCGTGCCCCTGCCGTTCTCTACCAGCTTCAGGAGCCACGCCATGTTCCGCCCAAGCACGCGCATGATCTGTACGCCTTCTTCGTCCTGGGTCACCTCTCCTGGTCGTGCTCCATGAATAACATTCCAATAATTGGACGTCGGAATCAGCATTTCGGAATAGTTGATAAAGTTGTTCAGCTGGTCAAAAGCGGGAATCCCGCCGGAACGACGCACGGCAACAACCGCGGCGCCGACCTTGTGCCTCAGCATGCCGTCATTTACACCCGCAACATAAAATGCCCGATCCATAAAGGATTTCATGGTACCGGCCATAGCCGAATAATGGACTGGAGAACCGAAAATAATGCCATCTGCCTGTTTCATTTTCTGGATCCATGCATTGACATCATCTCCGGGCAAAACACACTGTTCGTTCTTGTTTTTCGCACACTGCCCACAGGCAGTACAGCCCTGTATCAATTTATTCCCGACGTGAATGATCTCGGTTTCAATGTTCTCTTTTTCCAGCTCAGCGGTAACCATTTTGATGGCATGCCAGGTATTGCCTTCCTTTTTGGGGCTTCCGTTAAACGCTAAAACTCTCATTTATGCCTCCGGTTTCAACAAGATATTGCAAACTTTTGTATTATTTTGCAGAATCTGGGACAGCTGCCGGACAATACAACAAAAAAAAGGACCTCGTCAATAGCAACTAACTACTTGTTTTTATTGATACCACAAACTCGGTTTTTAAAATATGTTTTTGATTGCCAGTTGTTGGTATAAAGCTCATATGATAGCATCTATGGGAGTGGACAGAATTGAATGCGTACATCAAAACCATGATCAGCAATATTTTGACTGAACAGAAAACCATATGTGCCTGATTGCCTTTGCCATCGACAGTCATCCAAAGTACCGTCTTATAATGGTTGCCAACCGTGACGAATACCGGAACCGGGAGACCGCTCCAGCCGGTTACTGGAGTGCCGCCCCTCATCTGCTTGCAGGCAGGGACCAGCAGGCAGGAGGCACATGGCTCGGGGTTACAACCGGTGGCAAACTGGCGGCTATAACCAACTACAGAGACGCAAGGCAGCAGGTAATCAATCCCCCCTCCCGCGGCTCGCTTGTGTCAGACTACCTTTGTGACAACGATATGACTCCAGCGGAACTGCAGGCATACCTGGTAAAAAATGGTAACCGGTATGACGGCTTCAATCTTCTTTACGGCAGCTGCAGCGAACTGCACTATTTTACCAACAGGGGAGGTTCTTCCGGTCCGGTAAAGCCGGGAATCCATTCCTTGTCAAACCACCTTCTTGACACCCACTGGCCAAAGGTTGTTGCAGCAAAGGAACGGTTGACTCACCAACTGCAGAATCCTGAGCCGACAGCTGAAGAACTGCTCTCGATGCTTTCAGACCGTGAACCATTCGCCCATGATCAACTTCCTGACACCGGCATAGGTCCGGAACGGGAACGATTCCTTTCTCCCATCTTCATCAACGGCGACACCTATTGCACCCGTTCAACAACCGTCATCATGGTGGGAAACGACGATCAGGTTACCTACATTGAGCAGGGGCATGACACTCCGCTGCCGCACCTTCAGCGGTTCACATTCCAACTTTCTCCTGAAGGGCGCACATGAACTTCTTGTTTCACATGCTGCTTTCCGGCAGTAATGATCAGCTCATGGTTGGTAATTTTATGGGCGATTTTGTCAAAGGGACGCTTCAGGAGCGTTTTTCGCCAACTATCCGTCAGGGGGTGGCGCTGCACCGGCGAATTGACTCATTTGCCGAACGTCATCCTCTCTTCCGCCAAAGCCGACAACGCATATCACAAGACTATGGTCTCTATCGCGGCGTGATGGTGGACATCTTCTACGACTATTATCTGGTCAAAGACTGGGATGAATGGTGCGACGAGACCCTGGCAGATTTTCTCTCCAGAACGCGCACAGTAATTGAAAACAACATGAATTCTCTGCCAACTGAGATGCACCGTCTTGTGCCGATTATATTTGAAGAGCTGCTGCCGTCATATGGCACTGTAGAAGGCATCGCCTCTGCCCTCGGCCGCCTTTCCCGCCGCATCAAACGCCCCAACCCTTTAAGCGGCGGTGAAAAGGAGCTGCTCCTTCACCATGATCTCCTGCAAAACGATTTCCGTGTCTTTACGCCGGAGGTATTTCATTTTGCCGGCGAAGTTATCAGTTCAGTTTATCCAGGTGTTAACCAGTCAACTATCTGAATCAAAACGATACCGGATATAAAAAAGCCCACCAAATAATTCAGTGGGCTTCATTTTTTCTTTTAATATGCGATTACCTTTTAGGTATTTATCCGACCGATACTCGTCGGAACGCTATTACATCCTATGTCTGATTCCACATGGTGGAGTCTCGTCTGTCAATAGTAAGCCCTCCTTTAAATGATTTGTACTTCTTTCCAGCTGGTTAAACTATAGCACCAGAAAAGTAAAAAAACAGTCTATGAAAAAAAATTTTATGAGAGTATTGTGCTAAAATTGAGCTCATTACACCATCAGTTACAATCCCTCACTTTTTTGTCGACATAATCCCACGACACATCTTGCGCATAAATTTTCCTTACCTGAATATCCCGACACCACCTAACTTTCCAAACTGTAATGTTCCAGCAATTCAATTGTAAGAATCAATCATGCATTATGAAATCAACCTTTTGTACAGCCATTTTGTAGTGTGCTGTATCTGCTAAGGAGGTTATTGCAAAAGTCTTTGAAACTATCCACCTTATCCGATTCTAAATGCTGACTTGATATCATGAAACAGGAAAATCACTACAAGATCCAGGCTAGCAAACTGAGAAACTGACTCGGCATGCAGAAAATCAAATAACCAGACAGGGTATAAAATATGAAAAGAATTTGTGCATGGTGCAAAATAGAAATGGACTCAACTCATTTAGAGTGCCATTCTGTAGATACTATTACACATGGTATTTGTGAAGAATGTAAAGATGATCTTCTTGGTGGTCAAAAAGCTGAATTGACGCCGTTTCCTGGCAGTCTAAATATGCCTATAGTTGTCTTTGATGCTATGGTGAACACAGAAACCGCTTAAAATCGGGAGATTCAGACCGCCTGATTCAAGGAATTCCTGACAAGAGATCACTTGAATTGCAGTACAACCCCAGAATTCCAGAAACAGTATACTTAACTCCCGTTTACCCCACTCCCTGCAACGAAATCAGCAACCCTGTTTACAACAAAAAAGGACCTAGTCAATAATAACTAAGTCCTTAATTTTATTGGTGCCCGAAGCCGGAATCGAACCGGCACAGCGTTTCCACCGAGGGATTTTAAGTCCCTTGCGTCTACCAGTTCCGCCATTCGGGCATAAACAGCAGCGTACAGTTTATCAGCAGTTTACGCGCTCTTTAAGCTCTTTACCTGTCTTGAAAAATGGTGTCTTTTTGGACGGGATGCGTACAACCTCGCCACTTTTCGGGTTTCTCGCTTCACGTCCAAGACGTTCGCGAATAGTAAAACTTCCGAAACCACGAATTTCAACTTTATCACCGGATTTTAAAGCTTCTTCAATTGAATCAAAAACAGTATTGACTACAATTTCAGAAACCTTGATATTCAGTATTCCGTGTGACTGCACAACTTTTTCAATGAGTTCACTTTTGGTCATACGTCCCTCTGGCTAATAATATAATTAATTCGTTTTGTTATTTAAGCTCTGTTTTAGTAAATCACCAAAGGTCGACGTTGACTCTCCCTGAGATCCCATATACTGCTCGAATTCAGCTTTTTCTGTTGCAACATGCATTGATTTAATTGAAAGGGATATACGGCGGTCTTTTGGATCGCAACTTAATACGATCGCTTCGAGAGTGTCGCCTATCGCCGCAAATTCCTTGGCAGAGGCAATTTTTTCACGTGACAGTTCAGATACGTGAATCAAACCTTCTATGCCTTCTTCCAGCTCTACAAAAATCCCGAAATCAGTCAAAGAGGTTACTTTGCCGGTGACCAGTGCCCCGGCACGATATTTACCTGGTGCCAAGCTCCAAGGATCCGGCTCAAGCTGCTTGATTCCAAGGGAAAGCCGCTCATTTTCGACGTCTACTTTCAGAACAACAGCCTGTACAAGACTCCCTTTTTCGTACACGTCACCCGGGTGCTTGATGCGCTTTGTCCACGACATGTCAGATACATGTACCAATCCATCAATGCCGTCTTCGATGCCGATAAACATCCCGAAATCAGTCATATTCTTGATTTGACCTTCAATTCTGGTGCCTGCCGGATATTTGCTGGCAATTGAAGTCCATGGATTTTCGGACACCTGCTTAAGCCCGAGGGATATCTTGCGATTTCCCATGTCAATGCCAAGGATAACCGCTTCAACTTCATCGCCAATATTCAGGACATCAGCTGCACGACGGACCCGCTTTGTCCATGACATTTCCGATACGTGAATCAGCCCCTCAATACCGGACTCCAGCTCAACAAAAGCACCATATTCCATCAAGCTGACAACCCGGCCGCGTACACGCCCACCAATCGGGAACTTGGCAGGTACGTCAAGCCAGGGATCGGTAAGGGTCTGCTTGACACCAAGCGATATTTTACCTTTAGCCTTGTCAAATTTAAGAACTTTAGCAGTAATCTGCTGGCCAGGCTTAAGCACATCCGCCGGCTTGCCTACCCTTCCCCAGGAAAGATCGGAAACATGAAGCAGGCCGTCAACTCCGCCTAAATCGACAAAGGCACCGTAATCAGTAACATTTTTTATTACACCTTCGACGATCTGTCCTTCTTCAAGTTTTTCAAGAGTCACATCGCGTACGGATGCGCGCTCCTCCTCAAGAACAGCACGACGTGACAGAACAATATTATCACGACGCTGATTGACTTTAATAACCTTGAACTTGGATTTCACTCCTATGTAACCATCGGAGTCAGAGGAAGGGCGAATATCAACTTGTGAAGACGGGAGGAAAGCCTGAATCCCGCCGATGTCTACAGTAAAACCGCCATTTACCTTGCCGGTAATGGTGCCTTCGATGATGCCGCCTTCCTGACAGGCGTCACCGATCTTGTCCCATGCGGAAAGATAATCTGCTTTCTTTTTAGAAAGAACATAACCCTTTTTACCGTCCTGACGGGTCATCAACACACGAATTTTATCGCCTCTCTGGACAGATATTTCACCATCGGCGTCCATAAATTCGGCAACGGGCACATGCCCTTCAGACTTTAATCCGATATCAACGAGGACCGTATCCTGGTCGACGCGCACTACCGTTCCCTCTATGATTTTATCCCGTTCGGGACGATCTTTTAAACTTTCAGTGAAAAGCGCCGCAAATTCACTGCTCTGCTGATCGCCGTCGAATTCTTCATTCTCATCTTCGGCAGCGTCAAGCCTTTTAAAATCAACCATTACACCATACCCCCTGGACATTTATCGTTCTTCTCTTTTTATTGAGCTTGGCAATGTAACAATATGAGCCAAATATTTCAATCGCTTTTATTCAATTCCTCAATTTTGTTCATAACTTCATCGATTATCCACTTCGGAGTGGAAGCCCCTGCGGTGACCCCAACCCGCTCGGCACATTCAAACCATGACGGATCAATCTCCTCAGCCGTTTCAATATGATAAGTATGTGGCTGAATCTCGGCACAGACTTCAAGCAAACGGTGGGTATTGGCACTGTTAAATCCGCCTATCACCAGCATACAGTCAACTTGCCCGGCGAGCTCTTTTGCCTCTTCCTGACGAACCGCGGTTGCATCACAAATGGTATTATAAACCCGAATTTCTCTGCCTCGCTGCAAACATTCAAACACAACATTTTTAAGATTTTCAAAAGATTGGGTGGTCTGAGCTACCACACCTATTTTTTTCATTTTAGGGAGTTTTGTTACATCATCACCGGATGCAACAACAAATACTTTTTCACCACCGTAGGAAACGATTCCCTGGACTTCCGGGTGTTCAGCATCCCCTACAACAACAACGTTATAACCTTCCTCTGACAGCTCCTTTACATGTTTCTGCGCCTTTTTAACAAACGGACAGGTCGCATCAACAATGTTAAGGTTTTTCTGCTGCGCTTCGTCGATTTCTTTCAATTCAACACCGTGAGACCGGATGATAATTGTGCCCTGCTCCAAACCATCAAGGGAATCAAGAGCACGGATCCCTAAATTTTCGAGCTTGCCGACAACCTGAGGCGAATGAATAATCGGACCGAGTGTGTAGGTTTTCTGATCTTTGCCGGCCGCTTCAAAAGCCAACTGAGTCGCACGCTTAACCCCAAAACAAAAACCGGCCTGTTTTGCAAGGGTAACTTTCATATCAAAGATTCCATGTTATCAATTTTATTACGGCATATTGTAACCATTATGGTTAATACTTCGTCAACAGTAAGCCGGGATGAATCAACCAGGATGGCATCGTCAGCCTGCCTGAGTGGAGCGATGTCTCTTTCAGAATCCTGACGGTCCCGCTCAACGACATCGGCAACTGTATCTGCAAGCGTAACCTGCTCCCCTTTGCTGATCAACTCTTCAAAACGTCTTCTGGCACGCTCTTCCACAGAAGCACTCAGATAAAATTTTATTTCAGCATCAGGGAACACCACCGTGCCTATATCGCGCCCCTCAAGAACAACTCCACCTCTGTTCCCCATCTTTTGCTGCGACTTCAACAACGCTTCCCGTACCGGTTTAAGCGTCGAGGTTTTGGAGGTCAGGAGCGACATTTCCGGAGTACGGATCTGATCCGTCACATCCATGCCGTTTCCGAATACCGTCTGCCTGCCAGAAACAACCTCAAGACGAATGTCAATATTCTGACAAAACTGTTCGACAGCAGCAAGGTCGGCAAGATCAACGCCTGCACGCAAAAGCAGGAGAGACGCTGCCCGATACATGGCGCCGGTATCGATCTGGATATAACCGAGGCGATCTGCCAACTGGCGGGCGATAGTGCTTTTACCTGCACCGGAGGGGCCGTCTATCGCGACAACTATACCGTCAGGCCGTGACTTCATGAGCTATTCCGGGCAACTTTTTCGAGCAGAGGGAAAAATGAGGGAAAAGATGTCGCAACGCATGAGATATCAGTCACGGTAATTGCGCTGGAAGCGACCAAGGAGGCAACAGACATGGACATGGCGATGCGATGGTCGCCAAAGCTGTCTACAGTACACCCTGTAAGCAGTTCTGAGCCGGTAATATCCATGCCATCTTCAGATTCTGTAACAGAAATGCCCAATTTTCTGAGATTACCCGCCATGGCTGTAATTCGGTCGGTCTCTTTTACTCGCAATTCCTTAGCATCCCTGATGACTGTAACTCCTTCAGCACGCGCCGCAGCAACGCAGATTGCGGGAAATTCATCAATAGCACGCGGAACAACACTACCGGATATTGTAATCCCTTTGAGAATGGAGGAGCGTACCAGAATATCCGCTACCGGCTCACCAGAAACATCACGAAGGTCCAACAACTCGATATTCCCGCCCATGGCTTGCAGAATATCGATTACTCCGGTACGTGAAGGGTTGACACCGACATTTTTTATCAGCAGCTCGGAATGCGGTGTTATCAAGGCGGCAACAATAAAAAAAGCTGCTGAGGAGATGTCTCCCGGCACGGTCACTTCCTGGGCAGTCAGCTCAACTCCGCCCCTGACCGTAACCCCATTGTCATGCCTGACCAGTGAAGCACCGAACAACTTAAACATCCGTTCGGAGTGATCCCGTGACAAGCTCGGCTCACTGACAGTGGTTTCACCGTCGGCGTACAGACCGGCCAGCATGAGCGAGGACTTGATCTGGGCACTGGAAACAGGAGATTGATAGTCAATCCCTTTCAGCGAACCGCCAGTGATAGCCAACGGGGCCAAGGTGCCGCCACTGCGTCCGGCAATGCGTGCTCCCATACGTGAAAGAGGCTCAACTACACGCCTCATGGGGCGTTTTCGCAGATATTGATCACCGGTCACAACCGAAAAGAATGACTGGCCGGAAAGCAGGCCGGTTATCAGCCTGATTGTGGTGCCAGAGTTGCCGCAGTCAAGAACGTCCCCCGGTTCTTCCAGCCCATGCAGCCCACGGCCGGTGATCCTGATTGTTTCACCGTCGTCATTGATTTCAACGCCCATGCAACGAAATGCGTGCATGGTTGACAGGTTATCCTCGCCGCGCAGAAAACCGCGAACCGTTGTGACGCCGTTGGCAATAGCTCCGAGCATGATTGAACGGTGAGAAATTGATTTGTCGCCCGGAACTGCGATCTCACCACTGATTGAAGCTGCCGGTTGTATAGTTATTGAGTTCACAGATTCTCCAGAGGATGATCGTAATCAGACAATTCCATCGCGAAACTGTTTTGCTGTGGTAAAAAACTCCGTCAATCCGGCCTGATCGCTGCTGTCTATCCGCCTGCGCAACTCGGCCAGACTGGCAGAAAATCCATCTATACTCGCAAGCAGGGCCTCCCGGTTCATCATGGCAATGTCTCGCCACATGACCGGATCGGAAGAAGCTATTCGCGTAAAGTCACGAAAGCCCCCGGCTGTGTAGGAGAGAACATTCTCTCCCTCAACATCAGCTGTGCCGACAGCATGAACAAGCGTGTAAGCAATGGCATGGGGCAGATGTGATATTTCTGCAAAAATACGATCGTGATGTCCGGGTTCCATATGGCACACGTCGGCGCCTGCTGCGGTCCAGAGACTTGAAACAGTTTCAACGGCAATCGGATCAGCAGTCAGGCCGGGGGTAAGTACGCATCGTTTTTCAGCAAATAGTCCGGGAAACGCGGCAGCAGCGCCGGAATGTTCTGTACCGGCGATAGGATGACCGCCAACAAACCTGCAGCCTGGTGGCATCAGGGCATCACACATCCTGACAACTGCGGCCTTGACACTGCCGCCGTCAGTAACAATGCAGCCGGCCGGAAGAGCGGCAGATACACTGCGGACAACCGACTCAATCGCACAGACCGGTACGGATATAAACACAACATCCGCGCCGGCAACCCCGGACACTGCGTCATCGGCAATTTCATCCACTATTCCCAGCGAAAGCGCCGTGGAAAGGTTAACGGCATCTGAATCAATACCGACAATTCTCCCAACGGCACCGGCTCTACGGAGTGCCATGGCAAACGAGCCGCCGATCAAACCCACTCCTATTACCGCCAGTCGATTAATGATCATCAGGTATACACTCTACATTGACCGCGGATACGATCCGAGAATTTTCAAAAACTGGCAGCACTGCTTGAGGTCATCAAGAGCTTCCTTAACATCCGGGTCGGAAACATGTCCGAAAAGATCCAGATAAAAGATGTATTCCCATGCCTTCTTTTTAAACGGTCTTGATTCAATTTTGGAAAGATTAATACCGCGTGAGGCAAATGGCTCCAACATCCGGCACAATATGCCTGGCTCATCTTTTACCGAGAAAAGCACCGAGGTTTTGTCATTGCCGGATCTATCGCACCCTTTGCGGGAAATAGTAAGGAAGCGGGTAAAATTATTGACCTGATCTTCAATGCGGCTACGAACGACCTTAAGATCATAAAGTGATGCGGCAAGTTCGCTTGCTATGGCTGCCGAAGTATAGTCATCACTTGCTATCTGGGCAGCTACGGCAGTTGAGGCGACATCTACGGCAGGAATTCCGGAAAGATTGTCATCCAGCCACTGACGGCATTGGGCGATCGGCTGAGTGTGAGAATACACCTTTTTTACATCCTCAAGCCGTCCTGTGCGGGAGAGCAGATCATGATGAACCTCAAGCAAGATCTCGCCAGTAATCTGCAGACCACTCTCCACAAACATATCAAGTGTATGCGAGACTACCCCCTCTGTAGAGTTTTCAACAGGTACTACGCCGTAAAGCGCCCTCCCCTTTTCAACCTCTTCAAAAACCGCCGGAATAGACTTCATAGGAACCAGTTCGGCCGACAGACCAAACTGCTGCATGGTAGCCAGATGGCTAAACGTAGCCTTCGGGCCAAGAAACGCGACTTTCATTGGCGATTCCAGCGCCAGACATGCCGAAATTATTTCTCGGTAAACACTTTTCAGGGCGTCATTCGGAAACGGTCCCGGATTTTGACTCAGCAGACGCTCATAAATCTGGCGTTCACGACCCGGGACGTGAAAATCAAGATTACCTCCTGACTTTAGCCTGCCGACATCAAGAACGACCTGAGACCGCTCATTCAACAGGTCTAATATGGCATCATCAATGCTATCGATACGTGAGCGAAGATCTTGAATGGTAACGGGATTACTCTGCAAGGGGAACCACCTGGGGGGTAACAGTTATAAGAAGCTAAAAAAGGGGGATAATGTAAAACAAGGGATAACAAAAAGCAACCGATTTCAGTCTTTATAAACGCATATCAAACCGGGTTAACCAGTCATCAAAAACTTTCACCTTGTCTTCACCAAAAGGGAGTAGTTTTTTTCTTACCTTCGCAACAGACTTTCGCTCACCTAACCTGCCAGGTTTCTTTGAATAAAATAAATCGGCGAAACAGATTATCTTCTCTGAAAGCGACTGCGGACACATTTCCCGATGCGGAAGCGGAAGTTTCTGCCTGATAATTTCTTCGCTTGTCAGACCGACACCTGTATGGCGTTCACATACCAGTGCATGAAGAGGATATCCTTCCCGATCCAGAATATCTCGCCCCAGGACACCGTGCATAATGTACGGATTTTTACCATACAGTCCGAGTTCGGGGGCGTATACCTGACAGACACCTATGTCATGCAGCAGTGCCGCTTCGTTAATAAAGGTACGATCATACTCAGCCATATTCAGGCGATCTGCAATTTCCAGAGCAAAACCTGAAACATGCTGGCTATGTTCAAGGACTATTTTGAATGATTCACCCTCAAGATAACAGGCTAAAAGTTTTATTGCCCACATCCATCACGTCCCCGTCATTTTTTTGAAACATCAAACAATTACGCCCTGTCCTTTGTGTCACAATTCCGACACAAAAAGACTAAATAACTGTTTTTATTATTGTTTTGTTTTTGGCATTAATTATGCTTTACAGAAACCAGTCCGTACTACTAAAACATTAAAAACAAATATTCCAGGAGTCTCCCATGTATGCAAAGTTTCCTTTTTACTCAGTAGCGCAGTTGTATGCATTGAATCTGAATACTCCGGTCGCCATTATGCTCGGTGAAGATCAACTCTATTGGGTTGTAGACCAGAGCAACGAACTGAAGTTTGCTCAGGAGGGGTGTTCGCTGCTGTCACGCCCAGTCTGAGCGCAGTGCAACAGTAGAAACATATATCATTATGGAACGGCGCTTATTCAAAGTTAATCTTCCTGATGGATAATTGAACTTCTCCAGTTAAAAGCTTCCAGCTGGGCAGCCAGTAACTGGTCAAGAGATATCCCGCACTCACCCAGCAAAACAGCCACCGCATCAAAATCAGTCACCTCAAGTTTTTCAGCCAGCATCAGCATCTTGCCAAGTTGACCTTCCCTCTTCAACAGAGCCGAACTGACATTATCAGTGAGGTTCAGATTGACAATAATTTCCTCCATCGGAGTCTCAAACAAAATATCCAGCAGTGATAAAATACCCACCATAAAGGCCGCTTCTGCCTGTTCATCGCTGGCAGCACGACCAGCCATCTGCTTGAGCATATTTTCCATGAGCCGTCCACGCACAGCAGCCATCTCCAGCAGCGGGTGATTAATGCCACGCGAATCATGGCCCGCAAAGAGCGAAAGCTGAGTCCAGCGACGCAGGTGATTCATCCCCAGCAAGAGAATCGCATGACGGAGCGTTTTGATTTTTTCACGCATCCCGAGAGCCACAGAATTTACAAGCCTCAGCAGATTGTAGGAAAGCCCGGGGTTTTCCTTGAACGTCATTTCGATTACATCAATGCTGGCACCCATCGTTAGCTGCTGCAGCAGCTTCAGCAATGCCAACCCGGAGACATCTATCTTTCTACGGTTAAGTACTACCGGCCTCGCGAAAAAATACCCCTGAAACAGATCAAAACCCAAGTCATAACAGGCCTGAAACTGTTCTACAGTTTCCACTTTTTCAGCCAATAATTTGACAGGATACTTTCGCAACTGCCTGACCATCTCCGGCAAAGCGTCCATCCCTGTCAAAAGAACATCTATCTTGATAATATCTACAACATTATAGATTTCGCTATTGGAGGCATCAAACTCGTGATCATCGAGAGCAATCAGGAAGCCAAGCTCCTTTAGTTCACGACAGCGTTCAAGTACCTGCTCATCAAGCTGAATCATCTCGAGCAGTTCAAGCACCGTCTGGCCTATAGGCAGAAGTTCAAGCATTTCTGAAAGCAGCAATCCGAGGTGCACATTTATGAAACCGAATTTACCACCAAGAACTTCATGCATACCAAACGACGAAAGCGCATGTGTGATTACATTCGAACAGGCGTGGGAATAGCTGTCAAAGACTGCGTGATCGATATTGGCAGAACGGAACAGAAGTTCATAGCCGACAATTTCCTGATTGCGATCAAGAATCGGCTGGCGACCTAAAAAGAATTTTTCGGATTGGACAACCATAAAAAACCTTCACTACGTTAATTAAACAGGCTATGTATACATAACCGGTGAGACAATAGCAGAAGTATAATAAAGTTCAAGTATCATATTTCTGTCAATAAGTTACATCAAATTGTAACCATCATGCACCTTTATAAATACTTATATTGTAAAAACTCAGACTTTTTTTTATTCCGACAACAGCTTTTCAGAACTACTCTGTACTTCCCGAAATGCGTTGACAGCTCTCCGGCTAACGGTGTATGCAAACAAATAATCTATTTACCTTTTGGGGGCATTTGCAGCTTGTTTTCCATCGTAATAAAAAGAATGTTCATTTTTGTAATCCCAGCTTCCATCCTCATCACGACCTGGCTCCTTGCCCCCCAAATGTCCTCCCTTACCCCGGAACATTTAGAATTGGCAGTTCTCTCGCCTTATCTAATAACAGCACTGGGAATGTTTCTAGCCATCCATTTTCATCGCGGCCGCCCATTTATGGTACTATTACTGTTACTTCTTTTCTACTGGAGCTCACAAAACTTTCTGGTTGGAAAATCTATTGAACTAAGTCTCAATGAAATTTATCAGGCCATAGTACTTCTAATTCCGATTAATATAGCCCTGATCGCAGTCATGCGAGAACGTGGTTTTTTAACTACTGCCGGCCGTCTTCGCTTTGTTTTTCTGGCCGTACAGGCTTTAGTCGCCTTCTGGTTATTCCGATATAATTTTTTTGCAATCCTGCCACATATCGCCGGTAATTACCCCATGCTGCAGTTTTTAGACGGCATGTTGATCCCTGAGCCGGCTTTGGTAGTTGGATCACTCAGTTTTGCACTGATAGCAGGGTTGGCAATGTACCGCCAGACCCCTATCGACTGCGGAATGGTCGGTGCGTTTGCATCGTTCTTCGTCGCCTGCAACTGGATTACAAACCGCGATATCTATACTGCATTCTGCATTTCCGGGTCAGCAATCATAACCTTGAGCATTCTTCGGGACTCCTACAAGATGGCATTCTGCGACGACCTGACCGGCCTCCCCTCACGTCGTTCCCTGAACGAAAACCTGCACGGACTAGGTCGTAGCTATACCGTAGCCATGCTGGATGTAGACCATTTCAAGAATTTCAATGATACTTACGGTCATGACGTGGGTGATCAAGTACTAAAGATGGTGGCCCGGAAGATTATGGATGTCGGTGGTGGCGGCAAGGCATATCGTTATGGAGGAGAGGAATTCACGATCCTCTTTCCCGGTCGCCATGCAGACTACGCCATCCCACACCTTGAGGAACTCCGCAAGAGCATTGCCGACTACCAGCTGGCCCTGCGCGGCAGCGAGCGTCCCAAGTCGCAAAAACAAGGTGCTGTAAAACGCGGTAACAGGCGGGAAGGTGCCTACGCCTCAGTAACAATAAGTATCGGAGTTGCAGAACGTAACGAATCGCTTACGTCCACCGAGGAGGTCATGAAAGCTGCCGACAAGGCTCTTTATAAGGCTAAGAGCAGGGGCAGAAATCAGGTCAGTTGCTAAAATATATGCGAATTGCCCTGATCTCTCCATACTCTATCGGTCCGTTGCGTGGCAACATCACTACAGTCAACCGCATTAGCCGTTTCCTTCGTAAATCCGGAGCGGATGTGCTCGTTCTCCCTGCAGATGCTCTTTCAGCAGCAGATATGGAGATGCGTCTTATCTCCTTCGCCCCTCAGTTAATCCATGGATTCCATGCCCATTACTGCGGCAGACTCGCCCATCGCCTGGCAGAACGTCTTGACCTCCCATTTATTATCACCATCACCGGCAGCGACTTGCATGATCCGCTGCTGAGGGATCATTCTGATACAGCTCGGGCCATAGAAGCTGCGCAGTCTGTAGTCTGTTTCGGATTAAGCGAGGCAGCAAAACTTTCAGGCCATTTTCCAAATGCTGCAGACAGGATCACCGTAATCTCTCAAGGAGTTGAAATACTGCCTGTCACAGCAACAGACAGCTTCGGACTGAAGGATGATGCCTTCGTGCTGCTATTGCCCGCAGCAATCAGACCGGTCAAGCAGATCGAATTCCCCTTGCAGGCGTTGGCGCCGCTGGTAACCCGATTCCCTGCTATCAGGCTTGTCATTGCGGGTGGAATCATTGACCAGGATTATGCCGCAACCATACGCAGCATACTATGCGATGCCAGATACGCCGTGTGGCTTGGCGAGATACCTCACGAGCGGATAGGCAGCCTCTATACCCGCGCCGATGTCGTTCTAAATTGTTCCCACTCAGAGTCGATGTCAAACACCCTGCTGGAAGCTATGGCCCTTGGAAGACCGGTTCTGGCGAGCGACATTCCAGGCAACCGGACGCTAGTACGCCATGAAGATACCGGCCTGCTGTATCAGGACAAGGACTCCTTCTCAAAAAACATAGTCAGATTAATGGAAAGCGCCGAACTGCGTGCTGATCTGGGGCGGCGTGCCGGAAAATTTATGCACGACTCCTTTTCACCGCAGAAAGAAGTGGCAGAACACATTCGCCTGTATCATTCGTTGATCGCCAAAGATCATAACAAAAGCAATTTATGAACAGATGTGGGGAAAAAATGCCGGATGACAGTAAAAAGAACCTTGATCCACTGCACGGCATTACCTTGAAATCAATTCTTTCCGAACTGGTGGGACAATATGGCTGGGAGGAGATGGGCAAGTGCATCGATATCCGTTGCTTTACACACAACCCAAGTATTCCGTCCAGCCTGAAATTTCTGCGGCGGACACCATGGGCAAGAGACAAGGTTGAAGAGATGTATCTGCGCTGGAAGATGGACAATTCCGGATAAATTACTTGGCGTTTTTTACTGAAACACGCGAAACGCCCCGCCTCCTTTGGGGAAGCGTGGCGTTTCGCGTGTTTGTATCTGAGCCCTGACAAACAGGACAACTTTCTAATAGTCTTCTATTCCGCTACAACAATTACCAGATCTTCCTTCTCCACTTTAGCACCCTCTTTAAACTTTACTTCAACTACCGCACCATCAGCTTTGGCCTTGATGTTGGTCTCCATCTTCATCGCTTCGGTGACCATCATGACATCTCCCGCCTTTATTAAATCACCAGCCTTGACGTTCACCTTCAGCACCTTGCCCGGCATCGGCGCAGCAACATGACAGGGATTCCCTTTGTCGGCCTTTATGCGTACCGCCTCATCACTTTGTACAGACTGGTCACGGATAACCACCGAACGGTTATTACCGTTCAACTCGAAATACACGGCGCGGGTACCGTCGCTCTGCACTTTTCCAACGGCATTGAGTTTGATGATCAGGGTTTTTCCAGGTTCGATATCCAGGGAAGTTTCCTGCCCCGGCTCAAGGCCATAAAAGAAGATCGGAGTCGGAATAACCGAGGTATCGGAAAACTCGACGCGATGGCGATCGAATTCAGGGTATACATTTGGATAGAGGATGGCGGAAACCAGTGCCCGGTCATCAACGCGATGGCCTAACTTTTCCTCAAGCTTGAGTTTTTCCTCTACAAAATCAACCGGTTCCAGCAATTCGCCGGGACGACAGGTAATCGGCTGTTCACCTTTGAGGATAATTTTCTGCAGTTCCTGTGGCCACCCTTGGTACGGCTGGCCAAGCATCCCCTTGAACATACCGACTACCGATTCCGGGAAGGCCAGATCCTCACTGGTGGTGAAAACATCATCAGGCTCCATATTATTTTTGACAAGAAACATCGCCATATCGCCAACAACCTTGGAGGATGGAGTTACCTTGACGATATCGCCGAACATCATGTTGACCTTGTGATACATCTCTTTGCAGTCGTCCCAGCGTTCGATCAGCCCCAGACCGGCAACCTGAGGCTTGTAGTTTGAATACTGGCCACCCGGTATCTCGTGGTGATAGACCTCGGCTGTGCCGCTTTTGAGACCCGATTCAAAGGGGGAATAATAGTCACGGACAGTTTCCCAATAATTGGCCAGTTTTTGCAGTCCCGGTGCGTTGACGAGCGGGTCACGCTCACTCCCTTCCAGAGCTGCAACCAGCGCATTAAGGTTGGGCTGGGCGGTGAGACCGGAGAGTGACGACAGTGCGGCATCAACGATATCCACTCCGGCCTCACTGGCTTTGAGCAGCATGGCGCTGCCGTTTGATGAGGTGTCGTGGGTATGCAGGTGGATCGGGATGCCGATATTTTCTTTGAGTGCTTTGACAAGTTTGTATGCCGCCAGCGGCTTCAGCAATCCGGCCATATCCTTGATTGCCAGGATGTGGGCACCCATTTGTTCAAGCTCTTTCGCCATATTGACATAGTATTCAAGCGGGTATTTGTCCCGTTTAGGGTCGGTGATGTCACCGGTGTAGCAAATAGAAGCCTCACAAATTTTCCCCGACTTGCGAACAGCATCCATTGCGACCTTCATACCGGTTGTCCAGTTGAGCGAGTCGAAAATACGGAAGATATCAACACCGGAGTCAGCCGCCTCTTCAACGAACTTCTGGACAACATTATCAGGGTAATTGGTATAGCCAACTGCATTTGAACCGCGCAGCAACATCTGGAACAGAATATTCGGGACCTGTTCAGACAGTTTGTGAAGCCGTTGCCATGGGTCTTCTTTCAAAAAGCGCATCGAAACATCAAAGGTTGCTCCACCCCAGCACTCCAGAGAAAACAGGTCGGAGCCCAGATATGATGTCGGTTCGGCTATTTTAAGGATATCATAGCTGCGTACGCGGGTTGCCAGATTCGACTGGTGGGCGTCGCGCATGGTGGTGTCAGTTATCAGCAGTTTTTTCTGTTCCAGAATCCATTTAGAGAGCCCTTCGGCACCCAAATGCATGAAAAGATCCTTGCTGCCGGCAGGACGTGGTCTGGTAGTATCTACGTTCGGGACTCGCGCCTCAATCAGCTCTGAGGATTTGAGTGGCTTGGCCACACCTGGAGAGCCATTGACAATTACGTCACCGAGGAAATTCAGTACCTTGCTGGCACGATCCTGCTTTTCGCGGAAGTGAAGCAATTCCGGATGTTTTTCGATAAATGAGGTATCGCACTGACCTCGCAGAAAAACCGGGTGCGTAACGACGTTTTCAAGGAAACCGATGTTTGTCTTAACACCACGAACACGGAACTCCTGCAAGGCACGATTCATGATATTGGCAGCGTCTGAAAAGTTGAGCCCCCAGGAACTTACCTTGACCAACAGTGAATCATAGTGTGGAGTTATCTTGGCACCGGTAAAAGCATTACCGGCGTCCAGACGGATTCCACAACCGGCGGCCGAGCGGTAAGTAGTCAAGGTTCCGAAATCCGGGGCAAAATTATTAGCCGGATCTTCGGTGGTAATACGACACTGAATGGCGTAACCTCGCATATCGATGGCACTCTGCGACGGGATATTTATCTCCGGATCAGAGAGTTTGTGTCCGCAGGCTACCAGGATCTGGTTCTGCACCAGATTGCGACCGGTAATCATTTCGGTAACGGTATGTTCAACCTGAATGCGGGGGTTCATTTCAATGAAGTAGTGTTTTCCTTCCTGATCGACAAGGAATTCAATAGTACCGGCGTTGCGATATTTGACATGTCCCGCTATTTTAAGCGCCGCAGTGCAGAGTTCCTCACGCTGGGTCTGGGTCAGGGAGAGTGACGGTGCAAATTCAACCACCTTCTGATGACGGCGCTGAACAGAGCAATCCCGATCGAAAAAATGCACCAGGTTTCCGTAGTTGTCGCCCAGCACCTGGACTTCTATATGTTTCGGGTGCGCCAGGTATCGCTCCAGAAAGACCTCCGCATTACCAAAAGAGGCCTTGGCCTCACTACTGGCCGCAACAAGTCCCTCAAGCAGTTCTTTTTTGTTATTTGCCACGCGCATCCCGCGCCCGCCGCCCCCTGCTGACGCCTTAATAATGATCGGATAGCCATGTTCCTTGGCAAAGATCAGTGCGTCCTCTTCTTTTTCGATTGGATCATCCGTCCCGGGAACCACATTGACACCAGCAGCAATCGCCGCTCTCCTCCCGGAAACTTTATCCCCCAATGAACGCATCATATCTGCGGAAGGACCGATAAAGGTTATGCCGTTTACCCGGCACTCCTCTGCAAATTCGGCATTCTCCGCCAGAAATCCATAGCCGGGGTGGATTGCATCAACATCTGCCCTGAGCGCCAGAGCAATAATCTCGTCAATGCCAAGATAGGCGTCGATCGGTGACTTCCCTTTACCGATCAGATATGCTTCGTCAGCCTTGTAACGATGCAGCGAAAGTTTATCCTCTTCAGAATATAGTGCCACCGTGCCGATGCCCAATTCTGTGCAGGCACGAAAGATACGTATGGCAATCTCGCCTCTATTTGCCGCCATGACCTTACGAAACCGGTATTTTTCCATGTAGATATTCTCCTTGGTAAATTTATTTAGCAAAACTAAAATTATTCAGTTATTTTAAATAGTTATGAACGGTAATGGCGGCACTAAAACAGATTGGTCTGATTTTGTCAATTAGTAAGTTAGAAATTATTTTCTGTGGATTTTTGCAGGAAATAATTTTGTTAACGCACTTATCCCGATTTATCGGGGCTGGTAAGTTAAAAATTAATTTCTACAGGTTTTTGCTGGGAATAAGTTCGTTAACGCACTTCACCCGGTTTACCGGGGCTGGATTTTGCCTTGCCGCAACCTGCTGTTTATGATAAGTAAACAACAGTGTTTATTGATACTGGGGGCATTAATTATGGATATAAAAATAGTTCCGTTGCCGGCTGAGAAGATGAAAACCAAGATTTCCGACCAATCTCAGCTGGGCTTTGGCAAATATTTCACCGATCGCATGCTGGTAGTAGAGTGGAAGGCTGATCAGGGGTGGCATGACGCCCGGATCGAGCCTTACGCTCCTTTTGTGCTTGACCCGTCCTGTACGGTTTTCCATTATGCTCAGGAAATATTTGAAGGGCTCAAGGCCTATAAATGGGCTGACGGCCACGTAGCCCTGTTCCGACCGGAGATGAATGCGCGCCGTTTCAACCAGTCCGGTGATCGTGTTTGTATACCGGAAATACCGGAAGAGCTGTTTCTTAATGGAATCGAGCAGTTGGTTTCTCTGGAGCGTGACTGGATACCAACCGCTGACGGCACATCACTCTATATTCGTCCGGCGACGATAGCCGTAGAACCGATTTTGGGTGTCCATCCTTCCAATCACTATTATTTCTTTGTCATTCTCTCCCCGGTCGGCGCTTATTACGCCGCCGGTTTCAACCCTATCAATATTATGGTGGAAGACCATTATGTCCGGGCTGTACCGGGAGGGACCGGCGAGGCAAAAACAGGCGGCAACTATGCAAGTTCACTTAAAGCCGGGCTTGAGGCCAAGAAAAAAGGGTATGACCAGGTGCTCTGGCTGGATGGCCGGGAGAGGCGCTATATTGAGGAAGTCGGCGCCATGAATATGTTCTTCGCCTATGGCAGTCATATTGTTACCGCCCCTTTGGACGGATCGATCCTTTCGGGTGTAACACGCGATTCGGTGCTGAAACTGGCTCCAACTCTTGGTTATACTGTGGAAGAGCGGAAGATCGACGTAAACGACCTGATGGCAGACATCAGATCAGGTAAAGTAACCGAGGCTTTCGGCAGCGGAACCGCTGCAGTTATCACACCGGTCGGAAAGCTCTGCTACAAAGATGAATGCCTGCAGCTGACCGGCGGCAATGTCGGAGAAATCACCAGGCGCCTGTATGACACACTGACAGGCATCCAGACCGGAAAGCTGAAGGATGAATTTGGCTGGATCAGGTTTGTTAAATAACTCGAACGTACCAATAAAACAGAGACATCCGAGGTTTCAGATCCTCGGATGTCAGTTCGGTAACATATGAAATCAAAACAAATAAATGCTTCCCCCCGTACGCCTAACAAACTCTGCACATCCTGCCGCCGCACTTGCAAGCAGATGGCAAATGCCGTAGTCGCCAAGTGCCCTCGCTATTACCCTTTTAACAGCAAGCAGACAAAACGTGAGTTTACATGGAAGCAGATGGAGTTAGGACTTTAGAAGGTGTTCACATTGTGCCGAAAGTCAATGTAACTATCTGCACCGGTTGCGGCCAATGCGTAGCTGCCTGCCCTCATAAAATAATCACCCTGGAAACAATCCGCTTTCACAAAAACGCCGTGATCATCCACCCAGAGCTCTGTAACGCCTGTGGACGGTGTATAAAAGCCTGCCCGGTTGCAGCACTCCTTTGGGAACCTTGACCGAAGCCGCAATTTCTGCTATTAGCAAGTCAGAATTTATTTTTTTGAGGCTTTTGGCAAAAGACTAAGTTCGTTGACGCGCTTATCCAGTTTATCTGAGCTAGATACATTTCTTTTCTGCTCCACTCAATCACACTCCCCATCCGGAGGTACATGCGTGACATTTCAAGATCTTATCCTCTCCCTACAGGGCTATTGGGCCAAACAGGGGTGCATCATCCAACAGCCGTATGATACAGAAAAGGGTGCCGGCACCTTTAACCCGGCCACCTTTCTGCGCGTACTCGGGCCAGAACCATGGAACGTAGCTTACGTTGAGCCGTCCCGCCGTCCCACAGACGGTCGTTACGGCGAAAACCCCAACCGACTGCAACACTACTACCAATTTCAGGTCATCATGAAGCCCTCGCCGCTTAACATCCTTGACCTTTACCTGGATTCGCTTCGCTCATTCGGTCTTGATCCTGCCAAACATGACATCCGCTTCGTAGAAGATGACTGGGAATCACCGACCTTGGGTGCCTGGGGACTAGGATGGGAAGTCTGGCTGGACGGCATGGAGATCACCCAGTTTACCTACTTCCAACAGGCCGGAGGGATTGACCTGAAACCGATTCCATCCGAGATCACCTATGGCTGCGAACGCATCGCCATGTACCTGCAGGGTGTGGACAATGTCTACGATCTGGAGTGGGTCAAAGGGATCAAATACGGCGATATCCACCATGAAAGCGAGGTGGAGTTTTCGAAACACAACTTTGAAGAGGCTGATGTAGATATGCTGCTGCAACTCTTTACGATGTACGAGAATGAGTGCCTGCGACTGGCTGGAAAAGAGCTGGTTCTGCCGGCCTATGATTATGTCATGAAATGTTCCCACACTTTCAACCTGCTGGATGCACGTGGAGCCATCTCGGTCACCGAGCGCGCCTCGTATATCGGCCGTGTCCGCAACGTGGCCCGCATCTGCGCCGAAGGATACCTGAGGATGCGCGAAAGACTCGGCTTCCCTCTTTTGAAAGGAGGTGCGGCCCGATGAGCACTAAAGAACTTTTTCTTGAAATAGGCACCGAAGAGATTCCGGCCGGATTCATCCCTCGCGCCATGGCCGAAATGGAAGCCATTATCATCCGCGAGCTGGCAACCGCCCGCCTGACATTCGGTGAAGTCAAGACCATGGCCACACCGCGGCGACTGGCCTTGGTGGTCAAAGGTATTCCGACTGTGCAGCCGGATGCCGAGATCACTGCCACCGGACCATCAATCAAAGCGGCCTACGATGCCGACGGCAAACCGACTAAAGCCGCTGAGGGATTTGCCCGCGGACAGGGAGTCGATGTTTCCGCCATTCAGATCGTTAAAACTGACAAGGGTGAATATATCTCAATCACCCGGACAGAGACCGGACGACCGACTCATGAGCTGCTCTCGGAAATCCTGCCCAAACTGATCAATGACATCCCTTTTAAAAAATCCATGCGCTGGGGTGATCTTGACGTACGCTTCGCCCGTCCGGTCCACTGGATAGTAGCGCTGTTTGCCGGCATTGTTGTACCTTTCGAATTCGGCAACATCACCAGTGGCACAGTATCACGCGGCCACCGTTTTATGGCCAACACCTCCTTTCCGGTTCGTGATTATGCAAGCTACCTTGAAGAATGTGAGCGCCATTTTGTCATCCCGGATCAGGAACGGCGCAAAGAGATAATTCGCCGAGAGACCCACCGCGTAGCAATAGCTGCTGGTGGTCACCTGCTGCCCGATGAGGAACTGCTGGAGCAGGTCAGCTTTCTGGTGGAGTACCCCAGTGCGGTGCACGGCACATTCTCGGAGGAATTCCTTGAAGTACCAAAAGAGGTGCTGATCACCTCCATGCGCAGCCACCAGCGCTACTTTTCCATCGTAGACGCAAACGGCAAACTGCTGCCCGGTTTCATTACAATCAACAACACCTTGACGGACGATCCTTCGGTCGTGGTTAAGGGCAACGAACGTGTTCTTCGCGCCCGCCTGTCCGACGCCCGTTTTTTCTTTGAGGAGGACAAAAAAGTCAAGCTGGACGAGCGTGTCGAGGCCCTCAAAAAGGTAGTCTACCAGCAGAAGCTCGGCACCTCCTTCGAAAAGATGGAGCGTTTCCGGACACTGGCCGAGGGTCTTGCAGTGAGACTCAACCCTGCCGTCACAACACAAACTGCAAGGGCCGCCTGGCTCTGCAAGGCCGACCTGGTGTCCGCAATGGTTGGAGAGTTTCCTGAGGTACAGGGCATCATGGGGCGAGAATACGCCCTGTTGGAAGGAGAGGATGCGGCCGTGGCTGCGGCCATTGCCGAGCACTACCTGCCAACCCAGGCCGGCGGTGAACTGCCGACATCTGATATTGGCGCCTTCGTCTCTATAGCTGACAAGCTCGATACAATCTGCGGTTGTTTCAGTGTGGGGTTAATTCCGACAGGTGCCGCTGATCCATACGCCCTAAGACGCGCGACCATTGGTATCATCAGTATCATCCTGGACAGGGGCTACCGTCTGTCTCTTTCAGTATTGATTGATAAGGCTCTTGAACTGCTGTCCGCAAAACTGACCCGCCCCCGGGAACAGGTTGCCGGCGAAATACTGGAGTATTTCCGCGCCAGATTTATCAATCTGCTGGGTAATGATTTTTCTGGAGATGCGGTTGATGCAGCGGTTTCTGCCGGATTTGATGAACTGGTAGACGTAAAGGCCCGTATTGTCGCCCTTGCCGAGTTTGCCACCCATTCCGACTTTGAACCACTGGCCGTTGCCTTCAAGCGTGTCGGCAACATCATCAAAGATGGGACTGATGCACCGATAGACCCGACACTGTTCGAGGACACGGCAGAAAGTGCATTGTACGAGGCTTTCCTGGCAGTTAAAGCCTCAGTTGAAACCAGGGTAGCAGCCGGTTACTGGCTTGATGCCCTGACCGAAATCGCTACTTTGAGGGGGCCGGTGGATGCTTTTTTTGATCGGGTCATGGTTATGGCAGAAGACCAGCGGGTACGTGCCAACCGCCTGGCTATGCTTACCGCCATCGCCCGTATGTTCGGCCGTATTGCTGACTTTTCAAGGATTGCTTAGGTAGCAACTAATTGTCAGCCTAATTTACCACATCAAAAGGAGCACACCATGTCTTTTACTCTGCGTATTATCCTCGGCAATGCCATTAGTGTTATCATTGCTGTAGTTGCAGCCACTGCTCTGAACCCTGATAACGAGCTTTGGATAGCGACCCTGATCGGCACTGTTGTGCTTGTTGTAATGTCAGCCTTACTCGGATTCATCTGCAACAATTTGCTCAAACCTCTTGCAGGAATCATTACTGCCCTCGAAAAGGCTGCTGGTGGCGACCTCTCCGTCAGGGCGGACGTTACCGGTGGTGGTGACTTTGTACGACTTGCGACCGCCTTTAATACCATGATGACCGACATGAACAAGGCGATGCGTCAATTCTTTTCCGTCGCTGACACGGTGCGTGATTCGGTTGTAATGGTCCGTTCAACAACCGACGCAATGGCCTCTGCTGCCGAAGATGTCGCCATTCAGGCCAGTACCATCGCCACTGCCAGTGAAGAGATGTCCGCCACGTCCGGTGACATTGCTCGCAACTGTCTATACGCCGCCGAGAGCGCACAGAAGGCAACCGAACAGACCCACAGCGGCTCACAGCTTGTCCAGAGCAGTTCCCGCCTGATGGAAAACATTGCGCAACGCGTAAACATATCATCCCAAACGGTTGAAGGATTGGGACAGCGCTCCGATCAGATTGGCGCAATTGTCAGCACAATTCAGGACATTGCTGATCAAACCAACCTCCTGGCCCTCAATGCCGCAATCGAAGCGGCCAGAGCCGGCGAACAGGGGCGCGGTTTTGCGGTTGTTGCCGATGAGGTTCGGGCTCTGGCAGAACGCACCACCAAGGCAACGAAAGAAATTGCTGCAATGATCAAAGCCATTCAAAATGAAACTCAGAGTGCTGTAGATTCCATGTCCGAGGGGGTTGACGAGGTTAAACGGGGTACTGCTGAGACAACCCGTTCAGGCGAAGCATTGGAAGACATTCTCAACAAGATCAATGAACTGACCATGCAGATCAGTCAGGTTGCAACTGCAGCTGAAGAGCAGACCGCTACAACTCAGGAGATCACCAACAATATCCAGATGATCACTGATGTTGTTAACCGGAATGTAGAAAACTCCCGGAGTACAACTCAGGCCACCACCACGCTTGCCAGGGAGGTTGACAACCTGCATGAACTTGTTGGAAAGTTCCGCCTGTCAAAAGCACTGGAGTGGGATGCTTCCTTTGCCACCGGCGTTTCAAAATATGATGAGCAACACAAAGTACTCTTCAATATGGTTAATGACCTGGCCGATGCCATGCAGCAGAAAAAGAGTAAGGAGGCGGTCGGTCGTGTATTAAACGGTCTTGCCGAATACACTGTCAACCACTTTGCCGACGAGGAGCGCAATTTTGCTCAAACTCACTACCCTGAAGAGACCCAGCATAAGGCCTTGCACAAGAAACTGCTTGACCAGGTCACCGAACTGATTGGCAAATTCAATGCCGGCGAACCACTGATTGCCCAGGACGTAATTAATTTTCTGCAGGATTGGTTGGTCAATCACATTAAGGGTACTGATAAAAAATATGGCCCCCACCTTAACAAGAGCGGAATAAAATGATCGCCATTATTGACTACGGAATGGGCAACCTCCGCTCCGTACAAAAAGGATTTGAAAAGATCGGCAGTGAAGCAATTATCACCGATGATCCGAAGGTTGTTCTCCAGGCTGAAAGGGTAGTACTGCCTGGTGTAGGCGCTTTTCGCGACTGCATGCACAATCTGGAACAGAGTGGGTTTGTCGAGCCTATCCTGAAGGTTATCGGGGAAGGAAGGCCCTTCCTGGGAATCTGCGTCGGAATGCAGCTGCTTTTTACTGACAGCGTCGAGTTTGGTCTGTATAGGGGACTGAATGTTATTCCAGGGCATGTTCTTCGCTTTCCGGACCAGATGACGGTAGCTGGTCAAAAACTCAAAGTACCGCAAATGGGCTGGAATCAACTCTGCTTCAAACGCCGTCCACCAGCCTTTAATGGCATTGTTGATGGCAGCAACGTCTATTTTGTCCATTCCTATTACGTCAAACCGGATGACAGTGGTGTGATCGCGACAACTACTGACTACGGTATCGAATTCTGTTCTTCAATCTGGAAAGATAATGTCGTCGCCACCCAGTTTCACCCGGAGAAATCGCAGGCAATCGGCCTGCAAATCCTGAAAAATTTTGCGGAGCTAAAATGATCGTAATACCCGCCATAGACCTTAAAGAAGGAAATTGCGTCCGCCTGGAACAAGGACTAATGAATAAGGATACAGTTTTCAGCGACAACCCCGGTGCTCAGGCTCGCGAATGGCAGGACCAGGGTGCAGAACTGCTTCATATCGTGGACCTTGATGGTGCCTTTGCCGGTCAACCAAAAAACAAGGGAGCCATTGAGGCGATCCTCAAAGCCATCACCATTCCGGCCCAACTTGGAGGCGGTATCAGGGACATTGCTACTATTGAGGCATATCTGTCGCTTGGACTTTCTCGGGTTATTATCGGCACCGCAGCCCAGAGGAATCCTGAGCTGGTACGCGAAGCCTGTGCAAAATTTCCCGGGCAGGTTGTTGTAGGTATCGATGCAAAAAATGGCATGGTAGCCGTCCAGGGGTGGGCCGAGTTGACCGACGTTACCGCTGTTGATCTTGCCAAAAAGTTCGAGGGTTTCGGTGTCTCGGCTATAATCTACACTGATATCAGTCGTGACGGTATGCTGCAGGGGCCAAATCTGGAAGCAACCAAGGGACTGGCTGAGTCCATCTCCATTCCGGTCATTGCGTCCGGCGGTGTTTCGTCTCTAAAAGATATTCAGAATCTGATGGCCATCGAATCCTGCGGAGTTTCCGGCGTCATCACCGGCAAAGCGGTTTATACCGGAGCTATAAGGCTGAACGAGGCGATTGCACTCACAAAAGGAAAAATCTGGAAATGTTGACCAAACGTATCATTCCCTGCCTTGATGTAAAAGGGGGCCGCGTCGTCAAGGGTGTCCAGTTTTTGGAACTGCGCGATGCCGGTGATCCGGTCGAAATTGCAGAACGCTATGATCTGGAGGGAGCCGACGAGCTGACCTTTTTGGACATTACTGCTTCCTCCGACCAGCGTGACACGATTGTTGACGTAGTGCGTCGTACTGCTGAGCGCGTATTTATGCCGCTGACCGTGGGTGGCGGAATCCGCTGCGTAGAGGACATCCGCCGCCTCCTCAATGCCGGCGCAGACAAAACATCGATTAACACCGCCGCGGTAGACCGCCCTGATTTTGTACGCGAAGCCGCCGAACGCTTCGGCTCGCAATGCACAGTTGTTGCCATAGACGCCCGCCGGGTACCGGGTGAAAAACGGTGGCAGGTCTATACCCATGGTGGTCGCAAACCGACCGGGCTTGATGCTGTCGAATGGGCAGCCTTGATGGAAGCTTACGGCTCAGGCGAGATTCTTCTGACAAGCATGGATTGCGATGGTACAAAAGACGGCTATGATCTTGAACTAACACGTGCTGTAGTGGACGCTGTTTCAATCCCTGTCATCGCATCAGGTGGCGTCGGTAATCTGGAACATATCTACGATGGCTTTACTACCGCCGGAGCCAGCGCCTGTCTCGCCGCGTCAATATTCCACTACAGGGAATACACCATCGGCGAGGCAAAGGAATATCTCCGTAACAAAGGGGTGGAGGTGCGTTTATGAAGAATGAAGATGATATCCTCCAGGCCGTCTATCAGGTCATACTTGACCGCAAGGCAAATCCGGCCGACGGCTCCTCCTATACCACCTCCCTCATGCGGGGGGGGATTGATAAAATACTAAAGAAGATCGGTGAAGAGGCAACTGAAGTCGTCATTGCTGCAAAAGGAGGCGCACGTGACGAAGTTGTTTATGAAATAACCGATCTTATCTTTCATCTTCTTGTTCTGCTCGGACACCAGGACATTCCTCCAGAAGATGTTTACAATGAGTTGCGGAGAAGGTTTGGAACATCTGGTATTGCTGAGAAGGCTTCGAGATCCTTGCCACTTAACCCTTGACCCTTTTTATACATTTGTTTATTGACAAAGTTGCACAGTGTGTTATTGTACACAACTCTCAATTTTTCTATTGATGACAACATATTAATTTATCTGAACGACTAATGGACGGGAGGTGATTTTACATGCCGGGAGTAAAAATAAAGGATAGCGAGCCGTTTGAAATGGCACTGAAGAAGTTTAAAAAACAGTGCGAGAAAGCGGGAATTCTTTCCGAAGTCCGTAAGCGTGAGCATTTCGAGAAACCAAGTATTAAACGCAAGAAGAAGGCCATCGCCGCTCGTAAACGTGCACTTAAAAAGCAGCGTAAAATGATCGACTAGCATTCTACCGGGATCGGGAACAAACTGTATGACGTTAAAAGAACAGTTAAACGATGCGATGAAAGCAGCCATGAAGGCGCGGGATACCCTGCGCCTTTCGGCTGTCCGCATGGTTAATGCCGTGATTAAAAACCGGGAGATTGATACCCGCACGGAACTAAATGATCAGGCAGTTATTGATGTAATATCTTCACTAGCCAAACAACGCCGCGAGTCAATACGCATGTTTCGCGAAGGGAACCGTATTGAACTTGCCGAGAAAGAGGAATTAGAGCTGGCCATCCTGCTTGAGTTCCTGCCGACTCAGTTGGGCCCTGATGAAATTGATTCACTTATCATCCGGACGATTCAGGATATATCTGCGCAGGGCGTCAAGGACATGGGACGGGTAATGAAGGCAGTCACCCCTCTTACCGCTGGCAAAGCTGACGGAAAGGTTGTAAGTGATGCTGTCCGGAGACTACTTGCCTAGTGTTTTGAATGTGCTGAAAGAATGTTCAGTAATAATTAGACTGTCAAGGGGCTTTCATTGAGATTGCCCCTTCTTTGTAAATTGGTCATGGCACTAATATGAATCTTATTGATATCATTATTCTGTCTGTTCTCTGTTTTTTTGCGGTCAAAGGCTTGGTCCGTGGGCTTGTCAATGAGGCATCTTCTCTGACGGGTCTTCTGTTTGGCGGATGGCTTGCATTTCGTTTTTACCCGCTTCTTGCATTGCCGATAAAAAGTGTGCTTCACCTGCCGGCGCATCTTTCTTCGTTCCTTGCTTTCGTCATCATCTTGCTGATCAGTGGGATCTCTGCCCATATTATTGGCAATGTAATAACCGCTGCCCTGCGGCTTGTCATGCTGGGCAGCCTGAATAGACTTGGCGGTTTATTTATAGGCGTTGCCGAAGGAGCACTGTTACTCTGCATGGTTTTTAGTATAGCTTCTTCGGGATTTATGCCTGAGCAGATCCGGAACAAGATCCGGTCATCAGAGTCCGCTAACATGCTGGCTCATACTGGTGATCGTTTCCTCTCGGAATGGCGTGACGCCAATGGCCAGAAGAAATGATCCCTGAAGAGAAGGTACGCGAAGTTGCTGAACGGATTTCTATTGTTGAAGTTGTTTCAGACTATGTTTCCTTACGCCGTGCTGGCGGCAATTTCCTTGGCCTTTGCCCGTTTCACGCCGAGAAGACTCCGTCATTCAATGTAAATCCGGCGCGAGAGATTTTCCACTGTTTCGGCTGCGGTGAAGGTGGCAACGCTTTCTCTTTTATCATGAAGATGGAGGGACTCAGCTTTCCTGAAGCGGTCAAGCTGCTAGCAAGAAAATCCGGAATAGAAATTGAGGAGCGGCAGCTTACACCATCCGAAATAAAAACGCAGGATGAATATACTCAGTTCAAACGCATTAATGACCTGACAACTTCCTATTACCGCTCTGTACTTCTGAACGGTCAGGAGGGGGAACCAGCGCGGCAGTATCTGGCAAATCGCTCCGTAGAGGCTGATATCTCTGATGTCTACCAGCTAGGCTTTGCACCAGACCGGCGTGATGGGCTGGTAAAACATCTAAAAAACAATGGTATTGATTTAGATGCGGCGCTTAAACTCGGTATAATTCGTAAATCCGATTCCGGTTGGTACGATCTTTTCCGCAACCGCCTGATCTTCCCTATCAAGGATGCGCGTGGACAGGTAATCGCTTTTGCCGGAAGAGTGCTGGATACAACACTTCCGAAGTATATCAATTCACCCGAATCACCTCTCTATCACAAGAGCTCTGTTCTTTTCGGGCTGGACATAGCATTACCAACTATTAGAACCGGAAATTCTGTAATTATTGTAGAGGGTTATTTTGATCATCTGGCGCTGTACCGGGCTGGAGTCAAAAATGTTGTTGCTACCTGTGGAACTGCCCTTACCGGCACCCACGCCGGACTTATAAAACGACATGCTGCACGCGTCTACACTCTGTTCGACAGCGATAATGCAGGAAAAAAAGCAACCATCCGTTCTATGGAGCTGTTTCTTGAACAACGCATTCCTGCTTATGTAATTTCATTACCGGCTGGTGACGATCCAGACAGTTTTCTTACGGCACATACGGCTGAGGAATTTATTGCTCTTCGCGATAAGGCGCGACCCGCTTTTGAATATTTTGTACGTACTCTATTAGCGGAAACACCTCCGGACAGTGTTGACAGCAAAGTCAGGATAATAGACGACATTGTTCCCCGTTTCCGTAAAATTGCTGACTCGATAGAGCGTGATTTATATGAAAAGGAAATTTGCAGACTGCTGGGAATAACAAATCATGCATTTCGAAAGCGGATGGGGGGGGGTAAACTTCCGCATCAAGAATCTCTGGTAAATGAAAGTACAGCCACTCAGCCGGCTGACAATATTCAGGATACCCTTCTTGCTTTATTACTTAATTACCCTGAAGCACGTGAAGAAATAGTGCGAAATGGCCTTGAAACAATCTTTAGCAATGATTATCTTGAATTAGCTCGACTTGTGCTCAACAGCTTGGCCGATTCAGAGAATAGCCAGACTTTATGTCATCTGGCTGAAATACTTGAAAAGCCTGAACAAAAAGCACTCTTTTCCCGTATAATGGTTTCAGAGGCTTATCTGGCTGACATCGATTGGCGATCCGTTTTAAATCAATGTACCCGGAGTAATGAAAAAAAACAGCTTGCTTCGATTAAGGATATTGCCGCCCGTCTGTCGATACTAGACCCAAGCAGTGATGAATACAGCCTTCTTCTAAAGCAGGCGGATGCTCTGCGCACACGAAAATCAAAGCTTTAACCATAAATGCTGCTCCCTTGAGGTGAATACACATGGCAAAGAAAAACATGGATGACGTTAAACAGCTGATAGATATCGGCAAGGAAAAGGGTTTTTTGACTTTTGATGAGGTCAATGACATTCTTCCTCCGGACATTGCCACAGACCAGATTGAAGACGTTATGGGTATGTTTGGAGACATGGACATAGAAATAGTGGATTCAGCCCAAAAGATCAAGATCCCGAAGATGAAGAGCGATCTTGACGAAGATGAAGAGGCTGAAGGTGAATCAGAAGAAGTTGAGTTCGAACCTGGTTCTATCGGACGTACCAGTGATCCTGTCCGCATGTATCTGCGTGAAATGGGTTCAGTTTCTCTCCTTACACGTGAGGGTGAAGTCGAAATTGCTAAAAGAATCGAAGATGGCGAGCGCGATGTTGGCAGCGTAATCCTCAATACTCCAATCACTGTCAAGGAAGTTCTCTCACTGGGCGAACGTCTTCGTAAATTCCAGATCAATCCTTCGGAAGTGAGCAAAGAAGTAGAAGAAGAAGAACTTGAAGAAGATGAAGAAGATGTACAGAAAACCAGGATGCTTGAAATTATTGATGCAATTGCCGCACAGGATTCATTTTTAATTGAGCTTTCTGATGCTGCTGCAGCAGCAAAATCTCCTGCAAAGAAAAAAGAACTCGATAAAAAGTTGCGGGATGGAAAAGACCATCAGGCTGATCTTCTTAAATCATTGAGATTAAAAGATCGCCACACTAACAAGGTTGCCGAGCGCCTTAAGGAACTGTCCGGCAAAGTGGATAAATTACAATCCGAATTATCAGACCTTGAGAAGCTGATCCCTCTGGAAAAGCTCAAGGTGCTGCTTGATAAACTGCAAAATGAAGACGATAAATGTACAGCCGAACTCAGCAAACTAAAACTGGATGAAGAAGAAACAGTAAAAATGGAGAAGCGTCTTCGTAGCGCTGCTCATAAAATCCAGAAGGTCGAGCAAGAGTCCGGTTTCAAGGCCCGCGATCTTGCTGCGGCGCTTAAGGCTATTGAAGAGGGTGAGTGCAAGGCCCGAATTGCTAAAAGTGAACTTATCGAGGCAAACTTGCGCCTGGTCGTGTCAATAGCAAAGAAATATACAAATCGAGGACTGCAGTTTCTAGATCTCATTCAGGAAGGAAACATCGGCCTGATGAAGGCTGTCGATAAATTTGAATACCAGCGCGGCTACAAGTTTTCCACCTATGCCACCTGGTGGATCCGTCAGGCCATTACCCGTGCCATTGCCGACCAGGCTCGTACAATCCGCATTCCGGTCCACATGATCGAAACCATAAACAAACTGATCCGCACCAGCCGCCAATTAGTACAGGAAAACGGCCGCGAGCCATCCCCAGAAGAGATTGCTGAACGTATGCAGCTGCCACTCGACAAGGTGCGTAAGGTCCTTAAGATTGCCAAAGAGCCAATTTCACTTGAAACCCCAATCGGAGAAGAAGAGGATTCTCATTTAGGCGATTTTATTGAGGACAAAGGTGTTATTTCCCCGATTGAAGCAGTTATTAAGAACAATCTTTCTGAAAGCACTGCAAAAGTGCTGGCTACATTGACACCGCGCGAGGAAAAAGTTCTCAGAATGAGGTTTGGCATCGGTGAGAAGAGTGATCACACTCTTGAAGAAGTTGGTCAGGATTTTGAGGTGACACGCGAGCGCATCCGTCAGATAGAGGCAAAAGCCTTACGCAAATTACGCCATCCAAGTCGCAGTAAAAAATTAAAGAGTTTTGTGGACTAAACTTGAAAAACGTTACCAGAAACATAACACAGCTCATTCTGGCACTGATCTTCATTTTAATTTCTTTCGCTCGTGGAAACGCCAATGAAATTGATGATTCCACTGTATTTGTGGAGGCCTTCAATGCTTACCAACAGAAAGATTATCTGCTAACCATTGATAAATGTGATCAATTAAATCAGGCTTTCCCTGACTCACCACTCAGGGATGTAACCCTTCTTCTGATTGCTCGCGCCAGCCTTAAATCAGGGAATTATGAACGTGCGGCAAAGTCAACTGTCCTGTTTACAACCGAGTTTCCTGAAAGCGGACTTAAGACATCCCTAGAAGATGAATTAAAGATATTGGCTAATCGCTATCAAAAGGGTGAGGTTCTTGGCGCAGACAAGACGCTGCAAATTGCAGCCAGCAAAGTACGCTCTGACGCTCTTGCACGTGAACGTGCTGCAAAACTGAAACTGGAGATGGAGCTGGCAGCTAAAGCGAAGGCTGAGCAGGAACGCCTGCAAGCTGAGAAAATTGCCAGATCAAGTATAAATGTCACTATCTCTCTGAATGGAGTCGATGAACCGTTCCCTGTTGGCAGTAATGGGAATATGCCGATTGAGATTTCTAACAACGGTAAAAATAACGAAGATTTTTTGCTAACTATAGCGGCAGCCAAAGAATACAGAGCAATTCTGGTCAGAGCAAACAAACCTGATGAAAACATAACTCGACTTCAGCTTGCTGCAGGTGAAACATTTAAGGGGAATATAGTATTCAGAATGCCTGCTGAAATGGTTGATGGCAATCGTTCCCCCATGATGGTTAAAGCAGTATCAACAAAATTTAGTGATATAAGTTTTCAGAAAGAAACCATCCTGGTCAGCTCTGCACCACTTGTACGCAGTGTTGCAAAACTTGCAAAACCAAAAGTCACTCCAGGCGAAAAACTTAACTACCATGTAACTGTTCTCAATGCAGGTTCATTGACGGCTCGAAATTTGACGGTAAGACTTAAACTCCCCACCCAGGTTGATTTTCAGGGAACTAAGGACTCTGCACTAAAACAGGAGGCAAATGGAACGATTGTCTTCAAAGTTGATCAAATTGAAATGGGCAAACTCGTAGAATTTGATATGGAAGTAAAGGTGCGAGAGGACAGTGAAGTTGGGCAGGAATTACGAGGGCGTCTTGAAATAGTAAACAACAGCCTACAAAGAAAAGATATCTTTACTGCGCGCGCTTCTACTGTAGTGCAGAGACAATAACAAATCTATTGTTAAAGAAGTCCTCAGAGATAGCATTCTCTGAGGACTTTACATACTAAAGCAAGACCAGGTTATCCCGATGAATAAGCACATCTCCGTAGTGATACCCTAGAATACTCTCTATTTCCGTGCTATTACATCCAATCAACCTGACAGACTCAGCGCTGGAATAGTCTGACAACCCTCGGGCAAACTCAACGCCATCCAATCCATACAGCCTGATACACGCCCCCCGTTCAAACCGTCCCTCCACCTTGACAACTCCAGAAGGGAGCAGACTCTTACCTTTCTTGAGCAGCGCATTCCGTGCTCCATCATCCACAGTTATTCTACCAGACGGCTTAAGTGTATACGCAATCCAATGTTTCCTACGATTAAGCCCTATACCAGAGGGCAGAAATAGAGTACCCACATCCTCTCCCTGAAGGGCAGAGACAATAATCCCGTTCAACTTTCCTGACACCATAATGGTTGAAACGCCATTTTTACCGGCCTTCTTGGCTGCTGCAACCTTAGTTGCCATGCCACCGGTACCGACTGTTGATCCGGAACCACCGGCTGCTCGTTCTACCTCGCGAGTGACTCCATTAATCAGGGGGATCAATACCGCATCTGGGTGAGTATGTGGATCTGCGCTGTAAAACCCCTCAATATCAGTCAGAATCAATAGCAGATCAGCCTCCGCTACATTGGTAACCAGTGCAGAAAGGTTATCATTATCACCGAATTTGATTTCCTCAACAACAACGGTATCATTCTCGTTAATTATAGGTATTATTCCAAAACTAAGCAGAGCATTAAGAGTCGCCCTGGCATTAAGAAAACGCTGGCGACTGCTTAAGTCTTCACTGGTTAAAAGAACTTGGGCCGCTTTAAGATTATTGGGGGCCAAAGATTTTTCATATGCAAGCATCAAACGGGTCTGACCAACTGCTGCTGCTGCCTGCTTGTGAGGAATTGTTCGCGGTTTATCTGTCAGCCCCAGCTCGCTTCTGCCTGCCGCGATAGCTCCAGAGGACACAACTATGACTTGCAGACCCTTTTGGTGCAGAATTGCAATTTCACCACATATTCTACCGATGACAGCCATATCCAAGGCGCCTGCTGAGTCGGTCAGCACCCTGCTACCAATTTTAATTACAACTCGTTTAACTGTTTTGAGCAGTTCCTTCCTCATCACCACACCTCTTCAGGCGGACCCCACAAACGCCCGGCAATCTCGTCCAGTAACAGGTCTATCCCTTCGCCCGTTGCAGAAGAGATGGGAAAAACCGTAACACCTTCCCCTTCGAACCAGGCCTGTATTGCAGGCAGTTCTGCTCTGGTTTGCGGGAGATCAATTTTAGTAATAACAACAATCTGTTTCTTTGCGGCCAATTCAGGGCTAAAAAGAGCCAACTCTTTATTTATTGATTCGAATTCAGCCCGTGGATCGCGTTCCGGCATCCAGGAGATGTCGACCAGGTGCAGCAATATACCGGATCGTTCCAGGTGTTTGAGAAAGCGATGACCCAGTCCGGCGCCCTCATTGGCCCCCTCGATAATTCCGGGAATATCGGCCATAACAAAGGATTTATAATTTTTATACGGTACAACTCCTAGTGATGGAACCATGGTAGTAAAGGGATAATCAGCAATTTTGGGACGAGCGGCAGAGACCTTGCTGATAAGTGAAGATTTGCCGGCATTTGGTAATCCAAGAAGCCCGACATCAGCCATCAGCTTCAATTCCAGTCGAAGCTTGCGCTCCTCGTGTTCTTCCCCCGGCTGGGCAAATTTCGGAGCTTTGTTGGTAGCGGAGGCAAATCTGGCATTCCCCTGCCCTCCCCTGCCACCCTTCAGCAGAATCACGCGCTGACCATTTTCTGTGAGGTCCGCCAGAATATCATCGGTATCTGCATCCTTGATAACTGTTCCAACCGGCACCTTAATAAGCAGATCTTTACCACCCGCGCCATGGCGGTTTTTGCCCATGCCGTTATGACCATTCTCAGCCTTTTGATGGGGCCTGTGGCGTAACTCCAACAAGGTTGAAAGTCCTGAGATTGCTTCGAAAATAACATCGCCACCCTTACCGCCATCACCGCCGCTTGGTCCGCCGAATTCAATAAATTTTTCGTGCCGGAAGGCGACACAACCAGCACCACCATGCCCAGAAGTTGCAAACAATGTTACTTCATCAATGAATTTCATTTATCTACTCTCCATTCAGCCAGGCTTGAATCGCCAGTAAGCGCCCGTTCCATGCATCGGTCAGACGCTCAGTAAGAAACGATGTATATAAACTGTCAAACAGTTGTAGCCCTTGGTCCATAAGAAACATCCGTTCATAAAAAACCGCTTCACGTTCACTCATCTGATCTACGGTAGAATCTTTTTCAATACGCACCTGAGGGCATTTGAAAGATGCAAATCCAAACGTATCACCTTTGAGAGTCAATTTCCATGGGTTCTCATCCTTCTCCATACAGATCGTTGCGCTGGTAATCCGTTTGCCCCCCTTGAGAGCAGATATGGCCTCAAGGTAACTGTCCTGGGAACCTGAAACAGTGACTTTCTGAATGCCTCCTTCTTCCCCCCCACCCTGCAACTGAATTCTATCATCAATCCAGGCGGAAAACTTTTCGCCGATCGCAATATGCCCGGGACAACAAACGGAGAACTCACCCTCTCCGCTTACTCCTCGCTGCAGCAGCCATAACATAAACTCCCAACCAAGCCACTGATTTTCTCGGACTAAAGCAACAACAGAGTCAGAACCGGCCTGATTGGCTGCTTCCAAAGAGTCAAGCTGCTGACCTTTCAGCAAAGCCTGAGCCCGCGCATACGGATGCACAATGATAGGACTGAAGCCTTCAAATGTTTTGCGGAAGAGATCTTCAAAGCGCTCGATAACTTTGGTACCAAGACTGTAAAGTGTTAATATGCCACTCTTCTGATCCCAGACAACATCGACTATTGAAGGGACTGGGAGACATCTGGTCATCAAGCGCAGTTGAGCCTGTTCCTTAATCTCTTCACGCTTATGCTTGGGAGTCCGTCTCAAGTTAGGATTTTGGGCCAAAAAAGCACCCTCTTCCCGTGCAGTGTGTGATTTAAGAACTGCAGCCGGGATTTTTCGCTGATCCCGGCGAAGAGAAAATAGGACAAAATTGTCGCGCCAAAAATCGGATGGTACTTCAAAAGCGGCATCGTCCGGCTTGTCCACCAGCGTCCACCCCTCAGAAGACTCTTCAGTGGAATTTTCTATCGACTGGAACCCGCGATCAGCCAGTTTTTTTGAAAACCATTGAAATTGATCAGTTCCCGGCAATTCGCCCGTTACAGTGAACTGGGTAATACTTACAGTGTTGGCATATACGCCCATAACAGTTCTTCCTTTTGGTTACTTGCCCAGTAATCGGACATATTCTTCAAGAGATATGGAGCTGTGCCAATGCCCGTTCAACTTTCCTACCATTGATCCGCCCCAAAACAGCAGCACAACCAGAGCGGCAAAGACAAGGCCAGGCACAGCGTAGCGGCGGACCGCTCTCATTGACAGTGCTTCATTGAAACGACAGTGGCTGATACATCGCCAGCAGCCGATACATTCGGGAGACGTGACACTCGTTTTGTGCATGACATCAATATAGGTCGGACAGACCTGGCTGCATACTCCGCAAGATACGCAGCGATCGGTGTTTCTGGTTACACGCAGTGGAGAAAGCGTTGCGACCAGACCCAGCAGGGCCCCGTATGGACAGAGGTAGCGGCAGAACGGATTACGCAACACTATTGATAACGCCACAAGAACAAGAATAATACCCAACACCAGCGGTGATATGTGCAGAAAAAAGTTCATCAGACGAACATCAGCTATCTTGTGATAGTCTGACTGAATAAACATAGTCAAAGCGTCGGTCGACATGGCAATTGCAATAAAATAGATAAAAAATAGCATCAAAAGATATTTCAGACTTCGCATTGCAACATCAAGCCATGCAGGCAGACGCAGGTTGCGGCGCACCAGGCGAAAGCCCCCCTTCCAGGCAGTCTCGGAAAGTACCGCAACCGGACAAATCCAGGAACAGAAGGAACGTCTTAACAGGAGTGAGACCAAAATTACCGTTATAAAGATAATTACCGCCGCTGGGTGAATGGAATTAATTCCACCTCCTCTTATCCATAATGCGGTTCCCAATAAGCCGGATATCGGGAGAAAACCGTCTATTCCATCAGGACGGACAGCAACGGCACCCATTGATTCGAAACTGACTACTTGTACAAACCGGTAAAATAGGAGTCCAAGCCAGACCATAAACACAAGAAAGGCGCATTGTACCAAAATACGAAGCGGTTGCACATAACGGGCGGACATAACTCTCTCCAAAAACAGAGGCGGGTTGTAAACCCGCCTCTGTAAACTACTCAACTTTCAATGCAATGTAATGCGTAGTCCCATCAGGTCGCCTCAGCAGCAACCGCATTACGTCACCTTTTTTAAGCGCAGTAACTAGTGAGTTGTATGCTTTTACAGTTTCCGGTCGGCGACCATTGATTTCAATAACAATAGAGCCAGCCGTCACTCCGGCCTCTTCAGCTGAAGAACCTGGTTTAACCTCAGTAATAACCAACCCTTTATTGTCACTGAGGCCAAACCGGTCGGCAATATCCTTCCTGATTTCTTCAACGTATAAGCCGATCCTGTCGTTATCCTTGCCGCCGTCCGGACCCGGCTCACCATCTTTGTCTTTCAGTTTACCGACAACAAGAAAAATGTCCTGTTTGGAACCATCGCGATAAATTACAATCCTTACCTTCTTGTCAACTGGGGTTGTTGCAACATATCGAGGCAACTCGCTCCCTTCGGTGATCTGTTTTCCATCATATTCTACTATCACGTCTCCAGCTTTGAGGCCGGCTTTTTCTGCTGGAGTATCTTTTTCAACCGAAGCTATCAGGGCACCTTTATCAGATTCGAGACCAAAAGATTTGGCCAGATCAGCAGTAAGAGGCTGAAAACGAACGCCGAGGTACCCTCTGATCACTTTGCCAGATTCACGTAGCTGGTTAACGATAGTTTTGGCCATGCTTATCGGAATAGCAAATCCAATCCCTCCACCCCCACCGGCGATAATAGCAGTATTTACGCCTATTACTCGCCCCTCGGCATTGAAAAGCGGACCTCCGGAGTTTCCTGGATTAATGGAAGCGTCAGTCTGAATAAAATCATCATATGGGCCACTTCCGATAACCCTACCTTTGGCGCTAACAATTCCAGCAGTAACGGTATGCGAAAGACCGAACGGATTACCGATAGCCATAACCCATTCTCCAACTTCAAGGCTGTCGCTATCCCCCAATTCGGCAAAGGGAAGACGCTCCTTTTCACTAATCTTGATTAAAGCTAGATCGACCTTCTCATCCGATCCCTTTATTTCTCCCTTGACTTCCCTGCCGTCAGACAACTTAACCATCACTTCGTCAGCACCGTTGACAACATGATTGTTGGTTATTATATAACCATCCGGACTGATGATAAACCCAGTGCCGAGGCTTTGCTCACGACGTGGCCGCTGTTGGGGCATTTCGTCAAGATAGCGGTTAAAGAAATCATCGAAAAAGTTATTACCAAATGGATTTTGCTGTTGCGGTCGACGAACGCGCTGTTTTGGCTTTATATTTTTTGCTGTGCGGATATTAACAACAGTTGGATTCACTTTTTTTGCAAGGGCCGCAAAGTCGGGACTAACTGCCTTCGCTACAGATACATTTGGTTGAGAGAGTGCAACAATCAACCCTATAACCAGAATCTGAACTGAAAAGAAACGTGATAGAAACATAATTGACCTCCCCTGATATACAGAATGTTAATTTAACAGCAAGGGCGAGATCGCATAACTCACGACACCGCCCCTGACTGTTTCCGTATGTAAAATAAACAATCAATCAGGAAAAATCAACCCCCTCACTAACCCTCTTTCAGGATATAGCCTTGGCCACGAACAGTGTGTATAAGTTTTGTCGGGAATTTACCATCAACCTTCTTTCGTAGGTAGTTAATATAAACATCAATAATATTTGTGAACGTTTCAAACGGGTATTCCCAACAATTGTCTGCTATATTTGCGCGAGTAAGAACATTTCCTGCATTTCTAACCATATATGCTAGGAGGTTATATTCCTTTGCTGTAAGAACAATCTCGGCTTGACCTCTCCAAACCTTGTGGTTAACTGGGTCAAGCCGCAAGTCAGCAAAACGGATCTCTGCACCACGATCCTGCTCACTGCGTCTGATTAAAGCTCTCACTCTGGCCTGTAATTCGGCAAAAGCAAATGGTTTAGCGATATAATCGTCTGCACCGGCATCTAAACCAGATACAATATCATCAGTTTCAGATTTTGCTGTCAACATCAAAACTGGAACCTGATTCCCTGACTCACGCAATTCATGCAACAAAGTCAAACCATCCTTTTTTGGCAGCATACAATCAAGGATAATCAGATTGAAGTCACCACTATTGGCGCGCTTAAGCCCATCAACGCCATCATAACAGAGCGTAACCTGGTAGTTGTCATCTTCAAGTCCCCGCTTAATGAAGCTGGCAACTTTTTTTTCATCTTCCACAATAAGTATTTTCATCTTAATCTCCTTTTTTAGACGGCAATCATATATATACTAACATTCATTACCCGCATTCATTTCCATTCGTCGCATAATTTCAGATGCTGCTTCTTCAACTGACTTATTAGTTATGTTAACAATATACCATTCCGGATGTTTCCTATATAACTGACGACAGGCAGATATTTCATCTTCTACCTGTTGATAGTCATTATAACTCCCGCGAGGACTTTGTCTCATATTAATCAACCGAGAGGTGCGAATTTCAACAAGACGTTTTGGATCAATCAACAAACCAACAATTTTTGTCTGATCTATCTCAAATAATTCTTTAGGCGGTGCAATACCAAAAACGAGTGGTACATTTGCAACTTTATATCCCTTATGGGCTAAATACATGGAAAGTGGAGTTTTTGAGGAACGTGACACACCAACAAGTACAAGGTCAGCCTTATGCAGATACCTGGTTTCCTGACCATCATCATGCTTAACAGTAAAGTTAACCGCCTCAACACGACGATAATAATCAGTATCGATACGATGAAGCAAGCCAGGTTTTCCTCGTGAGGGAGCACCTAGATAACGTGACAGGCTATACATAAGCGGACTGAGCAAATCAACAGTAATTAGCCCGGATTCTTCGGCAACTCGCTCAACAACCTCTGACAAAAGAGGATCCACTAAAGTATAAACTACAAGCCCTGGGGAACTAACCGCTACAGACAGGGCATTGTGCACATCTAACTGAGAGCTGACTTTAAAAAGATGGTGAACACGTACATCCCCATCGTAGAATTGAGAGAGTGCAGCACGTATTACACGCTCAGCGGTCTCTCCTGTCGAATCAGAAAGCACATAAATTGTTTTCATATTCGTCAATATCATTTACTTAGTTAATGAGATTTACAGCCAATCATTCTAATGAGAATGTACGTGGTCATATGCGATTTGTCAAGCATATTTTGTAAATACTAATATAACTTCTCTTAAATAAATGCATCATATGTATTGACCAAATATAAATCATGGATATACTGTAAACTTAATAACATATTAAGGAGGGTTCACATGGGAAGAGAATATTCGCTACAAGAGGCAATCAGCTTGGCAATTAAAGCAGAAAAGGACAGCATGGATTTTTATCGGAGGGCCGCGTCTAGTGCGAAGAACGAAAGAGCCAGGAAGGTCCTTGATATGCTCGCCAACGAAGAAGTCGGTCATCTCAAAGCTTTTTTTGACCACTATAAAGGCTCCGAGTTCGGCGATCTGGCCTCATACATTAATTCACCAGCTGATAAAAAAAACCCTGCGTATATGAAGCTGGAAAGAGCCATAAACGAAGACATGGTCGAACAAAAAGCCCTTGAACTTGCTCTTGCTGAAGAGAAGGACTGTATAGGCCAATACACACAACTTGCACAAGGAGTGGTAGACCCAACTGTAAGATCAGTTTTTGAGAGGGTTGTCAAAGAAACTCAGGTTCATTACGCCTTGATTGAATCCGAGTATGCCCATATCATGGGAATGGTACATGAATCCGATCAGGATATTTTTGTAAGAGAATAGTCAGCGTAAGACTTTCTGTTTTTATTGTAAGTTTGTTTTAATTATTGCCTTGATTTAATCAAACGCAAAACGCCCCATCACATAATTTATGTGATGGGGCGTTTATTTTTATTCCCGGCGGCGACCTACTTTCCCACACAGC
>JAAXTM010000017.1 GCA_013336525.1 Geobacteraceae bacterium | reverse complement strand
AATGCGCCCAGCGGCGCGATATTTTCAGCGAGATCACCCTTGCCTCGCGCACCAAATCCAAGTGTGACGTCATCGCCGCACAGCTGGGCGGCAGCATCAAGACCGCACAAGTTGACGCCGACAATGTGCCGGAACTTGTAGCGCTGATCAAACAGATACAACCAAAGCTGGTCATCAACGTCGCGCTCCCCTATCAGGATCTACACATTATGGACGCTTGCCTGGAAACCGGTGTGGATTACCTCGACACAGCCAACTACGAGCCGCTCGACACGGCAAAGTTTGAGTATTCATGGCAGTGGGCCTATCAGGAACGCTTCAAGGAAAAGGGGTTGATGGCTCTGCTTGGTTCCGGATTCGATCCTGGGGTAACTAACGTCTACACCGCCCTGGCCGCCAAGAAATATCTGGACGTGGTGGAAGAGATCGACATTATCGACGCCAATGCCGGTTCTCACGGACAACCGTTTGCGACCAACTTCAATCCGGAGATCAACATCCGCGAAGTAACCGCCACCTGCCGTCACTGGGAGAACGGTCAGTTTGTAGAATCGCCGCCGCTCTCCACCAAGCGGGTCTTTGATTTCCCGGAAGGGATCGGCCCGATGAACTGCTACCGTCTCTACCACGAGGAGATGGAATCACTGGTCAAACATATTCCGACCATCAAGAAGGCCCAATTCTGGATGACCTTTTCGGACAACTATCTGAAACATCTGGAGGTACTGCAGAATGTCGGCATGACCCGCATTGACGAGGTGGAGTTTAACGGCCAGAAGATTGTGCCGATCCAGTTCCTGAAAGCCCTGCTACCCGATCCGGGTTCCCTGGGACCATTAACAAAAGGTAAAACCTGTATCGGAGTCATCGCACGAGGAATCAAGAACGGCCAGCGCAAGCAGGTCTACATCTACAACATCTGCGACCACGAGGCCTGTTACAAAGAGGTTCAATCCCAGGCTATAAGCTACACTACCGGCGTACCGGCGGTCGTTGGAGCGATCATGATGCTTACCGGCAAATGGCACGAGGCGGGCGTCTTCAACATGGAGCAGTTCGATCCGGAACTGTTTCTGGATGTACTTGGACCGATGGGACTGCCTACCGTTGTCGTTGATGGTGGAGAATGGCCCACGCTGTAACCTCTGACACCGGTGCCAGATCGGAAAGAACTGCACCTGCACCAAATTTACCAGCCGGCACATACCTGGCAAAAAGTCTGGAGCACTCTTGAAATTAGACATACATGCCAGTCAGGCAGCCCTGCGCCACAACATACGCACCCAGTGGCTGATGCTGGCCGTTGCTGTTACCATTCTCACCGGCGTCATCGGTTACCAGACATTTACCTCGTATCGCGACATTACCAACCAGGAGCAGCTCCGGCTGCAGACCCAGGCCAAAGTCGTTTCCGCAAACATCGAACGGCAGCTGGAGGCAACAGATCTGGCGTTGAACTCGGTCATAAACGACATCGCCTATCTACGCGCTCACGAAAATATAAAACTGACGAACAGACGCCTGAGCGCTTTGACCGAGGCGATGCCCGGTGTCCGCTCCATGTTGATTTTCAATAAAAACGGCATAGCCACCGCTTCGAACCGTGATAATCTTATCGGCAAAGACTTCAGCAGCCGCGACTATTATCAGGTACCACTGCATCAGGCGGACGCATCAGCTCTGTATGTGTCCCCCCCCTTCAAGTCAATTCTGGGCCCGACCATCCTCAACCTCAGCAGGATTATTCCGGCGTCAGACAGCGCGTTTGGCGGAGTAGCCGTCGCGGCACTTGACCCTGACTACTTTGGATCGCTGCTTGACTCCGTACGCTACGCGCCGGATATGACCTGTGCCATCACTCATGGCGATGGCCTGCGCTTCATGCTGATTCCGGACAAAGAAGGGTTTGCCGGCAAAAACCAGAATGTACCAGGTTCCTTTTTTGCGCGTCACAGGGCCAGCAACAAGCAGCAGAACATCTTCAGCGGGACATCCGTTTCAACCGGCGAAGAGAATATGATGGCGGTCCAGACCATCAACCCAGAGGCTCTCCGGCTGAATAAGCCGCTCTATGTTTTCGTCAGCCGCCAGATTGATCCCATCTATGCCGGATGGCGCCACCAGCTGCAGATCAGCGCACTTTTCCTCGTCATGCTCTGCACCGCCATGATGCTTGGCTTGCACCTTCTCCAGCGCCGCCAGAAACGGCTGGAACTACAGGGGCGCCAAACACAGGGCGTGATGGAACTGCGTCTGAACCTAATGGAACACTCGCTCGAACACGACTTGCAGGATCTGCTGAAAGAGGCTCTTGACGAGGTCTGCAGCCTGTGCAATAGCCCTATCGGTTTTTACCATTTTGTCGAACCCGACCAGCAGACCCTTTCCCTGCAGACATGGTCAACGCGTACGCTCAATGAATTCTGCACCACCGAGGGACACAGTCTCCATTACCCAATTGAAAAAGCCGGTGTATGGGCTGACTGCATCCGCCAGAAGCGCCCCATTGTTCATAACGACTACGCCACGCTGTCCGGCCGCAAGGGTCTTCCGGATGGACATGCGCCGGTAATCCGTGAGCTGACCGTACCGATCTTTCGTGCCGGCAAGGTGGTAGCAATTCTGGGGATCGGCAATAAGCCGACCGACTACACCGAACACGATGTCGAACTGGCAACGTACTTGGCCGACATCGTCTTGGAGATCACCGAACGCAAGCGAAACGAAGAAGAGCGGCACAAACTGAGCATCCGCTATCAGACTCTGCAGTCTGTGTCCCGTGACGGTATACACATCCTTGACTTGGAAGGTAATCTGGTAGAATCAAATGAGGCTTTTCGCCAAATGCTCGGATACGCTGTTGAAGACGACCTGAAACTGAACGTCACAGAATGGGATATCTGTATTCCACAAGGAGAGCTGACTGCAAAGATTCAGGAACTGATCAAAACCCCAGCTATCTTTGAGACTAAGCACCGTCGTCGCAACGGCACTTTTTTTGACGCCGAGGTAAATGCATGTGGCGTACAAATGGGGGGTGTTTGGTATCTCTATGCTTCATCACGTGACATAACCAAGCGGATGGAGATGGAGGCCACGTTACGTGAATCCAATCAACGTCAGGCCGACATTTTTGACTTCTTGCCTGACGCAACCTTCGTTATAGATTTGGATAAAAAAGTAATAGCCTGGAACAGGGCCATGGAGGAGATGAGCGGCATTGCCAAAGAGGATATGTTAGGACAGGGAGATCATGCCTACACCATCCCATTTTACGGCGATCGGCGCAAACAACTGCTTGACCTTATTGATGTCGATGACGAAGAACTAAAAGCAAAATACCAGGGGGTTACCCGACTTGGGGACCGCCTCTATGCCGAAACCTTCTGCCCGGCGCTGTATAACGGCAAGGGAGCCCACATCTGGGCTATCGTTGCCCAACTGAACGACTCTAACGGAAAAAGAATTGGCGCTATTGAGTCTATCCGGGATATCACTTCGATTAAAGAGACCGAGGCCAACCTGGCGCGCTCCAATCGGGAGTTGGAACAGTTTGCCTATGTCGCATCCCACGACCTGCAGGAACCGTTGCGCAAGATTGCCGGTTTCACCGAACTGCTCGCCAATCGCTACAAAGTCACCTTTGATGAGAAGGCCGAGTCCTATATGGCTTACATCGTTGACGGCGCCACGCGGATGCGCAGCCTCATCAACGACCTGCTGAGTTATTCACGGGTCATGAGCAGCACCAGAGAACTTACTGAAACCAACTGCTCAGCAGTTTTATCTAGAGTTCTGCAAGACATGGATCTGGCAATTAAAGAAAATGGAGTTGAGGTAGAATGCGGGCCACTTCCGACCATTCATGCCGACAAGACCCAACTTGGGCAGCTGTTCCAGAATCTGATCGGTAACGCCATAAAATACCGTGGCGCTGCAGCGCCAAAAATTTACATCAACGCTGTTGAACAACCTAATTTTTGGCTCTTCTCCGTTGCCGATAACGGCATTGGCATTGCCCCTGAGTTTTACGAACGTATCTTTGCCATCTTCCAGCGTTTGCATACCAGGGCGGAATATCCCGGTACCGGAATTGGTCTGGCGGTATGCCAGAAAATAGTCGAGCGACACGGCGGTAAAATCTGGGTTGAGTCCAAGGATGGCACCGGCTCAACTTTCTTTTTCACGATTCCCCTGACACCTAAAAATACGGAGTTTATTAGATGAATAATAACAACCTGCATACAGTCCTGATGATCGAGGATGATCCTGGCGATTCACTTCTGATAAAGGAGATGCTTGAACAACAGGAATGCAAGGCACGCATTGTTAATGTAGAACGGCTATCAGAGGGTATATGCTTTCTGCAGCAGAATCATTGTGATGTAGTTTTGCTTGATATGAATCTGCCTGACAGCAGCGGCCTTTCCACTATGACCCGCCTTCTGGATGCCGCGCCGACTACTCCTATCGTAGTCCTGACCGGCCTATCCGATGAATCGTTTGGCATTGAATCACTCAAATCAGGTGCACAGGATTATCTGGTAAAAGGAGATATTGATGGCAGAGTTTTAAAGCGTTCCATCTTTTATGCCGTTGAGCGCAAAAAACTCGAGATTGCCCTTAAGCAGACCAGAGACCTCTTCGAGCGGCAGGCGCGTATTGACTATTTGACCGGCATTTACAACCGGCTTATGTTCACGGAACTGCTGGAGGCCGAACTGCAGCGGGCGAGAAGATACGGTTCAGAATTATCCCTGATAATGTTTGATCTGGACCACTTCAAAAACATCAATGACACTCACGGCCACAATATGGGCGATCATGTATTAAAAGAGATTGCTAAACTTGTGTCAGACACCATCAGGGCCCATGATATCATTAGCCGCTGGGGTGGGGAGGAGTTCATGCTGCTTGCTCCTAAAACTGACTTCCATCAGGCCGCCATTTTGGCTGAAAAACTGCGTGTTTTGTTCGAAACCCATGATTTCAGTGATGGGTTGCAGGTTACTGCAAGTTTTGGAGTTACCCAGTTCAGGGGTGATGACCATGCAGATTCCTTTACTGCCCGGGCAGATGAAGCTATGTATATGGCAAAACAAAATGGTAGGAACCGGATTGAAACTATGTAAATAATGATTCTCACGAATATATCTCATTGACTGGAGACCCGTTCATATGAATGGAAATAAGGTAATAGACATACTATTGGTTGAAGACGACGCGGGTGATGTTGAGCTGACCCGTGAAGGGCTCGCTACAGGTAAAATGTTTGTAAATCTGCATACCGTTGATGACGGCATCAAAGCACTGCATTATTTGAGGCGCGAGGAACCGTATACCGATGCCGTTCGACCAGACATTATTCTGCTTGATCTGAATATGCCGCGCATGGATGGCAGGGAGACACTGAAAGAGATCAAAGCTGACGAACGCCTGAGAAGCATCCCGGTCGTCGTGCTGACAACTTCGGAATCCGACGCCGATATCTTCAAGAGCTACGACCTTGGTGCCAGTTGTTACATCGCAAAGCCGGTTGGTTTTGATGATTTTCTGAAGGTTGTGCGGTCACTGGAAGACTTCTGGTTTACCGTTGTTAAAATGCCTCCCAAGGAATAGCATTTAGGATGACTGGTATCGATATAGATAAAATACTCCAGCTAGCACCATCTCCCGCCTATGTAGTGGACTTGGGACGACTACGGCACAATCTCGCTATTCTTGATAACGTGCAGCAACGGAGCGGCGCCAGGATACTGCTGGCAATGAAAGCCTTCTCCATGTGGAGCGTTTTCCCGCTCATCAGCCAGACCCTGCAGGGTGTCTGCGCCAGTTCGCCCTGGGAGGCGCGCCTGGGACGTGAAGAGTTCGGGCGTGAGGTGCACAGTTTCGCCGCCGCCTTCAAAGAAAGCGACATTGTCGAACTGCTGCAGATATCCAACCACCTGGTCTTCAACTCCTTCAATCAACTGGAGCGTTTTCGCCCATTGTGGGAAAAAGAGTTAGGGCGCGTCTCAATCGGCCTGCGCGTTAACCCGGAACACTCCGAAGGGCATACCGAGATCTACGACCCCTGTGCTCCCAACTCGCGTCTCGGCATACCCCGCAAGGAGTTCGAAGGGAGATCCCTGAGCGGAGTCGAAGGACTGCATTTCCATACCCTCTGCGAACAGCTCTTTGAACCGCTGGAACGTACAGCAAAAGCTTTCGAGGAGAAGTTCGGCGAGTTTCTGCCACAGATGAAATGGATTAACTTTGGCGGTGGGCACCACATCACCCGCGAGGGGTACGATATCGACGGACTGGTAGAGCTGATCCGCTATTTCAAGGGTAAATACAATGTGGAAGTTTATCTTGAGCCGGGTGAGGCTGTCGCCATCAGCACCGGCATCCTTGTCGGCGAGGTGATGGACATAGTCAACAACGGCATGGACATTGCCATCCTGGATGTCTCAGCCACATGCCACATGCCGGACATTCTTGAGATGCCCTACCGCCCCGACATCACGCATGGTTTTGATCCCGATGTAAAGGCCCATAAATACCGCCTTGGCGGTCCATCCTGCCTTGCGGGTGATATAATAGGAGACTGGTCATTCGAAAAACCGTTTCACCCCGGTGACAGGCTGGCTTTTGAAGACATGTCCCACTATACAATGGTAAAAACCACCACTTTCAACGGCATCCAGCACCCGCATATCTGTACCTTCGAGCCTGAAACCGGAGAGTTGAAGGTCATTCGCAGCTTCGGTTACGAAGATTTTAAACAAAAACTTTCATAAGGAAATAATACTATGTCAATAAACACAAGAATTTGGATGACCGGTTCACTGGACTGGTTCGGCTTCATCGGAGAAGAGGAGATGTTTCTTGGGCATCGCTCTTTTCCCAATCCTCCGGAAGAAGGGGATGCCTGGACCACTGAGGCTGGTGATATGTTCAAGATTATTGACGGTGAAATCATCCATTTAGGCAAGACAGAACCGCCAAAGAAATATTGGTAGCAGACCCAGATGCCTCCCCGTTTACTCCATTTGCATACAGCATGACAGTCCCACGGCATATCATTGAAGTCGCCATTCCGCTGTATCTTGAAAAGACCTTTCACTACCTCGTACCTGAACGGCTGCAAAAAGATGCGATAACCGGACGTCGGGCCCTTGTTCCGTTCGGCAACCGGAAATTGACCGGCTATATTCTGGATGCTGCTGCAGATTCCGCGATTACCAATCTGAAAGAGATCTTAGAGATATTGGACAGCGAATTGCTCTGGACAGAGGTTGAACTGGAGTTTTTCCGCTGGACCGCTTCATATTACCAACATCCGCTCGGTGAAGTTATCCGAACTGCCCTCCCTGCCGGAATTAACATTCAGACCCGCAAGGGAACGGCTGGTGAGCAGGGTGCCCTGACTGGTGGCAAAAGAACCCTCCGTGAAAAATTCTATCACCCCGGACCTGTTTTGGATCCCACCCGGCAACCGAGCGCCAAAGCGGTGGAGATCCTGACTGTCATTCGGGAGGCTGGAGTTATTTCAGCCGGAGAACTGCGCAAACGCTTCGGTACATGCACCCCTCAGCTCAAACGACTGGTAGAACTCGGATTGAGTACGGCAGAAGAGCGAGAAGTATTCCGTGACCCATTCAAGAACAGCTCCGTAAAACGCGACGAACCCAGACGCTTGCACACCCACCAGAAATCGGCTCTGGATGCAATTACAGGCGGCCTGGACCGGCAGCAGTTTACCCCGTTTCTGCTCTACGGTGTAACCGGCAGTGGCAAAACAGAGGTCTATCTTCAGGCCATCTCGCATGCTCTGGAACTCGGAAAAAATGCTCTGGTACTGGTGCCAGAAATCGCCCTGACTCCGCAACTGACCGGACGTTTTCAGGCCCGTTTTGGCGGCGGCATCGCCATCCTGCACAGCGGACTTTCCGACGGCGAGCGATACGACGAATGGCGCCGCATCCGCCGTGGACTGGCGCGGATCGTCATCGGTGCCCGCTCGGCTATTTTTGCTCCGCTGGATAAAATCGGCATCATCATCGTCGATGAAGAACATGAAGCGTCGTTCAAACAGTCCGACGGACTGCGCTACAACGCCCGTGATCTCGCGCTTGTACGGGGAAGAATGGAGCAAGCTGCTGTTGTGCTTGGTTCGGCTACGCCATCTGTTACCACTGTCCATGCAGCAGAACAGGGGCGCCTGACGCTGCTGGAACTCCCTGAGAGGGTGGAAGGCCGTCCGATGCCGATCGTTGAATTGGTGACGATGAAAGGGATCAAAGGAACCATCTCTCCATCGCTTGCACACAACTTGGCAGAAACCTATGAACAGGGACGGCAGGCGATTGTTTTTTTGAACCGGCGCGGATTTGCCACCTTTCTGGTCTGCGCGGAGTGCGCGAAACCGCTGACCTGCCCCAACTGTTCCGTCACACTTACCTACCACCGCCAGCGGGGTCAAAGTCTTTGCCATTACTGCGACTATGCCGTGCCGGCACCCGGCACCTGCCCCTCGTGTGGCGGGACAACTCTGAGTGAGCTTGGAGCCGGAACAGAAAAACTGGAACACGACCTGAAAGAGCTGTTGCCATCAGCGCGGATTGTCAGGATGGATAGTGACACGACCTCCGGTAAGGGGAGCCACGAGCGCCTGCTTTCCAGGATGAACGACGGAAGCGCCGACATTCTGGTCGGCACGCAGATGATCGCCAAGGGGCATGACTTCCCTGAAGTAACGCTGGTAGGGGTGGTTAATGCAGAAGCAAGTCTGGGAATGCCCGATTTCCGTGCTGCCGAACGGACCTTTCAACTTCTGTCACAGGTTATCGGACGGGCCGGACGTGGAGAGATCCCCGGACGGGTGGTTGTACAAGCCATAGACACAGAGCATTATGCGATCAGCTCCGCCGCGGAGCATGATGCTGCACGGTTTTACCGGGAAGAACTGGAGTTCCGCCGGGAAGCCGGCTACCCCCCTTTCACTTTTCTGGCGGCATTCGCCATATCGGGACTTTCTGAGCAGGCCGTCTCTGAACAAGCCGACAGCACCGCCCGTACGTTGTTGCATCTGAAATCGGAGCTGAAGGTCCGCGTTGAAATCCTCGGACCGGCCCCCTCCCCCATCTATCGCCTCCGCAACCGTTTTCGCCGCCAGATTCTGCTCAAGGGGGCTGACCGTAAAGACCTTCATCGGTTGCTCGCTTCCTGGCGACAACAGGCGACAGCAGTTTCAACCGTCCGCATTTCGGTTGACATTGATCCGGTTGATATGATGTAGAAAAAACCAGTAATTCATTCAGAGTATGGGCTTTTCCGTTTATGCTCTTTTTTTAAACAGAGTATGTTACTGAGACCGAACTCCACCAATGACCCACATATATATTTGTGAATACTGTCAAAATACAAAAACCCCTCTAAGAATAAACCGATTGCACTCCCAGCATCATCTGGTAAAATTAAATCATTGAACAAATCGAAGGTGTCTCGAGGACTTAATGTCTGAAGAAAACCGCCTGCCATACTCTGATATATCATTATTATACGTTGAAGATGAAGCCTCGACTCGTGAACAGGTATCACGCATTCTGACCGCCCGTGGCTATCAGTTGACCGTTGCCGAAAACGGCGAGCGGGGACTTGATTTTTTTAACCGGCAGGTTCCGGATATTGTTTTGACTGACATCATGATGCCAAAACTGAACGGACTCGAAATGGCCCGTGCGATGCGTGCCACGTCGCAAGAAATACAGATTGCCTGCATGACGGCCTTCAGCGATACCAACTATCTTATTGAAGCCATCGACATCGGCATAAACCAGTTTGTGCTAAAACCGCTTGAATTCCATCGCCTGTTTACCGCCCTGGACCGCTGCCAGGAGGTTGTACAGCTTCGACGACACCAAAAAATACTGGAAGCCGAAAATCTGCGCACAAAAAAAATTGAATCCATCGGTATACTGGCAGGTGGAATGGCCCATGATTTTAACAATCTGTTGCAGGTCATACTTGGGTATGCCTCACTAGCTCTCATGTATGCTGAACCGGGAAGCAAAACCGCTTCTATGCTTGAGTTGGTTGAACAATCATCTCTTAGTGCCAAAGAACTCGGAAAGAGACTTTTGACTTTTGCCAAGGGTGGAGGCGCACATATGCAGCCTACCCGACTGGGACCGCTGGTCAGAGAATGCGCCGCAACTGAGATGAACTCGGCTCATGACATCAAATTGGCCTTCAACCTGCCGGAGAATCTCCCGCCTGTCATGATTGATGCCAAGCAAATACAGCAGGTGATCGCCATCCTCGTAATCAATGCCCGCGAAGCCATGCCTGATGGTGGCTCGTTGCGAATATCTGCAGCACAAACTGTTTTAACGGAAGCAAATGATTTCATTCTCCCACCTGCCGAATACATGCACATCCTTCTAGAGGACACCGGAATCGGTATCCATCCTGAAATCCTGCCGAATATTTTTGATCCATATTTCACCACAAAAGAGATGGGGAGTCAGAAAGGGATAGGACTCGGGCTATCGCTATGCTATTCCATTATCAAGCGTCACCAGGGTCATATACACGCGGAATCGAAGCTGGGAGAGTGGACCAGGATTCACATTTATCTGCCGATTTACCATTCAACCTGATACAGTACCCTCTCAAATTCCACCCTAAACGGAACGTATCCTATGCATCACGGCGGAATCTACGAAGAAGAGATAGCGGGTAAAGCCTACGATACCGCCCTGCTGAGGCGATTTGCGCGCTATGTACTTCCATACCGCCTGTCGATAGCGGTCGTGGTGCTTATACTACCATTGGTCGCCGTCTGCCGATTGGCGCAACCCTGGATAATCAAGCTTGCCATAGACGGCCACATCATTACCGGAAGATTAGCCGGGCTGGAAGTATTGGCAGCTGGTTTCCTCGGCATCCTGCTGTTTGAATCGCTGTTATCCTTTATAGAGGTGTATCTGCTCCAGTCAGTAGGGCAGCGTGTAATGTCTGACATGCGCTCAGAACTTTACGATCATGTTATGCATCTGCCGGTTTCGTGGTTTGATCGCGTGCCGACCGGAAGCGCGGTAACCCGTCTGACCAGTGACGTAGAAGTACTCGGAGAGATGTTTGCCTCCGGTATTATTACAATAATAGGAGACGTCCTGCTGTTGATCGGGATTATCTCCGTCATGCTATGGATGAACCTCAAACTGTCTTTGGTAACCTTTTCCGTCCTACCTGTTCTGCTTTATGTCGCTTATACCTTCCGTCGCCGCATGAGAAAATCATTCCGGGAGGTTCGTGCCCGCCTGGGGAGCATGAATGCCTTCCTCAACGAATGTATCTCCGGCATCAGCATCATTCAGATTTTCAACCGCGAACGGGATGAAGAGAAGCGCTTTAGCGACCTGAACGCATCGTATCGCGATGCCAATATGCCGGTCATCTTCTGGGATGCGTCTCTGTATGCCATGGTTGAAGCTCTCTCTTCAATAGCCGTGGCATTGATCGTCTGGTATGGAGGCGGTGAGATAATCAAGGGTGCCCTGACCTTCGGCGTGCTTGTCGCCTTCATTCAGTATATTGAGAAGTTTTTCTCTCCCATCCGCGATCTTTCAGCCAAATATTCAGTCATGCAGGGCGCAATGGCATCATTGGAGAGAATATTTGCGCTGCTGGACACTGCTCAGGATCAAGGGTCAGTGGTCAAGGGTCAAGAAAAAGACTTAGATTTTCTGCTTGCCCCTTGCCCCCTGACTCTTGACCCTGAAATTTTGATAGAATTCCGCGATGTCTCATTCTCCTACCAGGACGGCAACGATATTCTCAACAATTTCAGCCTTAAAGTTCATCGCGGCGAGAGGATCGCAATCGTGGGGGAAAGCGGAGGAGGTAAAACGACCATAACCCGGCTGCTGACACGTCTGTATGAAATAGAGCGCGGCAGTATCCTTCTGCAGGGCACGGATATCAGGGAGCTGGACCTGGCGCAAGTACGTCGGCGGGTCGGCGTTGTTCTTCAAGATCCCTGCCTGTTTGCCGGAAGCATCGAGTTTAACATTTGCCTGGGTGACGAGCAGGCACGGCAGCGTGTACGCCAGGCTGCCGCCGCGGTAGGGGCCGACCGTTTTATAAGCAGGCTGCAGAACGGTTATGAAGAAGAGGTGCGGGAACGGGGCAGCAATTTTTCTGTCGGCGAAAAACAGTTGATTTCATTTGCCAGAGCCGTAGCCTTTGATCCGGAGATACTCGTACTGGATGAGGCTACTGCCAGCATCGACAGCGCATCAGAGCAGATGATTCAGGAGGGAATCAGGGGAATGATGCAGGGACGCACCTCGCTGGTTATCGCCCATCGCCTTTCCACTATTCATGATGCCGACCGCATTATCACCATCCAGCATGGAATCAAGATAGAAGAGGGTACACACGAAGAGCTGATTCGCGCTGGTGGGATTTATTACCGGCTGCATCAGTTGCAGTTCAGCGAAACGTAAACACAATCCTGGTTCAACCGATATTGCATCTGCAGGGAGAACCTGATACTTTGATCATAAATCAATTTCAGGAGTTTCACATGTGCACAACCTGCGGATGTTCCACAACTGACCACGATCACAACCATGATCATGACCACACACATTCCCATGAAGGTAAACATCCTCACCAGCATGGCACTGAATCCGTAAGACGGACTACGATTGCTATCGAAGAAGATATCCTTGGCAAAAACAACCGTCTGGCCGGCTTTAACCGCGCCATGTTCAAGGAAAAGGAGATCTTTGTACTGAACCTGGTCAGCTCTCCCGGATCAGGCAAGACCACCCTTCTGGAACGTACTTTGCGAGAGCTGTCCCAAAAACTGCGCTTCGCCGTCATCGAAGGTGACCAGCAGACCGATAACGATGCCCAACGCATTGCCGCAACCGGAGTTCCGGTGCGCCAGATCAACACCGGTGCCGGGTGCCACCTGGATGCCCATATGATCATGCATGGCACCGAGGAGTTTGACCTTGACAACCTCGATCTTCTGCTGATCGAAAATGTCGGCAACCTGGTCTGTCCTGCCGCATTTGACCTGGGAGAGCATCACAAAGTAGCCGTTCTTTCCGTTACAGAAGGGGAGGACAAGCCGCTCAAATACCCGCAAATGTTCCGTAATTCAACCGTCATGCTGCTCAACAAGACCGATCTTCTGCCACACATTGATTTTGACGTTGAAAAGTGCAAAGAGTATGCACGCCGCGTCAACCCAGGCATCATTATCTTCGAAGTATCGGCCAGGAGCGGCAAAGGCATGGAGGCTTGGTACCAGTGGCTGAGCGACGGGGCAAAACGCTGATACGTCGCAGAAAACACGCAATTCATGGAATAGTCCAGGGGGTCGGTTTCCGTCCGCTTGTATACCGGCTGGCGTGCGAGAGGGGCCTGACCGGCTGGGTGCGCAACACTCCGGCCGGTGTAGAGATTGAAATACAGGGAACTGATATCCTGCTTGACTCTTTTGAACATGAACTGCTGAAAAGACTCCCCCCTTTGGCGCAGATAACCTCGCATGCACACACAGACATTCCCGTCGGTGATGATCAATTTTTCATGATACTCCCGAGTGGGACAGGAGTGGCAGAGATTCGGATTGCTCCCGATTCCGCGCTCTGCTCAGACTGTCTGCGTGAACTCTTAGATCCAGCCGACCGGCGTTACCGTTATCCGTTCATAACCTGCACCAACTGCGGGCCGCGCTACAGCATCATCACTGATATACCCTACGACCGCCCCAAAACAACCATTGCCGCTTTCCCGCTCTGTTCTGACTGTCTGCGCGAATATCAGAATCCACTCGACCGGCGTTTTCATGCCCAGCCGATCGCGTGTCACACCTGCGGACCGCAGGTCAGCCTGGTAACCTCAACAGGTGACAGGATTGCCATGCACAACGAAGCAGTTATACAGGCGGTAGAACTGCTCAAGAATGGCGCAATCATCGCTATCAAGGGAATTGGTGGTTACCACCTGGCAGTTGATGCCGGCAATCACGCTGCCGTAGCACGGCTGCGGCAGCGGAAGAAACGCGATGAAAAGCCGTTTGCTGTCATGACAGCCAACCTTGAAAGTGCCCATAAACTTACGCATATAAACGAGATAGAAGAACGGCTGATGAGTTCCGCAGAAGCACCAATCGTTATTGTCAAAAAGCGCATCGGCACACCGCTTTCGCCACTGATTGCCCCCAACAACGACTGGCTTGGCCTGATGCTCCCTTATACGCCGCTGCATCATCTGTTGTTTGCCCCTTACCCGGCCCTTGGGCACCCTCTCCCCTCGGGAGAGGGTGAAATGAGTCCCCTCGCCCTCCGGGAGAGGGATAGGGTGAGGGATCGTTTGCAAGCTCTCGTCATGACCAGCGGCAACATTTCTGACGAACCGGTCGCCTTTGAAGACAGCGATGCCATGCAACGCCTTGCTGGAATTGCCGACTATTTCCTGCTTCATGACCGGCCGATTCATATTCGCTGCGATGACTCGGTGATACGTGTCTTCCAAGGGAGGCCTCTATTTTACCGCCGCGCCAGAGGCTATGCCCCGCGGGCCGTCACTCTCCCCTTTGCAGTGCAGCCACTGTTGGCGGCCGGCGCCGAATTAAAGAGTGCCGTCTGCCTCGCAGAGGGCAATCGTGCCATTCTAAGCCAGCACATTGGTGATCTCCAGAATCAGTCCACCCTCGACTCGTTCAGCCATACGGTCAAACATTTATCCAGATTATTTGCTATCGAGCCGGGTCTGGTTGCCTGCGATCTGCACCCCGATTATCTTTCATCCCGTTTTGCAGAGGAGATGGCTGTCCCGCTGGTCCGGGTACAGCACCATCATGCCCATCTGGCTTCCTGTATGGCAGAAAACGGCCTGGATGACGACGTCATCGGAATCATATTTGATGGCACCGGCTATGGACCTGACGGCACGATCTGGGGTGGAGAATTCCTGGTTGGTGGTTACGGTGATTATCGGCGTGCAGGGCACCTCCGACCGTTGCAATTGCCGGGGGGGGATGCCGCCATACGTGAACCGTGGCGTATGGCTATGGCCTATCTGTATCAGGCGTTTGGTGAAGCCGCTTTTGCGATTGATCACCCTGTTGTCGAAATCCTTCCCGAAAATGAACGGATGCTTTTCGCCAAGATGTTAAAGCGCGGAATAAATTCACCTCTTACTTCCAGTTGCGGACGGCTGTTTGATGCCGTAGCGGCACTGCTAAATTTACGACATATTGTGTCGTATGATGGTCAGGGAGCCATCGAACTTGAAGGGCTGGCGGAAACTGTTGAGAATCCGAAAATGGAAAGCTACCAATATGAAATTGTGCCCAACGGAGTTAAGCCTTTTCAGCTGGACTTTTCACCGATGATTGTTGGGATTCTGTCCGATATAACCGAAGGCATTAAAAGCTCCGTCATCGCGCATCGTTTTCACCGGACCGTCTCCTCTGCAGCAACTGAAGCCTGCCTGCTTATTGCCGACTCCACAGGCCTTGAGCGTGTAATTCTTTCAGGTGGTGTTTTTCAGAATCGCCTTTTGACTGAAATGGTATATACTGCCCTGTCTGACAAGGGGATGGCCGTCTTTAACCATCGTCTGGTACCGCCTAATGACGGCGGAATCGCCTTGGGACAAGCTGCAATTGCAGGAAGGAGAAAGGACTGACATGTGTCTTGGCGTACCGATGAAAATTGTAAGTAAAGATGGCGACACCGTTGTTGCCGAAGTGGATGGAGTCCAGAAGGAAGCCAATGTCATGCTGCTTGGCGAAGAGGTGACGGTTGGCGATTATATTATCGTCCACGCCGGTTTCGCTATTTCCAGGCTGGACGAGGAGTACGCCGAAGAAACAATTCGCTTGATGCGGGAAGTCTTTTCTGAAGAGGACATGGTGTGAAATTCCAGGATGAATTCAGGGATCGTGCCCTTGTTCAAAACATGGCAGCAAATATCCGCCGCATGTCAGAGCGCCTGGAAGTTCCGGTTAATTTCATGGAGGTCTGCGGCACCCATACCATGTCGATTTACCAGTACGGCATCCGGACGCTGCTCCCCGAAAACGTCCGCCTGATCTCCGGCCCCGGCTGCCCGGTCTGTGTCACCCCGGTCGGTTACGTTGATAAAGCACTGGCCTGCACAGACGATCCGAACAACATTGTCGCCACTTTTGGCGATATGCTTCGCGTTCCCGGCAGTCACTCCTCACTGATGGAAAAACGGGCCGGTGGCGCCGATATCCGCATTGTCTACTCACCGCTTGACGCGGTTTCACTGGCAAAAAACAATCCGGAGCGGAGGGTGGTTTTTCTTGGAGTCGGGTTCGAGACTACTGCACCAACGATTGCAGCCAGCATCCTTGAGGCTTCCCGCCTGAAGCTTACCAACTACTGCGTACTCGCTTCGCATAAAACCATGCCGTCACCGATGGAGATCCTGACCGCCGATCCGGAACTTAACCTCAAGGGGTACCTCTGCCCGGCACATGTCAGCACCATTATCGGCGCAGCCGCTTATAAGCCGCTGGCGGAAAAACACCATATTCCTTGCGTGGTCACCGGATTCGAACCGGCCGATGTCATGCAGGGTATTGAGATGCTCCTGGCCCAGGTCCTGCGTGGCAAAAGTAGCGTTGAGATACAATACAGCCGTGCGGTCACTTGGGAGGGCAATCCAAAGGCGCTCGCAATCCTCAACCAGCTTTTTGAACCATGTGACGCCGTTTGGCGCGGTTTGGGCATCTTACCCGGAAGCGGCCTGACAATCAGAACCGAATATACGGAATTTGATGCCGAGAGGGTTCTGAAGCTGGACGTACCTGAAACACTTGAAAATCCGGCCTGCCTCTGCGGAGAAGTCTTAAAAGGAAAACTGACACCTTTTGAATGCCCGCTGTTTGCAAAAATCTGCACACCTGAAGCACCAGTCGGCGCCTGTATGGTTTCGAGTGAAGGAACCTGCGCGGCTGCCTATAAATACGGGAGATAACATAAATGTTTACGATGCAAAACTTGAGGGACCATTATCTTTTTACAGATCAGGACTCCGAATTGTTACTGTCACTGCAGCCTCTGGCAGAAGAAAACCTTGAACGATTTTCGCGTGAGTTTTACGACTACCTCTACAGCCTCCCGGAAACCACTAAAATTCTCAACAGCAGCAACCGCATCCGCTTGAACAACATGCACAACAACTGGTTCATGCAGCTTTTTGCCGGGATATATGACAATCATTACATGAATCACCTGACCCGCATCGGCCACGCTCATGTCAAAGTCGGCCTCAGTATCCACTTTGTAAATGCCAGCATGAATCAGGTCCGCCGTTTTGTGCTCGGCCTGATAGATGAAAACTATTCCGATCGAGAGCAGCGCCGCCTGCTGCGGGAAGCAGTAGAAAAGATTCTCGACATGAATCTCGACGTAATGAGCACCTCATACCGCGAAGAAGAAATGAAAAAGGTGTTCGTATCGCGCAAAGTGGAATCCTTCCTGATAAAAGCGACAGAACGCTTCACCTATGGTCTCAATCTGGTGTTGATAATTGCTCTGGCGTTTGTATCGCTGGAAATTGTTATCATGTTCGGCCGGGATATTCTGCATATTTTCCAAGGCGAGGTGGAAAAGGGAGTTTTCACCGCTCTCGGTTCACTGCTAATCCTCTGGATGATGATAGAATTGCTGGACAACGAAATCAAAAGCCTTAAAGGTGGTCGGTTCAGCATCCTGGTGTTTATTGGCGTTGTCATTGTCGCAATTATTCGTGAGATCCTGATCTCGACCCTACGGCATGACGACCTAACAAAGCAGGCTTTCCTCGCCGGCACACTGTTGATTCTTGGTATCGTTTACTATCTGGTTTCCCTTGTTCAGAAAAACCAGCCAAAAATATGATCCCGGGCGCACACATTCTGGCAGGCTTCAGGCTCGGCTTTCGCCATCGCTCCAAACTGCGGCATTTGCTTGATAATACAGCACTCAATTCCAGCATATTGGAACTTGAACCTAAGGCATTACAATCATCCGGCATCGCCGTTCTGGCTTTGGATTTCGATGGCGTTCTGGCATCACACGGTGCGCCTGTGCCTCTCCCGGAGGCTATTGCCTGGATGAAACGCTGTGAAGCGGTCTTTGGCGGGGATCGGATTTTCATCCTCTCTAACAAACCGACCGAAGGACGCAGACAATGGTTTGCCGAAAACTTTCCCGCCATGCGCTTTATTTCAGGAGTTCGCAAGAAACCTTATCCAGACGGTCTCGAAAAGACAGGGGAACTGGCAGGAGTTCCCCTGTCGTCCATCATGATGGTTGATGATCGCCTTCTGACCGGCTGTCTGGCTGCACTTGTCGCCGGAACTCTCCCCTGCTACATCCGCCACCCTTATATCTGTTTCAGATTCCGACCATTTGCAGAGTTGTTTTTTTGGAAGCTTCGCATTATGGAGCGACTGTTTGTGAGGCTGATTTCTCTTTTCTGAATATATCCATTATTCCCGCCCAGACTATCAATACCCGGTGCAAGTCTATAAATAAACTTTCTTATGACACTTAAAACTGTCGGATAGTTTTACATATTTTATTTTTGTGGATTTCTGAAATAAATAAGCCATTAATTTCAACATGTTATTATTTGGCGCTTTTTATGCTTGCTCTCTGTAGCGGTCGATTTCATCTCGGGTGGAGGCACCAAATGAAAAAAACATTAATTGCCGGATTGGTAACCTTGGGGCTTGTGGGAGGTCTGTGCGGGACAGCTGGGGCAAACCTGATTCTAAATGGCAGCTTCGAGACGGGAAACTATAATACTAACAACAGTTTTATTACCTTGCCAGATAACAGTGGAGCATACATAGACAACTGGGATGTAATCGGGGGTTCAATAGACTGGATCGGCTCATATTGGCAGGCGAGTGAAGGCTTAAAGAGCATAGACCTGGCTGGATTGTACCAGCATGGTTTTATTCTGGGAACCGCCTTTGACACTGAAATAGGTAAAACTTACAGAGTTCAGTTTGACATGGCCGGAAATCCTGACCAAAATTATGAAAAGTCATTGCTTGCTGTTGCCATTAGTGGTGTTGGCGGAGCAGATTATATATTCACATTCAACCAGGCCGGCCATACTCACACAGATATGGGGTGGGAAACAATGTCCTTTGATTTTGTAGCCAACAGCTTGAAATCAGAGTTGAGTTTTGGCGATATCACGAATAGCTTTTATGGAGAAAGTGAAGCATGGGGCGCTGCACTGGACAATGTCAGGGTAGAGCTCGCACCAGTCCCCGAACCATCAACATTTTTACTCTTGGGTGCCGGACTTGCAGGCTTCGGGATATTCGGGCGCAGGTTCCGAAAATCAGGTAATACATAATTTGAATTTGTATAATATATTTTGCAGAAAAGGGCCCAGGAGAAATCCTGGGCCCTTTTCATGTTGAGTTTAAAATTTATCTTTCAGAAGAATCTGTTCACAGTCTTTGAAGATGAGTTTACGTTATTGGCAGCGTCATAAGCTTTAATTAATATTATATGCAGCCCTTTAGCAATACTCACTCTAGTGTTGATTGAGCTGGCGCTTGTCGTCAATTGCAGTACACCGTCAACATATAATTCCATTTTGGTTATTGCGACATTATCGGCTGCAGAAGCGCTTATGCTGATGCTGGAACCGTAAACATATTTTGAAGTGGGTGAACTGAATGTAATTGTCGGTGGTGTAACATCCGCTACAGGATTGTTGACCGTCACATTGACACTGGTTGACTGACCAATGTTACCAGCAGCGTCATAGGCTTTTGCAATGAGGTTATATGCGCCATTTGCAAGTGCAGCTGTGTTCCAGCTGAAGCTGTATGGAGCGGAGCTGATGCTGGCATGAAGATTACCATTCACGTAGAGCTCGACTCTTGTTACTCCGATATTGTCGGTTGCTCCGGCAGTTACCGTAATGGTTCCTTTTACAATCGCTCCGCTAATGGGACTCGGTATTGAAACTATCGGCGCGGTCAGGTCAGGCAGCGTGATGGTGACGCTGGCGGTTCTGCCGGTGGAGACGTTGCCGGCGGCATCTTTAGCCCAGGCGTAGGCGGTTTTGGTGCCTTCACTGCTGAAGGTGAAGCTGGTCGGGGCGACGGCGCTCCAGCCGGCGGCGCTGGCAGCCGGAGGGGTGGCGCTTTCGGTGATCAGGTAGCCGGTGACGC
>JAAXTM010000012.1 GCA_013336525.1 Geobacteraceae bacterium | reverse complement strand
GGTCTTCTGGCTTTTTGTAATCCTTCATCAACACATCGAGTAGTTCATCTGTAGTAGCCATAATCGGTCCCTCCTTGGGGTTTGTTTTACCGATTTTCGCCACTTACACAATTAAATTTACAGGTCCAAAAACTTAGGGGTGCGAACCCGCTTTCTTGCAAGCTATGTCTCACGCATATCAGGCAGGTTTGTCCTGCCTATAAACAAATATCCCAAAGTAAAGTGTTCTTTAACAAACCAGTGGTAGGTGAAGGCTTCACGATTTGGACATCTGCAAAGAACAATGTGACCTTAGGTCAGGTTATAACAATCTGTGAAAACAAGGAGATCCGAGATGAGTACTCTGTCCGGGATCATCCCGAACAGTTCAACGCTTTCCCTGCACCGGGGCATGGCGGTGGTCCGATGACAGTAGCTGTTTTCATAGACACATACTAACCGTCAGCGAAGATTCTATAGTCTGGCTGGTTATGGCATCCTCATAAAAACCCTATCTATTTAGCCCTTGCCAGATACTCGATGACCAGTAATAAGCCTGAGTATTTCTTCAAAAGGAGTTACAATGCTAGACTTAGCTCGTTCATGTATCATTAAATCCGGAATATCAGGGCAGCTTGAATTGATATCTAATGTGCCTTTGGTGTACCAATAACACGGGTCTGGTTTATCAAAGAGAGGGTAGTATATTGAATAGGGAAACTCATTTGGTCTTACTTTACTATTTTTAAGTTTCCGATCCCAATACTTATCTGAAAAAATCTTGCTTACATTGCCATGATCTTCAAAAATGTATATAACGTTACCTTCAGGAATTGAAAAATTATTTGATAATTCAGACACCCTTTCTTTTACTGCTTTGTGTGGATCGCTTTCTGCCATATTTGGTCTATTCCAACCGATAGTCGTTTTAATCTCTATCAGAAAATGAAAGCAATTATTCAGCTTGACCACTATATCCGGTTGAGTTTTGCCCTTCTTAACTTCCAATTCTATTGAATATTCTTCAGGCAATAATGCTTTAAGGTAAAAAGCGATGATATCCTGAAAAAACTCTGCAAAAGTGTGCTTTCGGTGTCTTTTGAAGTTAACTCGATGCCGCCATCCTGCGTGTTTCATCTTACATATATGATAAAAAATTGCCTCACTGACTGCAGTACCACTCAGGTAACTATCTGGCTTAACTATTGTTGGCTCAAATTTGCGACTGAAACAGTCAAGTAAATCTGAATAATGCTGTGATGCATCTAGCATATCTATAAGATGTGGTAAGTGATTTTCTTTTTGCTGATGACTCTCGATATTGCACCTCCTCATAGGCCGCATTTGGCTATAATCCCATTGTATTCTCAGTTACTAGACAGAGCTAGAACTATTGCAACTATAGTCATAGAAACCTCCTGTGCGGCTAATGGTTGACCGATTCAACGCTTCCCACAAACGGCTACGGTGTAGCGCCTTCCAATACCCACCTCCCCCCTTCGGATTGGCGGAGCTATAATACCCTAATTTCTAATAGACGGGTTATTTTGTATAATCATAACTTCGGGCCATGCCTTGGTGCGGGGGCTAGTTTGCCCTGCTCTTGCGGTTTGACAAACTGACTTTTGGCAATTTCCGGTATTGGCTGGTCGCCGATTAGGATTTGGCATGTATTATAGTCAAACTTTGCGGTAGGCGCGATTTCCTTAACCCGCCTTTCTTGATCGTCAGTCATTTGGTTGTACTTCTCATTTGTTAATCTGCCTTCGGCATTCTGAATCGAGAGTTTACCAAAATCGGAAGCGATCTGGCAGAGTTTGACAAGAATATCATCAGCAATATTCTTCATGCGCTGGACAAAATCGGTGAACTCAGTCAGTTCAGCGGTGGACATGGCGGGGTAGTCAAATACAAATGTAGGTTGTTGAGGGGTAGAGTTGTTCTTTTCTTGAATTGGTAACGCTTCGCTCTGAGTCAGGTCCGACACTACAGTAACAATCACAACAGGACTCGGCTTGACTTCACTCGTGTTCTGAACCGGAACTGCATACGCCGACAGTTTTTGCAACTCCGGCTGTTTATTGTGTTGCCGCAATATTATTAGCCATCCACTCAACTCTGTATCTGACATTTCTGATGACGGTGCTGGTATAAACTCATCTTCCTGAAGTTTTTGGAGTTCAATTATAAACTGCAATATGAGCCTGTTCCAAATATTGATATCAACTTTTTTGGCATAGTCTCTTAGCGTGCTTACAGCTTCTTTAACCGTTGTTTGCCCACCAATCCTTTGCTGTCGTGGCAACATGCTTGAACTAGTTGGAGCAGAATCCCCTTCATCATCGTTACCAAAGTTTGGATCAAGTAGCCACAGAGGGCAAGGGATTTCCTTTGTAGAGGTCCTTTCGCAGGTAATACAAGGCTCTTGCTTAAATTCAAATGTTCCAAACGCACACGACGTGCGTCCCTTCTTGACATCGATGCGCTTTCCGTTACGAATGATCTCAATATTAATTGATGACATAGCTTGTGCTCTCCGTTCTTATTATTAATGCCTACCTTATAGCCATCTCTTCTCGTCTCTTACGATTTAACTTTTTGGCTTCAACTTGCTCAATCAATCGGATCAAATGCAGAATGTCAGGACGCTTGATACGCTCACGTATGTCATCCGTAGATGTAATTGCTATGCTGAGCTCAGGGAAATACTTGTTAAGATCATTTTTAACTTTCACAAGTTCTCTTATTTCATCCCTTATTATTTTTCGTTGCTGTTCAATCTGCTCTTTCTGATTTCTTACGTCGTGCCAACGTGGATAGTCGGTATTAATCAACTTGTCTCTAGTGGTATCTACTGTATGTTTACCCTGGGGAGAATTGAGGTAGGTGACGACCTCTTGGATTCGAAGATTATTGATGTCGATCTTTTGGGTAAGTCGCTCCTTAATTTTTTCTAGTTCCTTGCCTCTAGCCTCCCACTTCTTACGGTCTGAGGACTTTAGGAAATCAGGCTTCATGCTGTCCAGCTCCCAACCTTCTCTGTCTCCTTTGTCATGCCAGTGGAAATTTGCCACTTCCCATTTGTCCATCTGTTGCCTCAACTCTTTTGCCAGAGCTTCAAATTCTGCTTTCCGAGGACACAATAAGTCTGTGGCATGTCTATGGTAAGCCTTAACAGTGTCGCTATCTGGAATGGCCTTCGCAAGCTGCCGCTCTTGTTCATAAAGCTTCAAGCACATCTCTTCTTGTCCCTCGATCTCCTTAACGAGCTTGTCTGAAATCGTAATCTGCTCAAAAGCCGGTGGTTGAGGAGTCGCCTTCGGCTCCAAAGGCTGAGGCGGTAACGCTTCGCTCAGTCCATTCGCATTACTGCTCATAGGCTCGGACGAATTACCTTTGTTAGCTCTGGCTTTAGTGGCGGCTATTCTGCGTTCCTGCAAGTCTATGATCCGCGCTTTGACCTGCCGGTTAAAATCACCTCGTTCTGTCTGTATGCCCCTATTCTCAAGTATTGATGCTGCTTTCCCCAGGTGGACGGTGGCCGGTCTATCCAGGGCGGCGGCCTTTTGTGTCCACGCATCCGAAACATCCTTGTTTACGGCTGTCATGGCCTCTTCCTCTGCTTCGTGCCTTTGAGCTTCAAGGCTCCTGTGGTCTACTCGTTCAGTTTTTCCAGCCCGTTCTAGGGCACGATTAGTATGTGTGGCCCATGCCTCTCGCCATTGCACTATTTGCTCTTTGGTATTCCAGTTACGATTCTTGTTTTTAAATCCTTCCGGACCGATATCCCTTAGTGTGACCTTAATATGGACATGCCAATTGTTGTTGCTCTCTTCTTGATCTTTGACTTTGCGCTTGTGCGGCGGGTGATTGGCATAGTCTGCAACCATTCCCTTGTCGGCAAATTCGGCCCGCGCAAATTCCCTGACAAGTTCTAGCCGTTGCTCGGCGGTCAGAACACAAGGTAGCGACATATCGAAGCTACGGGCAAGCTGCGCATCTTTCCGATTTTCGGACCGTTCCGCAGCGTTCCAAAGTTTGGCGCGGTCATACGCCCAATCTGGCGCGTTGATCGGTGCGATAATGCCTGTTTCCACATCCCCCTTGCGGCGAGTGTAGTCATGTGTTTCACCGGTTCTTTCGTCGTATATTTTTTCATGTGCTTGGTACGCAGCACCTGCGGTCACACTGTGTCCTGATGATCGTTTAATTATTTCTGCGTGAAGGTGGTAGTATATAGCCGTTTCCATTGCTTTCCCTGTAAGGGCGCACACGTTGAACAGAGTTCAATGTATAAGTGCGCTCTTCGAGATTTTTATAGCTGCAATATTAGAGCGACAAGGTTTACACAAAGTTCGAAATTTCCAATTCTAATTCCGGGAATAACGCTCTATCACGCTCTTTTTGGAGATACTTGTTCAAGCCGATATAAAGTCTGTAACGTTCATTGCTATCGGTATTAATCAGCTTTAAAACATATGAGCCTAAAAGAATTTTGCGAGCTGTGTCTTGTTTACGGTTTCTTTTGCTGAGTACTGCCGTCAGTAGCGCCTCTTTTCGTTCAAGCTCGGCTTTTTGCTGTGTAATTTTATTTTTTCTTTCTTCTAAATTACGAATTTTGGCCGCTGCATTTAGCTCATCGGGATGAAATTTCATAGAGATCTCCTTTTGTTTATTCCAACCACTTCACCTCATTGTTGAGGTGCGCAATAAAAGTCAAAGCTTATCAACAGCAATTTTAAACAGGAAGTGTCGCCAAAAGTAAGCCATAAACACATTTGTGAACAGCCTATCTCTTTGTCCTTTACTTGTTAATTGCCTCGTAAAATCAGATTGAGATGTAAGACTCCTTACATAGAACCGTATAAGAATCTTTACACTGTGCTGAAATATTTTATGTTGATATCGTGTAATAATTCTTACACGGTATACTCCCATTTCTTGTGTAAGATTTCTTACACGTTTCTATCTCTCTAGCCATAGGCTAGCCGCATTTCCTTGGAATCATATAAGAGATTATTGTCTAAAGATCAGTGATATTGACAATCAGGCTTCAGGTATATCCACTCTATTTGAAAGTCTTCGTTTTTCAATTGCTGCTTTTCGAGCTTCTCTAGCTTTAGTCATGTTAGTATTATCTCGTGTAGGCGGTGTCCATGTTTTCCATCTTTCTGAAAGCTGATAGCGTGCCGAGATATGTTTCCCATTCGCTAGTCCTCCATGAAGAACCACTTCAATGAAGCCGATATCTATTAAGCTCGTTATTGCTTTGCTAAAGGTTGGTCGGGGAATTACAAAAACCTTCTCAGCCTCAGTAGCGGTGAATTCGAATGTGGGGCGTCCCGATTCACCTTTGATCTTGCAGAATGCAGAATGATCGCTTTTTGCTCTGCAAATGTTGGCAACATCAGTAGCTGTTTTGGATAATTCTTTCCACGCAGGATAAGTAATTTCCTTGGGAAATATTTTACAAAACCAGTTTTCAAATTTCGGGACCGGTCTCTTAGTTCTCCCGTTATTGAGGGTCTTATCTTTTTTTAGCGCCATGCTATCGCCATATTGCCACTCTTAATCCTCATCGATAATAATTCATGCTTTGGGTTTCCGCCCTCGTTTCGAACCCGGCGCAACTTTCTGTACTGTTTCAGCATTAACAGTTGATCGTCCTATGATCCAGTCTTCGACCTCACTTTCGATCCAAGAGACAATTCCGGTACTCAGACGACGCCTACCTGGAAAAACACCTGCTTTTTCGAGCCGATGCAGCGTGCTGTTGCTGAATCCTGTTGCGGCTAAAACCTCCGGTCTTCTCATCATTTTTACTGACATTCGAGTTCCTCCAAATTTGCATCTTGCGTAATCACTCAGACTTATATAATATGGCCTGAAATCGGTTGACCCGCATAAATATGTGCTGAGATTTGTATAACTGTTCTGAGAACACTTTGCAAGGGAAAATATTATGGACGTAAAAATTGAACGAATAATCGATGGCTTTAAGCTGTTACGTGTTTGGGGTGTGCGCGGGCTAAACACCCAAGTAGAACTGAAAACAGGCTTCTCAGCTTCTTATGTCGGCCAGGTTTTCAAAGGAAACAAAACCCCAGCTGATAAATTTATTATCTCTGTATGTGATGCTTTCGGGATAAACAAGAGGTGGGTAGAATTTGGTGAGGAACCAATTCTAAACATTGAGGGGAACCGCAGGCTCCTCCAAAGGGAGGCCGATTTCGCTGAATTCGGAAAAGCAATTAAAGAGACTCTTTTAATTAGTCGATCAGAGCACCTTGAAGATTGCTATTCTTTCCTTAAGGCTCTTGGAATTACGGAAGTCTGCATAGAAGGATTTAAAGAGCTTCAAAAAATGCCTGAGTTTATGCAATATCGGGCTGTTGCTACCCTAAAAGAATTGAATGCAGGAAAAGAGAGCGATTCGGAATAAGGCGTTACTATGGAGCAAGTTATCCCGACATGCGCAATATTTTTTGGGATGGCGAGGCCATGTCCAAGTTACTGTATCTAGTATTGAAAAACATTGCTAAAAAGTGGACGATGCAATCAGAGACTGGAAGTCTGCACTGAATCAGTTTAGTATCTTTTATGACAAAAGGCTGCCGAACTTTGAATTGGGTAAAAGCGTATATTATATAGATGCATTGGGATAAGTGACGCTTGTATCTACGGGTATACACATTATGCTGACAGCTCAATAACGAATAGGCTGAAGGATAAAAAGTGAGCCAAGAGACTGCTAATTCAATAAAAACAGAATTTGAGAGGCTAACAGGGGTCGAAGTTTCTGCCACCTTTATGCCTGAAGGAGAAGGGCACATTCCCACAACTTTGCCCCCCGGAAAATCTGGAGTATATGTTTTTCTGGCTGGTGCCTACTGTTTCAAGGTAGGCAAAGCAGGAGCAAAAAGCAAAGCGAGGTGGAATTCGCATCATTATAACCTAGATGATACCACGCCAAGCACTCTCCCCAAATCAATCCTGAAAAACATTGAAAAGTTCAAGAAGTGCTACCCGGCTACAAAACATCAAGAAATTGAAGCGTTGGCGAAAAACAATATTCAAACATGGATTAGGAACAATATGTCACGGATAGAGTTCCTGATCCCTGACAACGGTGACCCCACCGTTTTAAACCTTCTTGAGGCTCTAGCACAGTTCTATACGAAACCCCTATTTGAGGGACGAGCCTAACACGCCAGTAGATGCGGACTCGCAGATAATACTGGCACGCCGATCACTGGCGGAGCCGTTAAACATTACCGAACTTCTGAAGCCGAAAAGTCATTTACACAATCAGGTTGACAGGTCCTCATTGCGATGACTTTACTTTCTATATTGCTAATTATACTGATTAGTTTTCGTTCCCATGCTTCAAGAGCCTGCTGCTTTTCTCGCTCATACGAATAACGGTTATAAATATGACCTACTCCTTGCTTCTGCTTGGTGATATGGTTTTGAAGGCGGTCAATGAGGTCACCGTGAATCCCCATCTCTGCCCACCTTGTAGCGGCAGTCCGACGTAAATCGTGTGGAGTGAAATGAGGTATTTTTATCCTATCAGCAACCTTGCTTTCCGGAGTGTGGGGTAAGTTAGCTTTTATGTCGTGGGTCATCGTACGGACTTCATAAGACTTGGCCGGGTTGCCAGATGACCGAACAGGAGACTCAAATATAAAACCCTCCCCTTCACCAATAAGCTGTTTGGCGGTCTTTGTCAGAAAAACACGATGAGATTGTCTGTTCTTACTGCGTGATGCTGGTATTTCCCACCAATCGCCTTTAATCTCGTGTCTTTGCATCCCTATGATTTCGCCAGGACGTTGACCTAGAACAAGTATCAGTTTTAATGCCCGCTTAATCTGCTCACTCATCTTGCAATCGTCAAGATTATGCCAGAATGATTTGATCTCTAACTCATTCAACGTTCGTTCACGTGTCAGCTCTTTGGTTGGTCGACTCATCATCAGGAAAGGGTTAACCTCTAACACAGCCCGCTCAACGGCCCATGAGAACATCTTTCGAGTATAAGCAAGAACCCTATTCGCCATGACAGGGGCGCCTCGCTCCTTGATCTCATCAAGCACAAGTACTAGGTCTCGACGTTTGATATCGGTGATCTTTCTTTTCCCCCACCTGGAGACAATCTCAGCCTTTAATGCTCGTTCAATTTCACCCCATCCACGGTTATGCTCTTTAGCGTACCGGGAAATAAATTCGTCAACAAACTCCTTAATAAACGGCGTACGTTTGCGCTCTTCTTTTGCTTCTCGTTCCTGGGCAGCAGGGTCTTTACCTTGTGCCAGTATTTTTTTCTCAGTGCCGTACTTAAGCTTTGCCTCGGCAAGTGATGTGGCTGGATAATTCCCGAGATTCATCTCCCTGCGCTTACCGTCAAACGTGTAGATAAATAGAAATGTCTTAACTCCGCTCGGCATAATCCTAAGGGTGAAACCGTCAGATTCTCGAATGTAGGTCTTTTTCTTTGGTGCTGACATCTTTTTTATATACAGGTCAGTAAACTTCATGGATACCTCCAGTCAATCAATATATAGAGGTTGCATAACATTCATGCAACCCATCATGCAACCTATTTAAAGTGAACTTGAATGAAATATTATGAAATGGGTTGGTAGGAGATTAGGCTAATTAGTGGCTTATAGTCAATATTTTATATGCACTTATGACTTCTATTGAGATTAATTGAAATGTCGTGACATATTAATAGTACATGACTCGAAATCAGGTGTACGGCAACGTACCTAGGGTTCGAATCCCTACCTCTCCGCCACTAAGCGGTCCAGCAACATCCGATAAAAAGCGAAGGCCCTTGAGAAATCAAGGGCTTTCGCTTTTATGTTGTCCAGCATGGTATATTCGGTAATTATGGACATTCTGCAAACCCTTTGAATAGTAATTCCGGCGATAACAATAAATATGAATTGCCTTTAACTGATTGCTGTGTTAAGCGTAAACGCATATCAATATGAAGCGATTAGTGAACACAATCATGAACAAATATATCTGGCAACATAACGCATGGCCTGCCCTGACGTGGGATACAGATGCACTTCTCACACCGTTGGGAGAATGTCGCCTCTTGCAGGGAAAGCTGCTCAGCAAGGTGGCCAGCCTTGGCTTCAACCTGGAGCACCAGGCCCAGGCGGAAATCCTTGTGGAAGAAGCCATCAAGACCTCTGCTATTGAAGGGGAGCAGCTGGATGTTCAGTCCGTCCGTTCTTCTGTGGCAAGGAAGCTGGGGCTTCCATCTGCCGGATTGCCGTTTGACAGAAGAGTCGATGATCTTGTTTCGGTTCTGATAGATGCAACCCAGAATTACGACACGTCTTTATCTTCCGAGCGTCTTTGGGGCTGGCAGGCGGCCCTTTTTCCTACCGGCTATTCCGGGATGCATAAGATCAAGGTCGGAGGCTGGCGGGACAGTGAAGAACCGATGAGGGTCTTGTCAGGACCGATCGGCAGGGAGAAGGTTCATTACGAGGCACCACCTTCAGTCCGGCTTGACCAGGAAATGCAGAATTTTCTGTCATGGTGGGACGACAGCGTGGGGAATGTTGAAGGGATCATTCGGGCCGCAATAGCACATCTGCGGTTTGTTACGATTCATCCTTTTGATGACGGTAATGGCCGGATTGCGCGGGCGCTGACTGATATGGCGCTGGCCCAGGATGATAAGCAGCGGGTCCGGTATTACACTCTTTCCGCCGAGATCATGAGCGAGCGGGAAGACTATTACAATATACTGGAGAAGACTCAGAAAGGATCTTGTGACGTTACCGGGTGGCTGGTCTGGTTTCTGGGATGTTATGCAAGAGCAATAAAACATTCCGATGACATGCTCAATGGCGTTTTCTCCAAGGCCGAGTTCTGGCGGACACATGCCCAGGATAAGCTGACGGATCGACAGAAGAAGGTTATTAACCGACTGTTGGATGCTGGTCCGGATGGATTCGAGGGTGGATTAACTACACAGAAGTTTGCTTCCATGACGCATTGTAGTAGAGTGACGGCGTATCGGGAGCTGGATCAGTTGCATGTGATGGGGATTTTGGAGCGTGTTGGTCAAGGTCGAGCGGTGAGGTACGAACTTGTTTTGCATGTGCCCAGAATGGATTAGTTGAAATATTCTTCGCATCTGAATTCCATCTGAGAAAAGAGGATCTGATGGCAAGTGGAAAACCATGAACTGATGATTGCAATGAACCTATATTGCAAGCTCCCGTTCGGCCAGCTTGACCACCGGAATCTATTGATCATCGATGTTGCACAGAAGTTAGGAAGGACACCGAGCAGCCTTTCCATGAAGCTCTGCAACCTTGCTTCACTTGATCCGCGTCAGCAGGCGCGTGGAATCAAAGGACTCGGCAGTTCGAGCAAGGGCGATAAAGAAATCTGGAATCTGTTCAATTCCGACTGGGAACGTTACGGGGTTGAAAGTGAAGAACGTTTGCAGGTCCTGCTTACAGTACCTACTGATGTTGAACTCGCTATTTCCCCACTGACAAATAAATTGCAAAAACAATCTGCCATAAAGATGCCAGCATATACGCCAAGTGGGCCAACGGAAACCGAGGCGACAGCCAAGGTACGTATAGGTCAACGCTTCTTCCGGCAGAGCGTGCTTGCCTCATACAACAGCCGATGTTGCATCACCGGAAATCCAATCCCCGAGCTTCTCGTCGCCAGTCATATTCTACCGTGGGGTAGTCACCCGGAGCATCGACTTAATCCGAAGAACGGCTTATGTCTGGCACAAACTCAAGATGCGGCATTTGACAAAGGTTTGATTACCTTCGACGAAGATTATCGGCTTGTTCTCGGGCCATATCTCAAAGAGCATCTTACAAACGAGGCGTTGGAGAGAAACTTCTTTGCATATGAGGGGAAACCGATCCTAATGCCGGATAAGTTCCAACCGGAATCCGATTTTATGCAAAAGCATCGGGAGGAAGTGTTCCGCACATAATGAATCAAGTGGCGGTTTCGACGAAAAATGTTGTAATGTGCAGATAATAGTTGCTGTAGGAAATAAACCCATAATGAGTGATATAAATGTCCAATAAGTTGAAAATCAAGAAAGATATTCCTATCGTAGCCGAAGAAGAAACCGTTTATCAGGCAAGAATCAATGGAAAATTAGAGGAAAGCCCTGTAAAGCCCAGGATAATTGATCTGTTTGCCGGTGCTGGTGGAATGACGCTGGGATTCACACGTTTTACGGGTCATCCATTTGAATCGGTATGGGCCAATGATTTTAATGAATATGCTGCTAAGACCTACAACACCAATTTTGCAAATCACTGCCATGCCGGTGATATCATAGATATTCTGCAAGATCCTAAAACGAAGATACCTACAGCTGATGTAGTTATTGGGGGTCCTCCTTGTCAAGGCTTCAGCCTATTGAACAAATACCGTGACGGAGACCCGCGCAAACAACTTTGGCGGCCTTTTATGGAAATAGTCGAAAGGTCTGGGGCTTCAATATTTGTCATGGAAAACGTGCCCCAATTACTAGGTTCATTTGTGTCATGGGGGACGCTGTTATCTATTTATCTATTGAAAGAAATTGGGATTATCGGGGGACATAATGCAGTTTTCTACCGTTGGTCGGAGTAGTAAGTAAATTTCATTACACCCCTGCCTCAAAAGCCCCTGTTTAAGTCTCATTTTCTTTGTAAGTATCTCTTCAGACCTGTCATAGGTACGTGCGCTTCCGGCCATATCCTGCACAAGACAAAGTTAGTTTGAAGAGTGAAAGGGTGAAATTTAAATTTCAATGGAAGTCAGCTTTCAGCTTTGCCCGCAGTGAGTAGTGCGCTAGTTATCCCTCAAGCGGGGGCGACGGGCTTTCCTTCCTTCAGACGGTTATGGCGGATGGATGACCAGAACGAGAGGCCGATGAATCCTGCGCCAATAAAACCGGTTATTGCCTCGGGGATATGGATGAGGGTGCCAAGAAACATAATCGCGGCGAGCGAGCCAATAGCGTAAAAGGCGCCGTGTTCGAGAAACCGATAGGTGGCGAGCGTCCCCTTGTCCACTAGCATAATGGTGATACTTCGCACGAACATGGCGCCAGCGCCAAGCCCGGTGGCGATGATAAAGAGGTTGTTGGTCAGCGCAAAGGCTCCGATGACGCCATCGAAGCTAAAGCTGGCATCGAGTAACTCAAGATAAATGAAAAGGCTCGCGCTTGCCCGATGGGCGGCTTTGAGGGCCTCCTCTCCTCCTTCTTCCATGAACATGGTGACGCCGTCAATCAGCACATAGACGATGAGGCCAAATATGCCGGCCGCCAGAAATTCGGCGCGCTGAAAGTCGGGAAGAAATTTCGAGATTCCGTAAAGAGTTGCCATGACAATGGCGAGCTCCACCGCCTCGATACGCCCCATTTTGCACAGTGGTGACTCGATTATCCGGATCCAGTGAATCTCTTTTTCGTGATCGAAAAAGAACTTAAGGCCCACCATAGCAAGAAAGGCTCCCCCGAAGGCGGCGATTAGATGGTGCGCGCTGGTGAGGATTTGAGCATATTGATTGGGGTTAAGGGCCGCAAGCCGGATAACCTCCAGAGGACCGAGCTGCGCCACCACCCCAACAATAACCAAGGGGAAGATAATGCGCATGCCAAAGACTGCAATAACGATACCCCAGGTAAGAAAACGGTGCTGCCAGAGTGGAGTCATATGTTCAAGCACCTTGGCGTTCACCACTGCATTGTCGAAACTGAGCGAGATTTCAAGTACCGAGAGTACCATCGCCAGGAAAATCGCGGTCGCCACTCCCGAGGCCGTTCCGTTATAAATCCAGCCCACTACACCAGCAAGAACCAGCATAAAAAAGGTAAAGACAAGGGAGGTTCTGAAGTACCCAAAGGTTGACATTTAGTTCTCCTGGGAATGAAATAGTGATACTTCCCGGTTTATTGACGCTTTCCTCAACCCATCACCCTAAAATATGGGAAGTGTTTGAATGCATAAGTAAGGGGTCCTGAGGGAGGTTCCGGGGACAGTATATTTAATTCCCCGACACCCCAACCCCCGCAACAACAATCGGCATCTCAAACATAAACCCCAAAAACGGCAACTCTCGCACGGCCTTCTCATAACTCATCATCCCGGAATAAACCGGAAAGCTGTTTTACCGCAAAGGGCGCAACCAAAAGTAGGCGCTTCTAAGCGAGTAACGCAAAGTAGAACCGACTTCAGGAAAAACAAAAACAGGAGAGCTTTTGATTCACCCACAAAAATCAGGCCTTGAAGACTTTGATCTTACCCTCAAGCTTTTGACTTCCTCTGCGATACTTTGCGTACTCTGCGGTGAGAAAGCCTTTGATTCACAGGCATTTTACCGCAAAGGGCGCAAAGTAACGCAAAGTAGAACCAACAGCAGGATAGACAAAAGGCAGGAGAGCATTTTGGTTTACCCTTACAGATTTTGGACTTTAAGACTTTGTCCTTACCCTCAAGATTTTGACTTTCCTTTGCGATACTTTGCGTACTTTGCGGTGAGAAAGCCTTTGATTCACAAACAGTTTAACGCAGAGGACGCGGAGTAACGCAAAGTAGAACCAACTGCAGGAAAAACAAAAACAGGAGAGCTTTTTGGTTTACCCTTACAGATTTTGAACTTTAAGACTTTGTCCTTACCCTCAAGATTTTGACTTTCCTTTGCGATACTCGCTTGGAAGCGCCTACTTCTGGTTGCGGTGAGAAAGCCTTACAGGTTGTTGGCGATCCGTTTAATGCCATCCTTCATATGAAGAACATTGAAATTCAACAGCAGACCGAGCTTCTTTCCGCTTAACTTCAGATAGGTCAGCAACTGCGCCTCATGTATCGGAACGACCTTCTCAACTGCCTTAAGCTCTACAACAACAGCATCATTGACAAGCAGGTCAATGCGGTAACCGGCATCAATGGCAACGCCGTCATACTGTACCGGCAACACTACCTGACTCGCCACGCTCAGCCCCTGCTTTGATAATTCATGCTTCAGGCAGGCTTCGTAGGCGCTCTCCAAAAGCCCCGGCCCGAGTGCCGAATGCACCTTCATAGCAGCATCAACAATGTCGCGACTTGTCGCATTTATTTCCGGATTTTTATTTCTCTTGAGTGAGGTATTGAAAATATCACGAATATTGTCGCCACTGGAGGTGTCAGGAATTGGTGGGAACGGGATGTCGGAAAGTCTGGTCATTGAAGGGTATCGTTCCGGTGCAGGATGTTTAATCATTAGTTAATTGACAAAAACCAAGGGGCGCGCTGCACAATACACATTTTCTGCTTTTAATGCTACCTGTGAATTGCTGAGATATTCACACCGTGAGGCCAGATGAACGCTGTTATCTATCTCAGTTCGAACTGATAAGTGAGTAAAGGCGCCAGTTGGCAAGAGCACGGGACTAAAATACGGAAACTGTGTCAACAAGTTGGAAGTACTGGATAAAAACGGATTGCGGGTATAGTATACGCCTAATAAACAATAACCCTTTCAACGCACATTAGCGGGAGAATTCAAGCTGAAATCGGCCAAAAGATCATTGGCCTAAGGGGGATTATTATGTCTATTGAATCTTTGGAATCACTTCGTGACCATCTGAGAGTTTTTGCCAAAGACCGGGACTGGGATCAGTATCACACCCCGAAGAACCTTTCGATGGCCCTCATTGCCGAGGCGGCTGAACTGGTTGAACACTTCCAATGGGTTGAGGGTGATCAGAGCCATCTTCTTGAGGATAAGACCCGCAGCTCTGTCGAAGAGGAGTTAGCTGACATTTTGATCTATCTGGTCAGGATCTCCGATAAGCTGGGAATTGACTTGTATAAAGCCGCAGAGCGTAAACTGGAGATTAATGCACGCAAGTATCCGGCTGATAAGGTTCGGGGGAGTGCCAAAAAATATACGGAATATGAGGACAAACATGACTAAATCTGATCTCGCAGAAAAAATTCAGGCGGGAATTGGCCTGTCAAAGAAAGAATCCGCCGAAATGATGGAAGCGGTTTTATCCATTATGAAAGAAACTCTTGAATCTGGTGAAACATTGAAAATCTCCGGTTTCGGCAGTTTCATCGTCAAACAGAAGAAAGACCGCCGTGGCCGCAACCCTCAGACTGGTGAGCCGATCACCATCGAAGCCAGGAGTATCTTGACGTTCAAGCCGAGTTCAGTTCTGCGTCAGGCGATAAACGGATGATCTTTAGGTTATGAAGCGAATAGACTGACTAACGGGAGAGAAAGCGGCGTTGATCGCGCCGGATTGGACGGAGCATTTAGCGCTGGTTTTCCAATTGGGTGTAGGCGCGCTGGGGATGGAACCATACCCGAAAGCACACGATGATCGAGATGGCAGAACCTGAATTCATGCAAAAGATGAAGTTGGAGGAGTAGTTTTGAAGAGATATCTTTCAATTATGCGCAGGCTATTACTGCTCTCATTCATACTTCTGGTACCGGCAGGATGCGTTACTAAAGACTATCGTACCGCAAGTAGAGAATCAGCCGGCATGGCTCCTAACCCTGCAACAAACCGAGAGGCAGTACTTCAGGTATATGGCGCTCCTGCTTGGGGTTGGCGTGGCTGGTTCGCCATACATACCTGGGTTGCCACAAAACCTGCCAACGCTGACTCATATACTGTCTATGAAGTAATCGGCTGGCGGCAACACCGTGGTCTACCAGCCATACGCATCGAAAAGGATCTTCCTGACCGCTACTGGTTTGGAGAACGACCTCGACTGCTCAAAGATTTTCGAGGAGATCCTGCAAGTAAACTGATTGAAGCGGTAGACCACGCTGCAAAAAGTTACCCTTGGCCCAACACCTACAAAGCGCTCCCCGGCCCAAACAGCAATACCTTTACCGCCTGGATAGCAAAGCAGGTGCCAGAACTCGGGCTAAAGCTCCCTTTTTCAGCAATTGGAAGTGGGTATGCAGAAACTAAAGACAAATGACATGGCTTCTCTTTGTGGGCAATCACATTCGAGCTTTAGCTGTGCCGTCTCAATATTGAGAAGCCTTGGCGAAACATAAAGGCATTCTTTTCACATAGACAGGCCTCTGGACTGTTGATTGTGAAATTACTTCTTTAAAAAGCTTACTATTGCAGATTACTCTTAAAACCACCCTTAGTTTTGGTTCAAACTCCACCCATAAACCAAACGCAAGAATTATTGCCCCACACAGTGTAATTGGTTCCATATCCAGTTCTCCTGATTTCTCTGTTGGTATTTCAGATTAACGGCAATTTCCTACATTCTGCGGTAAACACCTATCACCCTGCCAACTATAGTCACTTCACCGTCTTCAGGGTAAATGAGGATCGGATTCATGCTTGGATTTGCCGGCTGCAGGCGAATGTGGTCATGCTCCTTATAGAACCACTTCACCGTCGCCTCGCCATCTAACATGGCAACCACGGTATCCTTGTTGTCAGCGGTAGACTGCGGACGCACAAGGGCCAGATCGCCGTCTAAAATACCGGCATTGATCATGGAATCCCCACTGACCTTTAAGAAAAAACAACCGTCGCCCTTGACCGCCATCTGATCGACCGAAAAGTACCCCTGAATATCTTCAATTGCCGTAGAAAGTTGACCGGCACGGACAGTGCCGACGATCGGCAGAGAGGTGTGACGACTGCTCGGCGTCTTCAAAGTAATCCCGCGATTCACGTTTTCCCGCTTGATATACCCCTTACGCTCCAGCGCAGCGAGATGCTTCATAACCGGCAAGGTGCCGGAGACATTCAAGTGGCCGGCTATTTCCCGCTGACTGGGCGGGTAACCGCTGTTGCCAGTGAATGAAGTGATGAACTGCAGCACCTGACGCTGGCGCTGGGTGAGCTCGTTTTGGGATTTCAGTCCGCAGGTAGTCATATGACTACCATATGATGTTTGGTCACGTATGTCAAGAGATAGAATAGTTTTTAGACTGCGGAATCGAGCGTTGAATGATTGACCTATACTGGCGGATGATATAAATGTTGTTTATCAAAAAGGGGGATGAATAATGAACGCAACTATAATACACAAAACAAAAGTAACGAATGAAGTGTTGGACCATCTGGCTACTACCCTCCCGGACATCATCTCAGATTCTCTTGAGTTACCTGGTGGAAAAGTGGCAATTCTCAAGCCGGAACAAGTTTCGCTGGAGTTTTCTCAAGCAAGCCCACGGGACACCGGTTCTGACATTAAAATAATGCTCTTTGCCAAGAGACTCATCCTGCGTTCATCAAATGAAAAGGAACTGGCAAAGGAAATTCTTGATAAGGTAGTTTTACTGACTACTAAATCCGGCGAGGAATACTCTATAGATGTTCGTTTATATCTCATGGATATTGGTGCAGCGGATCACTCATTGGGCAACTAGGTAACAGAGCATAATAATTTGGAGGGGGAAAATTATGTCGCAGAATGCACTCAAGTTTGAAAAATTCCTCAAAACAAACAACATGAAACTTGAGAAAATTGTCAATGAAGATCTGACGACTTTTCTTATCAGGGAAAACATCGAAAATGCCGGACCTACGACTATCGGAGTTTTGTTTAACAGCCACGACGGATTAGTCAATATCGTGGCATATCAGTTTTTGCGTATTAATAAGCCTGAAATGAAACAACAGGTGATGGAACTGATCAATACCCTTAACGTTGAATATACATTTTGTAAATATGTTGAGAAAGATGATTTCGTAACACTCCACATCTCTGTACCATTTAAAAATAATTTCAGAGCAGAACTACTCTCGGATTTGATTGCAACGTTTATCAATACCTTGAATAAAGATTACCCCAGGTTCATGGCAATATTGGGCGCATAAATTGAGCCGTTTATGTAAACCATGTGAACATAACAACCCGTTTCTTAGATGCATAATTAACCGGCCAACTCATTGACAGCTTCAAAGAGAGTGGCTACTATATTCAAGTAATTGAATATAATCTTTTGGAGAAGACACAAATGCCTATTTACGAGTACTTATGCACTAAATGTGGTAGCCACTTTGAAAAGCTTCAGAAATCAGCTGACCTCAGCGGGTTGGAGTGCCCAACGTGCGGCTCGGTGGAAATTAAAAAAGAGTTTTCGACGTTTTCATCAGCAGGGAGTTCATCATCTGCCGCTGGATGTTTCAGCGGTGGTTGAAGTATGTAATGACGCCAGTTTGGCGTTACACAGAAGACAACAAAACAAGAAAAAGCGGGATATGAAACTGGGTCACCCAGCCGGGCTAACAACATAGCTGAAACAAGGATCAGTTGACTCCATGGACCGCTCGTCACGTAACCGGCTTACCGAAAAAGATCTCCACAAATTTTGCGGGGACACCCTGTTTGACGCCATCGCTCGTGCGGTCTGCCATGCCGGCTGCCTGCCGCGTAAAGAGTTATACGAAGCGTGGGAGGTTGCTCGCCGGGTGCGGCGCCGTTTCAGAGGGGGACGAATAGTCGATCTGGCATGCGGGCATGGACTTCTGGCGAAGATAATGCTGCTGCTTGATGACAGTTCCCTAACAGCTCTTGCTGTGGATCGGTGCATCCCCAAGAGCGCTGCAACACTTACGGAATCACTAAACGCCGTCTGGCCACGCCTGAAGAACCGTATCCAGTTTTTGGAGACCGATATCAATGACGTAGTGTTGCATCATAATGATGTGGTCGTCTCTGCTCATGCCTGCGGTGGACTCACGGATTTGATTCTCGACAAGGCGGTTGAGGCCGGGGCTATCGTCGCCGTATTGCCCTGTTGTCATGATCTCAAGGATGCAGATCTCGGCGGCCTTGAGGGCTGGATGGACGGCCCCCTTGCAATGGATGCCGCCAGGGTATCCCGGCTCCGTTCTCAACGGTACAGAGTGTTTACCCAGTTGATCCCGAAGGATATTACGCCGAAAAACAGGCTGTTGATGGCTGAACCGGAATTGACCGGGAGATAGTATTATGGAGCGTACTGAGGCAGATCTGATCCGGCACCCAGGAGGTGTCTGGCTATGAAGGCGGAGGTCTATTCGATAACATACCGGATACCTTTGACGGATGCCCAGCAGGCCAGGCTTGACAGAAAATGGCCAGACGGGGACCCGTTCATCTCATATGAGCAGATCGATTCTCTGCTTGAGCCGCTTCCGGTAGAAGACCTTTACTGGTCTCATCATACAGGACAGTATTTCTATTTTACTGTTCGAGGGGATGATATGGAAGGAACCGTTGCCGAGGTAATAGAAAGGTTAGAGAGAAAGTTGGGCAAGGTATGAACAAACAAACCAACCAACCATCTGATCGGCAGCACGTATTTATTGTTCTCTTATGGAAAATCGATCAATCGCATTTACCCGACCGGTCTCGACCCTGTCAGTTGAGCCATCCGAATAAACCTCCCTGGCAAGCCAGGCTAGTTCATCACTCTCAAGAGCAGTCGGGATACTGATCCACCACGCCTTGCACCCATCTTGTGATCCATCGCTCCACCGATAACCACGCTGTTTAAGGATATCCTTTTTGTCGAACGGCGCTCCTACCGCGCTGATCTTTGTGGTCTCTTCTTCATATCTGTCCAGCAAGGCCTTGAATACCGAAGTTTTACTGACCGGCAGCTTTCCCAGAAGAATTCCCAGCACCCCTTCTGCATCATCGAGGGCACGGTGTGCGTTTATGAACAAACCGAACTTGAAGAGCAGATATTCCAGAACCCGGGTAGAAATCCTCTCTGCCTGCCAGTCGATCTGATTCACAGAACAGGCCCACTTGAGCTTTGCGAAGGCCGGAAAACGGGCTTCTACAAACTTGCGGTCAAATCCTGCGTTGTGGGCAATAACAACCGCTGCCTGACCGGCAAGCCGGTTCACCTGCCCATCATCCAGTGATTGTCCGCGGACCATGTCATCGGTGATTCCCGTGATTTCAATAATCTCCTTCGGAAGCGGACGCCCCGGATCTTCGAAACCATTATAGCGGTCGGTTATCCTTATGATCTCCGCCGTCACCGGGTCGAATTCAAATGCGACTATTCCCAACTCGATGATCTTGTCTTCAGCATTGTTAAGGCCGGTAGTTTCAGTATCGAGGCAAAGTCCGATTTTTGATCCTTCTACAGATTTTCCGGTGAAACCGGCTTCCCTTTCCAGATTCAGCTTGCGAAGCACCGAGAAATTCCCGGTGGCATGAAGCGCGGTTACGGCAATCTCTGCTTCCAGGGCGTTCAGTGGCTCATCCCGATAGCTTCTTGCTTTTGATGCTTTCATTTGCCTGGATGATGCCATGATTACACCACCCTCTTTCCACGCAGCATCTGAGTCAGCATGCTGTCGAGGGATGACGCAAAGCGTTGCCGGTCGGTGAGACTGAATTGGCCCGGCCCACCCTGTGCAAAGCCTTCTGAGCGAAGTTCCATCATCAGGTCGCGCATGGAAAGCCGCTCTCCAACATTCTCCTCGGTATAACGCTCACCGCGAGGATCGAGGGCAACCCCGCCATTGGCAACAACTCTGGCTGCCAGAGGGATGTCGGCGGTGACCACCAGGTCGTCCGCTGCGGCATGTTCGGCGATATAGTCATCGGCAATATCAAAACCGTCGGCGACAACAATGGATTCAATCAGTTCGGAGTTATGTTTGCTCAGGCTCTTGTTTGCCACAAGCAGTACTGGCAGGCTGAGTCTTTCGGAGGCACGAAAAATGATCTCTTTAATCACTCGCGGGCAGGCATCGGCATCAATCCATATTTTCAAGGGGCAACCTCACTTTTAATCCGGTTCTTCAAAATGCTACCCGGCTCAAACGTCAATATCCGTCCGGCGTCGGCAGTGGTTGGCCCGCAGGTCTTCAGCCTGGACCCTATCAAAGGCATCTGCTTTGAAACTGTACTCTGGAATCGATCTGTATTCAAGCATTGACCTTGTTATGGCCTTGGCACGCGACATTTCATGTCATGCTTGTGTTTGACTCTAATGCTGGATAATAATGGTTCCAGGATGTAGTATCCGCCGGGTAGGTCATGAAGAATCATGTTGAATAGATACTTGTTTAATAGAAATTTATTCCGGTGACAACACCAAAAAGCCGTCATCAACTGAACAGGCGTTTATGCCTGATTTTCAAAAGGGAGTCGTGACGAGATGATTGAAGATACCCTGCACCCCTGCACCGGATCTGACGCCAATCCAGAGGCCCTCTTCGAACTGGCACAGATGCGTATGCCGTACGGGGCTCATAAAGGCAAGCTGCTAATCGACCTTCCGGAACACTATGTTGTCTGGATGGCGGGTGAAGGCTTTCCGGCGGGAAAGCTCGGTGAAATGCTGCAAACTGTTTATGATATTAAAGTCAACAGCCTTGAATACCTGTTTGAACCACTCCGACAAGGCGGACGATCAAGATAACCAAAACCGTACCTTACTCAGTATCCGGTGGATATGTGAAACTTTTCGGTCTGGCGCCAGAATATCGGCCTTGATACGCATTCTGATATTAGGGGAGTGCCCCGCTCTTTTTCAGCAACTTGGCCAAAGCTTCTGCAAGCATTCGGTAACCGGCAGCATTAGGATGAATATGATCCGACTTGAGGGAGCTCTTGCCCATAATATGCGGCAGCACCTTCGATTCTACAGGGATTTTGAACTCTTTAGCCAACTCTTCATACAATGAGGGTGGGTCCAGCGAAAAATTTGGGGAAGGGACCGCGACCAGCAATACCGGGACTCCACGCTCCCCGGCCATACGAATCATGGAGCGCAGGTTAGCAGCAATCAGCTGATGGTTCACACGACCAAGCAGGTCATTACCACCATGGCAGAGGATCAACAGAGCGGGACGTTCCCGGTCAAGCAGTTCCGGCAGACGCTGCACACCACTTGCCGAAACTTCGCCAGGAATCCCGGCATTGATTACTTTTCGTCCGGTCAGAGTTGAGAGTACCGCAGGATAACTCTCGGCGTCACCAGCACCGGTTCCGGCAGTCAGGCTGTCACCAAAAGCCAGAATAGTGGCATCTGAAGCCAATAACGGCAATTGCGCCGTTTTGCTGCATGAAGGCAGCAGTAAAACGGAAACAAGTAGCAGCACGGTCACAAGGTATATTTTTGTTGCGCTCATGTAATGAAGTTTCCAATTCAGGTTGTTTATTATGGCCTTAATTAACGTTGCACACCCCTATCCTACCTCACCACCACACGCCTGTCAAAGAAAGCAGCTGGTAAATACAGAAAAACGAAATCGGCCTCGAAGCTTGAAGTGTTGTTGCATACAAGGGACTGAAATGGTATTAAATACAACTTCGGAGAGATCGCCAAGAAGTCTGTCATCAGCTTTCACCAGGCTTGCTTGATTTAGTATGATTTGAAAATATTACGGTGAACTCTGGAAGATTGTTTTTTTGTATTTGTAAATATTATCGGATAGTTACTGTTTTTTTATTTGAAAGGAGAGGCCAAAACAATGATTTGCAGTATCGAGCAGTTTGAAGACGTTGTAGCCAAGTTCAAATATTTTGCCGAGTCGGTGAATATTGAGCTTTCATCCGAGGCTGAAGGCCTGAGACAGGAATTGATTGTAATCTGCGCCGAACTTCTGGTTACTGTCCGGGAAGAAATTCAGGCTGGAACCGATTCTGTCGTTTGAGAATATTTTTCAATATGACGCCAACGACCAGAACAACGTACTAATAGGAGAGTAACCATGAAAAAAGTAGCCGGAAGTATTGTTCTTGTTCTTGCAGCAGCCAGTTTTTCTGCCGCTTCCGTAAATGTTGAAGTCAACACACCTAATGCCAGTGTGCGTGTCGGCACACCTCCACCGGCACCGCGTGTCACTGTCGTAGAGCGGGAAAGGGTTATTGTGAAAGAGAAACGGTATGAAGGAAGAAAAGATAACGGGAAGCACAAAGGGCACTATAAACAAAAAAAACATAAAAAAGATCGGCACAACGACTAAAGGGGTGAGCATTAAGTAAAGGTTGCTATGTCGTCTTGTCGCGTATTTATACCACAAAAAGCAGTTAACCGCCGATGAACGCCGATACACGCAGCCAGAAGTAGGCGCTTCTAAGCGAGAAATCAAAGGCTTGGGTAAAATATTGGTTTTAACCCAAAAGGTTGGTTTGCTTTTTTCATGAAATGCTTGGTTTTATCGGCGTTCATCTGCGTGTTCGGCGGTTTAAATGCCGTTTCTGGGTTTATAGCAAAGATAATACAATAAAAACGGGTTAGCTCTGTTATGAGCTAACCCGTTGAAGTTTTGGCAGGGGTACCTGGATTCGAACCAAGAGATGACGGCGTCAGAGTTTCTTTCCTTTACGTTTAACCGGCTGTTTTTGTTTTGGTTTATTGGCTGTTTCCGTCGGGGTATTCCCGAAGCGGCTCATTTCCTGCGTTAAGAAACTTGCAGCAAGCTCTGTGTACATCTGCGTGGTGGTTATGGCCGAGTGACCGAGCAGCATCTGGACTGTTCGCGTGTCCAGGCCCCAATATATGCAGTGGGTGGCGAAACAGTGCCGGAACATGTGAGCGCTCATGTGGGCGGTGATCCCCGCTTTTTCTGCTGATGCCCCTACCCTGCCGATGTTTGGCTTATACCCCTTTCCGGATCGTTTGGATATCAGCAGCAGATCCCCCGCTTTTTTCCCCTTTTTCAATTCTTCTAGTACCGGTTTCAGTTGCGGGATGATTGGCACTATGCGTTGTTTGTTCCCTTTCCCTGATATTAGTATCACGTTGCTTTCCAGGTTGACGCTGTCCGCTGTTATCGTGCGGGCCTCCTCGCTCCTCATGCCGGTATAGTATAGCAGTTGGTAGAGTGGCCGGAGGTCTGATCTGGTTTCTGCCAGCATCGCTTCCACTTGGTCAGGGGTGGGGATGATCTTTTTCCGTGGTGCTGTTTGTGATTTTGGAAAGGTAGCAATTTTAAACGGCAGCGGCTCACAGAAATTGCGCTCAGTGGCAAAACGGATAATGCCTGATAGACAATTGAGTTCTTTTTGTACGGTGCGCTTACAGACCAGATTTGCGCGAATACCGGCTTTTTGTGCCAGGCGATGGCTTTTATAGTGGTCGATCAGTGCCGGGGTGAGGTAGTTCGGTTTAAGTTTACCGAAATGGGGCGATAGATTGTTCCAGCTCTGCAGCCATGCTTCCAGCGCTCGCGGTTGTCGATGTAGTCCATACCATTCGACAAAGTCCGGCAGGATCTGATTGAGGGTGGGTGCAACGATGGTGCTTATTTCTGGCCGGTGGGCGCGTTTCTGGTCGTTGTCGTATATTTGCGCCTGGCGATCATTCTCAAACTGCATGACGATAGTTTTTCGGTTGTCACTGTGACCGATTTCGACCTGGTACCAGCGTGGTTCGCCTGGTTGAAGGTTTTTATTCTTTGTCGGATGGAGACGGTAGCTCATATACTTTCCGATTGATCGAGTTTAGTACCTGGGTCGTTTCTGCATGGTGCTTATCCGCTTGATTCATTCGGGCTATGATAGCCAACAGGCAGCCAAAGCATATTATTCCTGTACCCGTGGTGGCATTGGAGAGAAAAAAGAATCCTATTACCCCGATGATTATGGCAAAGATGGCTAGTCCGCTCATTGTTTAGGTGCCTTTTTTATACGTTTTACGGCTAGACCACTAAAATTAACTTTAAAGATGTTTCCGAGTGGCGTGAAATACCAGTATTCCTCTATGGTAGGGTTGAAAATATTAGTTCCTGAACTTGATGCCAACGCCTTTTCGTATGCTCTCTGGTACATATCGTTTTTGACAATAGGAATAAATCCGAACAGGAGGAACCCTACTGCCGATGATTCAGTATTTCCGATAACCTCATAATCAACATTTTCGACCCATGCTTGAGGTTGATACGGAAGTGTAAACGGCGCACCGTGGCACCCGGCCAATGATATTACGACCAGCATGTAAAGTAACAGTTTCATAAATCCCCCCCTTTAATTTCCCTTCACAATTTAACAGCTATCCTGTATAAACGCCGCAATGCCGCGCCTTAAAAATGAAGTAGTACATCTCCGCATGACCACTGAAGAAAAGGAAACATTAAAAGCACTGGCAGCAAAAAAGCGGATGACTCAATCTGAGTATGTTCGTTATATTATCCACCGCGAGTCAGTGACCCTGTAAATTTCTTTTCTCATTAAACACCCTCTGAAATCGCCCCCACTGTGTAACCAGATGGCAACACAATTTTAATGAGGACTTATTTTGTCGTAACTGACAAAATACCGCTTGTTTATTAAAATCAAATTTGTTTTTATGCCTGCAGCGATCATCCAAAACCGAGGAGGCATCAATGCAAGATTACGCCAGGCTGTATGAAAAATCGTATCTGAGAAAGACCCCTGAAGAAAAGCTGGAAAAGATACATCGCCTGGTCCGTGAAGGTTTGCCACACGCAATGGCCGTGGCGCTGATTATTATTGTTACCAGAAAGTAAGCCACCCAGGCCGCTATTCAGCGGCCTTTTTCTTTTCTTCCTCATCTAGCAGTTCTGCCACAAATCGCGCAGCGGCACCCTTGCCGCGCTCTCTGATCATCCTTATCAATATTTTTTCTATTTCATCAGGGTGGAGATCGTCGTCATGTTTTGATGATTCGTATGGTGTTTTTGGTTCGGATACAATGCCGCGCTCTTTCATCAATTCATTGGCACGCTCTTTTATTGATGATGGCAGACCTTTTTTACGCCATACGGAAACAGCACTACCGCTCCGATTAAATATTTTTCCAAGGTCTGTATCCTCGGCACAATTGAATTTAATTTTAAGAGTATCGGCTGTTTCCATAAAATTTCCTTTCAATTGAATTTTATTATTGACACTTGAATAAAATTCAAGTAAATACTCTATCCATGAATACTATACATGATAATGAAAAAAATACAAACAGAGTAAAAAGGATTCGGTCTGCTCTTGCGCTCCAGGGTTTATCTGTCCGCCAGTGGGCAATCAACCACGATGAACCCTATACTCTAGTCCACCAAGTAGTTGCTGGTACGGTTGGCAAACTACAAAGCCCGGTCACCCGTTCTGGAAAAATTCAAGCGGCTTTAAAAGCTGAAGGGTTTTGGCCAGAAGAGGACCGACCATGAACGCCGATCAGATACGCGAGATAATTCGAGAAGAATTACAGTCGGCGCTGGCGGCGTTTTTTGTTGCTCCGGTTTCTGCTGCTCCTGATCAGGAGGCAAAAGACCGCCTGACGATGGCTTTGCGGATGCCGTCGCTTCGGGCTGAGACAGAACGCCAGCTGATTGCTGCTGACGCGCGTAAAGCGCGGAAGTTACAGAAGAGGGCGGCCTGATGCCTCCCCAGCCCTGCCATGGTTGCCGCTTTGCTGGAAATTGTTCTGCTGCGGGGTTGGTAAATCGGTTGGCGGTTGAGAAGTGGCTGGATGATCATGGTTTTGAGTGTGCTGATTATGATGCAGCATATTATCACGGAATAGAGGGAGTTTTATCATGACGTTTGAACGGATTATGACGCGCCCTGGGTATCGTTTGTTGGTTGTTTTTATGCTGATCGGTTTGGCTGGCACGGTTGAGTATCAGACCGAAGTGATACAGGAGCGGATGGACCGTGAGCATGCTGCCGAGGTTGCGCGGTTGAAGTCGGTGTTGACGTTTAAAGAGGCGCAGCTTGCCGAGTTTTACGCCCGTCAGGGTTCACCGGCTGCGGTGGAGATGGCACGGGCAACGGCACAGGCAAAGCGACCTCGTTTGATGGCGGCGATTGCGGCGGTAGAAAGCAACGGCTCACCAAAAGCTATTGGCAAGGCTGGCGAGCGTGGTGCATGGCAGGTGATGCCGTTTTTCCATGGTGATGTTCCTGCAGATCCGGCTGGTCAGATGATGCAGAGTGAACAGTTGCTGGATGAACTGCTTGACCAGCATGGCGGTAATATAAAGCGTGCGGTGAAGGCGTATAACGGCGATGGTGTTAAGGCTGATGCGTATTCCCGCCGGGTGTTGGCGATGCTGGCCGAGGTGCCACGATGAGTGATTGCCCTAAGTGTGGAACTGCGTTACGTCAGGTGACGGTTGTTTCCCGCGCTTCCGGTTTGGAGCGTGCGTCTGAGTCCGGTTTTGTTGAGGGTTTGACGTGCTGGAAGTGCGGCAAGTGGATAGATGCTGAGGTTCGCACGGTGCGACCTATGCCGCCGAGGTTCGATAATTCAAATGGCTATTTCCCAAAGGGTATGACGATTACCGAGCGAGGCGACCAGTTGCACGCGAAGGTCAAGGAACACATGCCAGAGATAGAGCGGCTGTTTCGTGACGGGTTTAATTTTAAGGGTATCGTGAAGGCGCTGCAGCTGCCGTTATGTACGACAACGCTTTATAAATATTGGAAGATTGAGAAGGGGCTGTGATGGACCACCATTTCCCGCGCACGACGTATGTTGATCAGAATGGACTCTGGGAGCAGTTGAACCATATCCAATCCGAGATCCGCGAACTGTTTGATGCCTATTTTAACGAGCCGTCTGGTCGCGTTGCCGAAGAGGCGATGGATCTGATCCATTCGGTTGAGACGTTGCTGCATATCCTGGAGGAGCGTTACGGTGTTGATCTGGATTGTATCCGTGATCATGTACGCTCAAAGAATCAGGCGCGGGGGTATTATGCTCAAGATTAATGTGAGCGGTATCAACGAGACGGCAGCTTATCTAGAGGCATTGGCAAAGGGTGAGCTTCGCTTCGGTATTGCCAAGGGTCTGACATCGCTTGCTAATGGTATCAGGGAGAAGGTCAAGGAAGAATTGCCGCACCGCTTTACCCTCCGCACCCGTTGGTGGGATCGTGGCCCTCATTCAATTAAGACCGAGAAGGCGACCAAGCAGAACCTGACATCAAAGGTATTTACGACTGCACCATGGATGCAGATGCAGGAAGAGGGCGGCACCAAGCTACCAACCAAGAGCCGACGATTGGCGTTACCGATGGCCGATGTCAGGCGTACCAAGCGTGATCTGGTGCAGAAGAGTCAGAAGCCACGGGCATTGACCAAGGCGTTTCTGGTTCATACCAAGACAGGCCACGACTTCCTTGCGGTCCGTATCGGTCGCGGCAAGCGCAGCACGATGAAGTTGATGTGGTTGTTGGAGCGGTCTGTAAACATCAAGAAGCGGTTTGGTTTCCACGAGACAGCGCAGCTGGTTGTTGATCGTGTTGGTCTTACCCACATTGAAGAGGGCATCAAGTATGCGCTCGAAACGAGCAAGCGGTGATGCCCCCGCGCCCCCCACGATTACGCCGTTTTTTTTTCTTACCCAGAATCAGTTTTTGGATAAAGATTTAAAGCACGAAGGCCTATTTGGTCTTTTATGTAGCAAAAAAGCGGGTCCTTTGGAGCAATGAAAACCACGCGGTCACGGCGTACCGCGATATTTGAGTCCATTTGTATTTTTTGTTTCAGATGAAATAGTGAAATTTTCAGACGGTTTTGGCGGTGGTTGCCGGAACGTCATAATATTGACGGTGATTGATGTCAGCTACTGAAAAAACCGATCTGCGGGAAGTGTGGAAATGTTACCGGGCCAACGAGCGCGGTGACGGTATCCTCTTTGCCAACAACAACCGGGAAGATTACCTATTTGTCAAATCCCTCTCTGTATGGCTGGCTTGGACTGGTCACCACTGGGAGATCGACCGAATGGAGAAGGTCTTTACCGGCGTCCGCAAAGTAATCGAACAGTACAAAGCGCTGGTTGCCGGTGTCGAAGAAGAGCTGGTTGCCACTCAGGATCTGGAAGCTCAAAAACAACTGCAGAAAACAATCGGAGCTATCAAACGCCGCATCGATCGCCTCAACAGCACCGCCGGTGCCAACAACTGCGTCAGCTGGTCGCACCGGATAGATGGCGGCATCGGCTGCATCGGTGACGACATTGACGATGCACCTTATCTATTGCCCTGCTCCAACGGCGTCGTCGATCTCCGCACCGGTGAAATATCCCCCGGCAGGCACGACGATCACCTCCTGCAGCACACCGACATCGAATGGCGCGGCATTGACGAACCATGCAAAACATGGATCAGCCTGCTTCATGTCGTCTATGACGGCAATATGGAAAAAATCGACTTCATGCAGCGGCTGTTCGGCTACTGGATGACCGGCGACATCTCCGAACACTACATCAGCGTATTCCTCGGCGGTGGCCGCAACGGCAAAGGGACAATTTTAGAAACCATCATGGACATCATGGGCGACTTCGCCAGCCCGATAGAATCAGAAATGCTCCTTGACCAGGGCAGATCCAAAAGCAGCGCCGGACCATCCCCTGACACCATGATGCTCAAAGGCAAACGGCTGGTAATAGCCTCCGAAACCGACGAAGGGCGACGCGTCAGCTCTGCCCGTGTCAAATGGCTCACCGGTGGCGACACCCTCACTGGCCGCAACCCGCACGACAAATTCCCCACCAAATTCAAACCCAGCCACAAACTGGCGCTCATGACCAACAACATGCCGGAAGGCTTCACCAAAGACTACGCCATATTCCGGCGCACCATCAAAATAGACCACACCATCACCTTTGTCGCCGATCCACAGAAAAAGAACGAACGCAAAATCGACAAAGGCATGAGCGAAAAACTCAAAAACGAATACCCCGGCATCCTCGCCTGGCTGGTACGCGGTGCAATAGCCTTCCTCGACAAAGGACTCAACCCGCCTGACTTCATCCTTGCCGCCACCGACGCGCTGCGCATTGAAGAGGACTTGATCGGCCAGTTCCTCGACCACACCACCGAGGAAACCGAACCAGGCGAGCGCATCACCTACAAAGAACTATTCACCGTATTCGGAAAATGGTGGAAGGAAAACATCAGCGAAACCCCCCGCTCCAGCATCTGGTTCAGCAAGCAGATCGTGCAGCGCGGCTACGTCAAGAGCAACCCAAAGAACACCGGCGGAGTCGTCTACGTCTACGGCTTATCAGTCATCCCGGAATGGATGTATCGACAAACATGATGATGGCCTTGCTTTCGTGGCTGGCAGAAACAGGGGGGCGGGGTTTTTAATAGAAACATCATATCATCATAAAATCATCATAAAAGATAAACGGAACAAAAACAGGCAGATAAACACGTTTATGATGATGATGATGATTTTGTGCAGAACTTTTAGCGTAGGATTTTTGGCCTTTATTTTTTTACTTACTATTTATTCTCTACATAATCTTAATAACGTCATAAAAGAACAAAAAGAATAGAAAAACAAAGCAGTTACAAAATGATGATGTTTTATTACGTTTTTGGATCGTCATAAATCATCATAAAAAAGGGCCGTGCATGAACATCCTCGAAAGATCACAAAACATGAAGCGGGTCAGCAGCAACAAAGGGGGCGAATACCACGGCCCCTGCCCACTCTGCACCCCCGCAGACAAAACCGGCACCTCAAACCGGATGCACATCTGGCCTTTGCAGGATGATGGCCGTGGCTCCTGGTGGTGCCGTGGCTGCGATAAAGGGGGCGACGCTCTCCAATGGTTGCGCGACATCGAAGGGATGTCCTACAAGCAAGCCTGCAGCGAAGTCGGCAAAGAATATGACCCTAAACAGGACAGCAGCGAACCGGCGGCGCAAACAGTTAAAAAACAGTACCACGCCACCGAAGCAAAACAGACCCCGGCACTCTGGCAGGAACGCGCCGCAAAATTCATCAACAACTGCCACCAGGCACTGCTGGCCAACCCGCAACAAGTGAAGTGGCTCAACGAAAAACGGGGCATCAGCGATGCAACCATCGCAAAACTGCAACTCGGCTTTAACCCCGGCGAAAAAGATAAAGACCTCTATCGCGCCCGGAGCGCCTGGGGGCTGGATGAAGTCCTCCGCGACGACGGCAAAGCCAAAAAACTATGGCTGCCAATCGGCATCACCATCCCCTGGTCAGTCAACGGCACCCCCGCACGCATCAGGATCAGACGCGCAACCGGTGAACCAAGATATTATGTAACCCCCGGCTCCAGCGGAACCCCCATGCTGCTCGACGCCACCCCGCGCCGCGCCTGGAAAACAATTATTATTGTCGAAAGCGAACTTGACGCCATCATGCTGCACAGCCTGGCCGGAGAACTCGCCGCCTTTATCGGCATGGGGAGCAGCCACACCAAGCCGGACGCCAACATCATCGGCCAGATACTCGAACAAGAGCGCGGCAGAGGTCAGGCAATCCAGATCAAAGTTGCCCTCGACAACGACGAAGCCGGGGCAAAGGGTGCAGCCTGGTGGATAGAAACCTTCGGCGCGACCATCTACCCGGTCCCGGATGGCTATAAAGACCCCGGCGAAGCATACCAGGGGGGTATAGATCTGGTTAAATGGGTTGAAGGTGCATTACCCGCCGCCTATCGGGTCCAGCAAGGCACGCCGGGCGGACAAGCACCGGTAAAAACATCAGACACCCCGCCACCGCTCATCAAAAGCATGACTGACCGCAAAGGCAGGCCATACACCATCACCGACAACCGTGAGGTCTATTATAAAATGCAGGATGCCGGAGAGGTCGTATTCAGTACCAAAGAAATGGAATTAAGTATCGAAGCGGTCAAAGGCGCCGGTGATCTCGGAGAAAAACTGGCGGCGATGATCATGGAGACAAAGCAGGTATTCAAGGGGAGTTTTTTGCAGAAGGTCGAAGCACTATAACGTTTAAAGGCTGAGTAGGCGGGGCTTTTCCCGCCCTGATCGTGCCGCTGGTTATGTGGCGGTGCGGTAATATCTCAAAGGAGAATAGCACATGAAAATCATCATCGAGCAACCGCAAAACATGGATTGCAAAGTCATTTACATTGACCGAAAGCTGGCAAAAGACGGCAAGCGGTATTTTTCCACAGAGTATGGTGATAGGGAGGCTTTCGGGGTTTATCCTTGGCTGGAAGAGATGCACAACCTCCACGGCATTCATCACATTTCCGCGTCAGATTATCAAATCATGGTGATAAAAGGCCGGGTATTTGACTTCGACAACATCGTTCCCCAAATCGAGGCCATACTTCAGCGGGAATTTCCAGAGGACTTGGCCTAGCCACATAACGGCTTGAGGGTCAAACGGGAGCGAAGCGAATCGCTTTGCACCCGATGGTTATATTCTGGAGGTAATTTTGAAAGTATTGGTTGCATGTGAGTACAGCGGAACAGTCAGACGAGCATTTGCAAAGATGGGGCATGAGGCCGCATCCTGTGACTTGTTGGACACTGACTTACCCTGCGAAGAGAACGAGACACATTATCAGGCGGACATGTTCGACGTGTTCAATAGTGACACCTGGGACATGGTGATTGCTCACCCTCCCTGCACTCATTTGAGCGTGTCCGGTGCGCGGCATTTTGCGGCAAAACGGGCAGACGGCAGACAACAGGCAGCGATAGACTTTTTTATGCGGATTGCCGAACTGCCTGTTAAATATCTGGCGATTGAGAACCCTGTCTGCATTATGTCAACTCAGTGGCGCAAGCCTGACCAGGTAATCCAGCCATGGCAATTCGGCCACGGTGAAACGAAAGCCACTTGTTTGTGGTTGAAGGGATTGCCGCTGTTGACACCCTCTAACATTGTGGACGGCAGAGAGGCAAGGATTCATAAAATGCCGCCAAGCCCTGATCGGTGGAAGGAAAGAAGCAAGACATTCGCGGGGATTGCCTCCGCAATGGCGCAACAGTGGGGCAACCCTGAGAGATGTACTTATTGCGGTAAATTAGGACACTGGCGTCCAGATTGCCCGGAAATAGCGCAACAGCAGAGAAGAATATAACATCAATTAGACAGCCCTGTTGACTATCTATTTTTCAGGGGTAATCTTTTAAAAGACTGAAACATAAATCTTTTAGGAGGTATCCCCATGAAAAAGGTAGAAGCAATAACCCTGATGACTGATGCAATGAAGTTACAGCGCAAAAGCCGCTGGACGATCAAAGCCTATCTGGAATGGATTGAAAAATATATGACCTTTCTCGTGACATGCGCAGCCGAAACACCAGAGCAAAAGATCGGTATGTTTCTCTCCCATACCGTCAACCGCTTCAATGTTTCCGCCGCGACCCAAAAACAGGCACTCTGCGCGATTGTCTACTTTTACAAACGGGTCGTCAGGATCGAGCTGGGTGATCTTTCTTTCTGCCGTGCAAAACGCATTCCGCGTTTGCCGGAAGTATTCAGCCGTCAGGAAGTCTGGCGGGTGCTTGACAACCTGGACGGCATCGGCTGGTTGTGGGGTGCGCTCATGTACGGCTGCGGCCTCAGAGTCGAAGAAACCAGCAACCTCCGCGTCAAGGACATTGACATTGACCGTCGTCTGCTCTGCGTCCGCGAAGGTAAAGGGGGCAAAGACCGGATGCTGCCACTGCCGGAATTGCTCGTTGAGCCATTGCAAAAACAGCTCAGGAAGATGGAAACGCTGCAGGAAAAATACGCCGCCGACAAAATACCGGTGTCACTGCCTGATCGCCTTGACAAGAAATACCCGAATGCGCCCTATTCATGGGAGTGGTTCTGGCTGTTCCCCGCCTCCGGCCCCTGTGTTGATCCACAATGGGAAGGGAAACTGTACCACATTCACAAAACCGCCATCCAGAAACGGGTCAGACAGGCGATACTTGCCGCAAAAGTACCTAAAAAAGCCAGTTGCCACACCTTCCGCCACTCTTTCGCCACTCACTGGCTGGAAAACGCCGAAGGGAGCCACGAAATAGCCTTAAAACGGCTGCAGGAGTTGATGGGACATGGCGATGTCAAGACCACCATGATCTATCTGCACTTATTGCCAAAAATGGACGAAGTAGCCAGCCCACTCGACAGGAGAGCCGCATAATATGCTCACAACCAAATTTTTCCCGACATTACTGATAATTCTTGACGTCTGCGCCGCCGGTGCCTATGCCACCCACGGCGACATCCGAAAAATCATCTACTGGCTCTCGGCTGCCGTACTAACCGCCGCCGTCACCTACTAAAATGACCGACGAACGCTTTAAAAATAAGGTCGAAGCGCTTAAATGGTTGCAGTCACGCGGCCAGATCAGCGCTGGCAAGTTTTCCAAAGACTGCGGTGCCGGGTATCCTTCCGTGCATTCGGACAAAAGCCTCAGTAAATGGCAGGTTATGGAATACGCGGAAAAGACCTTCGGGGCGGTACGCGAAACTCCGGTCGCCATCGACATGAGCGCCAAAAAAGCACGCCTCGAAGTGGAAAAACTGGAGCAGGACGTCGAAAAAGGGAAGCTGGCCAACCGCAAAGAAGATGACAAATGGTTGTATAAAGAAGAAGCCTGGGCGCAAATGGCCGCCATCATCGGCAAACTGCGTGACAGTCTGCGCCACCAGTTCCACGTCGGCACGGTGGCAATCATCACCAGCTCGGCAGGAGATCCGCAACGCGGCCCCGAAGTCTACGAAACCGCCGAAGGGCTGATCAGCCGGGCGTTTAACGAAATAGTTGAATCAGGCAGGATCGAAGGGGTATTCAGTAAAACCGGGGAGGAAGTATGACCCCTTGCCCCTTGACCCTTGACCCTGTGTTATTCCCCCACTCCATCCCCCTCCTGGATGGCTTCCCGCTCTCCCTGCTCGGCAAACCGGTCGCTTTCGACCTGCCGCGCAACCTCAAGCTGGTCATGCGTCACCCGGAGAAAATCAAAGTCTCCGAATGGGCCGCGCAGTACCGGATTGTCAGCGATGGCGCTCATGAAGGACCGTGGCGGCATGAATACGCCCCCCACACCGTCAAAATCATGGATGCCTTTGGTCAGCCATGGGTGCGTGAAGTCTGGTTTTGCGGCGTCGAACAGTCCGGCAAGACCAACACCATGATCAACTGCATCGGCTGGTGTATCGACTGCGACCCCGGCGGGATCTTCTACCTCATGCCGACCGAGGACACCGCCGCCAAAGTCACCAGCGGCAAACTGCGCCCGACGATAGAGAAATCGCCGCGCCTCTCCCGCTATCTCTCCCCCCGTCAGGATGATACCACCATGGCGCGGATCAAGCTCACCCACGGCGTCACCATCTGGCCGGCGCACGCCAACAGCGCCTCATCAATGGCGACCTGGACCGCAAAGCACTGCTTTGGTGACGAGGTGGACAAATATCCCGCCACCACCGGCAAAGAAGCAGATCCGATCACCCTCATCAAAAAGCGGAACCGCAACTATAAAGGGCGCTACAAACGTTTTTTCGCCTCTACTCCCGCCGGGCTGTTCATCCACAAAGGGGTGCAAAACTGCCACCAAGTCTGGGAATACCGAGTTAAATGCCCCCACTGCGACGAATATATCAAGATGGATGCCGAACACCTTATTATTCCCGCAGACGCAACGCCGGAGGAGATCGAGCGCAACAGCTGCGCTTACGCCTGCAACGACTGCGGCGTAGAATGGGACGAAACGACCCGCGACAGCGCCATCCGTGCCGGGCATTGGTTCTGCACGGTCGGCAGCGACATCAGCCGCCCCCACAAAGTCGGCTTTCATCACCGCGCTTGGGAATGCCTCGACATATCGCTGGCAGAAATCGCCGCCGCCTGGCTCCGCGCCCAAAGCGGCACCCTCTCCGAGAAGATCGCCTGGGCCAACGGCTACGAAGCCATCGACTACGAAGCCGAAGCCACCAGCGCCGTCACGACCGAACATTTATTGCAATACCGGTCAGAACTGCCGCGCAACCTCGTCCCGACCGACAGCTGGCGGCTGGTACTCCTTGCCGACACCCAGCAAAGCAGTTTCTATTATGAAATCTGGGCGGTCGGTTACGCCCCCGCCATTAAACTGCACATGATCCGCCACGGCATTGTCGAAAAGTTCATCGACCTCGAAGGATTACTGCAGGAAGAATACTTCGACGCCGACGGCGTGGTTCACCGTATCCACAACGGCCTCATCGACTCCGGCGGCACGCGGCGCGGCTATCAGAAACATTCCAGAACGGTCGAAGTCTATGAATGGTGCAGTCGCAACCGCGCCATGATGCCGATCAAAGGGATGCACGGTCGCACCGGCGACACCGTCACCTATAAAGAAATTGAAACTTTCCCCGGCACCAACAAGAAAGTACCGGGCGGCCTCAAGCGTGCCAACCTCCGCGTTGATCTGTTCAAGGATGAGTTGGAACGCCGACTGCAGATCCAGCCGGATGACCGGGGCGCGTTATCGTTTCACGACCAAATTGACGAGAAGTTCGCCCAGCATTATACTGCTGAAACCAAAGACGAAAGCGGCGACTGGCAGCATAACCGCAAGCACCGCAATGACTACTGGGATTGCACCGTTTATCTGATCGCCCTGGTGGAAATGCTCAAGTTGAGGATACCCCGCAAAGACGCCGCACCGGCTGCCCGCCGTATCATGTCCCGAGGAGTGCAAAACAATGTCAATTGAAAAAACAATACATAAAACCATAACGGACGAAATTCAGAAGATTAGCGACCAATATGGGATTAAAATAGGTTCGATAAATATTTTTTGGGTAGATGTATCTTCCATGTCAGAGGAAAAGCATTTAATCACGTCATTACAGATGAGTACATCTTCAGGCAACCGCTAACAGCAAGGAGTGCAAAACAATGGTTAATGTCAACATCACCCGGCAGGAGATCAACAGCTACAAGCGGGAAATCCTCGAATCCAGCGTACTCATCCGCCTTGACGAAGCAGCGGTCATCATGGCAGTATCGCGGTCAACCGTCATCAACCGCGTCAACGAAGGTCGCCTCGTGCCATACAACGACAACGCCAACAGCAAAGGCGTTCGCTTCCTCGCCTCAGAATTGCAGCGCTATGTCCGGGAGATGCGACAAGATGGGAATCTTTAAAATCAAAGGCGGCCTCACGCAAAGCCGCAAAGGCGCAAAGAAAATCTAAATCTTTTTTTTGGGTTTACCCCAAAGACTAAAAGCCTTTTTTCTTGGTTCACCCTTCGCGTCTTTGCGGCTTTGCGCGAAACGGTTTTTACTACATATTGTGTAAATGCCCCCAAATGCCACCAAATGCCCACTAGATATAGATCAAAATAACTGAAATAATCCGGCCATACTCACCAAAGGAGAGAACATGGCCGGTATCACCCTCATACAAGCCGAAGCAAAACTTGCCCACTATCTCTCCATAGAGGACTCCCTCGGTGCCAACGCCGAAGTCACCATCGACGGCACCACCTACAAACGCCACAACCTCAAAGACATCAGCGCCATGGTTACTCTCTGGAATGAGCGCGTCATAAAACTCACCCCCGGCTCTACCCGCGTCCGTCAGGTGATTCCATTATGAGCCTCGCCACCCAGATAAAAATAGGCAATAAAACCGTTGACGTTCCGGTCACAACCATGGACCAGATCATCAACTTCTTTTCACCGGCCAGCGGCCAGGAGCGTTTCAAGATCCGCGCACAAATGGCCATGTCCGGCGGCTACAGCGCCGCCGACAAAAGTCGCCGCGCCAACCAATCACCAACCCGGCGCGAAACCGACGCCGACGGCACCATCCTGCCGGACCTGCGCACCCTCCGTGAAGAATCCCAGAACATGCTGCGCAACAGCGCCATCGCCGTGGGCGCCGTCAAAACCAACATCACCAAAGTCGTCGGCACCGGCCTCAAGGTCAAACCGCAGATCAGCCGCGAAGCGCTCAACCTCAGTGATGATGCCGCCGACGGGTGGGAACGCGCCGCCGAGCGTGAGTTCCTCCTCGCCACCGACACCCGGGAGATCGACGCCGAACGCCAGCTGACTTTCAGCTTACTGCAGGCGCTCGTACTACTCAAAACGCTGGAAGATGGCGACGTCTTTACCAACCTCACCCGCTTCAACCGTCCCGGCTCCCCCTACAGCCTCAAACTGCAGCTGGTCGAAGCGGCACGGGTACTCAACAAAGATGGTCAACCGGACAACAGCCAGTTTGCCGCCGGAGTCGAAAAAGACGCCACCGGCGCACCGGTTGCCTATCACGTCTGCAACCAGCACCCCGGCGGCCTCCGCTACACCGCACGGAAAAACCTTTCCTGGACGCGGCTGCCAGCATTCGGCAAAGTCACCGGCGCACCGCTCGTGCTGCATCACTTCGACAAAACCAGACCGGGCCAGACCCGTGGCGTACCGTATTTAACCCCGGTCCTTGAAATCATCAAACAGTTAGGCCGCTACACCGACGCCGAGGTTATGGCCGCCGTGGTATCCGGCATGTTGTCCGTATTCATCACCAACGAATCAGGCGACCCCGGCAACGTGTTGACACCCAACCCCGACACCGCCGCCGCTGATTCAACCGATACCGGGATTGAACTGGGTTACGGCTCCGTCATTGGCCTCCTCCCTGGTGAAAAAGTCGAATCCGTCAATCCCGGTAGACCAAACCCCGCGTTTGACCCGTTTGTCACGGCACTTTGCCGCCAGATCGGCGTCGCGCTGGAGATCCCTTTTGAACTATTGGTCAAGCACTTCACCGCCTCATACAGTGCCGCCCGTGCCGCCCTGCTTGAAGCATGGGCCTATTTCAACCGCCGCCGTCACTGGCTGGTGACAAGTTTCTGTCAACCGGTTTACGAAGCGATCATCACCGAAGCGGTCGCAACCGGCAGACTCAAAGCCCCCGGCTTTTTCTCCGACCCCGCCATCCGTCGCGCCTATCTCGGCACCGTCTGGATCGGTGACGCCCCCGGCCAGATCGACCCACTCAAAGAAATCAACGCCGCCGAGAAACGGATGGCGCTTAACCTCACCACCCACTCCGAAGAATGCACCGCGCTCCCCAATGGCGGCTGTGATTGGGAGGCGAAATTCCCGCAACTCGTCAAAGAAAAGCGGATGATGCTCGCCGCCGGGCTGGACGATGCCAAAGCACTGCCGACACCGGTTGACGTTCCCGCCGATGACGAAGGAGAAGAACCATGAAAAATATCACCATCAGCGGCGTTATCGGCTGGGATGCAACCGCCGCCGATCTGCGCGACTCATTGAAAGAAGCAAACGGTGAAGATGTCGAAATCACCATCAGCTCACCCGGCGGTTTTGTTTCCGATGGCCTGGAAATGTTCAACCTGATCCGCAACTATGCCGGTAACACCACCGCCCGCCTCACCGGCTATGCGATGTCAATGGCGTCATATATCCCGCTGGCCGCAACCCGCATCGTTGCCGAAGATAACGCCGTCTACATGATCCACAACGTCCGTGGTGGCGTCTTTGGCGACCACAACGATATCCTCAATTACGGTGCCACCACCAAGGGGATGAGCAAGCTGATCGCCAAAGCCTACGCCAAGCGCACCGGCAAGAGCATGGCCGAAGTAGAGCGAATGATGGATGTCGAAACCTACCTCTTTGGTGAGGAAATGGTGGACCACGGCTTTATTGACGAGATCATCACCACCGAAGCAGAAAAAGACCCGGAAACCGCCCGCGCCATGGCCTGCGTAGCACTGCAGAACTGCAACGGCAGGATGTCCGCTGATATATCCGCAGTCAAGCAGGATCTGGCTGCCGCTTCACGACTATTAACGGCTATGGGAACAGAGCCTACAAAACCCGAAAAAAAGGAGCCACCAATGGCGAACACTGAAGCAATCACCATCGAAGTAAACGCCGCCGCAATCGAAGCGGCAAAACAGGAAGGGGCAGCCGCCGAGCGTCAACGTGTGGCAGAATGCCGCGCCATCCCCGTCATCGGCCATCAGGCCCTCGTGGACAGCATGATCGACGAAGGGAAAACCGCCAGCGAGATCGCCCTGGCAATTGTCAGCGCCGAAAACTCGTTAAGAGTTGCCGCCGCCGCCGCACTGGTTGCCGAAGCATCACCCGTCGTGCCGGTCGTTGATGCCGACTCCGGTGATCAGCAGACAACCATGAAGCGTGCCGACTTCAACGCACTCACTCTGGCCGAGCAACGTGAAGCACTCAAAACACACAAGATCGTCGCATAACAAAAACCGCGCCCTGCGCATAACCTTTGCGGGATAACTACCCGCCCACAGGAGGGCCATCATGGCCAACACACTCACAGGACTCATCCAGTACATCTATGACACCGTTGACAACGTCTCCAACGAACCAACCGGCATGATCGGTGCGGTCACACTCAACGGCAAAGCCGAGCAGGCAGCCCTCAACCAGGACATCAGCTACAGCATCTCTGCTGTTGGTGCAGAGCGCGACATCACCCCCGCTGCCACCGCACCCGCCTTTGTTGACGAAACTGTCGCCGCTGGCACCATGAAGCTCACCAAGGCAAAATCAGTACCGTTCTACTGGACCGGCGATGATGAAGCCCGCCTCGGCATGGAAGCTAAAAACGGCATTCAGGACAACAAGATCGCCCAGGCGATCCGCCGCCTCCGTAACCTGATCGAGATCGACCTCTGCGCCCTGCAGGCACAGGCATCCCGCGCTTATAGCGCCCACGCCACCACCCCGGCGGCACTGTTCGCCTCCAACCTCGCCGAAGCCGCCAACGTCCGCAAAATCCTCGTAGACAACGGCGCATCAATGTCCGATGTCAGCGTTGTCCTTGGCACCACCGAAGGCGCTGCCGTCCGTTCCCTCGTCGGCCTCGGCTCCGTGCAGGGCGGCAACATGCTCAACAGCGGCGTGCTGATCGACACTTATGGCATGAAACTGCGTGAATCATCCGCCATCATCACCACAACCTCCGTCGGCAACAATACCGGCCCTTACGTGGTCAACGGCGCACACGCCGTCGGCGCAACCACCATCACCCTCAAAACCGGCACCGGCACGATCCTCGCTGGAGATGTCATCACCCTCGGCAGCAACACCAAGCACAAATATGTGGTGCTGACCGGCCTTGCCGCCGCCGGAACAATCACCATTGCCGCCCCCGGCCTGCAGACAACCCTCGCAGACGGCAACGCCGTCGTCGTCGTCGGCACCTGCTCCCGCTCCATGGCCTTTGACCGTTCCGCTATTCACCTCCTCGCCCGTCTGCCAAAGCAGCCGACAGGTGGCGACGCCGCCACGGATGAGCTGATCGTGCAAGATCCGATCACCGGCCTGCCGTTCCGCTTCGCCCAGTACAAAGGCTATCACGCTAACCAGTTCGAGGTTGGTATCGCTTGGGGCGTAAAAATGGCCGTTCCAGAACATTGCGCCCTGTTGCTCGGTAACTAGAAGCAGTTAAACAGTTAAACAGTGGACAGAGGCCAGTACAAGCGCTCTGCTCCACTGTTCAACTGGCAACTGTTTAACTGGCAACTGTTCACTGCCTTTCACTGTTCAACTGACCACTGTTCCACTGGACTCTGATTATGAAATTTTCCCCCTACGACATAGCCGACATCCTCATCACCACCGGCGAAGCGATCAGCATCGGCCTTGACGAAACTTTCGGCAAGTTCAAGCTGGCCGGTAAACTGGTGCAGCTGTACGACGGCTCTGTCAGCACCTCCGGCCCGACGCTCATCATCTCGGAAACAGACGCCGAACTCGTCACGGAAAACGAAACCATCATCACCGTGCGCGACGTTGATTATCAAGCCACCCAGAAGATCGACACCGACACCGGCTTTATCGAACTGGAATTAACAAAGGATTTTGCATGAGCAACATGAGGCAAACCATACTTGATGCCGTCATTACCCGGCTGAAAACTATCACCCTGGCGAATAACTACAACTTAGCCATCGGGCAGAAGGTGTACGACTGGCGCTTGACCCCCATCAGGCCCGAAGATCTACCCGCCATCGAAGTACGCGACGGCGAAGCACCAATAGAAATGACCACCATGGATGGCGGTTTGTCCCATCGCCTCCAGCTGAAAGTAGTCATCCTGGCCAGCGGCCTCACCGCCGCCGCCACCATCAGAAAAGGGCTGGAAGATATCAGCCGCGCCATCAGCACCGATCCCTGGTTCGGTGGTCTGGTCAAAAGTTTCATGCCCGAATCAACCGGCATCGAACTGCAGCAGGAAGAAAACTTGCTGGCTGCAGGGCAATACAGTTTCACCCTGGTCTACTACACCGACGCCGGTCAGATATAAGTTTCTAAAACCTTTGCGGGATAACCACCCGCCCACAGGAGAATCATCATGTCATCTTCCGCAGTTAAAAGTCAGGGAACTACCCTGCATATCTCCGGCACCGGTGGAGGCGCAAAAACCATAACCGCCGCCGCACCCGGCTTTCCAACCATCTTCACCTCATCCGCTCACGGTCTGGCCAACGGCGATTCGATCACCATCGCCTCGGTTGTCGGAACCATGGCCACAACCGTCAACGTCGCTGGCCTCGTCGTCAAAAACGTCACGACCAACACCTTCACCGTAGAGCTGAACACCGTCGGCCTCACCTACACATCAGGTGGCACCGCGACTGCGCTGTCATGGATCAAGGTTGGACAGCTCACCGACATCAAAGGCACCAGCGACAGTTCCCCAGATATCGAAGTCACCGACCTCGACAGCACCACCAAAGAGTATGTCCAGGGGCTGCCGGACACCGGTTCACTTTCCGCGACTTGTTACTGCGTTGATTCTGATTCCGGACTGACAGCAGTTGAAGCGGCTTTTGATGCGAGAACATCAAAGACCTTCAAAGTCACCTATCCAAGTGGCTCGACACCGATCCGCACCTTTGCCGGGTATGTTAAGGCATTCCCGAAAATCGGTGATGCTTCGAAAGACGGTGTAGTTACTGGGTCGATTGAGATCAAGCGCAGTGGTGTCGTAACAAAATCTTAAAAAGCATCTCACGCAAAGCCGCAAAGGCACAAAGGGTGAACCAAGCAAAAAGGCTTTTAGTCTTTGGGGTAAACCAAAAAAATCTTTTTAGACTTTCTTTGCGCCTTTGCGGCTTTGCGTGAGAACGACTTTGACTTTATCTAATCGTCTGGAGTCTTAAATGTTACTCGATAAAAACAGCATCCTATCCGCCAAAGACCTAAAACGCGAAACCGTACCCTGTCCCGAATGGGGCGGTGACATCATCATTCAGGAAATCAGCGCCCTGGACCGCGACCGCCTCTGGCCTGCACTGGTTGATGGCGAAGGCAAGAACGACCCGATCAACTTGGCCAGCAAAGTACTGGTGCGCTGCATCGTTGCCGAAGATGGCACCCGAATTTTCTGTGATGCTGAAGCGGACGACCTCGGCAAAAAGTCCAGCGAGGTTATCAACCGGCTATTCAAGGTCGCCGAACGGCTCAACACGCTGACCGTACAGGATGCAGCAATAAAAAACTCCGCGCCCGGCCAGAACGACTCTTTGCCTTCCGCCTCTGTTTAGAGCTGGGCTATCCGCACCCCGATGCGCTGCTGGCGACTATGACCAGCAGCCAGTTTGCCGAATGGCTGACCTATTCCGCCATTGATCCGGTCGGAAGAGAATACCGCAACGAGATCCGGCACGGGCAGATGATGCAATTACTGGACGCCGCCCACTTCAAGCGGGACCGTCCCGCCAAAGTTGCCGACTTTATGAACTTTCAGGAAGTACCACCACCCACAGCAGAAGATGATTTCGAGCGCATCGACAAAGAAGTATTCGGGCTTTAAGGTTTAAAGTCTCCCCTTAACTAAGGGGGGATTTAGAGGGGTGATTTGTGGCGGATAACAAAGTACAAATACAGATAACGGCACAAGACACCGCCTCCCCGGTATTCTCAAAAGCCGCGCAGAACATCAAGCAACTGAGCAACCAGACTGATCTCTCCGCGCAGGCATTTCAGAAAATGGGGGCCATGGCGATGGCTTCGGTTGCCGGTTTCAGTGCAGCCGCCATGATCGGTCAACTGCTTGAAGCGGGCAAGGCCATGCAGCGGCTGGAAAACTCCTTCGCCGCAGCCACCGGCAGTATTGCCGCCGGTGCCACAGCCATGATGTTTGTCCGTGCCGAATCAATGCGCCTCGGCCTTGATCTGCAAAGCGCCGCCGATGGGTACATGAAGATCAGCGCCGCCAGCAAAGGCACACAACTGGAAGGTGCCGCCACGCAGGCGATCTTCCGCTCCGTTGCCGGTGCATCCACCGCGCTCGGACTCTCGTCGGAACAGGCCAACGGCGCACTGCTGGCGATATCCCAGATGATGAGCAAAGGGACCGTCCAGGCAGAAGAGTTACGCGGCCAGCTGGGTGAACGCCTCCCCGGTGCCTTCCAGATCGCCTCCCGCGCCATGGGTGTCAGCACCGCCGAACTGGGTAAGATGTTGCAGGAGGGCAAAGTCGTTGCCGAAGATTTCCTTCCCAAATTTGCCGCCGAACTGGAAAAAACCTTCCCCCCCGGTGAAAAGGCGATGTCCGGCCTGACCGCCGAAACCAACCGCCTCAAAACCGCATGGTTTGATCTTAATGCCACTGTCATGGCCAGCGGTGGCGACAGCATGTTTTCCGGTATCATCCGCGGGATGAAGGGATTAACCGAAGAAACATCCAACTTTATCCGCACGCTCAACAGTGGTGGCATGGGTGCGAAACTCGGCGCTCTGATAGCTCCCGGCCCGATGTATCTGGCGGCGCTATCTTCCGGCACGCTCGACAAAAACCGCCCACTATCCCCCGCCAGCCCCTTCGATCTGAACATGATCTCCGGTGTTGATCCCGGTGTCGGTCCCTCCGGCGGTGCCAGTTATCTCATGGGTAATGCAGACAACATCTTTGCGCCATCAGTCAATATCCCGATGCCGAGTAAAGAAACCCTGAAGGAATACGACAAGGCCCACAAAAAGAAAACCAAGCAGCTGCACATGTGGGAAGAGGAAACCGACCTCCTCTACAAAAACATGCAGGAGTACGCCAAGCAGGCAAAAGAGCAATATACACAGCTCTACGAAGCGGCTGGCAGTGTCGCCGGAGAAGGTCAGGCAACTGCCAATGTTTTCAAAATCAACACCATGCAAACCGGCGACCTCACTACCGACCGTTACAAAGTGACCAAACTGGCCGACTACCGCCTGATGACGAATAAGCAGTACAGCATCCCGCAGACGCCCCGGTCACCCTTAGATGCCGCTGCAGAAGCAGCAAAAGCCCAGCAGATGATGTCCAACATGAACACCAACATCAAGTTTGCCAAGGGTGACGAATACGGCGGCCAGATCGACATGCTGGAAGAGCAGCGCAAGCAGCGTGAAGCGTACATTGAAAAAGAAATTACCGACAACGACAACAAAAACGCGCTGCTCCTGAAATCAGACGAAGAATACGCCGCCATGAAAAAGCGGCTTGATGAATCCACGGCTAAAACGGCCATTGATTCCCTTGGCAACAGTATGTCGTCGCTCGGCCAAACGCTTATGCAAGGGAACAAAGAGCAGTTTGAAGCAGGCAAAAAAATGGCGATAGCCGGGGCCACCATCCAGATGATGCTCGGTGCTGTCAACGCCTTTACCGCCATGTCAAGCATCCCCTATGTTGGACCGGCTCTCGGTGCGCTGGCCGCCGCCGCCGTCATTGCACAAGGCACGTCCAATATCATGATGATCGAACAGCAGCATTACGAAGCACGCGCCCTTGGTGGTCCGGTACTTGGTGGCACCTCCTACCTCGTCGGCGAGCGCGGGCCGGAGATATTCACCCCCGGCGCAAGCGGTCAGATCACCAGCAATGACAAACTCGCCCGGCTGGCAAACGGTCAAGGCACATCAGTCACGCAAGTTCTGCAAATCAGCGCCGGTGTTCCTGATGCCGTCCGCGCCGAAATGACCCGCATGATGCCGCTGCTCAGGGCGCAAGCGGTGTCTGCAGTTAAACAAGCACAACGCGGGGGTGCCATGCAATGAGTGTCCTGAACTTTCCCGCCATAGTACCCAGCGCCAACAACTGGGGATTACAGGCAAACGGTCAATCCGTCCGAAGCGAGCTTGACGGCACGGTTCAGACGCTGGCGCTCCCCGGCGATATATGGGTTGACTCGCTCACCTTCACCAACGTCTATGACCCACAGGCGCGGATGCTCCGTGCTTTCCTCGCCTCATTGCGTGGCGAAGCGGGACGCTTCTATATGACCCCTCCTGATTACGTCCGCTCAGGAACCGCCCCCGGCACGCCGCTCGTCAAGGGTGCCGCACAAACCGGCCTGACGGTCATCACCGACGGCTGGACCGCCTCACAAACAGGCATTCTGCTTGCGGGAGATTATATCCAGATCGGGGATGAATTGAAGATGATCACCGCCGATGCATCCAGCGATTCCGGCGGCAACGCCACGCTGTCTTTTGTGCCGCCGATCAGAGTATCCCCGGCAGATAACAGCGCCGTCGTCACGACCGCGCCAAAATGCATCATGAAACTAAAAGATAATTCGCAAGCCCGATGGCCGCAACAGCCAGGCAGGATCTATGCGATGAGTCTTGCTATCGAAGAGGCGCTGTCATGAGAACCCAGGACGCCGCTAACGCCGCCGCAATGATCCAGCCAAACGTGAGGGGCATATACTTTGTCAAGCTCGCGTTCGACAGCGGCGACATCTGCTGGCACTCAGGGTTTGGGGATATTGTTTTTAACGGTGATACCTATATCGGCGTGGGGAACCTCTCCAGTATATCCACGATCAAAGAAGAGCCGGGGGTAAAAGCTTCCGGTGCCTCCGTTGGTTTGTCCGGGGTCAAAGAAGAAATTATCGCCCTACTGCTGCTTGAGCCGTACATTAACCGCAAAGCATATATCTATTTTGTCCCGCTTGACGATGGCGACCAACCTGTTTCAGCGACACCGACGCTGATCTTCAAAGGGACAATCAACGGCATCAGCGGCACTCAGGGGAGTTCCCCCGGCTTTTCCGTTGAACTCAAGAGCCGCTTTGCCGATTGGGAGCGGGGGGTCAAGATCCTCTACACCGATGTTGAACAGCAGCAGATCCACCCAGGGGATAGAGGCATGGAATACATCGCACAACTCAGCCAGAAAAAGATCATCTGGCCACGGGCCGCATTTTTGCCTGACCCGAGGGATTAACCATGGGCTTTAGTTTTAGTCTTGATTTCTTTATAGACCCGATCGGTACGACAATCGCCAACGCGGCAGGCGTCAACTCCCCGCTCGACTATGCCACCACCTCGCCCGCCAATTATGGCGAAATGATGGAGGCTGACTGGGTTGCGTTTAAGCATCTCCTTGTACCGGATATGCGCCGTGACCGTGAAGTGCAGGTACAAAGTTCCACCAATGCCCGAACTATCGTGTATGGCCGCTCCCGTGTCGGCAACCAGATCGCCTATGCTGAAACCACCGGCACCGAAAGCCAGACACTCCACCTGATTTGCATCCATGCCGGGCATGAGATCGACGGCTACGAAGAGCTGTATTTTGATGACAAACTCGTTGCCACCGCTGCGGGTGGGTGGGCGATACAAGCACCCTTTACCGGCAAAGCGACTGTCGAATTTTACGACGGCACACAAACAGCCGCCTGCGCTTCAATGGTTGCCGCTTCTGCCGGGGGCTGGACGCTCGACCATAAACTTCTGGGGGTTGCGTACACCCACATCACCCTCGAATATGACGAAGCTGTTTACCCTGCCGGAGTCCCTGGGGTCAAAGTCGTCCTCCGTGGTAAAAAAGTGTACGACCCGGCAACCGGCAAGACCGGCTGGAATAGCAACCCGATCCTTTGCATCCGCGATTATATGCTGACCGATAAGCGCACCGGCGGTATGGGGTGCGACCTCGACGAAGTAAACGCGACGGTGGCCGCCGCCAGCCGGTCGATATGCGACCAGACCGTATGGAGTCTTATCCCCCCGAATCAGGCACCAGGCGTTAAAACCCTTATCAAGCCGATTCCGGGAGTTAGCCCCAGCTATCCCGAAACACGCTACACGCTCAACGGGGTAATCAAGCTGGACGGCGTCCCGACACAGTTTATCAAAGACATGTTGACCAGTTGTGCCGGCGACGCGGTGTATTCTGCCGGAGAGTGGAAAATTTATGCTGGCGCTCCTGCGGCCTCCGTCGCCACCATCGACGAATCATGGCTGAATGGTGGCCTGTCGTTTAAATTAGGTTCGGGGCAAAACGAGAAAAACAACAGCGCCAAAGGGACGTTCACCAACTCCAACGACTATTGGGCTGACACCGAATTTCCGCCGGTCCCGGTCGGCATCAGTACCCCACCCAGCGCTCACTGGTCTATTATTGCAACCCCTGTCCGCTACGATGCGGCGCAAACCTACACCATCGGGCAGTATGTGACCTGGGACGGCAAAGCGTATATTGCATATAACAGCGTCCCGATCAACACCCAGCCACCATCCACCGGCTACTGGTCATTGATTGAGGCCCACGACAACTCGTTGACCTATCCGTCAGGCCACACGGTACAGCGTGGCGGTGTCGTGTATATCTCCACAACGACAGTGCCGATTTCAAACCCCTATCTGGCAGAAGATGGCGGGGAACTGCTGGAAGCGAACCTCGCCCTCCCCTTCACCATCACCTCGTCAGAGGCGCAACGGCTTGCCAAGATAGCGATGGAGAAATCACGGCGCGGGTTTACGTTGGCATACCCCTGCAACCACAAAGCTTTTAAGCTCGATATTATGGATGTCGTCACGGTCAACAATGACCGGTTGGGCATCGCCGCTGACTTCCGCGTCATCGGTTGGGAATTCTCGTTCCTTGGTGGTACGTCGCTCGCACTATCACAATATGATGCCGCCATTTATGACTGGACGGCAGGCGACAGCACGCCGCTGGTGCCGCCGGTGCTGACGAATCTCCCTGATCCATGGACGGTAGCTGAGCCGACATCTTTTGACGCCATAGAAGTTCTTTATGCGGGGGTTGCCGTTGCCAATACTAAAAGCCGCCTTGACCTGACATGGGTATCGGCACAAGCATCAGGCACCCTTTACGAAGTCGCGTTTGATGGCAAAATATTGCCGCAAACGACAGACACGTCATATTCAATCTATGACCTCGCGCCTGGGACGTATGACGTTTCAGTCAGGGCAAAGAGCAGTCTCGGCACTGTTTCGCCATGGGTAACGAGGGTTGAATTAATTAGAGGCAAATACACCGCCCCCGCCAACGTAACCGGCTTCACCGCAACATTCACAGGCAACCTGGTCAACCTCAAATGGAATGCCAGCACCGAAACTGACACCGCCCTATATGAAATCCGCACCGGTGCATCATGGGCCGCCGGAACAGTGCTGCAGCAAATATCCGCCAACGCTTTCAGCTATCGCCCCACCGGATCGTCGGCAATCGCCTACTGGATAGCGGTACTCGACACATCAGGCAACTACAGCGCGGCACCGGCCACCGCCTCTGTTACGATCCCCGCTGCTGTTGCACCCACCGCAATCAGCTGCACCGGTCAATTTCTCGAAATAGACGTAGCTGTTACCTACGACCACACACGCAGCGACACGGACTACATTGAAATATTGGCGAACACCACCAACGTCTTTGCGGAGAATATCGTCGGCATCACCCGTGACGGCAGATTCAAGCATCAAGGGCTGTCAAACGGCGCAGTCCGCTATTATTGGGCGCGGGTCGTCAACGTATTCGGACAGACCGGCGCACGCTATCCGTCAGGGATAACCGGTATCAGCGGCATGGCCTTAAACAGCCCAACGGCAATGATGGGACTGTTGAACGCCTCGCTTACCACCGCCGAACTCACCGCCACCCTGCAAGCACTATTCAGGACCGGTTTGATTAACGGCGTCTCCACCCTCGGGCTGGCCGGTGATATGGTTATTGACGGCACAATGCACGCTCGCAGTCTGGTCACGAGTGAACTTGTGGTCGGTGACAATATTGCAATGGGAGCAAATGCCACTCTTTCATGGGCACAGGTATCAGGTAAGCCAACCGTCTATACCGAAGCCCAGATACAAGCCTATGCGACATCAATAACCAACAATACAGTAACCACCGCGTTTGTTAATGCGCTGAATGTGACGGCGGCTGATATATCAGCAACAACCCTAACTGGAAAAACAATACAGACTGCTGCATCGGGCGAACGATTCGTTGTCGACGTAGCAAACAAATCGGCGCGGTTTTATGATTCAAGTAGCCTCCTGAAAGTGTATTTAGGTACAGCCACAGCCCCCAACGGCAGCAATGGATATGCTTATTTCGGAGACAGCACTGATACAACTTCAGGTTCACGCAATGGTGTTACTGGTTTAGCCTATGATGGCTATGCTGTATATGGGTATTCAAGCAGATTTGGACATGGTGTTCATGGCGCTTCTGCCAACAGCACAGGCGTATATGGGCAGAGTGGCGCACAATATGGCGTCTATGGGTCAGGATTGATATGCGGCGTCTACGGGGCTGCTGCACAAAACACAGGGACGCCAGGATATGGCGCGGTATTTCAAGGTGGAAACTACCAATATGCCACGGTGGAATACAAAGACAAAGCACCAATACGCCTGATTCCATCAACCAGCAACCTAGCACCAACGCATCAAGCCGAAATTGGCGCACTCTGGGTTACTTCTACCGGTGTCCTTTATATAAACACAAGCAACTCTACAACCTGGACAAAGGTCGGGGCACAATGAAAAAATTGTATTTTATTGCTTTATTGGGGCTGTGTTCGTGCGGTGATCCGAACTGCCAAGAAACCCCTCCACTAAAAAGGCTTGTTTTCCCGGTGGTAAGTTCGTCCTATATCGTGTTGCACCAGAACAACCCATACGAAACCGAAACGAGACGAGTGGAAGTGAAATAAAAGGAGCAACCAATGGAAACACAACCCCTCACACTGGCACAGGGCGCAACCTGGGATATCGAAGATGCCATCACCGGGCCTGACGGCAATCCGATGGACCTGACCGGCTACTCCGTCCGGGCGCACGTCATGCACAAACCGACCGACGCCGCCCCCGTCGGGGTATTCACCGGATCGCTGCTCCATGACAACGTCGTCCTACTCCACATGTCTGCGGAAGACACGGCGAAGATCCCCGCTGGTAAAAATTATTATGACGTCGAAATATACCGGATGGAAGGAGAAGAGGAAATTGTTCACAAACCGACAACAGGCACTATTACCGTAATCGCCGAATTTACAAAATAGAAAGGACGAGTAATGCCACTACTCTGCACAGGATGTAAGCACCTAGTTTCTAGTTATTGCTCTGCACAAGATGGCCCGTATGAATGGGTTAGCAATGTCTACACTTCGGGCGGTAGTTATCGCAGTTTAAGCAAGCATGGCGGGTGCCGTCCAACGTATAAATTTATGAGAACAAAAGGTGATTGCGGCGAGGAACGACTGTTATATGAACCAACTTGGCTACGGAGACTGATTACAAAAATAACCTCTGTCTTTGCGGGATAACAACCCGCCAGGCATACAAACCTTTACGGGATAACTACCCGTCAGGAGACACATCATGGCCGGAAAATCAAACTACCTCGAAGGACAACTGCTCAACCTCATCTTCCGCGCACAGGTCGCGTGGAAACCATCCGCCGTGTATATCGGCCTACTTACCGCCGCACCGTCAGACGCCGGTGGCGGCACCGAAGTCACCACCTCCGGCTCTGCCTATGCCCGTAAAGCGGTTGTGCAGAACGATACCAACTGGGCGGCACCTGCTGGCACGCCCCGCGTTATCAGCAACGCTGTGGCCATTGACTTTGCTGTGCCAACTGCCAACTGGGGCGTGGTCACTCACTTCGGCGTGTATGATGCTGCCACCGCTGGCAACCTGCTCTATTGGGCGGCGCTGACCAACCCTAAAACCATCAACAATGCCGATTCAGCTCCATCGTTTGCGATTGGCGCACTAACTGTCACAGAAGATTAAAAGGGGCGCGGTATGCTGTCACACAAAACTGAGTATAGTATTGATAACGGCTCAAGCTGGGTGCTGCATACCGCGTCCGAACCGGTCGGACCAGGGAAGGTTATTACCATAACCGGACTGACTGCCGGGACGTATGACATGTTGCTGCGGATCACTCCAACGACAGGGGATGGTCCGGCAGTCACATCGCCACCATTCCAGTTGGTGCTGGAGTGGGATTTGACGGCAACCATTGTTTCTTTTGCGACTGTATCAGCGGCACTTTCAGTCACGCCATTGCTGAGTGGCAACACTATCGGTCAGGCAGCCTCATTGGCAGGGTTAGCAGTTAAACTCGATGGCGCAGTCTCCAGCTCAACAGTAGCAGCTGGGGTGTTCACAACCGGTATCAGGTTTAACGGTGGCATCATTGTTGCCCCACGAGCTGCCACAGCAGTCGTCACTACCGGTATTAAGCTGGCGTCACCAGTTCAAGTACCACCTACCATTCTCAGCGGTCTGCTCAACGATATTGTTGTCAACACAACCCCATCATCAACGATCACTTTCAGCAATTTCGAAGAGTCAGCAACAGTACAGACACCAACTGCTTTCACGTTCCCAGATGTAACGGAGGCCGCGTCATGGGGTGAATGGATAACATCAGCTGATAGCTATATGGCTGGCTTGACCGCTGCTGCAGATATATCAGTAGTGAATGGAAAATATTCGATAGGTATCGGTGCGTTTGTCTCGACGCCAGGCACAATTTCAAACGGGCAGCGGTTGCGTCTACAGGTCTATAGCTCCACCACCAGTTATGGCAGCGAAACCTGCACCGTCACGGTCGGCACCTACTCCACAACCTTTACAGCAATATCAGGGGAATAACATGAAAGCACGGTTAAATGGAGTAGTGAGCGGTGTTACCCTGGCAGATGCGATTACACAGATCGAGTGTGTCTGGTTAACCAGTGCCGGAGAAGCACCCGCCACTGCACAAGCGGCAGGGCGCGGCGTAACCCTGACAACTTCTGCTGATCTGGCGAACTTCACGCAGAGTGTCCAGGGGGGTGTCAGCCCAAGTGCCGCCGGATATGCGCTTGATTCTGCCAACCTTGTCGCTGAAACTACCTACTATGCTACCGTGCGGGTTACCGAAAGCATGACCGCAGGAGGCACACAGTCTGGCGACTGGTCAACCCCTGTCAGTTTCCTCGCCTCAGTTAATGCCACCGTCGTCCATGCCCTGCTTGGTGCGGTTTCTGCGGCGGCGACCGCTTCACCAACTCTGCTGACACAAATCCTCTGTAACGCATCACTGGTCGGCGGGTCAACCGCTGTTGCTGTTGGTTTCTATGAACCGGGTGATATCACGGCACCGGTTATTACTGAGTTTGTAGTACCGGCAACCAGCGCTTCGTTGACGGTGGCTATTACAACCCTGACCGCTTCTGATGCCGTCGGTATTAGCGGCTATATGATAAAAACAACCAACTCGCCACCGTTGGCTGGTGATGCTGGCTGGTCTGGTACGGCACCAACAACCTGCACGGCACCGACTGAGGGGGGCTATACCTTCTATATCTGGGCCAAAGACCTGGCGGGGAATGTTTCAACGGTCGTCGCAAGTGGCGTCTGTACCGTCACAATCCCCGACACAACACCGGCGGCCTTTACCTTTACCGATGTGACAAGCGCGGCATTCAGCACGCTCTATACATCCAACACCATCACCGTCAGTGGTATCAACACCGCAACGGAAATTTCCATCACCGGCGGTGAGTACCAGATCAACGGCGGGTCATGGGTGACAAGTGCTGGCACGGTGGTCAACGGCAATACTGTCACCGTCCGAAACACATCATCAGGAAGTGCCAGCACAGCGGTTAATACCGTCCTGACGATCGGTGGTGTATCTGACACCTACAGTACCACAACCGGCAGCGTCCCAACAACAGCAGTCATTACCGCCACCGGTGGCGATACAACGGTTGTCGTTGCAAAAACATCAGGCGGTGTCGGCGCGACCTCATACGATATCAAGTGGGGAACGGTGGCCGGGACCAGATCGAATACCATTTCCGGTGTAACACTCCCATACACCCACACCGGCAGGACTAACGGCACGACGTATTATTATTCTCTGGTTGCGGTTAATAGTTTTGGTTCGGTTGAGAGTAGTGAGGTAAGTGGGGTCGCTGGTTCATCGTCGCTCTTTGTTGACCTTCTGAATAATTCAAGCCTCGACACAACCCGGCTCCAGGTGAACAAAGTGGGCAATGCAAGCGGGACTGAGGGTACTGCTGGCATCCCGCTGCTTGTCCCTGCCAACTCCGACGCGGTATTGTTTATGTTTAAGGAAAACGTCAGTAGAACTGAAACCCAAGTTTTCAAGGTCGATTGGAAACATACCGGCGGAACGATTACACCAAATATGTGCCGGATACAGGAATCAGCGACCGCGCCTGTGCCGGGAGTGTCCACGACAATTGATCTAAAATATGTCTTGTCAACAATGTATAACGAAGCAGCGGCAAACCAGCATTTAGCGGTTAATTATAAAAACACGGCTGATGCATACGCCACTGCGACTGCCGCCAATTATAACGGGTATCTTATCGCAAACACCGTATATCGTACTATTTTCACTACATCTGGCGGTGCTTGGTCATTAAAGACCTGTCTTGCGTCGAACGAAGCAACTATTTATTCTGATACTGGCAATATTTCATGGAGCTTGGTAAAGGCCACCACGAACCCCTTATGGTTTATGGTCGGGGACCCTTATACTGACGCATGGAACATGAGCAACCTTGTTATAGTCCGAGTGGAAAGAGCGTAGTCCGTGGCGGTCATCCTCTATACATTCCAGACGGCGGAGAGCATACCGGCTGATTGCGCGACAATTCAATCGTTAAATGTCGAAGTTGTGCTTAATGCGTTACTCCCCTCTGCTGTCTGGTCTGACGCTACCCGTGGTACGCTGCTTACGCAATTCTGCCAGAGTATGCTTGATAACTGCCAGGCAGGCGGTCTGCGTTGTGCGCTGTGGTTAGGACCGCTGACTCAAAGATCAGACCCGAAACTGACCGAATTACAGACGCTGGTAAATACATTTAAAAATCACCCTGCCCTCTATGGGTGGTACACAGAGGATGAACCGAAAGCCGCCGATATCCCCGTCCCCGGTTGTGAAAATGTTTACGATACAATCAAAGCGGCGGACCCGTTTCATCCGGTCGTCGTTGTTTATCCCGGATATGGTGCCGGGTTTTGGCCAGCAGGGACAACCGCATATCCAATCCCGACTGTCAGAAGGATGTATGATGTTTTCGGGATAGATAATTATCATTCAGGAACTACATTTACTAATGAGATCACCGCATCGTATGGGTCTGTACCAGCAAGGGACAGAGGCAACCTCATTAATGCGCTGCAGGTGTTCAATAACATATCCGCCAGCACATTAACGGCAAACGCCGCTTCGAGCTATACTGTTGGATGGGCTACCGGCGGCATAGCTTTTTGGATGTGGCGCTGGTATGACGGCACCTATCAAGGGCTACAGACAAACCCTACCCTCTGGCCAACTGTTGCGGCATTGGCACTACAATATCGCGTTAGTATTGCGGCAACCGTAAACGGCTCAAGTATAGCCTCTGGCGCAATAACAGCGAGAATACAATTAGATTCCCAAATAACTGGTATTGCCACCGTCGCTCCGTGCGATATTATTAGCGGCATCATTATGGCTGGCGGTCTATCAGGCACAGGGCTTGTTTCCGGAGCCATCCCCACAAAAACCCTTAAATTCGACGGGAGCATAACGGCAGCCGGTCTAGTTGTCCATTATGCCACTGATGACTTCCTCTTTGAAGGTGCACCCGCTGGCAGTGCCGGCACCAATTCAGCACTAACAACAGCCATCTCCCTCGGCGGTAATTGCACCGCCCAATCATCAGCAACCAGCGACCTGACCGAACTGATACCCCCATCACTGAAATTCACGGTCGCACCTTATGCCGTCGGCAATCAGATCTATTTTGGCACCGACGACTTTTTCTTTACCGCTGACCATATCATCGGCAGCGCCGCTGCCTACGGCACAGCAACAACAGGTATCAAGTTCAATGGTAATGCTCCGGCAGCGTCAAGTACATCGGCAGCAATCGCCTCTGGCATTTCGTTTGCCGGTGCCCCTGCCGGTTCTGGTTATATCAATTCTGCCGTAACAACAAAGATCGCCCTGGGTGGATTAGCACCAGCGTCATGCTCTGCATATGGCACGATCACCACCGGATTGCTGCTTGCTGCGGGGACCATTGGCACCTCCACTACCACCAGCTCACTGGATGGCCATATATTTGTGGCTGGAGGCACCTCCGGCACAAGTCAGGTAGCATCGTTATTAAGCACCGGTATTACCCTTGCTGGTTCATTGAATCCGCTCTGCTCTGTACTCTCAGCAGAGATGTATACCTATGTCAACCGCCCCACCGTCACATTTTTTGATACTCCGTCCGCACAGCCTGGTGGTACGGGTTCTGTCCAGATCACCTATACCACACAGGATATGTTCTTTGACGGGGCGGCGCTTGGTGCCTCTGCAGTAAACGGCCTCACCCTGAGTGCTGTTTTATATACCAACATGGCCGCTGCCCTGCTCGGTCAGGCCAGTCCCTTTGCACAACTTGCCACCGGAATTGCTCTCGCCGGTCAGCACATTGGACAATCATCAACCCTTGCCGACCTGACAGCAGTAGCAAACTATAACAATCTGGCCGCATCATTATCTGGAACGGCGGCACCCTCTGCCGATCTGCTCACCGCTATTGCGCTGAGTGGACCAGCAACAGGGCAATCGTTTACCACCGCCAGCTTTGGTTATACGCCGCACAGCATCAGTATCACCGGCAGCGTCAAGCGGGTCAGTATCAGCGGCTCTATCAGGAGCGAAGCGATCAGCGGTTCGGTGGATTATCAATATATACTTGGCTCAGTCCATAGCACCGTCGTCAGCGGATCTGTGCTTCCCGTGGTTGTATCCGGTTCTGTCCTGCCGGTGGCGATTGGGACGCTTTCACCGGTTGGCAACATGCTCGATGTAAATTTCATGCTGGATGTCTCAGAATTGGGGTGATTATGAAAACATTACTTGTTTTAACCATGTTGTTGGTCGCAACCGTCTGCCACGGGGCGACGACCTTTGTTGCCAGAGAAGTGCCGACAGCCGCGAAACTCAACCAGGCCTTCGCTGAAAAAGCGAGCCTTGCCGGCGCAGTTGTCTTTCAATCCGTTACCGCTGATTCGATTACGGTATCACAGGGGATTACCGAACAGTCAATCGAACTGTCAGAAGCAGCGGCCAACGGTATCAACAAGGTCATCATCAAACCGGATGTCGCGCTGACGGGTGATATCACGATCGTTATTAAAGACGATGGCCTCTATGTGAACGGTTTGCAGAAACTGTCATGGTAAGGCGACTGGTTATATTGCTGCTCTTTGCTACCACCGCCATGGCAGCGTCTGTCCAGCTACAATGGGACGACGACCAGAGTGGCGTGGCGGTATATCGCGTGTACAGCTACCGGCCCGGGCGCAACCAACCGACTGACTCATTTATCACCGTGCCGGGGACACAACGCACGGCGATCTTTGAAGGGGTATCTTCCGCCCACAAATATTTTTATTTTGTCACGGCGGTAGATGCCAACGGGGTGGAATCGTCTCACAGTAACTATGCCAAAATTAACACCCCGTCGGTGAAGGTACCGGGTAAGTTTAGCGGTACGCTCAAGTGAGACCGCAGATACAGCCAAAAACCTTTGAACAGGCAACGCTGCTGCTGGATACGATCAGACTGCAGAAAACCGACGGGCCGGTGCCAGCACTCCGTTATCTGCTGAGTGAATGGCCGGAATTAAAGAAATGTACGCATCAGCACCTGGGCGATCTGTTAGGTCTGGCGCGGGAAACCATCAGCAGGAATTATTGGGAAGCGATATAAAAGGAGGCAGATAATGAAATCAACCATTGTAGACACCCACAACATAGCACTTACGGCACTCGCACAAGTCTCTCGGCCCCTGTTGATGAATGGCAGCGGCAGGTTTTTAAATGATAAGGGCAACTGTTTGAGCCCTCTGTCGGTGCTGAAAGAACACCAGATTATGCAGGAAGCGCTGGACGAAATCAGAGGCAAGTTCGCCTATTTGATGACTAATTTTTGATGTAAACCAAACCACAGCCACCAGGAGAGAAACATGTCCGAAGAGAACACAATCGCAGAGCGATGCCCCGCCCATTCAGGAATGGAAAACAAAAACAGCACTATTTTATGGATGCTCGGGATACTGATCTCGCTGATGATCCTCTCCGGCGGCGCTCAGTTTGCCATGATGAGTGACATGAAATCACAATTGGCCACGCTCAACTATCGGGCAATATCTTCGGATAAATCCAGCGATGCGCTACAGGACAAACTCCAGCAGATGGATGTCCGCCTGCAAGGGCTGGAGAATCGCGCTAACAAGCAATAAGGGGGTTTAAATGAAACTAACAGAGCATTTCACCCGTGAAGAAATGGAGCGCAGCAGCACCGCGATCCGGCTCGGCATCGGCAACACCTGTCCGCCGGAGCTGGTCCCGAATATGCTCATATGCGCCACTGTATTGGAAACCATCCGCGCCCATTACAACAAGCCGATCCACGTCACATCAAACTATCGCTCACCGGCAGTCAACAAAGCGGTAGGGGGATCACCAACATCTGCCCATTCAGCAGCGCTCGGCATTGACTTTGAAGTTGATGGCGAAAGCAACCTGGCAGTATGTAAATGGTGCGCGGCTAATATCCCGGACTATGACCAGGTAATCTACGAGTTTGGTGAAGCTGGCTGGATCCATCTCGGCCTGACCAACGGCACCCCGCGCAAGCAGAAATTGTCAGCAGTCAAACAGGGCAAAAAGACAGTATACACCAATGGATTCTGAAGAGCTGTCAGCATGGCTGCAACGCGAAAATATACTGTACTGGTTACAATCAGGAGGCACAACAATGGCCGGAAAATACTGTGAACGCGAACGGATGTATGTGGCGATAGACTTTGACTGCGAGGGCTGCACAGTCTGCAGCGGCTGTACCAAATGAGCGCCCCTCAAGTACACAACGTCTCGGGCCGCCATTGCAAGGTTTGTAACAAGGAATTTACGCCGCAAAGCATGACGCTCTGCATCAGAAGAAAAGAGGCCGGAATGATCATTCGTGAGCGGGTGTGCATCACCTGTTACGAGGATCATTACGGAGCAGGAGAATAAATTAAAAGGAGAATAAAATGGAAACAATTGCAGCCAACTGGAAAACATCACTCGCAGGACTATTGGGCGGGATCGTAACGTACAGCGTAACCATGATTCAAAGCGGCAATCCGTGGGACTGGAAAGCATGGGCGATGGGCCTCGTCCCGGTCGTCATCGGCTTCCTCTCAAAAGACCAGACAACCACCGGCATCGGCTACACCGCAACCAAGGTGCTGTAATGGAATCCATCGCCGCAGGGGTGGTGGTCATCATCGTCGCCCTGCTGCAGTGGTATCTCAGGAGGGACCGGACGTATGAAAACCTACAAAAAGGCAGGCAGGATATTGTCAATGGCAATACTCCTGCTGTCAGTGAACGCGTTGACCGGCTGCTGGCCAGTGAAACCGGACACGATCCTGCTGCCCCCCTCCCAAGTGCAGAAGATGTTGAAAGGCGACTCGGCAAACTTTGACGGGTATCTGCTGACCAACGCCGCGCTGGTGAAGTTGCTGGAGAGGGCGGAAGGGTGCGTCCCTAAATAACCCCCGAATAATCCCGAATAATCATATAAAAAGCGGGTCACGAAAACTCTGTGAACCCGCTTGTATATTGGCAGGGGTACCTGGATTCGAACCAAGAGATGACGGCGTCAGAGGCCGTTGCCTTACCGTTTGGCTATACCCCTAAATTGAAGAGCACCTTTTGTAACAAATCGGGCCGAGCACGTCAACACTTTTTAACCCCGTACAGCACGAGCGCCAGCTTCCATCGCTTTTACGTTCGCTGGTATCAACTTGTGGTTGCGTTCCGGTAGCGCCTTTTTCAGCGCCGCTTCCAGCGATGCGCTCTTCAACGCCCCGGACTTTTCCATATACGCCCCGCAAGCCACCATATTGACCATGCGCACATCCCCCATATCAAGGGCGATCTGGTTCATTGGAACCAAGACTACCTCAACCCCAGGCAACTCGACTCCATCTGTTTCCACCAAACTGGAGTTAACGATACAGACCCCACCCTGTTTAACTTTTACGGAATACTTGTCGAAAGAGAGCTGATTGAGCAGAACCGAAACTGACGGATTTCCGACCACCGGGGAACCGGTATCACCGTCGGCGAAGACGACCGTGCACATGGCTGCACCGCCACGCTTTTCAACACCGTAGGCAGGAAAAAATGACACGTTTTTACCTTCGTGAATGGCAGCGTATGAAAGCAGGTTACCAGCCAGCAGTACACCCTGCCCGCCGTAACCGGCAAAAAAAACATCGTAGCGCATGATTATCTCCAAGCCCTGATAAACAGGATAAGTGCGTTAACAAAGTTATTCCCTGCGAAAAAGCAGAAAAAAACTTCTGACTTACTAATCATAGTTGTGCAGTATTCTTGTACACACCGAGCGGGAAGTAGGGAATCATTTCATCGCTCACCCGCTGGTTGGCGTCAAGTGGATTCATCCCCCAGTTAGTCGGACAGGAGGCCAGCGCCTCAATAAAAGAAAACCCCTTTTTCTCGACCTGGTAACGGAAGGCGGTTTTGATCATCTTCTTGGCATTGAGAACATTCCTTGGGCTGTTGAGAGCTACGCGGGCTGAAAAAGCCACACCATCAAGATTGGAAAGCAACTCCGCCATTTTGAATGGTGCTCCGTCTTTCGAGACATCTCTGCCATAGGGAGATGTAGATGTTTTCTGCCCCGGCAGGGTTGTAGGCGCCATCTGGCCGCCGGTCATACCGTATGTTGTGTTGTTGACGAAGATAACGGTGATATCCTCGCCGCGATTTGCGGAATGGATAATTTCTGACATGCCGATTGCCGCCAGGTCACCATCCCCCTGGTAGGTAAAAACGATCCGGTCGGGACGGGCACGCTTGGCTCCGGTAGCAACGGCAGGAGCGCGACCATGAGGTGCTTCAATAACGTCAATGTCAAAATATCCGTACAGAAAAACCGAACAACCGACAGAAGCGACACCGATCGTCTGGCTCCGTATTCCGAACTCGTCCAGCGCCTCGGCAACCAGACGGTGGACCGAACCGTGATGGCAGCCGGGACAAAAGTGGGTTGCAACATTTTTCAGGCTTTCCGGCCTGGTGAACACCTGTTTCATGGTTTATATCCTCGATTGTTCAGGACGGACCCGGTAGTTTTTCTTGATCTGTTCGAATAATTCTTCCGGCGTCGGCAATGACCCTGCACCGGGGGGACGGCCATAGAAAGCTACGTCGGCATCGCGTGCCACGGAAAGACGAACGTCATCTATCATCTGCCCTGTTGAAAGTTCGATATCCAGAAACAGCTTGCAACGTTCAGATAATGATGCGAACGTTTTTCTGGGGAATGGAAACAGGGTAATCGGGCGCATCAGCCCGACCTTCATACCGGCTTCACGGGCCATGGCAACAGCGGTCTTGGCGATTCTGGCAGTAGAGCCGAAGGCCGTAACGATCAGTTCGGCATCGGACGTCTGGGCTTCTTCCCAGCGGCACTCATTATCGGCCAATTCCTGATAGCGGGCCTGCATCTTCCAGTGAAAGGCCTCCATCTCGCCATCACCCAGGTAAAGGGATTTGACCACGTTTTGAGGTTCACCTTCAGACCGGCCGCGTACAACCCATTCCTTCGCTGGAAGAGCGACCTGCGGACGGGGGTTGGGGGTCACCGATTCCTTCATCTGGCCAACCACAGAATCGGCCAGAACCATGGCCGGCATACGATAGATATCGGACAGGTCAAAAGCCAGCATTGTCAGGTCATACATTTCCTGAACCGAAGCCGGAGCCAGTACAATAATCCTGTAACCGCCATGTCCGCCACCTCTCGTTGCCTGCCAATAATCGGCCTGTGAAGCATCGATACCGCCCAAACCAGGTCCGGCGCGCATAATATCAACGATAACGCCTGGAAGTTCCGAACCGGCCATGTAGGAAATCCCCTCCTGCTTGAGGGATATGCCGGGGCCTGAGGATGAGGTCATGGCACGCGTTCCGGCGGCCGAGGCCCCAAGCAGCATGTTTATGGCACCGATCTCACTCTCGGCCTGAATGAATTCACCTCCACGGCCGGGAAGTTCTCGTGACAAGTATTCAGGAATATCACTCTGTGGAGTAATTGGATAACCAAAATAACAGCGGCAACCTGCCTCAATAGCCGCCATCGCTACCGCTTCATTCCCTTTGACAAATATTTTTTCAGCTGCAGTAGTTTGCATGACCGTCACTCCTTAAAAACTGTGATGGCGACATCAGGGCACATCTCCGCACACAAAGCGCAGCCGGTGCATTGTTCGGGCCCGGAAAATACTGCCATGGTGTAACCAAGACTATTCGAAGCTTCACTCAAGCTGACTAATTTCCTCGGGCAGGCAATGGTGCAGAGCCCGCACCCCTTGCAGCGAGTTTCATCAATTATGATATGCGGCATCGTCGTTCATCCTTTTACTTAATGATACACAGAAATAATACCGTTCTTTGTAGCAGATTAAAAACTTGCAAGTCAAGCTTCCAAGCAATTCCGGGTTGTTAACAAGGTGACCAGTTTATATATGGGAATACCTAATTGACAATAAGCACTAATACGGGTAGCCTTCCAAGTAGAAACATGAATTATTCTGGTCTTGTTTGGAAAATTCTTGTTGCCGCTTTACAAAGTCGACCAGGCAACAAACTACCTGTGAATGATGACTTCCAGTTTCTAATGACAGATTAAGGGGGGGCGATAAATGCCGAGTGAAAAAGTTGCCATCAATTGTGACAATTGCAGCAGCATGTGGAAGGTTAATGATGCCACCAACTGCTGGAGTCTTACCGGTAAACAGGTTCCACAACCACCAGATTGTCCTGCAAAAGTCTACAGCGAAATAATTGATAAATCTTTTGCTGAGTATTCCGGAGATTCACAAGTTGCACAAATTTCCAGGGCAGCCACGAAGACTGAGGGTTTATGCTACTACCGTGATGAGAACGGTAAAGCTAAAGCTCCGCGCTGGACAAGGGTTGAAAGCACTATCGCCTTTGCTAAAATAATGGGATATAAGAAAATCGGGATCGCCTCATGCATCTCGCTCCTTATGGAAACAAAGCAACTCTCTTTGATCCTTGAGAAACAGGGCTTTGAGCTTAGTATAGTTACCTGCAAGGCCGGGAGTATTGACAAGTCAAAAATGGGTTTTGGTGAGTTCTGCAAAATCAACCCAGGAACTCATGAGCCCATATGCAATCCCATTGCCCAGGCCAAAATATTTAACAAGCAGAAGACGGATATGAATATTATATTAGGCTTGTGCGTTGGTCATGACATGCTTTTTTCTATGCATTCCAAAGCCCCGGTCACCACACTTGTAGTAAAAGACAGGGTTACGGGCCACAACCCTATTGCTGTCCTTCATGGTCAGAATTATCATTACAAGCGTCTTCAGAATGAGCCTGTGTTGGACGATAAAGATTTAATAGGTCTGGAGTCTACAGCAGATCACAGTTAACTTTCTCGCACAATGGGCTTCTCTACTTGCAAAGAAGCAGTCGGGTCTGTTGTGCATAAATATTTATCCAGCTCAGCTTCAGCGCGACTGAAGTTCTCCAGATCCAAATCGAGATCAGGTGTCCATGGACGGTTTTTGTAGTACATCCTGTCGTAGTACCATTCTATAAGGCCTCGGGCTATGCCCTCAACGTCCCACCCTTCGAGCATTTGTTTCAGCTCAGCATATCTGGTACCGCCCAATTTTTTCCTGATTCGTTCAAGAGCATTTAACATCTCTTCACGGTATTCGGGGCGAGCATACTCAGCAGCAAGTCTTTTTATACGAGTTTCGATAGATGCATGGCACCAGACCTTGCGGCTTTCAGCCATTTTTTGATACAGTCGCCCAGGCAGAGCGTATTTACCAATACGTTGACTCTCTCCCTCCAGCACGATAGGTCTGTCTGCCCGCAGTTGCCTGAAGTCGTTCCAAAGTACTGACTCAAAGCTCTTCTGTGTGAAATTCTGCTCCAGACCAAGGGCACCAAAGGCAGACCCCCTATGGCATGCAACACCTTCAAGGTCGATGGTTGACCATTTTAAGGGATCCAAGCCGTTGATAAACTCCGTCTTGCCGGTGCCGGTCATCCCGTGCATGACAATGAGAGGAGAATGGAATTCACTCATTTCAAAATACTCGATCACATGGTTACGAAAGGCTTTATAACCACCTACAAGCTGACAGGCCGGCGTTCCACACATCTCGACCAGTGTGACCACAGAGAGACTACGAAGACCACCTCGCCAGCAATATACGACAATTGGCCGACCGGCTGACAAGGAAGTAATTTGGTCAACCATGCTGTAAAAGCGAGAGCAAGACAACTCCAGCCCTCTCCTCCTCGCTTCATTCGGCCCTAGCTGCTTATATATTGTACCAACTTCCGCCCGCTCTTCATTATACAACAGAGGAACATTATGTGCTCCTGGGATGTGATCTTCCTCGAACTCAAGTGGAGTCCTTACGTCTATAAGACAGTGAGTATCAATCAGTCGGGCTGTAAACTTTATCTTCTCGGGCATTGGAGTCAGGTAATCCCACGGATTAATTGTAATTTAATTCTCAAAGGTGAATATTTCAGATTGTGATCACGCTGTCGGCTAGCTTCATTCCAGTAATAATATCCAACATATTTGTTATCTCACCAACCTGTATTTTATCCAGAATATGGAAGTAGGCCAGGCAGGCGCCACACGCAAATATCTGAACCCCTTCCGCGGCAAGTTCTTGCAAAACAGGCACCGCTTCAGAACCTTCAGCTGTAAAGCTTACACCCTTATTAACAAAAACAAGGCGCCATAGCTCCGGCCGCATCTCTTTCAAGGTTTTCAAAAAGTTAAACATGAGCATATCCCCCAGCCCATCATCACCATGCCCCATACAATCACTAGTAACCATGACCATAACTTTCTTAATTCCAACACGCGGTTCTTTCACAGCCGTTGCCGTAGATGAAACTTTGGGAGTGTCGACAATATCGGCCCTGGTTCCGATAATCCTGAACTCAGATCCAATTTTTTCAGTAGTTACCTGGAAGTTCTGGTGTTCAAAAAAACGGATCACATTTTGACAAGCAGCCTCATTATCGACAAGGACGGACAAAACAGACGGAGATTCCTTTACAATAACATTCCTGACGTGCAACACCGGTTCAGGGCAGTTCATGCCACGACAATCCAGATCGTTAATCATGCAGACCTCCAAGTATTGTTTATTCTACGACAATCCTATCAACCGGTTCAGCAACAACTTCACCAACAATCGCAGCTACCTCGATACCTTTCGCCTTAAGGGCATCAACAAGTTTTACTGCTTCATTGGCAGGAACGGCAATCAGTAGCCCACCGGATGTCTGTGGGTCAAAGAGAAGATCCTGAACTCTCTGTGGCACCTTGGAGTCAAAATCAACAAAAGACCCTCTGAAACTTCTATTGTTATAGGTACCAGCCGGAATTAAACCCATGTCTGCCCACTCCAGCGCTTCAGAATACATAGGAACAAGCTCAGACATGATCCGCACACCGTGTCCAGAGTCCACAACCATTTCAGCTAGATGTCCCAGAAATCCAAAACCTGTGATATCCGTACATGCGTGGACTGAAAATGTCTCCATGACTAAGGCCGCTTCACGGTTCAATGTCGCCATTGCCAACGTAACTTTGTCAATCAATGATTGGTCGGCCATCCCGGCTTTAATAGCAGTTGAGACAATGCCGGTACCCAGAGGTTTCGTGATAATCAAACAATCACCTGTTTGCAGGTTCTTTTTGGTTAGAATGCGATTTGGATGAATATAGCCGGTCACAGAAAGCCCATACTTCAGTTCGCTATCCTCAACAGTATGCCCACCGACAAGAACAACACCGGCCTCACGCATCTTACTTAGCCCGCCGTCAATAATGGTTCGCAGAACCGAGATATCCATTGTTTTTGAGGGGAATGCAACTATATTCATAGCAGTCTTAGGGGTACCTCCCATGGCATATACATCGCTGAGAGCGTTGGCTGCGGCAATTTGCCCAAAACTGTATGGATCATCAACCATCGGCGGAAAGAAATCTATCGTCTGGACCAAAGCAATATCATCCGAGACCCTATAAACTCCTGCGTCATCAGCCTGTTCAAGACCGACAAGAAGATTCTGGTCTACCGGTAGGTCAAGCCCACACAGAGCACGAGCAAGTTCACCAGGTGCAAGCTTGGCAGCACAACCTGCGCCTTTGACCGTCTGGGTTAAACGAATGTTTTCATTAGTCATAGCATACATCTCCTAACAAGATTAGATATGTGTTTACCCATCAGCTATGTACAGGCCACTCGGTACTACTCTGTCTTTATTACAAGAGTAATAACATTTGCAGTCAGACATATAAACTCGAAAAAAAACAATCTAAAATCTTTTACCTGCGACTAAAAGCAATTCAAAAAGAAACGGCGCGGAAAGCTCCACGCCGTTTCTTTTTGAATTATTCAAGCTGCTAATATCTAGACATCCGCAACCACAGCCTCAGGGGCGACAGCTGGGGCTACTGTTGCTGGCTTGGATTTTACCGGGTTAACCGGTGCTTTACTAGGCTTAATTTCGCTTTCAACAAGTTCAATCAAGGAGAGTGGTGCAGCGTCACCTTGGCGAATACCAAGCTTGATGATTCTAGTATAACCACCAAGTCGATCTTTATAACAAGGGGCAATAGTAGAAAATAGTTTAGAAACAACAGATTTTTCACGAATAACAGAGGCAGCTAAACGCATTGAATGGAGATCACCACGTTTACCAAGTGTAATCATCCGTTCAGCAACGACACGGATTTCTTTCGCTTTAGCATCAGTAGTCGTAATTTTACCGTGATCTAAAAGAGATGTTACCATATTTCTAAACATCGCCACTCGATGGCTAGTCTTTCTACCAAGTCTTCTACCCGCTTTACCATGTCGCATATATATAATTCCTTTCTAAACTAGACCCAATATTAAGATTATTCTTCTTCTTTTTGCTCACCACGTAATCTAATCATTAATTCAGGATCTGGAAAACTATCTATTTTCATTCCAAAAGTCAAACCCATATCTGAAAGAATATCTTTGATTTCATTTAGTGATTTACGGCCAAAGTTCTGAGTTTTCAACATTTCTGACTCGGATTTTGTTACTAACTCACCAATAAGCTTAATTCCAGCATTTTTAAGACAATTAGCAGACCTGACAGACAATTCCAATTCATCAACTGTACGATAAAGATTTTCGTTCACTTTATCTTTATCTTCTTGAGATTCTTCGTCAATCTGAGGCTCGAATTCTTCATCGAAATTAATGAATATGGAAAGCTGTTCCTTCAATATTTTAGCTGAATAGGCCACAGCATCTTCAGGCTTGACACTTCCGTCAGTCCATACTTCAAGATTTAATTTATCATAGTCAGTCATTTGGCCGACGCGTGCATTTGTAACCGAGAAATTAACCTTTTTAATGGGTGTGTAAATTGAATCAATTGGAATAGTGCCAACTGGAGACTTATCGTCACGATTACGATCAGCAGATACATAACCTTTGCCCATTTTTACAGTCATTTCGACTTCAAGATTGGCATCTTTACCACATGTCGCAATATAGTGATCTGGATTCATTACTTCAACATTGTGACCGACGATAATATCACCGGCGGTAATAATACCAACACCTTTATGCTTGAAGTGAACTATAGCCTGATCAGAAGAATGTAATTTTAGCCGAACTCCCTTCAGATTAAGAATAATATCAGTCACATCCTCAGTGACACCCTGAATCGCAGAGAACTCGTGTAAAACGCCCTTGATTCTGAGAGACGTGATTGCGGCACCCTGAAGAGAGGAAAGCAAAACGCGTCTTAGTGAATTACCCAAGGTAGTGCCAAAACCACGCTCAAAGGGTTCGGCATAAAACTTACCATAAGTAGCTGTAAGAGTATCCTTTTCAACCTGAAGTTGTTTTGGCTTAATAAGGTCCCGCCAGTTTTTATACATTGCTACCTCCTCCGGAAATAGAAACCCGGTCGTCGTTTGAAACTAGAATCAGCAGCTTCCAGAAATTACTTTGAATAGAGCTCAACAATGAGCTGTTCCTGGATAGGAGTTGTGATATCTTCACGTGTAGGAACACCTTTAAGTGAACCTTTGAAAGAATCACGATCTAGCTCTAACCACTGCGGAATTCCGCGACGTACAACTGCTTCCAGAGCGTCATTAATAGCAACAATTTTACGGCTTTTCTCACGCAATTCAATTACATCTCCAGCTTTAAGCTGTATAGATGGAATATCAGCTTTCCGGCCATTAAGAGTAAAATGACCATGTCGTACAAGCTGGCGGGATTCTGAACGAGAAGTTGCAAAACCTAGACGATATGCTACGTTGTCGAAACGTCTTTCAAGCAGCGAAAGCAGGTTTTCTCCAGTAACACCCTTCATCCGGTCAGCCATCTTGAAGTAACTACGGAACTGCTTCTCAAGAATACAATAAATACGACGTACCTTTTGTTTTTCACGAAGCTGAGTACCATATGCAGAAACTTTTGATCGCCCCTGACCATGCTGGCCTGGAGGATAATTGCGACGTTTAATAGCGCACTTGTCAGTGTAGCAGCGATCGCCTTTTAAAAATAATTCTGTGTTTTCTCTTCTGCACAAACGGCATGAAGGTCCTGTATATCGAGCCAATGAAAACCCCCTTAAAAGTTGTTACAATTAATATTAAACTCTTCTTCTTTTCGGTGGACGACATCCGTTATGCGGAATCGGTGTAACGTCCTTAATGAAACTGATACTAAAACCGGCAGCCTGAAGAGCACGGAGAGCCGACTCACGACCTGATCCAGGGCCTTTAACATAAACTTCAACAGTTCGCATTCCATGCTCTTGCGCCTTTTTAGCGCAATCCTCTGCAGCTATCTGTGCTGCAAATGGAGTACTCTTCCGCGAACCCTTAAAACCCTTGGCCCCGGCAGTTGACCATGCGACTACATTACCTACCGGATCAGTAATAGTAATTATAGTGTTATTGAAAGTCGCCTGTATATGAGCGACACCATTTGAAATATTTTTACGTTCTTTTTTCTTACGAACTACCTTTTTTGATGGGCTTGCCATTCGTATTCTCCAGAGCTAGTTAAATTATTTCTTCTTCCCAGCGACAGTACGTGCAGGACCTTTTCGTGTGCGTGCATTTGTTTTTGTACGCTGACCATTGCATGGGAGACCTTTACGATGACGCAATCCTCTGTAACATCCAAGGTCCATAAGACGCTTGATATTCATTGAGATTTCACGGCGTAAATCACCTTCAACCTTGCAATTACGATCAATCTCTTCACGAAGACGAGCGACCTCAGCTTCAGTGAGTTTATCTGTACGAGTATCTGGATTTATCTGACTAGCAGCAAGAATACTTTCTGCAGAAGAATTACCTATACCGTAGATGTAGGTTAATGCGATAACTATTCGCTTGTTTTTTGGTAAATCAATACCTGAAATACGTGCCAATGGAAATACCCCCCTTTAATAACTCATCCCTGACGTTGAGAATGCTTAGGGATGTCGCAGATAACACGCACAACACCCTTGCGTTTAACAATTTTACATTTGTCACATATCTTTTTTACAGACGCACGTACTTTCATAAAACTCCCCTTGCGCAGACTGCTTTAACATATCCGCGTTAGTATCTCAGGTCCATTCTCTGTAATGGCAACGGTATGTTCAAAATGAGCCGACAAACCGCCATCACATGTTACAACCGTCCAATTATCATTCAACACTTCAACTTCATGAGATTTTTCATTAATCATAGGTTCAATCGCGAGAACCATACCTGGTTTAAGCTTTACACCTTTACCTGGTAAGCCATAATTTGGGATCTGGGGATCTTCATGCAGACTTCTTCCGATTCCATGACCTACAAAATCTCTAACAACTGAGTACCCTTTGCTTTCAACATGTTTCTGCACAGCAAAAGAAATGTCACCTAGTCTGTTCCCTGGCACTGCCATTTCAATGGCAGCATATAAAGATTCTTCAGTAGTTAAAATCAATTTCTTTGCAACTTCTGATACGTCACCGACAGGAACCGTTATGGCAGCATCACCGTAAAAGCCATCATAAACAACACCGAAATCCAGGCTTAGAATGTCACCAGATTTAAGCAGGTCTTTATTAGGTAATCCATGGACGACCTGATTGTTAGGTGAACAGCATAAGGAACTTGGATAATTGTTATAGCCGCGAAAAGCACATTTCGCATTACGCTTGAGAGCCTTTGCAGCAGCAAACTGCTCAAGATCAAATGTAGTTGCACCTGGCCTAACTAAAGCGCGTAAGCCGTCAAGGACCTCAGCAACAATACAACAAGCAGCTCTCATTCTGTCAATCTCACGCTGAGATTTAAGAACGATCACCAACACCACCAGCATCTATAATAGCGGCTATCTGAGACTGGATATCACTAATAGACCCGCTTCCAGATACACTATAAAGAATACCTAAATCTTTAAAATACGACTTAAGTGCCGATGTCTGAAGCTCATATACACTGAGCCGGTTGATTACAGTATTCTCGGAATCATCATCACGCTGTACAAGAAGAGTACCACAGTTATTGCAGAGACCCTCACGAACAGGCTTGTCATATATAATATGGAAACCTTTACCACACGCTGGACACGTTCTTCTTCCCGACAACCTATTAATAAGCTCCTTGCTATCAACATCCAAGGATATGACTAAATCAATCTTTTTACCAATTCCATCCAACAATGAGATAAGAGCATCCGCCTGTGGAATAGTCCTAGGAAACCCATCTAAAATAAAACCAGATGTACAATCTTCCTGAGACACACGCTCTTTAACTAATCCAAGAACAATGTCATCAGAAACCAGACCACCAGCATCCATTACAGACTTAGCTGCGTTACCGAGCGGCGTTTTGGCTTTCACAGCAGATCTCAACATATCTCCGGTTGATATCTGCGGAATGCCATAACGCTCAACAATAAACTGGGCCTGAGTTCCTTTTCCAGACCCAGGAGGCCCAAAGAGAACAACATTCACAGTTAACGTCTCCCTTTGATACGCACACCCTTGAGAAAACCCTCATAGTTTCGGGTAATAAGGTGTGACTCAATCTGAGAAACCGTATCCATACCGACACCTACAGCGATCAAAAGTGCAGTGCCACCAAAATAAAATGGAAGATTAAACTTGCCAATCAAAATGGATGGCAATACGCATACAATTGAAATATATACAGCACCGGCAAAAGTCAGCCTTGTGAGCACAGTGTCAATAAAATCTGATGTTTCTTTCCCTGGACGTATTCCAGGAATATAACCACCCTGTTTTTTTATGTTCTCAGCCACATCAATAGGGTTAAAAGTTACAGCCGTATAGAAGTAGCAGAAGAAGACAATAAAAGCAACGAAAAAGATGTTGTAGATTAAATTACCGGGAGACAAGCTCTTGGCGGCATTCTGCACCCAAGGTATATTGATAAAATTTGCAATAGTTGCCGGGAACATTATAATTGATGATGCAAATATTGGCGGAATTACCCCGGCCATATTGATTTTTAAAGGTAAGTGAGAAGTCTGAGCGTTAAAAGTTTTTAGCCCAACAACTCTCTTGGCATAATGAATTGACAAGCGCCTCTGTCCGCGTTCAACAAAAACGATGACTGCAATGACTGCAAACATGATTGCCAAAACAAATATAAGAACAAACAGAGAAAGTTGGCCAGCGTTCACAAGCTTTGCTGTATTGACAAGTGCAGATGGTATATTAACAACAATACCGGCAAAAATAATCAGAGAGATTCCATTGCCGATACCTTTTTCAGACATCTGCTCACCAAGCCACATTACAAAAGCTGTACCGGCTGTCAGCGTAATAACAGTTAAAACTCGAAAGCCCCAACCTGGGCTAGGGACTACTAACTCACCGGCGGGTCCGCGCATGCTCTCAAGTCCAACCGCAACGCCCATACCCTGAACAATACTTAATACTACCGTACCATAACGAGTATATTGAATAATTTTTTTACGACCGGCCTCACCTTCTTTAGATAATTTCTCAATAGCTGGCACAACTACAGTGAGAAGCTGAAAAATTATTGAAGAAGATATATAAGGCATAATGCCGAGAGCAAAAACGGTTAAACGTTCTAATGCACCACCGGAAAACATGTCAAAAAGTCCCAAGAGAGTCCCTTGAGACTGCTTAAAAAAGTGTGAGAGTGCAATTCTATCAATTCCAGGTGTCGGTATATGACAACCGACACGATATACCGCAAGCATTCCCAAAGAAAATAAAACACGTTTTTTCAACTCAGGAATCTTAAATATATTCTGGAGAGCTTCAAACACTATGCAATCTCCTCGACACTGCCGCCAGCAGCGATAATTTTATCTTTTGCAGACTGGCTGAACTTATTTGCTGATATTTTCAGAGACTTGGTAATATCTCCATTACCAAGAATTTTAACAGCGAAACGATCGGATTTAATAAGTCCTTTAGAGACAAGTGATAAAGCATCAACTACTGAACCAGATTCATAGACGTCAAGTTGGCTGATATTCACAAGGGAAAACACAACGCGGTCAAGCGGAGTAAAACCACGCTTAGGCAAACGGCGCTGTAAAGGCATCTGGCCACCTTCGAATCCAGCTTTAATGCTTCCGCCGGAACGAGCTTTTTGACCCTTATGACCTTTAGTTGCAGTTTTACCGTGTCCGGAACCGGTACCACGTCCGATACGTTTTCTGTTTTTTGTCGACCCGATTGAAGGCCTTAGATTGTTAAGTTCCATGAAAGTCAACCCCTTTATCTATTCAACGGTCAACAGATGACCGACTTTATTGATCATGCCCCTGATTTGAGGACTGTCTTGACGCTGAACGGTTTGGTTTAGTTTAGACAAACCAAGGCCAGCTACTACAGCACGATGTTTTTTAGGAGTACAAATAGTACTTTTTGTAAGTGTGATCTTAATCAGACTACTCATAATTGTTTCCCCACGTAATAAAGATTATTCAGTAATGCCACGACGAGCTGCAATCTCTTCCGGAGTTTTAAGGCGCTGGAGTCCCTGAAAAGCCGCTTTTATAACATTGTGTGGATTATTAGAACCTAAGCATTTTGAGAGAATATTATTAATACCTGCAGCCTCGAATATTGCTCGAGCAGCGCCACCGGCAATAACTCCGGTACCAGGTGAAGCGGGCTTCATAAGAAGACGACCTGCACCAAATTTACCTTCTATTTCAAAAGGAATGGTTTGGTTAGAATTCACTGGAACTTTAATAAGATTCTTTTTAGCCTGTTCTACGCCCTTCCTGATAGCTTCAGGAACCTCGTTAGCTTTACCAAGCCCATAACCTACATAACCATTGCCGTCGCCAACAACTATTAATGCGGAAAAACTAAATCTACGCCCACCTTTAACAACTTTGGCAACACGACTGATATGAACAACTCTGTCATTCAAATTTAATTCTGCTGGATTAATCCTACTCAAAGAAAACCTCCCGTACGCTTAAAAGTTCAACCCGGCTTCGCGGGCTGAATCAGCGAGCGCTTTGATCCTGCCGTGATAGAGAAAACCATTGCGGTCAAAAACTACAGACGAAACACCTTTGGCAAGAGCAAGCCTGGCGACTTCCTTGCCGACAAGTGATGCTGCATTAACATTGCCGGTATTTGAAAGATCCTGCGCTGCAACGGACAACGTTGATGCAGCAACAAGAGTCGTACCATTTGTGTCATCAATTAACTGCGCATAAATATGGCGCGCACTCTTAAATACATTCAGACGCGGACGTGCAGTTGTGCCACGAACTTTTTTTCTAACTCGAACTTGACGTTTAAGTCTAGTAATTGTCTTAATAGCTGTCTTAGCCACAAAATCTCCTTATAAAGACTATTTCTTGCCGGTTTTGCCAGCTTTTCTTAGGATAGTCTCGTCAGCATATTTAATCCCTTTACCCTTGTAAGGCTCAGGACGACGGAATGATCTGATCTTTGCAGCGGTTTGTCCAACCAACTCCTTGTCAAATCCCTTAACTGATAACTTAGTCATCTTTTCAACATCAATGGAAATACCATCAGGAATTTGAAAGTTTACAGGGTGGGAATAACCAAGAGCAAGTACAAGGTCACTGCCCTTGACTTCGGCACGGTAACCTACACCATTGATCTCAAGATCTCTCTGAAAACCGTTAGTAACACCTACAACCATATTATTGATCAAAGTGCGCGTTAGGCCATGAGCAGATCGTGCGGCAGTTGAATCATCAACCCGCATTACTTCAATAGCAGTATCACTGATATTAAGTGAAACTACAGGCATAATCTGACGTGTCAAAGACCCCTTAGGACCTACTACCGACAGAACTGAATCAGTAAGAGTAATCTTTACACTCTTTGGTACTTCTATTGGCAATTTACCTATTCTAGACATCTAAAAGCACTCCTTGTCGCTATTATTACCAGACAGTGCAGATCAACTCGCCGCCAACACCGGACTTACGAGCAACATTATCCGTAATGATACCCTTTGATGTGGATATAATTGCAATTCCGAGCCCGCTCTTCACTAAAGGAATGTCCTCGGACTTGACATAAACTCTACCACCCGGTTTACTAACACGTTTAATCTCATTTATAACGCTATCTTTTTCATCAATGTACTTTAAATAAACACGGAGTACACCCTGAAGGTTATCAGAAATAACCTTATAGTTTTTTATAAAGCCTTCTTGCTTTAATACATTAGCAATACTAACTTTCATATTGGACGATGGAATGTCAACTTTTTGGTGCTTTACCATGTTTGCGTTTCTTATTCTGGTAAGCATGTCAGCAATTGGGTCTGTCATGGACATGGTGAATGTGCTCCTGTCTCTTTATCTATATGTGTCTTTTTTGTTACCAGCTCGATTTTATCACACCGGGAATCTGGCCAGACGAGGCATACTTGCGCAAACAAATTCTGCACATCTCGAACTTGCGATAAAACGCTTTAGGACGACCGCATACCGGGCAACGATTGTGCTGCCGAACCTTGAACTTTGGTGTACGTTGAGACTTAATAATCATTGATACTTTTGCCACAGAATCCTCCAGATATCTTAGTTCCTGAACGGCATGCCCAGGTACTTGAGAAGTGCTTTACCTTCTTCGTCTGTCTTAGCACTTGTTACAATCGTGATATTCATTCCCTTAATTTTATCAACATTATCATAATTGATTTCAGGGAAAATTAGTTGGTCTTTGATACCGAGCGTATAATTACCCTTACCATCAAATGCTTTACCTGAAATGCCTTTAAAATCGCGTACCCTGGCAAGCGAAACATTGATCAAGCGATCAAGGAATTCATACATACGATCACGACGAAGAGTAACCATACAACCAATTGGCATACCTTCGCGAAGTTTAAACGTTGCTATAGACTTCTTAGCTTTTGTAATAACTGATTTTTGACCAGTTATCAGACCAAGCTCAGTAGTCGCAGAATCGAGTATCTTCACATTCTGGATTGCTTCACCTAAACCCATATTGACGACAATTTTCTTGATCTGCGGTACTTGCATACAAGACTTGTAACTGAAGTCATTAAGAAGCTTGGGAACGATTTCTGATGAATATATATCTTTTAAACGAGACATTAGATAAATTCCTCCAAAGTAATTCTTAAAGTGCTGTGCCACACTTTACACAAACACGTTGTTTTTCGCCATTTTCCAAAATCTTTTTGCTAGTCCTTACCGCTTTGGAACACTTTGAACAAAATGGCATAACATTGGAGATATGAATTCGTGCTTCCTTCTCCTTAATTTCACCAGCTTCATTTCCTTTAGCTTTCACATGGCGCTTGACTAAATTAAGACCTTCAACAATTACACCGTTTTTCTTGGGCAGTAACTGTAGAATTTTGCCAGTTTTGCTTTTTTCTTTACCAGCAATTACCATTACGGTATCGCCCTTGTTGACATGAGGTTTCGTGACTTGCATCATCATTCTCCGATATTTTTATAGTACTTCCGGTGCAAGAGAAATAATTTTCATAAACTTTTTAGCACGCAATTCTCTGGCTACCGGACCGAAGATACGAGTACCAACCGGTTCCTTGGCATTGTTGATAACAACACCTGAGTTGTCATCAAAACGGATATAAGACCCGTCTGGGCGACCTAAAGCTTTTGCAGTCCTGACTACAACAGCTTTGACTACATCGCCTTTTTTAACCTTTGAATTCGGCATAGCTTCACGAACAGATGCAACTATGATATCACCGACGCTTGCATATTTTCTTTTAGAGCCGCCAAGGACTTTGATGCAAAATAACTTTTTTGCACCAGAGTTGTCAGCTACGTCAAGTACTGTCTGCATTTGAATCATTAGATGTTACTCCCTATACTAAGAGATACTTTCAATTATCTGCTTAAGGCTCCAGCGTTTGTCCTTACTCAAAGGGCGGCATTCAATAATCTGTACACGATCGCCAACTTTAGAACTATTGAGCTCATCGTGAACTTTATATTTTACACTACGCTTAATATACTTACTGTAGACACTGTGCTTGACAAGACGGTCGACTTTAACAACAACAGTCTTTTCCATCTTATCGCTCACAACAACACCTACCTGTGTTTTTCTATGACCGCGTTCACTCATTTAGTAACTCCCCCTGCCTTACTCTCGGTGAGAATGGTATTAATTCTAGCAATATTCTTACGAAGGTTCTTCAGCTTGGAAGTGTTCTCAAGTCTGCCGGTATGAAGCTGAAACTTAAGGTTAAAGAGTTCCTGAGTAAATTCAGACTGTTTTTTTGACAGCTCTTCAGCTGATATTTTTCTAAGGTCATTAGGCTTCATGGACATCCCCCCTGGAAATAAACTTGGTAGAAAGGGGCAGTTTATGGGCGGCCAAACGAAGAGCTTCACGTGCAATCTCTTCTGTAACGCCTTCCATCTCGTACAACACGACACCAGGCTTTATAACACAAACCCAGGAATCCGGAGAACCTTTTCCTTTACCCATCCTGGTCTCGGCGGGTTTAGCTGTAAGTGGTTTATCTGGAAAAATACGAATCCATATTTTACCACCCCTCTTAATATAGCGGGTCATTGCAATACGGGCCGCTTCAATCTGGCGAGAATCAAGCCACCCGCATTCAGTTGCTTGCAGACCATATTCGCCAAAAGAGAGTTCAATACCTCTACAGGGCTTACCGGACATACGACCCTTCATCTGTTTTCTATGTTTTACCCGTTTCGGCATTAACATCGATACGTGCTCCTATTGTGCAATATAAAGAATTACTTACCAGGCAGAATTTCGCCCTTGAAAATCAACACTTTGATACCAATCAGACCATATGTTGTCTTTGCCTCGGCAAAGCCATAATCAATATCAGCACGCAGTGTATGAAGAGGAACCCTTCCTTCACGATACCACTCTGTACGAGACATTTCAGCGCCTCCCAAACGACCGGAACAGGTAATTCGAATACCCTTTGCGCCGAATTTGAGTGTCGAAGTAACGCTTTTCTTCATAGCTCGCCTGAAGGCTATGCGTCGTTCTAACTGCAGGGCAACGTTTTCAGCAACAAGTTGAGCATCAAGTTCAGGCTTGCGAACTTCATTTATAGTAATGAAGATCTCTTTAGAAGATATCAAAGCAAGTTCTTTTTTGATCGTTTCAACTTCAGAACCCTTCTTACCGATGATAAGGCCAGGTCTTGCAGTGAAAATATTTATTTTACATTTGTTTGCAGCACGCTCAATCTCGATTTTAGAGACACCAGAGCTGTACAAACGTTTTTTTAGAAATTTACGAATAGCAAGGTCTTCATGAAGCAGCTTTGCATAATCAGCTTCAGCGTACCATTTTGAGTCCCAAGTTTTTGTAACACCGAGCCTGAAACCAATCGGATTAATTTTTTGTCCCAACCTACACCTCCACGTAATAAAACTATTTCGAGTCTGAAAGGGTTACAGCAATATGACTAGTAGGCTTACGTATTTTGCTGGCACGCCCCATTGCACGAGGAACAAAACGTTTAAGTGCAGCACCACCATCAACATAAATTGTTTTTACAATCAGGCGATCTACATCAGATACGCCTTTTTGCTCTGCGTTAGCAACTGCAGACTTAAGAAGCTTAGATACAAGCTTGGCTGAAGGCTGAGGCATAAACTGCAAGATATTCAATGCATCTTGAATACCTTTCCCACGCACGAGATCGACAACTAGACGTGTTTTGCGTGGTGAAAGGCGTACAGATGAGAGTTTAGCGTTGGATTCCATTATAAGCTCCCTTACTACTTCTTGACTTTACTCTTTTTATCAGCGGCGTGACCGTGAAATGTTCTAGTTGGAGCGAATTCACCCATTTTGTGACCAACCATATTTTCAGTTACAAAAACAGGAATGAATTTTTTACCGTTATGTACCGCAAAACTACACCCGATAAAATCAGGGCTGATTGTTGAGCGGCGTGACCAGGTCTTAATAATTTTTTTAGAATTAGGACCTTCTGCGAGAACTTTTTTGTTCAGGTGGTCATCAATAAATGGACCTTTTTTTATCGAACGTGCCATAATATCTCAGCCTCTCAACGAATTATTTACTACGCTTCTTAACTATGAAGCGATCAGAAGTTTTATTAGTACGAGTTTTGTAGCCTTTAGTTGGTATACCCCAAGGTGTAACAGGATGACGTCCACCTGAAGTACGACCTTCACCACCACCATGTGGATGGTCAACTGGGTTCATTGCTACACCTCGGACTTTTGGACGTCTACCGAGCCAGCGTGAACGGCCGGCTTTACCGATGTTTATATTTTCATGGTCGGTATTACCAACTTGCCCGATTGTAGCGTAACAATCCTGAAGCACCAGACGTACTTCACCGGAAGGCAGCTTAACCTGTGAATACTTGCCTTCTTTAGACATAAGCTGGGCGAAAGTACCGGCACTTCTGGCCAACTGAGCGCCTTTACCAATCTTTAATTCAATGTTATGAATAACAGTACCAAGCGGAATCGCACGTAAAGGTAATGAATTACCTGGTTTGATATCGGCTTCAGGACCACTAATGATAACATCGCCAACCTTCAAATCAAGTGGAGCAAGAATATAGCGTTTTTCACCATCAGCATAATTCAGTAGCGCAATACGGGCGCTACGATTCGGATCATATTCAATACTAGCAACTGTAGCTGGGATGCTACGTTTGTCACGACGGAAATCGATAATACGATATTTCTGTTTGTGACCGCCACCCTGATGACGAGAAGTAATACGACCATTTGCATTCCTGCCACCGCTTTTTTTAAGCGAAACTAGCAAGGATTTTTCGGGAGTAGTTTTAGTTATTTCATCGAACGTAGAACATGTTTGATGTCTGCGCCCAGCTGAAGTTGGATTATAGCTTTTGATTGCCATTGTGAACCCCAAACGTATTAGTTAGACTTCAAAGAAATCTATTGATTGCCCTTCCTGGAGCTTAACATATGCTTTTTTCCAGTTGGAACGTTTGCCAAGTGTTTTGCCAGAGCGTTTAACCTTGCCAGCCACCGTTACAGTGCGAACATCAGCAACTTTGACTTTGAACAGATTCTCTACAGCCTGTTTAATCTCGATTTTGTTTGCATCTTTATCAACAATAATAGCAACCGTATTGTTCGAATCTGAGCCTAAAGATGTTTTTTCAGTTACATGCGGCTTTTTAATTACGGAGTAAATATTCATTTTTGCAATACTCCTTCGGTTGATATTACAGATCCCTCTGTGAATATTATGTGCTTATATTTAAGCATGTCGTGAATATTAAGGGCATCATGCTTTAACATTTTTATATGCGGCACATTCCGAGCTGATAAAAACAGATTGTTATTAAGATCATCTGTTACAATCAAGGACTTGTTAAGATCGAATGTACTCAGAAAACTAACAAAGTCTTTAGTTGATACTTTATCGAATTCTATTTTATCCAGAACAGTTATGTTATTCGTCTGCAGTTTATACGTTAGAACCGAACAGAGGGCAGCACATCTGGCCTTCTTATTCATACTAAGGTTATATATTTTTGGTTGTGGACCAAAGGCAACACCACCGCCAGGATATTGAGGAGCACGGCTACAGCCTTGTCGTGCATTACCAGTGCCCTTCTGCTTGAATGGCTTTTTACCGCCGCCGCGAACTGCAGAACGATTCTTGACTGCAACTGTTCCGGCTCTCCGGTTAGCAAGCTGAATACGAAGTGCCTGGTGTACAAGACTCTCTCTTACTTCAACATCAAACACATCATCGGACAATTGAACTTCACCGACCTGTTGTTTGTTCATATTATAAACTGCTATTGAAGGCATACACAAACTCCCGAAATACTAAGCTTTAACACTCTTTTTGATCATAACAATTGAATTCTTGTGTCCGGGTACAGCACCCTTTATCAAGAGTAGATTATCAGCTACATCAACACGTACAATCTTAAGCCCCTGTACGGTGACTTTAGCGTTACCCATTTGACCAGGCATTTTTTTATTTTTGAAAACATGTGAAGGTGTTGCAGAAGCACCGATGGAACCAGGCGCTCTATGAAAACGCGAACCGTGAGAGGCGCGACCGCCCTTGAAGTTATAGCGCTTCATAACACCCTGAAAACCTTTACCAATGCTGGTGCCGGTTGCATCAATCACATCGTCGACAGAGAATTCGCCAACTGTGATTTCATCACCTACATTCATTGCATCTACCTGCTCATTTTTGAATTCACGCAGATGCCTGAATACACCATGGCCCGATTTAGTACAATGTCCGAGGTACGGCTTGTTAGCATTAGAAGCAGCGATCGACTCGAAGCCAACCTGTACTGCTGAATATCCATCAACATCAGCAGTCTTTTTCTGAACAACATAACAAGGACCCGCCTGAATTACAGTTACAGGTACTCTTGTTCCGTCTTCAAGAAATATCTGGGTCATGCCAAGTTTTTTTCCGATGATACCTTTCATCATATTCAGTCCTATTCAGTCGTAGTAGCAGTTACAGTTTGATTTCTACATCAACGCCGGCAGATAAATCCAGCTTCATGAGGGCATCAACAGTCTGCTGTGTAGGGTCTAGTATATCAATCAGACGCTTATGAGTTCTGATTTCAAACTGGTCACGGGACTTTTTATCAACATGAGGTCCACGCAGAACACAATATTTATTTATTACAGTCGGCAATGGAATTGGGCCAGCGACGCGTGCGCCAGTTCTTTTTGCTGTATCGACTATTTCTCCAACAGAAACATCAAGGAGTTTATGATCATATGCTTTAAGGCGAATTCTAATCTTCTGGCTCTGCATTGTTAACCTCGTAACGTATCTTATTTATTCAATAATTGAAGCTACAACGCCTGCGCCGACGGTACGGCCACCTTCGCGGATGGCGAAACGCAGACCATCGTCCATTGCGATCGGGGTAATCAGTTTGATTGTCATAGCGACGTTG
>JAAXTM010000011.1 GCA_013336525.1 Geobacteraceae bacterium | reverse complement strand
ATATTTTTAAAAGTCATGTCGTATCCTCCTTTTCTAAAGATGAAGTTCGTCGATCAGTTCCTTGGTCAAACGGTCAAAGTCCTTGTTGGCCACGTGTGCATAGTACAGCGCCAGTCCCCAGGAAACAAAGAACTGGGAAAGGGCAAACAAGTAGCCGAAGTTTATGACACCGATCATTTTGATCTTGAACAGACCGGGGGCATATGCCGCTCCGATGGGGAGCAGGAAGTAATACACGCTGGAGAAAATCCACCAGCCAAAAAGGAATGCGGTTTTTTTGTGGTGAAGCTCAATGAACTTCGGGTTCTTTGCTATTGCTGACCAATCATACTGTTTATCTGCCATTAGTTACTCCTTTCACATAAGGTTAATTACCCGACTGCTTAAAACCTCGATTGCCAACTGACCTCCTTTCCTGTTTTATTTAACTCATAACCATCTCTTAATACGTTAACCATCTACTTGAAAATCATGCCGGAATCTTCATATAGCCAAACTTCATGGACAGTTCTTCGGCCCCTTCAATCATGGATGGAATAATTTCCTGCTCAAGCCGGTCCTGCATCATGCGGAACGATGGGGCGAGGAGAGTCAGGGCGCCAACAACCTTTCCGGCATAATCGCGGATGACGACTGCAACGGTGCAGATACCTTCACCCAACCCATTAAAATCAACCGCTACACCTTTCTTGCGGATTTCATCAAGCTCAACCTCAAGCAGCTGAACATCCTTTATGCCGCGTTTTTTACTGGCCCGACCGAACAGGTCAATCGAGCTGACCGACTTGATAACCTTGCCGGCGGCGTTGGTAAAGAACGGGAATCGCTTGCCGACCAGATCGGCGGTCTTGATCTGCTGGAAAGAATCAACCATGTCCAGAAACAGTACTTCATCGTTATTGGCAACGGTAAAGTATACAGCTTCGTCAAGCTTGCGAGCCAGCTCAACCATAATCGGGTGCGCCATTCTGATGAGATTGTCGCTTTTCAGGATATGCTGTGCCATTTCAAACGCCTGCAGGCCAAGATTGTAGGTGCCGGTCAATTTATTGCGCTCCACCAGTCCTTTGTCTTCGAGAGTGGCAAGCAGGCGGAAGGCTTTGTTGTGACTTAATCCGAGTTTCTTCTCCAAAACAACGATTGATGGGCTTTCACCCCCCTGTGCAAGAGCTTCAAGCAGATCAATGGCCTTAACTACGGCCTGAACGGAATAAACTCCTTTATCTCTCATATATTCAGGTGCTCCTATCTAGTGAAATGAGCGTTTATTTTTATTTATATCAGTATTTTTAAACATCTCAACTGCACCGCATAAAAAAATGCATAAAAATATATTTTAATTTTAAATATTATTTTTTGAATAAAAAAATCAGGTAGTTAATTCAGTTGTTGTTCATGTTTTTTGTTGATGATTGTTCAAAAATTTATACGGAGCGGATAACGGGAGGGGCCCTGCCATGTTCTAGTTCTCGATTGATATCAAATGCAGGTAATGTTGGGAGTGATATGACAGGCTTGTCAGAAGGACGCAATACGGCAGTAAATGGCACCGTTTGTACCACTCGGTGCGCAACAGTAATACCGACTTTTTTTGATTCTTGTAAAGGGCAATTTATTGTATCAGGAATATCAAAGTTTGGAGTATCGACCGTTGAAAAAGAAACCGGCGATATTACCAACATAGCAAGTAAAATTATGTGGGACAAAAAATGTTTCATGACGAGCCCCGGGTATTTGAAAAGTTACAGTATAAAACAACAGAAATAGAACAATGTAAAACAAATATTGATTTGATATTTAATACATCGTTCCATTATTGTCAATAAAAATATTTTCTTAAAATACATATTTTATTTATCAATTATATCGGCATGTTATACACTCAATAACACATACTGCGTTCGTATTATGAATTTAACAGTTGTTATATTAGTTGTATACAGGCTGTTTTTTTAAGTTATAATTTGCTTTGTATGATCTTTAGTTATATTTATGTCTATATCGCTAATGTATTGTGCGAATTAAACTAATGTATAAAGCACAGTATAAAAACTCTGTTCGATAACAGGTGAATAATGCCGATAACTAACGAAGACAGTTTTTTCTTTATACCTGCAGAAGATATATGTCATCGCCCTGTAATTACCTGCTCACCCGACCTCGGGCTGGTTGAGATGGCACGCCTGATGATGGTTGAAAATATCTCGGGCATTGTCGTTGTTGAACATGACAAACCGGTAGGTATCGTTTCATTAAGAGACCTGCGAAATTCTATTGCCAATTTATCCCACCAGATTTTAATTCTAACTGTGCGTGATGTTATGAAGACATCGCTTATTACTATCCGTAACAGTGACTACCTGTTTAAAGCCATATTTCTTATGGCCAAACATAATATTCATCGTTTGGTGGTTATCGATGAATTTGACAACTTGTTCGGTGTCATGACCGATACCGACCTGTTGCGTATCCAGACACGAAGCCCTCTCTATCTTGTTCAAGAGATTGAATCAGCCAACTCAATTGAACAGTTGCGCACTCTTGGTCAGAAAATGACCGGAATGCTGCAGTATGCCCTCAAGACCAATGCCGACGCGCAAAGCCTGATTCAGTTGATTTCACATTTTAATGATGCACTCACCCAACGCCTTATATATATTCTTGATCGCTACCATGATATCCGTCTGCCACCAGGTGCAGCATATCTTTCACTTGGAAGTGAAGGACGGCAGGAACAGACATTGCGGACCGACCAGGACAGTGCCATTGTCTATCATGATGATCTGTCTATAGACGACATAGCTGAGGTGAAAAAGTTTGCGGAGCGGATAGTTTCTTCACTTGAAACTATCGGAGTACCACTCTGTCCGGGCAACATGATGGCCAGCAATCCTGAGTGGTGCCACAGTCTGTCGGTATGGAAAGAGCTTATAGAACATTGGATTAACCGACCTGATCCCGACGCAACTGTTCATTTCGGAGTGTTTCAGGATCTGCGCGTGCTGCACGGAGATGTGACTTTTGAACTTGAATTGAGGAATCATATCTGTGAATGCGCCCGCAATAATTCGATCTTCTTTCCAAGTATGGCACGCAATATTGTCCGTTTTAAAACTCCACTCGGGATGTTTGGGAGGTTTATTGTCGAAAAGAAAGGAATTCAGCTGGGGAAGCTGGATCTGAAGAAAGGCGGTTTGTTTGCACTGACAAGGGGGATCAGTCTGATTGCCCTTGAATCATGCATAATGGGTGGGACAACCTGGTCCAAACTTGAACGGCTCCACTACCTCCATGTACTGTCAGAACATGACTATGAGACCCTCTCGGATGCTTTTACTTTTCTGGTAAAGATGCGATTGAACAAACAGCTGATTGCCACTACATCGGGAAAGGCAGTGGATAATTGTATTGATCCAATGGTCTTGATGGATCGGGAGCGGGACCAGCTTCGCGAGGCACTGCGAGGAGTTGATACGTTGCTTAATATTCTGAAAAGCCGGTATCATTTGGACATGGTGGCAAGGTAATAATGATTTGACAAGCCATTTCTGAAAAGTGTATACAGTATGCGATTTATGCACGTATTTTTACAGCATTTAACCACCGCAAAATTATATCCCACGAAGGAGGAACAGTAGATGATTGAAGCATATCTTGCACATGAAAAGGAGAGGGCGGCACAAGGTATTCCCGCACTCCCATTGACACCTGAACAGACAACCGGCCTTTGTGAATTACTGGTTAATCCACCTGCCGGAAAAGAAGCTTTCCTGCTTACCCTGATCAAGGACCGTGTTTCCCCTGGTGTTGATCCGGCTGCCGAAGTTAAGGCCGCTTTCCTTGCCGAAATCATTGCCGGTACAAAGAAGTCTCCGCTGGTAACTCCGGTTGATGCTGTTCGTATCCTCGGCACCATGATGGGTGGCTACAACGTTGCCCCGCTCGTTGGCGCACTGTCTAACGCCGCTCTGGCTGACGAAGCTGCCTGTGCCCTGTCCGGCATGACTCTTGTGTATGACGGTTTTGATCAGGTTGTGGCGCTTTCCGCAACCAATGCCGCCGCTAAAAAAGTCCTGACCTCCTGGGCAAATGCTGAGTGGTTCACCAGCAAGCCGAGCCTGGCCGAGATCATCAAGGTAAAGGTGTACAAGGTTGAAGGCGAAATCAATACCGACGATTTTTCACCTGCAGGCGATGCCTGGAGCCGTCCTGATATTCCGCTGCACGCTCTTGCCATGGGTAAAACACGTTTTCCTGATGGCCTGGCAACGATTGCCAAGTTCCGTGAAGATGGTTTTCAGGTTGCGTTTGTCGGCGATGTTGTCGGCACCGGTTCTTCCCGTAAATCTGCCTGCAACTCGGTGCTCTGGTGCATCGGCCAGGATATCCCTTGCGTTCCTAACAAAAAAACTGCCGGCGTCATCATCGGCAGCGTTATCGCCCCGATCTTCTTCAATACCGCCCAGGATTCCGGCGCTCTGCCGCTGAAAGCCGATGTTACCAAGATGAATACCGGTGACGTGATCGTTATCGACACCAAAAAAGGCGAGATCAAGAGCGAAGGGGGCGAACTGCTCTCCACATTCCAGATCGCTCCGAACACCGTTGCCGACGAGTTCCGTGCCGGCGGCCGTATCCCCCTGATCATCGGCCGTGCCGTAACCGACCGTGCCCGTACCGCACTCGGCCTTGGCGCAACCGATATCTTCACCCTGCCGGTTAACCCGGTTCCGAAAGCGGGCCAGGGATACACCCAGGCACAGAAAATGGTCGGTCAGGCATGCGGCGTTGCCGGTATCCTGCCAGGTACCGCTTGCGAGCCTAAGATGACTACGGTAGGCTCACAGGATACAACCGGTCCGATGACCGCTGACGAGCTGAAAGAGCTCGCCTGCCTCAAATTCCTGTCGCCGATGTTCATGCAGTCTTTCTGCCACACCGCTGCTTATCCGAAGCCGGCTGACGTCAAGATGCACAAGACCCTGCCGCAGTTCATCATCGAGCGTGGCGGCGTTCCACTGAAGCCGGGCGACGGCGTTATCCACTCATGGCTTAACCGCCTGCTGCTCCCCGATACCGTTGGTACCGGCGGCGACTCACACACCCGTTTCCCGATCGGCATCTCCTTCCCGGCCGGTTCCGGTCTGGTTGCCTTTGCCGGCGCTATGGGCTTCATGCCGCTTGATATGCCTGAATCCGTTCTGGTTCGTTTCAAAGGCAAACTCAACTCCGGCATTACCCTGCGTGATGCGGTTAACGCAATTCCTTACTGGGCCATCAAGCAGGGGCATCTGACCGTACCGAAGAAGAACAAGATCAACATCTTCAACGGCCGTATCCTCGAAATGGAAGGTCTGCCCGATCTTTCCGTGGAGCAGGCGTTCGAGCTGACCGACGCCGCTGCCGAGCGCTCTGCTGCCGCCGGCTGCATCAAGCTTTCCGAGGCATCTGTTGCAACCTATCTTCGCTCCAACGTGGCGCTGATGAAGAACATGATCAAGGAAGGGTATCAGGATGCCCAGACTCTTCAAAACCGCATTGATGCCGTTAATGAATGGCTGAAGGCACCCAAGCTGCTTGAGGCTGACAAAAACGCTGAATATGCTGCAGTTATTGAGATTGATCTGGCCGAGATTACCGAGCCGATTCTGGCTTGCCCGAACGATCCTGATGATGTAAAGCTTCTCTCAGAGGTTGCCGGTACATCAATTCAGGACGTATTCCTCGGTTCCTGCATGACCAACATCGGCCACTTCCGCGCTGCCGCCGAGATCTGGCGTGGACAGAAGTTCAATCCGGCTGTCCGTACCTGGATCTGCCCGCCGACCCGTATGGATCAGGTAAAGCTGAAAGACGAAGCCTGCTTCTCGGTCTACAGCGCTTTCGGCGCCCGTATCGAAATCGCCGGCTGCTCGCTCTGCATGGGTAACCAGGCTCGCGTACCGGATGGGGTCAATATGTACTCCACTTCAACCCGTAACTTCGATGATCGTATCGGCAACGGCGCCAAGGTGTATCTCGGTTCCGCCGAGTTGGGTGCGGTAGCTGCTCTGATGGGCAAATTACCGACTCCTGCCGAGTTCCTTGCAATTTACAAAGAAAAAATCGAGCCGAACATGGATAGTATCTACAAGTATCTGCAGTTTGATGAGATGGCCGAATATAAGTAACTAATTGATTGAAGCCGAGAGGCTGAATATGCAATGAGAAACCCCTGTCTGGCTTGCCTGGGCGGGGGTTTCTGTTTCCGGTTGCTACTTGTATTTAATGGTGGCATCATGTGTGTACATCAGTTAATCATCGAGGAGGAATGTTATGAAAACGATAATCATCTTGTTTGCAGCAAGTATCATTTTTTCGAGTATGAATGCTTTTGCTGATGGCCAGTCGGTTAATATGGCGACCGTCACAAATGTCCGTGAGGTTTTTAGAACTATCATCATCCGGGAGCCGATTAGTACCAAAGAGGAAATCTGTGAAGACGAAAGTGGGTTTGGTGGTGCCATCCTTGGGGGAGTTGCCGGGGGAATAATAGGGAACCAGTTTGGCAGAGGGTCTGGTAATGCCGCAATGACAGCCCTCGGGGCTGTTGCTGGAGCTATGACTGGTCAGAATATGGCACGCGGTACAAAATGCTATCCAAGGGACCGGATCAGTTATGTTGAGCGAGAAAAAGATGTAATTGACGGGTACATTGTCACTGTTGAAAGCGGTGAGGAATTCCGTACAAAAACCCGCTATCATGTGGGCGACCGGGTAAGAATCCGCTCCACAATAGAATAACTTACACACGGCATTAGTACACGATTCCCCCCAGTTCGGGTTTGCCCGGGCGGGGGGTTCGTCTTTTTGGAGGGCTTCAAATTGCAGATAGTATTTGGAATTGATTTTGGTACAACCAATTCGGCGCTTTCGGTTTATAGAAACGGCATGGTTGAGGTCGTAGCTGTAGATGGTAATAAACGCGGTGGAGAACTGATGCGTTCGGTCCTCTATTTTAACGAGGAAAACGAGATACATGCAGGGCAAGAGGCTATTCGCCAGTATGTCAGCGATGGGGCTGCCGGGCGTTTTATGCAGTCGATAAAGACTTTTCTGCCGAACACCAGTTTTGTCAGTACCGAAATATTCGGCAAGCGTTACACAATTGATGACCTTGTGGCGATCATCCTCAGAAAGATCAAGGCCAAGGGGGAGGAACATGTGGGCTGCCCGGTCGATAGTGTAGTCTTGGGGCGGCCGGTAGTGTTTTCGACCGATGCCGCCAAGGATGCTGTAGCCGAGCAGCGCCTTGAAAAGGCCGCGCGCAAGGCAGGGTTTAAAAATATTTGGTTCCAGTATGAACCTGTTGCGGCGGCGCTGGCTTTTGAAGGTACTTTACAGAGTGGAGAGGAACGGACCGTCTTCATCGGAGATTTCGGCGGCGGTACATCCGACTTCTCGATAATTCGCGCCAAAGGGGGGACCTTTAACCGCTCCGACCGTCGTAGTGACGTGCTCTCGCTGGGTGGTGTCTATGTGGCCGGAGACAAGTTCGATTCACAGATTATGTGGGATAAGGTGGCGTATCATTTCGGACGTTATGCCTGTTATAAAACCATGGGAAAGGATGATTGGAATAATATCCCCAAAAGCATTATCTATACCCTCTGTCAATGGCACAGAATCCCGCTTTTACGGGCACGCAAAACCAAAGAGCTTATCCGGGTGATCAAGGGTGCCACAGATGACCGTCAGGCTATTGAGAACCTGGAGAACATCATCAATGATAATTTTGGGTTTTTCCTGTTTCAGGCGATTGAAAAGGCGAAGTGTGATCTTTCATGGCAGGAGAATACCCTGATACGCTATACGGAGCGTGACCTTTGTATCAGCGAGGATCTTGGCAAGGACGAGTTCGAAAAGCTTAATGCGGATAACTTTCAGCAGATTAAGACCTGTATCGATGAGGTCGTTGCACGGTCAGGCTTGCTGCCAAAGCAGGTAGATACCGTCTTTCTAACCGGAGGCACTTCGAGGATTCCCCATATCCAGGCTCTGTTTGCAGAACGATTTGGTCGTGACAAGCTGGAAAACAGGAATGCTTTTACCAGCGTAGTCCATGGACTCGGTTCCAGTGTTCCGCTATTTGTTTGATCAGATCTCAATTACAAAAGGGTTTGCAGATTAATCTGCAAACCCTTTTGTTTCAGGGTAACGAAATAAAGGCGCTTACCATTGCAAGCCATCCGGCTGATCGTAAGGTTCTGGAAGTCACAAGGTTAACCCTCTAAAAAATTGAACTGCATCCGATATATACCCACTTTAATAAACTACCCCGCAGCAAGCTGCTAGGTATCACAGCAGTAATTCATTGTTCTTTTCAACGAAGTTTACCCTCGAGGAATTTACCCGAAGTGATTAAAATTAGACTATACACTAAGGCCAAATTGGTGTTCAATCCGTAATTCTGCATCTGCAACATATTACCGACACTATGAATAAAGGGATTACCATGTTTGAAACACAGTACAACGAGGAAATGGAAGCGGAAATTCGGCGACTGGATGCTAAACAGCGGGCCATAGCTGCATGCCATCCAGAATGGGATAATGCCTGTTGTAGATGTGGTTGCCAGCTTCCGGGTACAAATCAGCTTTACTGCGTAAATTGCGCATGACTCTGGGGCCTACTGAAGAACGACAGTGACTATGAAAAACATCGTAAACCTTTTACTCCTGATACTATTACTCCTGATCGTTGGATGCGCCACCAAGCGCTATTCCGAAACAGGCACGAAACAACCACGCTCGTCAAAACCATATACAGTCAAAGGCAAGCGCTATGAGCCTATGGCCAGTTCAGACGGTTTTGCACAGGAAGGAGTTGCCAGTTCATACGGGCGTGACTTTCATGGCAGAAAAACCAGCAACGGCGAATTATTTGATATGCACGCCATGACAGCAGCGCATAAAACCTTGCCGCTTGGCGTATATGTCAGGGTGGAGCATAAGAAGTCCGGAAAAGAAGTGGTTGTGCGTATCAATGACCGAGGTCCTTTTGTCGGTGATCGTATAATAGATCTTTCAGAAGGTGCAGCGTCTCGGCTTGGTATGTTACAGGAAGGCATCGCTCCGGTTAGAATAGCAGCATTGGGCTACAAATCAGGCAACAGTTTCCAGCAACCAGCAGACTACGACAAGGGCACTTATGCCATACAGGTGGGGGCTTTCACGGTTAAAGAAAATGCTTATCGGTACATGGAAGCTCTGAAGAAAAAATACGGCACAGCCGATGTTCAGGAATCATGGGTAAAGGGTACCAGATATTATCGAGTCCGACTTGGTAAATTTAACTCTCTGAAGGTTGCTCAGGCAAACGAAGAAAATTATGAGCAGAAAGGATTTGATGGGTGCTATGTAGTGGCTCTCGATTGAAATGCCAAATTCTGCTTGGACTAACCCAAGGAGGGGTAATAATTTTCAGAATGGGGAACTCCGTCAAAAAGTTACCCCAAAAATGAGCGGATTTCATGCTGCTGCATTAGGCATTACAAGATAAGGCAAAAGAAAAAGCCCCTGATTTCTCAAGGGCTTTAGGCTTTTGCTGGATTATAACTTGGTAGCGGAGGCCGGACTCGAACCGGCATGACCTTGCGATCGGCAGATTTTGAGTCTGCTGTGTCTACCATTTCACCACTCCGCCAGAGCTGTTATTTATAATTCAGACAGAGTCATACGTCAAGAATTATCGCCGTTAAAAAAAGATGAGCTGGTAAATACAACAAAACAGCCTACACATGCTTGCATGTTGGCTGTTTTGTATTAAAATGCAATGTTGACAGTAAATTTATCCACCAAGATATTTAGTCAATTCGTCAGCCAGGGTGGTTGGGTGCATTAAACGGGCTGGTATTTTGTCCTCTCCCAGAAAATCCTTTGACCACGCCTGTCGCCTTGTCCATGACATCAGTTTTTCCCAACCGGGCCAGGTTGAAAAATCAACTCCGTGTATATTGGTAATCTGTTCCAGGAAAGTCTGTTCGTAACCAGCCATGAAAACTCCTTGATGTTTAAAACATTCATTGCAGGTTAAAAGATACGTTTTTATAATCTAACATATTACTGTAAAATTCAACAAAATATTCTCATTTAGCCGCTGTCTCTGAGATAGAACATCACGGTTGTTATTGATAAATAAATTTACCGCAGTCTGTACTCCTGAAGTTGCAATTGGTATCGGTGTGTAATAACATACACCCGTTTTAGAACTGCTGGAGGAAAAAACTTATGGCACTGACAAGGCCATTCAAGATGTCACTGGTTCAAAAATTGATATTAAGCTTTGCGCTTTCCGGGGTCTGCCTGATCGTGGCTCTGGTTTTCTCCATCTCCGGGCTGGGCGCCATGCACAAAATGGAAAAGGAAATAGCCGGTAAAGACCTGAAGGCCGCGACCATAATTATCAGGCTGCGTGAGTTGGTTGTGGCACAAGAACGCCTGACGGGGCGTTTCTCTATCCTGAAACAGCCAGAATACAAACTTATCCATGATCGGAACTCTGAAGAGTTCCGTCGTGAGTTGATCAAACTTGGTGAAATAAATAAAAGCTCATCTGTTGACGCTCTGGAAGCTGCTTATTCCAGCTATGTTGTGCTGGCCGGGCGGCTCTTTAGCGGAGTAACACCTGATGAGCACGGCATAAAAAAAATAATAGATAATGTTACGAGGCTTGTTGATAAAATAAGCGAAGATCAACGGCTGGATCTGTCGCAAAAGCTGGCCCGGTCTGATATATATGCAGAAAAAACTGTTACCTGGTCTCTGGGCATTGCCTTTACCGGTGTTGTCCTCTCCTTTATAATCGCTGCGTGGATGGTATATTCATTTGCAAGTTCTATTGGTAAGCTGCAGCATGCTACTCATCGGATTGCCACCGGTGATTTTGAACATGATCCAGGGATAGAACCTGGTGATGAAATCGGGGCTCTTTCTGAAGATTTCAGGCAGATGGCTTTGAGGCTCAAGGATCTTGAACAGATAAGTCTTGATGCCAGCCCCCTGACCAGGTTGCCGGGCAATATTGCTATTGAACGTGTGATAAACCGTCGCCTTAGGGATAAGGCCACTTTTGCGATGTGTTACCTGGATCTGGATAATTTCAAGTCATACAACGACCGTTACGGATACATCAAGGCCAGTGAAGTCCTTAAAGATGTCGGAGAAACAATTTACAATGCCGTAAAGGGGTTGGGAGATCCGGATGCTTTTGTCGGCCACATCGGAGGTGATGATTTTGTAATAATCATCAGCGCAGACAAGGCAGAGGCAGCTTGTAAGTCTGTAATCAAGAGTATTGACGCACTGGTTCCGAAACACTATTCGGACGAAGATCGTTCTGCAGGTGCCATAGAAGGGGTTGACCGATATGGTGTGCCGCGTACATTTCCACTGATTTCGATCTCCATTGCTGCGCTGATATGTCGACCGGGTGATTATGCGCAGGCTGCAGAAATTGCAACTGCGGCGGCCAGCGTTAAGGACCATGTCAAAGTGTCGGCGGGAAGCAATTATGTGATAGTAGGGAAAGGGGATAGTCTGTGAGGTTTGGTCGATTCATGATATTGGCAACAGCACTGCTGCCTGTACTGCTGACTAGCGGGTGCGGGACATTCACAGAGTTGAGCGGGCCTGCAATAAGGACCGAGGAACGCAACTTTGCAGGTGCTTTACAATACCTGCGGTCCGGAAACGAGACCGCTGCGCGTGATCTTTTTGAACGCACTGTCGACGCACCGCCCTTGAAAGGGGTGACAGACGAAGCTCTGTTTCGCCTTGCTGTTTTGAATCTGCGCGATGAAGGGGGAAAGGGTGAACCACGTGCCAGAGCATTACTTGGCAGGCTTATTCGTGAATTTCCTGCCAGTATATGGGCCAGACAAGCGTCGCCGCTTGCTGCCCATTTACAGGAAGTTTTAGCGTTGAGGGGTGTGCAGCGCGAACTTAAAAGTCTGCGCAATCAGAACTTGTCGCTAAGTCATGACAACAAAGAGTTGCGCCAGAGTATAGAGCGATTGAAACAGCTGGACATGGAACTTGAACAGAAAATCAGAAGATAAAGCTATTTCTTCTTTTCTCCCGATAGATACTCCGCCAGAAATCTCCCTTTATAATCCATGAACTTTCCATCACCGATTGACTGACGAATCTCTGCCATCATTGCCAGATAAAAATGGACATTGTGTATTGCCGAAAGAACTGCGGAGAGAACCTCGTTTGATACAAAGAGATGGTGGAGATAGGCCCTGCTGAAATTTTGACAGGTATAACAGCTGCAACTCGGATCGATGGGGAAAAAATCACGCTTATAGTTTTTGTTAGTCAGACGGATCCTGCCACGGCGGGTAAAAAGAGTAGCGCTTCTGGCATAACGGGTCGGAATGACGCAGTCGAACATATCGATGCCGCGCTCTACACTTTCAAGTATGTCTTCAGGCAGTCCAACACCCATCAGATAGCGTGGTTTGTCTTCCGGCAAGTGTGGAGTCGTAAATCCTACTATTTTTTTAAGAAGCTCAAGCCCTTCGCCGACACTGACGCCACCGATTGCGTAGCCGGGCAGGTCAAGTTTGCGCATTTCTTTTGCGCACATTTCCCGCAGGTCTTCATATACGCTCCCCTGAACGATACCAAACAGGGCCTGTCCGTTATCAGTCATGGCATTCTGACATTCTTTCAGCCAGCGAACTGTTTTCAGTGTAGATTTTTCGGCATAGGACCGTTCACAGGGGTAGGGGATGCATTCGTCGAAAGCCATGATGATGTCGGCGCCGAGATCCTGCTGGATTCTGGTTGCTGCAGCAGGATCAAGGTATATTTCTGCACCGGTGATCTCATGTTTGAAGAATACACCTTCCTCAGTAATTCGCTTGTTGGGAAGTGAAAACACCTGAAACCCACCCGAGTCAGTCAGAATAGGCTTATCCCACGCCATAAACTTGTGCAATCCCCCGGCTTTTTTTACAAGGCCCTCTCCAGGTTGAAGATGCAGATGATATGTATTTGAAAGGATAATCTGTGAGCCGGTCTCCTTAATTTGTGCCGGAGTGAGGGGTTTCATGGCGCCGTGAGTTGCAACAGGCATAAAAATCGGTGTCTGAATATCGCCGCGCGCAGTACTGACTATTCCGAGACGCGCTGAAGATTGAGGGTCTTTTTTAAGAAGCGTAAATTTCATGAAATCTCCAAAACTCCAAGCTTAAAAAACTGCAGGAGGATATTTATGTGCATCTGTACTATCAGAGTGAACTCTAAAATGCAATTTGTGAGTGGTAGATAGCGTTTTAAGCGATTATAAATGTAATCTGTATACACAAAAGGGTTGCATTTTTCTATAACGATGTTTAGTATCACCGCGGTTGAATCATATGGCAGGCATGAAAGTGCAACACCGATTCTGGTAAATGCATCCAAATAAAATTCTCAAGGAGGTTTACGAATGAAAGTTGTCTCCAGATTTTGTTGGCGAGCTCCACCGATTCAATGTTTGACCTCACTGTGATAATCCTGTTGCATCAAGAAATTTATATTGTGAAGTATAACACTATCTAAAAAAGGAAGGAATGCTATGCAACTCACCTCGTCATCCATCGGCAGAAAGATCCTGATGGCGATTACAGGCCAGGCTATGGTTCTGTTCGCTGTCGTACATCTGCTTGGAAACAGCTCCATCTTCGGGTGGCTCAATGGTGGTATCAACGCCTATGCCGAACACCTCCACAGCATGCCACTGCCTATAATCATCGGCTTTCGCCTGGCCCTGCTGGCTATTGTTTGTGTTCATATCTGGTTCGGTATCCAGTTGACCATTGAAAACCGTGGGGGACGTCCGCAGCAGTACGCTGTCAAGTCTACCCAGAAAGCAACCTTTGCCAGTGAGAACATGATCTGGACAGGATCTCTCATAGCGCTTTTCCTGATTTATCATCTTGCGCATTTTACATTCCAGGTCATCAGTCCTGAAACTGCCGCTCTTAAGAACCTTGTTCCATTACACAATGAGATGGTACCAAATGTACTTGGAATGGTAGTTGCCGGTTTTAAAAACTTCTTCGTCTCATTTATTTATGCCGGTGCGATGGTTGCCCTCTTTTTGCACCTTTCACATGGTATTCAGAGCTTTTTCCAAACCATGGGTTGGAGCTGTGACAAGAGCCAGCCGCTTCTTGTTAAATTCGGCACTTTGGTCGCTCTCGGTCTTTTTCTTGGTTATGTTACCATCCCGCTGACAATTTTTGCCGGCATTTTGAAAGGTTAAGGGGGTTATTGTGATACTTGATGGAAAATGTCCAACCGGACCTATTGAACAGACTTGGGACAAACACCGCTTCGATCTGAAGTTGGTCAATCCCGCAAATAAACGTAAGTATAACGTTATAGTCGTCGGAACCGGCCTGGCCGGAGGTGCTGCTGCTGCTTCTCTTGGTGAGCTTGGCTACAACGTTCAGGCATTCTGTTATCAGGATAGTCCTCGTCGTGCTCACTCTATTGCAGCGCAGGGTGGTATCAATGCTGCTAAAAACTATCCGAATGACGGCGATTCTATCTATCGCCTGTTCTACGACACCATCAAAGGCGGCGACTTCCGTGCCCGCGAAGCTGACGTATGGCGTCTTGCCCAGGTGTCTAACAACATCATCGACCAGTGCGTAGCCCAGGGTGTTCCTTTTGGTCGGGACTATGCCGGCTATCTGGACAACCGCTCCTTCGGCGGTGCCCAGGTTTCACGTACTTTCTTTGCTCGTGGACAGACCGGTCAGCAGCTGCTGTTGGGCGCTTACTCGGCGCTTTCCCGCCAGATCAAGCTCGGTTCGGTCAAAATGTACGATCGTCGCGAAATGCTTGACCTCGTTGTTGTTGACGGCGTTGCCCGTGGTATCACGGTGCGCAACCTGGTAACCGGTGAGATGGAAAGTTATGCTGCTGATGCAGTCTGCCTGGCTACCGGCGGCTACGTTAACGTATTCTACTTGTCCACAAATGCAATGGGATGCTCGGTTACGGCAAACTGGAAAGCTCACAAAAAAGGCGCTTTCTTTGCCAACCCTTGCTACACACAAATTCATCCTACCTGCATCCCGCAGGCCGGTGACTATCAGTCCAAGCTTACTCTGATGTCAGAGTCGCTTCGTAATGACGGCCGTGTATGGGTTCCCAAGAAGAAAGAAGATTGCGGAAAACATCCTGGTGATATTGCTGAGGACGATCGCGATTATTACCTCGAGCGCAAGTATCCTTCCTATGGCAACCTGGCACCACGTGATATTGCTTCTCGTGCGGCTAAAGAACAGTGCGACGACGGTCGTGGTGTAGGCCCTGGTGGCCGCGGTGTATACCTTGACTTTGGTGACTCCATCAAGCGTCTGGGTGCTGATACTATCAAGGAACGTTACGGCAACCTGTTTGAAATGTATGAAAAAATTACCGACGAAGACGGTTACAAACGCCCGATGCGTATGTATCCAGCACCTCACTATTCCATGGGCGGTCTCTGGGTCGATTACAACCTTATGAGCAATATTCCGGGTCTGTTCGTACTGGGTGAGGCTAACTTCTCGGTTCATGGTGCTAACCGTCTGGGCGCTTCAGCTCTTATGCAGGGTCTTGCTGACGGTTACTTTGTTATTCCTTACACAATCGGCGGCTATCTGGCTACCGTTAAGCCGGGTCAGGTCAAGACAGATCACCCCGAGTTTAAGAAATGTGAAGAAGATGTCAAAGCAGAACAGAACAAGATGCTTGGCATCAACGGCAAAAAGACAGTTTTCGAGTTCATGCGCGAAGTTGGCGGCCTGATGTGGGAAAACTGCGGTATGGCCCGCACCAAGGAATCTCTTGAGATTAACCTCAAAAAGATTCCTGCACTGCGCGAAGAATTCTGGAAGAATGTCAAGGTTACCGGTTCTGGTTCTGAGCTTAATCAGCAACTTGAAAATGCCGGTCGTACTGCCGACTTCCTTGAGTTCAGTGAACTTATGTGCCGTGATGCCCTGCATCGTAACGAGTCCTGTGGCGGCCATTTCCGTTCGGAATATCAGGATGCGGGTGAAGCACAGCGTGATGATGTTAATTTCTGTTACGTCGGTGCCTGGGAGTATAAGGGTGTTGGCAAGGAACCTGAACTGCATAAAGAACCGTTGAAATTCGACAATGTACATCTCGCCGTAAGGAGTTACAAATAATGAGCGATCACAAGACCATGACATTGACACTGATCGTGTGGCGCCAGAAAAATGCCAACGATCCCGGAAAATTCGAGACCTATACCGCAAAAAATATTACTGAGCACCACTCCTTTCTGGAGATGCTTGACTGCGTCAACGAAGACCTGATCCACGCCGGAAAAGATCCAATCGTTTTCGATCATGACTGTCGTGAAGGTATCTGCGGCATGTGTTCACAGGTTATCAACGGTGCACCGCATGGCGGGCAGGATCGTACTACGGTTTGTCAGCTGCATATGCGCAAATTCAAGGATGGCGACACTATCTATATTGAGCCATGGAGAGCCCGTGCCTTCCCGATTGTCCGCGACCTTATTGTTGACCGCTCCGCTCTCGACAAGATTATTCAGGCTGGCGGCTACACATCCTGTCATACCGGTGGTGTTGCAGACGGAAATGCTATACTGATTCCCAAGCCGGTTGCCGATGAGGCGATGGATGCCGCAGAATGCGTCGGTTGCGGCGCTTGTGTTGCGGGATGTCCTAATGGTGCTGCCATGCTGTTTACCAGCGCCAAGGTTTCCCAGCTTGCGATACTGCCACAGGGCAAAGGTGAAGCGGCAACACGTGTAAAGAATATGACTAACGCCATGACAGAATGTGGTTTTGGTAACTGTACAAATCATTACGAGTGTATGGCTGCATGTCCAAAAGGCATAAATGTCAAGTTCATAGCTCGAATGAATCGTGAATTTTTGAAAGCACAATTTGCCTGATTTTGTTATTTGTTTTTGATTGTATTGCGGGGCGGCCTTTATGGTCGCCCCATTTTATTTGGAGCTGAGAACCAGTGGATTTAGATTTTGCACGCATTGAATGTGAAATTGTTGCAGATAATTCTGTCCAATTAACCGCGGCACTCTATGTTGCACTACGGAGCTTTGAAGAACATTTCAAAGCATCTTGCTGCTCTGACAGGCAAGATTCATGCAATTCCTGCCCCCTGCACCCCGAATGCCCTTACAGCACTGTTTTTGATCAACGTTTATCTCCCGATCCTGAGATCGTAAGGATTCATCAAAAACCATCTTTACCATTCTCTTTGTATATAAACACTATGGGCGACTCTGCTTCATCCTGTTACGTGGGAATGGTTGTTATTGGCAGTGCCGTCAATTATATCAGGTACTTTCATAAAGCCCTGCTTAGTATGATTGATGCATGTGTTTGTAAAGTTTTGTCACCTGAAAAATATATACTGCATTCATACAGCCTCGATTATCAGGGAATCCGTCATTTAATTAACGTTGAATCTCTTTCAGAATGTGTAATCCTGCTTTCAGGTCGGCATATTCTGCTGAGTACTGTACATTCGGACTCACTCAAATTAACTCTGAAATCGCCTTTACGTCTGTTAAGCAACTCTTCAAATCTGCATAATTTTGACTTTGCTATATTTCTCCGTTCACAATTAAGACGCTGTTCCTCTCTTTACTCATATTATGGAACCGGAGAATTGGATCTGGACTTTGTTGGTCTTTCACAGTCCGCTCAAAATGTGACTGTTTTGGAAGATAATATACACTACACTAAACCGATATGGCCAAAGCGTTCAAATAGATCAGGTTTGGCAGGTGAAGCTGAATTTACCGGCCTTGTTGAACCAATGTTTTCATTATTGACTCTTGGTAGCTGTTTTAACGCCGGAAAGGGTGCAGCATTTGGCTCCGGTTTCCATCAAATTGAGGTGATTGATTGACAAACTATGGATGTAGAAACTAATATACCGGCAACAGAAGTTCATTTCATCTTGAAAGGTTTTTATGAAGGTCATTATTCTGCTCGGCGATGGTATGTCTGATATAGCTTACAGTGAACTAGGCAATAAATCTCCCCTCCAGTACGCGACAACCCCTAATATGGATTTTATGGCTCAGCATGGTCAGGTTGGCCTCGCTCACACGGTTCCAGTTGGATTGCCCCCTGGCAGTGACGTGGCGAATCTGTCAGTATTTGGCTATGATCCGCGTACTTGCTACACCGGACGCTCACCACTTGAGGCGATCAGCATGGGAGTGGTACTCGGACCAGATGATGTCGCTTTTCGCATGAATCTGATAACACTTCAGCCAAAGGGAAGCTCGATCTATATGCAGGACTTTTCTGCCGGACATATTTCTACTGCAGAGGCTAGAGATCTGGTTGAATCGCTTCAGAAGGAACTTGGCAGCCCTGAAATTGAATTTCATGCAGGGGTAGGGTACCGTCATCTTATGGTATGGCGCGGTGGTAAGGATGCCATGAGCTCAACCCCTCCCCACGACATTACCGGCAAGGCGATACTTGATTCCCTGCCAAGTGGCGATGGTGCAGATATGCTTAATAACATCATGAATCATGCCCAGATGGTTCTGCATAGCCATCCGGTTAACGTGCGGCGCAAGGAACAGGGGAATTTGCCTGCCAACTCGGTGTGGCTCTGGGGGCACGGGAAGACGCCGCTGATTGAAACCTATCAGGAAAAGTTCGGTTTGACCGGAGCGGTCATTTCGGCTGTTGATCTGATCAAAGGAATAGGGATCTGTGCCGGTCTGGATATAATCAATGTTGAAGGTGCTACCGGCTATATCGACACCAATTATCTTGGCAAAGGTGAGGCGGCTCTGGCTGCTCTGGAAAAGCACGATTTTGTTTATGTTCATGTGGAAGCGCCGGACGAGGCATCGCATGCCGGAAATATGCAGCATAAACTTCAGGCTATCGAAGATTTTGATCGTCAGGTAGTTGGAACTGTTTTGGAAGGAATTAAAAAGTTTGGTGATTATGTTATTCTCTGTATGCCTGATCACCCGACACCGGTGAAGTTGATGACCCATACCTCCGATCCGGTCCCTTTTGTCATTTACCGGGGCGGGGCAGGGGAGGGAAACGGCGCTGCTTCGTATGACGAGGCACAGGCCAAGGCGACCGGACTGATAGTTGATGGTTACATGTTGATGCCTCAACTGCTTTCGTAAAAAAAGTTGCATATTAGAATAGAGAAGGGCATTCGAGTTATGGCGGATGCCCTTCTCTATTATTGAAGTCGGATACTGATGCTCCATAATGTCTGCTGGGGCTTGACTACTATTGAATAAATTATCATAATGTACAAATGATCCCTGTAAATTTATCCACTAAAGTTTGCTGTATATACGCTCTACGTGTAGTTCTGCTTATCAGCCTTCTCTGGTATCTGTTCTGTATTTTTTTATCCCCAGGTAAAGGTTCAGTTGTCTGCAATATTTCGTTTCCGCCCGGTAGTGGAGTCCGCAAACTTGCCAATGATCTGAAGGACTGTGGTGTCATTCGTAGCTCGTGGCATTTCGTTTTAATGACACGACTCAGAGGGGACGCACATCGGCTGAAAGCTGGTGAATACAGTTTCAATGATAAAATGACCCCTGATTTGATTCTGAAAAAAATTGTTTCAGGAGATGTGGACTATCATAAATTTACTCTTCCAGAAGGGTATTCAATATATCAGGCTGCCGAACTGCTGGAGCGGAAGGGGGTCTTCAAAAAGGAGATCTTCCTGGAAAAGTGCCTTGATCAGGGGCTTTTGATACGCCTCGGCCTCAAAGAAGCCAGTGCAGAAGGATATCTCTATCCTGCAACCTACAATCTTTCGCGTGGCGGAAGTGAAGAGCAGTTGCTTGAACAGATGATGTTACAATTCGAAAAAGCATATACTACTATTCAGGAGGGGGAGGGCACACGCCGGTTTTCTCGGCATGAAATTATCACGCTAGCATCGATAATAGAAAAAGAGGCTGTTTCAGCGAAAGAAAAACCGATAATTTCATCAGTATTCCATAATCGCTTACGCATCGGTATGCCATTGCAGAGTGACCCAACAGCCGTTTACGGGGTACGGGCGTTCTCTGGCAAGGTGAATAAAGCCGATATTCAGCGCCCATCACCATATAATACCTATCTCAACAAAGGACTACCTCCCGGACCTATCGGCAATCCGGGCATGGACGCTGTTCAGGCAGCAATAACTCCGGCCAAAACAGATTTCCTCTATTTTGTCGCCCGCCAGGACGGCACCCACCAGTTTTCACGAAATCTTGTTGAACATAATCGTGCAGTAGTGCGCTATCTCCGCTAGGAGTCTGTCGGACTTAGGAAATCGTAGCGAAAATCCGACAGGCTCCTAGTATAACCGGTATTGTCAGGATGGTTGCTGCCGGACGATGTCAATAACTGTGACCTCGGGCGGGGCAAACAAACGCATGGGAGGGCCCCAGGTTCCGGTGCCTCTTGAAACATGAATGCGGGAACCTGCTCTGGTCATGGTTGTTCCGCAGGGGATTTGATGCTTAAGTTTAACGAGGAAGTTGAACGGGAAGATCTGCCCGTTATGGACGTGACCGGAGAGTTGCAGGTCAAAGTGGCCGTCACTTTCCGGCAGTATGTCGGGCCGGTGCTTCAGCAACAGATGGAAAGAATCGTGAGAAACCGTGTTGAGAAGAGCTGTTTCGGTGTCTTTGTCGCTAAGAGCTCCAGGATTAACGGCACGATCATCAACGCCTGATATGGTAATTCCATTTTTAAGCTTGATGGATTGGTTGCGGAGGATAGAAAAACCGGCTGCACGGCTAAAGGCAAGAGCCTGTGGTAGGCCTGCGTAAACCTCGTGATTACCAATGACGGCAAATTTTCCGTAAGATGCCGGAATAGATGACAGTAATGCTGCTAGAGGGGTGCGTTCAGAGATGCCGTAATCAAGGTTCAATTTGCCGTCAATTAAATCACCGGTTGAGACGAGAATGTCAGGACCGGCTTCCCTTATCTTTGCCAGAATGCGTTCCTGCCGATAGTCTTGCAACAGCAGGCCGATATGCACATCGGATATCTGTACTATTCTGATCTTGGGAATAGAGGAGGGGAGTTTAGCCGAGGTTATGACAATATGTTCGCTACGGATCTGCCCAGCTTCAATAAAAGCATAAATGCTGGCTACTACAGCAATGATGAGTACAATGCTGCTGGCATTACGAGACGATATAAATTCTGGTAATCGTTTGTAAAAACTACGGAATACAAGGCGGTAAAAGTAATGAATCGTGTCGGTGAATAGCAAAAGTGAGGTGAGTATAAACAGGAAACCCATCCAGAGATAGCCGGGCCATGCGATAACCAACGCGGTTTCTTCCATGCCGAATTGTTCTGCCACGCGGACTAGAAACGGGACGATGGTCATGAGAATCAGCCAGGCAATCAGTAGCCATGTCTGGTGCCGTACCGGTCGGAAAATACTACGCAGTCTGAAGAATGCGTAAAGATGCATACCGCCGTAGAGCGTCAGGAATGTTATCAGGAAGAGGTACAACCTACATACTCCTTGACACCGCCAAAAGTCAGTCGATGAATGGGCGATGGTCCAAATTTCCTGATCGCTTCCATGTGAGCAGCACTGCCATACCCTTTGTGACCGGAAAATCCGTATCCAGGATATTCAGCATCCATCTCGATCATAAGCCGGTCACGGGTTACCTTTGCAATAATCGAGGCGGCAGCTATAGAGAGGCTCAGGGAATCGCCCTTCTTTATGGTCTTCTGGGCAATTGTGCTGTCTATGGTACTGATCCCATCGATTAACAGGTAGTCCGGTTGTTGGGAAAGTTGCTGGACAGCAGCAAGCATTGCACAGCGGGTGGCTTGTAGAATGTTTATTCGGTCAATGTCGGCCGGCGTCATAACACCAACTCCGACTGACAAAGCTTGCGCCATGATGACATCAAACAGTTTTTCCCGCTTGTCCGGCGTAAGCTTTTTGGAGTCGTCAACCCCATTGATCTTTAGCCCGACCGGCAGGATTACAGCTGCGGCCATCACTGGACCAGCCAGTGGCCCACGTCCTGCTTCATCGATTCCAGCTACGCATGTAAAACCGCTGCTGTATGCAACTTTCTCGAACTTGAGTGTGTCGAGAGCTTGCGCTGAAAACAGTTCGCCTTGATGTGTCATAATCAGTCCTGACTCTGGTAAGCAGTTAACAAACTTACTAATACAAAAAAGCCCCGCATGAGCGGGGCTTTTTTGTGAACTATTTGGCGACAGGTACGTATTTCTTCTCACGAATCCTGGCTGCTTTACCGCGCAATTTGCGCAGATAGTAAAGTTTGGCGCGACGGACATGACCACGAACCATGACTTCAATGTTTTCAATGTTTGGTGAATGCAACGGAAACGTTCTTTCAACGCCAATGTTGTTGGAGATTTTACGAACTGTAAATGTCTCGCGAACGCCACCATTCTGGCGAGCAATACAAACGCCCTGATATGCCTGAATACGCTGTTTGTCGCCCTCGACGATTCTTACATGTACTTTAACAGTATCCCCGACCTTGAAAGGGATTACATTCTTCTTCATTTGGTCAAATTCCAGAAAATCGATGGTATTCATTAGTTGCCTTCCTCCTGTATGATGCTCGGTTTGTGAGTTTATGTATCTTCGCGTTCAATTCCTCTGAGTCGATCAAACATTATTGCTGCTGCAGAACGAACCGAGAGGTGATTGTATAATCCGTTTCCTGCTATTGGTTCAAGTATAAGATCAGCTGTTGAAAAACATTCATCAGTCAGTCCCCACCCGGTACCTAACAGCAGCAGGTATGGCTGGTCAGATTCCTCAAGTAGCTTCCTGAATGCCACAAGTGCTATCGAACCTGAGCGTTTTGCTGCCCCGGTGACTGCAATTTTGACAGTTTTGCTGAATCCGGTTTGAAAATCCGCTGCCGCTGCTGCCAGCGTAGGAGTAACCCGGACAATATCCAGAGCCTCTCTACGATCAGGGTTATAGTCAGCACCCCAGCCCTGTTGCCAGTGGCCACTTATTCTTTCGGCCAGCTTTCGCTGTTCCTCGGAAGGGGTCACAATATAAAAGCGATCCAGCCCAAACGTTTTTGATGAGCGGGCAATGTCGTGCTGATCCAGGTTTGTCAAAGCAGAGGTGACAACTTCGTGATGCTTGTTGTAAACCGGGTAGTGAACAAGTGCAACCGCCAGATTGTTACATGTCATGGGGGCTCTCCTGCTCAATCTCAGTCAGCATCTTTCTGTCTTCCCTTGTCAATAGGGCTCTTGAGAGCAAGTCTGGCCGCAGTGCTCTTGTCTTGCGCAGCGATTCTTTACGGCGCCATTTTCTGATCAGTTCATGATTTCCCGAAAGTAGGGCGTCTGGAACGGTTAATCCCTTAAATTCAGGTGGACGCGTGTAGTGTGGATACTCCAGCAAGCCGTCACCAAAAGAATCTGATTCAGCTGATTCAATACTGCCAAGAGCTCCTGGAATTAACCTTGTTACAGAGTCAACAATTGCCATTGCGGCTATTTCACCGCCTGAGAGAACAAAATCACCAAGAGAAATGTCGTCTTCTGCATAGATCGATCGTACTCTTTCATCAATCCCTTCATAACGACCGCAAACAATTATCAACCCTGGTTTCTCGGCAAGTTCCACAGCAACGCTATGTGTGAGGCGTCTTCCGTGGGGCGATGTAAGCACAACTGTTGACAACGGGCTCTGTGACTTTATTGACTCAATACCTGCTGCCAGTGGAGCGGCTTTCATGACCATGCCTGCACCACCGCCATAAGGGCTGTCATCAGCAGTTTGATGACGATCTGTGGCCCAGTCGCGGATATTGTGTAGCGAAATGTCAATGAGCTGTTTATCTTTAGCTCTTTTGATAATACTTTCATCAAAAGGCCCGGAAAACATCCCTGGAAACAGAGTCAGGATGTCAAACTTCATAGATCTAATAAGCCTTCAAGCGGGGTAATAATCATTTTTTTACCCTGAATGTCAATTTCTGCAATTACATCAGCAATAGCCGGGATCAAATACTCTTTGGAACCGCCTCTTACAACGTAGATGTCGCTGCTGCCGGTTTCAAAAATGTCAACAAGTGTTCCAAGTTCAATGCCCTGATCAGTGAAAACAACAAGGCCGATAAGATCACGCCAGTAATATTCATCTTGATCAGTAGCCGGTAACTGACTTAGTTTTAGACAAATCTCTAAGCCGGTAAAAGAAAGAACTTGATTAATGTCTGAAAAACCATCCAGATATAAAATGAAGCCGCCGGCATGTGCAGAAACACTTTTTATGACATACTCACAAAGCGTACCGTCTTTTTTTTTCAAAAAAGCGGTTTTAGCAGATTGTAAGCTGTCTATATTTCCGGAATAGGAGTGTACCTTTAGAGCCCCCTTAATTCCATGTGTACCGATGATTTTACCAACCGGAATCAATTCATCCTGATCTGTCATTTATTCTACAATCTTTAGGATCGCCTTCTTGTTGTCTTTTGTAGATACAGCATTAAGAATAGTTCGTATCGCTTTTGCGGTCCGCCCTTCCTTACCGATGATTCTTCCCATGTCATCCTTGGCGACGGTCAAACTAATGACCAGAGTATCCTCCTCTGTCTCCTCGGTTGCTATTACTTGAGTCGGGTCATCAACCAGCGCTTTTGCAATGCTTTCTACAAGAGTCTTCATGGCGATATCCTCTGCTGCCCATATAGAGTGACCGGCGGACCGGATGAACTGGATACGTTATGCGGTAGCTGCAGGGGCCTTGTCAAGAAGTCCGGCATTCTTGAGTATCTGACGAACCGTATCAGTAGGTTGGGCGCCCTTGCCGAGCCAAGTAGTTACACTTTCCGTCTTCAGTTTAACAACAGCAGGATTCTTGGTTGGATCGTATGTGCCAACATTTTCGATGAAACTACCATCTCTGCGGCTGCGTTCATCAGCAACAACTATCTGGTAGAAAGGTCTCTTTTTAGCGCCTGCACGTGCAAGTCTGATTTTTGTAGCCATTTGTATTTCCTCCTGATTTTGTACTTCTGGATAGTATTTTGTGAACACGGGTCTAGACTTTTATATTTAACGGAATGGCATCATTCCCTTACCAAGCCCGCCCATTCCTTTGAGTAGGCCTTTTGGACCTAGCTTCTGCATCATCTTCATCATTTTTTGTGCTTCTGTAAAACGTTTGAGCAACAGATTGACTTCCTGTACTGATGTGCCGCTTCCTTTGGATATCCGAAGGCGGCGACTGCCGTTTATTATCCCGTGGTTAGCGCGCTCACCTGGGGTCATTGAACGGATAATCGCTTCAATGCGCTTAATTTCATTTTCACTTGGCTGGGCGCCCTTCATCTGCTTCATCATTTTGCCCATACCAGGGATCATTCCCATGATAGATTCAACAGATCCCAATTTTTTGATCTGCTGCATCTGTGAGAGAAAATCTTCAAGGTCAAACTGGCTTTTCTTCAGTTTTTGCTGAAGAAGTGTTGTTTCTTTGTCATCAAAAAGTGATTGTGCTTTTTCAACAAGAGTAAGGACATCCCCCATGCCAAGAATGCGCGATACTATTCGATCAGCGTGAAAAACCTCCAATGCATCAAGTTTCTCACCGAGTCCAACAAACTTAATTGGTTTGCCGGTAACAGCTTTGATGGAAAGGGCAGCTCCACCCTTTGCATCTCCGTCAAGCTTGGAAAGCACAACGCCACTTATCTCAAGTCGGTCATTAAAACCGCTAGCGATGGCAACGGCTTCCTGCCCAGTCATGGCATCAGCTACAAATAAAATTTCACGGGGTTGTATGGCTGTATTAATCTCACTCAGCTCATTCATCAGAAAATCATCTATCTGGTGACGCCCGGCTGTATCCAAAATGACAGTGTCGTAGCCATTCAATTCGGCAAACTTCATTGCGCTGACACTTATATCAAGCGGTTTCTGGTCGGCGGTTGAGGCAAAAACCTCAAGACCTAACTGGCTGCCAACCAGTTTTAGTTGTTCAATAGCAGCCGGGCGATAAACATCGGCAGAAACAAGTAGAGGCTTTCGCTTCTGTTTTTTAAGCAGATTGCCCAGCTTGCCGCATGTCGTGGTCTTTCCGGCACCCTGTAAACCAACCATCATAATTGCAACTGGTGGTTTTGCTGCGAGATCAAGTGAATTGTCTTCGCTGCCGCCCATGATAGCGATAAGTTCATCATGAACTATTTTGATTATCTGCTGGCCTGGGGACAGGCTGTTCAGAACTTCGGTGCCTACGGCTTTGTTTCGAACATTTTCTATGAAATCTTTAACAACCTTAAAGTTAACATCGGCCTCAAGGAGAGCTAGCCGGACCTCACGCAAAGCATCCTTTATATTCTCCTCAGTCATTACTCCCTGACCACGAAGTTTCTTGAAGGCTGATTCTAGTTTGTCCGATAAGCTGTTAAACATTTTATGTTATGTAGCCTTAAGTGTAGAGTTATTCCAAAAGGGGATCACTATAAAGTGACGCCCTGTCGCTGTCAAGAACTATTTGTTTTTAAAGACGTATTATACCGTATAGTGATGGTTGTATTTAACAATAATGATGCACTTCCGTGATGTGTTGTCAGCATTATTGGATAACTTGGAAATTCTCGTTACACCATATTGGTTCATAGTGCAAATCGCTGTCTTTCCGATAGATAAATTCCGGTAGGAGTTCTTCTGAAGTAAGGGCGTTTAGCACCACGTCATAGAGAGCGCTGCTAAAGCAAATTGCGAGGCCACAGTCTGTTGAGAGTGCCCTGGGGGCCGGTATCAGTGTCATAGCCACTCCACACCCTTTGAGAATATGTTCAGCTTTCATAACTCGATGTGCTGAATTGAATACAGCAAGTAATTGTCCGTTTTGAATCACTTTTATAGATCTCCCGTAATTTAAGAGCTTTATTGTGCGGACTGATGTGCAATGGTAATTGACAAAAATTATATGAGTTCCTACTATGACAAGGTTCTGATGAAAATGTTAAGTAGGTTAACCAAGTTAGTTTCTACCAAAAAAACTTTTACTGATTACTAAGGAGTTTGTACATGGAGGGGACAATTCTCATTGTCGGTTTGATTATATTTGCTTTTATTATAAGCATTCCATGTGGCTATATCCGTCAAAATTATACAAAATATTCCTTTATGTGGTTTTTGCTAATACATCTGCCGATACCATTTATCGTGCTTTTACGTATAAAAACTGGGCTCAGTTGGCATTATATACCGTTAACGCTAGGTGGTTCAGTCGCCGGACAGATTATTGGTGGTGTTGTAAGCCGCCGGAGAAAGCTGAATGCAAAAACGCCCTAAGATGTCTTTTCCGCGTCCGTTGTCCGGATTAATGCAGGAAAGTCTGGTTGGCCTCGGTTTGGCTGAACGATTACATGAAGCAGAAATATGGCGTATATGGCCAGAAGTTGTCGGTGCTACACTAGCCTGCCGGGCGCGCCCATTGCGGATCATAAACGGCATATTAACCGTGGCGGTCTCCAGTGCACCATGGATTCAGGAGCTTCGCTTCATGACCACCATGATGAAAGAAAAACTCAACAGCCGTCTTGGTGCTGAGTTAGTTCGTGAAATTGTACTTAAGGCCGGCAGGGTTGATACACTGCCAGTTGAAGTGCCTGAAGAAATTATAGTAAACGTCCCACTTACTCCCATGGAGCTGGCCCGCATTGAAGCGGAAGCAGCCTCCATTACGGACCCGGAAACCAGGCAGGCATTTATCGAGCTGATGCAGGCCAGTTTGGGGCAGCTCCGTTAATTGATCTTATTCAGTTTATCAGGGTCAGGCCCGTGTTAACTGACGGTATTTAATGCGGTGTGGGATGTCGGCAGCAGCTCCCAACCGTTTTTTGCGATCCTCTTCATACTCTGAATAATTTCCTTCAAACCAGACTACTTTCGAATCACCCTCAAACGCCAGAATATGTGTCGCAATACGATCCAGAAACCAGCGATCATGACTGATAACAACCGCGCATCCGGCGAAATTCTCAAGAGCCTCTTCCAGAGCCCTCATGGTGTTGACATCAAGATCATTTGTCGGTTCATCCAGCAGGATAACGTTGGCACCGCTCTTCAGCATCCGGGCAAGATGTACCCTGTTACGCTCGCCACCTGAGAGCGTCCCGACTTTTTTTTGTTGATCGCTGCCTGAAAAATTGAAACGGGAAACATATGCTCTAGAATTTACTAACACTTTGCCGAGTTGAATCGCTTCCTGTCCCTCTGTGATTTCCTCCCAGATGGTTTTGTCCGGATTAAGAGAATCTCGACTCTGGTCAACATAGGCCAGTTGGACGGTATCGCCGATACGGAATGAGCCGGAGTCGGCTTTTTCCTGGCCGGTAATCATCCGGAAGAGGGTGGTTTTACCTGCTCCGTTCGGGCCAATAATACCAACGATCCCCCCACGCGGCAAACGGAATGTCATGTCCTCAACAAGCAGTCTATCTCCATACCCTTTGGCGACTTTTTCCGCCTCAATGACGATATCTCCAAGGCGTGGTCCGGGTGGCAGATAAATTTCAAGATCTCTGGCATGTTTTTCGCTTTCTTGGGCGACCATATCTTCGTATGAGCTGATACGTGCCTGAGACTTGGTGTGTCGACCTTTTGGCGACATCCTGATCCATTCTAGTTCACGCTTCAATGTTTTCTGGCGGTCTGACTCCTGTTTTTCTTCATTTGCCAGACGGTTCTGTTTTTGCTCCAGCCAGGAGGAATAGTTACCTTTCCAGGGGATACCTTCGCCGCGGTCCAGTTCCAATATCCAGCCCGCTACGTTATCCAGAAAATATCGGTCGTGAGTAACTGCGATAACCGTCCCGGGGTAGCTGTGAAGATGATGCTCCAGCCATGCAACTGTTTCGGCATCCAAGTGGTTGGTCGGTTCGTCCAGAAGCAGGATATCCGGTTTTTTGAGTAGCAGTCTACAAAGTGCGACCCGCCGCTTTTCACCGCCGGACAGCACTTTTACTGAGGCATCCCCATCCGGGCAGCGCAGGGCATCCATCGCCATTTCCAAGCGCGAATCCAGGTCCCAGGCATCTAGATGATCCAGTTTTTCCTGAAGGACCGCCTGGCGGTCACACAGTTTTTCAAAATCGGCATCCGGTTCGGAAAATTTGTCGGTGATAGCGTTAAATTCAGCCAACAGGTCGACTGTTTCCTGAACCCCCTCTTCGACGATCTGGCGAACAGTCTTGCTTTCGTCAAGCTGTGGCTCCTGCTCCAGATAACCGACGGTATATCCCTGCGACAAAACTGCCTGACCATTAAAATCTTTATCAACTCCAGCCATGATTCGTAATAGTGAGGACTTGCCGGAACCATTCAATCCAAGTACGCCAATCTTGGCACCGTAAAAATAGGATAACGATATATCCTTAATAACAGGTTTTTTGTCGTAGAACTTGCTGACTCGCATCATCGAATAAATTATTTTGTTTGGATCTATCGCCATAACTTCCCCCTTCTGTCCCGACTGAAATGAATCTTTCTTTTACACGCCGCCTATTGCTGATGTCAATTGCTTTGGATATCTCCGCAATTAGTATAGGCTTGACAAACAGGACTGATCTGGTATTGTTGAGACAAATAAATTTAGTTAGAGGGGGTAATGTTATGAGTATGAATGTTCAAGAGGCGATAAAGCGTTCTATCCAAACAGAAAAAAATGCTATGAACTTTTACCAACTTGGCGCACAAAAAATGACCAATCCTGATGCACGTCGTACCTTCGAACTACTCGCAAAAGAAGAAAGGGAACATGCTTCTCATTTCTACAAAATCTATCAGGGCAATGACATACCTTCTCTTGAAGCTTTTCTTGATTCTCCTCCGGATAACGAATCGAGCTGGGTATCAACAATTGCTCGTTTGATTTCGTCAGATTTTAGTGAACAGAAAGCGCTGGAACTGGCCATGGAAAGAGAAAAAAATCTTGAAGATGCTTTATTGGAAACAGCTTCCAAGATTGATGCACCTGAGATAAAGGCGGTCTATGAGTTGAATGCTAAAGAAACCCATCATCATTATCAGGTTATTGAGTCCGAGTATGCCCGCATGATGGGCATGGTCCACGAAACTGATATTGACACGTTCGTTAGAGAATAGTCTTTACCCTTTGAATGGCCAGCAACGGCGCATTATTTGATGCGCCGTTGTTGCATCCACACCAATAAACATCCACTCTGTTTGCCGCAATCGGATTACACATGACAGCATCATCGCAAAATATTTCAGTTCTTGTACTCGGCATCGGAAACCTTGTCATGGGAGATGATGCTGCGGGGGTTTTGGTCGCACAGAGACTTCAGCGCGAATACTATTTCCCTGATAATGTTGAAGTCATTGACGGCGGCACTCTCGGATTGGATTTACTCCCAAAGCTTGAAAATATTACTAACCTCATAATTATTGATGCCGTTGAAACCGGTCAAAAAGCAGGGACTTGTGTCCGGCTATGTGGGGAGGAACTGCCGATAGCTCTGGAGACCAAAGTTTCACCTCATCAGATGGGGCTAAAGGATCTGTTGGCAGTCTCTGGATTAATGGGACATTTACCGAAAGAGATGGTGTTAATCGGGGTGCAGCCGGGATCAATAGAAATGGAAGTCGGATTGACCGTAGATGTTGAAGCTCAACTTGAAATACTTGTCTTTAAGGTACTGTCTGAGCTTGATAGTTGGGGGATAGCGGTCACGCCAAACTAAGCAAGTTTTTTTCTCATCTCTAAAACATTCCCGCCATCAGATCTTGTGTATTTTACCGTATCCATAAGTGATCTAAGTATGAAAATTCCGCGCCCTTTCTCTTCCATTCCGCCTGAAGTAAAACAGGGAGTCGGTACGGACTCCAGATCGAAACCGATGCCGTTGTCATATATTTTGACAACCAGATTCTTGTTTGAGACATTAATACGAACATGGATATCATTGTCTGGGTCGTTACTGCTGGCGTGTTTAATGGCGTTAACCAGGCCTTCAGTCAGCACAACGGCGAGCTGGCAGGGTAATGTCTCACGGATATCTTCAGGGCAGTCTATCTCCTGAGCCACTTTTTCACCAAGCATACTGATCATACGCAAGTGTCGAGTATGACTTGGTATTGTGATGTCAATATCAATGTCATTTTTCATAAGGTTCCCGCCATGCCTGGGAATTTATTTATAACTTTGCAGCGCATCATCAACAGTCATAAAAATATCAAAAACCCTGTGAAGCCTGGTCAGTTCAAACAGTGACTTCACCTGAAACTGTAAATTAGAAAGTTTCAGAGTCCCGTGCTTGATAGATGCATTTTTGTATCCTGATACCAGTACACCCAATCCTGAGCTATCTATAAAATGTACATCCTTAAGGTCTATGATCAGATCTTTTGTGCCGCTTTCAAAAAGGCGATGCAATTCAACCTTTAGTTCTTCGGAATTATTTGCATCAAGGCGATCTTCCCTGACAAACAGCACGGTAACACCGTCAGTAAGTTCCGTTTTGATATCCATATTATTATTTCCCCCTTTGCTCAGATAATTTTTACCACAACAAGCGATATGTCATCTTGTAAATGTTGAGAACCGGTAAAAGCGTGGATCATGGCATAGTAAGAATCTATAATTTCATCGGCAGAAAGATGACGACATGTTTTGAGATGGTCGTACACCCCAGAGGTGTTAAACATTATACCTTCACTGTTGCAAGCCTCTGTCAGGCCGTCTGTGTAGAAAAGGAGAATATCACCAGTCATAAGTTTAACAGTCTGCTCTTCAAAAAGGACATTTTTTATTACACCAAGAATTAATCCTTCAGTATCCAGTTCCTGACAAGGAGATTCGTCGTTGCGCTGAAGTACCGGGTGATTATGTCCGGCGTTAGAATAGCTGAGAATGCCGGTTTCAGCGTTATATTTTGCATAAAACATGGTGATAAACAGTTCTGCTCGAGTTAAATCTTCATATAGTTGAATGTTCAGGTTATCAAGGATTGCATGCGGGGTGCGAACGGAATTGGTCTCTGCTCTCAGCAAAGTGCGGACTTCTGACATAATCAGAGCGGCACCGACACTATGTCCTGAAACATCGGCAATAACAATGTCTACCGTTCGATCATTACGGAGAAAAAAGTCATAATAGTCTCCACCTACATGGGCAGCAGAAATACAGCGTCCGGCAATATCTACACCAGCAATTACAGGTGCAGAATCTGGCAGAAAAGACTTCTGAATCTGTTGGGCAATTTCCATGTCGCGAGTGATTCTGGCCGTTTTAAGGAGAGCAGCTTCTTTTTGACTTCGTTCGAGTTGCTTGGCTTCGACCTCCTGAACGATGGTGATCGCCTGAGCAAGTTGGCCGGCAAGACTTGTCAGCAGTTCTATGAATTCCTGGGTAAAGAGGCCGGCTATCGATTTTGAAAACAGTGAAAGTATTGCAATTACCGGTTCACCTTCTCGATAGATCGGGATGTGAGCACAGGAAATAAAGCCTTCAGCTAAAGTTTTGTCAAGTGTTTGAACAGTGAGATCCAGACGTAAATCGTTTATAAAATGTGCTTTATGATCCAGGTAGACTAGATCCAAATAAGGTATATTTTCCTGATAACATTCCGCTTGATAGATGGCTTGAAGATCTCCTCCATGAATACTGCGGATGGTAAAAACATCTTCATTGTTTTTTGCCTGTATTAGTGCAACATCAAGTTTGAACTCTTTTACCAACAACTTAAGCAGATCATCCATAATTACCTGAAGATCCAGCGTTCTATTGATAATCTCGGAAGCCTTCAGTCGCACAAATAGGGATTCACGATTTTGGTCGAGGTTTGTGCGAACGGTACTAAAAATATCATACACCGGCTCCATACTGGATCCAATATCAGAGAGGAAATTGTTTACTATGGCTCTGGCTGCAGCACCACCGACTGAGCCCGCAAGAGTTTTTTCTGTAAAGCGTTTTAAATTCGGGAGATCAAATTCGGAAATTGCCACCTCTCCGGTTATCTTTTGGCCGCTTGAGTAGATGTTTAACGCCTTACGTGCTTCAGATTCACCAATAAATTTGCTCATGAGGGTGAAAAACTGATCCGTTGTAACGGGTTTTGTGAGTCGTTTCCGCTCAGTACGTCTATGTGCCTCCTCTTGACCAAAAATACCAATAAATTTGTGGACCTGATCACGCTCCTGTTCATTTTGAGTTAAAAGTATAGAACAAATAATATAGGAGCTGATATTGAAAAGCATGCTCCAGAACAGAGAGTGACTCCAAAGGTCCATACCGGTCAGTCCGAAAAGTTCGGTCGGCTTGAGTATGCCAATACCAAAGGGGCCGTTTGAAAGTAGAGTTTCCGGAATCCAGCCCGATTTACTGAAAGAGGGGAGCAGCAGCGTGTAAAGCCAGATCATAAACCCGAGCAAAATGCCGCTGATTGCCCCGACTTTGTTTCCTCGCTTCCAGTATAACCCACCCAGCATGGCCGGCATGAATTGCGAAGCTGCTGAAAAGGAGATAAGACCCATATTTACCAGCGTATAGGAGTCACCAATAATTTTGTAATAAAAAAATCCAAGCATTACGACCAGAACTATTCCGAAACGCTTAAGGTTGATCAGTAAAATAGGGAACCATGACCGTGGGGTAAGCCTGACTATTATCGGCATGAAAATATGATTCAACAGCATGGTCGATATGGCAATTGATTCAACCATAACCATACCGGCCGCTGCAGACAACCCACCCAGGAAGGCAAGTACGGCTATGCTGCGATAACCGGCAAGTTGGGGCAGGGAAAGGACAAAATAGTCTGCACCGCTGCTGCTGCCGGTTGTGAGGATGCCGCCAATAGCAATCGGCATGACAAAAATATTGATCAGGAACAGATATACTGGAAAAAGCCACATTGCGGTAGATATGTGACGCTCATCGGAGTTTTCAATGACCATGACGTGAAACTGTCTTGGCAGGAGCATAATTGCACCCATAGACAAGAACAGGAGCGTAAAAGACGATATGTAACTGGGGTCGTTTTTTGAAATATTGAACGTAAACAACCGCGAAAAACGTTCCGGATCGGTTGCTTTGAATCGTCCAAATATATCAATAAAACCATCAAAAAGGCCGTAGGTGACAAAGAATCCTACCGCCATCAGGGCAACCAATTTAACCAGTGATTCGAAAGCAACCGCCGCAATCAGGCCTTCATGACGCTCTGATGATACCAGTCTTCTGGCTCCAAATATGATGCTGAATAGCGCCAGGATTAAAGCCAGAATCAAGCCGGTCGGGATTGATGTGTCAGCTCCAAGCTTTATAAAGGCGTTAGGTGGGTTTTGGACGCCGCTGAGCAGGTAGAAACTGGTAGATACCGCTTTTAACTGAAGAGCTATGTAAGGCATGATGCCAAGGAATGCGATGAGTGTGACGAGAGCGCCGAGCCATGGAGATTTTCCGTAACGCTGGCTGAGGAAATCAGCGATAGAGGTAATATTATGCTCTTTGCTTATCTTGATGATACGGCGCAGAAGAAAAAGCCAGGAAAATGCCGTTAAAGAAGGGCCAAGATAAATCAGCAGAAAATCAATCCCGGTTGTAGCCGCTTTACCAACGCTTCCATAGTAAGTCCATGACGTGCAGTAAACTCCCAGCGAGAGTGCATAGATAACAGGATTGCTGATGATGCTTCGCCCGGCTTCTTTGCGATGGTGGGCGTACCAGGCAATGAAAAATATCAGTGCTGTATAGAGCACCGATATGATAGCAACTGTGGAGAGAGTACCGTTCATTGTTCGCTATTCTCTTCCTTTGTATTGTTCTCATGTCGACTGGCAATCATGAAAAGGTAGATCACAATAATAGAAATTATCCAGCCAACAGTTAGATATAGAAACAACAGCGGCACCCCGAATAGAAGTATCGGTTTGTTGAAAATATGCAAAAAAGGAAATGTCATCATGATAATACCGAGGATGAAAAAAATTATCCATGATTCACGCAGCTGCATACTATGTAAAATTTTTGTGCGCAGTCGCTTCATAACCGTACCAGCCTCGCGTAAATTGAGTCTAAAATATCTTCAGATGAACCCCTTGAAGAAATATTAATTACATTACCATCTGAATCGTCAGGTTGCTCAAATAAACTATTTTGTTGATCAAGTAGCTCAACTCTTCCGTCTGAAACAGAGTCGCCGTGAGCAGAACGTTCAATTAATCTTCGACGTTGCTCGTCTGGATCGCACTGAACAAATAAAATAACAAAATTTGCGTGACAAGATGCTGCCATTCGTGCAAATTCTGCTCTTGCCGCTGCCGTCCCGAATCCCGCATCAATCAACACAGAATGTCCTGAGACAAGTTCGGTTTCTGCCAAATATTGCAGCTGTAGGTAAGTATTCCGAGTCATTTCTTTCGAATAAAGCCCTTCGCCAAATGAAACCTGAACTGCTTTGCCTACCTGCAATCCGGCAAGCTGTTTGCGTACAATGTCCGAGTTGAAAGTATGAAGACCGAGTTCAAATGCAAGTTGATCAGCCAGAGTACTCTTGCCGCATCCCATTGTTCCTGAGGTGATAAACAGCGTAGGGGAGAGACTGTTTCTCAGGCAGTACCCCTGTGCAAGGCGGAAGTAACGGACGGCGCGTTTTTCAGCGGCATCTCGCTCTACCTGTGGTATTCCGGCGTCAAGAAACTGCATGCTTTCAACCTTGCCCCGAACGAAGGCACGATAAACCTTGTAAAAAAGGATCAGCTTCGCACTCTCTGTGTCACCGGAGCTTGATATATAGGCGGAGAGTGCTGCATCAGACAGATCAGCTCTTCGATGGTAGTCAAGATCCATAAGTAAAAATGCGATATCGGCAGCGGTGTCAGAATAACGAAAACGTTCGTTAAATTCAATGCAGTCGAATATATATGCGATACTGTTCAGCAGGCAGATGTTTCCGAGGTGTATGTCCCCATCGCATTCACGGATATAACCATGATCAATTCTTTCAGAAAACAGAGTGCGGTTCGATTCAGTAAATGTTTTGATAAAGGTCTGGATGTTTTTGCATGTAGTTATTGGGAGAGTCGAGGCTCTGAGTTTCAGCATCTGATCAAAATTTTCTTGCCAATTCAACTGAATTTGTTCCAGAGATCCAAATGTTGAAATATACGGCGATGTGGGAGCGTTAGAGTGGAACCTGCTTATTTCCAGTGCAACGATCTTTATTTCTTTCTCTGAAATACAGCCGCTGTCAATGAGTTTGTCAAGCATTCTGTCAGAAGGGAGACGTTTCATCATAACAGCGTAGTCAATGGTCTTCCCGTCACCGACAAAAGCGGCTCCTGTCTCCGTTTCACGAAGCTCGATAACTTGTTCATAAATATCCGGGCAGAGACGTCGATTGAGTCGGACTTCCTCATGGCAGTAAAAACAACGGAGATCTAAAGTAGAAAAATCGAGAAAACCAAAATTAACCGGTTTTTTTAGCTTGAAAACGTGGGTATCGGTGAGGAACAGCCAGGAAACATGTGTTTGAATCAGTTCAACAGTGCTGGTCTGAGTAGGATATGCAGAGGGATCCCGGAGTGATTCCAGAATATGTGGAGTTATTGCGGATGCAGGCATGCGAATAGAATAGCATAACATGATGTAACTGCAAGGTGTCAAACGCTGTAGTCAAGCAGATTGCAAAAAAAACAGAGCCCACAGAACTAAAATCTGTGGGCTCTATTTAAGTGATAATGCGTGGACTAAGCAGCTGCTACAGTAATCTTCAACGTTGCAGTTACTTCAGGATGAATCTTTACCGAAGCAGAAAATTCACCAGTATGCTTGATAACATCGGCAAGAACAATACTCTTGCGATCAATGTCGAAGCCATTGGCCTTCAGGTAGGCAGCAATTTCCATGTTGGTGACTGCGCCGAACAGTTTGCCCTCTTCGCCGGCTTTATGTGTCAGAATAATTGATAGCGCTTCCAGCTTTGCTACGAGATTTTTTGCGGAATCAAGAGCCTTGTTCTTCTTGTAAGCCATTTGGCGTTTTGTGTGTTCAAGAGCCTTGGCGTTGCCCTCAGTTGCCACAACGGCCAGCTTTTTAGGGAGCAGGTAGTTACGTGCGTAGCCTGGTGCCACCTTTACAACATCACCAATGTGACCCAATGTTTCAATGTTCTCATTCAGAATAACTTTCATTTTTTCTCCTTTCGAGCCTGTTAAGTAGTTACAGGTTTTCCTGTGTTTTTGGGGTTCTGAAATCAACCCAGAGATCGAATAGTCCAATGCTGGCGACTATTGCCAGCAGGTATGGTTGGATGATAAGCATTACGTAAAAAAGTATCCGCATGAAAGCCGGGACAGAATGCTTTTTAATCAAGGCCGATATAACCGCCATACCCTGGAAAAAATAGAGTAGGGCGACAACAAGCAAAATATTGAGTGCAGGTGTCGTAATTATGGACATCGGCAACAACAGAATAGATCCAGAAGCAATCAAAATCCAGACGAGCAGATCCGGGTTTTTGAATGTGCTGAAATCCTCGATAGTAATATTTACAGCCTTTTTTGCTATGGTCTTTCTCAGAAGGGCAAGATTGCAACCAGCGATAAGAACAAGCAGTGCTGTAACAAGAGCCGGGTAAAGTCGTTGTAACATTTCAGCTGCAGTAGCCATTGAACGTTTGATCAGTTCCAGGTCTTCGCCTGTAACCCCGCTTTTTTCGTATATGGCAACCGCCTGTTTCAAGCTGCTTGAAATTTCGGTTGAAACCAATGCTTGCAGATTAATACCGGAAGCTGAGCTGTATATAATGAAACCGGCAGAAAAAATTAGAAGATTAGCTGCCGTTGTCCAAAAGATAGCCCGGCTTCCGCTGAAACCACGAAAAAGAAGTTCCGGCATTAAAAAACCAATCATTCCGCACATCCCAAGATACATAAGGCCGGCAAAGACCCCAAACAGTGCTGTTATTGCTGTAGTCGCACCGATGATAACGATAAAGGATGATATCCGGCCACTAACCAGGCGGTTATACGCTGCGGGGAAAGGTGCCAGTATACCTGAAAAAATTCCAATCGGTGGAATTGCCAGATAGGCAGCAAACAGAACAAACGAACCGACCACTCCAAGCAATGACGCTTTCAAGCGTACATGCAATTCATGGTCGGCAGTTGATTTAAAATTCATTCAGATGGAATCAGTTTACTGCGTGATTGGCGGCAATCGGCAGTAAAGCAATGTTTCTGGCCCGCTTGATGGCTTCAGTAATGTGTCGCTGGTGAGCAGCACAGTTTCCTGAAATCCTGCGCGGAACAATTTTGCCACGCTCTGTAATAAAAAAGCGGAGCGTACGGGGTTCTTTATAGTCGATAACCAGGTTCTTTTCTGCACAAAAACGGCATACTTTGCGACGCTGAAAAGGGCGTCTTTTACGTGGTCCGCCCTGTGCTCCTGGGCCTGCTGGACGCTGTCCCGGTCCGCCTGCTGGACGCTGTCCCGGTCCGCCTGCTGGGCGCTGATAAGATGATGTTGTAGCTGGTCTTTCGTCACTCATGAGTATATCTCCTCCAGGAAATTATTCAGCGGCTTCTTCAGCGGCGGGTGTTTCTTCCACAGTCTCTTCCGTTACGGCATCCGGTAGTTCAACTTTTTTCTCCGGTGCACGCTCTGGCAGGTCGGTGATGTTTACACTCTGGTAACGCAGCACCTTGTCATCCAGTCTCAGACGCCGCTCAAGTTCGGCGATAAGAGCACTGTCACCATCAAAACGGAGATAGTAATAACGGCCTCTGGCAGACTTCTTGATGGGATAGGCCAGTTTCCTGATACCCCAGTCATCCATTCTGAGACACTCGCCTTTATACGACGAGATGACGTCCTGAGCCTTTGTGGTGACCGACTTGATGTCGTCTTCGCTCAGTTCAGGCTGGAGGATGAAAATTGTTTCGTACTTCCTCATGTTGGTAATCCTCCTCACGGATTCGAGCCCCGGTCTTACCCGGAACAAGGAGATTTCGGCAAAAATGCCGTCTTTAAAAGAACAAGTCTTTTACTATGTATTTTTTTAAAGTGCAACAAAATCTTTATGATTGGGACATGTTACCAAATATTTCTTCACCAGCTCCACCGGATGATACGACAACTTTGCGTTACGAAGCCCAATGTCACCCAGATCCTGTTCTCGGTTAATGTAACGGCACTCCTGAAACAACATCCTAGCAAACTCTCTATTTACAAGTTGATACAGCCCCTCTTTGAATGGATCGGCCTTTTCGAAATGGCATACTGCGGTATTATTATTAAGTTGTTCTCCGAGAGCGAAGGCCGCCACGCTATTGTTCACAGTAATAACGACCCCATCAAGTCCAAGTTCTTCAGCGGAGATTAAAGCTTCTGAGGCTGCTCCACTTTCCATGCGGATCGATCCGCTGATTTCATTGCCGAAACTCAGAGTCCATCTGTCCAGAAGGTTCAGACAGCCATCGAGATTCTCCTCGGAAAAGAGCTTAACACTGTAATCATGGCGGTTGATAAAATAGTTGATCCGGTTTTTTTTCTTGTGAAAGCGGCTTCCCGGCAGAGTTGCCAACTCCTCGCGCAGGTAGAGATAGTCGCAGGAGTCACGAAGTTCGGTAATATGTAGATTGTCTTCTTTTAGGTATCTGGCGGCAAACAGATCATCAGTTCCGTACAGAGAATGGCCGTGACTGAACATGATTTTAAGAGCTTGTGCAATATCTCCACCGAGTGGCGGCAGAAAATAGTCCGACCCGTCATACCCCTTTCCAAACACTACTATTGAACCTGCTGCTGTTGACAATCGGTATTTGTGAGCCAGTCGGAACAGATAAAGACCGGCAAAGCTCAGTTCGGAAACACGTGGCTGAATGTCGTGACACAATCGGTCCAGGAGCGGTTTGTCTGCTATAGTAATCTGGCGTGACCCGGGATACGGAGGAATTTCCATTTGAGTTCTCCGTGAATTACTGTAATATTTCGCGCTTGTCATCGTATCAGAAACTTATCATGGAGGGAATTGTAATGGCCATTGCTATGAAGATCGCCAGTCAAATATCAAAATCATCCTGGATTCGCAAGATGTTCGAAGAAGGGGAACGGCTACGGCAGGAATTTGGCGCTGATAAAATTTATGATTTTACACTTGGCAATCCTGATGTTGAACCACCAGAATCCTTTAGTCGTGAATTACTGGCATTGGCGCAGAACCCGCTGCCGGGAATGCATCGCTATATGAATAATGCCGGGTATGCTGAAACTCGAGGCGCCGTAGCTGAAAAAATATCCAGGGATGCCGGTCTTACCGTTCCGGCCGACAATATCATTATGACTTGCGGCGCGGGCGGGGCACTAAATGTTGTGCTCAAAACCATTCTCAACCATGGGGAAGAGGTAATTATACTTGCCCCCTATTTTGTTGAATACAAATTTTACATCGACAATCATGGCGGTGTGCCGGTTGAGGTCTGGACAAACCGCGATACATTCCAGCTTGATATCGAAGCTATTGAAAAAGCAATCACCGCAAAAACACGGGCTATTATTATCTGTTCACCCAACAACCCGACCGGAGTCATCTATCCGGCAGAAAGCCTTAAACGGCTTGGGGATGTGCTTAAGAAAATTCATGAGCGCAACGGCCATCTGATCTATGTCATATCGGACGAACCTTATGCCCGCATTGCCTTTGATGGTCAGCAGGTGCCGAATATTTTTCCATTGGTAGAAAGCTCTATCATTGTAACATCACACAGCAAAGATCTTGCCCTTCCGGGCGAGCGGATCGGCTATCTGGCTGCCAATCCACGCATGGCAACTTCAGGGCAGTTTATGGAGGGTGCCGTTTTCAGTAATCGAGTACTCGGTTTTGTTAACGCCCCGGCCTTGATGCAGCGACTGGTAGCCAGGTTGCAGGATGAATCGGTTGATGTTGCTGCTTATCAGGCAAAGCGGGATTTACTGGTGAACGAATTGTCTGGAATGGGCTTCACTGTCGTCAAGCCAGACGGAGCCTTTTATCTGTTTCCGAAATCGCCGTTAGCCGATGATATCGAGTTTGTTAAACGTGCCCAGAAGCATCACATCCTGTTGGTGCCGGGGGCAGGTTTTGGTGCACCAGGATTCTTCCGGATTGCCTACTGTTTTGATATCGGGATGATTGAGCGGAGTCTGCCTGCCTGGCGGGCGCTGGCGAAAGAGGTCGGGTTAAAAGGTTAGAAGCAGTCGGTTATAAATCCGGAGGAGCTGTTTTATTCTGCTCCTCCGCTTTGTTTTCAAGGAATTCGATAAAATCGATCGAACGGTGGACAAAGCGAAGATTAAAGCGGCTTTCGTATAATAATAATGCGGAAGCTGCAAAGAGGAAAAGACCGCCGCAGAGGGCAATTAATGTTGGAATCCAACCTTGATCATTGTCGCCGTAGGCGACATTTACTGCTATAGCAAGGCTTGAAGTTACAAATAGTAACGTAGCGGAATACAAGGATACCATAGACTTTTGAATCAATCTTGCCCGCCGTCTCTGCAGGCCGATCTGATCGCGCAGATGTTTCATCCGTTCATCCGGATATGATATTTTACCGGTGATTATCGCTTCCACTTCGCTCTTCATGACATTGACCCGATCAAAGATGCGCCCCAGACGGGCCGAGGTCGAAAATATCAGCGTTCCGCACGCAGAAATCAGGACTGCAGGGGTAATCATCGAGGTCAGGATACGCGAACTGCTGAGCGCTTCCAGAATCTCTTTTTCATAAATAGCCATATCAATAAACCTCGAATTATCGATGCATTTAAAATCAGGCGATCAACTTCAATTCTTCAATCAGACCTGCCAGAACATCATACCCCTTTTGCCAAAATCCGCTATCAGTGATGTCAATGTCGGCAAGTTGGGCGGTGTCGGCTGGTGAAAGCGCCCCGCCGGATTCAAGCAGTGCGTGATACCCCGGCTTGAAAGAATCTCCCTCTTCGCGATACTTCTGAAAGAGTGCCAGCACCAGCAGTTCGGCAAATGTGTAGGAATAACAGTAGAAACGGCTATGGATGAAATGGCTGATATAGCTCCATCCCCAGCGATAGGCGGGAATCATCTCGACGGTATCGCCATACAGCTTGCCATTCTCCTCTAGCCAGATTTCGGCAATGCGGTCATTTGAGAGCAATCCCCCGGTGCGCTCGTTGTGCAGGCGCAGCTCGAACCTTGTCAACACGGTCTGGCGGAAGGTAGTGGCGATGATGTCCTCAATTTTGGCACAGAGCAATGATCTGCGCACAACCGGATCCTGTTCGTTATCAAGCAGTCTGCGGGTCAGCAGCATTTCACCGAATACCGACGCGGTCTCGGCTAGTGGCAGCGGCGCATGATAGTTTAACGCGCTCTGCTTCTGAGAAATTACAAAATGCAGGCCGTGCCCTGCTTCATGGGCGATTGTGGCAAGATCTCGTAGTGTGCCGGTGAAGTTCAGAAGCAGAAAAGGCGGTAAATCCGGTGATATTCCCATGGCAAAGGCACCACCCGATTTCCCGGTACGTGGTAGTACATCAACGCGTCGTTCGGTGAAGAAGGCATCTACAATGTTACCGAACTCGGAGCTGTACTCCCGGTATGAATCAACCACTACATCTCTGGCCTCATCAAAGGTATATTTCCGTTCTGTTTCGGCCACCGGAGCATAGATATCGCAGTTGCGCAGTTTATTCATTTTGAGCATGCCGGCCTTGATGCGAAAATATTCCTGGGCCAGCCCGTAATTAGCTTCGGTTACGCTCATCAGGTGCTCAACGGCTTCGTCAGGGATTTCATTGCCGATATTGGTCGGCTGTATCGGCGTACTATACTGGCGCAACTCCATTTCCTGCCCATGATCGAGAGCCATGTTGTTAAACACTGAATTGTAGACTATGCCGTGCTCGCCGTGACGTTCCAGGAAAAGTGTCATTGCCCGGAATCGGACATCGGGTGATGTGTGGTGCAGCAGTGAGAGAAGCTCTTCGCCGGTGAATTCACGCTGTTCGCCATCCAGTTCCATTTGATAGCTGAATGACGCTGAGAGCTCATCAAACAATTTGGTAAATGCACGAATTCCGGTCAAGTCTTTGCGTGTCAGGAGTCTCTCTTCATTCTCTTTGAGAGTGTGGGGGCGAAATTTGCGGATTCCTTCAAGGAAATGAATGTAGTTGGATGCTTCAGGAAGCGAACAGAATGATTTGAAGCGGTCGTCATCAATCTCCATCAGTTCAAGATCAAAAAACAGCAACTGCTGGGATAGTCGGCTGCCGAGTTCGGAACAACGCTGTGAAAGAGCTCTGTAGACCTCATTGCCAGAGTCAGCAGCAAATAGCAGGTGGGCGTAGCAAAACGGTTTTGCCATGTGGTTCTGAAGAGCTTCATACTCTTTGATTGCGTTCAATAGCCCAATATTATCCAGCGCCGCTACCTTTTCGAAATATGTATCCCGAAATCCGGCGGCCTGTTGTTCGAAAGAACCAAGGTCGGCTTCAAGTTCAGGCGAATCGGGGGCAGGGTAGAGCAGGGCTGTGTTCCAGGTCAGATCAGTGTGCGGCATATAGAATTGTCTCCGGATTATTTGCATGATATTCAGTTTCTGAACCTATACACCGGATTCATGGAGGGCGTCAAGGTGATGGTGGCTTGCGGTTTCCTGTTTGTAAGACAGAAAAGCATTGACAGGCCAGATTTTGTTTGCTAAAAACACGGCTCACCTGTGGGGGTTTAGCTCAGCTGGGAGAGCGCGTCGCTGGCAGCGACGAGGTCATCGGTTCGATCCCGTTAACCTCCACCAAACAAATTCAGAGGGGGTTTGCTTAATAAGCTGCTCCCTTTTTTGTTAACCATCCTAAAATGTTCAGTTTCGGGTGAATGTTATGAGTCATGATCACAAACGTTTTTTAACTCCTTGTGAAACGGCTCATGCCATAGCCAGAAACGGTCGCCGCGTTTTAAGCCAAAACATCGGTCGCACGATAGTCCTCAGCCTTCTTGCCGGATTTTACATCGCTTTCGGAGCCCAGTTGTCAACAGTCGTCACTCAGGACGCTTCTCATTTTGTAGGATTGGGAGTCGCAAGGTTTTTGGGTGGGAGTCTGTTTTCTGTTGGGTTGATGCTTGTAGTTGTCTGCGGAGCAGAGCTGTTTACCGGTAACAGTTTACTTGCCGTGGCGGCTCTTCATGGTGAAATATCGTGGAGCCGTCTTGCCAAAAACTGGTCAATTGTCCTTATTGGCAATTTTGTTGGTGCTCTGTTCTTCGCTTGGCTAATGTTTGAAACGCGTCTCTGGGAACAGGGGAGCGTTGCTGAAAATGCAATCCGCACTGCTACTGTCAAGTGTCAGCTCTCTTTTTCGGCCGCTTTTACACGCGGAATTTTTTGCAACTGGCTGGTTTGCCTTGCCGTGTTTATGGCTACTGCTGCCAAGGATATTACCGGAAAAATTTTCGCGTGCTATGTACCGATTATGACATTTGTTACAAGCGGATTTGAACATTCTATTGCCAATATGTATTACATTCCTACCGGCCTGTTAATCTCGAATGAAATTTCTTCACCAAACCCTGCTCTGAACTTTTATAACTTTTTTATCACAAACCTGTTGCCGGTTACCCTTGGCAATGTAGTTGGCGGTGTTATTTTTGTAGCTGGCGCATATTGGTATACGTACGGCAAAATTGAAATGCCGGACAAACAGTTATAGATTGTCAGATGTGCAAGCAGATGCAGCACTGAATCTACGCGCCGTTCTTGACTTTCCAGCCCGCCTTTGGCACTATGTCCCCCCGTGAAAAAAATGACCAGACAAATACATATTGGTCGAGTGGCAATTGGCGGTGATGCACCATGTTCCGTACAGTCAATGTGCAGTACCGACACACGTGATGTGCCCGCCACAATAACCCAGATCAAGGGGCTTGCAGAAGTCGGCTGCGAAATCGTCCGTTGTGCGGTGCCAGATCTGGATGCCGCCCATGCCCTCGCACAGATCAAGCAGATGAGCCCCATCCCGGTTGTTGCCGATATCCATTTCGACTATAAACTGGCGCTTCAGGTTCTTGAGGGCGGAATAGATGGACTGAGGCTCAATCCAGGCAATATCGGGGAAAAGTGGAAGGTTGCCGAAATTGTTGCTTCTGCTGCAGAGCGCAAGGTACCGATTCGGATCGGAGTTAATGCCGGTTCGCTTGAAAAAGAGCTATTAGAACGATATGGGCACCCATCAGCCGAGGCTATGGTTGAATCGGCCATGGGGCATATTCGTATTCTTGAAGATTTGAATTATCAAGAGATCAAGATATCTCTTAAGGCATCTGATGTGATGAAAACAGTGGCTGCGTACCGCCTTTTTTCAGAGCAGTCTGACTACCCGCTGCATATTGGAATTACCGAGGCGGGTACACTATTCTCGGGGACAATCAAGTCGTCAGTCGGGCTTGGAATTCTGCTGGCCGACGGGATTGGTGATACGATGCGAGTTTCGTTGACCGGTGAGCCGAAAGACGAGATAAGGGTAGGTTATGACATTCTTAAAGCCGTAGGGTTGCGCCAGCGCGGGATAAATTTTGTTTCCTGTCCCACCTGCGGGCGGTGCCAGATTAATCTGATCCGGGTGGCTGAGGATGTTGAAAGACGGTTGCAGGGGATTGATAAACAAATTACGGTTGCTGTCATGGGTTGTGCGGTTAACGGTCCTGGTGAAGCACGTGAAGCGGATGTTGGTATCGCTGGAGGAAAAGGAGAAGGACTCATTTTCCGTCATGGCGAAATCATTCGTAAAGTGCCAGAAGGCAATCTGGCAGACGCATTGATGGAAGAAATCGATAATCTGTAATATGGGGTGCTCTGCGTGAAGAGATTTCTTATTGTTGATGACGATAATCTGAGCTGTAAAATTCTCGCAGAATTCATGTCTGAGTTTGCTGTCTGTGACACCGCCGCAAACGGCAGGATCGGATATGAACTTTTTGAGAAGGCAATAGCTGATGGGCATCCTTATGATCTTATCTGTTCGGATGTTTTTATGCCCGATTTTGACGGTCACGAAATGGTTCGTGACATAAGGGCTCGTGAGGAATCGCTCCCCATTGCCGGCTATATACGTACCAAGATCTTTATGATTTCCTCGAGTGGTTCATCCAAGGATATTTCACAGGCGATCCTGGACAATAGCTGCGATGATTACATCGTTAAGCCATTCCGTAGCGAAACACTAAAAGCTATGCTGACAAAATATAACCTGATTTAGTACGGTAAGTGACAATCCAGATCAAACAGTATAAGTGCGCCAAGCGCCTAAGAAAGTGACCTACACATGCTTTATTCTCGCTATTTCATACCGACTATCAAGGAGACTCCTTCAGACGCCGAGGTGGTTTCTCACCAGCTGATGTTAAGAGCCGGGATGATCCGCAAGCTTGCTTCCGGGATTTACAACTATCTGCCGCTCGGTCTGCGCTCAATTCGCAAATTTGAGAACATTGTCCGCGAAGAGATGAATAAAGCAGGTGCAATAGAGATGTTAATGCCTAGTGTTCAGCCTGCTGAGCTTTGGCAGGAGTCAGGTCGCTGGGCTTTTTACGGCAAAGAACTGTTGCGCTTCAAAGACCGTAAAGATGCTGAATTTTGTATGGGACCGACCCACGAAGAGGTCATTACCGATATGGTACGGCGTGAGATAAAAAGCTATCGGCAGATGCCGCTTAACTTTTATCAAGTTCAGACCAAGTTTCGCGACGAGATTCGCCCTCGTTTCGGTCTGATGCGTGGTCGTGAATTTATAATGAAAGATGCCTATTCATTTGATGTAGATAGTGATGCCGCAGATCTTTCATACAACAGGATGTTTAGTGCTTACATGCGTATTTTCGAGCGCTGCGGCCTCAATTTCAGAGCGGTAGAAGCTGACACCGGCAGTATTGGCGGATCTTCTTCACATGAGTTCATGGTGCTGGCAGATTCAGGAGAAGATGCCATTGTTTCCTGCGATGCATGTAGGTATGCCGCAAATGTTGAAAAAGCCGAATCACCTTTGTATTCAGTAGTATCTAGCTCAAAGATTGAACCATTACAGAAGGTCTCAACACCTGAAATGAAGACAATAGCTGATGTTGCTTCTTTTCTGGATGTTACTGCGGATAAAACAATAAAGACGCTCGTTTACGCTTCTGATAGCGATGAACTTGCCATGGCACTGTTGCGTGGTGATCATGAACTCAACGAGCTTAAACTTAAGAATCATCTGGGATGGGATGAAATTCAGATGGCAACCGAAGAACAAATTCTTGCCTGTACCGGCTCACCAGTCGGTTTCCTCGGACCGATCGGGCTTAAACAGGAAATTCCTGTCATTGCCGACAGGGTTGTACAGGGTATGACCAATGTTGTGCTGGGTGCCAATGAAGTTGATCAGCATTATATCAATGCCAATCGCGGTCGGGATTTCGAAGTTTCCGGTTTTGCCGATATACGAACCGTTGAGGCGGGTGATGCCTGTCCGCGTTGTGATGCCGGCAAGCTCGAGATGTGGCGCGGGATTGAAGTCGGACACGTCTTTAAGCTGGGAATAAAATATTCCAAGGCATTGAACGCTACCTATCTTGACGCCAATGGCAGAGAACAGACAGTTTTTATGGGTTGTTACGGCATTGGTATCGGTCGCACCGTTGCAGCGGCTATAGAACAGAACCATGACGAAAATGGCATTATTTTCCCAATTGCAATCGCTCCTTTTCATTGTTCAGTCGTTGCTGTTAATACGAAAGACGCAGGCGTCATGGCTGCTGCCGAAGAGATTTATTTCTGCCTTGAAAAACTCGGCATTGAAGTGCTTTTCGACGATCGCGACGAACGACCTGGTATAAAATTCAAAGATAACGATTTGATTGGAATTCCGCTCCGGATTGTTGTCGGCAGCAAGGGGCTAGCCGAAGGAAAAGTCGAGATGAAGATTCGCTCGACCGGCGAAGTTCAGTTGCTTCCGCTGGAAGAAGCAGCGACTACCATTAAACAGTTGATAGATGCGGCATTAACACACGCAGAATAGATTCAAACTCAGTAGCGAGGGTTTTATACATGCAGTCTAGTCAAATATGGGATTCACAACACGAATGTATGCCACGTGAAGAGCTCGAACAGCTCCAGTTGGAGCGTCTTCAGGCAACATTGAATCGTGCCTACAAAAATGTGCCCTGTTATCGTACCAAGTTTAATGAACTAGGCATCGTTCCCGAGGATGTCTCTTCATTATCTGATCTCTCAAAACTGCCGTTTACAACCAAGGAAGATTTACGCCTCAATTATCCATACGGAATGTTTGCAGTCCCGTTGCGTGAAATTGTTCGGATACACTCGTCGTCAGGCACAACCGGGAAACCGACTGTTGTCGGGTATACAAAAAACGATCTTAAAATGTGGTCCAATCTGGTGGCGCGAATCATGACTGCTGCCGGGGTTACTCACGATGATGTCGTACAGATAGCTTTCGGTTATGGCATGTTTACCGGCGCATTCGGGCTGCATTACGGTTCGGAGACTATTGGTGCTGCTGTCATACCGATGAGCGGGGGGAATAGCGATAAGCAGATCATGATCATGCAGGATTACAAGTCTACCGCGCTTGTCTGTACTCCAAGTTATGCAATCACTCTTGCCGATATGATCGAAAAACAGGGTATAGACCCGCAGACGTTGTCCTTAAAGTTTGGTCTTTTTGGTGGCGAACCATGGTCTGAGGCGATGCGTGCCGAGATTGAATCGCGTCTTATGATCAGCGCAACAGATAACTACGGCCTTTCTGAAATTATCGGTCCGGGTGTTGCGGGTGAATGTCAGTACAAAAAAGGCATGCATATTTCCGAGGATGCCTTTATCGCGGAGATAATTGATCCTGAAACATGCCGTGTACTGCCACCCGGTAGCGTTGGTGAACTTGTACTGACGACAATCAGCAAGGAAGCCTTCCCGATGATTCGCTATCGTACACGCGATATCACAAGTCTTGATCATGCTGCCTGCCAATGTGGCAGAACCATGGTCAGAATGAAGAAGACTATGGGGCGCTCTGATGATATGCTGATTATCAAGGGAGTTAACGTCTTTCCTTCGCAAATTGAGGAGGTGCTGGTTGCAATAGAAGGGTGCGAGCCGCACTATCAGCTTGTCGTCGATCGTAAAGGTGCATTGGATGTGCTGGAGGTTTGTATTGAGGTAAGGGAAAATATCTTCTTTGACGAAATGAAAAAACAGCGTGCTTTCCTTGATATGGTCGGAAAAAGGATTGACTCTGTACTCGGTGTTGGCGTGACGGTTAAACTGGTTGAGCCAAACAGTATACCGCGTCACGAGGGAAAGGCTGAGAGAGTTATCGATAAGCGGGTGGTTTAAGACCGGCCCGTTTTTCCCATTCAAATGTAAAGCCGCTCACCAGCTGTGATGCTGATGAGCGGCTTTTTTGCTGAAAATTTATGAAGTATGCTAAAGCCAATCGTTTTTACTTAACGAAATAACCCGCAGAACAGAAGGAAACAAATGACTACTCGAAAATTATCGGCAGGTGACATTATTGAGTCCCGTTGTACCAAGTGTCGCGAAGTGCTGAATCACAGAATTGTTGCCATGGTGGAAGAAAAAGTCGTAAGGGTTGAATGCAATACTTGTAATGGTGTGCACAACTATTATCCGCCCCCAGCTGTAAAAGAGGCAAAACTTCCCAAGGCTTCGGCAGCCAGCAAACCCCGTTCAGCCTCTGCTGCTCCACGTGCTTCCAGGAAAGATCCTGCTGAAGTCGAGCGTGAAGAGTGGGCGTCACTTCATCCCACATTCGATTATGAAAAAGCACTCCAATATGACATGAATGGCAGATATTTGGTCAAGCGTCTCATAATTCATCCTGTGTTTGGTGCCGGAATTGTGAAAGCAGTCATTGTCCCAAACAAAATGCAGGTGCTTTTTAAAGAAGGTGTCAAGCTGCTTCGTTGCCAGTATATGTGAGCCTAAATTTTGCCTTGATTTCTAAGACGGTTTGCATTACTAAACTACTTCTCGTAATTGTATACACTATCACGATCTGTACGATAGATCGTCCATCTGCCATCTAGTCTTGGCCCTGATAAACAGGATGAGTGCGTTAACGAAATTATTTCCTGAAAAATACCGCAGGAAATAATTTCTAACTTACTAAAAAGGAGAGTTCCGATGTCTGTCAAACCGTTTATTTATCAGGATCCGTTCCCACTTGCAAAAGATGAAACGAAATACCGTAAAATTGAAGGTTCGGAAAAATATATACAGGTTGAGACGTTTGCCGATAAAGATGTCGTGAGAGTATTCCCTGAGGCGCTTTCTATACTTGCCAATGAGGCGATGAAGGATGTTTCCTTTCTGCTCCGCCCTGCCCACAATGAGCAGGTTGCCAAGATATTGAGCGATCCGGAAGCATCAATGAACGACAAGGGCGTTGCCCTGGCTTTCCTGCGTAATGCCGAGATCGCCGCCAATCTTGATCTGCCGCTCTGCCAGGATACCGGTACTGCAACAGTTGCCGCCAAGAAGGGTCAGCAGATCTGGACCGGAGTCAAGGACGAAGAATGGCTTTCCAAGGGAATCTACAAGACCTATACCGAAGAAAACCTGCGCTATTCACAGACAGTAGCGCTCGATATGTACGAAGAAATCAACACCGGCACCAATCTGCCTGCCCAGATCGATATTCTTGCGACGGATGGTGATTACTACAAATTCGTTTTTATGGCTAAAGGCGGCGGTTCCGCCAATAAAACCATGCTGTATCAGGAAACAAAGGCGCTTCTGACACCTGATAAGCTGTTCAAGTACCTTGTTGAGAAGATGAAATATCTCGGTACGGCCGCCTGTCCCCCTTATCACATTGCATTTGTTATCGGCGGCACCTCTGCTGATTCCTGTATGAAAACGGTTAAGTTGGCTACAGCCAAGGAGCTTGACGGACTGCCCACAAGCGGCAATGAACATGGACAGGCTTTCCGTGATGTAGAAATGGAGAACAGGCTGCTTGAAGCTGCTCAGAAACTCGGCATCGGAGCCCAGTTTGGTGGTAAATACTTTGCTCACGACGTGCGTGTAATTCGCCTTCCCCGTCATGGCGCTTCCTGCCCGGTAGGTATGGCGGTATCCTGCTCGGCAGATCGTAATATCAAGGCCAAGATCACCAAGGACGGACTGTTTGTGGAGGAGATGGATCGCAATCCAGGACGCCTGATCCCTGCGCAGTATCGTGGTAAGCATGAGCATGGCGTCAAGATCGACCTTAACAAGCCGATGAAGGAAATTCTGGCCGAACTGACCAAACATCCGGTATCAACTCCGCTGCTGCTTTCAGGAACGATCGTCGTAGGGCGTGACATTGCCCACGCCAAATTCAAGGAGATAATGGACAGCGGCAAACCGCTTCCGGAATATCTGCTCAATCATCCGATATACTACGCCGGACCGGCAAAGACTCCTGCTGGCAAGGCTTCAGGTTCATTCGGTCCCACTACAGCCGGACGTATGGATTCATACGTTGATGAGCTTCAGTCCAAGGGCGGCTCTCTGATCATGATTGCCAAAGGAAACCGTAGCCAGCAGGTAACGGATGCCTGTAAGAAATACGGTGGTTTCTACCTCGGTTCAATCGGTGGACCTGCCGCAGTTCTGGCTGAAGAAAATATCAAGAAAGTCGAATGTATCGATTTTCCTGAACTCGGGATGGAAGCGGTCTGGAAAATTGAGGTTGAGAACTTCCCGGCCTTCATTCTGGTTGATGACAAAGGCACGGATTTCTTTAAACAGCTCGGTTTGTAGAAAGTTATCTCCCTCCACAAACAAAAGCCCCGCGTACACATGTACGCGGGGCTTTTGTTTGTGGAGGGACTCAGGATGAAAAACTTACTGACACAAACTTGCTATCATCGGCTATAGTGCTGCGATGAGTCCACTCGCCTTTACCCTCATAATCATTTCTGCTGTCATGCATGCACTCTGGAATCTGCTGGTGAAGCGGAGCCGTCACAAAACAGTTTTTATATGGTGGATGTTCGTTGCCTCAGGAAGTCTATTTACCATCATCCTCCCGTTCCTGTCTGAATCGTTCTGCCGCCCCGATATTCATACCCTGCTGATGGTCTCTCTCGGTGCGTTATGTTTCGTGCTTTATCACCTCTTCAACGGTCGGGCTTACCGTGGCGGCGACATGTCAGTTGTCTATCCCCTCTGCCAGACCTCAATGATCTATGTACCGATCTGGGGGATGACACTGTTGGGAGAACGCCTTTCTGCTGCAGGTATGTGCGGCATCCTGCTGGTGGTTTTCGGTACTTACTCGATCCAGATGCAGCGTCTGACACTGAGTGAAATGGTGCGTCCATTCCGTAACCTGCGGACTCCATCGGTACGTGACGCCCTGACGGCAGGTTTCATATATTCAATTGGTTCAATCGCCGAAAAGAGTGGTGTCAGGAACTATTCACCGCTATATTTCACTTATCTGCTCGTGTTGATCATGTTTATCCTGATGTCCTTCAATATATTCCGCCCTAAATACCGCTCTCTGATCGGTGAAGAGTTGCGCGAACACTGGCGGTTGATCCTGATCAGTGGCCCGATTATGATGGCATCCTTCCTGACTTTCCGCTACGGACTGAACCTGTCGCCGGTAAGCTATGCCGTACCGGTCAGGCAGGTAAGTATTGTTGTTGGTGTCTTGATCGGCATCATCTTTCTAAGAGAATCCTATGGCAGGATCAGACTGCTTTCGGCTCTGTTCATAATGGCAGGCGCAGCTTTGATCAAGTTTGGCTAGTAATAATGCAATTTGAAAGTAACAATATTTCAGCATGTTGTGTGACCTGGTTTGATGTCAGAATGTTTTTAGTGCGGAAAAACGTCACTTGTGAACAGCAAAATTCGTCATTTAATAATGTTTCAATACAGCTTCATCGCGACTATTCTAAGCTAATCCGCCTACAGCAAGGAACTAACGCAAAATACAAAAAAGGCACGTTTTATGCTCTTTAATTGAGAAAATAGTTGGATATACGAAAATACTAAACCATCCGCAAGGGTGGGACGGAAAGCCTATTGGGTCTCTCTGAGACAGCCGGGTCGCCGAAATATCTACAATGGTATTGGCGTCCCGGCTTTTTTGTTGCGGTAAGCGGCACCTGACACAAGTCAGGCAGAAGGAGGCAGTAATGTCAGGCTTTGAGAGTAAAACAATATGTTCGCTTTTTATGAAGTTGATTCCTGTTGTTGCACTTACTCTTTTTACGATACCTTATGCATCTCATGCAGAACCGCTGTTGCTGCTGCATGCCGATATTGACCGATTTAACGCACCTGTAAATGTCCGTCAGGCAATCAAAAGGCCAGTAGATATTTTTCTCAACAAGAATGGTGATTTAGTGGTACAGCGTCGCACTGTTTCAATGACTATGGCCTATAATCCTCCAAATGAAATCATCGAACCGCAGGAGCGGATCAGGGTTGCACAACAGCAGGACTGTCCCTCCATCAGTGGCATCAGCCTGAAGATCAGCCTGCTGTTTTAAGCATAACGATACTGCTGTTTTGATTTTATGCTTTTATCGAACATGCATGACCTGCTGAGATTGTTTTACTTCATGACCGCAATAAGCGGCCCATATACCCGTTCTGCCAGTGTGTAAAACTCCTCCCCCCATGGATCCTCGTTCCCGAAGCATAGGAGTACTGACTGATTATCACATTCGCCGGGTAAACCTCTCCTTTGATCACCCCGCCAGCAGATTTCAGCCTTCGACTGGCCTTCTATTAAAAAGTGCCAGGAAGTTTCTGAAAAAAAGCGGAGTGGCCGTTTCATCCCCTCGCAGTATAAATCAAGCAGATCAGACAGGATTTCTGCCGCATTTTCAACCGGCGACAGTTCCAAAACAGAGTCAGAGGCAATCATCATGCTCTGCAGCGGGTAGCCGTCAGCCTTGGCAATGTTTAGCAAAAGATGGTCCAGCCATATTAAGAGCCGATCCTTCCCCTTTATTCCAGCACAGCGCCAGCGAAGATGAATGTCGCTCTGGCAGTTTTCAAGAAAGGCATGCAGTAGTAAGTTATTGTGGGCAAATTGCAGCGTAATAGGCTGCAGTTTAGCTCCCATTTGCGCTTCAAGCATCGCGGCAAATTGACGACTTTTTTCCCATACATTATCAAAGGCAGACTTGCCGGTTGATAATGGAGGAAGAGTCCCGCTTGATTGTGCCGCTGTCAGGCACTCGTCGTACTGAGCACCCTTCAGCAGTTGTCCGACAAGTTCCTGTGAAAGAGTGTAACGAGATAGTGGGTCCAGCGAAAAAGGTTCAGACTCATCCGGTTCTTCAGCAGGATTGAATGGCTTTATACGAAGGCGCTGTTCAAGAAAAGCGGCGGCCGGATTTGCCAGAAAGCGGCGTAACTGCATCAGGTCAATCTGCATGATCGATTCATTGTCAAGCGTCAGCTGATCGCCTGAAAACTCCTGCCCTGTACGTCCCGACAACCTTCTCGCCTCGATTGCCCGGCAGTTTTCTCGATCATAACTGAAAAGATGTGCCGGATCGTGGCCGTTATAATAAAGTGGACTGAATCCCTGAAGGCGGTGCCGGATCAGAACAGACGCCGGAGTTTTATCATCTGTCCTGATAAAGCATTTTGTGACGTAGTCGATCAGTTCGGCGACCAGCACTGACGGCGGCAGAGTACTGTTGTCGCGATCGCTTTGGCCGTTGTAGCTGATGCAGAAACGATCTTCTGCGGCCATGAGCGCTTCAAGGAACAGGTAGCGGTCTTCATCACGCAATGAACGGTCTCCGCGACGACGTGCGCCGTTCATAAGGCTGAATCCGGGTGGCCTTTCAGTACGCGGAAACTGCCCGTCATTCATGCCTGCGAGCCAGACCACTCTCATAGGTATGCTTCGCATAGGCAGCATGGCACAAAACGTAATAGAGCCCCCCATGAATCCGTAACCGCCGCCACCTTTGGCAAGTATTTCGGACAGATGGTCACGCACAGCGTTAAGTGTAATAGATTGTGTGAAGCCATGGAGTGTGCAGGCCTCGCGGAGTGAATTGAGCGCCTTGGCAACTGCCAGAGGTCCGGCAGCATCGTTTCCGTCAGCCAGAAGCATCTGATCGATTGTTGCGGTAAGGATATCGGCCCATTCCGGCAGCGTATGAAGTGTGCTCAGCCGAGCACTATGTTCCCTGACGATGGCTATGAATTCGGCTAGTTTTCCAAGAGTCTCCGCCTGGCTCCCGGAACACGAAGGGTATGGAAGTATCGAGCCAAATGTTGCGGAATCGTCCGGCGCCATGGCGTAGCCGAGAAACAGCCTGTCCAGGCCTGCCTGCCAGCTGAAGTCTGCGTAACGAGGAAACCCGAGATCGTTACGGTGATCGGCATCAAGCCCCCAGCGGACGTTGCAGTCCTTAAGCCAGTTATTGATTTCGGTAAGCTCATCTTCGTCCAGACTGCATCGACTCATAACAGGTGGGAGCTCAAGAAGCTCAAGTATGTCATGGAGAGCAAAACGACCTGGTGCCGTATCAAGAATCTTGAGGAATGCATTAACAAATGGACTCTCACGGCGGACGCTTCGGTCGGCAATGGTATAGGGGAGCGGGGGGCGTCCGGCCCTGCTGCCAAAAACGGAGCTGATATACGGGGCATAGGTTTCAATGTCCGGGATCATGACCACGATGTGGCGAGGCTCAAGACCGGGTAATTCATCAAAATGTGCCAGCAGGTTATCGTAGATAATCTCCATCTCTCGTAAAGTTCCGTGACACGAGTGGATCTGTAGTGAATGATCATCTTCTGAAACTGGCTCTTTTACAGTGCTTGATGGACGGTCATAAAGGGAGAGAATATCATTCTGAATTGTGGACAGAATATTGGCGGTATCTGTTTTGCCATTCAGAAGTCCGATACTTGGCGCACTGTCCAGCTCTTCAACTTCAAAGCCATATTCAAGAAGTGTCTCGAAAAATTCCTGGCCTAATGTGCCGAGTGAAGAGAGAAGTGGATTTCCGGTTTCGTAATATTCTTCCGCTTCTGCTGGGAGGGATGACTGAAGTACCAGTCTGGACTTCCTACTTTCCGAGATAATTGTTCCCCAGTACAACCCACATGGGTTGAGGAGATAGCAAGTTACATCGCAATAGGTAGAAAGCAATCTCAAAGCTTCAAGATGGAACGGCGGTAGATATGAAATTCCAAACAGGCTGACTCGGCTCGGTAAAGTACCGTTAGGTACAGCGGCTTTTGAAACATGGCTCTGTAGTTTTTTCAGAAGAGCCGCCCGATGACTGCCCTGTCTGTTGATGTTGACTGCGCGCCATAACTGGGCCTGCCAATCGTTTCCGTCACCATGATCCCAGGCGCAAACCATCTCCGGCCTGAATATGGTATATTGGTCGAAACAGTCGGCCAGTGATCTGGAAATCTGCAGCAGGCGACGGTCATCGCGGCCATCACCAAGATATGATGCAATCTGCTCAAACCCGGCAAGTTGCGAGAGAGCAGGCAACTGCGAAGCTATGCGCCAAGTCAGCGAATTTTTGGTAAATGGCAATGATTGCTGTGATTCAGAAAATATCGACCTGAAACTCCGGTCGAGTAGATCATTTGGAAAGCAGAAGTCAAGACCGGCAGAGACACCGTGGCGGGCGGCAAGCTCCATGGATATCCAGCGGGCCATGCCATTGCTTAGAACTACTATGCTCTCTTTTTCCAGTGGAGGTAGTGGCGAGGAACCAAGGTTGTCGGCAAGTTCACCTATCAAGCGTTGTTGAGAACAGCTGGTAATGAGTTTAAGTGTCGGCATACCTGGAACTATACCGGAATTGGCTGGACAAACAAGCAGGAATTACGGTATGTGAACGTAAAAAATATTAGCAAGTTAGAAAAGTTCAGGAGGTAGTTTTAGTGCTCAAAAGCATGACAGGATATGGTAAAGGGGAAGCAACTGCTCCAACCGGCAATTTTTTGGTCGAGATTCGTTCAGTCAATCATCGCTACGGTGAAATTTCGGTGCGGTTGCCGCGATCATTTTATGCATTTGAAAATGAGGTGAAACGTCTGGCCGCTTCAGTTCTTAAGCGAGGCAAAATTGATATTTCTGTGCAGTGGGATGAGGCAACTGCCGCTAATACAGCTCCGCAATTGGATATGGCCGTTGCTCGTGGATATTATGATGCCTATACACGTTTGGCTAAAGAACTGAATCTACCACAGGATGCCCCTCTCTCTCTCATAATGTCTCAAAAAGGCGTGATGAAAGAGGTTGCTGGGGTTTTTGATGAAACGGAATTACAGCCGCAGCTGCTGGCTGCTGTGGAAGGTGCTGTTATTGCTTTGGAAGGTATGCGTTTTCGGGAGGGCGAGGCACTGGCAAACGACCTGCGGGCCAGGCGGCAGCAGGTTGCCGAGTGGGCAGCATTGATAGGGGAGCGGACACCGCAGGTGGTGATGGAATACCGTCAAAAATTGAAATCCCGTTTAGAACAACTGCTTGAAGGCGCTGAAATGGACGAAAGTCGATTGGCTCAGGAAGTTGCATTGTTGGCTGATCGCTCTGATATTACTGAGGAACTGGTTCGACTGTCTAGCCATTTCAGCCAGTTTGACGCGGCGCTCAGCAGTTCAGAGCCGGTAGGGCGCAAGCTTGATTTCCTGATGCAGGAGATGAATCGGGAGGTCAACACGATTGGGTCGAAATCAAATGACGCCGGCATTACAAATCTGGTCATTCAGATTAAGGCAGAAATGGAAAAAATGCGGGAACAGGTTCAAAACGTAGAATAGTCTGACCGGATTATGCACAATTACTAATTTACCAAACGGCACTATTTTGAGAGGAATATCTGATGAAACGTGAAGGCTTGATTCTTATTCTTTCGGCCCCATCCGGTGCCGGCAAAACGTCTCTTTGTCGGGAATTATTTAAAAAATTTCCAGACATGAAAGAGTCAGTCAGTTACACGACTCGTGCACCGAGGGATGGCGAGATAGAGGGTGAAGCGTACCATTTCGTCAGTAATGAGGCTTTTGAGCGGATGGTAGAAGAAGATGCTTTTGCCGAGTGGGCTGAAGTTCACGGCAACATGTACGGTACAGCGCTGCGTACACTTGAAGAGGCCAGAAAAAACGGGATCGATCTGGTTCTGGATATCGATTGTCAGGGGGCTCGCAGGTTGAAGGAACAGTTCGATGGGGGGGTATATGTATTTATTATGCCGCCCAGTATGGAGGAGCTTCGCCGCCGTCTTGAGGGGCGCTCAACTGATGCCAGGGATGTTATTGAACGTCGTATTATCCGGGCTGCCGATGAAATTAAGGAAGCACGTTGGTATGATTACATAATTATTAACGATAATTTTGATGTTGCATGCCAGGAATTGGCGGCAATAGTCATTGCCCATCGACGCAAAACCTTTAGAATGATGGAAAAAGTTGGAAAATTGTTTGATATATGAAGTAAATTAGCGTACAAAAGTCTTTCATCTAAAGTTGCAGGAAGGAGTAAGTTCATGGCTCGAGTTACTGTTGAAGATTGTCTGGAGAAAGTAGAAAACAGATTCCAGCTGGTAATACTGGCTGCTAAGCGCGTAAAACAGCTCTATAAAGGGGCGCAACCATTGGTTGATTCAAAAAATCGTCAGGTTGTCACTGCTCTTCGTGAAATCGCTGCCGGTAAAATCAGCTACGAAGTTTCGAAAAAACAGCGCGCCTAATCTGCCACCCCGGGTGGAACTGGAATTATTCCGGTTCCACCCTTTTTTTATCTACTCCCCGTATATTCCCACTTTTTTGACAGGCGACGAATAACGTATGATCCGGCTCAATGACATTCTTGATAAGGTTTCAGCGTATAATCCGACTGCTGATCATAATCTGATTCGCAAGGCGTATGTATACTGTGCCAAGGTACACCAGGGGCAGACAAGGCTGTCCGGTGAGCCATATATCATTCATCCGATGGAGGTCGCCGGCCTTCTGGCTGATCTCAAGCTTGATGTCCCCAGTATTGTGACCGGCTTTCTGCATGACACGATCGAAGACACTCTGGCAACATCAGAAGATCTGACCAAGATGTTCGGCAGTGAGGTGGCTGCTCTGGTGGATGGTGTCACCAAGATCAGCAAGATAAACTTCAAGACAAAGGAAGAAAGTCAGGCGGAAAACTTCCGTAAAATGTTGCTGGCGATGGCCATCGACATTCGTGTCATTCTGGTCAAATTAGCTGACCGTCTTCACAATATGCGAACCCTGGAGTTTCAGGACGAAGTGAAACAACGGCGGATTGCCCGTGAAACGATGGACATTTACGCTCCCATCGCCAATAGACTTGGAATATCGTGGGTAAAGGTGGAGCTTGAAGACCTTTCGTTCCGCTATTTACATCCGGAAATATACTTTGATCTGGTAAAGAAAATATCCCAGAAAAAGCACGAACGTGAAGCATTTGTTGAAGAAGCTAAAGCTATCATATCAGAAAAATTGAATTTTTACGGGATTCATGGCGAAGTATCCGGTCGTAGCAAACACCTTTATTCTATCTATCGAAAGATGGAAAAACGCAATGTAGAATTTGAAGAAATTTACGATCTTATTGCAGTTAGAATACTTGTTGAGGATGTTCGTGAATGTTATGAGGTGCTGGGGGTTATCCATTCTGCCTGGAAGCCTATTCCGGGACGTTTCAAAGACTACATTGCAATGCCCAAAGGGAATATGTATCAGTCCCTGCACACGACTGTTATCGGTCCGCAGGGTGACCGGATGGAAGTTCAGATTCGTACTAACGAGATGCACAGTGTTGCCGATGCCGGCATTGCGGCGCACTGGAAGTACAAAGAGGGTAAGGGGTACGACGAGAAGGACGTCAAGCGCTTTGCCTGGCTGCGGCAGCTTCTCGAATGGCAGCAGGATCTTCAGGATTCCAAAGAGTTTATGGATTCGGTCAAGGTTGAGCTGTTCACGGAAGAGGTCTATGTTTTTACTCCTAAAGGAGATGTGAAGGGATATCCAAAGGGCTCTACGCCGATTGACTTTGCCTACAGCGTTCATACTGATATCGGGCATCGCTGTGTTGGTGCAAAGGTTAACGGGAAGCTGGTGCCGCTCAAGTACGAACTTAAAAACGGCGATATTGTCGAGGTGATAACCTCGCCGCACCATACGCCCAGCAAGGATTGGCTCAAGATTGTAAAAAGTTCCCGGGCGCGCAATAAAATCAGGGCCTGGATCAAGATTGAAGAGCGTAAGCGCAGTATCGTGCTTGGACGCGAATTTTGCGAAAAAGACTTCCGCAGATATTCTCTCAATCTGCAGAAGATACAAAAAAGCGGTGAGTTCAAGAAGATCGCCGCAGAATTCGGTTATGCAGCAGATGAAGACCTGCTAGCGGCAGTTGGCTATGGGAAAATATCCAGCAGTCAGATTGTTGCAAAACTTCTTCCCGAAGAAAAGCTGAAAGAGCGTGCTGAGCATAAGGAATCAAGGCTTGAGTCTGTTATAAACAAGTTGAAGGGTAAATCAAGCGGTGCGGTTGAAATAGGCGGACTGGACGATGTGCTTGTGCGTTTTGGCAAGTGCTGTAATCCGGTGCCAGGGGATGAAATTGTCGGTTTTATCACACGTGGTAAAGGCGTCACTGTGCATACCGCCGATTGTCAGTTTGCTCTGGAAAGTGATCCCGAACGTTGTGTTGATGTAGCCTGGAACAAGTTGAAAACGGCTGTGCTGCCGGTTAAAATAAGAGTTCTGTGTCATGACGTAAAGGGTATTTTGGCAACAATAACCCTGGCAATTACAAACTGCGAGGCCAATATTGCCAGTGCCCATATTCAAAGTACTATTGACCAGCGTGGTGAAAATGTTTTTGAGGTAAACGTAGTCGATCTGGCCCATCTTCAGAAAGTCATGAATTCACTTATGAAAATAAAGGGTGTTATCAAAGTGGAAAGGGTGAAGCATTGAAAATGGAAATTATACATACAGAAAAAGCGCCGGCAGCAATCGGGCCATATTCACAGGCAGTAAAATGCGGCAACATGCTGTTTTGTTCAGGTCAGATCCCGCTTGACCCGGCTACCGGTGAGTTGGTGTCTGGCGATATAACCCGTCAGGCGGAACAGGTAATGAATAATATTGCCGCTGTGTTGTCTGCTGCATCTGTCGGTTTTGATGATGTTATCAAAACAACTATTTACCTGATTGATATGGCTGACTTTTCTGCAGTTAATGATGTGTATGGCAATTGTTTTCGCATTCATAAGCCAGCTCGCTCCACTGTTGCAGTGAAATCTCTCCCACGTGGTGCAATGCTTGAGATAGAAGTTGTTGCCAGCCTGTAAACCATGGCTACGAAAAAAAGCCGCATCCCTGAAGGGTGCGGCTTAGTGATCGAAGCAGCTCTGGAATTGCCTAAAGGGATTTAGTGACGAATCCTGAGCGGATACAGCGGGTACAAACTTTCACTGTAGAAATGCTGCCGTTGCTTTTTACAGCTTTGATTTTCTGAAGATTCGGGTACCACACCGTACGGGTTTTGTTGTTTGCATGGCTGACGTTATTCCCAAAGCTAGGGCCTTTACCGCAAATTTCACATTTTCTTGACATATTGTTGTCCTCCGTTGATTGCTGAAAAAAATTTTATAGCAGACTGACGTGATTGTTGCAAGAAAAATATGGGGCAGCTATGAATATTGTTAAGGCATTTTTTACATTATGTATCATTGGTTCTGTTGTTATAACGGCTCTTTTTATTGATTTTACTTATAAAACATTTTCGTATCGGCAGAATACTCAGAAAGCTGGCGCAATTGTTGTTTTGACAGGAGGTAAAGGGCGCGTAGAGGAAGGGGTGCGTCTTTTTCGGGAATCTCGCGCTAAATATCTTATTTTTGTCGGAGTCGACCCTTCAGTCAGAAAAAGTGATCTGTATCGTCCGAAGAGCGGTGATCCTTCTGCCGAAAATGTTATTCTTGAAAAATCGTCCCGCAATACACTTGAAAATTCAATCTTTGGACGTGACGTGATAGTCGGTAACGGAGTTCACTCAGTACTTCTGATCACATCTCGTTATCACCTCAAGCGTGCTTCCTTATTGTTCCGGAACTCTCTCCCAAAAGACATAACCATAATTCCTTATCCTGTGGATTCTGTTAATCTCAAGGAGTCGTGGTGGAGTCATGGCGGCAGTTTTCAGCTATTGTTTCGCGAGTTTTATAAATACTGTCTGTTACGGGTATTTTTTGTGCTGGCACCTGTAGATCTTCGGGAGAGTGTGCTGCCGACCGCTTCCTGAGGGTGACCCCCTTCCATATTTATTTTCTATCTGCTATAGTGCGCGCCATTAAAATAGTGAAAGGTTTTGATCATGCATTATATAAGTACCCGTGGCGGTATCAGTCCCATTACCTTCAAAGATGCCGTCATGATGGGCTTGGCATCAGATGGAGGTCTGCTCCTGCCGCAATCCTATCCGGTTATCACCAGAGAGCAACTCGAATCCTGGAGAGGGCTATCTTACCCAGAGTTGGCTTTTGAAGTTATTTCACGATTCGTCGACGATATTCCAACCGGTGACCTGAAGAGTCTGATCAACCGATCTTATGCAACATTTACACATCCTGATGTCACGCCGGTGGTCAAACACAACGGTGTCTACATCCTTGAACTGTTTCATGGCGTGACTCTGGCATTCAAGGATGTTGCACTGCAGTTCCTGGGGAATCTGTTCGAGTACATACTGGCGGAACGTAAGCAAACATTGAATATAATCGGCGCTACTTCTGGAGACACCGGCAGCGCTGCCATACATGGGGTTCGCGGGAAAAAGGGTATTTCCATTTTTATTCTTCATCCGCATGGAAAAACCTCTGCGGTTCAAGCGATGCAGATGACTTCTGTTACCGATGCCAATGTTCATAATATTGCGGTACGTGGTACCTTTGATGATTGTCAGGATATGGTTAAAGAGCTTTTCGGGGACCTGGTCTTCAAAGAAAAGTATTCTTTGGGGGCTGTCAATTCAATCAATTGGGCAAGGGTGTTGGCACAGGTAGTCTATTATTTTTACGCCTGGTTGCGGGTCACTGATGAAAAAACGATACCGGTCAGTTTTTCTGTGCCTACCGGTAACTTTGGCGATATTTTTGCCGGTTATGTGGCAAAGAGAATGGGGCTGCCTGTCGACAAGCTTTTGCTGGCAACCAATGAAAACAATATATTGACCCGCTTTATAAATGCAGCTGATTACTCGCTTGGTGGGGTCGTTTCCACTGTTTCTCCTTCAATGGATATCCAGATCGCATCTAATTTCGAGCGATACCTGTATCATCTGTTTGCTGGGAACACTGACCGACTTAAAGAAGCATTTGCTGAACTGAAAGAGCATGGCCGCATATCATGCACTCCGGACGAAATGATACTGGTTAGAAATGATTTTTGCTCCGCTTCGGTTGATCAGGCATCAACACTTCAGACAATCCGTGATTTTTATGCAGAGACCGGCTACCTGCTTGACCCTCATACTGCCGTCGGCGTCAAGGCCGCTCTTGACCTGTTGCCGACTGATTCTGCAAGGGTCTGCCTTGCTACTGCTCACCCGGCAAAATTCAGCGAAACAGTGGAACAGTCACTTGGATTCCAGGTCCCGCTGCCAGAGTCAGTCAATGAATTATACGGAAAGCCGACCAGGTGCGAAATCATGGATGCTGACATAGACAAAATTCGTGAATTCTTCATTGCTCACATTGGGTAACTAACCCACTCCTATGTCAGAAAAAAGGAATATAGCCCGGGCTGCCGGGATTCTTGGCAGCGCAACGATGCTGTCACGAATAATGGGCATGGTCCGGGATATGGTCATATCGCGCCTTTTCGGGGCAGGTCTGGCAACGGATGCTTTTTTCGCCGCTTTTCAGATTCCCAATATGCTCCGGCGTTTCTTTGCAGAAGGGGCCCTGACGGCCGCTTTTGTCCCGACCTTTTCATCAACTCTTTCGCAACGGGGTGACGAAAAGGCCCGTGAGTTGGCCAATACCTGCTTTACACTGCTTACAATTGTAATGGCAGCCATAACTCTTGCCGGAATCCTGCTCTCTCCTGTTATTGTTGGTCTGATGTTCCCCGGTTTCAAAGCAGAACCTGGTAAATTCGAACTAGCGGTTCTGCTCAATCGCCTGATGTTTCCTTACATATTCTTTATCAGCCTTGTAGCCCTCTGTATGGGGGTGCTAAATACACTGCGTCATTTCTTTACACCTGCCATTTCAACAGTTTTCCTGAATATTTCGATGATTCTGGCCGCCCTTTGCCTGCGTGGTTTCTTTGAACTACCCATCACAGCTCTTGCGGTTGGTGTCCTTATAGGCGGTTGTATTCAGCTGGTCATGCAGCTGCCGGTTCTCTGGAGTAAGGGATTTCCACTCAAGCCTAATTTCAACTTCAGTTCTCCTGAAATCCGCAGTATTGCCCTGTTAATGCTGCCGTCCGTTTTTGGAGTTGGCGTCTATTATCTGAATATTACCGTCAGCGCCATTCTGGCGTCACTGCTGCCGCAGGGTAGTGTCTCCTTTCTGTTCTATGCTCAGCGGCTGTTCGAGTTTCCTCAGGGTATTTTCACCGTATCGGTGGCGCAGGCTGTTCTTCCGTCGATGAGCAGGCAGGCGGCAGAGGGTGATATTGACGGAATGAAGGAAACGCTCTCTTTCGGAGTGCGCTTGACGCTTTTTATTACTATTCCTGCCATGGCCGGTTTGATGGTCTGTTCAACGCCAATTTTCAGTCTGATATTCATGGGGGGCGCTTTTGATTATGCGACTGCTGTAAGCTCTGCGACCGCTCTGCTGTATTACTCCCTTGGACTCTCCTTCGTTGCGTTGACGCGAGTGCTGGTGCCGGTATTTTATGCACTTAAAGACACAAAAACCCCGGTATATACCGCGCTTATGGCCTTTATAGTCAACCTTTGCTTGAGCCTTTTATTGATGGGGCCTTTAAAGCATGGCGGATTGGCTCTTGCGACGACACTTTCAGCGTTCTGTAACATGCTGATGCTGCTCTGGCTCCTGAGGCTCAAGATCGGTTCCTTTGGAGGAAATCGCATAATGACGACTGCATTAAAATCTGCGGCTGCATCGATTCCGATGGCGGCAGCGGTCTGGTATAGCTGTTCTTTGGTTGATTGGTCACAATCAGGGCATAAATTGTTGAAAGGTTCTGTTTTGGGTGTCTCTATTGTCTGCGGAAGTGCTCTATATATGTTAACAGTAAAGCTGTTGCGCTCCGAAGAAGCCATTGAAGCGTTATCATTGCTGCGCCGGAAACTGAAGAGGGGGTAGGGGTGACAATATACCGTTCGCAGTTTATGACCCGTTACGGAACAGGAATCGTATATGCCACCGATCAAGGGGTCGTAAAAGTCGAGATTCCAGACCTGAGTTGTAGTCAAACGGCTCATTATACTATGCCGCCGGAATTCAAATTTTCCGGGATAACCGACCATGCAGCTCAAATGCTAAGCAGATATTTCCAGGGCGAGCGGGTTGATTTTGTAGATATTCCGGTAGTACTTGATGGCATGACCCCTTTCAGGCAGAAAATCCTGAGTGTAATTCGAAGCCTTACCTATGGTGAAATCTGCAGTTATGGCCAGGTTGCATGTGAGTGTAATTCTCCGCATGCTGCCCGCGCTGTTGGAGGTGCGCTTGCTTCCAATCCGATGCCGGTGATCATCCCCTGTCATAGGGTAGTCGCATCCGATGGGAGGTTGACCGGTTTTTCAGCACCTGGAGGGGAAAGCACAAAAAGAGCTTTGCTGAAGATGGAAGGTGTCGAATTTAAAGGGTTGCGAGTCGTTACAAAACAGCTGGTTATAAACAGGATTCCTGTCCAATAAAAAAAGTATTTTTGCTGCGAAAAGAGCTTGACAGCGCAAACCCCTATTTTTACTGAATACAGATGTAACTACCTGATATCATATGTAAAATCATGTGTATAAAAAAACAGCATTTCGGATAAAACGCTTGTAAAAATATCACTTTTGCATAACGTCAACAACGTTCTCCACAAGTTATCCACAATTTTTGTGGATAAGAAAAACAACCCTGTAAAAACAGTTACATTGCCGTTACTAATTAAAATTTACTTTCACGTTCGGCGCTCTTTGCTTCTTCCCATAACAGATCCATCTGTTCAAGAGATGCGTTTTGCATCGGCACTCCCTGACGGAGCAGCTCAGTTTCAACGTAACTGAAACGCTTTTGAAATCTGCCAATAGTTTTACGAAGCGCCTCTTCTGGGTTGAGGTTTAAAAACCTCCCCAGATTTGCAATTGCAAACAGCAAATCACCCATTTCATCTTCCATACGTGTTTGATTGCCACCAGCCCAAGCTTCTTCAAACTCATGCAGCTCCTCCATGACCTTTGCGAATACCTGATCGGCATGCTCCCAGTCAAAACCGACCCGTGAAGCCTTCTCACTTATCTTATGAGCTTTCATAAGAGCCGGAAGATGGTCAGGGACACCCGAAAGGGCTGATGGACGCTCATCGCCCTTCTCCAGTTTTTTGATCTTCTCCCAGTTTTCAATCTGCGCATCGCTGTCTCTGATCTCAAGATCTCCGAAAACATGGGGATGGCGCCGGATCAGCTTGTCACACAGCGTGCTGATGACATCGTCAATGGTAAATTCACCGGACTCTTCGGCAATAGCAGCGTGAAAAATCGGCTGAAGAAGCAGATCGCCCAGTTCTTCTTTAAGATGTTGCGGGGATTTTTCGTCTATAGCTTCGATGACTTCGTATGTCTCTTCCAGCAGGTAGCGGGTAAGACTATCATGTGTTTGTTCGGCGTCCCATGGGCAACCTCCGGGGGCGCGCAGTTTGCGCATGATATTTACAAGCTGTTCGAATGTGTAGGGTCGGTTCATGACGGTTCCTTTATAATGGTTTGTTCTTTTGATAGATATGCCTGCTGAGTGACATCTTGTCAATGGATCAGGCCGAAATTATGTGGACAATACCTGGTAAGAATATTATGTTTATCCCGCTGAATCCCACTCTGTTCTGATGCAGGAATTTGCATGTCCACAGTCAAGCTTGCCGAAGATAACTCCATTGCAATTCCATCTGAAATCTTGAAAAAACTGGGGCTCGCGCCGGGCGATTCTCTTGCCGTGGAAGAAGTGAACGGAGAGCTTGTTGTGCGCCCTGTCCGGACTGTTGCAACACCATCCGTAAAACCTGCCGTAATTGACACTAAAAGCCTGAAGAATACGATCTGCCGCAAAAATTTAGAGGTCGGCATTCAGTATATTAAAGGAATAGGCCCAAAGCTGGCCGCTATCCTTGAAAAACGGGAGCTTCGCACGGTTGAGGACTTGCTCTATCTGCTGCCGCTGCGCTATGAAGACCGTCGTCAGTTGATGGCTATATCTTCACTGCGGCCAGGCCAGAGTGCCGTTTTTTCAGGCACTGTCTTGACTGCCGATGCGGCCAAGACCAAAAGTGGTCGGAGTGTATTCGAGGTGCTGCTTCAGGACGCCACCGGCACAATAGTCTGCAAGTGGTTTCATGCCAATGCTGTCTGGATGAAGAGAACCTGGAAGATCGGGCGTGTCGGTGTTTTTAGCGGCGAGGTAAATCAGTTCGGATATCAGCGTGAAGTACATCACCCTGATGTGGAGTGGCTGCCTGAAGGTGGTGCAGTTCAGTCGGTACTCGCCGCTGATCCGGCTAATTTTGGCCGAATTGTGCCGGTCTATCCGCTTTCAGAGGGGATACATCAGAAAGCAATGCGCCGGATCATGCGCGAAGTTGTTGATTGTTTTTTGCCCAACATTGACGGTGTCGTGCCGGTAGAACTCTTTCCGGCAGCATTTCCACCCCTTCGCGAGGCTCTTGGTTATGTACATTCACCACCTAACGAGGCAGATCTTGCCGAGCTGAATACCGGTGCTACAGCTGCACATCAGGCGCTGGCTTTTGACGAATTTTTCTTTTGGGAATTAGGTCTGGCTCTTAAAAGGCATGGGGTTTTACTGGAGGAGGGGATAGCCTTTCAGGTAACACATCGCTATACAAAAGAGTTGGTTCGATTGCTCCCTTTTGAGCTTACAGCTGCCCAGCGGAGGGTACTGGCGGAAATTAAAGCCGATATGATGGAGCCGCATCCGATGCACCGTCTGGTTCAGGGTGATGTGGGAAGCGGCAAGACACTTGTTGCGTTGATGGCGGCGTTGATCGCCGTTGAGAATGATTTTCAGGTCGCCATCATGGCGCCAACCGAAATTCTTGCTGAACAGCACTGGCACACTATTCACCGTTGGTGTTCACAGATGGGGATTGAGGTCGTTCTGATAACTGCGGGGCTGAAGGGCAAGGCAAAAAAAGAGGCCCTTGAGCGGGTTGCTGATGGTAGTGCACGGATTGTAATAGGTACTCATTCGGTTATTCAGGAAAAAGTGGAATTTGCCAAACTTGGGTTAGGGGTGATTGACGAACAGCACCGGTTTGGGGTCCTGCAGCGAGGCATCCTGAAAAAGAAAGGTATCAACCCGGATATTTTAGTCATGACCGCGACCCCGATCCCTCGTACTCTTGCCATGACGCTGTTTGGAGATCTTGACCTGTCGGTTATTGATGAAATGCCGCCGGGGAGAATCCCGGTTGAGACGAAGATTTTTTTTGAGTCACGCCGCCCCCAACTCTATGATATGATTCGCCGCGAAGTTAATCTGGGACGTCAGGTCTACGTCATTTACCCGCTGGTTGAAGAAACCGAAAAAAGTGATTTAAAAGCCGCGAGTCAGATGGCAGAGCATCTTCAGAGTGAAGTCTTTGCGGACTTGAGGGTTGGCTTGCTGCATGGTAGATTGAGCCCGGATGAAAAAGAGGCGGTTATGACCGCTTTTACATTACGTGAGTTTGATATTCTGGTCTCGACGACCGTAATCGAGGTCGGGATAGATGTACCGAATGCGACCTTGATGATCATAGAACATGCCGAGCGTTTCGGGCTTTCACAATTGCACCAGCTGCGGGGCAGGGTAGGGCGGGGCAAAGATAAGTCATACTGTATTTTGATGACAAGCGGTAAAATGTCGGAAGATGGAGAAAAACGCCTGCGTGTAATGGAGTCAACATGCGACGGTTTTAGGATTGCCGAAGCTGATCTGGAAATCAGAGGGGCTGGTGATTTCCTCGGCACACGTCAGGCGGGCATGCCTGATTTTCGTGTTGCCAACATACTGCGTGACGGAAGGTTGCTGGAAACAGCCCGCCAGGCGGCCTTTGATCTGCTGGAAAAGGATTCGGCACTTGCCAGCCCAACACATGCTAAGTTGCATGATGAGCTGCTCAGGCGCTGGGGCAAGCGGCTTGAACTTGCGACTATAGGATAAGGTCAGACATGCAGATTGTAACAGGTATTAACATATTCAATAAAATTCTTGATGCTTCGATTGTAACTATTGGAAATTTTGATGGTGTCCATCGCGGTCATGCTGAAATTTTTGCTCACCTGAAACAGCAAAGTATTATTCGTGACCTGCCTTCAGTCGTTGTTACATTTGAGCCTCATCCCTTAAAAGTAATCTCACCTGAATCAGCTCCCTGCTTGATAACAACTTTTGAACAAAAGTCAAAGCTGATCGAGGAATTTGGTATTGACTATCTGGTTGTAGTACCTTTTTCCATGGAATTATCCCAAATGTCGGCCAATGATTTTGTGCTCAGAATACTCTGTATTCCACTCGGTATGCGACACATAATAATCGGCCATGATTACGCCTTTGGCAGGGGGCGCGAAGGTAATTTCAATACATTAGAGACCCTGGGTGTGCTGAACGGATTTACACTTGAGGATCTACCTCCAATAGGGGCAGATGGTGAAATATTCAGCAGCAGTCTGGTAAGATCAGCCGTTGCAGATGGAGATATGGAAGCAGCCGCACAAATTCTCGGACGCTATTACCATATTTCCGGTACAGTTGTACATGGTCGTGAAATTGGCCAAACTATCGGATTCCCTACGGCTAACATAGCTACTCCAAACGAGCTGATCCCCTCCGATGGCGTTTATGCAGCCATGGTTGAAGTTGATGGACATCTTGTAAAAGGCGCCTGCAATATCGGCTTTAATCCAACTTTTGGCGGAAACATTCGGACGGTTGAGGTCTTCCTGATTGATTATTCGGCTAACATTTATGATCACGGAATTATGGTTCACTTTGTACGGAGGCTGCGATCGGTGCAGAACTTTTCGGATGTCGCCTCTCTGAAGGCAGCAATTAACCAGGATGTGGCAAGCTGTCGCACCACTCTGGAAAATTTGAACGTAAAATATTTAAGACTTGCCGGCAGACCGGAACCTTGTGCGCACTAAAATTGACTTAAAATTATGGTTTGGAATCGCTGTCAGCCTGTTCTTTATGGCTATGCTGTTTAAAAAGATTGATTTCAGATTGCTTGGAGAGGCACTTCGCTCGGCTGATTATCGATTTGTTTTTCTGGCGATCTGTTTTACGTTTGTCAGTTATTTTCTCCGTGCAGTTCGCTGGCGTTATCTTCTCATATCGGAAAAAAATATTCCGCTCTCATCACTCTATTCGGCAACGATTATCGGTTATATGGCCAACAACCTGCTGCCGGCCCGGTTGGGAGAGTTCGTTCGTGCACACTCACTGGCGCAAAGAGAGCAGCTTAAAACTCCTGCCGTGTTCGCTTCATTGGTGATCGACCGCCTGTTTGACGGATTCTCCGTATTGTTACTGCTTCTGATGACGCTTTATACTATTGAGCTGCCGGTTGGAATGGAAGATGCCGCGCTCGCGCTCAAGGGTGGCGGGGTGATCATGTTTATTCTTTATTGTGCTGTCATGCTGTTTCTTTATCTGCTGAAACTGCACACCATGAGGACTCTTTCAACGGTTGGATATGTTATGAAACCATTTCCAAAAATGTTTTCAGACACTCTTATTCCCCTTCTTGGTTCTTTCATCGGGGGGATCAGGCTGTCACCACGCAAGCGGCATTTTGCCGCCGTTGGTGCCTCATCCGCTGCGATCTGGCTATTTTGCCTCCTGTCGGTAGATGTGACGTTGCGATCGTTCAATATTCATCTGCCGGTGACGGCCTCGATCTTTATTTTGATTCTGCTGGTTTTTGCGGTTATGGTACCCGCATCTCCCGGTTTTATCGGCACATACCATTATGCCTGTTATAAAGGGCTTTCAGTTTTTAACATCCCGGAGGCAACATCTGTCAGTATCGCTCTGATAATGCACGCCACCGGGTTTTTCCCGGTTATCATCGCCGGCCTGTATTATCTCTGGAAAAACAAAATCTCTCTTAACGAACTTCAAAGGGCGGAAAAAGCCAGATGAAATTACCCGTATTCAAAAAAATAAAGGTTGATATCTTCCTTATTCTTTCGTTTATAATCCCGTTTGCCATTTATATGGCTACACTGGCTCCATCGGTTACTTTTTTTGACAGCGGTGAGTTTTTGACGGCAACCGCATCGCTCGGTTCAGCACACTCTCCAGGATATCCACTCTTTTTAATGTATGCCAAGCCTTTTACCTGGCTGCCGTTAGGCAATATCGCTTTTAGAATCAATGTTGCAACCGCTGTTTCTTCTTCTTTGGCGTGTCTTGTTGTTTATATTCTGACAACCACGTTGCTGAAAAAAGAAACATTGCTGGGTGATGAGCGTTTTAATCTTGTTGCGGTTAAATTTGCCGGCCTCGCTGCTGCCCTTTCCTTTGCTGTTACGCCCCGTTTGTGGCTACAGTCCAATCATGACAAGCCATACCCGCTGCTGGCGTTCATTGCAGCGATTATTTTCTACATGCTGTTAAAATGGCAGGGACATTACAGGGAGGGGAGTGAACGTCCCTCATACATCTATGTGTGCACGTTTTTGGCAGGTCTGGCTATGGGGGTGCATCAGACTATTGTGCTGCTTTTGCCTGCGTGGTTCCTGATGATAGTGCTAACCGATTGGCGAATGATAACCCGGTTCAAGGAGCTTGTTCTTGCAACAGCTTTTGCGATGTTTGGATTTTCGGTACATCTTTATCTGCCGCTTCGGGCGCTGACGAATCCACTGCTTAACTGGGGCGATTCAAAATCATTAAGTCAGTTTTTGTGGCATTTCCTCAGAAAGGGGTACCCGTCTGAGCCTCCTGTTCGTGATATTGCGCTTTTGTGGGCCCAGATCAGTGCATTTAACGTTCCGCGTGAATTTACCTGGCTCGGTGCAGCATTGACTTTACTCGGGCTTGTTTATCTCTGGAGAAGGGATCGAACGGTTTTTGTTGCCTACTTTGTATCAATAGCTGCCTTCCTGCTTGTGATTGTCGGCTATTTTAACACTCATAAGGAAGTCGTTTTTCTTACTGAAGAGTTCTTTACACCTCTATATCTATTGACTGCAGTCATGATTGGCATAGGCCTTTTTTGTCTGCTTGGGTATGCGATACGTACTGCAAAGTTGCCTGACCGTATTGGAGTTTCTGTATACGCTGTTGTCGTTGCGTTTTTCTTTACACTTCCCTCAGCTTTGTGCGCCGTAAACTATTTTGAAAATGACCAGCACAACAATTATATCGCTTTTGATTATGCTTCAAATTCACTACGATCATTGCAGCAGAACGCGATCATGTTTACCTGGGGTGACAGCGGAGCATTTCCTCTCTGGTATCTTCAAGGTGTTGAAAGAATGCGCGAAGATGTAGATCTGCCGCATACTCCTCATTTGGTTTTTGATTGGTATCTTGACTCAATGCCGCGTGTCTTCAAAGAAAGTAACCTCAGGAAGTTCGAAATTACTTCCTTCGGCCCTGAAACCTTGTTGCGTATTGCAATATCTGAAAACTTTGGCCTTAGACCGGTTTATATTGATTTCTCAACTCGTTATTCAGTCGAATTCAAGGATTTTCGTCCGGTCCAGCGTGGTATTGTTTACCGTATGAGGAGAATGGATGAACCGCCTGGAATACCTGATGTTACGGTGTGGGATAATTATAACATCCGGGGAATAATGGAAAAACAGTCTTTCCTTGATCTTGATACCGGAAAAGCAATCATGATATATGCTAACAGCTACTTAGAAATCGGCGAGTTTCTTGTTGGAACTAACAGGTACCAGGAGGCAAAAGTAATGCTGGAAAAGGCTGAACAGATTTTACCTGAAATGCGTGCTCCTGCTGATCAGATACGACTGCGTTACGGATTGGGGCGCTAGTCAGATGCCGAACATAAATGGAAAAACCCGTGTAGTTGCTATCATTGGCAATCCGATCCGGCATACACTTTCGCCTGTTATACAGAACGCTGCTTTTGCTGCCAGCGGTCTTGATTACGTCTATGTTCCATTTTTGGTCAGCCCTGATAATCTGGAACAGGCAGTTGTCGGATTAAAGGCTCTTGGTGTCTGTGGTTTTAATGTTACTATTCCGCATAAAACGGCCATAATCCCATTTCTGGACCGACTTGATGAAAGTGCTGAATCTGCCGGAGCTGTCAATACGGTAAAATTGTGTGGAGCCTCCCTGATCGGCTATAATACTGATGGTGATGGTCTGGTTGATTCGCTGTCAAGAGATCTGGATTTTTCACCAGGTGCGGAACAGATTCTGGTTATAGGTGCAGGTGGTGCTGCCCGTGGCGCGATAGCAGCGTTGTGCCGCTCTGGTGCAAAAAAAATACTTGTCTGTAACCGATCGCTTGAGAATGCTCTTACCTTAGTGAAGGATATGATAGTCCGCTATCCCGAAGCATGTATTGAAGTGATTAACCAAAATCAGCTGAATAGAGAATGCCTTGGCTTGACTTCATTGCTGCTTAATACCACTTCACTTGGAATGAACGGTGAACGGATCGAAAACATTAATCTTTCCGATCTCCCTGCAGATGCAAAAGTGTATGACATGGTATATTCATGTTCGGTGACACCGCTTGTGAAAGAAGCTTCTGAAAACGGTTTTAGAGCGGTCAATGGTTTAGGCATGCTTGTCGCCCAGGGTGAACGTGGTTTTGAAATATGGACCGGTCAAAAACCGCCGGAAGATGTCATGCGGAAGGCATTAGTCCGTTAGAAGTCGATTCTGCCTCACTTGTCCTGTCTGTTGGAGGTCAGCAGTATTTGACCTCCTTAACTACAACAGCTTGACAATAACCGGTATTCTCCCTAGTATGGCGCTTTAGACAAGTAAACGGAGAAATCATGCAGTCAAACAGACTGGGAGAAATCCTTGTTAAAAACAATCTGATTAATCGCGATCAGTTAGCCAAAGCGGTAGAAGAGCAAAAGCTTTCCGGCAATCAGCTTCGCCTTGGCACTATTCTGATAAATATGAAACTTCTCACCGAGGAGCAGCTTACCTCATTTTTATCGAAACAGTATGGTGTGCCGAGCGTTAATCTTGCCGATTATGAGATAGACCCTGTCGTCATAAAAATAATCCCGCCTGAAGTCGTCCAAAAATACCAGCTGCTGCCGGTAAACAGGGCTGGTGCGACCCTGATTATCGCAGTAAGCGATCCATCCAACCTTTTTGCAATTGAAGACATAAAGTTCATGACCGGCTACAACATTGAAATGGTTGTAGCTTCAGAGCGCGACATTAAAACCTCGATAGACAAGTACTATGATCAGTCTGCGTCACTTGCAGACGTCATGAGTGATATGGATGTTGAGGATTTCGAAATTGTTGACGATAGTGAGCAGGTTGACGTTGGTTCTCTTGAACGGGCAACAGAGGATGCACCGGTTGTCAAAATGGTTAACGCTATTTTGCAGGATGCAATCCGGAAAAAAGCCAGCGATATTCACGTAGAACCGTACGAAAAGCTTTTCAGGGTTCGCTACCGGATCGATGGCGTTCTCTACGAAGTTATGAAGCCCCCGCTTAAGCTGAAGAATGCGATCACTTCGCGTATCAAGATTATGGCGGAACTAGATATCGCAGAGCGTCGACTCCCGCAGGATGGTCGTATCAAGATTAAACTGGGAGGCGGTAAGGACATGGACTTCCGTGTCTCGTGTCTTCCGACGCTATTTGGTGAGAAGATCGTCATGCGTCTTCTTGACAAGGGCAACCTGCAAACAGATTTGACCAAACTGGGATATGAACCAGATGCTTTAGCTCATTTTATGCACGAAATACATAAGCCTTTCGGTATGGTACTGGTTACCGGACCGACCGGAAGTGGCAAAACGGTATCCCTCTACTCGGCCATATCTGAGCTGAATAAAGTATCTGAAAATATATCAACGGCCGAAGATCCGGTCGAATTTAACTTTGCCGGGATTAATCAGGTTCAGATGCATGAGGACATCGGCCTCAATTTTTCAGCAGCGCTACGCTCATTTTTGCGTCAGGATCCTGACATAATCATGATCGGTGAGATACGCGATTTCGAAACTGCCGAAATTGCCATCAAAGCGGCTTTAACCGGTCACATGGTTCTTTCAACATTGCATACCAATGATGCACCTGCCACTATCAACCGCCTGCTCAATATGGGGATCGAGCCATTTCTGGTCGCTTCAGCTGTAAATCTGATCACGGCTCAGCGTTTGGCGCGTCGTGTCTGCGGTGAGTGTAAAAAACCTGAAGAGATCCCGGTTCAAGCTTTAATAGATGCCGGCGTATCGCCGGATGAAGCCCCATCTTTTGTCTGCATGCGCGGGACTGGATGTCCTGCCTGCAACAATACAGGTTATAAAGGGCGTGTCGGTTTCTATCAGGTTATGCCTATGCGTGAAGAAATCAAGGAATTGATTCTAAATGGTGCCAACACCGCTGAAATCAAGCGTGAATCAATGCGTATCGGCATTAAAACAATGCGTCAATCCGGCTTGACAAAGCTTAAGGAGGGGGTAACCTCCTTCGAAGAAGTGTTGAGAATAACTGTTTCTGACGACTAAACAGGGGGACCTTCGATGCTCAACCTTCATCAACTACTGAAAATACTTGTGGAATCAAATGGTTCCGATCTCCACATTACAACCAACTCACCTCCGCAAATGCGTGTTGATGGACACCTGATGCCCATGGATTTTCCCCCCATGAATCAGGTCGAAACAAAGCAACTCTGTTATAGTGTGCTGACAGATGCACAAAAACATAAATTCGAAGAAGAAAACGAGCTTGATCTTTCGTTCGGAGTAAAGGGGCTTTCACGTTTCAGGGGAAACATGTTTATTCAAAGGGGAGCGGTCGCAGGCGTCTTCAGGGTTATTCCGTACAGGATCATGACGTTTGAAGAATTGAATTTGCCACCGATTGTGCCTGAACTGGCTGCCAAGCCACGCGGTCTTATTCTGGTGACCGGCCCTACCGGAAGCGGCAAGTCAACGACCCTTGCTTCAATAGTAGATTACATAAACATTAACCGGCGTGAGCATATTGTCACTATCGAGGATCCGATTGAATACCTGCATCCGCACAAAGGCTGTCTGGTAAATCAACGTGAAGTGGGAGCTGATACCAAGGGCTTTAAAAATGCCCTTAAATACGTTCTGCGGCAAGACCCGGATGTGGTTCTGGTCGGTGAATTACGTGACCTTGAAACTATTGAGGCTGCACTTACACTGGCTGAAACAGGTCATCTCTGCCTAGCTACACTGCACACCAATTCATGTGCCCAGACCATAAACCGTGTTGTTGACGTATTTCCTCCTTATCAGCAGACGCAGATAAGGGCACAGCTTTCTTTTGTTTTGGAAGGTGTATTATCACAGACATTAATACCTCGAATGGGAACAAAGGGGCGCGCTCTTGCTCTTGAAATCATGGTGCCTAATGCCGCAATCCGGAATCTTATTCGTGAAGACAAGGTCCATCAAATTTACTCCCAAATGCAGATCGGGCAGGAAAAGTTCGGTATGCAGACCATGAATCAATCACTTTTTTCACTTTTTCAGAAGCGAATGATATCGCTTGAGGATACACTCGGTCGTTCGCAGGATCCTGAAGAGCTCAAACAGATGATCAGCAACCCTGCAGCAGGTATGCAGCGACGCCCACAGATGCACTGAATTTATGAAGGAGAACAGTAATGCCTAAATTTAACTGGGAAGCTCGCACAAAAACCGGTGGCACACAAAAAGGTGTTATCGAGGCGGCAACTGTTGATGTTGTTGAAGCACAGCTAAAAAAATACGGCTTCAGTAATATAACCATAAAGGCAGAAGCAAAGGCCTTCAGTTTCAATTTGCCAAAGTTTGGCGGCGGCAAAAAGATAGACGAAAAAGACCTTGTTATCTTTACCCGTCAGTTTTCGACCATGATCGATTCCGGACTGCCGCTCGTCCAGTGTCTTGAAATCCTGGCAAGCCAGCAGGAAAACAAGGCTTTTCAGGAAATATTATTCAAAGTCAAGGAAAGTGTCGAGAGTGGTTCTACGTTTGCCGACGCACTGGGCAAGCATCCAAGGGCTTTTGATCAGCTGTTTGTCAACCTTGTAGCAGCAGGTGAAATTGGCGGTATTCTGGATACTATCTTAACCCGCCTTGCCGCATACATTGAAAAATCGATGAAGTTAAAAAAACAGATCAAAGGCGCCATGGTCTATCCGATCACTATCATGTCTATTGCCGTCGTTGTAGTAGGCGTTATTCTGATTTTTGTTATTCCGACTTTTGCCAAGATGTTCACAGAGTTCGGTGGTGAATTGCCTGCCCCGACCAAGTTTGTTATCGCCCTCAGTAATTTCCTGGTTAAATATTTTTTGCTTCTTATCGCTGGTTTTTACGCCATTGTCTGGGCTATTAAAAAATATTATGCAACCCCTGTCGGGCAGAAAAATATTGACAGAATGGCCCTCAAAGCTCCGATTGTCGGTCCCCTTATCAGAAAGGTCTCCGTAGCCAAATTCACCAGAACATTGGGAACTATGGTCAGTTCCGGCGTGCCTATCATGGATGGTCTTGAAATTGTGGCCAAAACTGCTGGCAATAAAATTGTTGAAGAGGCTATATACTCTGTACGTCAGGCAATATCGGAAGGTAAAACCATGGCAGAACCACTGGCTGCCTGCGGTGTTTTCCCGCCGATGGTTGTGCAGATGATCTCAGTTGGTGAAGCGACCGGAGCTATGGACGCCATGTTAAACAAAATTGCCGATTTTTATGATGACGAAGTTGATGATGCCGTTGGCGCTATGACCTCCATGATGGAGCCGTTATTGATGGTTTTCCTTGGGACAACAGTCGGCGGGTTGGTTGTTGCCATGTATCTGCCAATCTTCAAGCTGGCGGGTGCTGTTGGCGGTTAGTTATGGGCTCTGAACGAAGGCTTAGTCTTTTTATCTACGCCAGGATAATTGTTTCGTTTCTTTTTTTGGCTGCTACTCTACTCCTTGAATATCAGGATTCTTTTGTCACAGATGAACGCTTTCAGCCTGGTGTAATCAGGCTGATGGCGTTTTCTTTTATATTCTCTGTCATTTCGCTGCTTTTCCTCAAAAAATTCAAGTTCAACCAGCTTTTAACCAACCTGCAGGTTATCTGGGACTTGCTGTTTGTGACTGTTCTTGTCCTTTTTACCGGAGGAATTCTCAGCCCGTATTCATTTCTTTATCTCCTCTCCATCATGATTGCCGGAATGTTGCTTGGGCGGCGTCAGGCACTTTATACTGCGTCATTATGCGGCATACTGTACGGGACTATTTTAGATTTTCAGTACTTCGGCTATCTGTCATTTATTGGTTTAAGTCAGGAGGATGCACAGCAATTTGGTGCTTTGCGCCTCTTTTACACGATATCATTCAATCTGATCGCCTTCGGGTTAACCGCATTTATTACCGGTTTATTAGCTGAGCGTGCCCGTTTGAGTGAAGAGGCTCTCCAGCGATCTTCTATAGATTATTATGAACTGGCACAGTTGAATTCAGCCATCGTTGCTCATAGTGAGAGCGGACTCCTGACTACAACTGTTGACGGGCGTATCCGTGTTTTTAATCCATATGCTGAAGCTATTACCTGGCTGAGCCAGTCTGATGCATATGATAAACATATCGAAAGCGTATTCCCGCAGTTAGCCGGACATTTCAATCAAAACGATATATCAACCAAACTCGAATTTGAATATAATCCATTTGACAGTACCTCAATGATATTGGGGTGCCGTATTGCCCCGTTTAAAGATAGTGAGGGGGCCCTTGTCGGTTATATTATAAATTTCAGAGATGTTTCAAATATCCGCAGCATGGAAGCGGCATTGAAAAAGGCGGATAGACTTGTGGCGCTTGGTGAGCTTTCTGCAAGAATGGCACATGAAATACGCAATCCGCTTGCTGCATTGTGTGGGTCAGTCCAGCTGCTTTCAGGCAGTACAAACATTCAAGAGCATGACGGACGGCTTTTGGCAATTGTTTCCCGTGAAGCTGAACGGCTCGATTCGCTGATCTCGGAATTTCTTATGTATGCCCGTCCAGCTTCGCCACAACTGCAGCTGATCAACCTGCATGCATATATCGAAGAAGATTTCATTTTCCTCAATCAGGACCCTCGTTTTACACACATAACGCTGCGGAATCTCGTGCCCAAGTCGGCAGTAGTCTCCGTAGACCCGGATCAGCTGCACCAGGTCGTCATCAATCTATTACAAAATGCAGCCGATGCTGTGTCCGATGGGGGGTGGGTCAAGGTAGAATGTAGTGAAACTTTTGACTTCGTCAGTATAAGTATAACTGATAACGGATCCGGAATAGCTGAAGATACCGTGCAACATCTTTTTGAACCTTTCTGGACAACCAAACCAACTGGAACAGGACTCGGTTTGGCAATCAGCTACCGCATTATTGAAGCACACGGTGGAACCCTCTCCGTTGAATCGCCTCCTGCCGGTGGCTGCAGATTCGTTATCAAGCTGCCGGTTCTTTAACTCCCATTTAAAAAGTCTCTTAATAACTTGTTTACAGGAGGGCATTACGTATGCTCCGCAAGCTGATTCTCAATAAAAAATTGATGCTTATTGCGCTGGTTTCTGTTTCGATTGTCCTCTACGGTATTGACTATTTTCTGATTGGCAGCGCGAAAGAGTTAACCATCTGGTTTCTTGGCAATCTCGCTTTTTTACCTGTTTATGTCATTATTGTTACACTGATGATTGAGCGTGTGCTGAAGGAGAGAGAGCGCCAGGCTGTTATGCGGAAGCTGAATATGGTTATCGGAGTCTTTTTCAGCGAAGTTGGTAATCGTCTTCTCAAAGAGTTGTCTGCGTACGTCGTTTCATGTGACGAACTGAAACGCCATTTATTGGTTAATGGTACCTGGAAGGAGCAGGAATTTACCAATGCACTCAATTATTTGCGTAAAAGCGACATTAAAATTGACTCAAGCCGTTGCGAGAAGTCTACCCTGAAGAGGTTTCTTGTTGAAAAGCGGGGTTTTCTGATCAGTCTGCTGGAAAACCAGAATCTGCTCGAACATGAAGAGTTTACCGATCTGCTCTGGGCTGTGTTCCATCTGGTGGAGGAGCTTGAAGCGAGGGACTCCTTTGAACATATGCCGCAGAGCGACGTTGATCATATAAATGGCGATATCAAGCGGGTATTCGGTCATCTTTCCCGCGAATGGGTCATGTACATACGGCATTTGAAGCAAGACTACCCTTATCTCTTCTCCCTGGCTGTCCGCCTCAATCCGATGATTGAATCACCAGATCCTGCCGTGTATTAAAGTAACAAAACAAAGGAACAAGAGTTACGTGAAAATTCTGCATACATCTGATTGGCACATTGGGCGGTCGCTTTACGGTCGCAGGCGCTACGATGAATTCGGGCGATTTTTCGATTGGCTGATCGATACCATTAAGGCAGAAGGGGTTGAAGCACTTCTTGTCGCCGGTGATATTTTCGATAACGGCACACCGAGCAATCGTGCGTTAGAGCTTTATTACCGTTTTTTGTGCCGGGCTGCGGGTGCGGGGTGCCGTCACGTTGTGGTTACAGCAGGCAACCATGATTCCCCGTCTCTCCTGAATGCCCCACGTGAGTTACTGCGTTTCCTCAACGTCCACGTTGTCGGCAACATGGCCGAGGAGGTAACTGATGAACTGGTAGTGCTAAATGATATACACGGCAAACCTGAGCTGATCATATGTGCAGTTCCATATCTGCGAGATCGTGATATCCGTCGTGCCGAGGCCGGGGAAACCTTTGAGGATAAAGGGCGCAAGCTGGTGGAAGGTATTCGCGACCATTACCGGGTTGTCGGTGACGCGGCTGTGGCCAAGCGCTCCGGACTCGGGGGTAAACTGCCGATTATCGCCATGGGGCATCTATTCACAAGCGGTGGCCAGACCGTAGAGGGGGATGGCGTACGCGAACTTTATGTGGGCACCCTTGGGCAAGTCCGTGCCGAAATCTTTCCTGATTGTTTCGACTACCTGGCTCTTGGGCATCTGCATGTGGCACAGCGAATAAACGGCTCGGAAGTACGACGCTATTCGGGGTCGCCAATTCCGATGAGTTTCGGCGAAGCTCGCGGGCGCAAGATTGTTATAACGCTGGATGTGGATGCCAACGACGTTAAGGTTCAGGAAATTACCGTTCCGAACTTTCAGATATTGTCAACGGTACGTGGCGACTGGAAGCATATCAGCGACAGCATAAACACTTTGAAGAAGGAGCAAGCTTCTGTATGGCTGGAGGTCGTCTACGAAGGAGATGAAGTCATAGGTGATCTGCAGGAAAGGTTGCGAGAGCTGGTTGAGGGGACGGGGGTTGAAATCCTGCGGGCTAAGAACATGCGTCTGGTGGAGCGGACCTTGAGCCGGATGGCAACAGAAGAAACTCTTGATGATCTGACTGTTGATGATGTGTTCGCCCGTTGCCTCGTTGCCCATGAAGTGCCGCAGGAACAGCAGTCAGAATTGATCGCTGCTTTTAGCGAGGCAGTTGCAGCTCTGCACGAAGATGCAAGGCTCGGCACCCTTGGTGAGTTATGAAAGTACTCCGCCTCAGCTTTAAAAATCTTAATTCATTGGCCGGAGTGTGGGAGGTTGATTTCAGGCACCCCGACTATGTCTCCAGCGGAATCTTCGCTATCACCGGTCCAACCGGCGCCGGCAAGTCAACCATTCTAGATGCGGTCTGCCTGGCCCTTTACGGTCAGACCCCACGCCTCGGCAGGATCACACAGAGTGAAAACGAAATCATGTCGCGGCAGACCGGCGAATGTTTTGCCGAAGTTGAATTTGAGACTGCAATGGGTCGATTTCGCTGCCATTGGAGCCAACACCGATCACGCAAGCTGGCTGACGGGCAATTGCAGTCGCCACGGCATGAGATCGCCGAAGCTGAAAGCGGAGCAATCCTCGAATCAAAATTGAGAGCTGTGACAGATAAGGTCGAGGAAGTGACCGGCATGGACTTCGACCGTTTCACCCGGTCGATGCTGCTGGCGCAGGGAGACTTCGCCGCCTTCCTGCAGGCCCGTCCTGACGAACGCGCCCCGATTCTGGAGCAGATTACCGGCACTGCGATCTACAGCAGGATCTCCATCAAGGTTCATGAGCGCACCACGGAAGAGCGCAGGCGGCTGGGGGAGATGCGTGCCGAACTTGATGGTATTCAGTTGCTGTCTCCTGAGGAAACGGAAGCGCTGCAGCTTGAGAGATCTGAACTGCATCAGGTGGAACGTGCACTGGCCGCCGAGGCCTCGATGATCAGCTCTGCCCAATCCTGGCTGGAGCGAATAGCAGCTCTTGGCGATGAAATCCGGCAACTCGGTCAGACCCGGCAGGCCTTGGCGGTGCGCAAGGCGACAGCGGCACCGGAGTTGGAACGCTTGGCACTGGCTGGTCGGGCGCTGAAACTTGGCGGCAATCATGCCCATATTCTCTCCATTCGGGCGCAGCAGATCAGGGAAGAGGGGGAGCTGGTGGGTGCCGTTGAGCGGATGCCACAGCTTCAAACAGACTGGCAGACAGCTTTTAATGCGCTTGAACTGGCAGAATCCGGTCTTGCAAGCGCCCGGGCCAGGCAGGCGGAAGAAGCCGGGCTGATCCAGATAACGCGTGCGCTTGACGTCAAGCTTGGCGAGGCTCATGCCCAGCTACAGAGCCTGCTGGCAGATATTGAGAAAACAACCAGGCAGAAAGGCGACTATTCCAAGGCGATAACGGCATGCGAGCAGCGGTTAAGCGGGCTTGATCCGGAGTTGCAAGCGGCCTTGGCCTTCCTTGCTGAACATCAGGCCGATACCGGGCTGGCCGAGGCGCTGGCAGGGATCGAACAGCAGTCAAAGGCGCTCAAATCGCTTGATGCGCAGTGCCGCAACAGTGGGGATAAACTGGGGCGTCATGCCGCGCTCATCGAGGCAGCCGCCCTCGATATGTGCCGGACAGAGGACGTATGGCAAGTGGCGCAGCAAGCGGTTACGGTTGCTGCGCAGCGTCTGGCCGCGGTATCTGCGGCACGCGAAGCCCTGTTGCAGGGGCGTGAACTTTCCGCGTGGCGCGGTGATGCGGAAGTTCTTGCGGCCCGGCTCAACCGTCTGGGGCTGGTTCAGGAAGCAGAGGCGCGGCTTGCAGAGACCAGGAAGAAGCTGGCGGAGCTGAAGCAGCTTAGTGAAGAACTTGAGCAGCAGCAATCTCTGCTTGTTCAGCAGGAAGCGGGACTGACCGGAGAGCTTGAACTGCGCGAACAGGTTGCCCGGCAGATGCAGGATAACGTCATGCTGATTAACCGGGTGCGCAGCCTGGAGGATGATCGCAAGCAGCTTGTCGATGGTGCCCCCTGTCCGCTCTGCGGTTCCGCTGAACACCCCTATGCCGTCGGCAATAT
>JAAXTM010000010.1 GCA_013336525.1 Geobacteraceae bacterium | reverse complement strand
GCCCAGGCGTAGGCGGTTTTGGTGCCTTCACTGCTGAAGGTGAAGCTGGTCGGGGCGACGGCGCTCCAGCCGGCGGCGCTGGCAGCCGGAGGGGTGGCGCTTTCGGTGATCAGGTAGCCGGTGACGCCTCTGGCGTCGCTGGCGCTGAGCCCGGAGACCGGGACGGTTAATGAGCTGGAGGTGGCCGGCAGTGTGAAGGCGCTGACGAGCGGCGCGGTCAGGTCAGGCACAGGATTACTGACCGCAACGGTCACAGCCGACGACTGCGAGTAATTACCGGCATTATCATATGCCTTGGCGATTAGCACATAGCCTCCATCGGCCACTCCCTTGGTATCCCAGCTGAAGTTGTACGGAGACGTGTTGGTTGCGTACAGAAGGACGCCGTTGCAGTAGAACTCGACCTTGGTCACGCCGACATTGTCACTGGCACTGGAACTGATTGTTACCGTTCCTGTAACGGATGTGTTGTTTGCAGGCGAGGTTAAAGCAACCGTCGGAGCTATAAGATCATTTACAACTGATACGGACCTGCTTGACTGACTGACGTTTCCGGCTGCGTCATATGCCTTTGCAGTAAGCGTATATACACCAGCGGGGAGAGATGTGGTATCCCACGAATAAACATAAGGCGCTCCGCTATCAGAAGCCTTCAGCACGCCATTCACATAGAACTCTACTTTTGTGACTCCGACATTGTCTGCTGCACTTACATTCATTGAAACTACACCGCTTACACTGACAGCATCTGCCGGAGAAGTGATAGCAACTGTCGGCGGTGTCTGCTCAGCAACGGAGACGATATTTGAATAGGTACTCTCTACCCCCGCCAAATTATATGCAGTTACCGCGAAAGTGTACGCTTTGCCAGGGTCAAGTCCGCTGATGGTCGCAGTTGTCTGTTTTTGTACATCAATCGGTGTACTCCCGGCAAATGCAGCAGAGGCATCGCCGGAATACACCTTGTACCCGGCCAGGTCAGATTCGATGTTTTGGTCCCACTGCAGCTGCACTGAGGATGCATCGCTTTCTGTACCCATTCCGAGGGCGAGGATGGAGGCCAACACCGCCTTCATCAGCATCTTTTGAAGGCGGATACCGTATTTGATACGACTGGGGGCGATATACCCAGCCTCTAGCAGTATCTCACCAAGTTTTTTCTTGGAAAAGTCCTGCCGATGAAGAGCATCCTCCAACTGCATACGAGTTATATGCCCTGTTGCAACCAGGAGTTCACCAAGTCGAAGAGGTGAATCATGTTCAATTTCCTGGTTCACCTGGAAGTCAATAAGGCCATTCAGCTGCCGTTCATTGAGCATACCAAGGCGTATGAAAACCCCGCCAAGTTTCTCTCCACTTTTCAGCTGTTCAGAAATTGCGTAATCAAGCTGTTTATTGGTTATATGTCCTGAATGTACAAGCAGCTCACCAAGCAATTGGCGTTCACCAGCGGCGATTTTTACTGCATCTTCAATGGAGCCAAGGTGTTCTTGAACCAGCAGCGGTACCCTGATCTCCTCCCCTTTGAGTACCCCCATTCTGATCAACACCTGACCCAAAAGTTTTTTTGTACGTTTCTTTTCCTCCAGAGCACTATCAAGGTCCTGCTGCGACAGAAAACTGCCATCCAGCAGTAACCTGCCAATGCGGCGCTTAGCTAATTGTCCCATATTCGAACCTCCTCACTTTGCACTCATATTGCCTGATAATTACACTCAGAATTGTACCACAGATTACAGAAAGCACAAAAAACTCCTGAATCAACCGGGCGCACAAAAAAACAGAGCCATGGGGAAATTCCCCATGGCTCTGTTGCATTACACTGTTTCAGGAAGCTCTAGTTAGCGCCGTCAACAGTGATAGTCTTCGTGAATAAAGCTAACTGCGCTCCAGCGCTGCTGTAAACGTAGACCTTAACCAGCTTGTTGCCGGCGGTAACATACGTGTGTGCTCTTGTAGCAGTAACTAAACCGTTAATAATCACAGTTTCTACCTTGCCGTCGCCCCAATAGATTCTCAAGGAGTTATTAGGTGTTGGCAGAGCTGATATTGTAAGAACTCCACCAAGTGATCCGGCTGCGTCGGCCCAAGTGACCTGATTTGCTGCAGGAGCTGCAACAGCATAAACATTTTGTGTTATTTGAGATGATTTGCCTTCCTCATCAACAACTTTCAGGGTGATGCTCTTGAGCCCTACAGTCGTGAAGGTAACGCTGGAGGTTTGTCCGGCAGCAATGGCAGTCCCATCGTTGGATGTCCAGGTGTAAGTGGAGGAACCAACATTGCCAGCCTGCGCATCTGCAGCTGCAAGCGCCTGAGCAACAGATATGTACACCTGGATGCCAGGGGTTTGTGTGTCCATGTCGGCGAAAACGGAGGAAATGTTGGCAACCGGATTAACGCCGAGACCGTAAGCCGCAGCTGAAATGTTATTATTCAACTCGGCAACCCTTGTCGTATCGTACCCAAGGAATTCCCCCCTGTTCAGAAACTTTGTGACTTTTGGTGATACGGCAAGATCGGAAAAAGATGCTGATTTTTTGTTACCGGCCTTATCCCAGTAAAAAGCTTTAGTCAGTACATCAGAAGGATTGTTCCAGCTGACCGTCAGAGGCAATGGAGAGTTATCGGGACGCTTCCCTTTTCCAATCATGTTGATCTGGCCGTTGTACACACCTCCTGTTGCTCCATGGCAATCTGAGCAGCCGTAAACAGTGGCTCCGTTGATATCTGTGGACAACTTGCCAAGTGCAAATCTTGACTTCGCCAATACATTGTGCGTGATGAGGTATGGTTCAGACTCCAGCACCAGTTGCGGTACAAAACCAGCGTCCTTTGACGTCACCAGGTTCTTGTATGCCTCAATTTCACCTGGACGTGTAAAGACGACCGCGCCTTCGTCGTTTTTAATCGATTGGGTGTCGAACACAGATGAATTTAGCAGTCCAACCGGTATTCTGTTATTTTCAGAGTTTACCGAAATGACAAAATTTTCCTTCACGCTTCTTTGGAAAAAAGGGTCACCAACGACGATTTCGCCGTTATTGCTCATTCCGGTGGTAAACCCGTCAGCATTGGCATCTTTGCTGCCGATATTATTCCAGTAGACACCGGTCACATAGTTGAATGGATAGATAAGTCGCCGCCAAAGCGGGTTGGGAGTGCCGTTGGGTAGCAACCTGACCGGCGTTGTTTCTTTCCAACTATAAGCTAGGTCTATGCTTTCAGGCCCAGACGTTTGATCAAGCGGGCTGCCGACAAAGTTGTAGAACTGGCCCCCGGTACTGAAATCTACCGAGCGGGCAGCTGCATATTGCTTTTTAATGTGGCAGGTTGTGCAGGAGATTACATCAAGATGGTTGCCGGTGAACTCTTCCTCCACACCTTGCGTATTGATTCGGCGTGCTTTGGTGACAATATTGGTCAGAAGTCCCGCTCTGGAATGGGCGCTGTCCCCAAGAGGGGCCCCAAACGTTTCCATATCAGGTACGTTGTCTCCATTAATATCACCAAGCGATATGTGGCAATCGTAGCAGAACTTGACCGTACCTCCAAATTCATCCGACCCGGGATTGATCGGGTCATACCCTTTGCCGGGACTATGCATGTAATTTGCATCGGCCGGCTTCCATGCCTGGAATTTACCTGTTTGTGAGTGACATCCGGCGCATTCGAGAAATTTGTGCACCTCGTCATTGTTCCAGATATCACCACGCTTTACCATATCGCTTAAATATCGTGCCGGTTTCATGTTGCCTGGTTCGGCAGGATTGTCTGATGGGATGGCGTCATAAGAATAAAAACTCTTCTTCCAGTCAACATTACCCGCCTCATTTTTGACAACGGTCGGCATATGGCAATGGACGCAGTTTTCGCCCTTCGGAAATCGAGTCATCTTGTCGGTGACGGAGAAACTCAGGTAAAGACTTCCATCAGCACCAAGAATGACTTTAGAGGCATCGTAATCCATATTGAAACCTTCCCCTGCCAACGGATCGATCACCGCAATCCCTGATCCAAGTGTTGCTGCATTGTAGAGACGTTTGTTGCGTATAATTTCTTCATTGCGGGACAGATGGTTGTATCCCTCCTGATGGCACATGAGGCAATCAAGATCCAAGGTGCCGTTATACCCCCATTGGGCCCAATCGACCTTCTTGACGCTGTTATCAGTCACAAAGTAGTCCCAGGGGTTCAAAGGGACGCGCAATGGGTAATAGGGACTTGAAATAAGGAGTGGGAAAATAAAGTCATTAGCAATTGACTGGTTCCGCTGTACGTTATCAAGATTGTTGTGGATGCCGCCGGCACCGCGATCTGCGCCAAACACATTGCTAATACGCCACGGGAAGGTGAAGCCGTAAGGATTAGAAACGGCAGGGCCGCCGCCGACGTGGCAGACGCCACATTCTGTAATAAATTCAAAAGCACCCATGTCAAGTTTTTTGAGGAGGTCTGCTTCCGAAGTGTACGTCGTATTCATGTTGCCAAGCTGTCGATTATAGGCCGGGGACCACTTGCCGAATTTTCCGGGGCCGGAAATCCAGGGCATTGACTTGTCATAGCCAACTCCGTACTGGGGGAGAGCAATTTTTTCGTAGGACATGCTCGAATGGCGGTTCCTGCTCTCATTGGCAACGATATCATAATGGCACACATTGCAACTGACCTTGGTGCTGAAAGGCGGCAACCCCTTGTAAAAACCGTTTACTGCAGGCCCTGTGGGTATAATCGGGGACCTCGTAAAATAGTCAAACAATGGGATGCCGGGAAGCGCTGCGGGGAAAGTCAAGCCGCGATAACCGGATTCGCCCGGCTTTGGGTGTGCTGCATCTGTATTTTGAGGCTGCATCAGAAGTAACAACGACATAATCAGTAAAACTGCCAGCGCACCTGGACTAAATCTCATAAAACCCCCTTGAAAATCATTTAATTTGCCTCCGCATGACCCTAAGTGAAGCGCCGAAACGTAAGCGTACTGAGCAGCAAGAATCGTACCGTAATAAATTTTTATTAATTTTTACGGATATCTGTGATGGCAACTACGTTAGGGATAGTGTAAAGCTTCCGCGCCGGCAAAATATGGGCCATATCACCCAATGCTATCAAGCAAAAACTGGGTGATATGGCCCATGTCACATATATGTCTAATGACATCTGAACAGTAGCTACCACTCTTTCGATTGCTTTTATGCTCCACGTACTCAGACGATATACAAAAAGTGACTAAAAAAACGCCCCCCGGTTTCCCGGAGGGCATTCATTATTGATAGATCCAACTAAATCCTATTTATCCAACGCCTTTTCAATCCGCTCGCAGAGCGTTTTAAGCACCTTGATTCTCGCGTAATACTTGTCGTTGGCCTCGACCAGCGTCCAGGGAGCTATTTCGGTGCTGGTGCGGTCAATCATGTCACAAACCGCCAGTTCGTATTCATCCCATTTTTCGCGGTTACGCCAGTCCTCATCGGTAATTTTGTAGCGTTTGAAACCGATCTTCTCCCGTTCCTTGAAGCGTCGAAGCTGCTCCTCCTTGGTAATTGAAAGCCAGAACTTTACGACTACAGTTTTGTTCCGCACCATCTGCTCTTCAAAATCATTGATTTCACCATAGGCGCGCATCCAATCCTTGTGCTCACAGTACCCTTCAACCCGCTCCACCAAGACACGTCCGTACCAGGTACGGTCAAAGATGGCAAAGCGGCTTTTGCGTGGAATATTGCGCCAGAAACGCCACATATACGGCTGGGCACGTTCTTCCTCGGTCGGTGCAGCAACCGGAATAACACGGTATTGACGGGCATCAAGCGCCTGGATAATACGGCGGATACTGCCGCCCTTGCCCGCAGCGTCGTTACCTTCAAATGCAACCACCACCGAAAGTTTTTTGAATTCCGGGTGACGGGTCAACAGGTTAAGTTTTCCCTGATATTTTTCCAGCTCGCTTTCAAACTCAGCCTTTTTCAGTTTTTTAGACATGTCGAGCGTTTGCAATATCAGCAGATTATCGATGGTAGGCAGAATAGGGGGAATCGGCTCTATGCAGCATTGAGACACGGGGGCATCAAGCCGCTGACGCATGGCACCGAGAATTGCCTTGCCGATGGTCAGATAGCGATAACGCGGGTCAGTCCCTTCGACAATTGTCCATGGAGATTCGGCAGTGCTGGTCGAACGGAGCATCCGTTCGGAAACTTTACGAAATTTTTCGTACTGTTTGTAGTGGTCCCAATCCGTGTCGGTAACTCTCCAGCGAGTCTTGGAATCGTTTTCAAGGAGTTTGAGACGTTTTTTCTGCTCATCCCTGGACAGGTGCAGCCAGAATTTGAGTACCAGAGCCCCCTCATCACAGAGCATTTTCTCGAAGCGAATGATCCGCTCCAACCGCTGATCAAGTTCGGAGTTTTTGATCGTGCCGTAGACGTTTTCCACCAGTGGTGCCGAATACCACGTACCAATGAAGACGCCAACCTTGCCCTTGGGTGGAAGCACCCGCCAATAGCGCCACATTTGGGGCCGTTCCAACTCTTCATCAGTCAGATCTCGCACGGCATGTGTTTCGATGTGGCGCGGGTCCATCCACTCATTAAGAAGATTGACCGTTTCTCCCTTGCCGGCACAATCAACACCAGCCACCAGAATGATCACCGGAAACTTTTTCGACTGGGCCAAGTCAAGCTGGGCATCAAGCAAACCCTCACGCAATCCCGGGATTTCTTTTTTCCAGACTTCCTTGCTGATCTTGTGACCCAATTCTGCAGACTCAAACATGGTGCCCTCCCGGATGTACAGTCTGGACAATCTGGTAAAGAATGTATCTGTAAATTACTTTCCGGCCAGCTCCTTTGATTTGAGGCAGGCCGCTTCCACTGCATCCATGACAACACCACGAAAACAGCCGCTTTCAAGAGCATGCAGGGCTGCGATGGTCGTCCCGCCGGGGGAGGTCACTTTTTCCTTTAGCAGAGTCGGATGTTCGCCGGTCTCAACGACCATCCGTGCCGCACCAAACACCGTCTGAGCAGCCAATTGAGCAGCCACATCCCGTGGTAGACCGTTTTTCACACCAGCATCTGACAGCGCTTCAATGAAGGTGAAAACATAGGCTGGCCCACTGCCGGAAAGACCGGTGACCGCATCCATCAGTTTCTCCTCCACAGACACGGCGACCCCGACCAGAGCAAAAATCTGCCGGGCAAGATCCAGGTCGTCTGAAGAGGCCTTGCGACCGGAGCAGACAGCGGTCGCCCCGGCACCAATAAGAGCCGGTGTATTTGGCATCGCCCGTATGACACGGCAGCCGGGAATCAGGTTCGCTTCGATCTTTGCAGTCGGAATTCCGGCCATGATTGAAATTACCAGTTTTTTTGGCGTGATAACCGGTTCAATAAGGTCCATGGCACCGCCTGCCTGTTGCGGTTTGATCGCTAAAATAACGACCTCGCCCCACTCCGCAGCTTCTGCAGCATCTCCAGTAACCTTCACGTGCGGAAATTGCGCAGTCAGCTCATCCCTTCGCTTGGGACTAATTTCAGCGACACAGATCCCGACTCCAACATCCTCACGCAACAACCCGCGAATAATGGCTTCAGCCATATTACCGCCACCAATAAAGGCAATTTTACGTATATTCAACATTCATTTCTCCAATTCATCAATAATTTACACTGCTTCTCGTTACCAGGGCCACACCGACACAAATCAAGCAGATACCGGCCCAGCGTATTCCGCTGACCTGTTCGCCAAGATACCACTGCGCCAGAAAGGCAACCACCAGATAACTGAGCGCCTGCAGCGGCAGTGCTACTGAAAGATCTTCCCACGAAAGTACAGCCAGCCATAACCCAAAATAAACCGCCTGCAGAGCAGTACCAAGAATCAGGCGCCAATTGCTCAAGGCTTTGAAGACAGTTTCAATAATCTGCCGCAGACCCATCGCAGAAATGTCACCAGTACTCTTCATTCCCAGCGTCAAGAAGATGTCGCCTACAGCACCGGCTGTGATTGCAACCAACATGACTACCAATGTCTTCAGCATTTAATCTCTCCACGGTAATTTTGTACCTGTATCTTTAAATCTATAAGCTTTTGCCTGACAGTCTGGCTTGTAATGGCAGCAAGTTCTTCCTGATGGCGATATTCCGGCATCAGGCGGCTGATCTCGGCATCCGGCATAATCCCCGGGTGAAAATATATCTCCGTCACCCCTTCCTGCAGGTCGTCGATGATGTTGAGGATGTACTCCTCCGTCATCCGCCCTGAGTTAAGCACCCCTTTGACCTCAGCTGCATACCGAATCCCGATCCGGTCCAGCTCCGGACGAGCTTGATCGGTGAGCTTTTTGAATATCAGGCTCTCAATAACCTTACCGAATTTCCGCTGGCTATCAAAGCGGAGATTATGGGAAAGTCGCTCCTGCGCGAGGCGAAAACTGGTGATGCCGTATCGAGGCATCAGTTCACACAGAATCCTGAACACCGTCGGATGCAGATGGATGTTCAGATGACCATCGATGTGTGACAATGGGATGCCGGCAGAGAGCACCTTTTTGATTTGAGCCTCTATCTCCCGTTTCAGCTGACAGTAAAGCCCCCTATCTAAAAAATACTGCATTCCACCTCTTACCGGATTATCGGTAAAATGACCGGCTGCATTGACCAGAGCAGGTATGTCAGCAGGGGGCAACACACTCCGCCCCTGTACAAGGGTCAGGTGCAGCCCGATCTGAAGTCCTGGATTGCGCCTGCCAATCTTGACTGCTTCGTCAAACTTCGCTGCGCCAGGCATGATCGATGCACAGGTCAGGAGTCCGTTTTTCCATGCTTGCTCGACAGCCCGGTTGACACCGCTGGAAAGGCCAAAGTCATCAGATGTGATGATGATCTGTTTCATTGACAATCCGATCCGGATGCCTTCCGTTTGCGCATATACTCCAGATACTGTTTTCCTTCTTTGAGCAACTTCCGCCGTTCATCGCCATCGATTAACATTCGGCCGATACTCCGTGCGATATATTTGGGACGGAAATAAAATTTATTATAGAACTCTTCAACCGAATTGAATATTTCCGTATTGGAGAGGTTGGGATAGTTGATAACGCATTTCTGGTGGCCACTGTCATCGAGAAAACTATCTGATGATATCCACCCTTCCTTCATACAGAGCGAATAAAACTCGGTACCCGGATAAGGGGAAGCCAGTGAAGCCTGAATCGAATTAAGGTCGAGCTGTTTGGCAAACTTTATCGTCTGCTGAATTGTCTCTTTGCTTTCCCCGGGCAATCCCATAATGAAAGCACCATGAATCGACAGCCCAAGTTTTTTACAATCTTTGGCAAATTTTACAGCCTGGGCAACTGTGACCCCCTTTTTGATATTCTTCAGGATCTGGTCATTGCCACTTTCAAAACCAACCACCACATGCCGCAAGCCGGCCTCGCGGAGCGCTTTCAGTGTTTCGAAATCAGTATTGGCACGGGCGTTGATTGTCCAGGAGATGCCAAGTGGCTTGATCAGCCCGGCAATTTCACGGGCATGTTGCCGGTTTGCAGTAAAGGTATCGTCGTCGAAAGAGAGCTCTCGCATTTCCGGAATATTATCAACGATCCACTTGATCTCTTCATAAACATTTTGAGGTGATCTAACCCGCATGGTACGGCCGGAAAAAGTCTGCGGCCAGAGGCAGTAAATACAGTGGGAGGGGCAGCCGCGACTGGAATAGATCGAAACATAGGGATTTTTGAAATGCGGAATGACATATTCGGAAATAGGCAGGTCCCGTTTATAGATCGGTGCAACAAAGGGTAGTGCATCCAGGTCGGTTATCGGAGGGCGATCCGGAGTATGGACCACCTTGCCATCATTCACAAAACTGATGCCATCAACACGGTCCCATTCGCGACCTTCGCAGAGCTCTTTGGTAGAGTAATCGAACTCTCCGCGACAAACTATATCGATAACACCGGCCCCGGCCCGGAGTGATTCTTCCGGCAGAACGGAAACGTGCGGACCGGTCAACACCGTAACAATACCGGGTTTAACCTCCTTGATCCGGCGGGCGGTCTCAATGTCAATCTTCAGCGTCGGTGTTGAAGTATACATCACCACCATGTCGAATCCCTGTGCGATAGCAAGACACTGTTCCATGGTAAATTTTTGCACAGGGGCATCCACGACACGACTCCCCTCAATCATGCCGGCAGGAAAACAGAGCCAGGTAGGGTACCAGAATGAGGTTACTTCACGGGAAGCCTGATAGCGTGCACCGGCACCGCCATCAAAATCTTCAAACGTTGGTGGATTTAAAAAAAGCGGTTTCATTACAGCTCCTTGACTACATACAGGCTCAGACAAATAGCAGGTATTCTGACGTAAAGTCAAGATTTACAAGGCTTGGAACACAAAAAACGGGGCTCCATAATTGGATGCCCCGTGCGGATGAAATCAAATGGCACGACGTATTATTTTTTTGGCTGCTTGGCAATTATTGTATCTTTAACCTGCTCGTAGATGTTTGTCGGTAGAACTTTTCTGGATTTTAGCTGCGTTTTATTGGCGTATGGTCGGCCGGCAATAATCTTTGCAGCATAGGCATCACCAACACCTGGAATGGCCTTCAGCTCGGTCTCAGTAGCGGTATTGATATCAACTAACTTTGCCTTAACAGCAGCTTTTGCATCAGCAGTTTTACCCTTTGCATTTTCTTTAACGTCTGTAACAGAGCTTTTAGATTCAGCTTTAACACCATCAGCGCTCGACTTTGCAACACCTGTTAAGTCTGTCAACGGTTTTTTCACCTCTGCGGCAAAACCAAGATTGACAGACAACAGCAGCGAGACGACAACAAGAACAGTTTTGGTAACTTTTTTCATTAAAAGGCCCCCAGAGTGGATTTAAATTAAGACCCTTCTACAAACAACAGCAGCATATGTCAATCATGTTTTTTGCGGCAGTTACAAGAAATTCTTTTCCTTGGCCTTCTGATTATGATAGGAAGTCTGTAGTTATTTATTACACTCACATTTCAGTGAATCAAAGGAGAAATGACCGATGAGCAGCAAGAAACCTGAGTTAACCTTCAAGTATGTATTCAATTACGGCTACAACCCTTCCTATGTCAACGGTGCACAGGGTGGTTTTTCTCCTCGAGGCGAAATGGTAATTAACTTTTACCTTGAGCGTCAACCACTGCCGGAGGCCATTTCACACGAAATCACGCCTGAAGGGGCCATTGGCAGTGAAACCAGCGTAGAGCCCAAAGACCTTGCCAGCAGCATGGTTCGCTTCATCGATACCGGAGTCGTCATGAGTTACGAAAACGCCAAAGTTTTTCATGCCTGGATGGGTGACAAACTGCGGGAAGTTGAAGAAATGCACAAGGCCCGCACCGAGTTCGAACAATCTAAGGCTGCCGGCCAAGCTTAACAGAGGTCAAGGGACAGGGTAATGCGCGGAAAACTCTTTTTGTTTACTGCAATATTTTTACCGTTGCATTACTTCTGTCCAGCCCTGCATCAAGCATTGAAGCATTCCATATTTCGGAACGGTAGAAGTTCGATCTTTAATAAAGCAACTGTACAACCTTCACCCTCCAGACAGATATTCCCCCAGAACTCCACGCGAATGTTCATCTTCGTGACAATGAACACAGAGATTCTCCCAGTTTGAGCCATTGGGCGGGTTGTTATGGTGATTACCGTCCTTGTGGTGGACTGTAAGCAGATTTAGACTTGCCTGATCAAACTCGCGGCCGCATTTGGCACAAACCTGACCGTGTATCTTCAGGGATTTTGTCCGGTAATTTGAGTTATCATCAACCTCTCCGCGCATTTGCTTAACGAGAGCCGCCGCCTTCTCGGCAGACGGGAGAACTACTGTCCTGGGGCCTCGTGAACTCATCGATAGATTACCTCTTTTCCATCTTTCATTGTTTTTTCTTTGGAACATAGTAAAATGATCCCCTGGCATTAACAAGTATATTCCTGCTTGATCTCATGCCAAAAGTATGGTGACATGGGACTTGGTAGCGGTGTAGATGGATTTCAACATGAACTTCAAACAGGGGGAATACCATGACGTTATGGGAAAAAGCCGCAGCCGAATTACTGGACATTATCGAATGGACTGATGATTCGAGTGATACTATGGTTTGGAGATTTCCAAGGTTCGACAACGAGATCAAGTATGGTGCGCAACTTATAGTACGGCAGTCACAGGCCGCAGTTTTCGTCGACAGGGGCAAGATTGCTGATGTATTTACCACCGGTCAGTATAGCCTGACTACCAAGAACCTTCCTGTCATTACAACCCTAATGGGTTGGAAATATGGTTTTCACAGCCCCTTCAAAGCCGAAGTATATTTCATCAACATGCGAAATTTCACCAACCTCAAGTGGGGGACAAAAAATCCGCTCATACTCCGTGACCAAGAGTTCGGTCCGGTACGCATCAGATCATTCGGAACTTATGTTGTGCGTGTATACGATCCGGCAATATTCATCAAAGAAATCGTCGGGACCGGTGGACATTTCACGCTCGACGATATTTCTGAGCAGCTGAGGAATCTGATTGTCAGCAGATTCGCCGATACACTTGGAGAAAGCAATATTCCTCTTCTTGATATGGCGGCTAACTACAATGAACTATCGGATTTACTGGCGAAGAACATTGCCTCTGAATTTATGGAATACGGACTTGAAATCACAAAGATTCTGATAGAGAACATATCGCTGCCACTGGATGTTGAAGAAGCGCTGGACAAAAAGAGCAGCATGGGAATTGTTGGCAACCTGGATAACTTTGCAAAATTTCAGGCAGCAAATGCCATGGAAGCCGCAGCAAAAAATCCGGGTGGCGACGCTTCGGCAGGAGTAGGAATGGGAATGGGGTTTGCGATGGCAAACCAGTTTGGCAAAATGATGGCCACCACACAGGAGTCGGCACCACTCATTCCGCCACCTTTACCACAAGAAGAATCAGAGAGCAGTTATTATGTGGGTGATAATGGTGTGAAAACAGGCCCGTTTGACTTGCATACGATAATTGGTCACATAACAACTGGAACAATATCCAAAGAGACCCTGCTATGGAAGCAGGGGATGACCACATGGGAAAAAGCCGGATCGTTCGATGAGCTAAAAAAACCACTGCAGGTTTCACCACCACCCCTACCTTTATAATTGTTCTATATGTGCAAATGGAGGCACCGTGGCAAATTGTACCAATTGTTCGGCCCCCCTTCCGCAAGACTCCATAAAATGCGGTTATTGCGGCAGCCGAAATGACACCGACCTTAAAGGGGTTCATTACTACACAACCCATGAAATTGAATCGGACCGAACCTGCCCACGCTGCAACATACGACTGAGAACTATTGATCTGAACATACATGGCAAATTTTTCGTCGAAAGGTGTGATGAATGCCTGGGGTTTTTCTTTGACCCCAATGAACTTGAAGCGCTTCTGGAAGCAACGGTTGCCAATGTATTCACGGTCAACAAAAGCCAACTGGATTCCATCAAAGTCCCAATGAGAGCCAACGAGTTTAGTTCCTTTTACATTAAATGCCCGATTTGCAGTAGAATCATGAACCGGGTCAACTTCGGGACAAATAGCGGTGTCATTGTCGACCGCTGCAAAGATCACGGCATCTGGCTTGACGGCGGAGAGCTGAGATACCTTTTTGAATGGATGAAAGCTGGGGGCAAGCTCCTGCAGCAGGAAAGGGAGGAACAACAAAAACAAATTAAGGAGCGTGAACTAGAGCGTGAAAAGCGTAAAAACTTGGATCAAGACTCTTCGGGCGGAATTTATACGGAAAGTTCGAGTTTTGACCTGTTCGGCGGCACGTTAAGAAGTGCAGACCCAGACCTCTTCGGCATGGTAGCAAGAGCGCTCAGATTTTTTATGAAATAGCAGAAGTTCTTATCCAGCTTTACGCTCATCCACAACCATCTTGTCCACAAGCACCCAATTGCGTTTGTAGTCCATATGGGCCCCGCCACTTTTCCGCATCAATTCGCTGACACAGCTGTTGATGCGTTCCTGATCCGTCTTAAGAATATGAATAAAGCGAAACCCGCAGCGTAGCTTTTCATCAGCTACCTGTTCCCATGCGGTCTCCGCCAGGGCGCAGAACGGCAGACCTTCATCCAGTGCGACAAAAAACATTGAGAGTGGCGTGGGACGACTTTTCAAATCAACGGTAAGACCGATACCGCCAGCGCTCAGATTAATCTCGGTCTCCTGCAGGACAAGGCCTGGCGGTACGGCATTATTGCTTAAACGTTCCATGATACGCTGCCATTCCTTTTTAAAAGATGCCAGCGGGAAATTACCACAAACATGAAAGATTCGTGCAGAAAGGTCAACACGGGGAACACTACGGCGCTGGAACATCTCCAATGCCCCGTGCATGCGGAACCTGAAGATGTTGCCTGTAACGACACCGACCAGGTCGGCAAGGACCTGGATGCCGCTCCCCAGGGCCTCGCTTGTCAGCTTGTAGACAGCAGCTCCAGCCTCATTGTCATTTGTGCTACCACAACCACCATGTGTAATCATGAGTTCGAGTGAATCCACGCCGCTGAAGGTGACCACACCACTCAGCGACTCGTATATTTCAGTGTTGCGCTCCGCTGACATATTGACGAGATATACCTTCTGCCTCAGACAGAAGTAGCGGCTGTAATCACTTATATTGGAATGAGGAGACATTTTAGCAGTCCGTGTTGAAGACACCGCATCATGAACGTGTCAGCAAGATGTGTTGAATGTAAAATATGATATACTAACCCAGTTGAAACGCAAATACCAGTTTGTGCTGCATTTTTTTACCGGAAAAAGTTGATATAATCCATGAATTGAATTATATGTATTCGTGAATTAAAAAATAAAACCGCTTTTCATAAATGAGCGGGAGTGGCTACGGATTACTTGTGTAAGATGGAAGCATTGCCTTTGCTGAAGGAGTGAATAAACTATGAAGATTAAAACCAAGCTTTTTTTGAATGTTGCGATTGTCGCCGGCATTGCAATAGCAATTTCCGCGACCAGTTACGTAAGTATGACCTTTATCAAGGGAAAGCTGGCCTATCTTACTGAAAAAAGTACACCGTTCCAACTTAGAACACTGGAATATGAACGATCTATTCAGGCTGCCACCGCCGATCTGGTAAAAATCAGTGCTACGCGAAACAAGAAAGAGCTTGATGAAGCTCGGACCGATGCAACAAAATCACTTGAATCCGTAAAAAAGACTCAAGCCACAATTGAATCCATGTCCCGTGAAAGCTACAATACCCATTCAGAGCTGGAGGCTATTTTTAACCGGCTTGTCGAAACGGTAACAGCAAGCATTGCATCACAGGAAGAAGCCGGCAATGCAGCGAAAACGATAACTCAACATTTGAATGAAACCATCACTAAACTCAGAGAACTCGACGGTCTGGTTAAGGCTCTGCAAACCTCACGCTCCGCTACATACGTTACATTTGTAGAAGGCAGAAACTCCCTTTCCGACAGACTTACCGGGCTAGAAATATCCAAGGCACAGCTTAAAGACACAATGGTTCTCTGCCTTCAAGCACAACAAGGCAACGCCAAGAGTTACAAAAATGAAGCAAAGTCTCATATTGACAGACTGTTGCAGAATGGAAATGTGCGCAGCAACCAGAAAATGAAGGCCGAAGTAACGAACCTTTCAACAAAGGTGGACGAATACTTTGCCTTGCGAATAGCGGGGAATAGCAAAGCAGACGCTATGATTGCCGAGTTAGCGGATAAAATGGATGCCATCATCGGATCTTTTGAAAACGAGATCGATACAGTCAACGAAAAGATCGGAGAAATAACCGGGAAAAACGGGAATTCATTTGTGCAATCGAGCCTCACCGTAAACGCCCTCGCAAGCAACTCAGAGCTGCTCGCGTACGGAGCGTCGGTTGATGGACTTGTCACCAGACTGTTCACGGCGACCACCGAAAAGGAGATCGATTCAACCCTGACGACCATTGGGGCGCAATATGCCAAAATCCACAAAGCAGAGGCGGAGCTGCAAAAGCTTTTCAAAAAACTCGGCGCTGCAAAAGAACTCGCTGTATTGAACAAAGCGCTATCGGCGCTGAATGGTGTATATGCCAGCCTTACAACCAAGGACGGCATTGTGCCAAAGCTGAAAAGCAGACTGGCGATGCAGGAAATCGCAGCACAGGAATCAGCCAAGCTTCGTAACATAGTCGCACAGCAAGCACAAAAAAGCCGACAGACATCGAGTGTTGCGCAGGGAGAACAGGAAAAATCAATCTCGGAAGTAAACGGGATGATACGTAAAAGCCTGTTCCTGACCGGGTTGATTGGGTTCAGCGCAATTTTCCTGGGGCTCTGCTTTGGCATCTGGATATATCGTGCTATTTCATCACCGCTCTCCGACCTCATCACTGCTGCAGAGTCAATCGCTTCCGGCAACCTGAACTGTTCCATATCTACAGAAAGAAATGACGAGATCGGCCAGGTTCAGAGTGCAATGGCAGGCATGGTAATCAGCCTCCAGGGGATAGCCAAAAAGATCGGTCTGGCAACGGACAACCTGGCAATAAGCTCAGACCAGCTATCTTTAACCGCTACATCTCTTGAAAAAGGCACCGATGAGCAGACCGGACGAATAGAACAGTCAGCGGAAGCCATGACGGAAATGTCACAAACTATCAACGATGTTTCTGACAACGCCAGCACCACGGCAGTCACCGCTGCGGCCATGCGTAAAGCGGCTAATACAGGCCGCACAAAAATGCATACCGCCGTCAACGAACTCTGCATATTTGCCGAGACCATCAAGAATTCCGCAAGGGAAGTTGAAAAATTAGGAACGCAGTCTCAGGAAATTACCGGTATCGTCTTATTAATCAATGACATCGCAGACCAAACCAACCTGCTGGCACTAAACGCCGCAATCGAAGCGGCTCGGGCCGGTGAACAGGGGCGCGGTTTTGCAGTTGTTGCCGATGAGGTAAGAAAACTCGCTGCAAGGACCGCTGAAGCAACCGAGGATATTGTAACCAGCGTAGATTCGATGCGTTTTGGGGTAGATCGGGCGGTAAAACTCATTCAGGAAGAAAGTTCCTCGGTTGACAGGGTGGTAAATATTGTCAATGAATCTGTTTCCTCAATCGACGAGCTTGTTGAAAATATGGACAAGATCTCTGAGATGGTGGACAGAATTGCTGTTGCAGCTCAGGAGCAGTCATCAACATCGGACGATATTTCGAATGGAATGAATACAATTGCCGAAGTTGCCAAGCAGATCAAGAACGCGTTTGTTGATGTAAAGAAATCATCTGAAAACCTTGCTAATACCGCTTCAGGCCTGAATGACACCGCAAAATGGTTCAAGCTTTAAGACGAATAAACCGGTAGTTCTAACACCTGACAAGAAAGGCTTGCAGTCATTTGACGGCAAGCCTTTCTTGTCAGATCCGTGACAGGCGGTAGATCACCCGTTCAATAGTTTCACCGTTGCCCGGCCATCGGCATAATAGTCGATGATATTCAGGCAGCCGTAATTCTGCTCAATATTAAACATTCCTGCCAGGGGCGCGCCGATGGCATTCAGCAGCACAATGCGGTTAACCCCTCCATGCCCGACCAACAGCACCTCCTGCCCTTTGTGCCGCTCTACAACTTCATTAATAACCGGCATAACCCGCGCTTCAACATCCAGCAGATTCTCTCCCTCCGGCACCCGATAATTAACCAGATCAGCCAGCCGTGCCTGCCAGCCATCCGGCCAGTTAGTGCGAATCTCTTCCCAGGTCAAGCCTTCCCATACGCCGATATTCAATTCACGCAGTTCACGACGAGGGGTCGGCTCTATGTCGAAAGCCTGACAGATGATCCCGGCACCGGTCGTACAGCGCGTCAGATCGCTTGTATAACAGGCGGATATTTTTTTATCTGCCAGACGATCTTTGAGACAATGATACTGTTCAATGCCATAATCGGTCAGTGCCACATCGGTCTGGCCGTTGTAACGGGGCTGATCGTATCCGGCCACCTGACCATGGCGTATGAGATAGATGCGTGTATGTGGTGTCATGTTACTTCTCCAAGTCAATTTCAGAATCTTATCAGCGGCAGAGCGGAAATAACGATCAAAGCCAGAATTTCATTGAGTTCGCTGATACAGCCGATCGTATCGCCCGTCAACCCGCCAAGCTTGCGTTGAAAGAACAGCCGACCGGAAAGCGTCAGCAGACATACCGCAACCAGCGGCACGAGTCCTTTGGGACCTAGCAGGTAAAATGCGGCAAAGACTACCGTAGCAAACGCAAAGAAAAGCGGGACCGCGCCGGTTCCCTGGGCGAAAGCAGCGCCTAGCCCATCCTGCCTGGCATGGCGTGCACCGGTCATCGTCAGTACCTGGCAAAAACGGGCCAGAGCAGGGAAAAGGAGCAACGTCTGCCATTTCAGTTCCGGAGGCACCGCCACCAACGCCTGCCACTTCAACAGGATTCCAAGCACGAGTCCGACAGCACCGACCGCGCCGACCTGCGAATCCTTCATAACCGCCAGAAAGCGCTCCCGACCGCCACGGGCCGCCAGACCATCACAGACATCGGCCAGACCATCGAGGTGCAAGGCGCCCGTAATCAGGGTCAGCAGTGCTATCAGCAGGGCATCGCAAAGCTGGCTGACGATCCAGGGAGAGAACAACCAGTTGCATGCCACCAACAGCCCGCCGATTACGAAACCAACAGCCGGGAAAAATGCGGTAGAACGCCCCAGATCCTCTTTTTCACAGCGGAAGCCGAAGGGTAGCGGGATGATGGTCAGAAATTGGAAGGCAATCAGAAGTAGGCGCATACCACATCAATTACCACAGCGGCGCGGTACGGAACAGTAAAAAGTGACCGCAACCGGGTCGTTAAAACAAATCTTACTCATTGCGTAATACGGAGTGTCACAGTATATTTCGCAATGTTGTCATCAAAACCTGTCACAATCCACGCTGGAGGAAAATACCCATGAAAACCCTGTTCATCATCATTTACTTGCTGATTTCAGTTTCTCTTGCCGGGGCCGAATTGTATCAATGGGTCGCCGATGATGGTTCTGTTACCTTCAAAGATTCACCTCCTCCTGCATCTAAAAAACGTACTAATGTGAAGGTCTACAAAGACACTGATTTTAAGCCAGCACCTGCCCCGCAGCCTTTATCACCGGGGCACGACAACAAGAGAGCTGCTGGACAGGTATCGTCAGCAACTGCGAAAAAAGAGCGTTTGAGCGGAACCGTGGAAATCTACGTCACTGACTGGTGCGGTTACTGCGAGAAGGCATTGAAATATATGTCAAGCAAGGGCATCTCATTCGTGGCATATGACATAGAAAAAGACAGCAGTGCCAATCAGCGCTACAAGGAACTTGGAGGCCGCGGCGTACCGCTGATCATCATCGGTGCAAACAGGATGTCCGGCTTCTCGGCAGAAAGACTGGAATATTATCTTAACAATAGTAAGTAAACACTTGGAAAGAGGCAAGAATGGATGAAGCATAAATGGATAGGAGAAAGCAATCCCGATGACCCACGGCAGCTGGAGATAGCCGCTATGCGCCATAATTCCGGCCATGATAACGATGGCCTCCCCTTCCGGCAATGCATCGGTCAGGAGTGCCGGATACACGTAGGTCGCAGCGAACGATTCGAGAGTCATCTTTAGTCATACCAGAAAGTAACTGCCTGAGAAGTTATCGGCGGCTTATAGAACCTACATGACTTTACGGAGGTGAATGAGGAAATTGAAATACTTTATATTCGCCTGACTTACAAAAAAGGGCCGACGGAATAATCCGCCGGCCCTTTTTGTTTGCATATACTACCGTACTTACTTTTTAACGGCTTTAGGAGCCTGTTTTACCGCAGCACCGGTCTTTTTAGGAGCTTCAGGCTCCCAGCGGTTCAGGTCGTGTGCGATGTTGTGACAGTACGAGCACTTGTTAAAACGCGCCATTATACGTGCCGGATGCGGTGCCCCATGGCAAGTCTGGCAGGATGGAACCATTTTGTGCTTGTCTTTATGACAGGCAACACAGCTAACTTTATTATGCTTGGTATCGGTCTTGCTATGCAGCACAGAAGCTTGCTTGTGGCATGATGCACACAAGCTATTTGCTGTATCAGAAGTATACGTTACCACCTTCGGCATATGGGCCTGGTGACAGCGCTTGCAGTCGCCCACGAGCATGTCAGGACTATGCGATTTATGGCACTGTGTACAGAGCGGAATCTTGCCATGCGTACTATGGCAGAAGCTGCAAGAAAGAGCTGAATGCTTGCTTTTGAACTGTTTCAGCTTTTCATTCTGCTTTGTATGGCAGGTGAGGCACTCAGCAGTAATATCTTTAGGCAGCTTGATGATTTTAGGTGTGTGCGGATTAGTGTGGCAGCGCTGACAGTTAACCAGTTTGTAGTGTGGTTTGTCGCTGTGGCACTGGCTACAGGCCGGAATGATTTTTTTAACCGTAGGCGGATGGCCGTTATGACAATCCTGACAACCGATCTCTGTTTTGTGTGCGCTACCATTTGCAGCTATCGCAGCAGGTGCCGCCGAGTGACATTTAACGCAATCCGTATTGCTCAGCACCAGCTTCGGCTCTTCTGCCGCTCCGGCAGCCATTACCGTCATCCCCATCAGCAATGCTGATAAAGTGACCATTTTCAACGTTGTTAACAACCTGTTCATCTGTTCTCCCCCCTACTTCTGTGTGATGTGAAACAATCATAAAATTAAAATAAAATAGAAAAAAATTGGAACTTACTTTTTAAGCGGTTGGAAAATACACTCAAGTGCTGGTAGTGTCAACGCAATTCCTTATGACCTGAAAACATTCTAAGGGAAAAAAAGTCCCCTCCGAAGAGTTTTTAAATTACCGACTGCTTGATACAAAATGGATTAACGTCAGATTTTATCACCCCTCAGGTCGCCGGCAAACAGCTTTCCTGCCCCGCGTGATGCGCAGAAATCGCCGCACATAGTACAGGTCGCCTCATCCTCCGGAGTGCGACTTGCGCGAATGGCACGGGCATCATCAGAATAAAGAGCCAACTGGAACTGTTTTTCCCAGTCCAGATCACGCCGGGCTTTGGACATCTCTTTGTCCCGCTGGCGCCCCTTTTCAGGATATTTGTTCATATCACCGATGTAGGCCGCAATCTTGGCGGTTTTTACCCCGGTACGCACATCCTCCTCGTTCGGTAGCGCCAAATGCTCGGCCGGAGTAATGTAACAGATCAGGTCGGCCCCGAAGCGGCTAGACTGGGCCGCACCAATTGCAGCGGTAATATGATCGAAACCGGGAGCAACGTCGGTGGCAATCGGACCAAGCATGTAGTACGGCGCTCCACCGCTCATCCTCTTCTGCAGCTGGATATTCCCCTCTATCTCATCCAGCGGCACGTGCCCCGGACCTTCCACCAGCATCTGGCACCCCATGTCGCGGCCGATCTCGGCCAGTTCACAATTAAAGATCAGCTCCTGGATCTGGGCGCGGTCCGATGAGTCATGGATCGCACCGGCGCGCAGACCGTTACCCAATGATAGTACTGTGTCGTATCTCTTCAGGATTGAAACCACCCGATCGAACTTCTCGTAAAGCGGGTTTTCACGGTTGTTGGCTATCATCCAGGCAACCATCGACACACCACCTTTGGAGACCAACCCGCCGTAGCGATACCCCTGCTTGCGGAGTCGCTCGATCGTGCAGAGGTTGATGCCGCAATGGACCGCCATAAAAGCCATGCCGTCGGCGCACTGCCTTTCGATAATATCGAAGAGCATCTCATCATCCAGCTTGTTCGGGTCACCGTACTTGCGAGCTGCTTCGCAAAAAGCCTGGTATAGAGGCACATTCCCCACCGGCAGGTCGACAGCTGCGATCACCTCGCGCCGAACGCGGTCCAAGTCGCCACCCACGGAAAGTTCCATCAGCGTGTCGGCCCCTGATTCCTGTGCCGCCACCGCCTTCCTGACTTCGGCACCGTAGTCGATGATATCGGATGAGGTGCCGATGGAGGCGTTAACCTTGGTGGCAAGCCCCTTGCCGATTCCGGCTACACGAGAGGGTTTGCGACCGTGGTTCCAGGGAATGACGATCTTCCCTTCGGCAACCATCCGGCGGATGTACTCCGCCTCAAGCTGCTCGTTGAACGCTACGGTCTGCATCTGTGGTGTGATAATGCCCTGACGGGCGAATTCAATCTGGGTTGACATGGATTGGGTCCTTTTTAGGGTCAAGGGGCAAGGAGAATCAAGAAAAACGTTGACCCTTGACCCTGTTTTTTTACTATTGAGATACTCCGGCCTGTTCAAAGGTGGCCATTTCCTTCAGCACCTTCACTCCGGCCTCAATCAGCGTCATGGCGATAGCGGCACCTGTCCCTTCACCGAGGCGGAACTTGAGATCAAGAATAGGCTCTACGCCGATCCGCTCCAGCATGAAGCTATGGCCGATCTCAACGGACTCATGGGCAGCGAAAATATAGTCGCGCACATTCGGATGCAGTTCGGAGGCGATCAGGGCTCCGGCCGTGGAGATGAAACCGTCGATCACAACCGGGATCGAGTTGGCAGCACACCCCAGCACCAGGCCGGCAATCGCGGCAATCTCCAGCCCACCCACCTTGGCCAGCACGTCGAGCGGATCCTGCGGATCAGGCTTATTGAGGACCAATCCCTGTTCAATAACGCGGATTTTGTTAACCAGCGCTTCGTCGCCGATACCTGTACCGCGATGGGTCACATCCGCTACCGACTTGCCGGAGATCGCTGCGATAATGGCCGAAGAAGGCGTAGTATTACCGATTCCCATCTCCCCGGTGCCGACCAGCCCCACCCCTTCTGTTCGGCATTGATCAGCCAGTTCGATACCAACCGTCAAAGCCGCAATCGTTTCATCACGGGTCATGGCAGGTCCTTTGGCAAAGTTTTTCGTGCCACGGGCAACTTTTTTCTTGATCAATCCGGCCGTATCAGCAAAGTCGTAATCAACTCCGACATCAACAACCCGTACCTCTGCCCCGACATGCCGGGCCAGTACGTTGACCCCGGCGCCGCCGGAAAGGAAATTCAGCACCATCTGCGGCGTAACTTCCCGGGGAAACAGCGAGACCCCCTCTTCTGTGACGCCATGATCACCGGCAAACGTAAAAACGACCTTACGGGAAATATCCGGATTCGGATTGCCGCTTATTGCAACGATGCGGCGGGCGAATTCTTCAAGCCGCCCAAGCGATCCGAGCGGCTTGGTTTTATTGTCCAGCCTTGCCTGCGCTTGCTGCAGCAGCTCATGGCTGACCGGCTTGATGCGTTCAAGTGTGCTATTGACGATGTCCATGTAACATCTCCTTTTTTCTATTACTTCAATTTCAACGGAATCCCGCTGATAACCACATGTACTTCATCCGCCGCTGCGGCCAGGGTCTGATTCGTTGTTCCGGCAATATCGCGAAACATTCGCGCCAGGGCATTATCCGGTACAATCCCCATACCGACCTCATTGCTGACCAGAATCACCGGCGTCACCATCCCCTGCAACGTACTCTTCAATCGTTGCAGATCTTCATGAATCAGCTCTTCAATGTTTTCCCCGCTTTCCTCATATTTGAACAGTAGATTTGTAAGCCACAACGTCACACAATCCACGAGAATTGCCTGATACTTGCCATCACAACGCGCCAGCGCCTGAGACAGGTGAATCGGCTCCTCGATAGTGCTCCATTCCCCACCGCGCCGATCCTGGTGGCGCCTTACCCGTTCATCCATCTCGACATCCAACGTCTGAGCCGTTGCCAGATAACCAAGCGGTGCACCGAACTCCCGTGCCACTTTTTCAGCAAAGGTGCTTTTGCCGCTGCGCGCTCCACCGGTAATAAAAATTGTATGTGCCATGCTATTCTCCATTCCAAAAATTCAAAAAGCCCCTGTCCGCGGAGGGGACAGGGGCTCGAAAACCAGTTAATCAGATGCGATCAGGCTTCGGCCACTCGTTCCACGGAGGTCCCAAAACTAAATCGGAATGGCAGGTTTCCTGGCTTCAGGGTCATCTTACTTGCCGCGCCTTCCCGGATAAAGTCCAGTGGCATAATGCAGCGTTCATCACCTGTTACAGTTGCGGGTCAGCGAAGGATTTTAACCTTCTTCCCTTTTAACCATGCCTGCGGGCATGGCACCGAATCCGTGTGTTAAAACAATTGTGGTGAAGTTTGTAACAGACAGGAGAGATGAAAGTCAAAAAGAAATTGACGCTATCCCCCCTGACTTACTAATAATGAGGCGGTGGTTCTTCCTGATCTGAGTTTTGCGATATGGATGGTGACATAACCAGAAACTGTTCTTTTAGGGCTGCAAAATCCCTCTGTAGCTGCCCGATTATCAACTCCTGTCGACAAACAATTTCATTCAGCTCCTGAATTGTCACTTCCTGCTGCATATAATGCATTTCCAGTTCATTAATTCTTTCTTCCATACTTGCTTAACCTCCAACTTGTGATAGTTTTTTTGTACTATTTGATTTCAGGTATACATTTTAGGTACTGCCATCGTTTCTTTGTACCACGTTTGAGTATTCATTTCCGTTTATATTAATCCGGATTTGGCAGTATTCTTGACTACGTTACTATTTTTGCAGTATAAATAAAACAGCACACCAATAAAACATCGTATGTTAGTTTACAGTAACTTATATCTTGCTGTTATCACTATGAATATAAACATACGAGTATATGTATTTCAGACTATATCCAGAGGTGCATTCAATGAAAATAAAAACCAAGCTCATTCTCAACATGGTTATCGGCGCCGTTGCAGTCTGGTCGATCGTTATCACCAGTGTTTTTGGTTTAACCTTCATAAAAAACAAGCTCTCTTACTTGACTGAGAAAAGCACCCCCTATCAGATCCGAACAGTTGAATTCCAAAAGGAGCTCCAGGGAGTCATTACCGATCTGGTCAAACTCAATACTGCCCGCACAGCTGAAGAATACAAGCTCTACAAGGGAGAAGCCGACAAAGCACTGGTCACGGTCAAAAGTGCCCAGCAGGCTCTGGAAGAGATGAGCAGCAGCAAAATGGGTACGGTCGAAGAACTAAACCAGATTGCTGAAGAGCTGTTCACCGCAGCTTCATCCCGCATTTCCACCAGCAAGGCGGCAACAGAGGCAAACAGCAGGATTGCCCTGAAAATGAAAGAATCGTCAGCTCGCCTGAAGGATCTGGACAAACGTATCCGCATCCTCCAGACCGGGAGATCCAACTCCTTCGCATCGGCGCTAAAGGATACCAGCGGCTATTCCTCCCGTCTCCGCAGCGTTGAAGAGTTGCGCAACCTGATCAAGGATCTGCAGATGGTCTTTATCACCGTGCAGAATGCGCAGAAAAGCAGCGCCGTGCTTATTGCCAAGGGAAAGATAAATTCAACTCTGGGACGCATTAGCAAGAATGACTACCACAACGAAAACGAAACAATCTCAAAGGACACCAAGGCGGTTTCCGACAAATTGGCGGATTACATCAAATTACAGACAGCAGCGCTCACTTCAAAGGATGACGAATCAAAAAACAGGGCAACTGAATCAGGCAAAGAGCTATCAGAAAAGCTGAACACCCTTTATCTGACCCTTGAGCAGGATGCGACCCTGGCAGGAGAAAAGGTTGGAATTGAGACACAGAAGCAGGGAAGCATTTATGGACAGTCCAATGCCGCCAACTCGATCCTTCTCGAGAATTCTGAGCTGGTAGCACTGGGACTGATGGTGGAGGCTCAGACCAACCGGCTCTTTACGCTGGAATCTGGTGCCGAGATTGACAAACTTGACCCGGAAATCCGCGGGCTATTCACTAAAATTACAGCACGCTCGGGCACAGTTGAAAAAGCGCTGGGCAAGCTGGGCGCCAAGGATGAGATTAAAATACTCAAGGGAGTTGTGGCTACACTTGGGGGCATCCACAACGACTTGAATGCCGCCGACGGGATCATTAACACCCTCAAGAAACGTATTGCTGCAAATGATCAGACGATAAAGTCCGGCGACAAATTACGGGAAGTCGTACTCAAACAGGCTGCAAAAGGGAAAGAGAGTGTCAGTACAGCCAAGGGTGAACAGGAGAAGGCTATAGGGACGGTAAATAAAATGGTCAAAAGCAGCATTATCCTGCTAATCGCCATCGGCTCTGTAGCTGCTGTCATCGGTACATTCTTCGGCGTGTGGAGCTTCCGCTCTGTTATCAACCCACTTACAGCTCTCGTCGGCGTTGCGACAAGCGTTGCCGAAGGCAATCTCCATGTCCGTGACATCAAGAACAGCAATGATGAGTTTGGCCAGGTACAGGACGCAATGGATAAAATGGTGCATAATCTGCGCGACATGGTCGGACGAATTACCGATACAACTACCACCGTTGCAAACAGCTCCCAGGAACTTGCATCCACTGCAAGCGAACTGGAACGAAATTCCCAGACCCAGACAAACGGTATTGAGACAACAGTGACTGCCATGACCGAAATGGTGCAGACCATTCAGGATGTTTCCGGCAACGCCATCAACACCTCGGATTCGGCCGGCCGCATGAAACAGATCGCACTGGATGGCCAGAAGGCACTGGTCAGCACCTCGAAAGAGCTGTTTGATTTTGCGGATATCGTGCGCCAGTCAGCAGAAAAAACCGAGGCACTAGGGGTCAAGTCTGAAGCCATCAACGAAATAGTCGATATGATCAAGGATATTGCCGACCAGACCAACCTGCTGGCGCTGAACGCCTCAATTGAAGCTGCCCGTGCCGGTGAAATGGGGCGGGGATTTGCGGTCGTTGCCGACAGTGTTCGTCAACTGGCGCACCGCACGATCGAATCATCCAGCGAAATCAGCCGTACCGTCAAAGATATGCACGACGAGGTGGATGCATCGGTGCTGATAATGAAGAAAGAGCGAGAGGCCATTGAGGGCATCATTCAGCACGTCGATGGCACGCTCCGGTCGATGGGGGATATTGTTAACCATGTGGAGCAGGTCTTCGGCATGGTACAAACGATCGCCACTGCCACCGAGGAGCAATCGGCAACCGCAGAAGATGTCAACCGCACTATGGTCAGCATCAATGATGTCACCCGTCAGCTGACCGTATCGGTTGAGGAAATAAAGGGGACATCCGAGAACTTTGCCCGCCTTGCCGGCGATCTGCAGCAGATGGTCGGCTGGTTTAAGCTTTAATGAAACCGTTTAGAGCAAGAAACAACATCCAACCGAAGAAAAGGAGCTTTCAAATGAAAATGACTAAAATCATTGCCATCAGTACTGTTTTGTTTTCCCTCTTTGCAACACACGTAATGGCTGATGTATTAAAAATCGGTGCGGGAGCTGCCCCGGTCGAAAATGTTTTAAAACCGGCTGAGGTCGCGTTTGAAAAAGCATCCGGCCTGGATTTGTCTATTATCCCCAGCGGTCCTAAACAGGCTTTTATCGATCTTGATCGGGGTACTGTTGATGCAGCGGCAGCGGGGCTCTCATTTGACGACTGGATGGCTCTGCTGAAAAAAGAAAGTGTGCCTGTGGCCGATCCCAAAGCGTACCAGGCGTTTGTCATCGGCAAAGACAAAGTAATTGTCATTGTTCACAAGGACAATCCTGTCGCAACTCTCAATAAAGAGCAGTTGACCGGTATTTTTACCGGCAAGATCACCAACTGGAAAGATGTTGGCGGCAAAGATTCTCCCATTCTGGTGGTCTGGGGCGGCTTAATCCAGGGGACAAACTCGATGTTCGTCAAAAATATTATGGATGGGGCCAAGCCCACTGACGAAGTTATTGTAGCAACCACAGCTGAGGATATTCGCCACAATGTTTCATCCAACCCCGAAGCAGTAGGGATCGGACCTCAGGCGATTCTGAACCAGACCATACGCTCACCGGAAACACCGGAAGTTGCAAGGCAGATCACTCTCATCACAAAGGGAGCACCATCAGCCAAGGTTCAGAAACTGATCGACTTCATCAAGACAGAGGGTAAGAAATAGATCAAAGAGTAACTTGCAAACATAATATTTGACTTGATGAGGCCGGGGAAACCCGGCCTTTTCTGTGCTCCAAATTACCGCTCAGTGAGGGAATTTTCAGTATCAAGAACAAATTTAGTTGCATGATTCAGATCTGGTGGTACAGTTTTGGCGTGGGGATTTTATGCGTATACTACCATGCCGTTTCTCAAGAGAAGATGCGAAACGAAGCATATCCACCAAAAAGGGAGGAATCATCAATGAGAAAGAATGTAGTTGTGATTGCAGCAGCAGGCGTCCTGATGCTCGGACTATCTGCTGTAGCCGGTGCTGCCGATCCAAAGGGTGAATTTGTCGGATCAGAAAAATGCAAAGCATGCCACTCCGTAGAATATAAAAGTTGGAAGGACAGCTGGCACAGCAAGATGGTACAACCAAAAAAAACCGGTATTCTCAAGGAAGTCGTTGAAAAATGGGCAACTGACGGCACTGAAGAAGGCCCCACTACCGGAAACGTCACCAAGGCAAAATTCAAGCTTGAGGACGTCAAATACGTCGTCGGTTCCCGATGGAAGCAGCGTTTTCTGGTCGCGAATGATCAGACCGGCGGCATGCAATTCCTCAACAGGCAATACAATCGCTACACCAACAAATGGGAAAAATACGGCAATGCCAACGACTGGAGCACCAACTGCGGCACCTGCCACACCACCGGTTATCGTATCCTGGAGTATGACGAGAAGTTTGGCAAACATGGCAGGACAGTCAAGGACAGCTACAGTGAAATGGGTGTCGGCTGCGAATCGTGCCATGGGCCGGGAAACAAGCACATCAAATCCAAGAAGGCTGACAAGAAGAAAACCATCTTTAACCCTGCCAACACTGACATCCAGGCACAGTCAAAAGTATGCGGTTACTGCCACATCAGGATCGAAAACGAAAAGTTCATGACCGCGCAGGGAAATCCTCGCGAAGACCTGCCGGCACCAAAGATTGGCGATAGCTACAAGGCTGGCGACGACTGGACCAAATGGTATCCGGAACAGGCCATTATTCCAGGCGTTCATGCAGACCAGCCAGCCAGCAAAGAGTACGTTGGCGATTTAAAGGGGCTCTTCAAACTGGATGACCATGCAAAAGCAAACGGGATTTTTGAGGAAGCCAAACATCACCAGCAGTACCAGGGCTTCCTGCAGTCCAAGCACTATCTGAATGGCTCGATCTCCTGCATCACCTGCCATTCGCCACACGCCGGCAAAGGCAAGCTGCAAAAGGTACGTAAAGATGCCTGTGCCAAGTGCCATGACGCATCATACACCGTGGAGAAATACATGCCAAACACCGGCCAGACCGCCGGCAACCTGTTCATGCGCACTCACACCTTTGGCAAGAACCCGCGTAAAGGCGGAGCCGGTGCTGGCGATATGGGGCCGCCGAACTATTACGAATAACAATTAATAAAATCTGTAACGCAGCAGAAGGACATAAGGCCCACGATTTTTGTGGGCCTTACCTTTTGTAAGGTTTTTACGACAGAGGTTGCACAAAAGGTTACAGATTATGCCAAAATAAAAAAAGGTACCTACAAAAACCTTGTAAGTACCTGAATTTATTGGTGCGCCTGGAGCGATTCGAACGCCCGACCTACGGATTCGTAGTCCGTTGCTCTATCCAGCTGAGCTACAAGCGCATTAAGAGTTGATCTTATATCCCACCGAACTGAATATATCAACCTTTTTTTTGACAGACAGTGAATCTTTCAGTGTTTTACAAATATTATTGCTACCATATCAAGCTGTTTTCGGATATTCTCACTGAGAATAATTGAGCCGTTTTTTTGTGAAGGACACTTTGTTTATGGATCACTTTATACAGGATATCAGCGAAGCCGAAATCAAGAGGGAACGGGAAAAATCCAGGGAACTTCGCAAGAGCCGCTGGTGGAAAAACCGTGTCGCCTTGGGACATTGCCACTATTGCAATGGAACTTTTGCTCCGGAAGAATTAACCATGGATCACCTGGTCCCTGTGTCACGCGGCGGAAAAGCATCCCGTAACAATGTGGTTCCTGCATGCAAGGAGTGCAACAGCCGCAAGAAATATCTGCTCCCGATTGAATGGGAAGATTACTTGGATAAACAAGAGAATCAAGCACCGGAGATAACGAGTGAATGAATTGAAAAGCCGCTATAAAGTCGTCATATATGATTGTGATGGAGTGATTCTTGACTCAATTGAATCCAACTATGTTTTTTACAACAGGGTCATGGAATTTCTGGGCAGGCCAGAGATTGACCGGGATAACGCTGAAGCAAAAAGAGTTCTCCATACTTATTCGTTCAACAATGTAATGGAATATTTCTTTGTTGGGGACCCGAAACGGGAAGATGCCTTCAGGTTTGCCAAGACCATTCATTATCGAGATTTGATGCCGTATATGCGGATGGAAGATGGGTTTGTCAGCGCCCTCGACCAGCTAAAGGGGCACACCTCACTGGCGATATGCACCAATCGGGCTACCTCTATGGATATGATTATTGAGGATTTTGGACTGACCGGTTATTTTGAATATGTCATGACGGCATCACAGGTAACCAACCCGAAACCGCACCCGGAGCCACTGTTAAAAGTGCTGGATTACTTCAAAATAGCTCCGGATGAGGCTCTTTTTATTGGTGACGGCGAGGTTGACATGCAGTCGGCCAACAGTGCCGGTGTCCCATTTATCTCATACAAATCCCACTTGCCGGCACTGGCCCGTATCCAGCACCACGACGAAATTTTCCAACATGTGTTTGCAGCTCTATAACCGGGCTCTTTATCTCACCAGTTTTGACAATTTTTTAAATTCATCGGTACCAGCTACTTTCAACAACTGAAACAGTGCCGATTCGGTACAGGTCGGGATCGCACCGGCAAGGGTCATGGCCTGAAGGGCAGTCTGCCAATTCTGCTTGCTGCGACTCATGACGGCATCCTTCACTACATGGACATCTAGGCCGGCATCGCGAAGCTCAATCACCGTCTGCAAAACGCAGACATGAGTTTCCATGCCGGTGATTATCACCTGCGTTTTCCCGCTTGACTTGATGGCATCTACAAACTCAGCACTCCCGCAGCAACTGAAAGTCATCTTTTCATAATACGAAGCCAGAGGCGCCTTTTCCTTCAGTTCCGGCAGAGTCGTCCCTAACCCCTTTACATACTGCTCGGTAATCAGGACCGGAATATTTAATTCGGCAGCACTATCAAGCATGATGCCAACATTTTTTACAAGCTGCTTCAGCACGACTTCATCCATCGCAATACAGAGTTTTTCCTGCACATCAATCACAACCAGTACCGCTTTGTCACGCTCCAGAAAAAAACTGTCCTTGATTAGCATACCAATCTCCATGTTTCTAAATGACAATTCGAGTTATTCAGGACGCCCCGACCGGAGCGTCCTGTTGTAAGAACGATACTACAGCAGAGCTTTTGCAGCGGCAATTGCGGCGGCATAATCAGGCTCGCCGGTGACTTCCGGAACAATCTGTATGTAGCGAATGGTGTTTGAAGCATCAACAACAAAAACTGCTCGGGTCAGCAACAGCAATTCCTTGATCAGCACTCCGTAGGCAAGCCCGAAGGAACGTTCACGATAGTCGGAAAGTGTTACTACCTTGTCGATCCCTGCGGAACCGCACCACCTTTTCTGGGCAAACGGAAGATCAAGGCTGACGGTAAGAACAACAACCTCACCCGGCAGCGAAGCCGCTTCCTGATTAAAACGACGGGTTTCGGTGTCGCAAACCGGAGTGTCCAGTGAGGGTACCGCGCTGATGATTTTGATTTTACCTGTGTAGTTGGCAAGCGACACAGCAGCCAGTCCATTGTCAACAACCACAAAGTCCGGAGCAGCGTCACCTGCTTTGAGCTCAGGCCCAAGCAGGGTCATCGGGTTTCCTTTAAACGTGATAATTCCAGTTTTTTCATTCATAACAAAACCTCCTCGTCTAATTCTACCACTTCAGGTAGTTTACGGTATTCTTCGTTAAAGACACCCTCACCTTCAAGAATGCAAAGAAATTGCATTACCAATCTGTAGGTTATCCCCCACAGGACCGGCTTGTTTTCAACCGGAAGCTTGATTGCCGGCACTTCAAAACACTTGTCACCAAAAGCGACGCGGCTCTGGAGATGCCGTCCCGAATCGCGCAGGTCAGACAGGGTCACCCAAAAGAGGTCACAGACCTCTTCATTCAAAACAGGACGGCAGATCATCCGATCCAAACTGAACAGACAACATGAAACCCTGACCGGCAGATTGGCACCTGTTATGTCGGAAAGGCGCCCCAGATAACGACCTTGTCCCAAGTCAATCCCGACCTCTTCATATGTTTCCCGGAGGGCTGCCTGACACACAAGCTCACCCTCTTCCAGCTTGCCACCCGGAAATGCAATATGACCTGACCAGGGGTCAAGATCATGAGCAGCACGCTGAATAAACAGAATTTCGACATCTTTATCGCCCTGATACAGTATCATGGCGACTGAGGCGTGCGTTCTGTCGCATAAATCCTGTACGGCATTACTGTTACGCTTTGCAAGCAATTCTGCAATACGACCAAACCTGCAACCTTGTTCTGTTGATAAACCTTCCATAATTTCCGCTTATTCCTGTCTGGATTATTTTATATAGTTACCGTATCATTCGGTACCGTCAAGCATTTTTTCACAGGACATGCCACTATGCTACATGAGCCACGACATACAACACCGCAGGTCTCAATCCTTATGCCGATCCGCAACGAAGAGCGCTACCTGCAGGCTACGCTTGACTCCCTGTATCGCCAGACCTTTAACAACTGGGAACTGATTGCGGTTGATGACGGATCAAGCGACCAAACTGCGGCCATCCTTGCTGATGCCGCTTGCAGGGACAGCCGTGTTCAGATCACACGCCGCGAAGGTGGCGGGTTGGTGGCGGCACTAAATACGGGACTTGAGGCGTGCCAAGCGCCGCTGCTGGCCCGACTGGATGGTGATGACATCAGCCATCCCAAACGATTGGAGCTGCAGGTCAACTATCTGAATGCGAATCCCGACATCGGACTGGTGGCCTGCAGCTTCCGCCATTTTCCGCGAACAGGCCTTAAACAGGGAATGATTGACTATGAAATGTGGCAGAACGGTCTGACTGACCATTCTCTGATCATCCGGGACCTGTTTGTTGAATCGCCTTTTGTTCATCCATCCATTATGACTCGACGAACTATCATGGAAAAAACGGGTGGATACCAGGACAATGGTTGGCCCGAGGATTATGATCTCTGGCTGCGTATGGCGGCTGCCGGGATCCAATTTGCCAGATTGCCGCAAAAGCTCCTGTTCTGGCGAGACCATCCGGAACGAGCCACACGAACCATGGATGAATATGCTTTAAATGCTTTTCGTGCCTGCAAATGTCACCATCTGCTGCATAGTTTTCTAAAAAACAGTCACGACGTTGTCATTGCCGGTGCGGGACTGGAAGCTCGGGCATGGCAACGATTGCTGACAGCTGCGGGTGTGACTGTCTCCACCTGGCTTGATGTTGATCCCAAAAAAATCGGACGGATTCTGCACAATGCACCGGTAATTTTCCCTGAAGAGCTTCAGCTGAATAACAGAAAAATGATCGTAGCCATCGGTGTACGAGGTGCGCGAGAGCAGTTCCGGATAGTGGCGGAAGGGCGTGGATGGCACGAAGGCATGGACTTTGTCTGCGTCGCATGATAAAAATCACAGTGCCAGATGATGCAGCATTTATGAAAACAAGGAGTTGTTGATGTTACCAAGTAAAGAAGAATTGGCTCTTACGATTGATGAAGCCGACTGGAGCTGCCTGCGAGCCCACCTGCTGCGCGGCGGACTGATTCTTGTTGATGATTCCCTCGATCTTGCCGACACCGCCCATAAAGTTGCCGCAGACGATGTTGAAGTTATCCAGCACATGGTTGAGAATGGCATGATCGGCAAACCATCAGAATCAAAAATCCGTTCATGGGAAGAAGACAAACATAAAAAGTTTGCCATGCTGATAGTCAGCCCCTATGTGCTATTCCAGGAAAAGATGCCGACTTTTCATTGAACACGGACGAGGTAATACGTGGATACAACTCTTAACGATATTGAAGTGCGCGTTCTGGGCAGCCTGATAGAAAAGGAGCTGACTACACCCGAGTATTATCCGCTGTCACTCAACTCTCTCACCAACGCCTGCAACCAAAAATCGAACCGTGATCCTGCTATGGCCCTGACTGAAGAAGATGTCGTCCGGGCTCTTGACTCACTTCGTTTTAAACAGTTAGCGGTGCTTTCAGCGGAAGGTGGTCGTGTACCGAAGTATCGCCATCTGCTGGCCGAAAAAATGGGTTTGATGGCAGCTGAACAGGCGATTATTTGCGAGTTGCTGGTACGAGGACCACAGACCAGCGGTGAGCTGCGTACGCGTGGGGAACGAATGTATCCTTTTGGTAACCTGGCCGCTGTGGAAGAGGTGCTGCAGGAGCTGCTGGTGCGTGAAACACCTCTGATTACCCTGTTGCCGCGCCAACCGGGGAGGAAGGAAGGACGTTACGCACAGCTTTTTTCCAGACTTCCGGAGTGTGGTGAAGATAGTTCTGAAGCACGCCCTGAAGCAGCCAGGCAGAGGGTAGTGGCAGAAAACGAGCGGATTACAAAGCTGGAAGAAGAGGTTGCTGCACTACGGGGTGAAGTTACCGGATTACAACAGATGATGGCGGAATTTAAAGCTCAGTTTGATTGAACTCATTTGTCCTCCAGCCAGAAATTCCTCTGCAAATCATCCTTCAAACGTCCCAAGGCTCAGTCATTACGAACACAGCGCGGAAATACTGTTCCGGGTTTGTGATGACTGAATAATCTCATAAAACGACACCTTATCCTTCTTTTTCATATCATCCTAAAGAGCATTCTTGTTGTTGACTTTCCTTCAGATCAAATTCAGCTTGCCGGAACAGACCTGCACCTACCCTCCACATGACCGCTTCTGTTCATCTCCCCATAACTGACCTTCTTTGGTCTCGACTTCCAGACTGCCAGATAAATTGATGTGATATTTTCGGGTTTATTTCCGGCTGTAGTTTGACAACACCAAAATGTCTAGTAACCTCATTCCAGATTCTACTTTATATCTTCTGGAGCACCCATGAAAAGATGTGTTGGTTTTTGTTTCTTTCTTGCCGCGCTACTGCCTTCGTTCACCGCAGCAGCCGACTTCGGGGTGAACGGCACCACACTTGTCCGCATGGAAAAACAGTCCTACCCGGGTTTTGCCAAAAAGACCCTGCTGCCGGCAACCCAGTTTTTAGGGATTGACAGCTCCGGCCTATACGACGGCAACCTCTCTCTCCATCTGTACGGCTGGAAGCGTGCCGACCTCGCAGATAACAGCAGTGAAAAAGGTTCGACCGACAGCGCCTTCAGCTACGGATATCTGCGCTACAGGTTTCCCAAGGCAAACGGCGAAGTGAAGGCTGGAAGATTCTTCCAAAGCGATGCGGGGATGATCACTCAGCTGGACGGTGTATCGACCAGAACTGATCTTCCCCCGGCAGGACTGGCCCTCTCGATGTTCGCCGGCAGGCCGGTACCGACGGACAACGGTAATAGCGGAGACTACCTGGCCGGCAGCAGACTCAGCCAACGGTTAGCCGGAGTCCTTGAGATCGGCGCCTCGATGCTCCGTGAAGGGGGACTGAACAATAACGGTCCAACGACCTACCGGCAGATCATGGGAGTTGACCTTTGGCACCGGCGCGGCCCTTCTCTGGAACTGAACGGCAGATCATTTTACGATACCGCCACCAGCGGTTTCACCGAACACCTCTACAGCCTCTCCTATAAGCCGCACAAAACCATCACACTGGCAACAGACTTCCAGCGCACCCCGCTTGAGCATTTTTTCGCCGCCACAAATCTCAGCCGGACCCCCTTTGTCACTAACCGCAGAGAAACATTTTCCAGCTGCGGTGCCTCCGCAACCATTGCACTTCCAACCACTGCCGAGGTAGTAATCGACTACCGTCACTTCAAGCGCGACAGCCGCAACGCCTCTGACCGCTATGGATTCGACATTCGTATACCCAGAGAACCTTATCTCTCAGGTTTCGGCTATCATCGAACCGGTGCCGGCAACCTCAAGACAGGAAGCGAAACAGACTTTTCCTCTTACCATGAGCTTCGCGGCTACACCCTTTACCGAAAAGGAAAGATCGATGGGAGTCTGGACGTCATCGCCCAGCTATTCGACGATGCCATCTTCGGCAAGGACCATGGCTACGAGCTGCAGGCCTCTTGTGGCTACCACCTGATGCCCGAGTTGAAATTTTCGGTCGACCTCAGCATTGGCGACAACCCCCTTGTCGAGAATGAATTCAAGGGGCTCGCCCGCGTCACTTTCGCTTTCGACAAACTTATCATCAAAGGAGTCGACAAATGAGATCGATCACTACTCCATCCCTGCTGGCGCTAATTTGCGGATTGCTCTTCTTTAACGCCTGCAGCGCCCTTAATACAAAGTCTGACCGGTTTCCGGCAACACACCCGGAAAAACTCACAGAAACAAGACCAATCTGTTCCGAATGTCACCAAGATCAGCTTAAGGCGGTGCTGAAGCCCTATGCAGCCTTTGATCACACTCCACTTTTCATTAAAGAACACCGCTTCACAGCCGGACGAGACGGCCAGCTCTGCAGTCTCTGCCATGCAGCATCCTTCTGCACCGACTGCCATGCCAACCGGAATGAAGTAAAACCTTCCACCAAACTCGGCGACCGTCCTGACCGGGAACTCCCACACCGTGGTGACTTCATGACCCGCCACCGGATCGACGGCAAGATCGATCCGGTCAGCTGCTACCGCTGTCACGGCCGGGCCAACAATGAGAAGTGCGTCATCTGCCATCGCCAGCGATAATTGCGGCTGGTGACCAATAGTGAATTGCGATCTAAAAAATGCCAGTGCGGGAGAACTGTAATGGAGAGAAAAGGAATTCTGACGGCACTGTCGCTGGCTGGCGGCCTTGCCCTGCTATTTATCATTCTTGGCGGATGTAGTTCCAGCAACGACCAGTCACCTATGATCGATGCAAATGGCAAGCACCCAGTAGCCTGGCTTGACCGGCACTGGTCCGAATACCGCATAAACCCGAATCAATGCAGATCATGCCACGGTAGCGACCTCAAGGGAGGCATTGTAAATCTGAGCTGCTTCAGCACAAATATAGGCAACCAACGCTGTCATGCCAACGGCCCGGGCGGACACGAAGACGGCTTTATCGCTACACATTTTGTAGCGTTCAATAGTGATCGGGAGCAGTGCGTGGTCTGCCACGGTTCCTACACCGATCCGGCCGCCTCAGGAGGAGTCGCCAATGTCAGCTGCTTCAGCGCCAGCCGAGGAGACCAGAGCTGCCATACATCTGGCCCTCTTCATCCCGCCGGCTATGCGGCCCCTGCCCTGCACGGGCACTTGGCCAAGATAGATTTAGTCTACTGTCAGCAGTGCCACGCTGACTCCGCTACCCCTCCACGCTTCGCCATCCCGAAAACCAACATGCCGGCTGGATGCGAATCAGCCGGCTGTCATAGTGCGAATACAGCTCACCCGTCACCGTGGTTGGCCGGAAGGGGGACACCGGCCAACACCACCAGCCACATCAATGCCACTGCCGCCAACTTGGACAGCTCCTGCGGTCTATGCCACGGAGTTGGCCTGACCGGCGGCGCCACCGCTCCGTCATGTATGACAACAGCTGTAAATGGAATCCGTTGCCATAGCAGCAGCCCGGCGGCGAATCCGACCGGCTGCCTTTCCTGTCACGGCAATCCGCCCGGCGGCAGCGCGGCACCAAACAGGATAGGGGCTCACCCCAAGCACAACGACCTTGCCGGAGTTGCTGCCAACTGTTCCGTCTGCCATAGTGGTTTCATACCCGACTTTACCGCCGGTACACTGACACACTCCAACGGAACCGCCGACATCGCCCTCTCTGCCACCACTTACATGGCAAAACCTGCGATTGCGCCAGTCAATATTGGAGGGATCTGCAGCAACGTCAGCTGCCACGGCGGCAAAGCCAGCCCGGTCTGGGGGGTAGGTACCATCAACATAAATACCGAATGTGATATGTGCCACAGCAATGACACCAGCCAGTATAACAGCTACAATTCAGGCTGGCACACCTCCCACAACATTACTCACTCAATCCGTTGTTGGGACTGCCACGATACTGCAAAACTTTCTGTCGGGCACTTCACCAATCTGGCTACTGCAACCTTTGAGCAGCATCCGAAAGCAACTTTGACCTTCAAGGACCCGGTCACCGGGACTATACTCAACGCATCCTATAATCAATCAACCCACACCTATACCTGCACGTTCGAATGCCATAACAGCGCGAACAGCACAATAAAAATTCACATAAACATCATCCCGACTACCGATCGTGACTGGCTTGGTGCACCTTGATTCCATCCGTGACATGATATTCACCTTACCTGGACCTGCATTGATACTTTGCGCACCTCAACAAAAACGCCCCGCTTCCTTAAAGGAGGCGGGGCGTATAAATTTTCTACAATATTCCCTAAAAAGACTGCTCTAGCCGATTTGGGTGCAATCCTCATTTATAAATCCTTCATCCTCCGGCCAGAATCTTCTCTGCAACTCATCCATCAGAGGCTTAAGGCTTTTGCGATCCCGGGCCGACACTGTGACGCTATTCTGGGTTCTGGCTGACTGACGAACCTTGAGAAATGCCACCGTATCCTTCTTTTTCATATCATTCAGAATATCAGCTTTGTTGTACACCAACAGCTCCTGCTTATCCCCCAAGCCCAACTCCGCCAAAATAGTACGCACCTGAGCTATCTGATCCTCAAAACGGGGATGGGATGCATCCACGACATGCAACAGCAGATCGGCATCGCGCATCTCCTCTAATGTCGCCTTGAAAGCCCCCATTAGTGATTTTGGCAGGGAACGGATAAAACCCACCGTATCTGTGATGATCACCTCACGCTCCCTTGGGAAGCGGAGACGACGGCTGGAGGTATCTAGCGTCGCAAACAGGAGGTCTTCGGTGAATACGTCACTTTTAGTCAGGGCATTCAAGAGGGTCGATTTCCCGGCATTTGTATAGCCGACGATAGATATTATCGGCACCCCCGCCTTTACCCGCTGCTTTCGCCGCTGGTCACGCCCCTGGGATATTTCTTTGAGTTCCCGCTCCAGACTGGTGATCCGATCACGGACACGGCGCCGATCAGTCTCCAGCTTGGTTTCACCAGGCCCACGCCCGCCGATACCACCCATCAGGCGTGACATCTGCACACCGCGGCCGGAAAGACGCGGCAGAAGGTACTTAAGTTGCGCAAGTTCTACCTGCACCTTGCCGTCCAGCGTTTTTGCCCGACGTGCAAAAATATCCAGTATCAACTGGCTGCGGTCGATAACCTTCAGCTCTGTCATCGCGGAAATTGAACGCATCTGGGCTGGGGTCAGCTCCTGATCGAAGATCAGCATGCTGGCACTACGCTGCATAGCCCTGATGACGACGTCGCGCATCATCCCCTCCCCCATCAGAGTCCGAGGGTTAAGGGTTTTAGGGCGCTGAATGAATTCGTCCAGCGCTTCCACCTGGGCGGTGCGCGCCAGTTCGCGTAACTCGGCGATTGAGTCTTCTGCTTCCTGACGGGTTCCTTTGGTCGTTACTGAGATCAGAATCGCACGCTCCAGAGCATCCTTGGCACGCGTTTCCGCACGGGCAGCTTTTTCCAGATCGGCTTCCAGCTCAGGTATGAAATGAATGCAGTCGAGGTCAATTTTTTCAAACGGTCTGATCGGATCGAGGGTCGTGATTGCCCCTCTTTGATCAGGTGACAGCCAAGCCAACTGGGCATTTATCTGAGCTTTTCCGGGAGTAAAAAGAATGGCGGCCAGCAGATCAAAGCGCAGCAGGGAAAGATCGGTCAGATCGTCTTCCGAGAGCGGTTCGTTTTTCAGGTGGGTATGAATTAAACGCAGCCCACGCATGACCCTCTTGCCAAGTGGGTAATCACGCAGTTCAGGGATTACTATCCCTTTTTCGTCACCGACTATGACATATTCCACACTGCCGGCGCGGTTGACGAGGATGCCAACCTGACGACGAAGATCACTGGACAGTTCAACTAGGCGAGCCGCCAACTCCTGCGAGCAGAACTCCGCAACCGCTATCCGCCTCCGGTAAAGGCGTTCCAGAGACTGGATCTGACTCGATTTTAAACCTGCAAGGTGGCCGAATACTTCTTTAATGGGATAACTCCAAAATTAACCCTGATAAACAGGATAAGTGCGTTAACGAAGTATTTTCTGCCAAAAAGCACAGAAAATGACTTCTAACTTACTAAAGACCAATTATATTGTAGCCGCCGTCAACATAGTGAATCTCACCGCTTACTCCGCTGGCCATGTCACTACAGAGGTAGAGCGCCGAATTGGCAACATCTTCCTGAGTTATTGTCCGCCTGAGCGGCGCTTTTGACTCGACATGATTGAGGATAGTGTGAAAACCGTTAACCCCGGCCGCAGCCAGGGTTCGGATCGGACCGGCAGAAATAGCGTTTACACGGGTGCCGTCAGGTCCAAGTGCCTCGGACAGGTAGCGCACAGACGCCTCCAGTGCCGCTTTGGCGACCCCCATGACGTTGTAACTCGGAAACACCTTCATCGCTCCGTAGTAACTGAGGGTCAGAGCAGAACCGCCCCTCCCCTGCATCATCGACTCGGCCGCTTTCATAATTGCCAGGAAAGAGTAAACACTGATGTCCATGGCGGTGGCAAAGCCTTCACGGGTGGTATTTAAAATAGTCCCCTTCAGCTCTTCCTTATTGGCAAAAGCAACCGCATGGATAACAATATCAACACCATCCCAAACTTTGGCAAGCTCGCTGAAAACGGCAGTTATCTCGTCATCACTGGTAACATTACATGGGATTATTGCTGCCGCATCAATAGACTCCGCCAATGGACGCACCCTTTTCTCAAAGGCCTCACCGGCGTAAGTTATCGCCAACTCGGCTCCCTGCTCATGAAAAAGCTTGGCAATAGCCCAGGCAATACTCTTGTCGTTGGCAACCCCAAAAATTACAACTTTTTTTCCGCGTAGCAACATCTTTAAAATCCTCCGTTTTAGGCACTTCAGGCAATGCTTACGACTCTTTTTCCTCGATAGCTGATTCGGTTGAAATGTTGCCATGCCCGGTCAGATCGGCTTTATCATTTTCTGTTTCTGCATGATTGAGGCGGGCTTCAAGGGTCGCCAGTCGCCCTTCTATTGCTTCAAGAATCTCCAGCGTCCGGTCCTGCTTCCCTTTGATCGCAAATACAACAAAAGGCATAATCAACCACACAACCGCTAGAAAAAGGCTGATGATACTCATCATCACCATGAAACCGCCAAAAATTTCCATGTTATCTCCCGCTAAAATATGAGCGATGCTTATACCACGCCAGCATTAAAAAGTTAAGGCGATAATTACCGTATACCGCAGAACAGGGCGGCATGATTTGAGCTGAACTGCGGCGGATCGTTCCTGACTATGGCAGCTATGGCCGGATGACGTTTGAATTCACTTTCCAGAAAGCGCCGCACCTCTTTGCGATTCCAGCCATCAGGATGCCTGAAAGCGGTATAGAGAGAAAGATCCCCCTCATAGAACAGCTCATTCCCATATTCCGCTGCTTCATCCCCATAAAGCGGCATATTGAACAGTGCCAGATTAAGAAAGTTAATGGCCTTATGGTGGCTGGCAACAAACTCAAGCGTGCGGCGAGCCTCCACCACAGTTTCTCCTGGAGTTCCGAACAGCAGATAGCAGTAAACCGCAATCCCGGCCTCCCGGAGGTTATTCAAAACCAGTGAGGCGGTCGATAGATTTATTCCCTTGAACATCCGGTCCAGAACACCTTGATCTCCAGACTCCAGCCCAAGCTTAAGCATGGCACAACCGGAACTTTTCAGGGCATGGCAGAATTCAAGATCAGCAAGGTGTTCATCAATCCGGGCAAATCCGTACCATGGAGTTCCAAGTGGATTTTCTGCAAGGGCGTGCAGCAGTGCCGGGCTGATGGCGTTATCAAGCAGATGGATCATAGTCGGTCTGGTTTGTTCGACCAAAAGCTGCAGATCCGATAACACTCGAGCAGTCGGTACCGGATGGTAAGCATTCCCTTCGGCACGTTCCGGGCAGAACGAGCAGCGGTTCCAATAGCAACCATTGCCGGCACTGTAGGGGAGGATCAAGCCTGGCGAAAGGTATTCCGCAAGCGGGAGGGACGTATAATCAGGAATCACATACTTATTCGGCTTACGGCCGTTCGTCAGGAGTGCCAGCAACGGCGTTTCTCCCGGACCGGAAATCAGATGGTTCACCAGATCCCCAAAGGGATTGATCCAACCGGGACGATGCATCCAGGAGGTCACCAAGCCACCTCCAAGTACTATTTTCAACGATGGATAGCGTTTTCTTATGTGGCCAATCATGGCAAATGTGCAAAGCGCCTGACTGAGGTAGTTGAGTGAGAAGCCTACGGTTCCGACATCGGCGAGAAGTTCTGGCAGGCGCTGACTGAAATAGGGGTATAACGGGTTCTGCTCAGGCTCCTCGGCCGCTGCAAGCAGATCAGTACTGCGCAATGGCGAGAGGGCGCTGTGTTGATAGTCGGCAAGCCCGATCGTTACGCCGATCCCGGCAGCAGATAGTGCAAGGACACGGTTAAGATCGCTGACTGCCCGCTTGTAGCGATCAGGATTCTGATAGATTTTGATGTCGCGCAGGGCGGCCAGATTCTGTATCCGCCCCTTGAAAGCCCGGCGACTCCATGTATCTGTCGTACCCAACGGTTGTTTCAGCAACCATAGTTGCCCTTCCAGATTGGCATCAAGAATTCGGCATGATACGCCGTGAGCCTTCAACGAAGCCCCCAGCCGTGCTATACCGGCAGGAGGTTCGCAGGCTTTGGCAAGTGGCGGGAATATGAGCAGCATTCCGGGGGCTTACCAGCTACTGGTACTGGATATAGAGCGGATTCGGATTCAACTTGAGCAAATCCTGCGGAGTCATCAGCGGATCACCCTTCTTTGTGTCGTTGTGGTAAAAAAGCTTGAATCCTGTGTACTGAACCGGCTCGGAGACAACGTAATCCTTGTAGGAATCACGCTTAAGCCAAGGAGCACCCCACCCATCCATATGCATAACAATTTGCACTTCAGGGCGAAGCACAATATTTTTTGAATTTGTGACGCCATTACGGGTAAATCTGTGCACGGTGAACACCTTGGGGGGCAGATTATACTTCTTGACCAGATCTTTCAGATACGCAGAGGCATAATTTATATCAGCCGCATCGAATGTTCCGATCTTCTTACCCGGCTTTTTGCCGCTTTTTATCAGATTAAATTCCGGATCAATCCCCAGGTGAACGTCAGGGTTCTTCAGAATCCACTCAAAGCGCGGCAGAACCGAGCGGATATCGTCATGCCCGGTCTGGATATCGATAAACATGACCGCACCAGCTTCTTTGGTCCAGCCATATACCTGATTAATGATTTTGTCAGGCATAACCATACGATACTTGCCATCCTTACCGGGAGCCCCCTGTGCAACAACAGCAATCAGATGCAGTGCCGGCTGCACCGGAGTAGCAGGATCTGCAGCCTGCCACTTGGCCACCTCACCTTTCAGGCGTTGTAACATATCATCCTTGGGGAATTCACCGAGTGCCCCCATTCTCTTTGAAAGAGGATTGCCGTAATAAGCAACGATGCGCTTTGCTGGCAGGATTGATCCAGGGAGAGGTGCCGGGCAATTTACCGGCCAGCCGCACTTTGCGGCATATTCCGGGTTCTCACCGGCATTGTACTTTATTTGGGGCGCCAATTTACGAGCGGCACTGGTCTGTGCGGCAAAAGCCGCAGCCTTTCTGGTGGCAGACGTAGTGGCTGCAAAAGCGGCTTTAGCAGCAAGCTGTTCAGATTCTTTTTGGGCTTTTGCTTTTATCTCTAATTCAACGTTTTTATTGTCTGTACAGGCCGACAGTGCGAGCAGTGCTAAAGTCAATAATGATGGGAGAAATATTTTACTATGGTATTTCAAACGGTGGTACTCCTTCGCTTTTTGTATGCGTTTTTTTGCAACTTTATCCGAACGACATTTAATCCGGATCATCAATCAAAAAATCCTCGGTATCTATAACATCTTTTACTTTGAGTATAAGAGCGTCCGGCCATTCCCTGATCGAAAGCCTGGTCAGAATCTTCGACTCCTCAAAGGTCAAATCCACGTCATCAGGAAGTTTATCCGCGAGCTCGCTTGCCCACCGTGCCTCATGCGCCGTCAATGGAGTTTCCAGCAACTCCCTGTTTGAAATCGTCATACCTTTCCTCGTTTTTGATAACATTTTTTTAGCAATTGTTTAGTGTACTTGTAAAATATATTTGAGACAAGCCTTAACTGAGATACTAATTGACAAAAGGCCATAATATGTGGCACCAAACAGCCACTATCCAAAAACCATTAAAAACAGTATTACACGCTTTTACTAAAACATTCCAGACGCACCAAGGAGAATCAACCATGACTATATGTCCATGCGGAAGCGGGAATCCCTACTCCGAATGCTGTGAACCGATTATATCAGGTGACCGGCTCGCTACAACGGCCGAGCAACTCATGCGCGCCCGCTATTCCGGCTATGTTTTTGCCAAGATGGATTTTATTTTCGACAGCACTCACCCGGACCACCGCGATGGCTACGATCATAACGGCACCAAAGAGTGGGCCGAAACAGCGGAGTGGCAAGGACTTGAAATAATCAGCACAAAAAAAGGCGGGGCTGACGATTCGATCGGAGAAGTTGAGTTCATTGCACGTTTTAGCGAAAAGGGTGATCTCCGCGAGCATCACGAAGCCGGACAATTCAAAAACAAAGATGGTCGTTGGTATTTTACCGAAGGAAAGATGATCCGCCAGAAACCATTGACAGTAACCAAGACAGGTCGCAACGACCCATGCATCTGCGGAAGCGGACTTAAATATAAAAAATGCTGTGGAAAATAAAGATAGGGGACTAAAATTGGAAAGGCGGCTTATGGGCCGCCTTTGTTGTGTCTATTCAAATTATCTGCAATATATTTTCACTCTTTCTCACCAACATATATCGTGGCGATACCAAAGGTAAGTTCATGAAGATGTATGCTTCGAAAACCCGCTTCGGCAAGCATAAGTGAGAATTCCTCCTGTGAAGGAAACTCAAGTACTGAGTCAGGGAGGTACTTATATGCATTGTAACGCGAAAACAGCCCCCCCACTACCGGCAACAGTCGGCGGAAATAAAAATAGTACAAATGTCTGAAAAACCGCGAACGCGGCGTGGAAAACTCCAGTATAACTATCCTCCCCCCCGGACGAAGCACCCGCCACATCTCAGCCAATCCCAGCTTTCTGTCAACGACATTTCTGATACCAAAGGCGATAGTTATTGAGTCGAAGGTATCGTTGGCAAACGGCAGATCTTCACATGGAGCAACCTTGAGGTCAATCCTGCTTGAATATGGAGAGGCCGCTACCTTGACAGCGCCAAGATCAACCATTTCCTTGCAGAAATCAGCTCCGGTAATCTTGACGGAATCAGGTGTTCGCAGGGCAATTTCCAGCGCAACATCGCCGGTACCGGTCGCCACATCAAGAATGCGGGAACCCTCGCGGTATTTGAGCAGCCGCACAGCTTTTGTCCGCCAGCGGCGGTCGATACCAAAACTCAATAGCCGGTTAAGAAAATCATACCGGGGGGCAATCGCGCCGAACATTTTCTGGATTTTTTCGCCTTTATCAGAAAGCCTGAACATTCGTTTCCACTACCTTTTAAGGAATTTAAGTGCTATAAAAACAGCTTGCTTATGTAGCACATTTTGCAATCCATTAACCAGCAAAAACAGAATCTCCACCTACTACAGGAGCCGCAAATAAAGTGATGCCTACCATCCGTATTCAGGATATCGCCGACATATTGATTATGACATTTCTGCTTTACCAGCTGTATTCGTGGTTTCGCGGTACGCGGGCTATTCAGGTACTGCTTGGCCTTGGAATAGTGACCCTGATCTATTTTGCAACCCGTTTTCTGGATCTCTACATGACAAGCTGGGTGCTTCAAGAACTTGGCACAGTACTTATTATTCTCATAATAGTCGTATTTCAAACCGAGATCAGGCAGACCTTATATCGTTTCAGCCTTCTGCGCCATATACTCGACAGTCACCAGGAAACCCAGCACAGTCAATTTCAGGATATTGCAGAGACGCTATTCAGGATGGCCGCAAAAAGGACCGGGGCCCTGATAGTTTTTCAAGGGAATGAATCACTGCAAGATCTGCTGACAAACGGGGTAGTAATAAACAGTGAAATTTCACCCCAGATGCTGGAGTCAATCTTTTATGATGGAGCCCCCTTTCACGACGGAGCGGCCCTCATCAATAATGGCAGGATCGAAAAGGTGGCCTGCCACCTGCCGCTCTCGGTCAACCCGGATATCCCTCAGTACCTTGGCACACGCCACCGTGCAGCTCTCGGACTAGCTGAAAGGAGCGATGCTGTTGTTGTCGCCATATCAGAGGAACGTGGGGAAGTTTCCCTGGCAACATCCGGAAAGTTTCGCAGCATGAGCACCCCCACAGAACTGATTATGGCTTTGGATGAATTACTGAGAAATGAGACCGAACGCCCCCGCGTTACAATGCGACAACGCCTTTTTTCTAATCTGCTCCCAAAGGTTTCACTTCTGCTCGGCGTGTGTGTTTTTTGGGGGCTGGTTACAACCCGACAGGGACAGATCACAACTGTAACTGCTCCGGTACGTTTACACGGGGTCCCTGAAGGCCTTGTTCTGCTCCGAACCCTGCCAGAAGATGTAACCGTTCAGATAAAAGCTATGTCAAGTCTGGCTCCAACTCCTTCAAAGCTCGACCTGACCGCAGAAATAGATGCATCCAAAATTGCAGAAGGAACAACAGCCATTCGAATAAGTCATGACGCCATTACCGCTCCATCAGGCATGACAATAACATCGGTATCTCCATCGAGCGTGCGAGTTTTTGCAGAAAAGAAGGTTCGCAAGAGTGTGCCGGTAAAAGTAATTACCAAAGGCAGTCTGCCACACGGGCAATTGCTTTCTCAAGTCACAAGTGATCCGAGCTCAGTTGTCATAGAGGGACCAGCAAGTCAGATTTCACAGATCATATCAATAGCGACAGAAGATATCGATGCAAGCCAACTGGAAAGAGGGAAAGAGTATTTAAAAAATTTGCGGCTGCCCGAAAAACAGGTCTCTGTGCTCAGAGACACTCCCGTCACAATAAGACTTTCCGTACGGGGCAAACGCAAGCGGTAGCAACATGGCATGTTTATTGCTTATAGAAACAACCTTAAAAGAAGCAACAAAGATTGACTTTTCAATTCAGTTGTTATATAAATGACGCCTTCCTTATCAAATTTAAAAACAACCCGGAGGAAACATGACCCATATTCGTATCGTTGTTACGATCTGCCTCATACTCCTGGCACTACCTCAACTGGTTCTGGCATCAAAATCCCATATAGTAAGAAAAAGCGAATCACTTCATTCAATTGCCCGTAAATACCAAGTTTCCGTAGATGACCTTAAATCCATTAACAACCTTACCACGTCCCGTATTTCCAAAGGCTCGCGCCTGATAATACCTTCGCATGCCGATCCACAACAAAAAAAGGTTGTATCTTCAGCTCATCAGGGCACTTATAAAGTTGCCAAGGGAGATACTCTCCCAAAAATCGCCAAAAAAACCGGCGTCAAAATGGCAAACATCAGAAATCTGAACGGACTGAAAGGAAACAAAATCAAAGCTGGACAGGTTCTGGTACTTGTAGCCAATGAGACTGCCACCCGTCCCGCCAGCATCAACAAATTGCGGCTTATCAACAAAGACCTTTTAAATGAGCAGGAACTTTCAAACACACTGGCTGAGTTGACCGATCTTGAATCAGATCAGCCTGTTGATCTTGCAAAAACCCTTGAAGCCAATCAAGCTATCAGCAGCCTCAAAAAGAGCGCATACAGCTTCCTCGGTGCCCGCTACAGTTTTGGTGGCAACAGCCGAAGCGCTCTTGACTGTTCCAGCTTCACTCAGCAGGTTTTCCGTGAGCAGAGTGTAAAACTTCCACGTACCGCCCGGGAGCAATTTAATGTGGGCAACGAGGTCATGCGTGGCGATCTAAAGAAAGGTGATCTTGTCTTTTTCCAAACCTACGCCAACTTCCCTTCTCATGTTGGCATTTATCTCGGGAATCGAAAGATGATCCATGCCTCTTCGCGCGAACATCGCGTTGTCGTTTCATCCATGGATACGCCATACTATCTGTCACGCTATCTTGGGGCCAGACGTATGACGGACATATCTTCTGACGTTATTGATTTCAATGAGTTGCTACTTGGCGTTGAAGAGGAAAATGAAAACGATATCTTAAAGAACGATACGTTAGGTGTGTCACTTAATCTTGCTAAATAGCCAATATAATGAATACATAACCACCACATCCGGGTCACCTGACCCGGATTTTTTTTCACCATGAAAATTCTCCTAACCTATCAATCTGGATTACCACACCGCAATGATCCATACATAAGTCTCCTGCCAACCGGTTTGTGCTACCTGCACGCATGCTTGCAAGAGGCCGGGTATGACTCTATCCTGGCCAATTTTTCTGCCTGGCCAATCACCAGAATCAAACAGGAAATTCTGTTGTTAAAACCCGATATTATAGGGATTTCCCAGTGGACACATAATAGACACAGCTCAATGGAACTTGCCCAAACATGCCGGGAACTTCTACCGCACAGCACCATTATTATGGGTGGCGGGCACGCAACCTTCTGCTACGAAGACATTTTGGTTGAAGGGTCACCCGTGGATATTGTTGTTCTGGGAGAAGCAGAGTCAACACTGCTTGAATTACTCACACGCATATCATCAGGTACACCTTGGCAGGACATATCCGGACTGGCATTCCGCAGTAACGGCTTAAAGACTGTAAACAATCCTAGAAAAAGCATTGATGACCTGGATAGCCTGCCGATGCCGGCACGCTATCTTAACAGGTCAATCGGCCTCGACCTTGAGTTACAATCCGAATTCATTGTCACAACCCGCGGCTGCCCATCCACCTGTTATTTCTGCAGTTCACCCGACTTTTGGGGAAAAAGAGTACGGTTCAGATCTCCAAAAGCTATTGTTGAAGAGATCCAATATATTCGTAATAAATATGGACTTATTTATTTTTCGATACGTGATGACACCTTTACGGCTGACCGTAAGAGGGTTCTGGAATTCTGCTCACTTCTGCAGAAGCAAGAGGTCAACATACTCTGGAACTGTCAATCGCGTGTCACCGCAATTGACGAAGAGCTGGCAATAGAAATGAAGCGCGCTGGCTGTGAATGCATCCAGCTAGGAGTTGAATCAGGATCACTGCGCACCCTTCAGCAACTGGGGAAAAAGATAGTTCCCGAACAGATTGAGCAAGCCTGTGCACTGATTAGAGACATCGGTATTAACTTGTCTATTTATCTCATTAGCGGTGTCCCTGGAGAAACTGGCGATGACATCCAACAGACTATTGAACTTATCCGCACCATTCGACCTGATGACGGATATGTTTCACCTCTTGCCTATTATCCAGGCACGCAGCTATACAAAAACGCAATCAAGTCCGGCATTATCACCAAAAATATCTTTTCAAACTCTAGCCAAGCAGCTCTCTATGTTGCATTAAAACCTGGACAATCATCTGCTCGCCTTCTGAAAGAACTGACCAGGAATCCTCAGGAATACCCTGAACGTTTCAGACAGCAGAAAAAACGTTTAGGATACTGTTATACCACTAATGTGATTGCTGGAGAGTGGTATCGCCAACAAGGTGAGCATGATAAGGCCGAAAATGAGTTGCTTGAAATTACGACCAAGCAGCCAAGTAACCCGTGGGGATGGTTTCTTCTAGGGGATCTCTATACCGAAATGGGCAAGACCAAAAAAGGGAAGGAGTTCTATGCTAAGGTGCTTGGAATCGTTCCACAACATGGTCCGTCAAAAGCAGCACAATGAGGAAATAAAAAAGCGGGATCATTTGCATGACCCCGCTCGATGCTTATGCTTTGATAAATTATTTCGTAATCCTGATACCAGGGACGAAAAGAATTTTTTCAAAGGTTCTGTTCAGAGTTTTGCTCTGGAAGTTGACCATAGGCGGCATTTCCGGATACTCAATTTTGTCGCCTTTGGCAACCTTGGTTTCAGGCAGCGCCATCCAGACTTTTTCACCCTTTTCGTCAGCCGCTTCCACATATGTGTAGCCGCCTGAGTTCATGGTCTGGGTGACCGTTGCTTTTTTGCCTGCTCCTGCGGGAATTTCCTGAGCCTTCATACCAGCGTGCGGATCCGCACCCGGCTGGGCTGCAGGAATCTGGCCCTGCTGTGGAACTGGTGCTGGTGCTTCAGTCTTCGGCTTGTCTTTGCATCCTGCAAGAGCAAGAGCGGCAATACTTAAAACTACTATTGTTGTTTTTTTCACCTGCTACCTCCTGATTTTTTTGTGTGCTATTTTTTTACCATAACACGTCTGATTGTTCCAAGGGAAATATTCCAGCATTTTACTGCATAACACTTTTTAAAGGGCATTTAACACATTCTTGCCATACCTGATACATCATAATTCACAGAATTCATTCTTTCAACTTACCAGTGCCGGGGAGATTAATGGAGTCATAAAGCGCAATCTGTTCCTCAATGGAAAGCTTGGAACGACGACAACCTGCTCGGTTCAAGCAGAGGCGGCAACGGTCATCTGAGCACCACTGACAGAAGGTACAGTCGGGACAAGGGTGCTTTTGTGGAGCTTTATCAGGCATCAATAAACAACATTCCGCTTAACAGCATTCCCCTCCAGGAGCTGCACAAAAGCCTTACCACTGTCGGCGTTTACCAGCAGATAGCGAGGCAGCCTGGAAATTGAATCAGACGCGGTAGCGTGTCGGCGTTCAATGGTGAAAGTAGCACCATAACCAACCTCTGTGGCCTTATTTATCAGATAATCGTCGTATATTCCAAATGGCCAGGCCAACATGTCCACTTTTGACCTCATCTCACTTTCCAGACGGACCTTTGATTTTTTCAGTTGCGTCATGACAAACGTATCGAGAGCAGCCTGACTCATTTTTTTACGTTCTTTCTTAAAGTTCGGATGCCAGTATGTATGTGACTGGATGTCAAATAGGCCGGTCTTTGTCAGTGCACGCATTTGATCCCAAGTCATGGCGTATTTTGCATTGGAAATTGCTGACGGGTAAGCAAAGATTGTTACCGGATAGCGATATTTCTTTATTATCGGAAGCATATCACTGTAGACCGACTTGTGCGCATCATCTTCGACTATAACAACAGACTTGGGCCCGGGTGCGGGTGCCTTACCGCGATAACAATCAACAAGCTGCCTAAGAGGAATTACTTTATAGCCATTATCGTGCAGATATTTCATCTGTGCTTCAAAAACAGGAGTCGTAATCGTCATACCATCAGCAACTGTCGCCCCAAACCGGTGATACAATAAGATAGGGACGCGAAAGGCTTCCGCAGCGCAGGCTGACAGTGGAAACAAGAGGGTGATTAAAGCTAAAAGAAACTGGGCAAATAAACGGTGCATAAACAAAGAATCCTCCTGAGTTAACCCCTCACGACAAAAACAGAACAGGCTGCGTTACTGGCCACTTTATGGGAGATACTCCCCTTGATCCGGCGCTGAATAAAACCCTTGCCGGAACTGCCGATAACAATCACGTCAATTTCCTCTCGCTTGGCAATATTGATTATTTTATCTGCTGGATCGCCGTATTCGACGATCATTTCCAATGGAATATCGTGTTCAGCTGCACATTTTTCTACAACATAAAATATTCGCTCACGAAGTTCATCCCATTTCTTGGTTTCTGTCATAGGGGCCGCCGGTACAAAATCCGTGTAGGTTGAATTTGGCGCATTCGGTAGCACAAGCAGAGCATATATAAGACTTTTAAACTGGCTTTGATTTCCAGCAGCAAGACGCACGGCCTCCTCAGCCGCTTTATCGGACTGAGGAGAACCATCTATTGCCACAAGTATTTTTTTTCTCAGGTTCAGCATAGTATCCTCTTACATGTTTTATTATCAAATTTTTAAACACGCCTGATGTCGGTATTCTGAATTTAAATATAAAGCAATTTTTCACACTTGACAATTGTAAAACAATATTCTAATATTTTGAAAAAATGTCACGAAAGTGGGTATTTTGGCACATTTTTTAATTAACGATGACATTTTGATACTTTGCACAACGCCTTCTCTCACTCTAATTTATTAAAAGGACTCGTCTCATGGCAAAAAAAGAAAAATCTGAATACCTCATACAGGCGGTTTCACACGCTCTCGATCTTTTAGAGCAGTTTCATGGTGAAATTGATGAACTGGGGGTAACTGAGCTAAGCAAACGCTTGAAACTTCACAAGAACAATGTTTTCAGACTGCTTGCAACACTTGAATCCCGCAATTATATTGAACAAAACAAAGTGACTGAAAACTACCGACTTGGCCTCAAGACTCTTGAACTTGGGCAAACTTTCATCAAGCAGATGGGACTACTACGTCAGTCAAAACCGGTACTTGAAGCATTGGTTGCCGAGTGCAACGAGACAACCTACGTTTCAATTCTTAAAGACTTCAATATAGTATATCTTGATGTCGTAGAAACGGCCATGACCGTAAGAGTTGTCCCAAGAGTGGGCTCAAGACTGCCGGCCTACTGCACCGCCGCAGGCAAGGTACAGATAGCCTACATGAGCGACGAGGAACTTGAAGCCTATATACCAACTAAAGAGTTGAAAAGCTATACGCCCAACACCATTACAGACCGTGACGCATTGAAGAAGCAGCTAAAGCAGATTGCTGAACAAGGGTATGCATTTGACAACGAAGAGTTGGATACCGGTGTTAAGTGCGTCAGCGCACCAATACGAGACTACACCCGCCGCATTATCGGTGCTGTAAGTATTTCAGGACCCTCAATGAGGTTCTCTGCTGAGCGCATCAAAAATGAATTAATTCCACTGGTAATGAAAGCCGGGGATGAAATTTCTGCCAAACTCGGTTTCCAGAAATAATTGTCTTTTCACAAACACTTTCAGGGCGGCTTTGAAGCCGCCTTTTTTTATGTAAAACGAAGAGTACAACACAGTGCTACTTCTGGGTAAGGATCTAAAAATGCTGATCTACAAAGTTGTTGAAATAGGTATAGTCACCGAAGATGCGATTGAGGAAACTTTAAACGACTTGACTTCTAAAGGATGGCACTTTGACGGTCTTCAGTTTGCCATGCGCGAATCGAGTAAACGGCCCGCAATGGCTTTCGCACTTTTTACACAGGAAACAACATGCAAAGGTGAAAACAATGAACCCTAAGGAGACCCTATACCTGATCGACGGTTCATCGTATATATACAGAGCTTACTTCGCCATCCGCAATCTGTCCTCCCCGACCGGTCACCCAACCAATGCCATCTACGGCTTCATTCAGATGCTGTTAAAGCTTCTGAAGGATTATAATCCGCAACATCTGGCTGTGGTTTTTGATGCCGGGCGAACCACATTCCGCACGGAAATGTACCCTGAATACAAAGCCAATCGGGCTGCCATGCCGGATGACCTCCGCGTACAGATGGAACCAATTCGTGAGGTTGTGAGAGCATTCAACATTCCAACTCTCGAATTGAAGGGATATGAGGCTGATGATATTATTGGCGCCTTAGCCGGACGTTTTGCCGATCAAGGAGGAAAGGTCGTAGTGGTTACCGGTGATAAGGACTTGATGCAGATAGTTACCGATCATGTCACCTTGCTTGACACCATGAAGGGGAAAGAGTCTGGAATTGCAGAGGTGGTCGAGCGTTTTGGTGTCGGTCCGGAAAGGGTTATTGACATACTTGGTTTAGCGGGTGACTCCTCGGATAACATCCCGGGAGTGCCTGGCATCGGAGAAAAAACCGCGACTAAACTGATTCTGGAGTTTGGGTCGCTTGATGAGTTACTGGAACGGGCAGATGAAGTAAAAGGAAAAAACGGCGAGAAGCTGCGTCAGTTCCGCGAACAAGCACTGCTGTCACGTCGCCTTGCAAAGATTGAGCTTAATGTCCCGCTTGATGTTGATCTGGATACGTTGACTTCAATGGACCCGGACCAGGAAACTCTGAACGCGTTTTTTAAAAAATATGGTTTCACCTCCCTTATCAAGGAACTTACCGGCACGCCAACCCTTTCCACCGATAACTATCGAACTGTGACTACTGAGATAGAACTAGACACTCTTGTAACCGGCCTGGAACAGGCCGGTGAGTTTGCCTTTGACCTGGAGACTACCAGCCTTGATCCTAGACAAGCCGAGATTGTCGGCCTGTCAATTTCGTACCGTGATCATGAAGCGTTTTATGTACCGGTGGGACATGTCATAGTAAACAAATCCAATCCACCAATTGAAGACGAGGGGACCTTGTTCGCTCACAACCCCCTACAAAGTCTGGCGTATAAGGGGGCCCAACTTGCCCCAGGCCAACTTCCCAGAGGCACCGCTCTGGACAAACTTCGACCTTTGCTTGAGAACGCCGCCCTGCGCAAGGTAGGCCAGAATATCAAGTTTGACATGCAGGTGCTTGCCAATAACGGTATTAATCTGGACGGGATATGGTTTGATACAATGCTGGCCTCTTATCTTCTTAACCCGTCTCGGCGCGGTCACGGCCTTGACGCCCTCGCTCAGGAGCATCTGAATCATCGCATGATCAGCTACAAAGAAGTGACCGGTAGTGGAAAAGATCAAAAAAACTTTGCTGAGGTGGAGTTGAAAACAGCAGCACGCTACGCCGCAGAAGATGCAGATGTAACTTGGCTGCTCCGTCAGAAATTTGAAACGCTGCTTGCTGCTGACAAAGATGACGTCCTGTTCCACTCTGTAGAGATGCCGCTGGTGCCAATTCTAGCCGAAATGGAAAATCATGGAGTACTTCTGGACTGTGCCCTTCTGAACAAACTGTCTGGCGAATTCGCAGTACGGATGGACTCAGTGGGAGAACACATTTTTTCTCTTGCGGGTGAACAGTTCAACCTCAACTCACCCAAGCAACTGGGCGAGGTTCTCTTTGATCGTCTCGGATTAAAGAGCGGCAAAAAAACCAAGGGCAAAACAGGCTGGTCAACCGACAATGAGGTTCTGGTCGCACTGGCTGAAGAACATGAAATTGCCCGCTTGATCCTTGATTACCGAAGCATCGCCAAGTTAAAATCAACCTATACCGATGCGTTGCCTCGTCTTGTTGATACACGTACAGGCCGGGTGCACACCTCCTACAACCAGACCGTCACCAACACCGGCAGGTTGTCATCATCCGATCCAAACCTGCAAAACATTCCTATTCGCAGCGAAGAGGGGCGTAAAATCCGCCACGCCTTCATCGCTCAACCGGGCCATGTCATCCTTTCCGCAGATTATTCCCAAATCGAACTGCGCGTATTGGCACATCTATCCGGTGACAAAGTATTCTGTCACGCCTTCGCTAATGACGAAGACATCCACACCCGCACAGCCGCTGAGGTTTTCGGTCTATTCCCGGAAATGGTCACTCCCGAGATGCGCCGCCAGGCCAAGACCATTAATTTCGGTATTATCTATGGCCAAGGAGCGTTCTCTCTTGCAAAACAACTCGGCATTTCGCGTAAAACCGCAGAAGATTTCATCAATACGTATAAAGAACGACATCATGGAGCTATCACGTTTCTGGACTCCTGCATCAAGGAGGCTGAAGAGCACGGCTGTGTAAGGACTATCCTCGGCCGACGTCTCCCGATCCCGGATATCCATAGCAGTAACGGCAATGTACTGGCTTTTGCCAGACGAAACGCCATCAACTACCCGATCCAGGGTTCAGCCGCAGATATCATTAAATGCGCCATGATCAAGGTTGATTCCCGTATTCGCTTGGAACATCTTGAAAGCCGCATGATTATGCAGGTGCATGACGAACTGGTCTTTGAGGTTCCTGAGGATGAACTACTAAAGATGAAGCGGCTGGTAGAGGAGGAGATGGGGCTTGCAGTGGAAATGAAAATCCCGCTCAAGGTTGATATCAGCCACGGAGCAAACTGGAGCGAAGCACACTAAAAGACAGACAATCTGATGTGTTAAAAATATCAGCTATTAACATTCCGTCTCCTACGCCTGTCTTTCTGTTTGCGCAATTTTTCGATACGTTTCATCTCGGGAGTTACACCCCCTGAGGCAGCTTCAATTCGCTCAAGCAATTCTCGACGGGCAAGGAAACGGTTCACAGACTGACTCCGCTCACGCATGCAGGTTACCTGGATACCGGTTGGAGTATGTTTCAGTTGAACGCAGCTTGAAGTTTTATTGACATGCTGACCGCCATTACCGGAAGAACGCACGAAGCTCTCCACAAGTTCCTCTTCATGCACCCCCAACTCGACCATTTTCAGACGTAGCCAACGATTCTTTTCTTCACTTACTGCAAATTCAGGCATGCTATGGCAACCCCGTATTTCCGTTATTTTTTCAATGGCACACAAGTCAAACAAAGACACGCAAGTATCAATCGTACCTATAACATATCATATTTTATTAAAACAATTATTCTGCCACCTGAAGGGATGTTGCCTGATGTGCTACGTTATGCTATAAGCGCTGCAGAGTCAGAAGCCCGTATAAATCCGCAAAGGAACACTGTGAAGGCACATATACTACAACGCTGTTGGGTTACATTTTCCATATATGTTGTCGGAATCTACGCTTCATTACTGAACAGGTTTGTTATCAAAGGGAGTAATAACATCCCTCATGACGGCCCAGTACTAATAGTTTCCAATCATATATCAGCCTACGACACCATCTTTCTCCCTTGGGCAGTCATTAGACATAATCCTCTTCAGATGCTATGGGCACCGGCCAAAGAGGAACTGTTTACAAACACTTTTTTACGTATAATTTACACTTCATGGGGAGCTTTTCCGGTCAAACGCAAACGAGACGTTAGGGCTGGACGAACATTAAACGACCTGCTGCTGGATCAGAAAGTAATGTTGTTCCCTGAGGGCACACGCCATAAAGATGGTCAACTGGGTCCCGGTAACCGTGGTGTCGGGAAAATCATCTATGACACCCGCCCCACCGTCATTCCAACCGTTTTGACAGGATTAAACCATTGGAAGTTTCCGGGCTTTCGGCAAGATGCCGCAGTGGTTTTCGGTTCTGCACTCGATTTCAAAGATCTGTTCCAACTAGAGAATAACAAGGAAACACATCTGCTGATTGTTGATCGGGTCATGCAGTCAATTGCAGCTTTATTAGCAGAGAAAGGTGTTGATTGTGGCAGAAAGTGACCTTCAGATTGTAGAAATTTTCTGTGATGGTGCCTGTAGCGGTAATCCTGGACCGGGCGGTTACGGAGCAATCCTGCGCTACGGAGATTGCCTAAAAGAGCTGAGCGGTGGTGCTAGAGATACGACCAACAATCGCATGGAGATGACAGCTGCCATTGAAGCGCTTCGCCAGTTAAAGCGGCCATGCCGTGTATCAATCACGACCGACTCCCAGTATCTGGTTAAAGGAATGACTGAATGGATTGCTGGATGGCAGCGTAAGGGGTGGCGTAACAGTAAGAGGGAACCGGTCTTAAATAGAGACCTGTGGGAATTGCTGCTTGTTCTGACTGAATCACATTCAGTGCAGTGGAAATGGGTTAAGGGGCATGCCGGACATATTGAAAATGAACGATGCGATCAGCTGGCAAGAGAAGGGATCCCTGCATAGGTCAATAGTGTTTATATAAATAGATGTTCGAGTGGGGGATGTTTTCAAATCACTGAGGTGGTGACTAATTAAATAATGGCGGAGAGACAGGGATTCGAACCCTGGATACCGGTTTCCCAGTATACTCGCTTAGCAGGCGAGCGCCTTCGACCTACTCGGCCATCTCTCCGTGTGTGGCAACAGCCTTCAGAAACAGCGGAACGGAGTATTTACCATGCTCCACGGAATAAATCAAGTCCAAAGAGCTATAAACATAAAATAGGCTTCTGAGGGGTATTATATAGAAAGCCTACTACCTGCCTTTTTTAAGATCAATCAGTATAAGCTTGGCCACCGCTTTGAGAGTTTCAAAAACCCCTTCGCCAGTTGTAGCACACGCCTCAAATTCAGGTACATTTGTAGGATTTAACTCTCTACTCAACTCTTCAACAGACATGATACCCGGTAGATCGCGTTTATTGTACTGGACAATGTAAGGCAGTTTATCCAGATCATATCCTTGCTCTTTGAGATTCATCCTCAAATTTTCAAGCGACTCAATATTAGCATCAATTCGCTCTTCCTGCGAATCAGCAACAAAAACAACACCGTCCACACCTTTTAGAATCAGTTTTCTGGACGCATCGTAAAAGACCTGACCCGGGACAGTATAGAGATGAAAACGAGTCTTAAATCCCCTTATTTCGCCTAACGAAAGCGGCAAAAAATCAAAAAAAAGCGTGCGCTCCGTCTCTGTAGCAAGACTTATCATCTTGCCCTTGGCGTCAGCCGCGGTTTTCTGATAGATATATTGGAGATTTGTCGTTTTTCCACACAATCCAGGGCCGTAATAGACTATTTTACAATTTATTTCACGAGAAGCATAGTTGATGAAGGACATCTTTGGCTTTCCCCGTCATTAATTAGTAAGTCATAAATTATTGCGGCAGTAATAAAGAAAATACTGTTCGTGCCAACCTGTAAATTCCGATGGCTTGTTTCAGCTAAAAAGATTATCGATATCGTCGTCAGTAATTTCAGCAAAAGGAAAATCAGATGAACCTTTTTTCTCACGCTCTTCCGACTTTTTCATCAATTTTTCAAAGATAGCTGAAAGTTCTTCAGATGATTTTTTTACTCGCAAGCGAACAAGCCCGAGTGACGAACGATTATCAAACAGAACGACAAGAATGACTCTTCCGCCAACAATCGAAATATGGAGATTATCCTTCTCTCCCTCATGAAAGAGAATTGAAAATTCTTTTTCACCTATTAGCTTGGCCAGACCACCGGTGGCAGCAATATTTCCAGCTGTCAGAGAGGCAAGCGATGTAGTATCAAAACGCTCTGTTTCTCCAACGCCTGAAATGAGTTGCCCATTTTTGTCCACCAAGAAAATTACCTTGGCGTTGGCTTCATTCAGCAAGCGCTCAATAACATCGTTGACTTCCTGAAATTCTTCTTCGTACATGACCAGCGTTGGATTGGACATGCTATATCTCCCTGCCCGTCGGCAATAATATCTATTTACTGTTTTAAAGCCACAATAATAGCTTGACCTTATAGCAAACCTGCTGTTTGCTTTCAAGCTTATTCGATGCGCATGTCACGAATACTTAATTAACCAGCTATTTACTTTACAAAAGCGCCTGTGATAACCTGTCGAACCAATCATATCATTTCGCACCCTATCCAAAGAAGGCTTAAATCATGGAATTGAGTTTTTCCAGAAGTAACGAACCTATAGACCAGTTTATAAACCGGCTGATTGAAGAATCCGGCGGAATCCATCATCCCGCCGTAATCAAAGAGATGATCCTTGCAACACTTAAAATAGGACAGGACGTAGACTATTTGGCAGACCTTAAACTTATAAACCGCACCCTACGTGAAATGCGCTACACGGCAAAGGTTTTTGGCCCATATCGCCACCGCAAGAAAGTCACCATATTCGGGTCAGCGCGCACTGAAGAAACCGACGAGATGTACAAAAAGTGTGTAAGCTTCAGTCGCAGCCTGGCAGAAAACAACTATATGGTAATTACCGGAGGCGGACCGGGCATCATGCAAGCAGGCAATGAGGGGGCAGGAAGCGAGAACTCCTTCGCAGTAAATATCAGATTACCTTTCGAGCAAAAGCCAAATCCTGTCATGTACCGCAATCCCCGGCTGGTGACTTACAAGTATTTTTTTAACCGTAAGGTTGCTTTTGTTAAAGAGTCTGATGCAATTGTAGTTTTTCCAGGTGGGTTCGGGACGCTGGACGAAGCTATGGAGGTTTTTACCCTGATACAGACCGGGAAAACCTCCCCCAAACCATTGATTCTAATGGACGACCAGGATGGTTACTGGGAACAGTTCTTTGACTTTGTCAAAGAGAGCCTTTTGGTTAAAGGGTTCATCTCAGGAGAGGATTTTTCACTCTTTACGGTTACTGCGGAAGAGCAGGAGGCTTTACAGGTAATTGAAACCTTTTATAGTGTCTACCATTCGCTCCGTTTCATAGAAAACCGCCTGGTTATACGCCTTCAGAAAATGCTATCTAATGAACAGATTGCAACACTGACCGAAGAGTTCCCCGGACTTATCAAAGATGGCGATCAAATCCGGTCCTGCGAGGCGTTCCCCGAAGAGATAGATGAGCCTGATCTTGCTAATCTGCCGCGAATCACCATGTTGTTTGACCACCATCACTACGGACTGCTCATGGCCTTCATTAACCGTATTAATACTTTTGGGTCCCCTACCTGACTGGTTCGTTGACAACACCAGATGCTTAACGATATACTTTAAAAATTACTCTTATTTTAGGACATCATGCAGGATCTTAAACATTTAACACAAAAAAAATCAGCTTTTGGGCTCAGATTATTCGGCAACAGCTCCAGAAACAAACGGTTTAAACATTCCAGTGAACCAGTTCGGTTCAGGCTGCCATTACCAACTGGTAAACACCTCAGACAGCTGAAGTTGACGCTGCTTTTCATTGCCATTGTTCTGTTTCTTGCTCCTCTCTGCGTTTTGGCGCTACGCAAAACCGAATCAGCAGGCTTGAATATCCGAACTTGGATTACATCCCTAACCTCAGTTGCAACTAAACCGGCTGAAGCGGCTAAACATCCTGCTAAAGCCAGTCAATTCGCAGTCGCTAGCGACCTTCTGGCGACTGCAGAGGTTAACGGTTCCCGCATATCTGCTCGCACACCTGAAGGGCTACAGCACATCTATACAATACATGGAGACCTGCAACGAAAGGTCTATGAATTTCTGGCTAAAAACCAGGTGCCTTACGGAGTTTTTGTTGCCATTGAACCAGCCTCTGGCCGCATTCTTGGTATGACCGCGTACTCTTCGATTGATCCAGCCTGGACAAAACAGTCTCCTTACCAGTTATATCCGATGGCTTCACTATTCAAAATAATTACAGCCTCTGCAGCCCTTGAAAACAAAAGAATTACGCCTGAATCCGTGATTGAATTTCGTGGAGGTTCCTATTCTGAAAACCCGCGTTACTGGGATGCAAGCCCTCGTGGCGGAAACAACCGCATGGATCTAACCTATGCTATGGGTAAATCAGTCAACCCAGTATACGGACGAGTGGCAAGTGACATCGCAGGCATGTCATCCGTAATGGCGTCTGTCTCACGCTTCGGGTTCAATCAGGAACTGTTGCCTGGCACCCCGGCCAAACAGAGTCAGGCAGTGGAACCTATCAATAACCACGGCCTGAGACTCATGGGAGCCGGACTGGATCATGACGTTAAAATATCCCCACTTCACGCTGCTGTAATCATGTCGGCTATAGCCAACGATGGGAAAATGATGGTTCCCGGACTTACCAGCAGCATCATCGATAGGCAAGGTGTTGAAAAAGAGATTTTTGTACCGCGTGAGTTGCGACGGTTAGTTACACCGGAGACATCAGCATCACTAACTCGAATGCTTTCCAGCACTGTTCTGACCGGCACATCCCGCAAAGCGTTTCATGACCGACGCGGCCGACCACTGCTGGATATCTCGATAGCGGCCAAGACCGGGTCTATCAACGGCACAGACCCCAAGGGTCATTATTCGTGGTTTGCGGCCTTTGCGCCGATACAAAACCCACGCATTGCTCTGGTTGCCTTGGTCATTAACCCTGACAAATGGAAGATCAAAGCGTCACAGGTTGGAGAAAAAGCTTTAGAAGAGTTTTTCAGGCAGTAGGAAACGGATGACAACAGCCTAGAACCGTCTAACCCGGTTACGATTTCTACCCAGGTTCGCTATAGGTCATTAATCGCAACTTTCCATCCAGCATTTCACCATAGGTAAACTTCTCCATCCAATCACCAAGCGACAGGATGGAGAAGGTCGTCCCCGGGAGGTTTTCACTTAGAGCAAGATGGAAGTGGCCGGTAACAAGCCCGTCGCACCCCTGTTTATGGAGATTTGCAGCAAAATCAAGAAGAATCTGACGATAGTCCCAACGAGCGGTTTTTACGGAATAACCTGCTTGACTCCTTTTCTGCAGGCGGCTCCTGATTTTCTGCGCCCACGCCGGAGGGAAATGCCTTATAATGGATGTTATCAGACGGCTCCGCAACAGGAACCGCAGCAAACGGTAGAGTCGGTCTTCTTCGTTAATCTGGTCGCCGTGGCATATATAAAGGCGCTTCCCCTGCACACATTCAACTGCAGGTTCTGTGTGAATTTCGGCTTTTAGTCGCTGTGAAAAGACTGTGCCCAGATGGAAATCATGATTTCCCTCAAAATATACCAGTCTGCAGCCTCGCACTACTAACCGCTCCAAGGCGTCAATAACGGCGTCATAATGTGGGTAGTTGTGTGACGGAAACCCAAGCCAGAAATCGAACAGGTCGCCCATTACATAGAGTGAGTCCAGATTCCCTTCCAGATCGTGCAGAAAACGGAGCAACCGGCGGTAATTGGCGTCGTCAGGTGAGACAAGATGAGCATCGGCAATAAAAATGGTTCGCATGGCCCGGATTGTGCTTTGATCAATAGTAAAAAGTCAACAAGAAGAATGTAATTCCGATTTTGATTCGGATTAAGGAGAAGCTGATGGCAACGATTCATAGTGTTGAAATATCTTGGGAAGATCTGCTTGGAGCATTTACCAGTGGACAGCCTGATAAAGCATATTACCTCGACAGACTAACCGGAGAAATATTTTTTGTTCCGGCCACAAAAGACAATAATGAAGTATGGCAACAGATCCAGAACAATGGAGAGCGTTTTCTGGAGATTCCACCGTTCGACTATCGGAGCGAACGACAGATTCTATCTGAATTTGTAGAGCTGATATTAGATTTGGAGTTGCGCAACCTCCTTAGCAACTCGCTGTCTGGTAAAAAACCGTACGGAAAAATTGAAGACATTCTTTCTTTCTACCCAAACGAAGAGGAACGCTTTGCTTTATTGAAAGACCAGTTTCTTTCCAATCGGCTTAAAACCTGGATGGAGGAAAACAACCTGTTTACGGCCGACACGGTGCTGCAGGGGCTTAAGCACGCCTAGGGGGAAATATGGAGGGAAGTTGCCACACTCGTACGCCGCGCAACGATTACGGCAGGCTTATTGCGACAATACTAGTTTTCTGTGTGCTGGCAGCTGCCGGCTACGCACTTCAGCATACTATTTCATGTTTTCTGCTTTCGTGGGTCATTGCCTACCTGCTTGATCCCATTCTCGTAAGTGCCGAGCAACGAGGCATAAGGCGATTCTATGCTCTGGGAATTTTGTATATTGTTCTCGGAGTTCTGACCGTCTTCTTCCTGGCATTCATCGTACCTGCCATAACCATCAGCTGGAACTCCTTCGTCCTCGATCTACCAATCTATATCCAGAAACTCAAGCAGGTCGGACTTGAATGGAAAACTCGTCTACCTGACCGTTATGGCTCGGACGAGATTCAATGGCTGATTGAAAAAGCTTCCAATAATATCGATGCCGCAGCCGAAAAGACCGGGTTTTGGGCCTATCACTTCGGAACCAGTATTTTTTTCAATCTCTTCAACATCGTACTCTCGCCAATTTTAGTTTTCTTTATGCTCTACTATAAACAGACCGTCATCGACACGCTGATCTCCTGGCTCCCAGACAGCAGGCGTACTCAGATTATAGACATCGCCAACGAGGTCAACAGCAGTATTGGTGGTTATCTACGCGGCCAGGTGGCTGTTTCGATTATCGTTGCGCTATTCTCAACAATTGCTCTTTTTGCACTCGGAGTCCCACATCCCATCTTCTGCGGTTTTTTTGCAGGTGCCGCCTCGATTCTGCCGTTTATTGGTGTCATCATCGCAACATTGCCTGCCCTCTTCTTTGCCTGGTTTAAGTTCCAATCAGTTGCCATGCTCTGGCAGACCACTTTTGTATTTGCGATAATTTATTTTTTCGAAGGGTATATCATCAAGCCGTTGGTCTTTAAGGAATCGATGAACCTGAATCCTCTGGTGACTATTATCATGGTCATGGCTCTTGGTGAAACACTCGGGTTCTGGGGCATCTTGCTTGCGCTGCCTATTGCTTCGGCAATAAAAATTACCTGGGGACATTTTGTACGCGGAAATTTTAGACAGAGGTAACATATTATGAACAAGGAAACCCTCTCAAAAACAGGTACGGCCAGTGACAACAACCCCGAACCGGCCGGCGAACTGACCTTTGGCGTGCGTGGGCTTCACTGTGCTTCATGTGTCAACACCCTGGAAAAGAAACTTCTCGAACATCCGGCCATCACTACCGCCATCGTCAATCTGGCGGCAGAAACCGGCTTTGTCCGTTTTGATCCGCAACAGCTAAGCTCCGCCGACATCTTCAGCATTGTCCATGCTGCAGGCTATACTCCGGTAGAGCTGAACGTGACTGAAACCGCCCAAGACGACGGGCTCCGCACCCAGAGAAACTGGTTCCTCTTTTCCCTGCTCGCTTCACTGCCGATCATGCTTACTATGGGATTGCACTCCAATCGTGCCGTGATGCAGCTGAATCTGCTGTTGGCCACGGCGGTCCAGTTTTCTGCCGGTTTAATTTTCTATCGCGGCGCCTGGAGCGCTCTCAAAAACCGCAGTACCAATATGGATGTGCTGGTAGCTCTCGGCACCTCCGCCGCTTATTTTTATTCAGTGGCCGCATACTTCGGCCTGCTCGGCCCACATCGTGAAGTTTTTTTCGAAACATCGGCCATGCTGATCGCATTTATCCGCCTCGGAAAGTATCTTGAGGCCAGAGCCCGCGGCAAAGCGAGTGAAGCACTGAAAAAACTGATTCACCTGCAGGCTGACAAGGCTCGCCTGATCACCGAAGATGGAGAGAAAGATGTCCCCGCTTCTGTTATCCGGGTCGGCGATGTTGTTCTGGTTCGTGCCGGGGACATAATTCCGGTCGACGGCGAAGTTATTGAAGGCGGTGGCGCCGTAAATGAGAGCATGGTTACCGGGGAAGCGTTGCCGGTGCTCAAAAAACCGGGCGATTTTGTTTCAGGAGCCACCGTCAGTACAAATGGCGTCATGCGGATCCGGGCAACCCGAATCGGCGAAGAAACCCTGCTGGCACAAATCGTCAAGATGGTACGCGAGGCCCAGGGAGACAAAGCCCCGATCCAACGCTTTGCCGATTCGGTTTCAGCCTGGTTTGTACCGATAGTAATGCTGCTGGCTGCAGCAACCTTTGCTTGCTGGTACGTCGTTCTCTCCAGCGACTTCCTGACTGCCTTTCGTTTTGCGATTGCCGTACTGGTAATAGCCTGTCCGTGTGCCATGGGTCTCGCGACCCCCACCGCCATAATGGTCGGAAGCGGTATTGCCCTCGGTCGTGGCATATTGGTAAAAAAAGGCTCCGCTCTCGAAACGATCTCCCGGCTGAATGTTCTGTTGCTTGACAAAACCGGCACTATTACCAAGGGGACACCGGAAATGACCGATCTGGTGCCGGTGGCGCGCAGCGTGGACCCAAACAAGCTGCTTGAATGCCTTGCTACCGCCGAAGCATATTCGACCCATCCGCTGGCGCAGGCAGCAATCGCTGCTGCACGGGAAGCCGGGACCGAACCGGGGCAGGCCGATGATTTTGAGGAGCGGGGAGGACTTGGCATAACCTGCCGCTACGGCGGAATTCAGCTGGCAGTTGGAAACGAGCGGCTGATGGGTGAACTCGGCATCTCCCTGTTGCCACTTTCAAAGAAATGTGATGAATTGACAGCTGCCGGCAAATCACTGGTATACGTAGCTGCCGAAAACAGGCTGGTTGGCGTCGCGGCTTTTGCAGACACACTTAAACCGGGATCAATTAAAGCCGTTGCCGAGCTGCGACGCATGGGCATAACCACCTGTATGATCACTGGTGACCACGCTGATGTTGCCGCCATCGTGGCAAAACAGGTAGGAGTCGACACATTTGAAGCCGAAGTGATGCCGGATCGGAAACTGGAAGTGGTTAAAGAATACCAGGGTCGCGGCTTGATTGTCGGCATGGTTGGTGACGGAATCAACGATGCACCTGCTCTTGCTCAAGCCCAGATAGGGATCGCCATCGGCGGCGGCACAGATGTTGCGAAAGAGACCGGGGATATTGTCCTGATGCGCAGTGATCTGCTGGACACTGTGCGTGCAATTGCAATCGGCCGGGGCACTCTGATTAAAATCAAGCAAAATCTGTTCTGGGCACTATTCTACAACATCCTCGGCATTCCGGTGGCAGCGGGCCTGCTTTCCAAATACGGCATATACCTTAAACCGGAATACGCTGGTCTCGCGATGGCTTTCTCATCGGTTTCGGTTGTTCTCAATTCTCTTCTGCTAAAGCGAATCGAAAAAAGGTTGGACGTGTAACAGTCTGATGAGTACACCGGGGGATTGAGTGTTTTTTCTTAAAGTTTGGCGAAGCGGCCTTGTTATTCATATTTCTGCTATAGCACTTGTTGTTTTCATGGCGGGAATATCGATCGCAGATGAAAACAGCGGCACTGCCCTTAAAGATTCTGCAAAAGAAGTAACAGCCGATTCCGGCCGAACAACGGCAGCTCAAACAGCACAACCTGACAGGATTACAGGTGAGTACGCCAAAGGTTACTTTACTGATGCCGGCAGGATATTGGCGTCGCCTGTGAACTGGAACAGCGACGATTGGCTTAAAGCCGGACTGATTGTCGGAGCAACGTCCGTAATCTACTTCGCTGATACCGACATAAAAAAAATTTCGCAAAAAAATCAGAGTCAGGTCGGGGATAAATTCGCCGCCATCGGGGACACCCTCGGCAATCCGCTATATACATTGCCGCCACTCGGACTGTTTTATCTCTATGGACACATCAATGAAGACCCGAAGGCGCGCCGGGCATCGTTGCTCACCATAGAGAGTATTGCCATCAGCGGTGCCTTTACCTTGGCAATCAAGCAGGCAGCCCAGCGCCACAGGCCTTTCGCCGGGAGCTCGTCCACAACATGGGACGGTCCCGGCTTCCAGAACAGTGACCCATCATTCCCTTCCCTGCACACAACTACCGCATTTTCGATCGCATCTGTATTAGCTGAAGAATACGATAACAACCCTTATGTTGCGCCTATCGCCTACGGCTTGGCTACGCTTACCGGACTTTCACGCATATACGACAATAAACATTGGGCATCGGATGTATTTTTCGGTGCCGCAATCGGCTATTTTGCCGGAAAGGCTGTAGTCAGCTACCACACCGTACATAGCTACTCTGCCGTTAAAATCATGCCTGTCATCAGCCGGCAAAGCTTTGGACTAATGACTGAATACCGATTTTAACTGTTGCCATCAGCATTTTGTATAGTAAGCTCATTGCAGTGCAATTTTACTCAAGAGGTATCCGATGCAACCCTCGCAAACTTCTATGAAACCCACATATGAAAAAGGTTTTCTCTCCAAGAGAATCAGGCTGTTTACCTGGATATTGGGACTCTGCTGGACTCTTTTGATTGCTGCGTCGTGGTTCTGGAATTTCTATGCTGAACAGAAAGTGCTTCACAAAATTGCACTGGCAGAGGCACGCACAGTAATCAAGCGGGATGCGCTTTATCGCCGATGGGGTGCGGTTAACGGCCATGTTTATGTGGCGGTTACAAAGCAATCTCCTCCAAATCCTTATCTTTCTCATATACCGGAACGCGATATAAGAACCCCTGCAGGAAGACAGCTGACCCTGATAAATCCATGCTACATGACCAGACAGGTTAATGAACTTTCTAAAGAAGAAAGTATTTTTTTTGCCCAGGCCCACTTCACAAGCCTGAAGCCGCTTAGACCTGAAAACGTACCTGATCCATGGGAAGCAAAGGCCCTGCGTTCTTTTGAAAGCGGCACGCGGGAGGTCAGCGCCCTCGTGCAAATAAACGGCAAGCCTTTTATGCGGGTTATGAGCCCTTTTATTACTGAGAAAGCTTGTTTAAAGTGCCACACAACGCAGGAATACGCAGTCGGCTCAATTCACGGGGGGGTAAGTGTTTCAATACCGGTTCAGCCGCTTATTGATATCAGTCGCGAACAGACTGCCGGGTCTCTTGTATTTCACTGCATAATCTGGCTGATAGGTTTGGGAGCTACCGTGATGGGGGCACGTCAGCTTATCAGGGGGGCTATCGCCCAAAAGCAGGTAGAAGACAAGCTTCACAGTCAAACCTTGCAGCTGGAAGCTGAAATAGCTGAACGCCAGAAGGCAGATGAATCTCTTAAGGAAAGCGAGTCGCTTCTACGAATTGTCGCTGATTATGCTTCCAACTGGGAATACTGGCGACTTCCTGGTGCCTCCTTCATGTACATGTCGCCGTCAGTACTGAGACTGACCGGCTATTCCGTTGAAGAATTCAACAACGATCGTGAACTGTTCCATCGAATAATTCATCCTGACGATCGCGAGCTTTTCCTGGATCACACCCACATTAAAGACCCACATGGGCAGATCCTGCCGTTGGAAATCCGGATTGTGTGCAAGAACGGCGAAGTTCGCTGGATCAATCACATTTGCCAGCAGGTTTATACCCAGGAGGGCCTGCCATGGGGTTGGCGCGCCAGCAACCATGACATTACAGACCGCAAAAATATTGAAAATGCTCTCCTGGAACAGGCCGATCAGCTGGAAGATGAAATTTCAAAAAGAGAAGCGGCGCAGGCAAAACTTGAAGAACTGAATCGTTCATTGGAAGATCGTATTGATCAGGCAGTAGCTGATTTGCGACACAAGGATCTGGCACTGATACAACAGGGGCGTCTGGCTTCCATGGGTGAAATGGTCAACAATATCGCCCATCAGTGGCGGCAACCGCTCAACAACATCGGCTTGATCATCCAGAACCTTCAGTTTTCTTTCGATGCCGGCAACATATCGCATGACGAACTGAAGAAAGAAATCAACACTGCCATGGATGTTATTCTGCATATGTCGCGCACCATCGATGACTTCCGCAATTTTTTCCGCGAAGACAAAAGAAAATGTGAATTTAACGTCAGCAAGACGATTCACCGCGCCATCGAGTTCGTCTCCGCTATACTTTCAAGCAATAAGGTTCAGATAGATTTTGAAGATGATGAAAGTGTGATTGCAGACGGGTACCAGAACGAGTATGCACAGGTAATTCTCAATATCCTCTCCAATGCCAGGGAAGCCTGCATCGAGCGTTCGATCGGCGCACCGTGCATCCAGATCCGTATAACTCGTGAAAACGGGCATTCAGCCGTCTACATACGCGATAATTGCGGTGGGATAGCCGAGAATATAATGCCCAAAATCTTTGACCCCTATTTTACTACCCACTCACCGGATAAAGGCACAGGCATAGGCCTGTATATGTCAAAGATGATTATTGAGCAGAATATGGGTGGCCATCTGACCGCAAGCAACACCGAAGATGGCGTGGAGTTCCGGATCGAAGTATAAACAACAAAAAAGGCGGCCTTAACGGTCGCCTTTTTTGATTATGATTGATACTTTTATGAGCGGACTTTTCTGCTTGGTTCCAAACGCACTACCCTTCTGTCAGGACCCGCTCCTCATAAATGGTTTCGATCTTGCGGCGGTGGCCAAGTTCAACATCGGCGAAATTCATCAGCACTTTTTGCAGCCTCGGGTCTTCAGTCATACCGGCCGCAGCCTTGTAAAGCTGGTATGCATTCTCCTCCGTTTTAAGGGCAAAGGCCAGAATTTCATTGTAAGTAAGATCAGCCCGAAAAGGGACATCTGCCAGATATTTAGCGATACTGGATTCCGGGAGGGTACAGAGTTTGTGGTTCTCCGCCTTGTCCTCGTCAATCTTGACAAAAACATCCTTATGGGTCGCCTCTTCCTGGGCCAACTCCTCAAACATCTTTTTTGAGGCGATGCTGGTGGAAAGTTCTGCCGCTCTTTTGTAAAGTTTATAGGCGGTATCTTCTCGTTCAATAGCAAACTTAACTACGTCATCAAGGGTGACAAATTTCATAATCGGTGAGCCTCCTGGAGTATCAATATAGGCACGCCTCAAGCCAAGACGTAAAGCATGCCGTGAAAAAAATGACTGCTCGTATATTACTGCCTGTCAAGTTCTGCATCAATAATTATATGTACATCATCAGCAACGACTACCCCGCCTGCATCAAGTTTCTTGTTCCAACTGACCCCGAAATCCTGACGATTGATCGTTGCAACGGCAGAAGCACCGCGTTTCGCTACTCCCTGAGGACTTTTTATCTCGCCGCTAGGACCATCTACGGTCAGAACAACCTGTTTTGTCACCCCTTTGATTGTCAGGTTACCGGTGACTTTTAAAGTATCTGCCCCTGCCCGTTCCACTTTGGTTGAATCAAACGTCATGACAGGGTATTTTCCTGCATCAAAAAAATCACCACTGCGCAGATGATCATCTCGTTTGGCAATATTGGTGTTAATTGAAGCTATTTCAATACTGACGTTAACTTTTGACTTGGTAATATCCTTTTCATCAATGACCACTGTCCCCTTGAACTTTTCAAAGACACCTTTGACATTAGCTATCATGAGATGCTTGACCTTGAAACCGATAGTCGTATGAGCAGGGTCAAGTGCGTATGTTGCAGCCAGAACATTGAGTGGCGCCAGCAGAGCAACTGATAAAATAAGTGCTAATAAGCGTTTCATAACATCCCCCTTTTATAATCATCCTGTTTGTCAGGATAAGGTTTATGCGGGAATCAGCCCCGCAGATATTCCAGCACCTGGTCCGGGTGCTGCTCGGCTTTTGCAATTTTTGCCCACTGCTTTTTCACTATGCCGTCAGGCCCGATAATGACCGTTGAGCGAATCGTACCTAACGATTTCTTACCGCACATGACCTTCTCTCCATAAGCTTCATATGCCTGCATCATTGAGCAATCAGGGTCACTCAACAGTACAAAAGGCAGACTGTAATTGGTGACAAACTTGTTATGTGCAGCGATGCTGTCCTTACTAACGCCAAGTACTACGATTCCTTTGTCGGTAAGTTCCTTGAAGTTGTCACGGAAGCCGCATGCCTCTTTAGTGCAACCGGGCGTGTTGTCCTTCGGATAGAAATAAACAACAACCGTTTTCCCGGCGTACTGTTTTAAAGCATGCTGTTTACCGTCACTACCTTCCAGTAAAAATTCAGGAGCTTTCATTCCTTCCAGTGCCATGACATATTCCCCTTTACCAAACAAGACTATTTATGTCCACTTTACTACTCTTATCTAATAAATCAAGCATAAAAGTGATCTTGTAATAGATTGGCCAGAGATACGGACATATAGACATACAGAAGAATATATACGGCTGGAAATTGACTTGGGTCAATTTTATTTGCACCTGGCGTGCTAAAAACTGATTTATACAAAACATCTGCGGTTATTTTCACACTACTTAAGTTGTACTTTTACAATACAGTGATATCTTAATTGAGAAGATTCGAAACATGAACAACCAGGGAGAATTATGCCGATTTCAGGAATTGTTGTCCGCTGCCTTGGCAGCTGTGCCGATTCAGTAGCGAATCAAATGGCTGCGTTTGAAGGCGTTGAAGTACACGGTGTGCTGCCGGATGGACAGATAATTGCCGTTGTTGAAGCTGATACAGTTGATGGCGAGGTCACGTTGGTAACTGAACTTCAGAGTATTGAGGACGTCATCTCCGTACAGTTGGCCTATCACAATTTTGAGGATTTTGAAGCGGAGCGGCCATAAGCTGCTTTTTTTTGTTACGTCAATCAAGCAAGGAGGAAGCGATGGAATTGACCAGACGAGATTTTATCAAAGCCAGTGCAGCAGCAGCTGCATTTGCCGCAGTGGGGGTTTCTGTAGCACGCCCGAAAGGTGCTGAAGCTGCAGAGACCGGGATTACCTGGGGCAAAGCTCCCTGCCGTTACTGTGGAGTAGGATGCTGTGTTCTTGTCGGAGTCAAGGGGGGCAAAATCGTGGCCACCAAGGGTGACCCAGCCGGGCCGGTCAACAAAGGACTCAACTGCATCAAGGGGTATTTCCTCTCTAAAGCCCTCTACGGCAAAGGCCGCCTGACCACACCGCTAATCCGCAAAGGCAACAAGATGGTCGAGGCGAGCTGGGACGAAGCGCTTACTCTGATCGCATCAAAATACAAAGAAGCAATTGCGGCCCACGGCCCCGATTCGGTTGCAATGTACGGCTCCGGCCAATGGACTATCCACGAAGGATATACCGCTTCCAAATTGATGAAGGGGGGGATCGGCACCAACAATCTGGAGCCGAACGCCCGTCTCTGCATGGCCTCTGCTGTTGTTGGCTTCATGAACACGTTTGGTTCGGATGAACCGATGGGGTGCTATGACGACCTCGACCTGGGTGATACCTACATCCTCTGGGGCGCCAACATGGCCGAAGCCCATCCGGTGCTTTTCTCCCGCCTGATCGACAACAAGCTGAAACATCCGGGCGTCAAGCTGATCGACATCGCCACCCGCAAAACACGTACCACCAAGATGGCGGACGAATATATAGCGATGAAGCCTCATGGAGACCTGGCGGCGGTCAACGCAATTATTCACGTTATCCTGCGGGATAAACTCTACGATGAGTCGTTCATCAAGCAGCATGTCAATTTCAAGCGTGGCAAGGAAAACGCCCCCTACGGCTTGAAGGATAAAGAGGTTTTCAACGAAACTCCGGCGGACATCAAAAATCTTACTTTCGATGAATACAAGGAGTTGATGAAACAGTTCACCCCGCAATGGGGCGAAAAGATCTCCGGCATTCCGGCAAAAAAAATAGAGGAACTGGCCAGGATTTACAGCGACAAATCCCGCAAGGTCAACTCGCTCTGGACAATGGGGGTCAATCAGCATGCCCGAGGCGTCTGGGTCAACAACCTTATCTATAATCTGCATCTGTTGACCGGCAAGATTTGCAAACCGGGGGAAAATCCGCTCTCTCTGACCGGCCAACCATCGGCCTGCGGAACCGCACGTGAAGTCGGCACGTTTGCTCACCGCCTCCCCGCCGACATGGTGGTAATGAACGAAGCGCACCGGAAGAAAACCGCTGAAATATGGGGCATTGATCCCGCGAAGATTTCTGCCAAGGTGGGACTCCACACTATGGAGATGTTCCGGGCCATCGACCGTGGCGAGCTCAAATGCATCTGGATCCAGTGCACCAACCCGTTCCAGTCACTGCCGAACGTGAGCCGTCTCCGCAAGGCGGCGGAAGCCCGCAAGGCCTTCATCGTGGTTTCCGATATTTATCCGACCAAATCAACTGAAGTGGCCGACGTAATCCTTCCATCCGCCAGTTGGGTCGAGAAAGAAGGGGTATTCGGCAATACCGAGCGAAGGACCCAACAGTGGTTCAAAATGATCGAGCCTCCAGGCCAGGCCAAGGCAGATACCTGGCAGTTGATCGAATTTGCCAAACGAATGGGACTCGGACATCTCTTTCCCTACAGCGAAAAAGGCTTTTACAAGGAGATGTGGGAGGAGTACCGCAAATTCACCATAGGTGTCGGCAAAGACCTCGCCCCTTACGAGGCATACGCCAAGGTGCGCGGCCTGCGCTGGCCGGTCAAACCTGACGGCAAGGAAACACGCTGGCGCTATACGGAAACGGATGACCCTTATGTAAAAAAGGGGGAAGGGGTCAAGTTCTACAAGGCGCCCGGCAACAAGGTTAATGCATGGTTCCGCCCCTACGAGCCACCGGCAGAATCACCGGACAAGGAATATCCTTTCTGGTTCTGCACCGGGCGCCTGCTGGAGCACTGGCATACCGGCACCATGACCGGGCGGGTACCGGAGCTGAAACGTGCCGTTCCCGGCGCCACCATCGAGATGCACCCGGAAGATGCCAAACGAATAGGCATTAAAAACCGCGACATGGTGCGGATCACCTCTCGCCGTGGGACTATCGTGCTGCCGGCGGAGATTAATGGTCGCAGCACCCCGGAGAAGGGGAGCGTTTTCACCACCTTTTTTGACGAAACCAAGTTGATCAACGAATTGTGTATTGATGCTTTTGATCCGCTCTCCAAAGAGCCGGATTTCAAGAAGTGCGCAGTCAAAATCAAGAAGGCATAAAACAGGGTCAAGGATCATGGGTCAAGGTTTATTTATACTTGCCCTATATCCCTTATTTTAGGAACATCATGCCCACGGAACCAACGCATACAGACATATCTCGCCGCCAGTTCCTGAAGGGGAGCGCAATTACACCGCTCGCCCTGATGCTGGCCGGGAGCGGCATTGCCGCCGTCTACCTGCGGCCGGCCACCGCAGGTGGTTTTACGCTTCGGCCGCCGGGAGCCATCACGGAAAAGCGCTTTCTGGCCGCCTGTGTCAGGTGCGGCAAGTGTGCCCAGGCCTGCCCGTACAAATCCATCAAGATGGCTGGCGGCGAAGCCGGAGTGGGGATTGGGACACCCATAATCATCCCGCGAGAGATGCCCTGCTACCTCTGTTCTGACCTGCCATGTATCAAGGCCTGCCCATCCGGGGCACTGGATAAAAAACTGGAGGACATTGAAAAAGTCCGCATGGGAACAGCGGTTATCATTGACCGTGAGTCCTGCCTCTCGATCCGGGGATTGCGTTGCGAGGTCTGCTACCGTCAATGCCCCCTGATCGACAAGGCGATCACAATAGAGCCGCGCCATAATACCCGAACGGGCGAACACACCATCATGGAGCCGGTCGTACATAAGGAGAAATGCGTCGGTTGCGGCATCTGCGAGCAATCCTGCGTCCTGCCGAAACCGGTCATCGTGGTGCAAAGAACTGTTGAAATTCAGAAGGATAATTATGAATTTTAACAAATGGTGGATACTCCGGCGCACTGTGCAACTGCTCATACTGGCACTGATCGCTTCACCGCTCCTGGGAATGACTTTTTTTAGCGGCAACCTGGCAGCTGCTGATCTTTTGGGGCTTCCACTGGCCGATCCGCTGGCCTTTCTCCAGGCACTGATTGGTGGCAGAGTTTTTGTCCTGTCCTATCTCGGTTCGGCACTATTAGTGGTTGCCTTTTATTTTTTTCTGGGTGGACGCAGCTTTTGTGGCTGGGTCTGTCCCGTAGGCCTGATAACTGAATTGGGTGACAAACTTCGCCGCCGTCTGGGAAGTGGCGAAGCAACCATCCCGCTGGCTACCAGTCGCTGGAGTTTGGCACTGGTGTTGTTAACTGTTGCTGCAACCGGTCTCCCACTTTTTGAAGTGCTCTCACCAATCGGCATCATCGGCCGGGCCATCGCCTTCGCATCGCTTATGCCTCTGCTGCTGCTGGCGGCAATTTTACTGGTGGAGATAGCTGTATCAAGACGGATTTGGTGCCGCTCGCTCTGCCCGCTGGGAGGTTTTTACAGCGCCCTGGCTCGTTTCAGCCCGGTGCGGATTGGATTCATTAAGGCTCGTTGCACAGACTGCGGTGATTGTCTGCACGTTTGCCCGGTTGAAGAGGTACTGGCGCCTTCACTGGAGCGGGGAGCACGGCAGGTAACTGCCGGTGACTGTAATCGATGTTTGGCTTGCGTTGATATCTGCCCGACCAGAGCCCTGCAGATTGATCTGCTCTACAAATAGTGTAACACTGAACATATTTCGTAATACAAGGAGGCTATTAATGAAACTGATTGTGCGCCCCATGTTGCTAATGACTGTCTTTTTTTCTCTGGCATTTATGACCTCAGCATTTGCCGATGAGCAGCCGGAACCGGATTTTGCGGCTGACGCGATGAAGTCACCGGGCAATCCTCCGACGATTCCGCATGCTGTCAAACCGGATCAAGATGGTGAAGCATGCAATACCTGCCACCGTACCGGCCTGAAAAATGCCCCCCCCACCAGCCATCCTGAACGGCTGAACTGCACTTCGTGCCATGTACAGGGAGAGGTAAAGAAAGAGAAGAAAACTGCACCAAAAGGCAAAAAGAAGTGACGCTGTCCCGCAAGGATTTTTTCAGGCAGAGTTTTTTTTCACTGGGAGAAACTTTGTTGAAAGTTGGCGGCACCGTTCAGGAGGCGCAGGATTCTCTCAGTTCAGCATCAGTAGATGTCGAGCCGGAAAAAGAGCCGGTCCCTGACATAAATTTGGTGGCGAAGGCCGACAATCAGTACTGCCTTGCTAAAAACTGCGGCTGTTTTTCCTGCTCGGAACGTTGTGAAGCCCAGGCCATTCTTGTGGTAATGGGCGAAGGAATCAGGATTATTGAAGATCTTTGTACCGGTTGCGGCACCTGCCAATACGTCTGTCCGGTGACCCCAAAAGCGGTCAGGATGCAGGCTCGCACCACAACACAAACACCATCTGCCGATAAAGCAGAACTACCCGCACAGAAAGGAGAATCAACATGCTGAAGAAGAACCTGGTCCTTGCTGCGGCCGTCATCGGGGCAGTAGCTGTATTATCAATCCCCGCCATGACGACCGCTGCCAAGGCAAAACCTGCTGCAAAAGTAGCCAATGACGGTCGTGCAAAATGTTACGAGTGTCACGACGAGGTCAAGGCTCTCAAAGAAGGATCCAAGCACGCCAAACTTTCCTGTAAAACCTGCCATGACAAACTGGATGCCCATATGAATGATCCGGAGAAGAACAAGCCGGTCACAATTATTGATCAGGCGCTCTGTGGTAAATGCCACAAGAACCAGATGGAAAGTTTCTACACCTTCGACCGTGAAGGAGGCGCCCGTAAAGAAAAAGGCATCCCGAGCGGCCGTTCTCCAATGCAGGACAAACTCCTGGCTCCACACGGATTTACCTTCGAGCATGACGAACCACGTGGACACGCCTTTATGGTGACCGACCAATTCACCTCGGATCGCTATCAGGGTGGCCGTTATCAGATCAAGGGGGGCTGGAAAAACATCGGCAAAATGGGCAAGACCTGGGATGTCCTTGAAGATAAAGGCAAAGATTTCAAGCTGAAAGAGACCGCCATGGCCGCCAACCCGACCTGCATCCAGTGTAAAACGTCCGACCATGTCCTTAATTGGAAGTACATGGGGGACAAGGATCCCAAGGCCAAGTGGGACCGCACTTCAAACGCCAATGACGTGGCCAAAGACACCAATAACCCGATGGGCTGCATCCACTGCCACGATCCGCACGGCACCCAGCCGCGTGTTGTCCGTGACGCTCTGATCCAGGCTATCGAGAAGGATCGTGGCGGCAACATATTTGCCAAAGGGGGCAAAACAGACCTGAAAGTCGTCTCCTTCCGTGACGGTTTCCGCAAAATCGGCGTGATGGAGAAGACCGATTCACGCATGATGTGCGCCCAGTGCCATGTTGAATACAACTGCAACCCCGGCACACAGCCGAGTGACGGCAAGCCTGTCAAGTTTGACGACCTGCGCACCAACCACTTCCCGCTCAAAAACGCCCTGCAGTTACTGAATCATTACAAGACGCTGGACTTCTTCGACTTCAAACATGCCGTCACCGGCGCCCGTCTGATCAAGTTCCAGCACCCCGAAGCCGAAACCTATGCCGGCAGCGTACACGACAAGGCCGGAGTACAGTGTCACCAGTGCCACATGCCCAAAATAAAGGGGAAAGACGGCAAGATGTTCTCGACCCACGGCGTAGTCAAGCCGAAGCATAACGTCAAGGCTTCCTGCCTCGGCTGCCATCCTGACAGCACCGCCGAGAAGAAACTCTATGAAATAGAATCAATCATAAACTACACCAAAGGCAAAATGCGCAAATCGGAATACTGGCTCGGCCAGCTGATAGACACCTATGCCGTCGCACAGCGCGCCGGCGTGGTCGAGAGCGTTTTGCTTCAGGCACGTGAAAAGCATGAGGAAGCTCATGTCCTCTGGGAATACTGGACCGCCGAGAACTCTGACGGTTTCCATAATCCGTCAATGGCACGCGAAAGCCTCACCGGTTCGATCGCCGCCTCCAAGGCGGGTGTCAAGATCCTGAATGATGCCATGGCGATAGTTAAAAAGGATGAAGTGAAGAAGTAGGTTTACTTCGCTTTGAATGCACAACAAGGCCCGGTTCCGCAAGGAATCGGGCCTTGTTGTTTTCAACTGATAACCTGATTCGGCATAATTACAGCGTTGTGGCATTTTATGTAAAGATCAATTTTAGTCCCTTAAATTTTGATCCCGATTTTAGTAAACAAAAGGAATGTCATGTTCAAGGACATGAAAGCATATGCCCACCTGAAACCGGGTCAGAAAGGGACAATGCGGTTACACGTTATGTGAAGAAAGGAAATGAAATGAATATCAATAGACTTGATCACTTGGTACTAACGGTAAAAAACATCGAAATCACGGTTCAGTTCTATGTTTCTGTTCTTGGAATGGAAAAAGAAGAATTCGGTGCGGGGAGGTTAGCTCTTAAATATGGAAATCAGAAAATCAATTTACATCAGGTAGGCAAAGAGTTTGAGCCTAAAGCAGACAAGCCAACATCTGGTTCAGCTGATTTATGTTTCATTACAGAAGTACCTCTCAAAGAGGCAATGGACCATGTGCGGAGCAGAGGAGTTGAAATAATCGAAGGTCCTGTTACGAGAACTGGTGCAATAGGTCCAATCAACTCGTTTTACTTCAGAGATCCAGATATGAATCTAATCGAAGTGTCAAACTATTAGTGCCACATAACTAGGTCGCAAGACCTGACCGAAAACCTCAGGTCAGCGCCCACACCGTTGGTCGTGGAGACAAAACAGACGGAATCACATGGAATAAACTACCCCGCCGCAAGCAGCGGGGTCTCTAGTAACTTTAGTTGATATTTAAATCGCCCCAAGGGGCGTGGAATTCACCCCTCAGACATTCAACAATCTGCGCTCAAGTTCAATAGTTCACCACCATCTGTTCGAATTCAGCCGGTTGCAGCGGTTTACTTATCACGTATCCCTGCAGTTGATCGCAGCCGCTTTGCTGAATTGCCGAAAATTGTTCTTCTGTCTCAACTCCGCTTGCGGCCACTTGCATTTTCAGATTGTGTGACATGGCGATTACGGCATTGATCACCGCCAGATCATCTGGTTCGCTCATCATATTCATGACAAAGCTTTTATCTATCTTCACCTTGTGGGTTCTCATTTTTTTTATCCAATGCAGAGAGGATGAACCACAGCCGTAATTATCTATAACAAGAGTAACACCCATTTCAGCCAACACCTGCATACTGCGGAGTGAAAAATCAATGTCAGCCATGAGGGTCTTCTCTGTGACATCAAACTCCAGCTGGTGCGGCATCAGTCCCGTTTCCGCAAGAATCAGTGCAGTTTTTTCGACAAGATTCGGCTGGTGGAACTGGCGATTCGACAGATTAACTGACACGCTCAACGGGTATCCTTTATCATTCCAGATGCGGGCCTGTTCGCAGGCGTTACGGATTACCCACTCACCGATGGGGACTATTGTTCCACTATCTTCCGCAACCGCAAGAAATTGATCCGGGGCCAGCAACCCCTGTTCAGGGTGCCGCCATCTCAGAAGCGCCTCTGCTCCAATTATGCCTCGCGTTTCGCTGCACACCTGCGGCTGGAACAGTAGCTCCATCTCACCCCTGCCTACAGCCTGGCGCAGTAAGCTCTCCATCTTCTGGCGTTTGATGGTACGTAAATTGATCTCTGCGTTATAGAACTGGTATGAATTTTTCCCAGAGCCTTTCGCGTCATACATAGCGATATCAGCTTTTTTCATCAGCTCTTCTCCACACTCCCCATCATCCGGAAACATGCAGATCCCGATGCTGGTGGTTGCTTCTACAACAGCATCATCCAGTATAAACGGTGTTTCAAAGACTCCCAGAATTTTTCTTAGCACGGTGCCTACATCATCAGTATGACCAAGAGCCGGCATCAGCACCGTAAATTCATCCCCTCCGAGACGGGCCACGGAATCTGATTCGCGGATACAGTCTTTAAGCCTATGGGCTACTTCCTGTAACAAAAGGTCGCCACAGCTGTGCCCCAATGTGTCGTTAACCTGTTTGAAACCGTTGAGATCCAGAAAAAGCAAGGCCAGCTTAGTCTCGTCACGACGTGCCTGAGCCATCTCCAGAGCAAGGAAATCCATAAAAAGCTGCCTGTTCGGCAAATCGGTCAGGGTGTCATGGTGGGCCTGATGTTTGATGATCTCTTCCATCTTTCTGCGCTCTGTCACATCGCGGGCAATTACCGAATTGCCGACTATTTTTCCATCTGAATCCAGTAAAGGCGATGTTGTAATCGACACAAATATCTGGCAGCCATCTTTTCTGATACGGGTCGTTTCAAAATGATGCAGCCGTTCTCCGCTCATGATCGTCTGCAGGATCAGTGATCTTTCATCGTAACGGTCAGGCGGTATTAAGGTGAAGATCGGTCTGCCGATGATTTCACCGGCAGAATAGCCGAAAACATTCTCCGCTCCCCTGTTCCAGCTTGTAATGACACCGTCCAGAGATATACTGAAAATCGCATCACTTGATGATTCCACAATCATTGCCAGCCTGGCCCGCTCTTCTTCCATCTGCCTCGGTTCCGTGACATCTTGAGCCGTCCCGATCACCGACACAAGTTTACCGGCTTCATCAAACAGGACTTCACCCTGGCCGTGAATCGTGCGGATGGAGCCATCCGGGCGTACGACGCGGCAGTAATGGCTGATAATGGATTGTCGTTTTTCCAACGCATTCTGCACGGCCTTTTTCACTGTTTTACGATCTTCCGGATGGATCCTGTCCAAGAATCCTTTATAGGATGCCGGAATTGATGACGGATCAACACCGAAAATCCTGTACAGTTCATCCGACCAGTTTGTTTTGCCGCTGACAACATCCCATTCCCAACTGCCGAGACGGGCTATCTTCTGTGCCATCACGAGTTGTTGTTCGCGCATTTTAATGCGCCGGTCCTGCTCCTGGATAAACCGTTTCAGGGCAATTTCATCAATAGTTTTATTAATTACCTCAACGAGATCATCAATAATGACCGGTTTTAAAACATAATGACGTATGCCGACCTCAATGGCATTCTGAAGATAATAGGAATCGTTATACGCCGTCACGGCGATGATGGTCGCCTCTGGATCCAACTCTTTGATCTCTCTGGCCAGCTGAATTCCGTCCATTTCCGCCATATTCATATCGGATAACACGATATCCGGCCGATGTTCTTTGTATAAGTTCAATCCCGTAAAACCGTTTTCAGCAATAAAAAGCTTCATTTCAGGATATTTTCTGGCGATAATTTTACTGAGAAATTCGCGAGGCTCAGCATCATCCTCCACATATAGCAGCCTGTACCCACGCCTATCGTTCTGTAATAATTCCATGACAGACCTCACGGATGTACCTAAGCGTTTTTACAGCTAACACTTATAAATATATCACATGGAATGACGATAGCAAATTTGCTGATATTAATAGTATATGTATAGGGTCTTTATTATGGGGCGGGTACAACCAGGAAGTTTTGTGAACAATTTCAACAGTAGCGTGGGAGGACATTACAAATTACAGCGGAAATTTGAATAAGCCCAAGTCTATTTCAACGGATATTCCGACTGAGACAGAAATTTAAAAAATATGCCTCGAAATTTGTTGTAATACCCATAAACTGCAGTAGAATATCAACAGTTACCCGACACATCCAAGGAGCAGTCATGAACACCTCTCTCGGACTATCTATGGATCAGAAAAGCAGTCCAAAGAGCTATAGCAAAAAAGTCAGGGTTACACGCTACGGGGTAATTGTTGCTGTTATCTGGACCATGTTCATAATATATTCTCTGCTATGGACTCACTACCATCATCAGGAAGATGCTCAGTTGCTCGGCAAGATACAGGGGCAGTCTTTTTTTGAAAAGGATGTTCTCTACCGCCGATGGGCTTCCCGTCATGGGGGTGTATACGTCCCGGTAACGGAATCCACTCAGCCCAACCCCTATCTTTCGCACATTCTCGAGCGGGATATCACCACCCCTTCCGGCAAAAAACTCACGCTGATGAACCCGGCCTATATGACTCGCCAGGTATATGAGATGGCACAGGAATACAAGGGGACCGGACGCGGTCACATAACCAGTCTCAAGCCAATCAGACCTGCCAACACCCCTGACTCGTGGGAAAAGGCATCCCTGCTTGCATTTGAACGTGGTGCCTTGGAGGTCGGCCACATCGAGCAAATTGACGGGAAACCCTATTATCGCTACATGAAGTCTCTTATTGCAGACAAGCCATGCCTCAAATGCCACCAGTCCCAAGGGTATCGTGAAGGTGACGTGCGAGGTGGCCTGAGCGTATCGGTTGCCATGGAGCCTCTCTATACCATGATTGCTCACGAGTTGCGGGGTGCATACATAAACCACGCCATTATCTGGCTATTGGGGATCGGAGTAATCGGGTATGGCACACGCAAACTGGAGAGTAACACAACTAAACTCTATGAAAAGACCGTCGAACTGGAACATGAAGTTGAAGAACGCAAGATCGCTCAGGAACAGCTTCAGGAACAGGCATCACTGCTCGAAGAAGAGATAGCGGAACGCCAGATATCGCAGGAAGCTCTTCAGGAACAAACAGTCATCCTGGAAGAGGAGATTGAGGGGCATAGACGAACAGAACAGGAAAGGCGGTATCTTGCTGAAATAGTAGAAAAAAGCTTGAATGAAATTTATATTTTCGATGCGGAAACGCTGAAGTTTATGCACGCTAACCAAGGTGCCCTTGAAAACCTCCAGTATACGACTGATGAAATTTTGAATTTAACAGCTGTAGACATTAAGCCTGAAGTCACGGAGGAATCATTCCGCAAGTTAACACAGCCATTACTGGATGGTACCGGGGAAGTCATAGTATTCCAGACGATCCACAAACGCGCAGATAACACGACCTACCCGGTGGAGGTTCATCTGCAACTGGCTGATTCCGGTGGACATAAAGTGTTTTTAGCGATCATCTTTGACACCACCGAACGCAAACGTGCCGAGGAAGAAAACACAAGGCTCGAAGCACAACTTCAACAGGCACAGAAGATGGAATCGGTAGGTCGCCTGGCAGGCGGGGTAGCGCATGACTTCAACAACATACTGACGGTCATTCAAGGATATTCACAAATAGGACTCATGGAAACGGATCCGTCGCAGCGAATATTTTCACACCTTGAGGAAATCCGCAAGGCATCGGAACGAGCCGCCGGACTTACGCATCAACTGCTGGCCTTTGCCCGCAAACAGATTATCGAACCTAAAGTCCTCAACCTGAACGAGTCCGTAGCAGGAATGCTCAAGATGCTGCAGCGCCTCATCGGCGAGAATGTACAGCTTAATTGGCAGGCCGGTGCAAATCTGTGGCCTGTCAAGATTGACCCATCACAGGTCGACCAGTTGTTGGCCAATCTATGTGTCAACGCGCGGGACGCGATGGCCGACGTGGGGAAGATCACCATAGGGACTGAAAATTGCGCCATCAATACTGATTTCCGCACCGTTCACGGGGATATTATTCCCCCGGGTGAGTTCGTGCTACTAACCGTCAGTGACAATGGCTGCGGCATGAACAGTGAAATACTGGCCAATATCTTTGAACCATTCTTTACGACTAAGGGAATCGGCGAAGGAACCGGTCTGGGACTAGCCACCGTTTTCGGCATAGTCAAGCAGAACAGTGGGTTTATCTCTGTCAGCAGTGAGCCAGGACTGGGGACAACGTTCACAATATATCTACCCCATTATCTGGGCCAGTCCGATCAGAAACAAGGAGAGGGTTTGGCTGAATCGGCGCCTTGCGGCCAAGAGACTATCTTGCTTGTGGAGGATGATCAAGCCATCCTGAACATGACAGCCATGATTCTTAGCAAGCAGGGGTACACCGTGCTAAAGGCAGACACCCCTGCAGAAGCCATCCGTCTGGGCAAAGAACTTCTAGCTGAAATCAGTCTGCTCGTAACCGACGTTATTATGCCAGAGATGAATGGCAAAGACCTCGCCAATAATCTGCAGTTTTTGAATCCTCAACTCAAGTGCCTCTTTATGTCAGGATACACGGCTGATGCCATCGCACAGCACGGAGTGCTGAATGAGGGGGTGAATTTCATTCAGAAACCGTTTTCGTTACCCGATTTGGCCAAGAAAGTGCGCAGAGTGCTGGATAGCAAGTAAGGAACGTTAATAGACATGCCGGTAAACCTGCACTTATTTCAACAGATATTCAGACATCCTGACAAAACGGAAACCGCGACGTTGTAATTCAGGCACTGCGGCGATGATTCCCGCCCCTGTTTCCGCTTCGGGGTGATTCATATGCAGCAGGGCAACATCACCCGGCAGAGCCTTTAGCAGGGCCGATTTAACATGTGCTGCACTCCAGGTCGCCCCGGCATCCCCCAATAGAGAATAGCCGGCAACCTCGTGCCCGAGCCCTTGTGAAATCTGCACCGCAATCTCGTCATAATAAGCGGTACCGGAGCGATACAACTTCGGGCGCACCCCGCTGATAGATTCAATCTTGCGGGCGTTCTGCTCGATCTCATCCACCACCTCGGCAACACTCTGCGTCCCGGCAATACCATACACTGAGCGGCCGCTGATTGAGGCCGGCTTGTGGCGAATCCCGTGATTGGCGATCTCAAAGAGCGGATTGGCGGCGAGCTGCCTGAACAGCTCCGGGTTGGCATCAATCCAGCGGCCGTTGATGAAAAGCGTTGCCGGAATCTGCTTGGCGATTAAAAACTCCATCAGCCGTAAATCTACGCCCTTTCCCTTGGCGCTGCCGCAGGCATCGAGTGTCAAGGCGATGACCTTCTCGCCAGTATCAAGACGTCTGCGCACTCCGGTAACATTTTCGCCCCACTGGGTTGGCACAACACCGGCAAATCGACCTGTGTTTAACTGTTTCAGGCTTTCCAATGATGGCGGCGGAGAAGCTGCTAAACTCAGTGTACCAGTTGCGATCAAAATGGCGAGAAGCACTGCAAAAATTCTGTTCATGAAAAAAATCCCTGACTATTAGTTCAGTCTGTTGTTTCTCATTCTTCTGCATATTGATTACGGATGCAACCACAAACATTCCAGCTTGACATGAAAAAATTTAGCGGTAGTCTGTTACGACTCTGAGCTGCACTAAAATAGAGATCAAATTATTGATGTACCAGGAGCTCAAACGTGGCGCGACGTCTGCCAAAAATGCTGTATGCCGATCATAAAGGCAATATATTCGACCACCCCGAACTCTGCATGGCCGGAATGAGCGGAGATGTGCCGACACTGCCGGAAGATATTGAGCTGATACCACTCCCTGAGGACAGCAAGCTCTTCACGATGCCGAACATGCCGCCGGTCGCCTGGGATGCGAGGAAAAAAGCATTTATCACTGTGGACACCCTGCGGGAGGGGAAACGGAGTCAGCGGATCCAGGCTGTTTCTGCTTTCATGGCCCCCGGCTATCTACGCACACTGCTTCCGGCGTGTGATTATTCACATAAGAGTGAACTGCTGCCGCTTTGGTCATATACAGCTGTAGGATGGGATGAAGATCGCGACTGTTTTGTCGTCGCCGCCACCAAGGTTGATAACAACAGCAACTGGAATCCGGTCAATTACGATGATCGCACCCTTGATCCGCTGGTCCGGGAGATGCTGAAGCAGATGCCGGATAACCGCCTGCTGGAGCAGCTGTCACGCTGCGCCGTCGATTATCACTGCTTTGCCGCCAAGAACCTGTTCTATCGCCGCTGGGAAGCGCCGCTGCCAACCTCGCCGGTCTGCAACTCGGCCTGCCTCGGCTGCATAAGCCTGCAGGCTTCTGAATGCTGCCCCTCAAATCACGATAGGATCGGCTTTGTCCCTACTCCCGAAGAGCTGTGCGAACTTGCACTCCCCCATCTTGAGCAGGCCGAGCAGGCTATTGTTTCCTATGGCCAGGGGTGTGAAGGTGACCCTATCCTGCAAGCCGACACGATTGCCGAGGCAACCCTGCGCATGAAGAAAGGGACATCACGCGGCACGATCAACTTTAACTCTAACGGTTCTATCCCCGAACGCGTACAGCTACTCTGCGACGCCGGCATGGATTCGTTCCGTTTCTCAATGAATTCTGTGCGCGAGGATACCTACAACCGCTACTATCGACCGAAGGGATATGGCTTTGCCGATGTCGTTAACTCGGTAAAAACGGCCAAGCAGGCCGGCCGCTTCACCATGATCAACTACCTGGTCTCACCCGGGGTATCCGATGCCCCGGAGGAGGTTGAGGCTCTGCTGAAGTTTGTCGCCGAGACCGGTATCGACATGATCCAGATGCGCAATCTGTCGATAGATCCGGATTACTATAACCGCGAAATGGGGGTCAAGGGGAAGGGGATCGGCATGTACCGGATGCTGCAGCACCTGAAGAAGGAGTTCCCGCGCCTGCAGTTCGGCTATTACAACCGCACAAAAGAGAATTTCTTTCCGCCCGGTTTCGAGACCGGCTGGCCGATTTCAGATACGTAGATCTTTGGGAAATTGTTATTTAAATAGATCATAAATGTGGTAGTTATAAAAATATTTGCTCGCAGTCAACCTCATTAAAGGGGAAAAATAGCACATGAACCAGGAATTAGAATATTTGATTAAGAATGCAGACACCCTTCCAACTATTCCGGCAATTGCCACAAAGGTAATGCAACTGTCCGAAGATGAGAATGTTTCGGTAGAGGAAATTTCAAAGGTAGTAGCTTCGGATTCATCTATTTCAGCCTGTGTACTAAAGATGTCGAATTCAACGTTTTATGGGAGCTCCCGTCAAATCCAGACGCTGCCGCATGCCATTATGACTTTGGGACTTAATACGTTAAAGACTCTTGTTATTGCCGCTTCTACTAAACAGGTATATCAACCGTATGGGCTTACAGAAAAAATGCTGTGGGAACATTCATATGGAGCAGGCTTAGCGGCACGGCTAATAGCCAAAGATACAGAAAGCGTTCGCGGTGACGAGGCATTCCTCTGCGGTTTATTTCATGATATCGGCAAGAATATTATGAATTTTCTTGATAACAAGAAATTTCATACGGTAATGGAGATCAGTTACAATGAGCAAATTTCCTTTACTGAAGCTGAAAAGCGGATCTACTCATATTCGCATGCCGAAGTAGGGGCCTTAGTGCTCAATAAATGGAATTTCCCCGATACAATAATAAACGCAGTCTTAAATCACCACGATTTTGCTTTCAATGCGGATGAAGAAGAGTATTCGGTAAAACTCGCCTGTGTTGCTGGACTTTCCGATATGTTTTGCCGGAAAATCGGCATCGGAATAAGAGAACCCGAATCAGAGCTGAATATAATTGAATCAGTTCCTGCAACGGTTCTGGGTATTAACCAGGAAATGCTTGACGCAATGCTTGAGATATTTACCGAAACCTTTGAACACGAGAAAAGTTTTTTTGACTGAGAGGCTTTTGACCTAACCCTTTTATTTGTAGGCAAACTCCCACAAGGCCTTACATAACAGACACCGCGACATTATCTCCTTACTGCCCCCGCCACAAAATATTTCAGTTACCCCTTGATTTTTGAAAGGACGCTGTTTATATTCCGTGTGTATTAGCACTCAGCAGTTGTGAGTGCTAATTTCAACTTTACCACCACACCACACAAGGATAGAAAGGAGAAGAACAGATGAATTTACGACCACTTCAGGACCGTATCATCGTAAAAAGAGTTGAAGAAGAGACCAAAACTGCCGGAGGTCTTTTCATCCCTGAGACTGCTAAAGAAAAACCACAGCGCGGCGAAATCGTAGCTGCCGGCAACGGCAAGAAAACTGAAGACGGCAAAGTTCTGCCGCTGGATGTAAAAATCGGCGACATCGTTCTGTTCGGCAAATATGCCGGGACAGAAGTTAAAGTTGATGGCAACGACTACTTAATGATGCGTGAAGACGACATCCTCGCCGTAGTAGAATAATTCAATAAAAACTGGCGAAGACAATTCGTCACTGACATTACAAATAAATTAACGGAGGAATACACGAATGGGTGCAAAAATCATCAAGTTTGACCAGGACGGCCGCAACGCAATCCTGAAAGGCGTAAACATCCTCGCCGACACAGTTAAAGTAACCCTCGGACCTAAAGGACGCAACGTTGTTATCGACAAATCCTACGGTTCACCACTGATCACCAAAGACGGCGTTACCGTTGCAAAAGAGATCGAACTGGAAGACAAGTTTGAGAACATGGGCGCACAGCTGGTTAAGGAAGTAGCTTCCAAAACTTCCGACGTTGCCGGCGACGGTACTACCACTGCAACAGTTCTGGCCCAGGCTATTTACAAGCAGGGCTCCAAACTGGTTGCTGCAGGTCACAACCCAATGGAAATCAAGCGCGGCATAGAAAAAGCTGTTGAAACGATTGTTGCCGAACTGAAGAAAATTTCCAAGCCGATCAAGGATCACAAAGAAATCGCTCAGGTTGGCACCATTTCCGCCAACAATGACAAAACTATCGGCGACATCATTGCCGAAGCGATGGAAAAAGTCGGCAAAGAAGGCGTCATCACCGTTGAAGAAGCCAAAGCAATGGAAACATCACTTGAAACTGTTGAGGGTATGCAGTTCGACCGCGGCTATCTCTCCCCTTACTTCGTCACCGATCCTGAGCGGATGGAATGCTCCATCGAAAACGCCATGATCCTCATCCACGACAAGAAGATCTCCAACATGAAGGATCTCCTTCCGGTTCTGGAGCAGACAGCTAAATCCGGCCGTCCACTTCTGATCATCGCTGAAGACATCGATGGCGAAGCGCTGGCAACGCTGGTTGTCAATAAACTGCGCGGCGTCCTCAATGTCTGTGCCGTTAAGGCTCCAGGCTTCGGCGATCGCCGCAAAGCCATGCTGGAAGATATCGCCATCCTGACCGGTGGACAGGTTATCTCCGAGGAAGTCGGCTTCAAACTTGACCAGACTACCATCGAAATGCTCGGCCAGGCCAAGCGCATCACCATCGACAAGGACAACACAACCATCATCGACGGCAACGGCAAGGAAGATGCTATCCAGGGCCGCGTCAAGATGCTTCGCGCCCAGGCTGAAGAATCCTCCAGCGACTATGACAAGGAAAAACTTCAGGAGCGTCTGGCCAAACTTGTTGGCGGCGTAGCCGTAATCAAGGTCGGCGCAGCAACCGAAGTTGAAATGAAAGAGAAAAAAGCACGCGTTGAAGATGCACTGCACGCAACAAGAGCAGCTGTTGACGAGGGCATTGTCCCTGGAGGCGGCGTAGCTTATATCCGCGCCATGGTTGCACTGGATGGCCTCACACTGGTTAACGAGCAGCAGTTCGGCGTAACAGTGATCAAAGCTTCCCTCGAAGCTCCGATCCGCCAGATCGCAGAAAACGCAGGGATCGATGCTTCGATCGTAGTTGACAAGGTCAAGAACGGCAAAGATGCCTTTGGATACGATGCCGCTAATGATGAATATGTCGATATGATCGCAGCCGGCATTATCGACCCGACAAAAGTTTCGCGCAGTGCCCTTCAGAATGCAGCTTCCATCGCAGGCCTGATGCTGACAACCGAAGCACTGATCGCCGAGAAGCCGAAAGATGATTCTGCCGGCGGCGGCATGGGTGGCGGAATGCCTGGTGGTATGGGCGGCATGGGTGGCATGGGCGGCGGAATGTACTAATCCGTACAACTACACCCTGTTGCTACAAAGATTCATACGTTAAGTCCATTGGCGGAAAACTTCGGTTTTCCGCCTTTGTTTTTTGCTGCTGATGCGATAGTATGTCAAAAATACATGCATTAAACTTTGTATAGACAGGAGCGTTCATGGAATTAATAGGTAAAGCATTGACCTTGAGTGAACTGGTTTCATATCAGGATGGTTCGGTTGTAAGCAAGACACTGATCGACAAGAAGATCGGCACTCTGACGATGTTTTCTTTTGGTGCCGGTCAGGGATTAAGCGAGCATACCGCACCATTTGATGCTGTTGTGCAGGTAGTCGATGGTGAAGCGGATGTGGTTATCAATGGAGAAACACAAACTGTCGTCGCCGGACAGATGATTATCATGCCGGCCAACATCCCGCACGAACTGAAAGCGGTCAAGCCTTTTAAAATGCTGCTGACCATGATCCGGGCGTGAGATATGCCTGAAAAAACTGCCGTGTTGCTGCTCCAGATGGGGGGTGCCGATTCGTTAGCCGCCATCGAACCTTTTCTTTATAATCTTTTTTCCGACCGCGACATTATCCGCATCGGACCGTCTTTTCTGCAGCCGACCATTGCCCGCTTCATTGCGCGCCGCCGCTCCAGGAAAGTCATGGAATATTACCGCAAGATCGGCGGAAGATCCCCTATTCGCGAACTTACCGAGCAACAGGCTGTTGCTCTGGAAGCAGCTCTCGGTACGAACTATCGTTGTTTTGTGGCCATGCGCTATTCAAAACCGGACAGTGCCGAGGCGCTGGCCGCCATCTCACGTGAAGGAATCACCAAGGTCATTGTTCTTTCGCTCTATCCGCATTATTCCCGCGCTACGGTCGGTTCAAGCATCAATGAACTTGAACGGGAACTGAAAAAATCCGCTGCCCAGTTCAGCCTTAGCTACATCCGCCAGTTCTATGATCGTCCCTCCTATATAGCCGCTCTGGCAGAAAAGATTGAGCATGGACTGGCCGGTTTCCCCGATCGAAGTGCAGTTCAGCTCGTTTTCTCAGCTCATGGACTGCCGCAATCATTCATCGATTCCGGCGATCCCTACCTTGAGCATATTCAGACAACTGTACGCCTGGTAATGGAGAATTTCAGCGATGTATCTCACCATCTCGCCTTCCAGTCGCGCGCCGGACCGGTCAAATGGCTGGAACCGTCCACTGAAGCTAAAATAGCCGAACTGGCCGGAAGCGGATGCAAGCAGCTGTTGATGGTGCCGCTCTCATTCGTATCCGATCACATTGAGACACTTTACGAAATAGATATCCAATACAAGGAAGAAGCGGCAGTTCTCGGAATCATGGATTTTCGACGCACCGAAGCGCTCAACAGCTCACCGGCCTTCATTTCCTGCCTGGCTGAGCTGGTAATAGAGTGTGCGTGCTGTGATTGATTTCATGAGCTGCCTGTCGTATATTGCAGCAATTCCAATGAACAAAATTATCGGAGGGTATTATGGTTAAAACAATATTGAGCGCCGTTGCACTGATCTGTCTCATGGCTGGAATCGCCTGTGCCGAAGTAAAGAACAACCCGACCGTCGTAATGGAGACAAGTCTCGGCAACATAAAGATTGAGCTTTTTGAAAAGGAAGCTCCGCTCAGCGTCAAGAACTTTTTAAACTATACCAACAGCGGTTTTTATAGCAGCACGATCTTCCACCGCGTCATTTCAGGTTTCATGGTTCAGGGTGGCGGCTTCACCGCAGATCTCAAACAGAAACCAACTGAGGCTCCCATCAAGAACGAAGCGGGAAACGGGCTTAAAAACCTGCGTGGGACCTTGGCTATGGCACGCACCGGCATCGTTGATTCTGCCACAGCGCAGTTTTTCATTAATACCGTCAACAATGACTTCCTCAACCAACGCGACAAAACCCAGCAGGGCTTCGGTTATGCTGTGTTCGGCAAGGTTGTTGAAGGTATGGACGTCGTTGATAAAATTGCTGCAGTGAAGACAGTTACACGTGGTTTCCCTAACGTACCAGAGACCCCTGTTGTCATCAAGTCTGTGATATTATTGAAGTAGGAGCATTATATGGGAATGACAGAAGATCTTACCTACTGGACCCATGAGCAGAAGTGCCTGAAAGCTGTTGAATCACTTGCCAAGAACAGCTTTACCGCCCTGTATTGTCCCACTCCTCAGGCGGCTGCAGACTATATCATCACCAATGCAGCGGATTCCGTTACGGTCGGCTTTGGTGGTTCCATGTCGATTGTCTCGCTTGGGGTTGAGCAGAGGCTGCAGGAACAGGGCAAAGAGATCCTCAACCATGCTTCACCGGCTCTTTCTCGTGATGAAAAGATGGAAATCATGCGTCGGCAACTAACCTGCGACCTGTTTCTTTCCGGCTGCAATGCACTGACTCTGAACGGTGAACTAGTCAATATTGATGCAACCGGTAACCGTGTCGCGGCAATGTTCTTTGGACCACGCAGGGTCATTGTCGTTGCCGGACGCAACAAACTGGTTGACGGCACACCTCAGAATGCTATCGAGCGGGTCAAAGCCTGGGCAACGCCACCCAATTCAAAACGCCTTAATTTCAAAACACCATGCGCCGACACCGGCTTTTGCAGCGATTGCAACTCACCGGACCGTCTCTGCCGGGTCACCACTATTATCGATCGCAAGCCGCGCTTTACTGACCTTCATGTTCTGATAGTCAACGCCGACATGGGGTTTTAGATGTTTTCAGTCAAGCAGCTTTTCCATGCGCTGCTTGACGTTTTTCTGCCTCCTCTCTGCCATATCTGCCATTCATTTATTCCCAACGCCGGTAGGCTCCATATCTGCCAGACCTGCCGTGATAGCTTGCCGCTCGTTTCGTCTCCTCTCTGCCCGGTCTGTGGAATCCCCTTTATCGGGACAGGGGGCGATCACCGCTGCAGCGCGTGCCTGAGAAATCCACCACATTTTGATGCCGCCAGAGCGCACTTCCTCTATGAAGGTCCCATACGCGACCTGATCCATTCCTTCAAATATAACAGGAAGACACATCTGCGAAATCCGCTGGCGCTCTTGGCTCTGGAAGGAATGAACCTTTTTCTGGCGGACAAGAATCTCCACCTCATAGTTCCTGTTCCCCTGCATCGCTCCCGCCTTCAGCAACGCGGCTTTAATCAGGCGGTACTACTCGGCAAAACCATTTCACGTCAGCTATCACTGCCGATAACCCCAAACGCTCTTATCAGATCCAGGCCAACAGAACCTCAGATTGATCTCACGGCGGCACAGCGCCGGGTGAATGTGAAGGGGGCCTTTACGGTATCCAAACCAGATCAGGTAGTAGGAAAACGAATACTGTTGCTGGATGATGTAATGACAACCGGCAGCACGATGGATGAGTGCGCAAAAGAGCTGAAAAAAGCCGGTGCGGATGTAGTTATCGCTGCAACAATCGCCCGCACGGCACAAACATGACAAGCGAGTTAACGCCTTAGAGCTTATTTACTTGACAATCATGGTCTGCATCCGTAATAATTTTATGTTTTTAATCCAGAAGGGAGTAAATAACATGCGCCTCTCCACTAAAAGCAGATACGGCCTGCGTGCCATGATTGACATCGCGTACAACTGCGGCCATGAACCTGTCCAGATTCAGGACATCTCCCGGCGGCAGCAGATTTCTCCGCGCTATCTTGAACAGATTTTCCAGAACCTGAAACGTGCCGGTCTCCTGAAAAGCAAACGTGGGCCACAGGGCGGATATGCTCTGTCACGCAAGCCGAGTGAGATTTCGGTTCTTGAAATCCTGAATGCCACCGAGCAGGATGTGCTGCTGGTTGACTGCGACGGGATTACGCCTAAGAAAAGACGCCGTAAAACAGAGTGCCCTTTTGATGGGAAATGTGTCACCCAGTCCGTATGGGCAGAGGCAAACTCACTACTTGACACTCTGTTTAGCGGCATGACCCTGGAAACCCTCTGTCAGCGCGCTCACGACATGGGTATTGAAAAGGAAACTGATCATCGCCACATGTACCACATCTGACACTCCCTGATTTTTTTAAAAGAGGAACCATGCTGGAAACAGTTGATTTTTACCGTGAGATTTTGGACAATTTATACGACGGCATTTTTTTTGTGGATAAAGAGGGTTGTATCACCTACTGGAATAATGGCGCCACCAGTCTGACCGGCTATAACTCTGCAGAGGTTCAAGGCAGAAATTATTGTGATATTATTCATCCGCTTGACAAGCAGGGAAATCAGCTCTGTGAAAGCAATAATTTCCAGATCCGGCGGGCCTTTGACATTGAAACCATGACTGAAATTGAGGCTTATATCAGCCACAAGGAAGGCCACCTGCTGCCAATATCTATCCGGATCGCTCCGGTTCGAGAGGTTGATCAGCAATATGTAGTTGCAATAGAAATACACAGCGGCAATTCACCACGTTATGCCATGCGACAGCGCCTTGAAGAGCTCCAGGAACAGGCTATGCATGACCAATTAACCGGCATTGCAAACAGACGCTTTGTTGAAATCAGTCTTGCGGCACGCCTTGATGAGTTAAAACGATACGGCTTTGGCTTTTCAGTCCTCTTTATAGACGTTGACCACTTCAAACAGATCAATGATACTCACGGTCACAACATTGGGGATCGCATTCTCAAAATGGTCGGTACGACTTTAGCCAACAGTCTCCGTTCCTTTGACATTATTGGGCGATGGGGAGGCGAGGAGTTTGTAGTCCTGCTGATAAATACGAAAACAGAAGATCTGTTTATGCTCACTGAACGCTTACGCAGGTTAGTTGAAAATTCCGTTTTAACTCTTGATAATACAGAAACACTAAAAGTAACGGTTTCGATTGGAGTCACTGAGGCTCAAAAAGGAGACACCGTTGAATCTATCATTGATCGCGCCGACAAGCTTATGTTTGAAAGCAAGCGACGCGGCAGAAATCAGGTTTCGGTTTAACTCCAGCAGATTTAGCAGCAGTTTTCGTAAAACCGTAAGGGGCGGCCATCTAGCCGCCCCTTACGGTTTTAAAGGTTCAGTATCATAGCGTTTTCGTCACAATCCGGGAACTTCGGACATCTAATACAATCGCCCCAGACTTTATGAGGCAATTCAGCTTTATCGACTAACAGAAAGCCATGCTTGGCAAAGAAATCCGGTTTATAGGTCAGGCAGAATATTCGTTTTAACCCTATTTCGTGTGCTTCAGAAATGCACGCCTGCACCAGACGACTACCGATCCCTTTGCGACCAGCATCTTCTGTCACAGCCACAGAACGCACCTCTGCCAGATCGTCCCACACTATGTGCAGTGCAGCGGCACCCAGAATAGCACCATCCTCCTCAACCACGTAAAAATCACGTATTGATTCGTACAGCTCCGACAAAGAACGGGAAAGCATGTCCCCCCGACTGGCAAAAGTCATCAACAACTTCTGAATATCCTTCACATCCGCAATATGTGCTTTTCTGATCATGCAACTCCCCTCCTCTATCTTATTCCGACGTTTACCAAGTGAGGCTTCAATACTCTGACAAGCTCAGCCGGATCAATTTCAACCAGATAGCCCCTCTTGCCGCCGTTGATGTAAATCTTTGGCAGAGTGGCGATGCTACCTTCCATATAAACCGGCATCTTGTGACGCGTCCCGAATGGCGAGGTACCTCCGACCAGATAACCACTATGCCTTTGAGCCACATCGGCGGAACAGGGCGAAACCTGTTTTACCCCCAGCAAGCGAGCCAGTTCCTTGGTGGAAACCTGCAAATCACCATGCATCAGCACGATCAGAGGAGCACGGCTTTCATCTTCCATGACCAATGTCTTTATGACGACATGTTCGTCAACTCTGAGTTCCCGGGAGGAGGAGGCGGTGCCACCTTTTTCCTCATAGGCGTAGAGATGATCGCTAAATGCAACTTTTTCGGCGCGCAGTTGGCGTACTGCAGCGGTTACCGGTGTTTTTTCCTTTGCCATATCAGCAGATCCTCGGCAACTGTTCTCCAGAAAGCATATCTACCGCGCGCATGCCGCCAATTGTTGTCTCCATCTGCACCCGACCGGGCAAGCCAGCTTCAACCATGCCGATGACAGCAGCATCGCCCCCAAGCGGATGTTTCCTGATAACTTCGAGAGCCGCTTCCGCAGCATTTGCCGACACAAATGCCAGCAGCTTCCCCTCATTTGCAACAAACAGCGGATCCAGGCCCAGAATGGAGCAGACCCCACGAACAGCAGACTTTACCGGCAGCGTTTCTTCACGCAACGTGATGGCGACGCCTGACTGCTGCGCTATTTCCTTGATGGTCGTTGCCACACCACCACGGGTTGGATCGCGCAGCACATGCAGGTCAGAGCCGATTTCATCTAGAAGGTCAGCAACAAGACCATTCAGCGCCGCTGAATCGCTTTTTATTTCCGTATCAACCTCAAGCCCCTCTCGTCCAGCCATAACCGCAATGCCGTGATCACCAATTGTGCCGTTAATGATAATTACATCTCCTAGCTGTGCGTTAGCGCCATGAATCGGCAGAGTATGTTCGACTGAACCAACACCGGAGGTCGTGATAAAAATCTTGTCGGCCTTGCCGCGCGGCACAACCTTGGTATCTCCGGTGACAATGCGAACGCCGGCAGCATCGGCCGCAGAACGCATGTCCTCCAGAATAACCCTCAAGTCAGCTTTACTAAAACCCTCTTCGATAATCAGCCCGACGCTCAGCCAAAGCGGCCTGGCCCCCATCATTGCCAGATCGTTGACAGTGCCATGCACAGCCAGGCTGCCGATGGTTCCACCAGGGAAAAATATCGGATCAACAACAAAAGAGTCAGTCGTATAAGCTATTCGGCCAGGGACGGCATCCAGCAGGGCAGCATCATTCTGGTCTGAAGAGGCTATGCCGCTGA
>JAAXTM010000016.1 GCA_013336525.1 Geobacteraceae bacterium | reverse complement strand
CCGACCACACTGGATATCGTGTGGGAAATTTTCTCGATGAACTGGTTCAGCCAGTGGGCCGCCTGGGCAAGTTCATCCTTCCCTTTAACCTCAAGCCTCTTGCTGAGGTCACCGTCACCAGAGGCAATATCCTTCAAACGTCCAACCATCTCATTGAAGGAGCTCTGCATAATCCGCCAGAAAAACATCAGCAGCAGGTTAATCACCAGCAGTGCAACCACCAGAATTGTCATGGTCTGGGTAAAACTACGGTCGGTAAAATCATTGAGCGCCTTGTGTTCGGCCTTCATATCCTTCTTGAGTGCCGCCTGCATTTCAATAATAAGAGCCTTGACCTCACGCCACTTAGGCGTTTCCTTCTTGACAAGCATCTCTACGGCTTCAGGCTGCTTACCCTCCCTGGCCAGCTTGATTATCTCCTCTTTGATGACGCCGTTCTCCTGCCACATCGGAGGCAGCTTTTCCAACTGCCTGGCATACTCCTTGACTCCATTGGCAATTTTGGCCGCTTCCTTCTGTAAGCCAAGAAACTCCTCCGATGCCTTTTTGTAATTTGAAAGGGCCTTCTCATCCGACGGATTCAAAATTACGTTACGGATCGCCTGTTCTGTCTGGATACCCTGGGTGTGCATCTCGCTCACAGTAAGGGACAGAGCAGAATATTTATCCGTAAAACGGTCAAAACGGTCATTGGTCCCCTTGACACCAAAATAAGAGACGATGATCGCTACCAGCAGCAGGCTGCTGGCCAGGGTTCCGAAGATTCCAAACTTCCATACGAGATTAATGTTTCTAAAAAATGACATAACTACTTCCTCCCTTTATATAGCTGGTAGCTGATATTGCGACAAGAAACAGGATAACTACCGCGAACGCGGCAATGAGACGGGTACTGATTTTCATGTTAGTGAGCATTGAGTTTCTCCATTTTTGATGTTTATATTCTTCTGATGGAATCACTGATGGTGTCGCTAACCTGGGCGAATAGCTTGAAATCAATGCATTCGAGAAGTGCCATCTCCTCTCTGGAAAGCGTGATTCCCGCCATGGCGGAGGTTTTCTCCGGCTCCTGTGCGGCCCTTGTCCTGAAGTCCGCATCGGTGATAATCCTGCCTAAAAAACGTTCGACTCCATCCTGGGACATCTTTTAACCCCTTTGATCTTATGTCCCTGAATGGGACAAAATGGTAATTAATGCCGCTCTATGTGGTTATAGATACATTAAGGGTGCCAATAATGTAACGGCAACGATATCAGGGTGTTGCGGCTTTTTGCTCTTGGGGGAGTGTCCCTGTGGGGGACATTTGTGTCGATAGGGGACAGTGCCGGCTAGCGGTAGAATATCTTGCGGTTAACCTTGAGCAGGGCGGCGGCCTGGGACTTGTTGCCGTCACAGCGCTGGAGGGTCATATCCAGAATGGTGGCGGTAATGCTGTCCAGAGAGAGCTCCTCCGGAGGGAGGCTGATGATGTAGTCAGCCGTAGTTGTCAGCTTGCCGTCGGGGAGAGGCTGGACAATGTTCAGGCGCAGGTGTTCGGGCCTGATCAACTCGTCGGAAACCATGAGGGCGGCATATTCAAGCACGTTGCGCAGTTCCCGGATATTTCCCGGCCATGTATGTGTAGTGATCAGCTCCATGGCCTTCTTGGAGATGCCCGGCAGTGACTTGCCCTGATGCTGGCGGAAGAGATTGAGAAAGTGATTCGCCAGCAGCGGGATGTCCTCTTTTCGCTCGCGCAGCGGGGGGACATTCAGGGGGACTACATTGATGCGGTGGAACAGGTCCTCACGGAACGTGCCGTTCTGTACCATTTTACTGAGGTCGCGGTGGGTGGCAACTATTACCCGGAAATCTGCCGGCAATGGTTTGTTGCCACCAACTTTTTCGTAGGTTCTTTCCTCTAGCACCCGCAGCAGCTTGGCCTGCAACGACAACGGCATATCACCGATCTCGTCCAGCAGCATCGTCCCCCCTCTGGCCAGGCAGAACTTCCCCTCCCGCTCCTGCTCGGCACCGGTAAAGGCCCCACGGACATGACCGAACAGTTCGCTTTCGAGGAGCGACTCGGGGATGGCGGCGCAATTAATCGCCACAAAACTGCCCGGCAGGCAGCCGGAAGCGAAATGGATCGCCCGGCACAGCACTTCTTTGCCTACGCCGCTCTCGCCGGCCAGGCAGATGGTTGTTTTTGGTGACGCGGCAACGCGGGCGGCCATTTCCAGCACCTGCCGCATCGCCGGCGAGTGCGTGATGATGTTTTGGAAGCTGTAGCGTTCACGGAAATGCTGCTGCAGCTGTATGTTCTCTGCGGCAAGATGACTGAACTTCAGTGCCCGCTTTATGATCACATCGAATGTTTCGGGGTTTACCGGTTTTTCCAGGTAGTCAAAGGCGCCCAGTTTCATCGCCGCGACAGCGGAGCTGACGCTGCTCCTGGCCGTTAATACAATAAAAGGCAGCTCTGGGTTGCGCTGCTGCGCCTGGCGCATCAGCTGGATACCATCCATTTCCGGCATGACCAGATCGGAAATAACCAGACTTACCGGCTGTTCAGCCAGCAGTGTCAGGGCGTCTAATCCATTGGAGGCGCAGAAGACCTCATAGCCAAGGCGTTGCAGAGTACCTTTCAGGCTCAGGCAAGAAACTTCCTCGTCATCGACGATCAGGATGCGGATGTTGGCTGTTACCACCGGCTGCTCTTCTGACATGGATGTCTCCGACCTTTCTCAGTGGAATTCGGACAACAAATTGATATGTTTTATATGGCGCTGCCCCTGCGCTGATAACTGCTTGAAGTTGCAATTGGTGGAACCATAAACGTCATGGTGAAAACCAACCGCGCTGAGTCAAAACCTTCACCAGGCATGCAAACTCATCCCTGAGCTGTTGCAGCACCGGTTCCGTAGAGGTCAGCTTGTCAGTATCGTTCAATGACTCCAGTTCGCCGGCCAAAGATGCCAGCACGTTAGCTCCCAGCACGGCCGCCGCCCCTTTCAGGGTATGTGCATGCTGCCGGACCCCGTGGGCGCTGCTTTCAGCCAGGCTCTTGCCGATCGCCTCTATATACTGAGGGGCCTTTGTTGCGAACAGTGCGGCGACTTCCCTGGTAAATGACTCGTCACCACAGTGTTGCCGTAGCAAAGAGGCCTCGTCAAAAATGTGGGTATGGTCCGCGGTCGCAGTCGGCAGCCATTTAGCAATCATCGCGGCTAGTGATTCTTTGTCGTAAGGTTTTGCCAGATAGTCGTTCATGCCGGCGTCAAAGCATTTTTCGCGATCACCCTTAAAATCATTGCCCGTCAGGGCAATGACCGGAACCGCATGGTCTCTCACTGGTGCCATAGTGTCACGGATAATGGCAGTGGCCTCTATGCCCCCCATCCCTGGCATCTGACAGTCCATCAGTACCAGCGAATAGTCGGACTCTGCCAGCGCCTGCAGCGCTTCATGGCCGTTGCTGACAACATCGAGGGAGTATCCGAGAACCACCATAATACCCCTGGTGATCTCCTGATTAATGGGATCATCCTCAGCAAGCAGCAGGCGGATATTTTCTTTTGGTGTTACAGGAATAGTTGGTGACAATGAGCCGGTTTGTGGCACATTGGTGGAGAAGAGGAGGGGTGGTTTTTGTCTCTGGTTTCTCAAAGCATTCACTTGGGAGCGCCTGAATTTAAATATTGAGTCTCATGAAGTAACTTTACATTAAAACCCTGTAGCAGTCAAATACATGTCAGGCCTGTGTTAAAGCACAGATAATCCCGCTTGCAAATTTACGGAAACCTGCTATCAAAAACCTATGAAAAATATAATAGAGATCATTCATGCTGATATTACGACCTTGGCAGTAGATGCCATTGTTAATGCTGCAAACAATACACTGCTGGGCGGGGGTGGGGTGGATGGAGCCATTCACCGGGGTGCCGGACCGGGGCTGCTTCAGGAGTGCGCAGCTCTTCAAGGGTGTGAAACCGGCGATGCCAAGATTACCGGCGGTTACGGTCTCCCGGCTCGTCATGTCATTCACACCGTTGGCCCGGTCTGGAAAGACGGCAAGCATGGTGAACCTGAATTGCTGGGATCATCCTACCGACGCTGCTTCGAGGTTGCGCATCAGCACGGCTTGAAAAGTATCGCCTTCCCCGCTATCAGTGCCGGGGTCTATGGCTACCCGATGCGCGAAGCGGCGGTTATCGCCCTGTCGGCGGCTCAAAGTGCAATCACACTCTATCCTGAACTGGAGCGGATCATCTTTGTCCAGTTCAGTGAAGGTGCGCAGCAGGTCTATCTTGAAGCGGCAGCGCGGTTGGGGATAATGTCAGACCAGGCTGATTGTTAATCCAGCGTCTTTCGGTAGCGTTTCACTCCGATCGTCAGGACAACAAGCGCGAACAGCATAATCTGCCACAGCTGCAGGACCACCTCTTCAATGCCGTTTCCCTTTAACAGTATTCCTCTGACAATCCTCAAAAAATGAGTGAGCGGCAGTAGTTCGCCGATCACTTGTGCCCATTCCGGCATGCCGCGGAACGGAAACATGAACCCGGACAGCAGCAGTGACGGGAGAAAGAAGAAAAAGGTCATCTGCATGGCCTGAAGCTGGTTTTTTGCCAGGGTTGAAAAGGTGATTCCCATCGCCAGATTGGCGGCGATGAAGACTGATGAGGCTAGCAACAGCAATGGGATGCTGCCGGCCATCGGCACGTGGAAAAGAAAGCGCGCAGCCGTCAGAATCAACCCGACCTGAATGTAACCGACGAAGATGTAGGGAATGATCTTGCCGAGCAGCACTTCAAGCGGTCTCGTCGGCATCGAGAGAAGGTTCTCCATGGTTCCCCGTTCCCGCTCCCTTGTAATGGCGAGTCCGGTGATCATAACCATCGTCATGGTCAGGACGACCCCCATCAACCCGGGGACAATATTGTACTGTGATATTCCTTCCGGATTGTAGCGGGCATGGACACGCAGGTTTATCGGGCCATCGCTACCCGCCAGAAATGCGAGCGGTCCTTTAAGGTCCTGCTGCAACGCGCTGCCCAGGAGTATTCGCAGCGAGGCTATGGCGTTGCCGGTTGCAGATGGATCGGTTGCATCCGCCTCTATCAGCAAGGTTGGTTTCTCACCCCGTAGCAGATTGCGGCTGAAATTTTCCGGAATAGTCACGACAAACTGAACTTCGCCACGCGCAAGGGTGGCTTCCGCCTCCGCCTCGCTATGTACTTCGCGGACAAAATTGAAATAATCACTGTTTTTGAGGGCAGAAAGCAGGGAGCGCCCCTGCTGGCTGTTGTCGGCGAGCAGCACTGCGGTGGGCAGGTGCTTTGGGTCACCATTGATAGCGTACCCAAAGAGCATGAGCTGGGCCACCGGAATGCCGATAATCATGCCGAAGGTAAGGCGGTCCCGCCGCATCTGGATAAATTCCTTGAGGACAATTGCCCACAATCGTGCAAAAGAAAAATGAATGCGCTTCTTCATATTGAAAAGTTGTCCTTCGAACTCCCCATCAGATGTATGAAAACATCCTCGAGTCCAGGGCTGATCTGCTGCCAGACGTAAGGCTCAGTGCGGAAGGGGGCAATTGCCTGTTCAAGGCCATGTGCATCAGAACCGCTTACGTGAAGCTTGGTGCCGAATGCGACCGCCTGTCCTACACCGGGCTTGCCGCGAAGTTGCCTGGCGACCTCCTGCAGTTCAGGGCCACCCACCGACCAGGTGGTCAACTGCGCACCGGCAATTACTTCGGCCGCCGTGCCGCTCGTCAGCAGGTTTCCATAGGACAGATAGGCAAGCCGGTCACACCGTTCGGCTTCGTCCATGTAGTGGGTGGTGATCAGGAAGGTGAGCCCCTGAGCGGCCAGTTTGTGTATCTGCTCCCAAAAGTCACGACGTGCCTTCGGATCGACCCCCGCAGTCGGTTCGTCAAGCAAAAGCAGTCTTGGCTTATGAATCAGGCAGGCGGCCAGGGCTAGGCGCTGTTTCCATCCACCGGAAAGTTCTCCGGCAAGCTGTTTTTGCCGTCCGGCAAGCCCCAATCTTTCAATGCTTTCCAGCACAGCTTCGCGCCGGTTCTGCACGTCATACATGCGCGCCACAAAATCAAGATTCTCGGCGATGCTCATATCCTCATAAAAACTGAAGCGCTGGGTCATGTAGCCGACCTGGCGTTTGATGTATTCACTCTCTTTGATGACGTCGAAACCGAGGCAGGTGCCTTCTCCCGCATCAGCCGCCAGCAGACCGCAGAGCATGCGTATGAAAGTGGTTTTGCCGCTGCCGTTCGGTCCGAGAAAACCGTACACCTCTCCTTGGCGCACCTGCAGGTCAATCCCATTGACTGCGGTCTGATCACCAAAACGCTTGGTCATGCCATGCACATCTATTACGACATTATCTGTCATAATGCTGAACCGAAGAGGATATCTACCGGTTGCCCGGGGTGCAGCTTTACAGCCGTCGTCTGATCAAAGGCGATCTCTATCATGTAAACGAGTTTTTGTCGGCTTTCCCGACTATAGATGACAGGAGGTGTATACTCTGCCTGAGGTGATATGAAATTTACGGTGCCGAAGAACGGAGTGCGCCCCCCGTCAACGGTCACCCGTACTCTTTCACCCTGACGGATTGACGCAAGGAGCGGCTCTGCTACAAAAGCCCGGACTTTGGTGTTCTGCGGTGGCAGCAGGACTACGGCAGGTCGTCCCGCTGCGATCCACTCCCCTTTGCGATAGAGCGTATCAAAAACCAGCCCGGATTGCGGTGCCGACTGACGTTTCTGGGCAAGGTCCCATTCACTTCTGGTCAATGTCGCTTCCAGGGCTTGCGTACTTGCTTCGGCAGCCGCTATCTGGTCACTTCGCGAACCAAGCCGCGCCGTGCCAAGCTCGGCTTCAAGCTGGGCTACCCGCTGCCGATCCTGATCTCGCACGGAGCGGAGTCGGTCAACATCCTGCTGTGAAACAACTTTTGCAAGGAACAGACTGTCCTGGCGTGCGAGCTCTTTTTCCGAGAATTGTAATGCTGCTCGCGCCAGATTCAATTGTGCGGAAATAGCCCCAATTTCTGTCGGGCGCTTCCCTTTTTTTGAATCGGCCAGTTGTGCACGGGTTTGTGCGAGGCGGAGCTTTGTTTCATCCCGCGCTGCTTTTTCCGTAACATTTTCCAGTTCGAAAAGTGGATCGCCAGCCTTGACCTGTGTTCCACGCTGTACAAATAGTGTCTCCAGCCTCCCCGGCATTGGGGCTGAAATGTAAACGAACTCACCTTCAACATACCCTTGAACCGGGCTGGAACTTGATGGAGTCCGGTTGCATCCGGCCACAGTGCAGAGCGACGCAGTGAAGATGCTGAATAGTATAAACTTCATACATTCAATGGAGGATGTTGTACTCATAGGATGACCTTCCTGTTTTCGGTGACGTCAACGTCGTATTCTAGCAGTTCTGAGTAATAGAGCAAGCAGAGTGGTTCCATTCTTGTACGATATCGGAGCATTTCCTCCACCCACTTGCCGCCAGCCTGCATTGTGTGCTACAACAGCCCCATGCTCCAACTAATCAATTTATCCAAAAACTTCGCTGGTAATCCGCTCTTCACCAACATTTCCTGGCATCTTAAAAAGGGTGAGCGGGTGGCGCTGGTCGGAGAAAACGGCGCTGGAAAATCGACGCTGATGAAGATCATCGCCGGTCTGACTGAACCGTCATCTGGCGAGATTCAGTTTGCCCGTGGTGCCAAGGCTTCCTATCTGCCGCAGGACGGTATTGTTACGGCTGGTCAGTCCCTGTTCCATGAAGCCCGTGCTGCGCTCGGAGAGTTGCTGGCCATGGAGGAGGAGCTGCACCGGATCGGTCTCGATCTTGAACGCCTCCCCCATGATTCTCCTGAACATGATCAAATCCTGACGAGATATGGTGAACTGCAGGAACAATTTCGCCATGGCGGTGGCTATACGATGGAGGCTGAAATCGGCACGGTGCTAAAAGGGCTCGGTTTTGCCCAGTCCGACTGGCACCGCGACTGTGGCGAATTTTCCGGCGGCTGGCAGATGCGTATCGCCCTGGCCCGTCTGCTGCTGCAGAAACCTGATGTTCTCCTGCTTGACGAGCCGACCAACCATCTGGACATAGAAGCGCGCAACTGGCTGGAAGAGTATCTCTGCTCCTACCCCGGTTCGGTGATTCTCGTTTCCCACGACCGCTTCTTCATGGACAGCGTCTGCAGCCGCATCGCCGAAGTCTGGAACCATACGATGGCGGACTATCACTGCAACTATTCCCGTTATCTCGGCCAGCGGGAGGAGCGGGTCACCGCTCTGCGTAATGCCAAGCGGATTCAGGACGAGGAGATCGAGAAGACCGAGGATTTTATCCGCCGCTTCCGCTACCAGGCCAACAAGGCCTCACAGGTGCAGTCGCGCGTCAAGCAGCTGGAGAAGGTGGAGCGGATCGTGCTCCCCCCCGAGCGTAAACGCATCCGCTTCCAGTTCCCCGAGGCGCCCAAGAGCGGCAAGAGCGTCATCGAACTGAGGGGGGTGACCCGCTCGTTCGGCGACCATGTCGTGCTGGATAAAATAGATCTGAACATCGAAAAGGGTGAGCGGGTCGCGCTGGTCGGCCACAACGGCGCCGGTAAATCGACGCTGATGGCGGTGCTGGCCGGTGGAGAATTTCAGGGGGGGGAGCGGATCGTCGGGCACAATGTCAGCATGGATTATTTTGCCCAGGATCAGGCCAATGCTCTGGACCAGAGCCGCTCGGCATACGACGAACTTTACGCGGAAGCTCCGTACGATATGGTGCCGAAACTGCGTGATATTCTGGGCGCATTTCTCTTTTCGGGTGACGATATACATAAATCGGTCAGCGTCCTTTCCGGCGGTGAGCGTAACCGTCTGGCTCTTGCCAAGATGCTGCTGCGTCCTTCCAACCTGCTGTTGATGGACGAACCGACCAATCATCTGGATCTGAACAGCAAAGAGGTGCTGCTGGATGCTCTCAAAGGTTTTGACGGCACAGTGGTGTTTGTTTCGCATGATCGCTATTTTGTCAATGCATTGGCAACACGCGTGGTTGAGGTAGACGGCGGCAGGGTAGAAAATTATTTTGGGGATTACGAATATTATCTGGGGAAGAAAGCTGGGCAAGAATCGATAATTCAGGGTCAAGGGTCAAGAGTCAAGGGTCAAGAAGCCGATTCTGATTCTCCCTTGCCCCTTGCCCCTTGTCCCCTGCCCCCTCAAAGCAAAGACCTGCGGCTCAAGGACCGTGAAGAAGAAAAGCGCCGCAAGCGCGATGATCAGTCTCGCCAGAAGCGGATGAATGAGGTGGAGGCGCAGATTGCCGGAGTCGAGAAAGAGCTGGCGCAACTTGAAGTCGAGATGAACGCGCCAGGTTTCTTCGATGATCCGGAGCGAGGGTTGAAGGGGGGCGAACAGCACGCCGCACTGAATGCACGGTTAGAGGGGTTGTATGGGGAGTGGGAAAGTTTGTCATGCTGATTCACCAGCAGCCCCTGGCGGGGCAACTGGTGTGTTAATGCAGCGTGGTGTTACCTTGCTCCCCAACTGTCGGGTACTCTGCAGTTAAGAGCATCTTTTACTTCCTGCCTGAAGGCAACTAACTGTTCTTTTTCTTCGCCGTACGCATTGTTAACAGCTTCTGTAACAACGGAGTGCAATTTGCTCAATTTGTTGCGATCACCCGAGGCACTCCTTAGCTCTCTACGGAGTGCCTGGATAGAAGTATTATGAGAACTCATATACACCTTCCGATTTGTTTGTTTACGCCGGAATCATTGTTCAATCTTTCACCACTCCCCACGTATCGGTAAAAAAGCAGTGGTGCATCTTGTTCTGGACATTTACGGCCCCCAGAATTTCATCTCCTTCCTCTTGGCTCAGTCCCGCTTTTGGCCGTACACCCATCCAGTAGGCAGCCGCTTCGGTTGGGTTGTCAAGAGGGCGTGGGACAGGAGGGCCGGGCTTGTAATGCCCACCAATAAAGAGGGCCGCTTCATAATGGTGAGGATGCTTGATAAGATAGACCTCTACCACCATCCCGTTACTCAGGGTCTTTTCAACGAGCTGATCCAGTACTTCAACATCTTTGGGTACGTCAACTAACGATGACATATGCGGTTTGTCTCCTTCATGTGTTAGTAAATGTTCAATATAGTTTTGATTTTATGGCCGGATGGTGGGTGTTTATAGCAAATTCATCAGAAATAGCACTTTTTGTATCATACCAGCGTGAACAATGCAGAACAATAAAAAAATAAAACTCCCTTTCTAAATGAATATTGGACCTCAACTAAAGGTGTCATGAGTGATAAATAGTTGAAAACCTTACGTGACTCCCATATAGTGTTGCCATATAAACGATTGACTTTAATGAGGTAAGCCATGAAGACACGCATAGAAAAAGATTCCATGGGTGAGATGTCTGTTCCAGCCGAGGCGTACTACGGAGCGCAGACCGCCAGAGCTGTTCATAACTTTCCAATATCCGGTTTGAAGCCACATCCCTCCTTTGTCTGGGGTACGGTGATCATCAAGAAGTGTGCTGCAAAGGCCAATATGTCAACCGGCAGACTTGCTGCCGAGGTCGGTGACGCTATCATGGCCGCTGCCGATGAGGTGTTGGCTGGTGAGCTGGCTGACCAGTTTGTGGTAGACCCTTTTCAGGCCGGAGCAGGGACATCACACAATATGAATGCCAACGAGGTACTGGCAAACCGGGCACTGGAACTTCTGGGGCGCCAGCGGGGTGATTTTTCCACCCTCCACCCCAATGACCATGTCAACATGGCGCAGTCCACCAATGATGTTATTCCGACCGCCATCCGTTTAGCTTCGCTTGAGATGCTGGACCCGCTGCTGGAACAGCTGGAGGGACTGGAGTTGGCTCTGGCTGCCAAGGCAAAGGAGTTCGACCATATCCTCAAATCAGGGCGCACCCATCTGCAGGATGCCGTGCCGATCCGCATGGGACAGGAGTTCGGCGCATACGCCGCAGCGATTCGCAAAAATCGTGAGGGGCTGGAGGGATGTATTCCGTCCCTGCTGGAGATGGGGATCGGCGGTACCGCTGTTGGAACCGGCTTGAATGCCGAGCCGGCTTATATTACGGCCATAATAGAAGAGTTGAGCATTGCTACCGGCTTCCCGTTGATTGCCAGTCCCGATCTGTTCGAGGCGATGCAGAACATGGATCCGTTTCTGGCACTTTCCTCTGCCTTGCGCCGGACTGCGGTAACCCTCGGGCGGATCGCCAATGATCTGCGCCTGCTGGCATCCGGCCCCCGCACCGGTTTTGACGAAATTCGCCTCCCCCCGATCCAGCCTGGTTCGTCGATCATGCCAGGCAAGATCAACCCCTCAATGGCGGAGATGACCAACATGGTCTGCTTTCAGGTAATCGGGTGTGATCAGGCGGTGATGATGGCGACTCAGGCGGGGCAGCTGGAGCTGAATGTCATGATGCCGCTGATCTCCTGGAACCTGACGTTTTCAATGGAAATACTCAAGAATTGCGTGCAGAAATTCACGGAATCCTGTATAAATGGAATTTCAGCCAATGAAGAGCGCTGTCGCCGTTATCTGGAGGAGTCGCTTGGTCTGGTGACTGTGCTGGCGCCTTACATCGGCTACAACGCCTCGGCGGCAATTGCCAAGGAATCAGTTGCCAGCGGCAAAAGCATCCGTGAAATTGTGCTCGAGCAGGAGCTGATGCCTGCCAGTGAGCTGGACGAGATCATGAGGCCGGAACATCTGACTGAACCGGGCCTGCCGAAACAATAGTTTTTTTGAGCAACACCACATAAAAAGGAGAGTAACAGAATGAAAGAAGAAGTACTGAGAGTTCTTGAGCAGGTGCGCCCCGCTCTGCAGAACGATGGCGGAGATGTTGAGCTGGTGGAAGTTACCGAAGAAGGTATTGTCAAGGTTCGCCTGAAGGGCGCTTGCGGCAGCTGCCCGATGTCCACAATGACCCTGAAGATGGGGATTGAACGCGCTATGAAGGAACAAATTCCGGGAGTAGTGGAAGTCGTTCAGGTCTGATATAAGTAACCAGATAAAATCTCAAACGCTCCTTCGGGTAATGCTGACAGGAGCGTTTGTTTTTAGTAAGTCAGAAGTTAGCCTGTTTGTCAGGGCTGGGAGTGAATAGATGCCAACTGTCCGCCAAGGTCGCTACCGGCACTACAAGGGCAACGAATACGAAGTGATTGATATTGCCCGTCACAGTGAAACTGAAGAGGAAATGGTGGTCTATCGCAAGCTGTATGGCGATCATTCACTCTGGGTCAGGGCGTTTGGTATGTTTGTCGAAAATGTGTTGGTGGATGGGCGGATGGTACCGCGCTTTGAGTGGATTGGGGAAATGTGAAAGTTGAGCTTAAGGATTTACATGCAACCTTTCTTGAAAACAGGATGATATGACAAACGAAGGGTTTGATCCAATTGTAGGCACTGCCCCCAAGGTTCTGATTCTGGGGACCTTCCCCAGCGAAGAATCACTTAAACAGCAGCAGTATTACGCTCATCCGCGGAACGTCTTCTGGGAGATAATTGCCGGGATATGCGGTACCGGTGCAACCGATGATTACAAGAAACGATGTGATCTGGCAAGGAATGGAGGCATAGCAATATGGGATGTTCTCAAGTCCTGCGATAGAGAAGGAAGCTCTGATGGACAGATCAAACAAGGGCATTTTATTGCCAATGATTTCAGTACCTTTCTTTCAAAATATTCGTTTGTCGCAATTTTTTTCAACGGCCAGAAAGCGGCCAGGTTATTCAAACAGCATGTAGAACCGGCATTGTTGCCAGCGCTGCCGCAGTTAGTGACGCTGCCATCGACAAGCCCGGCATATGCAACGATTTCAAAGCAGCAAAAACTGGAGTGCTGGCTTAAAGTAGGAACATATCTGTCAGCGTTTCAGCATACGAATCAAATGTAGAAACTGGCAACATCAAGTTAATCAATCAAATGAGGTATCTGTGGCACTCATATCACTTCGCGACATAACCCTGGCCTTCGGCGGCCCACCTATTTTTAACGGTATCAACCTGCAGATCGAACAGGGTGACCGTCTCTGCCTCATGGGGCGCAACGGCAGCGGCAAATCTACGCTGCTGAAACTGATCGGCGGCGAAATATCACCTGAGGGAGGGGAAGTCCAGCGGCAGCAGGGGCTCAAGGTGGCCGCACTTACACAGGATGTGCCGCAGGGGCTGAGCGGAAATGTTTTTGACGTTGTCGCCTCCGGTATGGGTACCGCTGCCGCAACCCTGGCGGAATACCACCACGTCAGCCACGAACTGGCGCATGACTGCAGTGATAAGCTGCTGGCCCGGCTGGAGGCGCTGCAAAAAGAGCTGGAGGAGAACGACGGCTGGAGCCTGCATCAGGAGGTGGAGCGGGTGCTGAACCGGCTTGATCTGGATGCCGAGGCCGAGTTCACCGAACTCTCCGGCGGTACCAAGCGTCGCGCGCTGCTGGCCCGCGCGCTGGTGTCAAACCCCGATATCCTGATTCTGGACGAGCCGACCAATCACCTTGATATCGATACCATCCTCTGGCTGGAAGAATTCCTCGCCAAAAATGTGAGGACGGTGCTGTTTGTAACCCACGACCGCTCCTTTGCCCGGCGGCTGGCCAACCGGGTGGCAGAGCTGGATCGTGGAAGAATCTACGCTTTTCCATGCGGTTATGACGAATTCGTCGAGCGGCGTGAAGCGCTGCTGGAGGCGGAAATCACCCGCCAGGCGCTGTTCGACAAGAAGCTGGCACAGGAAGAGGTGTGGGTTCGGCAGGGGATCAAAGCGCGCCGGACCCGTAATGAAGGGCGTGTTCGAGCTTTAAAAAAACTGCGGGAAGAATCGCGTCAGCGGCGTGAGCGTCAGGGAACCGCCAAAATCCAGCTGCAGGTGGCGGATCGTTCCGGTGCGCTGGTGGCCGAGGCCACCGGAGTAACCTTCGCCTATGACGGACGACCTATTGTCACGAATCTTTCCACGACGATTATGCGTGGGGACCGGATCGGGATTATCGGGCCGAACGGCTCCGGCAAAACGACCCTGCTTCGTTTGTTGCTGGGTGAGCTGGAGCCACAGCAGGGGGAGGTCAAGCTTGGCACCCGCCGCGAGGTGATCTATTTTGATCAGCTGCGCGAACAGCTGGATATGGACAAAAGTGTGCAGGATAATGTCGGGGAGGGGAACGATACGCTGATCATCAACGGTCAGCCGCGCCATATCATCGGCTATCTGCAGGATTTCCTCTTCTCGCCGGAGCGGGCGCGCAGTCCGGTCAGCATTCTTTCCGGCGGCGAGCGGAACCGGCTGCTGTTGGCCAAGCTGTTCACCAAACCGTCCAATATCCTGGTCATGGATGAGCCGACCAACGATCTTGATGCCGAAACTCTTGACCTGTTGGAAGATCTGCTGATGGAGTACCCCGGCACGCTGCTGCTGGTAAGTCATGATCGCGAATTCCTCAACAATGTCGTGTCGAGTACGCTGGTGCTTTCAGGCGATGGTACGGTGCGGGAATTTGTCGGCGGCTATGACGACTGGCTGAACCAGGCGGCGGTTGAGGCCGCTACTGCAATTCAGACTGTACAAAAGACAGCGCCGGAAAAGGGAAAGCTGCAGAAGGAAAAGGTCCGCAAGCTTTCATTCAACGAACAGCGCGAGCTGGAGGGGTTGCCGGAGAGGATTTCAGCCTGGGAGAAAGAGCAGGAAGAGTTGCACGCCCGTCTGGCTGATCCGGAATTCTACAAGAGCGCCGGAGGAGAGGTCGTCGCCGTCAATGCCCGTCTGGCGGAGCTGGAGCAGGAGCTGGAAACGGCTCTGCTGCGCTGGGATGAGTTGGAGAGTCAGAAAGGGTAATGGTATTATATAGTTTCCATCCGGCAATTCCGGATGGGAACTATTCCCCCCCCGGCAGCCGCAGCAGCAGCGCTGCCACGCCGAAGGCCCCCAGCAAGAGCAGTGTAATCATCGCCACCACCCCGTTCCAGCCGTAGTTCATCCAGAACAGCCCCCCCGCAGTGCCGGAAATGCTTGAACCGAGATAGTACGCGAACAGGTAGAGAGACGATGCTTGGGCCTTGGCTGTCCTGGCACGCCGGCCAACCCAGCTGGATGCGATTGCATGGGCGCTGAAGAAGCCGCAGGTAAAGACCCCCACCCCGGCCACAATGGCGGGGAGCGACCCGGAGAGCGTGATCAGTGTCCCCGCCAGCATGACAAAAAGAGCCAGCCTGATCATGAAGGGGCGACCGAAACGGTGAATCAGGCCGCCGATCGCTCCGGAGCTGAACGAGCCGAGCAGGTAGACGAGGAAGATAAGGCTGACCTGGTAATTGCTGAGATTGTAGGGGGCAGCCAGGAGGCGGAAGCCGATGTAGTTGTAGAGGGAGATGAATCCGCCCATTGAAAGAAAAGCCAGTCCGTAAAGGCAGAGAAGGCCGGGGTCATGCAGGTGCTGGAGCAGTGAAGTAAAGAGGTAGCGGAGTTGGAACGGCCGCTGGCGGAAGTTTGTGGATGGGGGGAGGCTCTTCAGGAACAGCAGGCTAAGCAGCAGACTTATGACGCCGATGATGGCGATAGCGCTGTGCCAGGGGACGTAACGGCAAAGGAATGCCGAGCCGATTCGTCCGGTCATGCCCCCCATGGCGTTACCGCTGATGTAGAGACCCATGGCGTGGCCGATTGACTGTGCATCCATCTCCTCCCCCAGATAGGCCATCGCCACCGAAGGGACACCCGCCAGCACAAGGCCTTGCAACAGTCGCAGCGCCAGCAGGGATTGGAAAGAGTGGCTGAAAAACGTGGCAATTGCCAATAGCGAGGTCAGGAAGAGGGCAACCGTCATAACCTGTCGTCGTCCCAGCGTTTCAGATATGGTACCGGCAAGCAGCATGCCGACCGCCAGTGCGATCGTTGCAAAGGAGAGCGGCAGACTTGCCACTGCCGGTGATACGCCAAATTCATGAGCAAACAGCGGGAGGAGAGGCTGTACGTCATAGAGGGTAATAAATGTGACGAAGCCGGCGCAGAACAGAGCAATGTTGATACGCCTGAACTCGGATGTGCCGACCCGAACCGCTCCTTCCGTAATTGCGGACATCCATTCCCCCTCAAAAATCCAAAACTTCTACACTCAATAACAATAACAGAGCTAAAATGCCACTTGAAGTTTTAGCCCTGTTTGCTGAAGATGGAAATTAAGGTACTCTATTGACAAGGGAGAGTATTTGCGCGATTGTTTGCCCTGCAGCAAGACCCTCGTCGTCAGTGCCTGTTGCAGCAGATTATGAACTTCCGGATTTTTCTATGGTGGCGAATGTGATTGTTTTACTGAAAACCTTCAGGCTGGCAGCATCTCTGGCCGCTTTTTTAATGGTTACCGGCTGCGCCGCCTCTTCAACTTTTTCCGCGTATCCCAAACAGATTCAGCCGCTCATTACCTCGCTGTCAAATCGTACGCTGATTGATGTTTCACAATGCCTGCCGAGTGAGTGTAAAAGCAGCGACCTGATACTCTACAATATGGAGCGTGGGCGGCTTGCCCAGATAACCGGCAGCAGTGACTCCAGTATGGCCGACTTCCGTGCTGCGATGGAAAAAATCAGAGAGAATGACGAAAAAGCCCTGATCAGTGCTTCCGCTATCGGCGCCACTGCGGCGGCAACACTCGTCAATGATAACGCGATTCCGTATGAAGGTGAAGGGTATGAGCGGGTGCTGCTGCACCATTATCAGGCGATCAATTATTTGCAGAAAAAGGATCTTGAAGGGGCTGGAGTAGAGATTCGTCGTGCCAATGCCGAACAGAATGAATCTTTGAAACGCTTTGAAAATGAAATTGACAGGGCACGGGAAGAGGCGGAGAAGAAAAACGTCGGCAGAGGTACCTCCCGGATCGATACTTATTATGCCCAGATGGATGAAGTTGCGGGAAGGGTGAAAAACTCGTTTCAAAATGCCTACACCTTTTACCTTTCCGGTTTTATGTATGAATTGCTCCGCCAGCCCAATGATGCCTATATCGACTATAAAAAGGCGCTGGAGATCTATCCGGAGAACAGGTTTGTGCAGAAAGATGTGCTGCGGCTGGCGGCAAAGCTTGATATGCGTGAGGAGCTTGAAGAGCTGAAGCAGAGGTTCCCGATTGGAAGTCAAAGATATATCGAGGAGGATGGTGTCGGTTCCGGCGAACTTCTGGTGCTGTTCGAGGATGGCTTTGTGCCGCAGAAACAAGAAATCAAGATTCCCATTCCGGTAAGCCGATCGGGACTAATCACCATCGCTTTTCCGATCTATCACGCAAAGTGGTCGGCCCAGATTCCATTACAGGTGCTCAATAACACTGAATTCATAGGCAGTACTGAAACTATCTGTGATATTCGGGCATTGGCGGTCAAGGCTCTTCAGGAAAAAGTGCCGGTTATTGCTACCCGTCAGATTATTCGTGCCGTTGCTAAAGGGGTAACGGCCTCCGCTGCAAAGGAAAACCTCGGCGATCTCGGACAGTTTGCCGCAAATGTATGGAATATTATCAGTGAAAATGCCGATCTGCGCAGTTGGCTGACATTGCCGGCCAGTGCCCAGATTTTACGGACGAGATTGGCGGCCGGCAGCTATCGACTGGCGCTGGAGCATCCAATGGCGGGGGCGACTACGTATGCTGATGTTGAAATAAATGCTGGTGGAAAAACGGTCTTGCAGGTGGTTAGGGCCGGTCGGCAGATATACAGCCTGGCCACACCGTTTTAGCGGTGGTAATTAAGTTGTTTTTTTCAAAATTATGGCAGAAAATCGCTGTTCTGACTGATTTATGCCGGCCACCAGAGCTGAGGTGCCGATACCGGGCACTCTACTGAAAGGAGCGAGTATGAAAAGGAACATAATAGCCATGCTCATGGCGGTCGTCACGATCATTTCTCCAGTGGCCGTTCTGTCTGCGGAGAATACAGCAGATGTGCCGATGCCTGCCACCGCGACTGAATTGAGCAAGGGAGAGAAGGACACAATTTATATTGGTGAAATCAGGATTCAGCCGTCAGTGCTTGAAATGGCAGGGAAAAAGAATCAACAGACAGAACTGAAGCAGATATCTGATTCTCTGGCCAGCCAGTTGATTTCTGCACTAAACGACACCCGTGTTTTTCAGCTTGTGGAACTGGGCCGCAAGGGCGATGGTGAGCCGGAGCCTGGTTCTGAAGTAGTTGCCGCAGATACTGATGGCAGGGTTGCCGCGCAGGCCGCCAAGATGGCCGGTGCCAGATTCGCTTTTTTGCCGCAGATTGACGGTTTTGAAGACAAGTCAGACGTTTCGGAGCATCATGCAATCGGCCGGGTGTCGCTGAACCGCAGGCTTTTTCTGTCGGCGGTCGTGCAGGTTGTAGATACTGCAACCGGTAAACTTCTCCCCTATTCCCCCACGGTACAGCTTACCAAAAGCGAAGAGGTCGAGTACGCCAGGATAGGGCAACTGTCAGGAAGTCACGAGATTATTGTCGCTCTGGCCAGAGAAATGGCAAACAAACTTTCGCAAGGGGTCGTTGCTTTTCTGCGCCCGGCGAAGGTCCTGACGGTAAGCGGCAGGCAGGTACTGATAAACCGTGGCAGCCATGCAGGGTTTGCAAAAGGCGATCTGGTGGAATTTTATGCTGTCCAGAACGTGAAGGATGATGATAGTGGCGAAATGTTCCAAAACGAGGTCCCAGTGGGGCAGGCCGTTATCAGTCGCATTGATAAAAACCAGAGTTATGCGATAATTAGTGGAGACGACAGCGGCATTACCAAAGGCTGCGTGGTCCGTTTTTTGAAGAGCGCCGCAGGGAGGGCTGTTGAGGGTGAGCCCCCTCCTGATGTGACACAGCCGGATTTCGGTATAAAACATGATACGGGGACAACCCCTGGCTCAAGTGAAAAGCCACTCAAGTGGAAATAAGGGAGGGGAATGATGAAACAGAATAGAAACCTCATTATCAGCGGAATAGTAGCGGCTGCCCTGATTGCGTCGCTTGGCATGGCCGGCTGCAGCACCACGGCCGGAGTCGAAGCGACCGGCAAGACGTCATGGGACGAGCAGGGGGCCAGAACGCTTGAAAAAAATGTTGTGTTCAACAGCAGCGGTCTAAAGGGGGATATTCAGATCGTCGAGGTGAAAAGCGCGATGGCGGGCGACATCATGAGGGCCCAGGCAACGCTCCGCTCCAAAGACAAGGACACACTGCCGTTTCAGTACCGGTTCGACTGGTATGATGCCGCCGGCCTTGAAATTAATTCCGGGGCAGGTTCCTGGAAGCCTCTGATTCTGTATGGGCGTGAGACCAAGACCATACAGGCTGTGGCGCCGGATCCGCGTGCGAAGGAATTTAAACTTAAGATCCGTGAACCGGATTAAAAAAAACTGGAAAATTTAGCGTACGAAACAATCTAATATCAAGCGAGGACAGAACTTATGAATAACAGCATGAAAGCATTTTTGGCAGCGGTGGCAATCGGCACAATGGCTCTCTCAGGATGCGCATCAACAATGCAGTACGGTGACGCCGGTTCGGCCAAGCCGATTTCAACTGAATTCGGCTCATCAGATCTGCAGCAGATCGCCGAAGCTATGGTCGATTCAATGATCACCTTCCCGCCGATGGTCGAATTGACATCTGCACGGCGACCGGTTGTCAGTGTCGACAGTGTCAAGAACAAGTCGATGCAGCATATCGACACCGAATCTATTACCGACTCGATCCGTGCCAAGCTGATTCGTTCCGGAAAATTCCGCTTTATTGATCGTACGACCGATGATCAGACTGTCGAAGAGCTGAAGATCCAGCAGGACAGCGGTCTGGTTGATAAAAAGAGTGCAGTTCAGTTTGGACAGCAGCTTGGTGCCGAATTTTTGCTGACATCCAACTTTTCCGAGATCAGGCAGAAGGCTGGCAGTACAACCGATGTGTACTACAAGTTTACGATGTCGCTGAAAAACCTGAAAACCGGCATTCTGGAATGGTCCGACGAAAAAGAAATCCGCAAGGTGTTCAAACGCGGTACTTTTGGAGGGTGATACGATGAAAAAACTGTTTCTGCTTCTTCCTGCGGTACTGTTAATAGTGTCCTGCTCTGCTGCTAAGCCGAATTTCGTGTTTCTGGAAAAAACAGCTGTGGATCAGAACACCGGCCTTGTCTGGGCGAAAAATGCCAATATGCCCGGCCGCCAGCTTATCTGGCGAGGTGACGACAACGTCTATGAATATATGAAACGTTTGAATGAAACCAACTATGCAGGATATGCCGATTGGCGGGTCCCCTCGAAAGATGAAATGGTCAGGCTGATCGAGTACGCCAAGTCGATGGGATATGACCAGGCCAAGATGGATACCTGGCCCTACCAGAAGCTTCGCCAGATGGGGTTTATCGACGTTAGGGACTATGAATACTGGACATCTACCCGTCAGTCTCCGACCGAAATCTGGACTGCAGATCTGACAAACGGCAAAGTCGCCCCGAAACAGGAAAGCAAGCCGTACTACCTTTGGCCTGTCCGGGGTAATAGTTCGCGCTGAAGCAGATCGGAATTTTTCATGACAGCAGAGGTCTGCAGCGGCTACCCGTAATAAGCTGAAGTCGCCCTAAATAAGGTATGTGACCGGCGGACGATCGTTGATCCTTGTGTCACTAATCTCTCAACCGGCAGTACTTGTCAGGTTTGTTGCCGATACTCAATGTATTGGCACTGAACGTGCTCCTGTTAAGTAGCAGCTTAAAAAGGAAAAGGGGATTCTGTATGAAAAAAACAGTACTGGTTCTTGTAATTGCGGCAATTACAGCCGCATCGTCTGCTCGGGCTGAAGTAAATGTTAATGTCAATGTCGGTATACCTGCTCCCCGGGTTATTGTGTCAACTCCCCCGGCAGTCCGCTTTGAAGTAGCACCACTTTTTATTGACACTCCCCGACTCGGTTTTTATGTCGGGGTAGACACACCGTATGACATCCTCTTCAGTTCCGATTATTTTTATCTGTACTATGGTAACGGTTGGCACCGTTCTCGCCATCATAACGGCCCCTGGATTGAGGTCCCTTACCGGGAGCTGCCGCATGGTATCCGCAAGCACCGTATTGAGCGGATCCGTGAGTATCGAGACCGTGAGTATCGCGTCTATCGCAGAGATCGTGATCACTATCGCGGGCGCCACTTTCGGCCAGACCATGAGCGGAGGGAAGAACGCCGCTACGAAAAGCATGAGCGTAAGGAAGATCGCCGCGATGAAAAACATGAGCGGAAGGAAGATCGCCGCGATGACCGGAAAGAGCGGAAGGAAGAAAAACGGGACAGGAACGGGCATGATCGCGGCAGAGATTGAAATGTTATGATCGGCGGGGGGCAAAATGCCCCCCTTTTTTTTGTACGGGAGCGCAATCTTTGAGCTGTTCAGCCCCGATATCCACATTCCTGGGCCAGGTTGTCGGTACATATTATATTACAAATCTCAAAAAAAACTATTGGAGGAAACAGATGCAGGAAGAAATTTTCACAACATTGCAGGAACGTTTTAAAAAGGGTGTGTTCACGGTGCCGACTACATTCTACTTTTCTATTGATGATATCAATAAAACGGTGACTCTGGATGCGGAGAGTTGTCTTGTTGAGGATGGAAAAACGGTAGAAGATGCTGATTGTGTCTGCAAAACCAGCGCTGAAATGTTTAACAGAATCTGGAACGAAGGCTATAGGCCGGGAATAATGGATCTTATGAGTGGCGCTGTCAAGTCGAACGCTCCTCAGCTACTACCGCAGTTGCTGATTGCCTTTGGCAAATAGCGGCGGTCACCAGAGGAGGGTATGGGCTCACATCAATCAGTGCTGTTCTTTATATTGGGCTGAAATGTGGTATATACACTCATGAAGTCTGTGTGGTCATCCGGCGGGGGGAGTCTTCATCATGAGCCTTGAGACTATCGCTAAATTAAAGATCGACAAGACCGCTTTTCACAGCGGCAGGGGGGGTAAAAAGCGCTGGGCAGTTCTGGCTGCAGTACTTGTCTTGATGGCTATTGCTGTTGTCTGGGGATTTGAACGTAAAGTGGTCAGGGTTGAAACGACTACTGTCGTCCAGGTGTTTCCTACTCAAACATTCACCCTGTTGAATGCAAGCGGCTATGTTGTGGCTCAGCGCAAGGCGGCAGTGGCCTCGAAGATTACCGGCAGGCTGGAGTGGATCGGTGTCCAGGAAGGGAGCTATGTTAAAGGCGGCCAGATTATTGCCAGATTGGAAAATCGCGACAGCGATGCAGCGGTTAACCAGAGTGCTGCGGGTGTCCAGAACGCCAAGGCAAACGTTGATCAGGCAACGGCTGAACTCGCCGATGCCGGGCAATTCTATGGGCGACAGAAGGAACTGGTCAAGCAGGGGATAATTTCAAGAGCGGAGTTTGATGCGGCCGAGTCGCGCTACAAGCGTGTCAGTGCTGCAGTTGCAGCAGCCGAGGCTTCGGTGCGTGTGGCCGGAGCGTCTCTGCAGGGCGCACGGGTAGCCTATGACTATTCGCTGATACGCGCACCATTTGATGCGGTCGTACTGACCAAGAATGCCGATGTGGGTGATATCATTACGCCGCTTGGGGCTGCGGCCAATGCAAAAGCCGCCGTTGTAACCATCGCCGACCTGTCATCTTTGCAGGTTGAGGCCGATGTTTCCGAATCCAATCTGGACAAGGTAAAAGCAGGGCAGCCTTGCGAGATAACCCTGGATGCCTTGTCTCAAGCCCGTTTCAGAGGCGTTTTGCAGACTATTGTTCCTACTGCCGACAGAACCAAAGCTTCGGTGATGGTGAAGGTGCGCTTTCTGGACAGCGACCCGCGCATTCTCCCCGAGATGAGCGCCAAGGTGGCCATCCTTTCCCGCCAGGCGACCCCACAGGACCAGAAACCGGCTGTCGCGCTGAATCCGGCAGCGATCACCAAGGTAAATGGCAAGGATGCGGTATATCTCCTCGACAATGGTCGTGTCCGACTTGTGCCGATAAAGGTCGGTGCTAGTCTCGGCGAACTGACGGAAGTAAGCGGAGTAAAGCCGGGAGACAAGGTGGCGTTACGACCTCTTAACAAGCTGAAAGATAACAAAAAAATCAGTGTAGCGGAAAAGTAGGTGGCTGCGGAGACCGACATCGTCACGATCCGCAATGTGACCAAGTCATACCGGCGGGGCAGCCAGATTGTGCCGGTGCTTGAGGATATCAGCTTCGGAATCGGTTCCGGCGAGTTCCTGGCTCTAATGGGGCCGTCCGGATCAGGGAAAAGTACGCTGCTTAACCTGATTGCCGGTATCGACAAGGTTGACAGTGGTTCGATATCAATCGGCGGCTGCGAGATCACGACTCTGAGCGACTATGAACTGGCCGGGTGGCGAGCGGTCAATGTCGGCTTCGTCTTCCAGTTCTACAATCTGATCCCGGTATTAACGGCATACGAGAACGTCGAGCTGCCTCTGCTGCTGACAAGTCTTACACGTCGCGAACGCCGCGAACATGTGGAGGCCGCCCTTGATATCGTTGGTCTGTCTGACCGGATGGATCACCGCCCATCCCAGCTTTCCGGCGGACAACAACAGCGGGTCGCCATCGCTAGGGCCGTTGTTACCGATCCTACCATTCTCGTTGCGGATGAGCCGACCGGGGACCTGGATCGGGTCTCGGCCGGAGAAATTTTATCCCTGATGGATCATCTTGTTCGGGATTTCCAGAAAACTATCATCATGGTAACCCACGATCCGCGTGCTGCCGAAAAAGCCCATGTTATCAGGCACCTGGAGAAGGGGCTGCTGACGGACGGCTAGCATGTTCATGCTGAAATACATTATCCGTAACGCTTTCCGTCACAAACTCCGTTCCCTACTTACAATAACCGGAGTGGCGATTGCCATCCTGGCCTTCGGCCTCCTGCGCACCCTGGTTGGGCTCTGGTATCTGGGCGTGGAGTCATCCTCATCTACCCGGCTTATAACCCGCAACTCCATCTCGCTGGTTTTCTCACTGCCAATCTCATACAAGGAGCGAATCCGCCAGATACCCGGGGTCAGCAGAGTCGGTGCCATGAACTGGTTCGGCGGAATCTATATCTCGGAAAAGAACTTCTTTCCGAATTTTGCGGTGGAGCCACGTGCATATCTTGATCTTTACCCGGAATTCCT
>JAAXTM010000015.1 GCA_013336525.1 Geobacteraceae bacterium | reverse complement strand
GGCCTTGGAATGTCGGCCGTTATGGGGATCATGAAGTCGCATAACGGTGCCTTGTTTGTCCGGAGTGCACCCGGCAGGGGTACTACCTTCAGGGCATTTTTTCCTGCCTCCGAAGCTGCGCTACCGAGCATGTTACAGCAAGAGCGGACATCTCCGGCTGAAAACAGCAGTGTGACAGAAAAGCCTCTTTCCGGTGTGGCACTGGTGGTGGATGATGAAAAGAACGTTCTGCGGACATGCAAGAAGATGGTCGAACTGTGCGGCTTCACAGTGATTACCGCCCGTGACGGTATTGAGGCGGTTTCCCTATTCCGAGAACGTGCCGAAGAGATCGATGTCGTCCTGCTGGACCTGACCATGCCGAATATGGATGGTATAACGGCGATGAATGAAATCTACAGCATCAGACCCAATGTCAAACTGATCCTCTCCAGCGGTTTCAACAAGGACGAACTGGGTGACCGTTTCACTGGCCAAGCCCCTTCCGGCTTCATCCGCAAGCCATACAGCATGACCGTGCTGGAAACAGAGCTCCGGCTGGTCATGCAGGCAGAACAACCATGTTAGAGAATAGAATTAACCCAGAATACAGTAAACCCTGAATGGGCCAGTTGATACGAGACATTTGTAGAAATTTAGTAAAATATAAGATTCCAACAAGGCTTTAGGCCTGTACAAAACCGGTCAGGTCAAAGCCATGCCCGTTGATGGTTGAGGAATTAAGCGGCGCAGGAAATGGCCTCGAAATAATGGCCGGAGGTGTGTACTTTACAATCACTATTACATCAAAAGCGGGAAAGGTATTGTCTTGTTTCTTCAGAATTTTATTACCTGGCAATTACGACCGTCCTGCAAGCCTGACATTAAGAAAAACCGACAGCAGCACGATTGACATACCGACAGCCTGTATTAAGGTAATCTGCTCTTTCAGTATTACGGTAATAAAGACCAGAGACAAGATCGGCACGAGAAGTGCGCAGTTGGACGAGCGGCCGGTCGGGATCATCCGCAGCGCCTTGTTCCAGAGGATGAAGGCCACCGCCGTAGGGAATATCCCCAGATAAGCTACCAGCAATAAATCCGTTCCGGAAACAGACCACTGCATAGGATAAACAGGCTGAAGACAGAGAAGGAACAGCAGGCCGAACAGGTTTAACAAAAACATACCGGGCGTAACGCTGAAATCGGCATGTTTAATCAGCACACAGAAGAGGGCAAAACTGAAGGCGGTACCAAGAGCCACTGCAACCCCGATTGAAAGTTGCAGATCACCTACCCCGCCTCCGGCTGAAACCAGCACGAACACCCCGGCGAAACCTAGAGCGACACAACAGAGCGCCCACAAACCGGTTTTTTCCCGGAAGAAAAGCCACGAAAGCAGCAGCATCATCAGCGGGTAGGTATAATGCAGGATTACCGCCTGACTGGCCGGAATATATTCGTAAGTTTTCAAACAGAGGAGCTGCTGGACGCCCAGACCGATAATCCCGGCCACCGGGAAAAAGAAGGGACGCTGGCGAAATTCGCTGACAATTGCGCCGACACGCCGTTCACGAATCAGAATAAAGAACAGCGCCAAGGTAGCCCAGATGGCGATCCAGACCACAACCGAAAAGCTGCTCATGCGGGTTACCGCCATTTTAAAACCGGTGCCAAGCGTTGCAAACATGGCAACCGCTAACAGGGCATAGAGCGTACCTTTAAATGATTCAGTCATGCAACCCCTTACCAGCCCCGGTAAACTTTCCTGCTAACATGCTGCAAGCCTAATAACCGGCCTCTGCAAGGTATTACGGTTCGAAACTGGCTTTCCGAGAGTGCATTCGGCAGCTTGCAGCGCCTCTGCCACAGCGAATTGCCCGGCGGCAAGCTCGAAGCTTTTCCCTGCAGAGAGCAGATAATCGCGACCGTCACCACATGTCAGCCAGATGGTACCACTTGTACAGCGCAGAATAACACCATCCTGCTTGCCATCCAACCGTATAAGTTCTCCCTGTGTAAGACAACATTCCATGATCAATTCCTCTCTTATTAGTGATGTTTTGTACACTACACCGCTCTCAGACATAAAAACAGATACAAAAAAACAGTTTTGTTACCATAACAGTTGTATGATATATAAATTGTACCCATAAAAATGGGTTACAATTGTACCTGCCGAAACCGGGCAGTCGGGAGTATTCTACAACCATGATAAACGGACATAAAAAGGATATCGGAGCTTCCCTGCTGTATGAGCGGGTTGCCGGAGAAATTGCCGGACTGGTTGAACAGGGAACCTTCAGAGCCGGAGACCGGCTCCCTTCAATTCGCCAACTCAGCACGCGTTTTGATGTAAGTATCAACACCGTCATGCAGGCGTATGCGCTGCTGGAGGACAAGCGCCTTATTGAAGCACGTCCACAGTCAGGCTACTACGTCCGCAGCAGGGTGCCTGAGATACGGGAACCGGATCTCCAGTCACGTTCCTGTATTGTACCAACGACGGTAACAATCAGCGAACTATGCCATCAGGTCATGCACAATATGATGAACCGTGATCTGCTGCCGTTAGGGAGTGCCATCCCGAGCGCCCAGAATCTGCCGATCGACAAACTTAACCGGATTATGGCAAGCGAGCTGCGCCGCTGGAGTGAACAGGGGGTTTTGTATCAGATGCCGCCGGGCTATGAACGTTTGCGGGTTCAAATCGCTCGCCGGGCACTGGTTGCAGGCATCAGTAGTGGACCAGACGATATTCTTGTTACCTCGGGCTGCGTCGAAGCCGTTTTTTTGGCATTGCGAGCCACCTGTCGCTCCGGCGACACCATTGCGGTTGAATCACCCTTTTACTTCAACTTTCTGCAGATGATTGCAGAACTTGGCTTGAAAGCACTTGAAATCCCATCGACACCACGAGAGGGGATCAGTATTGAGGCGCTGCGTTACGCCATTGAGCAGAGTAAAATCAGTGCTTGCCTGATAATTGCCAATTTCGGCAATCCTCTCGGCAGTCTCATGCCGGATGAGCGCAAACGCGAACTGGTCGATCTGCTGGCGCGTCACGAAATCCCACTGATTGAGGATGATATTTATGGCGACCTGACCTTTGGCAACGATCGTCCCACTGCAGCAAAATCATTCGACCGCTCTGATCTTGTGATCTACTGTTCATCCTTTTCAAAAACCATTGCCCCCGGTTATCGCGTAGGCTGGGCAATCGGTGGTCGTTTTCAGGCGGAGATGGAACGAATCAAGATGATCATGAATGTAGCCCCAGCATCGCCGCCGCAACTGGCCATAGCCGAGTTTCTGGCTACCGGCGGTTATGATCATCACCTCAGGAGCATCCGGCGGGCCCACGCCCGCAATATTTCTCAAATGGCCGAGGCTGTGGTTCGTTATTTTCCCGCCGGCACCCGTATGACTCATCCGGCTGGCGGTTTTATTCTCTGGATAGAGATGCCGGAAGGAACCGACGCCATAATGCTCTATCACCGGGCACTTGAAAAAGGGATCAGCATCGTACCGGGGCCGCTCTTTTCACTCTCCGACAAGTACAGTCATCATATCCGCCTGTCTGCGGCGCAGTGGGACGAAAAAATTGAGCAGGGGATCAAGACATTGGGAGTGTTGGCGCATGAACTGCTGCCAAAGTAATAACGAAAAACAAACTGGCCGCGTGAAGGCAGGGCTTGCCGCCTCGTGGCCAATTTGCCTTGGCTTTGTTCCGATCGCCCTTTCACTGGGGGTACTGGCTCAAAAGGCGGGGCTGGTCCCATGGCAGATGGCGGCGATGTCGCTGCTGGTCTTCGCGGGTGGTTCCCAGTTCATCGCAGTGGCGATGCTGGCTGCGGACGCTTCAATGACGGCGATCATTTCCACGACCTTCATGGTCAACCTGCGCCACCTGCTGATGAGTTCGGCCATGGCGGTTCATTTCCCCGGCGTCTCCCGTCGCTTCCTGACCCTCTTCGCTTACGGCCTTACCGACGAAAGTTTCGCCCTCAACATGGCCCGCTTCAATCAGGGTGGATGGAGCCGATTCAGCGCCCTCACGGTCAACCATGCAACCAACGCCGTCTGGGTCGTCGGCACCGTGCTGGGGGTCTACCTCGGTCAACTGGTTCCGCCCGGCGCCGCCGGAGTTGACTTTGCCCTGACCGGCATGTTCATCTGTCTGCTGGTATTCCAGCTACGCGGCCCGATCTTCACGATCACTGCATTGATAGCGGCGGCCTGTTCCATCGTCGCCTATATGTGGCTTCCGGGCAATGCCTACGTAATCGTCGCATCCTGTCTTGCAGCCACAATCGGACTCATCCTGAAACGAACACTGCTGAAACGGAGGATAACGGCATGAGCAGCCGCGATTTTTTGTTTCTGATGATTGCCATGGGGGCGGTAACCTACCTGCCACGCATGATTCCGCTTGTCATGCTTTCCCGCCGCGCCCTGCCACCATGGTTTGCCGAATGGCTGGAGCTGATCCCGGCGGCCATCCTGAGCGCACTCATTGCACCGACGCTCTTTGCACAGTCCGCTCCGAGAATCTTCACACTTGGCAAAATAGAACTGCTAGCGGCGATCCCTGCCCTGCTCTGCGCCGTAAAAACCCGTTCCCTTGCCGGGACTGTGGTTGTCGGCATGCTCTGTTATTGGGTGTTGGGGTTGGTGATGTAGAGACAACTCACCGGTTTCGTTCATGACCACCCCGAATGCCTGTTCATAGTTTACGACATCGCAACCTTGTTGCAGATTTCTACCAACTCATCAAGCTCTGGGAATCTCATTTGTTCCAACCTTGAGAACATTAACACCTCATCAACAAACACAGCAAACTCGCTCTTTTGAAGTCCTGCCTCTATAGAAATCTCTGCCGTTGCAAGCTTATCCTTCAATTCTGCAGCGAGACTCGCTGCACGAGGCTGATGCCCTCAGGAGGGACAATATTGAATCTTAATCTTCATCTGAAAGGCTCCTTTTCGTGGGGTTTTAAGGACACCGTACATTACGATATTTATTGAGTCAATCTGTCCTTACTGATCAGCATGCAATTCAGGCAGTCGCGCAAAGTACAGACACCGCATGAGTGGTGCATGAATACCGGAATATTGTTGAGCCTGGCGGCATTCATCGCTTCGTTTTTGACCCGATGTGAAACCATGTTGGTGAAAATTACCACGGCGTCGGCTTTTTTCAGCTTCGTGCCGATGTTGTTTTCAGATCTGGTAAAGACCTGCAATTCAACACCGGCACGGCCGGCTTCATCTCGGTAATGCTTTCCCAGTCTGTCCATTCCGCCAATCAATGCTATGCACATACAAACTCCTTTCCCGGTTTCTCGTGCAGGGACCTGAGCGGTCCCGCCATGTCATGTTTTCCCTTTGCTGTCGCAGCTGCCGCCTTCGCACCCGTGGCAATGCCCCTTCTTTTTCCAGAGCGAGTGGTAGAGGAGCCAGAGGGCTCCTCCCGCAATCAGGATCATCAAGCCGATATCGAACAGTCCCATATCAACCTCCCAGCCCGAGAAGCTTTCCGCCTTGATAGATGATCAGCGCGACAACCCAGGCCAATACCGTTGAGTAGGCAAAAGCCACACCGGCCCACTTCCAGGTGCCGAACTCCTGTCGCATGGCAGCGCCTACCACAACGCAGGGCATGTAGAGCAGAACAAAGGCCATGAAGGCAAAGGATGTGAGCGGCGTGAACTGGCTTTTGATCGCTGCCTTCAGCGGCGACTGGTCTTCCTCCGGTTCTTCCGCCTGCGGCAGGTAGAGCAGCGTGCTTACTGCCGTCTTCGCCGCGCCGCCGAAAGAGACAACGATCTCTTTCAGATCTTCGCCCAGTGTCGGCACTTCTTTCTTCTCTTCCTCTTTTTTGGGGGCGTAAATTTCACCCATGGTGCCGACGACGATCTCCTTGGCAATAACACCGGTGATCAGCGACGAGGCAGCTTCCCAGGTACCGAAACCGACCGGCTGGAACACAGGCGCCATGACGGCTCCCGCCTTGCCCAGATAGGAATCCCGTTTATGCTCGACCCCCCAGGGGAGGTTCAACATAAACCAGACCAGCACCGAGACGGCAAATATGTAGGTACCGGCCTTGATAAGGAAATGCTTCCCTTTTTCCCAGGTATGCAGCATCAGGCTGATGAAGGAGGGCATCCGATAAGGGGGAAGCTCCATGATAAACATCGGCGCATCACCACGAAAGAGGGTCTTTTTGAAGAGGTAGCCCATCAGCACCGCCAGCAGCATGCCGAGAATATAAAGTATCCAGATCACCGTGCCGGAGTTGTCCGGAAAGAACACCCCCACGAACAGCACATACACCGGCAATCTGGCGCCGCAGGACATGAGCGGGATCAACAGGGCGGTCAGAATCTTGTCCTTGGGATTCTCAAGAGTTCTGGTGGCGTAGATGCCGGGCACATTGCAGCCGAATCCGAGCAGCATCGGGATGAATGATTTACCATGCAGGCCGATGGCGTGCATGGCCCGGTCCATAACGAAGGCGGCCCGCGCCATGTAGCCGCTTCCCTCCAGGAAGGTGATGAAGAACATCATGATGAAAATTACCGGCACAAAGACCAGTACCGAGCCGACTCCGGCGATCACGCCGTCATTGACCAGCGACACGGTCCAGTCCGGGGCGTTGATGCTGCCGAGGATGGCGGCGGTCCAGCGTTTGAACGGGCCGTTGGTCATGGCGTCGATCCAGTCGCCAAAGGGGGAGGAAAGATCAAAGGTCATCTTGAACAGCAGCCACATGGCAGCGGCAAAGATCGGAATGCCCAGAAAGCGGTTAAGTACGATCCGGTCGATCCGGTCGGTCATCTCAATGTCCCGTTTTTCCGGTTTGCTCAACACCTCCCGGCAGAGACCGGCGGAAAGTGCATAGCGAACATCAGCCAGCAGCCCCTCAACATCGTCACCATGGGCCCGGCGCAGATGATCAAACAGATGCTCCGGAAGAGAAGCGGAGGTGATATTCACGGATGTCAGCACCGGGCCGTCACCTTCAAGCAGTTTCAGCAGCAGCCAGCGCTGAGGGTACTTTTCGAGCAGAGCGGGATGTGTACCTGTCAGGTATTCGTTCAGGCTGATGAGGACGGTTTCAACATCTTCTCCATAGTTGAGTATTCTGGGGCGATGGCTTTCCAGATTATCCGCCAGAGCCACGACGGCTTTCAACAGCTGCTCCAGGCCGGTCTTACGGGTTGCAGAGGTTGGAATGACGGTAATCCCCAGAGTTTCCTCCATCTGTTTTGTGTTGATTTTGTACCCTTTGGCCTCGGCTTCGTCATGGATATTCAGGGCCATTACCATCGGAATACCCAGTTCAAGGAGCTGGATGGTCAGATAGAGGTTACGCTCCAGATTAGTGGCGTCCACCACGTTGATGATCAGGTCCGGCTTTTCGGACACCAGATAATCACGGGTGATAATCTCTTCCTGGCTGTAGGGTGAAAGCGAGTAGCAACCGGGCAGATCCACCAGCCGGATACTGCGGCCATTCACATCAAAGAGCGCTTCTTTTTTTTCTACCGTGACGCCGGGCCAGTTCCCTACATGAAGGCGGCTTCCGGCAATGGCGTTGATCAGGGTTGATTTACCGGCATTGGGGTTTCCGGCAACAGCGACAACAATCGGTTTTTGATTGCTCATGGGATCAACTCTATCTCGATACCCTTGGCCTCGTTTTTACGCAGTGTCAGGCTATAGCTCTTGATCGTCACTTCAATCGGATCACCCATCGGCGCGACTTTTTCTACCTTGATCGTTTCACCGACGATGACTCCCATATCCATCAGGCGGCGTCTGATCGGCCCTATGTTGCTGTCCAGCTTAAGGATACGCCCCTGTTCCCCCGGCTTCAGATTGCTCAGATTCATGCAGTAACTCCTTTTACGTTAATGTTGCGGGCCATTCTGCGGTCAATGGCGATGCGCGCTTCATCGACCAGCAGCAACAGCAGATTGCCGTCGTTTTTCAGCACTTCGACCATCTTGCCCACCCTCAGTCCCATCTCTTCGGCCCGGGTTGCGGTGGCTTTCTTTTTATGGTGACCATGATTCTGTTCATGACCGTGACTGTGGCCGTGGCATCCGCCACCGCAGCCGCCGCAATGCCTTAATTCGGCAATTTCGCCCCGTTCGCCGGGAGTGAGTAGTTCGAGTGTCATCATTTGTTCTCCTCTTTTTGTTATTCCAAGTTGCATTCAAGATGGCACCGAGGCGGCAAGGAGAAAGCACCGAAGACGTACGATAAAGTACGTTGAGGAGCTGACAACGAAGCCAACAAAGGCGCCGCTTGAATGCGAATTGGAATTAGAACTTCAACAGCAGACCATAGAGGACACTGATATCATCCTCAGACTTGGTGAGACCGAGCTTTACGCCGGCATTGACTTCAAAGTTATCGTTTATTTCATAGCGCGCACCGGCGAGAGCATAGGCCGGCAGATCATCCACCCCTTCTTCAGGGTTGGTCGCCAGACCGAAATCGGCAACTGCAATAAAACCTTTGGCTAATTCAGCCTCACCGGCAAGGGAAGCAGACCAGAGGTTGCGGCGCATACCTTCGTTGCTGTCTTTATAGGTGTGAAACTCATAACCCAGGTTGGCGTGCATGGCATAGGCACCGTCGCTGAATTCTTTGGTAGCTATCAGGGCTGTGGTGAACTGCACATGATCTTCGGTCATGGATGATTTTCCGGTGGGCAGTACAACACCCGGTCTGATGGCGAGGTTCACCCCGCTAACCTCGGCAAATACGTACTTGATATCAACCGACATATCACCAAAACCGTCATCTTTACCAACAAGCACTCCACTATCTTTCTCGCGTGTTGACATGTTGTATGGCAGGGCAACCGAGATACCCAGGTTTTTGTAAATGCCAGTGCCCAGACTCAGTTCAGCATCGCGGGAGGCCGTTTTGGTGGTATCCTCCTTGTCGCTCATGTAGCTGCCGCTGATGCCGATCTCGAAAGCGCCGACATCAACGGTTCCGGCGTCATCAGTTTCAAGAGGGGCTCCGGCAAGGGCGGAAGCAGCGGTCAGCAGGGTGAAGGAAAGGGAAACAATAGTGGTACGCAGTGCAGTCATAAACAATCTCCTTTTATGTGAGTGTTTTGGCTGGCTGCGTGGTGGGGGGAAGCACCCGTGGCTTGCGATGTGTGGTTAGGGTGGAATTACTTGGTCATGATAAGTTTGTTGTTGCTGGTAATCCTCAGGCGGTACTCTCCACCGGCATGCAGTATGATGATTTCCTGTTGTTCGCCGAAAAGTTCCGCGCTGGTGATCTCAAGTTTCGCCATGTCAGTTGTGCCCCTCCTTTCCTGAGCGTTCATAAACTCACCACTCTATGATGTTGAAAGTTGTTATCAATACGCTGGCAAAAAAAAGGATGCTCCGGGTTATGCAGCTCAAGTGCACCGTGAGTGCCTGAAGCCAGAACAGCATTCATTTTTTGACGACAGCAGCGGTATTGTTCAGCCAGACAAAGGCTTTGAACCGGATTACCATAGATCTTCCAGGGTCCCTGACACGCAAACGGCAGCTTTACAAATCCCATGAAAGCGGCAACATCTTTGGCCGGATAACCGATAAAAAGGCCGATCTCATGGGGGAAAGAGCCGGCCTTTCCAATGCGGTCGCACAACTCGTCCAGTAGTTTTTCGCGCGAAGCATCAGCTGTGTAACCGGCCTTGCGCAGCAGGGTGCGGATTCCTGCATGGGAAAGGTGACGCTCAAGGTGGTTATGGTTGTAGCATAATATCATCAACGCCCGCTCCCGGGTCTGCAGCACCTTGAAAGTGATATCGCCAAGGCGGCAGGCAAGGCCATCATGATGGCGCTCCCACAATTGATAAAGGTTTCTGCCACAGGGACGAATACGATTAACGAGAGAAATCAGATTGGCCGGCTTGACCCCCGCCAGCACCTCGGAGCACTCAAGCATAAGGTGAGCGGTCAGACAGTCAAGCGGATCTTCATAGAATTCAAGGAGGGCAGATGGAGTAACGACATTCGGTGCAGTTACTACAGGATTATAAAAAGCCACATGCCCCCCTCTTTGCCTGCAATTGAATTTCGTTATCAATAACAAACTGAAGATTGAGTGTCAACTGTTTTTTTGATTGTATATTTTTTCTATACGGTGGCTTGGTGGACTGTCGAGGGGTTAGCTATTTGAGCAGCTATTGCAAATGCCGTACATAACGATTGTTTTTGAATCTACCTGCCCCCATTGACCAGCAATTGCCGGGAGGTCAACAGAATCTATGGCAGGCCAGTAAAAGTCCATAACCCCCTTGCAGCGACTGCAGATAAGATGATGGTGAGGTTGGTGAGCGACTTCAAAGCGGGCCTGGCTCTCTGCAGTCTGAATCTTGGTAACCAGACCATGCTGTTCCAGAGTGGCCAAGGTACGGTAGACCGTATCCAGTGAAATGGAAGGCAGTGCTGGCAAGAGGCGTTTGTGAAGCGTTTCAGCAGAGGGATGATCCGTAATTACTAACAGTTGACGGTATATTTCTGTCCGTTGGTGTGTCACCTTCAGACCTGCATTACGGCAGGCCGTTACAAATTGTTCCATAAACTGCTCTAGCTGTTCCCGAGAATAAGGTGTTGCCACGGCAGTACTCCGTTTAACGTTATTTACTAGGAATCATTACGGTTTAAACTATTTTTGTCAAGAAAAGTTTTTGGGATAGTTTTACTTGACTGTTTACTAAATAAGTAATATTCCTGTTTGCAATATTACGTCAGTTTACTGACATTTATTGAAACACACTACAAGGAGGATGTCCCAATGGCGAATGGACCTAAAACTGAAGTAAATCTGCAGGATGCTTTTGCCGGTGAATCACAGGCAAACCGTAAATATCTGGCTTTTGCCAAGCAGGCCGACAAGGAAGGCTTTCCCCAGGCTGCCCGACTTTTCCGTGCCGCTGCAGAGGCAGAGACCGTGCATGCCCTCAACCACCTGAAAGCGTTGGGCGGCATCAAGAGCACCAGGGAAAATTTGCTGGAGGCAATAGGCGGAGAAACCCACGAGTTCAAGGAGATGTACCCGCCGATGATTGCCGAGGCACAGCAGGAAGGGGCAACCGAAGCACTGCGCTCATTCACCTATGCCAACACTGTCGAGAAAACCCACGCAGAGCTGTACCAGAAGGCCTTTGATGTATTAGGTCAGGCTGACGCTCAGTTTGATTACTACGTCTGCCCTGTCTGTGGTCACACAGTCGAAAAGAGCGTTCCTGACCGCTGTGAAGTCTGCGGCGCGGCAGGTTCTGTTTTTATTCTCATAAAATAAGCAGGATACAATTGTTTTCAAGAGGCGGGGCCTGCTTACAGGTACCCGCCTTTTTTATGCTTTAAACTTGACAAGTTATTTGATAGGTATTATTACTAACAACAAAACTGCCTTGACAAGGATGTATTCAAAGGTAAGCTTCAATTATTTCCTAAGCTGATACGAAAGGAGAGCAGAGATGAGTGAAGAGAGCAGATGCCCGGTCACGGGCAAAACCAGCAAGCAGGTCGCCGGAGGGGGCACATCTAACCGCGACTGGTGGCCGAACCAGTTGAATCTCAAAATCCTGCATCAGAATCCTCCCATGGGCAACCCGATGGGTGAAAAGTTCAACTACGCTGAGGAATTCAAAAAACTCGATCTGGAGGCGCTAAAGAAGGACCTGCATGCGCTGATGACCGACTCGCAGGAGTGGTGGCCGGCTGACTGGGGTCACTACGGGGGGCTTTTCATCCGCATGGCCTGGCACAGCGCCGGCACCTACCGCACCGGCGACGGCCGCGGCGGAGCCGGGTCCGGCAGCCAGCGTTTTGCTCCGCTCAACAGCTGGCCGGACAACGTGAACCTCGACAAGGCGCGCCGTCTTCTCTGGCCGATCAAGCAGAAATACGGCAAGAAAATCTCCTGGGCCGACCTGATGATCCTCACCGGAAACTGCGCACTGGAGTCGATGGGCTTCAAGACCTTTGGTTTCGCTGGTGGTCGCGAAGACATCTGGGAACCGGAAGAGGATATTTATTGGGGTTCTGAAGCAGAGTGGCTGGGCGACAAACGCTATGAGGGCGACCGGAAACTCGAGAACACTCTCGCCGCCGTGCAGATGGGGCTGATCTACGTAAACCCGGAAGGGCCCAACGGCAACCCGGATCCGGTCGCCTCCGGCCGTGACGTTCGAGAGACCTTCGCACGCATGGCCATGAATGACGAAGAAACCGTCGCCCTCATTGCCGGCGGGCACACCTTCGGTAAATGTCACGGCGCCGCCCCTGCATCACATGTCGGCCCCGAGCCGGAAGCCGCACCCATAGAAGAGCAGGGATTCGGCTGGAAGAGCAACTTCGGCAGCGGCAAAGGTGGCGATACGATCAGCAGCGGCATCGAGGGCGCCTGGAAACCGAACCCGACCAAGTGGGACATGGGCTACCTGAAGGTGATGTTCAAATATGAGTGGGAACTGGTCAAGAGCCCCGCCGGCGCAAATCAGTGGCTGGCCAAGGACGTGGCCGATGAGGACATGGTGGTTGACGCGCACGACCCGTCGAAGAAGCGCCGGCCGATGATGACCACGGCAGACCTCTCCCTTCGCTTCGATCCGATTTACGAGCCGATCGCGCGACACTACCAGCAGAACCCGGAGAAATTCGCGGACGCCTTCGCAAGGGCATGGTTCAAGCTTACCCACCGCGACATGGGACCGCGCTCTCGCTATCTCGGCGTGGAAGTGCCTAAAGAAGAACTCATATGGCAAGATCCCGTCCCCGCGGCCACTCATCCATTGATTGACGGGCAGGACATCGCCGCCCTCAAGGGCAAGATCCTCGCTTCGGGGCTGTCTATACCCCAGCTGGTTTCTACTGCTTGGGCATCGGCATCCACATTCCGCGGTTCCGACAAGCGTGGCGGAGCAAACGGAGCTCGCATCCGTCTCGCCCCGCAGAAGGATTGGGAAGTCAATCAGCCGACCCAGCTGAAGAGTGTGCTGCAAACCTTTGAGGGAATCCAGAAAGCGTTCAACACAGGCGAGAAGATGGTTTCACTTGCCGACCTGATTGTTCTGGGCGGATGCGCAGCTGTCGAGCAAGCAGCAAAGAACGCCGGCCACAATGTGACCGTTCCTTTCACTCCGGGACGTACGGATGCGACTCAGGAGCAAACCGATGTGGAGTCATTCTCCGTACTCGAACCGACTGCAGACGGGTTCCGTAACTACCTCAAAACCAAATACACCGTATCGGCAGAGAAACTGCTGGTTGATCGGGCGCAACTACTGACGCTGAGCGCTCCTGAAATGACGGTTCTCGTTGGCGGCATGCGCGCTTTGAATGTCAACTTCGGACAGTCGCAACACGGTGTCTTCACCAAGCGGGCCGGGTCTCTCACCAATGACTTCTTCGTGAATCTGCTTGATATGGGCACCACGTGGAAGGCGGCCTCAGAAGACGACGTGTTCGAGGGGCGTGATCGCAAGAGCGGCGAACTAAAGTGGACCGGCACCCGCATCGATCTCATCTTCGGCTCGAACTCCCAACTCCGGGCCCTGGCAGAAGTATACGGATGTAAAGACTCCCAGGAGAAGTTCCTGCACGACTTTGTAGCGGCATGGGACAAAGTAATGAACCTTGACCGTTTCGACCTCGCCTGATCGTGTAAAAACTAAACAGGGCATTCGAGTCAACAACTCGAATGCCCTGTTTTTTATATTCTTCAGGATGCTCATCAAACTCAGATCAATTCCGCATCTTCCTCACTGGTAATATAGTCCGGTGGCAATTCGCACGCGGCAGGAATCTGGAACGGGACCGGATAACGGATCCCCGCCTTATGAGTTGCAGCCAGTCCCTCCGTTGTGCGCTCCAGCCATTCAAAAGGAATACCGACGATCAGTTCGTGGTCTTGCGCCATGGCAAAACGGCGGTCACCCATGCAGGGGATTTCAACAATCGGAGCACCGGTCAGCATGACCTGGGCAACAGCCCTTGAACAGACCCCCGCATCACCAGACGTTTTCATTACGAACTCACCCCCCTGATGATACAGAAAGGCTTGTGTAAAACGCATTGCCTGGGCGGAATTGACATAAATCACTACCAGGTCCGGAGTCATCCCCGCAAAAGAGCGCGCCAGCGGGTAGGTCAACACCCCCGCAACACCGGGCTCTACTCGCGGCATCATCTGTTGCATGGCAGCGGCAGCCTCCTGCGTTTTCTGGTACACTCCCGTATTCACCGTGCCATCCATCACACGCTCAGGTGGAAGTATAATACCTGTACAGGCTGCGCCGAGTGCGCAGTGGCTGGTTTCGGCATCTGCAAACGTTGACCAGGAATACATCCGGCTGTAGGCAATCTGCTGGCAAATAGCAAGTCGTTTGCCACGAACCTTTATCTTCAACCCTTCGAGCTGCGCTACATTACGAACCAGATTGACACCAACAGGCTGGGTAGCAGGGTTGACTGTTTCCTTTACTGTCGCCAGAAAATTTTCCATGCGCGTCTCCTTTTTATCGAACGAACAGATTACCTGTTACGGCATCTTCGCGGTAATTTCGAACTCAGGCGGGTCCATGATCACCTTTTTCACCGCGCAGAGTTCAGCTGCCTTGACGATGGCGTTCCGATATTTTTCCGGGAAACCGGGGGGCAGATGTATCTCAATGGAGATCTTGGCGAGTTTGTTTTTCCCATCCTCTGTTATGGCAAACTCCATTCGTTGAGTGAGCTCCAAACCTTCCGTCGCAATCTGACGCTGTTGGCAAAAGCTGAGAACATAAATACCGGCGCAGGTTCCAAGAGAAGCAAGGAAGTAATCGTATGGGGTCGGCGCAGTCCCCTCCCCTCCCCCTGCCACCGGCTGGTCCGTCGGAATATTCCGATTGTTTATCTCAGCATTGACCTTCGCCCCTCCGGGAAAAGTAATTTTCATTTCCATGAACAACCTCCGACATTAATGATTATGAAATTATATTGAGTAGAGTGTATACACAAAATAACATTCAAAATCATGCATGTCTATATCTGTATTATTCGAACTCTTTTGGTCGAGTATTTCTTTTATTGAATCCAATATGAATATCTTGACCTGCATCAAAGCTCACGCATTCAGACTATGGGATAAGCTCTCTCAACAAACACAGTAACAATTCAGGGAAGGAATCTACTATGCTTTACACTGCCAGCAAAAGACACCATCTCACTCTTATCCTCCTTCTGCTGTTTCCAATGCCGGCACTGGCCATGCCTGCCATTAACTGTCACTGTTTCACCGACCGTTCCTTTGACCCAAAAAAACCAGCAGCAGCAGACCCCTATTTCCTGGCCACAACGCAAAACTCCTTTTTTGCATTTGTCTTTAATACCGACAAGAAAACTATCGTGATCAAAAAACAGCAGGGGACCTCTCCTGATGATCTCTGGATTGCCTACTGGGTCGCCTCTAAATCGGGGACGGCGCCGGAGACTCTGTTACAAACCAGGCTGGAAAATGAGACGTGGAAGAGTGTCCTTGCACCACTGCGGCTTACCACAAAAGCTTTAGGCTCTCGATTCTACAACGCACTGGATGCAAAGCAGTCAGCTGCCAGTTTGGCCGAAATAGTGGTTGACGAATTGTTATTCCGCCATCAGTTACTGGGTGAAGTGGAGTTGGCTGCAATGAGGCAACTGGGGGCCTCCAGCAAGGAATTGATTATTGCCGCCGTTATTGCCAACAAGACGAAACAATCTGCCAGGCAGATCTATCTTGAAGTAAAAAACGGGACAAAAACATGGGGTTCTCTTCTGAAATGGGCAAATATTGATACTAAAAACATGCAGCAGGAGATTTCCAGCTTACGGAAAAAACAGCCCACGTAAATTCTAATGTTTCATCCCCGAATACTTCAATGTTCCTTTCTTCAACTCCCGTTTCTTCATCAGTACAAAGATCACCGGAGTCATGATAAGCACATGCACCGCCGACGAAATCATGCCGCCGATCATCGGCGCGGCGATCGGTTTCATCACATCAGCACCGGTGCCGGTTGACCACATGATCGGGAGCAGACCGAGCAAGGCCACCGCCACGGTCATCAGTTTGGGGCGCAAGCGAAGCACCGCTCCCTCGAAGGTCGCGTCATAAATATCCTGTTCCGTACAGGGGCCATTGATCAGCTTTTTGTCAAGAGCTTCATGGAGATAGATAACCATTACCACCCCGGTCTCCACGGCAATGCCGTACAGGGCGATGAAGCCGACCCAGACCGCCACCGACAGGTTATATCCAAGCGCTGAGACCAGGTATACCCCGCCTACCAGAGCGAAAGGGACCGAGAGCATAACCATGCTAGCTTCCAGTGCCGAATGAAAGGTGAAGTACAGCAGGATAAAGATAATCACTATCCCGAGCGGCACCAGCAGTTGCAGGCGCGCCTTGGCACGGATCTGGTTCTCCCACTGTCCGGACCAGGCGACGTAATAACCGGGAGGGAGTTTGAGGCTTTTCTCCAACACTTGTTTGGCTTCAGTCACAAAGCCACCCATGTCCCGACCACGCACGTTTAGAAAGACGAGCGAGCGGAGCAGGCCACCTTCGCTGTTGATCTCGGGCGCGCCGGTGGACATTTTCAGTTTTGTTACCAAGGATAGCGGCACCTGGGCACCATCCATACTCCCCACCAGAATACGACGGATGGCAGGGATATTGTCGCGATAATCCCGCTGATAGCGCAGGCGGATCGGAAAGCGGTTTCTACCTTCGACAGCGGTTGTGAGCATCTCGCCACCCAGTGCCGTTTCAATGATCGACTGAATATCGCCGACGCTCACGCCATAACGTGCAGCCGCCTCGCGGTCGATGTCGATATCAATATAGCTGCCTCCGGTGACCCGCTCGGCAACCACGTCGGCCGCACCGTTGATCGGCTTCAGAATCGTCTCGGCCTGAAGTGCCAGATCTTTCAGTACATTCAGATCCGACCCGAATATTTTAACTCCCAGGTCGGTACGTACGCCGGTTGAGAGCATGTTGATGCGGTTGATGATCGGCTGGGTCCAGCCGTTACGCACGCCGATCTGCTGAAGCTTTGAGTCCAATTCGGCCACGATATCGGCTTTTTTGATACCCGGACGCCATTTATCTTTGGCCTTGAGGATAATGATACTCTCGAACATGGAGACCGGCGCAGGGTCGGTCGAGGTTTCAGCACGGCCGACCTTGCCGAGGACATGCTCCACTTCGGGAACGCTCTTGATGATCGTGTCCTGCACCTGTATCAGCCGCTTGGCCTCGGTGATGGAGACGTTGGGGAGTGTGACCGGCATATAGAGCAGCGACCCCTCATCCAGAGGCGGCATGAACTCGGAACCCAGCTTCATGAACATCGGCACGGCAACGAGCAGGGCCACGAGGTTAAGAGCGATGGTGGTCTTTTTCCAGACCAGCACCCAGCGGATAACCGGCGAATAGAGCCTGATAAAGAAAGTCGAAACCGGGTTGGAACTCTCCGGCGGCATCTTCCCCCGCATAAAGTAGTACATCAATACCGGCACCAGAGTAATGGCTATCAGGGCGGACCCCATCATCGAGAAGGTCTTGGTGAAGGCCAGCGGGTGGAACAGCTTCCCCTCCTGTCCTTCCAGCATAAAGACCGGCACAAAGGAGAGCACGATAATCGCCAGGGAAAAGAAGATCGCCCGACCGACCTGCTTGGCGGAGGCTATTACGGTCTCCAACCGCCGGGCAGCCCGCTCCTCTGGTGGCATCTCGGAAAGGTGGCGGTAGCAGTTTTCCACCATGATGACACCGGCGTCCACCAGCACACCGATAGCAATGGCAATCCCACCCAGTGACATGATGTTGGAGGTGACACCCATCAGCTTCATGGTGATAAAGGCGATCAGCACAGAGATCGGCAGAGTCAACACGATCACCAGTGCGCTCTGGAAGTGGAGCAGAAAGATCAGGATCACCAGCGAAACGACGACCGATTCCTCCAGCAGGTTTTTCTTCAGCGTATCTACCGCCCGCATGATCAGGTCGGAACGGTCATAGGAAACCATGATCTTGACCCCTGGCGGCAATCCCTTTTCCAGCTCCGTGATTTTCACTTTGACCCGGTCAATGACATCCTTGGCGTTCTCGCCATAGCGCATGACAACAATGCCGCCGACCGCCTCGCCTTCGCCGTTCATATCGAGCATGCCGCGACGGATAGCGCCGCCGGTCTGTACCGTTCCCAGATTTTTGACGTAGATCGGCGTACCGCGCATGTCGGCGCCGACCACGATATTTTCCAGATCAGCCTTGGACTTCACATAGCCACGGCCGCGGATCAGGTATTCGGCATCTGCCTGTTCGATCAGACGCCCCCCCACATCCTTGTTGGATGCTTTGACCGCGTCCATAACCGTGGCAACCTTGATGTTGTAGGCAAACAGCTTGTTCGGATCGAGATCGATCTGGTATTCGCGTACCAACCCGCCGATGGAGGCAACCTCGGCAACACCCTGAACGGTGTTAAGCTGATAACGCACGAACCAGTCCTGCAAGGTGCGCAGCTGTTCCAGGTCATACCCCTTGCCTTCGATGGTGTACCAGAAAACATGGCCAACACCGGTGCCGTCAGGGCCCAGTGTCGGGGTTACACCGGGAGGGAGGAGCGATGAGGCATAATTGAGCCGTTCCAGAACGCGGGTTCTTGCCCAGTATATGTCGGCCTTGTCCTCGAAGATGACGTAGATCATCGAAAAACCAAAGGCGGAGGAAGCACGCACGGCACGGACCTGCGGCAGACCTTGCAGATTGGTCGCCAGCGGATAGGTAACCTGATCCTCCACCACCTGAGGCGAACGCCCCGGATAATCGGTGAAGACGATCACCTGATTGTCTGACAGATCCGGAATAGCATCCACCGGCGTACGGTAAACCGACCAACCGCCCCAGGCGATGATCAAACCGAACATCATCAGAACGATGACGCGATTACGGGCGGAATATTCGATAATTTTTTCGATCATTGGTTATAACCTCGGGTCAAGGGGCAAGTGCATGGGTCAAGAAGAAAAACTATATCCCCTGCCCCTTGCCACTTGACCCAGCCTGTATCACATTTTCATATCATCCATATTCAAAGAATCCTTCTTTGCCGGTGGCGCGACAGACTGCCCTTTGGTTTCCGGCTTGGCTCCGCCAGTATGCTGACTGTGATCGACGCTTCCGCCACCCTTCAACTGCGATTCGGAGTCGATCAGATACGCACCTGATACCGCGACTTTGTCCCCTGCCTTTAAGCCGGAAAGAATCTGGATCTTGTCATCGGTCTGCTGACCGACCTGAACATCGCGCGGTTCGAACATGCCGGCAGAGGTCTCCACCCAGACGGTCTGACGTTTGCCGCTGTCCATGACCGCAGTTACCGGAACAACAATGGCCTTGCCAAGCGGAACCTTGATGAGTGCTTTGACAAACATGTCAGGCTTTAGCTTCATACCTGGATTTGCCATCTCGATACGGGCCTTGACAGTCCTGGTTTTGGGATCCAGGAAAGGGTAGATAAACGCCACCCGACCGGCGAACGGCCTGCCCGGATATGACTGTGACTGGATCTCTACCTGCTGGCCTATCTTGACATTGGTAAATTCATTCTCGTAAATCTCCATCTCCACCCAGACAGAAGAGAGATCGGCAACGCTGAAAAGCGGTTCCCCGACATTAACATACTGCCCCTGCTGCACCATCTTCTCGATAACAACACCGGATTGCGGCGTGTATATCGGTATTCGTATATTCGGTTTGCCGGCCTTCTCCAGTTCGGCGATCTGGCTCTCTTTGACCCCGAACAGCATCAGCCGCTGCTTGGCCGAAGCCACCAGGCCGTCACCGTTTTGGGATATTGATGGAATTGGCGAATCCTTCAGCTGTTCACGGCTCTTGACCGCCAAAAGATATTCCTGCTGGGTTGCCAACAGGTCAGGCGAGTAAAGCTCTGCCACCGGCTTGTCTTTGCTTACAAATGCTCCGACCGTGTTCACATGCAGCTTATCTATCCTCCCGGCGATCCAGGCGGTTACCTTGGACTGCCGCGACTGGTCGTACTGAACGATGCCGACGGCGCTGATTTCCTTGCTGAGGGATGACAACTTAGCCTCCACGGTAGCCACGTTCGCCATAACCCGCTGGGTCGGCGAGAGCGAGACATGCCCGAGCATGTCGGCCTGCTGCTTCTGCTCGGGACTCTGAGCACCACCAGCAGGCGCGCTTTCAATCTTCTTGATCAATTCCATGCCACAGATAGGACAGGTCCCGGGCTTATCCTTGATGATGAAGGGATGCATGGAACAGGTGTAAAGTTGTATGGCATGCTCAAGCTTTGAATGACCGCCTCCATCATCCTTGAACCACCCTTTTTTGTAGAGCAAACCTCCGCCGACGAAAACGGCAACGATCAGGAGAGCCAGTGGTATTACTATTTTCTTGTTCAGAACCATGGTATTACCTCGGCATGAAGATTTTTAATGATGTTGAGAGTGATCTGGTGCTGCCGGAGTTGTTGATTTTATCTGTGCCGGCATGGGTACAGGTGGTGGTGTGGCCTGCCCCAATGGCACGTTTGCCAGGTCAGTGCCGATTACCGCCTCGAGTTGAGCAAGTTTCATCATGTATTCTGCCTGCGACTCGTATAACTCCCGTTCATAGTTGAACAGGTTCAGCCGCCCATCCAGCAGGGTTAAAAAATCCACCTTGTTCACACGATAGCTGATTACAGCCGATTCCAGTGATTGTTCCGCCTGCGGAATAATCCCCCTCTTGTAGAGTTCAACCAGCCTCCGGCGGCGGTCTAATTGGGCCAGGGCATCGTTGATGGTATAGGAGATCGTGTTCTTCAGGCCGTTCAACTCTTCTGTTGCCATACTCGTCTCGGATGTCGATTCTGCGAGCATTGCATGGCGGCGTTCCTGCTGGAATGGCAGATTGAAGGTCACACCGACTGAAAACATGTTGTAGCCGGGATCGTTTGCCATATCGGTCACAACTGCTTCTTTGAACATATACTCAAAGGAGAGGTTGAAATCGGGGTAGAACTCCTTCTGGGCCAGGCGGTGCGATGCCTGACCTTTGCTAGCCAGACTGTCCAGACTCTTTATCTGTGGACGTTTTTCAAGGGCTGCCTGATTCAGCTGTTCAGCTGAAAGCGACAGTTGCGGCAGGGCAAAATCGGCAATCTTGTCGACCGGAGTATTGCCGGGCCGATAGATGAGGTAGTTAAGATTGGCTTCCAGGCTTTTGCGCTGCTGTCTGAGAGTTATCTGCATGTCGAGCATTTTGGATTTTTCCAGCCCGGCCTTGTAGATATCCTGTTGCGCACCCTGCCCTACGGAATACTTGGATTCGGCAATGGTCACGAAATCGGACATTATCTTCAGGTTTTTATCGACGATTTCCAAAAACTTGTCCACGGCCCAGATCTGGTACCAGGCTTCCTTGACCATACGGGTCAATTCAAGCTTACGCTCTTCGATGGTCCATTTGTAGGATTCTGCCTCGTACTGGGCAACCTCCTGCCTGATTGCCCGCTTGCCCCAGAACGGAAGCTGCTGGGAGAGGCCTATAACTTTGGCGGACTGGGGATCTTTGTTGAAAACAAATGGCTCTCTGGCCAGCATGTTTTGCAGTTTAAACATAAACATGGGGTCTTCGAGGGCCGCAGCCTGCTTCGCCTTGTTGGCAAACATCCGCCAGCGGGCCTGGGAAGATTTGAGTTCCGGATTGTTGGCGAGGGCGGCTTCGACCAGAAGTGGAAGAGACTCTGTCGCATGGGACAAAGAGCTGATGAGAATGAAAAACAACAACAGGGGCAACAGATATCTCGGTTTCATAGTGACCTCAGGTTAATGAAATTCATTGTACCATAACCCTGCCGTCCTTCAAGTTGATCGTCCGGTCTGAATATTTGCCGTTATCGGGATTGTGCGTCACCATGACCACTGTCTGACCGGCGTCGTTCAGCTCGCGGAACAGCGCCATGACCTCCTCGCTGGTCTTTGAATCAAGGTTCCCGGTCGGTTCGTCCGCCAGCAGTATATGCGGGTTGTTGACGATGGCCCGCGCAATGGCGACCCGTTCCTGTTCACCACCTGAAAGCTGATTGGGAAGGCGATCGAGCTTGTTCCCGAGGCCAACCCGCTCAAGGGCCTGTCGCGCCGAGGCTGCTTTAGCCTTTGTACTCATCTTGACAATGGCCAACGGCAGCATGACGTTCTCTATAGCGGTCAGGTACTGGATCAGATGGAACGACTGGAATACAAACCCCAGGTTCTGGGCTCGGAAATCAGCGAGCTTCTCGCCGGGAAGCTTGTATATATCTACACCGGCCATGTTGACCTCTCCCGATGTAGGATGGTTCATCCCACCAAGCACGGACAGGAGCGTACTCTTCCCCGAACCTGACTGCCCCATGATGGTAATGAACTCCCCCGATTCGATGTTGATATCAACACCGCGCAGCGCTTCGACAACATCGTCGCCGCTGGAGTACTGTTTCTTTACGTTTTTTATTTCGATGAGCGCCATTTTATCCTCTTTTATAATGCCCGCAGGGCTTCTGTCGGATCCATCTTGCTGGCATGGAGTGCCGGATAGATGCTTGCCAAAACACCGAGCGTCAATGCCAGCCCGACTGAACCAAAGGCAATGGTTGTGTCCCAGATCAGGTGGGCATTTTTACTCTCAGCCATAAACGGCAGGGCCAGTTTGGCGCCTCCCATACCAACGGCGTAGCCAAGTATTCCGGCCAGCAGACTGACAAGAGCAGCTTCCAGCAGAATGATCCGCATGATGTGGCTTTTGCGGAAACCGATGGCGCGGAAGACGCCGATTTCGACGGTACGCTCGTTAACGCTCCCCATCATGGTAACAAACACAATCAGAGAGCCGATAAAGCCTACAACTCCGGCCATCGCATAGGAGAAACGTTTGAACTGGTCCAACGCCTTGAGACGCCCTTCGACCACCTGTTGAATGGCTGATACTTTTGCGTCAGGCAGCTTTTCTGCAATCTGGGTGACCATATCGCCTATAGGACAACCGGAACAGAGTGCCGCCACTTCTGCAAGAGTTATGACACCCTCCTTGTTCAGCACTTTTTGGGCTTTTCTCAGCGAGGCAAATACGAGCGAATCGTCCTGAGAACCGGTCTGATCAAGTACTCCGGCGACCTTAAAGGTTTCACCTTTTATCTGGACTGTGTCGCCTGTACTAACATTGAGAACTTTGGAGGTATCACTGCCGATCAGTAATTCGCTATCCGCCTTTGGGGCATCACCAAAGATCTTCCACCACTGCTTCATCTTCAGCTCACTGTCAAAGTTGACCCCGACCAGCAACACATCATGAGCTCCTATCTTGATGCCACCCAGCACTTTTGGCGCGACCGCCGAGATATTCTTATGGTTGGTAATGGTTTTGATCTTCGCGAGATCTTCTTCACGTATCTCGCGCTGATCGAAGGTCACACCGCCCAGGCTGATGCCTCCATAATTCATTGACAGACCGTTGCTCTGTGGGGTGACAAGGATATTTGCGCCGAACTCATCCATCTTCCGCTCAATGTCGCTGGACATGGAACGGGTCAGGGTCACCAGAGTGACAATTGTAGCTATTCCGACAGTCAGCCCAACCGTCAGAAAAGCCATTTTTGCCTTGCGGCGCTTCAGATTATTTATGGAGATGGTGTGCAGTTTCATCAGAAATATCTCGCGCCGTCTTTCAGGTCACTGGCTTTGATGGAAATAGTGCCACCTTTTGGCTGGTTCGGCAGGTAGCCTGGATTGCAGCCTCCAGTCGCATTTGGGCCAAGACGGTTGATGGCAAACTTCTGGTTGCAGTTATTGCAGTTCATTTTATCACCCTGCTGTTCATACCCTTTTTTGGAACGATAGCAGGAATCACATGCATCAAAGGCGGTCCTGATGCTGCCGTCAGCCGCCTTGACAGCAAAAAAAGCGATTTCTTTACCACCATCCTCAAATTTATAGAAGCGAGCCTTGCCGTCGGTCAGCTTTGCAACTGGCAGTGTAACAATGCCATTGTCTGCCTTCACCTTCTCATATTTGCCAAATGAAAAGGCAAACACGCTGACTGCACCTACCAACATCACCACCGTAAGAATTCCTGCCAATACCACTTGTTTTGTACGCTTCGTTACCATTTTTTTCTCCTTGTATTTACATCTGTTTAGATACACAGCCGCTTTTTATTACACTTGGGCACCCGGGACCTGATAGTTGATCAAACCGGACCCTTAAAGCAAGAAGCCCCAGCAGTGTAACAGCAATAATTACCAGAGCTATGTTGATAAACCTGTTATTCATGGCTACTTTATCTGATACCAAAATTTGGCCTGACGGGTTTTTCCGTCCTTAAGCTGAAACTTGCACATAACTCCGTACTTACCTTTTTTGGAAAATTCAAAATCAGCGCCAAAATGTCCCTTCATACCCATTAGCTCTTTGACCTGTGTGCTTTTATCCGGGTTCTGAACCTTAACAGTTACGGCACCATCAGCCAGCATCTTGCCGCTTTTGACGTCCTTGAACGAAATTGAAATATGATGAGTTTCCTTCACCCCTTTGGGCATTGCAATACCCATATCCTTCATGGCCTCTGCCATAGTCTGGATGCTGAAGGTTGCCTTGACACCGTCAACAACCTCTT
>JAAXTM010000009.1 GCA_013336525.1 Geobacteraceae bacterium | reverse complement strand
CAACGTCGCTATGACAATCAAACTGATTACCCCGATCGCAATGGACGATGGTCTGCGTTTCGCCATCCGCGAAGGTGGCCGTACCGTCGGCGCAGGCGTTGTAGCTTCAATTATTGAATAAATAAGAATTCATGTGAACGTATGTGGGCACGGCAACAGCCAGTACCTGCTGATTCCATACAAAAGGAAGCACATTTATGAGAGACATCATCACACTTGGTTGCACAGAGTGCAAACAGAGAAACTACACAACAACTAAAAACAAAAAAACAACTCCGGGCAAGCTTGAATTCAGCAAGTTTTGCCGCTTCTGTCGCAAGCACACTCCTCACAAGGAAACCAAATAGTCCGAATCGATTGTTGCACGGTACAGGCCAGTAGCTCTAACTGGTAGAGCGCCGGTCTCCAAAACCGGATGTTGGGGGTTCGAATCCCTCCTGGCCTGCCACACTTCAGTCGCTTGTATTTTGGGAGTAGAAACCGCTGTTTAGAATAGTAGACATATCTCAACTAAACTGCCAGGAGTGATAGCGTGCAAAAAGTCACCGCTTTTTTTGAATCAGTAAAGCTCGAACTTGAAAAAGTCACATGGCCAACTCGTAAAGAGGCGATTGCAACTACAGGTGTTGTCATTGTTATTGTTGTGCTGATTTCATTCTATCTTGGTGCTTGTGATCTTATTTTAGCCAAGCTGTTGCGTCTGATACTAGGATAAAGGATCCAGCTATGACCATGAAATGGTATGGTGTACATACATATTCCAGTTTTGAAAACAAGGTGCGCCTGAATTTACTTGAAACTATCAAGAATGAAGGTGTAGAGGATCTTTTTGAAGAAATCCTCATTCCTTGTGAAACTGTTGTTGAACTTAAAAAAGGTGAGAAGAAAACTTCTTCCAGAAAGTTTTTCCCTGGCTATATTCTGGTTAAAATGGAATTAACGGATGAAACATGGCACCTCGTAAAAGAAACAGCCAAGGTTACCGGTTTTGTTGGCGGCAATACCCCCTTCCCTATCGCGGATGAAGAAGTTAATAAAATTACCCGCCGTATGGAAGAAGGAGCTGAGAAGCCGAGACCCAAGGTTCTTTTTGAAGTCGGTGAAACTGTACGCGTTGTAGACGGACCGTTTCTTAATTTCTCCGGTGTTGTGGAAGATGTAAAGCCTGACAAAGGCAAGCTGCGCGTAACCGTAACAATTTTCGGTCGTGCTACTCCTGTTGAGCTTGAGTTCATGCAGGTCGAAAAAAACTAATTCTTGAAGCTGCCACCACCATTTATGGAGATGACAGGCATACGCAGTATATAAAGGAGCACTTTTATGGCAAAGAAGATAACCGGCTACATTAAATTACAGGTACCAGCAGGCAAGGCAAATCCTTCGCCACCGATTGGACCTGCCCTGGGCCAGCATGGCGTCAACATCATGGAGTTCTGCAAGGCTTTCAACGCAAAGACTCAGGCAGAAGAAGGTACTATTACTCCGGTTGTAATCACCGTGTATGCAGACAGATCATTTACGTTCATTACAAAAACACCTCCAGCTCCGGTGTTGATTAAGAAGGCTCTCGACCTTAAGAGCGGGTCTGCTGTTCCAAACAAAACTAAAGTTGGCAAACTCACCAAAGCACAGGTTGAAGAAATTGCTAAAAAGAAAATGCCCGATCTCAATGCTGCTTCACTAGAAGCCGCCATGAGGACAATTGAGGGTACTGCCCGCTCAATGGGCGTTGATATCGCCTAATCGGCACACTAGCTATTAATCAAGATTCCTAGAGAGGTTGTACCATGTCAAAAAGCGCTAAGAAACATTCTGAAGCAATGTCAAAGATCGACAGAAACAAGGTTTATCAACTTGGAACTGCCGTTGATGTTGTAAAACAGACCGCTTATGCAAAATTCGATGAGACTGTAGATGTCGCTGTTAAGTTAGGTGTTGATCCACGACACGCTGACCAGATGGTCCGTGGTGCCGTAGTTCTTCCTAATGGACTAGGCAAAGATGTCCGCGTTCTTGTTTTTGCAAAGGGTGAAAAAGAAAAGGAAGCCCTTGATGCCGGCGCGGATTATGTAGGATCAGATGATCTGGTTGCCAAAATTCTGGGTGGCTGGTTTGATTTTGACACTGCCATTGCGACCCCAGATATGATGGGCGTTGTTGGTAAGATTGGCAAGTTGCTCGGACCCCGTGGCCTTATGCCGAATCCAAAGGTTGGAACTGTTACTTTTGAGGTCGGTAAAGCTGTTAAGGAGTCAAAAGCCGGTAAAGTTGAATTCCGTGTTGAAAAAGCCGGAATTATACATGCTCCAGTGGGCAAAGTATCCTTTGAAGCAGACAAACTTACAGGCAATTTACTTGCACTGGTTGAAGCACTTATAAAGGCTAAGCCGTCTGCTGCGAAGGGCACCTACATTAAGAAGATTTCGCTCTCTTCCACAATGGGTGCCAGTATAAATCTTGATATCAGCGATGTAACAGCACAGATTTAAAACGTCTAGTTTAGCCAAAGTCAAAGACAGCAGGCGCGCCTTGTCGCTTAATCTGTTATTGGACCTGCCGAGACTTGGGTACCGCAAATTCATTGCGTTCCTGACTTTGGCCGGGGCACTGCCCCACATACCAAAAGAAAGGAGGAAGTCGCTTGAACAAAAATACCAAACAAGAACTCGTTACCGAGATGCATGAGCGATTGACACGCGCCAAAGCAGTTTTTCTCGCAGATTTTCGTGGGATGAACGTAGGACAAGCCACATCGCTCAGAAATGAGCTTAGGGCTGCGTCAGTTGAATACAAAGTATTTAAAAATACTTTGTTTGATTTAGCTGCCAAAGGCACTGATATCGAATGCATCAGCCCATTTCTCGCCGGTCCAACCGCCGTAGCTATCAGCTATGATGATCCGGCAAATGCTGCAAAAGTACTGAATAAATTTGCAAAAGATCCGCAAGGCAAGTTCGTGCTGAAAGCCGCAGTTCTCAGCGGTAAACTGCTTGACACCAAGCAGATCCAGGCCTTAGCAGACCTGCCCTCGCGTGAGGTCCTCATTGCCAAGATGCTCGGCTCCATGCAGGCACCTGCAACCAACTTTGTTGGCGTGCTTGCCGCGCTTCCAGGTTCGCTTGTACGCGTACTGGATGCTATCCGTGTTCAGAAATCAGCAAACTGACAAAATAGTAACAAACACTTTATACTAAAATTATATACGGAGGATTTACCCAATGGCTATCACTAAAGAAGATGTAATCAGCTTTATCGAAAAAATGACTGTTCTTGATCTTGCAGAGCTCGTTAAGGAACTTGAAGAGAAGTTCGGTGTTTCTGCTGCTGCCCCTGTTGCTGTTGCTGCTGTTGCCGGCCCTGTTGCCGAAGCTGCAGAAGAGCAGACCGAATTTGATGTTATCCTGAAGTCTGCAGGCGCTAACAAAATCAATGTTATCAAGGTTGTTCGTGCGCTGACAAGCCTCGGACTGAAAGAAGCTAAAGACGTAGTTGACGGCGCCCCTGGCACTGTAAAGACCGGAGTTTCTAAACAAGAAGCTGAAGAGGCACTCAAACAACTTGTTGAAGCAGGCGCAGAAGCAGCGATCAAATAGTACCTAGATTTTTTTCTTTATGAGAGCCAAGGTCGCCCCGAGCGGCCTTGGCTTGTGCTGTTTCGGCACGACTTAATCGCCATAAACTTCTGATATTCCAGTACGTTACACTACACTTCTGGATCCAGTTAAGATACCCGCCAAAGGAGAAGCCATGGCTTATTCTATTGCCAATAATCACCTCTTGCGTAAAAACTTTGCCAAGATAAAGAACATAATCGAAATCCCTAATCTGATTGATATCCAAAAAGATTCTTATAGACGCTTTCTACAGCAGGAAGTGTCCGCTGAATTACGTTTGAATACGGGGCTTGAAGCCGTATTCAGAAGTGTGTTTCCAATCAAGGATTTCAGTGAAAGCGCTTCTCTCGAGTATGTATCCTACGCGCTAAACAAGCCCAAGTATGATGTTGACGAATGCCATCAGCGTGGTATGACCTACGCCGCGCCAATGAAAGTTAAAGTACGTCTTGTGATCTGGGATGCCGGTAAAGACGCTACCGTCAAGGCGATAAAAGATATTAAAGAACAAGAGGTTTACTTTGGCGAAATCCCGCTTATGACCGATAACGGGACTTTTATCATCAACGGAACCGAACGGGTAATAGTAAGCCAGTTACACCGCTCACCAGGTGTCTTTTTTGATCACGACAAAGGGAAAACCCACTCAAGCGGCAAGGTTTTATACTCTGCTCGTGTTATTCCTTATCGCGGATCTTGGCTGGATTTTGAATTTGACCACAAAGATATTTTATATGTCAGAATTGACCGCCGCAGGAAAATGCCTGCAACCGTTCTGCTTAAGGCTTTGGGATATTCAGTTGAACAACTCCTCAACTATTATTACAAAAGCGAAGAAATCAATATAGGCCCTGACGTAATTACTAAAAGTATTGAACCTGAGCTTTTGTCTCTTCAAAAAGCAATTATAGACGTGACGGACCCTGCCAATGGTGAGGTTCTTGTTAAAGCAAACCGAAAATACACCAAGTCTTCGATCAAGAAGATTCAAGAGCGCGGTATCAAGACGATTCCTGCCAACATTGAAGATATTCTTGGCCGTTATGCATCATCTGATATAGTCGATCCGACTACAGGCGAGATTATTGTCGAATGTAACGATGAAATCACTCTGGATCGTTTTGATGAAATTAAAGCCCGTGGTGTAACCAGCTTTAGAGCACTTTACATTGACAACCTACACATAACTTCATCTTTCCGCGACACATTGATGATTGATAAGATCAGCTCAAGTGACGAGGGTTTGATTGAAATTTATCGGCGTCTCCGTCCGGGAGACCCACCAACTTTAAAAAGTTCATTGGCACTCTTTGACAACCTGTTTTTCAACCCTGAACGTTACGATCTTTCAGCTGTTGGCCGTCTTAAGCTGAACTATAAGCTTGGCCTTAAGGTTTGGCAGGACTGCATGGTTTTAAACGCTCCGTGCATGTTGAGCAGTGAGGATGTTGCCTGTTTTGAATCCTTTGTAGCCAGACTGACAGGCTTAGATGATCCTTTTTCAAAGTACCTGATGATGAAGCTTCCAGCTGATCTTGCTAAATCTCTCAAAAAAGTGGAAGCGGGGCAATCAGTATCCGACAAGCTCAGGGATCAGCTACTTCTTGAGCTTAATAACCTTATACGTGACAATGATTTTTACCAGAAAGAACTGTTTTCCACGTTCGGACTTTCAAAGGCAACAATAAAACTGTCCGAAGCCATTGAACAGGGTGGTTTTGATGAGAACCGAAGACTCATTGAATCCCTGCGCCGGAACAGAATGATTTTTGAAGATCTGTTTAGTTCAGATATAAGAATTGCAGTCAAAAATGACATTTTAGAGATCGTTAGATATCTAATTGAACTTAAGAATGGACGCGGTGCTATTGATGACATTGACCATCTAGGCAATCGTCGTGTTCGCGCTGTTGGAGAATTATTAGAGAACCAGTACCGTATCGGACTTGTTCGTATGGAGCGGGCTATCAAGGAACGAATGAGTCTGCAAGAGGTTGAAAACCTCATGCCTCATGATCTTATAAATTCCAAACCGGTTTCTGCAGTAGTAAAGGAATTCTTTGGTTCATCGCAATTGTCCCAGTTTATGGATCAGACTAACCCGCTTTCCGAGGTCACTCATAAACGTCGACTTTCGGCGCTTGGACCAGGCGGACTGACACGTGAACGTGCCGGATTTGAGGTTCGTGACGTTCACCCTACTCACTATGGCCGTGTATGCCCTATTGAAACTCCCGAGGGGCCTAACATCGGCTTGATAGCTTCTTTGTCTACTTACGCACGAATAAACGATCATGGCTTTGTAGAAACACCGTACCGCATCGTTCAGGAAGGCAAAGTAACTAACGAAGTCCGATTCTTCTCAGCACTTGAGGAAGAAGGACACGCTATCGCCCAGGCAAATGCTGAGATCGACGCAGACGGACGGTTTGTTAACGATTACAACTCAGCACGTAAGAGTGGTGAATTCATTCTTGTTCATCGTGACGAAATAGCTCTAATGGATGTTGCTCCGATCCAGTTGGTATCAGTAGCAGCTGCCTTGATCCCATTCCTTGAAAACGATGACGCCAACCGAGCCCTGATGGGATCAAACATGCAGCGCCAGGCTGTTCCACTGCTGCGTGCCGACTCTCCTCTGGTTGGGACCGGTATGGAGCGCATTGTTGCTCGGGATTCCGGTGTTTCTGTTATAGCAAAACATAACGGAGAGGTTGAGTCAGTTGATGCTTCGCGAATAGTTATTAAGATAGATGAGAATGAAATTGATGAAAACGGCACCGGTGTTGATATTTATAACCTGATAAAGTTTGCTCGTTCCAACCAGAACACCTGTATCAACAATAAACCGGTGGTCAAAGTTGGTGACAAGGTCAAACGCGGGGCAGTAATCGCAGACGGCCCTTCAACCGACATGGGTGAACTGGCTCTTGGTCAGAATATCGTCGTTGCTTTCATGCCTTGGGGCGGTTACAACTACGAGGATTCAATTCTTATTTCTGAAAAACTTATCAAAGACGACCGTTATACCTCTATACACATTGAGGAATTTGAATGTGTTGCGCGTGATACCAAGCTTGGAAAGGAAGAAATCACTTCTGATATTCCGAATTTAGGAGAGGAAACCCTCAAGGATCTTGATGAGTCTGGCATAATCCGTATCGGCGCCGAAGTAAAGCCCGGTGATATTCTTGTCGGGAAGATTACTCCAAAAGGTGAGACTCAGCTTTCTCCTGAGGAGAAACTTCTGCGGGCTATTTTCGGAGAAAAAGCCGGTGATGTACGAGACACTTCACTTACAGTACCACCTGGTGTTGAAGGTACAGTCATCGGGGCAAAGATTTTCTCCCGCAAAGGAAATGACAAGGACTCCCGCACCGAGTTAATTGAGAAGGCCGAAGAAGACAAACTGCGCAAAGATGAGCAGGATGAGATCAGGATCATTCGTGATTCTGCTATCGGTAAGCTCAAACGTTTATTAATCGGAAAAACCCTGGCGGTCAAGCTTGAAGACAGCAAAGGTAATCTAGTCCTTGCAAAAGGCAAACAGATAACTGAAGAATCACTGCTAAATCTGGCAAATTCAGCCTGGAGCACCATATCTGTAAGTGATGACAGCGAAACAGATGACAAGGTACACCAGATACTTGAAACTCTTAATCGCCAGATTGACCTGATTAATTCAGTTTTTGAAGATAAAATTCAGAAATTGAAGCGTGGTGACGATCTGCCGCCAGGCGTAATAAAGATGGTCAAGATTTACATCTCTATTAAGCGTAAACTGCAGGTTGGCGACAAGATGGCAGGTCGTCATGGCAATAAAGGTGTTGTTTCCCGAATTTTGCCGGAAGAAGACATGCCGTACATGGAAGACGGTCGTCCGGTAGAAATTGTTCTTAATCCTCTTGGTGTACCGTCTCGTATGAACGTCGGCCAGATTCTGGAGACGCATTTGGGATGGGCAGCGAAGGGTATCGGCTGGAAAATTGAAGATATGCTTGAAAAACATACTTCAGAAGAAAACCTGAAACTGTATCTGAAAGATGTATATGGTGACGACGAAGTTGGGGCTTTTATTGACGGCCTTGATCGTACAGAGTTACTTAAAGTTGCTCGTCGTTTACAACGAGGCGTAGCGATGGCTTCACCGGTTTTTGAAGGTGCCACCGAAGCGCAGATCAAAGCGATGCTCGGAAAAGCAAATTTACATTCGTCCGGTCAGGTCACTCTGTTTGATGGACGTACGGGCGAACCGTTCGACAACAAAGTAACTGTTGGTGTCATGTATGTACTTAAACTTCATCATCTTGTTGATGACAAGATCCACGCTCGTTCTATTGGACCATACAGCCTTGTAACCCAGCAACCTCTGGGCGGTAAAGCACAGTTCGGTGGTCAGCGACTCGGGGAGATGGAGGTTTGGGCCATGGAAGCTTACGGTGCGGCTCATGCGCTACAGGAATTCCTGACCGTTAAGTCCGATGATGTTTCCGGACGTACCCGTATGTATGAAGCCATTGTCAAAGGCAAACACACCCTGGAACCAGGTTTGCCCGAGTCATTCAACGTTCTTATCAAGGAACTTCAGTCATTATGCCTTGATGTTGACCTGCTCGAAGGTGAAGAAGAACTATAAAGATTTTCTGGCCGGAGTCTGTATTACCAGACTCCGGCTTCAGACAAACGGAGGAGAGCATCGTGGAAGATTATTTCAGCTTTTTTGATAAACCAAAAGATCCACTCCACTTTTCAGCTATACGTATATCAATCTCATCTCCCGATAAAATCCGGGAGCGTTCTCATGGTGAAGTAAAAAAACCGGAGACCATCAACTATCGTACGTTCAAACCGGAGAGAGACGGTCTTTTCTGTGCCAAGATATTTGGCCCTACAAAAGATTATGAGTGTAACTGCGGCAAGTACAAGCGTATGAAACACCGTGGTATTATCTGCGAGAAATGCGGCGTTGAGGTCATACCTTCAAAAGTCCGTCGTGAACGCCTTGGACACATTGACCTGGCTACTCCGGTTGCGCATATTTGGTTCCTGAAATCATTGCCTTCACGAATTGGAAACCTTCTGGATATCACGCTGAAAGACCTGGAAAAAGTACTCTACTTTGAAGGGTTTGTTATCAGTGATCCAAAGAACACGCCATTACAGTTTTGCGAAGTAATGTCAGAAGATAAATATATCAAGATGCAGCAGGAATACGGTTCTGACGCTTTTTCAGGTGGAATGGGCGCGGAAGCAATTCGTGAGTGCCTGCGTGCTCTTAAACTTGAAGATCTTGCGGTATCGCTGCGTACAGAAATGGTTGAGTCGACCAGTGAAGCTAAGCGCAAGAAAACCGCTAAACGGCTTAAAGTTGTTGAAGCATTCCGTCATTCCGGCAACAAGCCGGAGTGGATGATTTTAGAATGCATCCCGGTTCTTCCACCCGAATTAAGGCCACTGGTGCCTCTTGACGGAGGCCGTTTTGCTACATCCGACCTGAATGATCTGTATCGTCGCGTTATTAACCGCAATAATCGTTTAAAACGTCTCTGTGAACTGCAAGCCCCTGAAGTAATTATACGCAACGAAAAGCGCATGCTTCAGGAAGCTGTGGATGCACTCTTTGACAACGGGCGTCGTGGCCGTGCAATTGCTGGCCCTAACAAACGTCCACTTAAATCTCTTTCTGACATGCTCAAAGGTAAATCGGGGCGTTTCCGTCAGAATCTTCTTGGTAAACGTGTAGATTACTCTGGTCGTTCCGTAATTGTTGTCGGGCCTGAGCTCAAACTGCACCAGTGCGGTCTTCCTAAAAAAATGGCACTCGAGCTGTTCAAGCCTTTTATCTACAACAAACTGGAAGAGCGCGGCTTGGTCACCACCATCAAAAGCGCCAAGAAAATGGTTGAAAAAGAGCGCCCTGAAGTCTGGGACGTACTTGAAGAGGTTATCAAAGAACACCCAGTCATGCTCAACCGTGCTCCTACCCTTCACCGACTCGGAATCCAAGCTTTCGAACCTGTTCTGATTGAAGGGAAGGCAATTCAGTTGCATCCTCTCGTCTGTACCGCTTTCAATGCCGACTTTGACGGTGACCAGATGGCTGTTCATCTGCCGCTATCAATCGAAAGTCAGGTTGAAGCTCGTGTTCTTATGATGTCAACTAACAATATTCTTTCGCCTGCCAACGGCAAGCCGATTATTGTGCCGTCTCAGGATATGGTTCTTGGGGCATACTACATGACCCGTGACAGAATAAATGCCAAGGGTGAATATTACCGACCAACTGAGAAGGAACTACTGGCTGGCGTAAATGTTTCCGGCTGTTTTTCATCACCGGAAGAAGTCAGAATTGCATTCGATGCCGGTGAAATTGACATGCAGGCATTGATCAAGGTCCGCCTTAAGAACCTGAGCACCGACGAGAAAGCCCTTATGGTTGACACCACTGCAGGACGTATTCTTTTGCGTGATGTCCTCCCGGATGCCGTACCTTTTTCAACAATAAACAAAGTTATGACAAAAAAAGAGCTGTCAAACCTGGTTGATACCTGCTATCGCCTTTCTGACAGCAAGGAAACCGTCCTCCTGGCTGACCGCCTCAAGGAGATAGGCTTCAAGTATGCAAATTTAGCCGGCATCTCCATCTGCCTTGATGACATGGTTATCCCGGAAGGCAAGCCGGCTATCATCGAAAAGGCGCATGAAGAGGTTACCGAGATCCAGAATCAGTATACCGAAGGTCTCATAACTGATGGCGAGCGCTACAACAAGGTTATCGATATCTGGGCCAAAGCGACTGAAGAAATCGCAACCGAGATGCTTGACAACCTTTCAAAAGAGGTCGTTACCGCACGTGATGGCAGTAAAATAGAAACTTCGTCATTTAATGCCATCCATATGATGGCTGATTCCGGTGCTCGTGGTTCTGCTCAGCAGATTCGCCAGCTTGCAGGTATGCGTGGTTTGATGGCAAAACCTTCCGGTGAGATCATTGAAACACCGATCACCGCCAACTTCCGCGAAGGTCTGACAGTTCTTCAGTACTTCATCTCGACCCACGGCGCTCGTAAAGGTCTCGCTGATACGGCACTTAAAACAGCCAACTCAGGATACCTTACCCGTCGACTGGTCGACGTTGCTCAGGACGCAATTATCACCGAGGTAGATTGCGGTACATTGGACGGCCTGATTGTCTCCTCACTGACAGAAGGTGGCGAAATTATCGAGCCGATTGGTGACCGTATACTTGGGCGTGTTGCCCTTGATGACATTCACGATCCTTTGACTGATGAAATTCTGGTCGAGATGAATCAGGAGATTGACGAGTATCTGGTTAAACGGGTAGAAGATGCTGGCATTGAAAAGGTTAAGATAAGATCAGTACTTACCTGCCAAAGCAAGCGCGGCATTTGTGGCAAGTGCTATGGTCGTGATCTTGCCAGGGGCCATAGTGTTAATATGGGCGAAGCTGTCGGTGTCATTGCAGCTCAGTCAATTGGTGAGCCTGGTACACAGTTGACAATGCGTACCTTCCACATCGGTGGTACCGCCTCACGTCACGCGGAGCAAACCTCGTTAGAGGCCCGGGCTGACGGTATTATCAACTACATTAACGTTAATACCGTTATCAATAATGATGGTCATCATATCGTTATGAACCGCAACGGTGAGATCTCAGTAACTGATGAAACCGGCCGTGAGCGCGAAAAGTATACCGTAGTATATGGTGCAAAAATCAAAATTGCCCCAGGTGGAGCTGTCAAACAGGGTGCTACACTCGCAGAGTGGGACCCCTACACCATGCCGATTCTCACGGAAGTTGCCGGTCGGGTCAAGTTTGCTGACATTCTCGAAGGCGTCACGATGGAAGAGCAGCTAGATGATGTAACTGGTCTTTCCCGTAAGGTTATAATCGAGACGAAAGATACCGATAAGCGTCCGCGTATCGCTATTAAAGACGCCACTAGTGAAGGCGGCGGCACTATAGGTCGTTACTTCCTGCCAGCCGGCGCCAATATTTCGGTAATTGATGACTCTGTCATCAGTGCCGGTGATATTATCGCCAAGATCCCGCGTGAAACAACCAAAACAAAGGATATTACCGGAGGTTTGCCTCGCGTTGCTGAACTTTTTGAAGCACGTAAACCGAAGGACTTTGCCGTTATTACTGAAATTGATGGCCGCGTGTCATATGGCAAAGATGCTAAAGGAAAACGAAAAGTCATCGTTACACCTGAGCTTGGCGAGCCGAAGGAATATTTAATTCCTAAAGGCAAGCATATCAGTGTTCACGAAGGCGACCATGTACGTGCCGGTGAACCGCTTATGGATGGTTCATCCAACCCGCATGATATTCTTCGAGTACTTGGCGTCAAGGAACTGGCCAAATATCTGGTGGATGAAGTTCAGGAGGTTTATCGTCTGCAGGGTGTTAAGATCAACGATAAACATATTGAAGTTATTGTTCGTCAGATGTTGCGGCGCGTCCGCATCAAAGACACCGGCGACACCAATCTTCTGGTAGATGATCAGGTCGAACGTTCCGTTTTCGAACAGGAAAACGAAAAAGCCTTCCGTGATGGCAAACGCCCGGCAGTTGCAGAGCCACTCTTGCTCGGGATTACAAAGGCATCTCTTTCAACCGAGTCGTTCATTTCAGCGGCATCGTTCCAGGAGACTACGAAAGTACTGACTCAAGCAGCAATTGAAGGAAAAATTGACCACCTGCGCGGGCTCAAAGAGAATGTCATAATGGGCCGTCTTATACCGGCAGGAACCGGAATAGCTCGCTACCGTAATTTACGTTTGCAAGCAGACGCTATTGCTCCAAAAGATAATGTTGTAAAAGAAAATATTAATGAAGGTATAAACGAAGGTGATTTAGAAGCTGCGTAAACGCCGTTATTTGGGCAATATCATCAGCGGCCGGGAGTATTACACTTCCGGCCGCTTTTATTTAATCTTTTATAAGACCATTCCCGGTAAGTTTTTTCCAACCACTTCCTGCAAGTTCAACCAATCCGTTCATCGTACGTGTATAGAACTTGGTGACGGGGATACTGTTGACCAGAAGGGAACCATTAACCTTCTCAATAGAAACAGGGTCACCGGCTGTGCACGAAGATATCTGACTATAAAACTCCCCAGGGAGGCCAAAAAGAAATTTATGATTTGAGCCTTCAAAGCGACAGGCCACGATTATAATAACAACCTCCGGGCGGCCGGTTTTATAATGATAGCGCACTGTAGCTGAGGCAAAAGAACCGGTAACAGCGCAACCTGAAGCCAGCAAAGAATCAAGATTAACCCCTTTAGGCTTCATTTTCCCCAATGAGGGTAGTCCCCACGGTTTAAATATATCGTGAGATCGCTTTTCATAGTGGTCACTACGCTCCAGCAGAGTCACGACATTGTTATTAATCGGCCCACCGATGGAATGCGACAACCCTGCAAAAAAACCCTTTTCTCTGATCAATTGGTGATTTTCTACGATTTGAATCATCCCGGTGGCTCCAAGCGGATGTCCCCTCCCCTTCAAGCCACCAGTAAGATTAGTTGGAAAAGCACCGTTTTCTCCTGTAAGTGAATCATCCAGTAGGGCGTCCATTAACCTATTCCTGCTGACTATACCAAGATCAACCATGTTTATCGGACCAAAGCCGTTAAATGGATCATGCATATTGACGTGAAGCTTACCAGCTAACGAACGGACATCCTTAATGCCGGCCATTCCGTAGGCACATCCTGCAGCAATGACTGTCGCAGGGAAAGAATGAAAGTAATTACGGTCTGCAATAGTCGGAATGTCGGTAGCACTGCCAACGCCGGTAACCCTCACATCCTGTGGTCTCGAGGTCAGGACAACTGCGGCAACGCCATCAGACATGGGACAAAAATCATGGTAGCGTAAAGGATACCAATATTGATAATTTTTGCCATCTGCAATTTGTTGATAATAATCTTGCAGCTCTATTCTAACGTTTAGATGTGCAAATGGGTTTTGGGCAGCAAAGCGGTGACTTCGTTGAGTTAAAAGAGCCGAATAAGCTGTCCACTCTTCATCAGAAAGACCGAGACGCTCCTTTAATGCACGGGCAACCAAACCACCGCAAGCCGGCATAGTCAGCCCGAATTCAGCCTCATCACGATCAATCACCCCTGCAATTATGCGAGTTGACTCAAGTGTAGAGGCATCACTCATCTTCTGAACACCAAGAGCGAGAACAGAGTCATATCTCCCGGATGCAATCTCCAGATAAGCACTTTCAAACGCAGAGGCACCCGAAGAAGATGCCGTGTCTACGAGCACTGAACGGACTCCTGAAATCCCCAATATACCGGCGATTTTGGCAGCAGTATTGTCAACCCCCGAGAACGCAGTCGGGTTTTGGCTCCCGACAATCACCGCTTCAATATCACGCCGCCTGACCGGACTGCCATAAAAGACTTCACCACTCATTTCCGATAATTCCAGAAATGAAAGGTTCTGTTTTTCTTTACCGTTATATCGCCCTACCGGGGCCATCCAGGAGGCTGCTACGTATACGGGTCGAGGTTTAAATAATGTTTCCATCAAGCCCTCTTTCTCTGTCAACAGAGTTTGTTGTTAAAAAACCTAGCAGTAGGATAGATACAGTACGGTAAAAATGTATCTGCTTAAAAACCACAACCGCCACTGTTTTTTTGATGGTATTTTTGGTGATATGCTTCAGCCTCCCAGAAAAAGGCAACAGGAACAATTTGAGTAGCAATTGACCTACTGAAAACATGCCTGCTTTCAAGATCGGAACGAGAAGCAAGAGCGGACTCATGTTGATCTTCACTATGATAAAAAATAGCAGAGCGATACTGTTCACCGAAATCAGGCCCCTGCCTATTTACCTGAGTAGGATCGTGACACCCCCAGAAAACATTAAGAAGATCGATATAACTGGTCTGGAGCGGATCAAAAGTAATTTCTACAGCTTCAGCATGTCCAGTACCAGAATTGCAGACGTCACGATATGTCGGGCTGTCTGTATGGCCACCACAGTAACCAACACGAGTTGCAATAACACCTGGTAAAGACATGAAGGCATCCTCTACGCCCCAGAAGCAACCAGCAGCAAACGTAGCAACCTCTATCATGGTTCCCTCCCAAAAACAGAACAGGGCCCCGAAGGGCCCTGTTTGAAACTACATTAATTTTTCCATCTCTTCTTCAGAGATATCGAAGTTGGCATATACGTTTTGCACGTCATCGTTGTCTTCCAGCTTATCCATTAATTTAAGCATGCTTTCGGCCTGTTTACCTTCAAGCTTGACCTGAGTCTGGGGAATCATGGTTATCTCGGCATTAATATGTTTGAACCCTTTAGTTGCCAATGACTCGCGCACTTCAATAAAGGTTGCCGGTTCTGTTGTAACTTCATAACAATCATCCTGCTCGGAAACATCTTCAGCACCAGCTTCAAGAGCTACTTCAAAAAGCTGATCAAAATCGACCGACTTGTCATAGCCAATAAGCCCTTTTTTATTGAATATCCAGGAAACACAGCCCGCCTCACCCATGTTGCCGTTGCTTTTAGAAAAGATACTGCGAATATCTGAAACAGAGCGATTCCGGTTATCTGTTAAAACTTCTACGAGAACAGCAGCACCACCAGGACCATAGCCTTCATATATGATCTCCTCGTAGGTTACACCCTCCAGACCACCAGCACCCTTCTTGATTGCCCGTTCAATGTTGTCTTTCGGCATATTTTCTGCTTTTGCCTTATCTACAGCAGTTCGCAATCTGGGGTTAGCAGCCAGATCCGCTCCTCCAAGTTTTGCAGCAACTGATATTTCCTTGATAAACTTGGTAAAAAGCTTGCCTCGTTTAGCATCAGCGGCTCCCTTTTTATGCTTGATAGTACTCCACTTATTATGACCCGACATCGCTCAAGCTCCTTAGTAAGTTAGAAGATATTTTTCACGCTTTTGATACGATAAAATTTATTTCTGATTTTTTGAAGATATAATTTGAAACGCACTTGCTACGTTTATTGAGGCAGGCAGAAAAAGATTTTATTAACGCACTTGTCGCTGTTTCACAGGTTTTGAGAAGTATGTTTACTAAGTTTTTTATTGCCTAAAAAAGTTAGAAACACTACCATGTAAAGCCTCAGCTGTCCAGTGAGATTTTATCAGAAAAAGGATCTGATTGACATGAAGATTGTTAATAACCAGTCCATATTGCTTATATTTTTGCTATTATTCTCTTCTTTACTGAACGGCTGCAGTTATACAACCCAGACATCCCACGACGACGGCCTTCCGATACTTTCACAGAATGAATTGATCCGGCCATACACAAACATCGGCAGGATTCAGGTAACTCGTGAAACTTACGGTTCTGACTATTCGTTGTCACCCGGAATTAAAGCATGGGGCCTCGCTGCCGTGCGTCAGGAAGCTGAAAAAATGGGTGCAGATGCAATAATGCTTCCAGAGGTTACCGGACGCACTACCACCTACGGCATTATTCCATCAACTGAATATCGTGCCACTGGATATGCAATTAAATTTAAATAGAAAAATAGAAGTTGACAGCATGGCAAAACATTCGTTATAAGGGTTACTTGTTCGTCAGTGGCGCGTTATCCAAGAGGCTAGGAGCCGGTCTGCAAAACCGTTAACGTCGGTTCGAATCCGACACGCGCCTCCATTTCATCCAACACTAAATACAAAAGGCCATGCATTAGAGCGTGGCCTTTTGTTGTATAGTTTAGCTTACAGTTTAATTTTTCTGCGTCATCTTCCAGCGCCCAGCGACAAAACTAGATTTCAGCTTTAGCGATAGATATTACTGTAGTAAGCTTTTCCACCATTGCCTTAATATTTGTGCCGCTTGCAAGAAGTTTTGAAGCCCGCTCTACATTTTTAATAAATTTTTCAGCCCTCTCAGTATCAATAAGGCATGAATTCCCACCACTATCTGAAATTTCCTTGTCGACAATACCAGCACCAAACTTGCCGATATGCTCACCAACGATTGATTTAACCTGTTCTTCCAATTCTACAAGTTTCTGCGACAAGGCTTTTTTGTCACGTTCTTGACGTTCAAGATCTGTCTTATCAATCTCGGTTTTATGAAGATTAACGGATGTATCCCAAATTTTCTGGATGTTTGCAATTTCCAGCAGATCTGTTCCCATTAATTCGTCGGCACTTTTCGTAGAAAACAGGTCAATCTTGGCGCCCGGCAACCCAGCTATTTTTTGTGACTCAGAGGATGACGTTTCTATATCACTGGATCCGTCATGAAAAAAACCTAGCGGATTCCCATCCTTATAAAAAATCATGGCTGAATGTTCATCCGTATAAATACGAAGGCAGCCATTCATCTGATCCTCTTTAATTTTTTCAAGCAGCGACTTAATATCGATCAGCTTTAATTCCTGGGCCTTGTAGAGTGTTTCCCCCTCCAGAAGTGCATGAATACACATAGTAAGATCCTTGGAAAGTTTGTAGACATTCAAGGATCCACTTCCTGTTGTAACCATTAACTCAGCTAAAGTAGAGAGGGCTTCAAAACCGGTATCCCGTTTACTATTTTGTCCTTCCACCAGGGCGCTGACCAACTTCCCAGCTTCAAAAACAAGAATTGCAGTACTCGACTGGAACACAAAACTTGCATAGCCGGTAAAAGCACCATTACTTAACTTTGACAAGACTTCAGGAAGCTTCAGTTTCGACACTGCCAGATTTTCAAATAGCGGGCTGCCTTTGGGGAGAAGAAACATCACAAGCCTCCTGAATTAACTCATTCGTTCAACGAGTAGAAACTAATGCAATTTACCAGGCATGTCAAACCTTTACTGCCGACTATGACCAAGAAAACTACCTTTAAAACAATACCAGAGGTATTGTATACAAAAATAATCGCAGCAATTATGAACATTTTGATATATTCATATCAAACTATTACAAAGACGTCATTAACAACCTGGGGAACCAATAAATATACAAAAGGCACGAGATGCCAGTTGAGCATATCTCGTGCCTTTTGTAACGCAATATAAGGCTCAGATCATGTGCTATGCGTGAAAGTTAGGTTGTTTGAGCATCCACAACTGCAATAGCAGCCATATTTACAATATCATCAACACTATCACCGCGCTGCAACACATGAACCGGCTTATTCATACCCATTAGAATCGGACCGATAGCTTCAGCCCCCCCCAAATGATGTAAAAGCTTGTAGCAGATATTCCCTGAATTCAAGTCGGGGAAGATCAAAATATTAGCGCTTGTTTTAAGTTTTGAAAAAGTGAAGCCTTCCAGCAGTTCCGGCACAACCGCCGTATCGGCCTGCATCTCGCCTTCTATAATAAGATCTGGCTCACGTTCCTTGACAATCTCCACTGCCCGCCGCACTTTTTTGGCTTGAGGGTGATTTACTGAGCCGAAGTTTGAAAAAGATAACATAGCGACCCGTGGTTCGATATCGAGCATACGAACTTTTTCAGCGGCCAAAATAGCTGTTTCGGCGAGTTCTTCAGCAGTGGGATCAATGGTAACGGTCGTGTCGGCCAGGAAATAGACCCCCTTTTTAAAGACCATCATATACAGACCATGAACACTTGATAGCCCCTTTTGTTTACCAATGACTTCGAGTGCCGGGCGGATTGTTTCGGGATAATGTGTATCGATGCCACCCAACAGAGCTTGAGCATCACCCATATGAACCATCATGGCACCGAAATGTGTACGCGACTTGCGGCGCAGGATTCGCAGGGATTCGGAGAGTGTCAGCCCTTTACGCTGACGCAGACGGTAGAGCTCGTCCGCATATCTATCGGTAAGTTCAGACTCGGGTGGATCGATGATCTGTACGTCCAGCTCGATATTCAACTCCGCCATTTTTTGAATTATTTTTTCCCGATCTCCAATCAGGATTGGCGTGGCTATTCCCTCTTCAACCAATTCTTTGGCGGCTCTGAGAATTTTTTCGTTATCACCTTCAGGAAATACGATAGTTTTAGGATCACTCTTGGCTTTATTGATAACCATACGCATGATCTCTTTGGATTTGCCTTGTGTTGATTCCAGATGTTCAATGTATTTAGCCATGTCTTCAATAGGCTGACGAGCAACTCCACTCTCCATGGCAGCCTGGGCAATAGCCGGTGCCACATGCAGCAGAACACGCGGATCGAACGGCTTAGGTATTATGTAGTTGGGACCGAAAACGAATTTCTGGTTGCCATAGGCTTTGCAGACCGAGTCGGGGCACTCTTCACGAGCAAGCTGTGCCAAGGCCTTTACAGCAGCAAGCTTCATCTCTTCATTGATGCAGCTTGCGCGACAATCGAGCGCACCACGGAAAATAAATGGGAAACCAAGAACGTTATTGACCTGATTAGGATAGTCGGAGCGGCCTGTGGCAATCATGACATCACTGCGAACAGAATAGGCGTCTTCTGGAGTAATTTCGGGGTCGGGATTGGCCATGGCAAAGATAACCGGATTCGGGGCCATACTGGCAACCATCTCTTTGGTAAATGCGCCCTTTGCGGAAAGACCGAACAGGACGTCGGCCCCGGCAGCAGCTTCCTCCAGTGTTCGAAAGTGAGTGTCGGCAGCAAAGAGTTCTTTGTAAGGGTTCATACCTTCGACTCGCCCTTTATAAATAACACCCTTTGTGTCACACATGATCATGTTGTTAGGCTTTACGCCTAACGCAATGGCCAGCTTGGCACAGGAGTTGGCTGAAGCTCCGGCTCCATTGACGACAATGCGTATATCTTCAATTTTCTTATCAACCAGGTGTAGTGCATTAATCAGGGCGGCTGAAGAGATGATGGCTGTACCGTGCTGATCGTCGTGAAAAACCGGAATATTCATCGTTTTTTTGAGGGTTTCTTCAATGTAAAAACACTCGGGTGCCTTTATATCCTCAAGATTGATGCCACCGAATGTGGGCTCAAGCAACTGGCAGGCTTTGATAATCTCATCCGGGTCTTCAGTATCGAGCTCTATGTCAAACACATCAATATCGGCAAAACGTTTAAAAAGAATCCCTTTGCCCTCCATAACCGGCTTACCGGCCAAAGCACCAAGATTTCCGAGACCAAGTACAGCGGTACCATTGGACACAACAGCAATCAGATTGCCTTTGGCTGTGTATTTATAGGCATCTTCCGGATTTTTCTGAATCGCAAGGCATGGTTCGGCGACACCGGGCGAGTAAGCAAGTGAAAGATCTTCGGCTGTCTGACAAGGTTTTGTGGAAATAACCTCGATCTTGCCTTTGCGGCCGCTTGAGTGATATTCTAGCGAATCTTTAAATTTTGCCATTTTTCTCTCCGTTTTTTAGTTTAGATAAAATATAAGTGGTCTTTTTTGAAACATTTAGACTCTACTTTTACTAAAAGTGAAAAACAATAGACTTCTTGAAATACACTTGTCAAGCAGTTAATCGTAGGGGTGAAAAAACAGTCCAATAATATATTTAGATGTGCATCATTTCAGCGGCCATTAGGCTAAATATATTTGGGAAGCGTGATACAAACCTGAACCTATGATACAGGAGACCAGCTATTTCATTGAAGTGGTAATAACAATTAAGCCATGCAAAATATCTAATTAATTGACTTATTTCCGCACATTCAGTAATATTTCCGCCCACTATAGTCAATCACAAATTGAAGTTGGAATCCAAATTATGCAAAAAATACAATTAACCTATTCCAAACCGGGGATGACTCTTGCGAGGGATCTTTTCCGTGGTGACTCTCCAATCGGGATACCGATTTGCGGCAAAGGTACCGAGTTAACAGACGCCTTGATTGCGCGCTTTGAAAACATGGATGTCCACACCATATATGTTGAAGGGCACCCAATTCATGAAGAAGGAGAAAGTACACTGGACGACCTTCTGCTTAAACTTGACTCCCGCTTCAGCAAGACTCTGCAGGAACCGTTAAATGTTATGCTGCACGATATCTACAAAGCGTACTTTATTAAATCGATGGGGGGTGAGAGTGATCGAATCAAGGAGTAATCTTAGAAAAATCATCATGGACACCAAGACGCTACCGACACTCCCAAGTGTTATTAATAAATTAAACGCCATCTCTGACAACGGAAAATCGTCGGTACAGGAAATGGCCAGAATTGTTTCTTCTGATCAGGTGCTTTCCGCCCGTATCCTCCGCCTGGCAAACTCGCCGTCATACGGTTTTTATCGAGTATCCACTATCTCTAACGCCATGATTCTGCTTGGAGTAAATGTAGTCAAAAGCTTGGCTCTTTCATCATCTATTTTTGCGATCATGGAGAAAGAAAGCATCGGTTTGTGGGAACATTCCCTTGGTGTTGGTGCTGCTGCAAATCTGATCGCCCGCAAACTTGGACTGCCTGAGTGTGAGGAAATTTCTACTGGTGGACTTCTGCACGACATTGGCAAGGTAATTATCACCCTTAAATGCAGTGAAGCCGAAAAAAATATCCTGAAACTTGTGCATGAGCGCCAGATATACACTTTAGAAGCTGAACGTGAAATTATTGATACCGACCATGCAGAAGTCGGAGGATGGTTATCAAAAAGCTGGTTTCTACCTGACAAATTGAGCGAACCAATTGCCTTTCATCATGATGTTGCAAAGTCTAAAAATCATCGCATTAAAACAGCGGCAGTTCATATTGCAGATGTGCTTGTTTGTGCAAGTGGGACCGGTAACAGTGGGGAAAGTTTTGTACCGCCAATCCAGAAAATCGCTTGGGATGCACTTAAGCTGAATGAGCAACTGTTAGTTGAACTGGTCAATGAGGTTGAAGACAGACTGGTTGAAGTAAAGGAATTCACTTCTGAAATGTTGAGCAATTAATGTTTTCGGACAGAGTTACGATTCCTTCTTTCTGAACCTCATTACGTTGTGATATAGAGCATCATATACTTGAGCCCAGGTGACCATAAATGATAATGATTGACCGTCTTATTGAACAGGCTCTGCTTGAAGACATCCATACTGGTGACATCACTACTCTGGCGGTAGTGCCAGAACATCGCAATGCCTCGGCACGGTTGATTGCAAAGGAAAGTCTAGTTGTTGCCGGTCTTTCTACCGCAGCCAGGGTGTTTACCATACTTGATCCTGCCATATCTTTTAAAGCATGTCTTAACGACGGCGAAAAAGCGACGCCGGGAACCATTCTGGCCACGATTCATGGAGAGGCCGCACAGCTGTTGATGGGAGAGCGGGTTGCACTGAATCTGCTCCAAAGATTATGCGGCATCGCGACGCTTACAGCCAGCTTTGTTGAAGCGGTATACGGCACTAAGGCGCGAATAGTCGACACCCGTAAAACAACCCCTGGATTGCGCCAGCTCGAAAAATACGCCGTAAGAGTAGGCGGCGGCATTAATCACCGCACCGGCCTGTACGATGGCGTTTTGATCAAGGAAAACCATATAGTCGCTGCCGGAGGCATCACCGAGGCCATCCGCCGTGCCCGTGCCTACATCCCTCACACATTGAAAATCGAGATAGAGACCGAAACCCTGCATCAGGTTGAGGAGGCTCTGGCAGCGGGAGCAGACATCATCATGCTTGACAACATGAGCCTAGATGAAATGCGAACCGCCGTTGCCGTTATAGGAGGTAAAGTACTGGTTGAGGCATCCGGTGGTGTCAACCTTGAGCGGGTGCGGTCTATTGCAGAAACCGGAGTTGACATTATTTCGGTAGGTGCGTTGACCCATTCGCCACGTGCGATGGATATCTCAATGCTTCTGGACTAGAGCGCATCACACCAGAGAACGACCGAGGTCGCATGATGCATCCAAAAGCCGGCACTATATTGCACATATTCCGTACCGACAAGGGCTATATATCTGGTGAGTATCTCAGCAGAGAGCTCGGGGTATCTCGCACGGCAGTCTGGAAACATATATCTACACTGAGAAGTGACGGCTATATTATCGAAGCAGTTCCATCGCGCGGATATCGGCTACTATCCTCGCCAGATATCATTGATCCGCACGAAGTACGTACTCAATTAACCGGCACAAGAATCGGTTCACGACTCGAATTTTCAAAAACCACATCCTCAACCAATGCCGATGCCTTTCGGTTGGCAGAAGACGGGGCTGCCGAGGGAACGGTTGTTATGTCTGACTCCCAAACCGGGGGCAAAGGACGACGCGGCAGGGTCTGGTCTTCACCTGCCGGAGTCAACACATACTGTTCTGTTATTCTACGACCAGCTATAATGCCGCATGAAGCTCCGCAACTGACATTTTTATCTGCCGTAGCTGTTGCACGGACAATTGAACTAACAACCAAACTGGCCCCGGAAATAAAATGGCCAAACGACGTGCTCCTTTCCGGAAAGAAAGTGGCCGGCCTGTTAAATGAAATGAGTGCGGAAACTGACGGTATAAACTTCGTTATTCTGGGCATCGGCGTCAATCTGAATATGACAGAAAACATGTTTCCAGATGATCTGCGCCACCCGGCCACTTCACTGTTTATGGAATCCGGCGTACGTGTTGACCGTTCACGCTTCACGGGCATAATGCTAAACGAACTTGATCGACTGTATTCCGACTTTCTCGTGCACGGTTTTGGTCCGGTGCGCGAAGAGTGGCAGCGACGCTGCAATGCCAGTGGACGCCAGGTACTCGTTAACGATTCCGGGACTGAATGCACGGGGGGACAGTTTATCGGCATCGATTCGGATGGGGCATTACTGCTCAGATCCGATGACAAAAAGCTTCACCGAATCACTTGCGGAGATGTGAGGGTAATCTGAATGCTACTGGTTATTGACGTAGGCAACAGCAACATAGTATTGGGAGTTTATGACGGGGCACTGCTGGTTCGCAGCTGGCGGCTTTCAACGGACAAGTCTCGCACATCTGATGAGTACGCGGTGCTGCTGCACAGTCTGTTTGACCAGGCAGGACTCGGTTTCACGGAGGTAAAGGCATCAATTATATCCTCTGTTGTGCCACCCTTAACCGGCGTAATGGAGGCAATCTCTCACGATTTTTTCAATCTGACACCCTACGTTGTCGGACCTGGCATCAAAACTGGAATGATAATCCACTACGATAACCCTCGCGAAGTCGGAGCCGATCGAATTGTCAACGCTGTTGCCGGCTATGAAAAACACAAGTGCCCGTTGGTAATTGTTGATTTTGGAACGGCTACAACCTTTGATTATGTCAATGGCAAGGGTGAGTATTGTGGCGGTGCCATTGCGCCCGGCCTTGCCATTTCGGTTGAGGCGCTCTTTCAGCGCGCCAGCAAGCTGCCGAGAATAGATATAATCAAACCACCAAATGTGATAGCAAAGAACACCGTGAACTCAATGCAGGCTGGAATTTTTTTCGGCTATGTCGGCTTGGTAGATGGTATTGTAGAGCACATCCGGGCAGAATCGCATGAGAAATTTCGTGTAATAGCGACCGGCGGCTTGGCTTCACTGGTTGCCTCGGAGTCAAAAAACATTGATGAAGTCGATGAGAACTTGACACTTGACGGTCTGCGCATATTGTATGAACGTAACTGCTGATTGATAGATCCGAAAGTTAAGCTGAGGTTAGAGTTGGGCAGACAGTGAAATCCATATTGCACGCAAGGAGGCAGTTGTATGGGACAATTTGAAACCAGCAAGATTCGCAACCTGGGTATCGTCGCACATGGTGGTGCCGGAAAAACGTCGCTTTCAGAGGCAATTCTGTTTGACACTGGGATGATCGACCGACTCGGCCGGGTTGATGACGGCACATCAACCATGGATTTTGAACCGGAGGAGATCAAGCGGAAGATTTCAATCACATCGGCGCTTGATCACTGTGAGTGGGATGGGCATTCAATCCACATCGTTGACACCCCCGGCTACGGCAATTTCATCGCCGACACCCGTGCCTGCATGCGCACACTTGACTGCGCCGTAATAATTCTTTCGGCAATATCAGGAGTCAAGGCACAAACAGAGGAAATCTGGGGTTGGGCCAATGAGTTTGAAATCCCGCGCATTGCATTCGTAAACAAGCTCGACCGTGAACGGGCCAGTTTCCTGCGGGCCATTGATGATATGGAAAAAATGCTGGGGGCACGGGGGGTTGCAATTCAGATGCCTATTGGCCTGGAAGCAGCTTTTGAAGGTATTATCGACCTGATAACCATGAAAGCCTGCTTTTATGCCAAAGACGGCTCAGGAAAATTCACTGAGGGGGCCATCCCTGCCGAGTATACTGAAGAGGCGGTTCGCCTGCGCGAGCAGATGGTCGAGACCGTTGCTGAAGCTTATGACGCCCTAACAGAAAAATATCTTGAAAACGGTGATCTTACTGTTGACGAAATCATTGATGGTCTTAGGGTCGGTACGATGCGCAACACCTTTACCGCTGTCCTCTGCGGCGCGGCAATTCCCAACATCGGTGTAGCTCACCTGCTGGATGCAATTTGCGCTTACCTCCCCTCACCATTGGACCGAACCAAGGCGGTTGGTATCCACCCCAAGACAGAAGAGATTATTGAACGTGCACCGGACGAGAAGGAACCGTTCTCGGCGCTGGTTTTCAAGACCACTTCCGACCCATACACCGGCAAAATCACTATTTTCAGAGTATACTCCGGCGTTCTCAACTCCGATTCAACTATATTCAATTCCAGTAAAGGGGTTGAGGAGCGTATTGGTCAGATTTACGAACTGGAGGGAAAAAAACAGCATCCGATCAAACAGGCTGTTGCCGGCGACATCGTTGCCGTTGCCAAACTAAAAGAAACCGTTACCGGAGACACTCTCTGTGATGCTGCAAAACCGATCATTTTTGAACCGGCAAAACAGCTTCTACCTGTAATATCATACGCCATAGAGCCTAAAACAAAGGCTGACGAAGACAAAATCCACAGCGCACTGCACCGTATGATTGAGGAAGAACCGACGCTTGAGTCGCACCGTGACACACAGACCAAGGAATTTATTATTTCCGGCATGGGACAGGTACACCTTGAAGTAATTGTTGAAAAGATGAAGCGCAAGTTTGGTGTTGAGGTCCTGCTGAAAACGCCAAAAGTTCCTTACTTTGAGACAATCAGGGGAACAGCAAAGGTGCAGGGAAAATACAAGAAGCAGTCGGGCGGGCGCGGCCAGTATGGTGACTGTTGGATTGAGATGTCTCCGACCGGTCGCGGCGAAGGGTATATTTTTGAAGACAAGGTTGTGGGGGGGGTTATTCCACGCCAGTATATCCCGGCTGTTGACAAAGGCATTCAGGAAGCCTGTCTGGATGGTTTCCTGGCGGGTTACCCTGTGGTTGACTTCAAGGTTGCCCTCTATGATGGCTCTTTTCATACCGTAGATTCCTCTGAAATGGCCTTTAAGGTTGCAGGCTCGATGGCGTTCAAGAAAGCGATGGAACTCTGCAAGCCGATTCTGCTTGAGCCTATCGTGAATATGAAAATAACCGTTCCGGACGAGAACATGGGTGATGTTATAGGCGACCTAAACTCCAGGCGCGGCAAGGTTGTCGGCGTAGAACCAAAGGCAAATTCACAAATAATTCGTTCTATTGTACCGATGTCAGAAGTTCTGGCATATTCCAATGACCTGAAATCCATGACCAGTGACCGGGGACTGTTCAGCATGGAGTTTTCTCATTACGAAGAGGTCCCTTCGCATCTGTCACAAAAGATAGTGGCCGAATCTCTGGCAGAAAAAAAAGAAACACATAACAATCATTAAGCTAATATGGGGGATTTTCATGGATTTTAAATTTGGTAACGATTCTAGTGGTTCTCAACAAAATGAAGTACCAGGCGAAAAGAAGAATCAAAGCGCTCTTCTTGTTCTTCTGTTAATTCTGATTGGTGGCTTTACCTACGTATATTTCTTTACCGCCCTGATTAAACCTCTGGACGCGGAGAAAAAGGGAGAAGCCACTGCCACCGCACAGAATATTGTCAAAATTCCTCTGCCACCACGCGAAGGTGGACCAGCGAAACCGGAGGAAAAGGTATCGGGCAAAACAGAACCCATAAAGGCAGCAGCACCCGCAACGGCTGCAGCAGTTCCTGCAGCCAAACCGGCTGTTGTGGCCGCTAAGCCGGCACCACTTCCAGCAGCCAAAAGCGCTCCTGCTCCTGCTAAGTTAAAGGATGAGCCCAAAAAAGCCGAGGCGCCCAAATCGGCTGAAAAGAAGCCTGTGTCTGCGGCGGTTGCCGATAAGAATAGTGCAAAGGTACCGACAGCAAATGTTGCAGATAAAAAGCCTGCCGTTGTTGACAAAATGAGTGCCACAGTAAAAGAGACCAAGACTAAACCGGCTTCAGACAAACAAGCAAAATCGGAATCTGCTGTGAAACCACAAAAAACAGCAACAGGCTTGTGGTCGCTTATTGTCGGGAATTATGTTTTGGAAGAAACTTTATCAGCTGACATGGGTCGTGTAAGGAAGGCCGGATTTGAACCGGTTATAAACTCGTCTGAGCGCAAAAAAACGGCTATGAACCGGTTGTTTGTATCTGAATCCATTGATCGGAACACAGCTCTGTCAACCCTGGAAAAGCTGAAGCGCCACACCTCAGACGCTTTTGTTATTGAACAGGGGGGTAAGTTTCACGTATATGCCGGGTCATATTCGCAAAACGAAGCGGTAAACTCTGAAAAAGAACGTTTAAAGGCAGCAGGGTTTCCGGTAACAGTCAAGCGGACCGATATATCAATACCTTCCCATAACCTGTCCGTTGGCCCTTTCAACAGTAAAAAGGAAGCTGAGGCTGCCCTTGGCAAACTTAAGAGTGCTGGAATAAAAGCATCTCTCTCACAAAAATAACCTGCAAATGGCTGAAAAAATAAAATTAACCATATCCCCGGCTGTGGCAGCATACGTCCGACCGGGGACTTCTTTGGAAACAAGGCTCGCCGGTTGTACTGACGCTGAAAACATGGAATCGGCTGATCGACTGATGCTCCTGTTTTGTCTTTCTAAAGACACTGACCCTACAGTCCGCGCAACTGCACTCTCCTGTCTGGAAAATTTACCTACTGAGGTGATCAGAGAGTATATGGATTGCACAAATCCACACCCTCTGGTGCTTGGTGCATTACTCCCCCTCTGCCGCAACCATCCTGATGCTCCCACTACTGTTGAAGAAACAGTTTCAGAAAACGAACCTGTAGATGTTCCGGACGAAGACTACAGTGATGCAGAGACTGAGGTGGAAGCGCCGGTCAATGAAGATGCCGAACAGTTTCTCAGCAAATATAAGACAGCCCAGCTCATGGGAATTGGCGAAAAAATCAAGATGGCGCTTTCCGGTGATAAAGAGTGGCGCTGTATTCTTGTAAAGGATGCAAACAAACTGGTATCAGGCAGTGTCATAAAAAACCCGCGGATTACCGAGGCTGAAATATTGACGCTTATCAAGGCCGGCATCCAGAACGATGAAATAATGCGCTTGATCTGTGCCAACAAAGAGTGGATAAAAAGTTATAACATAAGAAAAGCACTGATCGAGAACAACCGGACACCGATTCAAAATGCCATGCGATATCTCGGCACTATGAGCGAGAAGGATCTTTCTTTCTTTGCCAAAAGCAAAAACATCTCTTCGGTTATCTCGACCATGGCAAAACGGCTTCTGTTGAACAAGAAAAAATAGGCGGGAGTTGTTCATGGCAGTAGTTAATCATGCAAAAAAAGAAATTAACGCAAAAATTGTATATTACGGACCTGCTGGAAGCGGTAAAAAAACTGCTCTTACCTATATTTATTCGCGGATAAAACCTTCCTTGCGCGGTGATTTGAAGAGTGTTCCAGCCGGTGCTGACAATCTTTTATTCTTTGATTTCAGTCCATTTGAAACCCCGTTACCTAACGGTTATCGTGTCCGCCTGCATGTCTATACGCTTACCGGAATCGTCACTAATCCGGCTACCTGGAAAATGACGCTCAAAGGCACCGACGGCGTCATAATAATGGTTGATCCGGCTGTTGAGCAGGCAATTGAAACCAATGAGAGTGTTTCGCAACTGCGGAATTTTCTGTCAGCCTATGGAGTAGGTTTTTACGAAACGCCGGCCGTTCTGCAACTAAATGATTTTACCGATGGATATTGGAAAGGCCACACTACGGCGGTTGCCGCAGATTTGGATCTTTCTACCCTAACGACCTGTTGTTCAAACGCCGCCAGCGGAGAGGGATTGCTTGAGGCTTTGACGGAACTCTCCCGCCAGATACTAGACCGGTTAAATCAGCACGATGATCAGTCTGATAAAACAGAAGGGACAGTCCTGACAGTTGACGCCAATACCCCAGGCTCAGCCGTTACTTTTGATTCATCAACAGAGTCATGCCCACCAGAAATTCTTGCTATACAGCCGCCAGTAGTCAAGCCAATTGTAACTCTACTGTCCAAAGACATTTTTGTCGACGGAGCAATACTAAAAATACCGTTGGAGGTACAATACGGTAATTCCCTAAGCAGGCTTGTGGTATCGATCTCAGTTACAGCAGTATCATAGCAGAAATATACCTTCAATACGGTGATAGACTATCTGATGAATATGCGGGGAATCATGAACGGGACGGTAAGTTGATAAGCGCGGTATTCGTCTCCAAATTCCTGGAGCAGTCGACGTTCCTCAAGAAGAGCGCCGGCAACAAAATATACGGCAGAAAGCAGCGTCAACAGTAGCCAGCGAACACTTATAACTGGATTACTGAGTAAAAACAGCATTGAAAACAGGTATAGCGGATGTCGCACCACCCGGTACCAGCCATCGGTAATCAGCTTAGGAATTTTCAACTCGTCTGAAGCTTCACCAGTCACCCCGAGAAACTCTGCGACTCCTGTCTGACGGGCGCAAGCGACCAGAATTATTATAAAAACCATTTGCATGGAGTACAATACAAGACTCCATATTCCCGGTACTACATAAAGAACAGCTGAATTCCTGAGTGTAGCCATAACCCAACTGAAGAGCACAATAGAGACAAGGTTGTAATACAAGCGGTAGAATCGACGAAGATGACGGTTTTGTCCGATACATCTCTTTTTGAGGGACGGTATCGCCAAAACCGAGTGTACCAAGGCAAATAGTAAAAAGCGGAACAAGAATAGAATAACGTCGGGCACACAAACCACCATGTAGTAGGATAGTTGGAAACGCTATCATGATCGGCTTGTATACACAACTATTACATGCTATAAGCGACTAAACTGATTCACTTTATTGGAGGCTGGCTAATGGCAATTATTACCGTATCACGCGAAATGGGTACCGGAGCCTATCAAATTGCTTCAGAGATTGCCCAGAAGCTCAAATACACCCTGATAGATGGGGCACGGATCAAATCACTTGCCGCCAAATACGGCCTTACGCCGGAAATGCTGCAAATGGTTGATGAAAAGCCGCCTTCCTATGTTACTGCAGAAGATCGCAAACGCGCCGCTGCCCTTAATGCAATCGAATTGATTATCCTGGATCTTGCCCGCAAAGGTAATGTTGTGATTTATGGACGGGGTGGTCAGGACCTGCTGAAGGACTGCAGAAACGTTCTCCGTCTCCGTTTCATTGCAGATTTCGAAGAACGTGTGGAGAGGTTTGCTGAAAGGGAGTGGATTGATCCTGACATGGCCCGTTCACTTATACGCCGCAGTGACCACCAACGGGGCGGCTTCATACACTTCTATTTTGATCGCGACTGGCATGATCCAAACCATTATGACCTGGTATTCAACACTTCCAGGCTTTCACAATCAACAATTGTTGATTGTATTGCTGCAACGATCAAAGAGCCGGCCATAAAAGAGTCTGACAAACAGTCAGCTGCTATAATAGACAGTGTTATTTTGTCAAAGAAAATCGAAACCGCACTCCTGAACGCACCAGTTTTGGAGGATTATCGTCCATTCACAATTTCAATTAACAAAGGAACGGTTTCAATCAGCGGCTATATCGTTTCTGAGGCTCAGAAAGCAGCAGCCATCGCAATTGTCAAATCAATCAAGGGAGTTACGTCGGTAATCGAAGATATTCACGTATTTGACTACAAAGCATACAAGGAAAAAATGTAGCTGTTAAACCTATAAACGGCTGTTGGTCCGCAGATACCGCAGATTAACGCAGATAAAACCAATAGTTATTTAAAAAAACATGGTCTCCTTTTTGGTTAAACCAGTATTTGTTTCAAGTTTTTGATTTATCTGCGTATATCTGCGGATAACTGCTTTTTTAAGGATAAATTTTCATTTGCTGTATCCGTTCATACAGGGGGGCGAGCAGGGTGCTGTCAAAGCGCATACCTTCTCGCCCTCTTCCAATTTCAAGGCCATCCTCGATCCCATGAAAATCTGAACCGGCTGTCATTAACAGTCCGTTATCTATCGCAGTACGCCTTAAAAATTCAATCTCAAGCGGCCACCCCATATTGTTATAGACCTCAATACCGTCAAGACCTGATAGTTGAAGATCAGTAATGACAGCACCTAGTATGACGGTATCCTTGGACATGCTAGTCGGGTGCGCAAGTACAGCTACGCCGCCAATACGATGGATTTCAGCAATTGCCTCATCAATCGGCCAGTAGAATTTAGGGACGTTGCATGGTACGAGATAGCGCCGAAACGCATCTTCTACAGAGTCAGCATACCCCTGTTCCAGTAATGCCCGGGCAATATGAGGACGACCAATGGAATCACGGGCGAAAGAGCGGACACGATCACTATCCAGAGCAATGCGACCTTCGGCACTCAGCAGCTCATTCACTCGATCGAGTATTTCATCATTGCGTCCATCCCGGTGACGCCTGAATCTTTCGAGATTTTGTATGAACCCTTCATCACGATAGTCAATACCATAGCCAAGCAAATGAACATCCTGCCACTCTTTAAACTGCACAGAGAGTTCGACTGCCGGCAGGACTTCGATCCCAATGCCCCCACCGGATACTGTAGCTTCCTCAACGCCCGCCACCGAATCGTGGTCGGCAATAGCAATCACACGCACATCACTTTTTACGGCGAGTGCAACAAGTTCGGAGGGGGTAAAAGCACCGTCCGAAAAACTGGAATGTATATGCAAATCTATATTCATGCTGGCATACTAACCCGCCAAGACAAAAAAGTAAAACCGCTATTGCAGTGCAATTCTGCTTAGGATAGAATCCGGGCTATGAAATCAGAGGATATACATGCCGTTATCGCTACTCTACGGGAAGAATATAAAAGTTGGCAGACGCCGGCGGTTACAATAGTTGCCCAATGTAACGGCAGCCCCTTCAAGGTTTTGATCTCCTGTATTATATCGTTGCGCACCAAAGATGAGGTTACAGCCCTGGCTTCTGCACGACTTTTTGCACATGCGCAGACAACTGAAGAGATGGCTAAATTACCTGCTGACGAAATATCGCAACTGATCTATCCAGCCGGTTTTTATCGCACCAAAGCGGCACAGATATCACTTTTATCACAAAGGTTAGTGGAAGAATATCACGGCATCGTACCGGACAATATTGATGAGTTGCTCCGTTTTAAAGGGGTCGGGCGCAAAACCGCCAATCTCGTTGTGACGCTCGGATTTGGCAAACCAGGAATTTGCGTGGATATCCACGTTCACCGTATATGCAACCGCTTGGGATATGTGACGACCAAAAATCCTGATGAGACCGAAAGGATATTGAGACTTCAACTCCCCCCTGAATATTGGATCGAGATTAACGACCTGTTGGTCGCATTCGGGCAAAATCATTGCCACCCGGTTTCGCCTCGCTGTTCAAGCTGCTGTTTATCAGGTATTTGTGACCGTATCGGCGTTAAAGTATTTCGCTGATGCAGCTTACTTAACCCTGACAAACAGTAGAATTGCTAACTTACTAAAAAAAACATGGACTATTGTATTTGATTATTGCCAGCCGGCAAAAACTCATATAAATTGAAACACTATTTTATAGCAACCAGTTCAGGGGGTATTGCATGTTACTACAAAAAATCGGTTTTATTGGACTTGGTACTGTTGGACGACATATGGCTGCAAATTTGGCCAAAGGAAGCTATGAACTGACCGTGTATGACACTGAACTGGCAATCGTACAGGAGCTGGCCGTATCTGGCGTCAAAGCGGCATCTTCAGCACTTGAAGCGGCCAAGGGGCGGGATCTTGTCATCGCCATCGTTCCTGAGGGTGATGAGCTGGGTCCACTCTTTTTCGGTGAAAAAGGAATTTTGGCCGGAATTGATAGTGGCACGATCCTCGCTGACATGGGATCACACTCACTTGAAACCACAATGAAACTGGCTGAAGAATGTGCCAAGAAGAATGTTCAGTATCTGGATGCACCTGTGTGGGGGAGCAAAGATCACGCCGTCAACGGGCTTATGACCATCATCACAGCTGGTGACCAGGCTCTTGTTGGTAAATGCAGGGAACCATTCTCCTTTTTTGGACTTAATACAATTCATGTTGGCAAAATTGGTGACGCCACCAAGATGAAGTTTATAGTTAATCTGGTGCAGGCGGAACTGGTTCAGGTACTGGCAGAAGGCCTGGTATTTGGAGAAAAAATGGGGTTTAACGCCGATAAGATTTTGGAAGTACTCGATACCCGTGGTGTCGCATCACCACTTTTTCATCTTAAAGGTCGCGCAATGGCCCGTGGCGACTTCTCCCGCAGCCTGGCCCTCAAATATGTCAACGACCAGATGCATATGGTCATGAATGCCGCCAGACTCCTCGGGCTGACGCTGCCGGCAGCTGAATCTGCCAGCAAGGTCTATCAGGCTGGTGTCGATGCCGGTCTTGGTGAAGAGGATTTCTCAGCTGTCATCAAAGTTTTGCGCAAATAAAATCCGACACTGAAATCTTACCTACACCGGGCGTCCAAAACATCGGACGCCTGATTTTTTTAGTACGTTAGAAGTTGTTTTATGCAGGTTCTGGCAGGAAATAACTTCGTTAACGCACTTATCCTGTTTTTGAGGGTTGGTAAAGGAACCGTACCATGATTGTCCTCGGCATAGATCCAGGATCACGCATTACCGGCTACGGCATAGTGCATAAGGTCGGCAATCGCCTGGTTCACATTGATAATGGCGCTATTTTTACTGATACAGCGGCAGATTTCCCCGGACGTCTCAAAAAAATATTTGACGGCCTTCAGGAGGTCATCGCCCAGTATCGCCCCGACGAGGTCGCAATTGAGAACATTTTTTTTGCGACAAATCCCCAGAGTGCCCTTAAACTTGGGCAGGCACGTGGTGCCGCCATTGTCGCAGCGGTACATTGTGGTTTACCTGTCGCCGAATATACTGCTTTGCAGGTCAAGCAGGCCGTAGCGGGTCAAGGGAAAGCAGAAAAAGAGCAGGTACAGAAGATGGTAAAGGCGCTGCTCGGCTTACCGGAAATTGCCCAGGCGGATGCATCAGACGCACTTGCAGTCGCAATCTGCCACATCAACTCATTCGGCCTCAAACAGATATCAGGCAACAGCGCTAACACTAAAAAACAAAAAACATCCTGGAGGGACATGAAGCTATGATTGCACTTCTGACCGGCCTTATCGCCCATAAATCACCTGACCATATCGTACTCGATGTGCAGGGGGTCGGTTACCGGGTACACATTCCATTTTCTACTTACTATGAACTACCCGAAGAGGGTGGCATGACATCGCTGCACATCCACACCAGTGTCAGAGAGGATGCAATACTGCTTTACGGATTCCGCACACGGCTGGAAAAATCCTTCTTCCAGATGCTGATTGCTGTTTCCGGCGTAGGCCCCAAACTGGCCCGCGACATCCTCTCCAACATTCAGCCAGGCCCGCTTGCTCAGGCATTGACGCAGAGCGATCTTGGCAAACTTTCAACCATTCCGGGGATCGGTAAAAAAACGGCGGAGCGCCTGGTGCTTGAGCTGAAAGACAAAGTCGGCAAGCTGGATTTATCATCTCTTCCTGCTGCCGATGTCAGGGCAATACCGGCGGATGATGTTGCAGAGGACGTAATTTCTGCATTGCTCAATCTCGGTTATAAGGAACCGCAAGTGCGAAAAGCGCTGGCTGGACTGGACGCTGGCGGTGGCGTTTCGGTAGAAGGACTGCTGAAGCAGGCTTTAAAAACATTGATGAAATAGCTGGTTATACCAATTTCAAATCAAAGATGAAATCAAGGCGGCGAGGATTGAGACGCCGAGGCGTACTGACCAGTACGTTGAGGTGCCGAAGACGAGCCAACGATGATAGCGCTTTGATTTGGTATTGGAATTACCCGATTGTGACCAGTTTTTCGCGAGGTCCATCGGCAACCACTCGACCGCCGTCCAGCGCAATAACTCTTTGGACGGTGCTGAGCATGATGGAGCTGTGTGTAGTCATAATAAGTACCGAGGAGTCGCCGAGAAGCTTTGGCAAACGTTCCGCCAGCATACGTTCACTTTCAGGGTCCAAACCCAGGGTCGGTTCATCCAATAACAGGATACGACTAGACTGGGCAAAGGTACGGGCCAGCGCCACCTTCTGACGTTGGCCACCGGAAAGATTACCACCCCGTTCGCTCAGCTGCATGCCCAGTGACATCCGACCACTTTGGAATTCGTTTTCAAGCCCGGAGGCCCATATCGCCTCGGAAAAACGATTCCTGTCCCTGCTCCCGGCAATACGAAGATTGTCCTCAAGAGTACCGGCAAACACCTCAGGGTCCTGTGGTTTGTACGCCATCCATCGCATACGATCAAAACGTGCAATATCATCCAGAGCCAGGCCATCGATAAGAATTTGCCCGGCATCGGCCCGGCAGAGCCCTGCAAGGCAGCGTAGCAAAGTAGTTTTACCGGCACCAGGACGACCAAGCAAAGCTATCCGCTCACCCGGTGCAACCGAGAGAGAGACCGCCTCTAGCGCCGCAGGACGCCCTTCATAATGTTTGCCGAGTCCGATGACTGAAATATGGCCCATCGTTGTTGGTCGCGGGGTACACTCCCGCTCCACGATAGTTTCCAGGCTGCTTTCCATACGTGCCGCAGCGCGTTGAAAATCCTCCCACTTGCCGGTCACGGCAAATAATGAGGCAACCAGGCCCATTGCCCGGTTAGCCAACAGGTTACATGCGATGAGTTTGCCGATGCTCAGCGCTTGCGCATGAATCATATATACACCCGCTACCAGTATCACCACTGTTGTAGCTGTCAGCATTATCGAAGAAAACATCCCCATATGACTCACGGCTAAACGCCTTTTTGCATCAAACTTTGCAGAATGTTCGGCCAGTTCACGCCAGCGCCGCAGAAAAGCGCCCGACCCCGGAGCGGTACGGGTCACATCCAGACAACCCAACACCTCTCCCATGAAAGACAGCTTCCGCGTATTGTTCCGCTCCGCCTCCTTGTTAAGATTGTTTACCCGCAATTGCATCAGCAGACCGACTCCGCCATAAAGCAACACAAGCAGAAGAGCGACAATCATGAGAGGCCAGGCGATAATGCCTATAACAGTCAGGTAAAGCAGCAGAAAAGGAATATCCGCCACAGACAGCAGGTAGCTGGAGGAAACGAAATCTCGCGACAGGGTAAGATCGCGGTAGTTGGATATAAACCGCGAGAATCCACCTGCCGGCAAATCTACCTGGGAAACCAGCTTTGCCCAGAGTGATTCGTCACCACGCAGGGTCAGATCCACGCCGATACGCTCGGTTGACCAACAACGTACAAGGCGCATGCCGGCGTCAGTAGCGATATAGAGTACCATACCAAACGTCAGGGCCCACAGTGTTTCAAACAGACCATTTTGGGCAATTTTATCGTAAACCAGCATCGAGAATAGCGGCAGCAAAAGTTGTCCGGCATTGATGAAGAGGCTGGCAATGCCGACTTCGGCCCAGGCAGCGCGCAGTTCCGGCCAGAGTGCAGCCAGTGAAGCAAAGCCCCCTGATGTCTTATCTTTTGCCAAAGGCATATTCAGCACCACAGCCTCGACATAAGCCTCACTATCAACGTCAACCGGGTCTGGCAACGGAGTGCCTTCACTTCCTATAAGTAACCAGCGCTGTTCATGACGATGCAACAACATAAAGCTATTCTCTGTAATATGCAGCAGGACAAGATCACCCGGCAGCGTGAGAGCGTCTCGGAGCGGCCCTGTAAAATAGCGTGCTGAGAGTCCAAAACGGTCAAACCTGCGGGCTTGCTTAGCCCAGTTTTTGGTGTTTGTGGCGAGACGCTTAAATACCGTTCTCAGCAGTGATGCCGCGGTTTTGTTGGCGCCGCAGAGTACACTGGCAGCGGCAAGCAGGGCTTGTTTGTCAAGTTTGTCTGTGTGGATGTTTGTTGTCGGAGAAACGGAGTTATCTATCATCAAGTAGGTCTTTCATAAAATATAAAATATATGTATCAAGCCGTATGCCAGTGGACCTGCGCCACCTGAACATTCGATGAGTTGAATATCGTATAATCCGTATAGACTGACCCGTTTGCGGCACTGGTTATAGAACTGATACCCTGTGTTTGACCGACCGCAAGTGAGATAAAGAGCGTGTCACCGGAGTTCGCCTCTACAAACAGTTGAGACGCGTTAGTATTGTCAACCATATTTTGAATATCCTGGCTGGAAAGAGTAATGGCAGTTGAAGCACCATCCCGAATATTCAGTGTATCGATGCTTACCAGTCGGCTATTAAGGCTGGCCAGGTCAGTCATGTTATAACTCCCGTTATTGACAAGATCCTGTAACACCATGACGTTGCCGCCGTGATTCTGGATGTTACCCGCGTCGCGAGCACCGCCGTCAATAATGGTAGGTAGATTGCCGCTCAATGACGAGACGTAGAATGTATCGTTGTTTGCTTCACCATAGACAGTGTCACGGCCCTGATTGGCATAGATAACGTCGTTGCCGGACTCTCCATAGATAAGGTCATTGCCCAGCCCACCCGTCATAATGTTATTGCCTGTGGTTCCCATCAATGCATCATTGCTATCAGAACCGGTGACATTTTCAATGCCGCTGTAGGTATCCCCCGTAGCATCCCCCGCCCCGCCAAAGCCGCTATACACTAGGCCTTGGTTCACCCCTCGATAGGCGGATGAAGTTAGATTCACCGTTACCGCAGTGGAACCAGCGTAAGAGACCGTATCACTGCCAGTGCCGCCTATTAAAATATCAGCGCCAAACCCACCGTTTAGCAGGTCATCTCCGGCTCCGCCATCAAGGGTGTTGGCTGCGGTATCTCCTGTAAGGGCGTCGTTATACGCCGAACCGGTCAGGTTTTCAAAGGAGTGACTGCTGAGTGCGTTGTAATAAAGCGTGTCGGTGCCAGCACCAACTGTGTTCTGTGCCGTGTGAATAGCCAGACTGACGGTGACACCACTACCAGCTGTACTGTAGGATGCTGTATCAGTAGCGGTCCCGCCGTCCATCCAATCGTTACCGGCTCCCCCTTCAATAATGTTATTTGAGCTGTTTCCTGTCAGGGTATCGTCATAACCTGAACCGATGATATGCTCCATATTGTATAACTGGTTGGTGCCATAGCCGATAGCTGAATGATTGTTCAAATCGACCGTCACCGCCCCACTCGCACTGGTAAAAGTAACGGTATCGTTACCGGCACCCCCGTCAATATAATCGTTACCCCCGCCGCCATCAATGACGTTATCGTTGCCATCGCCGTAAATGAAGTCTGCGTTGGTGGAACCGACCAGATTCTCGATACCGGTCATGGTATCGGTAACCCCGTCGTGAACGGCTGTACCGTTGATGGTTACAGTGACCGCGCCGGAGTACTTGAAACTAACCGTATCCGTACCGTTGCCACCCAACAGCTGATCGCCGACGCCAGCGATCAACGTAGCACCAGAGGCGTTAGCATACAGCAGGTCGTTGCCCTCTCCGCCAGCAATGATGTTGGACAAGTTGTCGCCGGTCAGGGTATCTCCATAATCTGATCCGGTCAGGTTTTCAAAGTTACTGAGGGTATCCCCTCCCGCAGCAAACGTATTCTGCGACACCCCCGTCGCCAGACTGACCGTAACACCGGCAATGGCATGAGCATAGCTGACCGTGTCGCCAATACCGGAGATATTAGCACCGCCATCCAGAATGTCGTTGCCCAGCCCCCCTTCGATTACATTGCTCAGAGAATCACCGTGCAGTGTATCATTGTAGTCAGAACCGATCAGGTTTTCGAAGTCAGTCAACGAATCGCCTTGGGTGTTCGAAGCGGAAAGAGTGTGTGTGGCATTTAAATCATTCAGTGTTATGGTAATCCCGGTCGTAGCGGAGGCGTAGGAGAGTGTATCTACCCCGGTTCCGCCATCAAGGGTGTCAGCGCCGTCACCACCATCAATCCAGTTATTGTTTGCATTGCCGATCAGAGTATCGTTGTTGTCGGAACCAAGCAGACCTTCTATGTTGATCAGCGTATCGGACCCGGCATTGATAGTGTTCTGTGACCCAGATAGCGCCAGACTAACTGTTACTGCTCCGGTGGCATAGGCATAACTTGCGGTGTCAAATCCACCAGCAGTATTGGCACCACCATCCAGGATGTCATTGCCATTGCCAGCTCCTCCGTTAAGGACGTTATCCAAAGAGTTACCAGCCAAGGTGTCATTAAAAATAGACCCAATCACATTTTCAACACCGGCATAGGTATCCACTGCTGTCACCACCCCAGCCGCCACCGTTGCCGCATCGCTCACAACACCGGCGGAGTTTACCGCAATGTAAAGACCTGATGTGCCCAAATCCATAATGACACCGGACGTGGCATGAGCATAACTGACCGTATCGATACCCAGACCGCCATTGAAGCTGTCTGCCCCGCCTAAACCCTCCATCAGGTCATTGCCATCACCACCGATGATCGTATTGTTGAGTGAATTGGCAATTAAAATGTCGTTAAATGCGGAACCTTTCAGGCCATACATGTTGTTGGTATAGGTATCCCCAAGGGCATCCCCGGTATTGGCAACCGCAATGCCCAAGCCAGAAGTTGCCGAGACCCCAGAAAAATAGCTGGCAAAGCCCGCACCAGTAAGATTGACGGTCACACCCAGCGAAGCCGCCGTCGTGATACCTTGCGCTGCCAGATAGGCATCACCGGCATTGGCATAACTGGCTGTAGCGTTAGCACCATTCAGGCTGACCAAATTGTCCGTACCGACAAAACCTTCCATCGTACCGTTGGAACTGAGTACGTTGGCCCCTGCATTACCATACAGTTGGTCGGCACCACCGCTGGAGTAGATATTTTCAATATTGACATAGACATCGCCCTGCGCTGTGTCGGACATGACGATGCCCATTTGCGTATTCTGGGTAGCGGCCAGGAGAGAAGCAACTACGGTCTGGCTCCTGCCTGGGTCAAGGTATACCGTATCTGTTCCGGTACCTCCATTGATATAGTCGGAGCCCAGACTGCCTGCTAGCCAGTTGTTTACGCCATCACTGCCATAAATATTGTCGGCATAGTTGCTGGCGTTGTACACATATTCGATCCCCTTGAGAGTATCTCCGATGCCTGTCCAGGTATGTGTCGCCGCGTTATAGTTGTCCAACACACTGCTGCCACCTGTGACGTTAGGATTTACTCCGTCCCAGGCCAGATGCAGATCAAGGCTTCCCAATGAGTTTTGGTAAAATACATAGTCGATATTTGCCGTACCATTACTGGTGGCATTAATCGTATTTGAGTAGTTGTCAAGGGTGATGTAGATCGAATTGGTGCCGGTGACCGTGAAATTTTCAACATTTGAAAAATTTATGTAGTTTCCAGTCACTGGTGCCCTGACATAAATCAGATGATTTATCATATCTACATCTATGCGATTAGTGCTTGCTTGTTCCCAGGAAATCGTATCACCAGAACCGCTCCATATACCGCCCAAGCGCAAGGCTGTTTTGTCACCACCGTCGATGATATCCACACTCGCGTCCGCACTGGTAATATGGAACGTATCGTCTCCTGCCTCACCGTAAAGCTTGGCAACTCCGATGCCATCGTCAATGATGCTATCGTCACCAAGCCCTCCGTAAATGGTATCCGTACCCGCTCCACCGGTCAGCGTGTCGTCACCACCGCCGCCGATCAGAATGTTGTTATTGGCATCACCGGTCAGCGTGTCATTGAAATCAGACCCGGTCAGATTTTGAATATTGGTGTAAAGATCACCAGACGCTGCACCGGAATTTCCCGTCGGATCCAATGGTGTGAGCAGTGAGGCTGTTACACCAACTCCTAGGCCAACATCAGAAGCGTGAGCATAGCTGACAGTGTTGCTCCCGGTCCCGCCATCATAAGTGTCACTTCCACCTATGCCTTCGAGAATGTCGTCGCCAGCGCCGCCATAGATTGAGTTAGCAACGCTGTTACCGATCAGTGTGTCGTTGTAATCAGTACCGATCAGATTTTCAACAAGACTGTAGGTATCACCCGCCGCATCACCGGCACTGCTGAAACCAGCCAGTCCTGAGGTAAGCGATGCCACGACATAGGTGCTGGCATGGGCGTAACTGGCAGTATCAATGCCGTCGCCACCGTGAAGAATATCGGCGTTACCCATGCCTTCCAGCAAATCATCGCCAGTTCCGCCATTCAGAATGTTACTGCTGCCGTCACCAGCCATGGTGTCATTGAAAGCAGAACCGGTCAAATTCTGTATTTGCGCATAGGTGTCGCCTGCAGCATCACCAGTGTTTGCGCTTGGATTGGTGAGCGAGATCGTTAATCCAGTCAAGCCAGCAACTGCAGCGGCATGTTCATAACTGGCCGTGTTGTTGCCTGTGCCGCCAATCAGTGTATCAGCACCTGTAAGACCTTCCAGAATATCGTCTCCACCTCCACCATTCAGAACATTGGTACTACCGTTACCAATCAGGGTGTCGTTATAGTTTGAACCTGTGAGGTTTGTAATATTTGTATAGGTATCTCCCTGTGCATCGCCTGCGCTAATAAAACCGGTAATGGATGTAAGTGACGCTGAGACAGAAACGCTGGAGCGGTCGTAGCTGGCGGTATCAACACCGCTGACTCCGCCATTGAGCACGTCGTTGCCGCCCATACCTTCAAGTATATCGTCACCAGCACCGCCGTTAAGAATGTTAATCCCGTTATCACCAATCAGGGTGTCGTTGTAGGCAGAGCCGGTTAAGTTCTGGATTTGACTATACGTATCACCGGCAGCATCAAAGGTATTAATGCCTGGATTGTCGAGAGATGCTGTTACACCGGTTGCTCCATGTTCATAGCTGGCAGTATTGCTGCCGGTACCACCGATCAGACTGTCGGCACCACCCAAACCTTCCAGAATGTCATCGCCGCTGCCGCCATTGAGAACGTTGGCACTTACTTTACCAATCAAGATATCGTTGTAGTTTGAACCGATGAGGTTTGTAATATTTGCGTAGGAATCTCCCTGAGCATCGCCAGCACTATTGAAACCAGCCAGACCGGTGGTGAGAGATGCTGCGGTAAAGGTGCTGGCCCGGGCATAACTGGCTGTATCTGTGCCACTAATGCCACCATTGAGTAAGTCGGCTCCATCCATCCCTTCCAGGATATCGTCACCAGCACCGCCATTCAAAACGTTGGCATCCCCGTCACCGACCAAGGTATCGTTGAAGGCAGACCCGGTCAAATTCTGGATTTGACTATAGCTGTCATCCGCAGCATCACCGGTATTAATGCCAGGGGTGTCAAGTGAAGCAGTGACACCAACGGTAGCAAGATCGTAGCTGGCAGTGTTACTGCCAGAACCGCCGATCAGGATATCAGCGCCACCCAATCCTTCCAGGATATCGTTGCCCACGCCGCCATTCAGGGTATTGACACCGCCATCGCCAATCAGGGTATCATCGTGTGTGGAGCCGGTTAAATTCTGGATTTGTGCATACGTATCGCCAACTGCATCCAGACCGGCATTTGAACCAGAGGTTACAAGTGAGGCTTTTACGCCAACTGTTGCATGCTCGTAGCTTGCAGTATTGCTGCCAGTCCCTCCGATAAGAGAATCGGCGCTCCCCATCCCTTCCAGAACATCGTCACCGGTGCCGCCATTCAGGACATTACTACCGTTATCACCAATCAGTATGTCGTTGTAGTTTGAACCGGTGAGGTTTTCGATGCTGCCATAGGTGTCACCAGAAGCTTCGCCGGCATTGCCTGCACCGTTTGTATCAAGCCGAGCGGTTACCCCTATTCCAGCCACAGAGTTTTCGTACGTGACAGTGTCTTTTCCAACCCCACCATTGAGGCTGTCCCCGCCTGGTCCGCCATCCAAAACATCATTTCCAGTCCCGGCATTAATGATGTCATCGCCATTTCCGCCATGGATGAGATCAGGCCCAGCACCAGAGTTAATTATATCGTTACCATCGCCAGCATTTACCTCTACCCCGACCCCGTCGCGAGGCAAGACCATCAGTGGGTCGCCTGCAATACTGGTGACGGTAAAGTCATCCGGAGTTACAGCTTCACGCCAGGTAAAGTTTAGATTGTTGGTCAGTTCAAACTCAAAAGGCCCGGCATGACCATTGATAATGACATCAGCCCCAAAGTCCACAGGGGCGGCACTATCATTTACATTATAGATCATGGCAATATTTACGCCGCTCAGCAGCATTCCTGCCGTGGGGGTAACATGCCAGGAGTTGGAGGTGGGACTATCTCTGGTTATAATTGCTCCATCAAGACCGACGAGTTCAAAACCAGGGATTTGGGCGATCCTGGCAGCATTGAACACCAGCTGAATGGATGCAAGATCAGAAAAGTTGTTGATGGTGAGATGAAGGGTTTTACTCCATTGTTCCTCGCCGATACTAAAGGCAGGGTTAAAATCTATGGTATCGTTCCCGGCAGTGCCGTTGATCGCCTCAATTGTTGCCTGTTTTGTAGGACTGACACGCTCTGCCAGCTGACTCGTGCTGGCGTTTGGGTCAAATGCGCCCAGCGGTAAATCCGTACGTCCCGACGGAGTGACCTTGAAATTGGATGAGGTGTACAGCTCAGAGACAATATTTGGCATGCCCAGACCTGTGGCGTTCAGAAGGTCCTCTATAGTCTGCTGTGACTTCTGTCCGACACGATAAACCGGGGGTTGTGGCGTTGCCATAGGTGACACCGTCGCCGGAACTTCGCCCTCGCCTGACCCGCTGCCGCCAAGGCCTGGCCCCTTACCCGTAAATGAGCTTAACTTGGCCATCGGAGCAGGTGCTATCGGAGTTTCTGGGAGCGGCTCATCGTTTGAGATTGCATACTCTTCGGCTGGAGGCTGGGCGGCATCAATATTTTCACTGACGACCCGCAAGCTGCCCGCTTTGGCAGGGTTGCTGATGCCAACCATTTTGAACAGGCTGCTCAGGGTGTCTTTGGAATCATTAAAGATCACGGTATGCGGAGTGTCGCTGATCGCATCAAGCGCACCATTGGGGATTATGACAAAGGTGCCGTCAGAAAAACTTAGCAATAAATCAACATCAGCAACATCAACCGATTGAAGGGTTGCTTCACTCTTGGAGATGGTAACGGTCCCGTCCGACTCTAAAACAGCACGCTCAACATCCTGCCCCTGAGAAAGTGCTTTCAGTAATGTTTTGCCACGTTCGATATTGGTCTCGTTTGCCATCTGTGTATCTCCTTCCGCCTGCTCTCATCATGCTGAAAAACACTGAACCTAACCTGTATGAGTGTCCGAAGTTTTTTATGCAATCTACATTTTTGTTACGCCTGCTGCTTCGATATACGACTTGAGCGTCTCATTTAATCTCTGCTGTTCTTCTATCTGGAGGATCAGAAGTTTATGCGTTTCCGTGGAATCGCCCGCCATGCGTACGATCAGTTCCGACATTTGAGTCAACACCTCACCGTTACCCTTCTCCATGATGCCAAGTATTGTGCCAAGCTGCCTGCCCAGGCGTTGTAACTCGCCACGGAAGTTATTGCTGGCCTCAGTTTGCTCCGTAAGGGTACGCAACATGTCGCCGCGCTGCTTTTGAAAATCGTCAATTTCAGTACTCAGTGTGCGTTGTTGCAAGCGAGTCGATTCGGCCAGCCGTTCTTCGATACGGGTCAATATTCGTGCTTCATCACCGGTGTGTATCGCTGACACTGCTTTTTCGCCTGCAAGTCCTGCCTGACCGATCGACGCTGTTTTTGTATCGGCCGGGTCGTCAGATGGTGCCAACCCGTTAGTAATGACATTTGAAATAAACTGATCAGGGGCGGATCCGGCTGTCGCACCCGTGGAAGCCGCAGTGGTTATATTCATGGCAAGCGGCTGCGTTGGACGGGCAACAACATCCCGTGCGGAAACAGCGGCGCCACGCAACTGTCCAAGGCCTAATTTGAGCGCACCCTTACTATAGGTAAATCCGTCGTTGGCAAGAGCAAATTCAATATGCTGGGCTACTTCGGAACCAAGCAGTGAGAGAATATCTCCTTGAAAACGGCGTATACCGACCATCATCAAGCCGAGAACTATTGATCCAAGCAGGCCATACAGTGAGGCTGAGAAAGCTATACCCATGGACAACATAGGGGCTTTCATCCGTTCGATCATATTGCGAAAGACTTCAATAGGGTTTGCCGTACTCATGTCAAGATCGGCAAAACTGCCGATAAGAGCAGAAATATCATTTAGAGTCGCCAGTAGACCGATGAAAGTGCCGAGCAGACCCATGCCGACCAGCAAACCGGTCAGGTACTGCGGCAGGGCATTCCTGCGGGTCAGGCGGGTAGAGGCTTTTACCAGTTCATGTTCTATCGCAGCCTGTTCCTGATGGGAAATAGTGCGGCCACCAGATGCGGCTATCATGCGCAATACGTAGGAAATATCACCGTCGTAATTAATAGCCATATCCTGCAGTGTAGCCAGGTCAGTGTTAGCACGTATGGCGTCGGAAAATTCCATGAGCGCTTTGGCCTCGCGCATCATTCTATGGACGCTCAGTATAATGAGGGTACCGCCGACCAGAATTATAACAAAAATGGCGTAGTTGATCTGCGGGTGCGGGTTGCGGACAATTGTGGATTTAATAGCTCCAAAGAAGAGAACCGACCCCACCAGCAGAAGAGCAAAAGGAAGGCCTACCAATACGTAGTACATTTTAAGTTGTTTAAGCATGATTTCTCTCGTTAAATTGGATTTGCCTGCAAAACGCTGCTAATGCTGCAATAAGTTCTGTGATCCATTGCTGAACCAGCACGAAAAGCCCCATCGCTAAACTTCAAAAGCGGCGAAAGGATATAAGATAATATGGTCCGCTTCCCAACCACAATGTCTGCGCTGGCCGGCATACCCGGAACCAGTGCGCCCGGTTGCCGGCCGCCGGTCAGGACAGTCGCAACGTCAACTTCAACGTTCACGCGGTAATATCGGCCGCCTTTTTCTTCATTTATCGTATCCGCACTGACATCAGTGACATGGCCTTCCAGCGTGCCATAGGTTGCGTAATTATAAGCACCAATGCGCACCCGCGCTGGCAAGCCACGTCGCAGATTGGCACGATCATTGGGATTTGCCCTTGTTTGGATAACAATACGCTGATCGCTTGGTGTGATTTCCATCAGCACCTCACTGGGGCGGACTACCGCGCCAATAGTGGTTATGTTGAGTTTATTGACTAAACCTGCTACCGGAGTTCGCACGATATTACGGTCAAGGCGATCGACATTTGTACCGATTTCATGGCCTGATTTTGCAAGCTCTTCACGTACTTGCGTCATCGCTGAAGAGGCTTCTGCACGAAAACGCGCAACAGCTTCATTCACCCGCGATTCGGCCTCAGACTGGGCATCCTGAATACGTGGAGCTGCGGTGGTCGCTTCAGCTATTTGCGATTTGAGACGTTGCAGACGGGACTGACTTTCCAGCACTTCAAGTTCTGAGGCGGCGTTATTTCTCCTCAATCCATCAATAACCTTATGCTGTTTTTTTGCCAGCTCTAACTCCTCCAGCAGATTTTGCCGTTTGGAGGTTATTTCGGTAAGTTCATTTTTCTTCTGAGATCCTTGTGATCGCAGCACTTGCACCTCTTCTGCAAGCTGTGCGCGGCGCGCCCTCCAGGCAGCGGTTTCGACACGAATAACATTGGGGTCGTTCAAGTTTTTCGGAAATGTAATCGTGCTAAGGCCATTTACCTCCGCCAGCAGACGTGCTTCACGACCACGTAACGCCTCCAGTTTCGACTGTTCCTGCCCCAGATTTGATCGTGTCTGAATATCAGACAATTCCATCAGTGCCTGACCGGCGACTACCACCTGCCCTTCCTGAACCAGAATTTTCCTGACGATTCCTCCCTCAAGGTGCTGAACTATTTGCGACTTGCCAGCGGGAATGACCTGCCCCTCTGTACGCACAATAATATCCACATTGGTGAAACCGGCCCATAACAGTACGCCGATGCTGCTGACCAGCAGTATTAGTACAAATACCCGATGTGGCGAGATATCTATAAAAAAATCATAAATCCTGCCTGGTTTGGAACCTGTCATTGCGCCTTCACCCTAACCAGCGAGGCATTTGCATTGCTTTTACCTTCTCGCACCGAAACATCAATATTGTCTTGAGGCATTTTCATTTCAATCAGCAGGTTACGAACAGCCATTGCCCGATAGAATCCCATACGCTTAGCCTCGGTGAAACCGGTCGGAACTTCAACAAAGATACGCGTCTTCCCTTTTGCAACAATGGTCTTTAAGGCTTCACGCAACTGGCTATACTCTGCAGGTGTCAGCGAGACCGCTTCATCGGTAAAACGAACTATTACTTCTGCATCGGTAACCAGAGTTATATCCAACCCCTTCTTCGGCTGCGGTACTCCAACTGTAGCCGGCACGATCTTCACAGGTTCTCCGGCTTTAATAATTGAGGGAGCCATCTTCGCCAATTTCATATTCAAAAGCTGGATTTCACGCTTTAGCGCGGCATTTTCCTTTATTGCATCAGCTGACAACTTTGGATCAGCCGTAGCATCAGCCTTTCTGGTAGCGACCGGAGTTTTTCCGGTCCCACCCAAACTTGCTCGCCCCAACTCCAGGGCAAACATGAATACTGCAACGGTCATGATAGTCAGCAGGAAGAGAAGATTAAGCACCAGATTGGTGACGGCGTCTACATATCCTGGCCAGAAAATATCCGAGCCGTCGTTGCTTTTATTTTCAATCGACATTCGATTTATCCACCTTTAGCAAGCTAGAAATTGTTTCTGAGGTTTTTGCAGAAATGATTTCGTGAACGCGCTCATCCTGTTTATAAGGGCTAAAAAATCATTGTTTGACGTCAACAGCGGCACCCGACTGCAGCGGTTTCTCCGCAATTGCGGGGGTGGTCGCATCTTTTGGGGCACTGTTGTTGATCTCTGCCGGAGCCACAACTGGCGTTGATACTTCTGCGGCTGGCGGTGTTGTAGCGCCTATTGGTTCTGTTGGAATATCTATGCTTGATTTAAGTGCTACAACTTTCCCCGGAGTGCCGATCGTCAGTCGTACTATCTGCGTCACTGTACTCATCTCAAGGACATGTAAATTGACTAGGCGAACACGCGCCTGATAATAGCGGTCATAAACGTCAAGCAGATCAAGCAGGGACTGATTGCCTGACAGCATTCTCTTTGACATTGCCTCTGCTGCCGTAGACATCGATTTCAGCTCGCGATAGCCTGCATTAAGACGCTCTCTGGTTGTTGCAAGCGTGGCATAATTGGCTGAAAGCGTTTGGACTATGCGGCGGCGCTGGTCATCCAGGCGGTATTGTAGTTCCTTGTGCCGTGCAATACGCTCAATGTGATATTTGTAGTCACTGCCACCACTGAAAAGGCTCCAGTTAAGCACCATCATGAGGCGCTTGTCACGTTGTCCTGCAGAGCTGGTGTCCCCTCCCGCATGCAGTGAATAATTGTCAGTATACTCCGCGTCAACACGCGGCAGGAAGCGACTTTTTGCAACTGACTGGTCCATTTTAGCCGCTTGCAGTTCAGCGTTTAGAGTGGCTATCTCCGGATTGTATAACATAGCTGTAGTTACGGCGACATCCAACGATTCCGGCAACTTCAGAGCACCAACATCAGCAAGCTCCGGCAAACGGACAGTGCGTGGCACCAGGTTGGTCAGACGAACGAATTCGACTCCGGATGCTGCATGAGCTGATTCCTGTTCCAGACGGGATGACATTGCCCCCTGGCTGCGGGCACGAACGCGAGCCATATCAGAAACGCTCGCAGCGCCGGCACTGGCACGTTTTTCGACATAAACCAGAAGCTCATTAAGCTGTGCCTCAAAATCGCGTGTCATATCAGTCTGCAAACGACTGGAAACTAAGGAAAGATAGGCGTTCACCGAAGAAATATATGCATCTCCATCGCTTACACGATAACTTTCATTACGTGAGTTTTCAACAACCCCACGGCGGCGCCAATCCAGGAAGCTTGGCAGGTCGAAGAGAGGCTGGCGTACAGTGAGTGACAAATCTGTACGATTATGCGTATCAGAGGATCTCGGTTTTCCGGTGGCCGAATCGATGGCAACAGAGGGTGCGGAGTTTTCACTACCACTGCTGGCTCGTACTGATACCGAAGGCAAAAGGATAGCCAATGCCTGTCCGGTTTGTGCTTTTGCCTGCTCGGTTCGCATGTTGGCAGCCAGGCTTTCACGGCTGAAATCTCTGCCAGCACGGATAGATTCTGTAAGATTTGTCTCACCGATCTCGCCGGCAGTCTCGTTTTCCAGGATTTGATTGCCAGCAATATTTCTGGTGAATTCACCACCTACATCTGCGAATACAGGGATTTCAAACTTGCCAACCAATCCTACGAGACTCTGTTCTCCGGGAGTGACGAACCCAACGGCACCGGCCGATGGCTCGTTCTGGAGCTCTTTTGCAGGGGAAGCCAATAACAAATCAATCGCATTTGGTGGTAAATTTTGTGCTGGGTCAGCAGGATTTTGAACAGACTGGGATTTCACAGCATCTGGTGGAGTGACTGGGGATTGTAATATACCATTGATTGCATTAAGTGCCGCTGTAGCAGCTTTGGCAGCTGCATTTGCTGCATTTGCCGCGGCATTAGCGGCATTGGCTGCAGCAGCAGCTGCATTCGCTGCATTTGCCAACACACCGGAAGGTTTCGATTTTAAATCTGTGACGTTTCTTATATCAGTGTCAGTACCGAGTGCAATCGAAGTTAATGTAAAAAGCCCGACAACGATCAATGTACAGCAAACACTCCACTTGGTTCTTTCAATCGCAAACTTACCTTTCACGCATTCTACCCCTTGCCCGGATTGCTGAGCCATATCCCATTCACAGCTGGACTTAAATTGTGGAATTTTACATCACAAGAGGCCGAGAGCACAAGCTTTATAGCTGCTTATCGGTAATAAGTTTTGACAATTGATTTCATGTCAGTGGTAAAAACCAGCTGATGTAGCCTGTCAATGGAATTGCAAACAGAAAAGGGGTTACAGAATAATCTGTAACCCCTTGAAAAATCTGGTCGGTGAGACTGGAATCGAACCAGCGACCCCCTGCTCCCAAGGCAGGTGCGCTACCAGGCTGCGCTACTCACCGACGAAAGACAAGTTATATAGCATGGCAGTCTTTGCTATGCAAGATATAATTTACTAGCGCATCATTTTCTTCACCAGCTAAAACCGCAATTCATCCATAAAGGCTTAACAACTCAAATCACACTCTTTAAAAAGTTACGGATGGAATCAGTAATTCCAGAGCAATCCAGTCCCATCATGGTACGCAGCTCGTGCTGTTCACCCTGTGGGATATAGGCATCCGGATACCCTAGACGCAGGACACGTGTCCCATTCAGGCCACGCTGTTCAAGCAGCTCTAGGACGGCAGAACCAAAGCCACCTTGCAGCGCATTTTCCTCGATGGTTATCAGAATTCCGTATTTCTCTGCCAATTCAATAATTAATGTGTCATCAAGCGGCTTAACAAAACGGGCGTTTACAACCGTCAGTGCAACACCTTCTGCATCCAGAAGGGCAGCAGCCTCGAACGCCGGACGTACCATCGTGCCAAGAGCAAGTATTGCAGCGGCATCTCCTTTCCGCAGCAACTCGGCACGACCGACCGGAAGAATGTCAAAGGTTTGATCTAATGCCACACCATAGCCATTTCCACGTGGGTAACGTACAGCAGCCGGAGTACCGAGATTGATCGCGGTTGCCAGCATGTGCTGTAGTTCGTTTTCGTCTTTGGGGGCCATCAGGGTAAGGTTGGGAAGATGGCGGAGATATGAAAGATCAAAGGCTCCGTGATGTGTCGGGCCGTCGCTCCCGACAACGCCGCCGCGATCTATGGCGAACGTAACCGGCAGGTTTTGCAGACAGACATCATGACAAACCTGGTCATATGCGCGCTGTAAAAAACTGGAGTATACAGCAAAGACCGGGCGATAACCGCCAGCAGCCAGACCTGCGGCAAAGGTAACACCATGCTGTTCGGCTATCCCAACATCAAAAAAACGCTCTGGAAACTCTTTGGAGAATTGGGTAAGACCGGTACCGTCCGGCATTGCTGCAGTAATAGCGGTAATCCGTTCATCTTCAGCAGCCAGTTTACATAGTGCAGCACCAAAGACCCCTGTATATGAAGCGGCGCCACCTTTCCCTTTGAGCACTTTTCCTGTTTTTATATCGAATGGACCTACGCCATGAAACAGTGCCGGATTATCTTCGGCTGGCTTGTAACCCATCCCCTTTTTAGTCAAGACGTGAATGAGAACTGCGTTGTCAAATTTCTTTACATTTTCAAGAGTCTCGATCAGCGCCGGCAGATCATGACCATCGATAGGACCGATGTATTCAAAACCGAACGCCTCGAAAAGCATTCCGGGTGTGAAAAGGCCTTTGAATGACTCCTCCATCTTGCGGGCTACATGGAGGACACCTTTACCCACCTCCAATCTTTTGAGAAAAGATTCGGTATTTTTTTTGAAACGCTGGACGAATTCGCTTGATGCCGTGCGGATCAAAAAAGTGGAGAGAGCCCCAACATTTTCCGCTATCGACATCTCGTTATCGTTCAGGATAATGATCATGTCCTTGTTGAGATGCCCCGCGTGATTGATCCCCTCATAGGCGATGCCACCGGTCATGGAGCCGTCACCGATAACCGCCAGCACTTTACCTTTCCGTCCGGCCAGATCCCTGGCGACAGCAAAACCGGTTGCGGCTGATATCGATGTTGAAGAGTGCCCGACATCGAATGAATCATGGGGCGACTCATGGCGCTTCGGAAAACCGCTTATGCCATCCAGGGTACGCAATGTACTGAAGCTTTCGCGGCGACCGGTCAGCAGCTTGTGAGCATACGCCTGATGGCCCACATCCCAGACAATTTTATCCGATGGCGTGGTAAAAACCTTGTGCAGGGCAATCGTTAATTCCACAACCCCCAGAGACGGCGCCAAATGTCCACCATTGGCTGCACAGGTCAGGATGATGGTCCGCCTCAAATCTGCGGCCAGCTCAGGAAGCCTGGAGACCGGAAGACGCTTGAGATCTTCGGGGGAGTTTATTGTTTCGAGAAGAGACATGGATAAGCCCGTATTTATTCAGTTTTTAGTATTTTCAGTTTCTTCGCTGCACAATGTACCGCGCAATTTCCCGTAGTGGTTCCGCCTCGGCACCAAAGATTTCCAGAGCCCTTAAAGCTTCATCCATCATTGACTTAGCCTCTTCCTTGGCAGCGGCTAATCCCATTACGGCGGGATATGTGGCCTTGCCACGGGCCTGGTCACTACCGGCATCCTTCCCAATTTCCTCGGTAGTACCTTCAATATCGAGAATATCATCAGCAATCTGGAAGGCCAGTCCTGCGGCTTCACCATAGCGGGTAATCGCAGTCAAATGTTCACCTTTTGCACCAGCCAGAAGCGCCCCAGCCACGACCGATGCCTTGATCAGCGCTCCGGTTTTGTGAGTATGAATATACTGAACGGTCGCCAGATCAATATCATGACGCCCCTCACTCTCCATATCAATTACCTGGCCACCAACCATTCCGTAGGAACCGGCGCAGGTTGCAATTTCGTGGATGACAGCCAACAGGCCGGAAGATTCACAACCACCAGCAAAACGAGGGTCGCTAATCAGCTTGAAGGCCTCGGTCAAAAGCGCATCGCCGGCAAGAATAGCTATCGCTTCACCGAAAACCTTGTGATTAGTCGGATTACCGCGCCTGAAATCATCGTCATCCATGGCCGGCAGATCGTCATGAATCAGGGAGTAGGTATGAATCATCTCCATGGCACATGCTGCCGGGATGGCTCGCCCGTAGTCCCCGCCAACAGCCTGGCAGGCTGCCAGCATCAAGATAGGCCGTACACGCTTGCCGCCGGCAAAAACCGAGTAACGCATAGCTTTATGGATACTATGAGGCAACTCCGTTTCCTTTGGGAGAAAACGGTCAAGCGCCTTATCAATACATGCACACTGTTCTTTTAAATATACCTTCAAATCCATCAGTTGTTCCCTTTATACCGGCTTAATGGCTTCAATCTTCCCCGGATTCAAAAGGCTCACGTATCAGTGAACCATCCTTCTGTTTCAACAGGATTTCGACCCGCCGTTCGGCATCATCAAGCCTGCTGGAACAGAAAGCAGAGTGCTTCACTCCCTCTTCGAAGGCTTTCAAGGATTCCTCAAGCGTAAGTGATCCGGTTTCAAGACGCTTTACAATTTCTTCAAGTTTTTTAAGGGACGCCTCAAATTTGTCAGTAGTAGCCATAGTCGTGATCTCTCATAATCGAAATTTTGCGATTGTATACAGGAACAACTGTGGACGTCAAGTTTTGCAGGCATCCAACGACTCTACCCGGCAAAGCGCCTGTCCCTGATAAAATCTCAGCAGCAGCAGTTCGCCGGTTTCCAGCAGACCTGCTTCTGTCACCACCGTACCGTCGCTTTGCGATGCAATGACATAGCCGCGAGCAAGTGTTTTGAGCGGAGAAAGCACTTCCAGCCTGGCGGTATTATCGCAAAATCGCTGCCGAAGCAGCTCCAGCCGTTGTCTCAACAAGCCTTCCGACCTTACAGACAAAAGCTCAACCCGTTGCCGCAAAGCTTCAACTCTACCTTTCGGTTCATTATGCAGCAATGCATCATGAAGGCGCATAAAATGTTCGCGACGACTCGAAACTGCCACTCTCAGACCCATATCAAGCCTGCCGGAAAGATCATCAGTCCTCTGGGCTAGATGCCCTAACATTGTCCGCGGATCATGTATTGCCCTGCGCAAGCTTTGAACCTGCTTGAAGTGTGAGACAAGCAGGTTCTCAACCGATCTTTGCAAGCGCCGGGAAAGTGCTTCCACCTGATTGCGAAGCTCAGCAGCACTTGCAATCACCAACTCTGCCGCAGCAGACGGCGTCGGCGCACGCAGATCCGCGACAAAATCGCAGATTGTCCAGTCAGTTTCGTGGCCGACTGCCGAGATGACCGGTATTTTTGACCGATAGACCGCACGGGCCACGACCTCTTCGTTAAAAGCCCATAAATCCTCTAGCGAACCGCCACCACGACCGACGATAACTACATCCACTTCGGCCAACCGGTTCATCTCGTCAATGGCGCGTGCTATCTCCAGCGCCGAGCCTTCGCCCTGCACACGTACCGGGTATAGCAGTACCTCCAGTGAGGCAAAGCGGCGTTTGAGTACATTCAGAATATCGTGGATTGCGGCGCCGGTCGGCGAAGTAATCACCCCGATTTTACGAGGAAACCGTGGGAGACTGATCTTGTGCGCCTCGGCAAATAACCCTTCACCAGCCAGTTTTTCCTTCATTTGCACGAAAGCGGTCTGAAGAGCACCGACTCCATCCGGTTCCACATATTCACAGATCAGCTGATATTCGCCACGCTGGTCATAAACCGAAATTCGGCCGCGCACAATCAGAGACATGCCGTCGGTCAGACGAAACTTGAGATTTTTTGCGGCGCTTTTGAACATAACGCAGCGCAATTGGGCATCTGAATCCTTGAGGGTGAAATAGCAGTGTCCTGAAGAGGGGTAGGAAAGATTGGACACTTCCCCCTGCACCCAGAGATGCTCGAAGTTTTCCTCAAGAACGCCACGGAGCAGTGCTGTCAGACGACCCACCGTGAGAATAGTTTTTTCAGAGAAGATGTCCAAGTTGATTACTCGCCGTGAAATTTATACATAATCAAGGAAGGTCGTTGGCTAATATCAATCATTTCCATAGCGTATTTTCATTCCGGTAAGAATGACATTGCAGATCAGTGGTATAATATTGGCTACAATCAGCGGCAAATCATTAATGAGAATACCGTAGATCATCCAAAGCGCAACACCGAACGCCAATAACAGCGGCTGCCAAATAGAAATATCACGGACATGACGGGTTTTCAGCGTTTTAATTACCTGCGGAATGGCTGCTACACTTGTAAGTGATCCGGCCACAAGACCAATTGTAGTCGCAGTCACGAACGTTTCCTCCCGTCAAAAGCTGAGCTGGCCCAATCAATCTGTGTCAACATCCCGCGCAGCACGGTGACTTCACGACTATCAAGATTCGCCCTAAAAAAGATTCGCCGCAGCGAGCGCATCATATGCTCCGGATTTTGCTCGTTCAGAAAACCGATTTTGTTTAGAGAAGCGTGAAAGTGAGAAAAAAGCGCCTCCATCTCCTCGGATTTTGCCATCTCAAACGGTCGCCCCACACTAACTGACTCGGATGCCTTGCCAAGTTCATAGCAAAAAAGCAGTACCGACTGGGCCAGATTGAGCGAACCATATTCACTGGAAGTCGGAATAGTGGCGTGCCAGCGACAGAGGGAGAGCTCTTCGGTTGTCAGGCCGCTGTCCTCACGCCCGAAAACTAAAGCCGCCCGGCAGTCAGAGGCAACCTGTTCCCTGAAACGACCGGACACCTCTGATGGAGAAAGAATCTCCTGGCGGTATTTGCCGTGACGACGGGTCGTACCCACCGTTAGGGTACAATCCGCCATGGCTGAAGCCAGATCGGGAAAAACCTGTGCCGATTCGAGCAGATCCCGTGCGGCAACAGCAAATTTGAGTGATTCCGAGTCAAAACGGTCACACCCTTTTACAATTCTCAGCTGAGTTAGGCCCATATTTTTCATGGCCCGGCAGGCCATACCGATGTTACCGGGTGATTGAGGTTCAACCAGAATGATTATAATATCCTTGTTCAAAATTTTACCCTTTTCGTGAAATATGTATGTTACGTATCCGCGCCAGCCGTTCTCTTGCCGGCTTTTTGAGTTTCCAGACATGATAGGCATGAACGCACCACGCCGTAAAGATGAAGCCAAACAGGGCGAGAACAAGGTAATGTTCATAGTTGCTGACATTATCAAGTAGCAGCGAAGCACTTTTACCGAACAGGTAGCCCCCCAGAGAAAAGACAACCGCCCACGTGAGAGCACTGACCAGATTTATCCAGAGGAATGTGCGGGGAGCAAGATTGGTTATGCCGAGGATTATAGGCAGTACTATTCTGAAACCATAGGTAAAACGGGAGATGAACGCCACAAAATTCCCGTATTTTTCGATCAGCTTGAGTGCTTCACGAAATTTACGTGCAATAAAATGGAAACGCTTGAGCAGCCCCCTCCCTTTGAAGCGGCCGAGGTAAAAATAGAATTGGTCTCCCAGGAAAGATCCTGCCCAGGCGGTACATATAACGCCCAGAATATTCAAATACCCCTGAAAGGCAATAAAACCGGCAAGAAGCAGTATTGCTTCACCTTCCAGAAAAGTGCCGATAAACAGCACCCAATATCCGTGCAGCTCCAGATACTCTTTAAGGATTTCCTGAACGTGCACTATCAGACTCTGCTAAAGAACTTACTAGTCCTGATATACAAGATAAGCTCATTCACTAAAAAATTTCTGCATAAAATACACAGAAACCTTTTGCCTATCGTACTAAACTGCAAAGCGGCCAACAATTTCTGATTTCATAAGGTCCACCATTTCATCAACACGGGCGTTAGGATCACTCGCTACAGCATCAGCCTCTACCTGGGCAAGAAAGAGAGTGCGCTTCGCATCGTCGAGCAATAGCGATGGGCCTCCCAGCTCCTTGATTCTTTTTTCGACAATAACACGGCCCTCTCTGGACAGATACGCTGCAGCCACTTCAGAAATATCATCCACAAGCCCAAACAGACTCTGTTCACTGATTCCTGAAAATAATATAGGGAGGACATCTTCTTTCGGGCGTTGCGGAACGTTCCTGGACTGTGCTGATTCCCACAGTTTTTGCAAGTTAACCATCTGTAACAGATCGTACTGCATAAGCTCATCAAGAGTCTTTGTTGTACAAATTTCGAAACGCGCACCTGGGAGTGCCGCTATTTTTCGAGATTCCTCGGAGGATGATTCGATCTTACGGGCTCCATCGTAATAAAAACCTAGCGGCAGGCCATCTTTGTAAAATATCATGGCCGAATGTTCAGGGGTATAAAAACGGACAACCCCGTTTGTGTTCTGAGCTTTCAGGCGGGCCAGTATTCCCTTGATATCCACTTGCCTCACTTCTTCACCATCAAAAAGACGAGTACCAAGGGCCAGAGCATGCGCACATACAGCAAGATCGGTCGTCATGCGATACACATTTATTTCACCACCGCCAGAGACTACTTTATCAAACAAAAGCACAAGTGCTTCAAAACCGGTTTTGTCTCGCCCGTCATCGTTGCTTACAGCGCACAGCAGCTTCCCTTTTGCAAAGATCCCATAGAATTCATGCTCCGGAGCCGAATGATGAATGTACCCGGTAAAACCACCCTTTCCGAGTTTTTCAAGCACATCTGAAATAACAATTTTATTAGCAGATACTTTTTCATAAAGCGGATTTGCTTTCGGCAGTACACGCATTCCAAGGCCTCCGGATAAATTAGTACATCCAAACACATGTTCGTGCTATTTTACAGTATGGACAAAAGCTTGATTATTTTGAGCACCGTAAAGGATTTTTGAGGCCATGTCAAAGCAAAATAAACCGCATAAAACAGGGATTATCCCAATATAACCAAGATATTAAGCTTGACAAACTAACGCTGTTACAGTAGTTGTGAAAAGATGTAATATCATTAATGTTTGAACATTTTTTAGCACAGCAGGCTTGAGGAAATCGATGGCGCCTAAAACAAAAAAAGACCAACTGATTGAAGAAGCTCAAAAGTTTGCGCAGCGTTATCAGTTTGATAAGGCCGCCAAAGTCTACGAACAGATATTGGCATTGGATCCTTCCGCCATTAACCAGCGGCAGAAACTGGCCGAGCTTTTAATTAAATGTGGGCGAAATATTGATGCCCGCAAAGAGCTGGAGACAATAGGCAAGCATTTTTCAAAGAGCGGGTTCTATCTGAAAGCTGTCGCTGTCTACAAACAGGTGCAAAAGCTTTTTCCGGAGGACATTTCACTATCCCTGACGCTCGCAGAGCTGTACGGTAAACATGGCTTAATCGCAAATTCGCTTACTGAATACAAAACTGTATATGAGTTCCACGAAAATGCCGGCAATATCCCCGAGGCACTTGCCATACTGGACAAGATGCAAAGTGTTGACCCTCTGAATATACCGATAAAAATTAAATTTGCCGAGGCCTGCCTAAAGCAGGAAAAGAAGGAAGATTCATACGCCGTATTTTCAAAAACGGCCTCACTGCTTTTGGAGCGCCGTGACAATGCGACACTTTCCAAAGTCTGTTCCCGTGTTCAGCAGCTTTTCCCTGACAAACCGGACTTCATTCTCGAGGTACTAACCGAGCAGATCAGTCAAGGCAATGCTGCATCTACCATAGACCACCTGCAGGGGCTGCTTCGCAGCGATCCAAAGAATAAACGTGTCTGGGATTTGGTGGTACTTGCCTATCAATCACTTGGACAACCACAGAGGGTCAAGATAGCCTATCAGCATTATCTTAATTTTTTTCCGACAGAACCTGCTGCGATACTCGGACTTATCTCGTCTCTTACTGCAGAGAAAGATTTTACAGGGGCACTGGAACTGCTTGACAAACATGAAAAGTTCCTTATTTCTTCCGGTTTTCTGCAACAGCTGAAAGACATATATCAATCTCTTGACGAGATTGCCCCGATAAACATCCGAGTTCTGGAGGGGTTAAGAAGGGTTGCCACCGAAGACGGCAATGAGAGTGAAGTTCTCTCAATCACAGCAAAGCTGCAATCACTTAATTATATTTCCGGCGGCGTACAAGACTCCTCCCCTTTTCTCAGCGATACCCCTTCTGAACAGAAAACAGTTCCAGGCTTCACCCCTCCAGTCGTCGAAGCACCTGTACCTTCTGAAGTTGTTGCTGACACGGGTCAACTGACTGAAGAAGAGATTGATATTGAAATTGATTTCGACTCTCCTTTTGATTCATTTGACCAGGAAAGCAGTACTGCTTCAACACCTGACAACTTTTCAGACTCTATCGGAGACTTGTTTGACACCATCACCACCGCTCCAAGAGGTGTAAAATTTGGCAACGATGGAGACAACTCTGATGCCCAGTCACATTTCGACCTGGGTCAGGCATTCAAAGAGATGGGTTTATACGACGAGGCTATTAACGAGTTTCGGCAGGCTTCGCAGGACGCATCGCGAAGAGTGGAATGCCTGATAATGCAGTGCGCATGTCTAAGGGAGCGAGGAGAGTTGGAAAAATCCATCACTATGCTACTGGTACTCCTAAAATCAGAGTTAAGCGAACAGGAAAGCTGCGCAGTAAAATATGAACTGTCAACAGGATACGAAGCTGCTGGAAAAACAGAGGACGCAAACCTCCTTCTGAACGAAATATATGCAACAGATCCGGACTTCAGGGATATCCGTTCACGTCTTAGCAGTGCAAACATCTCTGATCCACTTGATTTTTCAGACGATGATTTTAAGGATTTTTGATCGTATCCCAACCACATTCATTTCAGACCCGAGTCGGGCGGGACACCAATCAATGCGGGAACATGGCTAAAATACTTTTTGTTTTCTGCCCCATCGTCCTGTGGCATCCACCGCAATTATCCGGAAGACCCTTGTTGAGCAGGATGTGACAATTAATACAGTTTTTATGAGCCCACTCCTTACCGAACCCGTCAATTTTTCCAACCGGTTCGTTATGGCATACGGTGCATACACCTACTCTTTCGCTCTGATGCCCTTTGTGGTCAAAAAGCACACCATGTTTAAAAATGAGAGTGTCCGCAGCAAATGAATTGGATGCGACCAGTATCAGAATAATACTACTCATCATCATCTTCATAATTTATCTCCAGAAATATTCGCAGAAACCGTATAGCAAAATTCATTTCATGATGAAATCATTACCGTAAGTTATCCGCCGCCTCTCTCCTTCCGGATAATAAGTATTCAGTTTCCGTACTGAATCCCTGCCCACAACAGCCCACTCCTTTGAACGGTTGAAGGCGATAATTTTATCTGCAGCAATCAGATTATCAAGAGCATGCTCATTAACAAATTCCTTGTTAAAGTTATTTTTTATTACACCGATCATTTGCTTGCCTCCTCAAAAATCTCAAAATCCGGACCATTCCGGCAATCTGCAGGTGACTATAATTCTTGGCTTTTTTATGTTTATTACGTTCGTCGCGAATATTTGTGTCGTTCCGAAGATCTGCATAAGTAGCTTGAACCGTAAGAGAATGCATGTTCACATTCAGACCTGCTTGTTAGGCACAGGTAAAAATCGTCGATAAGAGGGCTCGTTCTGCATAAACTTTTGCAAGATTGTACTCCGGGCCCAAAATGTACTTCGTTAGGGGTCAATAACTGATCTGAGAAGACGTTCCTTTGCTCACCCAACATAAACACTCTCCTATCCCCTGTCAGAGCAGGGCAGTTCATGGTCAAATCTGACTAAATCATCATTCAGCAGCCACCCGCAATAATAGTTGGAACCGAAAAGTATCCTGCGGCTGCATCTCACATCATGCTGAAGACATTCATAGATGTTTCCGTATACCCATTTTACCCGTTCATCAGCAAAGGCCGATTGTACATTCCCGCTTTGCATCGCCAATTGTCCGTGAAATTGTTGACACGAAGAAGTGGTGGACAAGGAATTCTGGACTTCGATTTTGTCGTGAGGGCTGTCACCTTGCATACCATCCTCCCTTCTGCCATTAGTACGATAGAAATTATTCTTGTTTTTTTACAGGAGAATTTCATGAGGGAACTTATACAACCTAATGTCATTTTGGATTAAGTCAAACAAAGAATCCATAGGGCTTTTCGTAAACATGGTTACAAAATATACCAGCCGATGGCGAGATGACTATATTTTGGGGGGGTTACTTTGTGAGGGAGGACAATCCGTGGCGTACAGCAAATTTGGTCAGCTCAGCCACACTGAAAAGCTGGAGTTTCTGCATGACAGCATGCCGCTGGTTTTCCACGGTTTTATTGCTAACGTCCAAAAGGCTGGCAATCTCCTTGATGCACTTTCCATCGGCAATCAGCTGGAGAATCTCCCGTTCGCGTGGGGTAAGGCTTTGATAAACAGGGGCAATATCTTCTGGTATGCACTGCAGAAACTCTTTAACCACCAGAGTTGAAACCTTCCTCGGGAGATAGGTTTCGCCATTGACGACTGTATCAATTGCATCGGCAAGTTCAGCAAAAGCGGCATCTTTTAAAAGATACCCCATGGCACCGGCTTTAAGAGATTCCACCACAAAGAATCTATCGCTTTCCATTGAAAGCACCAGCACTTTGATTTCAGGATGACTATTTGTAATCTCGCGGGTTGCATCAATACCGTTCATTATTGGCATCGTCAGGTCCATTATGACCAGATCAGGCTTCAACTCACCGGCTAGTCGAACCGCATCTAAACCATTTCCAGCTTCAGCTATTACCTGTGACGTGCCACTTTTATCGATCAGCGCCCTTAGGCCTTCACGGAAGACTGGGTGGTCGTCCACAAGCAGAATTGTTGTTCGCATGCATGCTCCTGTTCACCTGTAACGTTCTCTGTCATCGGTAATATTATTGTCGCTGAGGTCCCGTTTCCGGGCGCAGACTCGACTGAAAAGCTGCCGCCCATCTGTTGGACTCTCAGACGAACATTATAAAGGCCATAGCCGCTGTTGACCTGTTTTAAAACAGAATCAGGCCGGTTGATGCCGATACCATTATCGACAACGGTCACGACAATCGAATTGTGATCAGTTTCCATAGTAAGTCGCGCTTTTTCTGTCTTTGCATGTTTAACTACATTCAGCAGGAGTTCCCGCACAGCCTGATATAATGAATAACTGGCTTCCTGAGACAATAATGGCTTGGGTTGGCAATCGCTTGAAAAAGAGACTTGAAGATTGTAATCTTCCCGGACTGATGCACAGAGCCACTCCAGTGAGGTTTCGATTCCTGCCGTATCCAAAACAGGTGGTCGCATCCTGAAGGTAAGTGTCCGAATGTCGTGGATTGAGGTTTGAACAAGTTCTGCGGCTTCCTCAGCGTATCTACCGCTCGCGTCTGCTGAAAGGCTCTCCGCCAAGGCATCCAGCTTCATTTTTGCCAACAGCAGAGACTGCCCCACACGGTCGTGCAGCTCACCGGCAATACGTTCCCGTTCCCTCTCCTCTGCCCAGACCAGCTCAAAAGATATTTTCTCCATCTGTTCGTGCGCCAGGGTAAGGGATATTGTTCTCTCCGTAACTTTTGACTCCAGTTCGTCACGTGCCTGCTTAAGAGCCAGCACAGACCTGTTCCGATCAATAATATCCCAGGCAAGATTAGCAAAATTCTGTACGGTTGCAATATCCTGGCTGGTGTAATCAGAAGATTTGTTTCCTACTCCCAAAACGGCAACTATCAGATTATTTCTAAATACCGGGATCGTGAGTTCTCGTAAAATCGTGGCATGTCCAGGGGGCAAACCTTTGCGGTGAGGTAATGCCTCATAACTATTATGGATAATCGGTCTTTTTTCACGAATACAATCTGCCCAGACTCCGGCCCTGTCGAGAGGGTAATGCTGACCTTCGCCAGCGGCGGTACAGAACGTAGCCAGGGTCCTGCTAGACCATGTTTGCAGGGATAATGTTTCCTGGTCGGCCTCAAGAAAATGAAAAAATCCGATTCGGCTTTCTGTCAGTTCTTCTGCCTCATCCAGAACGTTCTTCAGCATCTGCTCAAGTGAATCGACAAATTGACAATCACTAATTTTCATGCGGGCCTGCATAATCATCTCTGACAGCTTATGTTCGGTGATATCGAAACCGACAGCCTGATATTCGGTTAAGCTGCCATCAGAAGCATAAATGCCCCGATGTGTCCAACGCTGCCATCTTACTTCACCCTCAGCGTTTATTATTCGATGAGTAAAAGCTACAACAGGATTACCCAGACTTATTTTCGCACAGCAGCGCACTACTATTGCCAGATCCTTTTCCGGGATATTAGGGGCAAACTTGCTATTAACGATTTTGGCCTGTTTCATGCCGTAATATCTTGCAAACGCCCTGTTAGCAAAAGAAATTATACCGTCCGGCAGATAGCGGTAAATCAGCTCTGTCTGATCTTCAACAATTGAATGGTAGCGGGCTTCACTGGCCCGCAGAGCCTCCTCCTTCTGTTTGCTAACGGTGACATCTTGTACGATGCCTTCAGAACGGATTACATTGCCTGAAGAATCTCTTATATGTTCACATTTTTCCAGGACGTGACGAATTTGGCCCGTTTCCCTGCATATAACCTGGCGCTCAATCTCGTAGACATCTTTACCGTCCTGTATTGACTCAAAATATTCCGAATTTAACAAATACTTTCTGTTTTCAGGGTCCACAACATCGTGAAGCTCATCATAAGTGGCTGCACTTTTCTGACGCCGCAAGCCGAAAATACGATAAATTTCATCAGACCAGATCAGCTTGTTGGTGGCCACGTCAAATATCCAGGCGCCTAACCGACCGATTTGCTGCGCCTTTCTAAAAACAAGCTCGCGTTCCCTCAAATGCTCCAACTGTTTTTTATCTGAAATATCGATGAGTACTGCGTAACAGAACTGGGACTTCGCCTCAGAAACAGGCCCTAATGATGTCTCCATTTGTATCCAAAGTTGGTCGCCATCAAATCGCAGCATCCGGAACTCGCAGGATTGATGTTTACCCGTATCCACAAGTCTTTGGTAGCAGTGGAGGAAAATGTCCCGGTCTTCAGGAAGAATGTAACGACAAAGCGGTTGATTGGCGAGCTTACTGCGCTCGACAGCCAACATGGAAGCAGCGGTCAGATTTGATTCCAGAACAAGTCCCTGCTCGTCAATGGTTAAATAACCGATCGGTACCCGATCATACAGTTCACGGTAACGTGCCCGGGAAATCTCCAGTTCTTTTTGTATGTTGCGGAGTTCCTCGTTCTGCATTTCCAGTTCGACCTGGTGCACCGCCAGATTGTGGAACGATCGCTGGATCTCTTCATATGACAGGGAATCACAAGTTATAGAGCTACTTTTCCTAACGAACTTCTCTGCCCTCTGGCGAAGGACTTTTTCAGCATCTGCAGGCTTTTTGGTCCTCATAAAAGCGCCCCTTTCAGATCCGCCTCCAAACAGCAACTGTTGGTACATCAGTCATGCTATTTTCTGTTATTCATCCCCCAGAGCTCTTTTCAGCACATTACGTAACCTACCAAAACTGTACGGCTTGCTGAGTAGTCCGGCTGTCCCTTCCAGTTTAATCTTTGATGCGATTGTCTTGTCTCCAAATCCGCTGGATATAATGACCGGCAGTTCAGGATTGAGTTTTCTCAGTTCATTGATCAAGGCATATCCATTCATAACCGGCATGCCTATGTCTGTTATAACCATTGTGATCTCCGCAGCTTTTTTCCGGTACAACTCCAGTGCTTCCTTGCCGTTTACCGCTTCTAAAACGCAGAATCCCAACCCCTCCAGCATTGTTTTAGCTATCAGCCTAACATCTTCTTCATCTTCTACCAGCATGATGGTACCGCTACCCTGCCATGGCTCCAGGACTTCTGTTTGTTGATCTTGCTTATTTTCTGTGTAGTCGACGCCTTGAGCGGGGAGAAAGACCTTGAAAGTTGTTCCTTTACCCGGTGCGCTGGATAGCTGCAGCGCTCCGTTATGTTTTGCAATGATGCCGAGAACGGCTGACATCCCAAGACCTCGGCCGGTAAACTTGGTGGTGTAGAACGGTTCAAAGAGCCGCTCTTTTGTTTCATTATCCATACCGCAGCCACTATCAATAACTTCCAGGCACACATAGTTTCCCGCCGGTATGCTTGCGCCGAGGTGGTCCCTCACCGGTTCGTCCGCTTTAATAGTTGACTTGTCCAGCAGCACGAGGACTTTACCCTCTGCCTCCCTAATTGACTCAGATGCATTAATGATCAGGTTCATGACGATTTGGCCGATCTGGTTGGCGTCGGCCTTAATTGACGGAATATGGGGTGAAGGAACAAATTGGATGACCACATTCTGGGCAATGGTCGATTTCAGCATACTCACCATATCATTGATAAGCTCCACAATGTTGACGTCACTCTGGACAAAGGGGGCTTTTCCCGCATAAGCGAGCATCTGGCGGCAGAGATCGGCGGCTCGTTCAGAGGCTTTTTCTATTGAGGTGAGATACTCCTCTGCACAATACGGCTTTAGTTTTGCCAGAGAGCAATTCCCCATGATGATCATAAGCAGGTTGTTGAAGTCATGGGCAATGCCGCCGGCAAGAACGCCAAGACTTTCCAGCTTCTGGGCTTGTTGGTAGAGATGTTCAAGGTGGAGTTTTTCTTCTTCAGCCCGCTTGTGGTCGGTAATGTCGATAAGGAGCCCTTCCAGCCCGACAACCTCTCCATACAGGTATACCGGATGAGCGGAAAAGATATGGTATCCAATGGAGCCATCCTTGCAGCGGTGCGGAAACTCACCGGTCTGAATGGGTAATCCGCTGAGAAGAGCAGAAATGTTTTGCTGCGCCGTCCCGGGATTTCCATCAACCTGAGTTATACTAAATGGCTGCCCGATTATCTCGTCAGCGGAGTCATACCCATGCATACGTAACCAGGAATCGTTAACACGCTGGTAAAGTCCTTCCCGGTTGACAGCAAAGTAGCCGGCAGGCGTTTCTTCAATAAACTTACGAAAACGAATATCCCGTCTATTTGATTCTGCCTGCGTCTGGCGTAACTCTTCGTTTTGCATCTCCAGCTCTACCTGATGCACCTGAAGTTCGTGCAGCAGCCGCTTTGCGTCCAGTTCACCGGAGGATTTCTCTAAAACAGACGGTTGTCTTGCAACCTTCTCTTCGGCCTTACTGCGCAGCTCTGCCGCACTGGTTGTGCCTTTTATGTCATCGGTCATAGCATAACCCCTTTGTCAGCCTGCCACCTGACCCTTAAGTTTCACGATTTCTTCCCGCAGTTCGTCCTCACTCTTCTTTGCAGCAGTAATGTCGCTGCAGGTGATCACAACCCCATTGATCACCTTGTCCATGGTGCGGTACGGCATAATCCGTATCAGAAACCAGCGCCCATCCAGTGTTGGCACCTCGGTTTCCACTGAAATCAGCTTCCTGAGTACATCCTGTACATGATCATACAGCTGCGGATAATACAGGTTTGAGACGATATCGGTCAACGGTCGTCCCACATCGCCGGGAATCAGCTTGAACAGCCTGTTAGCCCCGGTGGTAAAGCGGCGCACCTGCAGATTATTGTCCAGAAAGATCGTGACGATCTCTGTGCTGTTCAGCAGGTTTTCCATATCGTTATTTATCTGCTGAAAGTCATTCAGCCTGGCAGACTGCTCGGCGTTCACGCTCTGGAGCTCCTCATTCATAGACTGCATCTCTTCCTTCGAGGTTGTCAGTTCCTCGTTGGTTGACTGAAGTTCTTCGTTGGTTGACTGGAGTTCCTCGTTGGTTGATTTCAGCTCCTCATGGGTGGTCTGCATCTCCTCACGTGCGGTACGAAGCTCTTCACGGGTTTTCAGCAACTCCTGTTCAAGCTCTTCTACCTGCTTGCTGTCAGGAAGTGTCCCTTTGCGTTTCCGCTTTGCTTTTGGCAGAAGCGTCACATCCTTGAAGGCGATCATCACCATCCCTCGCAGCACTTCCGGATCTTCGATATTCATAAGCGTCATATCCACAGACTGAATTCTGTTGTCAGCACCAACCATCTCTCCAGTGACGGTGACCGGCTCACTCTGTCTCACTGCCTGACTGAAGGCACTACCAAGCTTGTATTGCAGGCCTTCACGTGCCATGGCGAAAATATTCATGTTGGCTTTGCCGGCCGCCGGTTCGAGGTATTTGCCGGTTCTTCCGCTGATGTATACGATGTCTCCCTGATCGTTAACCAGTACGGTGGGTGCCGCAAAGTGCTGCAGGATGAAATGGTCAGCCAGAGATTGGAGATTGTCGGCTGTTTTAAGCATAAGGGACTCCTGTTGCGATGAAGATGGATAGTTGGATGTTAAAGAGGTTGGAAAAGTTATCAAACGGTTCCGGAGAATGTTTTTGTTACGCCAGAAGAGCTTTGTACTGACGCTTGTAGAGGTAAATAGATCGGCATGAGAACCAATTGTCTCGGCGCTGCCAAGAAAGAGAAGGCCACCTTTTTTCAGACTGTAATGGAACAGCGGCAGCAGCTGTTTTTGCAGCTCATTAGAAAGGTAGATCAGGAGATTACGGCAGATCAAAATGTCCAGTTTGGTAAAGGGGGGATCCATGATGACATTCTGCTGGGCAAAAGTGACCATATCACGGATCTCTTTGCACACCCGGTATCTGGCACCCTCTTTGATAAAAAAACGCTGCAGTCGTTCAGGAGATACATCAGATTCTATTGTAGCGGCATAAATCCCCCTACGGGCCTTCTCGATGGCATCGGCATCCAGATCAGTGGCAAATATCTGCAGGCTGTAGTTTTCGGGCTGTTTGACCTGGTCCAGCGCCTCCATAAATAACATCGCCAGAGAATAGGCTTCCTCTCCACTTGAACAACCGCACGACCAGGCACGCAGGGTGCCTCCGCCGGGGTACGCAGACAGAATTTTCGGCAGCGCCTCGGCCTTCAGCTCCTCCCACATCTTGCTGTCTCGGAAAAAGCTGGTTACACCGATCAACAGTTCCTTGAAGAGCAGATCGACCTCAGCGGCGTTTTTTTGCAGGAACCTGGCATAATCGGCAATGGAACCAATCTTGTGAATCCCCATGCGCCTCTCAATCCGGCGATAGACGGAGGTGGGTTTATAAAGTGAGAAGTCATGCTGGGTTTTGGCTTTGAGAATAGTCGTGATCTTTTCAAAGCTGCTTAGTTCCCTGTCTCTACGGTTCTGTTCAGACTTCCAGCGAGGAGCGGCATAACCAAGAAAATCCATGATCCGTTCAGGTAGTTCCTCTGCTGGTGCTACTATATCAGCAAATCCGGAATCAATAACACTTTTGGGCATACTGTCGAACTTGGCCGAAGCAGGCTCCTGCACTAACGTTAGTCCACCCTGCTCTTTGATGGCACACAGTCCCAGGGTGCCATCTGACCCCATACCGGAGAGGATCACACCGATACTCTGCTCGGTGCACTCCTCTGCGAGTGATCGCAGAAAAATATCAATCGGCAGCCGCAGACCATGTTTTGCTTCAGGGGTTCGAAGGTGAAGGGTTTGCTTACTGATTGTCATATCCTTGTTTGGAGGGATAACATAGACGCAGTGAGGCCTCACCCTGAGACTGTCATTGACCTGCATGACTTTCATGGTAGTGGAACGCTGAAGAAGCTCGGGGAGGTTGCCGGTGTGATCAGGCGAGAGATGCTGGACAACGACAAAAGCCATGCCGCACTCTTTGGGGACATGTTTCAGAAACTGTTCCAACGCCTCCAGGCCGCCGGCAGAAGCGCCAATTCCGACGATGGGAAACCGTTCATTACCTGCTTGACAAGGGTCAGTCCCAGCCAAGTCTAGTCCACAACCGCCGGGGACCCCTGATTTCAGGGTCGGTTTTTGTTTTCTGGTCATCAGAGACACCATTTGCAAAGGAACTTCTTTTGACACTGATTTTATCACTGTTTTTAAAAAGCACAATTAAATATGAAAAATTTCTTAACAATACAGACACTCATTTAACGGCAATAGAAACGAATAACAAAAAGGTCACTTCTCTTGCGAAATGTGACCTTTTAAAAATGGCGTTAAGTTTCAGAGTATCTGTTAATTTTCGGTCATAAAATGCTGTTCATAGAGATCTTCAAGGGTTTGAAGATGACGGCTTTCCTCTTGATGGAGCTGGGCAAACAGCTTTCCCATCGGTGCCCCCGAACAACCGCTTGAAACCCTGCCATAAAAATCCACGGCACCCTTCTCCAAGTGTATTGCATAAATAAGTGCCTCACGCACTCCTGATTGCGGGCCGAGTTCCTCTTTTTTGAACAGGTAATCAAGGTGCATGGTAGGAATGGGCTGGTCCAGACCGTCGCCACCCTCCATACGCCCGTCCAGCAGCGCTTTCTCCAACTGGTGCTTGTGATTCAGCTCGTCCAGCGCATTTTCCCGCATCAAATCCTTGGCACCCTTATTTGTAAGCTGCCGAATAGCGGCCAGATAGTTGCGAAACCCTTCCTCTTCCATCGTGATCGCCATTTCAAGCGCTGCGTCCAATGTATAGCATACCTGATCGTTATCCATATTATGCCTCCTGCTCAATCAGTTTGGCTGATTTGATAAAAACAGGTTCAACAGGCACATCAGAATGCCCGTTTTTGTTGCCGGTTTTAACAGCCCGGATTTGATCAACGACATCCATACCCTCAATAACCTGGGCAAATACACAGTAACCAAAATTGTCCTGATGCTTTCCGCTATGATCAAGAAAGGCATTATCAACCGTATTAATAAAAAACTGGCACGTTGCCGAATCTACTGCTGCAGTACGGGCCATTGCAAGCGTACCGCGCTTGTTCAACAAGCCATTGGTCGCCTCGTTTTTGATGGCAAACTTCGGTTTTTTTATCTCCATATTTTCATTCATGCCGCCACCTTGAACCATAAAGTCCTTGATAACGCGGTGAAAAATCAAACCGTCATAATGCCCATCCTTGACATAAGACAGAAAGTTTCTGACGGTAATTGGAGCCTTCTCTTTGAAAAGTTCGATTTTGATGTTGCCCATGGACGTTTCCAGCATAACCTGCGGGTTCTGATCTGACATCTGCTTCCTCCGATAAATTATTGAGTGCTTCTTGATTGATGGTACATATTACTACGCGTTGAGAACAGGATTACTGAATTTTCAATACTATTTTCCCGAAATGCTTATCCTCTTCCATCATACGGTGTGCGTCGGCCACCTGATCGATGCTAAAGACTTTTTCAATAATCGGAACGATGCTGCGATCAGCAAACTTCGGCAGGGCACGACGGGTAAATTCAGCGACGATTTCCGCTTTCTCGGCGACCGGACGCGAGCGGAGAACACTGCCGATGATCTGCTGGCGTTTCACCATCATCAGAGCCAGATTAAGCTCGGCCTTGATGCCGCTGATAACGCCGATAATAACCAGTCGCCCTTTATAGCCGAGCGAATTCATATTGGGTGCCAGATATTTCGCCCCTACATGATCCAGAATAAGATCTACCCCTTTTTTATTTGTATATTCCTTCACTGCTTCCGTAAAATCTGGCGTTTCATGGAAGTTAATCAGAAAGTCGGCACCGATCTCCTTGACCCTCTCCATTTTTGCGGGAGAAGCGGTTACGATCAGCTTACTGGACTGAGTCAGTGCACGGCAGAGTTGAATAGCTGCGGTATTGACCCCTCCCCCGCCACCATGCAGAATAGCCGTCTGTGAATCTTTGAATTCACCTATCATGAACACGTTCAGAAAGGCGGTAATATACGATTCGCACACGCACGCAGCTTCCTCAAAACTCATGTTCTCAGGTATGCGCATCAAATGGCCGGCATATGCTACGGCAAATTCTGCATACCCGCCACCACCGACCAGGGTCATGACCCGCTCACCAACCTGCCAGCCGGTGACTCCTGTTCCCAAAGCCTCAATAACCCCGGCAACTTCCAGTCCGAGTATTTCTGAATCTCCCGCCGGCGGTGGATATTTCCCCTCACGCTGCACGAGATCCGGTCTGTTAATTGATGTCGCGTAAACCTTTACAAGAACCTGGCCCTCGGCAGGAGACGGTTTTTCAGCCTCACCAACCTTGAGAACTTCCACACCGCCAAAAGCGTCCATCATAACTGCCTTCATACCTGCACCTCCTGCTGGATTATATATGCATGTGAATACCTTTTTGGGGTGCTAAATGTACCGACTTACAGATGTTTTGTAAACACAAAATCAGAACACGTGATCAGCTTGATTTACCATTGCATTTCTGCGATAAGACAGAGCGTCAACTCATATGAAAAAGGATCTGCTCAATGAACATCATGGTCACTAACGATGACGGCATACACGCCAACGGAATTCGCGCCCTGGCCCAAGCGATGACAGAACTGGGTACGGTAACGGTTATCGCACCGGACCGCGAACGAAGCGCAGCTGGCCACTCTCTTACCCTGCACTCTCCCCTGCGAATTTTTGAACTGCACAAAGGATGGTATGCTGTGGATGGTACTCCGACCGACTGCGTCAATATGGGTATTCATAATATGCTGCCGATAGTGCCCGATCTTGTGGTATCCGGAATCAATCATGGTGCCAACCTGGGCGATGACATCACTTATTCCGGCACCGTAGCGGCCGCTATGGAGGCCAATCTGATGGGCATTCCGGCAATCGCATTTTCGCTTGCAACCTTCGAGCAGAGCAAATATTTCGCCGATGCGGCAAAGATTGCTGTTCAAGTTGCTCGCCAGGTAATCTCAAACGGGCTTCCTTCTGACACGTTTCTGAATGTTAACATCCCCAACTGTCCCATAGACAGGATGCAGCCTCCCCTGATAACAAGCCAGGGAAAACGTTCATTTATCGGGAAGATCGTCGACAAAACAGACCCGCGCGGACGAAAATATTTCTGGGTAGGCAATGAAGAGCCTCATATCAATGACGAGCCCGGTACAGACTTTCACGCCATCAACCGACAGCATGTCTCCATCACACCTCTTCATCTCGATCTGACGAACCACAAATCACTGTCGATTCTTGCAGAGTGGGCGTTTTGACACGTATGGACATTCACACTATCTACTGTTATAGTTCGCGCGTTTTAGTTTACGTGGATTCAGTTTTCAGTTTATAGCAAAGAAAATTACTTTCCATTTATCGGGGATGCGGGGTTTTTTTGAACTTTGAGATCATGAGAAAAAAAATGGTGCAGGATCAGATCATTGCACGTGGCATAATTGACAAGAGAGTCATTGATGCAATGTTGAAAATCCCCCGTCATATCTTCGTCCAGGAAGCTTTCGCAGCGCAGGCTTACAATGACAAGGCACTGCCTATCGGTGAAAAGCAGACTATCTCGCAGCCCTATATTGTTGCCTTAATGACCGAAAAATTGTCGCTCACCGGCAGAGAAAGGGTGCTGGAAATCGGTACCGGATCAGGCTATCAAACTGCCATTCTCGCAACTCTCGCCGATAGAGTCTACTCGGCAGAGCGTATCCGACCTTTGGCCCTGAATGCACGTAAATGCTTGGATTCGCTAAAACTTTTCAATGTCCAGCTACGAATCAATGATAGCGAGGGAAGCCCGATCGGCTGGGAGGAAGAAGCTCCTTTTGATGCAATCATCGTTACCGCAGGGGCACCTGAAGTCCCGGCCGTTTTGACTGACCAGCTTGCTTTGGGTGGCAGACTCGTAATACCTGTAGGACCTGACAATGACCAGCAGCTGATTACAATTGTCAAAAATGACGACGGCGACCTGCAGTACGAATCATCAGTTAATTGTCGTTTTGTACCGCTCATTGGCAAACAGGGGTGGCAATCGTGAAAAAAACAGAATTCAGTAATGGTGATGACTCACTTATTCAGAACGAAGATTATATAGATGAATCCCCTTTGACCGGACTGTCCGCGCTGACGCTCAACGATATTGAAGAACCACTTCTGATACCTGAAGATGAATGCATTGATGAAGATATCGAAGATGAAATCCTGCCGGTTGAACTTGAGCATTATGATGATGCCATTAAAATTTATCTGCGGGACATTCAGCGCACCCCATTGCTGACTGCCATCACCGAGAAGGAACTCGCCCGGAAAGTCCAACAGGGTGATGAAGCGGCCCGTAAAAAGATGATAGAGTCGAATCTGCGACTGGTTGTCAAAATAGCCAAACGTTATATAAACCGCGGCTTGCCGTTTCTGGACCTGATTGAAGAGGGTAATCTGGGGTTAATAAAGTCTGTAGAACGTTTCAGACTCGATAAAGAATGCCGTTTTTCAACCTATGCTACCTGGTGGATTCGCCAGACAATTGAACGGGCACTCATCAACCAGTCCAGGACAATCCGCTTGCCTGTCCATATCTCGGATGACATCGGTCGCATGATCCGGGTGACACGGAAACTCTCCCAGGAGCTGAATCGAGAACCGGGCATTCAGGAAATAGCCGACGCCATGCAGGTAAAAATACAGCATGTTAGACGACTGATGACGCTATTGCGCCACACCTGCTCGATTGAGGCCCAAATCGGTGACGGCAATGATTTTACACTCATCGACACCATTAAAGACTGTTCTGTGACTCCCCCGACGGATCTGCTTGAGAACATCAACATATTTGAGTTGATCTCCCGGCACTTTAACAAACTCACTGACCACGAGCAGAAAATCCTGACACTCCGCTTCGGTCTTGACGACAATGACCCTCAAACTCTTGACACCATCGGCCATCTTTTTGGTGTCACACGAGAGCGAATCCGCCAGATCGAAGCAAAAAGCTTAAAAAAACTGAGGGATTTATACGCTGCCGACCAGGCATAAACAGAAGCTATATAAGGAGAACCGTTAATGAACGACCTGAAAAGCATCATCCGCGACATCCATGATTTCCCCAAAAAAGGAATCATTTTTAAAGACATCACCACACTGCTGCAAGATGCCCAATCATACCAGAAAATGATTGACCTTATTTCTCACCGCTACATCGGCAAACGAATAGACAAAGTTGTCGGCGTTGAAGCACGCGGATTCATCATAGGTTCGGCATTGGCTTACAAATTATGTGCAGGAGTAGTACTAGTTCGTAAGCCTGGCAAACTTCCATCAGAAACCTTCAGCAAAACCTACGATCTTGAATACGGCACAGACACATTGGAAATTCACAAAGACGCCATCAAACCGGGTGAGCGGATTTTGATAGCCGATGACCTGCTCGCTACCGGCGGCACCATGGCAGCAGTTGTTGATATGGTCCAAAGTATGGGTGGTGAAATTGTAGAGTGCTGCTTCATGGCAGAGTTGGATTTTCTGGAAGGGCGCAAAAGATTGCCGGAAGGGAAGGTATTTTCACTTCTGAACTTTTAGTACGTTAGAAATTGTTTCTGCGTTGTTTTTTGCAGATATAATTTCGTGAACGTACTTATCCTGCTTATCAAGGCTTGATTTAACCCGAAAGAGGTTGAACCAAATTAACATCTCTGATATATCTTATCAGCTTATGACACACGTCCCCGTAGCTCAGCAGGATAGAGCGCTTCCCTCCTAAGGAAGAGGCCGGTCGTTCGAATCGACTCGGGGACGCCAATAAAAACAAGGGACTTGCAGATAACTGACAAGCAGAGGACAGACCAAGCTGAGTCTCTTGTAAAATATCACATCGTTGACATCAGCTTACACTCAGGTATAATTTCTAAAACAGTTGGTACACGATAATACTAAACCACCCGCGAGGATGGGGCGGAAAGCCTATAGGGTCTCACAGAGACAGCCGGGTTGCCGAAATATCACTATATTTCTGCAACCCGGCTTTTTTTATAAAAATTCCCGGGAAAAGGGGGCATCATGTTTTCGAAGACAATATCGGCATTGAAAGCATCAACGGTTCTGGCGGCAGCAGCATTGGCTCTACTTCAATTCCAGGGGTGCAGTGGAGGTGGCGGAAACAGCGCATCTACTGGTACATTGAAACTCTCGATCACCGACAAGATGAGTGATGATTTTGCCGATGTGGTTATTACTGTCAAGGAAGTGCGGGTTGTTCCAAGCGGGATGGAGAACGCAGAGGATAGTGATTCAAGATTGCCGGTCGTTGTAAAATTCACAACTCCTGAGGTAATTCACGTTCTGGATTTGAAGTTCATACAAAAGCCGCTTGGTGGTGAGGTTGTCCTTCCGGCAGGCAACTACAGCCAGATCCGCCTGATACTTGAAACCAACCCCAATGGACAGCAACCACCGGCAAACTACCTCGTGCTGAAATCGGATCTCAACACCAAAATCCCGCTCACCACTCCCAGTGCCCAGCAGTCCGGTTTGAAAATACTTGGCCCAATTGAGATCAAGCCCAGCATAATCAATGCGTTAATGATCGATTTTGATCCGAATACAGCTATCGTTACACGGGGAAATGGTGATTATAATTTCAAACCGACCGGGATTCGACTGGTCCGGATGTCTGAAATGCTCACACAGTTCGGCTCCATCTCGGGGACGGTATTTTCAACATTCAAGGACTGGTCGAGTGCGACCGTTTCAGTCAAGCGCCGTGGGGATATTAATGATGTTGATCCGATTGCGGCAGGCAAAATCTTTAGTAATTATACAAGCGGCGCTTGGCAGTCTTCTTTCGCCGCATTCGTTCCGCCCAGTTACCCAACAATCTCGTACAAGACATTCATATCGGCGAACGGATTCCGTCTCTACTCGTCTTCATCGGTAAGTGTGGAACAAGGGAGTACAAAAGACCTCGGGACTATCCCACTGGTAAAAAACCCCTGACATGAACGTTCACGAAAAAGCTCGAAGAACGTAACCATTTGACGTCAAATACAACAAGCACTTACGACAATATTCGTAGGTGCTTGTTATTTGACAAGTATACAATCTGGTTGACAAGCCGATAAACAAAGATCAAAGAAAAGGGAAAGAAGGCAGGATGATCCGGTTTTAACTTTGGAGACATACCATGACACGACGATTGCCACTACTAGTACTCGGGTATTTATTGCTAACCGCTCCGCTCCACGCGCAGGACGACATGCAGCAAAAGATCAAGCTGCTGGAGCAGCAGATTCAAGAGTTGAAAGAGTTTAGAGCGCAGCAAGCTGTTGGTAAACAGAAAACTGAACAGTGTTTAAAGGCTGTTGGACGGGATAAGTTCTGCAGCTGTATCGGTGAAAATCTGCCCGCTACCGTAAATTTCGAGCAGTATATTCACACCATGGTTACCTCAAAAGAAGAACTCGGTTACAGCGCAATGTCGCTAGAGCAGAAGAAAATTGTCGACGCCATCATGGCAACACGTGAAAAGTGCGTCGAAAAAGGTTTCTTCAAATAGTCAATCTTACGGGCCTTAAACCGATGGGAATCTTTTGAAAAGGATATCGGCTATACAGTATCAGTTGCGGCTATGAGCGGCTGTACCTCGTTCTGTCCGGATTCTTCGCCTTCAAACTCTTCTTCGTCGATATAAGGCTCCGACCTTCTGCCCATCACCGCAATCACTTTGCCGCTAATCAGCCCGCTGCCAGCTGCAATTGCCACCGTTATCAGTATCGCAGTCAATTGTGCGACAACGTTAATACCACTGACAACAACCAGGGCTGCAACTCCGCCAAGTATCCCCGGCATTCCGTGCAAATAGAGCACACCGCAGGTATCAACCTTTTTAGTCAGCTCAGTCAGGCGTGACTGGATGATTGCAAAACCGAAAGTGGAGACAATTCCAGCCATTATGCCGATAGCAAAGGCGGTGCCGGGAACAGCCAGATCACAGGTTGAACCGATGGCCACTCCACCTGCCAGCGTCGCATTAGCGATATCCGCTGCTGAAATCTTGCCCCTCAGCCTGACTGAAGCAAAATAGGTGGCAATCGTTGATCCACAAAGTGCCAAAATGACGTTGACCGCTGTCCGTGGTACATCCGCCGGTGCGACCAACGCCGCACAAAAACTCGGCCAAAACACCCACAACACCATGCTTCCAAGCAGAGAGTAGCGATCGCTGGTATCATCGCACTCGATCGGGGTTTCATACTCCTTCTGCGTTGTCATCGAAGCCGCCACCGCCAGACCGAAGATGGCACCAAAAGCATGAATAACAATTGACCCACCGGTATCAACAACCTTGCCGCTGATCAACCCCAATCCGCCATTGAGTACAACCCATTCATTCAAGGCATAAAACGGGACAAACAAAACCCCCAGCAACATGTACTGGCTCATTTTCAGACGCCCTAATACGGCTCCGGCGCAAATCAGCAAACTGGCAGCAGCAAATTCGGCCAGAATAAGCTTGTCTATGATCCCCTCTGAACCGCCAACGCCGTGAAAACTCTCCTTAAGAAAGTACAACGGGATTGAAACGCTTACCAACAGATACGTTGCTGTCAACGCCGAGCGACCATACTTTTTAACAAAAACCATCAGGAAGCCGAAACCGATCAACAGCATAGCCATAATATGAATTGCACGTTCGTATTTTTGTACATCACTCAGTGCGGCAAGAGTGGTGCCCACGTTTTCAGCCGCACAGACAGGTCCGCTTACTGCAAACGCCAGCAGCGTGAGCATAAGTATATTTTTTATGCAGTTTTTCATCATGGCTCCTTAAAATTAACTAGCGTATCTTCATAGCGCTCGCAAAATATGCACGTAATGGGCCTATAATGCCACAATGCTTAAATATAAGGCATGTTTGCAACAAAATTAAGCTGTTGGCACATTGTTACTGACAGGAGTTGTTAGTTATGCAGATATGATTTGTCAATACGGGGGAATGTGAGTAATTCGGATGTGTAATTTGAGTTGAATACAAACTCTGATTGAGTCAAGCCACCCGCATAGCGGGTGGCTTGAGGAAAATCCATAAATAGATACCGTCGTTTATGTAACACCGTTTTCATATTGCAAGCCGGATCAAATGGTTTCTCGTTTTTGATTACACCGTAGATAATGTGCACCAGTTTCTTCATACGGGTATATGAGATCACCAAACGAGGTGCTTTATCGATACTCCCTGCCCTTTCGAGCCCCGGTTCATTTACCCTTAAGGATACTTTCGATCGTCTCATCCGCCGATTCCGGAGTAGGGCTCGCTGGAGTTTTTGCGGGTGAACTGTCACGACCTTCGACACGGCTCCCCGACGGGGGGACAAGCGTGCGCACAAGGTCCGCCCTGGCTTCCGCAAGAAGACCCTGCATCACCATGTTTATTTTTGCGTGATAACGGTCTGTCATGCACTGCAGCCCCAACCCGCATCCATTGTAGATAGCCGGCGTATCCTTCCATGACCTCGCTACCGCCTTTTCCCAGACCATCCGGTTATCCGCCTTCCGCAGCGCCCGGAAGGAAACAGCAAATTCGTTAGGTTTGTCCCAAGTGCCACCGAAATAGGCCTTTTCCACCGTCCCATCGATGTACATTTCCTCGTCCGACAACTCCGACATGCCGTAGATGAACCTGACCGCCCGAATCTCTCCGGAAGCCGCCAGATCGTCGGCAAATGCCTTCGCCCACAGCTCCGGCGTCAAAGCAGTTATAAGACTGCTGATACCGGTTTTCGCGAGGTTGTACTTCAGATTTTCCTGGGCAAATAATTCGTTTCCTCGTTTTGTGAAATCCTCGGTACCATCCTTGAAGGGAAGTACCGCGATCTTCACCGGAAGTTTCTGCACACCGGTTACAGGCCCTGCTGGTTTGTAGACGAACGTCGTGTTGACCGAGCAGCCGGTCAGGACGAGAAAAATCAACAGAAAATACACGTACCGTACCATTTTATTTCTCCTTTATGATGTGCTCAATGAGCCGATCAACCGATTCGGGGATCGCACTCTTGCTTGACGGGCCGGCCTTGATGCTGACGCCGTCACGCACAAAAGTGCTGATGAGATCCTGCCTCGCATCAAGGAATACCCCACGCAATATTTTATTGAAATGAGCATGACACTGGTCGATTGCGCACTGCCTCCCAAATCCACATCCCTCGCCGTAACCGATGCCTAATGCCTCTTCCCTGGATGTTATTTTTTCCCAGAACACTCTTCCCTGTTTACCGATTCTCGCGTTCAGGCTGACGGTACACAGGCTCGGATCAGGCCGACCATGGATCGACAGGTAGGCTTTCGTGACAATTCCCGCAATTATCACTTCGTCGTCAGCCGCTTCCGATGTATCGTAAATGAACCTGACCAACGGGAAGGCACCAGAGGCAGCCAGGTCGTCGGCAAACGCTTTCCCCCACTGATCCGGAGGCAGAAAGTTTATCCTGTAGTCGATTCCGGATTTGGCAAGGTTGACGTACCCCCCGCTGGAAGTTGTACGTTTTGTGAAATCCTCGGTGCCATCCTCAAAGGGAAGAACCACGACCTTCACCGGCAGCTTCGGTGCGACCGCTACAGGCCCCGCAGGTTTGTAGACAAAGTTCTCGTTGACCGCGCAGCCCGCCATCAACGCCAAGAGTACTGCGGCAACAAGAAGCCTCTTCATAGATATTCCGTTACCTTTTAAAATCCGGTTCATTTACCCTTAAGGATACTTTCGATCGTCTCATCCGCCGATTCCGGAGCAGGGCGCGCTGGAAATTTTGCGGGAGAACTGCCACCCTCTCCGGTACGCCCCCCCGGGGAAGCGACAAGCGTACGCACAAGGTCAACCCTGGCCTCGGTAAGGAGACGTTGTATCACTCGATTTGTATCGGCGTGATGCCGATCCACCATGCACTGTACCGACATTGCTCCGCATCCTTGGTAGAGAGCAGGCGTATTCGTCCATGCATACGCCACTTCTTTTTGCCAGATCTGCTGATTGCCTGTCCTCCGCAGGGCCCGGAGGCCAAGGGCAAATTCGCTTGGCATGGCCCAGGAACCTGAGATTGTAGCCTTTTCCAGCGTTCCTTCGATGTAGTAATCTTCGTCCACCAACTCCGACTGACCGTACACGAACCGGACCGCCTGGAAGCTGCCCGATGCTACCATATCGTCGGCAAGAGCCTTTGCCCACAGATCCGGCGTCAGAGCGGTTATCTGCCCCCCTATGCCGGCTTTTGCAAGGTTATAAAATAAGCTCTCTGGGCTAAATACGCTGCCGCGCTTTGTAAAATCCTCCGTGCCATCCTTGAACGGAAGCACAGCCACCTTCACCGGGAGCTTCTGCGCACCCACCACAGGTGCAACCGGTTTATAAACGAACGTCGAGTTGGTCGAACAACCAGCCATAACGAGAACTGCCAACAGTAAAAACAGATATCGTACCATTTTATTTCCCCCTTATGACCTGGCCTTATTGGATAGTTTTATTGCCCCTTGAGAATCCTTTCGATCTCCTCGTCAAAAGATCCCTGAGGCAGCGGCGTCGCCGATGCGCCTGCCGATGTAGCATTCGCTCCAGCCCCTTTGCCGTACAGTGGTGCAAGCGTCCTTGTAAGGTCTGTCCTCGCCTCGGTAAAGAGCCCCTGCATCACTCGATTCACATCCGCATGATTCCGGTCCTGCATGCACTGTATCGACGTTGCTCCGCAGCCATCGTACATAGCAGGCGTATTCTTCCCTGAATACGTGACTTCCTTTTCCCATATCAGCCGTTTGTCAGCCCTCTGCAGGGCCCGGAGGGAAAGGGCGAACTCGTTTGGCAAAGCCCATGAAGCGGTGACGGTTGCCTTTTTTAGTGTGCCTTCGATGTAGAAATCTTCATCCATGAGTTTTGATTGGCCGTAAACGAACCGGACCGACTTGAAGTCTCCCGAGGAAGCCATATCGTCGGCAAAGGCCTTCGCCCACAGATCGGGCGTGAGAGAAGTTACCTGTCCGCCGATATTGGCTTTGGCGAGGTTGTAATACAAGCTTTCCGGATTGAATATGCTGCCGCGCTTTGTAAAATCCTCGGTGCCATCCTTGAACGAAAAAACTGCCACGCTAATCGGCAGTTTCAGGCCATCCGTTACCGGCGCGCCCGGTTTGTAGACGAACGACGTATTGATTGAGCAACCGGCCATCAAAACGAGAAGCACCGCGATAAACAGGAATATCCACCTTCGAGACCGGTTAATCATCGGATAACCTCCCACCATTTTTTGAGTCTCCCCATCTCGGCCGGCCTCGGAATCCCCGCTCGCTCACCGCGCTTTACTTCGAGCGTCTCGCCGGATGCCACTGTCACGGAGTCACCCCCCGGCGTCACGCCCTGTACCTGCCCCTCCAGGACGACGATAGATGTCTTGTCTCCGGAGGCGTACACCACAAGCCGTGCCGGCCCGAATTTCAGGTTCAGCGCAGCGGTAGCAATGACGAACTCACTTGATTTCGGGACCGACATCCCCTCAACTGGCTGTTTGTACGATTCAAAATACAGAAGTCCTTTCTCAAGGATCTGGCTGCATTCCCTTGACGGCCTGCAATCGTCAACGACCATCTTCGAGTTTGGCCCGATCCGGGTTTCGCTCCCATCCCACAAGGTGAGAGCAACTCCTTTCCCTTCTGTCGTGATTACGCCGTGCCGGTTAATTGCTTTCGGCTCGGTTCCGCCGCCCCACAGAACCGCTTCCACGCCCACCAGCGCTTCCAGTTCGAGTTGCGCCATGATCTGCTCTAATTCTTTTTTCTGTCCTGCCGTATAGTCGGCAAATTCATTAGTAACACCGGCATTACCGGTCGCCACAGAGCCTTCAAGTTTCGCCAGCGACTTGAGGAGTGCCCGTTTTTTTTCTGCCTGGCAGTAAATGGAGAGGACCGGAGTTTTGCACGGGTCATTGAGCGGTACGAGCCCCCCCGCTGAAGAGAGAACCTCCGGGAGGCCGTGCATACGGAACAGGGTGTGGTCGCGCCAGGACAGGATGTAGAGGTCACCCTCCCGGCAGCGGAGCATTCCGCCGACGCCGCGCCGGACAACGACGAAATCATTGTCACGTACGGCGTAGATGTTGTCGCCGTCAGAGAAATACAGCAGTCCGTGTCTGTCGTCCACTGCAATGGACGGGATGTGTAAAAACCCCGGCAGATGCACAAAGAGCTTGGCATCTCCGCCCTCTGCAAGAACATAGATCCTCGGGCCAACGGTAAAAAACAGTTTCCCCTGTGCAAGCGCCATGGCATCGATAGGCGCATCGAGCTCAAGCAGTGCCTTGTGTCCCACGCCCTCCTTGTAGATAAACAGGACCGGCTTCCCAGCCGCCGTAACCCCGCCGATGTAGGTGCGCTGGCTGTCGGAGACGAAGATGCGGCTCTTGAGCGGCACATCGATGAGCTTCCGTGGCATCCCCCCGTCCACGGCAAAGAGGCCGCCGTTCGAGATAAAGTGAAGCTTATCTCCGGCGAAAGCGAGCCAGCCAGGGTTTTTTAAAGGTTCCCCGAAAAGGAATTCCCTCGCACCTGCATCATAAATATTGTCACGGGTAAGAACGAGGACGGCGCCTTCCGGCCCCACATCATAAACGAACGGGGCGTTGAGTGGAGACGTGTCAAGCACCTTCCGCACCTCAACCTTTGTGGCCGAGGCTCTGTCCGGCGTCATGAGAAGAACCGCCAGCATCAACAATAATATGTACGCGAAAACACCGCGGCCAGCTTTCCCTTTGATCATTACCGTCCCCCTCCATTGTTCCTGCGCCGTGGAGCCGGGAACCAATCGGTAACGTCATCAAAGACGCTGTTCAACAGATTAAGGGGGACCCTCTCTGCTCTGCCGGCCAATTCCCTCGCTTCGGATACGCTGCCGTGGGCGATTACGTTCGGAGCATCCACGAGGATTTGTCCCACTTCGTCGCTGGTTGTCTTGACCGCATCCAGGATCGTATACGCATTTACCAGATTCTCTCCCAACCCCCCGAACCTGAGCTTGACAACCTCCTTCGCAACGAACTTCGCCATCTGCTTCGGCCTGGATGTGAGGAACTCCGTGAGTGCCATCTCTTCGTCAGCTTTTTTATATGCGGATTTTTGTTTGTCCCACCATGAGGGGCCGTTATCATCAGAAGATGCAGCGTCCCATTCCGGCGCTTTTTCTCCAGCTTCGTCGAGCGACAGTTTCGGCAGGGGAACATCAGACGTTTTGAGGGATTTCCCCTTGTCCCATTTGCTACCCCACCCCGCCTTCAGGTCTATGACTTTCGCATTTAGAGGAAGGCCGGGATCTGCCGTTTTCTCGAGTTTTTCGCCGTCCTTGAACGCAGCGACAAGAGCATGTGCTGTGTCCGTATCCATCCGGCTGTACCGACGACCGCCGCAATAACCGCTGACACCCGATATGCGGTCAGCCTCCTGCCGATACTGAATGGCTTCTCTCCTCAGTGATTCGACCCGTTTGAGATAAAGGTCTGCATCTCCAAATTGCTGTGCCTTGGGGCCTGCCGAAAGCCCCTCTTTAGTTGCAGCCCCCCGTGCTTCCTGTTTGAGACGCTTGACCTCTCCAATGATCTCGCCATTCAGATTCAGGCAAGCCTTGTGGGCAGCGTTCGCCGCCTGGGCATAACTCTGCTGGATCTGCCGGATCATGGTGGCGCTCCCCACGTTATTTAAAGCCGGCATGCTTGGAGGTGAAGGGCAGGAGGTCGGAGATATGTTGCAATGTTCTGGCGTGTCCAGACAGGCATCGACAACCTGAAGCAACCGGTTGATGTTGCTCTCCATCTGGGTAAAATACTGGCTGAGACCCGGAACAACCCCCCTGTCCTGAACTGAGGCTGCAGCTCCCTGTCTGAGTTGTGGCAGAATTGCCCGAACCTGTGCAATATTTGCTTTGACGGTCTGCCTGATCGCAGCTGAGTCGTCAGCCGGCAAAGTAGCATTACCTGGGGGGGTGCCCCCCTTGTTTTTTAAAAACCGCTGACGCTCTGCGGATTTCCGTTCGGCTTCCTTTGCCTCCCGTTCAGCTGCTTCAGCTTTAGAGCAGAGATGATTGACGCGATCATCACCGGAATCGCCCCATGCGAGCGTGCCCGGCAGCCATAAAGAGATCATGAGTATTACGCACAATTTCCCCAAGTTCTCCCTCCCTCTGTATGAAATGAGTTCAGCGGTTCACCGTTGAGGCAACGAACTCCCGGGATCTCTCCTTGAGTTGTTCCATATGGCGGCCATCCCCACTGACCTTCTTCTCCAGTTCGTCGGCGGCTACCAAAAGCGACTTCGCATTTACGATGCCCATAAGCCGGTTATGAGCCTCCATAAGCCGATTACCCTCATTCTCGAGTTCATCGGCACGCATTTCCAGTGGACCGGCCTTCTTATCGGCCTCCGCACCCATCTGCCCCGCTTTTCCCTGGGCCTCAATAACGCCCTTGGCATCAATCGCTTGCTGTCCCTGAATCAACTTGCCGGTCAGGGAGGCAGTAAGAGCGGAGTTGGCGGACATCTGCCCCCCCATGCCTCCCATGCTCGACATGATGTCAAACATGTCTCCGATGAAGCCGGAAACTGCGGCACTCTGTTCCGCCTGGCTTCTCAGCATCTCTCCTTTCTGCGATGACTCGGAACGGAAACCTCCTGCCTTTTTTCTCAGTTCGCTTGCAACGGAGTACTTCTTGTCTGCCGCAGTTTTCAAGAGGTCCGCTTTTCGTTTTAGCGTTTCAGACTCCTTCTTCAGTCCTTCAACCTCAGTCACGTTCATAAGCTGTGGCTCTGATTCGCTACTGGGCATGAATAAGGGGCTATCCGCAAAGGCAAGGGCCGGGATGCCGGCAATGAACAGGGCAAGGATGCCTGACTTTATGGTTGAAAATTTCATGGTCTACCTCCCCGGGGGATTATTCTGCTGCCAGACAATTGGTAATGTAACGTTGCAGAGGCTTGTACAGGGCATCCGTATCGAGAAGCAGGCGCTTTATATCCTCCCTGTCCCTCGCGACCGCGCTCTCCATTACCTTAAAGCGCTCGAGAGCCTTCCGTGCCGACACCGAGCCCTTTTCCCTGCCAACATCCAACCCGCCAAGGGGGCCGCTGCCCAACACGTCCTCGGAAAGTTCGGCGGACTCCAGTTCATCAGCGACTTTCGAACTCGCACGGACGGCAGTTTTGGCCATCTCGTCACGCTGGCCATAAATCTTCCATTGGTTCGCCAGCTCTTTCCTCAACTCCTCTGCCCTCACCATAATCCCGAGCGCTTCGTCAAGATTTTTCCCGACTCCGGGCCTGGCAGTAAAGGACACAGAAGAACAACTTACCGGGAGATCCCCGGATGCCCCACCCTTTTCCAGGTTGTAAAGCGAATACCTCAGGGAATCGATGTCGCCAGGGTTTTTCCCTATTTTAGCGGACAGGGCAAGGGCGCAGCCGTATCTTTTCAGCCACGGACTTTTATCGACGAACTGTTCAAGCTGTTTTTTTGCATCCAGAGGCACCTGCTGTGGCATGTCAGCCTTTATCCATCCCCGCACCTCAGCCACACGGGGGCTTTCCGGAAACCTCTGAAGGAAAGCCTTGAAACCGAACTGATTGGCCCACCCTTTGGCCTGCTCATAGCTCTTTTCCGCAAACAGCTTTTGTCCTTCGGTGGTAAAGCGTGACTGTGGATATCTAAGCAGGAAATATTCCATGGCTCCGGGTGAGACACTCTCACTTGCGTCTTTAAATTCAAGTTCCTCCAGCATGCTCCGGACTGTCGGTACTCCGCTGTGCCCCTTAAAATAAGCGAGAAATTCGTAAAGTGCGGCAACAGAGGTCTCTTTATGACTGGCTTTAAAGGCCTGGTCTGCCACAGTGGCGGCGATCTTCTGATCCGGGTTTGTCTTCATGACCCTGACGCACTCACTCACCGTGTCCACCTTCAGGATTTGCTCCATTTTAGATTTTTCGACCATCTTGCGGGCATCATCCACATGGCCGCTATCGGGATATCGGTTGACAAAGTTTTGATACCCAGCCGACGTATTGACCTCTTTCGCCATATTCCAGGCGGTTATTTCCGGAGAGGTCACACAACCCGTAAGGGCAAGGGCGAAAAAGGCAAGGCAGGTTCTTTTCATACTATTCCTTTCAAGAAGATGTATTGCATATTCCAAGAGTAAAAAACGTTATGCAAACCTTGCACCTCGTTTATTAGAAAGTGATTTGCTGCTTCAGGTTTCTTCAGGATCGAAAGTTATCACCATGAATTAATTGCTGTCAATTCAATAGCGAGAAGAGAATTGATGGAGCATTCTTTATCGGTCTAACTCCATTCTGACAGCTATGCCGATCTTTTCCAGCGTATAAGGTTTTTGGATGTAGGTCTCGACGCCGAGTTCCCGGAGCATTTTAACCCTTTCCGTTTCGGAGTAGCCGCTAGCAATGATTGCTTTCTGATTGGGATGAATTGAGATTATACGTTTATATGTTTCAAGCCCATCTATACCACCCGGCATTATCATGTCGAGAACAATCAGGTCCGCCCCCTGTTTCTCCATAAAATCAACAGCTGCTTCACCGCTGCGTGCCGAAAAAACAGTATAACCGAGTTTGGTAAGCATTTTTGATGCGATCTCTATCTGTTCGGGTATATCATCCACGATCAGAATATTTTCTTTACCGAGATAATCTTCGAGTACCATTTTGTGCCCATTATTATCAGAAATTTCACGGGTAGCAGGCAGGTACATGGTAAATTGAGTACCCTCGCCTTCCTTGCTTTGAATATCGATAAAGCCGGCATGGTCTTTTATAGTAGCCCATATTATTGTCATGCCAAGTCCGGAACCGCTCCTTTTCATCGACTTATTGGTATAAAACGGCTCGAATATTTTTTTAATATCATCGGGGCCGATGCCGACACCTTCATCGACAATTCTGAAGCAGACATATTCTCCTTCCGGGATCTCTTCATACGCATTTAAAGGTACATCCAAATATTTATTGAAAGTCGATATCCGGATACTCCCGCCCGATGGCATTGCTTCGGCGGCATTATTAAAGGTGTTCATGATGACCTTGGACAGGTGTACCTTTGACCCCTTGATGTTCATGAGTTCTGCCGAAAAATCTGTCAAAACAGATATATTGGGATGGGCTTTTTGACTGTCTATATATTCAGGCGCCGCAAGATATTCAGCAATAATTGCATTTACATTAACAACTTCGCTTATGGCAACACCTCGGCGAGCAAACGTCAGAAGATCCTGGACAATCGCAGCAGCTTTTTGACCTGACTGCTGGATTGCGAGCACTCTTTTACGCAATGGGCTGTCTTTTGGAAGTTCCAACAAGAGGAGGTCAGGATAACTGACCAGACCGGTGAGGATATTGTTCAAATCATGGGCAACCCCTGCAGCGAGGTTACCGATGGCTTCCATTTTCTGCGCGTGCATAAGTCTATTTTCAAGCTTTTTCTGCTCGGAAATATCTCTAATAATCCCCTGAGTTCCTATGAATTCTATTGTACCATGATTATCGCTATTGTATATGCCCTCTGCGGAAACGCTGAAATACCCGCTGCTGTCAGTCGTGCCATCCTGTTTGGGTGCTAAAAGCAAGCGGATCTCCAGGCTATGTGTTGCACGCTCCCCCGTTCTCTTTTCATTAAGTCTGTATTGGGCCTTTTGCAGGTCATCTGGCACCACCAGATTGAAAACGGGCTGTCCAAGCAACTGGTCTGGATGGTCCGTATATTTTGTTATTGCCGGGCTTATGAAGGTTATCCTTCCAGCACCGTCCAAGCGAAAAATAATATCCGGAACCGTCTTAATAATGGAATTCAGATTCTGTTCACCACACCTTAGCAAAAGCAGGGAATCTTCGACCAGCACAGTTGCTTCGCGATGCTTTTGCCTGGTTTTATAAATTGTCAAGATGGCATAATTCAACAGGATAAGTACACTTGGCAATAATGGCGAAAACAAATATCCATTAGCCTGAAAAATCGCCCCCATTCCCACCCACATGCCCAAAAGAGATGCCACCCCTGTTGCAGCACTTCCAACAATCCCCATTTTGACAATAGAAAAACATAACATCACCGTAATAATCAGTCCCAATATGGCTTCCCATACGAGGAATTCCTGGGGGCGGATGACAAATTGACCTGACACCATGTTTTCCAGGATTTGAGCATGCACACCCACATGCGTACAGACCGGCTGGCCTGGCGTCTGATACATCTGCGTCAAACCGGCAGCAGAAGATCCTATCAGTACAATTTTACCTTTAAGACCATCCGGCGGGACCAAACCCTCAAGGATGTCACCGGCTGAAATCCGTTGTGCAGCGCCTGTCCGTCTACTGAAATTGATACGCATGTTACCTAGCTTGTCGATTGGAATGGCGGCTTTATCCACGACAAGATCCAGAATGCCATTTTTATTCTGTACAATATGTACTTGGGTGCTTTTTTTAGATTGCATGAGCGTTGCAAGGGCAAATGAAGGATATAGGCGATCCTTGAATTGGATCAGCAGGGGAACACGGCGCAAGACCCCATCCGGATCAGGAACGGCATTTAAAAAGCCTGAGTTGGGAACCGCATTAGAGAACATCGGCAAATTGCATACAACGTTATGAGCCTTATATATATCTGCTTGTGCCTGCATTGCATCTGAATTATTCATCCAAACTACATTGAGCGGGTGTAACCGGCACGCTTGAGCCACGTGAGTGACGTCACCAAAGAGAAACTCATAGCCAAGAATAAATGTCCCAAGCGCCAGCGTATCGGCCAGGTACCGGTCATGGTCACGGGCGTTTGCCGGAACCTTCGAAATATCGATATGATAACCGAGCTCACTACCAATAGTTGATTGCCAATTACTGGGTGAAGTCCTGTCAGGTTCTGCCAGAAGAATATCCAACGAGATACTTGCGGCTCCTGACTCACTGACTTTTTGGAGCAGGCTTGCCAACCGAAACCGGGGCCAAGGCCATTGACCATATGTGGCCAGGCTCTTTTCGTCTATGTCTACAATCTCGACAGAAGAAGTAGCCGGATTAGAAGGTGAAAATGCCATGACGGCATCAGTTGTTTTGTTGTTAATTGTATTGATAAAGGCGGGGTGGACAAGATAGGCCGCAATAATTACAGAACTAACGGCGAGCCCAAGGAGAAGAATCGACTTGGTTAATGTTTTCATGAGGCCAAAAGGAGTCGGTAGTTTCAAAATAACACTCGCTATCTTATGACAACCTCAACCCTGCGATTTCTGGGTTCATTCACATTGTCTTCGGTTTTTATAAGTGGGTTTTCTTTCCCGTGAGAAGTTGTATTTATATATGACAGATTAATTCCCTTTTCCACAAGCCAATCTCTGATGGAATCTGCCCTGTTTTTTGAAAGTGTGAAGTTAAGTTCCTTGCTGCCTACCGTATCAGCATGTCCGACAACACTTATGTCTGTCGCGCCTTGTTCTTTAATGGCCGTGAGTATATCTGTCATAAGTTTAATTGAATCGGATGTCAGCACGATATCTTTTTCAAAATAGAGGATGAAATGGATTGGACGTTTAGGTTGGATGGAGAGAGCATCTGAAAATATCGACTCTATGGCTTCTTTTCCCATATGAACCGGGGGACTCTGTTTATTCTTGTCGCTTATGATTGCGACGTTGTAAGGGGACTCAATCGCGGTGCTTCCAGCCTGATTTGCAACGGTGATGCGGCCAGTCTTTCCATCAGGGTCGGGGACTAATGCAACCATAGTTTTCTTCGCACACCCGTTAAGCAACACAATTAGAACTAACGAAAAGGCCAGCCGTAGCAATGTGTGCATAAAAAACCCCCGCAGTAACCTTTACTTTTAATAACCAGGATCAAGCCTTTACTCTCCTCAATCAACTTTAATCAGGACATGCGTGCCCCTCATTCCGACAGTTGCATATGGAGTTTCGATACGTACGAGGTCCGGAGCCAGCTTTACCAATTGGCCTGACAGAAAGGATGCCGTGCCTTGAATTATTCTGGCAATGAAAGACATCTTCTTTTCAGCCGGTTGAAACATAAATTTCTCAATTACAATTTTGGTATTGGGGCCCATTGATATGACTGCGTCATCTTCAAATATCAGCCCGACTTTCCCATTAGGGCCAGTTTGAATCAGATCACCTTCAAGAAGCTTTGCGTTAGTTTCTGCCTTGATGGCTAAGTTATTACGTAAAACCATAACCTCGCCTACAGCCGACTTAACAATGCCGACATGAGCCTGGTTTGCCGAACAGATCGAATAGCTCCCAAAAAATATTGCTGAAACAATAAATATGCAGAAAATTTTCATACTCTTCTCCTGATATTCATGCGATCTGGTATTTATAATGAAGAAAGCCGTTACTGCTGATTATACAGTGTTATGTAGCAAAGACAACAGAGCAGCCGAAAGCCTTTTCAAACAGGTTTTTCTTTGCATTAGCGCCAAAAATTTCTACCGAGACATCTTCCGTAGCAGTCAGGTAAATTGTCATTGTTGTGCCGCCAAACAGGCAGGAAACGTTTTGCACCAAACCATTCCTGCGGCGATCAAGCCCATCGGCCAGACGAAGAATACCACCAAGGCGTGCCACTGTCACTTGATCCTTTTCCTTCAGGCTCTGGAAGGCATCATGTTTTCGTTTTGGGAGTGATTTACGATGGTAGCGAGCAATCTGTGCAATTAATTCTCTTTCGCGGGGAGTGAAGCCGAATAGTTCTGCATGACGGATGAGATGATATGAGTGTTTGTGATGGCTGCCGTAGCTGATGAAATACCCGCTATCATGAAGTATGGATGCGGCCTCAAGAAGCTTTTTATCTGTTGCCTTTAACTCGAATGGAAGTGCCAGGGCATCAAAAATCGAGAGGGCCATTCCAGCTACGTGTGTAGCATGCTGCTCGTCAACGTGACATGAAACAGCAAACCCCTTGACAGAATCCTTCCACGTCGGCGAAGCGCTGTTTCCGGCGGCGAGCCCAAGTTTCTTCATTGCCCTTATAAGCAGCCCCTCGCGAATACCCCGTTCATTGACCAGCACCCGATTGGCATCAAAAAAACGCATAAGTTCATCGACTAAAACCACACCCGCTACAATAATATCAGCCCGATCCTGATTGAGCCCGGGTATTGTCCGACGCCCCTTGATATCCTTATGGGTCAGCATAGCAAGCAGATGAACAACTTCTGCACGAAGCACCTCTGATCCATGAATGGAGACGTAGTTATCCTTGCGCATCTGCATGGCCATGCAGCCGATCGCTGTCATAGTTCCACCAGAACCGATAAATGAATCAACCGATATTCTTTTGCCGGTAAAGATACGTTTGAGGTTTTCTCTTATATGGCGTTGTAATTTTCGAAGTTCGTCCTCATCTGTAGGATCGCTAATTAAAAATCGGTCGGTCATGACAACCGCGCCAAGCTCAAGGGAATAAAATTCTTCTACGTGGTTTCCGTATGCAGTAACAATCTCGACACTCCCCCCGCCAATATCAACCATTGCATAGCGTTTCCCGTACATATCAAAGTTGGCCAGAGCGGAAGCGGCTGTCAGTTCAGCTTCTTCTTCGCCGGAGATTACCTTGATCTCATATCCCAGCTCTTTCGAGAGCATTGAAACCAGTTCCTTGCCGTTGGTTGCGCTTCGAATTGCACTGGTGGCAACTGCCTCAACCGCTTCAACATTCAGACCGACTACAAGTTTTTGAAAACGTTGGATAGCTTCAAGAGCGCGGCTCGAAGCTTCCGTAGAGATAACCCCGGTCACAGCCAGCTTTTCCCCTAACCGCACTGTTGCCTTCTCATCATCAAGAATCTTGTACGTGCCCTCTTTAGAGGCTTCTGCAATGATGCAGCGGATGGAATTGCTACCAATATCTATTGCAGCGATGCGCTTTTTTTTCATGTGCCCTCTTACATCAGGAATGTATAAACAAGCGGTTTCCGCTCGATAAGCGTGGTAAATTTTTCCAGTAAGAGCACATCCTCTGACAAAAGGATCGACTTGACGTACTTACGCTCTTTGGAGGGTAATTTGAGTTTACTGATCAGCACCCTGAACACGGCAATATCGTTCATTTGCCCCAAAAGGGTCTGATATTCCTTTAACAAGTCCTGAATATGAGTGTAATCACGATCCAGTACTTGTGAGATTATTTCAAAGAAATATCGCCATTTTTTGATGGCGATACGCAGGGCGTGACGTGCCAAGCGATGTTCAGGTGAGGTTGAACCGGCCAGTAACCGGTGTATCGGCAGGTACTGTCTGATTGAAACGTCAGAAAAATAGGCCAGAAGAGAGGTGCCGTTCCGCTTTCTGATGGAATCCTCATTCAACCCCGCAACCATTTCACGCACTATCCGGTCAAGCTGAGTGTGGTCGAAGGCAATGAGCGCTTTATCTATCAGCTTCAATTCCCTGGCACGCATTTCAGACAGAGTGAAAATAAATTTTTTGTCGGCTGAAGCATCAACTCTGGCTCTCGACTGAAAGAAAATCAACGCCTCGTCTATATTGCGCAGACCTCCCAAAATTCTCGTAAGACCACGGATACTTTTTCTTAGCTCTGTTTTTTGACCTTTTGGCGTAAATGGATAAAACAGTTCCAAAGCAGCCCTGAAACGGCGCGAGGCAACTCTCAAGTCATGGATATCATCCTGGCCGGAGGTTCTGATGGCAACACGCCGTAATCGAAGCAACTCTTCCCAATGAGCAAAGAATACTCCTCTGAATTGTTCTATGATGGTTGCCGGATCAGGCCATAACAGTACGGGTTTTGGCATCATAAGTTCGGGCTACCGCTGTGGAAATGCTTTTTTCAGAGATGTGGTCCTTTTCTTGCCGGGGGGCAGGTACCAGAGAAAACAGGCTGGCCTGTCAATCTTGTCTGGATCGAATTTTAAAGCCACACAAGCTCCTTTTTTCAGATAGACAGTACCATCCTCGCAGCCAAGCAAAGCGGTAACCAATGTACCAAGCTGCGGTTCGTGCCCAACCAGCATAACACGCTTGGAATCCTTGCAACTCTTAAGATGCTCGGCCAGCTCACTAATATCAGCCCCCGGGAGCAGAAACCCGCTTGCTGCAACCACGTTTTTGCGGCACGCTTTTTCAGCTATTATTTCAGCTGTCTGTACCGCACGGGTCAGGGGGCTGGAAATAATCAACCTTGGCTTGGGGCCGTACCTGGCAATCAAAGAGCTCGTATTTTTAGCCGACAGCCTTCCGTTTTCAGTCAGGAAGCGCCACTCATCCTTCAAAACATCACTGCCCTCTACCGCTTCAGCATGCCGCATAATGTATAAAACCATGGACCCTCCACAGAAGATGACTGTGGATAAAGTATAAACCTCATTAAGAGTTTTGCAATACCTGCAGCAAGCTATTTACATAATCGTAACAATGAGCTGCAAAATATTTCAAGATGCTGAAAGTTTTGAGAATTTCTGGGGAGGTTCAAGTGATTGCGGGCAAGTAATATTGGAGATTGAACAACCCAAAGCAACTAGCATCCAATAGCTCAAAAGATCCAACTTTCGAATTATACTCCCTAAAAAAAAAATTAAACAGACTGTTTTTTTGCTTTGGGAGTGGTATATTTCAATCATGAAGTAGGAAGCAAATCTGGTTTGGAGGTTTTGAATTATGGAAGATACTCCGCCTGAGTGTGACCGAATGCAGGAGTCTGTTGCGCTCCGATGCACCTGAACAAGTGGTACAGTTTAAAAGGGGGGCGATTATTATCGCAGATATTCCGCCTGAAAGTAGAAAACATAGTTTGCTAACATTACTCCGAGGGCAGGTAGGATCGGAATACTCCTTGAAAATGGAATCTAATAAGTGAATATTAAGTGAAGCCCACCGAAGTTTTTGGTGGGCTTTTCATTTACTTTGTTTAATATAGTTCTATTACCATTATCCCTGACTTTTTTCGAAAATCCCGGCAATCTCGTCCTTTATTTCATCAAATGCCATCAGAACTTTTGGGTCAAAATGTGCCGGCAGGGTACGACCATCACCATTCAGGATAATATCACAGGTTTTGGCGTGGTCAAAAGCCGGCTTGTAGACCCGGCTGTTGCGCAGGGCGTCATACTGGTCAACCAGCATAACTATCCGCCCCTCCATAGGGATTCCCTCCCCTTTTAAACCAGCAGGATAACCGGTGCCATCCCAGTGTTCATGATGCGTGGCGGCAATAACTGCCCCCATCTTGAGCATCCTGTGTGGAGACCCTTTCAATATCCGCTCGCCGATTGTAGTGTGCAGCTTGATAGTCGCAAATTCTTCTGCGGTCAGAGCGCCCGGCTTTAGTAAAATAGAGTCAGGGATTCCGATCTTACCGACGTCATGCATGGCACTGGCCACTGAAATATCATCCACAAAGCTGTCATCCATGTTTAAATTGAGAGCCAGACTTCTGGCATACATGCCGACACGTGAAATATGCAAACCGGTATCTTCATCGCGAAGCTCGGCAGCTGCAGTCAACCGTTCAATAATTTCCCGGCTCATCAGGGTGATCTCTCCCAGGGCCTGATTGAGTTCCGCTGTTCTGGTTGCGACAGTGCGCTCCAACTCCACCTTGTAATTTTTTTCTATCTGGGTCAAACGTTTGAAATTGACCCCTTTTTCAACCGTGTGGATGAGTGACGGCGGCCTGTACGGCTTGATGATAAAATCAAACGCACCTTTTTGAATGGCCTTTACAGCCACATCCAGATCGGCATATGCCGTCATCAGCACAACCGGCGTCTCCTTGTCAAGAAAGCGGATCTTTTCCAAAAGCTCAAGTCCATCCATAATCGGCATATTGATGTCCGTCAGCACCAGATCAACCGGTTCCAGAACAAACTGCCTGACCGCTTCCTGGCCGTTTGAAAAAGCACGAACTGAAAACCCGAATTCAGTCAGCAGTGTCGTGACACTCTCAAGAACAAAACGGTCGTCATCGACCACAAATATTTTACCGCCACCATTATTATCCATTATAGAGCACCTCACGGATTTTCATCAGCAACTCTTTTGGTGTAAATGGCTTGGACAGGTAGTTCATCTCCTCATCAAGCCCCCCCTGATTTATCACAACGTCCCTTGCATAACCACTGCAAAACAGTACCCGCATATCCGGGTCAATCTTACGAATCGCATCAAAGACAGCACGACCATTCATTTTTGGCATAATAACATCGAGAATAGCCAGGCTGATACGCCCTTCCCGTTCACTAAACTTCTCCAGAGCATCCTCACCATCAACAGCTTCAATAACGGAATAACCAAACTCTTCCAATATTTCCCTGCCAAACAAACGGGTCGTCTCATTATCTTCAGCCAGCAGAATATAACCTCCCCCCTTGCCATCATCCACCACCCCCCCGACTTTTTTAGTGCTGGCCGCAGGTGCCGAATCCAGTAGCGGCAGATAAATCTGGAAAATAGTGCCGAGGCCAACAGTGCTGTGGCAGACAGTGTATCCTTTATGGTCCTTGACTATTCCGTAGACAATTGAAAGACCCAAACCGGTCCCCTTGCCAAGCTCTTTGGTTGTATAGAACGGCTCGAAGATATGCTTCACAACTTCTGCGCTCATACCGGCACCGCTATCAACAAAAGTCAGGAGGGCATACCTTCCCGGAATGCCAAACCCCCTGGCAAGAATGAAATCAGAATCAAGAGTGACCGCTTCGGTTGTAATGGTAATTGAACCGCCATGCGGCAACGCATCACGTGCGTTGGTCGCGAGATTCATCAGCACCTGTTCCATCTGGCCGCTGTCAGCCATAATCGCCAACTCATAAGGAGCAAGGTTGATTTCAAGATGGATATCCTCGCTGATAAGCCGCAGCAGCAACTGATGGACCCGGCTGATTATTTCATTTAGTTCAACAGCCACCGGATTAGAGGCCTGCTTTCGACTGAAGGCCAGTAACCCCTGAGTAAGACTTGCTCCCCGCTCTGCAGTAGCGGCAATCTGTTCGGCGTGCTTTTTCAGAGGGCTATCGTCAGGAAGCTTAAGCTGCATGATACTGGCATAACCGACAATAGCCGTCAGAATATTATTGAAGTCGTGGGCGATGCCGCCGGCTAACTGTCCTATTGCATCCATCTTCTGTGCTTGCCTGAGCTGTCCCTCCAACTGTTTGCGTTCGGTAATATCCTCCTTGATGGCAATGAAATGAGTAATGGAATAGCTGTTGTCCCTGATGGGGGCAATCATTGCCAGCTCCCAATACAGATCACCATCCTTTTTGCGGTTGTGAAATTCACCGCGCCATTCGCCACCGGAAAGAATGGTGTCCCACAGCTGTTTGTATTCCTCGCGGCTGGTTTCTCCGGTTTTAAGAAATCTAGGATTTTTTCCAATAACTTCATCAAGAGTGTAACCAGTCAATGCGGTAAAATGCGGGTTGATGTATTCGATAATGCCGTTGGTATCGGTAATCATTATTGAAGCAGGGTTCTGCTCAACAGCTACCGAAAGTTTTCGCAGGTGTTCTTCTGCCTTTATCCTTTCAGCCAGTTCCCGTTGCGACTCATCATTAAGCCTGGCATTTTCCAGGGCAAGAGACGCCAGCTCGCCAAACTGGACAAGAAGCTCCAGCTGTTCTTCATTCAGCAGAACACCCTCGTCTACAAAAGCAACGCCGAGAACCCCGACTATCTCTGACCCGGACTTAAGGGGAACGCCTGCCATAGCCCGCAGAACATCACGGTCTGAGTCTGGCAGGCGCCCTTCCCATCGGCTGTAATCATCGATATTAAACAACTTCCCCGTACTCCAGATTCGTCCGGCAATTCCCTCCCCAGGCTTGATAGGATAATGATGGAGGTGGTTATAAATACCGCTTTGATATACCATATCCATTTCGGTCCCATCGGCATTTTTGAGATACACATAACAGTGCTCCGTACCAACCAGACTGCCGGCACGTACAACGATATCCTGCAGCAAACTGGCAACGCCCAATCGACTGATCAGCCCCAGAGTTGTTTCGTGCAGTGCCTGCAGGTATTCGTTCTGGCGCTGCAGCTGTGCATCGGCATCTTCATATCTAACCAGATCACTTTCCAGCTTGCCTCGCTGAAGATCGCTTTCTTGCACAAGTTTGTTAAACGCTCGACCCAGCGTCGCAATTTCATCTTCCCCCTCCACCTGGAAAAAACGATTATCACCTTTTTTTTCATGCAGCCCTTCCACATGCATGGTGAGAGAATCTATCGGAGCAGTGAGGCGTTTCAGATAGCGGCGCATGAACAGGAACATAACCAATAAAAGCAGCGGCAGGTAAATCAGGAAAAGATGCCTCACCCGTTTTACAGGTAGGTACGCTTCAGACAACGGCAAGTTAACACCAATGATCCACTCTTTGGACTTCAACCTTTTAAAGGAGGTTAAGGTTTCCAGACCACGAGTATTAACCGTTTCTCCCGTTCCTTCAAAACCGCTTATGGCACGATCCAGCAACTTGTTGGCACCGGACGGAATATCCAGCTTCAGGATTCGCTTCTGGTCCGGGTGAACGATCATTGTCCTGTTAGTATCAAAAAGGAACATGTAACCGGTCCGGCCGACCTTGCGATGACCCAGTCCCCCCAAAAAATTGGGCTGCAGCAGATCGACACTGCCGCCAAGCACGGCCAGAACATTACCGTTTGCATCCAGAATCGGGGCGGTCAGCATGATAGATGGATGATGGTGAGATTGAGAAGAAATGTAGGGATCTGATATATATTTGGCTTTGGTAGCCAGGGTTTTTTTCATATAGTCCCGAGAGGAGACATCCTTACCGGTTCTTGATAATCCCAATGGCAGTTCGGCAATTATATGCCCCCTGGCATCTATCAAAAATATCCCGTTATCAAAAAGCCAAGTGGTTTCTGCACGATCCAGAAGAAACGCTAAAGCTTTTTGAGGATCAGAAACCAGTGGGTGGGTAATTTTACTGGCGAGGGCAAGAAGCTGCTTGTGCGCTTCTGTTAGCTTCTGATCCACGAAGTCGGCCTGACTGGACGCAATCTGAAACTGCTGGTTGGAAATGGATTCCTTGATATACCCCTGCAGAAGATGCTGTATCAAAAACAGCAAACAAAGCATTGAGATTGTTATGTACAAAGGGAAGAGGAGCGTGGCTTTGGTTTTCAGGCTGTACCTAAACATATTCACACCCGCATTCCATCGTGGCAGTTGACATACATGCTGGAGACGATACCATAATTTTGCGTCGTTAGTTATATTGAATTTAGTGACCGCAGATAATTTTACCTAAGTTTTGTCCGATTGATTTCATATTAATGCGCCACACATTTCGGCCAACATTTCTTTGGACAAGAGCCGGTCCATAAAGTAATATGGCAAAATTTAATCGGCACAAAGAGGAGTATTTCGATTGGACAAACTTATTATCAAAGGTGGAAAAAAACTTAAGGGGGACGTGACTGTCAGCGGTTCCAAGAACGCATCACTCCCAATTTTTGTCGCAACAATTCTGGCCCCTGGAATCAACCAGATCAGCAATGTGCCGTTTTTAAGAGACATAAATACAACAATCAAAGTATTGGAATCACTTGGTGCCCATGTTGAGGGCAATGGCAACATTGTTAAAATTGATACCACCGGCATCAACAGTCATGAGGCGACCTATGATCTGGTCAAGACCATGCGGGCCTCTGTATTGGTGCTTGGCCCGCTTCTGGCCCGCTTTGGCAAGGCGAGGGTCTCGTTGCCCGGTGGGTGCGCCATCGGAGCCCGCCCGATCAACCTTCATCTGAAGGGGCTACAGGCACTCGGCGCTGAAATAACTCTTGAACATGGTTATGTCGAAGCAAGATGTCGGCAACTCAAAGGTGCCCGCATTAACTTCGACGTCTCAACAGTCGGCGGCACTGAACATCTGATGATGGCCGCAGCAACCGCAAAGGGTGAAACCTTGCTCGAAAACGCTGCCCGCGAACCGGAAATTGTTGATCTGGCTCTGTATCTGAATCGCATGGGGGCCAAGATCGAAGGGGCCGGCACCGATACAATAAGGATTCAGGGCGTATCAGAGCTTGCTGCAGCCGATTACGAGGTCATGCCGGACCGGATCGAGGCAGGTACATTTATGATTGCGGCCGCTATGACAGGTGGTGAAATTCGCATCCACCGCATGAAACTTGAACATCTGGATGCTCTGTCTTTCAAAATGCAGGATGCTGGCGTTGAAATTACCAGCCGTGACGGCGTAGTCATGGTAAAAGGGCCAAGGCGGGTTAAGAGCGTTAACATCAAGACACGTCCCTACCCCGGTTTTCCTACCGACATGCAGGCACAGTTTATGGCGATGATGTGCGTAGCGGATGGTGCCAGCGTTATCTCGGAGAATATCTTTGAAAACCGTTTCATGCATGTATCGGAATTGCAGCGCTTTGGTGCCGACATCACCGTTGAAGGGAGTACGGCAACGGTAAAAGGTGTCAAAAAACTTTCCGGTGCTCCGGTGATGGCTACTGACCTGCGGGCTTCGGCCTCGTTGATTCTGGCAGGCTTGACGGCAGAAGGCACTACTGAAGTCACTCGTATCTACCATCTGGATCGTGGTTATGAATCGATAGAGAAAAAATTTGCTGCCCTTGGTGCGGATATCGTGAGAGTTAAAGAATGAATGACTGGATTACCATAGCAATCCCGAAGGGGCGCATCCTTGAAGAGTCAGTTGAGATGTTCGGAAAGATCGGTATCGACTGTCGTGAACTCCTCTCCGATTCCCGCAAGCTGATCTTCGAAAACCAGGAACAGCGAATGCGCTATATGATAGTAAGGGCAACGGATGTGCCGACGTATGTGGAATACGGCAGTGCCGACCTTGGCATCGTAGGCAAAGATACGTTGATGGAACAGTGCAAAGACGTCTATGAACCGCTAGACCTGAAATTTGGCTATTGCCGCATGATGGTGGCCGAGCCGGCAAACCGGGCAAAGTCGGATGACCCCTCCTGCTGGTCGCATATTCGCATCGCGACCAAATATCCGCATGTAACGGAAAACTATTTCGCCGCCAAAGGTGTACAGGTTGAGATCATCAAACTCTATGGTTCGATCGAACTGGCACCGCTTGTCGGTCTCTCCGACCGGATTGTGGATCTGGTTTCAACCGGCGAAACTATGCGCCAGAACGGCTTGGTCGAAGTCGAAACCATTGCCGAAATTACCACGCGCCTGATTGTCAACCGGGCCAGCCTGAAAACGAAACACGACCGGATATCACAAATTATTCAGGGGTTGGAGCTGCTGCTCCAGTCGCACTGAGCAAGGTATATTATGCTATTTCTCGACATCAATGACCCCGGTTTCACTCAGAAATTCGACGCCATCCTGACGCGCGGAGAAGAGAGCGGCCGTGAAGTTGAACAGACCGTACTTGGCATTATCGCCGATGTCCGTCAGCGCGGTGATGCGTCAGTGCTTGAACTTACCCGCCGCTTTGACAAACTGGAAGCAGCATCTGTTGCCGAACTGGAAGTCACACCCGCAGAGATTGAGGCGGCTTTTGCCCAGGTTTCTGCCGAAGAGATCGCCGCACTCCGCTTGGCGGTAACGCGGGTTACCAGCTTCCACGAAAAGCAGAAGCAGCAGACCTGGATATCAACCGAAGAGCCTGACATCATGCTGGGGCAGAAGGTTACACCTCTGTCACGGGTAGGGATCTACGTTCCGGGCGGCAAGGCCAGCTACCCAAGCAGCGTGATCATGAACGCCGTTCCGGCCAAAGTCGCGGGAGTCGGTGAAATTATCATGGTAGCACCCTCCCCCGGTGGTGAGATCAGCCCCCATGTACTAGTGGCTGCAAGCCTTTCCGGTGTCCACCGTATTTTCCGGGTTGGCGGAGCACAGGCGATTGCTGCCTTGGCCTATGGCACAGCGACCATTCCAAAGGTTGACAAGATCACCGGACCGGGCAACATTTATGTCGCCACCGCAAAAAAACTTGTATTTGGCCAGGTCGGTATCGACATGATCGCCGGACCGAGCGAGATCCTGATCATCAATGACGGTAGCGGCAACCCCGTTCACATTGCGGCCGATCTGCTCTCCCAGGCAGAGCATGATGAACTGGCTTCATCAATCCTGATCACAACTGACCGGAACTTTGCAGAAAAAGTGGCTACCGAAGTAGAGATGCAGCTGTCAACGCTCTCCCGTGAGACAATCGCCCGCGCTTCCTGGGAGAAGTATGGGGCAATTATTGTTGCTGATACGCTGAACGAAGTAATCGCATTTTCCAACCGGATTGCACCGGAGCATCTGGAACTGGCTGTGGCTGATCCGTTTGCCATCCTCTCGCAGATCACCAACGCCGGTGCCATATTTATGGGGCACTGGACACCAGAGGCGGCCGGAGATTATCTGGCCGGCCCGAACCACACCCTGCCAACAGGGGGCACAGCGCGCTTTTTTTCCCCGCTATCGGTCGATGATTTTGTCAAAAAATCATCGATTGTATATTTTTCAAAAAATGGGTTGCAGCGACTGGGCAACGATATTGCGAGAATTGCCGGGCTGGAAGGTTTGGAAGCACATGGCCGATCAGTCACTGTAAGGCTTGAAAAGGACTTACAGTAAAAAACAATACGGCCGGTGACAACGAGTATACTGATGATAAGTAAACGATTCTACACCTTTTTACATCGCCAGATTCCGATTATAATCGCACTTTCGCTACTTCCGGGATTGGGTTATCTATTTCTCGGCTGGCTGAACGACATATTTACACCGGCATTCGTCTGGTACCTGCTGATTGTTGCCGAGTCATTCTGGGGGTACCGTCTCTATCGTAACTTCGATTTTGAAACCATGGGCGAAAATCAACGCGAAGCTTGGTATTGCGAGCTTTCATGGTTTTTCTACATATTCATGCTCCTCTGGGCACTCATCTTTCTGCTCTACGTCAGACACGATTCGCAAAAACTCCATTACATTGCCATATTCACCGAAATCGGTGCTTCAGTAGTTGCAGCCTCTCTGCTGGCTTCGGACCGCAAACTCTTCAAACCCAGTATTTTCATCCTGATGATCCCGCTGATAGTCTACTTTTTGCTGATCGGCGCCTGGCATGGTTATGTACTTACCGCATTCGCCTGTACCCTCACCTGGGTGTTGCTGTATGCCGCGAACAGCACCAATCATCTGTTGATGAAAGCAGATCACCAGGCGACTCATGATGTACTGACCGGCATGTACAACCGGCACTATTTTATTGATCATCTACAGAGGCTGATGAATACCCTGAAGGAAAATGCCGGTTTTTCCTACCTGCTGTTACTCGACCTTGACCATTTCAAGACTGTCAATGACTCTCTGGGACATGACATTGGCGATCTGCTCCTCCAGCAGATTACCCACCGATTGCAGCAGCAGCTGCCTAAAGATACTATCGTTGCCCGGCTCGGTGGCGATGAATTCATCGTGGTTGGCAGCACTTTTGTCGACTGTGAACTCTGCTCTCAGTCTGCGATCAAGCTATCCGAACAGCTGATTGCAAACTTGAAGGAAACCTATGTTGTGGATCAGCACCATCTATACATCAGTGCCAGTATCGGAGTCAGCATCGTCAGTGGTCGCAGCACCAACGCCAACAACTTTATCAAGGAAGCTGACATTGCAATGTATGAGGTAAAGGCTAAGGGGCGCGATGGTGTATTCCTGTTCAATGAGGAGATGTCGGACCGGGTTGAAAAAAATATGGAGATCGAACGCCTGCTGCACTTCGCACTGCCCAACCATGAGATAACGCTGCAGTATCAGCCACTGGTCGATAGCAGAGGAAAGGTCATTGGAGCAGAAGTGCTGGCGCGCTGGAATAGCTCGGCGATCGGTCCGGTTCCGCCAGACAAGTTTATAGATATTGCCGAGCAGACCGGCTTGATCATAGAATTGGGAAATCATATCCTCGAAACGAGCTTCCAGACGCTGCGCGAATGGTGTGATGCCGGCATCACGCTCCAGCAGCTCTCCATTAACATCAGTATGCGGCAATTAACACATTACACCTTCGTTGAACAGGTTGAGACGCTGGTGCAACGTTATCACTGCGACAAACTGTGTGGCAAGGTAGTCTTCGAGATAACCGAATCGGTTGTTGCTGAAGATATTACCCAAGTTATTACACTCATGCACAGACTGAAAGAATGTGGGATTCGTTTCTCCATGGACGACTTCGGCACCGGTTATTCATCCCTCAACTACCTGAACCGACTGCCGATTGATGAGGTTAAGATTGACCGTTCTTTTGTAAGTGTTATTGATCAAAATGAGCAGAACCAGGCGATGGTTGTGACTATTCTCAATATGGCCAAAATTTTCAAACTGCGGGTTGTGGCTGAGGGAGTGGAGACGATAGAACAACTTAACTTCCTGCTTCGCCACGACTGCGACATGTTCCAAGGATACTACTTTTCGAGACCACTATCGAAAAAACAGTTTGTGGAATATTGCCATAATCATAGCTAAAGTATGCCAAATCATGACATGTTCGCACTGTCAGATGATGCAATTCCAGATTCAGACTTGAACCGATCCCGCAAGCGTGGTATTCCTCAAAACATTATGAACCTACTCAGACCTAATATCGCCTCAATGAACGGCTACGTACCAGGCTACCAACCGCCTGACATAGCGGCATGGATCAAACTGAATACCAACGAAAACCCATATCCACCATCGCCAAAAGTCGTAGAAGCGATTCTAGCGGAAATCGGGAGTGACGGTGCTTCCCTGCGGACGTACCCAAGCGCTTCCAGCCAGAAACTGCGCGAGGCGGCCGGGGAGCTGTACGGTTTTGATCCATCCTGGATCATCATGGCCAACGGTTCCGACGAAGTGCTCAACAATCTGATCAGAGCGTGCGCCGGAGAAGGACAGGATGTCGGCTATGTGCACCCGTCCTATTCCTACTACTCAACACTGGCAGAGATCCAGGGAGCTGCAGTATGCACCTACGGCTTATCCGATTCATTCAAGATTGAGGCCTTTCCAGAATACTACCACGGCAAGATTTTCTTCCTGACCACTCCCAATTCACCGCTTGGATTCGCATTTCCACTGGAATACATCGAAGAACTTGCTCGAAACTGCGGCGGACTTCTGGTGATTGATGAGGCGTATGCAGACTTTGCCGACCACAACGCCCTCCAACTGGTAAAAAAATACGAAAATGTCGTTGTCACTCGTACCTTTTCAAAAAGTTACGCCCTGGCCGGCATGCGTCTGGGACTTGCTATTGCCCGTCCTGAAATTATTGCCGCTCTGGACAAGATACGTGATCACTACAACCTTGATCGATTGGCACAGGCTGCCTGCGTTGCTGCCCTTAAGGATCAATCCTATTTTCAGGAATCCTGCCGCAGGATTATAGAAACCCGTGAATGGTTCACCCGAGAGTTGACTGCAATCGGCTACGGCGTGATACCTTCTCAAGCAAATTTTGTTTTTGCATCGCCTCCGGACAGAAACGGCCTGCGGGTTTATAATGGCTTGTACGAGCGCAAAATTCTTGTTCGTCTACTATCCGATCCGCTGCTGGCACATGGCCTGCGGATTTCTATCGGAACACGCGAAGAAATGGAAACGACGTTGGCCACCCTTAAAGAAATTGGATAAAAGGAGATTATAATGCCTCTCAGAGACATGCACGAACCTTGTGGGCAGTGTGGCTTCATCTATGCCAGAGTAGATACCGAAGGATGGGGGAAAAACAGTGCCAGGCGCGTGATGTGCCCTGTCTGTGGCTGGACAGCCTACGAAGAGATTAATTGGGAAAGCGGAGAGCCTGTAGTTGTAACACGTAGCGTTGCCAAGGGGTATGGTGCTTTCCGCCTGGTTCCTCCAGGCGGCTACTGTGGATATAATGCATTCCACGAACCTGCGTCAATCGAGGTGCTCAACACGCTCATGGAACTTCTTTCCAATAAAGAATGGAAGGGGTACATCTCACTGTGGAACGATGATACGCAAAAAGCAACTCTGGTTCACGGCAGTCCCCAGAGCAAGTTCGACTTGCTGAAACGAAAATTGTCCGAGGAGTGATATCATGAGCCGCACCGCCACTATTGAACGTATCACAAAAGAAACCAGAATAAAGCTGGCGCTGACAGTTGATGGCTCCGGGTGCGCCAATATCTGTACATCGGTGCCGTTTTTGGACCATATGCTCAATCTTTTTGCCCGCCACGGTCTTTTCGATCTGGATGTCGAAGCGTGTGGCGATATCGATATCGATTTTCACCATACGGTTGAAGATATCGGTATCGTACTAGGTGAAGCATTCAAACAGGCTCTGGGTGATAAGAAAGGGATTCGCCGCTATGGCCAGGCAACCGTGCCAATGGACGAAACATTGGCCAGTGTGGCTGTAGACATCTCAGGAAGACCATATCTGGTATATCATGTCAACCTGCCAAAAGTTAAAATCGGCGAGTTTGATGTAGAGCTGGCGAGAGAGTTCTTCCAGGCCTTTGTAAACCACTGCGGCCTTAACCTGCATGTCAATGTCATGTACGGAGACAATGTTCATCATATCATCGAAGCCTGTTTCAAGGCCTTTGCCCGGGCAATGGATGCCGCGACCCAACTGGACGTTCGGGTGGTAGGTGTCATGTCAACAAAGGGAGTGCTGTGATTTAAAACGTTTCCCGCGTAAAAAAGGGGCGGCACCTAACCTGGTGCCGCCCCTTTCATGTATTATCTTCTGCACTGTCCGGCTATTTGATTTCCTTCAGCAGAACTTTGGCCTTCTTGGCCTCCTCACTTTTCGGAAACCCCTCAACCAGTTTTTTTAGTACAAACTTAGCACTCTTGGAATCCTTGATTGCTTCAAAAGCCATAGCCTGCTTCAACATCGCGGCAACCACCTTATCCTTGCCGGGATAACTCTTGATAACTTCCTGATAGGACAATATCGCCGATTCAAAGTTTTTTTCACTGTAGAAAGTTTCACCAATCCAGTAATGGGCATTGGCTGCCAGATCATGCTTGGGATTCTGTTCAATAAACTTGGCAAACTGATCTCGCGCCGTAACCACGTCACCCGCCTTAAGCGAGTCAAGCCCCTTCAAATAAAGAGAGTCTGGAGAAGAAGAAACCGGTTCATCCTTTTTTACTTTAGCCAGCTCTGCCATTTTTTTTGTCAGAGAATCAACTATTATCTGCTGTTTCAGGAGCCGCTCCTCCAGAGCAATAATGCGTTTATCGGCGTCCTCGCGATATCGAGCCAGCTCCTCAGCAGGCTTTTTAACGGCAGCAGCAGTATCATCCAGCTTGCCGTTTAGCGCCATCATTTCACTCTTTGTGCTGTCAATTGAGGCCTGAATGTCGGCCGACATTTTCCGTACGGCAGAGACATCAGCCTTAAAACCTTTTTCAATCGCGCCGACAGTCACCTTTGATTCTTCACGGACGCTGGCAAGATCTCTGTCAATTGAAAAAAGGCGGGTTTTCATCGAGTCAATATCATTTCGGGCATTATCGAACGAGCTTTGTGATGCACATGCAGTAAGAGAAGTTACTGCCAACAGCAGCATTATTTTCATATATTTCATATAACAAGTTCTCCTCTATTCATAAAAATATGGATGAAGATATATCACGTGTGAATACCGTTGACAAGCATCTGCCGATACAACTTGAAAAGTGCGCAACCATGGCCAAGGTTGCGAATGGCAGAGGATTTACGCTTGACAAACACCTGGTATTCCATTAACTATCTACCGTTTTTGGACCAGAGAGAAAGAATGCCACCTATTGGCTATTCATATTAACAGGAGGAAGTAAAAATGGAACAGTATGCAGTTGTTTTTGCCTTGGTCTGTGCCGCAGCAGCCGTTGCCTATGGTCTGTTCACGGCAAGCTGGATCTTGGGTCTGCCTCAGGGCAATGACAGGATGAAGCAGATCGCCGCAGCGATTCAGGAAGGGGCCGGCGCCTACATGAAACGCCAGTACACTATCATCGCCGCTGTCGGCGTTGTTATGTTCATCGCTCTGTTTGCAACTCTTGGCGCCAAGACCGCCATTGGCTTCGCAGTCGGTGCGATCTTTTCCGGTCTGACCGGCTTCATCGGCATGTTTGTTTCTGTCCGCGCTAACGTGCGTACAACTGAAGCGGCAAAATCCGGAATCACAAAAGCCCTCAACGTCGCCTTCAAAGGCGGCGCAATTACCGGTATGCTTGTAGTTGGCCTTGGCCTTCTTGGCGTTGCCGGTTACTACATGATCCTGTTAAAACTTATGCCGGGAGCTCCTGTCAAGGACGTCGTCACTCAGCTGGTAGGCCTTGGCTTTGGTGGTTCACTGATCTCCATTTTTGCCCGTCTCGGCGGCGGCATCTTCACCAAGGGCGCTGACGTCGGCGCTGACCTGGTCGGCAAGGTTGAGGCCGGCATTCCTGAGGATGATCCACGCAACCCTGCTGTTATTGCTGACAACGTTGGCGACAACGTCGGTGACTGCGCCGGTATGGCCGCTGACCTTTTCGAAACCTATGCTGTAACACTGATTGCTGCCATGCTGCTGGGTGCCATCACCTTTACCGGCAACGCCAGTTCCGTCAGCTACCCGCTGATCCTCGGTGGTATTTCCATCATCACCTCAATCATCGGCACCTATTTCGTTAAACTCGGCTCCAGCGGCAAAATCATGACCGCTCTGTACAAAGGGCTGATTGCTTCGGCTGTGCTTGCCTGCATCGCTTTCTACTTCGTCACGGTACAGATGTTCCCAGCGGGACTCACAAACTCCGCCGGCGCAACCTTCAGTGCTATGAACATTTTCATCTCGGCCATCGTCGGCCTGGTTGTTACCGGTGCCATCTTCTGGATTACCGAGTACTACACAGCAACTGAATACGGTCCTGTCCAGCACATTGCACAGGCCTCCACAACCGGCCACGGCACCAACGTCATCGCCGGTCTGGGCGTATCCATGAAGTCAACCGCCGCTCCGGTAATCGTCATCGCTGCCGGCATAATCGTCGCCTTCCAATGCGCCGGAGTCTACGGCATCGCTATCGCCGCCGTCTCTATGCTGTCACTCACCGGGATAGTTGTTGCTATGGACGCCTATGGTCCAATCACCGATAACGCAGGTGGTATCGCCGAAATGGCTGAACTGGACGACTCTGTCCGTGCCGTTACAGATCCGCTGGACGCCGTCGGCAACACCACCAAGGCTGTCACCAAGGGCTACGCCATCGGCTCCGCAGGCCTTGCTGCTGTTATCCTCTTTACCTCTTACGTTGATGAACTGAATCATGCACTGCAACTCGCCGGTAAAGAGCTCATCAAATTTGACCTCTCTGACCCCTATATCATCGTCGGCCTCTTCATCGGCGGCATGCTCCCTTACTACTTTGCAGCACAATGCATGGAAGCTGTCGGCAAAGCCGGCGGCGCTGTTGTTGTCGAAGTACGTCGTCAGTTCCGTGAGATTAAGGGCATTATGGAAGGCACCGGCAAACCTGATTATGCCGCCTGCGTTGACATCGTCACCAAAACCGCTCTTAAAGAAATGGTTATCCCCGGTCTTATTCCGATTCTTGCACCGGTTATCGTCGGCTTCACTCTCGGACCAAAGGCTTTGGGCGGCGTGATCGTCGGCACCATCGTCACCGGTATCTTTGTTGCTATTTCAATGACCACCGGCGGCGGTGCGTGGGATAATGCCAAGAAATACATCGAAGACGGTCACCACGGCGGGAAAGGTGGCGATGCCCACAAAGCTGCCGTTACCGGCGATACCGTCGGCGACCCCTATAAGGACACCGCTGGTCCTGCTATCAACCCGATGATCAAGATCATCAACATCGTTTCGCTTCTGATTGTGCCGCTTCTGGCTAAAATGATGTAAATCAGAAGAAATTATTGTTTCAGCAAGGCGGTACGGGGATTTCCCCTGTACCGCCTTTTTCTTTGCTTTCAGCGCCAAAAGGGTTATAATCCGCCAGTTTTATATCAACCTTCAATTCATGATCAAAATAAGATCAAAACAGTAAAACTTGAGGCGGTAATACGAACTAATTCACCTGTCGCTTTAGCTTGGAGTTCGTTAGTAACAGTCACTCAAGAAAGGTTATCAATTAAATGAGCACACCAATAAGCAAAAAAATGCTGATAAATGTCATGCATCCGGAAGAGACCCGCGTAGCCATTGTTCACGACGGCCGCCTGATGGAGCTGAACATAGAAATCAGCGGCAAAGAGCAGATCAAAGGGAATATCTACAAGGGCGTCGTCCTTCGTGTCGAACCGGGGCTCCAGGCCGCCTTTGTCGACATCGGCCGCGCCAAACCCGGATTTCTCCAGATCGGCGAACTGCACCCGGATTACTGGGAATGGCGTGATGACATCCCGGAAGAGCAGCGCAAGCGACGCCCGCGTATTCAGGAAGTGTTGCGACGAGGGCAGGAACTTGTCGTTCAGATCGAGAAGGACGAGCGCGACAACAAAGGTTCGGCGCTTACCAGCTATCTCTCCCTGCCGGGCCGGTATATGGTCATAATGCCGGGAAGTGATTCAACCGGCATCTCACGCAAGGTTGAGCAGGAGGGAACCCGTAAAAAGTTAAAAGAGATTGTGGGGGAGATGAATATTCCCGACGGTATGGGCTATATCATCCGTACCGAAGCGGTTGGGCGTGCACCTGAAGAACTGCAGAAGGATTTTACCAACCTTACCGAGCTGTATGAATCCATCAAACGACGTGCTTCTGAAATCAAGGGGGCTGGTGAAATTTATCGTGACAGCGGTCTGATCATCCGCACCATCCGAGACTACTTTTCTGATGACATCGACGAGGTCCTGGTTGACAGCAAGGATGCCTACCGTGAAGCGAAGGAGTTTTTCCGTGACACCATGCCTGCCTGTGAAAAACGGGTTAAGCTGCATAAGGAAAAACGGCCTATCTTTTCCCGTTTCCAGCTTGAAGAGCAGATCGACCAGATTTATGAAAAACGTGTGCCGCTGCCATCCGGAGGATCGCTGATCATTGAGCCGACCGAAGCACTGGTTTCAATCGATGTCAACTCCGGGAAATCGAGCGGAGAGCGCGGTATCGAAGACACCGCTTTCAAAACAAACATGGAGGCCGCTGAAGAGGTTGCGAGGCAGTTGCGGCTGCGCGATTTGGGCGGTCTGATTGTTATCGACTTCATCGACATGCGCGAGAACAGGCATAACGGCGACGTTGAAAAAAATCTTAAGAATGCCCTCAAAATGGATAAGGCCCGTGTAAACGTAGGCCGCATCTCGCAATTTGGTATTATGGAAATGTCTCGCCAGAGGATTGCCAAAACGTTGAATGATGCCATACACCTCGAATGTCCGCACTGCGAAGGGCGCGGCAAGGTAAAATCCGTTGAAGCAATGGCGGTCTCATTCCTGCGCAAGGTCCACGCAGCTGCTGCCAAAGGGACTGTTGCTGAAGTACGCGGGGGGTTACCTCTGGAAGTGGCGTACTACTTACTCAACCGCAAAAAACGTGAGCTCACTCAGATTGAAAATGATTATGAAATTGAAGTGACCGTCAAGGGTAAAACCTCATTCCTGCTCAATCAGCTGGAGCTTGAAACAATTAAACGCGAGAAGCCGCACCTTGACGATGTTCTAAAGAGCGAGGCTGAAGCAGAAGAAGCCCACAAACCTGTTGTTCCCGGCACCACGACCCTGATAGCCACGACAGATGAAGAGCAGAAGACCGAAGCTGATGCTCCTGCCGATGGAGCAAAGAAGCGGAAACGGCGCAAAAAGAAGAAGAAAGTTGCCGGCGATGTTCTTCAAGACGCAACGGCACCCAATCAGAGCGAAGCAGAGCCCGATCATGGCGACAGTCCTGAGACTGCAGAGGTCCCTGAAGGGGCTGAAGCTATTCTTTCGGAAACAGGCGACTCTGCAGCAGATCAGACTGCAAAACCAAAGAAACGGAAGCGTCGCCGCAGTCGCAGCAAAGCTCACAAGGACCAGGAACATACTGTTGAGGAGACATCTGTTGGCTCAGCCTCTGAACCTGTTGCAGCAGAGACATCTGTTCCTGAATTGACACAGCCTGAAATAGTCACTGTCAATGTCAAGCCGAAACGTGCCCGGCCACCTCGCAAGAAAAAACAGGAAGCCGCTATTGATGTGCCGGTAACACCCGAACCGGCTATTGAAACAACTATTGTTCCTGAGCCTCCTCCGGTACAAAAGAAGCCACGCCGCACCGCCCCCAAAAAGGCCAAGGAGCCGGTTGTCACGGCTTCGGAACCGGAGGCCGCACCGCCTAAGCCGGCTGCCCGCCCACGGCGCAAGAAAAAGGTTGAGCAAATCCAGTAAAAACACACTCATAAACTTCGGTGTAGCATGGAGATTTTAATGCAGAAATACGTACAATACATATTCGTTCTTCTTATTGTTGCCTGCCTTGCCGCCTGCGGCGGCAGCGACAGCACGACAGCAGTAACGCAGGTCTATGGCCGACCGGCAACGCTTGTTGCCACTCCCCCAAATAATCTTGTGGGAGGAGCCGTTAAGGGTAGCGCAATTGCCACCAAAGCTTCATACTCAACTTCAACCTTTACCGGCACGACGGGAACAGATGGCATCGGCTTTACCAACTACAGTGGCAACAGCAGTGTTACAGCCAAGTTTAACCAACCGAACGACATTACTACAGACGGCACCGATTTCTATGTTGCAGATTACGGCAACAGCATCATCCGCAGGATTTATACAGTAGCTGGCGAGGTCAGAACATCAACGCTGCAATGCAAAGATAGTGATGGCAATGCTATAAGCTTCTATTCTCCAAGAGGGATTACAACAGACGGCACCTATCTCTATGTCTCGGACTCCGGCAACCACTGTATAAGGGTAATTACTATTGCTGCGGATAACGATAACAAACATAAAGTTATAACGATTGGCAGCACTGACGGCACGGCCGGCTCGGTCGATTCCACCGTCAAAACCACAGTCCGCTTTAACCTGCCAACCGGCATTACAACAGATGGCGTCAATGTCTATGTAACGGATTACAACAACGCGACCGTTCGCTGGATCGATACCAGTGATCGTACTAATGGTAATTATGCGGTTTACACAATGGCTGGCGCTTCAGGAGTAGTAGGTTCAACTGACAGTGACGACCCGTCGACCGCACGTTTCAACCTGCCAACCCGTATCACCACCGATGGGATTAATCTCTATGTGACTGATATCTTTAACCGGACTATACGCCAAATTGGCATTTTAACTGGCAAGGTTACCACACTGGCAGGGATTCCTGGGCCACTCGATACTGGCTCTAATCCGGGGTCGTCTGATTCAACTGACGGTACAGGTGGAACAGCACGCTTTTACTATCCAAATGGGATTACCACGGACGGGACCAATCTGTATGTTACAGACTCGTGGTATGGCACTATCCGCAAGGTAGTCATATCAACAGGAGAAGTTACGACCTTATCGCTATCCAGTGGTCGTCTTCTTACTCCAGTTGGCATCACGATCAATGGCAGCAGCCTCTATGTTGTGGACACATACTATGCAAATACCGACGACGACTATACGATTACCTACAGCAACAGCATTCTCAAAATTGAATAAAAGAGGGCTGCCTGTTTTGACCGCTCTCGTGAGACCCCGTTTTTTCTTGACGTACCTGTACGTTGAATATATTTTTATCCGCTTGATTATTAGAACTACTTTGTTGTGAAAGGTTGAACCATCACCATGGAAGAATTAAGTGAACTCCTGCTCCAAAGACGCCGCAAGGTTGACGCTCTGTGGGAAGCGGGCATAAACCCCTACCCAAATGACTTTAAGCCACAACATACATCAGCTGATATTATTGCCACCTACGGATCCGTAGAGCAGCTTGACGCCACCGATGCCCGCATAAGCGTTGCCGGACGTATTCTGGCGCGCAGATCTTTTGGTAAAGCCGCTTTTATCCAGCTCCAGGACCGCAAGGGGCGCATCCAGCTCTATATCAAAAAAGATGAGATCGGCGAAGAAGCGTTTGCCGCTTTTGATACATTCGATATCGGGGATATTATTGGAGCTGAAGGTTTTCCGTTTCGTACCAAGACCGGTGAACTTTCCCTCCATATCCGTTCCATCAGACTGCTGGTTAAATCGCTCCTGCCACTTCCGGAGAAATTCCACGGGCTGACCGATGTTGAAACACGCTACCGCCAGCGTTACGTTGACCTGATCGTAAATCCGGAAGCACGTGAAATATTCATCAAACGCTCACGCATCGTTAACCTGATCCGCAGTTTCATGACCGGTCGTGACTTTCTCGAAGTCGAGACTCCCATGATGCATCAGATTCCCGGTGGAGCCACTGCACGCCCGTTTATAACCCATCACAACACCCTCGACATGGAGCTGTACCTCCGCGTAGCCCCGGAACTGTATCTGAAACGCCTGGTTGTCGGTGGCCTTGATCGGGTTTTCGAAATTAATCGTAACTTCCGCAACGAAGGCATTTCGGTACGCCACAACCCGGAATTTACCATGATGGAGTTCTATCAGGCGTATGCGACGTATGAAGACCTGATGGATCTCACCGAGGAGCTGTTCTGCCACATCGCGCAGGAGGTCCTTGGCACCCTTGATTTCAACAACCAGGGGCTTGATATCAGTTTCCAGCGCCCATGGAAACGTCTGACGGTACGCGATGCGATTCTGGAATATGGAGACATAGAAGCAAAGCAACTGGATGACCGTGACCTTGCACTCTCTTACGCCCGCAGCATCGGCCTGTCACTGCCCGACGAAATCGGCTATGGCAAACTTATAATGGAGATTTTTGAGGAGGTGGCCGAACACAAGCTGATCCAGCCGACTTTCGTCACCGCCTACCCGACTGAAGTGTCGCCGCTATCGCGTAAGAACGACCATAACCCTGAAATTGTCGACCGCTTTGAACTGATCATCGGCGGACGTGAAATAGCAAATGCGTTCTCCGAATTAAATGATCCGGTCGACCAGAAAGAGCGCTTCCTGCTTCAAGTGGCCGAGAAGGACAAAGGTGACGAGGAAGCCCACTATATGGATGAAGATTATATCCGCGCCCTTGAGTATGGCCTGCCACCTACAGCAGGCGAAGGTATCGGCATAGATCGCCTGGTAATGCTGCTGACCGACTCCCCGTCGATCCGTGATGTAATTCTGTTCCCGCAGCTTCGCAAGGAAGTCAAATAACTGATGCCATTTGAACTCTTCATCGGCTTGCGCTATCTGAAGGCAAAGCGTAAATCAACCTTTATTTCGATTATCACGTTCATCTCCACAGCCGGCGTTACGTTGGGCGTTATGGCATTGATCGTGGTTCTGGCGGTCATGACCGGTTTTGAAAATGACCTTAAAGAGAAAATCCTGGGAACGAATGCCCATATCGTGGTTATCCGTAACGGGGCACCGATGGAAGAGTACCAATCGGTGATTGAAAAGCTGAAAAAGTTCAAGGGTGTTCAGGCTGCAACGCCTTTTATCTACAACCAGGTTATGCTTTCTTCCGGCAAGAACGTATCCGGAGTTGTCCTGCGCGGCATAGATGTCACCACCGATCGCCAGGTTACACGGCTCAGCAGTTCTGTTGTCGAGGGAAGTATCGATGGTCTTGATCCAAAAATGGGGCCTGGAGTAGACACGACACCCGGGCTGATGGTAGGAAAAGAGCTGGCAAAACATCTCAATCTGTTCATTGGTGACAAGATCAACGTAATCTCGCCGATGGGTAATATAACCCCGCTCGGCATGATGCCGCGAATGAAGCCGTTCAAGGTGACAGGAATCTTCAATACGGGAATGTTTGAGTATGATTCAACTCTCGCCTACGTCAGTCTTGAGCAGGCCCAGCGTTTCTTCGATCTCGGTGACACCGTTACCGGCATACAGCTGAAGGTTGAGGATGTATATCACACTGATGAGTTGGCTCGCATCATCAACCGTGAAATGGGGGTAAACTTTTACGCACGGGACTGGATGCAGATGAACAAAAATATTCTGTTCGCGCTGAAGACGGAAAAAATTGTTATGTTTATTATCTTGACCCTAATCGTGCTGGTGGCTGCCTTTGGTATCGCTTCAACACTCTTCATGGTGGTCATGGACAAAACAAGGGATATCGCCATTCTTAAATCAATGGGTGCAACCGCTGCCAGCATTATGAAAATTTTTGTACTTGAAGGTCTTATTATCGGCGTCATCGGCACAGCTTTGGGAGTTGTTTCAGGCCTGCTTATCGCACTCAATCTGGAACCGATTATTAACACTATCCAGAAAATCACCGGACAGAATTTTTTCAGCAAGGACATTTACTATCTGGACCATTTCCCCTCACTGGTGGTGCCATCCGATGTAGTGCTTATTTCAGTTACTGCCGTGTTGATCTCATTTCTGGCCACGCTCTACCCGGCATGGCAGGCATCAAGAATGCTTCCGGCAGAGGCACTGCGCTATGAGTAACCTTCTTGAAGTACGGGCTCTGTGCAAAACCTACACCAGCGGACCAAACAGGCTTGAAGTGCTCTGCGGGATTGATCTCGATCTTGAGTCCGGCACAACAACAGCGCTAGTCGGTGCTTCAGGTGCCGGAAAGAGCACGTTGATGCATCTACTGGGGGCTCTTGACCGTCCAACATCAGGGACTGTCAGTTTCCGTGGTGAAGACATTTTCAAGAAAAACGAACGTCAACTCGCTGAATTTAGAAACCGCAGTATTGGTTTTGTATTTCAGTTCCATCATCTGCTTCCGGAATTTACTGCTCTGGAAAACGTCATGATGCCGGCTTTGATCGCAAGAATTCCACGCCAGAAGGCACGTGCAGCGGCAGAAGCACTGCTGGAAGATGTCGGCCTGGGACAGCGCATGACACATCGACCAGGGGAGTTATCCGGTGGCGAACAGCAACGGGTCGCTATTGCCAGGGCACTTGCACTTGAACCTGAACTTTTGCTGGCTGATGAGCCAACCGGCAACCTTGACATGAAAACAAGTGACGGAATACATGCCATGCTGGCTGAGCTTCAGGCAAAAAAAGGGTTGACTCTGGTAATCGTCACACACAACGAGCGCCTTGCAGCAGCCATGGGAACGACTATCCACCTGCTTGATGGCAGAGTGGAAAAAACTACTTAAATATCCGGGGGAAGCGTGCCCATTTTCAAAAAAACTACATTTGCAATATTATTAGCTTCAATAAGCTGCTCAACTTTTGCCTACGCTGAAGGTGAGAAACTGGTAGAAATCAAGGTCCAGGGAAATCGCCGCATCGACTCGGCAGCAATTTTAAACGTAATCAAGCTGCATGCCGGCGACACCCTCCAGGACGAAAAGACTGATGCGGATATCAGAGCAATCTATAAGTTGGGGCATTTCCAGGATGTAAAAGCGTTGAAAGAAGAGTCAGACAAGGGAGTCGTCCTTGTCTATTCTGTGCAGGAAAAGGCGATAGTCCGCGAAATCACGTTTGTAGGCAACAAGGAAATTACAACAGAAAAGCTGAAGGAAGCACTCGATTTCAGGCTGAATTCCGTTTTTTCATCGAAAGATCTGGCCAAGAGCGTTGCCAAGATCAAGAGATTGTATGGCGATGAGGGTTATTATCTGGCAGATGTGCAGACACAGATAAAGAATAATTCGCCAAGTGAACTGACAGTAACAGTTAATATTATCGAGGGGGACAAGATCCTTATTAAGGATATCCGCCTTGACGGCAGCAAGGCGTTCAGCGACCGCAAACTTAAGGGAGTCATGGAGACCAAAGAAAAATGGTTCATGTCCTGGCTGACCGGTGCAGGTACCTATAAAGAAGAGGTGCTCAAAAATGATGCTCTGTTACTTTCCGACTTTTACCTCAACAACGGATATGTGAATATCAAGATAGGCGAGCCGGTAGTAAAACTGAATGAAACAAAAACTGCGCTGGATGTTTATATCGGCATTACCGAGGGAGAACAATACAGGATTGGTGCAATCGGCTTCAAAGGTGAACTGCTTGACACGGAGGCTGATCTTCGAAAGAAGCTGAAAAGCGAACAAGGGGAAACATTTAACCGTTCTCTCCTGCGCGCAGACATCGGTGCTTTGACCGATGTGTATGGTGACAAGGGTTATGCTTTTGCAACGATAAATCCTCAAACCCGTCAGGACAACGAAAAAAAGACCATAGATTTGACCTTTGATGTTGAAAAGGGCGATCTGGTATATATTGAGCGGATAAATATTGCCGGCAACCCCAAAACCCGCGACAAGGTTGTCCGCCGCGAGGTTCGCGTCACTGAAAGCGGGCTGTACAGTGCAACCGGTTTGAAGCGTAGCAAGCAAAACCTGATGAACCTCGGGTTTTTTGAAGAAGCGAACATCGCAACATCTAAAGGGAGTGCCAGCAACAAACTTAACGTAAATGTCGATGTCAAAGAGAAGCCGACCGGCACCTTCAGTATAGGCGGCGGTTACAGTTCACTTGATGGCTTTATCGGCCAAGGGTCTGTTCAGCAAGCCAATTTTTTGGGTTTGGGGTTAAAGGCCAATCTTTCTGCGTCACTTGGTGGGAAATCTCAGACATACGCACTAGGTCTGACTGATCCTTATTTCATGGATACCAAATGGACACTGGGAGGTGACATATACCGTTCAGAGCGCGATTATGACGATTATAGCCGCCGTCTAGTTGGTGCTGACATCAAGGGGGGCTATCCAATCAATGACTACATCGGCACATTTATGATGTATAAATTTGAAATCAAGGATATTTATGACCCGAGTACATCCTATCAGTCACTCCACGACACTATTGGCAATGATACCTATCCGCTAGGCACTACTACCACCAGTTCTTTGTACAGCAGCATCACCCACAACAACACCGACTACCGGATGGATCCGTCAACCGGTATGATAAATTCGTTCTCACTGGAGTACGCAGGGTTAGGCGGTGACAATAAATATGCACGCCTTATAACTGACCACACCTATTTCCACCCGATATACAAGAGGTTAATTGCTTCAACTAAATTAACACTCGGCTATATCGGAGAGGTCGGGCAGCCGATCCCGATCGATGAAAAATTCTATTTGGGCGGTATTTATTCCCTCCGCGGTTACAGATCCCGTACGGTTGCACCGACAAGCACTGAACGAATTTTAACTGACCCTGCCAGCGGTAGCCAGGTAATTCAGCAGCTTTACCTTGGAGGTGACACTGAAGTATTCGGTAATGTTGAAGTCACGGTGCCACTCCTCCCGGAAGCGGGCCTTAAAGGGGTCATATTTTTCGACTACGGCAACTCTGTTAACAGCACTTCAGCAGTTTTTGATACCATGCTGATGAGTTATGGTGGGGGAATCCGCTGGGCCTCCCCTATCGGGCCGTTGCGGCTTGAATATGGTATCCCGATCAATCCGCGTAAGGAAATAGACAGCACAAGCGGCAGACTCGAATTTTCTATCGGCAGCATGTTTTAGCTTTTTAGGGCATGACAACCCACAACCAATTAAAGGAGAGATATTCATGAAGCGCATTATTCTGGCAGGTATCGTAGCGGCGTGCATAGCGTCAACATCAGTTTTTGCAGCTGAGCTAAAACTCGGCTATATCGACATGCAACGTGCGCTGACCGGTTCCGAAGCAGGGAAAGAGGCTAAAGAACAACTGGCTAGTAAAGTTAAAAAGTATCAGGACGAGATCAATGTAAAGCAGGACGATCTCAAAAAACTGAAAGATGAACTTGAAAAGCAGGGGATGCTGCTAGCAGATTCCGCCCGTGCTTCCAAAGAAAAGGATTACCAGAACAAACTTAAAGACTTTCAGCGTTTCACTAAAGATGCTCAGGATGAACTGCAGGGGAAAGATGAAGAGCTGACACGAAAGATCCTGGAAGGGATGGAGAAGGTCATTAAAGAATACGGCCAGCAGAAAGGGTATACATTCATCTTCGTTAAAAATGAAAGTATGCTGTTTGTCGACGAAAAAGCTGATCTGACAGAAGAAGTATTGAAGTTATATAATTCAAGCAGGAAGAAGTAACGCTATGACACAGTCACGAACAGTTACTGAACTTGCTGTTTATCTAGGGGGCGTTGTTCAGGGTGACGGAGCAGTTCTGATTTCCGGTCTGGGTACCTTAGAAACTGCCGGACCTGAGGCCCTGACTTTTCTTGCAAACCCCAAATATGCTTCAAAAGTTGCTGAAACCTCTGCCGGCGCTGTTCTAATGGCACCGGGTGGCGAGCGTTATGGCCGCACTGCAATTGAAGTAGCTAACCCTTATCTTGGTTTTGCAAAACTACTTACGCTTTTCTACACAACGCCTCACGAGCCATTGGGCTTGCTGCCGTCATCAAATGTCAGCGAGTCGGCTACTATTGGTGAGGGAGCAAGCATTTATCCCGGTGCCTGCATCGGCAAAAATGTTGTAATCGGCAAGCGTTCTGTTATCTATTCTGGTGCGGTGCTCTATGACAACGTCATTGTCGGCGATGACTGCATCATCCACGCCAACGCTGTTGTTCGTGAACGGTGTCGGATCGGCAATCGCTGTATTATCCAGCCTGGAGCCGTGATCGGTTCTGATGGCTTCGGATATGCACCCGACGGCAGCAGCTACTACCGCATTCCGCAAATCGGCATTGTCGTATTGGAGAATGACGTCGAGATCGGGGCAAACTGTTGTATAGACAGGGCAGCCATCGAAGTGACGCGGATCTGTCGCGGTACAAAGCTCGATAACCTTGTACAGATTGCCCATAACTGCCAGATTGGTGAAGACTGCATGATAGTGTCCCAGGTGGGTATATCTGGCAGTACTAAAATCGGAAATCATGTTACGCTGGCGGGTCAGGTCGGCGTTGCCGGACATCTCACAATCGGTGACAATGTACTGGTCGGGGCTCAATCCGGTGTACCGAGCTCACTGCCGGCTAACGCTGCCTATAGCGGAACTCCGACCATGCCTCACCGGGAGTGGTTGAAATCTTCTATGGTTTTGCCACGTTTACCGGAACTTAAGAAAACGGTTTCTGCTCTCGAAAAAAGAATTGCAGAGCTTGAAGCAAAATTGAATCAGGAGAATTAATATGCAACTGGATGTTAATGAAATAATGAAGATCCTTCCTCATCGCTACCCATTTCTGATGGTTGACCGAATCATTGAAGGAGAACATGGGAAACGCTGTGTTGGCTTAAAGAACGTTACTATCAACGAACCGTTTTTCCAGGGACATTTTCCTGGGCACCCGGTAATGCCAGGCGTGCTGATCATAGAAGCAATGGCCCAAGTGGCCGGCATCATGGCGTATCTGGCTTCTGATGAAACGACCCGCAACAAGGTGACCTACTTTTTGGCAATTGATAATGCCCGCTTCCGCAAACCGGTTGTTCCCGGTGATCAGTTGCGCATTGAAATTACAACAACAATGAACCGTAGAGGAATATGGGGTGTGGCCGGTAAAGCTTTTGTTGGCGACACTCTGGTAACCGAGGCAGATCTTAAAGCAACTTTTGCGGACTCATCGAATTCTAAATAATCTGGATAGTATATTGATAATCTTCAAGCCTTACGAAAGAATTTACACGGGAGAAACATCATGATCCACCCGACTGCGATAATTGATCCAACAGCCACTCTGGCTACTGACGTTGAGGTTGGCCCATACGTTATTATCGGCAAACATGTCACCATTGGTAAAGGGACGACTATCGGCTCTCATACTGTCATCGGAGACTGGACTGAAATCGGTGAAAACAACCAGATTTACCATCTTGCATCGGTCGGGCCAGCCCCACAGGATCTGAAATACCGAGGCGAAGAATGCTGGACCCGTATCGGCAATAATAATATTATTCGTGAATTCGCCACTATTCACCGCGGAACGGTTACCGGCATCAGCGAAACCGTAGTAGGAAACAACAACCTCTTCATGGCATATTCCCATGTAGCTCACGATTGCCGGATCGGTAACAATGTCGTTATGGCAAACTCAGCAACTCTGGCCGGGCATGTGACGGTGGAAGACAATGTTATTCTGGGCGGACTTGTAGCGGTTCATCAGTTTTCCAGAATTGGTGCTCATGCCATGGTTGGCGGAGGTACGCTAGTTGTTCTTGACATTCCCCCCTATACTATTTCCACTCCGGGGAAGCGCGATGCCAAGCTGCGCGGACTTAACCTTGTGGGTCTGAAGCGCCGTGGTTTTTCTGAAGACTCAATTTTGAAACTAAGAAAGGCCTACAAGACTCTTTTTATGGCTCACTTGAAGCTACCAGATGCACTTGACCGTATCAAATCAGAAATTACAGACAGCCCTGAAGTCGATTATTTAAGGGCCTTTATAGAGCGATCCGAACGCGGGATCTGCAACGGATGACGGTAATATGCAGCACCCCTGACATAGAACAGCCGCCACGGCGGATCATGATTGTTGCGGGGGAGGCCTCTGGAGATATCTATGGAGCCGATCTGGTACGTGAAGCACATCTGAGGAATCAGGGGCTTCATTTCTTCGGCATCGGCGGCAACAGGATGCGCGAGGCAGGTGTCACTACCTTGGTAGATTCAGCTGACATTGCTGTGATGGGCCTTGTTGAGGTGTTAAAACATTTTAGAGTCATATCATCTGCATTTCTTACGCTCAAGAAAATCCTGCTGGAAGACCCTCCTGAACTGCTCATTCTGATTGACTACCCCGGCTTTAATATCCGTCTGGCAAAAGCTGCAAAAAAAGCCGGGGTGAAAGTGCTGTACTATATCAGCCCCAAGGTCTGGGCCTGGAAAGCTGGCCGCATCAAGACCATAGCCGCCAATATCAGCCACATGGCGGTCATCTTTCCCTTTGAAATCCCCCTGTATGAAAAAGCAGGTGCTCCGGTAACCTTTGTCGGCCACCCCATGCTTGATCTGGTAAATGTGACGATGAGTCAGGAAGAATCGGCTGCAAGCTTTGGTCTGGATCCCTCCAGAAAGATCATCGGCCTCTTTCCCGGCAGCCGCAGAAGTGAAATCGAGCGTATCCTGCCGGCAATAGTTTCTGCCGCAGAATTGCTGCAGAAAGAGTACCCCGATGTGCAGTTTGTACTGCCATTGGCATCAACATTAGGCGAAGAGGATATAGTTCCCCATCTGAAACGGAGCGGCATCTCGGCAACCATCACCCGCCAGAGAATTCATGACCTGATCAGAGCCTGTGACGCAATCATATCAGTTTCCGGTACGGTCACACTGGAAATAGCCCTCATCGGCACACCGATGGTGATAATCTACAAACTGTCCCCACTTACCTACCAGATAGCCAGACGGGTGGTGAAGATTGAGCATATCGGACTTTGCAACATCGTCGCCGGCAGGAGTCTGGTCAAGGAACTGATCCAGGAGCAGGCCAATCCGGAGGCGATCGCCGCCGAGATTAATACCATTATCACGAATGACGCCTACCGCATGGCAATGACCGCAGACCTGGCAACAATACGAGGCAAACTCGGCGGTGGCGGAGCCGCACTGAGAACAGCGACTCTGGCGCTTGATCTGATCAACAGAAAACAGGATATAGTATGAGTACATTTAGCCGAATCGTGCAATACAGCAAACCATACTGGTTGCGAATAGTCGTTGCCATCACAGCATCCGCAGCACTTGGCGCCATGGACGGTGCATTTGCCTACCTGGTGGAACCGCTGCTTAAAAAGATATTTACAACTAAAGATCTGACTATTTTCACCCTGCTGCCCATCGGGGTAATATTGCTTTTCCTGATCAGGGCAGGCTGCCGTTTTCTCAATGATTATTATTTGCGTACTGCCGGAGAGCTGGCAATACGAGATGTCCGCAACGATGTCTATAAGAGCAGTATCGGACTTGATCTGCAGTATTACAACACCAACACCACAGGTGGCATGATGTCACGTGTTATCAGCGATGTGAGCGGTATGCAGAACGGCATTGCCAATGTGATTACCAACATTTTCCGTGATGGCATCTCGGCAGTTTCTTTGTTGGGTGTACTGTTTTACCGTAATTGGATGCTTGCACTGATCGCTTTTATTGCAATCCCGCTGTCAGCCTATTCCGCCCAGATAATTGGTAAACGGATCAAACGACTCGTCAATCAGGGTCAGCTTAAAATGGCTGACCTTTCTTCCCATCTGCAGGAAACTTTTGCCGGAATAAAGGTCATCAAGGCTTTTGGACTTGAAGAACGATCAGCAGAGCGTTTTTATAAAGTCAGTGCCGAATTCTATGAACTTATTCGCAAGAGCATAAAATACAGCAGCATTTCTGCCCCGACCACCGAAATGATAACGTCGCTCGGCATTGCGGCGGTAATCTGGGCGGGGGGGAGTATGGTTTTAAGGGATATCATGAGCTCTTCCGAGTTTTTCTCTTTTATTACGGCCATGATATTACTGTACAAACCGCTTAAAAGTCTTAACGGGGCGTATAACAATGTTCAGTCATCGCTAGGCGCTGCAATACGGGTATTTGAGATCATCGACAGACGCCCGGAAATAACAGATCTTCCCGAAGCTATACCGCTTAAAGTCTGTCATGGGACGGTGGAATTCCGTGATGTGTCGTTTCGTTACAATGACGAATACGTCCTTCAAAATGTGTCACTGCGGGCTGAACGCAACCAGATAATTGCCCTGGTGGGTCCATCAGGTGGAGGGAAAACCACGTTAGTGTCGCTGATTCCACGATTTTATGATGCCAGCGAAGGCGTAATTCTTATTGATGACTGTGATATCCGCACCGCAACAAAACAATCTCTTGTTCACCAAATCGCCCTTGTAGACCAGGAGACGACCCTCTTTAATGACACCATTGCCAACAACATCCGTTATGGCAAATCCGAGGCTACCGATGCCGAGGTCGAGAGCGCAGCCATAACCGCATATGCACACGAATTTATCTCTCAAATGCCGGAAGGCTATAACACCATCATTGGTGACCGCGGCGTACGGCTTTCCGGTGGACAGCGGCAACGCATCTGTATTGCCAGAGCACTTATCAAGAATGCGCCGATTTTGATACTTGATGAAGCAACGAGTGCTCTGGATACCGAGAGTGAAAAAATGGTACAAATGGCACTGGATAACCTGATGGCCAACCGGACCACATTTGTTATTGCCCACCGACTCTCTACTGTACTGCACGCTGACCAGATAATAGTCCTCGATGGGGGAAACATTATTGAACAAGGCACACATGATGCGTTGCTGAATAAGGGCGGACTGTACAGCCGGTTGAGTTCTCTGCAGTTCACTGAACGCAGCTCTGCCGAGGCCACCAGCGAATCATGAAACAAATAATATGGGTCATTCAGGCCGCACTTTTCTATATATTTACACTCCTGGTGGCGATGCTCCCCGGCTGCATGACAGCCAGAGCAGGCAAAGCCATCGGCAGGTTCCTCTTTAATATCCTCCACTCGCGCAGGTCTATCGCAATTGACAACATTCGCCGGGCGCTTCCCTTCATGAAGCGCCACCCCTCCTGGAGTGGTGAATTTGAAACGGCTGAAGAGATTGCCCTTTCAACATTCATGAATCTGGGAACCTCCATAGTAGAGGTGTGCCGGCTTTATCATGGCAAAGGCGATGACATGATAGATACGATGGAAGTACATGGCTTTGAAAACTTTCAGCAGGCCAAAGACAAGGGTAACGGCGTTCTCTGCGTAAGCGGCCATTGCGGCAATTGGGAACTTATATCTCTTTCCTTCAAACGGCACCTGAATGAGAATGTATGGGCAATCGTCAAAATGCAAAAAAACCCGTATCTCAATACGATCATCGAAAAGATGAGGATGGGGTACGGTAATAAGGTCATTTACAGCAAAGCCGCATTGCGCCCGATGCTTAGCGTAATTAAGAACAATGGTGTTATCGGCATGCTGACCGATCAGGCGGTATTTGAAGAGAACGGCGCACTTATTGATTTTCTTGGCCGAAAGGCGTGGGCAAACAAGGCCCCGGTCGTAATAGCACGTAAAACAGGAGCGCCGATTATTCCGGTTTTTGGACATCGGGAGAACAGCAGACACGTACTTGAGTTCCATCCGGAATACACACTGTGCGGTGATCACAGCGAAGAAGGTATCAGGCAGGACATTCAGGCGCTGGCACGATATCTGGAAGATTTCGTCTGCACCCATCCGGCAGACTGGTACTGGATACATCGCCGCTGGAAACGGGCCGG
>JAAXTM010000008.1 GCA_013336525.1 Geobacteraceae bacterium | reverse complement strand
TGTGCGGTGATCACAGCGAAGAAGGTATCAGGCAGGACATTCAGGCGCTGGCACGATATCTGGAAGATTTCGTCTGCACCCATCCGGCAGACTGGTACTGGATACATCGCCGCTGGAAACGGGCCGGACAAAACATCTCCGACAGCAGTACAGACTGATCAATGTTCTTCTTCGTCTACAATATATTATCCATATTTCTGCTCTTCCCGGTCATTATCTACCATCTCTACCGCTCCGTTAGTCGTGGCAGGCCGCCCGCTTTTCGTGAACGTTTCGGTTATATTCCCGCAACAGAACTAGCCGTTATACGAAACAGGCCGGTGATCTGGCTGCACGCCGTATCGGTTGGTGAATCGATCGCCGCCAAGCCACTGCTCAAGGAACTCCGCAAGCGTTATCCCGATCACGCCATTGTTGTATCAAATACCACCGAGACCGGGAGGGGGATCAGCTCCACCTTCCAGGAAATAGACCTCTGCATCTACTTCCCGTTCGATTTCCTGCCGGCTGTGAACTGTATTCTTGAAAGCATCAGACCGAAACTGATCATCATCATGGAGACCGAAATCTGGCCAAACTTCACACGTGAGGCGGCCAGGCGCGGCATTCCTGTACTTCTGGCCAACGGGCGGATTTCCGACCGTTCTTACGAGCGCTACCTGAAGTTCAGTTGGTTCTTCCGCCACGCGCTGCAGCTGTTCACACACCTCTGCATGCAAACACAGACCGACAAGGAGAGGATCGTTGCAATCGGAGCCCCGGATGAACGGACTATTGCAACCGGCAACCTCAAATATGACATTCCAGTTTGCGCTGCAAATTCAGAAGAGAAGAAACGGCTTAGGGATACCTACGGCATCCCTAACGACTTGATTGTCCTGACGGCAGGGAGCACCCATGACGGTGAGGAACAGCACGTTATCACCATGTATAAAGAACTGGCAGCAACCAGCGGTAACCTGTTCCTTATACTCGTGCCGCGCCATCCGGAACGCTGTGCAGAGGTTGCCGCCGCCCTGAAAGGGGCCGACCTCACATTCGCCCGTCGGACCACACTCTCCTCGACTGGGCTGTTTAAACAGAGCGAGGTGCTGCTGGTCGACACCATCGGCGAGATGATGGACCTGTATGCACTCTCCGACATCGCCTTTATCGGTGGCAGTCTGGTGCCGACCGGCGGCCACAACCTGTTGGAACCGGCGTCGGCAGGGGTTGTCAGCGTTTTTGGTCCGCACATGACCAATTTCCGGGAAATTACCGAACTGGTGCTGCAGTACGGGGCGGGTATTCAGGTTCATTCACCTGCAGAACTGACTGTGTCCATGCGGACCTTGGTCGCAAGCTACGAACTACGCCGCGTACTTGGACAGAACGGCCTTAAGATGATGCGTGACAACGGCGGAGCCACAGAGCGGCACATGGAAATCATCGCCGGATATTTATGAAAACATCCTTTGCCACATACTGGCGGGAGCTCGCCAACGGCAAGCGCACGGCGACAGCTGACCAAATATTGTTACTGCTACTGGCGCCGTTCGGACTCATTTACTCGTTTATTCAGAAGTTGCGGGCCACCCTCTATCGGATCGGCATGCTGAAGACGCTCCGACTGCCACGACCGGTGATTTCAATCGGCAACATTACCGTCGGCGGCACCGGCAAGACCCCGGTGACCGCCTATATCGCCCGCCTGCTGCTGGAGCAGGGGTACAGGGTTGCTGTGTTATCAAGGGGATATGGCGGCAGTCTGGAGGGGCAGACCATCGTCGTCAGTGACGGCGCCACGGTCATGCTGGGTCCACGTGAATGCGGCGACGAGCCATACCTGCTGGCATCGACCGTGCCGGGGCTTATGGTCGTAATCGGTGCGGACAGATACGCAGCCGGCCAGTTAGCTGTGCAGCAGCTTTCGCCGGACATATTCCTGCTGGATGACGGTTTTCAGCATCTACGCTTGCACCGAGACCTGAATATTCTCCTGCTGGACAGTTCCCGGCCGTTCGGCAACGGCTGGACTCTGCCGGCCGGAATGCTGCGTGAAGCGGCAAACGCTGCCATGCGCGCCGACGTGATCATCCTGACACGCTGCCCTGAAGGAGCCACCGTTGCCCCGCTTGTTTCAGGCAAACCTGCTTTTGCCGCGTCGCATCGTCTGGTTGATGCACTCCCTCTCACCGGCGGCAATCCGGTGCCGCTAACTGAACTCCAGGGCCCGGCATTTCTGGCTTTTGCAGGCATAGCGGAACCGGAGTTCTTTTTTTCCGCACTGCGGGACAGAGGAATTAATATTGTGGGCACCCTACCCTTTCCGGACCATGCCTACTACGACCAGACCTCTCTCGACACGATACGGGAGGCACTGCGGAGCAGCGGCGCTGAATATGCCATTACAACCGAGAAGGACGGGGTCAAGCTTAAACAGCTGCCGGTGGAAGTAGCTGCTGTTACCTACCTGGCCAGATTGGATATCGTAATCGAGGAACCGGCCGGTTTACAGGCTTTAATACGCAATTTACTTCCATAAAACCGATTTTTGTGGCATTTTGCTTAACTTTTCAGGACAGTAACCATGCCTACAGTTGAACTTATAAACATACTCGCCTGTCCGGCCTGCAAAGGAGTCCTCACTGCACTGGAAGAACCACCTTCCCTGCTCTGTCGGCACTGCGGACTGAAGTTTACAATACGGGACGGCGTACCCATTATGCTGATAAATGAAGCGGAACGGACTCACTGAATGTCGCACGACAATGCCAAAAAAAAAATTCTGGTCCTGCGTTACCGTTTCATCGGTGACACGATTCTGACCGTACCGTTTCTGCGCAATCTCCGCCTTGCGGAGCCGGATGCATACATCGCCTGGGTTGTTGCTCCCGGCACTGCGGCGGTAGTGGACGGCATTCCTTATGTTGATGAGCTCATCTGCTGGGACCCGGTGACGATCCATGCCGACAGTCGGGGAACGCACAAGACCCTTGGTGACAAGGTGAAGTTTATCCGTGACCTCAGAACCCGCCGCTTCGACAAGGTCTATGTGCTGAAGCGCTCTTTCGGCAGTGCCTTGATAGGGTATTTGAGCGGGGCCAGGAAACGGATCGGCTTTGCCACCGAGGGACGCAGTTTCCTTTTGACCAAGTCTGTGCCGTATCGCCACGACCAACATGAGGTGCAGAACTTTCTTGACGTGCTGCGTGCCGATGGGGTTCCGGTGATCGATGACCAGCTGGAATACTGGACCAGCAAGATTGAAGAGTCACAAGCCGAAGAACTGCTGACCAGCAATGGCGTTGGGCCGGGCGAAAAGCTGGTTGCCCTGCATCCTTTTTCGTCAATCATCGAACGTGGGTGGCACCTGGATAATTTTGCCGAACTGGCAAACCGTATGACTGAGAGCGGCTATCGCCCTCTGGTGCTGGGGGCTCCGAACGACCGGGGCCTGTATGACACCGCGGCAGACAAATTCGGGGCTAAAACCGTGGATCTGGTGGGTAAAAGCAGCCTGCGAATTACCATGGCTCTGCTGAAGCGCTGTGCGCTGTTCGTCGGAAACGACAGCGGAGTCATGCACCTGGCAGCAGCGGCTGATATTCCGCTGGTAGCAATCTTTGGCCCCCAGTCTCCGGTCAAATTCGGCCCTTGGAGCAGACGGGCGACTGTCATATATTCGCAGTTCCCCTGCTCACCGTGCCGGCAGAAGTTCTTTACCGAATGCGAACCGTCACTGCACGGAAAACCGGAATGCATCGAATCAATTACCGTTGCGGCGGTTGATGCTGCCTGCAAAGAACTATTGACGAAAACTGCGCCGAAGCCGGAGGAGATCTGATATGCCAGCAAAGATCAGTGTAACGGTTAGAACCTACAACGAGGAACAAAATCTGCGCGAGTGCCTTGAGAGCGTTCGCTGGGCCGACGAGATTATAGTAGTCGATTCGTGCAGCAGTGACAGGACTGCCGACATCGCACGCGAATTTACCGACAAGGTAATCGTGCGCCCCTGGGCCGGCCACATCGCCACCAGCCAGTTTGTCACCGATCAAGCACAGAATTTATGGGTATTCAGCATCGATGCCGATGAGCGGGTTACCCCCGAACTACGTGACGAGATTCTCGCGCTTGATCTGGACACCACCATCCATGATGCCTTCGAAGTTCCCCGCCTGCACTGGTTCATGCAGAGATGGATCCGCCACTCCGCCTGGTATCCTGATCGCAAACCACGCCTTTTCAGAACAGACCGCTGCCACTGGGGTGGTTACGCACCACATGACAGTGTACAGGTTTCAGGCTCCCTCGGGCGACTGCACGGCAATCTGCTGCACTTCATTTACCGCGATCTGGCTCATTTTGCCGCGACGAAGAACTCCTATTCGACATTGACTGCAATAGACCATAATAGAAATGGTAGGAAGGCAACCCTCCTCCACGTGACGCTCCGTCCGCTTCATGCCTTTATGTCGCGCTACTTTATTCGCCTCGGTTTTCTCGACGGCCTGGCCGGTTTTACCATCTGTGTCATGGAGGCCCATTGTGTTTTTATGAAGTATCTGAAATTGTACGAAATACAGCACCGGCTGATGCGTTTCCCGGACAGACCTTAGCTGACACTTTGTTTTACTGACATCGGGAACTATGAAAATATTACTTATAAACTTTGATAAAGGGTGGGGCGGCGGTCAGGAACAGATGAAGTCGCTTGCACTCGAACTGTTTCAAAAGGGCTTCTCGACCCATTTCCTCTGTCGCCCGGAGTCTCCATCAGCCCACAACTTTGCCGCTTTAGGCTTTCCGGTTTCAACTTTTTTTGCTCCGGGACGGGGGTTTTTAAGGCCGATACTTGGCATGGCAGCTCTGTTCCGGCGTGAGCAGTTTGATATTGTAATGATAACCAGAGAGCATGATCTTGTCCGTACCGTGCTTGCCTGGAAGCTGGCCTTTCCGTTCGCCAAGCGGGGCAAGCTGTTAATGTGTTATCACACCGCGACTACGCGAAAGCAGCTCTTTTTGAGAGTTGCAGATGCGGTGGTCTGCGTTTCTTCGTTCATCCGCGACAAACTCATTGCCGGCAACAGTAGCATTGTCACACCGATCACCATTCTGCCGAACGGCATCCCCGGGTCAGAAGAGCCTTCGGTTGAGAAATTCAGCGTCGATCGCCAGCGTCGTTTTTTCCACGGGGCGGGTTTTCCGCTGATCGGCATGGTTGGGGCTTTCTTCAAGAACCAGACGGAACTGATCGAGATCATCCCTCTCTTGAGAAAAGAGTTCCCGTCTATTCAGGTTGCTCTGGTGGGAGAGGACTCAGACTTGGGCCTTACCGGACCTATCAAAGAGAAGGCAAATCTGCTCGGGGTATTGGACAGCGTGATTTTCACCGGCAAAATTCCCAATGGACAGATGAAAGATGTCTACTTCGACCTAGACCTGTCGGTCAGCACCTTCCGCAATGAAGGCTTCGGGCTTATCCATCTGGAGAGTCTTTCTGCAGGAACTCCTGTAATATGTTACGCTGATGGCGGCCAGCGGGATATCTTTGAAGGGACTGACACCGGACTTCTCGTAGACGGTGGAACAAACGAGTTCGCTGCTGGAATCATAACGCTGTTGAGGGATCACCCAAGACGGTTTAATATGGGGAGAAGTGGCGTTGATCTGGTCAGAACAAGGTTCAGTGCCGAAACGATGGCGGCAGGATATATAGAGTTTTTTACCAAAATTCTCCAGACTTCAACGGGGTAGTTGCTAAATGGAATGTAGAGCTCACAAAAATGATGCCCACGCTACCTCACTGATTACCATAATCACCGTTGTGAAAAATGACAAGTAATGAACTGGTTGACGATAGTAACAATCTCTCCCAAATTTTGAAGGGACGCTTAGTGTATGAAAAGACTATACATGCTACATTATAAGGCCGTATATGGCCGATTAAATGGAGGTTATGATGTTTTCGATATCGGTTGTCATCCCTTCATTTAACGGTCGCGACCTACTGCTGAAAAATCTGCCGCCGCTCTTTGCAGCACTTGCACAGGTTGGCGCAACCTCGGAAGTCATCGTCGTTGATGATGCCAGCAGTGACGATTCGCTGCAGGTTCTGGAAAGGCAGTTCCCTGGAGTAATTGTCATGCACAATGAGCATAACATTGGGTTTGCCGAGACGATTAACCGCGGAATTTTTGCTGCGACCAAGGATATTGTTTTGGCATTGAACAATGATGTAACCGTTGACTTGAATATTATCTCGAAGGTATTACCAAGGTTTGCTGACCCTCAGATATTTGCAGTTACCCCGAATGTTTTCGACCCGAGAGATAACCGAAATCAGGCAATTTATCGGGTACATCCTGGAATTTGCTGGTTTGTTGACGAGTGCCTGCAAGATATCCCGGATGCTCCAGAAATTCCGCTGTTTTTTTCCTCCGGTGGTTCCAGCTTCTATGATCGGCAGAAACTGCTGGCTCTTGGCGGTTTTTCAAAGTTTTACGCCCCTTTCTATGTGGAAGACGTTGATCTGTCCTATCAAGCATGGAAGAGAGGTTGGAAATGTCTACTGGAACCTGCAGCGAGCGTATGGCACCCTGCAAACTCGACTATCCGCAAGTATCACAAAAAGAAAAAAGTTAAGTTCCTTGCCGCAAGGAACAAGCACTATTTCATGTGGCTGAATGTAACTGATCCACTTCTAGTGTTCAGGTACGCTCTGTTTTTGCCCTTTTCTCTGTTGTGGGACCTGCTGTCCTTTCGAAAGTACAAACTGGTCGGCTTTTTCTGGGCCCTAGCCAAATTGCCGACAATCATTCAGGAGCGAAGAATACGGCGAAAGGCTTTTGTAATCAGTGACAGGGATGTTATTAGCCTAGTGCAGAATACAAAATGATTAATATCTCGCTGCCAAATGCTCGGATCTTGGTGAGCATATGAAAATGTCCCCCACTTAGGGTGACAAAACTTTGGTAGTTGTGCATGGGGCTTCCTTTACTTGTGTAGTCTACTCAAAAGATATTATGTGAGCTGCTTCATGTTTTGAATTTTGTTACGGGAGCGTATTTGGGATGGAACCATACAAAATACTGGATTGGGATTCTAGCTTTTTTGGGTTTACTGTGGCAAAGATTCTCCCTCCAAGAATCAGGAATCAGGAACTTATTGAAATTTTAGAAAGCATGAAAAAAAAGGGAGTTACACTTGTATATTGGGCATCAGATCCTGATGATGAAGAATCACAAGCTTGTGCCCGGGCCAGAAATGCATTCTTGGCCGACAGAAAGGTAACATTTGTTATATCATCACAGGAGATTCAATCTCTTGCGAATAGCCTATCCAAATCTGATTTGTTAGCAGAAGAATATCTTGATTCCGTTTCGACTTCAGAATTGGAGGAACTTGCACTTCAGGCGGGTGTGTTTTCGAGATTTAGAATAGATACTCGCATTCCACAAAATAAATTTGCTGAACTTTATACAATATGGATTCGACGTTCGGTTACTAAGGAAATTGCCGATACCATTTTTGTTGTACGTAATGAAGGTAAAATCGCGGGGATGGTCACTGTAGGTGAAAAAAATGGAAGAGCAGATATTGGTTTAATCGCTGTTGACACTTCATTAAGAGGACACAACGCAGGAAAAACACTTGTGCAGGCTGCCCAGAATTGGGGGATCGCTATGGGGTTCTCTTCCGCCCAAGTTATAACCCAAGGTGATAATTTACCAGCATGCCGTTTTTATGAGAAGTGTGGATATTGCGTGGAAAAAGTTGAAAATATCTATCACTTTTGGATCAATACATGAAAATACCTTTCAACAAGCCATACATGACAGGGAAAGAGTTGGAATACATCAAGGAATCGGTAGCTTCGGGCAAAATTTCCGGCGACGGAATTTTTACATCCAAGTGTCACAAGTTTTTTGAGACCCGTTATGGTTATTCAAAAACTTTGCTAACCACATCTTGTACAGATGCTCTAGAGATGGCCGCTATACTCTGCGAAATCAAGCCGGGTGACGAAGTAATTGCACCAAGCTATACTTTTGTTTCAACGGTTAATGCATTTGTTTTGCGTGGTGCCAAGGTTATTTTTGCAGACAGTGAAGAACTGACTCCTAATCTAGATATATCTACGATAGAAGAATTGATCACCTCCCGAACAAAAGCAATAATTCCTGTTCATTATGCTGGGATAGCTTGCGATATGGACAAGATATCAGACCTTGCTGTTCGCCATGGACTTTTTGTTGTAGAAGATGCGGCACAGGCCATTGATTCTTGTTACAAGGGTAAACCCCTAGGATCTCTAGGTAATCTGGCAGCTTTCTCGTTCCATGAAACCAAAAACATAATATCCGGCGAGGGAGGGATGCTGGTTGTAAATGATGCACATTTTGCAGCACGGGCTGAAATCATTAGAGAAAAAGGGACTAACAGATCGGCTTTTTTTAGAGGCGAGGTTGATAAGTATGGCTGGGTGGATATCGGATCTTCTTTTCTGCCTTCAGATATTGTTGCTGCTTTTCTTTATGCTCAATTAGAACACATTGATCAAATTCAATCCAAGCGGAGATGGTTGTGGACAAGATATTTTGAGGAATTACAACCTTTGGCAGATAAGGGGCGTTTATATTTGCCTGTTATCCCTGAATATGCAACGAACAATGCACACATGTTTTACATTATTTGCAACAACCTTGAAGAACGAACTGGATTGATAGCCTATCTTAAATCTAAGAGGATCCTATCCGTTTTTCATTATCTATCTTTACATAAAAGCCCTTATTACAACGACAAGCATGATGGACGTAAACTTGAAAACGCAGATAGATACAGTGATTGCCTCGTTAGACTTCCATTATATTTCGATTTGTCAGATGCAGATGTGTGCTTTATCGTAAAATCCATATTTGAATATTATCAGTAGTGTTGAGGATACTAGGGCATGTTAATTATAAAAGGACTCTACTACCATTTATTAAGTATCCTGACGTACTATGCCGCTGATTACAACAAATCAATGTACTATGCAAAAAGATCTGCAGCGGGTTACATTAAATGCAAAAAAATATTCAGCTCAAAAAAATTAGAGCTTCACATTGAAAAGTGCACTTATAAAATATTAAAAATAAAAGATCTCAATTGCACAAATCGGTTATCAGAAAACCGCATTGGAATATTGGCGTCAACCATATATGATGTTGGTGGCCATACTGAATGCTTGATGAGATTTTCAGAATCCTTTCATTCGGAATATGATCTGCGACTGTTTTTGACCAATTCTAATGGTGATTCTCGTATTGAAGCAAAAACCAAATACTCGTATTTGAAAACTATTTTGACAGTTTCAGAAACTGATAATGTAAACAGCAACTTTGATGTCAAAATAAATTTTTTAATTACTGAAATATTAAAATCTGAAGTTAAAATATTATTTGTGTATATGCATATGAATGATGTGATTTCATGCGCAATACTGGCCTATCTTTCAAAACACACTGATGTAAAGGTGGTATTTTTTAATCATGGAGATCATACATTTTCTTTGGGATTTGAGTTTTCAGATTTAATAATCGAATTGAGAAAGCAAGGCCAATTTATTACTCAGCACTATAGAAACAAACTAAATACTACCATCATTCCCCTCCAAGGAGTGAAGAGTGATCAATCAAAAGTATATTCAGCTGAAGTGTTAATGGCTAAGAGGAAAGATCTTGGATTATCAAGTGATGACCTTGTTTCAATGAGTGGTTTTTCTAATTACAAAGTATTTAAAGACAAGAAATATAGCTATTTAAATTTCATAAAAAAAATATTAGAAAGTGAGTATAAATTAAAGCATATTTTGGTGACTGAAATATCTCACAAAGAAAACAAAATAATTAACAAGGTTTTTAGAGGCAGTGAGCATTTATTGGAAAGGTTGATTTTAATTGATAGGGTGGTAGAATTCGATTTGCTGTTACAGGTCGGAGACGTGTTTATAGACAGCTTCCCACTTGGTAGTGCATTGGTACATATAGATGCAATAAGAAACAAAAGACCGACGATAATAAAGAAAAACAGTAAAAATGAACTTTATACATTTTACAATTATTTGTATGATGAATATGAATACGCTATCGAGAATATAGACGAAATGTTAGAAAAAACACTGTATCTAATAAGGAATAAAGATGAGCAATACAGAATTGCATCAAAATGTTATAATCACTACCTAGACACGTATGAGTTTCAAACCATAAAATCAAAATATAAACAAATAATTGAAAATCATCAAACATTAAGCAAATTTTACACCCCTTTGCCGGTTGGCTATAAATGCACAATTGCTGTGTGATTTGTCATAAAACCACTTCCTGCGAGCCTCCGCTTCTCAAGCTGTCACCTCTCAAGTGGCAACTGTCAAAATCTGTTCGAACAAGGATACCTTGAATCAGAAACCGCAGAACATACTCATTATCAAGCCTGGCGCCATGGGCGACCTGCTGCATCTGACTCCGACGATCAGGGCACTGCACAGGCGCTTTCCCCATGCGCACATCGACGTCATGGTCGGTAATGCCGCCTCAGTTGACCTGTTCCGCCATCACCCCGACATAACGGACATTCTGGTATATGATCGCCGAGGTGAACACCGGTCGTTCAATGCCCTGCTTTCTCTCTGGAGGCAGATCAAAAGCCGTTCCTATGATCTGGTCATCAACTTCCAGCGCAGCAATCTGAAAACCTGGTTCCTGACGTCTGCCGCCCTGCCCTGCCGGATTCTGGTGTATCACAAAACCCGCACACAGATCATCCACGCTGTCCGGGACCATCTGAAAACGGTTGGACCGCTTGGAATATTCCCGGACGGAGATGAGCTGGACCTCTATCTTGCCGAGGAACATCGCAGGTATGCCGCGGAGCTGTTCGAATCACACGGCTTTGACAAACGCCCCGTCATTGCGCTCAATCCGGGGGCCAGCAACCTCATCAAATGCTGGAGTACCCACCAGTTTGCATCCCTCGGGGACCGCCTCGCAGATGAACTGGGAGCCGGGGTGATCGTGGTAGGTGGCAGGGGTGAGCGGGAACTGGCACATGACATTTGCGCCCGTATGCACCATAAGCCATTGAACATGGTAAATAAGACCACCATGTTGCAATTGGGGGCAGTTCTCTCGAACTGCGCGTTGCTTGTCAGCGGCGATACCGGCCCGATGCATATGGCGACGGCGGTCGGCACCCCGGTAGTCGCCCTGTTTGGTGCGATTGACCCACAACGAACCGGACCGGTGGGTGAGGGGCACCGGGTGATTCGCCATCCGGAGATTTACTGTGTCCCCTGCAACGCTAAAAAATGCCATAATCCCCATTATCTGGAATGCATGGAGCGAATCTCCGTGGAAGAGGTTTTTGCCGCAGTGGAACAGATGCTGGCGGAAAGAAACCCGGACTGTTCGAGCAGTACGTGCAGACTGGAGCGGTAATGCGCATTCTGATCGTTAAAATATCCGCCATGGGCGATGTTCTGCATGCCTTGCCGGTACTGGACTACCTGAAACAGGCCTCGCCCGAATGCGAGATCGACTGGGTTGTTGAAGGGGCTTTTGCCGACCTGTTAAGCGGCAACCCGCTGATTTCAAGACTTCATATCGTTCAATTCAAAAAATGGAAAAAAAAACCGTTTTCAGGAAATACGGTAGCCGAGATCCTGGACGTCCGTAATGGACTTGTAAAACGGGCCTATGATCTGGTTATCGACCTACAGGGCAATATCAAAAGCGGGATCGTCGCCTGGCTGAGCGGCTGTCCCCGGCGTGTCGGGTTCAACCGGGATACAGCCCAGGAAAGCCTGAATTCTCTCTTCATCAACCGGAGAGTCGCGCTTCAACCGGAGGATCAGCATATAACCGACCAATACCTGAGGATCGCCGGGGCTTCCTTCGACCTGGAACTCAGCGGACTGCAACTGCACACCGATGTCTGCACCCGGCCCGAGGATGACCGGGGGGCAGACGAACTGGTCAACCGCTACCGAAAAAACGGCCCGGTCTTTCTGATCCATACCGGCACCACATGGCAGACAAAGTTCTGGTATGAATCCGGCTGGATCGAACTTGGCCGCAGGATTATTTCTTCCTTTCCAGGGTCCGTCCTTCTCTTCTCCTGGGGCAATGACAGCGAGTACAGCGCGGCCAAGCGGATTACGACAGCACTGGGCGATCAGGCTGTACAGTTGGAGAAACTATCCATCATGCGCCTTGCGGCGCTGGTTAAAAAGGTCAACCTGGTGATGGGGGGTGACACCGGCATTGTTCATCTGGCTGCGGCCGCAGGGACTCCTACCGTCTCGTACTATCGTGCCAGCGACGGCCTGCGCAGCGGCCCGAGAGGCAAACAGCACGCCGTTGTCCAGGCTCCGATGCCGTGTTCACGCTGTTTCCGCACCCGCTGCGAAAAAGATGGGGAGTGCCGTGAAAGCATAACTCCCGATCTTCTGCTGCAGGCGGTCAGGAGCGTAGTATGCCAATTACCGTAACATCGCCTGAATGAAGACGTTTCTCTTCGCAAATCCCGCATCCGGTCGTCATTCATCCGTACGTTTACAGTTCGTGCTTGAACGATTGCGCGCAGGCGGCATAATACCGGAGATTTTCCAGGTACGCACGCCGGCCGAAATTTCATCCTGCTGCATCGGCATCAATAGGGAGTGCGGACCGCATCTGGTAATCGTTGCCGGAGGTGACGGGACGTTCAATGCCGTAGTCAACGGTTTGAATCCCGGCACTGCGACTCTGGCGGTGCTGCCGTTCGGCACCTCAAACGTACTGGCGGCCGAGATCGGGATTGCCTCGATTGAAGACGGCGTCGCACGCATTGTTACTGGAAAGACGCGCTCTTTTTCGATCGGATTGCTGGAGCATGAGAGCAGCTCCCACCGGTTCGTGCTCATGGCGGGCATCGGCCTGGACGGGGCTGTAGTCAGAGACGTCCAGCCGATTGCCAAAAAGTTTTTGAAACAGGGCGCCTATGCACTGTCTGCCCTGAAGCGGGCAATACATTGGGATACCTCTTTATTCGAAGTCAGAACGCCCGAAAGCGCTGTCACCTGCCACACCGCCATCATCTGCAATGCCTCCCGCTATGGCGGTAATTTCATCCTTTCGCCCGGCAGTAGCCCGTTCTCATCTGGACTCTCTGCAGTCTGTATTACGGGGAACACGCGGCGTACCTACCTGAACAACGCACTGGATCTGCTTCGAGGCCGGTCTGAAAAAAGCAGAGGACTGATCCGCATAGACTCTTCGACTTTTGAGGTCAAAGGAAACCAACCCATCCAGATCGATGGTGATTTCGTCGGATATGGGCCGGCACGCTTATCTGAGCTGGCTGATTTTGCGAGAATTATCGTTTAGCGGAAATGTTTTCCACTCCAATCACCCAAGAACAAAAGGCATCACAACTATGGCACTTCATCGTTTTTCACGCAGCGAACTTCTGATCGGTACCGATGGACTTTCCACCATGGCCGGCTGCCACGTCATGATCTGCGGTATCGGCGGTGTCGGCAGCTATGCCGCAGAAGCACTGGGCAGGGCCGGAGTCGGACGCATCACGCTGGTGGACTTTGACGATATCTGCCTGACCAATATTAATCGGCAGATACATGCACTTTCCAGCACGGTAGGGCAGCCAAAAGTAGAGGCGATGGCAGAACGGTTGCGCGACATCAATCCAGCCGCTGAAATCATTCCGATCAAGGAGTTTTTCTCGCGTGAGAACGCTGAAAAACTGCTGGTGCCCCGCCCTGATTATGTGCTGGACGCAATCGACCATTTTACAGCCAAGGCCTCGTTAATAACTTTCTGCCGCGAGCTTGATATTCCTATCATCTCCAGCATGGGAGCCGCAAACAAGCTGGATCCCACAAAGATAGAAGTTTCAGATATTTCAGCCACCAGAAACTGCAGGATGGCTCGCAGTATGCGAAAAATACTGAAAAGCTCCGGTATCACCACCGGAGTGCAGGTGGTCTACTCAACCGAACTGCACCGTGAACTTGATCCCGCATCATCAAGCCCACGCGAAACCTGCAGCGAATGTTCCAATCTATCAGAACAGACATTCAATCCTGAAAACCGCCGGGTTATTCTCGGCAGCATTTCATACATACCTTCGATCTTCGGGCTCACTATGGCAGGAGTTGTGGTCAACGAGCTTTTGAAGCTGAATTTATGCACGGCAACAAAAGATTGAACATTTACCGATAAACTATGCTGTTTTTTATTGACAAGCCCTGAAAATAAAGGGTAACGTCACAACACCTCAGATTAAACATCGTGGCATCCAAATAGATCCCAAAACTACTTCATACGTATTTATATTCGCATCTCTGAAAAAACCATATTCTGCCATTTGAGCAAGAAGCTCCCGACTATCGCAGATTCCATTAATAAAGCCATTTCACAGTTTCCCCGGAAATAAATTACCTATGCAAAATCCCCATACCATGAATATCGCACGCAGGAGAACGGATGAATTTACAAGAGCTTAAAGGCAAGAAAATCAGTGACCTCAACACTATTGCACGAGATCTCAACATTGAAGGGGCATCGAGCCTCCGCAAGCAGGATCTTATTTTTGCAATTCTGAACGCTCAAACGGAACAGAACGGTTCGATCTTCGGCGAAGGTGTTCTTGAAACACTTCAGGATGGTTTTGGTTTTCTTCGCGCTACCGACTACAACTATCTGCCAGGCCCGGACGATATCTATGTATCTCCCAGCCAGATCAGGCGCTTTAACCTCCGCACCGGCGACACCGTTTCCGGACAGATCAGGCCTCCCAAAGAGGGTGAGCGTTATTTCGCCCTGCTCAAGGTAGAATCGGTCAACCACGAATCACCAGAAGTTGCCCGCGACAAAATCCTCTTTGACAACCTGACGCCGCTCTATCCGCAGGAAAAACTTACTCTTGAAACAACATCGGAAAACATGCCGATGCGCGTTATTGAACTGGTAGCTCCGATCGGAAAAGGGCAGCGCGGCCTTATCGTTGCCCCCCCTCGTACCGGCAAGACCGTACTGATCCAGAATATTGCCAATTCAATTGCCGCCAATCACCCGGAGGTTTACCTGATCGTCCTGCTGATCGACGAGCGACCTGAGGAGGTCACCGATATGCAGCGTTCAGTTAACGGTGAAGTCGTATCTTCAACCTTTGACGAACCGGCTACCCGTCACGTACAGGTTGCCGAAATGGTTATTGAAAAGGCCAAGCGTCTGGTAGAACACAAAAAAGATGTCGTCATCCTGTTGGACTCTATCACGCGTCTGGCCCGGGCCTACAATACGGTACTCCCTCCATCCGGCAAGATCCTGACCGGAGGCGTTGATGCCAACGCCCTGCAGAAACCAAAACGTTTTTTCGGTGCGGCCCGAAATATTGAGGAGGGGGGATCACTGACAATCATCGCCACTGCACTCGTCGACACCGGCAGCAAGATGGACGAAGTCATCTTTGAGGAATTCAAAGGGACCGGTAATATGGAGCTGCACCTTGACCGCAAACTGGTTGAAAAGCGTACTTTCCCGGCCATAGACATCAACAAATCCGGGACCCGCAAGGAAGAACTGCTGATAGAAAAATCAGCCCTGAATCGAATCTGGATCCTGCGCAAGATTATTCACCCGATGAATGTGGTCGACAGCATGGAGTTTTTGCTGGACAAGCTTTCGGAAGCCAAGACCAATCAGGCTTTTCTGGATTCAATGTCAAAATAAATAAAATGGTTGCAAAAACTATTCAAAATAGCTAGAATCACTCTTTACTATCACAATTGATTACGTTATGTCGTAAAGCACTACTGAAGGAGGAAAAGATGAAAGAAGGTATCCACCCAGATTATTCCGAGATTACCGTTAAGTGCCTGTGCGGTAATACATTCCAGACACGCTCCACAAAAAGCGAGATCAGCACTGAGATCTGTTCTGCCTGCCACCCGTTCTACACCGGCAAACAGAAATTAATTGACACAGCTGGACGTGTTGACCGCTACAAAAAACGTTACGGCCAGGCTTAATCAATCGTTTCGTAAACTCATGAGAGGGGCTTTGTCGCAAGGCAAATCCCCTTTTTTTGCTCCCGCGCCCTGTTTCCAGATGGTCACAGTTTCAGGAGTCACTACATCAATCAGAGCATGCCAGTTTTGAAATGACCATTGCTTAAAACCCTGAGCATGGCTCGAACAGGACACCATGAACATCACCCTGATCGAACACACCCCCAATCCTGAACGTACCGTTGCGTTAGCGGCCCGTCTCTGTTACTCGCCTACCTCAATTGATGATTTACGAGAAAAACTGGCGGCTTCCGATATCGAGTCGTTTCTTGACAAGATCATGTCACTGGGACACCACTCGGTCCTTGAGCATGCTTCGTTTACCTTCGGCATAGAGGGGATTTCGCGCGTTACCACTCACCAACTGGTGCGTCACCGTATCGCCTCATTCTCTCAGCAATCCCAGCGCTATGTTTCGCACAAGGAGGAATTCACCTCCATCATGCCGGACACTATTGCTGAAAATTCCGAGGCGCGGCAGATATTTGCCTTCATGTCAGAAACCGTGCACAAGGCGTATGCTCAGTTGATAGAGATGGGGATTCCGGCCGAAGACGCCCGTTATATTCTGCCAAATGCTACCGAGACCAAAATAATCATGACCATGAACGCCCGCGAACTGCTGCACTTTTTTGCCCTCCGCTGCTGCCAGCGTGCCCAGTGGGAAATTCGCGAAATGAGTGTTGAGATGCTCCGACTGGTAAAAAGAATAGCGCCGGTTATCTTCCGCCAGGCCGGGCCGGGTTGCGTAGGCGGCCCCTGTCCTGAAGGAAAGTTCTGCTGCGGACAAACGGTCGAAGTCAGAGAATTTTACAAGAATCTTGAATAATTAAACCCACAAAAAACTGCTTTACCGCAGAGGACGCAGCCAAAAGTAGGCGCTTCTAAGCGAGTTGCGCAGAGGAAAAACAAGAGAGTCAAAACAATAAAATGTTTTTAAACTTAAAACAAATTTTTTATGACTTTTATTTTGATTTCCTCCGCGCTCCTCTGCGACCTCTGCGGTAAAATGTTTTTAGATTAGAAGAGGTCCTATGGAAAAGATACACGTAGGCGGTCAGGCGGTCATCGAAGGGGTAATGATGCGTGCCCCCCGCTCGGTTGCCATTGCCGTTCGTCGTCCCGATGGAGAGATCGTAGTCAAAAGAGAACTTGTTGTGCCTCTCTCCGAGCGTTTTCCTATTGTTAAGTGGCCGATTATTCGTGGCGCAGTGGCTCTTTTTACCTCTCTGATCATCGGCATCAAGGCTCTGAATTTTTCTGCAAACGAAGCGATGACCGAAGATGAAAAAGAAAAAGAGAATGTGAAAAACAACGATAGCGGCAAAGAAGGGGGAAGCGAACTATCTTCGTGGGCTATGGCCGGCACCATGTCAATAGCCTTCGGTTTCGGCATCTGCCTTTTTTTCCTGTTCCCTCTCTATCTTACTAAACTGCTGACACCGGTTATCGGTGACAACAACATCGTCTTCAACCTTGTGGATGGAGTTATCAGGGTCATTGTTTTTCTTCTCTACATCTGGGCAATCTCACGAATGGAAGACATACAACGGGTTTTCCAGTATCATGGCGCCGAGCATAAATCTATTTTTGCTTTCGAAGACGGCGTTGAACTGACGGTTGAAAATGTACGTCGCTATAACCGCCTCCATCCACGCTGCGGCACCAGCTTTCTGCTGATTGTCATGCTCGTCAGTATCGCTGTATTTTCTCTGATTCCCAAACTCTGGCCATTTTATCTCAAAGCCGGTTCGCGGATATTCCTGCTGCCGATGATCGCCGGCATCTCCTATGAGTTCCTTAAATGGAGCGCTACTCACGACAACCACCCGATCGTTAAAATGGTGATCAGCCCCGGCCTGGCGCTGCAACGCTTGACCACACGCGAGCCTGACGACAGCCAGATTGAAGTTGCCATTCGAGCCATGAACGAAGCACTGGAGGTAAATGCAGGCTACAAGGATGACCGTTTAGTCGTCTAATACCGGTCACTCCACAGCCTGTTACTCTTATGCTCTCCTTTGTAATCACCAACCAGGACCACTGCCGCCGACTGGAAAGTTACCTACGGACACTGATGCCGACATCACCGTTCGGTTACGCACGCAAGCTGATCAAAAGTGGTGCCGCCAAACTCAATGGCGCTCAGGCCACAGCCGACAACCTGCTGTCCCTTCATGACACGGTCACGCTCAAAGAGAGCGCTGCTACAGCTGCGCAACTGACACCGGTACGGCCTGAGCTGGACATACTCTATGAAGACGGCCATGTTCTGATTGCGAACAAGCCCCCCGGCCTGCCGATGCACCGCACGGCGGAATTTGAGGATAATCTGGTAGACTACGGTCAGGCGTATATGATTCAGCGTGCGACCCCCTGCAAATTATATCCGGTCAACCGTCTTGATCGCGGCACTTCCGGAACGGTCATTATGGCCAAGAGTTCCAGCTCTGCCGCCATCTATGGCCGGCAGGTAAAAGAGACCGGCTTGGACAAACTCTACCTGGCACTGGTATGGGGAACGCCTGAAAGTAGCGGCGTCATCAAAGAAGCGCTCGATGGTAAGGAGTCCGAGACCCGCTATAAGATTCTTCTCGCCGGTGAAAACTGTTCCCTGCTGGCTGTGACCCCAATCAGCGGAAGGATGCACCAGATTCGTCGTCACCTGTCCTCAATCGGTCGTCCGGTTGTGGGTGACAAACGGTATGGTGGCGGCGACCTGCCGGAGTTATCGGGATTCGCGCTCCATTCTTTCCGGACGACGTTTGCCTTGGCCGAATCGGGTGAACTGACCGTCTGCGCTCCGCTATCGGATGAGTTGCTAAATCTCTGCGAACGGAGAGGAATCGGGCAAAACACACTGCTGGAAACAGTTTACAAACTGGCACTTCAGGAGGAACCATGAACGGCAAAACGATCTTCATTACCGGTGCATCGGCAGGATTCGGCGCGGCATGTGCGCGCATGTTCGCCACCGATGGCAACCGGCTGATTCTGACGGCACGGCGGGTTGACCCGCTCCTGAAACTGCAGGAGGAGCTGGCGGCACACTCAGCAGTACACATAATTCCCCTGGATGTAAGCGACCGAGAGGCGGTACAGGGCGCAATCGAATCGTTACCGGAACGTTTCCGCTCTATTGATGTGCTGCTGAATAATGCCGGTCTGGCTTTGGGACTGGAACCTGCTCACCAGGTGGATCTGGATGACTGGGACACCATGGTGGACACCAACATCAAGGGGGTTATGTACTGCACCCGCTTTGTGTTGCCCGGCATGGTGGAACGCAATCGCGGCCACATCATCAATATCAGCTCTACCGCCGGTGCCTGGCCCTATCCGGGCGGCAACGTCTACGGTGGGACCAAGGCCTTTGTAACCCAATTTTCGCGCAACCTTCGCTGTGACCTGCTCGGCACACGGGTACGAGTTTCCTGCATCCAGCCCGGTATGGCTGAAACTGAATTTTCAAAGGTACGCTTCAAAGGGAATAAAGAACAGGCCGCCGGTGTGTACCAGGGAACCGAACCGCTGACTGCTGAAGACATCGCCGAAACTGTGCGCTGGATTGTCAGCCAACCGCCGCATGTCAACGTCAACACGCTGGAATTGATGTCGATTGATCAAGCATGGGGACCGTTCGCCATTAACAGAGAGCAGAAATAAATAATAACAAGGATCATCAACATGGCAAAAGAACTCTACGTCGGACATATCTCGGAGCAGGCAACCGAAGAAGATCTTCGCAAACTTTTTGAAATTATGGGTGTCGTCACCTCAGTACACCTGATTGTTGACGAACAAACCGGCGAATTCAAGCGCTGCGGCTATGTCCGCATGCTGTCTGAAGTAAATCTGGATGAGGTGGTGGAAACCCTGGACGGCACTTATCTGATTGACCGCTGCATCGTGGTCAGCATAGCCAAACCGCAGAAAGATCGCCCGGCCAAGTCGCCCTACGTCAAGAGAAAACCGCTGGCGACTTCCCGTCCGGCTGCGTCAGCCCGGCCTGTAACATCTGCTCGACCGACAACCTCTTCTCGGCCTTCTGCGTCTGCTCGACCAGCAACTGGCACCCGTTCGGCAGCGGCTAGAGATTCTGTACTGAACGAACGCCCGGCCGAGGCAAAACGTGCAAAAAGTGCGCGACCGGTAATTAAAGAGGGAACAAAAACCGGAAGATCTTCCGCAGCAAAAGAGGCGGTCAAAAAATGGCGGCCGGCTGCAGCTAAAGATGGAGTCAAAAGTGAGCGGCCAACTACCTCCGCCAAACGCCCCGGCCGTCCAACCGGCGGCAAAAGGCAAGGAGAGGGGTCACGCCCACCTGCCAAAGGTCGCAGGTAACCTTACAAACATATTCTATCGTTCCCGCACACACTGCGGGAACGATACATCAGTCAATACAGACAAGGAGCACTTCATGAAATTTTTGCGTAATTTCCTGTTCCTGATCTTCATCCTGACACCAGCTATCTCCTCTTCCGCTGATCTGAAAAGAATTCCAGCCGCCTCACGCATAACCGCTGTTACAGTTTACTCAGACCGCGCCCTGACGACCCACAGCACAACTCTAAACCTCAAACCGGGAAGCTACCTGATCGTCTTCGAAGCTCTGCCGACCTTGATATTGGATGACTCCGTACGAGTTGAGGGGAAAGGAACAGCGATAGCTACGATAGCAGGACTGGAGATCAAGCGGACTTTTCTGGAGGGGAGCGGCGAAAAGCGGATTCAGGGGTTGCAGGAAGATATTCGCGTACTAGAGCATCAATTTGCCGGGCTTGACGCCAGGAAAACTGGAATCACTGCACAAAAGGCTTTCCTCGAATCAATCCGTGTTGCCTGGGGAGATCGCATCTCTAAAGAACTTGCGGTTGGACGCCCGACGTCGGCCGAACTACAGGACGCTTCCAGCTTTATCGGCAGTGGCATCACCAAAGCGGAAGAGCTGAGTCGTGACATTGAATTTGAAAAAAAAGGAATCAAGGACAGAATCGACGCCCTGCGACGCCAGCAAAATGAAGCGATCGGCTCAACCAGAAAAGAGTCCAAAACTGTCGAGGTGGCTGTTGAGATCACCCGTGAAGGAAATATTTCGCTTGAGCTTGCTTCGATGACATCTCAGGCAAGCTGGGAACCATCCTACGATGTCCGTCTTGCTGCTGATACAAAAAACGCCGAGTTGACCTTCCGGGCCATTGTTCGTCAACAGACCGGAGAGGATTGGAGCAGTGTCGATCTGACTCTCTCCACAGCTCGACCTGCAATTGGCGGCGCTCCACCGGAATTGCACCCATGGCAAATATCCCTGTACCGTCCGCAACCAATAGTGGCTGAGAGAATGAGGTCAACTCCGGCACCGATGCCCATGGCTAAAAAAACGGGCCAGACGCTGATGGATTATGATGCCATGGAAAGTAAGGCATCGGAAGAGGCTCCGGTCGCTTTTGCTACCACTGAGGTCAGTGATGAACATTCGTCCATATCCTTCCACATCCCCCGCACGCTCGACATACCCTCTGACGGCACCCGTCACGGCACGGTAGTAGCAGTAGAGAATTTGCCTGCCAACCTTGAATACATGGCAATTCCCAAACTTTCACCGGCAGTATTTCTCCGTTCAGAGATGGTAAATAAGGCCCCCTACCCGCTCCTGCCAGGCAAGGTTAATACATTTGTTGCGAGCAGATATACAGGAAGTTCGCACCTGAAAAAGGTCGCAACCGGAGAAAAGTTTGACCTTTTCTTCGGCAGTGATGATCAGGTAATGATCAAACGTGAGGAGTTGAAACAGCATAAAGAAGCCGGAATGTTCGGCAAAAGCCGTGTCAGTTACCGTTATCGCATTGAGATGGGCAACTTCCGCAAGGAGCCGCTAACTCTCACCCTGCGTGACCAGCTGCCGGTAGCAGGTGATGAGGAGATTAAGGTATCGCTGGAAGAACCATCCATCAAACCGGCTGAGATCAAGAGTGACGGGACTGTTATCTGGAGTATGCCGCTGCTGTCGGGAGAAAAGAAGGAGTTGACCTTCGGCATCCTGGTGGAATACCCGAAAGAGAAAGAAATTACCGGCCTGTAAATTCAGTCACATGTTTCGAAAGCGCAGCGGCACATGTTGCCTGACAGAAAGCGTCATTACAGTTAAGGCCTGTTTTAATCATGTATTTGAATGTAAAATAAAGCCATAGAGGGTGCCCTCTACGGCTTTGGTCAGGCCAAGGCGGTACGTATTAGTAATCCTTTGGTGGATCATATTGACATTCCGGATTACGATTAAAGTGCACAAAGTGAGCCTTACACCTGTCCCCAGCCAGATGAGGACGAACAGCTTTTCCGCATTTTATGCATTCAAAGACCAGCTTTCTTCTCTCTTCAGACGATGCAGCTTTTCTGACTGCCAACGCTTTTTCAACAGTAATGATGTGCCCAAAAAATTTACACTGGGTTGCGACAGACATTGCTACACTCCCTTGACAAACTTGCTATGAAGTAGATTTAACTGAATAAACGTTTTATTTAATACAGAGTTTGTGCCAGCCAATGCAGGAAGTATAACGGTTGTCCCCTCTAACCAATCGTGCTGCAATATATGACAGACAAATCATAAGACATTGTTTTGAAAACGGCGGGAGAATAGCAAAAATAATACTTTAAAGCAATCCTTGATAATTAATTGCCTCGGCACCCCAAACATTATCTGAACGCTTCACACTACACCGCCTGAAGCACAAAACACTTCAGATATTCCGACTCAGGGAAAGACAACAACACAGGATGATCCGCCGCCTGGCTGCATGTTTCCACGAGCCGTACTTCGCGCTTCGCTAGCCGTGCCGCCTGAATCAGCATCTCACGGAACGCCTCGCGCCCCATGTGGTACGAGCAGGAGCAGGTGATCAGATAGCCGCCCGGCTCCAGCAGTTCGAGGGCGCGGCGGTTGACGGTCAGATACCCTTTGGTCGCCTCGGCAATATTTTTACGGCTTTTGACAAAGGCTGGCGGGTCCATGACGATCACCCCGAAACTCCGCCCTTCCTGATGCAGCGAGCGGAGCCGCTCAAAGGCGTCGCACTCTTCAAAACGAACCCGCTCGGATACTTTGTTCAGCTTGGCGTGGCTACTCGCCTGCCCTACGGCTCGCTGCGAAATATCTACCCCGAGGACCGACGCCGCCCCGAACGATGCGGCATGAACCGCCCAACTCCCGGTGTAGCAGAAGCAGTCGAGTACATCCTTTCCCGCACTGATTTCACGCAGCAGCAGATGGTTCTGCTTTTGATCAAGAAAAGCGCCGGTCTTCTGACCTTCATGCACGTTTACCTGAAACGAAAGGCCGTTCTCTTCCATATCAACCCGTTCCGGTATCTCACCCCACAACGTTTCAATCTTTTCGTCCAGACCTTCCAGCTTACGAACGCTGACATCGTTGCGGGCAATGATGCCAAGCGGTTCAAATATCTTCCGCAGCGCAGCCACAATAAGCTCGCGGCGGCTGTCGATAGCGGCCGAAAGAAACTGTACTGACAAGTAATCTCCGTATTTGTCCACGACCAACCCCGGCAGGAAATCGCTCTCGCCATAGACGGCACGATAAGCCGTCAAACCGGGATAACGTGCCGTGCGGTGGGCCAGGGCGGCGGCAATGCGCCCTTCAAAGAATGCCGCGGTATCGATGTCCTCGCGTTGCCTGGAAACCAACCGGAAAGCAATCAGCGAATGCGGGTTATAGTGGCCAACCCCGATGAATCCACCCGCCGCATCATACAGCTCTGCTGCGATCCCGGCAGAACGGTCCCCCACAACCTCACGGATCTCATTACTGAATACCCAGGGATGACCGGATTTGATACGGCGCTCTTCGTTTTTGTTGAGAGTGATTCTCGTCATGTGGGGTCCTCTGCTTGCGCAACTATCTGCAAGATTTGAATTATTTACGCTGTCAGACTTGACAGACAATGGTAATCCCTTGTACACCATTATGCACAAAATTACTTTCACAAACAGTAGAGGATATGCATGATTGACCTAAAAATACTCCTCATGTTTTTTATTACATCAGTATTACTCGCCCTTTCCCCCGGCCCGGACAACCTGTTTGTCATGACCCAGGCTGCACAGCAAGGGCGCAAAGCCGGGCTGCTGGTTACGCTGGGACTCTGCACCGGCCTTCTGTTTCACACGGCGGCGGTCACGTTCGGTTTGGCGGCACTTTTTAAAGCATCGGCAACCGCCTTCACAATTCTAAAATTTACCGGAGCCGGATACCTGCTTTATCTGGCGGTGCTATCCTTCAGGGCAGGAACCCAAACCGGCCCTTTAGCGATTTCTGATCACCTCAGTTCAGCCGTTCTCTATCGGCGCGGCATCATTATGAACATCACCAACCCAAAGGTTTCGATCTTTTTTCTCGCCTTTCTGCCACAATTTGCCGACCCGGCCAAAGGACACCTGTCCTCACAGTTCCTGCTGCTGGGGGGTGCTTTTATGATCGCCACGATGATCGTCTTCGGCGCTATCAGCCTTCTGGCGGGAGTTTTTGGAGAGCAGTTCCGAAAATCTGCATTTGCCCAGAAGATTCTTAATCGTGCGGCAGCGGGAATATTTGCCGGGTTGGCACTGAAACTGGCACTGGCACAACGCGGATGACAGCTGCTACCCTTTACATCATTGCCACGCCAATCGGCAATCTGGAAGATATAACCTATCGAGCCGTACGGATTCTGGGGGAAGTTGACCTGATCGCGGCTGAGGATACCCGCCACTCACTCAAACTACTTAATCACTTCGGCATATCCAAGCCGCTGACCTCCTATTTCGACCACAACCAGCAGATCAAGGGGGAGCGCATTCTGAATGCCCTGCGACAGGGAAAATCTGTAGCTCTGATTTCGGATGCCGGCACCCCATGCATCTCAGACCCCGGCTACCAACTGGTCCGTGATGCGGTCGCCGAGGGGATTTCAGTAGTCCCGGTTCCAGGCGCTTGTGCCGCAGTTGCTGCACTTTCTGCCTCCGGTCTGCCGACTGACAATTTCACCTTTGCCGGTTTTCCGCCCTCTCGTCAAGGGAAGCGCCGTACATTTTTATCCGGCATGAATTCTCTTCCCGGCACTCTGGTGCTGTACGAAGCTCCTCACCGCTTACTGGAAACATTGAACGATATTCGCGAAGTATTGGGAGAGCGGCAGGTGATCGTTGCTCGGGAACTTTCCAAGATGTTTGAAGAGTTTATTCACGGCAGCGCGTCAGAGGTTTTTTCCAAAGTTTCGCAGGGCGTTGTGCGTGGTGAGGTGGTGATTTTGATTGCACCAGGTGAAGCGGCACAACAAGAGAGCGAACCACTGGAAAAGGTGCTCCAGCGCTTAATGACCAGCGGAACACTTTCAATTAAGGACATAGCAAAACAAGCATCCGTAATTTCAGGAGTTTCCCGTAGCGAAGCGTACGCTGAGGCTCTGAAATTGAAAACCGATGCGGATTAAAGCAAAAACAGTGGAATTACAACTGGATAGTATGTTATATAGATCAGATTATCATGATAGTAGGAGTACCATATGAAAATATGTATATTCGGCGCCGGATATGTTGGATTAGTTGCGGCCGCCTGTTTTGCCGAAAGCGGCAACAGCGTTATCACCGTTGATATTGATCATGCAAGAATTGAGGGCCTGAAACAGGGGATTATCCCGATCTATGAGCCGGGCCTCAAAGAGATGATCCTGCGCAATCAAGCCGAAGGGAGACTCTCGTTTACGCTTGACATGGAAGAGGCGGTCAAAGCATCGCTTGTCTGTTTCATTGCCGTTGGCACCCCACCGGGCGAAGACGGTTCCGCTGACCTCCAATATGTCCTTGGTGTTGCTCGTGATATCGGACGCTCCATGAATGGCTTCAAGATTATCGTCGACAAATCGACAGTTCCTGTCGGTACCGCCGACAAGGTCCGTGCCGCCGTCCAGGAAGAGCTGGCCATCCGTGGCGTCGACCTTGAATTCGACGTCGTATCCAACCCGGAATTCCTTAAAGAGGGTGCCGCAATCGACGACTTCATGAAACCTGATCGTGTCGTCATCGGCTGCGACAACGTCCGCACCGCCGAAATCATGAAAGAGCTTTATGACCCTTTCATGCGTAAACAGAACCGCATGATTGTCATGGATATCCGTAGCGCCGAAATGACCAAATATGCTGCCAACGCCATGCTCGCAACCCGCATCTCCTTCATGAATCAGATAGCGGGACTGTGCGAACGGATGGGGGCTGACGTCATGGCCGTCCGCGAAGGAATCGGCTCCGATTCCCGCATCGGCTACGACTTCCTCTTCCCCGGCCCCGGCTACGGCGGCTCCTGTTTCCCCAAGGACGTCAAAGCCCTCATCAAAACCGCCGAAGAGTCAAACTATGACTTCCTGTTGCTAAAAGCGGTTGAAGAGGTCAACGAACTTCAGAAGGATGTACTGGCCGAAAAACTGATAACATTGCTCGGTTCCCCTGATGACGAACAGCAGCCTCTCACCGGTCGAATCATCGCCTGCTGGGGGCTCTCCTTCAAACCGCGGACCGACGACATGCGCGCAGCACCTGCTATCACCATCATTGAGCATCTGCTGGCCGCCGGAGCCGCCGTACGCGCGCACGATCCGGAAGCGATCAAGGAAGCCAGAAAAATCTTCGGCGACCGGATCGAATACAGCAATAACCAGTATGACATTCTCGAAGGTGCCGATGCTCTTGCCGTTATCACCGACTGGAACGAATATCGCAACCCCGACTTCGACCGCATCAAAACGGCCCTTAAAACACCAAACATCGTTGATGGCCGCAACCTGTACAAGCCGGATCGCATGGCCACAGCCGGATTCAGCTACATCCCGCTTGGGCGCTGCAGCGGCGGCATCTGCGGAGGAGTTAAATAACATGCGTATCCTTGTAACTGGCGGTGCCGGATTCGTTGGTTCACACCTCTGTGAACGTCTCCTTAATGAAGGGCATGACGTCATATGCCTGGACAATTTCTTCACCGGCAGCAAAAACAACATCATCCACCTGATGGACAGCCATCGCTTCGAGCTTGTCCGCCATGACATAACCGAGCCGATCCTGCTCGAAGTCGATCGTATCTACAACCTGGCTTGCCCGGCATCCCCGATCCATTACCAGTACAATCCGGTCAAGACGACCAAAACCAGTGTCATGGGTACCATCAACATGCTGGGATTGGCCAAGAGGGTCAAGGCCAGAATTCTGCAGGCGTCCACCTCTGAGGTCTACGGTGACCCTCATGTTCATCCGCAAACCGAGGATTACTGGGGTAACGTCAACCCGATCGGCATACGCAGCTGTTATGACGAAGGAAAACGGGTCGCCGAAACCCTGATGATGGACTATTACCGCCAGAATAATGTAGATATCCGCATCATCCGCATCTTCAACACCTACGGTCCGCGCATGGCTGAAAATGACGGCCGGGTTGTATCCAATTTCATCCTCCAGGCGCTCAGGAACGAAGACATCACTGTTTATGGCGACGGCTCCCAGACCCGCTCATTCTGCTATGTTTCCGACTTGGTTGAGGGGATGATCCGCATGATGGAATGTGATGGATTCATCGGTCCGGTCAACATCGGGAATCCGGTAGAAAATACAATCCTTGAGTTTGCTGAAAAAATCATTACAATAACAGGCTCAAAGTCTAACATCATCTTTCAGCCACTGCCGCAAGATGACCCTAAACAGCGCCAGCCAAACATTTCCCTTGCTGTTGAAAAACTTGCCTGGGAACCCAAGGTTGCACTGGATGATGGCCTCAGAGCAACATCGGCATATTTTGCTGAACGGATCAGGAAAGGGTAAATGTTCAACCTGCCCCTTCAAAAAAAGATGTATGCTATCCCTGCCGGATGCCTGGCATTCATCCTTTTCTTCACTGTGTTTGGTGACAAGGGGCTTTTGCGCATCTTTGAACTCAAACAGGACAAAAGCAAAATTGAGGCACGCCTGATTGAAAGCAGGGTTGATAATGAAAAACTGAAAGATGAGATTGTAGCTCTTAAATCCGACCGGCGCTATCTCGAAAGCATTGCCCGAAAAGATTTCGGCCTTGTGCGCAGCAATGAAGTCATCTACCAGTTCCCCCAGGAAAAGCAGCAACCTTAGTAAGCTAGAAGTTGTTTCTGCACTTATCTCACATAAAACAACTTCGTAAACGAACTTATCCTGTTTATCAGGGCCAGGACAACAACATGCCACGACAAAGCTGCGCCGTTTGTGCCTGGCGCGAAAACTGCTCCAAGCGATTCTGTATACCTGATGGAGGTGCCAAATGTCCTGATTTCACCCGGGATATAAGCATCAAGGACATTACAGAGGACACCAACATACTAACTGAACAGAAAGAACAACCAAAAACATGATGCGAAACCGAATAGCCCCCCTGCTTGAATCTGCACTGATCAAAGCCCACGCGGCGCAAGAACTGACAACATTCCCGCTGCCTGCCATCATTATCGGCCATCCTGCCAACCCTGAACATGGAGATTTCTCCTGCAACATTGCCATGCAGCTCGCCAAAGGTGAGCGCAAAGCACCGCGCCAGGTAGCTGAGATAATAATCAAGCATCTGGGTGACGGTGATGGCCTCATTGAAAAAAGCGAGATAGCCGGTCCCGGCTTCATCAACCTGTTTGTATCCCGGACTGCATGGCAGGAGACTCTTCTACAGATAGAGTCAGAGAGCCATCAGTTCGGTCGTACAACCAGCGGTGCCGGCAAAAAAGTCCAGGTTGAGTTTGTCAGCGCCAATCCGACCGGACCACTGCATATTGGTCATGGTCGCGGGGCGGCAATCGGCGATACCCTCTGCCGCGTGCTTGACGCAGCCGGCTGGGATGTAACGCGTGAATTCTATTACAACGATGCCGGTGTTCAGATCAGCAACCTTGCGCTTTCCGTACAGCTCCGCTGCATGGGTATTGAACCGGACGACCCGCGTTGGCCGGAAGGCGGTTATCAGGGAGAATACATCAAGGATGTGGCAAGAGCCTATCTTGCTTGCGAGACAGTAGAAGCGACTGACCAGCACACCACCGCCTGCGGAGACCCTGAAAACATCGATGACATCCGACACTTTGCCGTCGCCTGGCTGCGTCGCGAACAGGACCTTGACCTTGAGGCTTTTGACGTCAAGTTTGATGTATACACACTGGAATCTGCACTCTACAGCGAGGGGAGAGTTGATGCAGTTGTCCAGAAGTTAATAGCCAATGGTCATGCCTACGAACAGGACAATGCTCTCTGGCTTCGCTCTACAGACTTTGGCGATGACAAGGATCGCGTCATGCGCAAAGCCGACGGCAGTTACACCTATTTCGTTCCGGATGTTGCTTATCATCAAGCGAAGTGGGAGCGCGGTTTTACCCGGGTGATCAACGAGCAGGGCTCAGACCATCATAGCACGGTTACCCGTGTCCGCGCCGGCCTTCAGGCCCTAGACATCGGCATTCCTCAGGGCTGGCCCGAATATGTGCTGCACCAGATGGTGACTGTCATGCGCGGCGGCGAAGAGGTAAAAATTTCCAAGCGGGCCGGCAGCTATGTCACCCTGCGTGACCTGATTGATGAGGTCGGCCGCGACGCTACACGCTTCTTCTTTCTGATGCGCAAGCCTGATGCACAACTGGTATTCGACATAGATCTGGCAAAGCAGCAGACCAATGAAAACCCGGTATACTATGTCCAGTATGCCCATGCCCGTATCTGCAGTATTTTTGACAACGCTGCCGAGAAAGGCTTCATCGCACCGGCCAAACCGGCACTTGCCGATTTGGCCTGCCTTTCTACACCCGAAGACCTTCAGATGATAAAACTTCTGACAGAGTTGCCAGATACTGTAGATGACTGCGCCGTGCATTTTGAGCCTCACCGGCTGACCTATTACTTGAGTGAACTGGCCAGCTGTTTCCACAGTTTCTACAACAAAAACCGCGTCATCAGTGAAGACAAGACACTAACTGAAGCCCGGCTCTACTTGTTGAAACGGACTGCTCAAACATTGAAAAATGCCCTGACCATACTTGGCATATCTGCACCCGAAAGGATGTAGAGGAGGCCACCATGCGAATTGACTACAGTGAACCAAAAAAATCATGCAGCTCTTCCCCACAGCCAAGCCAGAATCGCCCCCGCAAGGAATCCTCCGGAGGCGTGCTGATCATTGTCTTTATTACCGCTCTTCTGTCCCTCGGAATCGGCTTTGGCAGTGGATGGATGCTCTCCCAACGTTCAGCTAAAAATGGATTCAAGGCCGCTATGGAACAACAAAGCCTCGAAAACTCAACACAGCAAGATAAAGCAAAGCCATTACCGCAACAACCAGCCACTCCGGCACCGGCCCTGCCACCGCAAACTGGCGGCCCGGCTCAGCAACCTGCGGCAAACGCCGGAACACCGACGGCTGTTGATCAACCACTCAGTTTTTACAAAACACTCCCAAGTACCCAGAAAAGCAATGCAATGGGCAGCGGCATCAATTCTAAAAGTGACAAACCAGCGAAACAACCGTTACAAGCCGTCATGCCAGCCAACATAACCAGACCAGACGCAACTCAAAGCGATGACAGCACCCAAAAACAGACCGTACAGAGTTCACCGGCAAAACCGGTAACCCGTCAGGATTCCAATAACTTTACTGTCCAGGTCGCCTCATACAGTCTTAAGTCAGAAGCAGAGGCGCTGCGGGGTAAGCTGGCAAGCAAAGGTTATAATGTCATTATCGTTGAATCTCATTTAGGTGATAAAGGTACCTGGTATCGTGTTCGAGTTGGTAAAAAACTGGACGCTGATGCTGCAAAAGAACTGGCCGGAAAAATCGGCAAGGGAGCAATCGCAATTCCAGACAAAGATTGAAATAATTTGCCGCATCAAAAGTTTTTATTGACATTCCTCTCAACATACTGCTATATATTCGTTTCACTTGTCGCGGGGTGGAGCAGTCTGGTAGCTCGTCGGGCTCATAACCCGAAGGTCATAGGTTCAAATCCTATCCCCGCAACCAAAAAGCATCAAAGGACCTGCAAATTTTTGCAGGTCCTTTTTTTGTGCAGCCTTCACCTTTGCGTTTCAATAGAAAAATGACATCCCAAACAGGATTTTGCTGGAATTAAGCGGTTCATTAGGTTCAGCTGTGCCTGCATTAGATATGTGATGATATCGGTACTCCACATTCAGTGCGGTCTTCCTGTCAATAAAGTACTGCAGCCCGGTTCCAGCCTGATAACTGTAGCAGAGTTTAGTTCCCATGGTCGGGAGTCCCAGATCCACATACAGGGGACCACCTCCAGCAAAAACATAGGGTGCTGCATTCTCCAGGGATGTGAACTTCCAGCTTCCGGACAGATACCCACCCACCATTGATCTGCCACCATGATCCACCGCCATATGATACGGCAACTCCATCAGCAACTCATGTCTTCCTTGATACCAGCTCCCCTTGCCAACATCGTCAGACAGAAACCGGCCGAATCGGAGGATGGCATCCCAGGTCTGTACCTGGGTGCGGGTTGCTCCAAAATATTTATGGGTTATGCCGTAACCGGTGAGGCCTCCGTATTCTCCCTTCATACCAGAAACCGGATTGCCAGCTGAAACAGGCGTTGTCTGGGAAAGTATGGACAACAGTACTAAAGTTATGGATGCCTTGAAGTGTATCATGTCACCGTTTCCTGTATGTTACCACTTCTGCTTCATCTCAAAAGCCAGTATCTCCGGCAGGTTCCGCATAAACGTCAAAATACTGTGTGGCGATTTCCAGAGCATTTTAGTGTACCCCCAGGTGATGCGGTGGCGGTGGTAGAAGCGGTAAATGAACTCGTTATAGAGATCTTCCAGCTGTTGTTTGGTCATACCGTGAGGCACAAAGACGAAATTCATGCAGTTCATCAAATCCCAACTCTCATTAAATTCACCCTGTTCTCTTATTGTGCCGTAGACAGGTGCCCCTGGAAACGGGGTGAACTTGGTAACATTGATCTCGTCCAGCGGCAGTGATAGGGCATAATCGATGGTGCGGCGAATAGCGGCCTCATTCTCGCCCGGCAGGCCGACCATAAAAAGCCCCTTAACCCTCATGCCTGCATCCTTCACCATTTGCAGTTTACGTCCAACCTCATCCAGCCCGAAGAACTTGCGATGCTGTTTTAATATTTCCGGATCTCCTGACTCGATACCGAAATTGACCTGCCAGCAACCGGAGCGTTTAAGGAGCGCCAGCAATTCAGAATCCACATGTTCCAGTCTGGCGATACAATTATAGGTAACCTTCAATCCCTTACGTTCCTTTATGGCACAGAACTCTGCCACCCTTTTGCGGTCAAAGGTAAACAGATCATCATAAAAGAACACATGGCGGATGCCGAAATCGCGGTTAAGCATTGCCATATGCTCAACGATATATTCAGGCGAGTTAAATCTGAAGCCGCGGCTGAACACTGAGCGGTCGCAGTATGAGCAGGAATAAGGGCAGCCGCGACTGGAGATGATGCTTGTATTGGGAGCAGTTGGATAACTGAAGAGTGGTAGATTATAGCGTTTGGGAAATTGAGGCAGTTTGTGGTATGCGGGAAAAGGGAGATCGTCAAGATCCTTGATTAGTTCACGGGGCGCTGAAGTGACGCCCGCGCCGCTTGAATCCCTATATGCAACGCCGGGAAGCTGTTCAATCCCTTTGAAACCTGCTTGGGCCAGTTCCAGCACTGTGTTTTCGCCTTCGCCGATAGCCAGATAATCTATGGCGGGAAATGAATCAAGTAGCTGTGCGCCAATAGTACAGGCATGGGCTCCACCGAACAGGGTGAATATCTGCGGCGCTTTTTCCTTTACAGCTGCAGCGACACGATATCCTTCATTGAATGAAGATGTCGTGGTAGAGACGCCCAGACAGTCCGGGCCGCGGCGGATAATTTCTTCTACCAGATCAGCAAGGGGCATAGGCGTTGCGTAGCAATCGATAATTTCGACGTCTATGCCCGCCCGCTCCAAAACAGCTGCCATACTCATAATACCTAGCGGCGGCATCAGATTGAATACCGTGCTGATATCTTTCATGCCACTAAGCCAGTTGCTGCCGTAGGGGTGCAGGAGGACTATTTTCACTCTTATACTCCGCTTGGAAATGTTATCCCGGTTTCATATTAGCCCTCCAGAGGGCTCTTTTTCATCTATAGCACAGAGTCGCCGGAAAAGCAGGTGCGTATGTCGAATTTGGATCTAAATTGTTTGACAAGGCCAATTTGTTAAGTCAAACTCAAAATTGATACCGTAGCTATTCAACACTTCCAGTGCTACAGGCTCTGGGTAAATTTAAGTGGAGGGTGTATGAAGAGATTTTTTTTACTGATTGGTGTTTGTTCCCTGCTTTTGTCAGGCGGATGCAGTCCAAGTCGGATGATCGCCAAAGATGTCTGTCCAGACCTGCGCGAGATCAAGCCGCCTGCCGGTAAGTCTGCATTGGTTATTGGGCGCACCACATTCTTTGGTGGCGCCGTCAATATCGATAACTATGTAGACCGGAAGTTTATTGGTACAACTAGGGGTAAGGGTTTCTTTGTAAGCACTGTAGATCCAGGTCAGCACTTTATCATCGCAGATGCAGAAAATTTTGACGCAGTATTACTTAACTTCGAACCGGACAAAACTTATTATCTCCGTCAGGAGATCAGAATGGGTGTGCTGTCAGCCCGGACAAAATATGATATCGATGAAAGTAAAAAAATGTACGATGAAATGGATGGCAAATGTCAATACTACGAACTGGATCCGTCCGCGAATGTACCTGATCTTAAAGAAGATAAATTCAATAATATTGTTACTGATTATAAAAAAGAACACCCTTAAAACGCAAAGCAGCACCTGAACTGGCATGCTTTGAAGCGGAGCAGCGGAACTATAACAGCAAGTCATACAGAAAGAGCCCATGGCTTGGAGCCGTGGGTTCTTTCTGTGTTTAATTCATAATAGGGTGAAGCTTCATGAATAATCAGCAGCATACTTCCGCACCAAGACATCCAAAACCACTCTTCTCCACCTACAATCTTGCTCAACTCGGTTTCTTCCTCTTCGGCATCCCTAAAAACAGCTTCGGATCGGTTGATGTTACCAATCGGTGTAACCTGCGCTGCGATCATTGCTATTTTTTCGAACAGGAACACTCTTCCGAGTGGTCGCTTGATCAGTGGAGAGAAAAATTCGAGAACATGAAGGCGGAGGGGTTTCGTTCCTTCCAGTGTACATGGGTCGGTGGAGAACCTCTCCTGCGTCTGCCGCTCATCGAATTGGGTAGGCGCTATTTCAAATACAATACGGTGACGACTAACGGCTCCCTGCCGCTCCCCGACTGGAAAGATGTGAGCTGGTACATTTCGGTTGACGGGGGAAGGGAGAGTCATGACAAAATGCGCAACAAGCCTGGTCTTTTCGATACGATCAGGCAGAACATAGACGCAACCGAAGGACTGAAAATCACCATAGCCTACTGCATTACCAGTGAGAACGTTACTGAAATTTCCGCATCTCTGGAGGAGTGGAGCAGTAACCCGAAAGTCAGAAACATTGTGTTCAGCTTTTTTACCCCTGTCAGGGGAGTTGACGATTCGCTGTGGCTTGAATGGGAAGGAAAAGATCAAATTCTCGAATTTCTGATTGAAATGAAATCGTTGTACGGAGATTTTATCGTCAACACAACACGCACGCTAAGACTGATGAAATCCGACAGAGCGCGAACGGTCACTGACAAATGCCCCTTTGCTGAAAAATCATTTGCTCTTGGACCGGACGGAGTCATGAAAGAGCCCTGCATGCTTGGCCCCAAGGCCGATTGCCACCGCTGCGGCTGTGTTGTCCCCTTTTATCTTAAATCGCTAACGGACAGAAAACTTGTTACCAGGGATGTGGCAGAAGCCGTAAGAACAAAAATCAGGAGCATGCTTTAGCAGGGACAGGTATATTGACTTGATATCACTTGTAATGTAATTATTATAACTTTTATCGACGCGTATCGGAGTGCCTTTACTGACGTACAATGCTATAACAATAGATGTCGAGGATTGGTACCATGTCTGTGGCTCCGGGAGGGTTATTCCTGTTCCACCACGCGAGGCATGGCGGGTTCGCAGCAACCTGAAGAGGATCCTTGTTTTACTTGACGAACATGGTCAAAAAGGCACTTTTTTCATACTCGGTTCCGTGGCCGAAAATGATCCTGATTTAGCAACCATGATCTGCTCAGCGGGGCATGAAATAGCCTCACACGGTTATTCACACAGTCTGGTGCCGGACCTGACGCCGCAACAGTTTAGTGACGAGCTGCAACTCACCGAGCGGATACTGATGGAGCAGACCGGACAGCGCCCTGTCGGTTACAGGGCTCCGCAATGGTCTTTATCAGAGCAAACCGGGTGGCCCTTTGCTATCCTGCGAGAACGTGGGTATCTATATGATTCGAGCCTAAATCCGCTCCCCTTTATAGGTGATTCCAACGGCAGCCGCGTCCCATACCGCCTTGAGGGCGAAGGAACAGGGCTGTGGGAAATCCCGCCGATGGTGACAAAGTCTTTGACAGGAAACCTGCCAACCGGTGGTGGATGGGGATTCAGGCTTTTCCCTTTCAGGACCATACTTGCGACAATTGAATCGCTTAACCGCAAACATCACCCGGCGGTACTGTATCTTCACCCGCGCGAGGTGGACCCTGAAGGACCAAGGCTTGACCTGCCGCTTTTGAAACGGTTTGTATCTTATGGAACCAGAATGGACGCGACTCCCCGTTTGAATGAACTGTGCCGGCGTTATCGATTTAAAACTCTAAAGGAGCTGGTGTACGAGTGGCAACCTGTATCCTGATTCCTGCATATAACGCCGACATCACAATTCTGCCGGTGGTTCAAGAGTGCCTGGAGCATGGCATGCCGGTGGTGGTGGTTGATGATGGCTCGGCAACTGACCTGTCCGATTTATTAGCCGGATTACCGGTGACACTGCTCCGCCACCGGCAAAATCTTGGCAAGGGAGCTGCGCTGAAAACCGGTTTTGCCTGGGCGATTGAATCCGCTTTCGACGCGGTAGTAACAATTGATGCCGACGGCCAGCATGATGTTTCAGCTATCCCGCAGCTGGTCTCTTCTGCACAGAACGGCGGCTGGGGCATTCTGATAGCGTCCCGTCACGCCCAGTTCGAACTGATGTCCGGTCTCCGTAAATTATGGAACCGTATCGGTGTCTGGTGTATCTGGAAACGTACAGGTTTTGAGATTACGGACAGTCAGTCCGGTTTCAGGTTTTATTCTCGTAACGTATTGAAGGATGTGTCATTGAAGTCAAATGGATACGCACTGGAGATGGAAATTTTATTGAAGGCATGGAAGAGAGGTTTCACGGTTGGCTCCCTTCCGATTGCAGCACGGGTTGCCGATGGCCGCGCAACCAGCCATTATCGCCCGGTCAAAGATACAGTCAATATAAGCATGACATTTTTACGCTACATGTAACGAGGCATATGTCGAATGATCAACACTCTGAAAAATTACACAAAAGAAAAGATCCTTACATATCTCCTGTCGCTGGCGACAAATTCATCAGATGAATCGCTGATCCGCATGACCCATCTGATGGAGATGATTCCCAAGAAGGACTATTACAAGGATCGCATCCGCTGGATTCGTGGTCTGGTGCGGGATAAACATCCGAGCATTGAATTCCCCCGCAGGATTCTCCGCGATCTGCACCCCAATCAGCGTGACAAATGGATCAGCAATCTGCTCGTCAATCACCTGCTGAACGGTACCAACAAACGCAAGGAGTGGAGTGACAAGTACGGCTATTATCCACCTTCAACCGTGGTTATCAGTCCTACCATGCGTTGCAACCTCAGCTGTTACGGCTGCTATGCCGGCGACTATGACAAATCGCTGGAACTTTCGCTGGATGAAGTCGATTCCATCCTGACCCAGATGAAAGAGATGGGTGTTTATTTCGCAGTTATCTCCGGCGGTGAGCCGTTTTATATGGAAGGCATTTTCGAAATCTTCAAAAAACATAGCGACATGGCTTTTCTGGTCTTTACCCATGGTGGTCTGATCGATGAAAAGATGGTTGAAAAGTTGACTGACGTCGGCAATGTCATGCCCTCCTTTTCGCTTGAGGGGTACGAGCAGGAAACCGACGAACGCCGCGGTGCCGGGCATTTTAAAAAGGTTATGCACGCCATGGACCTGATGAAAGAGGGGGGACTTTCCTTCTGCGGCTCATTCACTCATTCCCGCAAAAATTCCGACATCATCACCAATGGCGACTACATCGACATGCTGCTGAAGAAGGGCGTCTTTGCCATGTGGCTATTTTCCTATGTTCCGGTTGGACGCAAGCCTGAACCTGAACTGATGCCGACCCCCGAACAGCGAGATGAACTGCGTCGGACCGTTATCGACTATCGCGCCGAAAAGCCGATGCTGTTTATTGACTTCTGGAATGACGGGCCGATGATCTCCGGCTGCCTGGCCGGAGGGCGCAAATATTTCCATATCAATGCCAACGGCGACATCGAGCCGTGTGTCTTCTGTCATTTTGCCGTTGATAATATCCGCCGTTCAACTATCCACGAGGCGCTTTCATCTCCGTTTTTCACTAAAATCCGCCAGAAACAGGGTGAGCATGACAACCTGTTGCGCCCCTGCATGCTGATTGATCAACCGGCAGCCGGTCGGGAACTTTTCGCCTCTGAAGGTGCCTATCCGACCCATGAAGGTGCAGATGAAATTTTCACCGGCCTGGCGGACCAGATGGATAACTACTCCCGTTCCTATGCAGAGATCGCTGATCCGATCTGGGAAGATGAGTTCAAGGAGCCTCCGGTAAAGACCATGAAAACCGGAAGCAAATAAATGAAGGTACTGCTGGTAAATCCACCATCCCTGAGCGTATTTAATACGTTTGGCCTGAGCCTCCCCCCCATCGGCCTGCTCTACGTTGCCGCCAGCCTTGAACAGGGCGGTCACGACGTGGTTGTAAAGGATCTGGCGGCCGAAGGTGAGCGACTGGATGATGCTGATATCCACCGGGCCGACGTTGTAGGGATTTCGGCAGACACAACCAGAGCGGGCAAGGCGCTTGCCATAGCCCGCAGAGTCGCTGTTACCGGCAGGCCGGTAGTTATGGGGGGCCCCCATCCGCAATTCATGGCGGAGGATATATTTGCCGCAGGTTGTGTTGATTATATCGTCAAAGGTGAGGGAGAGATTGTATTTCGCAATCTCCTGACCGCGCTCCAGAACAGTGACAGTGCTGAAGCGGTAAAAGGATTGATCATCAAGGATGGTCGTCACCTGATTGAGACACCCGCCGCCGACCCGATTGACGTTGAAGCCCTCCCCTTTCCGGCCCGGCATCTGGTAGATCTCCATCGCTACCGGGCCAGCATGGCCGACCGTTCCATAACCCCGGTTGTTACCAGTCGCGGCTGCCCCGGCGCCTGTCATTTCTGTTCATCTTCGAGTTTTTTCGGCAGAGGGTGGCGCTACCGTAGCGCCGAATCGGTGCTGGCTGAGATCGATGAAGTTTATAACCGTTATGGGTTCCGGGCCATCTGCTTCATGGATGACAATTTCACCCTTGCGCCGCCGCGCGTCGAGCAGATTGCCGACGGGATCATCGAGCGCGGCTATGATCTGAAATGGTGGAACCTCTCACGGGTCGACACCATCGTAAAAAATCCGGCCATGGTAGCCAAAATGGCTGCCGCAGGTTCCACAACAGTCTACCTCGGCATTGAAAGCGGCAATGAGGAAACACTGAACTCGCTCGGCAAGAACATCAAGGCAAGCGATGTTACCCGTGCGGTGGAGATTTTGAGGGAAAACGGAGTCGAATCATACGGCAGCTACATCATCGGCAACCTGAATGAGAGCGCCGCTGACGTAGAAAAGACTATTGACCTTGCGGTCAGGCTCAATACCAACATTGCCCAGTTTTCCATCCTGACCCCCTATCCCGGCACCAGGCTCTATGAGCAGATCAAGGACCGCATCTTCTGCCGGCGCTGGAAGTTTTATGACGGCCTGCACATCGTCTTCCGGCACCCGTTGATAAATCGTCATTATCTGCAATTTTTGCTTATCAAGGCTTTTGTAAAATTCTACCGTCGTTCACAGGAAGCGACCCAAGGTTTCAAGCAGGCCGCAGGCAGAGGGAATCTCTCCTTCAGGAAGCTGGCACTCTGTGCATGGGAGCTGTTTTTTTGAATCTCTACAGCAACATCAATCTGTTCTTTATAAATCTTTTTACCATTCTGGTGCCACGCTGGCTGTTTCCACCGTTCACACTTTTCTGGGGCGGGCTTTTCTACCTGCTGCTGGGAGACAAACGACGTGCCGTGCGCTCGAACCTGAGAATTGTAACCGGCAGTGACGATGTCGAAGCGCTAGTCTTTTCCACCTTCCGTACATTCGGGCAAAACTGGTGCGATGTAATGCTGATGATGCGACTAAAGGGGGAAAAGCTCCAGGCCATGATCGGTAAACGCAGCAGTGGAGAACCGCTGGAGATGGCATTGGCGGCTGGTACCGGTGCTATCCTGGTCTCGCCCCATCTTGGCAATTGGGAACTGGGTGGATTGGGTTTGGCCGATCTTGGGTATACCGTTAACGTAATGACCTTTCGCGAGCCGGATGAAAAGGTAAACGAAATGCGCGAATCAGTAAGGGGTGAGCGCGGCGTTAATTTTATCTATGTGGATCGTAACGACACGTCACCACTGGCGATCATCGAAGCGGTCAACGCCCTGCGGCGGAACGAGGTACTGGCCCTCTTGGGCGAGCGCGACGGATCTTCCCACACAATAAGACTGGATTTTTTCGGACATCAAACGGAGATACCGGTTGGCCCCGGTTATCTGGCTCTTGCCAGTGGAGCGCCGGTTATTCCGGTCTTTGTTCCGCTGGAAAACGGGAAATATTCGACGCTTATGGATGAAGCTATCTACTTCAGCGGCGGACATGGCCAGCACAAAGAGGCCATACGGAGCGGCATGCAGCGCCTGGCAGCCGTTTTCGAACGCTATATCCGGCAATATCCGGACCAGTGGTACAATTTTTATGATTTTTTTGAAAAAAGCAACGAGTCTGAAAAAGCAAGGCCACAATAAAAAATGCAGTTAAAGAATAACAGGAAAGATAAAAGGGACTATGAATGAGTGACGAGTTAATACCAAAAGTGAAACAGATGATTATTGACAGTCTCCGCATCGAGGGGATGTCTCCTGACGAAATCGATACCGATGCCCAGCTGTTCGGCGAAGGATTGGGGCTGGACTCCATTGATGCACTGCAGCTGGTGGTGGCTATGGAGAAGGAATTCGGCGTAGTTGTTCCCGACGCTGCCACCGGCAGCACAGTCTTTGCCTCGGTCCGCAGCATGGCCGCATATATTGCGGAAAACCGCAAATGAAAGTACTGCTGATCTCCCCCGGTTGGCCCAAGGGGAGATTATGGGGGGAACTGGCCTTCAGGTTCCCTTCGCTTTCACTGGCTGCTATTGCCGCTGTCACCCCCATGGAATGGGACGTAGCACTCTGCGACGACCATTCAGAACGGATCGACTACGACACGGATGCCGACCTGATAGCCCTGACCGCCATGACTCCGCAGGCACCCCGTGCCTATGAGATTGCTGCCGGCTTCAAAAACCGTGGTAAAACCGTGGTCATGGGCGGCTTTCACGCCAGCAATCTGCCGGATGAAGCGCTCAATCACGTTGATGCGGTAGTGGTGGGAGAGGGAGAGGTCGTCTGGCCGGGACTGCTCGCCGATTTTTCACAGGGGAGGCTTCAGCGTTTCTATAAGCCTGAATCGATGATCAGCATGGCCGACATTCCGGTTGCCCGCCGCGATATTTTCAAGGGAAAGGGGTATCTGCTCTCCAACACCATCCAGACCACACGCGGCTGTCCCTTTGACTGTGAATTTTGCTCTGTCACCGCCTTTTATGGGCGTAATTACAGGAAACGCCCGGTAGAACAGGTGTTGACCGAGTTGCAGGAGTTACGAAAATCCAACTCATTCGTCTTTTTTGTAGACGACAACCTCGTGGCTGACCGCAAGTATTCTCTGCCGCTCTTCCAGGGGATGAAGGGGATGGGCTTCAAATGGCTCTCCCACGCGCCGATAGATTTTGCGGGTGACCGCGAGTTGATGCGTGCCGCCGGTGAGTCCGGCTGCCTGGGGATGTTCGTCGGCTTCGAATCGCTTAATCAGGAATCACTGGCCGCCATGGGGAAGGTTACCAACCGGGCGCAGTCATTCATGGCAGATGCCCGGGCCTTTCGTGATAACGGCATCGGCATCCTCGGCTCCTTTGTACTCGGTTATGACGGAGACACACCTGAAATCTTCCCGAAACTGCTCCGTTTCTGTGAAGAGGCACGTCTTGAAGCGGCCATTTTCCCGCTGTTGACCCCATATCCCGGCACCGCCGTCCGCCGCCGTCTCGAAGCGGAAGGCCGGATCATCTCCAGCAATTGGCGCGACTATGACATGGAGCACATCAACTTCCAGCCAAAAGGGATGACAGTTCAGCAGCTTCAGGAAGGGTACGACTGGCTTAACCGCTCCTTTTATTCTTTTCCTTCCATGTATCGCCGTATCTTTAAACTGCACCGTTCCGTACAGGTCTTCGGACCGATGAACATCGGTTTCCGTGCCGCCATCAGGCGCAAGAGGAGTGAAGCGTGATCTGCTGGATGTTTCCAGGCCAGCCGATAACCTTTACCGGTGTGCCATCAGATGATATCGAATTCCAGAAAATCATCCGGGTCTGCCAGGAATCAACCGGCTGTAATCCACTTGAAAACGACATATCGGATTCAGATATAAGCCAGAGTGTGCGGCTTCAGCTGCTAGGCACCTGTATAAGCCTGCATCGTTCCAGCCAGCTGACAATAGAGGGAAAGGTACCGGACCTGATTGCCGAGCACAGCATGGGGATCTATCCTGCACTGGCTGCATCCGGCTCGATAGACAGTGCGACGGCCCTTGAACTGACGTACCGGATCGGCGTGGCTATGGCGAAGAGGGGGATGCAGCGTGAATATGCGCTGGGGTGTGTCATCGGAATGAGCTGCTCTCCACTGGAAGAGATAGCTGCCAATAACACAGTTCACATCGCCAACTATAATACTTCTCACCATTTTCTACTGGCCGGCGAACGAAAAAATATAGATGCGGCTCTGGCTGAAGCCAAGGCATCAGGTGCCTTTTCGGCTGCGGGCTTCCCCTGTGACGCCCCGCTTCACACGCCGCTGATTGCAGAGATAACCGAGGGAATAGAGCAGATCGTGGCCGGGTACAGCTTTTGCGAGCCTCTAATCCCTCTGGTAGAACATATCGGCCAGACGGTCCTGACAGCTGCGACTATCCCTGCGTTTCTGGTTGATGAACTCTGTCGACCGGTTTATTGGGATACCACCTACCGCACCCTCCGCTCGCGGGGGGTGACACAGTTTCAGGAGGTGGGTGCCGGTAAGGCGCTCTCAAAATTCAATCGCTGGATAGATAGTGAGATATGAAATTCCACGAAACGAAAATAGCAGTCCGCTTCAACGAAATTGATGCCTACCGTGTCGCCTGGCACGGCCATTACGTGGCCTGGATGGAGATCGGCCGCAACGCCCTGGCCGGGGAGTTCGACCTGGATGCTTTCCAGTTGGCGACAGTCGGATATCTGGGACCGGTGGTAGCTCTTGAACTGAAGTTTCTGCGGCCGGCCCGTTTTAACGAAGAGCTGACGATCCGGACAACCCTGCGCCGGACCGAGACAGCCACTCTCGAATTTATCACCACCATAGTCGGCTCTGACGGTAAAAAGTATGCCACCGGTTCGACAACCCACGCATTGACCGATCTGGATGGCGTACTTCAGTTTCAACTCCCCCCCCTGATCGCTGAGCGGGTAAACCGTTTATTAGCTGCGTTGGAGCTGCCATGAAGATTCTGCTGATCTCCGCCAACCGTGAGCGCGATCCATACCCTGTCTTCCCGATCGGACTGGCCTTTCTGGCCGGACCGCTGACGGCGGCAGGGCACCTTTTGAACGCTCTCGACCTCTGTTTCGAAACCGACCCCCAACTGGCTGTCTCCTCGGCACTTACGGAGCATCAACCCGATGCAGTTGTCATCTCCCTCCGCAACCTTGATAACGTTACCTGGCCGGGAAGCCGCAGCTATATTGATGGTGTGCGCGATATCGTTGCCATATGCCATCCCAAAGCCGTGACTATAATCGGCGGCTCCGGTTTTTCGCTGATGCCGGTGAAAATTTTGGCTGCTGTAGGCGCTCATTACGGCGTGGCAGCGGAAGGGGAAGCAGTACTGCCGCGCCTGTTCGAGTGTTTGGAGTCGGGCGGTGATGCGGCCCTGATCCCCGGTGTAGTTCTGCCGGGAAGAGAAGATTTCATCCCGCCGCTGCCGGTCGAAGCCATCGGCTCTCCTGATCGTACTCTCTTTGATGTTGCCCGCTATTACCGGGAAGGGGGGATGGCCAATCTTCAGACCAAGCGTGGCTGCCCATTCGGGTGCATCTACTGCACCTATCCGCTGCTGGAGGGGCGCTGTATGCGCCTGCGCCCGATTGCTGAGATAATCGCCGAGATTCGCACCCTTGTGGACGATTATGGTGTCAGCTACCTCTATTTCGTCGATGACATCTTCAACTACCCCACGGATTTTGCCGAAGAGCTCTGCCGGGCAATTTCTGCTGAGCGGCTGCCGGTCAACTGGTCGGCCTTCATCAACCCTGACTTCATCACGCCTCGACTGCTGCAAGCTATGCAGGAGGCTGGGTGTGACGCGGTTGAATACGGCAGTGACTCCGGCTCGCCACAAATGCTAAAAAATCTCGGCAAGTCTTTCACCGTTGACTCTATTCGTGAATCATCACGCCTCTGCCATGAAATGGGGATGGACTTTGCCCATTACATCCTTTTCGGCGGCCCGGGTGAAACGCGGGAAACCGTGCTGGAAACGTTCACTCTGATGGATGAGGTTGAACCGACCGCAGTCATCACGATGACCGGGATTCGGATCTACCCAGGCACCGCCATGGAGCAGATCGCCCTGAGGGACGGCATTATTGCCAAGGGAGATTGCCTGTTGGAACCGGTATTCTACATCTCGCCGGCAATCAGGGATGGGCTCTGCGATCTGGTTACAGAACAGGCGCTCAAGCGGCGCACCTGGATTGTGCCGAGCCTTGAGGTCAATGTCAGCTCTGCCATGCTGGATGCTCTGCGTATGTTTCCGGTCAAGGGACCGCTTTGGCGGTTAATGAAACGGCTGGGCAGGAGCCGCGTACGCCCGATATAATCCTGCAATTACGCCTACCCACTGGACTTTTTTCCCGTAAATCGGTAATAATAATCCCTTTAGAAACCTCCACGGAGTCTGAATGGAATTCAGAGATAAAATTGTAGTTGTCACCGGTGGTACCCGCGGTATCGGACGAGCCATATCCCTGGCTTTTGCCCGCCATGGCGCGCAGGTTTTTGCCGCTTACCTGAGCAATGATGAGACAGCCTCCTCTCTTGTTGCTGATTCTGCCGACCTGCCAGGTTCTATCGTTGTTATCAAGGGCGATGTCAGCACATCAAATGGAGCACAAAGCGTCATCAACTCCGCCTCGCTGTCTGCCGGGCATATCGATGTACTTGTCAACAACGCCGGGATCGTGAAGGACGGTTTTCTGGCCATGATGGCCGAAGATGACTGGGACAGTGTGATCCGTACCAACCTGAATCCTCTCTTTCACTGCTGCAAGTGGGGGGTGCGCAAGATGCTGGCACGCCGCAGCGGCTCCATTATCAATATTTCCTCCGTTTCCGCCCTTACCGGGACTGCCGGCCAGACCAACTACGCCGCCTCCAAAGGGGCTGCAATCAGCTTCACCAAATCGCTTTCCCGTGAGTTGGGGCCGATGGGAATCAGGGTTAACGCCCTGGTTGCCGGCCTTATCAGCACCGACATGACGGTGGGTCTGAAGCAGGACATCGTAGAAAGAATCGTAAAGAGTTCGTCTCTGGGTCGCCTCGGCACCCCGGAAGAAGTTGCCGAAGCGGCATTATTCCTGGGCTCTGAGCGTGCTTCCTATATCACCGGCCAATCACTGATAGTTGACGGCGGAATCGTCTGATGAAAAAGCGGCGTGTTGTCATAACCGGCCTGGGAGTTTTCAGCGGTTCCGGCACAAATGTACCGGCATTCACCGATGCCCTGCTGAACGGCGTCAGCGGCATAGGTCCACTTGACCTGTTTGACGTAGCCCCCTTTCCCTCCAGGATCGGCTGCCAGGTCAAAAATTATGAGCCACGGAACTATTTTGATAAAACTACGGCCCGAAAACTTTCACGGGCCGACCAGTTTGCCGTGATCGCCGCCGGAGAAGCACTCACCGACAGCGGAATCAGCGGCAGTTATTCAGCGTATGAGATGGGCGTTTCCATGGGAGCCGGGGCCGCCGGCATGTTCCAGGCCGAACAGTGGCTGAAATCCCGACTTGCCGGTCAAAATGCCTCGCCCGACCTTTTGCGGGGGATTCTGCCGGACACCACCACAACAGTGCTTGCCAAAACTTTTGGCCTGGCCGGCTATCAGGGAAGCGTTACAACCGCCTGCTCGTCTTCAGCTACCGCCATCGGCTGGGGGGCGGACCTGATTGCCACCGGTCAGCAGAAAGCCGTACTGGTTGGTGGCAGCGACACCCTTTCCCTGCTCACCTTCGCCGGGTTCAACTCCCTGAAGGTGATCGATACAGAACCCTGCTCACCTTTCAGTCTCGGGCGCCAGGGTATTTCACTCGGCGAAGGTGCCGCCTGCCTGGTGCTGGAAGATGAAGATGAGGCCCGTGCGCGAGGAGCCAAAATCTATGGGGAGATACTCGGATATGCCATTGCCGGCGAGGCCTGGCATATGACTGCACCGGAACCGTCCGGTGTTACCGCCGCACGGGTAATGCGGGAAGCGCTACTTTCAGCCGGGTTAGAAACCGGACAGGTCGGTTGGGTTAATGCCCACGGCACCGGCACTCCGCTTAACGACGTAGTGGAGTCAAATGCAATGAAACTCGTCTTTGGCAATCATGCTGCCGATGTGCCGCTGGTATCAACCAAAGCCATGACCGGCCACTGCCTCGGTGCGGCCGGTGCCATTGAGGCTTTGGCAACGGTAATTGCCCTCAACCAGCGGATCATCCCTCAAACCCTCAACTTCCGCGGCAGCGATCCGGAATGTGATCTGGATTATTGCCATGAGGGACAACGTCCAACCGACTGCCGCATAGCGATCTCCAACTCATTTGCCTTTGGCGGTAATATCACTTCACTGGTGCTGGCACTATGAACGTTCCCCTGACCAATATCGTTATTTCCGGCTTTTCAGCGGTAACTCCCGCCGGTATCGGAATTGAACCGCTTCTGGAGTTGATCAGTTCCGGACGGGATGCCCTGACACCGATTCCGGCCGAATATAACGGAGGAAGTGGCGGGAGTTGGGGCAAGGCGCTCGGGTTCAAAGCGACCGACTTCATCCCCCCCCTGAAGGCACGCAAACTGGATCGCTGCAGCCAGTTTGCCGTAGTTGCCGCAGGACTGGCCCTCAAGAGCGCCGGCGTTGACAAGAACACCCTACCAGCTGAACGGATCGGCATTGCTCTTGGCTGCGGCTTTGGCGGCGTTGCCAATTCCGCTGATTTTCTGAGCGGCTATTTTACCGGTGGAGTGGAGGGGATTTCCCCGATGCTGTTCCCCAACACAGTATCCAATGCACCAGCCAGCAACGCCTCTATCGAACATGGCCTGAAAGGGCCGAACGTCACCCAGGTACAGCGATTCTGCTCGGCGGAATCAGCCTTTATGATGGCCTGCCGCTTCATCAGTGAGGGACGGGCCGACATCATGTTGACAGGCGGAGTCGATGAACTGCTCCCTTTGATGATCTCCGGTTTTGCTGCCACCGGTCAGTTACGGCGTTACGCGAAAACATTTGGTGAAGGGTGCGGCATACTCGTATTGGAGAGTGCCGAACACGCCGCCGGCCGTGGTGCAAGGGTCATGGGGCGGATTGGTTCCATCCGTACGGTCGGCCTGCTCCTCCCCGGCCAGGAACGGGAAGGGGTTGACATGCTCATGAATGGCTTTGCTCCCCCTGCACAGGTTTCACTTTCCGGTACGACAACCTCCCTTCCGGCGCTCATGGAGCGTGTCAGCGGGATTCCTCCGATAGATACGGGGCGCGTTGCCGGCAGCTCGCTGGCCATGGGAGGCACTTCCATGGCGGCATTGCTGGCCTTGCTTCAGCCTGGCCAGACCGGTCTGCATCTGGCCGCCTCACCAGAGGGGCCCTACTTCGCCATCCGGTTCAACGGAGGCGACCCTGTTTAATCCCGATCCGGCACACTATCTGCCCCACCGTTACCCCTTTCTGTTTCTTGACCGGATTACTACACTGGTACAGGGCGCACAAGCGGTTGCCGTAACCGGTGTGACCGGCAACCATGGTTTTCCCCAGATTTTCATGATCGAATCCGTTGCCCAGTTAGCCGGTATTGTTGTCGCTCAGGCGGAGGTGGAAGGCGGTTTTATTGCGGCCATCGATCACGCCGAATTTTCAGCTCCGGCAGTTGCTGGAGACATCCTGACTATTTCAGCCAAGGTGATAAAATCATTCGGGCGCCTGTTCATAATTGAAGGAAATGTCACCAGCGGCGCGGGCCAACTACTCTCCGTGCAGCTGACCTTGGGAGTAGGTAAACTTTGAAAGTGATGAAACAGGCTCATGTATTCTTTCTGCTGCTGTTGGCACTCCTGCTGAGCAGCTCCCCCTGCCAGGCCCGTGCAATCTCTCCTGTTGAAGGACTGGAGGCCTTGCGCCGGGGTTTTGCAGGTATTTCTGACTTTACCGCCGAAATCACCCAGGAGAAACGGCTCTCGTTGATGAAACGGACGATGGTGATGAACGGCTCACTTCGCTTTAAAAAACCCGATCTGTTTTTTATGGAGATAAACCCGCCCTTCAGCGGTCGCATGCTGCTGCATGACAACATCATCGAACAGGCTTCCGGCAGGGACAAGCCTTCCTCAAGAATCGCGCTGCCGCCGGAACAGGGGCTGAAACAATGGTTCTTAAAGCTGGCAACACCGGTAACGTCACTACCTGACGGAGTAGCACTACAGGCCGACCTGACCAATTCAGTGTATACAATCACTATAACCCCTCCGGGTAAAGGACAGGTCAAGGACATTTCCATTGTTTTTCTGGCGGACGGTACGGTCAGGCGGTTGGTCATCAACGAACAGAACGGCGACCGGGCAACCATGATTTTGAAAAAGTTACGGCGCAACATCGGACTGACTGAAAAGGATTTCCGGTTGGAATAGTTTTTAGGAAGGAAAGTGCACACCATGACGATATATCGATTATTAAAACATCTGCTCCCGATGCTGCTCCTCAGCGCCTGCGCCACACTTGCGACTAAACCGATCGACTACCGTCCAGGTGCCGTTGTCAATACACTTTCGACTGCCGTATCCCTCTCGATCCATACCTCGGACAGCGGCATGAGCGGCAGCGGCTATCTGGTCTACCGTCGCCCCGATCAGCTCCACCTGGTAGTGTTGTCACCCTTCGGTACAACCATGATGGAGGCCTTTGCCGTGGGAGATCGCATCACACTGATTTACCCTTCCAAGTCAACCGCCTATGTGGGCGGTTTCGACGAACTGCCAGACAAAGGGGGCTTGCAGGGGTGGCGCATGATGCGCTGGGTGATGGATGCCGACCCGCTTGAAGGGCAACCGTTGAGCGGGACAGTGGAACGCAGCGGCAAGCTGGGTTTTTCTGAAAAGGTGACCTTTGAAAATGGCCTGATCACCTCCAAAGAGTCTCCAACCGGCGACCATGTAAATTACAGCAGATATTCCGCCATCAACGGAGTCCCGGTTGCAATGGAGCTCGATCTCCGCAATATTCGCGACGACCGTATTCGCATCACTCTTGACGAACCGGAAATCAACACAACTCTTGATGATGCCGTATTTGTCCCGCGTCTCGACGGATTGACGATCGTTCCGCTATCCGCCATCAAGGGGCTGTAGATTACATGTTTAGCAAACTGACTTCCAAGTTCAATTCGCTTACCCGCCGGCACCTGGAATGGATCTTTCTGACCACCACAACCAGACCTCGCACAGTGTTGAGTACCTTTTTTTTCGCGCTACTGTTCTCTGTAGCCGTTATCTCAACAACCCGTTTCGACGCCGATATTTTCCAGCTCTTCCCGACACGCCAACCGGCTCTTAAACTCCTGCTCGATTCACTGCAGTGGACCGGCAGCGCTAATGAAGCCTATTTTCTGCTGGAGGGGGAGAAGGATGCGCTTCCCCGCGAGGCAGAGCGCTTTGCCGAACGGCTACGCACAGCACAAGTGGACGGAAAGCCGGCCTTTCTCCGCATCACCTGGAGGGTTTTTGACGGCAGCGAAGCCGCCTCTTTCAACTCTTTTATCGCCTATGCAGTGACCCATCCGCAACTGTTTATCGGGCCGGAAGATGTCCCCGGACTGGTGCAGCGTTTTGCGTCAGCTTCAGTGAACGACTCCCTGCGCCGTATCCAGACCGACCTTGCCGGGCAATTCGGCGGGGCCATGACCGGTCTATCCAGCGCCGACCCTCTATACCTGCGGGACCTGATCCTGCCACGACTTAAAGCCGGCAGTCAGGCGCTCGACCTGGACCCGGATTCCCCCTACTTTCTGTCACGGGATGGCAAGGTACTGATCATGATTGCCGTACCGGCCCGCCCGGTGCAGGATATGGCCTTTGCCCGCGCGCTGGTGACGACCATAAACCAGGCGCGACTAGGGTCGTCAGCTTCCATCTCCTGTGCCGGTGCCCATATCAGTGCGGTACTGGATGAAGCGGCGATGAAGTCCAACATCATCGCCTGTATCCTCTCCTCGCTGGCGGTGGTGCTTGCCTTATTCTACGCAGTCTACCGCCGCATTCTCCCCACACTGCTTCTGCCACTTATCATAGCGGTCGGCGTGGCTTTGGCATTGGGTGTCGCCGGAACAATACTCCCCTCAATCCACATCATATCCTTTGCCTTTATGGCACTGATCATCGGCCTCGGAACGGACTACTCGATCCATCTCTACGACCGTTTCCACACAGAGCGGGCCGCAGGAAAAACCGGCAATGATGCGCTGTATCTGGCAGTGGTAGATACTGGCCACAGTCTTTTTACCGCTGCCGCCACCACGGCGGTGCCGTTTTTTGCCCTGATGGTATCCGATGTGCGCGCACTGTACGAACTGGGTCTGCTCGTCGGACTGGGAGTACTGTTTTCGCTCTATACAACATTTTTCTTCCTCCCGCCGCTACTGGTTTATATGGAGAGGCGCTTTTCCGCCAGCTACCGGCCAATACCTGGGCTTGGACTCCACCACGTCTGGCGTCTGACCGGACGCTTCCCCAGAACGGTTCTGGCGGTCTCACTTGTTGCGTTCCTCTGCATGGCCGCCGCATCCACTCGAACGTTTTTCGACGGCGAGCTGAAAAATCTGCAGCCGCGCCACTCCGAGGCATTTCTGGCCCAGGGTAAGATCGAGCGGCACCTGAATCTTGCACCGAAACAGCTGTTGATTGCGGTCGAGGGGAAAGATTTGTCCGAGGTCCTGCGGCGTGCGTCACATGTGGACGAATTGGCCGGAAGTTGGCAGAAAAAAGGGAGCATCAGCAGTTGGTCCTCGCTGGGGCAAATAATCAATAACAGAGACCGGCAGATTGATATCAGCCGGGACATCTCAAACATGACCGGTAGCGGCTTGCCTGTGGCGGAGCTGAAAAGTGCACTTCTCAGCCAGGGGTTTGAGCCCGGTCCGTTTCAGCCATTCATTGCTGCACTCTCCGACGGTAGCGCACTGGCACCGGTGCCGGAGGAAGAGGCAATCGCCCGGCTGAAGGCCTCGCCACTGCGGGGTGTGGCAGACCGCCATCTGATCAAGGATGCGAACGGATATCACGCACTGCTGTTTCTGTACTACAAGGAAGCCGGCTTCGACCGGAACGCCTTTCTGCACGTACTGACCAGTATAGACCCCACGGCACGTGTAACGAATGTTGACCTAGTCAGCGAACAGTTAGCCGCTTCGGTCAAGCAGAGCTTTCTTTATGGTTTCCTGATTGGCGGCCTGCTGGTGCTGTTCCTGTTATTATCCCACTTTGAATCTCCGGGCGGAATATTCTTCGCAATGTTCCCGGTTGTTGCCGGATCGCTGGCTATGCTGGGGATCATGGCGCTGTTCGGTATGGGGCTTAATTTCATGAATGCCATGGTGCTGGTGACGATAGTAGGAATGGGGAGCGACTATGGCCTGCACATCAGGCACCGCATTATCGCCGATGACCCGCAAGGGAGAGAGGATCGCTTTGTCCAGGCCGGACGGGCGGTACTGCTGTCGGCACTAACCACTATCGCCGGTTTCGGTTCCCTGGCGCTTGCTGATTACCCGGCACTCGCATCCATCGGCTGGGCCACTAATTTCGGGATCGGCTTTACCGCCCTGTTTGCGCTGGTGACAATACCGGCGGTGATTGTCGTGTTTATAAAGCGCTGCTCTCCAAGCTAAAAACAGCGAATTCATCCGGACCAAATTTGACAAACATAGGAAATATGGTTGACATGGCATGGAGGGCATGCTATTTAAGCGGACGTTATTATCGTAAGCAGATTTATCCACGCCCCTTTGGCATCACCAACCTGAGGGGCGTTTTCAAATGGCTGTGTAGCTCAGTTGGCTAGAGCAAGCGACTCATATTCGCTAGGTCCGGAGTTCAAATCTCTGCACAGCCACCATTTAACAAAACAGGCCGACCATTTAATGTGGTTGGCCTGTTTGCATTTTGCCGATTCAAGTACGGTACGCCGCAATGAACATCGGAGGGTAAAATGTCATATCTGAAAGATAACGGGGGTCAGGCTTCCAAAGAAAGATAACGGAAAAACTGGGAGCCTCCTTTAAAGAGACGGACTCCCTGTTGCAATAACAATCAGGTTTTGACAAATATTTAATTTTGTGGTACATGAACCCTGCTTTTCATTCGGCAAGTCCCTGTACTGCGGCCATTACTCAAAACGCCCTGTCATTCTCAGGGCGTTTTTTCTTTAAACTATCAGGCCCGGAGGCATAACGTGATTCAGATTGACTTTGATAAAATGGGTGGGCTGATCCCTGCGGTGATCCAGGACTACGAAAATGGCGAAATCCTGATGGTGGCCTTTATGGATAAGAAAACCCTTGATTTGACTCTGAAGGATGGCAAGACCTGGTTCTTCAGCCGTACCCGCAACAAGTACTGGATGAAGGGCGAAGAGTCCGGCAACACTCAGGATGTCATGGAAGTGCTGACCGACTGTGACGCCGATACCGTCATCATCAAAGTAAAGCAGAACGGCCCGGCCGCCTGCCACACCGGCAACCGCAGCTGTTTTTATGTGAAGTGGGAAAACGGCGAATGGGTGGAACATTCGAAGCCGCTGTTTGACCCGAATGAAGTTTATAAAAAAGCGTAAATTATCCAAGAAACAACAGTTGAACCGCAGAACACGCAGATGAACGCAGATAAAACCAAACATTACTGCAAAAAAAATGACTAACCATTTTAGTTAAACCCGTATTTGTTCTAAGTCTATGATTTTTCGCTTAGAAGCGCCTACTTCTGGCGGCGTGTATCTGCGTTCATCGGCGGTTAACTGTTTTTTGGATTATAATTTCCACCAAGAGAGGAATGTAATGTCAAATATTTTGAATTTCGGCATCCCCAAAGGGAGCCTCGAAGACGCAACCGTTGGCCTTTTCAAGAAGGCCGGCTGGCAGATCAGCATCTCCTCCCGCAGCTATTTTCCCGGTGTTGATGACACCGAGATGAACTGCAAGCTTATCCGCCCGCAGGAAATGGCCCGTTACGTCGAGCGTGAGACTATCGACGCCGGTATTGCCGGACGCGACTGGGTGCGCGAAAATGACTCCGATGTCGTTGAAGTGTGCGAAATGGTCTATTCCAAAGTTTCGCGCCGCCCGGCCCGCTGGGTATTGGTCGTCAACGCTGATTCAAAGGTGCAGAAGCCGGAAGATCTTAGCGGCGCCACTATTTCCACCGAGCTGGTCGGTTTCACCAAGCGCTATTTTGCCGAGCGCAACATTCCGGTCAACGTCGAGTTTTCCTGGGGCGCCACCGAAGCTAAAGTTGTCGATGGTCTCTGCGACGCGATCGTTGAAGTGACTGAAACCGGCTCAACCATAAAAGCAAATGGCCTGCGTATCGTCTGCGAACTGATGGAATCCGTGCCTGTGCTGCTCGCAAGTAAAGCCGCTTGGGCAGATCCATGGAAGCGGGCAAAGATCAACCAGATCGCCACGCTTCTGAAATCGTCACTGGCTGCCGAGGGAATGGTGGGCCTGAAGATGAATGCTCCGGCAGACAAGGTTGATGCGATCACCCAGCTGCTTCCAAGCCTCAAGAACCCGACGGTATCGCACCTCTATAACTCTGACTGGCTCTCAATCGAAAGCATTTTGTCCGAGAAAGACGTTCGCCGTGTGGTACCCCACCTCCTTGAACTTGGAGCCGAAGGGATCATCGAGTACCCGCTGAACAAAATAATTTAACAAGACATCTTTAAACACCAAAACGGGCCGGGATTATTGAAATCCGGCCCGTTTTTTTATGGCATGGGTGGTAATGGTTCCGGCGTTTACCGGTGGAAAACCGGGTTACGCCAATGTACTGAGAAATTGGTTGATGCTGTGCCTGTCGGAGGTCATACCGGCGTCTTTCATAAAGTCCTTGAGCAAAGGCTTCAGGGTTTGGCGGACCTCTTTCAAATCATCTTTCAGAGAGAACTTACCCACTCCGCTGCCGGTAGCCGGGGTTCCTGCCGGGGTTTCGGCGGTAAGCGAGAAACTGAAACTGGTACTGGTCAGTTCGGCTGAACTGCCGGCAAAGCTGAAATCGTAGCCGCTCGGCCCGCTATTGAGGCTGAAGGCACTGGCGCTGACAGAGGCGTGCAGCACCTGCAGGTCAAGACTGAATGACAGCTTGGCTCCATCGGAGGTGGCAACAGAACCATCGATTGAAAGGCTGTTGCTCTCGAAAGACAGAGTTGACTGTTGAGCGGAAAGTGATGACTGCTGGTTAGCAGCGACAGGAACAGTTGCAGCATCGTCAGCCGTGAGCTGCTGCATATCATCAATCTGTGCGCCGCTTATCTGTTCAACAACTGTTTTGAGGAAGTCGAAAAGTTGATTGTCTTTGCGGCCATGCGGTGTTTTATTCACATGATCGACTGAGTGGCCTTCGTTATTGTGCCGTCTGGCTTCGCGGGAAAATTCAATACGGTCTTGCGGCGGTGGGGGCGGTGGGGGCGGCAGTTGCGGAGACGTGACTGAGATTGATTGGGTAAGAGTTCGTTGACTGTAGTCCAGCTGTGATTGCTGGAGTGATGATGTAATGGTCATCTGCATGGTAGCCTCGTTTTCCGAACTGGGTTTGCCTTCCCTTTGCATCTCTTTTCGGCTATTTTCCCCGGTAACTTTATAAAATACTGTTTAGTTTTTTCAGGTCGGCAAAGCTAAGTATTTTCCGGTCAGCTGCAGGCAACATGATTCAAGGCGTACTGCGAGAATAGCCACACCTGAGTAATACCTTAGTCCCCTTTTCATCTCACGACAGCGGTTTTTTTGTTTGGGTAGAGTTTCATAATGGGGTATACTCGGCCCCTTAACATGGCAGAGCATAGCCAACACAATCTAAAGAGGACACTGCCGATATGCGGTGGTGATGGAATATGACGTATGATGATGGACAAGATAGAAGAACTGGAGAGACGTTATCAGGAGCTGGAAGCGCTACTTTCCGATCCGGCAGTTATCTCTAACCAACCTGAGTTCCGTAAACTTTCCCGCGAGCATTCCGATCTGAGCGAGCTGGTAGCGGCCTATCGCCGCTATCGGAAAGTGCTGGGCGAAATCGCGGACAACCAGGAACTGCTTGCAGATCCTGACATGAAAGATATGGCTGAGGAAGAGATTAAAAGTCTGGATGCCGAAAAGGACCAGCTTGATGCCGATATCAGGCTGTTGCTGCTCCCAAAGGATCCGAATGATGACAAGAGTGTCATTCTGGAGATTCGCGCCGGAACCGGCGGAGACGAATCCGCCCTCTTCGGCGGCGACCTGTTCCGCATGTATTCGCGCTACGCCGACGCCAATCGCTGGAAAGTCGAGATCATCTCTGCCTCCGAGTCCGAACGGGGCGGCTATAAAGAGATCATCGCTTCTGTAGAGGGAGTCGGTGTTTTTGCCAAACTCAAGTACGAGTCCGGCACCCATCGCGTTCAGCGCGTACCGGAAACCGAGGCTCAGGGGCGTATTCACACCAGTGCCTGCACCGTGGCAATCATGCCGGAAGCGGAAGATGTTGATATCGATATCCGTCCGGATGACCTGAAAATAGATGTGTATCGTTCTTCCGGTGCCGGCGGCCAGCACGTCAACACCACCGACTCCGCCGTACGTATCACGCACCTCCCGACCGGCACGGTTGTCGCCTGTCAGGAAGAGCGGAGCCAGATAAAGAACCGCGCCAAGGCGATGAAGGTGCTCAAAACCCGTATCCTGGATACTATCCAACAGGCCCAGGACTCCAAACTGGCTGCAGACCGCAAGCAGCAGGTAGGATCAGGCGACCGGAGCGAACGTATCCGCACCTATAACTTCCCTCAGGGGAGGATGACCGATCACCGTATCGGCCTGACATTGTACCGCCTCGACTCGATCATGGCTGGCGATATTGCCGAAATAACCGATGCCCTGAGAGCATACTACCAAATGGAAGCCTTAAAGGCGCAGAGCGAAGGGAATTAATATTTAGATAAGTTCGCCGCAGTGCAGTTCGGTATACCAAGGTGACGTTATGCCCCGTTTACTGGAAAATTATCAACAGCTGATCGCCAGAGTCGATGCTCTCTGCCAAACGATTGCAGTGGCTCTGGGAGGACAGATAACCTGCTCTGCCGGCTGCAGTTCCTGCTGCACTTCCATCACTGTTTTTCCTGTAGAAGCTGCGGCAATGCGGGAGGCACTGAATAAGCTGCCGGCTCAGAGGGCTGATGAGATTCGCCGGCACGTCCTGGAGAATGCTGATGGTGAACGTTGCCCGCTCCTGTTTCAGCACCAATGCCTGTTATATGAAGCCCGCCCTATTATCTGCCGCACCCATGGACTACCCATAATCTACACATCAGAAGGTCAGCGCAACAGCGACTGTTGCCCACTCAACCTGACCGGCACCGAATCCCCCCTTTCAGGCACGAGCGTAGTTGATCTGGACAAGCTCAATACGCTGCTCGTAGCTATCAACTCCATCTACCTGTCGCAGGCTGAAAGCAGCGAGACAGAGGTGCGCGTGACTATCGCCGAAGCTCTTAAACGAATGTAGTTGTTGCTATTTCAGGCTGTTGATATAGCTGCGGACGCCGTCCAAAATACCCTCGGCAGACATATCCAGATAGACAGGGTCTTTCAGGCGGGATTCTTCGTTAGCATTAGAGAGAAAAGCGGTTTCAACGAGGATACTGGGCATGGAGGCTCCTACCAGAACGTAGAAAGGGCCCTGCTTGACACCCAGATTTTTCACATCAGCGTGGCGGGTACGAATCTTTTTATATAGTGCTTTTTGAACTTCATCAGCCAAATGAGCCGAATCATTCAACTTATAGTTTGCCATCAGATCAAACAGGATCGCCTGCAGAACACTGACCTTTTCAAGTGAAGTACCGTTCTCCTTGGCTGCCAATTGAGCAACTTTCTCGGTCTTTGCAAGATTAAGATAATAGGTTTCAATTCCGGCAGCAGAGCGATTGAGCGCTGCATTGGCATGAACTGACAGAAACAGGTCGGCGCCAACCTTGTTTGCAATAGCGGTACGTTCCTCCAGCGGGATAAAGACATCAGTCGAGCGTGTCATGACTACATCCACACCCAGCTCTTCCTTGAACAGATCCCTTAATTTAAGCCCGATCGCCAGCACTACGTCTTTTTCCTGTATTCCGCTCGGTCCGACCGCGCCGGGATCATGGCCGCCGTGACCCGGATCAACGACAATTCGCCTGATTTTTGAAATGGCTGCTTTTTTAGGGTGCTTGACCTTTTTTTCTGTAACAGATTGCTGTTCCTCGAGTTTCGGCACCACAATCCGTTCAGGCATGGCTGAAACAACCGGTTCCAGGCGTGAAATCTCCGTCTGCCGTTCCCCGCGTACATCGATAACCAGTCGCGCCGGATCGGACAGCGGAAAAACTTTATAATCCTTGATGTTTTCGGTATCCAGCACGACCCTTACAACTTCAGCCTTATACTGGGCAACCCTGGCGCCTTTCAACAAGCCGTCTCCGATGGTGATATCCTTCACATTTTTCCCCATACGGGTTCGCTTCAGATCAATGTAAACCCGGCCTGGCCTGTCGGGAGTACCTTTACCGAGCTCATGTGCTTCCCAGGTAACATCTCGATCAAGTTCCAGTGAAATTCGTGTGTAATCAGGGGTTGACCAATGTTTCATCTCATTCAAAACAGCAGAGGGACGAGAAGTCGCTGATGTCTGCTCACTAAAAATTACCTTTTTCTTAGCTGCCAGAGCCGGCAGCGGCAGCAGAGTAAGGAGAATCAGGAGACAGGAGAGTATGTAAAGGTATCGATTCATGGTATCGCTTTGCCTGTCGGCCATTATGGATTGAAGTTGGTGACGTGTTCTTTTAGCAGAAATCACTCAATGTTTCAACTTATTGAGGCCTTTGCCCCTGCCCGCCGCCACCTGATGAGCCTGCCTTTTTAAATGTTTTGGGCGGTGCCTTTTTGACTGTGATCAGGCGGTCACCAAGTTTGGCACCATTAAGGAGATCGATAGCCTCTCTGGCTTCCTCGTCGGTAGACATCCTGACGTACCCGCACCCCCGGAATTCACCTGAAGAGGAATCAACCACCAGATGAACGGACTCAACAGCACCGACGACGGAAAACAGTTTCTTAACTTCATCTTCCGTGACCGAACCGGAAATTTGTCCTACATAGACCTCTATACCCATTTATAGTTTCCTTTTATGCAATTAAACCATCCGCTTCAACTCATCAAGCAGATTAAGCGCCTCCAGCGGAGTCAGCGTGGCTATATTGAGCTTCTTCAGGCGGTGGCGCAGCTGATCTTCGCTGGTTTCGAACAGCGAAAATTGCGGAGACGGTTCACTGGATGGCTTCTTATTGCTCTTAGCCAGACGCGGAGCCCCCTCCTCGAATTCACCGTTCTCAAGGTTTTTGAGAATTTCTTTGGCGCGCTCGATAACGTCCGCCGGCATTCCCGCCAGGCGGGCTACCTGAATACCGTAGGAGTGAGAGGCTCCGCCGGGTATGATAGTGCGCAGGAAAATAATCTGATCGTTCCACTCCCGCACCGCTACGGTAAAGTTCTTAATCCGCTCGCGGGTAGTCGCCAGCTCTGTCAGTTCGTGGTAGTGCGTGGCAAAAAGAGTGCGACTGCGGCAGGTCGGGGTGTCGTGGATATATTCCGCCACAGCCCAGGCGATTGAAACACCGTCAAAGGTTGAGGTGCCGCGACCGATCTCGTCCATGATAATCAGGCTCCGGGGAGTAGCGTTACGGAGAATCCCGGCCGCCTCCATCATTTCCAGCATAAAGGTGGATTGGCCGCGGGCCAGGTTATCACCAGCACCGACACGGGTAAAGATGCGGTCGGCGATGCCGATGCGGGCAGTCCCGGCAGGGACAAAACTGCCGGCCTGTGCCATCAGGGCAATCAGCGCCACCTGGCGCATATAGGTCGATTTACCGGCCATGTTGGGGCCGGTAATCATCAGAAGCTGGTTGCTCTCCGCATCAAGCAGGGTGTCGTTCGGAACGAAACGCTCCCCCAGCTTCATCGCCTCGATCACCGGGTGGCGACCGTCACGGATATCAATCACATCGGAATCATCGACCTGAGGCTTACAGTAATTACGTTCACAAGCCACTGTCGCCAGCGAAAGCAGTACGTCCAGAACCGCCAGGCCATCAGCTGTCCGTGAGATCCGTTCTGCCTGGGCAGCCACCAGTTCTCGGATTTCCTGGAACAAGGTAAATTCAAGATTGCAGATTCGCTCTTCCGCCCCCAGCACCTTTTCTTCGTAGTTCTTCAACTCTTCGGTGACATAGCGCTCGGCGTTGGCGAGTGTCTGACGACGGATGTAATCCGCCGGCACCGCCGCCAGGTTGCTTTTTGTTACCTCGATTGAATACCCGAACACCCGGTTGTAGCGGATTTTCAGGGTCGATATGCCGGTGCGGGTACGCTCCTGCGCTTCCAGCCGGGCAATGAACCCCTTACCCTCACTGCTGACAGCACGCAGTTCATCCAGCTCGGCATTATAGCCCGGCGCGATAATACCCCCTTCACGAAGTGAAAAGGGTGGGGACTCTATTATGCCGCGTGACATCAGCATACAGATGTCATCCAGCGGGTCAATGGAACCCTGTAGCGATATCAGCAGAGTAGCCTGCACGCCTGTCATGCGGTCCAACAATGGGTGAAGATGGATCAGGGAATCATGCAGAGCCCGAAGATCACGCCCACCGGCGCTGGCCATACCGATACGGCCGTTAAGCCGTTCCAGGTCGGCAATATTTTTCAGGCATGAAGACAATTTTTCCCGCAGCTCTGGAAATTCAAGCAGCTCTTCCACGGCACCAAGCCGCTGCCTGATCGGCTCCAGCTCGATCAGCGGATAACTCAGCCACTGCTTTAACCTGCGGGCGCCCATGGCGGTTCCGGTGCGATCAAGACACCCGAGCAGCGAACCGCTGCGCTTTCCTTCTGCCATGCTGGCGGTAATTTCGAGATTGCGGCGGGTGGCGGGATCAAGGGCCAGATGCTGGCTGCGCCGTGAGACCAGGATATCGCGAATGTGCGGCAGCGCCGACTTACGGTTTTCACGCAGGTAATAAAGGGCTGCCGCAGCGGCAAGCAGGGCATTCGGTGCACCATCGAGGCCTAGCGCTTCGACCGAGGCAGCTCCGAAATGTCCGCAAAGAAGCGTCGTGGCATAGTCACGATCAAAGATCCATGACGGGGCACGGGAGAGTATTCGCTCATTCAGAAATGAGCGCAGATCGGGCGGCAGGTTTTTGATATCAAGAGCATCGGAGAGAAGAATTTCACGGGGGTTTACCCCGACCGCTTCGGCCAGCGCGGCAGCGGCACCGACCAACTCCGTCGCACGAAACTCGCCGGTGGAGACATCCAGCCAGGCGCAGCCCCAGTTGCCGTCTGATGCTTCGCACAGTGCCAGCAGGTAATTATTTTCGTCAGGCACCAGACTCTCGGATTCAATCAGAAGACCGGGGGTAACAACCCTCACAACCTCGCGCCTGACAATTCCTTTAGCCTGTTTCGGGTCTTCAACCTGTTCGCAAATGGCAACCTTGTGGCCAAGTTCAATCAACCTGGCAACGTATGGGGCGGCAGAATGGAAGGGGACTCCGCAGAAGGGGATCTCGTCACCGCTCCCCTTGTTACGCGATGTCAGGGAGATATCGAGCAGACGGGAGGCCAGCAGCGCATCATCCAGAAACATCTCGTAAAAATCCCCCATGCGAAAAAAGAGGATCGCATCGGGATAACCTGACTTGATCTCCAGATATTGTCGCATCATGGGGGTCTGCTCTGCCATGCGGTCAAGCCTTTCGTATTGTGGAATGAATTACTCTAAAAACGGCAATCAATCCGCAGATTACTCAGATTAACGCAGATATACCCAATAGCTTATTTAAAAAACAGGTTCATCTTTTTGGTTAATCCGGTATTTTTTCAAGTTTTTGATCTGTCTGCGTCAATCTGCGGATAACTGTTTATAGGATAACTATTTTAACCCGTACAATTGCCGATAGGTAGCTGCAGAAGCGTACACTTTTTTAACATAATCACGGGTTTCCTGATAGGGAATGCTTTCAATAAATTCATCCTTATTCAACCCGTTAAAACTTTTTTTCCAACGACCCAAAGCTGCCGACCCGGCATTGTATGCCGCCGCCATGTAGACAACATCACCATTCTGCTCTTTCATCAGGTCATGAAGATGCTTTGTACCCAAACGGATATTGTATTCCGGCACAGTCAGGCGTAGCGGATTAAACTCCCCTTTTTCACGAGCGGTCAGCTTGGCCGTAGCAGGCATCATCTGCATTAACCCAATCGCACCGGCACCAGATTTGATCGCCGGGGCAAAACCGCTTTCGGCACGGATCAGAGCATAGACCAACCCTTCCGACAAGCCGTTAAGAGCGGCATTCTGACTGACAAGATCCGTGTAAGCCCGCGGATAACCGGCTGTCCAGAGCGGCAATGCCGCCTTATCCCATGCCACGGGTCGGTTTTGCATAAACAGGGAGATTGCCGAGCCATAATCGCGCATATCAAGATATACTTTGGCTAGCGCAGGGAACTGCCCCTTCTTTTCACTATTTTTTTTACGCGCCGCCGCCACTTCTACCCTCGCATCTTCAAGCATGCCGAGTGAGGCCAGCAGACGCGCCTTTTCAAATCCGGGCACAAAGGGGAGTTCACTCTGGGCATCACGGTTGCCTAGTGACTCCCGGCTGTCTTTAATCCCCTTCTGTTCTCGATACCATGTGGCATAGAAACCGGCCGGGAATTCGTCCAGAAGCGTACGATAATAGGTGGCGGCAGTAGTGGCATCGCTGCTCTTTTCCAGTGCCTTGCCAAGCCAGTACAATGATTTCTCGCGCTGTGTTTCATCGGCAAGCAGGCCCTTGAATGCATCGATTGCAGCAGGATATTCCCCGGCAAGATAGCGACACCATCCCGAATCCCAGGCTAGCCTGGCAACCATTTTTGATTCAGATGAAAGTTTGGCCGCCTGATCGAACAAGAGCGCCGCTTCAGCATACTGCCCAAGGCCCCGCTTCATTCCTCCCGCTTCAATCAGGGCATCATCCGCAAACTCCTGTTTTTTCCCTTCTCCAGCAAGCTCAAGGTACATTGCCAAAGCACGCTCTTTCAGATCCTGCCTCTCAAGGGCTTTAGCCAGCCAGAAACGCGCTTCCGAGCGAACGACCGGCAACGGGCTGGCGGCAGCCTTGACGAACTGCTTTTCAGCCTGCTTGTACTGTCTCAGACGATATTGCGCCATACCGGTCCGAAGATCGGCCCAGTTTATAACGGCTTGTGACGGTGAAGCAGCAGGGATCATCTCCAGAGTCTTGACAGAGGCACTGAATTCATTCTGTGCGTAAAGTGCAGAAGCCCGCTTAAGAAGTTCTTCAGCCGTATAAGGCGCTAATTTAAGGTCCGGGCGTTCAAGCTGCTTGATTCGTTCCTGCGACTTGCCGGCCAGAGGTGACGCCGGACTATTGAGCCAAAGGCTCCGATAGACCTGCAGCGCCCCTGCAGCATCAGCCAGCTCTTCACGGCATCGCGCCGACTGGTAACTCGCATCGACGGAATCGCTCCCCGAAGCATATTTTTCTATGTATGCCTGGTATGACTTGAGGGCTCCCTTGAAATCTCCTGACTCAAGCATGATATCTGCTAACAGTTTTTCAGAGCGGCGCACCGTCTTTGAGGAGGGAAATGTGGTGCGGATTGAAGCGGCCTTGGCGTATGCCGCCGGATATCGCTTTAATTTCAGGAGCGCTTCAGCCTGAAAGAGCGCCGCATAATCAGCAATCAGCGGCAGTTTTTGCTCCGCCTCAGCCAAAAGCGACGCCGCTTCTTCGAACCTGTCCATACGCAACGCAGCCATTCCACGAACAAAAGAGCGATGCGTCTGATCGGAAGATTTTCCGGCTGATGCATAGGCACCGACAAAATCTTTGTCGCGGTACTGTCCGGCGGCACGATTCAAATATTCATCCGCCTGGGCTGTTCCGGTTATAAAAGTTATTCCTGCAAAGGCAAACAGCAACGACTTAAGGCTATAAAACATGTAGATATACCTTTCGTGAAAAAGGCCGTGAGCTGTTGCTCATGGCCGGGAAGAATGATTATTAATGTTCCCAATATTGATGCGATTCACCTGCAAGGTATCAAAGGTTTCTTCGTGCCATTTCATCATGGTAAAATTTCTTGTAAAGAACGTCATAATCCCGGCTGCCGGGAGCCTTGTTACGCAACTTGGCCATGACAGCCGCTTCAATTTCGTCCACAGAACCAAAAAAGGCTTCCAGGGACTGCTTGACCCGTCTCAGCGCCCGACTGTCATCAGTCACATCAGCCAGATCGTCACGCCAGATGCATTTGATTATTTCATGAGCCATGTTTGAAATACGGTCTTCGGATAATGACATTAAAACCTCACAGAATTATATGGCGTTCCTTGGCCAACTTATCCTTGACCATCTTCAACATTCTGCGGCGGTCAATAGTGGCGGCACCACTCCCCATCGCATCAAGGGTTTCATCGAGCAGCTTCTCTGCATCCCTTTCCAGCTTCTGCTCGGCGGCAAAGTTCTGGGAGATTGTACGGGCAATCCCGGCAACCACCGCTCCGCGTTCTCCTCTGGGTGTTATCAGAAGGTCTGCAGCCAGATCATTATACACTTTTTCTGCCAGCCCGTGTATCTGTTCCTCTTTTAGTCGCATTTCGCCTCAAATGAAAAAGGCCTGCTGTCCGGCAGACCTCATCTATGGGATGATTTTACTTTTTTCCGGCGGAGATCCATGAGAAAAGTGGACTTATTGTACTCATTATGTGTAAAAATGCAAACCATAAAGTTCAGAAAACTTGCCCGGAGACCCATATCATGCAACGTAAAGCGGTAGTATTGTATAGCAGTGGACTGGATTCCACCACATGTATGGCGATTGCCAGAGCAGACGGTTTTATCCCTTATGCCATCAGTTTTTCCTACGGTCAGCGACACAGCTTCGAACTGTCGGTCGCCCGGCAGAATGCCAAACGAATCGGAGCTGAGCAGCACCTGGTTGTAGATTTTGATCTGCGCTTAATGGGTGGCAGCGCCCTTACAGCTGATATAGACGTACCCAAGGACGGTGTAGGGAGTGACATTCCGGTCACCTACGTACCGGCACGAAACACCATTTTCCTTTCCTTTGCCTTGGGCTGGGCCGAGGTACTTGGTGCGTCCGACATTTATATCGGCGTCAACGCCCTCGATTATTCAGGTTATCCGGACTGCCGTCCGGAATACATTCAAGCGTATGAGAAAATGGCCAACCTGGCAACCAGGGCGGGAGTTGAAGGGACATCCAAATTCAAAATCCATGCACCACTAATCAGTATGAGCAAGGCCGACATCATACGCCGCGGTCTGGAGCTGGGAGTGGATTACGGATTGACGCATTCCTGCTATGATCCGACCCCGGAGGGGCTATCGTGCGGGGTATGTGACTCATGCCGCCTCCGTTTGAAGGGATTTGCCGAGGCTGGCTTGAGTGATCCGCTCAGATATGTGGCGTAAAAATGGTGACATAAACATGAAGCAGATGATGCTTGCCAATGGGAAAACTGCATAAACGGTGTGATATTGAATTGATCTGTTGGCAAGAACGACAGGCCGATTCAGGCCAGTAACCGGAGTTTAACAGAATTACGGTTTTAGTGCATGCTGCGCAGGAACTCCGAAGTAGTATCCCTGGTATGCATCAATCGATAACCCCTCAAGGCATCTGTAAATGGCTTCATCCGAAACAAATTCCGCAATAGTCTTGATCCCGAGCTTGGATGCAAAATCGATGATCGTCTCAGTAATTATATGCGCTGATTGATTGTGTGCTATTTGCTTGATGATCGAGCCATCTATTTTAATGAAGTCAATGTTGAGCTGAGTAACATATAAAAAGTTCGAGTAGCCCGAGCCAAAATCATCAAGCGCTATTCTGCCACCATGGCGTTTCACTCCTTTAATGAACTCAGTGACCACATTATAATTGCTGATACCTTCGGATTCAGTTATCTCAAAAATAATCCGCTCGGCAAAACCGCACTCTTGAACTTTATTTAACAGATAGCTGTTAACAGACTCGTTAAGAATATCTTCAATCGAAATATTGATCGACACACTTGACTGCAGCGGGGCAAAAACAGCCAGTGTTTTGTCGACCATAATTTTCGTTATATGATGATAGAGCTTAACTTTTTTTGCAATTTTCAGGAACTCGCCAGGGGTAACAAAAACCTCCCCTTCCTGAATTCTCACCAGCGCTTCATATTTTTTTATCTGGAGGGTTTTAGACTCAATGATCGGCTGAAAAAATGGAATCACCCGATCTTCTTCGATAGCACTTTTCAGCCGTTTTATCCAACCCAGGTTTTGCTCATATTCCTCTTTAATCTGCATTGAAGGGGTGTAAAAAAGGTACTGTTTCCGCTCTTTTTTGGCAAGTTTCTGTGCCATGTCCGCAAACGATAAAAGCTCGCGCGAGCTGTCATCCGATTCACTGACCATAGCCACACCTATCGTCACATCCAGACTGATATCTTCGTCTGAACGGGCGATCAGTGAGCGATGCTTGATCTTTTCACCCATCTTTACGACAATTGATTCCGTCTGCTCCTGGGTAAGTTTTTCCTGAATGACGATTGCATACTCATCTGAAGGAAGTTTGTAGACCTTACCCATCTTCAGCAGTGATGTTTGAGCAATAAGTTCATTGGCCACTTGCGTCAAAATGGTATCACCGGCCTCTTGGCCGAAATAGGAGTTAATCTCCTTAAATCCATCGATGTTGAGCAGGATAAGAACTTTACCATCAAGGCCCTTGGTCAGGTCAACAAGCAATTTCATCCGGTTAGGCAATTTCGTCAAACTATCGGTGTAAAGTTGTTCCGAGAGTTCCCTGGTTCGCTCATCTACAACTGTTTCAAGATTATTAACGTAGGATTGAAGCTTCTGTTTTGACTCACTAAGCTGTTGATTAAGCAGATGAAGTCTGGTCATATCACGAATAAAAATGATAATGCGCGACAAACTACCATCTTCATTTTGAATGGCCTGTACATTTTTGGAAATGTGAACCATTGAGCCGTCTTTCCGACGGAATATTGTCTCCTGGTCGACACAGCTCCCTGTTTCGCTCACACTTTCCATGCAACTTGCCAGAATCGACAAATCACCCAAATGATCGGTTATGGATGTACCAAGAACTTCGCTGGCTTCATAACCAAGCAGACGGCAAAAAGCCGGATTAACATAACAGATCTTTAAACCGGAATCGATCATGAAGATACCATCCGGAGCGTGTTCAAGGATCTGCTGTCCCTGAAAAAGACTGTCGTTTATATTCTTATCGTTCATACACTAGATTCCAGGTGAACAAGACAACCAACAAGGTGTCATACTTTGCACATTTAAACATTATTGCCATAATATTTAATTAGTTAGGCGCCGTTTTTTATATCATTAATAATATTACTACGTCAATTAAATTGAATATTCAGATATTCCTTACAGAAATTTCTTACATGCGGCAAACGGACCTCTGCTGATAAAATTCACCCATACTTTTCCAGGCAATCAACAACCAACCCATACTTGCTACACCTTAAACTTATGCTTGAATAGTAGTAAAATTGCCGCTATTATCAACAAGATAAATATTGTCCTAATAGTCGGAGCACCTCATGAACATCGAGCAGATGAAAACAGTTATCAAGGAAATCATCACCAAAACCGACCTGACCCCCTGCGTAGTCGGGCATCGAGGCGTGGGCAAAAGCGCCGGCATCATTCAGGCCTGCCGCGAAATCGATCTGGAATATGTGTCGTTGCGCCTGGGGCAGATGGAGGTGGGTGATCTGGTCGGGGTTCCCTTTCGCGACGGCGATATCATGCACTGGTCACGGCCATCATGGTGGCCGGGTGATGATCAGCCGCCGACCGTTGTGCATTGCGATGAACTGAATCGTGCCCAGCAGGAGGATACCCTACAGGCTATTTTCCAGTTTGTGGAACCGCCGGCCGAAGGGCTGCTCCGTTCACTCCACACCCATCACCTTTCCAAGCGGCACAAGGTAGTTGTCAGCATCAATCCTCCGGATGGCACCTACCAAGTGGCAACGCTTGACCGTGCCCTGATAGACCGGATGATTATGCTGTTCGTAGAAACCGATTACAACTGCTGGGCGCACTATGCCGCCAAACGGGAACTCTCCGGCGACGTACGCCAGTTTCTGGCCGGCAACTCCGGCATGCTCGCCCGCCAGGGTTCACCGATGGAGCTGCAGGTCGAGCCGACCGAACGTGGCTGGGAAATGGTCAGCATCCTGCGCAAAAACTGCCGTTTCCCCGGCGATCTGGAGATGGAGGTCTACGCCGGGATCATCGGCAAAGAGGCCGCCATCACCTTCATGCGCTGGCTGGCTGACCAGAAGGGGCGACCATTGACCGCCGCCGAGGTCCTTAACCAGTGGCCGCTGATTGCCGACCGGGCAGCGAAACAGCGAGATGACATCCAGGCAGCCACGGTAAATGACCTGATCACCACATTACAAGCAGCCCCAACTCTGGAACAGGAACAGGAAGCGAATCTGGTCGCCTACACTGCCATGCTGCCGCGCGACCTCCGTTTTGGTTTCGTCAAGTCGCTCCTCAAAATTCCTGAGGTTGCGCTTGCTATAGCTCAGGACAAGTATGACAGTGTGGTCTTCGATGCCATCCAGATTATTTCACGTGAGGCATGAACAGCAATACCCTTGAAAATGCCGTAGTACGACTGCTGCGGGAACGCCCGTTCTACGGGCATTTTATTCTCAATCTGCGCCGCGAGCAGCGGCCATTGAACGGAAAGGGTGCCGGGGTTACCGTGCGGGACGGTATCCCCTTTCTGGCGATAGACCCCGCTCCTTTTAACGCTCTGACGGCACCACAGCAGCAGGCACTGCTGGAACACATGGTCAAGCACCTGCTGCATCTGCATCCACTGCGCCGCAAGGATCGTAATCTGCATGACTGGGACGTTGCCTGTGATCTCGCGATCAATCCCGGCATCACCGATCTTCCTGAAGATGCGCTTCTCCCCGAGTATTACGGTGCAGAAAATGGTCTGGCAGCGGAAGAGTATTACACACAGCTCGTCCCCCCCTTTGACGCCGGCAATCTTGACGGCAGCGGCTATGGAGAGGCGGAACTCTCCGAGCGTGGCGCTGCCGGCAATGGATGCGGCACCGACTCGGAGGCGACCCTTGACAGCCACGCTCTATGGAGCGATGCCGACAGCACGCCGCTGGCTCTGGCAGAAGAAACGGTACGGTCGATCACCCGGGACAGCCTGAAAGGAAGTGATGGCGAAACCCCGGCCGAACTCCGACAGGTAATTGATACCCTGCTGCGTCCCTCCCCCCTCCCCTGGCGTCTGATTCTGCGGCAATTCATTGCCACCGCCGGTCGCACCGGCCGAAGGAGTTCCTGGCTGCGGGAACACCGCCGTTTTGAACACACGACACCAGGAATCAGAAAGCAGCGACGACTTAACCTGCTGGTCGGAATTGACGTCAGCGACTCAACAAACAGTGCCGGCCTGCGCGAAGCATTTGCCATGGAACTGCTCCAGATCGCCCGTGGGCGTGACGCAGCCATAACCGTACTGTATGCCAACAGCCGCATTCAGCAGATATCATCTTTCAGCGGTGTCCCCGGCATTGTCGAGCGCTATGACGGCGGCGGGTTCACCGACCTGCGACCGGTCTTTGACTACGCAAAAACCATGCACCCTGCCCCCGCTGCGGTGATTTACCTTACCGACGGTGTCGGCCCCGCCCCTGCCCGGATGGAGTATCCAACCTTGTGGGTGCTGACCGCTGCGGGAGAAAAACCGGTGCCGTGGGGTGTCGAATTACGAATGGAGATATAAAAATGGATGTTTTCAATGCAATGACCGCTGAATCGGTCGGAGAAATACTAAAGGAGGCGGGTGCCGAAGTGATGGTCCGCTCCGGACGAAGCGAGAGTTACAGTGCCCCGCGCGAATTTTCATTTGAAGTGAAGGCAATATTCCCGAACGGCATGGGAATGCACGTTGTCGCCAGGCAGTTCAACTATCGCGATCCATGGGAAGGAAAGGGGCGCGTCAACGACCTTGTGGACGTGATGCTGCTCCGTAACGGCGCCCTGACGCCCCTTCCAAAAGGATATCCTTTGTTCCAAGGGGTTGAGGAAGAGTGTGGACTTGATGAAGAGCGGCTGAAAGAGGTTGTGGAATGTGTACGCAAGGTTAACGTAAAGCTCTACCTGCTGCAGGAGATGACCGGGGATATGTGAATACCGGGCAGGAATCATCTGTATCGACTCCCATCACAACAAGATTGTCAGAATGTTAATTTCCCCAAAGTTTCCATAACGCGTAAACATGACGGCGTCAATAGAGTAAACTAATAAATAAGTTTCTAATTTACGGCAATCATGCTACATGAATTGCCATAAATATGCAGATACACCGGAGTTTTAATGAAAACTCGGGTGAATTTAAAGCCGGGGCAAAACGGGACAAAAAAGTTTGTCGAGAAGTATGGCGACACTCTGGTTTGTGTCCGCTATCGCTATGATGCGGAAAAGCGAAAGCAGTACAAAACGATAGAAATAATCGTCAGCGAAAGTGATTGGACACCACCACCTTCCAGATTTTCAGACAGCACACTGGTTTCACTCAAAATCGGCATAAAGGAAACTTCGGCGCAGGCACAGGTAAGAGCAGTTGGCGGCCGATGGGATAGAGAAAAAAAGTTCTGGTATGTGCCATACGGCTGCATTGCCGGTACAAAACTGGAAAAGTTTCTATATATAGAAACCGAATAAAGCATCGGCATTGGTTACATCATTGTGTCTGCTGATTTTCGGGATGGTGTTTTCTTTGGTCACGCTGCTGGGTAAGAAGTCGGATCATGGAGAAAAAGCAAAAGCTGCTGCAAGCGATGAAAAGCAATGAGAAGACCAGACTAATTACCCGTCACATCCCGAGCTCTCTGATAATTCACGAATGCTGAGGTATCAGCCTGATCTCCAGTTTGCAGTTGACAGCGGCAGCGTACTTTCGGAGCATCTCAAGAGACGGAGAATGACGGTGAGAACCGAGCGTCGCTTCTACTCTCGCTAATGAGGGCTGGGAAACTCCCATTTTGGCCGCTACTTGCTCCTGAGTCATCCCTGCCTGTCGACGTGCCGAAAGCAGGGCATCCAGAGCGGCAAATTCATCATCCAATGCTTCCCATGCCTTCTTGAAGCTGGGGTCTTGCAGTTCTTTTTCCAATTTTTTCTTTGGATCGTACGAAACTGGTTTATAGCTCATTATTAATTACCTCCTTCTGACGAGTGAGCGCTATATCGAGTTCTCGTTTTGGTGTCTTGTCCGTCTTTTTTATGAAACTGTGGAGAATTATGATTCTTCGTCCGACCATGGTGCAGAAAAATACTCTTCCGATTCCTTCTTCTGACTTGGCGCGGATTTCAAAAAGGCCACTACCAAGCGCCCTTGTATGCGGCATTCCCAGGTTAGGGCCGTATTCTTCCATACGCACAGACAATGCTCGGAATCGAGCGCGCAAGCCAACAGGCCATGCGTCAAGCTCAGCTTCGACAGTTTCATTGTAATATGAAAGACGATAAACCATAATCAAAATATACCACGCATGTTATAAAAGTAAAGAATTATAAAACGAGGCCCCAACCATCGGCAAGACCCGCCGATGACGGGTCAGCCTCAGCCCCGGTTATCCCGAGAATATGAAGGAAGATATGAAGAATGATGATTTCAAAATTGTTCGTGTTTCAGGGATGCCAGTAAGCAGTGAGGACTTGCTTGCAGACCTTCTACGAGTAGCTTCTGCGACTGGAAAAGGAACAGTTGGACAGAAAGAATACCATAAAGTCGGAACCTATGATTATTCGACAATCATTCGGAGATTCGGATCATGGAATAAGGCGCTTGTTGCCGCAGATCTGAGCATCACGAATGAAGTAAATATCCATGACGATAAGCTGTTCGAAAACCTTCTGGCACTGTGGCAACATTATGGGCGACAACCACGGCGGAGCGAATTGGCTAATTCGCCATCTACGATTTCACAATCACCATACAATCGTCGTTTTGGTTCTTGGATGGCTGCACTGGAAGCATTCGTGAAATATGCTAATGACAGTGGTGCTGATACTCCAGACGGTCAAATTAATAATGAAGTTACCCGTCGTAAAACCGGCAGAGATCCATCGCTACGCCTTCGTTGGCACGTTCTTCAGCGTGACCGCTTCACCTGCCTTGCCTGTGGTAAAAGCCCGGCTCTGACGCCCGGCGTCGAGCTTCACGTTGATCACATAACTCCATGGAGCAAGGGTGGCAAAACAGTGCTCGAAAATCTACAAACCCTCTGCTCAGCGTGTAACCTTGGGAAATCGAATGTATATGAGGGATAACAAGGCTTACGACCTGCCCTAAAACCTGGCAGGTCAAAGCCATGCCAGTTGGGCGAATCCCTACGGCGGCAGTAGCGTTACTTATGAAAACAATATCGAAAGGTGGTTTAGAAGATTTCTTCGCTGATCTAATTAATAGTCTTTTTGAATCATAAACTATCCACGGAGTACATATAAATGACTCTGCTTTACGCATTTGATCTGTTGGGAACTGCTGCTTTTGCTGCTTCCGGGGCTCTAGCCGGAATTCGCCAGAAGATGGATGTCTTTGGCGTATTGGTGCTAGGCCTTGTTACCGCTACCGGCGGCGGCACGTTGCGTGATCTATTGATGGGCGACAGCCCGCCTTTTATACTCAAGGACGAGACGTACCTCTATCTTTCGGTAGCAGTTTCCCTATTGGTATTTATCTTTCACCGTCGCCTGGAGTTCCTCACCCATCCATTGATCTACTTTGATGCTGTCGGACTGGGCACTTTTGTGGTGATCGGTACCTACAAGGCCATTGAATTCAGGTTAGGTTTTTTCGGCGCTGTTATGATGGGAGTGATGACTGCTACTGCTGGAGGAATGGTCCGTGACCTGCTTTCAGCCAAAGTGCCAATGGTTTTGCAGAGGGAGGTTTATGCTTCTGCCTGTCTGGCTGGGGGAGCCTTGCTTTACTTACTGCAACTGACTGCAATGCCATCCGCCTTGACAGCACTGATTTCGGCCTCAACCGTAATTATCCTGCGATTATTGGCAGTCAGATACAACTGGTCGCTGCCGCGGGCCGCAGACAGGACAACAACATGAATGCCCAACCAGGCAGAAGCAGCGGCCTGAAACCGCCGCTGTTCTCCCAAACCGTTGGTACAGAAATTTTAAAAAAAAACGAAAACAAAAAATTCACGAAAATTGATGAGTACTTGAAGCGTTTTCGGAAGATAACGGCTATACCAAGATCAAGGAGGCTTCGATTGCTATACACCGAGTTCTTGAGGAGCGTGGCGAATTGTGGCTGCTGAATGGCGAACCGAAAAAAAGAATGAATCCGAGCAAGAACCCGTGGGGTCAGCCCTTGAAATTAAACGAGACAAATAAATAAAAGCAGACAAATTGTGATGATCAATAATGATACCGAGCCTGAAGAAAATCGATTCTGTCATCACGAACAAGATAGACAATTCTGTGTTCTTGTGTGAGGCGTCTCGACCAAGTGCCGGAGGAAAGGTATTTAAGAGGTTCTGGCTTGCCGATGCCTGTGAATGGGTCGCGCATGATTGCTTCAATCAAATCAAAAGCCCGCAACGCAACTTTTCGGTCAGTCTCAACCCAATGACGCAGGTCTTCACGGAACTCTGGCTGAAAAACAGTATCCCGTTGTTTAGTCTTCAAGACCAACCTCGGAACGCAACGACTCAACAGAAGATGCTGCTCCACCCCCCTTCAGGGCACGTTCCAACGCAGAAAGAAGCCTTTCGGCATTTTTGGGGGAACGCATTAGGTGAGAACTTTCCACCAAACTTTGCAATTCATCAGCAGCAATCATAGCTACATTGTTACCCTTGCGACGACGAATGAGGACGATCTCTCGATTTTCTATTACCTCGTCACAAAGTCCGGCGAAATTGGCTCTAGCATTGGTATAGGTTGTTTGTAGCATGTCAGCGCCTCCTTTATACGTACAGGATTACTGTACAGCATGATTTGTTGTCAGTCAAGAAGTCAAACACGAATAACTAATATCCAACTTGCGGCACGACCAGACCGCCCGGAAAGTCAGGGCGGACTGGCCAGCCTTATGGCGTATCGAAAAACACGGTCAAAAAGAGAGGGCACATCCCGGTGAAGATGTGCCCTTTGTACGTTCAGGCTTTGGTGCATGGCGAAAAGACTAACCTTGTGCCGCCTGCACCGCCGTGATGGCGGTGACGTTGACGATATCGTCAACCGAACAGCCGCGCGAGAGGTCGTTGACCGGCTTGGCCAGCCCTTGAATGATCGGGCCGACCGCTTCGGCACCGGCGACGCGCTCAACCAGTTTGTAGGCAATGTTACCGGCATCAAGGTCGGGGAAAATAAGGACATTGGCCTTGCCGGCAACTGTGCTGCCGGGAGCCTTTTTGCTCCCGACGTTGGGGAGAATGGCCGCATCGGCCTGCAGTTCACCGTCGATCTGCATATCCGGCTTGATCTGTTTGGCAATCTCCAGCGCCTTCAGCACCTTGTCGCAATCAGCGTGACTGGCGCTCCCCTTGGTGGAAAACGAGAGCAGGGCCACACGGGCATCCACATCCAGAAACGCCTTGCAGTTTCCGGCGGTAGCAACGGCAATTTCCGCCAGAGCCTGGGCATCCGGATTCGGATTTACGGCACAGTCGGCAAAGAGAATGATGCCGTTTTCGCCAAAATCGGGATTTTTGGTGATCATCAGAAAAAATGATGAAACCGTCTTGATACCGGCTGCCGGACCGACTGTCTGGAACGCCGCTTTGAGGACGTTGCCGGTTGTTCCGGTGGCACCGGCAACCTGACCGCCAGCATCTCCGTTACGTACCATCATGCCGGCGTAGTACAGGTTGTCATCAGCCGTAAGGAGTTTCCTCGCTTCATCAGCGGTCAAACCTTTGCTTTTACGCAGCTCAACCAGATCGGCAATATAAGTATCAAGTTTTGGCGATGTCGCAGGATTAAGCAGCTCAACACCAGCCAGATTAATACCCTTCTCAACAGCTTCCGCTTGAATCTTGGCCGGGTCACCAAGAATGACGATCCGTGCCAGACCTTCCGCCACTATTTTCTCTGAAGCAAACAGCATTCTTTCATCGTAACTTTCAGGTAATACCACAGTCTGCAGGTTCTTTTTGGCCTTTGCCTTGATTTGATCGACTAAATGCATAGTGTGCCTCCTCTGTAATAATAGAACGGGTTTGTATATAGTCGAACAGGGTCGACAGGTCAACATAAAAAAGCCCGATTTCTCGGGCTTTTAGTGATGCTTAACAACTTATATCAAAGTTAAAATTCAAAACCCAGCGCCTCGGCAACCGTATGCATATCCTTGTCACCACGACCGGACAGACAGACCACAATTGTTTTATCGCGGCTCAGCGCCGGAGCCATCTTCATGACCTGTGCGATGGCGTGAGATGATTCCAGTGCCGGGATAATCCCCTCTTCACGGGTCAGGGTACTGAATCCTTCAAGGGCTTCATCATCGGTGATCGAAACATACTCCGCACGCCCGGAATCTTTCAGCCAGGAGTGTTCCGGCCCAACACCGGGATAATCGAGGCCGGCCGAAATTGAATGGGCATGGGTGATCTGGCCATACTGATCCTGAAGCAGATAGGTTTTGTTGCCGTGCAGAATACCCGGGGAACCGGCACAGAGCGGCGCAGCATGCTTGCCGGTCTCGATGCCGTAACCTGATGCCTCGACGCCGATCAGCCGCACTGATTTATCCTTGAGGAACGGGTAAAACAGCCCCATCGCATTACTGCCGCCACCGACACAAGCCACCAGATAATCAGGCAAGCGCTTTTCAACTTTATAGTGCTGCCGCCGGACCTCAGAGCCGATCACAGACTGAAAGTCGCGCACCATCATCGGGTAAGGATGCGGCCCTGCAACGGTGCCGATCACATAGAATGTTTCATGTATCGTGGTAACCCAGTTGCGCATCGCCTCGTTCATGGCGTCTTTCAGAGTCGCGGTACCGGCAGTGACCGGAGTCACGGTGGCGCCGAGCAGCTTCATGCGGAAAACATTCTGGGCCTGGCGATGGGTATCCTCTTCACCCATGAAAACTTCACACTCCATCCCGAAGAGTGCAGCGACAGTAGCGGTAGCAACGCCGTGCATACCGGCACCGGTTTCGGCAATGACCCGTTTCTTGCCCATTCGCCTGGCCAGGAGCCCCTGACCAATGGTGTTGTTGATTTTGTGCGCACCGGTATGGTTCAGGTCTTCACGCTTAAGGTATATCCGGGCGCCGCCGAGCTTGTTTGTCAGCTTCTCGGCAAAATAGAGCGGATTGGGACGTCCGACGTACTGGCGCAGATAATAGGCAAATTCCTGCTTGAACTCGCGATCATGGCGATAATGATCATAGGCCTTTTCCAGCTCCATCAGGGCAGGCATAAGGGTTTCCGGGACATAACGCCCGCCATACTGGCCGAAGTGACCTTTTTTATCCGGTAGTTTCACGTTACTGACTCCTTGTGGATCTTATGAAACGGCTGACCAACCCGGCATCCTTTTTTCCCGGAGCGCACTCCACCCCACTGGAAACATCAACCGCATAAGGCTTTACCGCTGTAACCGCAGCGGCAACATTTTCCGGAGTCAACCCTCCGGCAAGAATGATTGAGGACGAATCAGCAGTTGCCCTGGCAGCAATTTCCCAATTAAATGTTGTACCGGTACCGCCATGCGCCACTGGAGACCAGGCATCCAGAAGGCAGGCAGCGACGTTATAGTTCGCCATTTCATCCAGAACTGTAGCATCCTTCACCCGGAACGCTTTGATAACCCGGCGTTTTACGGCAGTGCAATAGTCAGTGGACTCTTCGCCGTGGAGCTGAACAACATCCAGCCCGCACTGGTCTGCAACCAAATTGACCGTTGCCGGCTCCTCGTTGACAAACAGCCCGACCGTCTGCACGAAAGGCGGCAAATGACGGATAATATCAGCAGCCTGTTCGGGTGAAACATAGCGGGAAGAGCCCCGAAAGAAGACGAAGCCGAGAGCATCAGCTCCGGCTTCGACCACCATCAGTGCATCATCAAGATTGGTTATGCCGCAGATTTTAACTTTGACCATAGGAATAAAGGGTCAAGGGTCAAGGGTCAAGGGTCAAAGAGATTTTGATTCTCCCTTGCCCCTTGCCCCTTGCCCCTGATTTTTTAGAGGTTTACCTTCGGCAGGCGCGCCAGCGCCGCCTTGACCATTGCATCCGGATATTCGTAATCTTCCAGATTGCCGGAGAGATAGGAATCATACGCCCCCATATCAAGCTGACCATGACCGGAAAGACCAAACAGAATTGTCTTTTCCTTCCCTTCTTCCTTGGCAAGAACCGCCTCATCGATGGCAGCGCGCACGGCGTGGGATGATTCAGGTGCCGGAACAATCCCTTCACTGCGGGCAAAGAGAAGAGCCCCTTCAAAACAGGCGTTCTGCCTGTATGATTTGGCTTCGATCTGACCGGCATGGTATAGCTGAGAAACCAGTGCGGATTCACCATGATAGCGTAGACCACCGGCGTGAATGCCTGGTGGCATGAAGTCATGACCGAGAGTGTACATCATCGAAATCGGTGCCAGCTTGGCGGTATCGCCGTAATCAAAGGCGTAGACCCCTTTGGTCAGGGTCGGACAGGATGCCGGTTCGACTGCGACACAACGGACATTCTTACCATTGGCCCGATCCGAAATGAACGGAAATGCCAGGCCGGCAAAATTTGAACCGCCACCACAGCAGGCGATGACTACATCAGGATAGTCGCCGGCAATCTTGAACTGAGCCTGGGCTTCCTGACCGATGATGGTCTGGTGCAGACAGACGTGGTTTAACACGCTCCCGAGGGCATAGTTAGTATCGGCATGGGTAGCTGCATCCTCCACCGCTTCCGAGATGGCGATACCGAGGGAACCCTGGCAATCAGGATCATGGGCCAGAATGGTGCGGCCGGCATTGGTAAATTCAGATGGAGAGGGATGAACCGTGGCTCCCCACAACTGCATCATGCTCTTCCTGTACGGTTTCTGGGAGCAGGATACCTTCACCATGTAAATTGTGCATTCCAGGCCAAACATTGAACAGGCCAGAGCAAGAGAGCTGCCCCACTGGCCGGCTCCGGTCTCGGTTGCCAGGCGGCGGATGCCGGCCTGTTTGTTGTAATAAGCCTGCGGAATTGCCGAGTTGGGTTTATGCGATCCTGCCGGGGAAACCCCCTCATATTTGTAATAGATCTTGGCAGGGGTACCAAGTGCCTTTTCCAGGCGGTGGGCACGGTACAGTGGTGATGGCCGCCATAGTTTATAAATTTCACGAACTTCATCAGGAATATCAATCCAGCGCTGCTGAGACATTTCCTGCTCAATCAGAGCCATCGGAAAAATAGCCATCATCTCTTCCGGGGTGACCGGCTGCAGGGTTCTCGGGCTGATGACTGGTGCCAACGGACCGGGCATGTCAGGAATAATGTTGTACCACTGACGCGGTATCTGGTCTTCAGGCAGCAGGATTTTGGTATTCATGGTTCCTCCGGTATGAAATATGGTTGTTTACTCCAGATTGTCTTCAATACGGATAAAACTTGTCTTCTCGCAGATGATATCAAGCTTGTCAATCTCGGACAAAGCCTTCTGAATAGAGCCTTCACGGGCTTTGTGGGTCATGATGACAATCGGCACCGGCGCGGCGTCATCAACTTCATGAGCGGTCTGCACCATCGACTCGATACTGATGCCATGCAACCCGAGTGCCCCGGCGATTCCACCAAGTACGCCAGGCTTGTCGAGAGCGCTGAAACGGAGCATATATTTGCTGATGATATCTGCCATAGGTTTGACCGGTATGGCTGTAATCGCTTCGTCGAGAAAACCGAGTGGAGACATCCGCCGTCCTGCACCAGCCTTCATGCTGCGCGAAAGACCGATCAGGTCACCAACAATCGCACTGGCGGTCGGGTTTTGCCCGGCACCGCGACCTGAGAACATGACCGGACCAACAAAGTCACCAGTCAGCCTGATGGCATTGAATACTCCATTGATATCTGCCAGAGGGCTGTCGAGCGGAATCATGGTTGGATGCACGCGAGCTTCAATCTCGCCATCAACATGTTTTCCGATTGCCAGCAGCTTGATACGATAGCCGAATTCGGCGGCGTATTTAACATCCAGCCCGCTGATATTCGAAATTCCTTCGGTATGAATATTTTTGAAATCAATGGGGGTGCCGAAACAGAGCGAGACCAGAACAGCCAGCTTGTGGGCGGTATCAACCCCCTCAACATCAAAGGTCGGATCAGGCTCGGCATAACCCAGCTCCTGTGCGGCATTCAGCACATCGGCAAAGTCGGCCCCCTCCTGGGTCATTCTGGTAAGAATATAATTGCAGGTACCGTTCATGATGCCAAAGACACTGCTGAAATTATTGGCGGCCAGATTGCCCTTGATGGCGGTCAGAACCGGAATGCCGCCGCCGACTGCCGCTTCGAACTGTACCTCAACACCCTTTCTGACGGCGGCAGCGTAGATGTCTGCGCCATGCAGGGCAAGGAGAGCCTTGTTGGCGGTAACGATATGCTTTCCCTTTTCAATGGCCTTCAGCACGAAACTCTTGGCCGGCTCATAGCCGCCAATTAATTCGATGACAATAGAGATATCAGGATCATTGAAGATGTCATCGACACTGGTTGTCAGAACACCGGGATCGACGGTCACGCCACGGTCGCTCGTAATATCCAGATCTGCAATGCGCTTCAATACGATGCCGGTTCCGACCTTGGCGCGAACAACGTCAGCGTTTTCGCGGAGAAGCTTGACGACTCCCGCCCCGATATTGCCAAATCCTATCAGACCAATCTGTATATCTTTCATTATTCCTCGCTTGACAGTTCTGTTTTTGCACACGCCTCAATCTCATCGAGAATGCCATTCACAAACGCCGGGGATTCCTTGTCACCGTAACGGCGGACGATCTCAATCGCCTCGTTGATGGTGACCTTTTTGGGGATGTCGGGGCGGAACATCAGTTCGTATGCGGCCAGACGCATGACATTCAGATCGACACGCGGCATACGTGACAGAGCCCAGTTCTTGGAGCGGGCCCGTATTGCTTCATCGATGGTTTCGCGCTGAGACTGCACACCATGCACTAAGCCTTCCGCAAACTCACGCACTTTGCTGTTTATTTCGCCCTGTTCCTCACGGAAGGTCAGCAAGGTTTCACGCAGCAAGACAGAGCTGTTTGAATCCAGTGCGTACAACATCTGCAGTGCCAGCTCACGAGCTTCACGACGCAGTCCCATTACTTGATCACCTTCAACAGATTAACAGCTTCAATAACGGTAACCGCAGCATCAAAACCTTTATTGCCGGCCTTGGTCCCGGCCCGTTCCACCGCCTGCTCGATCGTATCGGTCGTCAAAACACCAAATGCGATCGGGATGCCGCTTTCAAGTGACACAGTCGCCACCCCTTTGGAAACTTCCGAGGCAACAAAATCAAAATGCGGAGTAGAGCCACGGATAACCGCGCCAAGACAGATCAGGGCATCGTATTTGCCGGTTTCCGCCATCTTTTTTGCGAAGAATGGAATTTCAAAAGCACCAGGCACACGCGCCACATGGATGTTTTTGTCATCAACACCATGGCGGATCAACGCATCAACAGCGCCCTCCAGCAAACGTTCGCAAATGAAGCTGTTGAAACGGCTGACAACTATACCGAACTTCTGCCCTTTGCCTTCAAGCTTACCTTCTAAAAATTGTGGCATAAACCACCTCCTGAACTAGCGTAACCCTTATAAACAGGATAAGTGCGCTATAAAGTAAGTTATTTTCTGCAAAAACTGAGTGCAGAAAGCAACTTTCTGCTTACTAAAAAGAATCGGGATATTAGCATATTTTTTACGGCTGGGTATAAAAAAATGGGGTGTAATATGGGTTTACAGTGTCCTGTCTCGACTTTACCGCCGAAAAAGCAAGGTCTGACTTCCAATAGGTCAAGTTTTATCTGAAACGTTTATCTCAACGAGCACGCCTGTTCGGCAAACTCGGACATTTCACGAATAAGGTCCTCTAAAACAAAAACAACTGAACCAAACATCCCCGCATCCAGATTCACGAAGTTTTTATGCCCCTAAACTTCATGACAACTCTTAAGTTTCTGTCGGCACTTTTTACATCCGCTTGCATCATGCTCGAATTTTTATGTTGATCTAACCGCTTATAAGAATTCAACTGCTAAACCAACGTTGACAGCTGCATTTGTTGTTACCGACATTTCATACTATATGATCAGCCAAATTCTCGCCATATAAACAGAACTCCCAGCATTGTCGGAAATACATACACACACGAGGAACAACACATCTATATTTAATATAACAACTTATAATAACTGCATATTCTCTATTTGGTCTGTAATTTGCTTTCTTAATTACTGCTAAACACGGTTCATTTCCATTTAACCCAAAAAAGGAGAAGACAAATGAAAACAAAAATTTCATCAGTACTGTTGGTTGGCTTGCTGGCTTTAACCGGGAATGCGTTTGCTCTCTCTGTAACCACCACAAACGATGCAAATACACTTGCAAGCAATATCCTTGGCTCTGGCATATCACTGGTTGGCTCTGCCACGTATACCGGCGCGGCAGGGGCCGCAGGAACTTTTACAAGCGGCGGAAATGTCGGTATCGGCAGCGGTATTCTCCTTACCTCAGGTGCCGCATCTGTCGCAACTGGTCCAAATGATTCAGGCGGAGCTGGCGTTTCCAACGGCACAGCAGGTCTGGCGTCTCTGAATGCCCTGATTCCAGGATATTCCACTAACGATGCCGCCCAGCTTTCCTTCGACTTCACCACAGCTGGTGGGAATCTCTTCTTTAACTATGTATTCGCATCAGAAGAATATAACGAATGGGTCGGCTCGTCATTCAACGATGTTTTTGCTTTTTTCCTTGATGGTGTCAATATCGCCCTAATTCCAAGCACAACGACCCCGGTTTCCATAAACAATGTCAACCTGGGAAGCAACTCGGCTTATTACAGAAACAACTCCCCCGGGCCTTACGATACCCAGTATGATGGTTTGACAACTGTCTTGACCGCGCAATTTTTGGGTCTCGGCTCTGGAACGCATCACATTGATATCGCCATTGCAGACGCTGGAGACTACATTCTTGATTCCGGTGTTTTCATCCAGGGTGGCTCCTTCTCCGATACGAACCCAAACAACCCCGTCCCTGAACCATCAACCATGCTCCTGCTCGGCAGTGGCCTTGCCGGCCTTGCCTTCTGGAGAAAACGAAAATCAGTAAAATAATTCAAATACAAAATAAGGGAGGGCTAGTGGGAATTCACTAGCCCTCTTAACATTCACGCACTATCTGCAACATTCCAAGCTATTTAGAGATAAAGGGTAACACAATCCCAATCATTGGTTCCTCAGAGACCTGCTTACTTTTGTTCAGGCTCAATTAATCAGTCATCAATTGCAGAGTACATCACTGGTAGACCCAAACGAACGGTAATGTACTCCTGTTCACCCCGGTTTCAACGCCGAAAAGATCATCTTCCAAACAACAATCAGCGTAAAAAGCAGATAACTGATCAGTGTAATGATGGTGAGACGCTGCTGAATAACCGGCATGATGCGGGTCAGACAGCCGCAGCAGGTTGTCATGTTATCCGGTTTCAGACCGGCAAGACAGGCGAACAGCAGCGGTACAATCAAGCTGAGTAATCTGTGTTTGACCCGTGTCAGCGGGTAATCATAGCCTCTGCTGTCGGCATGGTTTACAATCAGCCAGAACCTGCCAGCAGAAAAGTGACTATTTTGAGGAAAAGTGCCGGATAAACAGGACAAATGCTTTAACGAAGTTGTTTTCTGCATGAAAATCGCATAAAACAACTTCTAACCTACTAAAAACTTGCATGTGTATGAAGTAAGCGGATCATCAAGGAGCCGTTCAATGAATATAACCAAAAAAAATATACTGGCGTTTTTCAAACAACATGAGGGAGCAACGCATTTTGCCGGACTTCTGCGCGAATTCGGCGGCCGTCATGCCAAGCGGGAGCTAAAAAACATGCTGGATGACATGGCCGAAGATGGCGAGCTTGTCCGTTTGAAAGGGAACAGCTACAGCCTGCCAGGGAAAATGAAAACCACCCGTGGCAGAATATCGGTTCACCGTGACGGCTACGGTTTTGTGACCCCTGATGGCGGCGGAGAGGATATTTTTATTCCGTCAAAGTTTCTGAAAGGCTCACTGCACGGCGATCTGGTTGAGGCAAGTTCCAGCCCGAGCCGCATGGGGGGGAACAAGCTCGATGGAAGGGTTATGGCTATACTGGAACGTGCGACGACCCGCATCGTTGGTCGCTACGAAGAGACCCGCCGCGGCGCGATTGTAATTCCCGATGACCAGCGCCTGAATCTGGTCGTAGCGATTCCTGCCAAAGGACGCGGTCTGGCGGAGGACGGTCATCAGGTAGTAGCAGAGTTAAAATCATATCCGGCTGGAGGGAGGCCTGCCGAAGGAGAGATTATTGAGGTTCTCGGCTGGCCTGAGGATCCGGATGTGGAAGTACAGTCGGTGATCCGCCGCTTCGACCTGCCGCACATTTTTGCCCCGGACGTGCTGGCCGAAGCTGAAGGAATTGCCGACACCGTTTCCCACGGCGACCTGAAGGGGCGCACAGACCTCCGTTCGATGTCGACCGTGACCATCGACGGCGAGACCGCCCGCGACTTCGACGATGCCGTGTCCCTCCGCCGCGAGGGGGACAATTTCCGGCTCTGGGTTTCCATTGCCGATGTCTCGCATTATGTCAAGAAAGATAGCCCGCTGGACATGGAAGCATATCTGCGCGGTACCTCCGTCTATTTTCCGGATCGCTGCATACCGATGTTGCCTGAGCGGCTCTCAAACGGCATCTGTTCGCTAAATCCTCATGTTGACCGCCTCACGATGACCGCAGAAATGCTCTTTGACCGAAGCGGCACAATGCTGGAGTCATCCTTCTATTCCAGCGTCATCAAAAGTGCGGCCCGCCTGACATATACGATTGTGAAGCAGATAATTGTCGATGACGACCGCGAACTGGCCGACAAATACCGGCCGGTGTCTCCGATGCTGCTGGAGATGAAGGAGTTGGCGCTGATTCTGATGACGATGCGCAAAAAACGGGGCAGCATAGATTTCGACCTGCCTGAGCCGGAAATCATCATCGGCCTTACCGGACAGACTGAGGGGATCATTCGTGCCGAACGCAACCTTGCGCACCAGCTGATTGAGGAGTTCATGCTGGCCGCCAACGAAGCGGTGGCACGCTATATTACCAGCCGTGACTTCCCGTTTCTCTACCGGGTCCACGAAAACCCGGACCCGGCCAAGCTACAGACTTTTCAGGATTTCGTTTTCGGCTTCGGCTACGAATTCAAGCTCGTTGAGGAGAAAGTCAAACCGTCTGAGCTTCAGCGCCTGCTGGCACAGGCTGACGGCCGCCCAGAGGAACGGATGATCAACTACGCCCTGCTCCGCTGTATGAAACAGGCCCGTTATGCCGCCGAGAATATCGGTCACTTCGGCCTTGCATCAGACTGCTACTGCCACTTCACCTCCCCCATCAGGCGTTATCCGGATCTGGTCGTACACCGGATATTGAGGGCGGCGTTAGCCCTTACAGCCGAGAAGGAGCAGGAGGGGAAACGCGCCGCCAAACAGCTGGCCATTGCCACCGAGCGATTGGGAGAGGTGGCCGAACATACCAGCAAGCGCGAACGTGTTGCGATGGAGGCTGAACGCGACGTAGTGGAAATGAAAAAACTTCAGTACATGCAGCAGCATGTAGGAGAACAGTTTGACGGTTATATCACCGGAGTCACCGCCTTCGGCTTCTTCGTGGAACTTGAAGAACTTTTCGTAGAGGGGCTGGTACATATTTCAACACTGACCGATGACATGTACAATCATGCCGAAAAGCAGCATTCTCTTATAGGGAGGCGCACCGGGACAATCTTCCGCATCGGTGATGCGGCACGGGTCACCGTTGTTTCGGTGTCTCCAGGCACACGGCGCATCGAATTTGCCCTGGCGGCACATACCGTATCCACATCAGTCCCGCGGACTGGTGCCGTGAAGGGCGGACCGGAAGAGTACCCGCGCATCCCGCTGCGCGGCAAACGGCTTACCGGACTGCAGCCGCGAAGAGATAACAAAGAGCAGAGCGGTAGAAGCGGCAAAAAAAGCACCCCAGACAAAGGGAAAAGCGGCGGCAGGAAGCGGCGCTAATTTATCAATGATATCGAACTGAGGAGGCATGACATGGCATCTAAAAAAATGAACGTGACCGTCTGGTTGATAAAGTCAGCGGAGATTGATGTGATCAATCAAAGCTGTCTTTCAAACCTCGTTGGCCAACACTTTGACCTCATTTACACAATGCCTTATGCCATGTGTTTGAATGCAATTTCAGAAATATTTTCAACGCTGAAAATAGAGGATGACAAGAATATAGTTTGTACAACCCGCTTCAGCAATATTGGACTTGTAACTAAGTCTGAAATGAAAACACTACAATATATGTTAGCCAGTTTTTCAGACAAAACACCCAACAATGCTGAGACCTGGCAAAAAAATGCCAAAAATTATTTTGAATTGTCTGTAAGTAAAGCTACTGCAAGCATTAATAAGACTTTTGATGAACTGGCTAAAATGCCCGGCAATTCTTTTACTATTCTGGTTGTCAACAACGACAAGATGCCTCTATTGGAGTTAATAACCGGTTCGCTCGACAAGACACTCAATTTCCCTTCTGAAGGGGAACTCCTGCAACTGCGCTTTGAGGGAACGGTTAGCACTAAGAATGCCAATGCAAAACTTGTATATGCATCATTTCATCCTGTGCCGTAAACTCGCACACATCGAAGAGGGCAGTTGGATCAGCCCTGAAAAAATGAATGATGCGGCAGATAAAGCCAAAAAGGAAGTAAGACCGGTGCAAAAACACGGCCCGGCAAACTCCCGCCACGTTGTAATATAATAAAGCATATGAAGATGTATTGTTATTATACTCTGCGAGTAGGTGCCTATGGCAGAAGGGAACTATGAAAAAAATACTGAAATTATGTTACCCGGTTTTTACCCTTGACCGCAAGGAGCTGCTTCCAGCGGGCACCTGCCTGACGCCAGAGACCATGGAGGAACTGGCCAGATCAGCACGAGCGGAAAAGTTTGCCACCATGCGGCTGATGGAGTACGGCACGGTTGCTGAAGACCTTCGCAGCTATGTCGAGCAGCCACCCTATAATCAGATCTTTTCCAAGCCGATACGGACAAAAGCTGTTTTCGATTCTTTGCGGCAAATCGAATTTGTCCAGCCCCTGCTGGATATCTACGGTTACTTCAAGACCCACGATCCCTATACCTACCGCCACATCCTGACGGTTTTTGCTCTGTCCCAGTTGCTGGCCCAGGACCTCTTTAAAGACAGCAAGGCCCTCTCAAGGGAGCTTTTGGCAGCGTCGAGCCATGATTTCGGCAAAGCTTGCATGCCGCTGACGATATGCAATAAATCGACCCCGCTGAACGATCTCGAACGGGAGCAGCTAAGTAATCATACCGCGGCAGGTTATGTTCTGCTGAGTTATTTTTTAATGGATCCGAACCATCCAGCGGCAATTACCGCCCGGGATCATCATGAACGATGCGACGGCTCTGGCTATCCTAGAGGGATTGCACTGCAGGACAGAAATGTGGAAATAGTAGCCGTCAGTGATGTATTTGATGCGCTCATTTCCCCCAGGCCCTACCGACCCATCTCATACGACCTGCGTACGGCCCTGGAGGAAGTCACCGTTCTGGCGGTGAAGGGGGCCATCAGTACTGACGTGGTCCGTTCCCTGATCAGTTGCAACCGTAAGGACCAGCTCCCTTACACGGATTGCACGCTTTCGTACGAACAGCGCGGCACCCCTCCGCCCGGCAACCTCTACCGGGGGGTAACCCCATGCCAATACTGCCCCGACAGCGATCCGGAAGAGAATCGGAATCATGAAATCTCGGGTAAGAATATAAAGGAACATGATTGAATGTTGTCGGACTCCCATTTTATCTATCACCCCATTGGCATCCTGAGATCCCCCTATTCCCGCCGCATTGATGCACCACATCAAAGCTCAGTGGTAGAAGGCACAGAAACCGGGGATTTCGTAATAGCCACTTTGGAACTCGCTGATTGGCTTGACGAGAAAGTCATTCAAGATCTGAGCGGCTTCGATAGGCTTTGGCTAATCTTCGCCTTTCATCTGAGTGAAGGCTGGAAAAGCATTGTCAAGCCGCCTCGGGGTGGACCAAAGAGGGGAGTTTTAGCTACCAGATCTCCTCATCGTCCCAATTCTATCGGCCTATCGGCTGTAGAATTAGTAAAGATCGAAGGCATGACGCTACACCTTAGAGGCGTTGACCTCTTGGATGGCACACCTGTTCTGGATATCAAACCCTACGTGCCTTACGCGGATGCCTTTCCGGACTCCAAAGCCGGCTGGATCGACGAATTGGATGCAAAGCTGGGGCGTTATTTTGCGCCAGGACCTCGAAAACCCAGATAATTGTGAAGTGGACCAGCAGGACTTTAGATTGCTTTATCAAATGACGAGCTTATCAAGCAAACGCAGCAACAGTGAACCCGCTTTTCTCGCCATCGTTGTTTTTAATATTGAAAATGTTTCAATACTTCTATTACTTGAACCGGCTCACATTGGTTCTTCAACAAAATCCCGGAGGTTATCATATGAAAAAATGGATCATTATAGCGTTCGTAATCGCCCCCTTCGTATATGCCAACAACAAAAAACCCCTATTACTGAACCATCAGCAGAAAATATATCAAACGGCCACCGCCTCAGCAGATGCTGTTGACAAAACGGTCTATTCCATGCCCCAGTGGGAGGGACTTGAATTTGTTGACTGGAAATTTGTGACAGCCACTCGTGACAAAAACAAACAATCCCTTGTTTCATACGGGATAGCCGATTACATCAAGGTAGTAGATAGTGAGTGGGGGCCAAAAACCTTCGGACTCAAATCCAATGAAATCGATGGGGAAACAAGGGGGAAATAACAGGACGGATTGACTCCATTAACATGAGATGTTTAGTCTAAATCAAGCAGCCAACCAGCGTTCAGACCATGTCTCGGCAAACAACGCCGTGTAGGAAAGCGCTGGCTCTGAACCGACCTAGAAAATTAAAATCTGATTCGCAGGTTTCGGAGAAAGGGGTAAAAAGGCTCCTGGCATACCCGGCAATACTCATATTCTGTCGACTCAATCTTCCTGAAAACCCCACGCGTTTTTACTGGCCGATTCAAGTTGCAAGCCGGTACACCACTATGATAGGAATAGCTGCATGAGCGAAGAAAAAGTAGTCCCATTTATTGAACATCTCGTTGAGCTGCGCAAGCGGCTGGTAATCATTGTTATCGCAGTGGTCGTCGGTATGGGGGTCGCCTGGAATTTTTCCAACGACCTGCTCCGTTTCATAGAGAAGCCCTTGACCGGGGCGACCTATCTGACCGAGATAAAGAAGATTGTCTACACCAAAGTCAAAGAGCGCGCTCCAGCCCTGTATGCACATTACAAGCTGGATCAGGAAATCAACACCCCCCAGAAGCATCGGGTCCTCAATTACAGTGCGCCGCTGGAACCCTTTTTCATGCAGTGTAAAATATCCATGCTGGCCGGTTTTGTCATTGTTCTGCCGATTGTTTTTTATCAGATCTGGCTATTCATCGCACCGGGACTTACCCGCCGTGAACGGCGGATGGTTGTCCCTTTTGTAACCGCTGCCACTGTCACTTTCTGTATCGGCGCCATGTTTTTTTTGATTGTCATCTGGCCGGTAATTATTAATTTTTCTCTTTCATACGAAAGCGAAGGGCTTCAAAGCTGGTTTAATATCAGCGCCTACGTCAATTTTTGCTTACGTATGATCCTGATCTTCGGGCTGATTTTTGAACTGCCGGTTCTGACTCTGCTGCTTGCACGTTTCGGAATTGTCAGCTATCAGTTTCTTGCACCCAAGCGTAAATATGCACTGCTTGCTAGTTCTATAATATCAGCTTTTCATGCCGATCTGATCACCATGTTCGTCATTATGATTCCAATGTACCTGATGTACGAGATCAGTGTCTGGGTAGCGCTGATCTTCGGCAAGAAGAAGGTTCCGGTCCCGGAAGATATTGCGGAGCAAGCGGCATAATCAACAACTATAATTACTGTTGACAAGTTTAGATAAACCCCCTAAAAAGATATATAAAGTCTTTTTAGGGGGTTTCCTATGATGGAACTAACTCGTAAAGGTGAATATGCCATCAGGGGCATCGTATATCTGGCAGGAAAGCCTATGGATAAGGTCTATCTGCTGAGTGATATCGCTGCAGCGGTTGATGTCCCGCCTACATTTCTTGCCAAGATATTCCAACAGTTCAGCAAAATGGGGTTGGTAAAGTCTTTCCGCGGCACCGGTGGCGGTTTTATGCTGGGGCGCGCCCCGGAAAACATTACCCTGCTTGAAGTAGTCGAGGCAGTTGAAGGGCCAATAGTTCCGAACCGTTGCGTGGTTAATCCTTCGGAATGTAATCGTTCCGGATACTGTAACGTACATCCGGTATGGGCGCAGGTCCAAGGGAAAGTTCGCGGAGTGTTAGAAGGAGTCACTCTTAAAGAATTAGCCGCAGGAGCATAAGCAGCATAACAGCTTGTTTTAATTAAGTTATACCGGAATTTCATTGACACTTGCCGGCCGATGATCTACTGTGTAAAACATTGTACTGAAATATCAAAGTCCCGAAGACCGGGATTTTGGCGTTTCTGGGACAAAATAACTCATAAAGGAGTACCCCGCCGGAGATACGCCCTCGCAATCTGTGGGCAACGACGCCGCTCCGGCAAAGCCGATACAACTTCCCTACTCTATTATTATGCGAAAAAAACTAATCTATCTGATGTCCCTGTTATTGCTGACAGCTTGTGAAAATGCCCCGTTTAAATTGGCAGAAATCCAATCAACCACTTCGCTGGTCACCGAACCATCCATCCTTGACAGCAGCAGCGTTTCTATTATCCAGCGGAAAAAACAGCAGTCCGTTATCGAGTCGGCATTTTTGCGCAGAACTTCGCCTGAACGAGCTAGGCAGCTTGCTGAAATCTGCTTTGACAAGACAAGCGGCACCGTTTTCATGCCGTTTGACCTGGCTGAAATTGCCCTGGTTGAAACCGGCGGCCACCGGCTTTCCTCCAAAGCTGTCTCAACAAAAGGGGCTCGTGGAGTCTGGCAATTGATGCCGGCTCGCGCAAGAAGCCATGGCTATTCGGCCAATGACATGCTTGACGACAACAAGTGTGCAGAAGCAGCTGTCCGTGAACTCTATACCAAACTTGATATGGCCCAGGGAAACCTTGAACGTGCCAAAAAGTATTATTGTGGGCAAGGGCCGCAGGCAAATGCGTACATGAAGAAAATACGCGCCATCCGGCAGGAGATGATGGCGGAGCTCCACCTTCAGAGCGATAAACTGGCATTGGCCGACACGGAGTCGAGAACCCGTTGACCATATGGATGCGCTATCCTCTGATGGCACATTCAGCCTTCTATTTGAAATGAATTCCAACGGTTTAAAGGGATGACTCGGGCGTTAGCCAGGGGTCTTTTTTCTTGATATGAAACTAGCCGCTCTGCTATAGTCGGGCGGCTTTTTTGTTCATGGAATCCATCCAGAAGAGGAGTCTTTAGTGGAGAGAGAAACATACTCCAACAGTTCTACAGGCTTCACCCTTCGCACCAAGATGATGCTTCTTTCTGCGGCCGCTTTTCTTGGCATCCTGCTTACCGGTTCAATCAGCCTGTATCTGATGAATGAAGTCGGGATTGGCGGTACTGCCTACAAACTTATACAAAAAGATAAGGACGCTCTTGAAAGCATTGCACTACTGAAATCAGGCCTTTTTCAAATTAATAGTGAAATGCAGAACTTTCTGCGCGTAACGGATGCCGTAAATTCAGAGAAAAATGTTGCCTTAATTAAAGACCTGACAAATGACATTGAACTCAGTTTCCGGATTGTTCTGGAGTCCGTAGAGTCACCTGAGAAACTTGCTGCCATAAACAAAGCAAACACCATCTGGAAGGAGTATCAAAAAACATTACTGAATGAGGTGCTGCCTGCTTATGCCAAAGGTGATATGTTAAAGGCCGGCACTCTCATGGTTGGAATCCAGTCACAGCGGTTCAGCATGTTCAGCACGGAAGTGGCACGGATGGTTGACCAGATCCGAAAGGATGTCAGCGATACGGAACATCAGGTTGCAAGAAGTGTAAGAACAAAAATCATGGTTTCTGCGACTGTTACCCTCTCAGTAATAGCTATTATCGCCCTTTTCTCATATTTCATCACAAAATCGATTACCAAACCACTCAGAAACTGTGTTGCGTTTGCCAAGGCCGTGGCCGGCGGCAGATTGGATACTCGACTGGAAGTGCGTGGTGGCGGAGAAACCGCCGAATTGGCAAATGCAATGAACATCATGGCAGAAAGCCTCCATAACATGGTCTCGCGCATCAGCTCCACAACAAAAGCACTCACATCAATCGACAATAACCTCGAAAATGCAGCAAGTCAGGCTGTAGAGGCAGTACAGATTCAGGAACAATCCGTACTGGAGACATCAAGAGCCGTTGTACAAATCAACAAAACAGTGTTCGAAGTGTATGAAGGGATCGACAAACTATCCGACTCCGCTACTGAGACCTCATCTTCGTCACTTGAGATGGCAGCCACAATTGAAGAGGTTGCGATAAGCGCAGAAAAGCTTGAAGATGCTGTTGGGGAAGTAAGCTCTTCCGTCACGCAAATGTCTTCATCTGTAAAAGAGATCGGCACGAGCATTGTTAATTTACTGGAGGCTTCTACTACTACAGCTTCATCAATTGCTGAAATGGATGCAACCATCAAACAGGTTGAGAAGAATGCCATGGTTTCCGCCTCTATTTCGGAAACAGTCAAAAATGACGCTGAGATTGGTAAAATTGCTGTTCTTGAAGCTATTGACGGTATGCAGGCAATCAGGGCTTCATCACTAATAACTTCGGAGGTTGTTGAAACTCTCTCGTTGCGGGTAAAAGATATCGGTGCCATTCTTTCTGTTATCGACGAAGTTGCTGAGCAGACCAATCTTCTGGCACTCAATGCTGCCATCATTGCAGCTCAAGCCGGTGAGCATGGTAAGGGGTTTGCAGTGGTTGCCGACGAAATACGGGAGCTTGCTGAACGCACAAGCAGCTCTACCCGGGAAATTGCACTGGTTATCAAGGGCGTTCAGGAAGAAACCAGTCGTGCGGTAGACGCAATCACCCAGGCCGAAGGCAGTATTGCCGCAGGGGAAATATTGTCGCAACGCTCCGGAACTGCACTTGAGAAGATCGTAACAGGTGTCCAGCGAGCGGGAATCCAGGTGAGTGAGATAGCCAAAGCTACTGTTGAGCAAGCGCGAGGAAGCCAGAGCATTCGTGAAGCGATGGAAAGAGTTGGCGATATGGTTGAAAACATAGCCAATTCTTCGCGGGAACATTCTCGGGGAACCGACATGATTTCTGCGGCTGTTGAGCGGATGAAGGACCTTACCACCCATGTGCGGACTTCGACCCGTGAGCAGAGCCGTGCAAGCAGCTTGATCGCCAGATCTACGGAAGATGTGACCTCCATGGCTGAACAAATCCGGGAAGCGTGCCAGTCACAGGTAGACAGCAGCACGTTGATTTCCAAATCGGTCAGCAGCATTGAGGTGGCAACGGTTGCAAACAGTCGCGCTACAAAGGTAATGAATGCTTCGGTGGCCGATTTGACTATTCAGATTGATCTGCTTGAGAAGGAGATGACCGGTTTTAAATTATGACCGGCCTAGTGAAAATAACATGAGCAGACTTGCTACTATCTTTAGCGCACTTCAGGTAAAACATACCAAGGCTTTGGTAACATTTATTACAGCCGGCGACCCTGATCTGTCTACGACCGAAGAAATAATTTATCTGCTTGAGGAAGCTGGAGCTGACGTAATTGAGCTCGGAGTCCCTTTTTCAGATCCAATGGCTGACGGGCCTACCATTCAGCTCTCTTCGGAACGGGCTCTAGCCTCTGGGACTACGTTGCCTGGCATTTTAGGGGTTGTAAAAAAGGTACGTACCCGTTCACAAATTCCAATTATTTTGATGGGATATCTTAACCCTGTTCACGCCTACGGTTACGACAATTTCTGTCGTGACGCCGTGGAGGCCGGCGTTGACGGGGTTCTCCTTGTGGATATGCCACCGGAAGAGTCGCAAGAGCTGACAGTTCCGGCCCGTAGTTATGGACTGGATGTGATTTTCCTGCTTACACCAACCTCAGATGCCGCTCGCATCTCTACCGTAAACAAGCTTGGCAGCGGCTTTGTATATTATGTCACAGTAACCGGAGTAACAGGAACCAGGACATCCGTTTCAGGCTCGCTGGCGCAAGAATTGGCCCGGGTAAAACAAACAATTTCACTTCCGGTCATGGCCGGATTCGGGATATCCACTCCAGCACAGGCCGCAGAGGTTGGACAGCTGGCGGACGGGGTTGTGGTAGGCAGTGCGATTGTCAAGCAGTTTGAACAACATCGCGGGGAAGAGTTGAAGCAACAGTTGCGTCGGTATGTCAGCGATTTGAAACAGGTGCTCTGATGCTTGCTTGACAGTGCGCCCCGTTTCTGCTACCTAGCAATTTTATTTATAATTAACTATTTTAAGGTCACGAAAGATGCGAGGTCCTTTATGAGCTGGTTTACCAAAGAAAGAGTCGGTATTGAAAAATCGGGCGGCAACAAAGTAACGTTTCCTGATGGAATGTGGGTTAAATGCCCTGGCTGCTCAGAAACGCTTTTAAGCAAGGATATTGAAGCAAATCTTCAAGTCTGTCCGAAGTGCGGCCACCATTATCGTATTTCTGCGCGCAAGCGCCTTGAGGCTCTGCTTGATGGTGGCACCTGGCAGGAATTCGACGCCGATGTGACATCGGTCGATTTTCTTGAGTTTAAAGATGCCAAGAGCTATCAGGAGCGTATTGATGTGGCACTTGCCAAAGGGGGATCAAAGGATGCGGTAATCTGTGTCGAAGGCTCCATTGGAGAGCTTCCTGTACAGGTTTCCTGTTTTGATTTTTCCTTCATGGGCGGGAGCATGGGTAGTGTTGTGGGTGAAAAGATCACCCGTTCCATCGAGCGTGGTCTCCAGAAACGTCAGCCGGTGATTATCATCTCCGCCTCCGGAGGTGCACGCATGCAGGAAAGTATCCTCTCCCTGATGCAGATGGCTAAGACGTCAGCCGCTCTGGCAAAACTGAAAAGAGCCGGCATACCTTTTGTGTCGATGCTTACCGATCCGACTACCGGTGGTGTTACCGCCAGTTTTGCCATGCTGGGAGATGTTAACATTGCCGAACCTAAAGCGCTGATCGGCTTCGCGGGACCACGTGTTATCGAGCAGACTATCCGACAGAAACTGCCGGAAGGTTTTCAGAGGGCAGAATATCTCCTTGACCACGGCATGGTCGATGCCATCATCCCGCGCACCGAAATGCGAGAAAAATTGGCTTCAATACTGAAAATGTTGCATCGTCCAACAGCCTGACATGCCTCTAACAGATGTTTTGGAAAGGCTTTACGCCCGTCGGCGCTTTGGTATACTGCCAGGCGTCGACAGGGTAGGCAAGCTACTGGAACGTCTGGGCAATCCCGAAAAACAGTTCCGCACTATCCATGTTGTCGGCACAAACGGCAAGGGTTCAACATCGGCCTTCCTCTCATCTATCCTCCTCCACTCCGGGCTTAAAGTCGCCCAGTTCAGTTCCCCTCACCTGGTACGTTTTACCGAGCGGTTCAGAATAAACAGCATTGAATATCCTGCCGAAAAACTGGCTGACAAGCTGGCAATTGTACTGAAAGCCGCTCCGGAAGAAGCGACCTTTTTTGAGATTACAACCGCTCTTGCGGCTTTTATCTTTAGCGAGGAACGGGTTGAACTAGCAGTCATGGAGGCGGGAATGGGCGGACGTTCCGATGCAACGGCCGCTTTTGATGGTGAAATAACGGTAATTACCCCCATATCTCTCGACCATACTGAATATCTCGGCGCTACCCTTGGGGAGATTGCCCGGGAAAAAGCAGGAATCATTAAGCACGGTACGGCAGTTATTAGCGCCGAACAGCCTGAGGTTGTACGATTGGCGGTTGAAGAGCAATGCCGCGCCGCAAGCTGCGTACTTAAGATGCTGGGCAAAGAGTTCTCGGCCGAATGGGGCCCTGACGACACACTTGACTACCGTGGCATGTACAGGACACTTACTCAGATAACACCCGGGATCTCCGGACAGTATCAATCTTCGAATGCGGCTGTCGCTCTTGCTGCGGCGGAGTCGCTTGAAGCCGGCGGAATCAGAATCACCACGCCTGCATTTAAAGAAGGTATTTCCAAGGCATATTGGCCGGGCCGAATGGAATTGATACCCGGGACCCCGCGATTGCTGCTGGATGGGGCACATAACCCCGCCGGAGCATCAGCCTTGGCGGAATCGCTGAAAAAATATTCATATTCAAGGCTTATCCTGGTGACCGGCGTCTGTGATGACAAGGACATTGACCAGATCTACGCGCCTCTGATGCCGCTTATTGATTCTGTTTATACTGTAACACCAGCTGTTGAACGAGCATTAAAAGATGAAGAACTCTCCTTTTTTTTCCACCGAAAAAGTATCGCGGCGCAGTCATGCGGTTCCGTGGTAAATGGAGTCTGCAAAGCCCGCAGCGAAGCTTCCGAAGAGGATCTTATCCTGATCTGCGGTTCGCTCTTCGTAGTGGGCGAAGTTAAGGCATGGCTTGAAAACGTTAATTATAATGGAATCAGAGGCTGATTTTTTCGATGATGAGAATCTACTATCTACTTATACTATTTACGCTCTGCTACAGGCTGCCCTCTACCTGGGCTGCTGATTCTGCGTTTCCGGATGAAAACATACATATCAATGCCGACCGCATGAACCAGAGCATGACGGACGGAGTTTATACCGCTGAAGGGAATGTAGTCGTGCTCTGGAAGGGGATGAATCTGGCTGCAGATAAAATCCGGTATGAAGAAGCTACTCATATGCTGTACGCTACCGGTTCGGTTGTTATGACAAAAGAGTCTAATATTTTGAAGGGCGATACACTGACACTGGACCTTGATACCGATCGTGCCGAAATGGACTCGGCTCGACTCACATCTCCCGAAACAGGAATGAATATCTCCGCTGAAAAGCTTATTCGAATCAACGAAAGTGAATATAAAGCGACTTCCACTGAGATGACCACCTGTGACATCCCTGATCCAAGCTGGAAGTTCGGCGCCGACAAACTGAACGTCAACCTGCTGGGTTATGCCACGGGCCGTAACGTAATTTTCTATGTAAAAGATCTGCCGGTACTATATCTTCCATGGATCGCTTTTCCTGTCGTGCTGGAGAAAAGATCCGGACTGCTTTTTCCGCAAATCGGCTATTCCAAAAGCAGAGGGATGCAGCTTGATCTTCCGTTTTACTGGGTGATCTCTCCCAGCCAGGATCTACAGTTTGATCTGGATTTACTTTCGAAGCGCGGCATAGGAACCGGAATTGATTACCGCTACATACGAAAACGCGGCAGTGAAGGGCGTATCAGCGCGTATTCAATATACGATCAGCTTGACAATAGATGGCGCTGGCAACTGAACCAGGAGCACAAAGAAATTTTTTCTCGTGAAGCCAACCTGCGCATGGCCGTGAATGCCAACAGTGACCGGAGTTTTTTAAGCGACTTCGGTGCGAAGAGTGGCGAATACAATCGTCAGTCAAGCGAGACGGTAGTCAATGTGCTAAAAACATGGCAGAATTATGCAGTTAATTCATATCTGCGCTATAGCGAAGACCTTTACGCAACGGATAACCGCTCAACGCTTCAAACTCTTCCAGCTATCAGCATGTCAGGAGTCCGCCAGCAGTTTTTTTCGCTTCCGCTCTACTTTGATGTTGATGCAACAGCAGAAAATCTATATCGGAAGACGGGTACCACTGGGCAGAGGCTGCACGTTTTCCCCCGGCTTACATTGTTACCGGATACCGGCAATTATCTGAATGTGTCTCTTTTTACGGGGGCGCATGTCAGGGGTTATACAACCGACAGACGAGACAGCAGCGGTGGAATTCAGGCCAGTGGTGGAGATGTGCTGCCGGAGGCGGGCCTAAGGCTTTCTACATCACTGACGCGCATCTACGACACCAACCATCAGCTGCTCAAAAAGATCCGGCACGAAATAGTCCCGGAAATAAGCTACAACTTCGTACCGGAACGCGATCAGAAACGACTGCCTCTTTATGACTATGTAGACCGTTTTATTCACCGGAATATGATTTCGCTTTCGGTGACCAGCCTGATAAACGGTAAGTTTTTCCCCGGTGATACGGCTGAATACCGCGATATTTCAAGAATCAAACTCAGCGCAGATTATGCAATTGAGGGAGGACGCCGTGACCTGTTGACACTGGTGGAAAGTCAGCGTTCGTGGAGTGACCTGACACTCGAATCAGACACGTGGCTGACTAAGCTGTTGCGGTTAACCTTTGATTCCCGCTATAATCTTTACGAGAAGAACCTGTCAACCGCTGTAGTGGGAGTTGAAGCCAACGACCGGCAGGGTAACTTAATCGGCGCTGGTTACCAGATGTCACGCAACAAGGTGGAATATTTTGAGGGTAGGATTTCAACCAGGATGATAAAGCCACTTAATCTTTCTTACACCGGCCGCTACTCGTTCGATCGTGGTGATTTTCTTGAATCGGTTTATGCAGCCGAATACCGGCACAAATGCTGGAGTGTGAACCTTGCAGTACAGCAACGCCCAGGGAATCAATCGTATACCGTAAATTTCAATCTAGCAGGACTGGGAAGTAAATAATACTAGGGAGAGTACTCCAGCAGGAAAAGGGCCCTTTTGTACATGGCAACCAGTTTTGCTTCATCCCCGCTTATTTCACTGCTTGATACGGGACGGAGAAAGGTTCTCAGGAAGCTTCTTTCGCGGAATCCAAGCGGCGGGTTGTCGCACCCTATCCGAGCAGGAATCCGAAGTTTTCCGAAGTTGAACCAACTTACAGAGGAAGCCAGACAGGGATTAAGGACGATCCTGCTATCGGAAGGTTTCCCCAAGATGTCTTCATTAGTTCTGCCAAGGTAGACAACAAAGTTTCCGGGAGATTGTCGGCCCTCCTCAAGGATTCTAAGGCGCCTTATCTCATCAGAAACATCCTTACAGGCCCCATAATGAGCGAACAGAAGCGGTTTTAACCCTGCTTCTCTTACCATATCAAGCAGCGCATCTATCCGGTAGGTACAGGCTCTCGGGTGTAACAGGGCGTCTGCGACACCAACATCAGTAGCTGTTTCATAGGCCGTTGCAAGATAGTGAGCCAGGCGCGACCCAGCTCTGGCCTTGTTGAGCAAACGACGGGCCTCGCGAGGCGTACCTACCCCGAGAAGCCTGAAGGCACGGCGGATAGACTCCTCTTCCCGGCGGGCATAACGGCTGTAAAGCATGATTCTGAGTACCCCCCCGGTCACAAGACGGCGCTCCAGGGCTTTCAGACCTGCCAGGGGATCTTCCATGTGATGGAGAACTCCAAATGAATCAATCAGACCAAATTTGCCATCGATAGCATCTTGGTCCAACAGATCTCCGCAACTGAAATCAATATTTCGCTTCCCGTGCAGAAGGCAGTGCCAACGAGCCCGCCGCAGGCTGCGCTCTGACAGATCCAGTGCGGTAATCGGCACATCAGGATTGGCAACGGCACACGTGTACGGAGCAAAGGTGCCGCAACCGGCAATCAGTATTTTTTTTGCTTCGGGCGGAGGCATTATCCCGTTAAAACTGGTCCAGATTGCTTGCAGGTTAAGAGCGTAGGTATCGCAGCGGCGCACCGACGCGAGCAGAGGGTAGTGCGGGTAAGGGTAACTCTGATAATGTATTTGTACCGGATCGAGCATACGGCACTGTAGCAGGATGTTGTCCCGCTTTCAACTGTCAGAAAAAACAGGAGCAGACATGTTCAATAGACTCTACATTCATGTGCCGTTCTGTGTTCAGAAATGCCACTATTGTGCGTTTGTCTCCAACACTCCCCAAAAAAACGAGCTCCTTGATTATCCTGCACTCCTTATCCGCGAATTACAGCTTCGAACTTCAGGTACCTGCCCGGTGACTTCTGTCTATTTTGGCGGCGGCACCCCGTCGCTCCTGCAGCCACAACAACTGGCCCTGCTGCTTGAGGAAATTACCGATCAAACCGGCATCCAGGCCGATGCAGAAATAACGCTGGAAGTAAATCCTGGTACCGTTGATGAAATTTCGCTCAAACAGTTCCGCAATGCCGGTGTCAACCGGATTTCTCTGGGGATTCAATCATTTGATGACCGTTTTCTGAAAATTATGGGACGCATTCACACAACCGGCCAGTCTCGTCAGACTTTCAAAAATGCACGCGCAGCCGGGTTCAACAACATCAGCACAGACCTGATCCACTCCCTTCCCGGGCAAAGCTTAGATCAATGGCGGACTGAGCTGCTGCAAGCAATTGAACTCACCCCGGAGCATCTTTCCATCTATGGGCTAACCGTTGAAGAAGGTACCCCTTTTGCACGCACCTACTCTGCTGATAGCCATGAGTTACCCGATAACGACCTTTCTGCAGATATGTTTGAACTGGCAGACGAACTTCTAACCGGGGCCGGCTTTGAGCATTACGAGATTGCCAACTATGCGCGCCCCGGTTACAGGTCACAGCATAACAGCGGCTATTGGAAGAGGGATGGCTACCTTGGGCTTGGCGTTGCAGCTCATACCTTTCTGCGCGATGGTTATGGAGTCCGTTTCAGCAATCCTGGCAACCTGGAAGATTACCGGCAAGGGTTGACCTCCGGAAAACCGGTACGGATCGACGAACACCAGTTAACGATGAATGAAGCCATGTCAGAATATATGTTTTTAGGGTTACGACTGTCTGAAGGGGTTTGTGCTCAAACGTTTGAAAGTGAATTCGGGCTGTCGCTGGAATCTGCATACGGCTCGATAGCAGCTGATCTTGTCCAACTTGGACTTCTCGCTAAAAACGGCAGTCAGCTTACCTTGACACGCCGGGGCATGTTGCTTTCGAATCAGGTCTTCTCCCGGTTTTTATAATAGTTTATGGGCTGCCGGCGATAAAATCGATTTCTTTCCCCTTGCCTCATACGCCAAAGCATTTATAATACCCCCATGATCCCCAACCAACTCAAAATCAGCTTTGTACAACCAGTTTAAGCAATCAGGAAAACATAATGAAAAAAAACCTTTTAGTGTTAGCTATCGCCATACCAATCAACATCTTTTCAAATGTAATTTTTGCAGCAGAAACCGGCAGTGAGGCTATATTCAAGAGTAATTGCAGTTCCTGCCACCCTAATGGCGGTAATCTCATGAAACCTTCGAAATCCCTCAAAAGCATTAAAAAACCCGGCAGGATAATCAGAAAAGTTCGCAATGGGGGCGGTGGGATGCCCTCTTTCGACGCCAAGACAATTTCCGATACCGAAGTAAGGCATTTAGCTGACTATATTATCAAAACATTTAAAAAGTAGCTCGCTGCAGCTGTAATTGATGTAACTGATACTGCTCAGACAGACCACCTGATTTTGGAATTATGATCTACAAAAGGAATCAAACAATGAAAACCGCAATTTTGATGATGGCCCACGGCAGCCGCATTGCCGAGGCTAATGATGCCGCCCGTGAAGTAGCTGCAATGGTACAGGAAATGACCGGCTTCGAGATAGTCGAAGTTTCATTTCGGGAGCTGCATGAGCCGAACATCCAGCAGGGGATCGACACCTGCGTTGCCCGTGGTGCTGAACGCATCCTTCTGATGCCGTATTTCCTCTTCATGGGTGCTCATGTCCAGCATGACCTACCGGAAGAGATCGAAGAGGCCAAGAAGAGACACCCTTCTCTGGTGATGGAGATGGGTGGGCATCTGGGGGTACACCGCAAACTGGCGGAGATAGAGGCCGAACGTATTGGCGAATCAATTAAAAGACTGGGATGGAACTGATGGACTCATTGAACATGAAACCTGAAAAGATTGAAGAGGAATCATTCCGCATTATCGACACCGAGGCGGGCGATCATGGCTGGCCTGGCGATGAATGGCAGATTGTGCGCCGCGCTATCCATACCAGTGCCGACTTCGAATATGCCCGGTCAATGGTTCTTTCTGATGATGTAATTGAAATGGCGATCACCGCCATCAAGAGTGGTGCAGGAATAGTAACCGACACCAATATGGCTCTTTCAGGAATCAGCAAACCCCGTCTGATCCCTTTCGGTTGCCCGGTGTCCTGTCATGTCGCCGATCCAGACGTAGCCAGCCAGGCGAAAACCGAAGGCGTCACCCGCTCCATCGCCGCCATGCGCAAGGCTGTTGCTAACCCGGACAACCGTATCTTTGTTATCGGCAACGCACCAACTGCACTGTTTGAGCTGCTCCGGCTTATTGAAACCGGTGCAACCAAACCTGATCTTATTATTGGCCTTCCGGTCGGCTTCGTGGGAGCAGAGGAAAGTAAAAATGCCCTGGCTTCCGGTGGGCATGACATACCTTTTATAACCAATATCGGGCGCAAGGGCGGCTCTAATGTGGCGGCCGCAGTAGTGAATGCGCTGGCCATCCTGGCCGCTTCACAGCAGTGAAAAATGAGCTGAGATCGGGCTACACGACCGGGGCCTGCGCGGCGGCGGCGGCCAAGGGTGCGGCACAAATGCTGCTGACTCAGGCCTCTGTTTCTGAGGTTAGTATTGATCTCCCGGCCGGAGTCTGTGTTACCTTCCAAGTGCATGGCCAAACGTTTTCAGAGAGCAGCGCAAGCTGTTTTGTGGTTAAGGACGCCGGGGACGACCCGGATGTGACCAACGGAGCAGAGGTGTGGGCAACGGTAGAGCGGCAAGGAGCAAGGTTGGTTATTGAAGGCGGAATAGGTATCGGTAAGGCTACCAAGCCTGGCCTGGCAATTCCACCTGGCGAGTGGGCCATCAATCCGGTGCCGCGACAAATGATCCAACAGTCCGTCGGTACGGTTCTGTCCGAATTCAACATTCAACATTCAACATTCAAAATCATCATCTCTATCCCCGACGGTGAAGAGCGCGCCAAAAAGACCCTCAACGCCCGCCTTGGAATCATCGGAGGGCTTTCAATCCTTGGAACTACAGGCATTGTGCGCCCCATATCGGCCAAGGCCTGGACTGATACTATAGAGGCCTCCCTTGATGTTGCCAAGGCCTGTGGCTGCCCGACGGTGGTGCTTTCCACCGGCAGGAGCAGCGAGATGGCCGCACAGGAGTTTTTTAGGGTCAAGGAAGGGTCAAGGGCGGACTATTCCAACTTGCCCCTTGCCCCTTCCCTGCCTGAAGAGTCCTATATCATGATGGGAGATCATGTGGCTTATGCTCTGCGGGCTTGTGCCGCACATGGCTTCATCGAGCCGATCATAGCCTGCCAGTTTGCCAAGCTGCTCAAAATTGCCTGTGGTTATGAAAACACCCACGCAGCAGCTTCCGAACTTGACCTTTCAGTACTGAGAGGGTGGGCGGAAGCAGCGCAGGTCTCACCAGAACATCTGGCAATTATTTCGAGTGCCAATACCGCCCGTGAAATAGCGGTTGCAACCGGTTTTGATAGTGTACTTATGGAACTCGTGGCAGTTCGCGCCAGTCAGGCCGCTACCGTGCATGCACCCGGCATTCAGGCGCAACCACTGCTATGCGGCTACAACGGTAACGTTGTCGTATGAATCCAGAAAAAGTACTGGCCATATGCGTATTGCTCTGTTTTTGCCTATCCCCATCAATTTTACCCGCTGCCACCGCAACAGATCTGAACGAATTGCCAACAGTTGCAAAAACAGCAGCGTTATCCCGAACAACACAAACAAACCAACTCTGTTCAGAGTTCAATGAATTTAACAATTTAATTCGTGACGGCCTAATCAGTAAGTCTGCTGCACGCCCTGAACTTTCCATTAAATTGGCTGGACTGCGTGCAGAATACTACCAACGTGGCGGCAGGGATTATCCAGCAGCACAGTGGTTTTTTCCGGTTGCAGGCTACGGTTCCTGGGCCATCGAAAAAGTGAGAAATCACGGTTTCATCACTAACGGCTACGATTACTTCAGTGGCAACCGACACGGCGGACATCCGGCCTATGACATCTTTATTCGAGATCATAATCAGGACAGCCGTGATGACCTTAGCGGCACTGAGGTTGGTGTACTCTCCATGACCGGCGGTATTGTATTGGCTCTGGAAAAAGTGTGGCAAAATGGCAGTAAACTGCGGGGCGGGAAGTATATATGGGTCTATGATCCGGCCAACAACCTGTTGGTTTATTACGCCCATAACGATAAATTGTTTGTCGAATTGGGGAGTATTGTCAAACCGGGAGATCTACTGTCCACTGTCGGGCGAAGCGGCTACAACGCTGCAAAAAGGCGCTCACCGACACATCTGCATTTAAGTGCGCTCAAGCTCAAGAATGGTAAACCTGTGCCGGTCCCTGTTTACCGGGAACTTCGGCTGGCCAGATGCGCAATCACCCAGTAAAAATGAGGCGACACTACAATTAATCGACTGCCCCCTTCAGACCCCGAATAATTTCTACCTGGCGTTGAAAGATATAGCGGGATAGCATCTGTTCCTGATGTTTATCTGGCGTGATACTGAATCTATACCGGTATGGCGAAGCGTCTCCGGAAATAGCTATGAGCGTTGCCGGCACCTTGAGCAGAATTTTCTTCAACAGGACTGAGTCCGGCAGCATAAATTTTATAGACATCTCTGCACCAACCTCCAGCAGGACATAATCATCCATCGTTACCGCGATCCCCTGAGTCGAAATATCCACCAGAGAGCCGGCAATATTTTGATCCACACACTGAATCGTCGCATGCACCGGTGGTTCCAGATTCAATCGCACCGCCTCTCGCTTTTCAGCCAGTACCTCTACAAAGCAGAGTTTAAAGAGTGACGCTACGTGTTTATCCACATTGATATACTGGACATGGGCAACGATGGGATGAGTGAAAAGGGGGCTGCGAATCAGCGTATAATGGTCGCTGGCCATTGCAATTGCTTGCTGCGGATGTACGTCAAGATCGAGATTTCCACGTTCAACGCCAAGTATAGTAGCAGGATAAGAAACAGGTAAACCATTGTAATAGTTAATGAGAATTACTTTTGAACCATCTTTGGTAGTATGTTTAGCAAGAAAAGTCTTGAGGATATCGGCCTGATCATCATCGAAGGTGGTCTGAATCCGGGTGCTGTAAAGAGAGGTAAAGTCCATGTGATCCTATACGTGGATGTCAAGATATCCAGAGGCGCTAAGTTGCGTCTGTTGTAGCATAGAAAACAAAAAAAACAAGTTAAAATCAGGCTTTAAGCAATCGTGCTGTTACTTGCAGAGTTACCGGGATCTAATTATAAGCAAAAAGACAACTATCTTCCAGCAAGCTTGTTTTCCCAGCGCCAGGCATCAGCCACAATTGTTTCGAGATTGTTAAAGCGTGGCTGCCATCCGGTCAGCGATCTGATTTTATCAGCTCTGGCAACCAGCGACGCAGGATCTCCCGGTCGCCGCTCCGCTTCGATAATTTCCAAAGAGACTCCACTCACTTTTTCCACGACCTCCAGCACCTCACGCACGCTGCTGCCAGTGCCATATCCGACATTCATAGTGGTAGATTCGCCACCTTTTTCAAGATATTCCAAAGCGCGCAGATGGGCGGAAGCAAGATCTTCGATGTGGATATAATCGCGAACACCGGTACCGTCGGGAGTTGGATAGTCAGCCCCGTACACACTGACGCTCTCCCTCATTCCGAGAGCCGCCTGGCAGGCAACCTTGATTAAATGAGTCGCTTCAGGAGTGCGCTGGCCCATGCGGGCCTGTGGGTCAGCACCGGCCACATTGAAGTAGCGCAGAGCAACATACTTCATGCCATGCGCCGCAGAGACATCACGCAGCATCATCTCACTCATCAGCTTGGAAGTGCCGTATGGGTTGATCGGCACCGTAGCACACTCCTCAGAAGCCAACCCACTTTCGGGAATGCCGTAAACAGCTGCAGTACTGGAAAAAATGAAGCGCTTGACACCGTATTTCACACACATTTCCAGGAGTCCCAACGTATTGCGGGTATTATTGCCATAGTATTTAAGAGGCATTGAGACCGATTCAGGGGCGATGATAGCTGCGGCAAAATGGAGGACTGTCGCAAAACGGTGCTGCTGAAACAGTCCGTCCAACCATTCTCGGTCTGCCAGATCACCCTCTACCAATTTTTCACCCAACGTAAGAGCATCACGAAACCCGGTTGAAAGGTTGTCATAGACAACAACGTTACGGCTGGATTCTGAAAGTTGCCGAACAACATGACTTCCGATGTAACCGCAACCGCCACAGACTAATATTGTTTCTGACATATCAATATCCTTATTTTGGAAGATAAATTTGAATATTTTTTAGCGCCCGCTGAAGATGTTCGGTGTTGTGCGCTTCGATCGTCCAGACAGCGGCGGGAGCGTACTGCGTCAGCAGCGGAAAGAACTGTTTGAAATCAATAGCACCCTCACCAACCGGCAGGTGTTCATCACACTGGCCATGATTGTCATGAATATGGCTCTCGACTACGTACCCACCCAGTTCGCTGAACCACTCCTCAAGAGTTACCGTTTTGAACATATTCCAGTGTCCAATATCAAAACAGTGCCGGAAACAGGGGTCATCAATGGCATCAAGCAGAGCCTTGATCGTGGACGGTTCCTTCTCAAAGATATTCTCAACCGCCAGTATTGTTCCTAATTCACGAGCCCGTGGAACGAATTCCTGCCAGAAATCGATGCTGTTTTTCAGCCACACCAAACGATTGTCGCCATAATGAAGGTCAGAATAGCCTGGGTGAACTACAATGACCTGGGGCTTTAGCTGTTCAGCTGCCTTCATGACCTGTTCAATTCGATGGCGACTTGCAGCACGGACACTTGGATCTACTGCTCCCGGATTGAGGTCAATAAAGGGAGCGTGAATGGTCGTCTTCAGGCCGGCAGCATGCAGCGCACCTGCCAGTGAATGCAACTCTTCCCAGACCATATTATCGAGCGCCTCGGCGGACAAAAAAACCTCCGGGTTGATAAGGTTAGCAATAGCGTACTCCAGATGCTCGGCCAAACGACCGTATGGGACATGGGCATGAACCTTATATTGCATGATGCTCCTTCCTGTGTTTTTTAATGACTTCATCAGTTGCTGTGCGGGCGACCAGATCCTCAAGCTTGTGGATGGACGCCGGATCTCCGAGTACAATTAACGTATCATGCTCATCAATCTTGGTTTGGGAATGTGGATTAAAGACCATCTTTCCGTGGCTCTTTTTTATACCGACAATAATAACACCTATTTCCTTGCGGAATCCGGAACTGACCAGTGTTTCTCCAACAAACGCAGAGTGCGCCGGGATGGCTATCTCTTCCATCTGAAGTTCCAGATGCTCATGCCCGGTGGCAATTTCAATAAAATCTACCACATTAGGACGCAATATAGACTGCGCCATGCGGTTACCACCAATGGTGTACGGCGATACGACCTTGTTGGCACCGGCACGCTTGAGCTTGATGTCTGAGCCTTCCTCACCGGAGCGGGACATAATGTAAAGATCCGGGTTGAGGCCTCGTGCCGTCAGGGTAATATAGACGTTTTCGGTATCAGAGGTAACAACCGAAATGAGTCCCTTGGCTCTGTTGATTCCGGCCTTAAGCAGTGTTTCATCAAGGGTGGCATCACCCTTCATATATAAATAGCCCTCTTCCTGGAGCCGTTCTGCTGCATCTACGCTTTTTTCAATAATGACAAACTTGAGTCCGTTTGCCTTGAACTCTTTGCAAATCAACGAACCTATACGGCCAAAACCGCAAATAATGTAGTGGCCTGAAAGCGCTTCTATCTGTTTTTCCACCTTTTTCCTCCCCATGATCCGCTGGATCTGCCCCTCGAACATAATCTGGGCCAAACTACCGACGATATAGCCCAGCACGCTGACACCGACAACAATCAATCCCATTGTGAACAGTTTGCCGCCGTCAGAAAGATCATGGACTTCCTTGAAACCAACCGTCCCCAGAGTAATAACTGTCATATAGACAGCATCAAGCATACGCCACCCTTCGATGGACATATAGCCGAGCGTCCCCCCTGATATAAGCATCAGAAGGACAAAAAACGAGATTTTAAGGTGTCGTACCGGATCCATAGTTGCAGCAGATTACCTGTAAGGGCCCCAAAAAACAAGTTACTTTCTTTTGACTGGTTTTATTTTTTTCAGCTTTGAATCGCTGTTTTTTCGCCCTTAAACCACATAAACCAGTGTGTTATAATTGACAAATATTGCATACTGTATACAATGTTGCAAAATTTCTCTCGGGAGCTATACCCCACCATGAAAAAGCCACTGGAAAAGCACCTTACTCTGCGTGAAAAAATATTGGAAAACATCCGCGATGCGATTGTTTCCGGAGAACTCAAGGCTGGTAGCCACATCTCAGAACCTGAGCTGGCCGAACGCTACGGAATCAGCCGCACGCCCATCCGTGAAGCTTTCAGGCAACTGGAGTCAGAAGGTTATCTTACTGTTATCCCCAGGCGCGGTGTTATTGTCAGCGAATTCAGCCCCAAGGACATCGAGGAATTCTACGCCATCAAAAGCATAATGGAGGGGTATGCAGCCAGAAGGGCATGTGAAAAATTGAGCGAAAAAGATCTGGGGCGCCTTCAGAGTATCAACAACAAACTGGCAGAGCTTGCCAGAGCTGGTGATATCAAGCATTTCTTCAAAATTCACAGTGACTTTCATGAGCTTTTCATCAAGGCCGCTGACAATGAAAAGTTGCATGAGCTGATTGCCGGCTTGGTGACAAAATTCCAACGTCTCCGTTTTACATCACTGAGTCTCCCGGGGCGGATGGAGGTTTCAGTACAGGAGCATGAAAAGATTATCGATGCCTTTCGTAAAAAAGATGCCGATCTGGCTGAAAAACTTGTCCGGCAGAATGCTGAATATGGTGGCCAGGTGTTGATGTGCAACACGGCTCCTGCCAATGGCAACTGAACCGGTCGCGTATACAGTGATTGCACCTCTGCGAGAAGCTGATATAATGCCTTCGGAGAAAAAAATGGTTCAATTCAAATCTATTGTTCTGATACCAGCAGCCGGCATGGGTAAGCGTATGGGCGCTTCAATCAACAAGCAATATCTGCAGTTGGATGGCATGCCTATTGTTGCTCGCACCATTTCAGTCTTTGAGCAGTCCCCCCTGATCGATGCTATTTACCTGGTAATCCCTGCCGATGAGATACCGTATTGTCGACAACATGTAGTTGAAGCCTACAGATTTAAGAAGGTTGCAGCGATCATACCCGGAGGGGAGGAGCGTCAGAACTCCGTCTTGAATGGTTTGAATGCAATGCGTGAGTATGTTTCTGATAATGATGTAGTTCTGATTCACGATGGAGTCAGACCTCTGGTGACTGAAAATATGCTGAGAGTATCAATAACAACTGCAAGTCTCCATGATGGCGCTGTGGTAGCAGTGCCTGTCAAAGACACTATAAAAGTGGTTAAGGACGGCATAGTGTGTGACACCCCCCCCCGTGAATCCCTTTGGCAAGCACAAACGCCGCAGTCATTCCGTTTTGGGATAATTCATGCGGCGCATCTATCTGCCGAGATGAATGGCTTTCACTGCACTGATGACGCATCCATTATCGAACACAACGGAGGGAAAATGCATATTATCCGGGGTGATTATCGCAATATAAAAATTACGACACCAGAAGATCTGATCCTGGCCGAAGCATTCCTTTCAACCATGAAAAGTGAGCGCAACCAGTGAAAATTCAAAAAGGAAATAAGATTTTGGTTGTTGACGATGAGCCCGCTATTGGCAAAACATTGAAAGAGTTTCTTGACCTCCAAGGCTACACTTCTTCTATGGTTTCAAGCGGCTCTGATGCCATGGATATACTTGAAAAAGACAAGAATTTCACGCTTGTACTACTTGACATTAAAATGCCGGGAATAAGCGGCGTGACTGTCTTAAAACACCTAAAGAGCCTGTGTAGCGACATTGCCGTTATCATGATGAGTGGTCACGGCAGTGAAGCACTTGCCGTTGAGTGCATGAAAGATGGTGCAGATGATTATATTTCCAAGCCTTTTTCATTTGAAGATTTGCAGCAAAGAATTGAGCGTACTTTATCTCATAGAGAGGAACGGATCGAAAAAATGCGATTGCAGCAGGAAAAAGATGACTTCATACTGATGCTTTCGCATGACATGAAAAATCCGTTAACGGCTGTAATAGGGTCGATAGATATAATTCGGGAAGGGTGTCTCGGCACCGTTAACGAAGAACAAGAAGAATACCTTCAATCGGCTATCGACAGTTGCAATGAAGTTGTCCTGATGATCGACAACCTTCTCGACATCAAAAAGTTCGAAGCCGGAAAAATGCAGATGAATATTCGTCCATGCAACATCAATGAGCTCATCAGCAAAGTTTCCAAACAGTTCGCAAGACCAGCCAGACATGAGGGCATAGATCTTTCAGTAGATTTAGAGCCCTTGAAGACAGAAATCGAGGTGGACAAAAACTCATTTATCAGGGTTCTCGGAAATCTATTGGGCAACGCACTAAAATTTACTCCTCAAGGAGGAAGAATATCAATTTCCTGCCACTGTATTACTGGAAAAGGCATCCTTGGAATAAAAATTCCTGACTATGCGCAGGTACCGTCAGATTTCTTTAAACGTGACCATTTTGTCAAGGTAGTTGTTAGTGATACAGGCAATGGAATACCAGCTAACGAACTTGAATGCATCTTTGACCGATATACTCAATTCAACCGAAAAACCGGGAGAGATCTGGGCGGAGCCGGGATGGGACTGGCATATTGCAAATTAGCTATTGAGCGTTTTCAGGGCATGATCTGGGCAGAATGTAAAACTGGACAGGGGAGTGAATTTGTTATTCTTTTGCCTGTTATTAAATCTTCAGAGGCGGAAGCGTTTGCTCCGGTTGAGGTATAAATGAAATATATCATTCTTTTAATGCTGTTTCTCTCTCTAACAGCAGCTAAACCAGCTGATGCAACAAATCCGGAATATAGCAAGGCGATCACCATCGGTAGCGGTCCTAAGACGGTAGTTGAGTTCACCGACCCTGATTGCCCTTATTGCCGCAAAGCTTCCAAGTACTTTGAGGGAAGAAGCGATGTCACCAGACACATCTTTTTTTATCCTTTACCCATGCATCCCAAGGCAAAAGAAAAAATACAATATGTCCTGTCGCAACAGGATAAAGCCAAGGCATACCATATGGTTATGTCCGGCAGCCTCGACCGGCGTCCAAATTTTGAGACCAATTCAAGAGGGATCAAACTTCAAGAAGAACAGCTTGATATTGCCAGGAAGCACAACATTGATTCGACACCTACATTTCTGATTAATGGCAGAATTATCGAGGGGTTTGATCAGAAAAAAATTGAGGACGCTTTGGGACCGAAGAAAGACTGAATTTCAAGAACATCAGGCAACAGGGACAAGGCGTGAAAATGGTATGTGACAGACGACAGCAAATTTGGACTTTAGTCATATTATTGGCTGGAATCGCGTTATGTACTTTTGAGGCTGGTGCTGTTCAGGAACCATACGACATCGACCTGAAAGAGCTTCGGCGTGCTCCGGTTCGCCGCTCAATGGATCAACGATCACGCAATGAATCAACGGAGTCCGTGACAGCCGCACTCCGCTCACAGGGAGAACAGAGCAGATATACCGTTTTACCGGGAGACAATCTGTTTCTGATCCTGATGCACCGCTATGGGCTATCCAATAAGGCCGCCGAACAGCTTATTCCGGGGATAATGCGCCTGAACAATATCCGGAAACCGGAAAGTCTGTCAGTAGGTCAACGCCTTATAATACCGCTTCCACCGGCAACTGACAAGGCAACAAAAACTGACCGATCTACCCTTCCAGAATCGGTAGCCGCCCCGACCCAAACAACTGACATAAACCACGTGCGAGAAGTTGCTGTAGAGCCTGGCCAACCCTGCCTGCTGGCGCGTGAGGTAGCGGAACTATTGGGTGTACGCGTCTCCGCACTTTCCCCCTTTATAGAAGTAGAGAGCATCAGCCTATCCTGCAAAGCTCTGGAAGTCGTCACGTTTTGCGGCCTTGGAACGGCCGAGGCATATACACTTGAACGACTGCTGGCGAGCCACAAAATCAAACTACTATACTTCAAAACCGATGAGAATCCGCGTAACGTGATCGAGGGAATAGCAAAAACTCTGGAGATTTCATTTGATGAATTAAATGCAGATAAAGATGTTGAACTTCCGCTGATTTACCTTTTCCACTCTGTTATCAATGGAAAAGACCTCAACCTGAAAATCGTTCCTGCTCTCCCAGCATCAAAGTAATTAAAACTCCATCGGCATAGCCTTAACCTGCTTGGCAGTAAATACCGGGCCATCCTTGCAGACATACACATTCCCAACATTGCAGCGGCCGCATTTCCCCAAACCGCACTTCATACGGTTTTCAAGCGTTGTATAAACCTGTTCATCACTGAACCCGAGCTTCTCCAGCACCGGCAGGGTGAATTTGATCATGATCGGCGGCCCGCAAACCAGGGCAACAGCATTCTCTGCAGAGGGAGCAGTTTCCTCAAGAGTTGTGGGCACAAAACCTACCTTGCCGTCCCACTCCGGTCCAGCTCCTCCCGGATCAACAGTTTTCACCAACCGCACGTCCCCGCGCTCCTGCCACTCTTTCAATTCACGTTTATATACAAGGTCAGCCTCGGTCCTGGCTCCATAGACGATGGTGATATCGCCAAACTTGTCGCGCAGATCAAGACAGTTCCAGATAAGAGTTCTGAGCGGCGGCAGGGCAATGCCACCGGCAACGAAGACCAGGTTTTTGCCGTAGAACTCCTCAATAGGATAGGAATTGCCGTAAGGTCCCCTGAACCCCATGCTGTCCCCTACTTCCAGGCGGCGCAACTCTTCAGTCACTCTGCCAACAGAGCGGAAGCTGCACTCAACATACCCAGTACGGGTCGGTGATGATGCGATACAGAAGGTAGCCTCACCGGCACCAAAGGCCGAATATTCGGCAAACTGGCCGGCACGGAAACTGAAACTATCCCTGACCTGTTCGTCCTGAAAGACCAGGCGAAGAGTACGAACGTCCGGGGTTTCGTCGATGACTTCAGCAACTGTAGTCAGATAGGGGAGGTAGATGTTCTTGTTGGCGTGATCACACATTTTTATCAAACCTTTTTATTTCTTGTTTATCTCATCAACAATTGCCGCAATATCAATACCGACCGGGCAGATGCGCACGCAGCGACCGCAACCGGTACAGAGTGTCTGGCCGAACTTATCGTCGTAGTATTTGAACTTGTGCATTATGCGGTTGCGGTAACGCTTGGGCTGCAGGTCGCGCGGGTTGTGCCCCGAGGCGTGGTGGGTAAACTTCCAGAAGCCGCACGCATCCCAACTCTTGCGACGTTTGCCAGCTTTTTCAGTTCCTTCGTCAACAATATCAAAACAGTGGCAGGCAGGGCAGACAAATGCGCAGGCTCCACAACCGACACAACGCACCGCAATACCATCCCAGAGAGGGTCTTCGAAATGCTCGTCCAACCACCTTTTGACCTTCTTCAGGTCAACTTTATCGGCCTGCGGTACGGCCAGAGGAAGTGGCATGGAATTATCAGGCTCTGAGAAAAGTTCACCATTGTCAGCAATCAGAGCCTCGCCCTTTTCACTATAGGACTCGCAGGCATAACCGCCCCCATCAAGCGGGGTCAGGAACAGATCACTTCCCCTGGTTTCTGCTGGAGAAAGGCCGACGGCCGTGCAAAAGCAGGCATCGTCGGCTGTTGTGCATGCCAGACCGATGACCGTTGTCTTTCTGCGTCGCTCAAGGAAAAATTCATCCTTGTAGTCCCAGGAAAACACCGCATCCAGCACCGGAATTGCAGCCGCATCGCAGGGGCGCACACCCACTAGCACTGTCTCCGGAAAACGGGCCGGATCTACATCCGTGAGTTTGACCTGCTGCCCCTCCTTCTCGTAAGACATGATTTCTTCGCAAACTGGAAAGAAGGCTTCCTTGGCCGAACGGCGCGGCAACTGGTCTGTCACCATTTTAGCGGAGCTTTCAAGCGGTTCGTAAAGCGGGATTCCGGCGTTCATACGTGGGGCAACGACACGTGTGCCCTTAGCGATAAGCTTATCCAGTAGGGTGTTCAGGTTTTGTTGTGAAATATATTTCTGCATCGGCGTCCTTACTTGATGAACGATTGATCGTCTTTTTCGGTAAACATCGTCAACGGCCCCTTATCATTAACTTCTAAACCCGCTTCGTAATCAAACAACTCCTTCAGCTCTTTAGCCATTTTACGGTTGAGAAGATTCAAGGGGATATCCATCGGGCAGACCCGTTCGCATTCAGCACAACCGGCACAGCGCCCGGCCAGGTGCATGGCACGTACGATGTGCCAGGCGGTGTTGCCGGAGGGGCGGGGGGTCGTATCCACCATCTGCGGCTTATTGCGATCACAGAGACACTGCTCGCAGAAACAGAAGGGGCAGACCTGACGGCATGCATAGCACTTGATGCATTTGGCAAACTGCTCTTTCCAGTAGACCCAGCGTTCTGCCGGCGTCAGCGCCTCCAGACGGGCTATTTCTGCCGTGTATTTTCCATCCAGTTGCGGCAGCGGCGGCAATGCCACATCCGGTAAAAAATCACATCCGCTCGGCAGATGGGCATCGCATTCACGGCACTTGGGAGCTATTGTCTCCGCTGTAAGCTCTGTAGAGGGCTGTACCGTTGATGCCAGCACTCCGACGCAGGGGACGCCTATCAAATAAAGCTCCTCACGTTTGAGCTGTGACTCCCCCATCAATCCGACAAGTGCTTTCAGGTCGCACCCCTTGACGACGATGCCGATTTTTCCATTCTTCGGAATTTCTTTTTTTGCCTTTGTAAGGTAGACGGCAAGGTTGTTAACGCTAGTCACTGAGAAACAAAGTCTAGCGGTATCATCAGCATCGGTGACAATAATTGGCTGAGAGGAACCAGTGCGACGGCCAGTTGTATAACCGACGATCGCAGTTACTTCCCCGGCAGATAGCAGACGATTTGCCTCGGCACGGATTCCTTCAGTAACAGCGAAGTATATGGATGTGTCTGGTACGCGTGTGCTCATGTATATCCCGTCAGATGGCGTTATACGCTTCTTTCAATTCCGGCGTGTCGATAACTCCGGACCACTGTTCTTCCAGCGCCAGTTCCTTAAACTCTACCATCGGCCCCATAGCACGCACTTTTTCTGTCAGGTCGGTAACCACTTCGACCCACTTCCCCCCTTCGGCGGCCGAAACCCAGGAAAACTGGAGGCGATTCAGATCGACGCCGATGAATTCAAGCAGTTTTCGGAAAGCAGCAAAGCGGCGCCGGGCATGAAAATTTCCGGCAATGTAGTGGCAATCGCCCGGGTGGCAGCCGGAAACAAGGACCCCGTCGGCCCCCTGCTGGAACGCCTTTAAAATGAATACCGGGTCAATGCGCCCGGTACATGGGAACTTGAGAACCCTGACATTGGCCGGGTACTGCATACGACTGGTGCCAGCCAGATCCGCACCTGCATATGTACACCAGGTACAGACGAAAGCAATTATTTTTGGTTCGAAGCTATGTTGAGTCGTGTGGTTCATAGATTAGCGTTTCCGTTCCGATTCATACTGTTGGTAATTCATTGGTCCAGGTTTACCCGCCCTCTCGGATGGGGTCGACTGTAGCTGATCCCGCGTCTGGACACCTTCATAAACCGCCTTGGAAAAATTGTAGTTTGAACAGCCACTACAGAGAGGCATAGACAGTAACGTTACTGGCAAAAGCAAACGAGCGAGCATCTTGTGATTCTCCTTAAAGCGCCTCGATCATGGCAATAATCTGCTCATCAGTGTAGCCATCCAGCTCGACACACTTAGACGGGCAGGTCGCCTGGCAGGTACCACAGCCGGCACAGACACCCGGATTGACGTAAGCTACCACTTTGATCAGGTTGCCTTGACGGTCGCGGATCTCTTTCTCCTCCACCGCGCCATAGGCGCAGACTTTTTTGCAGGCGAAGCAGCCAACACAGCCGGCTTCACGGACACGGGCCACGATCGGTTCCCGCTCCAGCTTATCCCTGGAGAAAAGTGTCATCACCTTGGCAGCAGCGGCACTCGCCTGGGAAACCGTTTCCGGGATATCCTTAGGCCCCTGACAGGCACCAGCCAGATAGATACCGGCGGTGGCACACTCTACCGGACGCAGTTTGGCATGTGCCTCTGAGTAAAAATGATATTTGTCATAGGATATCCCCAGTTTCTGGGCCAGCGTATCTGCACCTTTTTGTGGCTGTATAGCCGTAGCCAGAACAACCATATCCGCTTCGATCTCGACCTGAACACCGACGGCGATGTCGCTTCCCATGACGACGATCTTGTCCCCTTTCTGGTAGAGACGCGAGACCATGCCGCGGATATATACCGCTTCCTCCTCTTCAATTGAACGGCGCCAAAATTCGTCATAACTTTTGCCGGGGGTACGGGCGTCCATGAAGAAGACGTAGGCCTGACCGTCATGTACCTTATGGTGATAGAGCATGGTATGTTTGGCGGTATACATACAGCACACCTTCGAACAGTAGGAAATCCCTTTTTCACGGGCACGGGAGCCGATGCATTGAATGAAGACAATCTGTTTCGGCTCCTTGCCGTCTGATGGGCGCAGAATCTTGCCGCCGGTCGGACCGGAAGCGCTCGCCAGACGCTCGAATGTCATGCCGTCGATGACATCAGGAATTTTGCCATGACCAAACTCGCCATACCCTTTGATGGGAGAGCCCTTCGGCTTTTCGGCAATGGAGTAGAGATCGAAGCCGGTGGCAACGACGATTGCACCGACCGCTTCGACAACCAAACAGTCCTGCTGTTCAAAATCTACCGCTCCAGGGCCGCAGACCTTCTGGCACACACTACATTTACCGGTTTTGAACCAGGTACAGTTGTCGCGGTCGATAACCGGAGTGTTCGGCACCGCCTGTGGAAATGGAACATAGATAGCCGTACGCATGCCGATATTCTGGTCGAATTTATTGGGAATCTTTTTTTGCGGGCATTTTGTCATACAGACGCCACAACCAGTGCATTTATCTTCATCCACCGAGCGGGCCTTTTTCTTGATCGTGACCTGGAAATTACCTATATAACCCTCAACCAGTTCTATTTCGCTATGGGTGTAGAGCTTTATTTTGGGGTGATTAGCAACATCAACCATCTTGGGGGTCATGATGCACTGTGAACAGTCAAGGGTCGGAAAGGTTTCGGACAGCTGCGCCATATGGCCGCCGATGGAGGGTTCGCGCTCAACCAGAATCACTTCATGGCCGCAATCGGCAATATCGAGTGCTGCCTGGATACCGGCAATGCCGCCGCCGATGACGAGAGCCCGTTTGGTGACAGGAACAGTTATGGTTGGCAGTACACGATTTTTCTTCACCCGTTCGACCATCATGCCGACAATATCTATCGCCTTGACAGTCGCTTCTTCCATGTTTTCGTGAACCCAGGAACAGTGTTCACGAATATTGGCCATCTCGCAGAGGAAGGGGTTCAGCCCGGCCGCTTCAACGGCTTTCCGGAAGGTTTTTTCATGCATCCGGGGTGAGCAGGCGGCAACCACGACATGGGTGAGTTTCTGTTCCTGAATGGCCTTTTTAAGGAGAGTCTGGCCGGGATCGGAACACATGTATTTGTAGTCGGTAGAGAAGGCTACGCCTGGATGCTTGCCAATTTCGGCCGCTACCCTCTCCACATCAACGGTTCTGGATATGTTTTCGCCGCAATGGCAGATGAAGACGCCTATTCTTGACATGCTACAGTAACCCTTTCTCTTTCAGAAGCGGCATCGGGTTGACAATCATAGCATCCAAGCCAAGTTTCTCAGCGTCGAGTCCGACAGATATGCCAACCAGTTGGGTAAGATAAAAAACCGGCATGTTATAGTCGGCGTTATAGACACCCTCGATCTCCTTCTGGCGGATATCAAGGTTGCCATGACATAGAGGGCAGGCAACCATGATGCAGTCAGCGCCGGCGGCCTTGGCAGATTCAAGAATGGCATTGGTCAGCTGAATAACAACGCCGGGGCGAGAGAGGGTAAAATTGGCGCCGCAGCATTCCAACCGGTGGGTCCAGTCAACGGTCTCAGCTCCGACCGTTTCGATAACCCGTTCCATAATGGTGGGCGCTTCGGTGCAGTCAAGGTTAGGGACATCCGTCGGACGGGTCAGCAGACAGCCGTAATAGCAGGCAACTTTAAGCCCAGTCAGCGGCTTGTTTACTGCTGTCGCCAACCGCTCCAAGCCAAGATCACGGGCGATGATGTCAAGCAGATGCTTGACTTTGCCATCAATCTTCAGGGGCGCGTCAATGGCCTTTTCCACCTGTTTGCGTTTGACGTCATTTTCACCAAGAACATGCTGCGCTGTCTTGAGCCTTGAAAAGCATGCTGCGCAGGCAACAGCCATATCTCCTTCAACCTTGTCGGCCAGCTCCATGTTTTTGGCACAAAGCGACAGAGACAACAGCTCGTCAACGTTATGGGCCGGAGTTGCACCACAGCAGAACCAGTCAGGAATTTCGGTAAGACCAATACCAAGGACATTGAATAATTCCCGGGTAGAGAGATCGTATTCGCCTGCCGACGCATGGAGCGAGCAACCGGGGTAATATGAATAATTGAGAGTTTTGTCCATTTTTATACTCTAATTCCTTGTCGTAAATTCAAAATTCATAATCCAGAATTCAACATGGCCCTTACAGTGCTTCGCCTTTTTTCCTCATCTCTTCAATACGGCTAAAAATCTTTTCTATTTCTGACAAGTTCTTGTTTTTACTATGGAACATCTTCAGCTTCCCCTTGGCAATAAGTTTTGGGCCGAGCATAAGGTCTTTAAGAAACTGGCCGGACTTCACATTGAATACTGCTGCCAGACGCATTTCGTACTGGCGACCATAGGTGCGGATGTTCTGCAAGAAAAGCTTGTTGGCCAACTGGACATAGCTTTCCTTTGATGGGCCTTCAGCATCCCATGAGAGTTTACGCAGTGCATCCATTATCGAAGCAAGCTGAACCTTATTGGGACAACGGGTAGAACAGGTTTCGCATGAGGCACAATACCAGATCGAACGTCCTTCGAGGACCCTGCGCCACTGCCCTAACTGCAGGAGTCGCACAACACGATTTGGCGGATGTTCCATAAAGGTTGCCATTGGACAACCGGCTGAGCATTTACCGCATTGGAAACAACGCCGCACCGATGTGTCGGCAAGTGCCTCCACCTTACGGACAAAATCAACGTCCATCGTTTCCTGCGAGATGACCATTTTTTTCTTTTTCATGCGGACGTCCGTTTAGTTAAAATAAAATCAGGGCAAAGCATCAAGTCAATAGTTAGCGTTGGCTAAAAAACCGCCAAATCTATGATACAGCGTTATATAATAATTCTCTACACAATTGATGCACAAAATGCAAGCCTCATATTCATACACAAACTTTTTTAGGAAAAATCAAAAGCTGTCATACCAATAATCCACGACAACAGAGATCTAACTTAAACATAAGGCACTACGCATTTTCTTTTGACAGAAAAAGGCCCACCCTCAAAACTAGAACGAACCTTTCCCAGACGACTGACCAATCAATAAATAATTATATAGCCATGTGCTTCTGCAATTTTCCGCACTTCATCCTTGTCAAGAATATGGTAGGTTTTCCCTTCCAGGGTAAAATGAAATCCACCCTTGCCATCAGGAAGAGCATCGTTCAATAAAGCCTCGAATGTTGCTGTTTTGATCATGTAACAACTCCCTGAATTATAGCGACTTGACTGCGGCAGCAGATTTCACCGCTTCAGCCAACTGGAGCACGTCCTGCTCAGTTGTCTGCCAAGAGCACATAAAGCGCGCTCCTCCTGATCCGATAAATGAATAAAAGTACCAACCGGCCGACTTGAGAGCAGCAACAGCTGTTTCAGGCATTTCCACGAACACCGAGTTCGCCTGCCTCGGATACATTATGCGGACGCCGTCAATTGCGGACAGGTGTTTTTCGAGCAATGCAGCACAATCGTTGGCGTGACGGGCATTTTCCAGCCAGGTGCCGCCTTCGAGCATCCCGATCCACGGAGCCGAAATGAAGCGCATCTTGGACGCCAACTGCCCTGCCTGTTTGCAGCGATAGTCAAATTCATGGGCCAGTTCACGATCAAAAAAAACAACCGCCTCTCCAACAGCCATGCCGTTTTTTGCTCCACCAAGGCAGAGAACATCAACCCCTGCACGCCAGGTTATCTCTGCCGGAGCAACATCCAGCGACACAACAGCATTGGCGAAACGTGCTCCGTCCATATGTACCCGCATGCCATAACGCTTGGCCAACAAGCTGGCAGACTTGATTTCATCCGGAGTGTACACCGTACCGACTTCAGTTGCCTGGGTCAGGCTCAGCACCTTTGGGCGAGGATAATGTATATCACTGCGACGTGTGATAGCACGCTCGACCTCTGCCAGATCGAACTTACCATCAGGACCATTAACGTGCAGCAGCTTGGTACCGTTTGAGAAAAACTCCGGTGCACCGCACTCATCAGTCTCAACATGGGCCAGTTCATGACAGATAACACTGTGGTACGAACGGCACAGAGACGCCAACGCCAGTGAATTAGCCGCAGTACCGTTAAACACGAAGAACACCTGGCACTCTGTCTCAAAAACCTGACGAAGGTGTTGGCAGGCTCGCTCCGTCCAAAGGTCGTCGCCATAAGAAGAGACAAACCCTCCATTGGCTTCCTGCATTGCCTTCATGGCCTCAGGGCAGATCCCGGCGTAGTTATCACTGGCAAACTGGTTGAACGTAGCGTTCAAATACGGCTCTTCCAAGCTGTCCTCCAAGTTTGTAGCTGAATAAAATTACCTTACCAATTTAGCACCTGTCCTGATTTGATGCCAGAAATTTTAACCGGTGTGATCACAACTATTGAATAGTGGCCTGTAAATGACTATCATGGAGTTTTAACATCTCGATTTAAGGATATTTCCAGTATGCGCTACAGCCGCATGAAGCTTTCACATAAAATAGTTCTGGTAATGCTGTTTACTATGGTGCTGGTTGGTTTCACCGTACTGCGAACACCATCACTGACCGACACTCCGGCCGCATCACCGGAAGACAAGGCCAAAGAGGACCTGTCACGGGTGGAATATCCAAGCTTGAAAAACATCAAGTGGCACGCTCAGTTCATTGAACCACACCAGTCGCTTGAGTCATTATTTGGGGCAGATTGGGTCCTGGTGGCGCGTTTCAACCGCGTTGACCGCCGTCATGTCTATCCCGGCATGACAATCAAAGTCCCAGACAACATGGCGGACATCCGGGCCTACACTCCACTGCCGCTTTTTTACCAACCAGCCGCACGCCATGATAAATACATTTTGGTCGATGTAACCGAGCAATGGCTAGGCGCCTATGAGCGTGGCAAACTGGCTTTTTCCACACCAGCCGCAACCGGCAAAGAAACGACTGAAACCCCTATCGGCATGTTTCGTATATCTGCCCGCGACCGCAACCATACTTCATCACTTTATAAAACAGCAGGTGACGAAGAACAGTATCCAATGGACAACGCACTCCGCTTTCACATCGGAACCGACAATGTTGCGTACTGGCTGCATGCCAGGGATCTCCCCGGGAGACCGGCATCTCACGGCTGCATTGGTCTGTTTGACGAAGAGATGCAGAAACGGACCTTTGACACACCACAGCAACCGGTGCTTAAGGATTCGCAGAAACTTTACAACTGGGCGGCAGGGGAAGAAGAGTACGAAGATGATCCGGGAACTGCAGAAGAGCTGGAAGATGGCCCGATTCTGGAAGTGCGCGGCAGCCTGCCCCGTTATCTGGACAGGCCGCCGGCTAAATAGACATATTATTCAAGATTGCCGTGCCAAAAGCAGATAACTACCAGTAGTTTTAGCACCACCTCACAAACGAAACTGAAAAATTAAACGTTGGCCACCTTATTTAGTGAGCCACTTCGCAACATCTTTGGCATGATAGGTTATAATAATATCAGCCCCTGCCCGTTTGAAAGCAGTCATTGTCTCCAGCACCACCCGCTCCTCTTCTATCCAACCACGCTCTGCAGCTCCTTTGACCATGCTATATTCGCCGGAGACATTGTAGACCGCCAGCGGCAAATCAAACTCGTTGCGCAGGTCACGCAGAATATCAAGGTAAGGCAGGCCCGGTTTCACCATTATTATGTCAGCCCCCTCTTCGATATCTGCGGCAGCTTCAAGCAGCGCTTCACGGCGGTTGGCCGGGTCCATCTGGTAGCTGCGGCGATCGCCGAACTGCGGAGTTGATTCGGCCGCTTCCCGAAATGGTCCATAATAGCCGGAAGCATATTTGACCGCATAGCTCATGATCGGGATTGCATCATAGCCGTTCTCATCAAGAATTTCGCGGATGGCACCCACCCGCCCGTCCATCATATCTGACGGAGCTACCATATCAGCCCCCGCCTGCACATGTGAAAGAGCTTCCCGCGCCAACAGCTCCAATGTTGAGTCATTGTCAACATCGCCGTTTTTGATAATTCCACAGTGACCATGGTCGGTATATTCACACATACAGACATCTGTGATGACTGCCAACCCCGGCACTTCTTTTTTCAACGCACGAATTGTTTCCTGAATAATGCCGGTATCAGAGTAAGCGTCACTGCCGACCGCATCTTTGGCCTCAGGGATGCCAAACAGCAATACCGCCGGGATCCCCAGATCGCGGACCTCTTTGGCCTCGGCGACAATATGTTCGATAGACTGCTGGTAGATGCCCGGCATGGAGGAGATTTCTTTGCGAATTCCGCTGCCGAACGCTGAGAACATGGGATAGACAAGATCGTTAATTGAGAGGGATGTTTCCCGGACCATCCGGCGAAAGGTTTCACTACCTCTGATCCTGCGGGCACGGAACTGTGGAAAAAACATGGTCGATCCTCCTTGATGTAAGGCGCATAGAGCTATTTATTTACCGAAAGCACGGCATATGGAGAGTAATGCAGGCTGAATAAAATTGCAATATTTTACCCCTACTACTTGCATCATTATAAAGGTGAGATATATTTTTTGTGTCGATGTTTTTATTGCTTACGGCAAACAGGAAAAGAATGGCATTAAATCGGCAGTTAAAATTTCTAAAGGGGGAAGAACCATGAAAAAAGTGATCGGAAGTATTCTGACGGCCTGCCTGATAGCCTCTGCCACAGCAGCATTCGGGGCGGTTAAAGAGGGAGCCTTTGCAGTGACGCCGCTGGTTGGTGGCTATGTTTTTGATGATGACCAAGATATTGATACGGCCTTGGTACTGGGAGCGCGGGCGGGATATAACCTCACTAAAGCCATTGGTATTGAGGCCCTGTATGACTATGTTAAACAGTCAGACGTTTCTATGAATCGTTATGGGGGGCAGGTCCTCTACCACTTTTTTCCGGACAGCGTACTAGTTCCATACCTTGCCGCCGGGTATTCCGGTGTAGATTTTAATGGCACCGCTAATTCACAAACCCGCGGCACTTTCGACTACGGGGCAGGCATCAAATACTTTCTGACCGACGACCTTGCCGTTAGGGGTGATGTCCGACACCTTTTTTACAAGTACGACTCAAACACATTTAACAACCTGGAATTTACCCTTGGAGCCTACTTCCAGTTTGGTGCAGCGGCACCGGCAATTAAAGCTGTTACTGCGCCACCTGCACCGGAACCGGAACCAGTTAAAGTCGTTGCAGCACCAGCACCAGAACCGGCACCTGTTGTCGTTCCAGCGCCAGTACCGGCTCCTCCGACAGATTCTGACGGTGATGGAGTTATCGACACTCTCGACAAATGCCCAGGCACACCTATAGGTGTGGCTGTTGACAGCGACGGCTGTCCGCTTGATGCAGACAAGGACGGCGTACCGGACTATCTTGACAAGTGTCCCGGGACACCTGCCGGTGTAGTCGTTGACACCAAAGGCTGTCCAGTTGACTCAGACAACGATGGAGTTGCCGACTATATTGACAAATGCCCCGGGACTCCGGCGGGAGTACCTGTTGAAGCTAGTGGATGCCCTGCGGAAGCAGCAAAAAAATTCTGCGATAAACCGGCAGTTATCGCAATTTCTTTTGACACAAACAAAGCAGACATCAAGGCCAAATACCACGATGAGCTTGATAAATTAGGCAATTTCCTGAAAGAGTTCCCTCGCTCAAAGGGGACCATCGAAGGACATACAGACTCCGACGGCAGCAAAGCAGCAAACCTGAAATTATCACAGGAACGTGCTGATAACATACGTAACTACATCATAAATAAATTCGGAATAGACGGCAGTCGCCTTACTGCCAAGGGGTACGGTTTCGCCAAGCCGGTTGCCTCTAACAAAACTGCGGCAGGCAAAGCAAAAAATCGCCGCACAGAAGCTGTTTTCAGCTGCGAGTAAGCAGACCCAAAATAATGGCATGATAAAAGAGGGCCCTTCCAATGATTTCAGGAAGGGCCCTCTTATTGCTATGGTATTATCAGCGGATCTTATTTCTTGCGTCGATCCATCAATGAAATCACCTTGGGAGCTCCACCCTCCTGGCGGACTTTTTTCGCTCGTTCCGTATCAGCTTTTTCCTTCTCAATCCTCTCTAATTCGACCGGAGAGACCACATCCTCCAAACGAAGCGGCGTACCACCCATAGTAAAGTCGGCGCCTTCGATCTGGAGATCATCAAGAATCCAGGTAAAAACCTGCATTGGAAATGTAAGCACGAGTAACGTGACCTGCCACCAACCGGGCTTGACGTCAGGGACAATCTCTTCAATACGGGCATAGAAGCCCGGCTTATTGTCTACATGAATAAGTACCAGATCATTAATAGTGGCCATTTAATATTTGCCTTTACGCTTTTAATTTGGATTTATTTCTGCTCTAGCGGCCCAGAGCAGCAGAGGAGTCCCCAGTGGTTCTCCTGTAAGACTTGAAGCCTTCCGGATGCATTCACGAATATCCTGTTCCTGCTCAGCAAGAACCAACCGGGCCTGCGGTGACATTTTTTGCTCAATCGCCTCACAAATGAATAAGACACAGTCTGCAGGGCGAAGCCCCGGTTCCATTGTGCAGCCGGTGTCAGTCCCGTACGGGCAGACCGGCTTCTGAAAAAAATCTGCGGATGTTGGGGTTTCTGCTGCGGCACGGGCAAGCGCATCGAATACATTTATCCGATACTTGCCATTCAAACAACATTGCCCCTCACACTCTCGACATATAGAATCAGCGTCAACACGCGCAACCACTGCAGCAAAAACCTCTTTTGCCTCCCGATAGCGGGTTAATAGCTGCGTCAACGCCAGCCCTTTTGCAACGGATAGATCCGCAAGTAGTGCTTTGAGGCGCACAGTGCCGAGATTCCACAGCTGCTGATCGTTCACTTAAACCTGCTTTGCTCTTTGTTAAGTATTGGTTGAAGCAGTCCGTAAGCCGGGTTCTGTTCCCGAGTCGGGTTACCCCTTCCCGGGCGATGGTCATTCATCTGGGTATACCGTTACCGGCAACCTCAAGCAACCAACCCGGAGGCACGGGCGGGCCACCCTTAACGCCCCCCTATTTGGTCTTGCTCCTGACGGGGTTTACCTGGCATCTGACGTCACCGTCAGACCCGGTGAGCTCTTACCTCACCCTTTCACCCTTACCTGCCGAGGCAGGCGGACTTCTCTCTGTGGCACTTTTCCCTGGGGTCACCCCCGCTGGACGTTATCCAGCGTCACGCCCTATGGAGCCCGGACTTTCCTCCACCGGATAAACCGGCAGCGACCATCTGGACTACTTCAACCAAACTGACGCAGGAGCGTTATGCTCCCGCTCCTGCTTACTGCTGCTGTAACTTGAGGATCAGTATCCTCTGACAGTGAGGACATGCAAGCAACTCCTCATACTTGTACAGATTGTTATATAACTGCGGTGGTAACTGCATGTTACACCCCATGCAATAACCGTCGCTGGCAATAGCAAGTGCCTGCCCACGGCGCTGTTCACGGAGAATTGTAAATTTCTTAACCAGACTGGCAGGCAACCCCTTGGCAACACTTTCCCGACGGCTAATATCTGCGTCTATCCCGGACTGGATCTTGTCAATTTCGGCCTGCTTTGCGACGACGCGCTGAGCGGAGTTTTTGGCCAGCTCATCGCAGACACTCTTTTTTGCCTCAAGCTCACCGGAAAGCTCTTCGATCTGACCGATCTTCTGCAGCATCTGTTCTTCAAGATCAGTCACCTGCTTCTTGGCAGCTGTAATTTCGCGGCCAACCGCCTGAAACTCTTTATTGGTCTTGATCTCCTTCATGTTTGCTTCGGATCTGACGATGTTTTCCAGCTCCGCAGCATGGGTAGCCTCATATTCACTCTTTTCAGTTTCAAGCTTGGCCAAGCTAGCTTCGAGGAGGGCCAGCTCCTCCCGTGCTGAATCAACACCTTGGCTAATCCCACTCAGTTCAGCCTTCAACCCGTCCTGAGCTGCCTTGAGAGAGTCGATCTGTTGATCGACCTCCTGTAACTCTTCCAGCATATCCAGTTTCTTTTTCAATTGATTCCCCTTTACCACAAATTGGTTTTGATTGTTCCTGGCTATATTCGAAACGGATCCATTTCCGTTCGGCATGCTTCAACACTGCAATTAGTATATCCAGCTGAGACAAGCGCTCGGCCAAGTCGAACAGTGATATCATCCACCATAATTATTTCCGTGGGGAAATGACCGGCATCAATCAGGGCCAGACCAAGATCTTCGGCCTCGCGAGCCTCATGATATTTTATGTCTCCGGTCACGAGCAGGTCTGCGCCAAAGCGGACGGCCTCGTGCAGCAAAGAGGCGCCACTGCCACTGCAAATCGCTACCTTCAAAATTTTAGTCGTTGGATCACCCACATAGCGAAGCGCCGGTGATGACAGAACTTCTTTAAGCTGACTGGCATACTCACCCAGCGTCGTAGCCTCTGTCAAACGTCCAATCCGCCCAAGACCAAGTTTTTCCCCTTCGTTCATCAGAGGGTAGATATCGAAGGCCGGCTCCTCGTAGGGATGTGCTGTCAGCAAAGCCTTGACAGCTCGAGGCAACTGGCCGCGCTCAATCAGGAGTTCAAGCCGATCTTCATTTACTGTGGTGAATTCTCCTGCCGCTCCGATAAACGGATCTGCACCTTCAAGCGGAGTGAATGTCCCTACTCCGCCTGCGGCAAAGGAACAGTCGCGGTAATTCCCCTGTTTTACGGCAAAGTCAAACAGGGCAGAACGCACCTGTTCGACGTGGTCAACGGGAACAAAGACAACCAGCTTAAACAACTCACAAGTGGTTGTAACCCGTAGAGGGACACACTTTGAAAGCCCGAGCTTGCTCGCCAGCAAATCATTTAATCCGTCACGGGCAATATCATAGTTGGTATGCAATGAGACTATCGACAGTCCACCTATAATAGCCTTTTGCATGGAAGCGCCGAGCGGTGTTGTCGTTGAAATTGATTTGAGTGGCTTGAATATGAGAGGGTGGTGAGTAACGAGCAATTGAATTGAAGCTTTGAGGGCAGAGTTGATTACGTCAGGTGTTGGATCTAGGGCAACCATAACCCGGGTTACTTCAGCAGCCGGATCACCTATCTGCAGTCCTGGATTGTCCCACGTTTCCGCCAGCGATGTCGGCGCAATTTTGTTAATGATTCCAAGCATGTCCGATGTTTTAGGAATTTTCATAGGCACAAATCAAAAAGAGTGCAACCTTGCGGTGTGCACTCTCGTGGTGAGGTATGATAACGGGGCGTTCCCAAATATCTGGCCGGCATCCGGCGTTTTCCCTCGATGGTGTGAAATGGTGGGCCCACCAGGACTCGAACCTGGGACCAACCGGTTATGAGCCGGTGGCTCTAGCCAACTGAGCTATAGGCCCGTAGGGTTTTGTATAATAGGGGATGCAAACATCTATGTCAAGCGATTTTATAACGGTTTTCAGCAGTTACGCACATGGCAGAATGCGTCCCCCATTCCGGGTATCAGCCTTCACCTTTTCGCCAAATCAGTTGATACCGAGGAACTATCTGTCTTCAGTACAGTTTTGTTGAATTTCTTTACATATTTTATCAGACTAGGCCTAAGCAAACGTTCACACAAACCCAACACACTGTTATTACACGGTATTAATTAGCTGGCACAACTTATGCTAGTTATATTAGCAGTTTATCACCATCGTCGTTCATCAAAAGTCAACCATGTTAACAAGGAGGAATGCCATGAAAAAAATACTATCAGTACTCGCATTGGCAGCAACGGTTCTTTTGGGTACGTACAATCCGGCAAGCGCTTTAATTGATGTAGTACAGTCTCCCACAGGCTATTTTACCCCAAACTTGGCCTCAACTTACGTTAGCCCATATTACCGCTGGGTCGGTGAGGACTGGGGCTGGACACACAGTGCCATCGGTGGCAGCTTTACTACCGCAACATTGAGTATCAGTGCGTTTGATGTTGACTGGGCAGGGCAGCCACAAAATGGTTACGAAGGCGAACTCGACAACATTTATGCATATGACAACGGAGTAATGACTTTAATTGGCTCCCTGACAGGCGAAAACGACATGTGGTCGTATACTACCTTTACTCTAGGAGCAAACTTTTTTGATGATATAGCCGTTGGACTTGAAATTTTTATGGAAATAGACGCAAGGGACGAAGGATGGGCAGTCGCATTAGCCAAGTCGGTGCTGACCCTTGATGGTGGCACGTTGCCTAACCCGAACCCTGGCACCGGCACCACCCCGGTTCCTGAGCCATCCACCATGCTTCTGCTGGGTGCTGGTTTGGCCGGTCTCGGTTTTGCCCGCAAGCTGTTTGCCAAGAACTAACCACACCTGTTACCTATATACATAAAGAGAGGGGCCAAATGGCCCCTCTCTTTGTTTGTCGGATAATTTTACACAATCTTTCACACTAATTTTCTTGCCTGCTAATCAAGCGAACCAGAACATTACTCGTATTCCATAATTGCGTTTATGCACGCGACAGAAAGCGGCCATCCCGTGTGTCAACCTTCACCTTTTCGCCAGATTCGAGGTAAGGAGGAACCCGTATTTTCAGCCCGGTTTCGAGGATCGCTTCCTTTGTTTCAGCGGTCGCAGTTGCATTTTTCATGACCGGCGGCGTTTCAGTCACGACCAGTTCAACCGTCATTGGCAAATCAACCGTAATCATCCGACCTTCAAACAGACCCAGCACAACTTCGGTGCCATCGAGCAGATAGAGCGAGAGCGGCTCAAACTCATCGGCAGGCATCTCGAACTGTTCATAGTTTTCAAGATCCATAAATATCCCGTTGCCGCTGTCAGCATACAGGAACTGCCCTTTATGGCGCTCAAAATCTGCTTCATCCACCTTGTCGCCTGAACGAAAGGTCTTCTCCAACACCTGACCGGTAATCAGGTTGCGGTATTTGGTCTTTACCATTGTGTTGGCTCCACGCGCGGTGGGCGAACTGACGTTGATATCGGTGATCAGACAGGGAGCGCCATCCAATTGAATGACAAGCCCTTTTTTAAAGTCGGACGTAGAAAACATAACAGCTTATTCTCCTTGGAAATGTGTATATAAATAGCTGGCGCTATTTCTTCCGGTATTCCGCCGTCGGCCAGAACGGGATACCGCCGCGCGGTGTGAACTCGCCTCGTACCGTCAGCCAGACGGGGCCAAGCAGCTTCACTAAATCATTGCAGATGCGGTTTACACCTGCTTCGTGGAACTCACCATGCATCCTGAACGAGCCGAGATACAGCTTCAAACTCTTGCTCTCGACACAAAGCTGTTCCGGCTGATAATCAATGACTATTTTTCCGAAATCAGGCTGGCCTGTCATCGGACAGAGACAAGTAAACTCTGGACATTCAATATGCAGGGTACCGACAGCCCCCGCAGGGTTCAGCTCTGTCCGGGCAAAAGGACTCGGAAAAGCTTCCAGCAGACCGGCATCCGGCTTGTCATAGTTGTAAGTGGTGGCGCCTGAACCGAGAGATTTAAGTTGATCGTGCAATTCCATCCATTCACATCCTTGGTTATATTGATAGGCAAACGGCGCTACCATAACAACGAAGAGCCCTACTGGCAACCAATTTATGACATCAATTATAACCGGACAATCATGCGACAGCCACCGGCAATACACTCCCAGCCTCCGGCATTAGATAGCAGCGCCACTCTTCCGGCAACATACCGACCGCCAGCTCCATTGCTTCATCTAGAGTCCGTGCCTGGATCATGCCCATCTCCTCAACCTGTTGTGTCGGAAACTTTGACACAAGAATGATCCTGAAGCAAAGTGCCTTCTGCAGAAGTGAGTATGCGGTCTGGCCGTTTATTTCATACTGCGCCCGCAGAGCTGCTTCAAACTCTTCCAGATTTTTATGTCGGAACCAGCTGAAGAATGTGCCGTTGCCAAAGCCGTCACGGCACTCAGCCAGCAAAATCATCACTCCTCCGTCTTTCAAAGCCTTCGCAGCATACTCCATCGACTTATGGGCTTGAATAAGATTGATATCCTTGGGAAAGCCACCACAGGAGGCAACGATCAGATCACACTTTTCGGTCAATGGATACGCAAAACGTTCCCGATAAAACCGGCACCCTGCTTCGTGTGCCTCGCGCCAATCTCCGGCAAATGCGGCAACAATACTCTTGTCAGCGCCAAGTACGGTATTAAGTATAAAAGCCGGCTTTGCCAGAGCACACCCCTCAACCATCGCACGATGAACCGGGTTCCCCTCCAGATTACCGGTGACCGCCAACCGGTTCTTGCCGTTTCCTTCACCTGGATTAAGCACAGTAAAGTGGCTGGCAATGCAGGCTTTACGGCTGGCAATGCCAGGCAGGACACTCTTGCGTCCGCCTCCGAACCCGGCAAAGTAATGGAACCCTATTGTGCCGGTCAGGATAAGGTGATCTGCTTCCACCGCCCTGCGATTGATGCTGACCTTAATACCATTGGAGGTTGTACCGATGAAGGTTAATGAACCATGATCGTCACATTCATGATCTGTAACACGTATCCGGCCATAGAGAGGTCCAAGAATCTTCTGATGCTCATGATCCGTCTGCTTGCGGTGAATACCGAGGGCGATCAGGATTTCGATGTCACCATCGGCAATACCCTGACGGTTAAGACGATCTACCAGCAGCGGCAGGTATATCTCACTGCCGGTATAACGGGTGATGTCCGAAGTAACTATGACTACCTTCTCACCTGGCTTGAAGGAGGACATATATTGATAACAGCCGTCCAGTGCGGATTCAATTATATCTGCGGGGGAATTATCGACAACAACGGGAGAGGGTGCAATGACTCCCGCCAGGTGTTTTGGCGGGAGGTCGAGAGTAAATAGAGTTGAGCCGTATTTCAGTTCCATTGAGGTGTTACCGGCTATATCCAGGCATCTCCGCCGTCGTACTCATAGCCGGCCCTATTGGCCCTGGGGGTAACTTTGAACTTGGCTTCGCGGGCAAGTCGCTTCATTTTTTCTGCGGCTGTTTCTCCCATGCCAGACAGTTTTTCGCGCATTTCCCGGCCAGGAGCTGGAGCTAACAGAAGAGCAGCAGCAACACCGACTACGGCACCGGAAACAAAGGCAATCACAGCAGCTGCAGCGTTATCGTTATTGGTTGACATGACGGACTCCTTTTATAGTTATTTCAAAACATAATATGAGCATACTCTATTTCTAGCACAGCAAACTGGCGGAATCAAATATATTCAAGTTCATAGAACAACTTCTAACTTACATAAGTAGCAACAGCCTCTGTAAACTCCCGATATTCCATCTGCAGCCTGGCGAGTTGCAGTGGCGCCTCCGCAAGATCACCTTCTTTGGCCGCTATTTCCATTATGGCTGAAGTATGATGCATACGCATTGCAGCAATATTTCCGGCCGACCCCTTGATTGTGTGAGCATGCCGCATTATTCCGTCGGCATCCTCCGCGGCAACAGCCAGGGCCAATCCTTTCAGCTGCGGCAAGAACACTTCAAAAAAGAGTCCCACAAAACGGGGGATCATCTCCGACCGGCCTCCAAGGCGCTCCAGCAATTCGTTTTCAGCAAATACCGGCAGCGATCCGTCAGGTCCACCCGGCAGAGTTGCTGGCGAAGCATCCGCTTCCGGCACTT
>JAAXTM010000002.1 GCA_013336525.1 Geobacteraceae bacterium | reverse complement strand
GCTTTCTTCGGCTCTTCAGCAAAGGCGGCTGCGGCAATTGAGAGGGTTAATGTTGCGGCGATGATAATATTTTTAAAAGTCATGTCGTATCCTCCTTTTCTAAAGATGAAGTTCGTCGATCAGTTCCCTGGTCAAACGGTCAAAGTCCTTGTTGGCCACGTGTGCATAGTACAAAGCCAGTCCCCAGGAAACAAAAAACTGGGAAAGGGCGAATACATAGCCAAAGTTTATGACACCGATCATTTTGATCTTGAACAGACCTGGTGCATATGCCGCTCCGATTGGGAGCAGGAAGTAATACACGCTGGAGAAAATCCACCAGCCAAAAAGGAATGCGGTTTTTTTGTGGTGAAGCTCGATGAACTTCGGGTTCTTTGCTATTGCTGCCCAATCATACTGTTTATCTGCCATTAGTTACTCCTTTCACATAAGGTTAATACTACTCAACTACCACACCTGTCTTAATTGTCGATTAAAACCTCCTTTCATTTTATGAGTGAAATATTTGCACAGCTTCAACGGCCATACAATGAATCTGCATCTAAATAAACTTACGTTTATTTTCACAAAGTATCCAATGCGTCTATAGCGTTATAAAAACAGATAAAATAAACCGGTATACAGTAATAATAAATTTATTTTTGATCTAAATGTTACGATATAAAAAGCTTACTTCTAATAATTGAATCGAATAAATTCAGTGACTTAAAAACTGTATACGGATATCAGTCAACAGTTTTATCTGAAATACACGGGATACATAACATTATTGAAATGGTAATTGCAATACAAAAATAACCAAAATATAAACTACGTTCTATTAATTGCAAATGTCCAAGCGTATGTTTTTGTTGTTGCTAGTGCGTGTTCATACTTTTTTACAAAAGTGCCGGATTATTGCGGAAGAGGTGCTGCTTTAAAGCGATGCAATTGAAGGTATTGCCGACGCCACATATAACATGGTTTATGGCAAGCACTGGCTGTCTGGAGTATAAAAAAACTGCATGGCATAAAATAAATATTGACACAGATCCGTTAGTAAGGTAAAAAGATCATCTTTTTTGAGCCGCTAGCTCAGTCGGTAGAGCACCTGACTTTTAATCAGGTGGTCGTTGGTTCGACCCCAACGCGGCTCACCAAACATTCAAAGGGACTTACGTTAAATCGTAAGTCCCTTTTTTGTTGTTCTAGTATTGCCACGGTCCTTCCATGCTCCATGTGATTCGCAATTTTGTTAATTCTTATTACGCAGTAAACATTTCTTGTTTACGTTGTTGCCTGCGGCATATTTCTGCGTAAAGACCACCTTGGTGAAGCAATTCAGCATGAGTGCCTTGCTCGGCAATCAGCCCGGATTTCAGGACGATAATCCGATGGCAATCGCGGAATGCTGAAACTCTCTGTGAAACGATCAGCGCCGTCCGTCCCGCATAGAATTTACTAAGTTCATTGAGAATTTCCTCTTCCCTCCCCGCGTCTACAGCGGAAAGCGGGTCATCAAGCAATAATATCGGTGGATTTCCGGCGACGGCCCGGGCAATTGCAAGTCTTTGCTTTTGCCCACCGGAAAGGGTCACCCCCTTTTCGCCCACCTGCGTAGCAAACTTGTCGGGGAATAATTCTACATCCTCAAGAAAACCGGCTTGGCGGGCCGCTTTTATCACAAGCTCATCAGGATGGTCATCCTTGATTCCGTAACTTATATTGTCAGCAACGCTTCTCGAAAACAGGAATGTTTCCTGAGGTACATATCCTATCAGGCTGCGCAGGCTGCGTGTGGTTATCGTATTGATGTCCCGCCCATCGACAAACAGCATTCCACTGGAGACCGGAAGCAGCCTTGCTATCAATCGTAAAATGGTGGTTTTACCGCAGCCGACCTCACCGGTTATCCCCACCGTTTCGCCTGCACGTATTTGAAAAGAAATTCCGTTTAAAACTATTGTATTGCCATAACTGAAACTGAGGTTACGTGCTTCTATATCCTTATGCAGGGTTGTAATTGGCTGTGCATCAGGATGATCCGTAACCGTTGGCTCGGCCCCAAGTATTCCGGCCAGACGCGACATGGAGGCGGCTCCCCGTTGTGCCAGTGTCAGAATCCACCCGAGTACTGCTGTCGGCCAGACCAGCATCGCCAGATAGCCGCTGAAGGCCACAAAATCCCCAAGGGTTATGGTGTTTGAAATGACCAGCCGACCACCCATAAAGAGAACTATGAGAGTTCCTGCTCCGGTAGCCGTAGCCATAACCGGGATAATGATGCCTCGCAAGCGAGCCAATCGGAGGTTATGCCTGAGATAACGCTCGGCAGTTTTTCCGAACTCTTTCTGAAAATACTCTTCCCTGCAGTAGGACTTGATCAACCGCACAGCTGAAACCGTTTCTTCGGCTTGGCTGGAAAGCAACGCCAACTCCTCCTGGGCCTGGAGAGAACGATGGAATAGGCGGTGGCTGACTCTTTTGACGGTCAATACCATCAACGGAAAAGGGAGGATTGCCCAGAATGTGAGCTGCGGATGAATACGAATCATCATCGTTACTGCGGCGCTATAAATCAGCAGCGTATTTACGGCGCTCATTAGGCCAAAACCGGTCAACATGCGGACATTGGTCAGGTCGTTGGAAAAGCGGGAAAGAATGTCCCCGCTGCGGCTGTTTGAAAAATAACCGATATCAAGCCGGGTCAAGCGATGGAACAGGTCGTCACGAATACGAAACTCTACGATGCGGGCGGCATTCAGGGTTAAAGTCCGCGAAAAAATACGTGTTATGCAATGCAAAGCGGCCAGGAGCATGATTATCATGGCGCAGACAGACGAAGAGAAGCGCGCACCCTGTGGATGCTGCAATGCCTCTACCGCCAGCTTCATGAACCATGGGATCAGCAGCGCAAAGGCATTAGTGAAAACAAGAAATACCGCTCCGCCGATATATCGGCTGCGGAGCGATATCAAATATGGAATAAGTCTGGCAAGATCTTTAATAGAGATGTCCTTAAGGCCTTTAAAGTAAACTGCGCGGAGTTTCCTCTGCTTTTCAGGGGCCTATTCCACAGCCCGCATTGGGATAAAATCCGGACTGGCAAAAGAATAATCATGATGCATGTTTTCGTTATAGTTATCAGAAAGTATGGCGGTAACATCCTCGGCGAAGACAAGTTCTTCATTGGTAGGAATGACAAAAACCTTAACCGGTGAGTTGTCACTGGTAATAACTGTTTCTTCATTTTCAGAACCTACTGCACGATTTCTTTCGCGATCTGGAAGTATGCCAAAACACTCCAGCCCCCCCACGACCAGCTCACGGGCAAACCATTCCAACTCGCTGGCACCTGTGGTAAATACCACCGCATCCAACGGCCCAACTACCGCCAGATACGCACCAATATATTTTTTGAGACGGTATGCTTCAATATCCAAAGCCAGTTTGCATTTTGGATTCCCCTCAAGAGCAGCCTCAAGAAAATGCTGTCGATCTGTATTCCATCCAGTTACGCCAATAATTCCGCATTTCTGATTAAGTATGTGTTCCATCTCCTTTGCCGACAGGTTCAGCTGGTGCATCATATAGGGGATGATGCTGACGTCAATATCACCGCTACGTGTTTCCATAACCGCTCCCTCAAGAGGGGTCAGTCCCATGCTGGTATCAATGGATCTTCCGTTCCGGATTGCACACAACGACACCCCTTTATCGATGTGAATAGTAATCAGATTACACTCATCCGCTGTTTTGCCGAGCAGAACAGCGGCCCGTCTCGACAGATAGAGGTGTGACGGGCCGTGAAAACCATAACGGCGGACACCATCCTTTTTGTACCATTCATAAGGGAGCGGATAAATGTAGGCAAAGTCCGGCATTGTGACGTGGAATGTAGTATCGAAAATTGCGACTTGAGGGATATTCGGCAGGAGTTCCGCTGCAGCTTCGATTCCGGCGATATTAGCGGCATTATGAAGTGGGGCCAGCTGCTGGAGATTGCGGATGGTGTTAAGTACCTGTCCATCAATTAAAACGGAGTGGTGAAATGTTTCACCACCATGGGCAACCCGGTGGCCAATAGCCGCAATTTCCACTGCCTTGTCTTTAACACCATGGCTGGGAGCTGCCAACACTCCCAGGACGAGCTGTATCGCACCCAGGTGATCGACGAACCCCACTTCCTGAACGTCCTCCTCCAGCCCCGGGACTTTCAGGCTGATTGACGATCCGCCGAGTCCAACCCTTTTGACGAGTCCTGCCGCAAGCAAAGTGCGCCCACCCCATGAGAATAGATGGAATTTTATAGAATTGCTCCAACAACTCAGTGTTAAAATATTCATGAATACTCCACTTCTGGCACTGCTACAGGATTGCCGCCGGCCAGACTATTAGTGTTGGATGCTGACGATAAAATTATCTATACTCTTCAAACGACATCTGCTCAAGAAAAGGTTGCATCTGATAAAACTATATCTGTAATAAAGGCCCATACTGGACTTTGACTCTATAAAAATATCCAAAAAGGTTTCAAGAATCAGATCTAATTGCATTGACGGTAGTTCATCCCGGGTGATATTGTCTACGCTATATATGGAGTATTAGAGGGTATAGAGCCAATCATGATCCGTTGGTTGTAGTCCAGATAGAATTTGATGGCTCTATGTGAATAATATCCATATTTTAAAGGGTTAAAATGCACCTATCTACTGGGATAGAGGGATGTTATGGACAAGGACAATGGTACCGCCACAGCGAACAACCAGATTTTTGAACTGTCTAAACAGGGGCACAACCGGCTCAAAGCGCGTCAATTCGCCGAGGCAAACGCTTTATTTGAAGAGGCTTTGGCGCTCGACCCTGAAAATCCATACGTTTTGACAGGAATGGGCGACGTGTTGCGCCTGCAGAAAGATTTTTCGGGTGCGGCCGAATATTATCGGCGCGTACTGAAATTTGACCCGCACAACCTCTTTTCCCTTCGTGGTCTTGGTGATTCTCTTCGCGGAATGCTTCGCTATCAGGAAGCTATTGATTGTTGGGTAATATATCTCAGACAGAACCATTTCAAGGACATTTTTGTTCTAACACGCATTGCAGACAGCTATAAAACAATCAATGACTACGTAAATGCTTTGACCTACTACCAGAAAGTGCTCGCACTTAAACCAGATGACCGCTTTGCTTTGACGGGGCTGGCTGATCTGTACCATAAAAAAGGTCTCGATCTTCAGGCAATCGAATATTATGAAAAAGCTCTGGCCAGTGGTGCCAACGCGACGAACATCCTGACAATCCTGGGTAATTTGCACCTGAAATATAATAATTATGAAAAAGCCAGTTATTATTACGAAAAAACCCTTCAGCAGGAACCTCATAACGTTCAGGCACTGTACGGGCTGGGTAACTATTACCGCATAAGATGCGATTACCAGCGGGCTACCGAGTTGTGGGAGCAGATTCTTGAAAAAAGCATCGGGCCAACTAATGTTTTGGCCCGCCTGGGAGATGCGTACCGGAATCTCGGCCAATTCGATGCCGCTGAGCGATCATATAGAATGGGGTTGGATAACGGCTATGCCAAGTTTTCCCAGGTTGGCATGGTGAAGCTGTATTGCCAGACTGGGCGGCTGAAGGATGCCTGTGACTGCTATGACGAACTTTTGCGCCACGAAGGTGAAGATACAAGGTTTTTTGCCGAAGCCGGACAGTTGCTGATTAAACGTGGCAACCGTGACTTGGCCCTCGAATTTTACCGCCACGTTCAACAGCTCCAGAAGGATTCTCCAGCAGCCAGTCGAATCATAGCCGACTGCATCTTGCATCTTGCATCTTGAAGAACTACATACGACCAATTAATCTCTGAAACCCCCTGAATAATTTCAATTAGTGGGTGCATAAAGACTATAAACGCTAAAAGGCCGGGAATCAGTGGATTCCCGGCCTTTTGTTTACACTTTTTCAACACACCTGCGTCAGAACGGAATATCGTCATCCTGAAAAGGAGGCTCTTCGTAGTTAGCACCGCTGCTTTTTGGCGCTGACGTTTCACCGCCGCTTTTCTCACCTTTGGGTGAAAGCATCTGCATTTTGTCTCCGACAATTTCGGTGGTGTAGCGGTCATTGCCGCTTTTATCCTGCCACTTGCGGGTCTGCAGCCGCCCCTCAACAAAGATCGTCTTTCCTTTGGATAGATACTCACCGGCTATCTCGGCCAGCTTCCCCCAGAGAGTTATGTTGTGCCATTCGGTGCGCTCTTCCCACTCACCGTTTTTCCCCTTGAATTTTTCGCTTGTAGCAAGGGAAAAACTTGCTACTGCCTGACCGGATGCTGTGAAACGCACTTCGGGGTCCTTGCCGAGATTTCCGATCAGCATAACCTTGTTAAGACTCGCCATAATATGACTCCTTATTTTGTTGTGAAAGAGTAAAAGGGTGTGCTCTCGAAAAGACGGACAACTACCTCTTTTTGTCGGCGAAGAATACCTTAGAAGGGCCACTTACTCAACCTCAAAAATCGGTTAAATTATTTTTTACCACGGGAATGTCCAAGTGGTATAATTTTAAAGGTATTAAATATTTCGTGTGCAGACATGGGGGCAAATAATGAAAATACACAGGTTACATAAGACTTTGGCTATGGCAGCATTAGTTTTATTCATTTCTTCCCCGGGATGTGCCGGTAAAAGGGAGACATCTGCAGCAACCGAAAAAGCCGGGCCTATCAAGGTGTATTCGTATAAAAGAAAGGATTTTGTCATGAGTGAAAAAATAATTAAAACGGAGGCGGAGTGGAAAAAACAGCTGTCACCGGAGCAGTTCCGCGTATTACGAAAAAAAGGTACAGAACAGGCAGGTACCGGAAAGTATGCATATAACCACGAGCACGGTGTTTATCGTTGTGCCGGGTGCGGGCTTGATCTGTTCCGTTCAGATGACAAATATGAGTCCGGCACCGGCTGGCCAAGTTTTTTCGCCCCAATTTCTCCGGAAAATATTGCAACCGCTGCCGATAACAGCCTGTTCTCAAGTCGAACGGAGGTATTGTGCCGCCGCTGTGGTGGTCATCTTGGCCATGTTTTTGAAGACGGTCCCAAGCCTACCGGCCTACGCTATTGCATGAACTCCGCCGCTCTGGACTTTGTAGCGGTTAAATGAATTGGAGGTGCACATGAAAAGTATTATTTCATTTTTGATCGTGGTGGCGCTAGCTGTTCTGACGGCTGGGGCTGCGAGTGCGGCTAATCAAGAAAAAGCAATCTTTGCCGGAGGTTGTTTCTGGTGTATGGAAGCCCCTTTTGACAAGCTTGCAGGTGTAATCTCTGTTACTGCAGGCTACACCGGCGGAAACAAAAAAAATCCTACCTATAAGGAAGTGTCTGCAGGTGGCACAGGACATGCTGAAGCAGTCCAGATTGTTTATGATCCGTCAAAGGTTTCCTACCGTGCGCTCCTCGATGTTTTTTGGCGTAATGTTGATCCGACTGTTACTGATCGCCAGTTCTGCGATATAGGGCACCAGTACCGCGCCGCAATTTTTTATAGCGGAGAAGAACAGCGAAGATCTGCGTTACAGTCAAAATCAGCATTGGAAAAGAACAAGACTTTTCGGGAGCCTGTAGTGACGGAGATAGTGCCGGCAACAGAGTTTTATCCGGCTGAGGAGTACCATCAGCATTACTATAAAAAAAATCCGCTCCGCTACAACTATTACCGGAACTCATGCGGTCGGGATAAAAGACTAAAAGAACTTTGGGGTGGTGGTTCTGGCCACTGAAAGGTAAAGGACATGCCAAACAACCAGTGTGCGGATCTCATGGCAAAAGTCAACTAATTGACAGATTCAACGCTTTGACACGTCTGGTGGAAAATTTTTTCTGACGCATGTTACATGCGGTGACGGCTGTATCAATGGGCTGCACATAGATCTGGCACTAAACGCAGAGCGCATGGGCTTCGGCGGCACGAAAAATGCATAAAAATGCCGGTTGGCAATATGTAAGACAAGGCGGCTGGCAGATATATTTTTATGGCAAATGGTTCCGTAGAAGCAATAGAGTTAAGCGGGTTTCGCAAGAACTCAGATATTTATGTGGCTGTGGGTTTAATCGGCATCTTGGCGCTGATGATTATCCCGCTTCCAGCATTCATGCTCGATATTTTTCTGGCTTTCAATATCACCGTCGCCTTGGCAATTCTGCTGATCTGCCTTTATACGGCACAGCCGCTGGATTTTTCGGTTTTCCCCTCGGTTTTACTGGTCACGACCCTCTTCCGCTTGGCTCTCAATATTGCTGGTACCCGCCTTATACTACTGCATGGCAGTGAAGGAGCCGACTCTGCCGGCGCCGTTATCAAGGCTTTCGGGCAGTTCGTGGTCGGCGGCAATTACATTGTCGGAGCGGTACTGTTCCTGATTCTGGTGGTCATCAATTTTGTGGTTATCACTAAAGGTGCCGGGCGTGTCGCCGAGGTTGCTGCACGCTTTACACTGGACGCAATGCCTGGCAAACAGATGGCGATTGACGCAGATCTCTCCGCCGGCCTGCTGACCGACAAAGAAGCGAAGCGGAGACGGATGAAGATATCTCGCGAAGCCGATTTCTACGGTTCCATGGACGGCGCGAGCAAGTTTGTCCGCGGAGATGCAGTCGCCGGAATCATGATCGTCCTGATAAATATCTTTGGCGGCCTGATTATCGGGGTGTGGCAGCAGGGCATGCCACTCATGAATGCGCTTACCAACTATACGCTGCTGACTATCGGCGAGGGCCTGGTCGCCCAGATTCCCGCACTCATTATTTCAACCGCAGCCGGTATACTTGTAACCCGCTCTGCAGATGAAAACAGTTTTGGCCAGGAGCTCACCGGACAGTTTCTCAACTACCCCAAGGCTTTTTTTGTCGCTTCCGGTGTCATGTTTTTGTTCGCACTTATCCCTGGACTGCCGCATTTTGCTTTTTTGCTGGTATCAGGCGTTACTTTCCTGGTCGGGAAAATGGCTCGTGAAAAGGCAGAGGTTATTGAAGAAACCGCCGCTGCTGAAATAACTGCCGGGGAAGAGTCAATCGATCAGGCGTCGAATATCAGGCCGCTGGATATTCTGGAACTGGAGGTAGGCTATGGCCTGGTGCCGATGGTTGATGCTGCTCAAAATGGCGAATTGCTGGAGCGCATCCGCTCTATTCGCCGCCAGACCGCACAGAAAATGGGTTTCGTCGTCCCTCCTATACATATCCACGACAATCTGCAGCTGAAACCTTACGAATATAACCTGCTGATTCGTGGCGCACGGGTTGGCGGCAGTGAACTGACCGGCCAGTATCTGGCAATGGATTCCGGTGCTGTCACTGTCAATCTTCCCGGTATGGCGACCAAAGAACCGGTGTTCGGACTCCCGGCAGTCTGGATAAGGAGCGAAGATCGCGATGAGGCCCAGATCAACGGCTACACGGTTGTAGACAGCACCACGGTGGTTGCAACGCATATCAGCGAAATCATCAAACGCTACTCTCATGAGCTTGTTGGTCGGCAGGAGATGCAACAGCTGCTGGACAATGTAGCCGTCACTGCCCCTAAAGTCGTGGACGAACTAATACCGAATCTACTTAACCTCGGGACGGTTTTACGGGTGGTCAAGAGCCTGCTTAAAGAAGGGGTCTCGATACGGGATATGCGCACCATTTTGGAATGCCTGGCTGACTATGCCTCACTTACCAAAGATCCGGATGTGCTCACAGAGTTTGTCCGGCAGGGGTTGGGGAGATTTATCGTTGACCAGTATAAGCTGGAAGATGAAACTCTTTTTCTGGTAACGATTGACCGTGAAGTCGAGGACATGATCGCCGAAGCAATCCAGCCGTCTGATCAGGGGAGTTATCTGGCGATAGAACCGGCGATTGCCCAGCAGATTATCGCGTCTGTTCGGAGCGTTTCAGAACGGTTCGGTGCAAGCGGGGCTCAGCCGTTGCTTCTTGCTTCTCCTTCAATCCGGCGTCACGTCCGGAAGTTGATTGAACGCTTTGTACCGCACATGGCGGTTTTGTCTCACAATGAAATACCTCAGAATGTAAAAATCCAGTCACTAGGGGTGGTAAGTTTAAATGCTGGTTAAAACATTTCAAGCCGCAAGTATGCCGGAAGCGCTGCGAATGGTAAAGGCCGAACTCGGGCCGGATGCCATGATCCTTTCGACAAAAAAAGAGAGGACTGGCGGTTTTCTCGGCTTTTTCAGCAAGCAGGTCTACCGTGTTACTGCCGCTATTGATCCGGTTCGCAAACCGGCTCCACCGACAGCCGCTCCTGTCGTTCATCGAGAGGCACCGCCACGCGAGCGAACAGCACGTGAGGAGATGGAGAGCTCAATGCTGGCACCTCTGGCGCGGGAACTGAAAGATTTGCGCGAAAAGGTGGAGTCACTTACCAGGCGTGAAGAGGAGGCGCGGGCAGAAGCGAAGTCGGCTGATGGCGCTGAAGCATCTGAAAGACTGGATAGCGGCATAAACCTTAAAAATATTCCTCGATCTGATCTTGAGGAAATCAAAAAGCTGCTTCTGGCTACGCTGGTAAAAAGTCAGGAGGGGGACACCAAAGATGTCCAATGGCCGACTATCTCAGATGGAGGGACTCTGGAGGGTCAATCAGGCGCGGACCTGCTCCCGGACGATTCCCCTCTAGCCAGAGAGTTGGCAGCCAGCGGTGTTTCCACAGAACTGATCAGAAAGATTGTTGACACACTCAATACGCTGCCGCTGGAGAGCGGTAACCAGACCGTCAAGGGGCGACTTAGCGAGACACTCGGTCGCCTGATCAAGTTTGCCGGCACTCTTAAGCTAAAAAAGAACTCTCCCCGTATCATTGCCTTGGTAGGGCCTACCGGCGTTGGCAAGACGACAACAACTGCCAAGCTGGCCGCAATGTATGCACTCAATAAGGGAAACAAAGTTGCTTTGATTACTATGGACATCTTCAGGGTGGGGGCTGTCGAGCAGCTAAAAACCTACTCCAGAATTATGGGGATTCCGCTGGAGGTTGCTTCTACTCCAAAAGAGCTTGAAAAGGCGGTCGAAAAACATTCGTCCTGCGATCTGATATTCATCGACACCGCCGGACGCAGCCACAAGGACAAGGAGAAACTCGATGAAATGAAGAACTTTCTGGAGGATAAGATCCCGATGGAAGTTTACCTCTGTCTCTCCGCAACGACTAAGGATCGAGAACTGGAAGAGATCCTGAACCGTTTCAGAATTTTTCAGGTAAGCAAGGTCGTTTTTACAAAAATCGATGAGTGTGAAAGTTTTGGAAATATGGTCAACCTATTGATGAAGGATAATTTGCAGATTGCATATTTTACAACAGGCCAGCGCGTACCAGAAGATATCGAAATCGCGACACCGGCCAAGTTGGCAGATATGATTTTTAGTGAGGGGGCAGAATGAGCACCGTACAAGGAACGGGCGACCAGGCTGATACTCTCCGCCAGTTGGCTCGCACAGCAAAAAAGAATCAGCAGCCTGATTTATCTTCAACCGGCAAATTGGCCGATCAACAGGGAATCAGGGTCATCTCCGTCACCAGCGGCAAGGGGGGGGTCGGCAAAAGCAACGTCGTATCCAATCTGGCCATTGCACTCTCAGCCCAAGGGAAGAAAGTCCTTTTGATCGACGCAGACCTCGGACTCGGCAATCTTGATGTCCTGCTGGGGCTTTCGCCTGTTTATAATCTCAATCATGTACTGAACGGCGACAAGAGCATTATTGATATCCTGATAGATGGACCGGCAGGTATCAAAATTATCCCGGCCGGTTCTGGTGTTCAGGAGCTAACCAGCCTGGGGCAGCATGAAAAGCTGAAACTGCTGGATGAGCTGGATATGCTGGAAGAGCAGTTTGACATCCTGATTGTCGATACCGAAGCCGGCATTTCGGAAAATGTCACCTATTTTACCGTTGCAGCACAGGAAATCTTCGTAGTGGTCACCCCCGAGCCAACATCAATCACCGATGCCTACGCCCTGATCAAGCTTCTCGCTACCCGCTATTCTGAGCATCATTTCAAGGTTCTGGTCAATATGGCCAAGGACAGTGAAGAGGCGCTTGAGGTTTTTCGCAAACTGGCTAATGTTGCCGGACGTTTCCTGGACATCTCACTTGATTACCTGGGATGTGTTGTCAAGGATGAAAAGATTGTTGAGGCGGTCAAGCGTCAAAAAGCCGTCACTGAACTTTTCCCTGATTCCGAAGCGGCGCAATGTTTTAACACCCTTGCCAAGCGCGTTATTGAAAACAAGCGGCAGGGGCGGGTCAAAGGCAATATCCAGTTCTTTTTCCGAAAAATGCTTGATAGTGCCGGAGGAAGCTAAAACGATGTCAGACGGGCGAGATTCCAGTTCAGTCCTGCGTCAATCAGCTGATCGCGAGCAGCTGATACTTGAGCATATTCCGCTGGTTCGCTATCTTGTTGGCAGGATTTCAGCAAAGCTCCCTACTCACCTTGATCAGCAGGACCTGATGAGCTCCGCTATGATTGGCCTGATAAATGCAGCCGATCGTTATGACCCCTCCAGGGGCGTGCTCTTTAAAACCTTCGCCGAACAGCATATCCGCGGGACAATTCTGGATGAGCTCCGCTCATACGATGTACTCAGCCGCTCAATGCGGGACAAGTACAAACGACTGGAGCGGGAACTGCGGCAGCTCGAAAACCTTCTCGGTCGGCATCCGACAAGTGAAGAGGTGGCTGGCGCCCTGCAGCTAAACCTTGATGAATATTATGAGCTGCTTGACGATGTACACGTATTTACCTTTATCAGCCTGGATGACAGTTGGGACGGGGATGACGGCAGCCAGCTCTGCCTTGCAGACGTTCTGTGTGAGCCGGAAGCCAAAAACCCGCAGCAGCAGGTCATAACAATGCAGCTGGCCGAGGCTCTCGGACTGGCCATTGATACTTTACCTGAGAAAGAACGCCTGGCTGTGACGCTCTATTACAATGAAGATTTCAATCTCAAGGAAATCGGTGAGACACTTGGCCTGACCGAATCCAGGATCTCACAGATTATCAGCCAGGCAATGGTCAGGCTCCGTTCACGACTCAAATTGCACCGTGGTTAGGAAAGAGGAGAAACAGTTATGAACAGTGGTATATACCCAGCCGTATCGGGCAGTCTGGCCGCAATGCGCCGCATGGATGTGATCAGTAATAATCTGGCGAACATCAATACCCCGGGCTATAAAAAAGACAAAATGTCATTCGAAGGCTTGCTGGCCAGCAACACCAATCCGCCGGCTGTCCCGCAAAGTTCGACTGCCGATCCTATACTGCAGAAGGAAAATATCTATATCGATTATGCGAGCGGGCCGATCAGCCAGAGCAGCAATCCTCTAGACCTGGCGCTTGATGGGGATGGTTTCTTTGCTGTTACCACCCCGGAAGGTACCGCTTACACACGTCAGGGTAATTTTCGTACTTCTGCAGACGGCACCCTTGTGACAGTCGATGGTTATCCGGTCCAGGGTGTGGGCGGTACTGCCATTCGTGTCCAGGGAAGCCAGGTTGAAATCGATCCAAAAGGAGGCGTCACGGTAGACGGCCTGCAGGTCGGTGCGATTTCTGTCGTTGACTTTGGAAAACCGTATAATTTAACCAAGATTGGCAGTGCGCTCTTTATTGCAGCGGACCCTCAGGTGGTTCCTCAGGCAGGCAAAGCCCAGGTCCAGCAGGGACATATAGAGGGTTCAAATGTGGAGAGCATTTCGGAAATGGTACAACTGATCGAAACCAATCGCTATTTTGAATCGTGCTCAAAAGTTATAAAGGGATTTGATGATATTACAGCCAAAGCAGCCAATGAATTGGGAAAAATCTAAAATATGAATGCTTATAAAGAAGGAGATCTGACATGATTCGTTCACTCTGGACCGCAGCATCCGGCATGCAGGGACAACAAAAGAGCATCGATGTTGTTGCCAACAACCTTGCAAACGTAAATACAACCGGTTTCAAAAGGAGCCGGGCAGATTTTCAGGACTTGATCTACCAGAACCTTAAATCAACGGGTTCGCCGGCTACCAATGCGACCCAGGTTCCGACCGGAATCCAGATAGGGCTGGGAAGCCGCCTGGCAGCCGTTACAAAAATATTCACGGCTGGAGATTTTACCCAGACCGGCAACGAATTGGATATCGCTATCGAGGGTGATGGCTTTTTCCCGATTACACTGCCTGACGGTACTGTCGGCTATTCTAAAGCCGGCGCTTTCAAGCGTGACAGCACCGGTCAAATTGTAACGCCTGATGGTAATCCGCTTTCTCCGTCAATCACCATACCAACTACCGCAACCAAGATAAATATTGGCAGTGATGGCACGGTTTCAGTTCAGGTAGCCGGGCAGAGCGCCACGACTACTGTGGGAAACATACAGCTGGCTATTTTTTCCAATCCGGCCGGTCTTTCCAGCCAGGGGAAAAATATATATCTCCCCACAGATGCATCCGGAACAGCTACAACCAGCACTCCTGGCCAAAATGGTACGGGCACAATTGCCCAGGGGCTTCTGGAGATGAGCAACGTCAACGTGGCGGAAGAAATGGTCAATATGATCGTCGGCCAGCGGGCCTACGAGATCAACTCCAAGGCGGTCACCACTTCGGACGAAATGCTGCAGACCGCAAATAACCTGAAGCGCTAGAACTGGATCTGAGTAATCAATGAAACGTCTATTGCCACATATTTTTATTTTGTTTCTGATTTTGACAGCAATTTATCCTTATAAGGCCCTGTCCGCAGTTGATAGAGAGTTGGAGGTTCGTGAGGCTGTTACCGCCTTTGTTACGGCCCGCACCGCCGACATGGGATGGGATGTCCGTATCCGCCGAATAACCATCTCTGATGCGTTGAAGCTGCCAGAGGGGAATGTAGAGTACGAAATTGTCGCCCAACAGCAGTGGGAGGGGTGGGGGAACATAAATATTATGGTTCTGGCCCGCCAGAAAGACAGGTTGATTCGTAATATCCCAGTAAGGATAGAGGTTGAGGCGTTGGCCGATATGGTCGTCACACTCCGCCAGATAGAGCATGGCACCAGCATAACAGCCACAGACCTTGTTCTGCAACGACGCGAAATTACACAGAGCTCCCATCTTGCCGCCCGGACACTTGATGCGGTAATCGGCAAAAAAGCACGTATAACCCTTAGGGCGAACCAACCGGTTCGAACAGATCAGGTCGAGAAGGTACCGCTGATAAAAAGCGGTCAAATGGTCACAATAATCGCAGAAAACGGCGTCATGAAAATATCGGTAACCGGAAAGGCTCACAGCTCTGGTGCCGAGGGGGATCTCATCAGAGTTCAAAACCTGACCTCGCTCAAGGAAATACCCGCAAGAGTAATCGATGCAACCACGGTTCAGGTGGCTTTTTGAACAGACGAAAGTTGAAGGGAAATCAATGAAACAGACATTCTTGTTATTAACAATTCTGGCACTGCTACTGGCAGGCTGTGCTGTTGAAAAAACCGACATCAAGACCACCGGGCTTGAAGACCCGCTGCCAAAACCTGCTGACTATTCAAACGGTTCGATCTGGCAGTCATCTTCAGTTAATTTAACCGATGATCTGAAAGCTCGCCAGAGAGGTGATATCATCACGATTATTATCTCTGAAACAGCCAGCGCTTCCAAGGAAGCCAAGACCGGTACATCGCGAGACAGCTCAGTGGGTGCAGGCATTCCGAATTTAATGGGTTTGGAAAAGAGTATTTTAAAGAGTAATTTCAATGACCTGGCAAATATTATTAAAGCAAATGCAAATTCATCATTCAAGGGTTCCGGATCCACTACACGTCAGGAAAATCTGAAGGCGACCATCACAGCCAGGGTTGTGGATGTGATGCCGAACGGCAACCTGAATATTGAAGGGCGGCGCAATATCAAGGTAAACGAAGAGGACCAGATTATCATACTGGAAGGGACAGTGCGCTCCCGCGACATCTCGCCAGATAATACTGTGAATTCAATATACGTTGCCGATGCCCGCATCAGCTATTCCGGCCGTGGCATCATCTCTGACAATCAGAGTCCTGGATGGTTGATGAACATATTTAACAGAATATGGCCGTTCTAGCAGACACCAAACGGTATTCCATAAGGTAAGAATATGAAAACTACGTTATCTGCAATACTTTGTGCTCTCGTCATTATGGTGGCAGTGAATGCCCATGCTATCCGTATAAAGGATCTGGCTTCGTTCGAAGGCATCCGGGACAACCAGCTGATGGGATACGGTCTGGTTGTTGGATTGAACGGCAGCGGGGACAGCGATCAGGCAAAGATTCAGATCCAGTCCGTGGTGAATATGCTTGAGCGGATGGGGATCACAACCTCCGTAAATGATATCAAGCTCAAAAACGTTGCCGCAGTTATCGTCACTGCGACTCTACCCCCGTTTGCCAAACAGGGCAATCGCCTGGATGTTACAGTTTCATCTTTGGGAGATGCCAAGAGTATTGCCGGCGGCACACTGCTCATGGCCCCCCTTAAAGGTGGTGATAATCAGGTATACGCCGTGGCCCAGGGGTCGGTCCTGACTAACTCATTTGCTTTTGGCGGTCAGGGCGCCACCGCCCAGAAAAACCATCCGACCGCCGGGCGGGTTCCCAACGGTGCGCTGGTAGAGCGAGAGTTGCCTAATACACTGACAGGCAAGTCGGCATTAAATCTAAACCTCAATACGGCAGATTTCACAACCGCCTCGCGGATTGTCACTGCCGTAAATGATAAATTCAAGAGCCCTGTGGCCGCCAGCAATGACCCAGGTTCGGTTACCCTGACGATTCCGGCTGACTATGCGAACCGTGCAGTCGAGTTTGTAGCGGCTCTGGAGGGGCTTGAAGTCAGGCCGGATGTACAGGCTAAAGTAGTGTTGAACGAACGTACCGGTACAGTTGTCATGGGAGAGAACGTGCGGATTTCTACCGTGGCTGTTACTCATGGCAGCCTGTCCCTGGTTATAAAAGAAACTCCGGTGGTTTCGCAGCCGGCTCCACTCAGCAAGGTCGGTGAAACTAAAGTTGTGCCGCGCACCGACTTGAAAGTTGAAGAGGAGAGTCGTCGACTGATGGTCATGCAGGAAGGTGCCAGTATTGGTGATGTGGTAAGGGCGCTGAATATGCTGGGGGTAACTCCGCGTGATTTGATCAGTATTCTTCAGGCAGTCAAGGCTGCCGGAGCTTTGCAGGCGGAGCTTTCCATCATTTAGCGCTTAATAGAATGTTGTCACAGACCGATAAGAGATCATTATGGATATAAAAATTACCGCAGCCGCTCCGGATATTTCAGAAAGCTCAGCTGACAAGGCGCGCCTGCTTCAGCGCGCGTCATCAAACGGTGCAGCAGGACTGACCGAAAAACAGCGGCAGCAGGCCAGAAAAGTATCTCAGGATTTTGAAGGACTGTTAGTTGGCATGATGATGAAGTCGATGCGCGCTACGGTTGGAAAAGATACATTAACCGGCGGCGGTCACGGTGAAGATGTTTATCGATCGATGCTGGACCAGGAATATGCCAATGCCTCCGTAAAACAGGGGAGAGGCCTGGGAATCGCTAAAATAATAGAAAAAGATATTATCAGGCAGGAGAGCCGCGTTGTTCGCCGGGCGGTTGACACGAAGGAATAACAGCAACCAGAAGTTATGGAGATGGATGCATGTCGATGCACGCACTAATAGCAGCCCTTGAAACACAATTGCACCTGCTGGAAGAGTTTCTCAATCTGTTGAACCGTGAGACACGAGAGCTGGCGGATATACAGCTGGACGCCATGGCCGAGATAAACAGCCGGAAAGAAAGTATCGTTGCTAGTATTGAGACGCATTCTGCCCTCCTTCGGAAGGAGATATCTGATGCGGCTATCCGGGAAGGGCTTTCTCCCGAAGCGACGCTGGGAGAGGTGGCTGACAGGTTAAAACAAAAAGGAGCATCGGAAGTTTCCAGGCTGCACATGGATCTCAACAGAGTTGCCGATCGTGTCAGGCAGTTAACCAGCATCAACCGTGAGATAGCGGAGCGGTTTGCCGCGTCGATAACCAGTTCACTGGAGTTATTAGCACGGGTTATCAACCAATCCAACACCTACGGCGCATCCGGCGGCTATCAACAAAGGCAGACCGCCGCGGTATTGATTAACAGGGAGGCATGATATGGGACTGAGTGCGGCTATGGAGATCGGTAAAAGCGGTCTCAATATATATCGTGTTGCTACTGAGGTAACCAGTGAGAATATTGCCAATGTAAACACACCCGGTTATTCACGGCAACGGGTAGTGCTTGAATCAGCACCTCCCACGACCCAAAACGGTTTCCCGATCGGCACGGGGGTGAACATAGCAACAGTTGAACGTTATTACGATGGGCTGCTGCAGAAACAGCTTGTGAATGCCCAGACCACCCAGGGGTATGACACCACCAAGTCTAATGTGCTACAGCAGGTCGAACCAACTTTTAACGAAGTTACCAATGACGGCCTTGGTGCGGCTATTTCCAATTATTTTGGTGCCTGGCAGGATCTGACACTCAATCCGGCAGGTACCGCTGAACGTCAGGCCGTGTTGAGCCGTGCCCAGATATTGACGGACAACTTCCATTCCGTCAGCAAAGCCCTCAATGATACCATCTCAATCCAGAACGACACTCTTGTTCCTCTTACCAGTGACATCAATGCTACGCTAAACAACATCGCCAACCTTAATATGCAGATCAGGGCAACCGAACTGGTGAGCGGTAACGCAAATGAGACCAGAGATCAACGGGATCAATTAGTGCGCGATCTCTCCAGTCAGATTGGGATCACGTATACTGAAAACAGCGATGGGTCGACCGACATCAAATATGCCGATGGCGGGGCTGCTCTGGTAACAGGTTCAACAGCCGGGTCATTTTCACTGACGATCAATGCAGGTACCGGATTTTATGATGTAAATCTTACTCCTCCTGGCGGGGTTGCCGCGCTTGTTGCACCGGCAACTGGCCAGCTCGGCGCGACCATGGCGCTTCGTGATACGATCATCCCCGGATATTTGACTCAGGTTAATACATTGGCTACAACCATTACCAGCCAGGTAAACACCCAGCACAAACTTGGATTCGATGCAGCAGGTGTTGCGGGGATAGATTTTTTTTCCGCGGCAGCAACCAATGCCGCCACGTTTGGCATCAACCCGGTCTTGACCAGCACGACTCAAATCGCAGCATCAGGCAATACTCTGCTTATAGGTGACAACAGTAATGCCCTGAAACTTGCACAATTGCAGAATCAGAAACTTATGACCGGGAACACCACAACCTTTAACAGCTATTATGGCACTCTGGTCAGCAAGGTCGGCCTGGATGTTAAATCGAGCATGAACACCGAAGCACAGGACATTGCCTTCACCAAGCAGCTGACAACACTTCGGGAATCCAATTCGGGTGTTTCACTAGATGAAGAGATGACCAACCTTCTGAAATACCAGCGTTCCTACCAGGCATCGGCCAAACTGATTACCACCGCTACCGAGATGATGGACATTGCCCTCGGTCTCATACGTTAGAAAGTTAGCGTATGTTTTCTGTATTATTCCGGCAGAGGACATATTCGTTAACACATTATCCTTTTTATCAAGGCTTGGATCAGGAGAGTTCAAAATGCGCGTTACGTCAAATATGTCAGCCGATAATTCGCTGTACAATATTCAGCAGGGGCAAGCAAAGCTAAATAAACTTCAGGATTTGACCGCATCCGGCCAGATCGTCAATCGTCCAAGCGACGACCCTATCAACACGAAGCTTCTACTGGATATTGGCGACAAGCTTAAGGCAGGCGATCAGTATGCCAGCAACATTAAAAAGTCTACGACATGGCAGCAGTTCACAAATACGGCTCTGACGGGGATGTCTGAGGTCATGCGTTTGGCCAAACAGCAGGCTGCTACTATAGCCAACGGCAGCAGCGATGCGACAGTGCGCCAGAATGCTGTCTCTCAATTGCAGGCGTTAAAACAGCAGATGGTCGATATGGGCAACATGCAACTTGGTGATCAGTACATATTTGGTGGAGCAATAAATTCGACAAAACCTTTCAGTGTCACTGCGCCCTATTATACCGGCGACGAGTCTGCTCTCAACATAGAAATCGGAAATGGCACTGCCCAGCAGATGAACATTCCCGGCAACCAGGTGCTCACTGCGGACGGCGCAGTTTCACAGCCGTACGGTACGACCAATGTTTTTAAAGCCTTCGATGATCTGATTACTGCGGTGAACGCTAACGATGTGCCAGGAATTCAGACAGCATCGCTGGCGCTCTATGATGGATCAAAACAAATCAATAATGCCCAGAGCGACGTGGCCTCGCGCATATTGAGACTCGATACTATGACCAAGATGAACCAGAATACCAGGAATACGTTGGAAACAATTTATGGTGACACACAAAATGTTGATTATTCCAAACTTGCCGTCCAGCTGAACCAGCAAAAAATCGCCTTTGAGGCAGCTCTTTCATCCACTGCCAAGCTTTCACAGATGTCACTTCTGAATTATCTTTAGGTAAAGAGAGCCTCACTACTTATGAGGCGAGCCCGCACGGGCTCGCCTTTTTTGTGTCTGGAATTATAGCCGTAATCATGCTACACAGGGCCTTCAATATCTCATTTTCATTCAGAGAGGACCGCCGCTGTGTCTGACCTTACCGTACCCCGTACCGCTTCCGCTTACGATTACCCTCTTTTGATCAAGAACCTTCTATTCTGCCCTGTTGTCGATGCCCCGGACCAGGAGATAGTTTACCGTAATAGTTTCCGCTATACCTATAGGGAACTCCGTCAGAGGGTAAAACGCCTCGCTAACGCCTTAACAAGACTTGGCGTCAATCCGGGTGACACCGTAGCAGTAATGGACTGGGACTCGCACCGCTATCTGGAATGTTTTTTTGCCGTGCCGATGATCGGCGCGGTACTGCATACGATCAACGTACGCCTGTCGCCGGAGCAGATTCTCTACACTATTGATCATGCCGAGGATGATGTACTTCTCGTAAATACCGAGTTTCTGCCGATTCTGGAACAGATTCGCGGGCGTATGGATACGGTAAAAAGTTTTGTTCTGCTTAACGATGAACCAACCCAGCCAACCACAACCATCCCCTTTGCCGGCGAGTACGAGACGCTGCTGGAAACGGAGTCACCCGAATTTGACTTTGCTGACTTCGACGAGAACACCCGTGCTACAACCTTTTATTCAACCGGGACCACCGGCATGCCCAAGGGAGTGTACTTCAGCCACCGTCAGCTGGTACTGCATACCATGGGGGTGATGAGCGTGCTTGCCTCAGCTCCGGGGCACGGCCGTTTTCACCGCCAGGACGTCTATATGCCGATCACACCAATGTTTCACGTTCATGCCTGGGGACTCCCATATGTGGCAACCATGCTTGGTGTTAAGCAGGTTTACCCTGGCCGCTATGTGCCTGACCAGTTACTGGAACTGGTGGAAAAAGAGGGGGTGACTTTCTCCCACTGTGTTCCGACGATTCTGCACATGCTGCTCAAACATCCCCATGCGGCACGTATCGATCTGTCCGGCTGGAAGCTCATCATCGGCGGGGCCGCCATGTCACGGGCCCTTTGCCTCGATGCCATGAGCCGTGGAATCGATATCTTCACCGGCTACGGCATGTCCGAAACCTGCCCTATTCTTACTATCTCTCACCTGACCCCGGAAATGCTGGAACTGTCTCCTGAAGAACAGGCTGTCATCCGTTGCAAGACCGGTTGTGCAATACCACTGGTGGACCTGCGGGTGGTCGATGCAGCCTTCGTTGAACAGCAACGCGACAACACCAGTGCCGGCGAGATCGTTGTGCGGGCCCCCTGGTTGACGCAAGGATATCTCAAAGATCACAAAGCTTCTGAGCGGCTCTGGGAAGGGGGATGGCTGCATACCGGTGATGTTGCAGTGCGCGATGAGCTGGGTTATGTGCGGATTACCGACCGCACCAAGGACATCATCAAGGTGGCGGGAGAATGGGTTTCTTCGCTGGAGTTGGAGGATATTATCGCCCACCATTCCGGGGTATCGGAGGTTGCTGTGATTGGAACAGCTGACGAGAAATGGGGCGAACGCCCCCTGGCGTTGGTTGTTCCTCGTCCGGGCAGTGCCCTGGCCGAAAAAGACATCATCCACCTTGTCAGGGAGTACGCCGACAAGGGGCTGGTCAACAAGCAGGTGGTGCTCCTGAAGGTACGTTTTGTAGAGGCCATCGATAAGACCAGTGTAGGGAAGGTTAGCAAGGTTGCATTGCGGGAAAAGTATGCATGATACGTGGTATCAGACGAACAATAGCAAAGCGGATAAAGTATGAACCCGATTTTTAATAAAGATTTTATCGTTCAGTATTATGAAACGGATCAGCGCGGTTTTGCACGTCCGGTTGCACTGCTGAACTACCTGCAGTCCGCTGCAGGAGACCACGCCGCACTGCTGGGGGTTGCGGTGTCAGACCTTCGCAAAAGCGGTCATACCTGGGTATTGTCACGGGTTCATCTTGCCATGGAAAGTTACCCCCGTGCCGGTGACACGGTCACTATAAGGACGTGGCCGGCTGTCAGGGACAACCTTTTCACAGTACGTGATTTCGAGCTGCTTGACGCAGCAGGGACTACGATCGGCAGGGCTACAACTTCATGGGCGGTATTAAACATAAAAACCAGGCGCCCGGTAAAACTGGCGGATGTGCTGCCGATTTATCCACTTAATCCCGAGAGGGCATTAAATGACCCGTTCAGCACCCTCCCGCAACTTGAAACCTCGGAAAATGAAATGCGACTACCCGTTTTACGCGGGGATCTGGACATCAACAGACATGTAAATAATACAGTTTACGCCGGATGGGCCTTGGAGACAATCCCGGATGAGGTGGATAGCAGATACCGTCTTGCCGCCATAGAGATCGGTTTCAGATCCGAGGCTTTATTTGGTGAAACCATAGTCGCGCGTTCGGCAAAAACAGCGGAGTCAGGCTGTTTCATTCATTGCATAGAGAGCGAGAGTGATGGCCGCGAGTTAGCGCGCCTCAGAACACACTGGCTGCCGCTGGAAAATCCGCAGCATTAAAATGTCGCAAAATCCCCTGCCACTTCTTAGTAATTCTTTTGACCTCACATAGTGATTTATGCTATATCAAGAAAAGTTGATTTATAGAAATCGGAATATCTGATATATTATGCTCGAAACCTTTAAAGCACTGGCCGACCCCTGTCGTCTGCGCCTGACAGCGATTCTTCTTTCCGGTGAATTCACCGTGCAGGAGTTGACCCGCATCATGGATATGGGGCAATCGCGGGTTTCGCGCCATCTGAAAATTCTGGCAGAGGCCGGAGTGCTAACGGTCAAGCGTCAGGGGACCTGGAGCTATTTCCGCGTTGGGGATGGCGCCAGCTTCTTCGCCACAATTCGCACAGCTTTTGAGCGGGAGCTGCATACATTGCCCGAGCGCAGCAGCGACCTCGCTGCCGTTGCGGCTGTCCTTGAGGAACGCCGGCGCCGCAGCCAGGATTTTTTTGACCGCCATGCCCGGCAGTGGGACGATCTGGCCCGAACACTCCTCCCGGTCCCGGAATACCGGCAGCATCTGTTGGGTATGGTCCCGGAAGGTGTGGCGGTGCTGGAGATAGGCACCGGCACGGGCGGCCTGTTGATGGAACTGTCGGCACGCAGCCCGAAAGTGATCGGAGTAGACCACTCCCCGGCCATGCTGGAGGAAGCGCACCGCAGACTGGCAAACAACAGCGCCAACAACATTGAGCTGCGTTTGGGAGAGATGACACATCTGCCGCTTCCTGACGCCTCTGTTGGATGCGTGGTGGCCAGCATGGTGCTCCATCATGCTGCTGATCCGGCAACCGTGCTGGCTGAGATCAATAGGGTTCTGGTCCCTGGCGGTGTACTGCTGCTGGCAGATCTGGCACGTCACGAGCGTGAAGCGGCACGGGAACAATTGGCAGATCAGTGGTTAGGGTTTGAAGAAGCGGAGCTTTTGACTTGGCTGAAACTTGCCGGTTTTGCGACCATCAACATAGAGCAGATTGCCGCAGTCACAGGAGAGGAAACGGTATTGCTTGTGAGGGGAGAAACAAACAGTTTGAAGGAATTACAAGCACATCACAACTAAAAGGAGCTTACACCATGAATCAAGATTACATCGTAGCAGACCTGAAACTGGCTGATTGGGGCCGGAAGGAAATCAGGATCGCCGAGACCGAAATGCCGGGATTGATGGCCATTCGCGAAGAATTTGCCGGGGCGCAGTCGCTGAAAGGGGCCCGCATCACCGGTTCGCTTCATATGACCATCCAGACCGCCGTACTGATAGAGACACTGACAGCACTTGGGGCCGAAGTTCGTTGGGCTTCCTGCAATATCTTTTCGACTCAGGATCATGCTGCCGCAGCCATCGCGGCAGGAGGAGTGCCGGTCTTCGCCGTTAAGGGTGAGTCCCTGGAGCAATACTGGGACTATACACACCGCATCTTTGAATGGAGTGACGGCGGTTTCTCAAACATGATCCTGGACGACGGCGGCGACGCAACCCTGCTGCTGCACCTGGGCGCCAGAGCTGAAAAAGACATCTCCGTACTCGCCAAGCCTGCTTCAGAAGAAGAAACAATCCTCTTCGCCGCCATCAAGGCCAAGCTGGCTGTTGATCCGACATGGTACTCCGTCCGCCTGGCAGAGATAAAAGGCGTGACTGAGGAAACCACCACCGGCGTTCATCGCCTCTACCAGATGCATGAGCGGGGCGATCTGAAATTCCCGGCCATCAACGTCAACGATTCGGTCACCAAGTCCAAGTTCGACAACCTCTACGGCTGCCGCGAGTCGCTGGTAGACGGCATAAAACGCGCTACCGATGTCATGATAGCCGGCAAGGTTGCCCTGATCTGCGGTTATGGCGATGTTGGTAAAGGTTCTGCACAGGCCATGCGTGCACTTTCAGCCCAGGTATGGGTAACCGAAGTTGATCCGATCTGCGCACTGCAGGCTGCTATGGAAGGATTCCGTGTCGTAACCATGGAATATGCCGCCGATAAGGCTGACATTTTTGTCACCTGCACCGGCAACTATCACGTCATTACTCATGATCACATGATCAAGATGAAGGATCAGGCTATTGTCTGCAACATCGGCCATTTCGACAACGAGATCGAAGTTGCCGCTCTTGAAAAATACCAGTGGGAAGAGATCAAGCCACAGGTAGATCATATCATCTTCCCGGACGGCAAGCGTATCATCCTGCTGGCCAAGGGACGCCTGGTCAACCTGGGTTGCGGTACCGGTCACCCAAGTTACGTCATGTCCTCCTCCTTTGCCAACCAGACCATCGCCCAGATCGAGCTGTTCTGCAATCCAGGCAAATATCCGGTCGGTGTTTATGTACTGCCGAAACACCTTGATGAAAAGGTTGCCCGTCTGCAGTTGAAGAAACTGAATGCACAGCTGAGTGTGCTGACCGACGAGCAGGCCGCCTACATCGGCGTGCCGAAGGAAGGCCCCTACAAAGTCGAGATGTACCGCTATTAGTCTGTGATGACTCTGTTGCAGTGGTTTTTGTTTTTCTCTGTGTCTCCGCGCGCGTCAGCATTTAAAGCTATTTCGCGCGGAGACGCAGAGGACGCGGAGAATGACAACGATGAATCTTTTGGTAGGCCGGTGATTACTCGAGGTAATGAACGATTATGGAATGCCGGATCGGGTGCGCTGCCTGTTGTATCGCACCGTCAATATCCTCACCAATCCCCGGCATGGCTGATGGGAAACCGGCCGGTGTACGCTGCCCACAACTAACGGCTGACAACCTCTGCCGGATTTTTGGCCGTGCCGAACGCCCGCCGGTTTGTATGAGCCTGCGGGCCAATGAGGAAATGTGTGGCTCCAGCGCGGATGAAGCGCTGGAGAGACTGGCAGAGTGGGAACAGTTGACACAGCCTGAGAATAAGTCAAAGGAGCCCCTCATCCGCCCCTGCGGGGCACCTTCTCCCTGAGGGAGAAGAAACAAAAACATACCCTCTCCCAATGGGAGAGGGTGGCCGAAGGCCGGGTGAGGGGTAAGGCAGGGTTTTAGTACTGCACTTGGCCGACGACAACTCGCTCCAGATATCGCCGCCGTAATGGACGAGACAGCATAATAGCAGCCAGTAACAGCGTTGCACCTGACGCAAGCGGATGCACAACAGCAATAACAATCGGTGTCAGGAGTAGGCGGGCCACACCGCGCAGGAACTCGTGCTGAGCAATAAAATCGGCCAACGGCGGGCTGCAGCGATAGTAAAGGGCAACAAAAGCCCGGCCAGCGGCATTGGTCAGCAGGTAATTGTCCCGGAAATGCCGCAGCTGCTGCACCTGCGGATGCAGGTAGCTGCCGTAAGCGGCCGTCGCGATGAAACAGCCGCCACCACCGCCGGATGCTGAGGTTGTCGACGTTGTTGGTTCGGTTACTACTGTAGACGTGCCATCAGTACTGAAGTTGGCGGTGTGACCATCGGTGTTTGTGGTATTGGCAATTAGAAGGACGACCTTATCTGTTGGCCTGAAGTCGCTTACTACGTAGGAAGTACCATTTGTTTCGGCAGTTATTTCGCTGCCGTTTTTGAACATGGCTGTTTTAATTCCGCTGGTCTTGTTAATGTAGATCGTCAGGAAAGTCACTCCTGATGTAGTAAAGTCATAATACGCAAACGCGTAATGCGGAAGAGTAACAGTACTGTTTACCGGGTACGTCGAAAAAGTAGCAACAGGTGAATAGACATGAATTTTGCTAATATCATAAGCGTGATTTGTCCAATCTCTTGTGTAGACACGCTTGGTGAAACCGAAGAAGTCATCACTTAAAGTACTGCTATAAGTGGAGGAAAGCAGGCTATCCAGAACTGGAACCATTGGGATGTCAGCGCCGCCTCCCGGACTGGGAAGGCTGGCCAGTTTTTCCCATGCAGTGCGGATCATAGCCGGGGTATACTTTTCCGCCAGATAGCGATTGAAAATCCAGCGGCCATAGCCAGCACCGACGGAGACTGCATCTGCTCCAACGGCCAGATCAAGGGACTTCGTGCTGTTGCTGAACCAGGCAGGAATGTAGTTGTAAAGCTGGTTGACACCATCATACAGCTCATCTTCTATCCAGGTAGACGTTGCTTCCGCATACCAGATATCGAAGTAATAATTGTAGCCGTACTGGATGGCATGGTGATATTCATGGGCGGCGGTGATTTGCAAACTTTGGAGCGGTAAGTATATTGTCGGATTATAGATAGAATCGGTAAAATTGTTGTCAATCTCCATCCAACTGGTGACAGCCGTTGAAGAAACAAACTGGTCACTGGTAGTGACTCCGTAGTATTTTTGCGGAGCGAGATCAAGAAGGTATATGTCGTACGGAGCGGCTGCTACCGTGGGAGCAGGTTGGTAGCCCATGTTGATGTAACTTGTATAGACATTTTCAAAAGTAGCGGCAACGGTTTCAACCCAGTCAGGCACACCGATAACTCCGCTGACGTCAGTCGGTGGCGGCGCATCTGTTCCGGTTGATGCATAATGTATTTTGAAGTGACCGGCGGCGGAGTTGAAGGTACTCTCGCTTTCCAATGTAGGGTACGCGAGTTGTTTCGCCAGAACCTTTTGTGTCGATGCTTCCAACAGATCCCAGTCGCGTCGCAGACCTTTCTTAAGCGGCATGCCGCAGCGCGCAGATTCTTGAGTATCGACAGAAACTGACAGTATGGCTTTCTGGAGCTGAACGCTTTTTGCCTCGCCAAATTGTTGCAGGTAATAATCATCCAGAGGCCCGGCAGAGACGGACTGAGAAAAGACAAGGGTGACTATAACGAGTAATAGCCTGGTATGGATACTGTTCATTAATCCACCATCCTTTTTCCGACCCTGAGTGGGACGAGCGTGGCAATACCACGTTCAACAGTAATTGAGGGTCCGCCACCGACAGAATAGACCCCGGCTGGCAGAACCACTACGAAAAAGCCATGGTCATCAGTTTGCACTGTAACAAATTCTTTGCCTTCGGTGGAGATAAGAACCGGCAAGCGTGGATAAGCTTTATATCCGCTACCACCGCCAAGCTTGCCTCCCGAGCTTTGAAGATAGCAGATTCCGGCAATGGCACCGGATCCATCAGGGAGCACGGTCTGCTCGATTGTCGCAGTCTGGGCCGTCAAGACGACCGGGAGGAGTTTTTCCCTTACCGCAAGAAAAGCACTGCCGTCAACAGCCGGACCTGGTGTGAAGGCGATACCGTCGAAGTGATAAAAGTTCCAGACATCGACCGGACGGTTGCCTGTAGCAGGAGCTGGTGCAGGAAGAGTTAAAAAGAGAAGCAAAACAAGTAAAAAGCAGACCACTTTTGGCATGGCGACCACCTCTGGTACAGATGTGTCTTTATGATATATCTGTACCAGAGGTGGTCATGAAGTCAAACGGAATAATTAAGTTGTTTTCTGCGTTTTTCTGCAGAAAAACTTCGTTAACACACTTATCCTGTTTATAAGGGTCAGATGTTCGGCTCTTCGCTTGACAATTCAGAGTACGGTCGATATTTTTACAAATCAATAAAGCATCCAGGCAAGAAAATTTAAATTATAAACGAGAGGAGTTCAAAGTCATGGCAGAAAAAATTATTTTCACATCCGAATCCGTATCCGAGGGGCATCCAGACAAGGTCGCCGACCAGATTTCAGATGCCATTCTCGACGCAATACTGGCACAGGATCCGAAAGCACGTGTAGCATGCGAAACTCTGGTTACCACCGGAATGGCCGTTATTGCCGGTGAAATCACGACTACCGCATACGCCGATATGCCTTCAATTGTCCGCGAAACTATCAAAGAAATAGGCTACACTGATTCTGCCATGGGCTTTGATTATGAAACCTGTGCCGTTCTGGTCTCCATCGACAAACAATCCCCCGACATCTCACAGGGCGTTTCCGAAGGTGAAGGTCTGCACAAGGAGCAGGGTGCCGGCGACCAGGGTCTGATGTTCGGTTATGCCTGTAACGAAACTCCGGAGCTTATGCCGATGCCTATCCAGCTTGCCCACCAGCTGGTAGCCAAGCTGGCGGAAGTGCGGAAGTCGGGCAAACTGGACTTCCTCCGCCCCGACTCCAAGTCCCAGGTATCTGTTGAATATTTTGATGGCAAACCGAGCCGTATTGATACGGTTGTAATCTCTACCCAGCATACTCCCGATGTCACTCACAAGAGAATTGAGGAAGAGGTAATTGCTGAGGTGGTAAAAAAAGTTATTCCGGCTCATCTGCTCGATGCAAACACCCGCTACTTCATCAACCCTACCGGCCGTTTTGTAGTCGGCGGTCCAATGGGTGACTGCGGGCTTACCGGCCGCAAGATCATCGTTGATACATATGGTGGTATGGGTCGTCACGGCGGCGGCGCTTTCTCCGGCAAGGATCCTTCCAAGGTTGACCGTTCGGCCGCCTACATGGGCCGCTACGTCGCCAAGAACCTGGTTGCAGCCGGTCTTGCCGATCGATGCGAAGTTCAGGTAGCCTACGCTATCGGTGTTGCCGATCCTGTTTCGATCAACGTTAATACCTTCGGCACCGGCAAAGTGAGCGAAGACCGCATGGCCGAACTGGTTCGTGAAACATTCGATATGCGTCCGGCCGCTATCATCCAGCAGCTTGACCTGCTCCGTCCGATTTATCGCAAAACCGCTGCATATGGCCACTTCGGCCGTGAATTGCCTGAATTCACCTGGGAACGGACCGACAAGGCTGCCCTTCTGAAACAGAAAGCGGGCTTATAGTTATTGAAAATGATGGGGCGGTGTAAACCGCCCTGTTTTTTTACCTGAACATCTGGACATTATGCCACTAAGTACCATCGGACATAACCCGCTGCTTTTCGGGCATGACGAACGAACCGGCATCGTCGCGGTGGAGTCGGTCGGGCACTTCATCCGGCTTTTTTTCAGAACGGATGGTCGCGTACATTTCCATGATGAACCGTTTCAACCGTTCATTCTGGTCAATGACCCGGGACTGGCTTCCGGCTGCAAGGTCCCGTGTGCTGTAAGACAATTGACCGGAGAGGCTTTCTTTAGTTGCCAGCTGCTGTTTGATTCCTGGAATAACTGCCTGGCCGCCCGCGATTTTCTGGCAACAAAAACCGGCAAAGCATACTCCTCTCACGATGCCCCCTATCTGTTCCTCCCGGATCTTTCCCATCAGTATATGCTGGCCAGCGGCACGACACTCTTCAAAGGAATGGAATTCTCTGAACTTCGCTGCCTGGCGCTTGATATTGAAACAGACTGTGCAAAGGGGTATTCTTTTTCGAACCCTGAACGACCGGAAGACCGGATCCTCTCCATTGCACTCAAAGATTCACACGGCGAGGAAACCGTGCTGCGGGGAGATCAACTGTCAGAGCCGGAAATGCTGCTGGCACTTAACGATGCGATCCTTCGCTGTGACCCGGACGTCATCACAGGGCACAACATTTTTCGTTTTGACCTCGACTACATCGGCCGCCGCGCTGAGATGCACAAAATCCGCCTGAGCTGGGGACGCAACGGGTCTCAGCCGCATATTACCCCGCATGCCCGCTGGAGCCTGGCTGAAAAAACGCTCGAATACCCGCGCTGGGACATATATGGGCGACACATTATCGATACGTATTTTCTGGTACAGCTGTACGATATTTCCGGTCGCAATCTCCAAAGTCACGGGCTTAAAGCAGTGGCAGAACATTTCGGTGTCGCAGCCGAAGATCGCACCTACCTTGAAGGTGCCGATATTTCAACCGCATTCCAGAATGACCCGGATCAGTTGTATCGATACAACATGGATGATGCCCGCGAGACGCTCTCCCTGTTCCATTTGCTTGGATATCCCTGGTTCCTGCAGAGCCGTATTTTCCCGTACTCCTTCCAAAACTGCGTCATTAGGGGCAACGCCACCCGCATAAACTCTCTTTTTCTGCGGGAATACCTGTATCGTGGACATGCCATCCCCGCCCGTACTTCCTCTGCCGCTCCTTTCGAGGGTGGCTATACGGAATCTTCGTTTTCAGGGATTATCGGCCCGATTGTCCATTGTGATGTGGCATCACTGTACCCGTCCTTAATGTTGACGTACCGCCTTGCTCCAGCCAAAGACACACTGGGCCTGTTTCTTCCGATGCTGGCAGAACTGCGCCGTTTTCGGCTGAACGCCAAGCAGTTAGCACGGGATGCCGCCGAAGATTCTGAACGGCGCTATTTCGATGCACTTCAGCAGGTGTTCAAGGTTCTGATCAATTCTTTCTATGGCTATCTGGGAGCGGCCCTGCACAATTTTTCAGACTTGGCTGTTGCCGCCGAAGTGACCCGTCTTGGCCGGGTCACCATCAAAAACATGATTGATCTGCTTGTCTCCGAAGGTGCCAGACCGATCGAAGTAGATACGGATGGAATATATTTCAAACCGCCTGATGGATGTTTAACCGAGGAAGCGGAGCGGGAAATAGTAGGCCGAATTTCTCAGAAACTGCCGGAAGGAATTGAAGTTGAACTGGATGGTCGCTATCGATCCATGTTCGCCTATAAAACTAAAAACTATGCATTGCAGGAGTATGAAGGCAGAATCCTTATCAAGGGGAGCGGGCTTCGCTCAAGACGAGTTGAGGCATACCTGCGGGAATTTATGCGGGATGTCATCGAACGCCTGCTGACTGGCAAAGGAGATACGGTTCGGCGTTTGTATGAGGGGTATTGTGCCAGTTTGCGCTCAAAGACCATGGATGTCTCCTGGGTGGCCCGTAGCGAGACGCTGAATGACTCGCCGGACCGTTACCTTGAAAAGCTCCGCCTGGGCAAACGCAATCGTTCGGCTGCTTTTGAAATCGCCCTTTCATCGGGCAAAAAGTACCGTGCTGGTGACCATGTCAACTACTATGTCAGCGGTTCCGGCACGGATGCCACTGCATATGAGCAGTGCCGTCCCGTAGCGGCTTTTAATCCGGCACATCCTGATATTAATGTTCTTTATTACATTGAAAAGCTGCGTCATGTGCAAAAGCGGTTTGAACCATTTCTTCCACAAGAGCCGACTCTTTTTGACCTGTGATGTTGCAAGGGCTGATTCTTTGTGGTAAGAGTTTGAAAGGGTCACTAATCAGGGCAAGAAACATTCAAAAAGGAGACCGTATGAAAAAAGTTTTGTTGCTATCAGCGTTTTTGTTTGCTTTTGTTGTCTTTGGTCCGGGTCTTGCGGCTGCCGATCAGCAGCCGGAAATGATTGTGGAGAAGATGGCCATCAAGTTTACGAGAGGAATCGCCAATACTTTTACCAGCATTGTTGAACTCCCAAAACAGACCATTCTGACCGGGCGGGATATGGGAGCGGTCGGCTATGTAATAGGTCCGGTCAAGGGGATCGGGATGACCTTTTATCGCGGTGTGATCGGGATAACAGAAACGATTTTCTGCATGGTTCCGCAGCCCGGTTATTATGATCCGATGATAGATCCAGAGTTTGTCTGGCAGGGATGGGCACCAAAAAGAGATACATCCAAAACTATTGCTGAACAAAAATAAAGACCTTAACGACATCGAACTATAACGAATAAAGGCGAGCCGGATAACCGGCTCGCCTTTATTCGTTTAACCACACTGAAACATGCTTCAGGCCAACCGTTGACGCAAATAGGCCTCAAATTCTGCACTAAATTCCTTCCGCTTCAGCGCCATATCCACAGTCGCTTTCAGAAAACCGAGCTTGTCACCGCAATCGTGGCGCATTCCATCAAACAGACAGCCGTAGACACTTTCCTCTTTTGACAGCGTCAGGATGGCATCTGTTAGCTGGATCTCCCCCCCTTTTCCAGGTTCCTGATCCTGTAGAATATCAAAAATGCGTGGCGTCAGTACGTAACGACCGATGATCGCCATATCTGAGGGTGCTTCATCACGGGCCGGCTTCTCAACCATATCTGTTACATGGAAAGTCCGCGGGCTTATCTGTTCCGCCGCCACACAGCCGTACGAGGAGATATTCTCCATCGGTACTTTTTCCAGTGCCAGTACCGATCCCCCCTGTTGATCGAAAACCTCAAGCAGTTGACCGAGACAGGGGCGTTCACTATCAATAATGTCATCCCCCAGCAGAACGGCAAAAGGTTCGTTGCCGACAAAATCCCTGGCGCAGAGAATAGCGTGCCCGAGTCCCATAGCCTGCCGTTGGCGGACATAGAAAATATTGACCATCTCGGCTATCTCACGCACCCGCGAGAGTTCCCGATCCTTACCTTTGTCGTAGAGATGTGCTTCCAGTTCTACGGAGATATCGAAGTGATCCTCAATATTATGTTTGCCGCGGCCGGTAATAAAAAGAATCTGCTCAATACCGGAGGCCACCGCCTCCTCAACGACATACTGTACGAGCGGTTTATCAATCAACGGCAACATTTCTTTGGGGGATGACTTTGTTGCAGGTAGAAAGCGGGTGCCGAGGCCGGCAACCGGAAAAACAGCTTTTTTGACCTTCATTAATCGTCCCTTCACAACAAGGATTTAGTGACGTTAGTTATTCCCCTGAACAGGCACAGCCGCTGCATGCAGCAGGTTTTGGCGCTTCGGTTTTCGGGCAGTAACCGGTATTGAACCAACCGTCACCCTTCAGGCTGAAAGCAGTTGATGAGATCATCTTCTCTACTGCGGCACCGCATTGCGGGCATTGGCTGGCTGGCGGATCTGAAAACTTTTGCCGCAACTCAAATTGGTGACTGCAGGTTGTACAACGGTATTCGTACATCGGCATGACGTGTAAACTCCTCTGATTTGTGTTAATGACATATACTCACTATAATAATGCAAAGGCATGTTTGTCAACGTTGTGTCAGGTTCTTTACTTTTTTTCTGGTTTTAGTGTATTCAATGCACATAAGAGGACAGGTTCAATGAAAAATATAAAAATGCATGTATCTGGATGGGAATGATGAACGTGAACCTTGACTACAAGGACTTTATCAGCGGATTTAATCCTTTTTCACCGGACCTGAACTGGGTCCACGGCAGCTTTGAAGCTGTCTTGATTCTGCTGGGCGTAGCCAGCGTGGCTGCAATCCGTTTTTCCCGAATATCAACTAGACTAAGAAATACAATTACTGATAACAAACGGGTTGGAGATGCGTTACTGGAAAGTGAATCATTGTATCGATCCATCCTCAATGCCTCTCCGGATGACATTACAATCACTGATATAGAGGGCAACATCAAAATGGTTTCCCCGGCAGGAGTTGCGATGTTTGGCTATGAGCAACAAGATGAGTTCCTGGGGCATAATATTGTTGATTATATTTCCCCCGAGGACAGGGATCGCTTCTTGTCATATGTTAAAGGACTATTCTCAGGGGTGGGCGAATATCGCGCATTACGGTCAGATGGCAGTACCTTTGATATTGAAACAAACGGTCAGTTTATCCGAAATGCTGAAGGACTGCCTACCAGCATGGTCTACGTTATTCGCGATATCACCGAACGGAAGCAGGCTGGGCACTCCTGTCGGGTTGCCATGGGAGAAATGATCAGTGCCATCGCCCATCAGTGGCGCCAGCCTTTGGCAACCCTAGGAATGATCGTTCAGCGCACCCATGCAATGGGGACCATGCAGAAGCTCACGGAGGACTCTATGGACGAGTTCAAAACCAGCGCAATGCGTCAAATCAGGTACATGTCTGACACTATTGATGAATTCCGCAACTTCCCTCACCCGGGTAAACATAAAGAACTATTTTCGCCTTTGAGCTGTATCAATGATGCAGTCTGTCTTTTTGGATCTCAATTAATCAACAACTGCATTACCGTAGATTTCCAATGCCAGGGTTTTGAAGAGCGGTTGGTAAACGGCTCCCCCAAAGAATTCAAGCAGGTCATTCTCAACCTGTTGGGTAACGCACGTGACGCTATCCTTGAAAGCCGCAGCGCCAACGGCAAACCGGAAGAGGGGTTTATCAGGGTGCTGATGTCAATTAATGCAGGAAACTACCTGACTATAGATATCAGCGATAACGGCTGCGGCATAGCGCCGGAGATCGCCCAGCGGATACTGGAACCGTATTTCACCACCAAGGAAGAAAATGGCGGCACCGGCCTCGGCCTGTACATGTCGCGAATGATCGTGGAAGAGGGCCTGGGAGGACGTTTCCGCCAGATATCATCCAGTGAAGGCGCTACATTCAGAATTGAACTGTTATTGGAGAAACCGTCATGAGAGGTTTGGCCCCTGATAATAAGGATAAGAGCGTTGAGGAAGATAATAATTGCCAACAGCCGGAAAAAACAGCCTCGAAATTAAAAAATCTGACTATCCTGCTCGTTGAGGATGAAGATGATTTACGGCATGAAACCGCTGCTTTTCTTGAGTTGTACTGCGGCAGGGTCATCCAGGCAGCTAATGGCCATGAAGCCCTGGAGGCCGTAGAAACGCTGCGACCAGATCTGGTTATCAGCGACATCCGTATGCCGGTCATGAATGGCCTGGAATTTGCCGCCATTCTCAGGGCACGCCGGCCCGATACCCCACTGATCTTTTGCACCGCATTTACTGAAACCAATTACCTGCTCAAGGCCATAGAGCTAGGCGTGGCAGCCTTTGTCCGCAAGCCGGTTGATACAGATGAATTGCTGGCGGTTATCGCCAAAGCGGCTTTACCACTGCTTCAACGCCTCGAAATAGAAGGGTTCTCAGAAGAACTTATGGCATCCATGCGCTTGCAAGTGGGTGATGCACCGAGCCAGAGGGATATTGTGGAGCAGACCGCTCGCGCTGCCAGAACGTCATTTAACATTCTGCTTGAAGGTGAAACAGGTACCGGCAAATCAAGGCTGGCCAACATTATCCACACCCTGAGCCCCCGTCGGGAGGCACCTTTTGTAGTACTTCAGATGGGGGCACTACCACTGAACCTGGCCGAGAGTGAACTTTTCGGGCATATCAAAGGCGCTTTTACCGGGGCTGATCAAAGTCATACTGGTCTGGCAGAAACTGCTGATGGCGGCACTATATTTCTCGATGACATAGACTCCTGCCCGGCAGAACTTCAGGGCAAGCTGTTGCGTTTTGTAGAGGATAAAAAATTCACTCCATTGGGGAGTACCGTAGAAAAAAAGGTTGATGTTCGCATCATAGCCGCCAGTAACCGTAATTTAAAGGAAGAGGCGCTAGCCGGGCGCTTTCGCGAAGACCTTTACTACCGACTGGCCGACACGACCGTATCCATTCCTCCACTCCGGGAAACGCCTGATGCAATAGCCCCGTTAGCGCTCAAGTTTCTACAGGAGACCTGCAGTGAGATGGATCGTAATCTGGCTTTTCTGGATGATGAAGCCCGCCGTTTACTAATCAACATGCCCTGGCCCGGCAACATCCGGCAGCTTAAAAGTGTCATACGCCGCGCCGCGCTCAAAGCCGGAAGTGTCATATTAGCCGCCGATATCGCCATGCAAGACGACACCCCTGCTATTGTTTCCGCAACAGCAGTTTACGGCTGTACGCCCGTGCCCCCACCTTTCCCCTGCTGCATGGACAAGCTGGAAAGCTGGTCTCTCGAACAGGCACTTCGTTATTGCGGAGGCAAACGCATGAAAACCGCCACGATGCTGGGCATGAATTACTACACTTTTCGTCGCCGCCTTGAAAAACATGGTATAACGGCCGGAGATGAATAGCTTTAGTTGTCATAAAGTGCAGAATAAAAGTTAATGGATCTACTCTTTAGACACCACCGATTTTTCTCTTTGCCTCCCACCTCATATTACAGGTAATATGTCCACGTTTATCCAATCCTGATCCTGATATACAGGATAAAGGCGTTAACTTTTAACTTACTAAGGAAGCCCGAATCAATGAGCGCAGACGAAGCGAAAAAAGAAAAACTGACCAAAGAGTTGCAGGGGATGGCGATGGGGACTGTCGGCACGTTCATCCTGCTTGCCTTTCTGACCTATAACTCTGCTGATGTTTCCTGGAACAGCTACTCCAACGAGGGAGGTATTCACAACCTTGGAGGGCGGCTGGGGGCGCAGATAGCAGATCTGTTCTTTATCAGTTTCGGCCTGGCATCATACCTGATCCCGCTGGCGCTTCTATACATGGCCTACACCCTCTTTCGATTTAAAGAGATCCGTCTTCGCTCATATAAGCTGGCAGCGGCATTCGGGTTGCTTTTCTCACTGGCGACCCTGTTTGCTTTTTTCCGCGACAAGACATTTATTTTCGGCCAACAGGTTGCTACCGGCGGGGCTGTAGGAGTCGTCGTTTCACGGATTTTAAAAGGGACTGTCGGCATCACCGGGGGCCTACTGCTGCTTCTGCCGCTGCTAGCGGCATCTATTATGATCCTTTCCAAATTTTCCTTTATACTGTTTGCCGGCTGGTGGATGGAGAACTTAAAACAAAAATGGGCGGTCTGGCAGGAGCGCCGCAGCCGCAATCACGATGAGCAGAACCGGGCCAAGGCAAAACAGGAGGGGCTCCCGATGGCTGCGGCGGCGAGTGGTCCTGTAATAAAGCCGATGGCGCCGCCACAGCCGCGCCCCAATATTCTCAAAAAGGAAAAGGACAAAAAGAAAGAGGACGCCAAAACAGCCGCAGTACAGGAAACCTTTGAATTCATTAAAGCAGAAGGGGACTTTCATACCCCCCCATTTTCGCTGCTGGATGTACCGCCGGCCACTGAAAAGACACTCGACCGCGAAGCCCTGACCATGAACGCGCGGCTCCTTGAGAAAAAACTCAATGATTACAACATCGACGGCGAGGTGGTAGAAATATGCCCCGGTCCGGTCATCACGATGTACGAATACGCCCCGGCCCCCGGCATCAAGATCAGTAAAATTGCCGGTCTTACCGATGACTTGACCATGGCGCTGCAGGCAATGTCAATCCGCATCGTTGCACCGATCCCCGGCAAAGGTGTCGTCGGCATCGAGGTCCCCAACCGTGACCGCGACATGGTCTTTCTCCGTGAAATATTCAACTGCGAGCATTTTTCACACAGCAAGATGAAGCTGCCGCTGGCTCTGGGTAAAGACATTGCCGGGTTACCGGTAGTAACAGATCTCGCCAAGGCACCTCATCTTCTGGTGGCCGGTTCAACCGGCTCCGGTAAGTCGGTCTCTATCAATACCATGATCCTCTCCCTGCTCTATACCTCCACACCAAAAGATGTGCGCATGATCATGGTTGACCCCAAGATGCTGGAATTTTCGATGTACGAGGGGATTCCGCACCTGCTGCTGCCGGTTGTGACCGAACCGAAAAAAGCCTCATTGGCCCTGAAATGGGCGGTGAACGAGATGGAACGCCGCTATCAGTTGCTATCGGACAAAGGTGTGCGCAATATTGATTCGTACAATAAAAAGCTCGCCGGTGAACTCCTCGAGCAGGAAGAGCTTGGCTCTATTTCCGATGCGGAGATTATCGAGGAACTTGAAGAAATCGTTGAAGAGGGAGAAAACTCTGCCGATCCGATCCCCTTCGTGGTTGACGATGATGTGATTCTGGAGCACAGCCACCTCCCCTATATCGTGGTGATTGTGGACGAGTTGGCCGACCTGATGATGGTCGCCGGACGCGAAGTCGAGGAACATATCGCCCGTCTGGCCCAGAAAGCACGCGCCTCCGGTATTCACCTGATTCTGGCAACCCAGCGTCCCTCGGTTGATGTCATAACCGGCCTGATCAAGGCCAATCTGCCGTCGCGCATCTCGTTCCAGGTGACGTCAAAAGTCGATTCGCGCACGATCCTCGACACCAACGGTGCCGAAAGCCTGCTCGGCAACGGTGACATGCTCTACATGCCGCCCGGAAGCTCGCGCCTGCAGCGTATTCACGGCGCCTTTGTGTCCGACGCCGAAGTACAGCGGGTGGTAGATTTCCTTAAAAAACAGGGGAAACCGGTCTATGAAAAATCAATCCTGGAAATGAAGGATCCCGATGAGAAGGGGGGCAGCAACGACGAGGAGCAGGACGAACGTTGGGAGGATGCCCTGCGGCTGGTTGCGGACACCAGGCAGGCCAGCATTTCCATGGTGCAGCGCAAGCTGCGCATCGGTTACAACCGTGCTGCACGGATTGTAGAGATGATGGAGAGCGAGGGGATGATCGCCCCAAGCGACGGTACCAGCAAGCCGCGTGAAATTTATATGGATGTAATCAATGCTTATCTGAATTCGCAGTTGACGAGGTAAATGGTGGGGCTTTTGAGGTGGTCGTTAAGTCAGCGCCCACTCCGTTGACTATACACGAGAGACCTTATTTGGTGAAATACGCATGGGAGTACACTTGATAAAGCACAATCTGAACATGAACTCGCACCCCGCCCGACCGCTCTGGAAGACCACTTGGGTTGTAGCGCTAGCTCTCTTCCTGCTCACACCTTCTCTCCTTATCTGCGCCACGCCATCAGTACCCCCAGCCCGCGCTTCCCATTATCCAGTCATTATCATCTACATTGGCAGCGGCTGACTCCACTGCGTCAAGGTGGAAAGTTATTTCACCAGCAAAGGAATCCCCTATACCCTCCGGGATATCCGCACGGACCCAAAAGCTCGCAAAGAATGGCGCGAACGCTACGGTGGCGACATCGTACCGCTAATCGTCTTCGACAACGGCAAGAAGATCGTGGACGGCTTCGACATCCCCGCCATCGAGCGTGCGTTTAGGTCTCTGGGCCTTTCTCTGCCCCCCACCAGGCAAGGGCTGAAGTTTTAGTAGTGCGGAAGAAAAATTCAAAATTCCGGGGAAATAATACAAATTTAAAACAACCGTTGCCAAATGGCACATAAGGGTATCTAAACAGTGTACGTGTTGTTTGTTTAATTGATTTTCTGGTGTAATGCGCTAATCTAGCCTTACCAAAAAACAACAGGGATAGTGGGGTCATGGTTAAGATTTCAGTCAATTCGATAATTTTCCTGCTAATTTCAGCCATTACTTTCAGCAATACGGCACAATCAGCAACAATTTATGAAAATAAAGAGACAGCAAATAAGCTCGACACCTCAAATGAGCGGAATCCTATCCAATATCACCTGGTGACGTTGCCATCGACGAATAAAAAAAGAGTTGATGCGATGTGCTTCAGGTTTCTTTCTATAATCCCCAAAGCTATGCTGACACCTAAAACCGAAGAAAGTACCGTATATCGATTAATAGCCAATACTTTCGACACAATCGAGGCTGCTAAAAAACGTAAAGCCGAATTATTGCGACATTGCGAATCTCCTTTTGTAATGAAAAGTGATCATGGGTATTCTGTGATTGCAGGGTCTCAACTAACCGAGACTTTAGCCGTGGCAGAGCAAAAGAGATTGGCCGGTAAAAAAATTTCAACGACGATACTCCAACTTAGGCTGCCTTTGAAACGTTGGCAGATGAAGAGTTCAGAAAGCTTCAACATCAGGAATGCCGTTATTATGGCAAGCAAGCTGGCTAAAATCGGCGTAGTAACAACCATCGAGCCAACAGCCTACTAGATTCCGCTCATATTGGCTGAACGACAAATTGCTCAAAGACAGCTAATGATCGGGCACGGCAAAGCTCTGCGTCCTTTTGGCGCTTTTCGATCAGCATCAATTATATATAGGGAGATTTTATGACTGTTCTCGCCGCCGCTATTCAGTTTAACGTCAAACAGGGAGATGTTGATGCAAATCTGGTCTATGTTCGCGAGGCCCTTCGCCGTGTAGCTGAGCAGGGTGCCAACCTGGCTGTACTGCCGGAGATGTGGTCAAGCGGCTTTGCCTACAGGAATCTGAATGAGCTGGCCCTGCGGACTGCCGGCATAGCCGATGAGCTGCTGCTGCTTTCACGGGAGCTGAAACTGGTGATCGTCGGCAGTATGCCGGAACCTAACGGCGACAAGGTATTCAACACTATTTATGTTTTTGATAATGGAGTAACGGCCGGAGTTTACCGAAAGATCCATCTTTTCTCGCTGCTGGGGGAGGATCGCGCTTTTTCCGGTGGCGATTCATGGCTGCTGGCTGAGACTTCGATCGGCAAGGTAGGGGTCATCATCTGTTACGACCTGCGTTTCCCGGAACTGTCGCGTCGCCTGGCGGTTGAAGGCGCCCAGGTGATCTGTGTACCGGCCCAGTGGCCCAAGCCGCGCCAGGAACACTGGCGTACACTGCTGAGGGCAAGAGCGATAGAAAACCAGCTCTTCGTTGTTTCCTGCAACGCCTGCGGGATCATCGGCAAGCTGGACTTTTTCGGCATGAGCATGATCATCGATCCAAAAGGGGAGGTTCTTGCCGAGGCGAGTGAAGGTGAGGTGGAAATTATTGCTGAACTTGATATGCAGACAATGATCGACTGGCGGGCACAAATTCCATGTTTCAATGACCGAAAACCGGACTGCTATTAATAAAAGTATATCCGCAGATAACGCAGATTAGCGCAGATAAAACCAGTACGTTTTTGATTTGTCTGCGTCCATCTGCGTTAATCTGCGGATAACCGCTTATTCAAGGTCTGTCTTTTCACACATGCAATTTCTTCAACAACTCCGGATTGTGCAACGAGTTACACAAAATACTCCGCATCGCCTCAACCTCTTTAAACCCTTCTTCTTTTGACATAAAGCCGCTTTTAAGACGTAATTTCAGACTCTTCCGCAGGCGGTCTGCTGCAGCCAGCGCCTTCTCCCCGGTCGGGTCCACCCGCAGAAATTTAGAATCTTCATGGTGTTGCAGAAAATCCAGCATCGCCTCCCTGGCCAACTGCATATACTCGTCCCGATCTGCCTCCGACAATTGGTAACGCGACTTGACGGAGAGCGTCTGTACGACCTTTTGCACCCTTTCTATCCGTGACAGCACCATAATCGAATTAAAAATCCGCTTGTTGGTGCCAAACGAGAAGATTGTCGTCGTCAGAACCTTGCGCAACAGCACATCGTTGCCGCGCCTGTCAGCATGGCAGATAACACGTGCAAGCTTCCAGATATCCTTCTCCACAAATGCCTCAAAGCGCATCTCCCAATAGGTGTGCTTCATGGTGATTGTGGGAAAAGAGCGGGCGATCTTGTAGGGAACGAAATAATTATGAGCAACCGTATCCGCTGCCAGATGACAGAGATACCCGTATGCACAGGCTCTCTGGTGGTCATTTGCGGCCTCTTTCAACAGGGCCCGACCGATCCCCCATCGATGGCAGTTAAGCAGATAGTGAGTGTATTTTTTGCCGAGAGTAATATCCGGAGCAAGGCAGCCATAAAGAAAATCTTTTGGATGGGCCGCCAGGAGTGCCGCCACATCACCGGACACCATCTCGAGATTGGCTAATACCTGGGTTCCCAGCTGAAGATGAATACCTCCGCCCCAAGCCTGGGCGTCGGTCGGAAACAGGGCCGCCGCAATTACGATTAACAGAAGAATCATTGGGTTCTTTCTTTTGACAGGTTCGGTGCTTACTGCTAGATTAAGTCAATAATTGTACGCCAGAATTAACGATATTGCATATATAAATTGATATGCCGGAGCCGTTCCCGTGAACACACATTCCACTAAAGCGCAACTGTTTGCATCACTGACGGCATATCTGCAAGATCTTCAGGAAAGCGGCCTGGACGGTATTCCGGCAGACCTGGCAACCCTGAAGGAAACGGATACTGCACAACAACCAGCCGCTATTCCCAAGCAGAGTATAGAGAGTAAAATGACAGAGGAACTGAATACGCCGGAAATACATGAGACTCTTGAGCAGATAAGAAAGAGCCTGGGGCCTTGCCAGCGCTGTAAACTTGGGGCCACCAGAAAGAATCTGGTTTTCGGAGTCGGCAATCCAAAAGCCAGGCTGGTTTTTGTCGGCGAGGGGCCGGGAGCCGATGAGGATGCACAAGGGGAACCGTTTGTCGGCGATGCCGGCAAAATGCTGAACCGTATCATCGCCGCCATGGAGTTAAAACGCGAGGATGTGTACATCTGCAACGTAGTCAAGTGCCGACCGCCGCAGAACCGACCGCCGGAGAGTGACGAAGTAAGCACCTGTTCTCCGTTCCTGCTGCGGCAGCTACAGTCAGTCAAGCCGGAGGTGATCGTTGCACTCGGGACATCTGCCGCTCAGGCTCTGCTGCAGACAAAAATTCCTATTTCAAAGATGCGCGGCAAGTTTCACGACTTCCACGGCATGCCGCTCATGCCGACCTATCACCCGTCATACCTGCTCCGTACCGGCGGCAATTCGGACTCTTTCTGGAGCGTCTGGGACGATATGACCCAGGTTCTGCAATACCTCAAACTGCCTGTTCCAAACAAAAGCAGGAACAAGTAATCACCCCCTCACCCGGCCTTCAGCCACCCTCTCCCTGATGGAGAGGGAATAATTTTCCCCTTCGCCCTTAGGGAGAAGGTGCCACGGAGGGGCGGATGAGGGGTGTTTCTACCAATGGAAAAAACAACTGAACAGCGAAATAATGTGACGGCCATCCTCTCCTTTCTAAAAGATTTATTCCCACAACCATGCCACGACCGGGTCTACCTTGTCGGTGGCACGGTACGCGACATGCTCATGGGGAGAGAGGGCCAGGACATCGACCTTGTAGCCGCTCTTTCCGGGACCGAACTCACTGCGCTCGGTTTCCACGCCGTGGAGCCGACCAGCGGAGCCACAATTTATTTCAAATATCACCCGGAATTCGGCAAAATCGAGATCACCCGCATCGACGCTATTGATGATTTAAAGGAGGATCTTCTCCGGCGCGATTTCACTGTCAACGCCATGGCAATGGATTTATCCGGCAAACTTTTTGACCCTTTGAGCGGGAGAGATGATTTGAAGGGGAAAGTTCTCCGGGCATGCACCATTCACACCTTCACTGACGATCCCCTGCGGATCTTTCGCGCACTCCGTTTTGAGGCTGATGGCTGGCGCATGACAGCAGAAAGTGCGCAACTGATCCGGAACCGGGATTGGTCTCCAACCTTCAGCACCATGCCGGTTGAGCGTTTCAGCGCCGAGATGTTAAAGGCGCTGGTGCTGGATACACCGGAACGCTTCTTTGAACAGATGATCGACTTCAACATCGGGACAGATTTTCTCCCGGAAATTTTCCGCATGCAGTACATCCCGGCCGGACCGCCGCAACATCACCCCGAAGGGGACCTGTTTACCCACTCCATTCAGGTACTGCAACGAGTAGCGGCGGTGAGCGATGACCCGCTGGCTCGCTTTTGTGCCTTTTTTCACGACCTCGGTAAGCTGGCAACCAACCCGGCACACTATCCAAAGCACCATGGCCATGACAACGCCGGTTTCAGTATGGCTGTGGATTTCTGTAACCGCCTCCGTCTGTCGGTCACGTACCGCAAAGCCCTTGCATGGATCAGCAGCCTGCACGGAAAAGCCAACAAGTGGGGTGAATTGAGAGATTCATCGAAGATCAAGATGGCGGAACAGGCGATCAAGGCCGGCATTGTCAGGATCCTGCCGTTAATTTCTGCGGCCGACAAAACCGGGGGGCTGCCGATGGCAGGTTGGGATGCGGTTGTCAGGGTTGCCGGGATGAGTACGGTGGAGCTGGGAATTGATCAGGAGAAGCTGGAGGCAGTTTCGGTCAAGGACCGGGCAGCGTTTATTGTGCAAAAAAGGGTGGAGACGCTGAGAAAAGATCTGGTAGTTTCGTGTCCTTGCTTGTCGATATCTCGCCCCTCATCATATTGAAGCCACCGGTACCGAGCGCACCTAGGTGGCGTAGGTTATGATGCCGTTACTGTCTTGTCCGGCTGGATGGTCATTTTCAATCCCATACCATGAAGAATGGAAAACTGGTTCGACAAAGCCGGATTACCACGGGGTGAAAGCATCCGGTACAGGCTCTCCCTCTTGAGAGGTGCCTTTTCAGCTACAGCGGCCATGCCCCCCTCTGCCTCCGCGATGTTGCACAACGCCAAAAGCAAAGCGTCTTTATCTTCCTCTTCAATAACGGCATTAAGGTATCCGGCGGCATTCTCCGGATCTTTCAGCCACTCAATTTGTTCTCAAAGTACTGGCATCAATAGTAATAATTCCAACGCAGAGCGATCTCTGATGTATGCCGCTGATTGGTCTGTTCCGTGATCGCCTCAAGAGACAGGCTGTTGTTCTGCGATATCCGAAAGTTGATTCCGCCGAAGCCGCTTGTTGTAAAACGGTCGTCACCAATTGGATACCAATATCCGGAAAAATTTAAATGGAGCTTAATATTTTTGGTTAGCTGCCTGACTGCGCCCACGCTAAACCCGGGGCCAACGGTCAGAAAGTTACTGAATCGGGGGCTGGCGTTTATATCAAGCTCACCCATTGCGTACCACATACCAGCAACTGCAAAGTCATAAGAAAAACCGCCGCCGCTGTTGATACGATAAATCAGATGTTCCTTTCCGTCCCGCAACATTTTCCTGTCAAGACCTGTATTGATCTTCCAAGATAACGGACTGAAAAATCTGTCACGCGGAGAAATTGAGAAAATGTCGAGAATGTGCATGGATTTAAGATAAACTTCATCTAAACCAGCACCATAGCGCAGGGAAGTGTCAAGAAACTTTATCTGTGCTCCCTGCAGAAACCCCTGATCAGGATCAAGCAGAGCGTGAAACTGGGGGCGTATGCTCAGTTCGCCAAAAACTTTATTCCTGCGGACCCCTGTTGCAACAGAGATTCTGGTAGTGCCATGACCGCCATCCGGTGGCGGCGGTGTTTCAAGCAGGTACAGGTCTTCGGGTGCGGAGCCAAAAACGCTCCTGACAGACAGAATTTTGAGATAAAGGCGGCTGTATCGGCTTTTGTCAATTTCCTTGCGAGAATATCGGAACTGAACATATCTGGCAGCAAGATCAAGTATTTTTATCTTCTCGCTATTTTCAACGGAAAGTTGCTTTACACTTTCCGGCTCTACTCTCTCATGCGAAATATCGTATGCTGTCTGTTGCAAGTCATCATCAAGCAGGGCAGTAACCTGCCTTATTTTTGTCCCCTGTGAAGGGCGGTATTTTATATCGTTAACAATGCCGCTCTCCATTACTATTTTGACCGTATCATGCGGAACAACGAGTATGCCGGTTTTGTCCGTCAGAACAAGTTCAGGACGCGCTACTTCGATAAGAAACAGAAGGTTATATGAGCAGTTTTCATCCATAAAGTAGTATGAGGATGAAATATTATGCAGCTCCCAGACATGCTCAAGCATCCGCCTTACTTCAGCTTCACGAAGATCGAGCCTGTATTCCCACATATCTCGATGTTCAATGTCACTGTATTCTTTTACTTTGTCGTAGTAAGGCATTATTGAAAAATAGCCTTTATACAGGCCGGTAAGACCTTTAAACGCGTATGCAAAGCCGTTCGTATCCGTATTTTCCGCAGAGTAGTTGACTGCGCTGGAGGTAAGTGCGCTTTTGCTGCTTCCGTCGATCCTGATCAGGGTATGCCCGAACATGGAGGCCGGACTGTTGATGTGCCCAACCGGGAAGACAAGAACAGCCGACTTGGCCTCTACTGCGGACAGTGACTGATCCCGGACAGTACAGGCGGCTTCGGGGAGTTTAGACTTGTCAATTTTCAGCTGTTCAGCAAGCCAGGCGTAGCGCGCAGGAAAACGGCAGCTGCTGTTTTCTCCGTCTTTGGCACCTGCCACAAAAAAGCTACGCAATGTCGTTTCAAGTTCTGCCGCAGGATTCAGCCTTCCTTCAGGAGAAAGAAAGAATTTTTCATCATCGATCCTGCTTTTATAATTTCCAGAGTAGCTTTTTACATAGTGAAGAAGCGCTTTCCAGGCACGCTGTTCTGAAAGTTTCTGGTCGGCTGCATTCCGGACCAGGGAGTCAATATAGCTGGCATCCTGGCCGAAAGCGGTCAAAGGTGCAAAGATAAACAGGAGTGGCAATGCCCAGTACTTCATGCAACGTGATTGTAACAATTTTTTCAGAATAATCAGCATGGTTATGAGAAGACTCCGGGCTCTAAAATGCAAAACAGGCACACAAATAATTATCTGTGCGCCTGTTTATGTTTTAAATTATTGAACTGAATTTAGTTGTTGGCAATAGTCACAGCGTTGTCGATAACTTCAGCAAGGACAATATTCTCGGAAGTGAATATTTTGTCAAAATTTGCCTGAAGTTTTGCATTGAATGCCGGGCTCTGGGCTGGTGTAACACCGAGCAGCTCGGCGAAAGTATCAAGGTTCTCACCCTTGCCCATGGCGATATCCTGTGCCAGACCATCCATATTAGCCTGTACAAACTTGTTCAGTTTTTCGTTCTGAACAAATTTTGAAGGCTGTTTGCAGTTTGATGTTCCTGAGGTGACACCAAAAGTCTGGTTTCCGGACGTTCCGTTTGTAGTTGCCTGAAACGCCTGAAACAGAATCGAATTATCGGCCTTGTTTTCCCAAAGCACAGTTCCCAGGCCGCAACCAACATTGTTTTGAGCCTGACCGGCAAATGCCGAACCTGCTACTACAACACTCAACGCCACTCCCAACAGAATTTTTTTCATAGACGACTCCTCTGCAGCGAATTACCCGGTCAATCAAGACGGGGGTGTTGCTTAAGCTTAATTTAATCTAAAAGCAATAGTCCTGAAAGTATGCTATGTCACTTTTACTATGTCAAGTCAATGATTCTAATGTGGTTTTTGCACCCCTACTCTTAATGTCTAATAACGCATGATCCTGTAAAAACAGGGGGAGCATGCTTCAAAATTCGCAGTGCTGTGGCGTACAAGGAGATTTTATTAGCATGTGGACGGCTTAGAGCCTGCTCTAAGGATTAAACAAAAAATCATGCGTACTTCCCCGCATGGTAGGAGCTCCGCACATACGGACCGCTCTCCACATGGCTGAAGCCCATCTCCAGTGCCTGAAGCCGCAGAGATTCGAATAAATCCGGGACCAGCAGCTCAATTCGTGTAGCGGGAGAAGAACGGCGGATGGCCGCCACAGTAGCACACTATCCAAAACACCATGGCCATGACAACGCCGGTTTCAGTATGGCTGTGGATTTCTGTAACCGCCTCCGTCTGTCGGTCACGTACCGCAAAGCCCTTGCATGGATCAGCAGCCTGCACGGAAAAGCCAACAAGTGGGGTGAATTGAGAGATTCATCGAAGATCAAGATGGCGGAACAGGCGATCAAGGCCGGCATTGTCAGGATCCTGCCGTTAATTTCTGCGGCCGACAAAACCGGGGGGCTGCCGATGGCAGGTTGGGATGCGGTTGTCAGGGTTGCCGGGATGAGTACGCGGGAGCTGGGGATCGATCAGGAGAAGCTGGAGACAATGCCGGTCGGGAACCGGGCGTCATTCATTCTTCAGAAACGAGTGGAAGCGTTGGGAGGGATTTAATCCGCGCTATCGTGCCTGTTATTTTCTGTTTGCCTAACTGTTTCAAAAAGCCGGAAAGCGTTTTTCTTGTACTACCCTGATGAGGAGAGTATATTTTGGGTTCACCGCCAGCGGCTAAACACGGCAATAGATTGGACAATGACATGCGTATCCTTATCGTTGAGGACGAAAAAAAAACCGCAGACTATCTGAAAAAAGGGCTCATGGAACATGGGTTCACAGTTGATGTGGCGTCGGAAGGTGAAGACGGACTCCATCTTGCGCGTTCGGAGGCATTTGACCTGATAGTGCTCGATGTCATGCTGCCTGGATTAAGTGGTTGGTCGATCATCAAAGAGCTGCGCAGTGAACATATCGAAATTCCGGTTATTTTTCTTTCGGCGCGGGATGCTGTGCATGACAGAGTACATGGTTTGGAACTTGGTGCCGATGACTACCTTGTCAAGCCCTTTGCCTTTTCCGAGCTTCTGGCCAGGATTCGGATCATTCTCAGGCGCCACCCGCTGCAACAGCCGGAGTTAATGCGTATAGGAAGTTTGGAGCTGGATCTGATCCGTCACAGAGCCAGCCGCGACGGCATTCTCCTCGATCTTACAGCTAAGGAATTCCAGCTTCTTTCTCTGATGCTCCGCCGCAAGGGAGAAGTGTTGACCCGTACTGCCATTTCGGAGCAGGTTTGGGGCATAAATTTTGACAGCGAAACAAATATAGTCGACGTGGCAATCGGCCGCCTCCGAAAAAAAGTTGACGACCCCTTTCGACATAAATTGATTCATACCATCAGAGGTGTCGGATATGTGCTCGATGAATTTATCTAAATCCATTGCTTCTACCTCGATAACTGCCCGTCTGACATTGCTCTATTTACTCAGTACCTTGGTGATCCTTCTCTGCATCAACGGCTTTCTTCTCATGACACTGATCGATGATCTTGAATTAGAAGACAACGATTTTCTGAGCGAGCGCATATACAACGTGCAATCGATCATTGCACGTCATCCTGACTCTGCTGAAGCACTCAGAGACCATGTCCTGAGTGATCCATCGAGTCAGCAGACTCGATATCTGGTGAGAATACAGGATTCGCAAGGTCGTACTATTCTTGAGTCACCAGGGATGTCCTCTGCCCCTTCACTATTTTTCCCTCCTCCGGTTCTAAGCGGAAATAAGATTGGTCGAGGAATCAGGTATCAGGGGACTGACTCGCGGCACTATCTTTTGAATGCTGCATGGGCCGAGGGCTCTGGAGAGGAGAATTTCCGTTTACTGCAGGTTGCCCTGGACGTTACCGATGAACTGGCGTTGATGCGTAAATACCGCTTGAAGATGGCGGTCTCACTTTTTATCGGTCTTTGTACTGCCGGTGGTATTGGTGTCCTCATAACACGTAACGGTCTAAAACCATTAAATAAAATGGCGGTAACTGTTGAACAGATTAGTTCCACCGGATTGCACCAGCGCGTCGGGAACGGTGTGTGGCCCAAGGAGCTCAATCAGCTGGCCGTGGCACTGGATGCAATGCTAACCAGACTGGAGGAATCATTCAACAGATTATCGGATTTCTCCGCCAATCTGGCACACGAACTCCGCACGCCGATCAATAACCTCCGGGGAGAAGCGGAGGTAGCTCTGATCCGCACTCGATCGGCTGATGAATTCCGCAGTGTAGTCGAATCAAGCATCGAAGAGTATCAACGCCTGTCGCGGATGATCACCGATATCCTGTTTCTTGCGCGCCCTGAACTGGGAATTGAAAAACAGCCATTGAATGTAGAAACTGAAATTGAAATCCTGATCGAGTATTTTCATGATGTTGCAGAAGAAAGGGACATTAAGATTGATCTAAGTGGGAGCGGTACCGCTCTAGCCGATCCTCGGCTTTTTCAGCGAGCAGTCGGCAACATTATTTCGAATGCTCTGCACTACACACAGAACGGCGGCCGTATATCAATTGCCATATCTACGCTGCCCGACCATAGCCTTGCCATAGACATACAGGATTCGGGGCTCGGTATCGCTCCTGAAGAACTTCCCAAAGTGTTTGACCGTTTTTACCGCAGTGCATCCGCCAGACATCTGCACAATCAAGGGAGTGGTCTCGGGCTGGCAATAGTCCGTTCAATTATGGAGCTGCATAGCGGGACAGTGTCCCTTACCAGTGAACCGGGAAAGGGGACATTGGTAACCCTCCGCTTTCCTCAGCAGTAATCAACTCTATAAAAAGATAACACAAATGTCATCTGCGTGTCATGCTTGCGCCATGCGACATCCCTTATAATAGGCATTCAACAACTATTTCTGTCTGAAGGAGTCAATTAATGCCTGCATACCCATCGGGTCTGATCAGCCTGGTGTCACTTACCTTTCTCTCCGCTTCAGCAGTAATCCGTATCCTGCTCTATATTTTGACCCCCAAGGCCGCAGCGTTGACATTGACTCTAATGCTCAAGACTGCAGTTGTCGGGCTTGTCTTCGATCTGGCGACTCTTTCCTATGCACTGCTGCCGCTGTCTATCTACCTGATCTGTGTGCCTCGAAGCTTTGCCGACAACAGATGGCATAACTGGCTAGTCCGGCTTTTCTTCACCCTGTTTGTCGCGGTCTTGCTCTTTGACGGCTGTGCCGAGTATTTCTTCTTCGACGAATTCGGCACCCGCTTCAACTTCATCGCTATCGATTATCTAGTCTATACACGAGAGGTGATAGGCAACATCCGCGAGTCTTATCCGCTGGTCCCAATTTTTTCGGCGATCGCAGCCACTGCCCTCGTTTTAGTTTGGCTGCTGAGAAACCGTATCGACCGTGCGGCCGGCATCACTTTCGGAAGCAGACACCGCCGCACCGGATTTCTGCTCCTGATCCTTCCTTTGGCAGTTCTGGTGTTAGTCAACGTCTCCCAGACAGCTATCTCCTCCAACAATTTTGCCAACGAACTGGCTGGAAACGGTATCTACAACCTGGTGGCGGCATTTCGCAACAACGAACTCAGCTTCTCGCAATTTTACAGGACTGCTCCGGAAGACAAAGTTCTGTCCAGGCTGCATACACTGACTGCAGAGCGGAACAACCGGTACATAGCACCAGACACCGTACGCTTAACCCGCCACATAACCGCAGAGGGGCCGGAAAAGCACCTGAACCTGATCGTTGTGGTGGAAGAGAGCCTCAGCTCCGAATATCTCGGCAGTTTCGGTAACAAGCAGAATCTTACCCCAAACCTGGACAGACTGGCTGCCAAGTCACTGATTTTCACTAATCTTTATGCTACCGGGACACGTACGGTACGAGGCCTGGAGGCTCTGACTCTCTCAATCCCGCCACTTCCAGGCACCTCCATTGTGAAGCGTCCGCAGAACGGAGGATTTCGCTCCTGGGGCGAGATATTGAACGCCAAGGGCTATGACAGCAAGTACATCTACGCCGGGTATGGCTATTTCGACAACATGAACGCATTCTTTTCCGGCAACGGCTACAAAATTGTAGACCGGACTGATTTTGCAAAAGAGGACGTCACTTTTGCCAATATCTGGGGGGTTTGCGACGAAGACCTCTTCCGTAAAACGATTCGAGAGGCGAGTGCCTCATATGCCGCCGGGCGCCCGTTTTTCTCGATGGTCATGACCACCTCGAATCATCGTCCCTTCACCTACCCCGAAGGGAGAATTGACATCCCCTCAAAGACCGGGCGCAGTGGTGGAGTCAAGTATGCGGATTATGCCATTGGGCGTTTTATCGCCGAGGCCAGCCGTGAGCCATGGTTCAAGGACACCATCGTTGTCATTGTCGCAGACCACTGTGCCGGGAGTGCCGGAAAGACGGATATTCCGGTCAAAAACTACGAAATACCGATGCTGGTCCATGCACCGCACCATATCAAGCCGGGCAAAATAGGCCGACTTATGAGCCAGATCGACGTGGCTCCTACGGTTCTCGGACTTATGAACATGAACTATGATACAGATTTTATGGGCAGGGATGTGCTTAAAGACACCGGAACCCAGTTACGGGCCTTCATCTCAACCTATCAGAAACTCGGATACCTGACCGACGACCGGTTATTGGTACTCGGCCCGCAAAAGTATGCCGCCCAGTACCTGGCTGACCGCAGCACCGGCATACTAAAATCGCAGCCACTGGATCAGCTGCTGCTTGATGACATGCTCGCTTATTACCAAGGTGGGAATTATATCTACCAACATCGGCTGAACCGTATCCGCTGAACAGAGATTTTACACTGCTTTTACTGTTGGAGAAGCCGAAAGGAACGACATGCAGCTTAAAATCAATACATATATTCCCAGACTCCATACCAGCTCCACTGTGGCCAACCTAGTTGCCGCCGCTTTTTTGGTCTGTTTTGCCAACGGCCCCTTCTGGCATATGCTCACCTCCAAGCTAGGGCTGGCAACCGCCGGCCACCGGGTCTTCCTGGTGGTGGCCGGCCTGTCCCTCTGGATGGTGTTCAATATCCTGTGTTCACTCTTTTCCTTCAGACCGGTGTATAAACCAATCCTGATTGTTCTGTTCTGTACGGCAGCAGCCGCCAGCTATTTTATGGAGAGCTACGGAATCGTTATCGATAAGCAGATGATAACCAACCTGCTGGAAACGGATATTAGTGAGGCAACTGAGCAGCTGTCCTGGCCACTCTTTGGACACTTATTCCTGTTGGGGGTACTCCCCTCGGCATTGCTGCTGCAAACCCGGATCAGCTACCGGCCGTGGCGGTTCGAGCTGGTGGTACGGGGCGGAGTTGTTTTGGGGAGCACAGTGCTGCTGCTGGCGTTGGTTCTAACCAGTTTCAAGGAATTCGTTCTCTTCGGCCGGCAAAACAGAGAAGTGCGCATGTATATCAATCCCACTTATCCTATCTACAGCCTGATCAAAACCGTGAAAAAAAATCATCAGGATGCCACCAGCGAACCTGTCAAGATAATCGGCGCAGACGCCAGAAAACCGGCGAACAGTCCCAAATCGGCGGTAGTGCTTGTGGTCGGCGAAACGGCCAGGACCGAGGAATTTTCTCTGAACGGCTACCCACGAATGACCAACCCGCAGCTCGGCGCCAGGAATGTCATTGCATTCACCGACGTGCAATCATGCGGAACGGACACCGCCGAATCACTCCCATGTATGTTCTTCCACCTGGGAAAGTCTAAATACAGCCGCAACGAAGCCAAAAAATATGAAAATCTGCTCGACGTCCTGCAGCGTACCGGCGTTCAGGTGATCTGGAGGGACAATAACTCGGGAAGCAAGGGAATCGGAGACCGGGTAAGATACGAGGATTTAACTAACGAGAAGGATAAGGCACTCTGCTCAACCGGTGAATGCTATGACGAAATTCTGTTGAAAGACCTGGACAAGCTGCTTGCCCAAAACAGCGGCGATATGCTCATAATTCTCCACCAGAAGGGGAGCCACGGCCCATCCTATTACAAAAGGAGCCCGAATAATTTCAAAAGATTTTTGCCGGAATGCACCAAGGATAACGTTCAGGATTGTGATCGCCAAAGTATCGTTAATGCCTACGATAACACCATCGTCTACACCGATTACGTCCTGGGCAAGCTCATTGATCTACTTAAAACCCAAAAATACGCCACGGCAATGCTTTATGTCTCCGACCATGGCGAGTCTCTGGGCGAGAACAATATTTATCTGCATGGACTCCCCTATGCCATCGCCCCCAGGCAACAGACCCAGGTTCCCATGATCTTTTGGGCCTCCAGCAGTTTTCTCCGGGAGAAGAGCCTTGATGCGGAACTGTTGTCACACAACCGCTCAGACCATTTCTCGCACGACAACCTTTTCCATAGCCTGCTGGGGCTGTTCCATGTCACGACGGAACTCTACCGTCCGGAACTGGACCTGTTTCAAACAGCGCGCAGGGAGGTGCGGGACAGGCCATGACTTCTACTGCGATGCCGGTATGACGCACAAAAAGATCATTAGTGGAAAAAACTGCTTCAGCTCCTGCATGGCCGCATCTCCTCCGCTTCATATTTCAGTTCACGCATACTTCCCAGCATGGTAGGAGCTCCGCACATAGGGGCCGCTCTCCACATGGCTGAACCCCATCTCCAGAGCCGCGACCCGTAGCGACTCGAACAACTCCGGGGGTACATACTCCTGAACCGGATAATGCTTCCGGCTTGGGGCAAGGTACTGGCCGATGCTGAGATAAGAGCACCACACACCACGCAGATCGCTTAACACCTGCAGCACCTCCTCCTCAAGCTCCCCCATACCGAGCATGATGCCGGACTTGGTCCGGATATCCGGTGCCATCTCGGCACAATTTCGCAGCACCTCCAATGAACGCCGGTAATCTGCCCCGTTACGGATCTGGTACAGTCGCGGCACCGTTTCAACATTGTGGGCAATAATATCCGGGCGAGCTGCGACAACAGATTCCATGCTTGATACAACCCCCTGAAAATCCGGGACCAGCAGCTCAATCCGTGTAGCGGGAGAAGAGCAGCGGATGGCCGCCACAGTGGCAGCGTATATTGCAGCACCGCCATCGGACAGATCGTCGCGGGTCGGACTGGTTATAACCACATGGGAGAGTTTCAGACGATGAACCGCTTCGGCTACCCTTGCCGGTTCATCGGTGTCTACCGGCAGCGGCAGAGTTTTTTCTACATTGCAGAAGGAACAGAGTCGGGTGCAGTTCCTCCCGAGAATCAGGAAGGTGGCCTGTCCGCAGGCAAAACACTCCGATATATTTGGGCAGAGCGCCTGCTGACAGACTGTATTCAAGCGAAGTTCGCCCAGCAGCTGCCGCATTTCGTTCTGGTCGCCCGGATTGACCTTTTTCCGCAGCCACTCCGGTTTTCTCTGAATATTCACAACCCTGCCCCTTCCAGATTCCACTGTTCTGTCGAATATTTACTAGATAACAACTCGTTCATATCTGTCTGTTCCTGGTCAGACAATATATCTTTTGTAAGCTCCACACCAAAATAACCGGCAAATGATCCTGAAAGTTTCTGAAGCAAGAGGTCTCTATCCGCACCCACTCCGCAGTCGGTCAGGCTTACCGTACCCTCGGCATGCTCGGGTGCCTGGTCTCGCATGTATGTCAAACCTGTCACGGCTCGATTGTGCAGCGGAATAGAACCATGCTGAAAGATTATCCCCTTGAGCCGACGCTGGGCATTGCCGCCGATTTTGGAACCATTGACAAGGACATCGAAACTCTCCTTGCCGGCAAAACAGAAGGCGGTCCGTTCGCCCAGGCATGTGCCTTCAGGTGCAGCGTCGGCCGCATAGGAGGCATCAAGCCCGAGTGTGCGGTAGAAAGCCAGCAAAAAGCCGGTCAGCACTCTGAAAGAATCCTTGATTGACGAAGCGGGCGGGATCTGGGAGGGGGAGCAGACGAGCGAGTAGGTCAGCTCATCGGCATGATAGATCACGCCGCCACCGGTTACCCGCCGCACAACCGCCACACCGTCAGCACGGCAGCGCTCCAAATCAAGTACTTCTGCCGCCTTCTGGAAGCGCCCCAGCGATAATGTCGGTGGATTCCAGCCGTACAGCCTCAGAGCCGGCAGGGATGAGGATGGATCGAATGAACGCAACAGCGCCTCATCAATGGCCATGTTCTCCGCTCCGGGAAGCGACGGGGTCTCGATGAGGCGCCAGGTTGGTGCTGTTTGCGCTGTCATATCACCGCTCCGCACATAAAAAATCGCTGCTGATTATCTCGCGATGATTCGTATGAGTGCGCATTCTCCAGTTGATACACCCTTCACGGATGATTTTCCAGGCGGGCGACAGTACTTTGTCCTTCCCCTCCAGCAACGCTCTGACATTATCAAGTCCTCTTCCCGCATATTTGCCGGCCGCTGTCCCCCCGAGCCACCTCTCTTCCGGAGCGGCGGCAGTGGACCACGAAAATGGATCGGCAAAAAGAAATGACGCGTCAGCCGATTGCGCCACACGGTTCATCTCATACAGGTGAGCAAGTGGATAACTGACCCGGTCGAGCAGGTTCAACGATGAAATCTGCTGAAAAGTATGCCGGGCAAAGGGTATGGCCAGCGCATCTGCGACCACAAACTCAACATTGTCCGAACGCAGATCGGCAGGCAGTTCAAAGTGAAAGGATTCGCACAGGTTACCTTCAAGCTGAAGTGAAAAACTGTGGCGGCGTTCACGCGCAAGGCGGCGGGCAGTCCGTATGAAATTATGTGACAGATCGCAGCCAACCGCCCACCCGCTCTTTGCCGCCATCTCGAAAGTCAACCTGCCAACGGCACAGCCAGCGTCAAACGCAGCCAAAGCATTGTCTACCAGACACCCGCCCCAGGCAGCGTTTGCTTCAGCCACCTCGGCTTTACCTGCCAGATCGGCGTAGTGGCTCCAGAGATAGCGGTTAACGGTGTCACTCTCTTCGTAACGCCTTTGGGCGCCGCTGCATCCGTCAGGGTCAACAAGAAGGATTGCAATCCCATCCTTGATCGGAAAGCGCCTCCTGCATTTTTTGCAGAAGAGATCTCCCGTAACAATATCATCCGCCTCCACCCGATTGACAGTGGCCTCCAGCGGAATTTCGCCGGGAAGACAGGCGGGACAGATGAGGTGTGGAATCAAGAATTGTTTCATCGGTCCCTGAAAGTGTGGCTTCTATTGTTGTGACAAACAGACTTACCAGGCACAGCAAACGTTCTGCTCACGGGCCGCCTTGGTCTCGTCCAGCCGCGAGATCGGCATCGTCAGCGGTGCATCGTGCAGCGCCTGCGGATTGCTCTCGGCGGTCCGGGCCGCTTCAATCATCACTTCGATGAAGGCGTCCATGGTCGCCTTGCTCTCGGTTTCGGTCGGCTCGATCATGATCGCTTCCTTGACGATCATCGGGAAGTAGACCGTTGGGGGGTGATACCCCTTGTCGATCAGGAACTTGGCGATGTCGATGGCATGGACGCCGTGCTCCAACTGCTTCGATGCGGAAAAAACGCACTCGTGCATGCAGGTCATGTCGTAGGGAAGATCGTAGTATGCCTTCAGCCTCTCTTTGATGTAGTTGGCATTCAGTACCGCCTGCTCGGAGACCTGGATCAGCCCTTCGCGGCCAAGCATGATGATGTAGGCATACGCCTTGGCCATGACACCGAAGTTGCCGAAGAAGTTGGCGGTGCGGCCGATGGTCCCCTTGTTGTCAGTTTCCAGCAGCAGCTTGCCGTCATCATCCATGACAATGCGCGGCTGCGGCAGGAACGGGATCAGCGTTTTTTTGACGCCTACCGGTCCGGAACCTGGACCGCCGCCACCGTGGGGCGTGCCGAAGGTTTTGTGCAGGTTGACATGAATCACGTCGAAGCCGACGTCCCCCGGTTTGACCTTCCCCATGATGGCGTTCAGGTTGGCACCGTCGTAGTACATCAGCGCATCATGACTGTGGGCAATGTCACTGATCTCCTTGATGTGCGGGTTAAACAGTCCGAGAGTGTTGGGGCAGGTCATCATGACTGCGGCAACTTCGTCGGTCATCGCCGCCTTGAACAGCTCCAGATCCATATCACCATAAGATGCGGTCGGAACAGTTATAATCTCGTATCCTGCTATCGCAGCGGAGGCGGGATTAGTGCCGTGGGATGAATCGGGAACGACGACGTATTTCTTTTTAGCCTTGTTCCCCTTGGCCTCATGATAGGCAGCGATCAGCATGATCCCGGTCATCTCGCCATGTGCGCCGGCCAGCGGCTGGGTGGTAACCTCGTCCATGCCGGTGATGTCGGCCAGCAGCTGTCCCAGATCGTACAGCATCCCGAGTGTCCCCTGGCAGAATTCCACCCCCCCCGGCAATAATGCCGTCATCGGGTGGAACGGCGCGAACAGTGTCGCCGCGTTTTCCAGCACCTTGGCGTTATACTTCATAGTGCAGGAGCCGAGCGGATAGAAGTTGGTGTCCACCGAAAAATTGCGGCGTGACAGATTGGTGAAATGCCGAACCAGATCGAGTTCGGAAACTTCCGCCAGAGCGGCTTTTTCCTTGCGCAGCAGGGAACCAGGCAGAGCTGGTGCGGCCGGGACATCAGAGACAGGCAGCTTGACGCCGCGACGACCAGCCACCGATTGTTCATATATCAGCTGCATAACGCCACCTCCAGCTCCTTGGCAAACAGGTCGATTTCCTTCTTTGTCCGTTTCTCGGTCACAGTCACCACCATACAATTCTCCGACCCCTCGTAATACTGCCCCAGCGGCACTCCTGCTGCAATCCCCTTTTCAAGCAGACCCAGCACCACGCCATCGGCGTTTTTCGGCATGGAGATGGTAAATTCATTGAAGGTAACAGCTGATAGCAGCACAGTCACCCCGGGAATCTTTGTCAGCAGCGCTTTGGCGTACTCGGCCTTATCGCGATTCAGACGTGCCAGTTCGGCAAGCCCCTCTTTCCCGACGGATGAGAGAAATATCAAGCCGCGCAGGGCACAGAGCCCCTGGTTACTGCAAATATTCGAGGTCGCCTTGTGGCGCTTGATGTGCTGTTCACGGGCCTGCAGCGTCAGCACATAACCGCGCTTGCCGTTTCGGTCCACGGTTTCGCCGACAATTCGACCCGGCATGTTGCGGATCAAACTCTTTTTGGCGGCGATGAAGCCGAAGGAGGGGCCACCAAATGAAAGAGGGTTACCAAGACTCTGGCCGTCACCAACAGCGATATCAATGCCGATCTCACCGGGAGATTTCAAAATGCCGAGTGCGATCGGGTAGACCGAACCGATCAGGAGCGCACCAGTGCCATGAACCTGGTCTGCCAAAGCGGTAAAATCCTCGATAGAGCCGAAGAAGTTTGGGTTCTGCACCAGCACGGCAGCCACACTGTCATCAAGCACGGCAGCCAGTTCTTCACGATTGAGCAGCCCGTCCAGCGGTGGAATTTCGATAACCTCCACATCCAGATTGAAGAGGTAGGTCTTCAGTACCTGACGGGAAAAGGGGCTGACGCAGCCGTCTACAACTATTTTGTTTCTGCCCGTCACGCGGAGCGCCATCATCGCGGCTTCGGCGCAGGCGGTACCACCGTCGTAGAGCGATGCGTTGGAGACATCCAGCCCGGTCAGACGGCAGATGGCGGTCTGATATTCAAACAGCGCCTGCAGCGTTCCCTGGGAACATTCCGGCTGGTACGGGGTATAGGCGGTATAGAATTCCGCACGACCGGAGAGATGATCCACAACGGAGGGGATGATGTGGTCGTAGAACCCGCCACCGATGAAGTTGGTCATCCCCTGGCTGTTTTCTCCGGCAATAGCCTGCATCCTGCTGTATGTTTCAAACTCGGACATACCTGGTGGAATATTGAAAGTTTTGGCACGGAGTTCCGTCGGAATCGGTGCAAAGAGCTCTTCAACGCTGGCAACACCGATTGTTGATAGCATTTCCTGAATCTCCTCAGGCGTATGCGGACAGTAATGGCTGTCGTTCATATTAAATTCTCCAATCTTTTGTCCACGAAATGCACTAAAAACACGAAAGAGAGACTAAAACGTAATGGATCAATAAACTTAAAAAACTCTCTTAGTATGATGTCAAATTCATGTGTTTTTTAGTGTCTTTCGTGTCTTTCGTGGATAATGGTTTTTACAATGTTTTTAAATAATCGTCGTACTGTTCCTGCGTCATCAGGTTCTTCAGCTCCGACTCATCGGCGATTTCGACCTGAGCCATCCAGCCGGCATCTTCTGCGCTCTCGTTAACCGCTTCCGGAGCTGTATCCAGCGCTTCATTCACCTTAATCACCTTACCGGAAAGCGGAGAGAATATATCGCTGGCAGCCTTGACCGACTCGATACTTCCCAGTACGCCGAACTGTTTAACGGCAGCGCCGATCTTCGGCAGTTCCACAAAGGTGATGTCACCCAGTTCGTGTGCAGCGTGCTCACTGATGCCTACAGTTCCGATATTTCCTTCAACTTTAACCCACTCATGTTCCTTGGTGAAATACATGCTCATTGTTTCTTCCTCCCTGGTATTTGAATAAGAATACTGAATTTTCTAAAAAAACAACCAAAACGGCAGCCCGAAAATCGTTTCACGCAACGTCGCGACGAAAGGCTTTAAACTTAAATTCTTGGTTTAAGGTTTACGTTGCGTCGTTGCGTCGCAGCGTGAGTAACGTCTTGTTTTTTAGAGACATGCCAGATTACGAACGCACCGAGCCGCCCTTGAAGAACGGCAGCTCACATACGGTCGCTTCCATGCTGACCCGCTCGTGACGTATGGTAAGGGGCGTACCGATAGATGCCAGTTCCGGCTTGATAAAGCCGATGCCGATACCTTTGCCGAGCATCGGCGAGAACACGCCGCTGGTGACAGAGCCGACAGCTTCTTCGCCAGAGCAGATCTCATAATGATGACGCGGTGAACGGCGGCCGGCAACCTCAAAGGCCACCTTCTGACGCGTTACGCCCTGCTCCTTCAAACGGAGCAGCGCCTCCTTGCCGACAAAGGACTTGTCGAAGTTGACAAACCCTTCCAGCCCCGCCTCAAGCGGTGTAGTCTCCTCATCAATGTCGCTGCCGTAAAGCGAATAGCCAACCTCAAGGCGCAGTACATCCCGTGCGCCAAGCCCTGCCGGTTTGACCCGTTCATCCGTCAGCAGCAGGTCCCACAGTTCACAGACTTTCTCGGACGGGATGAAAATTTCGTATCCCAACTCGCCGGTATAGCCGGTGCGGCTGACAATAGCTTCAACGCCGAGAATATTCATCGTGATAAATTTGAAATAAGGGATCGTGGCAACCTCTTCCCCGATGAGCTCAACCATAACGTAGCGGGAGAGCGGTCCCTGAAGGTCCAGTTTGCCGGTAGCAGCGGTAATGTCGCTAAAAGCGCCCCCCCTCAGCCGCTCTTTGATCACGGCAAAATCTTTCGGTGCTGTGGCGGCGTTGACCACGATCATCACCTTGTCCTCTGTCAGACGAAAGACAATCAGATCGTCGATAATCCCACCCTGCTTGTTGAGCAGAAAACCGTAGCGGGAGCGCCCTACCGGAATCGATTTTACCGAAAAGGTAAATACCTCCTCAAGGCCGCTGGTCTCAAAATCGCCCTGGAAAATAAACTCCCCCATATGGCAGATATCAAAGAGTGCTGCCTGACTGCGGCACCAGCTGTGTTCAGCGATGATTCCCTCGTACTGAATCGGCATGTCCCAGCCGCCAAAAGGCGCCATCAGGGCATTCAAAGCACGATGCCGACCGCAGATCGGCGTTGCCTGAAGCTGCTCATCCATTATATGTTCTCCCTCATACAGTTATTGTTTTTTATAATACTGGTGTTCCGGCAGGAGATGGTTGCGGGATAATCGGAAACACATATGAAACTTATGATAGGTTGAAATTTGCATGCATGTTAGTTTAAATGATCCCCACACGCAACCGGAAAAACAAAACTTTATGTGAAAGAATACCATGCAAACTACGAAACGCAAACCGGCAAAATATCAACCCAAAGGCCTTACAGTCCTTCACGAGGACAAGGATATCATCGTCGTTGAAAAACCGTGCGGCCTGCTGACTATGGGGACTGAGAGAGACAAATCTCGGACCGCCCACTCGATTCTCAATGACTATGTCCGCAAGGGGGATCCCCGTTCGCGCAACCGGATATACATAGTCCATCGCCTCGATCGCGAGACCTCCGGCATCCTGATCTTTGCCAAGAGCGAAGCGGCCAAAATCTACCTGCAGGAGCATTGGCAGGAAACCGAAAAACGCTACCTGACGGTAGTATATGGCTCGCTGACGCCGAAAACCGGCACGATCAGCAGCTATTTGACTGAAAACAGCGCTTTTACGGTTTATTCCACCCCCGATCCGACTGCCGGAAAACTGTCCCATACGGAATATACGACCCTGAAAGAAGTTAAAGGGTTCTCCTTGCTGGAAATCCACCTGCTCACCGGCCGCAAACATCAGATAAGGGTACATATGTCGGAAAGCGGGCACCCGGTCGTGGGGGACAAAAAATACGGCAAGGGGAACGACCCCTACGCCACCCTGGCACTGCATGCCAGATCACTCTCTTTCACCCACCCGGTCAACGGCAGGCGCTTGACCTTTGAAACCGGCATCCCTGAGTTTTTTACTCGACTGGTGGGAAAAATAGAAACGCCAACAGCCGATTCCGTCTGATAAACCATGATAATTTCCGCCAGCAGACGCACCGACATACCGGCTTTCTATGCCGAATGGTTCATGAAGCGGGTACGGGAGGGATACTTCTACCGCGTCAACCCCTTCAACAGCAGGCAGGTTACCGGCTTCAGCCTGAAACCGGAAGATGTGGACGCGGTCTGTTTCTGGACCAAAAATCCGCAGCCGCTCATGAAACACCTGAATGAGTTGGACGATCGCGGGATAAACTACTACTTTCAATTCACTCTCAATCCTTATAATACAAACTTCGAACCGAACGTCCCACCGCTGCAGGATCGAATCGACACCTTTGTCGAGCTGGCCGGGCGCATCGGCCCGGAACGGGTTGTGTGGCGCTACGACCCGATCATTCTGAGCAGTGCAACGCCGGTATCGTGGCATCTCGAGCAGGCAGAGCTGATCGCGGAAAAACTTGAAAACGCCACCAGCCGGCTTGTTTTCAGCTTCTGCGATTTCTACGGCAAGGGGCAGGGGCGGCTGAACAGGGCTTTGGCAGGGACCGGCATCACGCTGGAGGATATCACCAAGCCGGACAAGAGCGGAGAGCTTGATCTGGTTGCACGGGGCTTCAAGACGATCGCCGACCGCCGTGACCTGCAGATATTCTCCTGCAGCGAGGAGGTGGAGCTGGCAGACATCGGTATCATGCACGGCGCCTGCATCGACAGCAACCTGATTCAGCAGTTGTTTGGAGTCAACGCGACATCAAAGAAGGACAAGAACCAGCGTTCCGCCTGCAACTGTGTTGAATCAGTGGACATGGGTATGTACAATAGCTGCCGTTACCGCTGCAGCTATTGCTATGCCAACTTCAACGAAAGTATGATTGACGGCAACTGCCTCAAACATTACCCTGATAGCCCGTCGCTGCTCTACGAATATGACGGGGAAATTGAACTCAGGAGAAGGCCTCCTTCGGGACGGTGACCACCGGCGAGGCACAAATGGCTGAAACGAAGTTCAGCCCAAATGACAACTGCCGTGGAATATTGTCCGGCATCAATAATGGCGCTTATCATCCGGTGACAGGTTCACATGGTTAAAAACACTTACAGTCTTGCCCCTTTTCTGCTTCTCTGTCTGATCGGTTTCGCCGCCTTTTTCAGCATGTATCTGCGCATTCCGGTACTGCCGTTGTTCGCAGCGACGCTTGGGGCCGGACCGGCCCAGATAGGGACTATTAACGGGGCTTTCATGCTGACGGCCGGGCTGCTGTCTATTCCTGCCGGCCTGCTGGCCGACCGCACCGGCCGTAAATTGCCGATTGTTGCCGGGGTGATAGCGGCAGCCCTCTCTTCATTTTTGGTGACGCAGTGCCACCAACCGGGACAGATGGCAGCGGCCTATATCCTCTTCGGTGCGGGTCTGGCCGCCTTTGCCCCCGGCATGCTTTCGCTGGTGGCCGATGTCATGCCGTCCAACCGGCTTGGTCAGGCCTATGGCTGGTATACCACCGCCATCTACATCGCCATGACCCTCGGCCCGGCTTCCGGGGGCTATCTGGCAAAAACAGTGGGTCTCCGCGAGGTATTCTTCGTTTCCGGAAGCCTGCTTGTCGTAGTTGCACTTTCGGCCTTGCTGATATTGCCCAAAGGCCCTCCACGCCACAGTACGGACCTGCATGCCGCTCTGGCGGGCAGCCTGGAACTGCTGCGCAACCGCCGTCTCCTTGCCTGTCTGCTGGCGACAGCCGGCAGCAGTATAGGCTTTGGCGTGTTCCTTACCTTTCTCCCGCTTTACGCCACTCGGCATGGCTATGACCCGGCCCAGGTAGGCCTTGTCTTTGCCGCCCAGGCCGTTACCAATGTTGTCGGCAGGATACCGATCGGAAGCCTTGCAGACCGTGTTGACCGCCGCTTTCTCGTCGCGGTCGGGCTGTTCTGTCTGGCGTTGTCGTTGCTGGCGCTGGGACAGGTTGTGCAGCTTGTGCACCTTGCGGTCTGCGCGGTTATCATGGGGGTGGGAATGGCCCTGACGTTTACCGCGATCGGCGCCCTGATTGCGGAACTGGTCCCGGCCGTGCAGCGGGGATTGGCGATGGGGATGTACAATAGCTGTATTTATCTCGGCATGATGGCCGGTTCCACCGCCATGGGTATCGTCCTGAAACAGATCGGCTACCCGACAGGTTTTGCTGCCGCAGGCAGTGTCTCACTGATTACTGCGGCGCTGTTTTTATCGATGATGCGGGTAAAGAAAACGCACCCAGAGGAGATCAATCATGCGCCATGAATTGCGCAACAAAAAAAGAGGAATAGCTGAATCAGAGGCGAGAGAACTGCTGGAGCGAGGCGAATACGGCATCCTCTCCACCTGCGATGCCGACGGCCAGCCATACGGCATCCCGCTCAGCTACTGTGTTATTGACAATGCCATCTATTTCCATTGCGCCGTGGAAGGGCACAAGTTGGAAAATCTCGCTGCCAACAACAAGGTGTCGTTTTGCGTAGTGGGAAAAACCGAGGTACTGCCGGATCAGTTCGCGACCCGCTTTGAGAGTGTTGTCGTCTCAGGCAAGGCGGCAGAGGTTTTTGATAAGGAAAAACAGCTGGGGCTGGAGGGGCTGCTGCCGAAGTACTCTGCAGAATTTGTAGCTGAAGGATTGAACTATATCGATGCTGCCAGGGAACAGACGAGAGTTTTCAGAATCAGCATCGATAATATAACTGGCAAGGCGCGGCGATAGTATCGATATTTTGGTTGCTGCCTTTGATAGCATGCCTCTTCTGCGGTAATTCCAGAATATGCGCCATCCCTTTCACATGCTCCCGTCAAATCAGCTATACTTGAGTTTGACCTCTCCATCAGATTCCTGTCCGGATCCTGTCAGACTATTGATGCTCAACCTCATAACTCCTTGACTCTGCGACTTTCACAGGTGTATCAATGTGAGGCGCATTATTAATGCATTCATAATAGGCTGCCTAAACAATGGCCTGCTTAAATACATACTTTTTAATGATCACAGCCTAAATGTTCTGTTTGGGTAGATCACCGGTTCATGCGCGCGCGTGAACCGGTCAACAACGAGTTGGGTGAAAAGAGAATCCAAATGAATCTATTGCTTCCATTACTTCTAATTCTATTTCTTCTGAGCGGATGTATCGAGTTGCCTCTAACAGATCGGCGACAATTTGATCCAGAGTTAGAAAAGCGCGAAAGAGATTTGATGCTCCGAAGGGATTTTGCTACTGGAGAGGAAAAGCGCCTGATTGAAAAGGATCTTGATCGAATCCAGAATAACTACATATTTTCAGTACCCAAAGATGTTTTAGAGAGGCCTTCATCTGCTGAGGAAAAAACTGAAAGTAACAATGTAGTTAACGATAAAATCATGAAGGAACTGGAACGTTCATCAAAAGAATCACAGAGAAATAAATCTGAACAAGAAAGTACCCAACAAGGCCGCTAGACCTGCCCGATAAAGCTGTCAGGTCAGCGCCCACTACGTTATACCCCCAAGAAAAGGAGGAGCGGAAAATGGAAGAAGAAGAAATCAGAGTGACTTTTGGGCATAGCACTGACGAAAACGGAGAACCATTTGAGTTCGTAGAGTTCGTATGCCCTTCATGTAAATCTGCCACTATCAACCTCGCAGTTGCACCTAATAATCCGGGCGAAGTACTGTTTTTCACTTGTCCCGAATGTAACGAAACAATAACAATACCAAAAAGAGAAATTAAGGCCGCATAAGGCCTGATTCCAGTAACAGGCTCTCTACTTTCTGTAAGGTTGTTTTCCATAAAGCACAATTTTCTAAATCAGTAAAATCGCCCGGAATAGTAATGGATGTTTTTGTAACTCGTCCAAATTTTGAAACAGAGACTTCAACTGAACCGACAATTTTCTTGCTTGTAAACTTGTCCATAGCCGTGCGTTTCTCCTTTGTCCCCGGAGGGTATGAATGAAACTTACATTTGATGAAGTATGCAAAGCGCTTTTGGTGCTGCTGATGGCTGTATTTTTGTATCTCTATTATCTCTCAAACAACGCAGGCCGCTATCTCTATATAGAACCTGATAAAACTGGTTACGACGATGTATCAATTGGCGTTTTTGATACCAAAACTGGAACTTGCTATTTGCTGATAAAAGAAGACGTGAACAAAAACTGGGCTGTACTCTCTCCTTTCTCAAAGTACAAGTGGATACCAGAAAGCAAATAATGAGCATAACCACGCCGTTGGATGAAAAATGATTGACTTAAAACGACCATCAGCGTACGATTTAACGTACGAAAAGGAGATGGTTAAAATGACAACACTATCAGCAACAGAAGCAAGAAAATCCCTTTATAACCTTGTCGATGCTGTCGCTTTATCGCATGACCCGATTCAGATTGTTGGCAAACGGCATTCAGCAGTCCTCATCTCAGAAGAAGATTGGCGTGCTATTCAGGAAACATTGCATCTCACATCAATTCCTGGCATGCGCGAATCCATCCAGAAAGGTCTCAAAATCCCTGTATCCGAGTGCTGTGAGGAACTTGCATGGTAAGCTGGCAACTTGTTTTTACCAAGCAAGCGCAAAAAGATGCAAAAAAGATCACGCACTCCGGGTTAAAGCCGCAAGCCGAACGACTACTGGAAATTATCAAAGAAAATCCTTTCAAAAATCCCCCTCCATACGAAAAACTTGTAGGCGATCTGTCAGGTGCATATTCCCGTAGAGTCAATATTCAGCATCGACTGGTTTGTGAAGTTTTGGACGACATAAAGACTATAAAAATTATCCGAATGTGGACGCATTACGAATAGCCGAAACTGATCAGCCAACTAGCGCTCATATCATCTCGCGGCAAACAACGCCGCACAGGTTAAGCGCCGCCCGTTACGTATAACGAAAAACCAAGATACCCGGCACCCTCCTCTTTGCTATCCCACCTCATTGACTTTATCCACATTAAGGATTGATTGAACCCGGTTTCCCAAGTGCCTTTTTTTGCGCAGTGTGCTATGGTGCTAGCCCTTATGGAAACTCAATTTACCCCTGATTGCCGCGCCCTGATGCGCCACGAGATTGCCGCTGCAGGCGGCAATGAGGTTTTCTTTATCGGCCACACCAACGTCGATGGCGTCGTCTGCGAAGTCGAGACCATTGCCCGTGGCAGCAAAGTGGCCGTACCCGCCATCATCACCCGCGCATCCGGCGGTGACGTCGTTATCCATAACCACCCCACCGGTGATCTGACCCCTTCATCAGCCGATATGGACATCGCCTCCGTCTGCGGTAACCAGGGCATCGGCTTTGCCATCGTCGACAACGACTGCAACCGCTGCTATCAGGTTGTCGCCCCACACACTGAAAAGAAGGGGGAGCTGCTCTCACTGGAGGAGATCGGCCGCGTCTTTGCCAATGACGGCATGATGGCCCACCTCAAGGGCTATGAGCAACGCGATGAACAGGTGAGAATGGCCTTTGCCGTAGCCGAAGCTTTCAACGGTGACCGGGTCGTGCTGGTAGAGGCCGGCACCGGCACCGGCAAATCACTTGCTTATCTGATCCCGGCCATCCTCTGGGCGGTGCGCAACAACGAACGCGTGGTGGTCTCCACCAACACGATCAACCTGCAGGAACAGCTGATCAAGAAAGATCTCCCCTTTCTGGCGCGTAACTCCGCAGTGGAATTTAAAGCGGCACTGGTCAAGGGGCGCAGCAACTACGCCTGCCTGCGCAAATTGGAGCATGCCGAAGCAGAACCGTCACTTTTCCCGGATGAATATTCGGCAGAACTGACCACCATCATCGAGTGGAGCCACAGCAGTCAGGAGGGGTGCCGGAGTGATCTCGCTTTCACACCGCACGGCGGCACCTGGGAAGAGGTATGTTGCGAAGCCGACCAGTGCGGACGGTCGCGCTGCAAACATTTTAACCGCTGTTTCTTTTACCGCGCCAGACGTGAATCTTCCGCCGCACGGGTGCTGGTGGTCAACCACGCCCTGCTGCTGTCTGACATCGTCCTCCGCAAGGAAACCGGCTATGACGCCACAGCCATCCTCCCCCCCTTCACCCGCCTGATCTTTGACGAAGGGCACCACCTTGAAGATGTTGCCACCAGTCATCTGTCGCTGACGATTGCCCGCAGCGGCATCCTCAAACAGCTGCAGCGGCTTGTGCCGCAGAAAGCCAATCGGGCGGGGCTGCTGACGATCATCTCCTCCCGCATCACCCGTGACCTGCCGGAATCACAGGAAGGGCTTTATAACGAACTATCTGCCCTCCTGGAAAGCCACCTGCTCCCCAAAGCCCACGATCTGGCAGGGATGACGGAGCAGACTATGGATTGGCTCGCAATCAGCGTAGAGCATGAAATAGGAGGTGGTGGTGCTGCAGGGCGGGAGCAGAAGCTGCGGCTCACCCCTGAAGCGGAGCAAACCCCCTTCTGGCAGGAGTGCCGACAGAGACTTCACGTTCTGGCGGATGCCGTGAATGACTACACCTCGTCACTGCGTACCCTGGTGCGGCGCTCGAAAGACCTGCCGGATAAACTGCAGGAAAAGCTGGCTGACCAACTGCTCGACACGAGCGGGATTGAGGGGCGGCTGCAAAGCATGGCTGACGCGCTGCTGTTCTTCACGACCGAGGCTGAAGGATACTGCCGCTGGATCGAGACCAGACGCGGCAATCGCGGTGTTCAGGCACGCCTCACCGCTGCGCCGCTCGACATCTCTGCCCAGCTCAAGGAGACTGTCCTCGACAAGCTGAAAACAATCATCGTCACCTCCGCCACACTGACGGTAGGGGGGCAGTTCGGCTATCTCAAAAAGCGTACCGGTTTCGGCCTGCTGCCAAAAGAACGCCTTTCCGAGCTGCAGCTGGCATCACCTTTTGACTATGCAAACCAGGTTTTTGTCGCCGTACCGGAAGAGATGCCGGAACCAACCGCCCACGGCTACCGGGAAGCGCTGGAGAGCCACATCCTCAAGGCGGTGACGATTTCACGGGGCGGCGCCTTTATCCTCTTCACCTCCTACGACATGCTGAACCGGGTGTACCAGGCCCTTTCGCCGGCGTTGGCACGCCTCGGACTTACCTCACTGAAACAGGGAGAAACCGGACGCCACGCCCTGCTGGCGCAGTTTCGCAAGGAGGGGAACTCTGTTCTGTTCGGTACAGATTCGTTCTGGGAAGGTGTTGATGTCAAAGGGGAGGCGCTGCGTCTGGTGATCATCGCCCGGCTCCCGTTCCAGGTGCCAACCGAACCGGTTCAACAGGCCCGTGCCGAGAAAATCAAGGCTGATGGCGGCGACCCTTTCCGTGACTTTTCCGTGCCACAGGCGGTCATCAAGTTCCGCCAGGGTTTCGGGCGCCTGATACGTAGCAGGGATGACCGTGGAGCGGTATTGATCCTTGACCGGCGGGTACTTAACAAGAGTTACGGCAGGATTTTTCTCCGCTCGTTGCCGGATACGGAGATTGTCAGGGGGGATTCGGTGGATGTGTTTGCACGGATGGAGAAGTTTTTCGGGGGGAAAGCCAAATAAACGTCAAAGGCAATTTAACAGGGATGAAGGGGATAACCCCAAAAGGCAATATGCCGGTTTTTGAGGTTACGCCTTTATTGCTTTATCCTGTTAATCCCCTTTATCCCTGTAAAAATGTTTTTATTTTATTTTTAGGGAGTTGAGTTACGCGATGATTCCGCTAACCCAACCTGCAAAAGAATAAAAACTATAATATGCTACAATGATTTCATCCGTTTTTTTGCGCTGAAGTTGAAACACTGAAAATACATCAGGCAGGTCAACAGGAATGAGAAGATCGTAGTGGCGAGAACCGGAATGGCACCGACCGACTTTTTAACATCCGGGACAAGCGAGATAAAAACCATATAGAAAGCCACACCGCAGAACTTCCACAGATCGCCTATCAAACGCTTTTTACGCAGAGCAGCAAGCTGTTCTTTTGACAGGTTTGGCACGCTTCCTTCTATCTCAACCCCTGCATCACGCCAGGCCAGTCGATAGACAGGGTATGAAATCAATAACTGGATGACTAAAGCCACAATAATACTGGTAACAAACTGCCCCGGCTTGTTAAGGGAGGCAAATCCGCTCTGAAAAATTATCGCCAGAACAATCAGCATCGCTGTTATTATTGTTTGAACGATTCGGTAAATTATCATCTGTCGTTTAAGTTTTTTGAAATCTATCGTTGGCATTGATATACGCTCCGCAATGAATTTATAACTCTGTTTCAATATGGCGCAAACATAGCAGAAAGCAGATCGATGCACAAGCATGCAAAACGCCACTTGATATTTTAGGGTGAAAAATACTCAAATCAGATCACAAGGTACTTGAATTTATGAGCATCACTCGCCGCATCTTCAATCCGATTTTTGCCTTGATCGCCATCCAGTTGGTCTGGATCACCGTTGTCGTGTTCTGGATCTACTGGTTTATCGGTAAGCATCTTGAATTCAAGGCACTTGCCGAAAAATACCGTCCTGAACTACTCGGCCAGGGAGCAAACTGGCCGGTCATGGTAGAAGGCCTGGTCATGCTGGTGCTGATTCTGATCGGCGTGTATGTGATCTTTGTCTACTGGAACCGCCAGTCAAATCTGTATCTGCAGCAGCGTAATATCATCTCCCAGGTGACGCATGAGCTGAAATCGCCGCTCGCTTCCATCCAGCTCCATCTGGAAACGATCCGCTTGCGCAGGCCATCTGAAGAGCGCCTCGATTCTTTCGTCGGCACCATGCTGGCCGACACCGATCGGCTCCATTATCTGATCAACAACCTGCTGATGGCCGCCCGCCTGGAACAGCGCCGCAAGCAGTCAGAGCGGCGATTGACCGACCTGACTCAACTGATTGATGAACATGTCGAACGGGAGCGTAGTGCCCTGCCCCAGGGGGGGAGTATTACATTCGAAGCGGCACCATCTTTGAAAGCACAGGTCGACCCGGAAGAGATGAGTATGGTGATTCGCAACCTCCTTGAAAATGCCGTGCTATATTCGCCGCAAAGTCCGGAAATATTGGTCCGACTGGTTAAAACCGGAACATGGCTGTACCTATCGGTACAGGATCATGGCCGGGGACTTGACCGGAAAGAGCTGAAAAAGGTGTTTGACCGTTTCTACCGTGCCCAGCCACCTGGCCATAATGTCCGTGGTACCGGACTTGGCCTCTACATCGTGGAAACTGTCATCAAAGGGTACGGCGGCACCGTCGGAGTGACCAGTGACGGGCAGGGCAAAGGGTGCACCTTTACCATAAAAATTCCCGCAGCTTGAGGTAATAAATGACTGATGACAAACCACATATCATGCTGGTCGAAGATGAGATTCATCTGGCACGCGGCATCTGTTTCAATCTGGAAGAGGAGGGGCACCGGGTCAGCCATTTTGAAACCGCCGAGCGGGCTTTGGCAACACTTGAGATTGAGCGTTTTGACCTGATTATTCTGGATGTCATGCTCCCCGGCATGGATGGTTTTGAGGCATGCCGGGCCATCAGGAAGCTCGATCCGCGTGTCCCTATCCTGATGCTGACTGCACGCTCTGAAGATGGCGATCGGGTGGAGGGGCTGGAAAACGGAGCCGATGACTACCTCACCAAGCCGTTCAATCTGGTGGAATTTTTGCTTCGGGTTAAAGGGATGCTGCGGCGTTCTTCATGGTATCGGCCGGAACCGGTTGAGGAGGGGTATCGCTTTGGTGATAATGAAGTTTTCCTGCTATCTTACCGGGCCAAAACAGCCCAGGGGGAGATTGACCTGACCGAGATGGAGGTTCGTGTGCTGTCACTTTTCTTCCAGAAAGAGGGGCGCCCCATCCATCGCAGCGATCTGCTGCAGTCAGTCTGGGGCTACAGCAGCGACACAGAGACACGCACACTGGACAATTTTATTGTCCGGCTGCGCAAATACTTTGAGCCGGACCCCTCTCATCCAAAACATTTTCAGACGGTTCGCGCGGTCGGATACCGATTCAGCCGCGAAGGTGATTGAAATCAATACCAGAATTAATGGTGAAAGCGCCCTTTACGATCCCTGTGCGCCGGTGTAGGGGATTTGTGGCAGTCAAAACAGGCCTTTTCTTCCACTTTTTTAGCTTCCAGCGGCGATTGTTGACCACCTAAATTTGGCTGATTGTATTCAGGAGTCTGGAACGACAGGTGCCCGCGTTCGTCGCTTATTGCCGCCGGTTTGTACATCACCTGCCAGTTGGTACTGATAGACACGGTGTGGCACTGATCACATCCTCCTGGCGGGGGAATGCTTTTCCAGGCGGTGAACATGGCGCAACCGCTGATAGTGACCACACAACAGGAAAGCAGCAAAAGGGTATATTTCATAGGTCTCTCCTAAAAATTCGTAACTTTGCCAACAATAGCACAGAATTGTTTAAAGTACAGCCTCAAGCAGATGCGCTACCCAGTCGCAAAATACGGCGGGCGGTAGCCGTTGTCTCCAGGGCGACATCTTCCACGGATATACCGCGAACCTCCGCCACCCGCTGCGCCGTTTCCGTCAGCCAGGCCGGGCGGTTGAACCTGTTGCGATACCGCTCGGGTGTCATATCAGGAGCGTCGGTTTCCAGCACAAGATGCTCCAGCGGTAGTTCCCTTGCGATTCGTAACGGTTTTACAGCATTATTCCAGGTGACAGTCCCGGAAATAGAGATAACAAAACCAAGTCTGATAAACTCACGCGCCATTTCCACAGACCCTGAAAAGGCGTGCATGATCCCACCCACCTGGTCAGCACGCTCTTCACGCAGTATATTAATCACCCGTTGAAACACCTGCCTGCAATGGATCAGCACCGGCAAGCCGCATTTTGCTGCTATCCGGAGCTGTTCTCTAAAAGCGCGTTCCTGCAGCTCCAACGGTACCGGATATGCCGGGTCGAGACCGGTTTCACCAATGGCAACCCCATCTGCTGAAAGCTCCTGCAGCCGTTCAAGAAGCTGTTCATTCACGCATTCCGCATGCATCGGATGGATACCGTATGCCGGCATAATCATCTGGTTTTCGGCAGCGACGGCTGAAATCCCCTCCCAACCGTCAGGATGCACTCCGGGGACGACAAAACCATCCACTCCTGCGGCGACAGCTTCTTCCATAATGTGTGTCAACCCCGAACGGAGCGGCTCCAGATCGAGATGGCAATGACTGTCGATCAGCTTGGCAGTCACAAAAACCACCCGAACAGAGAGACAACCCTTTCCATCATCCGGATTATCAGGCCACGCTGTTCGTGAACATCCAGCTCTATCTGGCGTGCAGCGTCGATCTCTTCCAGCAGCAACACACGGATCTGTCCGCCGAACTGAACGTTATCCACCAAACAGTTGATCTCGAAATTACGATGAAAACTGCGCTGGTCGAGATTTGCCGAACCGATAACAGTCCGTTCCTCATCGATCAGCATAACCTTCGCATGCAGAATTTCCCGCTCCAGTTCATAAATTTCGACTCCGCCCCGCAGCAGCGTGGCATATGAACTTCTGCCGAGTAAAAGGAACAGCGGTACGTCACTGCGGGCCGGCAACAGCAGCCGCACCCGTACTCCACGGCGGACAGCCCTCAGTAGAGAGCGTATAATGCGCGGACCAGGTACAAAGTAAGGAGTGGCAATCAGGATCTCTTCAGCCGCAGAAGCGATATTGACCTGGAACGCTTCACGGATATAGGAGCGCCGCTGCCGTGGTCCGCCGCTGATGATGTTGACAGCGGCATCACCACATTTACTGCATGGTTTTTGTTTTTCCTCCGCATCTGCGCGAGTTACGGCCTTACCCTGCTCAACGCTCCACGTTTCATGGAATATCGTCTCCAGTTCACTCACCGCCTCACCACGGATACTGAAGCCCAGATCCCGGAAGCTCAGCTTGTCAGCCACACAACCGGCATACTCATCACCGATGTTGAATCCACCAAGAAAAGCCTGCGCACCATCAACAATGGTCATCTTGCGATGATCCCTTTTGTCGAACCAGTAGAAACCGCGCTTGAACGAGGGAATATTAAAAGGGAGCAGCTTGACTCCATGTTTGGAAAGATTTTTAAAATATGAAGCGGGCGTTTCGAGGCAACCGATATAATCGTAGATCAGCTTTACTTTAACACCGCGTTGAACTGCTGCCACCAGCTCGCGAGACAGTCCGATGCCGAGATGATCGTTGTGAATGAGGTAGTATTCCAAGAGGATGGTCTGTTCTGCAGAACGGATGGCGGCAAAAAGTGCCTCAAAAAATTGTCTCCCCCCATGAAAGAGCTCGACGCTGTTGTGACGGTGGGTAACCGGCAGCTCCAATGGGCGCAGACGTTCCAGCAGGCTGATAAACCTGGGAAGCCGTTTTTTATGTTTGAAGTGGTTGTTTCGCACCTTTACACGTTATGTAACCGGTATCGTCAAGCGCCCTACCGAAACGATCTCTGCCGTCATCACTTCACCAGCCCGCACCGGACCGACTCCTGCAGGCGTTCCGGTCAGAATAACATCACCCGGCTCCAGAGTGAATATCGCTGAAATATAAGCCACGATCTGCGGTATGCGATGGATCATATCGGACGAGGTGCCATCCTGACGCCCCTCGCCGTTGACCGCAAGTTTCAAATTCAAATTATGCGGATCCGCCACTGCTGCGGCCGGGACAAAATCGGACAGCGGACAGGAGGTATCGAACCCTTTGGCGATCTCCCACGGAAGCCCCTTGGCTTTCAGCTGATTCTGCACGTCGCGCAGCGTCATGTCGATTGCAACGCCGTAACCGGCGACATGCTCCATCGCGTTGTCTGCAGAAACATTCCGGCACTGTGTGCCGATCAGGACCGCCAGTTCGACTTCATAATGGCATTCCTGAGAATAGGCGGGGATGCTTACCGCATCGCCATCACCAATAACCGACGAAGCCGGCTTCATAAACAGCACAGGCGCCGCCGGGGTCTCATTCCCCAGCTCCTTGGCGTGCTCGGCATAGTTGCGCGCCAGGCAGACGATCTTGCCGATTGTGAATTCCTGTTTAATTCCGATAAGTTTGCGTGTTTTCATAGCAGGCTTTCTCCACTCATCTCCATGGGCTGCGACAAACCCAACATCTTCAGCATCGTCGGTGCAACATCGGCCAGGCGGCCACCTTCGCGGAGCTTCACACCTTTCCGGCTGTCATCCACCAGCACCAGCCAGACCGGATTGGTCGTGTGGGCGGTGAACGGCTCGCCGTTTTCGTCCTGCATCTGTTCGGCATTGCCGTGATCAGCGGTGATCAGCACCGCACCGCCTATCTCCTGCACCTTGGCAACAATCCGCCCGGCACAGGCATCAACTGTCTCGACCGCCTTGATTGCCGCCGCCTCGATACCGGTATGCCCAACCATGTCGCAGTTGGCAAAGTTGAGGATGATCACATCGTAGATACCCTGATCAAGCCTGTTCAACAGCTCGTCGGTTACAAGAGCGGCACTCATTTCCGGCTTCAGGTCGTAAGTGGCAACCTCTTTCGGTGACGGGATCAGAGCACGATCTTCACCCGGAAATGGCGTTTCGACGCCACCGTTAAAGAAGAAGGTGACATGGGCATATTTCTCGGTTTCTGCGATGCGCAGCTGTTTCATCCCGGCATCAGCCAGCACTCCGCCAAGAATGTTGGTCAACTCCGTGGAACCGAAGGCGATCGGCAGGCCAAAAGTTGCATCATATTCGGTCAGGCAAACATATCCGGACAGCTTCGGCCAGTTCCGGCGCTCAAAACCGTCAAAGCCATCCAGAGCTATGGCCCTGGTAATTTCACGGGCCCGGTCGGAGCGGAAATTGAAGAAGATGAAGCCGTCGCCATTATTGACAGTGGCGTTTTCGGCAATGACAACCGGTACGACAAACTCGTCATGCACTCCGGCGGCGTAGCTATGCTCAATCGCCTCTTGTGCCGTTGCGTGTTTCTCGCCTTCGGCGCAGACAATGGCGTTATATGCCTTCTCAACCCTTTCCCAACGATTGTCACGATCCATCGCGTAATAGCGCCCCATAACCGTGGCGATTCTCCCGACGCCGATCCGCGCTAATTCAGCCTCCAGCTCCGCCAGATAACCGGTGCCGCTCTGCGGTGGGGTATCACGGCCGTCAAGCAGGCAGTGTACAAAAACATCCCGTAACCCCTCACGCTTAGCAAGCTCAAGCAGGGCATAGAGATGGGTGTTGTGGGAATGTACCCCCCCGTCAGAGAGCAGCCCTGAGAGGTGCAGCCTCCCGCCTGCCGCTTTAACCTTGGCGATGCAATCAAGCAGTGTTGGGTTGTTGAAGAAGTCGCCATCCAGGATGGCCTTGGTAACGCGGGTCAGCTCCTGGTAGACAACCCGGCCGGCCCCCAGATTGAGATGCCCTACCTCGGAGTTGCCCATCTGCCCTTCCGGCAGACCGACAGCCATGCCGGAGGTCCTAATTGCAACATGTGGATATTCCGCTAAATATTTCGTAAGATTGGGCGTTTTTGCCAGGGCAACGGCATTGTGAACGGGGTTGGGGTTGATCCCCCAGCCGTCGAGGATCATCAGAATAAGTGGTTTTTTCATCGGTACGCCCTTTCGGATCAGTGATGATAAGGCTCTTTGTTCAGTATTGTAAAGGCTCGATATATCTGCTCCAGCAGGAATGCCCGCACCATCTGGTGGGTGAAGGTCATCTTTGACAACGCCAGCAATTTGCCCCGACGCCGGAACTCTTCGGAGAAGCCGTAGGCGCCGCCGATGGCAAAGATCAGCTCGCCAACGCCGCTGTCGCGTTGCTTGCCGACAAAGGCTGCCAAGGCGGGGGAATCCATCTGCTCGCCCCGCTCATCCAGCAGGACAAGCGTGGCATTGGGCGAGATCTGCTTCTCCAGCCGTTCGCACTCACGGCGGCGCATCTCTTCCGCCTCGGCCCCCTTTTCGTCGCGGATATCAACCAGATCCAGCGGCGAGTAGCGACGGATGCGACCGGCGTATTCGTCGATCGCATCCTTAACCCAGGGGTCACGGCTTTTTCCGACCCACAAAACCTTGATTTTCAAAAATCGGATTCCTTGCGGGCCGCCTTGATTTCCGGCGGCAGTTCCAGCTCCGGTGCCATGCCCCAGATGCCGTCAAGGTCGTAATAGCGGCGGATCTGGTCGTGGAAGACATGTACCAGTACGTCACCGTAATCCATGACGATCCATTTGCCATCTTTGGCCCCTTCGATGTCATTGACCTTGCCGAACTTTTTCAAGCCTGTACGAATATTATCGGCAATGGCCTGGTTCTGTTTGTCGGAAGAGCCGGAGATGATCACCATATAGTCGGCAATCGAGGAGACTCTGGAGATATCGCGCACGCAGATATCATAAGCCTTTTTGTCATACGCCAGCTCGGCACATTTTAGTGCACGCTCGGTCGCAGTCAGAGTCGTTTTTTCAACAGTTTCTGTTTTTTTTACTGGCATTGGTGGTAGATCCTTTGGTGCGAGATATATGCTGCAACTTCAGATGGTACATACGGGGTTATATCGGCTCCATCAGCGGCAAGCCGACGGATTTCAGTCGATGAAAGCTCCAGCGGCGAACCTGTTATAAAAAAGATCGTACGGCCGGAATTGTGCTCCAGGCGGCCGGTTTCACTGTTAAGGGAGAACACCCCTCTGACAGCATCAGGCAGTGCTTCAAGCGGGTTGGCAATCGAACAGCCGGGGCGCTCGACGACGACCAGATTGCACAATGGGAATATCTCGTCATAGCGATGCCATGTGCCGATTTCCAGAAACGAATCAGCGCCGATTATAAAGAAAAGGTCATCTGCCTGATACTCTTTCATAAAGGCCCGGATTGTGTCGATGGAGTATGATTTCCCGCCCCGTTCCTCCTCGATGCTTGACAACTTGTAATAAGGACTGCCGGCGATTGCCATGCTCACCATTTTGGAGCGCTGTTCAAAGGAAACTCCGCCAGCCAGAACCTTATGGGGTGGATCGGCAGCCGGAATAAAGATGACCAGGTCCAGTAGACAGGCGGCCTGCGCCTCAGCAGCAATGCGCAGATGAGCATTGTGAACCGGATTAAAGCTCCCCCCCAGTAGTCCGATTCTCATGTCATCAAAATCTTGTTTTTTATAATAAGCATCTCAAACGCCAGTGATGCTTTGTATACCAGCTTCTGGAGTTCCTGCAAGCGTTTGCCGAGAGCTTCCATTTCTGCAGAGACGACCACGACGGCTACAACTTTTTTTACCATGACAATCGGCAGTACCAGCAAAGGTGTGCTAAAGCCGACTCCGAGGGCCCTGAGTAGCTGCACATTTTCGGGTGTCTGGGCCAATATGCCCATCGCAAACTGGCGGGTTTCAAGTACATCACGGATCACTGACGGTTTGCTGAGAAGAATATTAAGGCTCTCCAGTTCTTCAATGCGCTTCCCTGAGGCGACGCCACGCCAGCCCACTGCTCTGTCGTTCCGGACAATAAACAGTGCACCGACTGTGAATTCCTGACCGAGGTATTTTATGAAAACGGATGCTACCTGGTCACGATTCTTTGCAGATGCAAATTCGAGCGAAAGCCGGTCGACGGAATAACGCTCAATCCATCCTAATGCAGTAGCGTAACCATCTTCAATATCAGGGAGATTGGCAAACCCTTCAAATTCGAGCGGAATTTCAATATTGAGCAGCTCTCCACTTTCACTCATCATCTGAATTTCAATTTTTTCCGCTTTTTTAACGACATGTTCAACGGGAGTTTTTCTCTGTTTGTTGGCAAGCTCCCCTTCTATCCGCAGATAGCGGTAATCACCACTTATCTGATAATACTTTGAGAGAGCCGCGGTTATCCGGACGTCCGGTACAATATGTGGAAGTATGACACACCCGGTGACAAATGCCACCTCATCTATTGCTTTAAAATCAGTAGGATCCGCCATGGCCAGCGACAGCTTTTTCCCGTCAGCCCTGATCGGTACCACGCGATATTTTCCTGCCAACTCGGCCGATACCAGAGCGAGTACATCCTGGGATACCCACGACATTTCCCGGGGGCTCACCGCCGGGACTCCAAGTTTGCTACTTAAAAAATGGCACAACTGCTCGTCGGTTATAAACCCCAGTTCAATCAGGCTGCTCCCCAGCTTGATGCCGAATATGATCTGACTCTTGAGAGCTTCATCGAGCTGTTCCGGAGTAATCAGTTTTTCTTTCAGCAGCATTTCACCGAGTTTGATAGCCATCTGCTTTTCCCCCTAAACTATAGAGTCACGGGCTTAAGCAGCGTGCCCCTGATCGGTACGGTATAGACACCCGGAGAGGTCATAAACTTGGCCAGCAGCATAAAAACCAGCTTCTGCTTTTCCAGGAACTCCGGTTTAGGCATGATTTCCAGACTCATATTGAGAGGTTCCATCGCGGCGTTGCCCCCCGACGGGAGGTCACCCGAGATGCGCATGTAAATTCCGTCCCCTTCCAGCGTAAAACTCTCCAGACGAGCTTTACCCTGGCTGACTCTGACCATCCCCTGTGTTTTCAGGCCTGCAGCATCTGGGAGTGAAAAGGCTCCCAGTTTGACGCCGGAAAACTCGAGCTTCTTTATCTCCAGCTTCAAGTCGCCGTTTAAACCCTTTGAGCTGCGCTGCAGCGTACCCTGACTCCAGAGGTCACCAGCCACTTTGGCACCCAGCACACTACTGAAAAAGGGTATGTCGGCAAGAGCAATGCCGTCCGCTTCAAGATCCATAGCCGCTTTGCCATTCAGAGCATACCTGATATCCAGATGCCCCTTTCCAATCGTTGCCCCACCGTTAATCACAGCACGTCCCATGAATAAAGGGAGCAGCAGCGGTCTGACCTGAAGCCGCCGGCAGCTCAGTAGCGGACCTTGTTCTGACGACAGCAGCAGATCATCCCATGCCAGACCCGGAAGGGGTGTTTTGTGAACAGCTGGGGAAAGCGACAACCCCTGTTTTGATAGAATCTGAGCAAGCAAGGAATCAATCCTCTCAGTCGGGAACATCACATAGCTGAGAATCAGAAAAAGAGCCAGAACCGCAGCCGTAAGGCCGGCCCCCCTTGCAAGCAGTGTCGCTTTTATCATTTAGCCAGACCCGCTGTCGGTCTAAGCAGCGCAAGAACCATACTCAAATCACAGCGGGAAGGATCATCAAAACGGGTCCGCAGATTACATTTTTTTACCACCAGCGGACGGCTCCCCTTTTCGAGTCGATAGAGCAGGTTGACCGCTTCGTTGAGCGTTAAGCCGTCGATGCGGATATCGGCGGCATCCTCGGTAAAACCAGCGCGGTCTTCACCCTTTACCGGGGCTATCTTAACTGATTTCCCTTTGATACCAATATCTTCGATGATTTTAGATAGTGAATCATCCGGGCGGAGTGATGCCATACGGCCATTCATCTGTTCGGAGGACTGCCGGGCGGACAGGTATGCCATCTTGAGCGGCAGCAAATCCTTCAGTACTGTTTCACGGGCCGAGCGTTTTTTTTCAAGATCCTGGACTTTAGCGCTCAGAGCCGACCAGCCAACCGCGGCAGCAAGCAGGGCAATCAAAATATACCCTAGCCAGAGGCGTGTGCTGGGGTCTAGATCCTGCCAGAATTCGCGGATGATCTCCAGAGGTCTCATCTTGTCCCCTCCTTGAGAGTCCCTGTCAGGGCAAAACCGACTGTGCCGTCGGGGCGGCTCTTGACTTCTCCCAGTTCAGCTGTCGCCAGCAGCGGGGTCAATGCCGCTTTAAACTCATTGACCGCCTGAGCGGAGCGCGCGTCCCCTTTTATCCGCAGGTTGCGCCCCTCAAGCTCTGCTTCATACAGGCCGTTTATGGAGTTCCCTTTGGCTTCGGCCAGCTTTTTGATGATATCCAGATACCCGCTCGAGTTTTCTACTCCAGCCAGCTTTCTGATCTCACCTTTGATTTCAGAAATTTCATCAACCGCTTTGGCCCGCGTCGGGAAAATTTCACGATAGATAGTGCTGATCGATTTGTTTAATGATGAAAGATCAGCTGAGGCGGCACGATATTGAATCCCTTTGTTTATGAACAGCAGCAGAATAACGGCCGCCACGAGTATGCTGGTCAGGATCAGCTTCTTGCGCAGCCTGGCATCCCCGGCGGTCCAGGCAAGCTCCCCCTGCCGAAAATCGGGGAGCGTGCCGGAATAACTGGCACGTGCCACAGCATAGAGACCAGCCAACTGCTGAAAGGTTTCATCATTTTTAAACAGGTGCCCCAATTCCGCTGGGAACTCTACAGGTTCAACCGGTAATGGCAGCGATTCAACATCAACAAGTCCATTTTTACCGGATCCGATCAGACAAATTCGCGGCGGGATAAAACCACCGGAGAGTTCCACTGCCGACAGCGTGGCTGCTATAGTCGCGGCGGTCACTTCGGAATTAAACGCACGGAAATAAGCCAACCGCCCCCCATGCAAAAGGGCTAGAGATCTTCCGTCGTAAACCGCACAGTCGAGCGGGAGTCCCGGAAACGAGGCCAGTGCAAACGGGAGCGAACTGACCACATGGGGTTCGATGCCCGCTTCGCGGAACTGTCCGATATACGCGCTGAGATCGTTCTTGCGTGCCCACAAAGCAAGAAAGTTGCCATCTTCGACCGGCAGGACACCAAGCGCCAGCTCATCAACCGGCAGTGCAATGTCTCCCTGCAAGTGAGCCGGAAGGACCTCACGGGCCTTGCGAAGATCGCTAAACGGAAGCGAAACGGAACGCTGTGCAAACAGTGCAGGAGGAAGGCAGAGTATGATGCGCAGTGAGCCGGTCATCTTTTCAGCGATGTTCCGGACCGCATCAGAAAGTGTTCGCTCTTCGTTCAACTCAATTGAAGCGGCTCCGACCAGTTCAGTGGAACGTTTGGACACTTCAAAATGGGCTACTGTCAGAAGATTTTCTTCAGCCTGTAGAATCAGATAATCCATTGTATGCCGCACCCTCATCTACTGATGTTGTATTTGTGTCAGTATTCCTGCCACGATAAAAACTCCGCTGCTCCACCAGTGAGACGGACAACCGCCTCTACCGTCCGCCCGGAATCCTTGACCCTGGCGATAGAGGTTATCTTGAAGAGGTTTCCTTTAACGCTTATCTTGCCGATCAGACCTGTTGCAACCGACTCCATTCCTGGTACCTGTGAAAGCTCTCCAGTTGCTTTAAACGGAGTCAGTCTCCTTCGCTCCAGAATTCTCTCCGCTAATCCGGAATCGATACCTGCATCAAGGGCAACCAGGACTTCTTTAGGAGCGGTATTTATGTTTATCTGATGAGTACCGGCCTGATCCGAAAAGACCGTCAGGTATGGACGCAAAGCGCCAAGCAGTTCAGGAGTGACCCCTTTGACCAGAGACAACTCCGTCAGCGTCATGAACTTACGGTTACCGGCGCTATATGCAGGTTTCAACGTTCGATAATCAGACGTTTCAAACCCTCCGGAGCGCGGCATATCGTCACCGTCAATCCAGTCCGCTGCTGCGTTCCAAACATCTTCCTGCAGCTTTAAACGCGTTCCAAGCCGTCGCAGCACCGCAAGTGTAAACGGTTCTTCTGTCCCGTTCGGCTGAACAACACCGTTGACGTAAATTTTACCACTTTCCTCACTAACCGTGATCTCCAGCGAACCGACCTCGTCATCTAGCTTGAGCGGAGTAGCCCACATGTCGGAAAGTGCGGTAAAAGTGCGCCCGGAAAGTGCTGTCTGCAGGAGCTTTACGCCCCCTGTTGCTCCGGATTCAGCCAGTATTGAGGCCTGCTGTCCATCTCGAAAACCGCGGCTTAGTGAGGTGTCTACATACACCTGGTGTATCATCTCAACCACCACTGCAACCATCAACGCAGTCACAACAAGTGTCAAAATCAGGGCAAACCCGGATTCATTTTTCAGCCGTCCGGTCATTGGGCAGTAACTCGAGGGGTAGAGAGTACCGTGAACTGCACCGGTTTTCCTTCCTCTTCGATCTGTACAGTCACCCTCACACCCTTGGGCAAAGCACCGTTTATGGCTGTATCCCAACTCTTGATCCACTTGGATCCGTCGTAGCACTCCACCAGAAAAGCATTTATCTGCTCCATCTGCGGATAGGCGGGGATTACGGATTCTTCCGAGAAAAGATCTCGCTCCTGACGGGTTAAAGTAAATCTTTTATTTTTCCCGGCCATCCGGTATGTGACGACAACGATACCTGACTCACTGCGGCTGTCCCCGGCTGGTGGGGCCAGAGTAGTCATCTCAAGTGTCGATGAAGGGACCCCGAAATTATCTCGATCCTCCACGACAAACCTAAGGCGCTTGTCACTCCGGTTAAATATGGCCGATGATACTTCACGGCGGAGCAGGTCAAGCGTCGCACCCAGTTCCCTCCGCGACTCCATTCCCGACGATGCACGCTCTCTTGCCCTCAGGACACCGAAATAGCTGCCATAAAGCGCCGCCGACAGGATTCCTAATAACACTACTGCAATCAGGATTTCCAGCAGCGTGAAGCCTTTATTTCTGAAGATAGCGGACAAGCGCCACCTCCGTGCCATCACTGCCGCGCCGTACCTTGACAACCAGTTTCTGCAAACCGGGCAGGTCGGCCGGCAGTAATTCGGCTTTCCAGCTCAGCTCCGGATGGGAAGGGGCAAATGTCCCTTCACCTTTGACCGGTGTCTGTTCCAATTCGGCCATACGGGTGCGGGCAAGCAGCGTCAGGGTTGTGCTGTCACGCTCTTTTGCTATGATCCCGAGGTGATAATTCACCGATCCGAGCAGGGTCAGGATGACACCAGCCATAATGGCCAGTGCAACCATTACTTCCAGAAGAGTAAAACCGGAACATGGGACTCTTGCAAAACGTCGCGAGGAGACCGGAATGCAAGGCGCAAACGAGAGAAGGAGCGAAGCGTACTGCATACGTACGTTGCGCTTCCGAACGAGTGGCAACAGAGCAGACTGGTCCCGCAGTAGTTTTGCACGAGTCTCGGCTCTCATGGCGGCTCCTCGAGGTATCCCTCGTAAGCCTTAACCTTTCCGCCTGATGGAAATGCCATCACCGTCCAGAATTGTCCTGCCGTAGAACGAAGATGAACCGTGATAAAGTCGCGCACGCCCGCCACGCCGATATCTATACGCAGCTGGCCATCGCTGATCTTGCCAAGCCGAGGTATCCGTACATCTGAGACTACGATCCCGTCTTTAATCGGTGATTTCCGCAACAGCGGGTCGAAAGGTTCTTTGGCACTCCCGTCAGTGCCTATTTCAGCAATCTTCAGGGATTCTGTTCCAGGTGTCAGAGTTACATAATAACCTGTACGTGAAGTTGCCGCCCTTTCCTGCAGATAGCGCAGTGTTGAGGCGAGAGTACGTGCGGATATCTTCAGGTTTTCCTGGTCTGATGATGGCAGGCGCGGCACTACCAGCAGCAGCACCATACCGATAATTGCCATCACAACTGCAATCTCGATCAGAGTAAAACCTGCTCGGCAACGGTTTTCCATTCGCTGCTGGCTTTTTTCCAATCCAATGGCAGAAGGGCGTACCATAGACTAGGGCATTGCAAGTATACGGGGCAGATCTTCTCCAAAAAGCCGCTTTTGCCACTTTCTCATTCCTGGAATTGCATCCAGCTCTTCTACTGCGGCACTCTCAGTGTCAGCAACCGCTTCCAGCAGCCAGTTGGGAGCAAGTACACCAGGATCAAGGCCAAGCTCAATGCTGCGCTGCTCCCGCCATGATTTTAAGTTCTTAAGCCGCTCCTTGACCCGATCCAGCACCTCTTTTTTAGCATTGCGCGGGAAACGGGGCAGCTTCTCTTCAGGAGTTGCAATTCCACGTTCAATGGCTGACAAAATACCATCGCCATGCCGCTGGAGTTGGCCGGGGGTCATTCCTCTGAAAAGAGACAGCTCATGCAGAGACATGGGTCTGTTTTCCGCAATCTCAATCAGGGTCTCAGCCGACAAGACCTTGAATGGAGGCCTGTCCAGCAGTTCCGATTGCTGATCCCGCAGCTGCAGTAATTCTTCCAGGATGGCAAGAGTATGTCCTCTCAGCTTGCTGGCACCTTTACAATAAAGAAATAACGGGCCGTCTTTTTCTGACACGCGTGCCTGACAAACCAGCTGTCCCTCTTCTTCAAGCCACTCCAGTCGGCCTTTCTGTAACAGCTCTGCCCGGAACTGATCATATAACGACAACAGATCAGAGGTGTCAGCTGAAGCATAGGCACACATCTCACGGCTTAGCGGGCGCTTGCTCCAATCAGCCTTCTGATATTTTTTGTCCAGCTCAATGCCGAATCGCGCTTTTAGCAGAGCGGCCAAACCAAATTCGGCTATTCCAAGAAAACGCGCGGATATCATGGTGTCGAACAGGTTCGTGACTTCAATGCCAAAGTCCCGGTGCAAGGAGCGGATATCGTAATCAGAGCCATGCATGACTACAACAATATCCGGATTGCCGAGTGGGGCTGCCAGCGGCGAAAGAGACGTCAGCGCCAGTGGGTCTATCAACCAGTTTTGCTGACGGGTTGAGACCTGTACAAGGCAGACTTTTTCACGATAGTGGTGGAGAGAATCCATCTCCAGATCGACCGCAATTTCTGTCTGCTGACTGAGGATATCGGCAACTTCTGCCAACCTTCCCGGGGTTGTAATGATTTCGCAGGTTCCAGCCTGCCTATGGAAAGAACTCAAACCGGATACTCCCTAATGATCGAATATGTTGTGGTACGCTGTGCGGCCCGAAAGCCGGCTCCATGTATCAGAGTTATCATCTCTTGCTGCGACATGCAAAAACTGCATCCGGCAGCGGCTACTACATTTTCCTCAAGCATTGTTCCACCAAGGTCGTTAGCCCCGAAAAAGAGTGCAACTGACGCCATTTTTGCACCTTGTGTAACCCAGCTGGCCTGAATATTCGGGATATTATCAAGTACGATCCTGGATAACGACAGCACCTTTAAATAATCCACTCCCGTGGCGGTGGTCCCTCCCAGTTCGGTATTCCCAGGCTGGTAGCTCCAGGGAATAAACGCCGTGAACGAGCCTCCTTGATCCTGAATCTCGCGTATCCGGAAAAGATGCTCGATAATATCCTCCGGCTTTTCACTGCTGCCAAACATCATTGTGGCAGTTGTAGGCATACCAAGGCGGGCGGCTTTAAGCATAACCTCCCCCCATTTTTTCCAACCGATTTTTTTAGGAGAAATACTGCTGCGTACCTCGTCAACCAGTATTTCAGCGCCGCCTCCAGGAATAGAATCCAGCCCTGCATTTTTAAGACGTATCAGCGCTTCTTCAATCGTAAGATCCGAATTTGCAGCGATACATGTCACCTCTGCCGGAGACAGCGAATGATTCTGTATCGCCGGAAAGCGTTGCTTGATTTCGCGGAAGAGTTTCTCAAAAAAATCAATTTTCAAGTCGGGATTTAGTCCCCCCTGCATCAGCAGTTGAGTCCCACCCTGTAATACAAGCTCGGATATCTTTTCGTATATCTGCTCATGAGTCAGTATGTAGGCATCCACTGCGTCTTTAGACCGATAAAACGCACAGAATGAACATTTTGAATCACAAATATTTGTATAATTTACGTTACGATCGACAACGAAAGTAACCGTTCTTTCCGGATGGAGCTGTCGTCTGATTTCATCAGCTCTTTTTCCGATTGCCAAAAGGTCCCCGTTGATCAACAAATCAAGAGCCTCAGCACGCTCAATTCTGCCCGCTGTAATTGTTTTCACATCGTAACCTGGCACGGTTTCATGCGACTTTCTCCAGGTTGGCTTCAAGCATCTGGCGAATCTCCAGTGGTATACGTCTGGCTTTGAGCGCCGGGCTTATACATGCGAGTGTTACCAATCCCTCTACCAAAAGTTTCCCGTTATTCTGACGTACTATTTTTTGGCAGAGAGTGACAGAAGATCCACCTACTCTAACCGGGCTGGTAATAACTGAAACAAGGTCATCATGAACAGCCGGAGCTTTAAAATCAACCTCTAGTCTCACAACCGGAAACACAAAACCATTTTTAGCCAGTTCCGCAACAGAAAAACCGTGACTGCGAAAAAGCTCCGTTCGCGCCCGTTCAAAATATTTGAGGTAGTTTGTGTGATAAACGACACCGCCGGCATCGGTATCCTCATAATAAATTCTTACATCCATTAACAGTTACAACCTCAAAGTATATTTTTATTATTAATGCACATAAGTGGGTTACTCTAGTGCAGATTCTTTCCATCTGCAACAAATTCTCGGCTGCTTCACGCTAAAATATACGTTATCGCGAATAAACACCCAAATTTTGCCTATAACGCTGGAACACCCAAAACCTATACCACGACATCATGGACAGCCGATTAAGGCCATTATCGCCTATTTTGGAAGAAGGCCTTTTTAACCCTTGTTCTATGCGGCTTCACGCCTTTTTAATAAAAGTAAGCACCCGCCCACCCATACCCAGCGGCAATGTATAGCGCCGTATCGATGTAACTGCAAAACCGCTGGCACTTAAATCTTCATCACTTGCAGTAATTTCATCCTCAGCAAGTTCTCCCTTCATGGCGATAAGCATACCGCCATCTGAAAGCAGAGGTGCAGCCAGTGAGACAAACCGATCTAGTCTGGTGAAAGCACGTGATGTAATAAGACTGAACGAGTGACAATGTGTTTTATGCAGGCTTTCAATACGCGCATGGATAGCTTCTATTTGTTGCAAGCTTAAAGTACGGATGATATGTCGCTGAAAATTTATTTTCTTCGCAACCGCATCTACTGAGACCATCGGTATTTCAGGTCTGATAATTTTTAATGGAATAATCGGAAGGCCAGCCCCGGAACCGATATCAAGGAGTCTGTCTGAAGGTTGTATATAGGGAGCAAGACTGAGTGAATCAAAGAAATGCTTTATGGCAATCTCACTATCCTTCGTTATCGCAGTAAGATTAACCTTTTTGTTCCATTTTATAAGTTCAGCAGCATATGTTTCGAAGGAATTGATTTCGTTATTTGAAAGGGAAATACCAATCGAATTCATCTCCTGCGCTAATACATTGCCTATCATTGAGTGCATCTATCTGAAGTATCCTTCCAGGAAGAAGATTTTATAGCAATTGAAAGAATTGAAATAGCTGCGGGCGTAACACCAGGGATTCTTGATGCTTGTCCAAGTGTATCTGGCCTGTTTTTTGAAAGTTTTTCACGAACTTCCGTTGTCAGGCTTTTCACGGAGTCATAATTGAGTTCCAGGGGGATACGTGTCGTCTCAAGTTTTTTCGACTGTTCTATCTGCTCCAGTTGCCGATCTATATAGCCCTTGTATTTTGTCTGTATTTCTACCTGCTCACGAATAGCAGCAGGTGTTTCACGTGAAACAGTGTCCAGTTCGGCCAGATCCGAGTAATTAACATCAGAACGCTTTAGCAGATGTTCAAGGGTAGTGCCTTTTTGAACATCCCCCAGACCGCGGCTTGCAAGCACGTCCAACTGCATCTCAGAATGCACCAGGCGCGTGGTGGCAATACGCTCCAGCTCTTCAGAGATCATGCGCTGTTTTTCAGTGAAAATGGCATATTCCGGCTCTGTTACAAGACCAAGTCCATAGCCTATCTCACGCAAACGCAGATCAGCATTATCTTCTCGCAGCAGGAGCCGGTATTCAGCCCGAGAAGTGAACATACGGTAAGGTTCTTTAGTGCCTAGCGTTACAAGGTCATCAATCATGACGCCGATGTAAGCCTGACTTCTCCCCAAAACAAGCGGTTCTTGGCCTTTTACTCGCAAAGCAGCATTGATGCCGGCAACAAGCCCCTGGCCGGCGGCCTCCTCATATCCGGAGGTGCCGTTAATTTGGCCGGCATGATAAAGGTTTTTGACCCCCTTTGTTTCTAGCGATGTATGCAATTGAATCGGGTCAACGTAATCATATTCAATTGCATATGCCGGACGCATGATTTCAACCTGCTCAAGGCCGACAATTGAACGGTAAAAAGCGATCTGTATATCAATCGGAAGTGAGGTAGACATGCCGCTCGGGTAGACTTCAATTGTATCAAGTCCTTCCGGCTCTATGAACGTCTGATGGCGGTCTTTGTCCGGGAAGCGCACGACCTTGTCTTCAATCGACGGACAATATCGGGGGCCGACCCCCTCAATAATCCCCGAATACAAGGGCGAACGGTCCAGACCGGAGCGTATGATATCGTGGGAGTGCGGGTTGGTATAAGCTATGTGACAGGGGAGTTGCGGCATCGTAATCCGCTCAGTCGAAAGAGAAAATGGCATCGGCGGGTCATCACCAAATTGGGTCTCAAGCTTGGTAAAATCAATTGACCTGGCGTCAAGCCGGGCAGGTGTCCCGGTTTTAAGTCTTCCCACGTGAAAGCCGAGTACTCGCAATTGGTCCGAGAGCCCAATTGATGGCTGGTCACCGGCCCTGCCGCCTGGATAATGGTTAAGCCCGATATGGATCAGGCCACGCATGAAAGTTCCAGTGGTAACAACAACAGTTTTTGAGAGGAATCTGATGCCGGACTGCAACTCAACTCCACGCAGCTCACCACTCTCGAAATAAAGTGATGTAACTTCGCCCTGCTTGAGGTCGAGGTTTTTCTGCTGCTCAAGAACCCGTTTCATCCGAAGCCGATAAAGCTGCTTATCTGCCTGAGCACGGGACGCTCTGACAGCAGGCCCTTTTTTAGTATTCAGGATGCGGAACTGGATGCCGGTAGCGTCTATATTCTTCGCCATCTCACCACCAAGAGCATCGATTTCCTTTACTAGATGCCCCTTTGCCAACCCTCCGATCGAAGGGTTACAAGACATCAGAGCAATTGCATCGAGATTGATTGTCAGCAGCATTGTGCGGCACCCCATACGGGAGGCGGCCAAAGCGGCTTCACATCCGGCATGCCCGGCACCGACAACAATTACATCGTATATTTGGTCATAGCTAATCATAAAGGAATCCACTCTCTGTAATCTGTTTCACGTGAAACATGGCACTATTTCCCGATACAAAACGAAGAGAATATAAGGTCAAGAACATCATCCGTGGTGGTCTGGCCGGTAACAGACCCTACCGCCTGAAGCGCACCGCGCAGATCCAAGGCAAGCAGTTCCAGATTACGATCCAAAAGTCCGTTTGTAAATCGTTGTAAGTGCTGTTCAGCGGAGACCAGTGCGTCACGATGGCGTGCCCTTGACAGAACAACAAGCTCACGAGAATCTGCTGTTGTCGAGTGCAGAAATTGTTGGCAGACCGTATGCTTGAGAAGGTCTATCCCGTACCCTGAAAGCGCGGCTATTCTGACAGTGGCCTCAAAACGATCTTCATCTGGCAGAATAAGCCGCTGATCAAGATCTGCCTTGTTCAGAACAGCAATAGTTCTGCAACCATCAAGGGCATCAAATATCATCTGATCTTCCTTGCTGAATTCTCTGGAAGCATCAAAAACGGCAAGGACAAGATCTGCAAGCGGGATTTTACCAAGGGCCCGACTGATACCCTCCTGCTCTACAAGATCATCAGTATGGCGAATGCCGGCAGTATCAAGCAGACGAACCGACAAACCTTCAAATGTAATTGTTTCCTCGATGATGTCACGAGTTGTACCGGGGATGTGGGTTACAATCGCACGATTCTCGTTGAGCAGTCTGTTAAGGAGACTTGACTTGCCGGCGTTTGGTTTCCCAACTATCAGGACAGAAATCCCGTCCCTCAAGATCCGCCCCTCTTCAAAGGTGGCAAGCAGAGCTGAAACCAGACCCTGAGCCTCCTCGACCGAGGCACTAATTGCCGCTATGTCTGTCGCACCCAGATCATCATCAGGGAAATCAATATACGCCTCGACTAAAGCGAGTGCCCGGAGCAGATAGCCACGGACATCATCGATACGTTTCGAGAGAGCACCTTCACGCTGGCTTTGCGCCAACTGCAGAGCACTTTCACTCTTTGAAGCAATAATATCCATGACCGCCTCAGCCTGGATCAGGTCAATGCGTCCATTAAGAAACGCCCGCCGTGTGAACTCCCCTGGATCGGCCAAGCGGATTCCGCGCGAAAGCACCAGGGCAAGCACACGCTCAACTACCAGCCAACCACCGTGGCAATGCAATTCAAGCACGTCTTCACGTGTATATGAGCGCGGGGAACGCATATACACGGCCATAGCCTCGTCAACACTCTCTCCTGATGTCGGGTCAAAGATCGTACCAAAAGAAAAACGGTGGCTCACAAGGCCACCGTCATAAACTGGTTTAAAAATAGCATTTCCGACCATAGCGGCCATATCACCACTCACACGGATAATTCCGATACCACCATTACCTGGAGGAGTACTGACAGCCGCTATCGTATCGCGAACATACATGACACTTTACTCCTGGTCCCGCAGACTAATCTTTTACAAGTTTGTTTATATACATCTGCTGACCTATGGTTAACACGTTATTGACTAACCAGTAAAGAACCAGACCGGAAGGAAAACTAAGGAACATGAATGTGAATACAACCGGCAGTGCCAACATCATCTTCTGCTGCATCGGATCCATGTTAGACGGTGTCATCTTCTGCTGGATAAACATTGTGACGCCCATAATAACCGGAGTTACGTAATAGGGATCTTTATCAGCAAGGTCGGTAACCCACAGAAAGAAGGGCGCGTGGCGAAGTTCTATGGAAAACATCAACGATTTGTAGAGTGCGAAAAACACCGGAATCTGTACTACCATCGGCAGACAGCCGCCCATAGGGTTAACTTTGTGTTCGCGATACAGCTCCATGACAGCTTTGTTCATGGTGTCTTTATCGTCTTTATACTTTTCACGAAGTTTAGTCATTTCGGGCTGGATTTTCTGCATACCCTTCATTGACTTGTAACTCTTATGGGTCAGCGGAAAAAATAACACCTTGAGAATAATTGTTATAATTATGATAGCAACACCGTAATTACCGACATAACCATAAAAGTATTTAAGTGAGTAGAGCAGCGGCTTGGCAATAACAGTAAACCAGCCAAGGTCAAGTGACTGCTCAAGCGAATTACCCTGTTCTTTAAGTATGTCAATATCCTTAGGACCAACAAAAAGCCGGTGAGTTGCAGTAGCAGACTGACCTGGGTTAACAGTAAACTGTGGGGCAGAGACTACAGACTCAAAAAAACCGGAATTATTTTTTTTCAACTCAACGGATGCGATACTATTTTTTTCGGCAAGTATTGCGTTCAAAAAGTACTTATCTGCAAAACCGGACCAGAAAATCGTCTTGTCATAGCGTTTTGAGGCACTGGAAACATCTTTTATTTTATTGGATTGAAGACTGTTATCTGAAAACAGGTATGCACCGGCTGTATCAAACCGGTTATCCTTTACTTTCGGCTCTGCCGGGTAAGTCATTACGTGTTGAATTGATCCAACCAAAGGTGCGGCTGAATTGTTATAAACCTGAGTTTCGAGTTTGATGCCATATGATCCCGAAGAGAAGGTATATATTTTACGAACCGTATATCCCTGGCCGGAAATATAATTGAATGCAAGTTGACGCGAACCACTTTTTTCGATTTTCAAGCCATCAGCATCAGGCATGAAAAGCGTGCTGTCAGGAAGATTAAAACCTGTAGCTCTCGTAGAAAAAGAAAAGACATTCGGGTCAGCATCATTTCCAAGGACAACTTTTTTTGCCGCAGGTGAATTTTCTTCACGATAATTTTTTAGTGTGATGCTTTTGAGGCTCGCTCCTCTGGTAGAAAACACAGCCGTATAAAGATCGGTTTCTACATTGACATCCTTTTGAGGGGCCGTTGAAGGTAGCTCCTGCCCAGTGGCTGCAACAGAATTCACTGGAGTCGCTATTTGCTGACTCTTGTCAGTTGAGCCACTGACCATCGGAGATGTGCTCTGAGGAACCGAAGGTTGTACCTTTTGATTATCAGGTCCAAACATCATGGAGAACAGATAAAAAACAGCAATTGAAAGACCTACAGCTATAAAAGCGCGCTTTTCCATCGAGGCTCCTGAATACTTAGTACATTTGTGTTAGGGTACCGGATCGTGGCCGCCCGGGTGAAACGGATGACACTTACATATTCTGACAAAGGTAAGCAGCATACCTCTGACAACACCATGCCGAATTAAGGAAATACGGGAATACTCGGAACAGGAGGGATAAAAGCGACAGGTCTGTGGAAGAAGCGGTGAAACTATCTTCTGATAAAACCTGATTACAAGGAGCAAGCAGCTCTTGAACATGGGGACATGCCTACTAACCGAAAGGCCTTATTGAGTTCCCTCGAAACATCGGAATACGTCATTAGTGCCGATTCACGTCGGGCGATAATATTAACATCCACGGCTGCAACCCCAAAGCGATTATGCCTGAAGAACTCTCGAAGATATCGTTTAACCCTGTTACGGACAACAGCGCATCCAATTTTCTTACTGGCTGTAATACCAAGCCGAGCCGTTTGAAGATTGTTTTCACTCCACACAACAAGAAAACCGCGTACGGTTTTTTTATGTTGTGCGGAAGCGAGCTGAAGAAATTCAGCTCGCTTCCGCAAACGTACCGATTTTGGAAATGTGGCTGCAGTATCAACAATCACAAAATAACTTACGTTATTTTGTTGCGATTCTTACGGACAGGCACTTACGCCCTTTTGCTCTTCTGCGCTTAATAACCAAACGGCCATTTTTTGTGGCCATTCTTACCAGAAAACCGTGGGTACGCTTGCGTGAGATATTACTTGGCTGATAAGTTCTTTTCATCTTGATTAACCTCTACAAAATTATTTTTCAGGAAATGGGTTATTAAACATACCTCAAGCTGTATGTCAAGTTTTATATTATATCAACACTTAACATGATAACCATTGATTTGCCTTGAAAAAGAGTGGCAGCTCTGCTATTCTCCAGCACCTTCAACAGGCCTATTTCTATCCGAATTGCACTTTAACTTGTTGATTTTGTACGTTTAAATAGTTATCAACAGCTGTTGACAATATTGTTGATAACTATCTTGGATATATGGACAAGACATTATAATATGCTTCTACTGATAGCAGTTACACGCCGATTTCGATGTTGATAACCAATACTACTATGAATTGTGATTTTTACTGATGTTAGATGCATGGCAACAAGCAACTGAAAATATCGAAAAAGTAATGTCGGAAGCCGATTTCGACGCCTGGGTAAAACCGGTACATTACAGCCACCATGATGGTTCAGACGTTTTTTTATCTGTTCCCAACTCCTTTATAAAAGAGTGGCTGGAAGACCATTATCTGAAGGTTTTGACCGGAGCGCTGACTGCCACATCCGGGTCTGCGGTTAATCTGAACTTTATCATCAGAGCTGATGAAGAACACCAACCTTACATTTCAGAAGATTTTGTAGTTAAAACCGACCATGAACCAGCCGTTAACAAAAACGGTCCTCTCGAGCAGGTCTTTACTCCACTTAATCAAAAATATACGTTTGATCTATTTGTAAGCGGGACCGGTAACCAGTTTGCTCATGCAGCAGCAATGGCTGTAGCCAATAATCCTGCTGATACATACAACCCTCTATTTATCTATGGCGGTGTCGGACTTGGTAAAAGCCACCTGTTGAATTCGATAGGCCACACAATTCGCAAGAATTCTCCGGAATTGAACGTCTGTTACTGCTCAGCTGAAAAGTTCATGTATGAAATGGTCAATCATCTGCGATTAAAAAAGATGGATATTTTTAGAAATCGTTTTAGAACTGTTGATGTACTTTTAGTTGACGACATCCAGTTCATATCAGGCAAGACCGGCACACAAGAAGAGTTTTTTCACACATTCAATGCGCTGCACGATGCTCATAAACAGATAGTGATAACTTCGGATAAATTTCCACGGGAGATTCCTGATCTTGAGGAACGTCTGAGATCCAGGTTTGAATGGGGCCTCATTGCTGATATACAACCTCCTGATGTAGAAACTAAAATTGCTATTCTTAAAAAGAAATCAGAGGTAACCAGGGTATTTTTTCCGGAGGACGTGTATTATTTTCTCGCCTCCAGTGATACCAGAAACATCCGTGAACTGGAAGGAATGCTCATACGCCTTGGAGCTTTCAGCAGCCTTCAAAATATTCCGGTTACTCTTGATATGGCGAAAGAAAATCTTAAAGATATTCTTGGAGACAGGCATAAAGAAATAACTGTTGATTTAATACAAAAAACGGTTGCTGAGTATTTCGATTTAAAGGTAACTGAGCTGAAATCGGAAAAACGTTTAAAAAATATTGTTCAGGCACGACAGATAGCAATCTGGTTTTGTAGAGACATGACAAAATCATCTTATCCCGATATAGGATTACAGTTCGGTGGCAAAGACCACTCTACCATCATCCACTCCTACAAAAAAATTGACAAGGCAGTGGCAAGTGAACCTAAACTGGTTAAAATAATTGAAGAAATAAGGCGCATACTGCTTAAGTGAGCAAAACCTGTTGATTTACTGTTAGTAACTGTTGATAGTTTTCAGGCTGTTTAAAAATATGATTATACCGAGTTATCCGTACACAGGCAGTAGATGGCAATTACATGTTGTAATTTAGGTATTTGCGTAGTTATCCCCAGTATCCACAGGGCCAACAACGTACTACAAGGTTTTAAATCTTTTATAAACATACTAATAGTGTAAAGGGAGACATGAATGGAATTCAAAATTGAAAAAGAGCAATTCCTGAAGTCACTTCAAAAAATTCAAGGTATTGTTGAAAAAAGAACATCAATGCCGATTTTATCTAATGTTCTTCTTGAAGCTACTGAAACTTCACTTCTTGTTACAGCAACTGACCTGGAAGTAGGGATGAAAAGCAGTTATTCCGCAGATGTTGTCACTCCTGGAAAAATTACAGTTTCTGCAAAAAAACTGTACGAAATAGTTAAGGAGCTTCCTAACCAGCAAATTTCATTTTCTACTAAAGACAACGATTGGGTCGAAATAAAGTGTGGGAAGGTTCAATTTAATATCGTCGGATTATCATCGGATGAATTTCCCTATTTTCCAGATGTAAAAGAGGAAAACCTCTTTGAAATTGAATCGTCTCTGCTACGTGGAATGATTGAAAGAACCTCGTATGCGATCTGTACTGACGAAACAAAATATAATCTCAACGGCATTTTCATCAAGGTGGAAGTACGTTCAGATGGCAGCAACGGACTTAAAATGGTTTCAACTGATGGTCACCGACTATCGATAGCTTCAGGTGACCTCAAAGGCACTGCCGGGCCGGAACTCCTGAAAGGGGTAATACTGCCTAAAAAAGGCGTTTATGAGATGAAGAAGATCACCGATGAAGAGGGGGGAACCCTGCTATTCGGTTTTATGGACAATAGTGCAGTCATTAAACGGGGTGATTCGTATATGGTTATGCGCCTTGTTGATGGTGAATTTCCAGATTACAATCGCGTAATTCCTACCGCCAACACACAGGTTGTAGCCGTCAACAAGGAAGAGTTCAGCCATTCCGTACGTCGTATGGCAATTCTTTCCAGTGAAAAATTCAAGGGTATCATGCTGGAAATTTCTACAGGAGGGATTCGAATCTCTTCAAGTAATCCGGAGTTGGGAGATGCTATGGAGGAGATCGACGTAGCATATGACGGAGAGCCTATTTCGGTCAGATTCAATGCCAGATATCTGCTGGATGTTCTTTCCGTAGCGGAAACCGAGCGGGTTGAAATGAAATTTAAGGATGAACTCTCACCTTCAATCATTGTTCCTGAAAATTCTGAAAGTTTTCTTGCCGTTATTATGCCGATGAGGCTTTAAAAGCGTCTGATGCGTCTTTGCTCCCTGGCGGTTGCTGATTTCAGGAACGTACATTCAGTTCATATCGAACCTGGTGAACGATTCAATCTTCTGCATGGCCTTAACGGCCAGGGTAAGACAAATCTGCTGGAAGCTATCTATCTGCTTGGAAGTCCGCGCTCATTCAGAACATCACGATTACCTGAGCTTATCAGGCATGGTGAACGTCAGGCACAAATTCAGGGGACGGTTGAATCTGGCGGAGTTGAAAACAGGCTGCGGTTGGTTATTGAAGCGGCCGGTCGCAAGGTTGAAGTTGATGGGAAAGCGGTTCATAAAGCATCCGAGCTGCATGGCAAGCTTAACTCTGTAGTCTTTTCACCGGATGATACCGGGATGGTAAGAATGGGGCCGGAATCCAGGCGCCGCTATCTTGACCGGGCCGTCTACATGGGGGACATAGGGTATCTGCACTGTTGGCACTCGTATCAGCGGATTATTAAACAGCGTAATCACCTGCTGAAAAGCTCTGACAGAACCGGCCTTGATATATGGACTGAAAAACTTGCTGATACCGGAGCAGAGGTTATTGAAAGGCGACTTAAGTTTGTAGCTGTACTCGATGACAAGCTGCAAAAATATTATGCCACCATAGCGGGTGGCAGTGAAACGTCCCGCCTCAGTTATCAACCGGACGGAGTTAGTTCAACAGATCGGGAAATCATCCGGGAAGAGCTGCTGGAGCTTTTCAAACGGCACCAGCGTTCTGACGAGCGTTATGGCACGACAACCGCCGGTCCACATCGCGATGATCTGACCTTTATACTTGATGAGCGGCCTCTCAAGGCCTTTGGTTCACAGGGGCAGCAGAAAAGTTTTGTACTGGCGCTCAAGATGGCTGAGATGGACAATCTGCACGATACTTTTGGCGAAGCGCCACTGCTACTGCTGGATGATATGAGCTCTGAGCTTGATGCCCGCAGAAACAATAATCTGATGGAATTTTTGACAACAAGAGAAATTCAGGTTTTTATAACAACAACGGAACGGTCTCCAGCTCTGCTGGCATCCGCACCACACTGCACCGTATTTCATGTAGAAAACGGCAATCTGACGTTTGAAGGAAGCTAACCGCATGAGTGAACAGGAAAATGTAACAAACGGCTCCGAAGAGTACGGTGCTGATAATATCAAGGTTCTGGAAGGTCTGTCTGCCGTACGCAAGCGGCCGGCCATGTATATCGGCTCCACTTCCTCTGCCGGTCTCCACCATCTTGTGTATGAAATTGTCGATAACTCGATAGATGAGGCTCTGGCCGGTTATTGTAATGATGTGTCAGTAACCATCAATACCGATGGCTCGATAACGGTTGTCGACAACGGCCGTGGTATTCCAACCGACATAATGCCTAACGAGGGGAAATCAGCTGCCGAAGTTGTCCTGACGGTACTGCATGCCGGCGGCAAGTTTGACAACGATTCCTATAAGGTCTCCGGTGGTCTGCACGGGGTCGGCGTTTCGGTTGTAAACGCCCTCTCTAAATGGCTCGAGCTTGAAATTCGTCGTGATGGCAAAATATTCCGCCAGTCCTATCGCCGCGGAGACCCTCAAGCTCCGCTTGAGATGACCGGCGAAACCAAAAAACGGGGCACCAAGATCACCTTTATGCCGGACGAGGAAATTTTCGAGACGACAGAATTCTCCTTCGATATCCTTTCCCAGCGTATCCGCGAAATGGCTTTCCTTAATGCCGGAGTACGCATCAGGATCAGCGACGAGCGGGGTGACGGTAAATCCCACGAGTTCCATTATGAAGGGGGGATTAACTCCTTCGTCGAATATCTGAACCGCAACAAGGCCGTGATCAACCCCAAACCGATGTACTTCAAGGGTGAAAAGGGGGGGGTGGAGATGGAGGTCTCCATGCAGTATAACGACTCCTATGATGAGAAGGTTTTTGCTTTTGCCAACAACATCAACACCCATGAGGGTGGTACCCATCTGGCCGGCTTCAAGGCGGCCCTGACCCGTACCATGAACTCCTATGCGGCGGCCAACAACCTGCTCAAAAACGAGAAGGTCACGGTTTCCGGAGATGATCTGCGCGAGGGGCTTACCTGCGTCATTTCGGTAAAAATCCCTCAGCCGCAGTTTGAGGGACAAACCAAAACAAAACTGGGCAACTCCGAAGTCAAGGGATATGTCGAATCGCTTCTCAACGAGCGGATGGCAGTTTACCTGGAAGAAAACCCGAAAATTGCCAAAGATATTCTCAACAAGTCGATCGAAGCCGCCCGCGCCCGTGAAGCCGCCCGCAAGGCCCGCGACCTGACCCGTCGCAAAGGTGCTCTGGATATGGGTGGATTGCCGGGTAAACTGGCCGATTGCCAGGAAAAAGATCCGGCGCTTTGCGAACTGTACCTGGTCGAAGGTGATTCTGCCGGTGGTTCGGCCAAGCAGGGGCGTGATCGGAAAAATATGGCGATCCTGCCGCTGAAGGGTAAGATTCTCAACGTAGAGAAGGCCCGATTCGACAAGATGATCTCCTCGCAGGAGATCCGCACCCTGATTACGGCGCTTGGCACCGGCATCGGCAAAGACGACTTCAATATCGCCAAGTTGCGCTACCATCGCATCATTGTCATGACCGACGCCGACGTCGACGGTCAACATATCCTGACGCTCCTGCTGACGTTCTTTTATCGCAACATGCGTGAACTGATAGAACGTGGCCACCTTTACATCGCTCAGCCGCCGCTCTATAAAGTCAAGCGCGGTAAAAGGGAACAGTACCTGCGCGATGAACACGCCATGCAGGAATTCCTCCTGGAAGAAGGATCTGTGGATCTGACTCTGCGCCTTGAAAATGGAGATCGTACATATAACGGCAAGCAGATTATCCCGGTTATCAAACAGTTCATTGAAAACCGTTCAATTTTCAATAAGGTTGTCAAGAAGGGTATTTCTTCCGAACTGCTTTCTATCGTCATCCGCAGTAATGTTCCGTCCGGTTTGGAAGAACTGTCTCAGGTTGTGCCGTACCTGGAGGCTATGAAATCACTGGCAGAAGGCTCGGATTACGAGACCGAAGAATATCGGATCGCCTTCCGCATTGGCAATATCCGCTCAATCATCGACCAGCAGACGCTGTCGGTGCTCTCAACTCGTGAATATGAGCTCCTTGTAGACAACCACCGCCGTATTGTGGATACCATGGCTGATGGCAGGGCTTTTGTCGAGCAGGAGGGGGGAAAGGTTCTGTTCGAGACGACAAACCATCAGGAGCTGCTCAACTTTTTCCTCGAAAACGCCAAAAAAGGGCTGGCAATCCAGCGCTACAAAGGTCTGGGAGAGATGAACCCGGAACAGCTCTGGGAAACAACAATGAACCCTGAAAACCGTGTGCTCCTCCAGGTCAAGATTGAGGATATCGTTGAGTCGGACGAAATCTTTACGATCCTGATGGGCGATCAGGTTGAACCACGGCGTGATTTTATCGAGAAAAATGCGCTGAACGTCGTAAACCTGGACATATAAATTATTCCTTTCTCCTCAATTTGATGAGAATAGCTGATACGAGGTACCAATGCAGATTCCAGTAGAAATACCTGTCAACAAGATAACGGTTAATATTGAAGATGAGATGAAGCGTTCCTACATGGACTATGCCATGTCGGTTATCATAGGCCGGGCTCTGCCGGATGTGCGCGACGGTCTCAAACCGGTTCACCGCCGCTGTCTGTACGCCATGTATGACATGAGCAACGACTACAACAAGCCATACAAGAAATCGGCCCGTGTTGTCGGTGATGTTATCGGTAAGTATCACCCCCATGGAGACACCGCAGCCTACGATACCATCGTACGTATGGCCCAGGACTTTTCCCTGCGCTACATGCTGGTTGACGGACAGGGTAACTTCGGTTCTGTGGACGGCGACCGCCCGGCTGCGATGCGTTATACCGAGATCCGCCTGCGTCAGCTTTCCCATGAACTGCTGACTGACCTGGACAAAGAGACCGTCAACATGGTCCCGAACTATAACGAGGAGATGCTCGAGCCGACGGTTCTGCCGTCCAAGTTTCCCAACCTTCTGATCAACGGCTCGACCGGCATTGCGGTCGGCATGGCCACCAACATCCCACCCCATAACATTGGCGAGATAATTGGCGGCATTATTGCCGTGATCCAGAATCCGGAAATTAGCTTCGAGGAGCTTCTGGAAATGGTCCCCGGCCCTGACTTTCCTACCGGGGCAACCATCTACGGTCGCCAGGGTATCAGAGATGCCTACAGTACCGGACGCGGTATTATCCAGATTCGCGCCAAAGCACATGTTGAGGCTTCCAAGCGCTCGGAACGTCAGGCTATTATTGTCACCGAACTGCCTTATCAGGTTAACAAGGCACGATTGATCGAAAAGATCGCCGAGCTGGTCAAGGAGAAGAAGGTCGAAGGGATTACCGAGATCCGCGACGAATCCGACCGACAGGGGATGCGCATCGTTATTGAGGTCAAGCGGGACGAAAACGCTGAGGTACTGCTTAATCAGCTCTACAAGCAGTCCCAGCTGCAGGTCTCCTTCGGTATTATCATGCTGGCGATTGTCCACAATCGACCACGCGTGCTGACCCTGCGTGAGATGATGGACTGTTTCGTTGAGCATCGCTGCGAGGTAGTGACCCGCCGTACCAACTTTGAGCTGAAGAAAGCCCTGGCCCGCGCCCATATTCTGGAAGGTCTCAAGATTGCTCTCGACTGGCTCGATTCTGTCATCGAAATGATCCGCGAGTCCAAAACTCCGCCGGAGGCAAAACAGGGCCTGATGGAGGGGAAATTTGCCGATCCTGAATTCCTGACGCGTCTTAACCTGCCGCGACCGGTCGGCTTTGAGAATTCGGTACAGCTCTCTGAAATCCAGGCACAGGCTATTTTGGAAATGCGTCTGCAACGCCTGACCGGCCTTGAGCGCGACAAGATCATCGCCGAGTACGAAGAAATTATGAAACTGATTGCCCGTCTGCGGGAGATCCTGTCGTCAGATACCGAAATCCTCAAGATTATTGTTGCTGAACTGACCGAAATCAAGGAGCGCTTTGGCGATGTACGCCGCTCGGAGATCGCTGACAAGAGTGCTGATATCTCGCGTGAAGATACTATCGAAGATGAAGAGATGGTGGTCACCATATCGCACACCGGCTACATCAAGCGGAGCGCCGTTGACCTGTACCGCTCGCAGCGTCGTGGCGGCAAAGGGAAGACCGGCATGAAGACAAAAGAGGAGGATTTTGTCGAGCAGCTCTTTATCGCCTCGACCAAGGACTACCTTCTCTGCTTCACCGACGCCGGACGAATGTACTGGCTCAAGGTATACGAGATTCCGGAGGGGAGCCGTACCACTAAAGGTAAGGCGGTAGTCAACCTGGTCAACGTTGCGGCCGGTGAAAAGATTACCACGATCCTGCCGGTCAAAGAATTTAGCGAAAACACCTACCTCTTTATGGCCACCCAGAATGGCGTTGTCAAAAAGACCTCTCTGGTGGATTACTCCAATGTTCGGAGCGGCGGTATCATCGCTGTTAATCTGGATGACGGCGATAAGCTTATATCTGTGGCGCTGACCGATGGCAGCAAGGATATCTTCCTCGCTTCGCGTGATGGTAAAGCCATTCGTTTCAACGAAGAGGACGTGCGCCCGACAGGGCGTGCCACCCGTGGTGTACGCGGCATGAATCTCGGCAAGGATGACCGGGTAATCGGCATGGAGATCGTCGACAATACGGCCGTCGGTTCGACTATATTCACTGTCTGCGAGAACGGTTATGGCAAGCGCACCGACCTTGACGAATACCGCGATCAGTCGCGTGGCGGCAAGGGTATTATCACGATTAAAACCACCGAGCGTAACGGCTCTGTGGTCAATGTCATGCAGGTCGCGGATGATCACGATCTGATGGTAATCACCGACCAGGGCAAGATCTTGCGGGTACCGGTTTCCGGATTCTCGGTTATCGGTCGTAATACCCAGGGTGTCACCCTCATGAATACCGAGGATAACGAGAAGGTTGTAGCTGTTGCCCGTCTCGCCGAAAAGGATGAAGAAGAAGGTGATGGCAGCGAGGACGAAGGGACTGAAGAAACGGAAGCATAGATGACCCTGCCCCTCAAAATAGATAAATCGCTGCGCGAGCGGCGCCGCATTAACCGGCTGCTGGATTTTCTCAAGCGGGACGATCTTACCGGTGAGCAGATGGAGCGCATCGGACGGCGCTTGCAGAAGTCCGGCAAACGGGCGCTCTCGCCGCTCGTGCGCAAACTCTGGCGTGAGCAGAACGGCACAGCCATATACCGTTACACCTGTATGCTTGATTTTTTCGATGCCTCGGCCTGGATGGATCAGCTGATCCAGATCACCTTGAAACGTACGGATCTGGAGGAGGATGGCAAGCTGGCGCTGCTTGATGTTCTGCACGACAGCGGTATTGACGTTACTGCTCCCCCCTTCGCCTCAATGACCGGTTATGGCTCCCCCACTCTGGAAGGCTTTGTTGATGACTGCCTGAGCGATAACGAGCGCGGCATGGTCAGGTTTATCGACAGCTTTCTTGATGTGGCGGATGAATTCCGCGAACGGATGATACACCGCCTTTCAGATAACAGTTCCGCTGAAGCGGTGGCACTTCTGGAGATCCTGCTCTCTTTTGAGAAGGAAGAGATCGTACTCGAAGCGATACGTGCACTGGGACGAGCAAAGAGCGGCTATGCCCTGGATGTTCTGGAGCGTGCCGAAGCGCGCTTTGATGGGGATCTGGCGGCCCTGGTCAGGCGCAGTATCCGGCGGCTCTCATTCACCGGTATCCGTGAGGCGCTTGAATTACCGCATTCCTTCCAGCAACCTCTCCCCTTTCACGAAGTTTATGCCGGGCCGGTTGATTTCTACGGTTCCCGTACACTCTGGTTTTCATGGCGACTGGATAACAACGCCTTTGCTGCAATGCTGATCCTTACCGGTGAGATGGATGGCATGCTGAACGCCATCAGCTATCGGATGAAGGACCAGAAAGAGTACGGTCATATTCTGAAAGATGTGGCCGGCGGCGAGATGCTGACACCGGTTGAGCATGACTATGCACTGGCCTCGCTGCGTGATGCTCTTCATCGCAGCAGAGAGGGGGGCTTTTACCTGCCGCCCGACTTCTACGTTGATATGCGTCTCTTCCGGCCTGATTCTCTAAAACCTGAATCATACATCCCCCGTTTTAAACTCAAACATCTGGAAGACATCGTCGAGAAGATCCCCGCCTACGTTGCCGCAAGCAACGATCTGCTGGATGAACCGGGGCTGGAAGGGTGGGTTTTGACCGAAACTGCTCTCTATGATGCTGCTGATCGTTTCAACGCCCTGGAAACGGATGGCGGCCCTGATTCCGTGTCGCAGGAGGCTCTGGAGGGGGAAATTTCCAGCTGCTGTGAGGAGCTTATTGTACCGAGGCGTGCTGATATCATCAAAAGGTTGCTGCTGGCAGCAGATTACCTGCAGCAGATCGATTGCGATGAAAGCGCGGTACAAAAGACACTGGCAACAGCTTTGAGCCTCGTTGGGGGGTTCCTGCCGGATTGCCGTCACCCTTTCATACGGCGACTGCTGCTGGACAGTGTTGATGCCGCCAGGCAAACATTGGCGGAGGGGTATGATCCGCGCCTGGAGGAAGCGCTTGATGACGAGGATTATGATGACTAACGATAAGATTAATTTTAATTCTGTGGCAGATATCGAGCGGATTGCCGTTATCGGCGGTGGCAGCTGGGGGACGGCTTTAGCAGGACGACTGGCTGCCAACGGCAATGACACGGTATTGTGGGCATACGAGCCGGAGCTGGTGGCAGAGATCAATACCAGCCATACCAACTCGCTCTATCTTCCCGGCATCAATCTGCACCCGGCTCTGGCGTGTACAGGGAGCCTGGAAGAGGCGACCCGCGGGAGGAACATCATCCTGTTGGTGACGCCGGTACAGGTCATGCGCGGCGTGCTGAAACAGCTCGCTCCGCACATCGCACCGGATGCGATTATTGCCAATGCTTCCAAAGGGATTGAACTGGAAACCCTCCAGACCGTTTCCCAGATTTGCGGAGAGTTGCTTGGTGATGATGCATTGAACCGCTATGTTGCCCTCTCCGGTCCGACCTTTGCACGCGAAGTAGCTCAGGAACTCCCTTCATTAATAGTTGCCGCCTCACGCAACCCGGTTGCTTCCGGGCGTGTTCAGGCCGCCTTCAGCTGTCCCTGTCTGCGGGTCTATACCAACAGTGATGTGGTCGGCGTTGAACTGGGGGGGGCGGTCAAGAATGTTATCGCCATCGCCGCCGGAATCTGCGACGGCCTCGGCTTCGGCCACAATGCCCGGGCGGCCCTTATTACAAGAGGTCTGGCCGAGATGAATCGTCTCGGTCAGGCGATGGGCGCACAGGCGGCCACCTTTGCCGGTCTGGCGGGCATGGGCGATCTGGTGCTGACCTGCACCGGTGACCTTTCCCGTAACCGTACGGTCGGCTTCAAGCTTGGACAGGGGATGACTCTAACGGACATTTTGGCCGAGATGCGCATGGTGGCAGAAGGGGTAAAGAGCGCTGAATCTGTTTACCATCTTGCGCGCCGCCTTGGTGTCGAGATGCCGATCGTCGAAAAAACCTATCAGATCCTGCACGAGGACAAGCCGGCGAGGCAGGCGGTAATAGAGCTGATGGCGCGGGATCTGAAGGCGGAAGGCTGAGCGGAAACGGTTTTTAATATCCGGTTAAATTGGTGAATGAACCAATAAATAAACAGGGATGAGCGGGATACAGCGGATATTTATAAGTCCAGACAATCCTGGACATCCCTGTTATTTTTTTATCTGAAAGGTGATGCTTATGCGCATAGGGCACGGTTATGACGTCCATCGCTTGGTGGAGGGGAGAAAACTGATTATGGGGGGGGTGGATATTCCCTATGAGAAGGGGCTGCTGGGGCATTCGGATGCCGACGTGCTGCTGCACGCCATTGCTGATGCCATTTTGGGTGCTCTTGGTGAAGGGGACATCGGCAGGCATTTCCCCGATACGGACCCTGCTTTCAAGGGGGCCGACAGCCTGAAACTGCTGGCTCACGTCATGGTCCTGGCTGACCAGCGCGGGTACCAGTTGGGTAACCTGGACGCCACGGTCATTGCCCAACGCCCCAGGATGGCGCCGCACATACCAACCATGTGTGAGAATATCGCGCGAGTGCTGAACAGCACTGCCGGACAGGTAAATGTCAAGGCTACCACCGAAGAGGGGCTCGGCTTCACCGGCTCGGGGGAAGGGATATCCGCCCATGCAGTAGTAGTGTTAAATAAAAAAGGGTAATCTGTTTTTCAGTTTTGCCGATATAACAGATCAGGAGACCTTTGATGAAGTACATGCGAACAGGATTTGTTAAAAGTGCCTCAATAGTCTCTGCTTTTATAGTGTTGGAGGCGTGCAGCGAGGCTTATGCTGCAGACGGAGCCGGCGGCGTTCTTCGACAGCTTGAAAAAACGGATACGATGTATATTTTTAAGGATCCTGCACCACCGGTGGTGGAAAAAGAGGATAAAAAGCCGGTCACGGAGCAGGGCCCGGCCGGAATGAAAGTTTTTGTAAAGAGATTTCGTCTTGAAGGAAATACTCTGATTAGCGAGAAGGAACTCCTGTCAGGTATTACGCTCGGCAACGGCAAAGAGATGACTTTGGACGAAATTAAAAATGTGGCTGATATGGTTACGGCCAAATACCGTGATAAAGGTTTTCTCATTGCCAATGCGTATGTACCGTCGCAAAGCATCTTCGACGGGGCCACCCTGATAAAAAGCAAAAGCGGCTATCATATTGTAAATGCTTTTGGTGCGGTAATGATAAAGGTTGTTGAAGGAAAAGTCGGGACGGTTTCCGTAACAGGTAATGATTATTACAAAAATTCCTTCATTGAAAGTTATCTTGAAACTGTGAGAAAGGACCCTTCACTGAAGGAGGAGGCCCTGGAAAAAGCACTGCTCCTTCTTAATGAGTACCAGTCCTTATCGGTAAAGGCGACACTTAAAGCCGGAAAAGAGTTCGGAACAACTGATATCATCGCTACGGTATCCGATAAATACCCTTTATCCGGCTCTGTTTCCTATGACAACTTCGGTGTGAAATCCACCAGCAAGAATCGCTTGTCAGCATCACTTAATGTTGGTAATGCGATTACCAGCGGCGATCTGATCAAGCTTAACGGTATTATCGGGCTGGATGAAATGGACCCTGACAGGCTTTCATATGGCCGTGCGGAATATATCCTGCCGGTGGGAGGGTTTGGCACGCAAGCCGGTACCTACTATTCGAACACCGTGTATAGCGTTGGAGGAGAGGACTCGCTTGCTCTTTTGGAGCTCAACGGTAAAGCTCATGTTGCCGGTCTCTATGTGACACATCCAGCAATAAAGAATCGTAAAGAAAGCCTTAATATAAGATTTGGCGGCGAATATATTTCTCTGTACGACAACCTGCTTGGAAGTACACAAAACAATGATGAAATCCGCAAGATAGTGTCGGTAATATCATACGAATCTGCGGACAGGTTCTTGGGCAGAAATTTTATCAGTTTTGGGTATGCAAGAGGGCTCGGCACTCTCTTTGGCGGCACGGAAAAAGGGGCGCTCTATCCCGGTCCAAGTCACGCCGGTGCTGATAATATGTTCGATAAATTCAATCTGGATGCCATGAGGTTACAAAAACTGCCCGGCTATAATTATCTGACGGCAAAGGGCAGTTTCCAGTATTCACCGGATCGCTTGTTTTCCGTAGAAAGAATGCAGCTTGGCGGAGCAGGTTCCGTAAGGGGAGTCAATCCGGCCAAGGCAAGCGGAGACAGCGGCTACCTCACCTCGCTCGAACTATTATTATCACCACTCTTTCCGGAAACAGAGGTCTTTAAGCAGAAGATAGGCAACACGGTAAAGTTTGCCCTGTTCACCGACTTCGGTGGCGTAATCAACACAAGTCCGCGCCCGTCGGAAAAAAGGTCTTCTACGCTTTCAAGTGTTGGAGCCGGGCTGCGATTGTACGGCGGCAGGATGTTTTACTGCAAGGTTGATTGGGCAATCCCAAGTACAAATAGCGGCTACAACGGCCTTAATGTGAATAATAGCCAGGTTTATTTTCAGACAGTAGTTTCGTTCTAATATGCTGAAGATGTATGTGATTCAGGAGGAAACTCATGAAACGGCACCATAAATTTATTACGGCCGGCACGGCAGTATGTACAATCACGCTTTTGTCCGTATTGACAGCCATTACATCCCACGCGCTGCCGCAAAATGGTGCTGTTGTCGGAGGATCGGCAGCTATTTCGCAGCCGAATCCGACAACAATGAATATCAATCAGACTTCGGGTAATGCCATCATCAATTGGCAGGGGTACAGTATCGGCGCCAATGAGGCGGTGAAATATATTCAGCCCGGCAGTAATTCGATTGCGCTAAACAGGGTCACCGGCGTAGACCCCTCGCAAATTTACGGCCTACTCTCGGGCAACGGCCAGGTCTGGGTGATTAATCCTAACGGCCTCCTGGTCGGTCCCGGGGCAACAGTGCAGACCGGCAGCTTCCTCGCATCAACCATGAACATCACCAATGAAGATTTCCTCTCCGGCAAACACCAATTCGCCAATACACCCGGCTCTCAGGCATCAATCGTCAATCAGGGAAATATTTCGGCCGCAAACGGTGGCTATGTTGTTCTTGCGGCCCCCTCGGTGGCTAATTCCGGATCTATTGTAGCGGACCTGGGTACGGTTCATCTGGCATCGGGTGACGCAGTTACCCTCAGTCTTGATAACGGCAGCCTCATCAACGTGGCGGTAAACGGTGACGTGGCCGCTAATGCACTCGGAGTCTCCAATCGCGGCCACATAAGCGCAGATGGGGGGAAGGTGATACTGACCGCCAGAGTTGCCGGCGACATCATGAAGAACATCGTCAACAACGATGGGATCATCATGGCAAAGTCCATTAACGATAAAAATGGCGTTATCACTCTTGACGGTGGCGACTACGGGATTACCGCAAACAGAGGTACCCTGGATGCATCGGGTAAAAAAACCGGAGAAACCGGCGGCACGATTAAAATATTGGGGGACAGGGTCGGGCTTTTTGCCGGTTCAACAATTAATGCTTCCGGTGATGCCGGCGGCGGTACGGTACTGATCGGCGGAAATTTCCACGGGGCCGGCGCGGAGAAGAATGCCTCGATGACCTATGTGGATAAAGATGCTTCCATAAAGGCCGATGCGCTCACCAATGGCAACGGCGGCCAGGTGGCGGTCTGGGCGGATGAAGCGACCCGTTTTTACGGCACCATTTCTGCGCAGGGTGGGACTCTCGGGGGTGATGGCGGCTTTGCCGAAGTTTCCGGCAAGCACAATCTGACCTATGGTGGGCTTGTCAATCTCGGCGCGGCGAAAGGCGCGACAGGAACGCTGCTGCTCGATCCGGACGATATCACCATTATTCACGCCGTTGATGCAGGTTCGGATACGGCAGACAACATAGCTGCAACTGAACCGTTTATTAATTGGGACAGCACGGCAGCCCCCTCAAACATATCTGACTTCACCATTAACGCCCAGCTTGCAACCCCTGCCAATGTCACCGTGCAAACCTCAACCGGCAGCATTGCCTCCAACTCTGACGCAGATATTACTCTTAACGGCAACACGCTCACGCTGCAGTCGGCAGCCGATATAAGCCTCGACGGTACATATCGTGGGACGGGCGGACTCGACCTCAATTTTGCCGGGACACTGGATCTCAGTGCAGCGCCGACGTTTGTCGGTGGTCCGACCGTTAGCGCAACGGGAATGGGAGCGGCAAGCGTTATAAATGCGGCTGGCGGGACATGGAGTCTTAGCGGCGTTAATCAGGGAAGCGTCGCCGGGCTTAACTTCAACAGTATCGGTAAAATAGTCGACAACGGCACGGGGACACTATCAACCGCCGGTACGCAGGTTTACAATCTGACCGGCTCTAACATGGGTAATGTTACAACGCTGCTTCCGGGCGGTTTTGAGGGCATAGGCAATCTGTCCAGCACCGGTGCAGCCACCTTCAATATGGGGAGCGTTGGCAGCGTCACCGGTAATCTGAACGGCGGAACAGCCGGCAGTATCAACTACGGCAGCTACACCAGCCCTGTAACACTTGATTTAGCAGGCAACGCTACCACAGGGATTGGCGGGTCGTGGAGCAATATTGCCACTGTTACCGGCAGCAACGTCAATTCGGACACGGTCAAAGGCTTGACCAAAACCTACACCCTGGATGGCAGTATCGCGGACAAGGGGAGTAGCAGTGGCGTAACCTGGTCGTCGTTTGAAAACATCACCGACACTGGTGCCGGTATCTTTAATTTCGGGGCAGCTGGAAGTGTCGCCGGTAACATTTCTGCTGTAGGCGGCACGCTTGATTACAGCGGGCACACGACGGCCGTCAATGTAAACCTGGCAGGAAGTCCCGGTAGCAGCACCGGTATCGGCGGAACCTGGAGCGGTATTACCTCGGTAACCGGCAGTGCTAACAGTGGTGATACCGTTACCGGCGCCACTCAGACGTACACCCTCGATAACACGCTGGCAAACAAGGGAAGCAACGGCACTGTTACATGGACAGCTATGGAGAACCTGACCGATACCGGCAGCGGCACCTTCAATATGGGGAGCGGCGGCAGAGTTACCGGCAGCATTAACGGTGGAGTGGGCGGTAATATCAACTACAGCAGCTATACCAACCCCGTGACATTCAATCTTGGCGGCACCGCAGGTACCACCGGCATCGGCGGCTCCTGGAGCAATATTGGAACGGTTACCGGCAATGCCAACTCGAGTACAATCGTGGGTTCGAGCAAAACCTATACCCTTGACAACAGTATCGCAAACAGGGGCAGTAACGGCGGTGTGACCTGGAGCGGTTTCAAAAACATCACCGATACCGGCACCGGAATCTTCAACATGGGGAGTGGCGGCAGCGTCACCGGCAACCTGGACGGCGGGTTGAATGGCACACTCAACTACAGCAACTACACGAACCCGGTGACACTAAATCTGGCCGGTAGCGGTACGAGTGGCATCGGCACCACGTGGAGCCATATCAGCACGGTAATCGGCAGCAACAACAACGACACGGTCAGCGGGAGCGGAAAGACCTACAACTTGACCGGTACCAACGCCGGGAACAGCGGCGTGATTTCCTGGACATCGTTTGAGAATATTGCTGACTCCGGTGCGGGAACAATATCAACTACCGGTGGTCAGACGTACAACCTGACAGGCAGCAACGCAGGTTATGTGACAACGTTGCTGCCGGGCAGCTTCACGGGTATCAGCAACCTTAATGACTCGGGTGCAGGTGTCTTCAGGTTTGACGCAGGTGGCGCTGTTACCGGCAGCCTATCAGCTGTAAACGGTACGCTGGACTATTCGGCGGGGATAGCGGGTCCGGTGGCGGTGGATCTGTCCGCAAAGAGCGGCAGCGGTATTGGCGGCAACTGGAACGGCATCGCCACGCTGGTCGGCAGCGGGGCTTCGGACACAATCAGCGGCAGTAACGCGAACTACAACCTGACCGCGGCCAATGCCGGCAACAGCGGTGGCGTTTCCTGGACCTCGTTCGAGAAGATTGCAAACAGCGGCACCGGCACAATAGCAGCGACCGGCGGCCAAACGTACAACCTGACCGGCGCCAATAGCGGCAACGTGGCGATTCTGTTACCGGGCGACTACACAGGCATAGGCAACCTTAGTGACTCGGGCGCGGGCAACTTCAGGTTCGGCGCTGGTGGAACCGTGACGGGCGGTATAACTGCTACCGGTGGTACCCTGGACTATTCAGCGGGCTCTGCAGGGCCGGTGGCTATAAATCTGGCATCAAAGAGCGGCAGCGGCATCGGCGGCACCTGGAACGGCATCACCACACTGGTTGGCAGCGGGGCTTCGGATACAATTGTGGGGAGTAACGCGACCTACAACCTGACGGCGGCGGACAGCGGAAACAGTGGAGGAGTGGACTGGAGCTCCTTTGAGAACCTGCATGATACGGCGGCCGGAATATTCAGATTTACCCCGGGTGGTGCCGTATCGGGAGGCCTAAATGCTGTAGGCGGTACACTGGACTATTCGGCGGGGATAGCGGGTCCGGTGGCGGTGGATCTGTCCGCAAAGAGCGGCAGCGGTATTGGCGGCAACTGGAACGGCATCGCCACGCTGGTCGGCAGCGGGGCTTCGGACACAATCAGCGGCAGTAACGCGAACTACAACCTGACCGCGGCCAATGCCGGCAACAGCAGCGGCGTTTCCTGGACCTCGTTTGAGAAAATAACAGACAGCGGTACCGGCACAATAGCAGCGACCGGTGGCCAAACTTACAACCTGACAGGTGCTAACACAGGTGACGTTACAACGCTGCTGCCGGGTGGCTACACAGGCATAGGCAACCTTAGTGACTCGGGCGCTGGCAACTTCAGGTTCGGCGCTGGTGGAACCGTGACAGCCGGCCTAAATGCTGTAGGCGGTACACTGGACTATTCGGCGGGGATAGCTGGTCCGGTGGCGGTTGATCTGTCCGCAAAGAGCGGCAGCGGCATTGGCGGCACCTGGAATGGCATCACCACGGTGCTTGGCAGCGGGGCTTCGGATACAATTGTGGGGAGTAACGCGACTTATAACCTGACGGCGTCCGACAGCGGAAACAGTGGAGGAGTGGGCTGGAACTCCTTTGAGAACCTGAATGATACGGCGGCCGGAATATTCAGATTTACCCCGGGCGGTGCCGTGTCGGACGACCTGACTGCCGTAGGCGGTACACTGGACTATTCGGCGGGGATAGCTGGTCCGGTGGCGGTTGATCTGTCTGCAAAGAGCGGCAGCGGTATCGGCGGTACCTGGAACGGAATAACAACTGTGACCGGCAGCGCACACAGCTCTGATACAATCAGCGGAAACAATCAAACGTATAATCTGACAGGGGCAGATGCAGGGAATAACGGCGGCGTGAGCTGGACTTCGTTCGAGAATATTGCTGGTACAGGAACCAATTCATACAGCGGATCAACCGGGTCTCTTCTCTCCGGCGCGATCAGCGACACCGGCAGTGCCGCAACGGTGCAGGGTGAGATAACGACCGGCGGCGCCCAGGCATACTCAGGTCCTATAACGCTTGGTGGCACGACGACTATGACCTCAACCGGTTCCGGCGCTATTACATTTGGCAGCACGGTGGCTAGTGACTCCATACCCCGTGACCTGACGGTTGGCACCTCCGGAGTGACAACATTCAGTGGAGTCGTCGGAACCACACCTCTGAACAGTCTGACGGTGAAGCCCGGAGGCACGACCTATATCAACGGAGGATTGGTTGCAACGACCGGAACGGCTGGGCAAGAGTACAACAATGCTGTCATTCTTGGCGGTGACACCATACTAAACGCCGGTTCCGGTGCAATTACCGAGGGGAGCGAAGGTTCTCTGACGGCTGCCGGGCTTCTGACGACGCTGTCAGGCAGCGGTCAAAACCTCGTCGGCAACGGAACCAATACGATTGCCGATCTAAATGCCACCAATAGCACCAGTGGCGACATCATCCTGACAACCGGTTCGCCTCTATTGACGATTACCGGCATTAACCAGGCCGGCGGAGGACTGATCCTTACAAACAACGGGGCAATTACCGGCTCCGGTCCATTGGCCGTTAGCGGTGCGACGTCAATAAGCGCTTCCGGTCAGCCGGTTACCTTGGCCAATGCCGATAACGATTTTGGCGGCGCCTTGACCGTAGCAGGCGCAACAACCCGGATAACCGACAAGAACGATCTGGCAGTAATTCTCAATACGACCGGTCCGACAACTCTTACGGCCGGCGCTGGCTTGAATATATCCGGCATCAGTACTGATTCTGTTTCAGCAACAGCCGTTGACAAGGTCACTTTATCCAACCCTGCTGCCTCAATACTGCATATAACCGGCGCGACCATTGCCGGGACCATGAACAACTCCAGTCCGCTTGATCTTACAACAACAAGTGAACTCGCTCCTGTTACCGTCAATCTGAAAGGGAATCCCCCCTTTCTCACGCTTGTAGGTGATGTGAAAACACAAATCGGGAGTTTGGGTCTATATAATGGTGCGGCCGTTATGGGAAGAGAGATGGATCATTATAATGAGTTGATTGATTTGAGAACAGCAACAAATGCTTTGGCTGTTAATGCCGAACGATTCGGGACCATGGGGATGATGGCATTTTTCAATGATTATTTCAACATCGCGCCAATGGTGTCAGGCATAGATTACAGCCATGCATTTAATACGCCCGAGACGGAGCCGAAACTCATTGACTTCTGATTTGTTTGGCAGGTGATATTTTTAAGCTTCCTTTACAGCGTTTACGGTTAGATGATATAAGGGCTGCACTGCGAATGAATCATGTCGTGCATTAAGAGTAAAGAGTGTTAAAGGAGAAAATGATGAGAATCTTGTTGGGAGCCATGATGGCTATGTCCATTATCTGCCTTGCCGGCGGCTGCGCAACGCATTCAATTACCGACAGCTCAGCTCAAATAGAAAACAACGTTGTTCTTCCTCCGGTCGGGGAGTTTAACGACAAAATGAAAAACCTTGCAGATCAACTTGACAAGAACGCTTCTGACAAAAGTTTTTCGAACGTCTACGTTGTAACAAGTTTTACAAATCTGGACAAAATCGACGACACAACGGCACTGGGCCGTTTGATTGCCGAGAACCTGATTTATGGACTGCAGATGCATAAATGGCGGGTAATAGAGATAAGGCTGTCTAAAGGGGTCGATGTCAATGCAGCAGGAGAGTTTTTTCTGAGCAGAGACATCAATAAACTGCGGGATGAATACAAAATAAGTGGTGTTGTTACCGGCACATATTCTGTTGCAGAAGGAAACATGACAATAAATGCACGTGTTATTGACGTGAACACCGGCTTAGTGATTTCCTCGGCCCAAACGTACTTACCGGTCAATATGCTGCCTAAAGCTCCAGTCCAGAGAGAGAAGGTCACAAATACAATGAAAATAGTCAGCGACGGGATTAAATAGTATGAAAATAAATAAAACTGCACTGGCAGCTGTTTGTTTGGCGGTCTTCTTCACAGGTTGTGCATCCCAGAACCCGGTAAAGCGTTATAGTACATGCTCCGGCAAAACTTTTAACCAGCTGTTGGAGTCAACCGAGTTGAAACCGATATTCAATGATATTGCCCGCGAACTTTGTACAGAACCATGCGTCACGGAAGATGGTACGCTGTCTGAAAACAGGTCAAAATGCTCCAGTGGAAACGACAGCAAAGATTATTCTGTGCTGATTACCGACTTTGTTGATATTCAATCATTTGCCCCGGCATCTCAAGGTCTGTTGATGGGGGAGTTGATGCGCGGCAGTCTCAGTTCTGTCTGCAGCACAAAAATAACGCAGGTTGAGTTCGCAAAATTCTTCAATCTGAATGAGAAGGGTCTGGTGGTGCTTTCGAGAAAAATTTCCGAGATAAAAAAGGATGAATACGATCAAACCGAGGCTATTGTGGGAACTTACAGTTATCTCAACAATAAAATTGTCATATTTGCGCGTAAAATAAATGTTGTATCCGGTAAAATATCGCGGATGGTCACGCGCGAGATCGATTATAATTGTGCCGGCGGCAATGTGAGCTACAGCGTAAACTAATGCCATTCTACTTAAAAACTGTCATCCACAGATTAACGCAGCCAAAAGTATTACTGGGTTTTGTTTGTTGGCATCATACAAACAACACCCAGTAAGTTGTTTTATCAGGCGCTTCTAAGCGGCGAATTAGAACGAGACAGGAATAACTATTGTTTTTATCTGCGTTAATCTGCGGTATCTGCGGACCAACAGCCTATTGGTAGAATTACAGCCCTTTCTCTGCCAACTCCTCCACCAGTTTCTTCTGCTCACCGTTAAGCGCTTCCGGAATATGCACCCCGACCTTTACGTACAGATCGCCTTTAGAATTTGAGCCGAGCGTTTTGATCCCGCACCCTTTCAGCCTGATCTTGGTGCCCGGTTGAATGCCTGCCGGCACCTTTATCCGCTTGTCTCCCTCCAAAGTCGGCACATCAAGAGAAACACCGAGGCAGGCGGCACTGAACGGAATAGAGCGATCAACAAAAAGATCGCCGCCATCGCGGCTGAAAACCGGATCAGGCATGACATGAATGATGAGGTACAGATCGCCGACCGCTCCGCCACCCTCACCCTGAGCGCCTTTGCCGGTAATCCGGATCTTGCTGCCGTTATCAACTCCAGCCGGAATTTTTACCTTCAGCTCTTCTCTTTGGCCATTGCGCCGGAAAGCGATCTGCTTTTCAGCCCCGTGGGCAGCATCTCTAAAACTGACGGTAACCTCCATTTCGTGGTCCGCCCCCCTCTGCGGTGCTGAACGGAAGCCGCCTCGCCCCCCTCCGCGGCCAAAAGAACCGCCGAACAGTCGGGAAAAAAGATCCTCGGAACCTCCTCCTCCAAAACCGCCGCCCATATCTTTATAGGCATTGCCGAAGTCGAAACCACGAAAAATATCTTCCTGGCTGTACTGTTTGTGAAAACCGCTGGAGCCGTAGGTATCATACTGCTGTTTCTTCTCCGGGTCGGAGAGTACCGCGTAGGCCTCGTTGATCTCTTTGAATTTATCTTCCGCACCCTTGTTATCTGGGTTGCGGTCCGGGTGATACTTGACCGCCAGCTTGCGAAAGGCTTTCTTAATCTCGTCTGGAGAAGAACCTTTTTCGATACCCAGCGCTTTATAGTAATCAACCTGTGCCATAACAATCTCCATTTGTTTATTATTTGCAGGCAATGTAAGCTCTAACTCCTGAGCTGTCAACTCCATCGCATGTGTATACCTTGACAGAGCAGGCCGCCATACGTACTATCCGAAAAAAACAAAACCTTAAAACGGGGGCACTCCCATGAAAAAAACCATCATCATCGGCGGCGGCATCTCCGGTCTTGCAACAGCCTGGCTGCTGCGTTCAAAGGCTCAGGCGGCAGGAAATGAGCTTGAAATAACCCTGTTAGAGAAAGAACAGCATCCGGGGGGGAAAATACGGAGCATCAAGGCCGAAGGCTATACCTGTGAATGGGGGCCTAACGGTTTTCTGGACAGCAAGCCCCAGACACTGGACCTCTGCAGGGCGATTGGCGTGGAGAGTAACCTGCTTCGCAGCAACGATAACGCCCGTAAGCGCTTCATCTACTCCGGCGGAGAGCTGCACCAGTTGCCGGACGGCGCCCCGGGGTTCCTTCGCAGCCGTCTGATTTCCTGGCCCGGTAAGTTGCGGCTGGCAATGGAGCCGACACCTTTCATTGCTTCAGCACCAGTCGGTGTCGATGAGACCCTGGCCGATTTTGGCCGGCGCAGATTGGGCGCGGAGGCGCTTGACAAGCTGATCGCACCGATGGTTTCGGGCATTTTTGCCGGTAATCCGGAAACAATGTCGCTGGTTTCCTGTTTTCCCCGCATTGCCGAATTGGAGAGCGAATATGGCGGATTGATCCGTGCAATGATCATGCTGGCCAAAAAGAAAAAACGCGATCAGGCGGCCGGAAAGGTTGTATCCAGTGCTGCCGGCCCTGGAGGTGTGCTCACTTCGTTCCGCGAAGGAATCCAGTATCTTGCCGATGCAATGGCAGTGTCACTGGGAGATATTGTCAGGCCCGGTGTGGCTGTCGCTGCGGTAGAGAAGGGGACAGACATCCCCTACCGGGTGAAGTGCAGCGATGGAGCAGAGTATGTTGCAGACCAGGTAATTGTGGCTTCGCCAGCCTTTGCGGCGGCTGAGATGATTGCCGGTCTGGATGGCGGCATAGCCGGGATATTGCAGCAGATTCCCTACGCCAGCATGACGGTAATCTGCTTCGGCTACAGTCGCGGGCAGATCAAGCGCTCTCTGGATGGCTTCGGCTATCTGATCCCGAAAAAGGAGGGCTGCAACACGCTCGGTACCCTGTGGGATTCAAGTATGTTTGAGGATCGGGCCCCGGAGGGAAAAGTGCTGCTTCGAAGTATGATGGGTGGAGCTTGCTTTCCGGAATACGTTACACTGAGTGATGATGAAGTTGTGGCCCGTGTCAGGAAGGATCTGGCTTTAACTATGGGGATCGATGCTCAGCCGGAATTTGTCAGGGTATTCCGTCATCCGCAGGCTATCCCGCAGTACACCGTCGGGCATGGCGCTCGGCTGCAGGCTCTTGATGATGCGTTGAAAAAACACCCGGGGTTGATCCTGACCGGCAATTCCTACCGCGGTATCGGGCTGAATGATTGCGTTGCAGCGGCTGAACGGGCTGCAGATGAGGCGCTCAGTCAAATATAAAGAATTATAATCTATTCAGCACAGTACAAAATCTTTATATTTAACAGGGATGAAGGGGATACAGGGGATAACGGCAAAAACCAGGATACAAACGTTTGGTTAAAATAAAAAGTCTTTACATCTTTATGGATTCCAAAGGTTTTATCCCTGTAAAAGTGTTTTTGGATTTTAATGCTTTATCCTATAAACGGCTTTTGGTCCGCAGATACCGCAGATTAAGGCAGATAAAACCAATAGTTATTTATAAAAACATGCACTCCTTTTTGGTTGAACCAGTATTTGTTTCAAGCCTTTGATTTGTCGCTTAGAAGCGCCTACTTTTGGCTGCGTTAATCTGCGTTAATCTGCGGATAACAGCTTTTTTAAGGTTTATTTTTCTCCGTGTTTCAAATGCTTTTTTCAGGTTTACAGCAACCCTCGCTCAACAAAACTCAAATACTCCCCATCGCCGACAATGATGTGATCCAGCACCTTTATTCCAATGATCTCCCCGGCCTCCGTAAGGCGTCGTGTGACTGCGATATCTTCAGAGCTGGGGGCGGGGTCACCGGTGGGATGATTGTGTACCAGGATCATGGCGGCGGCCGATTCCTTTACCGCCGGGCTGAAAACCTCGCGTGGATGTACGATGCTCTGATTAAGACTCCCCTCAGAGATCTGAACACGTCTGATGATGCGGTTTTTGCCGTCCAGCAGCAGCACAAGGAAATATTCCTTACGGCTGTCGCGGAACTCGTGGTGGAAATAGTCAAAAACCTGCTGCGGAGAGGTGAAGCGGTCGAGCCGTTCCAGTTTGCGGGTCTGGAAACGTGACGCAAGAGTAAAGGCGGCCTTGATGCTGGTTGCTTTGGCCAGGCCAACCCCTTTTATGGCACAGAGTTCACTCAGACCGGCACCGGCCAGTTCGCGAAGATTGCCGCTGAAATGCTTGATCAACCCACGCCCGAGATCTATAGCACTCTGTTTGGAACCGGGATCACCGGTTCTGATAATCAAGGCCAGCAACTCTGCATCAGTAAGGGTCGCAGCACCCTGTTTAAGCATCTTTTCCCGCGGGCGCTCGTCTTCGGGCCACTCTTTGATACCACCCTGCATATATTCACCCTACCCTTTGAAGCCGGAAAGAATAGCGATTATTAAACCACCCCCGGCAATGACCCTGTACCAGACAAATGGCGAGAGGCTCCTTTTTTGCACAAAGCGGAGCAGGAAAGCGACACTGATATACCCGGTAACGGCCGAGAATGATATCCCCACCAGCATCGGTAGACCTTCTCCGGCAGGAATGCCATGTTTGAACAGATGCACTGTTTTAAGCAGCGCGGCCCCTGCGACAATCGGCAGAGATATCAGGAATGAGAAGCGGGCGGCACTTTCGCGGGTAAAGCCGAGCATCAGTGCGGCTGTGATGGTGATGCCGGAGCGGGAAACGCCGGGGATCAGCGCCAGGCATTGCATCAGGCCGATCGTCAGTGCACCTGCAGGTTTTATTTCGTCCAGAATCAGGCGTTTTCGACCAAATAGATCGACCGCACCGAGAAGGAGGCCGAACAGTATCAGGATCGAAGAGATGAGCAGTGGATTTGAACGGAAGATCGCCTCGATCTGTTCTTCGAACAGTTTGCCGACCACGGCAGCCGGAACGGTGGTTGCGATGATCAGAAACGGCAGTCTCCTTGCCGGGGTATTCAGTCTTCGTGCGGCGATGGCGTCAAAGAAAGATATGATCATTTCGATGATATCGCGCCAGAAATAGAGCGACAGTGCCAGAAAAGTCCCCAAATGCAGCGCAACGTCAAAAGTCAAACCTGATTCGGGCCATTTGAGCAGCCACGGTACCAGGATCAGATGGGCCGAGCTGCTGATCGGAAGGACCTCGGTAAATCCTTGTAAGGCACCAAGAACGGCTGCGTGAAACAAATCCATATTTATGCTCCTGTCAGTTGAAAAAAATGAAGGATACTGCAACACAATAACAAAGGCAATCTGATGTTGCCATGCTGCTGGCGGGTACAAACAAATTTGTAACTACTCAGGTCAAAAACGGAAAGCATCTCACGCAAAGCCGCAAAGAAAGTCAAAAGCAAAGATTTATGGTTTAACCCAAAAGCTTTCAGGTTTTCGATCCCGGTTTTCTTTGCGTCTTCGCGTCTTTGCGTGAGACAGGTTTAGGTTTATGCAACCATGGTTCTGCTTAGTTACCAAATTTATTCTATAAACAGTGCCAAAAGTGTGCTATTAATGGCAGGTTTTAAAAGTGGTCTGCATATAAATAAACGGAGGCGTAACCATGTTCGGATTAATACCAAAGGAAGAAAAATTCTTCAAACTTTTCAAGGATATGACAGAGAACATCATCGAAGGGGCCAAGCTCCTGAAAGATATGCTCGACAATTTTGATAATCCGGTCGAAAGCCAGCGCAGGATCAAGGATGTGGAACACAAGGGTGATTCGATAACCCATGAAATCATCCAGACGCTGCACAAAACCTTTGTAACGCCGCTTGATCCGGAAGATATCTATGCATTAGCATCCAAGCTGGACGATATACTTGACCTGATTGACGCCTCCGCCCAGCGGATCATCATGTACAATGTCGAAGCGATCCCTCCTGAAGCCAAATCTCTTGGCTTCATCATTTTGCAGTCGTGCTATGCGATCGACAAGGCGGTTGCAATGCTTGGCAAGAAGACCTACGAGCAGATCTTCGAGGCATGCGTAGAGATCAACTCTCTGGAAAATGAGGCCGATCGTGTCTCACGTGAAGCTATCAGCCGTCTTTTTGATGAAGAGAAGGACCCGATCCAGCTGATCAAATGGAAGGAAATCTTTGAGACACTCGAGAAGGCGACCGACAGATGCGAAGACGCCTCCAATATCCTTGAAAGCGTGGTGGTTAAGAATGCTTGAGCCGGCCTTCCTTTTGCTCTGCCTGGTAATCGTGGCGGCGCTTGTCTTTGACTATATCAACGGTTTCCACGACACTGCAAACGCTATTGCAACCTGTATTTCGACTCGTGCCCTTTCGGTCAAATCGGCCATCATAATGGCCGCAGTACTCAACTTTGCCGGCGCCATGATCTCCACCAAGGTAGCCACAACCATCGGCAAAGGGATTGTGGACAGTTCCAATGTGACTCAGATGGTCGTGCTGGCGGGCGTCACCGGCGCGATAATCTGGAACCTGATCACATGGTACTACGGCCTGCCATCCTCTTCATCGCATGCCATTATCGGCGGAATCTCGGGGGCGGTCATTGCCCATGCAGGCATCACCGCCCTGAAATGGGCGGGACTCAAGAAGATTATCATGGCGTTGATTTTTTCCCCCATTCTTGGGACCGCCATCGGTTTTATCTTCATGATGATCATGTATCGGGTCTTCCGCAACAGCGCCCCCAGCGGCCTCAATAAAAACTTTCGCCGGCTGCAGGTCGCGTCCGCTGCCTTGATGGCCTTCTCGCACGGTACTGCCGATGCCCAGAAATCGATGGGTGTTATCACCCTGGCTCTCGTCAGTTATGGGACTATTAAAACCTTTGAAGTCCCCTGGGAAGTTATGGTGGCCTGTGCGACTGCTATGGCATTTGGAACGGCGGCCGGTGGCTGGCGTATCATCAAGACCGTCGGCCGCGATTTTGTCAAGCTGCAGCCGGTACATGGATTCTGTGTAGAAACCGCTTCGGCAGGCGTAATTCTGGGGGCCTCGGCTTTCGGCATGCCAACCAGCACCACCCATGTCATTACCTCCACCATTCTGGGTGTCGGTCTTTCCAAACGTCTGAACGCCGTTAACTGGAATGTCGCCAAACGGATCCTGGTCGCCTGGGTTCTTACCATTCCTGCTTCGGCTCTGGTTGCCTATCTGACTTATCAGGTCATGAGTCCCCTGTTGGGGAGATAATAACCCCTCAAAAACTCCCATTGTCACCAGAAGTAGGTGCCATTAGGCAAGGGAGGCTTAAAGGCTTCCACCATGATAAGGGGTGGCTGAGGGGAATTGGTTTCGGAGGGAACGACTGATGAAAAAAGCGCTTATTACCGGTATTACCGGCCAGGACGGATCTTACCTGGCAGAATTCCTTCTGGAAAAAGGCTACGAGGTTCATGGCATCAAACGACGGGCCTCGTCGTTCAATACCCAGCGGATTGATCATATTTATCAGGATCCGCATATAAAAGATTCTCATTTCAAGCTTCATTACGGTGACTTGACCGATTCATCAAATCTGACCCGCATCATGCAGGAAATCCAGCCTGATGAAGTCTACAACCTTGGCGCTCAGTCTCATGTCGCGGTCAGCTTTGAATCGCCGGAGTATACCGTTGAGGCGGATGGTGTCGGCACACTGCGCATGCTCGAGGCTATCCGCTTGCTGGGTCTGGATAAAAAGACCCGCTTTTATCAGGCTTCAACCTCTGAACTATACGGTCTTGTTCAGGAAACTCCTCAAAAAGAAACCACCCCCTTTTATCCCCGCTCACCCTATGCAGTGGCCAAGCTGTATGCCTATTGGATTACTGTCAACTATCGTGAAGCTTACGGTATGTATGCCTGCAACGGCATTCTGTTTAACCACGAATCTCCCCGGCGCGGTGAAACTTTTGTCACCCGCAAGATAACACGCGCCCTTGCCAATATTTCACAAGGTTTGGAACAGTGCTTATACATGGGTAACATCGATTCCCTGCGTGACTGGGGCCATGCCAAGGACTATGTAAAGATGCAGTGGATGATGCTGCAGCAGGATCATCCCGAAGACTTCGTCATTGCCACCGGTGTCCAATACACAGTACGTCAGTTTATCATCTGGGCGGCAGCAGAGTTGGGAATAACACTTAAATTTGAAGGTCATGGCGTAGATGAAATTGCCGCCGTTGTATCCGTTGTTGGGAATAAAGCCCCTGCAGTGAAAGCTGGTGATCTGATTATGCGCATAGATCCTCGTTACTTCCGCCCATCCGAGGTAGAAACCTTGCTGGGTGACCCGAGCAAAGCAAAAGAAAAACTCGGCTGGGTTCCGGAAATCACGGTTCAGGAAATGTGTGCTGAAATGGTAGCTCACGATCTGGAAGAGGCACAGCGTCATGCGATACTAAAATCTCATGGCTTTTGCGTAGCGGTAAGCACGGAGCATTAAATTCATCAAGCTTCATGAATGTAACCAATCGGATAACATTTTTGGTTCAGCAGGAATGGGCAGAACAACGTCCCTTTTCGCTCTCTCATCCTGGAACTAGTGGGGAAAAACAAACATTAGAACCAATGACTTATCTTCTGCTATATGTTAGAAATTTATCCATTTTGGCTTCTATAGAAAAATAGATAATAACGCTCACTCAGCCCTCGAGGTTTTGAAAAAGACCCGGGATGAATGGTATTAAGTTGATAACAGATCAGCTGTCTGACATACTTGGCGTCATCGACGACCTTGAACTGGCGATCCTGATCGGGAGCCGTGCAACCGGCACCGCCCGGCCGGACAGCGATTGGGATATCGCCATCCAGTGGAGTCGCGGCATGGATTTTATCCAGCAACTCGCCGCTTCAGAACGGCTCCGTATGACACTGGCAGAAAAACTGGGTGTTCCCGGACAGAGTATAGACCTGATTGATCTCCCCACTGCCCGGCTTGCAATGAGAGCGGTTATTGCTGAAGAGGGGCTTCCGATAATTGGGGGGGACACCCTGGCCTGGTACCGATTTCTGCAGCGGACGTGGCGGGAGCTTGAAGAGCATTACTGGGAGAAAACGTATGCGGTTTGACCTGTACAGGTTGGAAACCGCGCTCATCGCTCAGGAGCAGATATGGATGTTGAACAATTAAAAATAGATCTGGCCCCTGCATTTATCAAATACGGTGAAGATATAGTGGCTGTGTATCTTTTTGGTTCAACAGCAAAGGGTGCAACATCATCATCAAGCGATATTGATATCGCTGTTTTGCCGCGCGCCAGTGATAAAAAAAACGGAACGGCCCTGAAATTGAGTTTGTATTCAGACCTGTGCCGCAGGCTGAAAAGAAATGACATTGACCTGGTACTGCTGAATCTGTCCGGGAATCTGATCTTGAATGATGAAATAGTCAGGAATGGGCACGTTCTTTACACGAACGATGATGATGCCAGAAATGAATTTGAGTTAAATGTGCTGCATAGATCCATCGACTTTAAATTCCAGCGGCGCTACGCCATGGGGGTTTAGTGGAACGCATACTTCAAAAGATAGGGCGAATTAACGAGCATCTTGAAACAATCCGCTCAATCAAGGATGACTGCAGGATGAGATTTGCCACTGATCCAGTGTACCGTGGTGCTTTACTCCATTACCTCTACCTGTTGTCAGATAGCTGCATTGTGTTGGCGGAGTTAGTAATAAAGCATAAAGGATTAAGAATACCTCAGTCCTATGCAGAGTCATTCGATATTTTGGGGGACAGTCATATTCTTGATTCAGAGTTTGCCTATCGCTTTGCGAGTATAGCCGGTTTTAGAAACTTTCTAGCGCATGATTATGAAAAGATTGATCAGGAAGTAATCTGTGGCCAGATCATGAACAGCTTAGATGATGTGGATCAGTACTTGCGGCAGATCGGTAATGCTTTGGGATTGTCTGGATTTGTTCAAATCCAGAAAGACGGCTCGTCGCCCAAGGGCGAAAAGTGTGGTCGCTCTGCGGAGTAGGTTTAGAAGAGAAATCAAGTTGAGATTAAAAATACGGGAAGTGCCCCTATTACCCTAATTTAACCATGTTTGCTGAACGGGAGAAACAAGCGATGGTTGAAAACAATGCGAGTGTGGAACTGATATGAGGCTTAACAACAAAAAAATTCTTGTAACCGGTGCTGACGGATTTATCGGTTCTCATTTGATAGAGGAATTGGTTAGACGAGGCCATGATGTGCGTGCCTTTGTACTCTACAACTCATTTAATTCCTGGGGTTGGCTTGACCAGTCTGAACCGGATATCAAAAAGTCACTCGATATTTTTGCTGGCGATATCCGCGATCCACATGGTGTAAAAACAGCTATGAAAGGGTGCGACGTTGTTCTTCATCTGGCGGCGCTGATTGCGATCCCTTACTCTTACCACTCCCCTGACACTTATATTGATACCAACGTCAAGGGTACACTTAACATCGTGCAGGCCGCCCGCGAACTTGAAGTCTCAAAGGTGGTCCATACATCAACCAGTGAAGTTTATGGCACTGCCCGCTTTGTCCCCATCACCGAGGAACATCCACTCCAAGGACAGTCTCCATACTCGGCATCCAAGATAGGTGCTGACCAAATCGCCATGTCCTTCTATTCTTCATTTGGTACATCGGTGTCGGTAATCCGTCCATTCAATACCTATGGCCCGCGCCAGTCTGCCCGTGCTGTGATCCCTACCATCATCACGCAGATTGCCAACGGCGCTCGCAATATCAAGCTTGGTTCGCTGCATCCCACGAGAGATTTCAACTATGTGGCAGATACTGTGGCAGGATTCATTGCCGTTGCAGAATCTGACCAATCGACAGGTGAAGTTATTAACATAGGCAGCAATTATGAAATTTCGATCGGTGAGACAGTTGCGATGATTGCCGATATCATGAATGTTAAGATCGAGATTGAGACTGATGATGTTCGACTGCGCCCAGATAAAAGTGAAGTTGAGCGCCTATGGGCTGATAATCAAAAAGCCTTAGGGTTGGCAGGTTGGAAGCCTGAATATGCCGGTCATGATGGTCTGCGACGGGGGCTGAGCGAAACAATTGAGTGGTTTGCTAAACCAGAAAATCTGGCCTGCTACAAGGCTGATCGTTACAATATATGACAGCCAGCTTCAGTACACAGGCCGTAATCAATGCTTTGCAAACAGTTTTGCCGTCAGGTGACGGACTCATTCCGTTGCATGAGCCTTGTATCACCGGCAATGAGTGGACTTATGTCAAGGAGTGTCTTGATACCGGTTGGGTCTCCTCTGTTGGTAAGTTCGTTGACCGTTTTGAAGAAGATCTGGCCGCTTATACCGGTGTCAAGCGTGCCATTGCCGTTGTCAATGGTACTGCGGCGTTGCATATCTGCCTGTTACTGGCCGACGTTAAACCGGGCGATGAAGTCCTTATGCCGGCTCTTACTTTTATCGCTACTGCCAACGCAGTTTCCTATTGTGGTGCGATTCCGCATTTTATTGACAGTGAGGAAGCGACGCTTGGTGTAGATTCCAGTAAGCTTAATATTTACCTTGAAGAGATTGCAGAGCATCGGACTGATGGGTGCTACAACCGCTTGACCGGCCGGCGTATCAAGGCAATAGTGCCGATGCACACCTTTGGACACCCTGTTGACCTTGATCCGCTTGTGGAGGTCTGTCAGAGATTTGATATCACATTGATCGAAGATGCGGCCGAATCACTTGGCTCACTTTACAAGGGGCGTCATACGGGACAGTGGGGCCTGCTGTCTGCCCTAAGCTTTAATGGCAATAAGACAATCACCACTGGAGGCGGTGGAGCAATCCTGACAAATGATGAAGAACTTGGCCGTCTGGCCAAGCACATCACAACTACTGCAAAAGTTCCGCACCGTTGGGAGTTCAACCACGACATGGTCGGCTATAACTATCGTATGCCGAATATCAATGCGGCAATCGGCTGTGCCCAACTGGAGCAGCTGCCTGGTTTTCTGGCAGCCAAGCGTGATCTTGCAGAGCGCTATCATCAGGCCTTTACAGGGATTCCAGGCATTCGTTTTTTTTCAGAACCAGCCAACAGCCGGAGCAACTATTGGCTCAATACACTGCTGCTTGATGAGGAATGTGCAGGACAACGGAATGCCCTGCTGGAGGCGACAAACGATACCGGCGTCATGACGCGTCCTGCCTGGACACTGATGCATAAACTGCCCATGTTTACCGGCTGCCCGAAAATGGACTTGTCGGTTGCGGAAAGTTTTGAGCAACGATTGCTCAATATCCCAAGTAGCGTCATATTAGGCACAGGACTGAACCATGCGTAAGATCTGCGTTGTCACCGGCACCAGAGCTGAATATGGGCTGCTCTACTGGCTGATGAAAGAGATTCAGGAAGATACAGACCTGCAGCTGCAACTGATTGTTACAGGCATGCACCTTTCTCCGGAATTTGGTCTCACCTATAGGACTATTGAGGAAGATGGTTTTATAATTGATGCCAAGGTAGAGATGTTACTTTCCAGCGACACTCCGGTCGGAATTGCCAAGTCAATAGGCCTTGGTGTGATCGGTTTTGCCGATGCACTGGATCGGCTGAAGCCTGATGTAATAGTCGTCCTTGGAGACCGTTACGAAATTCTGGCTGCCACCCAGGCTGCATTGGTGGCCCGGGTTCCTATTGCTCATATCCACGGTGGAGAGACAACGGAAGGCGCTATTGACGAAAGTGTCCGTCATGCCATTACCAAAATGTCACATCTGCATTTTGTGGCTGCAGAACCTTATCGCACCCGGGTCATTCAGCTGGGGGAACATCCAAACACGGTTTTTAACGTTGGTGCGCTTGGAATTGAAAATCTCCAACGCTTGCAGCTTCTGGACAGATCCCAGCTTGAACAGAGCTTAAACTTTGAACTGGGCACCTCCTGTTTTCTGGTTACGTATCACCCTGCAACTCTCGGCGCAGTTGAACCTGCAACAGCAATGCAGGCACTACTCAATGCGCTGGATCAGTTTCCGGATACAAAGATCATTTTCACCAAACCTAACTCCGACACCGATGGCAGAATTCTGATACAGATGATTGATGAATATGCACTTCTCAACAAAGGTCGGGTCGCAGTCTTTACCTCTATGGGGCAGGTGCGTTACCTGAGTGCGCTACGGCTTGTTGATGCCATAATCGGTAACTCCTCCAGCGGCATTATTGAGGCTCCTGCCTGCAATATTCCAACGGTCAATATCGGTGATCGTCAGTCGGGGAGACTTAAAGCTGGTTCGATTATTGACTGTCAGGAAACAACTGAATCCATAGTGACAGCAATCAACAAAGCACTTTCTTCGCATTTCCGAGAGGGAGTTGAACTTGGCGTTTCGCTCTATGGATACGGTGAGTCAGCCTTACAAATCAAGGATCAACTAAAGTACGTCAACCTTAGTAGCACAAAACGTTTTTACGACCTTTGAGAGACACGATGCAAGCTCACCACACCTACATAATCGCCGAAGCTGGGGTAAACCATAACGGTTCGCTCGATATGGCAAAAAAACTGGTGGAAGTTGCTGCAGAAGCCGGTGCCGATGCCGTTAAATTCCAGACCTTTAAGGCGGACAAGTTAGTGAGCCGCTTGGCGCCTAAAGCAGAATATCAGGCGAGGACAACGGCTTCTGACGAATCCCAGCACGAAATGATCCGCAAGCTGGAACTGGACGAGCATGCTCATGAAACCCTGATTGAACATTGCAAAGTCTGCAGCATCGAATTTCTTTCAACACCATTTGATCTTGAGAGTGTAGACCTCTTGGCACGGCGATTCGATTTGCCAATTATCAAGATTCCCTCCGGAGATATAACCAACGCTCCACTACTGCTCAAAATTGCCCAGACCGGAAAACCGGTGATTCTTTCAACCGGTATGTGTACGCTCGGTGAAGTTGAAGATGCGCTTGGTGTTCTCGCCTTTGGTTATCTGGGCAGCAGCAAGCCTTCAATATCTGCTTTTCGCGCAGCCTACTGTTCTGCTCAGGGGCAGTCAGTTTTGCAGAATAGGGTGACACTTCTGCACTGCACTACCGAATATCCGGCTCCGTTTGAGGATGTCAACTTGAAGGTGATGGACACCCTGAGGAGCGCCTTTGGTTTGCCGGTTGGCTATTCTGACCACTCGGAAGGCATTACCGTGCCGATTGCCGCTGTTGCTCGTGGGGCTGTGGTTATTGAAAAACATTTCACCCTTGACAGTAATCTCCCCGGTCCTGATCACAAAGCGTCGCTTGAACCAGCGGAGCTGAAGCAGATGGTTGCTGCAATTCGTATTGTTGAGCAAGCGCTCGGTTCCGGCAGAAAGTATCCAACTCCAAGTGAACTAAAGAACATAAATGTTGCAAGGAAGAGTCTGGTGGCTGCGCGTTCGATTACATCTGGTGAGCTATTCACAGCTGAAAGCATTTCAGTTAAACGCCCCGGAAATGGTTTGTCGCCGATGCATAACTGGGAAATGTCAGGCCGAACGTCCAGTAAGAATTATGGCGTTGATGAGGTAATAGAACTGTGAATTTGCCGGTTATCATACTTGGTGCAGGTGGTCATGCCAAGGTGCTGGTTGACGCACTATTGGTATCGTCAGCCATTATTGTGGGGATTGTTGATCACAGCCCTTTACTGGCTGGCACTAAAATCCTTGGGGTGTCGGTGCTTGGGGGAGACGCCGTAGTTAATGAATATCCCCCTTCGGAGATTCAACTTGTAAATGGGCTTGGCTCTGTGGGACTTCCGGTCAATCGTCAGCATCTATTCGAAAAGTTCAAGGGTATGGGCTATGAATTTGCTAATGTTATCCACCCGTCTGCGGTCATTGCTTCGGGTGTAGTTCTCGGTGAAGGGGCGCAAGTTATGGCCGGTGCGGTCATACAGCCGGGAAGTCATATCGGAATTAACAGTATCATCAACACCCGTGCTTCTGTGGATCACGATTGCACCATCGGCGATCATGTTCATTTATCCCCAGGCGTTACTCTTTCCGGCGGGGTAGCTGTCGGAGCATGCAGCCATATTGGAACAGGTGCTACGGTGATCCAGGGGATTTCAATCAGCAAGGGTTGTCTGATTGGAGCCGGTGCCGTTGTAATTAAAGATATTTCTGATGGTGCAAAGGTGCGTGGCGTACCTGCACGGGAGTTTGCATGAATCGTTGGAAAGATGTACTGATAAGCCCAACAACATCGATCATTGACACGATAAAAATCATTGATGCAACCGCTTTGCAGATTGCATTAGTTGTTGATGATAATAACCGTTTATTGGGAACCCTGACAGATGGAGATGTCCGTAGAGCTATTTTAAATGAGACATCTCTTACTGACCAAGTGCAGACCGTTATGAACCGAGAGTTTACCTCCGTCAGCATAACCGAGACCCGTGACAATATCCTTGCATTGATGAAGGGGAAACAATTTCACCAGATTCCTGTACTTGATGAAAATAGATGCATTGTTGGTCTTGAACTTTTAGACGAGATCCTAAGCATAAAAAAACGTGATAATTTGGTCGTACTTATGGCTGGTGGGCTTGGGACTCGGCTTGGACACCTTACTAAAGAGTGCCCGAAGCCGCTTCTGAAAGTTGGCAACAAAGTGGTTCTGGAAACAATTATCAATAACTGCAAGGAATATGGGCTCTATAGATTTGCCCTTTCAATAAACTATAAAGCAGAAATGATTCAGGACTATTGCGGAGATGGCAAACGTTGGGGTGTAGAAATCAGCTATGTGCATGAGAACAAGCGATTAGGAACTGCGGGAGCGCTTGGACTGCTACAAACAACTACAGATCTTCCTGTTCTGGTAATGAATGCTGATGTTCTGACAAAGGTTAATTTTCAGCATCTGCTGGATTTTCACGAAGATCATCAATCCGTGGCTACCATGTGTGTACGAGAGTACGATTTTCAGGTTCCATATGGGGTCGTAAAAATCGACAAACAAAGATTGTTAGGGATAGAAGAAAAGCCTGTTCATCGTTTTTTTGTCAGTGCCGGTATTTACCTATTGAATCCGGAAATATTAAGCATTGTTCCAAAAGATGAATATTTCGATATGCCGTCATTATTTGAAAAAGTGCTTGAGCAGAATATGGCAACGACAGTATTTCCTATTCGTGAATATTGGCTGGATATCGGAAAAATTGATGATTTTGAACGAGCAAATGGTGAATATGACGAGGTGTTCTCGTGAAAGATAATTCTATGAGTTTTTTAGTTATTGGCCTGGGTTCTATGGGTAAGCGTCGCATTAGATGTTTGCAGGCTCTTGGTGCCAATTCAATCTGCGGTTATGATCCTAGGTTGGATCGTCGTGAAGAAGTAACGGCACAATATGGCGTTACTACTTACAAAAATTTTTCGACTGCTCTTGCCGAAGGTCGCCCCAACGCCCTGATTATATCTGTCCCACCTGATCTGCACCACGGATATATGATGACCGCACTTGAGCAGAGACTGCCTTTTTTTGTCGAAGCCAGCGTCCTCGACGATGGAATGGCTGAACTTATAAACGAACTAAATGGAACTCCCATGGTTGCCGCTCCTTCCGCCACACTTCTGTTCCATCCGGCAATTTCTATTATTGAAGAGAAGGTAAAAAGTGGGACGCTTGGTAAAATATCCAACGTCATACATCATTCCGGCCAATTTCTTCCTGATTGGCATACATATGAGGCGGTTAGCGATTACTATGTTTCCAATCCTGCCACCGGCGGCGGCCGCGAAATAGTTCCGTTTGAGCTTTCCTGGTTCACCAGGGTATTCGGGTTCCCTGACAGGGTCTGCGGTAATTTCAGGAAAACCATTGATATTTCCGGGGCTGCGCAAATTGACGACACCTATAATGCCCTGTTAGATTACGGTAATTTTCTAGCATCATTCACGGTGGATGTAGTTTCTCGCCACGCTACGCGCCGACTCCTGATTAACGGTGATCTGCAGCAGTTGATTTGGGATTGGGATGAAAACTCTGTTCGACTGTTCGATCCTGAAAAGGGAGTGTGGGAGAAGATCGAATACGATATGGGTAGTGCTGCAGCCGGATATAATGCCAATATCGGTGAAAGTATGTACATCGATGAAATCCGTAATTTTATCGAGGCAATAGAAGGAAAGCGACCTTTCAGCAATAGCCTGGAAAACGACCATCGGGTACTTAAACTCCTCTATGCTATCGAGGAAGCAGACCGAAGCGGAGCATACGTGAGGTTCAACGGGTGAGAATCGGAATTTTTGTAACTGCCAGGCTTGGCTCATCTCGTTTGCCGCGCAAGCATCTGCTTCAGGTTGGGGATAAGCCGCTTATGGGCTATCTATTGGCTAGAATTGCCCATGAATTTTCCAGGGAGATTGCAGACGGCAACGTAATTTCAGTTATCGCCAGTTCGGATGAACCGGAAAATCGGGACTTTGAACGTTTCAACGATTCTGGTACTCAAGTCTTTTTTGGTGCAATAGACAACATTCCGTTGAGACACCACCAAGCCGCAAAGGCGTTGGGTCTAGATGCTATCGTTGCTGTTGATGGCGACGACATTCTTTGTTCTGTGCGCGCTATGCGTGCCGTTTATCAGGCATTGTTAACAGACACTCCATATGTAAAGACATCCGGATTGCCATTTGGGATGAATAGTTTTGGTTATTCTACAAGTTTTCTTGCCACTTCACTTGACGGGCATCGCAAAGATGTGCTGGAAACTGGCTGGGGCAGTATTTTTGACGATACTAAGATTACAGAAATAAAATTATTTAGTCCGGCAGCAGACGATAAACTTCGTTTTACCCTTGACTATGATGAGGATTATCAGTTCTTTTCGGCAGTAATCGAATCCGTAGGTTATGAAATAGTGACAGCAGATGATGAGGCTATTGTCAAAATTGTTGAACAAAAAAGTCTCTATCACATAAATGAAAACATATCTCAAGAGTATTGGGCTAATTTTTACCGATGTATGGAACAGGAAAAGGGGAACTAACGTGGGAGCAAATCAGGATTACCAGAAAAAAGCACATCAATACATTCCTGCCGGGGCACATACCTACAGCAGGGCTGATGACAGCTACCCACTGAATGCACCGCCAGTACTAGCGCGGGGAAAAGGAGCCAACGTTTGGGATATGGAGGGTAATCGGTTTCTCGATTTTGGTATGGCCCTGCGGGCTGTAACTGTTGGGTATGATTTTGAGCGAATTTCTCAGGCGGCCATTGCACAGATTCATAAAGGTAACAACCTGACCCGTGCTTCACAAATCGAGATCGAGGCTGCTGAAACTATTTGCAACCTGATCCCATGGGTTGAGATGGTCAAGTTTGCCAAGAACGGCTCCAACGTAACAACGGCAGCTTTGAAGCTGGCCCGTGCATATACCGGCAAACGCTTTATTGCAAAATGTGCTCAACATCCCTTCTTTTCCTTTGATGACTGGTTTATAGGCAAAACAATAATGGACCGAGGAACTCCCTCAGAACATACATCACTCACTCTTGATTTTAACTATAACGATATTGAGTCATTGGCAGCACTCTTTGCCAGCCATCCAGGTGATATCGCCGCTGTGATCTTGGAACCTGCCACAACGGACGAACCCGCAGACAATTTTCTTCAAAAAGTGAAGGCACTCTGCCAGGCTAATGGTGCATTGCTTATTCTTGATGAGATGATTACCGGTTTCCGTTGGCATCTTCAGGGAGCATGCAAATACTACAATATCGAGCCTGACTTAGTGACATACGGTAAGGGAATGGCCAATGGTTTCTCAGTGGCTGCCATCGGTGGTCGTAGAGAAATTATGGATCTGGGTGGAATCAACAACCTTGATGAACGGGTTTTTCTGCTTTCGACCACCCATGGGGCAGAGATGTGCGGGCTTGGGGCATTTGTAGAAACAATGAAAGTCTATCAGGAGTTTGATGTCATCGGTTCTATTTGGCGATCTGGAGCGGCATTGATGAAGGGAATGAACGGGATTGCTCGTGAACTGGGAATTGCCGAGTACTTCTCATTTGTTGGAGTCCCATGTTCGCCCAATTTCCTGACAAAAGACAGTAAGGGCGAAATGTCTCTTGCTTTCAGAACCCTTTTTGTTCAGGAAATGGTGAAAAACGGTGTACTAATGCCGTGGATCGCGCTTAGTTATTCTCATGGTGAAGCTGAAATTTCTTTTGCCCTTGAGGCTACAAGAAAGAGCCTTACGATTTATCGGCAAGCATTAGCAGACGGAGTTGAGTGTTATTTGGAAGGCCGGGCTATCAAGCCAGTTTTCAGGAAGTTTAATTAGCGGGAGGAAAACAACTCATGCTTAAAGATCAGGTGATTGTTGTAACCGGTGGATGTGGTCTGTTAGGCAGGGAGTTTGTTGCTGCTGTTCTCAATAACGGTGGCCGGGCGGTGATTGCGGATGTTGATATGGCTAATGGTGAACTGCTTTGCAGTGAATTAACTGCTCTACATGGGGCGAGCAGGGTAATCTTCAGACAGATGAATATCTGCTCTAGCGAGTCAATGCTAGAGACGATCCAATCGGTTTCGGAGCAGTTTGGCCGCATCGATGCGTTGGTGAACAACGCCTATCCTCGAAATAAGCAGTATGGCAGAAAACTTGAAGACGTCACGTATACTGATTTCTGTGAAAATATATCGATAAATCTGGGCGGATTATTTCTAACCTCGCAGCAGTTTGCGGCCTATTTTAAAAAACAGGGATTTGGCAATATTATCAATATTGCATCAATATATGGCGTTGTTGCACCACGTTTCGACATATATGAAGGCACAAAAATGACAATGCCGGTGGAATATGCCGCGATTAAGTCGGCTGTTATTCATTTGACGAAGTATTTTGCTAAATACTTTAGAGGTTCCAATCTACGAGTCAATTGTATAAGTCCTGGTGGGATTAAAGACTGCCAACCGGAAAGCTTTCTTGATAGGTACAAGGACTATGCACTTAACAAAGGGATGTTGGATAAACACGATTTAACAGGTGCTTTACTCTTTTTAGTGTCTGACTTGTCTTCTTATATTAACGGACAAAATATAGTTGTTGATGATGGCTGGAGCCTTTAGGAGAAATACATATGTACCATATAGCTGTAATTGGTGCTGGTCAATTAGGAAGCCGGCATTTGCAGGGCCTTTCCCATATAACTGTTCCGAGCATGTTATACTTGGTTGACCTCAGCAATACCGCGTTGGATCTTGCTCAACAGCGTCTCTCTGAAATGCCTCCAAACGATAATATCAAAGATGTTATCTGTTTCTCCGAAATTGCAAATTTGCCTAAACAGATCGATCTTGTGATACTGGCAACAACGGCTAATGTGCGCTTTATGTTGTTGGAGAGATTGCTGGTTCATAGCGAGGTCAAAAATATTGTCCTTGAGAAGGTGTTGTTTCAGCAAGAGGATGAATATGAACGAGCGGGAGATTTGCTTAAATCGCATGGTGTAAAAGCGTGGGTAAACTGCCCGCGCCGTCTGTTTGAAATTTACCGGAAAGTACGCGACTTTTTTTGTGATCATCCACTGCATTCTATGCAAGTGTATGGTGGCGACTGGGGGCTTGGCTGTAACGGCATTCACTTCGCAGATCTTTTTCATTTTTTATCAGGTAAAGTAATTGAAGAATATGACGCTAGCCAGCTAGATAGTGGTGTCTATCCCGGCAAGCGAACAGCATTTGTGGAGTTTGGCGGCACACTCATTGGTCGGTTTGGTGCAGCCCAATTATGGCTAACCGCCATGAATGGCTCCACATCCCGGCATCTAATAATGTTGCGAGCCGAAAAACGCTCTTGTTTGCTCGATGAACAGGCAGGACAGGCTTGGTTTATGGACGAACAGGTTGGGTGGAACAACTCACCATTCACTACCCCCTATCAAAGCCAGATGACTGGCGATATCGCAATGTCGATCCTTCAAAGGGGCAACTGCGATTTACCGGACTATCCAACGTCAGCAGCGATTCACCTGCCATTTATCCGCATACTCCAGCAACACCTTTCCAAGACAGACACCAACATTTCGGCTTGTCCGATCACTTGAGGAATACTAAAATGAAAGTTTGGTTGATAGGTGCCGGTTCCATGGCACAAGATTATTCAAAAGTTCTCTGTTCGCTTGAGTCTGATATTACTGTAATTGGTCGCGGAGAAAAATCTGCACTGCAGTTTTATGAGGCAACCGGACTGCCTGTTGTTGCTGGAGGGTTAGAGGTATTCCTGGCACAGTCACCGACATTACCCAATGTTGCTATAGTGAGTGTCGGTGTTGAGGCACTCTCTTCAACCTGTATTCAGCTTATTAAGGCGGGCGTTAAAAAAATACTTGTCGAGAAGCCCGCTGCCCTCGATACTCCTGGACTCCATGAGCTTAACCGTGTTGCCGTTGAGGCATGTGCGGAGGTTTTTGTTGCTTATAATCGTCGATTCTACGCAGCAACATTACATGCAAAGCGGATGATTGAAGAAGATGGTGGGCTACTATCGTGCAACTTCGAATTTACCGAATGGGGGCATGAAATTGAAGGATTGATAAAAGCACCGGGCGTGAAAGATAATTGGTTTCTTGGTAATTCGACGCACGTTGTGGATCTTGCCTTTTACCTTGCAGGTGTTCCACAGCAGCTAAGCTGTTATAAAGCAGGCTCGTTGCCGTGGCACTCCACAGCTTCAATATTTGCCGGAGCCGGGGTGACTGATAAAGGAGTACTTTTTTCATATCAAGCAAATTGGGGAGCACCTGGGCGCTGGGGTGTGGAGGTTCTGACCGCCAACTACCGGCTGATTTTTCGTCCGATGGAATCACTACAAATTATGCGTAAAGGCTCTGTCAAAATCGAATTGGTGGAAATTGATGACTCGTTGGACAAGGCGTTCAAGCCTGGTCTCTATGAACAGGTCAGCCGTTTTATTGATGGCCACACTGAAGGTTTCTGCACCTTGGCCGAACAGGTAGAGCACTGGGATTACTATTGCCGGATTGCGGGGTATACTCTTTCGGATGATTTGGCTGGTCGGGTTTTGTGTAAATGACCGATGCTGAATTGTGTAATCCACTCTCGACAGCATCTATACAATCAACGTGCTGGCCAACTAAAGACCGATTAGTTCCATCTTATCGAGTTAATATATTTCTGTTGAGTGTTCGTTTGTATGGCTATTTGGCATGAGCAGTCTCATCGCGCGGGCCTCTGTCTATCTTGTTAGCGGCCTTGTTGCCCAAGGGGCAACATTTTGCTTATGGTTAGTGCTGCCGTGGTTCCTAACTCCGGCCGAAGTAGGCTACGTAACACTAGCTCTGTTCGCGGTTGAGCTACTAACGATGTTTAGTTTGGCGGGCATGGATGCTGCGCTAATACGTTTCGCCACTAGATCTGACGTTCGTGAGTTAACTCTGGTAGTTGCTCTGGCCACAACGGGGACTGCTTTTGTGATAGTGGCAGGATTGACTTATGTAGTTTTGAAAGCTGGCATTCCATTTTTGGCTAACACCATAATATGGGTGGTAGCACATTATGTGCTTGTTCTGATCGCGGTAGCCGCAAATGTACTGTGGAGCCTCTATCAGTCCTATCAGGTGGCTGCCCGGCAGGCCAGAGAGTACGCGATTTTCCAGTTAGTGCGCGCCGTGGTTTATCTTGGGCTGGGCATAGGTGGGTTGGTTTTCTTCGCGCAGGATGCCTCTGTGGTCTTAATGGCAGCAGCAACGGCCTCTCTTGGCGTACTTGTACTGTTCACCTGTAGAAAGAACCGGCCAGTCCTTCTCGGTAATCCTTTCCATATTACAGGGTTCGGTCAGATGATAAACTACGGTTTACCTCTGATGCTAAATTCAGTCTTGGGGGTGAGTGCCAGTTACACTCAGCGTCTCGTGATTGATCATTACGCCGATATTTCGACTTTAGGCTTATTCGGTTTCTTCGCTGCTATAGCCATTCAATTGAACGGTTTTTGGGCGAGCATCAACAGGGCATGGACGCCGGAGTTTTTTTCATTAATGGCAGACGATTCTGCCCGATCGATCAGGCTTCTCCAAGGGATGTTGGTATTGGTAAGCACAACATATCCATTATTGTTGGCCGTCTATGTGTTCTTTGGTGAAGTCTTTATCAATGAATTAGTGCTTAATGCTACCTACGTGGCTCATACGGATATTCTATATATTCTCCTGCTTGCGCCACTTTTTTGTGGATTGTACACAGTAGCTTATCCACTTTACTATTACGAATTAAAGACACATCGTATTTTTATGATATCGTTATTTTTGGCAGTCGCTAATTTGATCCTAAGTGTGGTTCTAATACGTGCGTGGGGTATGGTTGGTGCTGCAAGCTCATTTGTTTTGCTGTCGATACTGTCTGCGGGAACATATCTACTATGCTATAGAGGTTGGGCTGAGGGAGGGACACGGGTTGTACTTATGCTGATAGCAATCACAGTGCTATCTATGTGCGCCGCTGGCCTGCTGATCGCTACACACTCACCGTGGATTTTTATGGTAGCATTACTTGTCATTTCGACGGTTGCATGGTGCATGGGAGGAACTTTGGCAAGCCCTCTATTGCATCAGTTTCTTGATAAACGGAAGCAAATTAGTTAATTAAAAATAACCCTGGAATTGAAGCCGCGGTAAAACTCTGTAACTAAAGCATCATAGGAATAAGTACAGATGAATTATGAAGATATTGATTTTGATAACACGGTATTTGTGGTTGATGGTATTTTAACGGCATTTATAATTTCAATTATTGCACGTGATCGTAAAATAAATTGTATTTATGAAATAAAAATAGGATACGAATCTTTAGAAAAGATATTTGATCTGCTGCTAACCGACTCACGTATTTCATGTTTTGATCGGTATTTAGTCCCTACAAGATACTATATTATTGATAAAATTAAACCATTTTCAACACTGAAAGCATTGTACTCATTTAAATCAAAATTAGAAACTTTACCTTTAAATAAATACAAATATTATGCAGGCGCTACAACTTCTTCTATAATGAGCATGATATATCCAGAACAAAGGAAGATATACATTGATCACGGGACAAATAATTATTATGATCGATATTTTAGAACATATAATTATAAAGACATGTTTATGTATAAGTTGTTTAAGGCACTAAACCTACCAAACTTATTTTATTCAAAAAACGAGAGAGGTTTTACTCTATGTAAAATGCTAAACGACAGTTTCATGCACATTGACTACAAGGAGTTTACATCTAAAGCCATTGTTAAATACATTGCTAAACTAATCGAAGCGACATCAGAACAAAGACGTCATACTCTAGTGTTAACAACAAGTAGTTGGCATAATAAGAATGGAATCGACGGAGATACATCCAATTTTGATGATGCTAATATAAAGATGATTGAGCGAAACACGACTACCAAAGAGAAGTTATATATTAAATACCATCCCTCGTTATACTACTCTCCTAATTTACAAATAAGCCTGATAGACAAGCTGAATTTTTTGGGTTATGACGCTGTCAATGTTAATGATTTAATATTAGATGGTTTGGGACTATTAATACCAGCTGAGATCATATTGCGTTATTGCAATATCACAAAAGTTATTTGCGAAGAAACTGCTTTATTATGGAACGTTTCTCACAATCCTGGAATTGAACTTATAGCGGAAGCAGAATTATTCGAAAAATGTTTTGGTGAGAAGAGATCCTTTAAATATGTCGAAAGATTGAACACCGTTGTATTGAATAAAGTAAGAACACCCACTGCCTAAGTTAGTGGGATTATAAATCAATTATGGACAGATGGAGAATATAATGATCGAATTACAAGGTAATTGTCCTCTGTGCGGAGCAAATGATTTGATTGAGCTTGAAAAAGTTCTAGTCTCGGATCTCGATGATAAGTACAAGAAATATGGTGTTGATTCCATTTTCCGTATTTTTGCTGGACATTCAAATTTACTATTTTCAGAATGTAAATTATGCGGGTTGAAGTTTTTCAATCCGATGGTGACAGCACCAGAAAGTGTCTATGAGCAATTGCAAGCGCATGATTGGTACTATTTTGATGAAAAAGCAGAGTTTGAATTCGCTAGAAGGTTCATTAAGGAAGCAGATAGGGTTCTTGAGGTAGGGGCAGGCAAAGGTGCCTTCGCAAAACTTATCTCAACAAAACACTATACTGGACTTGAGTTCAGTAAGACGGCAATTGAGATCGGTAAAAGAGCTGGCGTCAATATTTTTAACCAGCTGATTGAGGACCACGCTATTGAAGCAAAAAGCGCATATGATGTTGTATGTTTTTTTCAGGTTCTCGAGCATGTAGGGAATGTGCGCGAGTTTCTTGAGTCTGTAACTGCCTGCCTAAAAACAAATGGCCTTATGATTTTGTCAGTCCCAAGTGCGGACACGTTTCTGCAAAATAAGGTCAACGCCGTGCTCAATATGCCTCCGCATCATGTTACTTGGTGGACAGATGCGTGTTTAAGTAATCTTGCAGATATATTAGGTTTTGAGGTGATTGATATCCAGCATGAAATTTTAGCAGATGTCCATGTCAACTCATACATTGAAACATTATTATATAGTTCGTTAACCTCGTTAATGGGCCAAACCAAAGCACTTATTGAAACATCGTTGTTCCATAAATTTAAATATCTATTGTCAATAATTGGCGCGAAGTTTATAGCACCAAGTCTTCGTGAAAGATACATGCGTCCGCTTGGTCATTCGGTTACCTTTGTATATCGGAAACGGTGATATGCTTTTTTAATCAGATTTAGCTACACAAGAAACTATAGGAACTATGGCTATATAGATTGCAAAGACGACAAACACGGGAACCAAGAATGAAACCAGTCAAACGCATCATCATAGCAGCAACGTTCGATCCCACAATCCCTGGCGGAGGTAGTCAGTACTCGGTCGACTTGGCGCGTATTTGGTTGCAGAATGGACATGAGGTTCATGTACTTTGCAGCAATTATAAGAGAAATTTGCTAGATCTGGATTCATACGCTGAAAACGGGATGCTGAGAATACATGAACTGACAGACTACAATAAAATTATGTTGTCGCATGTCTTTGATGTTGCCTTATATGAATTGGCCACACGTTTAATAGGCGATATTTCGCCAGAATCCATACACGTGCACAATTTCCACGGTCTGATAGGAGCTATATGGGCTGCTGTGGAAAGCAATGCAAAAACGTTTTATACGGCACTGGATTTCGGTATGATATGCCATACATGGTACTTATATGACGGTTCGACGACTCCTTGTACAGGGCCTGAACCAGCAAAGTGCGAAGTGTGCTTAACCGAAAATCACCATTTATCAAAGTTTACTAGTATTCTGACCAAGATACCTCCACCAATTGCAAATAAGCTTATTCACTTGGCTCGGCTATTCAACAAGGATCCTGCTTATTACAGGCAGTGTACGCTCATTAGGGCTTATAGCGAAAATATTGCAGAGCATTTGCACAAAATGATCCCCTTGTTGCCTCGCTTTTCTGCAATCCTGACCATATCTCCAATTACTGGGAAGGTACTCTCTCAATACGGTGTGCGTCGTGACAGAATCTTCTACAATGTACAGGGAGTTCATCCGGTAGACCCAAGCGAGCTGAATAGTAGCAACGTTCCTGAAACTGGCGTACATGAAATAAAACTTGTATATCTGGGAACCTTTGCACAGATAAAAGGCTTCACTTTCCTGATCAATGTTCTCGAAAGATTGCCTGATGGTTTGAAGTTAAAGATATACCTTTACGGTGCCACGTCAAAGTTTATGATGAAAACTTACTCTTCGAAAGCACGGCGTTACTTGTGCGCGTCAGATCTGCTCGTTGAGAAAGAAGTAGAGCAGGAACTCTTGTCAGCCGACTCTTTGATTATACCCTCTCTGTGGCATGAAAACACCCCTTATGCCGTTTTGCGCTCCCTGGCCGTCGGAAGGCCTGTAATTTCGTCGGACCAGGAGGGGATTTCGCACCTGATCAGAGATCATGTGAATGGATTGTTGATCTCTCCTGGCGATGCATCAGCCTGGGAAAGTGTTCTTCTTGACATTGATAAAAATCCCGCCCTATTGAAGGACATGCGACAAAATTGCCATTTCGACAAGACCGTAGAGAACTATGCCGCTGAAATTGAGGATATTATTATGAAGACTTGTGCACGATGAATATTAAAAATAAATGTCTGGTTATTGGCGGCTGTGGTTTCCTAGGATCCTACGTCGTGGAATCGTTAGTAAGATTCGGTTGCTTCGTAAGAGTTTTTGACAGGATCAATGTCGATGACAAGAATATTGCTTCGTTTAAAGGCAATCTGGAGATGTTCTATGGGGATGTGTCCAACCAGCTGGACATTGAGAGAGCCATGATAGGCATAGATTACGTCTTTCATTTTGCCGGGGGGGCAAACCCGAAATCATCTGCCGATGACCCGATATTTGATATTGAATCGAATGTGATCGGCTCATTGAAAATATTGGAATCGGCATGCAAAAACAAATGCAGAAAAGTCGTATATGCCTCGTCAGGGGGTACTGTCTACGGCATTCCGGAAAAGCTCCCCATAAACGAGGAACATCCGACACAACCTATTTCAGCGTATGGCGTATCCAAGCTTTTCGTAGAAAACTATTTCAAACTTTATCAGTACATGTACAATCTCGATTACATTATACTGCGGATAGCTAACCCATATGGTCCCAGACAAAATATCAACAATTCACAGGGTGCGATAGCGCATTTTCTTAATTCAATCAAGAACGGACATCAGATTGAAATATGGGGTGATGGTTCCGTCGTCCGTGACTATCTTTATGTTGAAGATTTGATTACACTCTTCCCCAAATTGCTCTCCAATGACGTCAAAAATGAGATTTACAATATTGGCCACGGCAACGGTTTTTCGCTAAACGATGTTCTGCATGCGATCAGTGAGGTGTTGGACATAACACCCAAAGTGGTCTATTCAGAGTCAAGAAAGTTAGACATCCCTGTCAACTACCTCTGCGTAGAAAAGGCCCGTCGTGAACTGAAGTGGTGTTCCACCACAGATTTGGTGCCTGGTATTTCAAGGATGTGGCAGAGAATGAATGCGTGAACCTGTCTTCACGTTGTGCAGCCAGGCAGATTAGAGACGTTGATATATTTATTCTTTGAAGGAAGTGTATGGTAACCTTTTTTTCGATCCCCAAAGCTTTTGAAGCACACAATGGTTTTATTCAAAGAAATGCCATTGCCAGTTGGCTCCAACTCCAGCCTGTGTGTGAAATCATATTGTTTGGCAATGACCCAGGTGTAGCGCAAGCTGCTGCTGAGTTTGGAGTTATTCATATTCCTGATGTTGAAACCAATGAATTTGGCACCCCATTGCTCAATTCGGCTTTTAAGGTTGCACAAGATATTGCGAAACATGATATTCTTGTTTATGTGAATGCAGATATAATAATTCATCCTGGCTTCCTTGAGGCTATCCAGAGCTTCAATTTCAAACCGTTTCTTTTAAGTGGAAGACGTTGGGACTTAGATGTACGAAACAAAATAAATTATTCTGATCTAGATTGGCACAAGAAGTTAAACGAAAGAACGCTGCTTGAGGGGGTGCTACATGGATCCTCCGGGATGGATTATTTCGTTTTTCCACGTCACACCATAGACATGCCTCGATTCGCCGTGGGTCGTCCTGGCTGGGATGCCTGGCTCATTTGGAAGAGCAAATCCACACATATTCCCGTCATAGATGGGACTGAAAGGATTATTATTGTTCATCAGAATCACGATTATGGGCATTCAAAGTTTGGTGAAAAAAAACGCGTATCTGGCCCTGAAATGGAAATGAACTTGAGTGTTGCCGGTGGACTTTCCTGCATGATGACTTTACGTGAAGCTGACTGGCTACTCGGTAAAGACGGACTTAAGCGTCCAAAGTTCCCAAGAAGATTTTTTCCACTTCTGGCAAAGTCAAGTATATGGCGCTTTCTTATTACTATGAAACGAAAATTTGAGGAGTGGCGTTTGCGATCATGGAGGCAGCTCGCTTGATCTTATTAAATAAGAGTTTCCTTTCAAGCCTGAGACCCACGGCAACAATTCCAATTATATTTGTTGTACTTGTTTTTATTATTAACAATGCTTGGTTCTCAAATTTATTATTCGGTTCTGGAAGGTACTATTCAGTTGCATTATTTTGTTCCTTGTCACTAATTTTTATACTTAATTCCAAGCTGCTGTTTACATTACGTTCTGTAATAACTGTGGGGTTTCTTTTTTTGTTTTATATGGTTGTTGGAATTGTAAATATACCAAGTGATATTACCGGTTTTATCGTAGTTGTTACATTCTGGATGAACTGTTTGATTGTGTATAATGCAATTAAAACTGTTGAGTACGACAATGCTATTAAGCTGTGTCAATTTCTTATAGTTGGACAGTTTGTTTTTCTGTCGACGGTGGATATTACTAACTGGATAATAAGGGGGCGTGGACTGCCGATTCTCATTGAAACAATGGTTGCGGTTCCATTTTTTGGAATACTTCTTTTGGGTGTACTGCGTAGAAAAGAACAAAATACAGGCCGATTTTATTGGATTATAGCGGTATGTTCACTGTATTTAATTATTTCTATTATCACCGATTACTCTCTTAACGAAAAGAAAATACAGAAAATACAATTAGGACTAATGGCTTTTACGATCATATTCTTTTTTCTATTATATGCATTTAGATCATTTATTAACAAAGGGAAGCTGTTTTTAGTTTTAACCCCTCTGAAATGTTTATTGCTGTTTTTATTTGGACTTGCAATAAATTTTGCACTAGTCACTCAAACGCTAATTTTATTTCAACCATCCTCTGGTTTTTTGCGCTTTGCTATTAATGTCTCTATGTTGAAGGAGCTTTTCGGGGTTTCCCTTTTGTTTGGTCGAGGACTTGGATCTTCATGGAAACTTTTTGATGTTACGGATCTACATCCAGAAGCTTTCAAGTTTGAGTTTGATGCTATGTATCCACATTCAGGCTTGGTTGTGTTGTTGTATGAATACGGTGCTATTGGTTTGTTAATACTTGGGTATTTTGTTCTTAAATATATGAGGTTTCCGAACAAAAATATTAAGAGATTTAGTCGAGACTATTATGAAAATAGATTTCAATCCTCTTGGTTGCTGTTAGGATTAGTTCTTTTTTTCTTATTTCAGAACGGCATGTACGTTCAAGGCATGCCGTCGGGTGATTTATATTTTCAATCAAATTTTGTATTTTACATCATTTTTACTTGGTTGATAATAAGATCACAATCCTTGAATTCTCTGGATAAACCAAAAACACTTATAATTTCTGGCTCGAACTCTATATCAGTACTAAGTTCAATAAAATTCGAGTCGCATCTATGATGTCTAAACAAACCACCGTTACTGTAATTGTGCCGTGCCGGAATGAAACTGAATTCATCAATACCTTTGTCTTATCAGTTTTAAGTCAAAATCTAGATAACATACGGCTGGAAATTATTATTGCTGACGGCATGAGTAATGACGGGACGCGTGAAAAGTTGAACAATATTTTGGCTAAACATAATCAATTGCGAGTTATAGATAATCCTGAACGGACAACTCCATCCGCCCTTAATCATGGAATACGTGCTGCTCAAGGTAGTATTATTGTCCGCATGGATGTCCATACTGAATACGCAACTGATTACATAAATCAATGCGTCGATGTTTTGCAGCAAACAGGTGCAGACAATGTTGGCGGGGCATGGCATGCAAACGGAAGTGGTTATTTACAAAAAGCTATTGCACTGGCATTTCAATCCCCATTTTCCTCCGGCGGTGCAGGTTCCCACTCATTGTCATACGAAGGAGAAGTTGACTCTGTCTATCTTGGGTGCTGGAGGAAATCTATTTTTGATAAGGTTGGTTATTTTGATGAGGAGCTCGTACGAAATCAAGATGACGAACTAAATTTAAGAATTAAAAGAGCTGGTGGTAAAATCTGGCAGTCGCCGTTGATTCAATCACGGTATTATCCTCGAGCTTCATTGAAAGCATTATTTAAACAATACATGCAATATGGTTATTGGAAGGTTAGAGTAATTCAAAAGCACAAATTACCTGCCTCTTTTCGGCATGTTGTTCCAGGCAGTTTTGTTGCCTGCTTGATATTTTTAGGCATGATGTCTTTCTTTTATAAGCCTGCACAACTGGCGCTGTTTTCGTTACTTTGTGTGTACTTGTTAGGAACCTCCATTGCAACAATTATGGCATGCCGTCGACTAGAAACTTTGCGATATGCAGCAGTAATGCCTCTAGTGTTTGCCGCTTACCATTTTGGTTACGGTTATGGGTTCCTCAGAGGTGCAATCGATTTTATTGTTTTTAGAAAATTCGGGCAAAAGCAGTTTGTAGAAATTACTCGGGGGTGAATTGCATGTCATCTGAAGTTGAAGAAATACATGCACGTTATGCTCGGCGTAGTAAGCCAGATTCCGGCCAGTACGACCCGATTTCCCCCGCTGTCTATATGAGCCAGCAGGAGCTTGAGCGTAACCTCATTTGGTGGATTAATCTTGCAGGATTGCAACCGGTATCTGATCGTCAGGTTCTTGAAATTGGTTGCGGTGCGGGTAGCAATCTCCTTCAACTCATTAAACTTGGCTTTAGCCCTGAGAATTTATTTGGGAATGAATTGATTGAAGCGCGCGTTTGTAAAGCACGAGCCAGGCTACCTGCTGCGACTCAAATCATACATGGGGATGCCAGCAAACTGGATTTATCTACAGGCAGTTTTGATGTGGTATTACAGGTCACGGTTTTTTCTTCGATTCTTGATGATTCATTTCAAAAAAAACTTGCTGACCGCATGTGGGAGCAAACAATGCCTGGCGGAGGCATACTTTGGTACGACTTTATTTTTAATAATCCTCGGAATCCTGACGTAAAAGGAGTACCGGTCAAACGAATAAAAGAACTTTTCCCCAAGAGTACTATTATCATTCGTAAAACTACTTTGGCGCCACCAATTAGTAGATTGGTTACTAAAATACACCCTTGTCTATACACTTTTTTCAATATGTTCCCTTTTTTACGTACTCATGTTTTCTGTTGGATACAAAAACCTCTATAATGGAGTACCATGATTTCTGAATATTTACCCTTTGCACTTCCAGATATTGGTGAAGAAGAAATTAACGAAGTACTTGATTCTCTTCGTTCTGGCTGGCTGACAACTGGTCCCAAGACAAAACGTTTTGAGGAAGACTTTGCTGCTTTTACTGGTACTGGAACCGAAGCAATAGCGGTAAATTCTGCTACTGCAGGCTTACACTTGGCTCTGGAGGCCGTTGGAATAGGTCCAGGCGATGAAGTAATTACGACACCATACACCTTTACCGCTACAGCAGAGGTTGTGCGATACTTTGGGGCTGATCCGGTTTTTGTAGATATTAAACCCGAGACTTTCAATATTGATCCGGAACAGATAGAAGCATCAATTACTCCACGTACAAAGGTGATCATGCCAGTTCATTTTGCAGGGCTAGCCTGTGATATGGACGCTATTCTGGCAATAGCCAACAAACATGGGCTCAAGGTGGTAGAGGATGCCGCACATGCTCTTCCGACACTTTATAACGGTCGCTTGATAGGTACATTAAATAGCGATGCAACGGTTTATAGCTTTTATGCCACCAAAACTATTACTACCGGTGAAGGAGGGATGATCGTAACACGCGATCCTGAAATTGCTAAACGCTGCCGTATCATGCGACTACATGGCATTAGTCGCGATGCCTTTGATCGTTATACATCCACAAAACCTGCTTGGCACTATGAAGTGGTTGCTCCCGGCTGTAAGTACAACATGGCTGATTTAGCGGCTTCTCTTGGCATTCACCAACTGAAGAAGGCTTGGAGCTTCCAGAAAAAACGTGAGGCCATGGCAACCCACTATGATGAATTTTTTAGCGATTTGCCCATAATCCTGCCACCGAAGTCTCTTCCCGGAGATACTCATGCGTGGCATCTTTACGTTATCCGTTTAACCGAAGACGCACCAGTCACCCGTGACCGTTTTATCGAGTTAATGTCGGAAAAAGGTGTTGGCTGCAGCGTCCACTTTATACCACTCCATCTTCATCCCTACTGGCGCGACAGATATAATCTGAAGTCGGATGATTTTCCCAACGCCCTCAAAGCTTATGAAAGTGCTGTGAGTCTGCCTCTGTTCACTAAGATGGATGAAGATGATCAGCAGAGGGTTATAGATTCAGTGCTGGAAATCTTAGGATGATTCTAAAACGAACCTTTGATCTGTTTTTTTCAATACTGGGGGTGCTGATGCTGGCGCCCCTACTTTTGTTTATAGGTTTCTGGATATTATTCGATAGTCATGGGCCTATTTTTTTCAGGCAAGAGCGGGTTGGACGTTTTGGCAAAAACTTCCGAATCTTTAAATTCAGAACCATGTGCCTTGATGCGGAAGCCAAGGGGCGGCAGATTACCGTCGGTAAAGATCCGCGCATTACCCGCTCCGGCAAGTTTCTCAGGCATTACAAACTTGATGAGCTCCCGCAGTTGATAAATGTAGTATTGGGAGAAATGAGTTTGGTCGGACCACGCCCGGAGGTTCCCCGTTATGTGGTACTTTATCCGCCAGATGTGCGTGAGCAGGTATTGTCAGTACCACCTGGGATTACGGATTATGCCTCAATCGAGTACAAAGATGAAAATGCAATTCTTGGCCGTGCAGTGGACCCCGACAGAGCATATATTGAAGAGGTAATGCCGGTGAAGCTTTGCTATTATCAACGCTATGTTGCTGAACGCTCACTATGGGTGGATTTTAAATTGATCATAAAAACATTGAAGGCGATTATCTGAAGGCAGTTTTGGATTTTGAGTTTTGAACTTTGAGTTGGAACCATATCGTTCGAAGACACGTCAGGAGTTGGGGCGGGAACCTCCTTTTACAATGGAGGAGGGGTTGGCAGAGATAGCGAGATGGTTTAAAAACAGTTATAAGTTTTGGGTTTAAAGCTTGCGAGCAGTTCTGGGTTTTAAGTTCTTAGCTGAGGAAATGCCGATTCCGGTTAAGGTCGATTTTGATGAGTGGTATCGGTCTCATCGTTAATTTCTACTGGATTTGAAGATAATCGCCCTCACCTTTATCAAAGTGGTGAGGAAAGAGGGCGTAACGTATTGAAGACAATTTTGAATTAATGTTGAATGTTGAATTGAGAAAACGCTAAATTGATTTATAATTTGCACCAATGATGCGATAAAGTGTAAAGTTACGCCCTCATAAAAATATCTGATAAAATAGTGGGACTGGTCTCTATGCTCACCAAACGCCGCCTGATCGTCTTTCTCTGTGATACCCTGCTGATCAGCTTTGCACTCTGCCTGGCATTCCTGCTCCGTTTCGATTTTGAAATTCCGCCACAGCAGCTGGAACTTTTTTGGCAATGCCTGCTGGTTGTAGTGATAGTCAAGCCGCTGGTGTTTATTGTGACCGGGTTTTACAACAGTCTTTGGCGCTATGCGTCGCTTCAGGATGCGGTTGAAATACTCAAAGGCGTAACCCTCTCATCTATTCTGGCAGTTTCTGCCGTTTTTTTTCTTCGCCAGTTCACACCGATTCCCCGTTCCATATTTGTCCTTGACTGGTTCTTACTCTTTGCGCTGCTGGCCGCCAGCCGTCTGGTGTGGCGCATATGGAGGGAAACATACGTCGTCAGCAGAAGCTGCGAAGGGCCGCGGACACTTATTGTCGGTGCCGGAGAAGCGGGCAGCCTGCTAATCAAAGAGATTTGGCGCCAGCCGCATGCTGCTTATAACGTGATCGGTTTTGCAGATGATGACCCAGAAAAAAAAGGTATGAAATTGCATGGAATTCCGGTTTTAGGCACTTCTAAACAGCTTAAGGCGCTTATTATCGCCAACGACATCGAAGATGTTATCATTGCCATGCCTTCGGCTGACGGTAAGACACTTAGAAACATTATGGATTCCTGTAAAAATGCCAATGTGACTTTCAAGACCCTCCCCAGTATCGGTGAACTGATCGATGGCACTCTGACGATATCTCAGATCAAGAATGTCGAGATTGAGGATCTGCTGGGGCGCGAGCCGGTGTCGCTGGATCGTGAATTGATCGGCAGCTATGTGACCGGCAAACGTGTGCTGGTGAGTGGTGCGGGGGGGAGTATCGGCAGCGAGATCTGCCGTCAGGTTGCCCTCTTTGGTCCGGCAAAACTTATCCTGCTGGAGCAGGCAGAGACGCCGCTTTATGAAATAGAAAAGGAGCTGATAGCCCGTTTCCCTGAGGTTCGAATCATGCCGTTGATCGCCGACGTACGTGACCGCGACAAGATCATGCTGACCTTCGATGAATTTGCCCCTGAGGTGGTGTTTCATGCCGCCGCTTACAAACATGTGCCGATGATGGAGTATAATCCTGCCCAGGCGGTGCTGAACAATGTCTTCGGTTCGCGCAACATCGCCGATGCGGCTCACCAGCATAAAACACGTAATCTTGTCATGATCTCCACTGACAAGGCGGTTAACCCGACTAATGTGATGGGTGCTACAAAGAGAGCCGCAGAGATTTACATTCAGGCACTCTCACGGGTGAGCAGTACCAAGTTTACGACTGTGCGTTTCGGTAATGTGCTGGGGAGTAACGGCAGCGTTATCCCGCTGTTTAAGGAGCAGATAGCCAAGGGTGGTCCGGTGACTGTGACCGACAAACGAATTATCCGCTATTTTATGACCATACCTGAAGCGACTCAGCTTGTGCTGCAGGCGGGGAGCATGGGGAGCGGCAGTGAGATTCTAGTGCTGGATATGGGTGATCCGGTGCGGATCGTTGATCTGGCGGAGGAGCTTATCAGGTTGTCAGGTTTGACCCCCTATGAAGACATAGATATAATTGTTACCGGTTTGCGTCCTGGTGAGAAGCTGTTCGAAGAGTTGCTGATCGATGGTGAAGGGGTGTTGCCGACAGCCCACAACAAAATCAAGGTGCTGGCTCCGGTTAATATCGATCTTCAACCTGTAAGGGATGAACTTGACCGGTTATATGAAGCAGCTCGTGCGGACTCCGTCCATGAGATGATAGAGTCTCTGAAGCGGCTGGTTCCCGAATTCAAGCCGACGTACAGTTTCATCGGCGAAGCGCCGCTAACCTTCCAACGTGTGCGGCCTGACCTGTTTCCGTCATCAACTTCCGGCTTTGCAAAGGTGCTTCCGTTGAGAAAGACTTGAAAAGCTATCTCACGCAGAGACACGGAGATTCGCAGAGAAAGGCGAAATAATCTTGATGGAGAACATGGACATTAATGGAGTCACGGACAAAATAATTGGTGCAGCGATCACTGTGCATAAGGAACTTGGACCTGGGCTGCTCGAGTCTGTGTACCAGAATTGCCTTTATGTGGAACTTGAATATTTGAAAGTAAGGGTGCAGAAAGAAGTCATGGTACCAGTTATGTATCGTGGGTGTGAAGTAACCGATAAAGGGTTTCGTCTCGACCTGCTTATTGAGGATTTGGTAATTGTTGAATTGAAATCAGTAGAGAATGTTCAACCTGTTCACTCCAAACAGCTTCTGACATATCTGCGGCTGGCAAACAAGCCCCTGGGGCTGCTGATCAATTTCAATGTGCCGATGTTGAAGGACGGTATAACTAGAATCTCGAATGGTTATGGATTGTAGAAGTCGTTTCACGACACGCTAGTGGCTGAGAATCTGATGGGTATTTTTAACCGAAACTTGATGGCCTGAATTAATAGAAGTGTTTTTATTGTTTGATTCTCTCTGCGTGCTCTGAGTCTCTGCGTGAAACGGATTAAAAATCTTGTCTCACGCGGAGACGCAGAGTATCACGGAGAAAGACTACAAGCTGTAAATCTTTTGATATAAACAAAAGCAAGAAGAGGTTGTGGTTAGTCAAATACAGTCCGAGCATACTTTTGGTTTGAATTTCTCTGCGTGCCTCTGCGGCTCTGCGCGATAATTAGGCTTTTATGGATTACAGGATATTATGAAATCAATTGTTGTAGCATTTGCCTGCCTGATGCTTTCTGCTTCCCAGGGTTGGAGCCTTTCTTCCGCCAACATCCCGCTTGACAGCCCTGTTTACTCCTATCTGGACAAACTCGCTGGCTTCGGCCTGATATCGAGTGATATCAAGGGGATCAAACCATTCAGCAAGGCCGAGGCGGCTCGTATGCTGCTGGAGGCTGAAAAAAACCTTGCGGCTGGGAGCTCTGCGCACGCCGGGTTTGCTGAAAAGCTGGTCGGACGGATTCGAAAGCTGATTCCACGTGAGGTAGCGCAGCTGGAAAATCCTGATAAAAAGCCACGCCTGTTTGACTATAATCCGATGTCATCACTGCGGCTGCGCTACATCTGGCTGGACGGAGTGCCGCGCAATTACAGCCGTGCGGTGCATGATCCGGGGGATGACGGCGTATTCGGTATCGGATCCAGCTTGCGCCCGGAAAATCCTTACCCTTTTCCGGTGCAGCAACGGGGAAGTGAAGGAACACCGCTGCTTGAAAACAACAACGGTGTCGTACACGGGGATGGCCACTCCGGAGAACTCCGCTGGGGATCGGAATGGTATCTGGGTGGCTTTGCCGCCGCTATGCTGGAGCCATCCGTTCAGGCAGACGGCGACGACACACGGTTCCGGCTCAACCGGGGTTATCTGAAGCTGGGTGGCGGTGCTCTTGAGCTGGAAGCCGGCAAGGATGAAAACTGGCTTGGCCTGGGGTATCGTGGCAATATCACGTTGACCAATAATGCCGAAAATTTTACGCAGGTCAAAATCTCCAGCCCTGAGCCTTTTGATGTCAAGTATGTCGGTGCTATGAAATACACCGTCATCGCTTCTCGCTTCGAAAAGAGCACTGTTGGCGGGGTGGAGCGACAGCCCTGGTTTTATGCGGTCAAACTTTCAGCAAAACCGACCGAAAATCTTGAGGTAGGCTTTAATCTGGGGCGGCAGGTTGGCGGCCCAGGAGTCAAAAACAGTCTCGGCGATTCGCTGCGCGGTCTGATCGGCGGCACCGCCTCTGACAACTCCAACGGCCTGGCTGGTTTTGAAGCGCGCTATCGTATGCCATGGCTGCGTAATACCGAGCTGTACGGGGAATTTTCCGGGGAGGATACGGCTCTTTTTTGGCCGATTGTTGAAAGTTATGTCGCCGGCCTGTATATTCCGCGCCTGACTGATGATGGGCGAAACGACTTTCGCTTTGAATTTTTCCAAGGAAATCAGATTCTCTATACCGGCATGTTTCCTGCTGGATATATCTACAAGGGTATGCCAATCGGCCACTCACAGGGTGGGGCGACGCAGGATTTTTTCTTCCGCGGCAGTCACTGGTTCAGTGTGCGCAACAATCTGGCGCTGGAATACATTTATACCAACCGTGGCGTTGTCGGACGGATTCCGGTCGCCGGGGTTGATCAGGCGATAGAGAAAAAACATGCCGGGCGGGTTTTCTGGTCTTTACCGCTGACTGTTGCTATTGATGGACAACTTGGGTATGGAATCGAGAAGACCACCAACCTGAATCTTGTTGATGGGGTTGAACGAACGAACCAGTTGGTGAAGTTTGAGCTGCGCTACCGGTATTAAAATGGAAGTAAGTAGCTGTGGCTGTACCTCTCTTGTTCAGATTATGTATTGACCAGTCTGTTTAACTGGCGTAGGAAGTAAAGTTTTAAGTTTGCTAACACTATCTAGTTTAGATTGTTTTCCAGCACATGGCGGCGCAAAATTGAAGGTAAATAGGTGAAAGAGTATGATGTTTTATTCAATGCGTAGTTTTTCAATATCCACCATGATTTGTCTATTCGGAGTGATTGTTTCCGGGTGTGCGACCTTTAAAGACCTTGAACCTGGAACAGTCAAGAAAATCTCCGCATCTACGACAAGTATCGTAGACCGCCAGGTTATTACTGTTACTCCCGAGCCGTCGGCATCCAGCCAGCCAGCCATTTATACTATCGGCACATATGATGTACTTGCTATTAACGTGAGCGGAATTTCTAGTAACGTGTCTAATAGTGTGCCTGGAGTTGAGAACGCAACATCTGCTGCCGGAGATAAAGCCATCAAAGGCGGCAGCGTGGTTGATGCCGCCGGAATAGTGTATCTCCCACAAGTGGGTGGTATAAAGGTGGTTGGACTGACTATCCCTGATGCCCAGGAAAAGGTTCGTACAGCCTACTTGCGTTATTATAAGCATCCCTGGGTTGTTATCCAGGTAACTGAGTATCGAAGCCGGCCCCTCTACCTACTGGGTCAGTTCAAGAAGCCTGGTGTCTATTACATGGACCGGCCTATGACCATCTTGGAGGGTGTTGCACTTGGTGGTGGGTTTGATGAAAAAGCTGATATTGCAGGGGCACGCATAACGAGAAGCCGGCAGTTTGTTCCCGTTGACCTGGAAGCGGTGTTGACACGTGGTCAGCTTGATGCCGGTGCTCAGCAGGTTCTTCAACCGGGCGATGCAATTTATATCCCGGATAATCGTAATCAACAGGTTTTTGTATTTGGTTCTGTCAAGAAGCCGGGGCCTGTTCCTATGCCGCCTGCCGGTATGAACCTGTCCCAGGCGATCGCAAGTGCAGAGCTTGCTGATGTTGGCTATGACTTCCGCTATGTCCGGATTATCCGCTCATTAAGTGCCACAGAAGGCGAACTTCTGGTTGTGGACTTTGGAAAGACGCTGCGAGGAGAGGCGCTGCCGATTATGCTTAAGTCCGGTGATGTCGTCTATGTGCCTCGTAGCAATATTGGGGATTGGAACACGGCAATTGCAGAAATGCTTCCCACCCTGCAAGCGGTCAGTGCTTTATTGCAGCCGTTTGTAAATATTAAATATCTGTCAGGGCAGTAGAGGTTACGCATGGATGAAGTGATACAGAAAAATCATGATCAAAATGAGATACCGGCAGAGGACGAAATTAATCTGCTGGAACTTCTGCAGGTTCTCGTGCGACGGCGCGCGTTGATTATTCGGCTGACACTGGCAGCCGCATTTCTGGCAGTTGTTTACTCGCTTTTACTGCCCAATATTTACACTGCCACAGCCAAGATATTACCCCCACAAAAAGATAGCGGCGGTGGTACCGCTGCGGCACTGCTTGGTCAGTTGGGTGGCCTGGGAGGGGGGCTTGCTGCCGGTCTGGGAGGGTCGTCTGACCTGTATCTGGGCATACTGAAAAGCCGTTCTGTTGCAGATGCTGTTATTCTGCGCATGGACCTGGCAACAGAGTTGAAAAACAACAACCCTGACCTGCTCCGTAAAGCAATTGCAGCAATGGTCAAGTTTCAGGCGGGCAAGGATGGTATTATTACGGTAACGGCAGACCATAAGGATCCTCGCAAGGCCGCAATGCTTGCCCATACTTTTGTGGATGAGTTGCAACGGAAAAGCCTGCAGTTGAACCTGACCAAGGCAGGGACGGAACGCCAGTTTCTTGAAAAGCGACTTGCTGTTGTTAAGATAGATCTTAAAAAGGCGGAAGAAGATTTACGCACCTTCCAGGAAAAAAGTAGTATGTTCAAAGCTGATGACCAGATTAAGGCATCAATTGAATCGATTGCTAAACTTCAGGCGCAGATCGTCACCATAGAGGTTCAACTGGCCGCAGCGCGTCAAAATCTGACTGATGAATCTCCTGAAGTACGAAGTCTGCTGGCCTCGTTGGCCCAGCTGAAAAAGCAGCTTGCTGTCATGACAGGTGTGTCAGGTTCTGGTGGCGGTATCCCTTCGATAGGGAGCGCACCGGCAATCGGAATCGAGTATTTCAGGAAACTCCGGGAGTTTAAGACTCAGGAAGCAATCCACGAACAGTTGACCAGGCAGTTTGAGCTGGCAAAGTTGAATGAGGCCCGGGACTCCTCTTCGCTTCAGGTGCTGGACGATGCCGTGGTGCCCAGCAATAAAAGCAAACCCAAGCGTTCCCTTATCGTTATCCTCGCGACGGTTACAGCCTTCTTCTGTTCGATCTTTCTGGTATTCATCAAGGAATATCTGGCCAAGCTATCACCTGAAGACAGCGCAATGGTGGCAGAGATGAAAGGCACTCTGAAGGGTATGCTGCGGAGGAAGAAGCAATTTTGAAAGGCAATTTTGGATTTTGAATTGTGGATGAGGCTCTAATTTAGAAATAATGTTTTTCTTTAGCCATACTCAGTAATACCTCCAACTACGTATATTGGCAGTGCATGAGCAATCCAAAATCCAAAATCCAAAATTCAAAATTTGTTTCAACTCTAGCCTGCGCCGGTCTGACGGTTATGGTCCTCTGGCTGGCACTGATACCTTCCGCTTCGGCACCTTCGGGCCTCGGGTGGGACAAACTGAATCATGCCGGAGCCATTGCCGTGATCACCAGCCTGGCGTATCTCTCTCTTCAGCCGCGCAGCGGGGCGGTTTCGTGGGCTTTTTTGTACGGGATAACCCTTGGGATTCTGATTGAAATTCTTCAGGCCAACATGACTACCACAAGATTTGCCGAGTGGAGCGATATAATCGCAGATTTTGCCGGTGCCGGATTCGCCTGGATTATTATAAAAATTTATCAATACAGAACCGCAGCCAAACCGTAACTATTCCCCATTTCCCTCCTTGCCATCCCCGCCACAAACAGGCATAATGCCACTCATTTTACAAGTGGAGTTCATCGTATGGCATTGCGTGTCTACAATACCCTCACGGGTGAGAAAGAGCTTTTTGTTCCGCTGGTTCCAGGCAAGGTCGGAATGTATGTCTGCGGGGTCACGGTGTATGATTATTGCCACATCGGTCATGCCCGCGCCGGAGTGGTGTTCGACATCATCTATCGCTATCTGAAATACGCCGGCTACGACGTCACCTACGTCCGCAACTATACCGACATCGATGATAAAATCATTAACCGGGCCAATCAGGAAGGGACCGATTACCGCACGATTGCCGACCGTTATATCGAGGCTTTTGATGAGGATATGGCGCGGCTCGGGCTTGCCAAGCCGACGCTGGAACCGAAGGCCACCGATCATATGAGCGGGATCATACATATTATCGAAAGTCTGATAGCCAAGGGGCATGCATATGTCTCCGAGGGTGATGTGTATTATGCCGTGGAGTCATTTCCTGATTATCTGAAGCTCTCCGGTCGGAACCTGGAGGAGATGCAGGCCGGGGCCAGGGTTGAAATAGGGGACAAGAAGCGTCATCCGATGGATTTTGCCCTCTGGAAGGGATCCAAGCCGGGAGAGCCGTGGTGGCAATCACCATGGGGCAATGGACGCCCCGGGTGGCATATTGAATGTTCGGCGATGAGTATGGAATTTTTGGGTAAAACTTTTGATATCCATGGCGGCGGGAAAGACCTGGTATTTCCCCACCATGAGAATGAAATAGCCCAGTCGGAAGGTGCCAACGGCTGCCAGTTTGTCCGCTACTGGCTGCATAATGGGTTTGTCAATATCAACTCCGAAAAAATGAGCAAGTCGCTTGGTAATTTTTTCACCATCCGTGAGGTGCTGAAGAAATACGACCCTGAAACGCTCCGTTTTTTCATTCTTTCGGCTCACTACCGCTCGCCAATAGATTTCTCCGATCAGAATCTGGATGAGGCGCAGTCAGGGTTGGAGCGGATTTATTCCTGTCTTGCCGCACTGGACGATATCCTGAAAGAGCAGTCTCCATCTGCTGAAATTACCGTCGTCGAGAGCCTGTCTCAGGTTGGCCAGGAGCTGCATGAAAAGATCGAACAGTTCCTGCCCCGTTTTGTTGATGCGATGGACGATGATTTCAATGCCGCGCAGGCGCTTGGTGTATTATTTGAAACCGTGCGGGGTGCAAACCGGTTTATTGCTGAAACAAAAGAGATGACTCCGCTATCCCTGTCACTTATTGCGCATGTTCGCCATCTGTTAGTCGAAGCCGGAGGTGTGCTGGGACTTTTTGCAACCGCGCCGGATGTTTGGCTGTCAGGAATCAGGTCTGCCAAGGCTGTCCAGATTGATCTGTCTCCGGAAGAGATCGAGCGGTTGATTGTCGAGCGGGCTGAAGCGCGTGGTGCACGTGATTTTAAGCGTGGTGACGAGATTCGCGATCTGCTGCTGGCAAAGGGGATTGTGCTGCTTGATTCGGCGCAGGGAACAACGTGGAATGTGAAGTAGTTTCCGTCCGGGAAGGGTTCTTTTCCGCCATGACCGCGTCAATCTTCAGGCTTACTGTGCGGCGTACCCATGTACGCCTCCTCGCAACCCCTCGATTGACGAAAATTCCGCCTTCCCGAATCGGAAACCGACAGTTTCTTATCCGGAGTTTCCGGATAGAAACTAGGCAGCATGGTTGCGTACCAGTTTTTGACTGATATAATTTGACCTAAAACATCTATACGAGGTTCTTAGTGGACCAGGAGTGTTGCTGGAACAGGGACGTAATTGAGAAAGACGATTGCCCAAAGATAGGCCAGGGTGAAGAGGATCTGCTTGCTTTAAAGCGGCAGCGCAATCTGGAGAAATGCTGCGATTGTCCCAGATTTATGAAAGATCTGAAAAGTATGTGTGACGACAATAACCCGTTGGCGCCTGTTCTTATTGACTTCCTGGCAGAATACAGCCGTCAAAAAATTCAGATCCAGTCCCTGGTAAGTTTCCTCGATAATAAAACTCTGGAAATGCGTTTTTTCCACGAACTCGGATCCGTCCTGCAAAGCTCGGTTGATCTGGACGAGGTGCTTTCTGTAGCCCTGACCGCTATTACTGCCGGTAAAGGGTTCGGCATGAACCGCGCTCTTCTGCTGCTGGCTGATCGCGAAACGGGTATGTTGAGCGGCTACCTGGGTATTGGCCCCAAAAATATTGAAGAAGCCAGCCAGGTTTGGGATGAGATAGTGCAGAACGATATGGACCTGCAGACCTTGGCTCAAAATTTTCGGCTTAACAAGCTTTCCTCCGAACGTGCAAAATTCCACGATCTCCTCGAACAGTTAACAGTTCCTCTCTCAAATAAAGACCATATCCTCATCAAAGCACTGGATGGGAAGCTCCCTATCATGGTCGAATCGGCATTTCAGCATCCGGACGTTCCGCCGGAAATGGCACGCCTGCTTGGGGTTGATACCTTCCTGCTGATGCCGCTGATTACACGCAATCGCCGGATCGGCATGATTATAGCCGATAATTGCATCACACATCGCTCCATAACCGAAGAAGATATACATTCTCTGGAAACATTTGGCTTTCCGGTTGCTTTTGCGATTGAACGCGCCTCGCTGTATGACAAGCTCCAGATTGAACTTAACCGGGTTACAGAAGCGGGTAAAAAACTGAAAGAGCAGCAGGATTTGATAGTCAGGATGGAGAATATGGCTCTGGTCGGCCGGATTACCTCGAGTATCGCTCACTCGGTTCGTAACCCGCTGATGATTATCGGGGGGTTTGCCCGCTCCATGCTTAAAAACAGCCCTGAGTCCGACCCCAAACGGAGCTTTATCGAATCAATTGTAGACGAAACCGATCAGCTGGAAGGGGTTCTGGATGAAATACTCAATTATTCCGATTCGTTGTATCCAACACGTGATTTTTGGGACGTAAACCAGCTGGTCGAGACAGCCCTGAGCGACTCCGCTGACACTTTAACGTCGCTGGGCTACGCTACCGGCTATGCGCCCGGGCATGACCTTCCGCCGGTATATATCGACTTCAAACAGCTTTCCTATTGTCTTCGAACAGTGCTGCAGAATGATATCAACGTCATTAGCAATGACCTGTCTATTGTCATCAGCTCTCAGAGTGGTGAGGACTGTGTCATCCTCCGGATTGATGACCACAGTCGACAGATTTCTCAGACAGAGCTTGACCGGTTACTGGTGCCGTTTTCGGAAACCCGTGACCTGGGAACCGGACTGGGGCTGGCTCTGTGTAAAACCATGCTTGAAAAGCAGGGGATTCCGTTCGTTGCGCAAGCGGACGTACAAGATGGGATCCGCTATACCATTACACTTCCGACCCGCAAGGAGGAGCAGCCATGAGTAGATTACTGGTGGTAGATGATGAGGCCAACATCCGGTTACTGTACGCTGAAGAGTTAAAAGATGAGGGGTACGAAGTTGTGACGGCAGCGAGCAGCAGCGAGGCGGTAGAGAAGCTGCATGAGGGGTCTTTTGACCTAGCTGTGCTTGATATCAAGCTGAAGAACGAAAGCGGGATCGACCTGCTACAGAAGCTGGTCAAGGAACGTCACGATATGCCGGTGATCCTCTGCTCGGCCTTTTCCTGTTATAAAGACGACTTTTCGGCCTGGCTGGCTGACGGCTATGTGGTCAAGTCGGGTGACCTGACGGAGTTGAAACAGGAAATTGCCAGGGTGCTGGCCAAGAAGGCGCAGAAAGCGAAAACAGGAGTGTAAAGCAGGGCCAAGGGGCAAGTAAATACAGTCTGCCTAGACCCTCCTGCCCTTGCCCCATGACCCTTGATCCTTGCCCCTTACAAGACCCTATCCTCAAGGAGTTTCTATGAAAGCAGTCATTATGGCGGGTGGTTTCGGCACCCGCATTCAGCCGCTAACCGGCAGTATGCCAAAACCGATGATCCCGCTTTTTAACCGTCCGATCATGCTGCATATCGTTGAGCTGCTGAAGAAACACGACATTACCGAACTGGTCATGCTGCTCTACCACCAGCCGTTTTATATCAAAAATTTCTTCCGCGACGGTTCCGATTTCGGAGTCAAGATTACCTATGTTACTCCGATTGCCGATATGGGTACTGCCGGGGCGGTCAAGGCGGCCGAAAAGTATCTGGATGAAAGTTTTTTGGTCATCAGTGGTGACCTCCTTACCGATTTTAACCTCAAGAAGATCATCGATTTTCATGCAGACCATAAGGCGAAGGCCACAATTACGCTGACATCCGTCAAGGACCCGCTCCAGTTCGGTGTTGTGATCACTGATAAGGAGAAACGCATAACCCAGTTTCTGGAAAAGCCGGGCTGGGGTGAAGTTATTTCCGACACAATCAATACCGGGATCTATGTGCTGGATCCGGAGGTTCTGAAATATATCCCGGAGGGGGAAAATTTTGATTTTTCACAGGATCTGTTCCCGCTTATGCTCAAAAAAAAGGATGCACTGTTTGGTGTGACCGCCAAGGGATATTGGCGCGACATCGGCAATACCGACTCCTATCGCGAAGCGTACCATGATATTTTCAAAGGCAGGGTCAATCTGAAGATCGACGAGCCCAAGCTTGATTTTGTCGGCAAGGATCTGCGGGTCGGTGCCGATGTGAAGCTGGAGCATGCTGCCGGTCTTGAAGGTACTGTAGTGGTCGGCGACAACAGCCAGATTCTGGGTGACGTGCGTATCAAGGATTCGGTGATTGGCCGCAACTGTACGATCGAAGCGGGGGTCAGGCTCAACCGCTGTATAATCTGGGACAACTCTTACGTCAAGAAAGGGGCCCGGATTACCGACAGTGTGGTCTGCTCCAATGTTCGTATCGGTCTGGGGGCAATTCTTGAAGAGGGGGTTATTGTTGCTGACGAGACATCGATTGGCGACGAAGCGGTCATCAAGGCGGATGTTAAAATATGGCCTAAAAAAACTATAGAGGCGGGTGCAACGGTAACCTCCAATATGATCTGGGGGGAAAAATGGAAAAAAGCTTTATTTGAGGGGGCAATTATCAAAGGTCTCTCCAATGTGGAGCTCACCCCTGAATTTTGTGCCAAGCTCGGATGCGCCTACGGTACATCGCTCCCCAAAGGTAGCTTTGTGCTGGCGGGTCGTGATTCCAATCCATCTTCACGCATGCTCAAGCGTTGTTTTGTGGGTGGTCTGCTCTCTGCCGGGGTCAATGTTCGCGACATGAAGATGACGTCACTGCCGCTTGTACGCTATAAATTAAAGACATTCGGCGAGGTTGGCGGAGTGCATTTCCGTCAGGCGCAGGATGATCCCGCCCTGCTGGAAATCGTTTTTATCGATGGTGATGGTCTCGATTTCTCAAGCAACATGGGGAAAAATGTGGAGCGTACCTTTTTCAAGGAAAATTTCCGACGGGCACACCATACTGAGCCGGGAGTTATCACAGATATCAATAATGTCGGAGATTTTTATCGCGAAGGATTTTTGCGGGCACTTGATCGGGAGATGCTTAAAAAATCGGCATTGACGGTCGTTGTGGACTTCAACTTTTCTCCTGCCAGTCAGACACTGCCTCAGCTTTTAAATGAACTTGGCTTATCGGTCATCGCACTTAATGCATATGTGGACGAAGGGCGCGGTGTTCAGATCAAGGAGAAAGATCTGGCCCTTAACCAGCTTTCGGCAATTGTTTCGTCGCTCGGAGCACAGGCCGGTTTCTGGCTTGACTCGTCCGCTGAAGCGATCACGATCGTAGATGAAACCGGCCGGATTTACACCGGTATTGAGCTGCTCTCACTGACCGTGGCGTTGCTGATGAAGGGGGGGCAGAAGGGTACGATTGCTGTGCCGGTGCAGACCCCTTCAACTGTTGAAAAGATGGTCGGACAGAAGGGGGGACAGGTAGTCAGGACAAAGAGTTCGGACCGCGCTATGCAGGAGATCGCCTCATCTTCAGAAATAGTTCTGACCGGTACGACGGACGGTCGCTTCGCTTTCCCCCGTTTTCAGGCCGCTTTCGACGGTATGTTCGCCATAGCGAAACTGATGGAGCTTAGCGCTACGGGAGGAATAACGCTGTCACAGGCGCTCTCTGCCGTCCCGCATGCAGCTTTTCTCCAAACCAGCTTGCCATGCCCTTGGGAAATGAAGGGGGGCATCATGCGTAAGATGAGTGAGGACAGCCTGGAAAAGGAGGCGACATTCATCGACGGAATTAAAGTGCATTTTGGAGCGGAGTGGGTCCTGGTACTTCCTGACCAGTATCTGCCCGTTGTCCATATTGTGGCTGAGGCCAGTGATCAAAAAGCGGCCCAGAAGTTGCTGAGTGAGTACGAGAAGAAGATTGTCGGGTGGAAAAAGGAGATGGTGTAACCTGTTATGCCCCATACCAAGCCGCTCGACGTTGTCATCGTATGGCACATGCATCAGCCATACTACAAAGACCCGCTAAAAAATGAATATGCACTTCCCTGGACGTATCTGCACGGCATCAAGGACTATTTCGACATGCCGGCTATTGTTGAGGACACACCGGGTGCCAAGGCGGTTTTCAATCTGGTGCCGTCTCTGATTGAGCAGCTGTTGGAGTACGCTTCCGGAAGTGCCATCGATCCGTTTCTTGAAAAGGGGAAAGCCGCTCCGGCTGATCTGAATCACGATGACCGCGTGTTCCTGCTGGAGAACTTTTTCTCGGCAAATCGCCAAAATATGATTGAACCTTCCCGGCGCTATCTCGAATTGCTTTATATGGCCGGAGAGGGGAAACCGGGGAGTGCTGCAGAACGGGTCAGGCATTTCAGTGAGCAGGATCTCATGGATCTGCAGGTCTGGTTCTTTCTTGCCTGGACCGGAGAAGCGGCCCGCCGCCGCTACCCGGTCTTTGCTGCTCTGGTTGCCAAGGGTGAAAACTTTACCACAGCAGACAAGGAACTACTCTTTGCCACCCAGTTGGAACTACTGCAGGCTATAGTACCGCTGTATCGGCGTCTTCACCTGGAGGGGCGGATTGAACTTTCGGTAACACCTTATTATCATCCGATTCTGCCGCTGTTATGTGATCTGAAAATGGCACAGACGGCCATGCCTCGGGTCCACCTTCCGGCCGCCAGTTTTCGCCATCCCGAGGATGCCCGCGCCCAGATTATCCGCGGAATTAATTATTTCCGCGAGATTTTCGGCTTCACTCCAACCGGAATGTGGCCTTCGGAGGGATCAGTCAGTAACGAGACGCTCACGATTATTGCCGGAAGCGGTATCAGCTGGATTGCGACAGATGAGGAGATTCTGGAAAAAAGTATGGATGGTGGCCTTGGTGCCGGTAAGGAACGTTTGTATCGACCCTGGCGCTACAGCAGCAGCCAGGGTGAGATCGGTGCGTTTTTCCGCGATCACCAACTCTCCGACCTGATCGGCTTTACCTACTCACAATGGGAAGCGCCGCGTGCTGTGGCTGACCTCTGTGGTCGGCTGAGCGCAATAAAGAGCCGTCTGGGTGGAGAAGGGCGCGTCGTTCCGATCATTCTGGATGGCGAGAATGCCTGGGAATACTACCCCGACAACGCCTATAATTTTTTGCAGGGTATGTACAGGGGGATTGCCGGATCAGCGGCGCTCCGCCTGGCAACCTGCAGTGAGGTGTTAAAAGAAACCCGCTTCGACGGAAGGCTGCATACGATCTTCCCCGGATCGTGGATCAACGGCAACTACGGAATCTGGATCGGACATCCTGAAGAAAATCTTGCCTGGGATCTGGTTGCCAAGGCCCGTCAAGCCGCTGTTTCGACGAATCAGCTGGTGGCTGCCGCCTTTGAGAGCGGTGAGCCTTCAACGGATGCTACGGCTGAAATGATTTGCCGTTCACTGTATGCCGCCGAAGGGAGCGACTGGTTCTGGTGGTATGGAGATGACCATTTTTCACCGCATAGCGACCGGTTTGACAGGCTTTTCCGCCAGCACCTGATGAATGTCTACCGACTCTTGGGTCAGGACTCTCCGCGCGAGTTGCTGGAGCCGATCAAGAAGAAGAATCCGGCTGGACTGATTCGGGAGCCTGCCGCCTTTATTGATCCGGAGATTACCGGCAGGATCAGTGATTACTTTGAATGGCTGGCGGCCGGATTGTATGACCTGACACGTCAGGGTTCTGCCATGCACTCATCCGACCGCATGCTGCAGAGTTTCTACTATGGCTATAATAGCAGCTCTTTCTTCATCAGAATCGACGGGGTCCAGGAACTCTCCCGCCTGCTGAAAGATGATGATATTCTGCACCTCCACTTGGTCTATGATCGTGACTATCGGCTCTCTTTACAGGTGAAAAACGATGGCGGTTTGCTTCTGGTTAAGGAAAACGGTGTCTGGACACCGACAAGCAGTTACTGCCACTGGAAGATTGCCAGGAATTGTGAGATCAGTATTCCCCTGAATAGCCTCAAGTTAGAGGATGGAAGCAAGCTGTTCGCGTCTGTTGCGTTGGTGCGTGATAATGAGGAAATCGGTCGTTGGCCGACCGATGCGCCGCTGATGTTGTACTACGCAGGAGCGGATATTGAATTGGATAACTGGTTGATATAAGGAAGGGGCAAGGGTCATGGGTCAAGAGGCGAGGATTTTTGTTATTTTCCTTACGCCGTGACCCTGGCCCCTTGACCCTGTTTTTTTTGGAGGTTACATGTCTGAACTTCGCTGGGATCCGTTAAAACTATACTGGGTAATTATTGCCACCGAGCGTGGACGCCGTCCGCGTGATTTTCAGGTGGAGCCCGAGCAGACCAAGATGACTGCCTGTCCGTTCTGCTATGGCAATGAGGATAAAACCCCTCCTGAAATATTTGCCATTCGCCCTGGCGGACAGCCCAACGCAGCCAATTGGCGCGTCCGGGTGATTCCCAACAAGTATCCTGCGCTGAGGGTGGAGGGGGACCTCAATAACCGTGGTTACGGTATGTATGACGTCATGAACGGCATCGGTGCGCATGAAGTGATCATCGAAACTCCTGACCACGACCGGACACTGGCTGATTTAACGGTAAATGAGATAGCCGATGTGCTTACGGCGTATCGCCATCGCTATCTCGATCTGCGCAAGGATTTTCGCTTTCGCTACATGGTCCTTTTCAAAAACCATGGCGCTCGCGCCGGGGCTTCGCTTTCACATTCACACAGCCAACTCATCGCGGTCCCACTGCTTCCGCCCGTTGCGAGTACCCTGCTGAAAGTTGCCAGAAATTATTTCAATGACAAGGAACGCTGTATTTTTTGTGATCTGATAGAGTTTGAATTGCGCGAAGGTGTACGAGTAGTAAAGGAGTTCTCAAATTTTGTTACGCTGACGCCATACGCTTCCAGCTCACCATTCGAACTGCGACTCTATCCCAAGCGTCACAGTCATGACTTCGCTCTGATGAACGATGCCCAGCTGGCGGAGCTGGCGGTCGCGATGAAAGATATGCTGCTGCGGGTCAAGACGGTGCTGCGCGACGCACCATACAACTTTATCCTGCACACCGCTCCGCCTATGCACCGACGCCCCGGAAAACCAGAGCATTGGAATTCGCTGGAGTATGATTACCACTGGCACATCGAGCTCGTACCTCGTTTGACTCAAGTGGCCGGGTTTGAATGGGGTACCGGTTTCTACATTAATCCAACGTCGCCAGAGGACGCCGCCCAGTTTTTACGGGAGGCGGATGTCTGATATACAAGCCACGCTGGATGCGCTATATGCCTCCAAATCCGAACAGCACCTGGGCAATGATCCGCTTTCATTCTGCCATCGCTACGCTGATCCGGGAGATCGTGAGATTGCTGCGGTGGTCGCCTCATCCTTTGCCTACGGCTCAATAGTCATAATTCTCCGTACGCTAGAGTCAATATTTGCCGAGATGGGGAGTTCACCGAGGACGTATGTAGAAACATTTGATCCTCAGGCCGGTTTGCGTACCTTCTCTGGATTCAAGCACCGTTTTAATGATGGCCGGGATCTCTGTGCGTTACTGTTGGGTCTGCGTCAGATGCTGGAGCAGACCGGCAGCATCCAGTCATTTTTTCTGCTCGGTCATAACGCTGCAGATATTGACGTAAGCGGCTCCTTGAATCGCTACACAGCAGGAGTGCTGGCGCTGGACTATCATGAAGTTTTTGGGGATCATGGAATCCCTCCCGACTCATACTTCCCATTTTTGTTTCCCGCCCCATCCTCCGGAAGTGCCTGTAAACGGCTCTGCATGATGCTGCGTTGGATGGTTCGCCCTGCCGACGGTGTCGATCTTGGTATATGGGATGGTGTCTCTCCGTCACAGCTGATTATTCCGGTTGATACGCACATAAGTCGCATCAGCCGTTATCTCGGCCTGACCGGCAGAAAAGCCGCAGATTGGCGTATGGCACAGGAAATTACAGCGTCTCTGCGAGTTCTTGACCCGGCCGATCCGGTTAAATATGATTTTTCTCTGGCTCATCTCGGTATCAGTGACGGCTGCGACGGCAAGGACGCCAGTCGCTGCCTGACATGTCCGATTATCGGAATATGCTCGCAAAACCTGACTAAATAGTCGAAATGCCTCAGAGTAATGATTTGACACCCTTCACCCTTTCTGATATAGGACTAACGTTGTTTCAGATAGTTCCGTGGATTGCCGCGAAATAAGCTGTCATCATCGAGGAGTCGCAGATGATAATCCAATGCGAAAAATGTCAGACCAGATTCCGACTTGACGATTCAAGGGTCAAGGATAAGGGTGTCAAGGTCCGCTGCACCAAGTGCAAGCATGTATTCAGGGTGCAAAAAGAGGTGCCGGAAGAAGAATCCTTGAACCAGCAATTTGCTGCAGGGGTTGTTCCGGGTTCTCCTTTTGGCTCTGAAGCTGCCGGAGTATCTTCTGCCGGCAACATAGCGGACGATTTCAGCTCGTTAGAAACGTCGAACTTTGATGATTCAGCCACTCCCATTGAACCGGATGATTTTATGGTCGCAGGCGGTGAGGATGTCGCCGGCTCTGCAGTTAAGTCGTATGATGTGGTTGGTGATGTTGATTTTTCGAGTTTCGATTTTGGCGAATGCAACACTGAGCCTGATTCGACCATGCAGTCAGCGTTGTCAATAGATGATTTTACTGATGCCAAGGCCGAACCGGCAAAGGTATTGCCTCGAAAAGAAGCGCCACAGGGCCTCGACTTTTCAGATGATGATATGTTTGGAGAGGTTGTGCAAAACGCTCCGGAAGCATCAGGTGAAGCCATCACCTTTGATTTCGAAGGCGACAGCTTTGCTGAATCCATGGACATGAGTGGCAAGGATACGAGTAGAAAAAGTGGCACATTATTTTCTCTTTCCACGCCAGTTGATACGTCATTTAATCTTGGTGAAATTGATTTTGGCGACGAATTGACTTCTGTGGCGGTTCAGCAGGTTAATCCGGAGGATTTAAAGCCTTCGCAGGAAGTTCTGTTTGCACCTATTGCTGAAGTTAAAGACAAAATTGCGGGTGATGAAACATTTAAACAGTCGTTTTCAGAAGTAGGCTCTGATTCTGATCAGAACGAGTTGCCGCCGCTGTCAATTTCCTCAAGGCGCAAGCCTAATCCGTTTTTTGGTGCAGTCGTTGGGGCGATGTCGTTAATGGTAATCGCGATTGTAGGTTATCTCGGTTATCTTGCCTATTCTTCGTCTCCCACCACCCAGGAGACCGGAGCTCAGGAGAGTGGCAAAATTACCGTAAAAAGTGTCAAATCAGTATTCATTAATAATGATCAAGCAGGAGAACTGCTGGTGATTTCAGGTGAGGCACTTAATGAATATGATACACAACGTGCGGCACTTCAGGTTAAAGTTACCGTATTTGATTCGGCTGGACAAATTATCGCCTCCAAGAGTGCTTATGGCGGGAATCCGTTGACAGAAGAGCAACTGGAAAGTCTACCGATGGACAAGATTGAGTCGGCTATGGCCAACCAGTTCGGCGATTCACTGGCAAACATGGAAGTTGGCCCCGGTAAAGCTATTCCTTTTGTTGTGGTTCTTGCAAATCTTCCCAAAGGTGCCAAAGATTTTGCTGTAGAATCAGCTGGATCAACGGTTGCAACAGGGAAATAATAATAATCAGAAATAAATAAAAGTCGTGCAGGGAAAAACAGAGAAAGGCCGGTGATTTTGATATCGCCGGCCTTTCTAACGTTTTATGGAGCAGATCGTTGCGATCTACAGGATGTCAACAAGTCGAATAGCGAAGGTCAGATCACGGCCCGCTAATGGGTGGTTACCGTCAAGGGTAATTGTCGTATCGGTTACTTCCGTTACCAGAACCGGGAAAGGTGATCCATCTTCCAGGATTACCTCCATTTGATGACCTGGCTCGGGGTTCATTTCAGGTGGTATTTCACTCCTCTCAATGACAGCAACCATCTCTTCAGTACGCTGTCCATAAGCATCATCCGCAGCAATAGATACGGTTACACTCTGGCCTGGTTCGAGCCCGATAACGGCATCCTCAAATTTCGGTATTAGCTGCCCGGCTCCGATGACAAATTCCATAGGATCGCTGGCGTGGCTTTCTCCTCCACAACCTTTGTCGGTGCCGGCGCATCCACACGAATGGCTATTGGATTGTTCATTACTATCTTCCGATGAGTCAAAAACAGACCCGTCCTCAAGTGTTCCAGTGTAGTGTACTCTAACTTTGTCGCCTGTTTTTGCTTGTGCCATGGTTAAATCCTTTCTGTTTATGTTTGTTGTTTGTTCAGCACTTCTTCTATTGCAGAAACCGTTTTCTTGAACTGCCCAGGGAAATTACCAATAATCCGCAGACGTTTATGGCGGGAGGTTTCCCCCGAAATAATTACTACGGATGATTTGGATATTTCAAATAGATCTGCAACAAACTCACGACAGAGTTTGTTGGCCGCACCATCGACAGGCGGAGAAGTGAGTCTGATTTTAAGCTCATCACCTTGTATTCCGCAGATCTGGTTTTTTGAGGCACGTGGCTGGATATAAACACTCAAAATAAGTGAGTCATCAAATGTGCTTAGAAAGGGGAGCTTAAACGGGGTCATCGGTTAAAAGTTGATGGCTGAAGCTTTCTAGCAATCCTTTAAAACTCATCTCGAACTGGATCTTCTGCCGACGAACTTCTTCAATTCGACTCTTAAGTCCGGCCAGCTGCCGTTCAGCGTCTGCAACAATGCGCTCGCCCTTTATCTCGGCTTCTGAAACGATCAACTCGGCCTCTTTACGGGCATTTGCCTTCATCTCTTCGATTACGCGCTGGGCGGAAAGAAGTGTTTCACGGAGCTCACGCTCCTTTTCTGCCATCTCAACTGTTTCACGGCTGTGGCGTGACAGCTGTTCTTTCATCTGGCTGTTCTCGCGAATCAACCCCTCCATTTCACCTGCGACTGACTGCAGAAAGGCGTCAACATCATCCGGGTCGAGCCCTCGAAAAGTTTTTACCTTGAACTGCTGCTGCTGAATGTCGAGCGGAGTGATTTTCATTGCGTTTGAACCTCATAGGATGCGTAACATAATGTGAAAACCTAATTGTTAGTAGGTCAGTGGAAGTGGTTGGAGTAGCAAAAAAAGGTTTTACGTTGCTGCTTATTGAGCAGACAGTTTCAAATAGCATTCAGCTTTGTACAGATTGGCATCAGCGGCCAGAGGTGAGCCGGAATTATCTATGAGGTACTGATCAAGCAGTTCAAGAGCTGTACGGCAATCATCTTTTCGATACGCCTTTACCGCCGCTTCAAAGAGCTTTTGTCCGGCAGTATCCGCAATTTTATGAGTTGCAGAGGCAGAGGCAAGGGGAGAGCTGCTTGTTTTCGCTGTGGCAACATGTGATGGTTTTTTCTTAGTATGGCCGGCATTCCGTTTCTTAATGCTGCTTTCTTTCTTTTTCTTAGTCGCAACGGTTTTCAAATCACTCAAAGACAGTTCGGTGCTTGCGCTCGAAACTTGTGACATTACAGTGTCTGATTGCCGTGGGGTGGTCTGGGGCACAGATTTAAGCGGAGCCTTCTTGCTTTTCATTGATGTCCTGGGTTTATTAACCGCATCAGGCAATTTATGGTTGATTTGCTCTGAATCATGCACTTCTTTATGGGTAACCGGAACCCTGAGTGTCTTTCCGGAATAAATCATGTTGGGGTTTTTTATCGAGTTAAAAAGTAGAATCTGGGGGAAATACATGCCGCGCCCGCTAAACTTGCGGGAAAGGTCGTAAAGGGTGTCACCTTTCTGGATTTCGATCTCCTGAACAAGAATACCATCCGGAGGAGGTGTTTTAAGCTCTGCAGTGGCTGGTTGAGGAGTATACAGCAGATACTGCTGGCCCCAGGCAGGTATGGCTAAACATATTGCCAGAGAAATGACGATGGTGATGCGGCAGCTTGGTGTCATATTAATACCTGTTCCCCAGTTGGTCTTCGTAAGCCAGAATATTTTTAACCTGGATAGCGGTACCAACTCCAGTGCCAGGTTTAACCCTGAATGAAACCTTGATGCTTCGTTTTTCACCGGCACCCATTTCCTTGAAACGCCAGATGATGGTTTCATTGTTGACAACACTGGTAGAGGGGTCGGCAGCTATCAGTTCCAGCTGTTGCGGCCAGACACTCTGCAGTTCTACAACCCTGGCAAGGTTAGAGCCGCTGTTAGTTAGCGTCAGATCAAATGAAGCCACATCACCCGGCTTGAGCCGCCCATCATGGCCAGCCATGACCATCTTCAAAACAGGTCTGGAATAGGTTAGCTGTGTAGAACCGGATGCCGAACGAGCAGCATCACCTTCTGAGACAAAGGAAACCCGGATACTCCCCTGACTACTGTCGGTAGCACTTTTTGGTGTTTTTATCTCAATGACGACACTGGCTTCTTCACGTGGAGCTAATGGACCGATTTCATTAATGGTCGGCTCACTTGCCTGACGGATACTGTCACGATTCAAGTCATGAAAAATAATGGAGTCTTTGGCACCGGAGACAATAGCGTCTATCTTGAACTTTTCCCGGACATTGCCGGTGTTAGTGACCACAAACGGGACAGTGATGGTCTGTCCTGGAATTGCAACAATGCGGTCAGATCCAATGCGTACAGATGCGCTTCGTTGGGACTCAACATAGGCAGAGTTTGAAACAAAGGATGTGTTTGTTTTAAGTGGGTTATTAGTCAGCTCGGCGCGTGTTGATATCTCCTGCCCAGCTAATGAGTCGTCCTTGAGTTGGAAAACTGCGCTTAATTCGTGGTTTTCCCCGGACTTGATCTTTAATCCGTCTAATACCAGAGCTGATTTCATCTCCTGCCTGAATCCTGCAGCGGCGTAGTCGATCGGCTCAAGTTGCGGCGGAAAGTTAAAGCGGAGAGTGACATCCTCGGCAAGTGTTGAGCCAACGTTGAGAATGGCAATACGGTAGAGGACCTTGTTGCCGGGGAGTGGCTTGATATTCTCGGTGCGCAGGACGGCACGGAGAAGGGGGGCAGAGGCGACCAGCCGGACTTCACGCGACTGGCTGGCATCTGCAATTAAGCGAGAAGCGGCTTTAACCGGATGTGTGATGCGCAGTCCGTCAATGCTGCCTGGTGGTATTACAAGGTCGATGACCCCTTTAAATGTTTCGCCTGGTGCAAGCTCGGGTGTTTGGTTGATTGCGGTTTCAGGCGTAGCCGCTGAGGCAAAACGAGTTTTGAAATCAGCCGGGAACGCAGATTCCAGATAAAACGAGTCTTTACCGTTTCCGCGATTGATGACTTCAAAAGGAATTACAATAGGATGTCCAACGGTGAATGTATCAGGGCGAGCAAGCAGATTGAATTCAAAACCGGCAAATTGAGCAACTTCAAGCCGCAACACCTGGGCATTCTCCGGAATTGGAGAGTCTGTTGCCGGAGTTGGAAGTGCGACGGCAACACCGAGTTCACGCAGTTTTACAGCAGCGGTCAGTGCCGCTGTGGATGTGGGGAATTTGTCAATAATGGCTTTATATTGGCCAATGGCTTTTTCGCGGTACGCCAACTTTGCGTCACGTGCCTTTTCCTCGGCAAGTTTCTGCTGGGCCAGACGGGTTTCTTCTTCCTTAAGAGCGGCTATTTTTCTGTTTTCAGTTTCTTTGGCAGCAGAAAGTGACGCTGCTTTACGATCTTCTTCGGCCTTAATGGAAGCAAGGCGGGCTTCCTCTGCGGCAACTGCCGCTTTTTTTGTCTCATCAGCCTTAACATAGGCGATACGCTCACGCTCTGCTTTTTCTGCCGCTGCCTTACGCTCGTTTTCCGCCTGGAGTACATTCATGCGTGTCAGTTCGGCTTCGGCCTGTGCGACTAGCTTTTGCTCGGCCTGAATCTGGGCCAGGCGCGCAGCTTCGGCTTTCCGCGAATTGATGCGGGCTGTTTCTGCTGCTGCTTCTGTTGCCAGACGATCCTGTTCCGCTTTTATGGCGGCTACGCGCTCTTGTTCAACCTTAGCTGCTGCGACCCGCGCCGCTTCCTTTTTCTCGGCGGCAGCCTTTTCTTCAGCGAGCTTGAGGGCGGAAACGCGTGCAGCTTCTGCGGCCACCGCGGCAGCTGCACGCTTCGCTTCTTCCTCTTTGGCTGCGGCAATACGCTCCTTCTCGGCTTTTGCTTTCTGAGCAGTCAGAAGGTCAGGCTGTTTACCCGAAGCTGGTCCAACCGGCAGTTTCTCGCCTTTTTCATAGCGTGCCGTCAATGAGAGGAGCTCTTCCTCAACAGTGTTTCTTAGAGGATTATCCGGATATTCTTTGGACAGTTGAGAAAGATAACGGGCTGCCTCTTGATAGTTGCCCGCTTTGTAGTAGGACCTTGAAAGCCAGAACAAAGCCATATCCCTGAGAGGAGTCTCCGGATATTTTTGCAAAACCTCGTTCATTTTTTCTATAGAGGAGGCGTAATCCTTTTGCTGGTAGGCATTAAATCCGGCAATAAAAACCTGTGAATCCTCCGTGTCCTGACAAAAGGCGGGAGGTGTTTCTAGAGATGAAATTATGGCAAGGACGACGAGAAGCCGGAGTAGGATGTTGCGGCACAATTTCAATAATATCACGTTAATTGACCTCTTTTGGCCGGCTACGCAACGGACGGCGCACGGAGAGCAGATATAGTCTACAGGTAAAATGCCTCCTAAGTAGCACCTCTCCTTGCTATTGTCAACGAAAGAAACGTTATGTCAGTATGTTAGAAGACGTCATGAAAGGTGGTTTTTGACGAATCCAGCCAACATGAAAACTGTCACCCCCCGATGTCAACGAATGCTGTCTTCCGGGTAGGCTCCGATTTTGTGGATTGAAAGATCGGCACCATTGAATTCATCTTCCTGATCAAGACGGATCCCGACTGTTTTGTTAAGGGCTCCATAGACAACGAAACTGCTGGCCAGGGCAAAAACAACCGCAAGAACGCTCCCCCCAAGTTGTGAAATGAAGCTCACGCCTCCCATCCCGCCAAGAAACTTCTGCCCGAAAATTCCGGCGGCAATTCCACCCCAGGTGCCAATGATTCCATGTAGCGGCCATACACCGAGCACGTCATCAATTTTTAGCTTTTCCTGTTCAAAATGGAAGCCGTAGACAAAGATTACCGAGGCAATGCAGCCGACAGCAAATGCTCCCAGTGGGTGCATGATGTCACTGCCTGCACAGACAGCAATCAGGCCGGCCAAAGCACCGTTGTGGATAAAGCCCGGGTCATTTTTACCGGCGATCAGTGCGGCAATGACTCCACCAACCATTGCCATCAAAGAGTTGACCGCTACCAGGCCCGATATCTTTTCCAAGTTTCCGGCGCTCATAACATTAAAGCCGAACCAGCCAACTGCCAGGATCCATGATCCTAGTGAGAGAAAGGGGATGTTGCTGACCAGAATGGGGTGTGATTTGCCACGAACATAGCGACCCATGCGCGGACCGAGGATGATAACTGCCGGTAAGGCAATCCAACCGCCAATGGAGTGGACGACCACAGAGCCGGCATAGTCATGGAATTCAGCACCACCGACAGATTTGAAAATCATTTGTAATCCGGCAGCGTTCTGCCCCCAGATCAGCGACTCAAATATTGGGTAAGTTATTCCTGCGAAGATTGCACCGGCTATCACTTGTGGCCAGAACTTGGCCCGCTCTGCGATGCCTCCGGAAATAATGGCTGGAATACAGGCGGCAAAACAGAGCAGGAAGAAAAAGTGGACCAGATCGTAGCCACGTGATGTGCCGAGTAGTTCTTCGGCGGGCTTTAAAAACGAGATGCCATAGGCTATCGGAAAGCCGATCACAAAGTAGACAACTGTTGATACTGACCAGTCGGTGAGTATCTTGACGAGAGCATTCACCTGATTTTTTTTACGCACGGTACCGACTTCAAGGAAGGCAAAACCGGCATGCATTGCAAACACCATTGCAGCGCCCAGCATAAGAAAAAGAACATCCGCACTACTCTTAAGTCCAGTCATCGTTGACATGGTTTCCATACAGATTACCCCCGTTGGTTTCTGTTGCCCGTCGTTGGGCGATTGCTTTATAGCAAGAAAGCGGCCAATCTCTATGTATAGCTAACTTTATGATTATACAGGATATCATGATGATTTATTGTTTGCGTTAGCTGCCTTAAAAATCGGCAACTGCCTCGTAATAAGGCAACTGTCGAGTCAATGAAGGCACTTCCAATTCAAGGTGTAAACAGGTAGAATTGCAATCATGAGTCTCGAAGAAAAGATACGGCAGTTTCCGCCATCGCCAGGCGTATACATGATGCGCGATGCCGCAGGTGATATAATATACGTAGGTAAGGCCCGCAGTCTCCGCCAGCGGGTACGTTCTTACTTTAATCAGTCGGGCGATTCTCGCTATCATGTCAAGTTCTTGATGGCTAAAGTCGTTGATATCGAAGTTGTACTGACCGATACTGAAAAAGAGGCGCTGCTGCTCGAAAACACACTCATCAAACAGCACCACCCCCGCTATAATCTGGACCTTAAGGATGACAAAACCTATTTTTCGCTAAGGATTGATCCGCATGAGTCTTTTGCACGCTTTACAATTGTGCGCAAACGACCACGCGACGGTGCGCTCTATTTTGGCCCGTATTCCTCCGGTTCTGCTGCGCGGGAGGTCCTTCGGCAGATGATCAGGATGTTTCCGTTACGACACTACCCGCTTGGCACATGCATGTCCCGCAAGCGGCCATGTCTGTACCACCAGATTGGCCAGTGCAGTGCCCCATGCCATGGCCTGATAACGCAGGAAGCCTACGCAGTTCTTGTTGACGGGGCGATGCTTTTTCTGGAGGGGAAGGGGCGGCAGCTTGTCGCTGAGTTCAAGCGCCGTATGGCCGATGCTTCAGAGCAAATGCTCTATGAAGAGGCCGCACGCTGGCGAAACCTGCTTCGCTCCATTGAAGTTACAGTAGAAAAGCAGAAAGTAGTGTTAAATTGCGGAGATAGCGACATCGTCGGCTTTTACCGTGACGGGAGCCGGATTGAGTTGGCTTTGCTGTTTATTCGGGCCGGGGTTCTTTCCGGGAGCCGTCTCTTCAACGTTTCCTGGGAACTGGACGATGAGACCGCCATTTCTGCTTTTTTGCAGCAGTATTACGCTGGAGCTGTTTTTATTCCGGAAGAGATTCTGCTCCCGCTGGATTTTGATGGACGTACTGCGCTTGCCGAACTGTTCGGGGAACTGAAGGGCAGCAAGGTGTCACTCCTTATTCCGCAACGGGGAACAAAGTGTGAGTTGGTAGCCCTGGCCGGCAAAAATGCCATGTCTGCTTACCAGGAGCGGGATGGAAAAGAAGCGGCAGCTGAAGCTGTGCTGGTTGAGCTCTCAAAAAAACTGCAGTTGGGCCGGATTCCTCAGCGGATTGAGTGCTATGACATTTCAACCATTCAGGGCCGTTTTTCGGTAGGGAGCTGTGCCGTGTTCACGGCTGGAAAGGCTGACAGGGAAAACTATCGCCACTATCGAATTCAAACCGTCATTGGTCAGGATGATTTTGCCATGCTGCGTGAAGTTTTTCTCCGGAGATTTCGTGTTGATAACAGAGAAAATGTCATTCTGCCCGATATGGTTGTAGTTGATGGCGGGATTGGGCAGCTTAATGCTGTACAGAAGATTCTTGAAGAGCTTGGCTTGGCGGGTAGTTTTGATCTGGTGTCGCTCGCGAAGAGTCGCGTGTTGCACAATGCTTCAGAGTCCGCCGTCAGTAAAAGCGATGAAAGGGTGTTTCTTCCCGGCAGAAAAAATCCGGTAGTGTTACGGCAAAACTCAAAGCCGCTACTCCTGCTGGCGGCCATTCGTGATGAGGCGCATCGGCTTGCTATCGGGTATCACCGCAAGCTGCGCGGAAAAGAAGGACTCGCCTCCGGGATAGAAAAAATCCCAGGGGTCGGCCCCAAGCGGCGTGTTGCGCTGCTGAAGCATTTTGGCAGTTTGCAGCGTATCAAGGAGGCCACTTTTGAGGACATTTTATCTGTACCTGGGATGAACCGGACGATAGCAGAGGCTGTTCAGAGAGGGCTGCAAGATGACTGAGCCATGTGTCGATCCACGTCTGATAGCAGTTCTTGGCCCGACCGCTTCAGGCAAGACGCGCCTTGCTGTTGCTCTGGCGATGGAGTTTGCTGGAGAGATCATTTCAGCTGACTCGCGACAGGTGTTCCGGGGCATGGATATCGGCAGCGGCAAGGATCTTCATGAATATGGTCAGGTTCCTTACCATTTGATCGACATTCTGGATGCCGGGAGTGAATTCAGCGTATTCGATTTCCAACGCAGATTTTTGAAAGCCCGTGCAGAAATAAGCGAGCGGGGGGCAGTTCCTATCATTTGCGGTGGAAGCGGTATGTATCTGGATGCTGCTCTACGTGGTTATCGCATGGTTGAAGTACCGTATGACGAGGCTCTTCGAGCTAGACTGGCGATGAAAACAGATAGCGAACTGGTCGAGGAGTTACAGCGTTTAAAGCCTGATCAACATAATAGTACTGATATATTGGATCGAGAGCGCACTGTCAGGGCGATTGAGATCGCTCGCGGAGAGGCCGAAAACCGCTTGGCATGTGAACCGCTCCCAAGTCTGCAGAGCTCTGTTCTCGGCATCCACTGGGAGCGTGAAGCGTTGCGTGAACGTATAACAGTCCGGCTGAGGGACAGACTCGATAATGGCATGGTAGAAGAGGTGCAGCGCCTGTATGATAGCGGCATAGCGTGGGAACGTCTAGATTATTACGGGCTGGAGTACCGGTATGTAGGTGCGTATCTCCGGGGCGATATGAAGAAAAATGACATGTTTCAGAGGCTGAACAGTGCGATCCATAATTTTGCAAAGCGCCAAGGGAACTGGTTTCGGCGCATGGAGCGACATGGTATCACTATCAACTGGATTGAGGGGGGTGGAGACCAGTTGGCACAAGCCCGAAAAATTATTCAAAATAAATTCAAATCATGATTTAATTTGCTTGACATGGTTTGTACGATACTGATAGGGTATAAAAAGTTCGGATATTTCCGGATAAAATCATTAAGAAGAATCAGGAGAAGTAAGCACATGGTAAACGGAACAGTAAAATGGTTCAATGACAGCAAGGGTTTTGGATTTCTTGAGCAGGAAGGTGGCGAGGATGTATTTTGCCATTTCTCCGCAATCGCAGGCGAAGGTTTCAAATCCCTTGCAGAAGGCGATAGAGTAACTTTTGAAGTAACAAAGGGTCCGAAAGGGCTTCAGGCCGCGAACGTAACAAGAATTTAAGGCCAACTTCAATTCAGAACCGAAAACCCCGGAGAGTATCCGGGGTTTTTTTTTGGTCTGCTTACGCAAAATTCAGAAAGATGTAAAAGGAATTTTATTTGCAGATTAATAGATTAGAACATCAGCGCCCCATTTTGAGTGTCATGCTTGTGCTTGACAGGTAATGGTAGGCTGTATCTAAAACTATAATCTGCAGAACATAGATTGCGGCAAAAGCGACCAGTGGTGACAGGTCAAGCATTCCGGTGTCGGGCATGTGCCTCCGGATACGCCTGAGTATCGGATCTGTGACGCGATAAATAAAATTTACAAGCGGATTGTATGGGTCAGCGTTAACCCATGAAACGACAACGCTGGCCAGTAGAATGTATTTGTAAAGAGTTAGAATTCCGCTTGTTAGTTCAACCAGTTTGGCCAGTGCCAGCAGTATGTTTGCAAATAGAACCATCGGTCTGCTCCTGAAATACAGGTTAAAATCGATTTCACTATGCCTTAATGTCACGGCAAAGTCAAAACAGAAACGGCTGCCGCAGGGGTGTCAAAAAATATTCCACTGCTTGAAAGTCAGATGAAATTAGTGAGTTACAGGAATATGGGAGATAAATCGTGCATAAAAAATTGACGGCTCTATTGCTTTCGGGCCTGGTGCTGCCTGGACTTGGGCAACTCTATCTCGGCCGTAAGGTTGTCGGTGGGATTATAATTGTACTAGTCAACATAGTACTGATAATGGCGTTGTTTGTTCTGCTGCGGGGTCTTTCGCCGGTGATTGCGGCTCAGATTGCCGGTGGTGCAATCAGTATAACACCTGCTGATGTGATGAAATCACTTGATGGAGCAACGGGATTTGCTAAAGTCGTTCTGGCGACTTTTTTTCTGGTGTGGACGTTTTCAATTGTCGATATACTCCGATTCAAAGAATAACAGTAACCGAATGTCGCGTGCCGCTCTTGACAAACGGTGTTATTTTGTGAGATAAGTGAAAAGTATTTATTTAAAATGAAATTCGCTCGCCAGTGCGAGCGGAATTGGGGAAGCAATGATCATTTCAAAAATCATCGGGAGCGGTTCATGTCTGCCGGATCGGGTGATACCAAACAGTCATTTTGATTATCTGGTTGAAAATGCGGACGAGTGGATTTATAGCCGTACCGGTATTCGTGAGCGGCGCTTTGCGCATGCCGATCAGGCCACCTCTGATCTGGCCACTGTTGCCGCAAAAAATGCACTGGAAGCGGCCGGTATTGATGCCTCGGAAATCGACTGCATCATTGTTGGTACCTCAACACCTGATATGAGCCTCCCCTCAACCGGCTGCATTGTTCAGGAGAACATTGGCGCCAAGAACGCTTTTGCATTTGATGTCAATGCGGTATGTTCCAGTTTTGTTTATGCGCTGGAAATTGCCGACAACTTTATCAAGTGCGGTAAATACAAAACCGTAATGGCCATTGGTGCTGACACCTATTCAAAAATTCTCGACTTCAACGACAAGAACAGCTGTCCGCTATTTGGCGACGGTGCCGGTGCCGCTATCCTGAGCAGCGGCGGTGATGTCAATACAGGGGTTCAGCATACTTACATGCGCAGTGACGGCAGGGGGTGGCCGCTAATTCAGGTGCCATCTTCCGGTTCACGTAATCCTGTTACTACCGACTCGATAGAGGCCCGCGAAATATATTTCCAAATGGCCGGCAAGCAGGTCTACATATTTGCAACTGATGTTATTCCGGATATTATCAACACGCTCTGTACAAAAGCCGGTATCACTCCGGCTGATCTTGATTATATCATTCCGCATCAAGCCAATGTGCGTATGATAGACTTCATTTCCAAAAAGAGTGATTTCCCCAAGGAACGTTTCCTGCTCAATCTGGATCGATGCGGCAATACCTCGGCCGCTTCTGTGGCTTTGGTGCTGGATGAAAACCTGCGCAACGGCACAATCAAGCCTGGTCATCTGGTGCTGGCTATGGGTTTTGGCGGCGGCTTGACTTGGGGCGGGCTGTTAATAAGGTTTTAGGCCACCGACCCCTTCGCCAGGTTCAATATACTTTAATCCCTCTGCTTCAAACAATGCCCGCAGCTTTGACTGCGGGCATTTCTGTTTCCAGCCGCCGTGAAAATTGTCGGCTGCCAGCAGGATTCCCCCCGGCGAAAGCAGCTTTGACAGATTGTGGACGGTCCGCTCCAATGGTTCTTTGTTATGAAGTATCGGCCCCCCCAGAAGTCCATTACAGAGGATAAGGTCGAATCGGCCGCAAACAACAGCCTCGCACTTTGGCAAAGCCTGGCTGATGTCAATTTGGGTCAAATCAACACAGTTAAAGCAGATGTGCGTCTGGAAGCCATTTTTAAAGAATCCGGCTGTTGCTTCCCGAAAGCGCGTTTCTCGGTGCCGGTCGTGGGGGAAGCGGCGATGGGTTGCCGCCCAGACCTCCAGCGGTTCCAATGTCCAGCCATCGATACGGACCTGTTCAGGTGAAAACCCATCTTTTAGCAGCTGCAGAGCCAGACCGTAGCTCTCCACGCCGGTGCCGCAGGCAGCATCAAGGCAGCAAACGGTTTCCCTTTTTCTAGAAACAAGCCACTCCCTGATAAAATCCCGTTGCAGGGGATAGCGGACGTTGCTGCTATAGAAGCGATCGGGCAGGAATGATGCGAACAGAAACCTGGTTAGTAGAGAGTTGTCAGCCAGCAATGATTCAAGAAGTCGCGCCGGACTGGCGCTGAACTGGAACTGCGTCGGCAGGGCGGCTAAACAGTCAGCCCAGCTTAAAGCGTTGTGGAACAGCGTGCTGGAGAGGACCGGTGGATACCTCAGTGCTGCAGAATAAAGGCGATTGAAAACGGCGGCTATCTCGACAATCGGCAGATAAAGCTCACACTGGGTGCGAATCTCCTGGGTGACAATAAGCCCAGGAGCGGGGAACGGAGCAGGGCATGTACGTGCAAAAATGTCAAATTGAGTATGCAGACGACGGAGGGAACTCTGAAAAAGGCCTTTTTTGACAGGGGCGAGTAAAAGGCCAAGAGAGTCATATTCTCTCCTAGTACAGACGTCGTAGGTCATAGAGTACATCAGTAACTACGGATGGCGTGATACAGAGTGTCCCTCTCCACCGGAACTTTACCGGCTTTTTTGATCAGGCGGATGATACCCTCCTTGGCCAGGGCCTGCGGCGTTTGGGCCCCGGCGTCATGCCCGATCTTCTCTTCCACCACAGTGCCGTCGAGATCGTTGACCCCGAAGGCGAGTGAGACCTGGGCGATTTTTTCACCCAGCATGATCCAGTACGCTTTTATATGATCGAAATTATCGAGAAAAATTCGTGCGATTGCCAATGTCTTGAGGTCATCCAGGCCGGAAGTCCCCTTGATGTCCAGTTTCAGATCGGAGTTTTCAGCTTGAAATGCCAGCGGGATAAAAGCCTGAAAACCACCCGTCTCATCCTGCAGGGTTCGCAGCATTTCCATATGTGACACGCGGTCGGCAGCGTTTTCGACGTGACCGTAGAGCATAGTAGCATTGGTTCTTAGTCCTGCCAGATGTGCCAGGCGGATAATCTCAAGCCAGCGCGCCCCCGAAATTTTTTCAGGGCAGATTTTCTGCCGGATCTCTTCCACCAGAATTTCGGCTCCTCCACCCGGCATTGAGCCGAGGCCGGCAGCCATAAGGCGCTCAAACACCTGCTCTATCGTCAGGCCGGAAATGCGGGAAAAATATTCAATCTCTACAGCGGTAAATGCTTTAATATGCAGCTTTGGAGCGGTGTGGCGGATGGCGCGGAGTGCCTCTTCATAAAACTCGAAGGCCAGATCCGGGTGCAGGCCGCCGACGATATGAACTTCGGTGGCTCCTTCTCCCTCTGCCTCGCGTGCCCTACGGCAGATTTCGTCGAGTGCCAGGGTATAGGCGCCATCTTCACCGGCGGTCCGGGAGAAGGCACAGAATGCGCAGCGGTTGACGCAGATGTTGGTCGGGTTGATATGGCGGTTGACGTTAAAAAAAACGTTTGTGCCATTTTTACGTTCATTGACCAGTGCTGCCAATTCGCCGATCCCCAGCAGGTCGTTGGATCTGAACAGAAATAGCGCTTCGTCGGCGGTAATGCGCTGACGAGCACGGACTTTTGCGGATATGGTTTCGAAGGTTGTCATGATCGGGAGTCTACGAAAAACGGGCGACGAGTGCAAGCGGAAAGCAACGGTTTATCGTACCATCATAGCGGCCATTCTGATTGCCGCAAGCAGGCTCTTTTCAGAAGCTTTACCGCTGCCTGCCAAGTTATATGCTGTGCCGTGATCAACCGAGGTGCGAGTGATTGGCAATCCAAGGGTGATATTGACCGCATCGTCGAAGTGAAGCATCTTGAGCGGGATTAACCCTTGGTCGTGGTACATGGCTACCACGCCGTCATAGCAACCCTGCTGAGCAAAATGGAACAGGGTGTCGGCTGATAGCGGTCCTATTGCATCGATCCCCTCCTGTCTGGCGGCATTAACCGCCGGTGCGATGATCTCCGTCTCCTCGGCGCCGAATTTCCCACCTTCGCCACAATGAGGGTTAAGGGCCAGGACAGCCAACTTCGGTGAGCTCTTTCCGGTCAGGCGTGCGATCCCTTCTGCAGTAATACGAATTGTCTTAAGAACCTTGTCAATAGTAATGAGGTGCGGTACATCAATCAGCGATTCATGAATCGTCACCAGACTGACCCTCAGGACTTCGCCGGCCAGCATCATCACAAAATTATCCGTCCCGCATAATTCGGCCAGCAGTTCGGTATGGCCGGGATAATCGTGACCAGCTCGATGCATCGCTTCCTTGTTGATAGGAGCGGTTGCCATAGCAGCTACCTGTCCATCAAGGCAGAGATGCGCCGCATGGCAGATATAGCGGTAGACAGCATCTCCGGCAGCTTCGGAGGGAGCGCCGTATATTATGTCGGCTGCTCCAAGTTTTGATAGGGACAGTAAAGGAATGTTGCCATTCAGGACGGTCCGGGCATCTTCTGAGGCAGCTACTTCACTGATCTTCAGTGAAGAGCCGCAGAGGGCAAGCGCCCGCTCCAGAACAGCCCGGTCGCCTATCACAAAAGGCACACAGAGCTGTGATACTTCAGGCGATTGCAATGCTTTTATTATTATTTCCGGACCGATCCCACATGGGTCTCCCATTGTGATGGCGATAATCGGCAGTTTAGTCATATCAATTAACCCCCCTTCAGCTCTGCCACCGCCAAGGTGACATTCGAGGATTTTACCTTTTCCAGCAGCAACAGTCCCCCGGATGAGGCGAGAATAGCTGCCGGTTCGGCGACACCGGCGGCACCGACGGCCGCCAGGGCGTGCTCCGATGGTGGCGATGGAAAGGCGACCTGATTCAGCTCATCAGCCTCAAAACAGCGCAGCGGAACAGCCAGACGTCCGGCAAATTCAACCAGGCCGGCTTCATCACGTTTAGCTGCTACCGAGGCGATACAGAATATGCTTTTTGGGGATAGGGAAAGATTGTTGAGATGGGCCATAACAAACGCTTCTATTTCATCAGCCGGTGTGTCGCGATTGCAACCGAGACCAAGTACCAGATTGCGTGGACGGAGGATCAAGGCATTTATCAGGCTGGTCTTCTCCGCCAGAATATTATTGGTGACAAACAAAAAACCACGCGCTCCACTGTTGGCAGCTTCGGCAATAGTTCCATAAAAGGTGACGTTTCCCCGGTCATTTAGCCAGGGTCCGGTTTTACCGGTCGGATCGAAAGCGGCAATTTCTTCGTTATCAAGCATCAGTGTATTGAGGGCCTTCACCTTGCTGATATCGTCGATAGTCCACCCCTGTTCCTTGGCCAGCATGTCGAAGGAGGGGAGGTCGTTGGCGTCGGTGGCGGTGGTGATGACAGCACAGGCCCCTGAGGTAAAGGCGCACCGTCCCGCCAATTCATTGGCGCCACCCAGATGCCCGGAAAGGAGCGCAATGGCAAATCTGCCCGCATCATCCATGACTACAACCGCCGGATCAGTTTCCTTGGATTGCAGCAGCGGTGAAATCATCCGAACCACAATACCGGTTGCCATGATCAACACAAGACCATCATACTGATTCCAGAAAGATGAAATCAGAGTTTTCAGCTCGTTCGGCTCAAAGCTGTTGTAGCGGTTGCCGGCAAATGCGGCGTAGCGGCGGGATACGTAGAATTCTAGCCCGGCCATGTTTTCAGACAGCCTCTGGCCCAGTTGAGCTCCCCTCCTGGTTATAGCAACTATTGCGACCCGCATGGCTTCAGGCAAGGTGACCTTCCCTGAAGCCATGCGAAAATTCGGCATCATACAACAGTGATTTTGCCTTTAGCCCTTCACGGCGTGCGGCCAGCACATCGCCGACGATGATGAGAGCCTGGCGATCGATGCCGGCCTGCCGAACCTTTTCTGCAAGATCGGACAGAGTACATCGAATAATCTGCTCGTCATCCCATGAGGCCCGGCAGACTACCGCCGCAGCTGTGTTTGGCGTATAGGCTCCTTGCAATAACTGGTCAACTACCTTTTCAACCATGCCGACCGAAAGATAGATTACCATTGTGGCACCGAGAGCCGCGATTGCGTGCAATTGTTCACTCTCCGGCACCGGAGTGCGCCCTTCAATGCGCGTGATGATGACTGTCTGCGAAACCTCCGGCAGGGTCAGTTCCTGCCGGAGTGCTGCCGCTGCGGCGAAGGCGCTGGTTACACCCGGGACAACCTGGTAATCGATTCCCAGCCTGTCCAGCGCCTCCATCTGCTCCTGAATGGCCCCGTATATAGATGGATCTCCTGTGTGCAGGCGGACGACACTCTGTCCGGATTCTACAGCATCCATCATGGCGGTGATGACCTCGGAAAGTGTCATCCCGGCGGAATCATAAATATCAGCCTTGGTTGCATAGAGTTGCACCAGTTTACGATCCACAAGGCTACCGGCAAATATGACTACATCGGCATGACGCAGCAGTCGAGCACCACGGATGGTGATGAGGTCAGCCGCTCCAGGTCCCGCACCTACAAAAGATATTTTGGCTGCCATTAGCTCTCCGTCACGGCATAATTTCAATAGAACCGGTGCTGTTCTTGTAGTCTTAAAGCGCCGTTATGTCAAGTTGGTGCCGGTTTTCTCGTGGTCACAAATTCGGAATGCTTCATATTCAGCACTACCCAAATACGGATTGTATGGTATAAAACAGAGGAAAATATTTTTTGGGAGGCTTGATGATGATCAAACGTTTGCTTGCTTACGCGGTCTGTGCCCTGTTTATGGTTTCTGCCAGTGGTTGTCTGGTTGCCGAAAGCAAGTACTTGAAAAAGGTTGAAGAGGCCGATAGTTTGTCCAAGGGTTTGGCGGAACTGCAGCAGATTTACAATAAGCTTTCCTTGGAAAATTCAGCACTGAAGGCCAAATTTAACCGCCTTACTGAGGATGCAGCTGTACTTGCTGCTGATAAAAAACAGCTGGAAGGGATTCTTAGAGCAAAGTCGGATACATTATCAAAAAATATCAGTGAATTACGTCAGCAGGTGACGGAACTGAAGGCTGAAAACAGTAAATTGAATGATGATATTTCTGAGCTGCAAAGAGTTAAAGAGGAAAAAGTTAAAGAGGTCAGTGTCACATACGAGCAGCTGCTTGCCAATATGAAGAACGAAATTGCTCAGGGACAGGTTACCATCTCTGAACTGAAGGGCAAGCTTACAGTTAATATGGAGGCCGCCATTTTGTTCGATTCCGGTAGAGCCGATGTTAAGCCGGAGGGGCTGGATATTCTTAATAAGATGGTTGAAACGCTGAAAAAAGTAACTGACAAGGCGATTCGTATTGAAGGGCATACTGATGTTGTTCAAATCACCGGCGCACTGACTCGTACCTTTCCTACAAATTGGGAACTGTCTGCCGCTCGCGCTATCAATGTAACCAGGTTTTTGCAACAGCAGGGGATTGACCCGCTCAATCTTTCCGCCGCGGCTTTTGCCGAACATAAACCGGTGGCTGACAACAGCACCAAAGAAGGCCGGGCGAAGAATCGCAGAATTGAAATAACACTGGTAGCAAAGGATTAAAGAGGTGGCAAAAAAGAAGCAGCATCAAAATCCGCCTAAAGCGAAAGAATTTCAGGTTACCCCTTTTGGGGCCTTGAAGGGGATCGCTGTTTTGGCGGCAGAACCAGCAGAGTCGATTAAGCCCGCTGTTCAAAAAAAGTCTGAGCCGGCTGATAATGGCCAGGATCTGTTCCTTCAAGCTGTGGCTGATGTACGCCCGTTTCAGGCGTCAGGCAAAAGGCCCGCTAAAGCAGGTTTACACCCACTGCAAAAAACTGCATTGAAATCGGCAGAGGAACTTCCGGTTGTGGAAAATTCTGTTTTTCTTGAGGAAATCGGCAGATTGAAGCTGGATACAAAATTTACCGATTCTGTTCCAGATGAAGGTGAATTGCAAACGCTGGCCGGAAATCGTCTCAGGCAGGTGAAGCGCGGCGTAGTTTCAGTCAGTCATCAGCTTGATTTGCATGGCCTTACACGTGAAGAAGCACTTAATGCTTTGCCCGGTTTTTTGCTTTCTGCTCAAAAGAAGGGGCAAAAGGCCGTGTTGGTGATCACCGGTAAAGGCCTCCACTCAGCCGAGGAGCCGGTGCTTCATCAGGCGGTAGCTTCATGGCTTAGAGATGCCGGACGGGCGACGGTTCTGGAATTTGCTCCGGCTCCCCGTGAAATGGGTGGTAGCGGGGCGTATGTGGTTTTTCTGCGACAACTCCCCTCTTCTGAACAATAGAAAGTAGAACACTAAACTCACTCTTGACAAGAAAGGAATCAAACCATGATTACTCACATTGTTTTATTCAAACTGACGGACCCTGCCACTGAAATCCTGGCTGCTACCAGAAACAAGCTGCTCAGCATGGACGGCAAGATTGACCTGCTTCGCCATCTTGAGGCCGGTGTCGATGTCATCAGATCTGAGCGTTCGTACGACATAGCGCTCACAACCCGATTTGATTCTCTTGAAGATTTACAGGCTTATCAGGTTCATCCGTATCACGCCGGAGAGGTTGTCCCGCACATGAAGGCGGTCTGCTCGTCTATTGTGGCGGTTGATTACGAAAGTTAACATTATATATATGTATACTTTTTATCTTGACGAAACATATCGGTATGCGTAAAATCCGGTTCTACTTCGGCACAAGTGCAGACCGCTTTACGGTAAATTACTGATATTTATACAGTTTCTTTTGCCGCGCAAAATTATTTCAGATGCTTTTAAGCACAGGTTGTTGGCCTGTAAACACAATAAACAAACTGGAGGTAGTAAATGTCAGATTATGGAACTCTTCAAGACCGGGTACAATGCAAGTCGCTTATGAACAAGGTAATGACCGCCGAGCAGACCGTTGATTTCTTTAAGGATGGTATGAATCTGGGTTGGTCTGGCTTTACCCCGGCTGGCTACCCTAAAGTTGTACCTATTGCTGTTGCTGAGCACGTAGAAAAAAATAACCTGCAGGGTAAACTTAAGTTCAACCTGTTCATCGGCGCCTCAGTTGGTGCTGAGACTGAAAACCGCTGGGCGCAAAATGATATGATCGACCGTCGCTGGCCATATCAGACCGGCAAGGACATCGCCGCCGGGATCAACCAGGGGCGCATCCGTATGGGTGACAAGCACCTTTCTCTGTTTGCCCAGGATCTGGGCTACGGTTTTTACACCAAGGACTCCCCGACAGGGAAGCTTGACCTTGCCATCATTGAAGTTTCCGAGATACTGGAAGATGGAAGCCTTGTACCTACCTCATCCTGCGGTGTTATTCCGGAAATTCTGATGATCTGCGACAGGATAATTATTGAGGTCAACACCGGACAGCCATCTTTCAAGGGTATCCATGACCTGTTGACTCCGCTGACACCTCCAAACCGCCAGGTTTTCAATATCACCAAGGCTGATTCCCGTATCGGTTCAATTTCTATCCCTTGCGATCCGAGCAAGGTTATTGCTGTGGTTGAGTCCAAACTCCGTGATCAGGGACGTGCTTTCGCCGAGCAGGATGATACCTCCGAAGCGATTGCAAACCACGTCATCGAATTCTTTACCCAGGAAGTAAAAGCCGGCCGCCTGCCGAAAAACCTGTTGCCGATTCAGTCCGGTGTTGGTTCCATCGCCAATGCCGTTATCGGCGGCTTGGCTAAAGGGCCATTCAGCAACCTTACCGTCTATACTGAGGTGCTTCAGGACACTATGCTCGACCTGTTTGACTCCGGTAAACTGGACGCAGCATCTTCGTGTTCTCTGTCACTCTCCGCTGAACCGGGTTTCCCTAAGTTCTTTGCGAACATGGACAAGTATTTCGACAAGATCACCCTGCGCCCGCTCTCTATATCCAACGCACCTGAGCCGATCCGTCGTCTGGGTTGTATCGCCATGAATACCCCGGTTGAGATCGACATCTACGCACACGCCAACTCCACTCTGGTTGGCGGTACCCGTATGATCAACGGCCTTGGCGGTTCCGGCGACTTCCTGCGCAACGGTTATCTGAAGATGATGCATACTCCTTCGTCACGTCCGTCAAAGACAGATCCAAACGGTATCTCCTGCGTGGTACCGCACTGCTCGCACATCGACCACACTGAACATGACCTTGACTGCGTGATCACCGAGCAGGGTTTGGCCGACCTTCGCGGTTTGGCTCCCAAGGATCGTGCTCGCCGTATCATTGAGAAGTGCGCTCATCCGGACTACAAGGATCAGCTGAACGAGTATCTGAAAATTGCCGAGGCCGACTGTCTCAAGCGCAAGGTTGGGCATGAGCCACAGCTGTGGGATCGCGCCTTCAAGATGCACCTGAACCTTGAGAAAAACGGCACCATGAAGCTTAAAAACTGGGACGTCAAGGTCGACCTCTGCGAAGACTAAAAGATTTGACCCCTCATAAGTAAAGAGAACCCGCCGGGAAACCGGCGGGTTTTTTTATGTGTTCAGTACATTCATACTTGAACTTGCATCGCAGTTATGGTTTAAGTAGAGTCCGTCATAAGTGAATTGTATGGATTTTATCCCTTCTACAGGTTGGCACAGATGTCTCAAGACAATAGCGGTTTCAAAGGTTCGGTGGCCGGTCTTTCCTTGACTGATGTCATTCAGCTTAAAGGACACAATAAATATACCGGGGCAATTTCCGTAGAATATGGAGACAGCCAGGGTGTAATCTATTTTGTTGATGGCGAGATAATACATGCCGTGCAGGGTGATGAGTCCGGCGAGCAGGCCATTTACGAAATTATCAAGTGGCCGGGTGGCATGTTTAATATTCACCCTGAAATGACTTCTAACGTCTGCACGATCCATTACCGCACAGATTTTCTGCTGCTTGAAGCCCTTCGGCGTCTTGACGAAGAAAATGCTGGATCAACTGCCAATAAATCTGCCGGTCCGGAAGTAACGCCCCGCCGCACAATGAGTAAAATTGCAGCACGTCTGCAGGAAATAAATAATATCACCTACGCCGTTTTACTCGATAAACAGGGCTCACCGGTTCAGGATTCCAGTATCGAAGCGGTAGCACTGGCGGCGAAGGGTGTTCTGTTGGCCAAAACCGGCAACGGTATTGGTGACCTGATGGGGTTGGGTGAAATCAAGGTTGCTGCTGTCCATACGACAAACTACAATCTGTTATTGTATGATTCCAAACAACACTATTTGAGCATTGCGGTCAAGTCTGACTGCAACCTGGACAGCGTTGAAACCGAGATCAAGTCTGCATTTGTGCCGGCAAAGTAGGGGAACCGTATCATGAAGGATATCCTGCAACATATAAACAGCGTAGATGGTGTGATGGGTAGTGCGCTCTTTAGCCCCAAAGGAGAGGTGCTTGCCCACGCATGTTCTGCACTTATAGATGCAGAGTCACTAAAGAAAGCCGCTTCATTGACCCTGGAATGTACTCATGGTCTGCAGATATCTGAAACGCTTGATCTTATCGATTTCCGCTATACAGACGGTCACGTCCTCGTCAAAGCGTTTCCGGGAGCGATGCTCTTCCTGTTATGTGCCAATGGTATAAATCTTCAGGTTTTGTCGATAACGCTTAAGCTCGCAGTCAAAAAGCTCGAAGCAAAACTTCCCGGGGATGTCCCTTCAGCGGTTCAGGCGCCTGCAGCAGAGGATTCAGGATCAGGCGATGGCATGCTGCGGATGAATATCAGCCACCTAGCCAATAAAGAGACCAGTGCCAGCTTTGATGCACTCGGCATGGTTGCCGTCAGTCAGTCCACATCTCAATATATCTCTGACTTTTACAAGACCCCTTTCAAAAAACTGATTCTGACAAATGTTGCTGCAGGTACCAGCGGTACCTTTCCGGTTATGATCTTGAAAGAAATGGACCATCAATATGATGGCTCGGTCGTTGTTGGTCCAGGGATAGAAAGAAAGCTTAAGGTTAGTGAGGGTGACAAGGTAGAAGTCAAGATCGGGTGATAGCGGAGTGGCCGCTAAATCTGAATTACAATCTATTCAGGCTGCGGGGGATAAGGGAACTTATTCCCCGTTTTTCGTATGGGCCTTAGGGTGGGCTTTGTCGTAGATATCCATAAGGCGGTCGATGCTGACATGGGTGTATTTCTGTGTGGTAGAGAGTGAAGCGTGACCGAGTAGTTCCTGAATGGCGCGGAGGTCAGCACCACCCTCCAGCATGTGAGTAGCAAAGGTGTGCCGAAGGGTATGAGGTGAAATCCGCTTGAATGCTGCGATTCTAGTGACGTGGACCTCTACGACCCTTGCCACGCTGCGGCGGTTGATGCGGCCACCGCGAGTGTTGAGAAAAAGAGCGCCCTTAGCTTCATGATCGCCCCTCAGATCCAGATAGTTTTTTAGTGCTTGCAGGGCCCGGCCGCCAACCGGGACAATTCGCTCCTTCCCACCTTTTCCGGTTACCCGTACCATGCCGCCAACCAGATCAAGCCCATCAATATCCAGACCGGTCAGCTCGGAAACACGGAGACCGCTTGAATAAAGCAATTCCAGGATTGCCCGGTCGCGCAGTGCGTATTTCTGTTCGTCGTCAGGTGCTTCCATCAAAGTGGTGGCCTGATCGATGTCGAGATGAAACGGTAGTCGCTGCTCTTTTTTTGGCGTTGCAACCAGTTCGGCAGGGTTCCCGGTAATGGTGCCGCGTCTTAACAGGAAACGGAAAAACGAACGGATTGCTGCCAGCTTACGGCCAATGGAACTTTTCTTGGTGTCCTTTGACAGCCCGGCCAGATAACGCCTGAGGAGCAGATGATCAATGTCTTGAGCGGTGGCAGTTTCCCCTTTTTCGCGCATAACGAATGCCAGCAGTTGTGCCAGGTCGCTGCTATAGGCTGCCAGAGTGTGCGGTGAGACATCACGCTCGGTTTGAAGATATGCAGTGAAATATTTAATTTGCTCAAATAATGTCATGCCTGATAATTCCTGGTTTATTCAAAGGCCGGCAACTTGCTTTTAAGTTTCCAGCTCTTGATGCTCTCCTGATAGACCCAGTCCTGATGGTACGAAATAGTTTTTATTCTGTTTGAAGGAAGAATGTAATAATCAAATTCAGCGATCACATCACCGGACTTTTTTTCCGGAATGTACTTGGAAGAGAGTATGCGAAAATCAGTAACCGAGAGGCCCTTTTTTTTCAGAGTTTCAGTCTGTTTCAGAAAATCTTCCTGCAGTTCCGGATCAAGGTAGGTAGCACCGGCACTTTCAATTTCATGCCATCTGAGTAAACGGTTATACGCTTTCACGCTCCGATCAAATTCCTCACTAAGGCCTGTCTGGGTAGCACACGCGGTTAACATGAGAAAAATAACAGCCAGAAATCCTTTTACCAGCCTTGCCATAGTTGTTTCTCCTTTTTATCTGCTGTTGCCCGAATTGTTCAGTTGAGGTATAAAGGGCATTCTAATCTTTTTGCGAAGGGAGTTTGCTTGATACACACCCTCATCCAGTGGCTGCTGGACACGATCGGTGCAATGGGTTACCCCGGTATTGTACTGCTGATGGCCATGGAAAGCTCAATCATTCCGGTGCCGAGTGAGCTGGTTATGCCGCCGGCCGGATATCTGGCCTATCAGGGTAAAATGAACATGTGGGTCGCCATCCTCTGCGGAACGGTCGGCAGCCTTATCGGAGCGTATGCCAACTATTACGTTTCTCATTATCTTGGCCGGCCGCTGATCCTCAAATATGGCAAGTATGTACTGATTCCGCCAGACAAATTCGAAAGGGTGGAGCGATTCTTCCTGCAACATGGTGAAATATCGACATTTATCGGTCGCCTCCTGCCGGTAATTCGTCATCTAATCTCGATCCCGGCCGGTGTAGCGGGAATGAACCACCTCAAATTTACCGTTTACACTCTTCTTGGTGCCGGTATCTGGTGTACCATCCTGACTTTCATCGGCTATACAATCGGAGAGAACCAACAGCTGATTATGCAGTATTCACATAAGGCAGTACTCTGGGTTGTTTTGTCCAGTGCCGCTCTGGTAGCGGTATATATCTGGCGACAGCGCAACTGCAGTAAAGCCTAATTTGGCCTGGAAGGCAAAAGGAATCTTAGTAAATTAGAAGTTGTTTTCTGCGGTTCATTGCAAAAAAAACTTCGCTAATGAATTTATCCCGTTATCGGGTTGGAGGAAAGTACCATGCAGATGAATCGTATCGGCCGTATCCAGTATGTTGAAGTCGTTTTCCCGGGGTCACAATGTTCAACACAAGGCTTTACTACCCGCCATGAAGGTGTTTCTCGCCCCCCCTACAACTCGCTTAACCTCGGTATGAACACGCAGGACCAGCAGGCAGCGGTTGAGGGGAACCGCAGTCTTCTTGCCCGCGCTTTTGGTGTCAACCAAGAGTCGCTGGTGACTCCGCGCCAGGTTCATGGCAGTGATATTCTAGTAATCAACGAACCAAATGAAGATTTCAGTCATTTCCTTTCTGTAGAGGGAGATGCAGTTATTACCAATCAGCCGAATGTCATGATAGGTGTTTGTGTAGCAGATTGTGCTCCTATACTGCTTTGTGATCCTGACAAGAAGATCATTGCCGTTGTTCACGCCGGTTGGAAAGGTACCGCTGACAGACTGGTTTTGAAAGCGGTGGCCGGTATGCAGTCGGAATTCGGTTCTAATCCTGGCCAGATTCAGGCTGCAATAGGTCCGTGCATCAAAAAATGCTGCTATGAAGTTGATGAACCGGTCAGACATGCTTTCCACAAGGGCGGTATAACCTGGGATTTGTGTGCAGAGTTGACGAATCCCGGCAAGTGGCAACTCGACCTGGCCGCAGCCAACCATGAACTGCTGATGCAAGCAGGTCTTACATCAGATTCGATCCAAACCTCCGATCAGTGTGTCTGCTGTCACAGTGAACAATTTTTTTCATATCGCAGGGACAAGGAAGAGTCGGGGCGGCAGATGGGCTTTATAATGCTGAAAGCGTAAGGCAATTTTGAATTATAAATTTTGGATGCTGAATTAAAACAATTCAAAATCCATAATTAAAAATTCATCATTGATTTAAGTGGGGGTTTTTCGTGCTTGCAAAAGTTTTCAGCAGTGCCCTGATCGGAATTGATGCCATTCTGGTGGATGTCGAGGTTGATATCGCCCCCGGCCTCCCCGCCTTTGCCACTGTCGGTCTGCCGGACGGTGCGGTCAAGGAGAGCAAGGATCGCGTCAAGGCGGCATTGAAAAATTCCGGGTACGATTTCCCCCCCCGGCGTATTACCGCCAATCTGGCCCCGGCTGATATCAAGAAGGAGGGGACCGCCTACGACCTGCCGATCTCGATCGGCATCCTCGCCGCCACCGGCGTGGTCAAGGGGCCGCGATTGCATGACTATATCCTGCTGGGGGAGCTGTCGCTGGATGGCGGGCTTAAGCCGATTAGGGGTGCGCTGTCGATGGCTGTTGCCGCAAAGCGTGCCGGTCTTGCCGGCCTGATCCTTCCGGCGGAAAACGCCCCCGAAGCGGCAGTTGTCGAAGGAATTGATGTCATCGGCGCCACGTCCCTTTCCCAGGTGGTGGAGTTTCTGAGTGGTCGTGAAATCATCGAGCCGTGCCGGGTAGATCTGCAGGAGCTGTTTGCCAGCGGCTGTGAATACGGAGAGGATTTCAGCGAGGTCAAGGGTCAGGAGCATGCTAAGCGCGCACTGGAAATTGCCGCGAGCGGAAGCCATAATATTCTGATGATAGGCCCCCCCGGCTCAGGAAAGACGATGATTGCCCGCCGTATCCCGACGATCCTGCCGCGCATGTCCTTTGACGAAGCTATCGAAACCACCAAGATCTTCAGTGTCAGCGGCATGCTTGAAAAAGAACGCGCTCTGTTGGCGGTCAGGCCGTTCAGGTCACCGCATCATACAATCTCCGATGTTGGATTAATAGGCGGCGGCACGACTCCGAAGCCGGGAGAAGTCTCGCTAGCGCACAACGGCGTGCTGTTCCTCGATGAACTGCCTGAATTCAAGAAAAATGTTCTCGAAGTCCTCAGGCAACCGATTGAGGATGGTAAAGTTACCATTTCCCGCTCGCTTCTGTCGCTGACCTATCCGGCCAGAGTCATGCTGGTGGCTGCCATGAACCCCTGGAGATGTGTGAACCTTTCTCTACTGGCGCGAACGAAGGGATATAAAAGAAGACAAAATGAAGGGAATCCTCGCCGACATCAATCCTCTCGACAAGTTCTTTCACGACTTGCTGCCTAGCCTCATAACTCAACGAAGGCCACAGTGACGCCAGCGTAGTTGCTCTCTCGATTACATACGACTTGGCAATCTCATTTGTTTTGATGAAATCAATCTCTGCCTGCAGGCGGGGGATCTCCAGGGTAATGTTGTCAAGCCTGGTCTTAATCGGATCGTATCTTTCTTTGAACCCGTTTTGATCAAGTACCTGCTTACCGTACAAGTCGATCAAAACATCAACTTTCCCGTTTACTTCCTTCTGCTCTTTCTTCAGCAGTTCAAGTCTCTCCTGCTTTTCCACCAATTCTTTTTCCAGATCTTCGTTGGCACCAAGCTGTTCAGGTGCGACAACCACCTCCTTCAAGGCATTCTGGAAGTTATCCTCGATGATGTCCTCGTTGATTCTCATCCCACATTTCTTGCAAGCATAACGGGGAATCTTCATCGACGGATATGGAGCAACGTACAGTTTTTCTCCGCACTGGCATTTCAATATTCCTGAAAACAAAAACCTTCCAACCTTTGGAACCGATTTGAATGATGTGTATCGTCGAGCAGTCTCCTCAAAGATTTTATTCGCTGCGTCCCAGTCCTCTTCCGACACCAGCGGTTGCACGTTGGTATAAACCCAGTCTGACTCCGGTTTCAGCACCCAATTCTTCTTGTTACCAAGACTCTTTGCGTAGTTGGCTCTGCGTATGCCCTTGTAGATTGTATCCGAGAGAAGCCGCTTGAGAGATGTCGGCCTGTAAACCTTCTTGCTCCTTGAATAGAGCCCTTCATCTTTAAGTTGATTACAGGTGGTGAGCAGCTTGCCGGTTTCAAGGAATATTTGGTATGCCCTTTTGACAACTGGAGCTTCATCCGGATTGGGAACGATCTTTCCATCAACCCAGTGATAACCGAAGGCCCCTTTTCCACCAGTATTCTTTCCCAACTTTGCCCTGATAGGAATTGATGCTGCGACACGGGCAGAGATCTCCTCACGCTCCCACTGAGCCAATGCGCCGATAACGGTATAGAGGAGTCTGCCCGCAGGAGAGGATGTGTCAATACTCTCTTCAAGGCTTACGAGTGCAGCATCGTGCTTTTGGAAGTAGTCGGAGATTTCGAGGAGTTGTTTGGTGTTGCGGGCAAGGCGAGCAAGTTTTGAGAAGATAAGAGCCTGTATTCGACCAGCGGCTACGTCATCAAGCATTCTCTTGGCTTCAGGATTGTCAAGGACATCCTTGCCTGAAACACCTGACAGGTCATACAGGTCTACTATGTTCCATCTCTTGAGTTCTGCATACATCCGAGCACGGGCTTCATGATTCTTTGGCGATTCTCCCCGCGCCTGGTCTTCTGTTGATACCCTTATCCATATCCCAACGTTCATCCCGTCATTCCTGTCTAAATCACCCCGCCGGCCCAAACCACCCTACCGACGATCTTAAGATTTAACGCCTCTTCCCCATGCAGAATTTCAGGCTCGTATAGGGTGTTATCGCTTCGGATCACAACAGAGCCGTCATACTTCTTCTGAAGACGCTTCACAAGTAAGGCATCGTCGTATTGCACAACGTATATAGCGCCATCTTCAACCTTCGACGTCCGGACATCGATCAAGATCAGATCGCCGTTGCTCAGGGTAGGCTCCATGCTATCGCCTTGAACTGAAATGAGTGCCAGAAAATCCCTGGGGATTCCCAACACATTTTTTACCCACTCTGTCTTGAAATACAAGTGATCTACAATCTGTTCGCTATGAATAATTGCACCTCCGCCAGCACTGGCCTTTACCTCGTAACGAGGAACCCGGACGTAGCCATCAGCCTCCGAGACAAGTCCATTGTCACGGCACACCGTCGGAAGAGAACTATCATCTGAGAAAATCCACTGCAAATTGATGTTATGCCTGATACACAATTTGATGATTTTATCGTACGGAACTGTTCCCCGTTTTTTCCAGGTTCCAAGCAGCCTTGGGTCGCTTTCTAGCGCTTTTGCGACATCCGTATCATTCTTCAGATCAAGGGCTTTTTTCAGCTTTTCGATGATAGTTTCAATCAAATTATCATCATTTTGAAGATTTTGGCTTGACATGGTTTTCATCCTTATGCAACAATAATCATCATGATGAGGAAAGCGCTTAAAATAAAGGTCCTGATGATGCAGAAAGGAATATCAGGATCACATATCGCTGAAAAAGCAGGGGTACATCGTACTGCGGTCTATCACGTAATCAGCGGCAGAGCAAAATCACAACGTCTGCAAAGGCTGATTGCCAAAGAATTAGGTTGGCCATTTGATGCACTCTGGGCCGATTGATGATATTTGCAAACGGTTTATCGTCTATATGGAACAGACAATCGTCATTTACTCATCATTTATAGCATACGTATTTAATATTTTCATCAAAATGTTTAGTTAATCTTCTGTTTGTTGCGAGTAGGCCGTGAAGGTAACCATCGAATACAGAAAATCTCCAGACCCTGAAGCCAGGTTTGATCGTGTGATGGATATTATCCGTCGGGACCTCGAACGCCAGGCCTTTGTGCGTGAAACCGAACATATTAGAGTTTCACCGTCACCACCTCCGCGATCCCGGGAGGTGGCCATTGCAACATAATAGACTCCAACACAGAGCAAGTTCAGTTGACGATAGAAGCGGCGTTGATTCGTTCGAACGCATTCTTGAAAGCCTCGCAGCGAGACCAAAGTATCTTCCAGAGTGGCCTGATACTCAAAGAGCAATGCCGAATGAAATCCTTCGTTCGGCACTTTTCAATTGCCGGAACCGTAATCAAGCTCGTCTCTTCATGAAGGACGCAGAAATAGCTGTGATCGGAGACGGCCAGGTAATTTATCGCGGAGAGGAACTGCGCCAGGATGATGAACTTGTCTGGTTGCACCTGATGCACCTGGCAAAAAAGACCCATCTTGGCGATTGCATCGACTTCACCCCCTATTCTTTCATCAAAATGCTTGGCTGGCCCATCAAGGGCCAAAGCTACGACCGACTCCGTGTCTGCTTGAGCAGGATGCAGGCTACAGCAATCCGCTTCCAATCAAAACGCCTTGATACCTTCATCAGTGTTTCTCTGATCCTTAAGTTCAGATCCAGAAACGATAACAATGAAAATCTATCCCGATGGGAAGTCTGGGTTGGCGAGGAAATGCGCCTCCTATTTGACGAAGAGTTCCTGACGAGGGTGAACTGGGAAACGAGGCGAGCGCTCCCAGACGGCATCGCATCCAAGTTGTTTGGTTACTGGTCAAGTCATCGGAAACCTTTCCCGGTAAAGGCTGAGACTCTCATCAAGCTGTGCGGTTCCGAAATGGAGCTGAGGCATTTCCGTATCGAATTGAGAAAAGCGCTCGATGTTCTCGTGAAAGTAAGTTTCCTCGAATCCTGGGAGGTCAAGGATGACCTGGTTACCGTCGCACGGAGGCATTGACCTATGACTTACCAAGTATTGACTTATGACCGGCGAACTACTGACTTTTGACCGACAAAGTATAGACCTAAGCCCTACAGGTACTGACTTTTGACCGGCAAACCTATTGACTTTAGACCGGCAGAACTATTGACCTTTGGCCGACAAGCACATCGGAAATTCGTTTTGCAGCACGCGATGTTACAGAGTTTTCCACAACCCCCTAACCTTCTTTTAACCTTTTATAACCATTAGGGGCTGAAAAACATCAAGGAGGACCCCCATGAACTGCCCAGTTCCTGATGACGCTGTGACAATTGTCATCGCTTATTTACGTCAGCAAGGACTCACCATTACCCATACCGGAAATGCATACCGCCTCGATGAAGGCTTGCCGAACATCAATGTCGTCATCAAGGCATTCCGTGATCAAACCATCAGCATTGCTGAAGACGGTACCATTCATCTTTTTGGCATCTACCTTCCTTCAGGATGGGACACCGTGAGAATCAGGAGAAAGGTTGAAGATCATCTTCGGAAGATCTCCTCTACAGAGGAAATTATCCGTATCGCTTCATGCTTGGGAGTAAGACTTTCTGAAACCGTAAAGTGATCCGGAAACACCCGGTCTCCAGTCGTAGTACGACAACCTAATAGCACAGATTCAATCTGGCACGGCCGGGCACTTCAATGTGCTGGCAAAGCCGGTCTACGGAGAAAACTTCCGTGACCGGCTTTTTTTGTTTGAGCGGAGGTCACATGGATTTCTTCAAGGCAATGCAATGGGTGCAGGACAACGAACCCACGATCAAGAGCAAGATCAGGCAGTATCGGAAATTCACCCCCTATGAAATGTGCGACTTTCAGCAAGAGGCATACGAGGCTGCATTCGTCGCGGTTCTCCGCAGTCAGGAGAAGAATATCCCGTTCGAGGCTGCCTTCTGGACCACATTCCGGAACAAGATCAGCGTTCTGACTCCCGACCCTAACTTCACCCATGGGTCCAATTCGATTCCTTCGCATATCTGTTATGGCGACATTGAGGCAGTCGAACAGACGATTCACGGGAGTGATGATGGTGCTGACATCGAGTCGATCTTCGAGGCTATTTCCCACCACTTGACGGAAAAGGAAAGGGAAACCCTGTCTCTCTCCCTGGGGGTAGCGGAACAAGGGAAACTATCCACCTACGAGATCGCTGAACTTTACGGCTGCTCGGATTTTAATGTCCGTGACACTTTGAAAAGGGCGTTCAGACGGATAAAGCAGCTCGCAGACAACGGAACCATAGTCGTTGACCGCATGAGGCTCGTGACTCAAAAACACCGGGACATAATGTCTGGCTGTGTAGCCACTCAGGACTTCACGCATTTGGGTTTCTCGGCAAGAAGCCCGCCTTCATGATCGAAACACTTCACGGCAACAGCAACCGATTATTACAACCCGCAAAAGGAGCCATAATGAAACGCAATGCAGCAATCAAGAAGTTCAAGCCATTATCCCAGAAGGTGCTCAGGCGCCTTGCTGAAGACCGCATCATCGAATCCCCGCTTACGGATAGTAATCAGCAGCTTCTTTCTGCTCTCTGTCGAATCTGGACAGACGAATGGTACGTTGCCCAGATGAATAAAACTTTCAAACCAGATAAGAGGGCGGTCATGCTGGCTTTCCCCAATTTCGGTAAAATTGAACGATACATCCTTAGCAACTATCTCAATCTCAAACCTGGGGCAAAACTCCGAGCTAGAGATATGGCCAACCGCATCCGGCAACACTTCGAGATCGAGTACCCGCATTTCAAAATTCATCGAGTTCGCCAGGCGGCCTACAACCTTCGCCGTCATTCTCGTTCCGGAAGTCGTAAACATACCTTGATCCAGTTGGCCATGCTGGAGGGGAACCACGATAATTTTTGGTCATAAACATCTGTCAGAGTCGACAACTAAACATATCTATAAGAACTTGTTCTTTTAGATATGTTGTACCTCATCAACGCAAGGAGAATCGGAATGAGAATAGAAAATCTGGAAGAAACGCTCAACTCGCGAATAGAGGAGGCATTTAACTCCGGTTTGAGCGTTATCGAAATAACCAGGACACTGAACAAGAGCAGCGCCGAACATATTCATGATCTGCTCAGGGGTGCCGGCCACATTGATACCCTCCCAAAAGAAGGTCTGCGTAGGTCATACGGAATCGATGCCAAATGGGAATCCGTTCTGCGGAAGAAAGGCTATTCCTTCCCGCGCTGGTGTAAAGGATGGGGCTTTGATCCTGTAAAAGCGGCAAGAGCGCTGGCACAAGGTGAACAAGGAGATGTCCATGTAGCATTAAAGAGAGACTTTCCTGCCGTTTATGCGCGGATGTTTGGTGAAGATCCGCCACAGAGGGTCCCAACCATCAGGATACATGATTCTCATCCATCAGTAACCATTGTCTGGCATCCCGACCGCAATGCCTATGTTGCCGAGATGATCAGCAATCCGGCGATAAACGCCGGTGGTATTGATCTGGAGCATGCACTGCAGCGCTTTCTGGTGGCGCTCCGGTTTGATGAGCAAATCAAACGCCTGGAATTGATGATCGCCCAGATACAAAACCAATAACGCAACGTGGAGAACAAAAGTTCTCCATGTATCGCAAACAGAGGTAAGGAGCCTTTTTAGGGGAACAAAAAGGTACCGAAAAAGGGTCCATAATTGAATGGAACCTAAATATTCCCCCAAATATTCCCCAAAAACGTCTCCTTCACCTTCCCCCCCGCAAGATTATAGGTGTAGGGGACGTTTTGTTCCCCAAAATATTCTCCAAGGAGGCAATCATGGGAGTGCTGGTTTGTGATCTGGGATTTTCGTCGGCGAAGTGGATGTATGAGGATCGTAAGGGGAGAATTATTTCCGCATTCAGGTATGACGGTGAAAACCTGCTGTTAGGCGAAGAAGCTCTGTTGTCATCAGGGTCGTCCTACCTGAAAACAATGGAAGAGCTTGTAAGGTTTTATCCAGAATTTGTTGGACACTGTTTCAAGGCGGCGAGAGCAGAAGGGATAGTAACACTCGCCGTTGGTCTGCCATATTCCTATTGGCAGGATCAAAACAAACCTGGCGGAGCGGTTCCGGCCCTAGCAAAGGCATTGACTGGAGCGCTCGTCACTGACGTTGCCATATTCCCGCAAGGACTCGGTGGACTCAGGGATTACCTGGATAATGTCGAGGAACGCCCTGAAGGCAACGTGCTGGGAATAGACATCGGATTCAACACCATCATCTTTACGCTCTTTTCTCCTCAGAAAAGACAGATCATCTACGGCAAGACCCTCAACAAACGGGGTGTTCACCAAATGGCAACCAGCTATCTGCTGCCACGCATCAAGGACCTGGCACCTTCCGGCACTTTTACCCCGGTCGAAATAGCTTTCCTGATCGAGAAGGGTTATCTGCAATACGGATTCGAGCGACACGATGTCAGAAGAGAAATCAGCGATGCCGGCGTTGCCTACATCGAGCACATCCTTCGGGATGTCCAGGGAGAGTTGCAGGCGCACGTTGGAATGCATGCCGATTTCGACCGGGTATTGCTGTTTGGTGGCGGAGCCGCACTGCTCAAGGATGGCTTTCCGGCAAAGAATATTGAGGTAATCGTCCTGCCGGTTCCGGAATTTGCGAATGCCCGCGGATTCCGTTCACTCGCTGGCGGAATGTGAGCGTGAATCATGGCCCAGTTCACGCTCAAGATAAAAACCTATGATCCCGACATCGTCAATGCTTTCGCACGCCTCCGTAAAAGCCGGAAGCAATCGGCATACGCTCATGAGGCCCTCAAGCACTTTTTAGCATCGGAGCAAGGTTCTCAGGTCATGGAGCTCATGGTTCGCGAGACACCGCCTACGCATTACCCGGTGCATGATGGTGTAGAGCAGCAGCGAACGGAAGTACCGGCCAAACGTCAAGAACAGGCAGATCGAGGCAACTCTGCGCAAGCCGGTATTACAGAGGATTACTGCGAATCAGTGCTTGGAAAAATACTGGAATAGCAGAAATTCAATTTTTCACATCAACAACGTGAGGGAATTATGACCCAACATACGGCAGAGCATTGTATCTCATGTCCTTATCGGCTGAAGTTTTCAACAACACCGATTCGAAAGTACAAAGTTGAATACAAAGATAGCAGCAGGCCAAATTCGATTAAGTCGGGTTGTACTTTTGAATCATGTTCTATTGACCCGATAGAAATTGGCAACGAATTCTTGTCACGATTTGTCAAGCCACAAGCCATATCGTTGATAAGAATATCTGGCGGTCTGACCTTGGCTGAACTCATACATATTGATGGACCGGAGGACTTGATAGCATTGTACTTGCAGAGGGCTAATATCCCTACGCCTCAAGTCGATCACGTATTTAAGGGACTGACAAGATGACCATCAGAACCGCTTCTCAAATTCTTGACGAGATTCGTTCAATAAGAAGCCTAAAGTCAGACGCCCAACTCGGGAAACTGCTAGGCAATATTAGCCAGACCACGATAGGCTCATGGAGAGCACGGAACTCGATACCGTTCAAAAAAATTGTTGCATTTTGCCATCGTGAAGGTCAATCGCTGGATACTCTTGTTTTGGGGGATCTTATACCGAAGGAAATCCCAGTTAATAACTTGTACCTTCCCGAAACAGTAGCATTGATGCCTGAAATTGATAGATCGTTACGGCAGATGGGACCGCTGGACCGTTATGCATTCATTACAGGTCTAGTGAATAATCTAAAAACGTACGCCGATCATACCTTTGCATCAAATGCACATCCAAAAGACCGTTCAGGGCAAACATGAAATACATCTTGACTGAATTCACTGCAATGGATACTATCGTACTCAAGTAACTACTACGCGATTACGATAGTATCCATTTGGTGTCTTATGGCCTCTCCTGTGAACCGCACATATCTCCGTCAGACCCGTGATGCAGCTGAGCTGTTGGGCAAGCTCATCCGGCTTGGCAGGAAAGAACGCAAGATGACCGAGGAAGAGCTGTCCGGACGGGCGGGGATTTCCAGAAGAACCTTGCAGAAGATCGAGCGCGGTGATACGAAGTGTGAGATCGGCCTGGTGTTCGAGGTCGCCAACCTGGTTGGAGTGAACCTGTTCGGGGATGAAGGAAACGCAAACATCTCCAGGAATATAAGCCGGATAGACGATAAACTGGCTCTTCTACCCAAGCTGGTTCGCAGCACTGTGAAGGTAAACGATGAATTCTGATTACAAAGAAATATATGTCTGGATCTGGCTCCCTGGGGAGACAGAACCGGTGGTTGCCGGGATGCTTACGGCCGTAGGGACGACATATGTCTTCAACTACGGTAAAAGCTATCTTCAGCGCGGCAATGCTATACCGATTTACGACGCTGAACTTCCCCTGCGTCAGGGGCTACTTCCTCTCCTTTCTGGACTTTCTATTCCTGGATGTCTGCGGGATGCGGCTCCTGATGCCTGGGGACGCAGGGTAATACTGAACAAGAAGTTCGGAAATAAAGCATCAGGAATCGATCCGGCAGCACTCGACGAACTCAGTTACCTTATCGAGTCAGGGTCCGACCGGATAGGCGCCCTGGATTTCCAGCTATCGCCTACGCAGTACGAGCCACGATATGCCTCAGGAGCCCCCATTGAAGAACTGATTGAGGCGACCGAGCGTGTCGAGAAGGGTATTCCGCTAACTCCTGAGCTTGCCCAGGCACTTCAGCATGGCACCTCTATCGGTGGAGCGCGCCCCAAGGCCCTCATAGAAAGCGATTCCCGGAAATTTATAGCGAAATTTTCCACTTCCACCGACCTCTACTCCGTCGTCAAAGCAGAGTATGTCGCAATGAGACTAGCTGCCATGGCTGGCATTGATGTGGCGCCGGTCTCTCTGGAACGTGCCGCCGGTAAGGATGTGCTACTTGTTGAACGTTTTGATCGGATGGCAACGGCCAACGGGTGGCAGCGCAAGAGCCTGGTTTCGGCACTGACGATGTTGACTCTGGATGAGATGATGGCCCGTTACGCAAGCTACGAAACGTTGGCCGAAATTATCCGGAGTAAATTCAGAAATGCTCCCGGAACATTGCGCGAACTGTTTTCCCGCATCGTGTTCAATATCCTAGTTGGCAATACTGACGACCACGCCCGCAATCATGCAGCTTTCTGGGATGGGCAGATGTTGATGTTAACCCCTGCATACGATATCTGCCCACAGGGTCGCCATGGGCAAACCGCCACACAGGCAATGCTGATCGCGGGAGAAGATCGGTCAAGCCGGATCACCACCTGCATTGCTGCCGCTCCGCAATTTCTCCTCTCTGAAGAGGAGGCCGTCGACATTATCGCTAAACAGATAACGTGCATCGAGCAGAATTGGTCGACTGTCTGTGACAATGCATCGTTAAGCGAAGTTGATCGAAATTTGATGTGGGGAAATCAGATATTGAATCCATATGTTTTCGAGGGGTTGGAACCAGGGCCCCTAAAAGATCTCGCTAGACGGCACCAGCGAGGATGAGACTGAAAGCCGCGGACTTCTTCTGGAGTTTGCGGCTTTTTTTATAAATATCCCCTTCCTTCTGTACCTTCTGTAACCCAATCCTTTTCCAGAACTCCTCATATTTGAACAATTCACGCTACTCGTTTTCTCGCCACAGTTGGTAACTGCAAGTGTATGGTCGAGGCCGCCAAGGTCTGGCCTATCTTCAGAATTTTCGCACTTCTACAAAGAAGAATTCGCAAAGACTACCCTCGCACCTTCCCCCCCTGAAGATAATCAATATGAAGATCAAATTTCCGGAGGACTCATGCTGGCAAAGTTCATGACCACTGCGTCACTCGTTTTTCTCATTCCACTGTCAAGTTTCGCTTCGGAGATACGCCAACGACCATTCGCGTATTCCTTTGATGCCGCATCAGCCCAGAGTGGGGACACTTTTGTTGTCTGTTCCGATTGCCCGGACAACAAGCTGACCATCCTCCCTGCCATTGCCAAGCTTGCGGTGAGAATGAGCGACCCGATGACAATACAACCACCCGCTACGCAACCAGACGTTGTCACTGTTACACCCAGAAATGAGCTGCCTGAAATCAAAGGGCTACTCGGGACAGTTCACTTTCAGCTGAACAGTTCCAGGCTTTCCCAATTTGAGCATGGCAATCTGGAAAAGATATCAAGGGATATTCCCGCAGGTAATGCCGTCGATGTAACCGGGTACACCTGCACAATCGGTACGGATGATTACAACAAAAAACTGTCCTTCAGTAGAGCAGAGGCGGTTGCCACGGTTCTGAAGGCCAAGGGGGTGCACATCGGCACTATCGAAGGCAAAGGCAAATGCTGCCCTGCCTCGCAGGACAAACAACAAAACAGAAGAGTAGAAATCATCGGAATACGAAAGGAGGAGATGTGAAGACCGCAAATAACAAGAAACTTATGGTCGGCGGGCTGATGATGTTCATCGTGACTGCGGCGGGTTTCTCTATGGCTAACGACAATCTGAGAATGGAGAAAGAGACCCTGATGAAGACCTTTCCAAATATGAAATTGGATGGCTTCAGGGAATCGCCGCTCAAAGGCCTATATGAGATCACCGCAGGCGAACAGGTATTTTACTTCAGCCCCGAAGGATACCTCTTTTTTGGTGAAATCTGGACCAAAGACGGCAAAAACCTGACAGCCGAGATGCGGGAGAAGGTTGTTGCAGAACGAATCAACAGTCTCCCCCTGGATAAAGCCCTGAAAATAGGCAACGGCCCGAAAAAGGTCATCGAGTTCACCGACCCTGACTGCCCCTATTGCCGCAAAGTTGACAACTTCCTCTCGAAGCGAACTGACGTGACCCGTTACGTCTATTTCGTCCCGCTACGCAGGATACATCCCGACGCAGAGAAAAAGGCCCGCTACATTCTGTCGCAATCTGACAGGGACAAGGCATTCCATGAGGTATTCGAGGGAGTGCTGGACGGGAAACCTATCTCCATAGCCGATGGCGCACAGCAACAGCAACTGGAGGAGATGGAGAAGATTGCGGCTGGGCTTGGCGTACGAGGAACACCGGCACTCTGGATCGAAGGTGCTCACGTGAATGGTGCAGACATCCAACGGATAACCGGTTTGCTGGACAAGGGAAAGGAGGTGAGCAAGCCGCAAACACACTGAATCTATTTTGCAACATCGTCTGACCATCACACCAACAGCTCAAAGGAGAAATGCATGCACAAGCGGAAAATGCTTCTGATGTCCCTCGTTGCGATGATCGTAACGCTGGCGGCATCCCAGGCCATGGCCCTCGTTGCCCCCGTAGCCGGTTCATTTGGCTTCGAGGCCTACGACTTCTTCATCACCGACATCCTCAAGGGACCTTTCGGCGCTATTGCCGGGGTTCTTGCCATCATTGCCGGCGTCGTCGTCATGATCCAGCAAAAGCTGGTTCCGGCAGTCCTCTGCATCCTGGGAGGAGTGCTCGTCATCAACTCGGACAAGATCGTCACCTCGCTTGGGATGATCATCTAGCCACAACCGGGGGGGGGCGAAAGCCCCCCTCACCATCTTGTAGCCATGAACGGAGACAGACTTGACTCGCAAGTTTCCCCAATATCTGACGCAGCCGTTTCAGGTCCTCTGGTTCGAGCCTGATGACCTGGCAATCATGACGGCGTGTTTTATCTTAGCCCAACAGTTCGGTGGATATCTCTGGCTGACAATGATCATCGTACCGTGGGCATACAGCCGCTTCAAACGACAGTACCCACGTGGTTTTCTGCGCCACATACTCTATTTCATTGGCTTGGCACCGATGAAGGGTTACCCGCAGTTCTTTGAAAGAGATTTTCTGGAATGACCACTACAAAGGGAGCAAAGAAGTGAACCTCGACATATTTCTGCAAAAAAGTTCCAACATATTTGCCGAGAACCGGCTGCTCAAGTTCGTGGTCGTAGCGCTCGGCATCGCCGTTGTTATCAACACTGCGGGCTTGTTCACTGCCCTGAACAGTCAACGGGTGATTCTCGTGCCGCCGACCATCAATTCAAAGATCTCGGTTTCAGGTGACAAAGCCTCGGACGAATATCTCAAGGAATTTACACGCTACATCCTGAGTCTGGCACTTACCTACAACCCGGTAAACGTCCGGTCGCAGTTTAGCGAACTGCTGGCCGTCTACGACCCCGCCGAGTTCCAGGCATCACGTAAAGAGTTGTATGAACTGGCGGACAAAATCGAAAACACCAAGGCCTCCAGCGCCTTTTACATTCATTCTATCATCAACGATGCCGAGAAAAGGCGCCTCGTAGTGACCGGCACCAAGAAGACCTACATGGTGGATCAGAAGGCAGAGGACGTTCTGAAGGTCTACCTCATCGAATACCGCTTCGAAAACGGAAAATTCGTCTTGGTGCGTCTCTATGAGAAGCCAGCGCAAGGCGAGAACAAGGGGGCGTGATGCGTAAAACGTTTGCTTTACTGACTGCATTGCTGGTGCCGACATTGGCGCATGCAGTGGAACAAGGTGGTCTCCAGAGACAGAAAGCTTCAATTGACCAGGCTATTGAAAAGCCGGTCGAAGGGGAGTTTCCGACCGTTGTCTTGCCCGAATCGTCAACCGGTATTCGGCTGTCGAGTTCCGACATAAATCGGATCTCCTGCCCAACTGACATTCGAGAAGTCCTGACCTCCACCGAGAAGGGGGTAACGATCAAGATCACCGGCAAGGATGCATTTGTGAAGTTCAAGGTGATTAAGAAAGGAGACAAGTTTTCCTACTCATCGACACCGACCGAACTCTACGTCGTCTGCGGTGACAAGGTTTTCAGCATGGTCGCATTCCCCCAAAGAGTGCCATCCCAAATAATCCGCCTCACTTCCGGCCAGGAGAAGAAGATCAAGGAGAACCTGTCTCTCTATGCCGGTTTACCCTTCGAGAAGAAAGTGCTCAAGGCGATCAGGGAAGTTTACACCGAGAACATTCCGGACTCCTACAGCATCAACAAGAAAGAAAAACGTTTCTTCACGTTCCGTGAAATCCTTCTGACTCTCAAACGAACTGTAGATATCGAGGGTGAAGGTCTCAGGATCAAGGAGTACGAGGCATCACTGCGGGGAGAAACTCCCGAATTCAAGATGAACGAGAAGATGTTTCTGCGTACGGCACTGGTGGAGAACCCCATAGCTGTATCTCTTGAACGTCACGTTCTGCGAGCAGGAGACACTTCCAGAGTTTTTGTGGTGGAGCAACGTGCCGAGAAACAGGGAGTTCGTAGACTGACCAGTGACCTGCCGGTAATGGATCAACCAACGCAGAGTCTGACAGTCAACAAATCTGGCAACCCAAAAGAGTCCTCAGAAAACCGTACCGAGTCAGACGTACAGGAGGCAGACGATGAAAAATAAGCTCCTGTCTTTCTGGAACGGTCTAAGTGGCAGTCAGCGCCGAAATCTTGTCTGGATTATGACTGGCTGCATTCTGGTGGCCGTATTTACGATTGGCTATTACGTCATGAACAAAGGGAAAGATCCTGCTCTCAATAAAAGTGTGAAGCAGGCGCCCTTGAGCATCGAGCCAAAACTCCTTGAAAAGTCACAATTCCTCGAAAGCCAGAAGGAGATTGCCAAGCGTGACGACATGGTTGCCGAACTCACGAAGAGACTCGATGAGATCACCCGTGAGAAAAAAGGTGATCCGACTACAGCGCCGGTGGCTCAGATCGGCACAGCCCCCGCTGTACCGGGAGACAATCATACTCAGCAGCAGGGCCAATTGCAAAAGACCGGTTCTGGCAGGACAGCAATATCAAAACAACCGTTGCCTCCAATTCCACCGATGCCGCAAGGCAGCAGCATCTCGCTTCCCCCACCGCCTGCCACAGCTCAAGGAATGGCAGCAGGTCAGCTGCAGTCTCCACCCGAAACCGAAATCGGTGATATCGCCATCGTTTCGTCTCCCGGATCAGGTAAATCAGCCAAGGCTGATGTGGATGATAAAAAAAAAGACGTCGGGACCGTCCAGGTTTATCTGCCCCCTTCCTTTATGGAGGCGACTCTGTTGAGTGGCTTGGACGCTCCAACCACTTCGGAAGCCAAAGGAAATCCGGTTCCGGTGCTGCTCAGGGTAAAGACTCCAGCGGTACTGCCCAATAGCGTCAAGGCAAACCTCAAAGGGTGCTTTGTTATCGCCGACGGCAAGGGGAACCTGGCAACCGAGCGTGCGGAACTGCTGCTCGTTTCCCTGTCATGCCTCGACCGTAAGGGGCAGGCGGTAGTCGACCAGAAGATCAAAGGGTTCGTCGTTGATGAAGACGGCAAAATAGGCCTGCGAGGCCGGGTCGTTGCCAAGATGGGATCTATGATCGCCAGGAGCATGTTAGCCGGTTTCTTCGGCGGTGCCGGTGACGCGATTAAGTCTGCGGCCACAACCATGTCCGTAAGCCCTCTCGGTACAACACAAACCGTTGACCCCAAAGATATTGCCATGTCTGGGCTTGGGTCCGGCCTGTCGAGTGGTTTCAAAGAGATCCAGAAGTTCTACATGGAACTGGCCAGGCAAACCATGCCGGTCATAGAAGTCGGAGCCACAAAGCCGGTGACACTGGTCATCAGCGAAGGAATCAATCTGGACATCAAGAAAATTGCCAAGGGAGGCGGAAAGTGAAGAAAGCCCTTATTACTATAGGAATGCTGACAATGAGCGGCTGTGCCCTGCTCAACCCCTACGAAAGCAGCTTTAGCTGCCCTGAAACCAGCAACGGCAAGTGCGTTTCGGTGCAAACCGCCTACAAGGAATCGACAGCAAGTCCTGGCAAATCAAGCGAAGCGCCTGCAGAACACAAGGAAGACGATTGCAATGCTGACAATGCAGCAGCCGGTCTCTGCACCGAAGGCAAGAAGGATATCTCCCTGCATTCGTCGGCCAAAGAGAACGGTACCTACAACCGCTACCAATCGGCACTGTTCGACAAATTCAGCGGGCTTCTGAAGGAACCGGTCACACCGGTTGTTGCTCCTCCGAAAACCATGCGAGTGCTCCTTCTGCCATACACCGGCCAGGACAATGAATTCTACATGCTGCGCTATGTCTACTTCTTCGTTGATGAACCGCGCTGGTTGATGGGTGACTCCGTTACATCCGGCGAGGAGGAGTAGACATGGGAGTAGCGTCAGCGTTGTTTGGAAGTGGAGGAGGCTTCACCAGGAGCGAATTGCGCCGCCTCACCGAACGAGACAATTTTTCCGAATATTTCCCGTGGATTGCCCATGACCCCAAGAATCAGATCTATCTGAACACTGACAACACCTTCGGGATGATGTGGGAGTGTGCTCCCCTGGCTTTTGCCTGTGAGACTACCATCAGGACTCTGGAGGGGTTGTTCCGTGTAAACCTGCCTGATGGCTCGATCATGCAGTTCATCCTGTTTGCCGACCCCTTTGTGAATCAGATTGTGGACACTTACACTTCCATGAAATTGCGCGACAGCAAACTGGTACGCGATGTTTCTGACAACGTGTCCCGCTTCTTTCAGGAAGGTGTGGAAGGCCTCGGCTGTCTGAGCGGTATTCCGATCCGAAACTTCAGGATGTTTTTTACGGTCAAGTTTCCGGTGAAGGATAGTGCTCATGTAAATCTTGATGAAGTGTTCGGAACAATCCAGGAAGTGCTGCGTGGCGCCGGCTTATCACCGGTTGTTGTCAATCCGGGGAACTTGCTGGATTGGCTGAGACGCATGCTGAATGAGGACCCGTCTGCAAATAGCAGCCACTATGATGATCGCAATATCATCCGCAAGCAGGTACTGCTCGGGACCAAGGTAGAGAAAAGGTTCTCTTCTCTCAAGTTCGGTTCTCGACACTTCCGCTGCGTCACCCCGAAGTCATTCCCTCTAAATGGCGACCCGATTCAGACCAACCAACTCTTTGGTGGAATCATGGGGATGGCTACCGATTCCGATCAGATCCGGACGCCATTCTTCTTTACGCTGAATATCGTCCTGAGGAACCAGAAGAATAAACTCCACACCAAATGCAACATGGTCCTGCAGCAGCAGGGTGTCGGCAGTTTCGCCCCATCGCTGGCCAGAAAGAAAGACGAGTACCTCTGGGCGGTTGATGAACTGGAACGGGGCACCAAATTCTACCGGGTAATTCCTATCATGTGGGTCTACGGCAGCGACGAATGGCTGGTAAACGAGTCCGTCACCAGGGCCAAGCGGGTCTGGGAGGGGCAAGGGTATGTCATGCAGGAGGATAAGGGGATTCTTCCCATCCTGTTCATCTCTTCCCTGCCATTCGGTCTCTACGACCACGGCAGCAACATCGACACCCTTGACCGGGACCATATTCTCCCCGTGGACAGTATCGCCGTGATGTTACCGGTACAGGGGGACTTCTCCGGACTGGGCAAACCGGTAATGCTCTTCGCCGGACGCAAGGGAAATCTGTTCGGTCTCGACATCTTCAACAAGGGAGTCAACAACCACAACGCCATGGTCTGCGCCTCCAGCGGCGCCGGCAAAAGCTTCTTTATCAACTATCTGGTCTACAACTACTTCGCCATGAAATCGAAAATCCGGATCATCGACATCGGCGGGTCCTACAAGAAGATGACCAAGCTGTTCGGTGCCCGCTACCTGGACTTCAGCGAGGACTCCCAGGTCTGCTTGAACCCCTTCACCAACATCATCGATCCCGAGTACGACATCCCGGTTATCGCTCCCATCGTCGCCCAGATGGTCTTTTCCACCGGAAAAACCATCCCCAGCGAGACAGAGATGACCCTCATCAAGGGAGCGGTGCGCTGGGCCTGGCAGCAGAAGGGCAACGATGCAGATATCGATACCGTCCACGAGTACCTGTTCAATTTCGACCACTACTCGTCAGAGGGTGGCGAGATCAAGGAGGCTGCTTCCCGGCTTGCTTTTAACCTGGCCGACTTCAAGAGCGACGGAACATTTGGCCGTTTCTTCAACGGCAAAAGCAGTCTCGACATCTCCAATGATGAGTTCGTGGTGTTGGAACTGGAGCACCTCAAGTCCCGTAAGGAACTGTTCCGGGTAGTCACCCTTCAGGTGATCAATGCCGTAACCCAGGATCTCTATCTCTCCGACAAGTCGGATCAGCGACTGATCGTTTTTGATGAGGCATGGCAATTCCTTGGAGAGAGTTCGACCCTGAAGGAGGTCATTGAGGAAGGGTACCGTCGTGCCCGCAAATACCATGGCAGTTTCACCATAATCACCCAGTCGGTACTCGACATGAAGCTCTTCGGCGGGGTTGGCGATGTCATCCGGAATAACTCGGCCTTCAAATTCTATCTGGAGTCGTCCGACTTCGAGAAGGCTCTGGACGAGAAGCTGATGGATTACGACGATTTTACCATGCGGATTCTCAAGTCAACGAAGAGCAACAAGCCCAAGTACTCGGAGATCTTCATGGACACTCCTTTCGGCGTCGGAGTCGGCAGATTGGCCGTAGATCCTTTCTCCTACTACGTCTTCACGTCTGATGCGAGCGAGATAACTGAAATAGAGGCAATGGTTGATGGCGGAGTGAGTTATGAGGATGCAATCCGTGAGATGGTCAAGAAATACCGCAGTTAGTCTGATGATGTCTGTGACGTTAGGCAGCACGTCTGCCTTCGGAATCGATGGGAAGACCGCTGGCCAGAATGCCGGTCAGTCGGCGCTCTCCCGGTTCGGCAGTAAGAATTCTGTCAACAGCAACATCTCGTTGCCGATGACCAACTCATCGAACCTCATGCAGACGGTGAACGGCGCTACCAGCTTCCCGGCAACCCTGAACGCCCCCTCATCGGCAAAATTCCTGGAGGTGATGATACAGCCGTCAGGAACCGGTGACCTGCAGCAGGTTATCGTCAGCCAGGATCTAAACACTGATGGCACCATCGACAATGTTCACGCTGTGCCGTCGCTTGTGTCAGGGGTCTGCGCCAACGGCTTCATCTCCTGTAATGCCGGTAGCTGGACGAATTGCAAATATTATACGTGGGCCGCCGATGCTGATGGCCGGGTCACTGAAGCACCGGCGTCCATTACCGATCTCGGTGGCTGCTATTGCATCAACAGCAGTTGTGGCAGCAACCTGGTCTGGGTCAACAGCGCCATCGTGTTGAAGGATATCGGTGGGGGTATTGTCAATGCAGTTCATACCAGCAATACCTCCTTCACCATTACCAACGTCAATACCGACATCACCACCATTACCTATTACGGGCAAGTGACCACCAAAACGAACAATGCCGCCACGAGTGTCGCGGCATTCGCTTCCTCCCCAACAGTGGATACCCTGACGGGGTATTACACCAACTGGCCCCAGTTGACGGCAGCTCGGGATTCTGCTGCCATCTCCCAATCATCCGACCCGAGCAGTTTCTACTACATGATCTCCAACTCGGGTGCGGCCCGGGAGGCTCAGGGCAAGTCAAGCATCTGCACGGTTGACCGGGCTGGCCGTGTTGATACTACCACCACGTCCTTCAACGACTCAGGAAGCAGTGCACTTTGTACCGATCACCTGGTCTACATACGGGTTCATAAGGTCGATGATCTAACCTATCAATTGGAATACCTGGATACCGGCCCCGGAGGACCGGGAGCGGCCCACAACAACTGCGGCGGCAGTCCGGGCGGAGATGGCTGGCATACAGTTAAACCCGTCACTGTGTCCACACCAGACCCGGCCAAGCTCGGCCAGCTCATGTCCGCTACCTTCAACATGAACAACATGAGTGGCGGCGGCTGCAATTCCGCTTCGGCATCCGTAGACGGAGTCATCAACGGATTCGACACGTCAGTCCAGACCGGCATTGTCTGTCCGGCAAAGGGTGCTCAAGGTGTCTCGTTCGACTGGAGCTATTTTTTCGAATTCAAAGAGGACGCCTACACCGAGGGGGTTGAGGACAAGTGTGCCACCCTGGCCAACGATCCGGACTGTCGCTTGAAGGAAGAAGATATCGACGGAGTCGTGACCTACCAGAACTTCAATCCGACCGGCTTCAACCCGCTCCCTTCCTGTAAGAACTTCACCGGCCAGGTGGGTACCAACAAGATCTGCCGGGACTGGTGGCACAAGAAGCGTACGTACGTCTGCGGCAGTCAGCAATACGACTTCTCTGATGTGGCGACCCGTTTCGGGAAGGTGGTCTCTTCTGCCAGCGACAACACAGCGAATCTGACGTTTCAGGACCCACGACTCGGCCCTACGGGGTGGAACATTGCCAACGGTAGCATCAACCTGCCGCAACGGGACCCGGCGTCCGAATGTGAAGTGGCCTGCAAAACACGCATCGCCAAGACCGACACCCAGGTGACGACGACCGGAAATGTCACTGACATGCGGGTACCGGCACAGTCCTATGACATTTTCTACAAGACCTGCATCAACAACAGCTGTCCTGCCGACCCGGGAGAAGAAATCGTTATCGATTGCCAGTGCATCAACGAGTTTGCCGAGGCTGCCACGGTCATTCAGACGCTCAGGCTGGCAGGCAAGGACAATATCTGTTCCAGCGGCCAGAAGCAGCCGATGCAGTCGAGGTAAACCAGATGCTATTCCGTATTGCCTACTCAGTTCTCTATGCCGTGCTCCTGCTCTCCCTCTCCGGGATAACCAGCACGGCTCAAGCTGTTGTCAGTTGCCAGGACACCATCACGACGGGCACCACTCATCGTTACAGCGATGCCTTGGCATTCTTCACCGAATTCAACGGCAAAACCTACGCCATCGCCAAATCAGCCGTCAGTGGCAGCCAGTCGCTTCCCGACATCTATTTCGATTTTTCGGCGAACATCAGTCGGGAGTACCTGATGACCGGCACTGACACGGCCTCGCTCAAGAGGATGTTGTCTCTTGGACAGTTCGGGGCGGCCAAGCCGGTCAGCGTGGACAGCCAGCAGACACTGGATTTCCTGATCAAGCGCTATGGCGCGTATCTGGGGACAGCAACCTCGGATAAGAGCACCTACATTGACGCCTGGAAAGAGTTCGGGCCTGTCGGATTCAACGCTATTGACGGATCGGGACTTCCATTCACGAAGTGGCCGGCTGCTGGCGCCTATACCGGACAGGACCCGCAGGCAGTCGTCATGGGTAGTGACGGGATTTGGTCCAGCGGTCTCGATGGGACAAGAAGCTCACAGATCGTCGAATTTTCCGGCAAGCTCGACTGTGCCCTGTCGTACATTGATCCCGGCACGATCACTCCGCCACCGCCGCCACCTCCCCCGCCACCACCTGATCCCAATGCCATCAACAACATCATGTGCGGTCAGGATCTGAATAACAACGGCTATGCCGGTGACCCGGGAGAAACAGCCAACTGCATTCAGACGACTCAAGGACAATTCTGCCCGGTCGGTTCCACGGAATGCGTTGAAACCTTTACCGCACCAGTCTGTCCGGCTGGCTCTACTCTGGAGACAACTCGTGACATGTGTCAGGCCACTGCTCAGAACGTGTGCGGCAGCGGCTACACCTGGGATTCTGGTATCGACAAATGCATCAAGGCAGTGACCTGTCCGGAAAACGGCACCTTCAGTCCGGTTGCCGACCGCTGTGAGAAACTGGTTCAAAACGATTGTCCCGTTGGCTATTCCTATGACGCCAACCCGGCCAGTCAGACCTACGACCGTTGTGTGAAGTCGGCAACATGCACTGACGGAGGAGTGTTCATTTCGGCAAAGGATCGGTGCGAAAAAGCATGGATGCCGGTCTGCGACACTGCCAATGGCTACGCCTACAACGGTTCGACAGGCAAGTGCGAACGGTCGCCTATTTGTACCTATGGCAGCTACAACGCCTCGTACAATCTCTGCGTCCAACCCTTCGTGCCATCTTGTCCGGGAGGCTACAATTATAACAGTTCCCGGGGGCGCTGCGAAAAAGCTCCCGAATGCCCGGCAGGCACCACGTACAATGTGGTCACAAACAAATGTGACGCCATCACCGGTGCCAGCGCACAACAGGTTTTATCCTGCAGTCCTCAATCGTTTCTTTGCGCACCGTATGCAGACTCCTGCTGCAATGTAAGTATCTCCTGCCCCAATGGCCCCCAGGGGCAGGTGAATGTTGCTGCAAATTACTGTTGCCTCGGCTCTGACGCTATTACGATTCAGTCCCCCCTCAGTCTCTTGGCAAGAACCGAGCTGACCAGTACCGGTTACGCTCTGTCGGCGTTGCAATGCGATAGCGTTGGCAATTGCAGCTACTACTTCATGGATCGTTATTGTGCCGATGGGTCACCGGCAAGTGATTGGATGTTATCCGGGGCATTCACGATGGCTTCGACCCAGATGGTCTGTCCTGCCGGTCAGGCTCTCATCAATGGTAATCAGTGCCTTTCTGCAACCAACCCGACCTGTTCAGGCGGCAACTTCGACCCAAACATGGATGTCTGCTGGGCCGCTTATACGCCAACCTGCACCCAGGGAACCTATGACAGCGCCAGCGGGCTGTGTATTCTTGTGCCTTCCTGTCCGAACGGCACCCTAAACACCACAACTGACCTCTGCGAAGCAACCATTACCAGGGACTGCGGCACCTACTCTTTTGATGCTGCCGCCAATCTCTGTTTCTCGTCGCCGGTATGCGCCAATGGTTCTTATGACGCGAGCCTCAACGTCTGCCAGGCCACGCTGACCCGCAATTGCGGCACCTACGGCTGGAGTCAGGCTGACTTCAAGTGCCTTCAACCTGTTACCTGTCCCAAGGACCCAACCTTCTCCCAGGCCGCTACCACTACTTTTTCAACCACGCTTGATAAGTGCGTTTCCGAAGTCCAGCACAACTGCCCGGCGGGAACAACATACACACCGCTTCCCATCGGCAAGTGCGAGGCGGTGCCGATCTGCAGCGCCGCCGGTATCTACAATCCGCAGAAGGACAGCTGCTTCGAGGGGTTCAATACCTGTCCGCTCGGGACTCAGTATGCTTGCATGGAATACCAGAACAAGATGCAGTGCTCCCCGAACCCCTGTTTCAATCCCGGAGCGCCCGGATCTGAGGTGACGACCACTCTCGACGAGTCAATGCTTCAGGATGACGGGCCGAAAGATGCAAATGGAAATTGCCTCGGCCAGATCTACATCTTCAACGGAAAAGCGTCACGTTGCCGTCCCCCCGGTATGACGGTCGGGTACCTCAACAACTGCTGCGAGAGCGACAAGGTGGCTTCGGAAGATACCGGCAGCAGCATCTCGACAGCGGTTCAGGGCATTCAGATGGCCTATGAAATCGGTCAGGTCGCCTATTACGGCAACGCACTTGTGACCGGTGCAGCTCAGATTTCGGCGATATCTACCACTGCTACCGGTGCAGTCACCTCCATGACAGTTGTATCCGCTGCCGGAACTACGACAACCCTATCAGGAGCGGCAGCAACAGGTGCGTACGCAACCATGGCCAGCGGAGCGACAGGAGCTTCTGCCCTTGGAGCTGGATTGCAGGCGTATGCCGCTGCCCTGTTCAACCCAGCCACCATCATAATCGCAGTAGTCGTCCTGGTAGTAATGAAGGTGCTGATGGGAAGCGGATGTGATCAGGGTGACATTCAGACCGGGATGCAGAAAGAAGGCAAACAGTGCCACTACGTGGGGGACTACTGCCAGAAGAAGTGGCCGTTGGTGGGATGTGTGCAGAAGGCCAAGAGTTTCTGCTGCTTCAACTCGAAAATGGCGAGGATCATACATGAACAAGGGAGACCGCAACTGCAATCATTTCAGCCGAACGGCGGCTGGGGTGTACCCGAAGCACCCAACTGCCGCGGCTTTACGCCAGACGAATTCCAGGCACTGGATTTTTCGAGGATCGATCTTTCGGAATATTTCGAAGATGTACAGAAGGATCTTGCTACCAAGATTGATGGTTCACAACAGACCATCATGCAAAACATCCAGAACAAGTACCAGGCGACGCCGAAATGATCAGGCGCACAGGATTGGCAGTGATAGCTCTGGTGCTTGGTATTTCGTCGGCGCAAGCCAAGGTGATTGGTACTTACGGAACCACGTACCGAATCACGGAGCGGGATGCCCTGGCCGAGATCGAAGCACGGGCCCGGCAAGTGGACTGGAACAAGGTGCTGGACAAGCGGAAGGTCGAGAATTACCAGGGACCGCCGGACAAGGCGAGTCTGCCGCGGGCGAAGCGGAGCCGGAGCTTCCCGGTTGACATGACCTATACAACCGAGATCGACGTACCAGACGGCAAGGGCAGCATTCTCTACCCCAAGGGTTACACCTTCAATCCGCTCGATTACGTGACCTATCCGAAAACGCTGGTGATCATCAACGGCACCGACCCGGATCAGGTGAAGTGGTTTGCCGCCTCCGAGTATGACAAGCGACTCGATGTAACGCTCCTCCTGACCGAGGGGAATTTCGGGGGTGTGTCGAAGCGGATCAGTCGTCCATTGTTCTATGCCGACCGGAAGATGATAGAACGCCTCAAGCTGAAGGCCGTACCATCGGTCATCAAGCAGAAGGGTCGGTTGATGGAGGTAACTGAAGTCGCGCTGCCGGTTGGCAAGGCAAAAGCTGCGTCCAGATCGTCACAAGACAAGAAAGGAGCCCAATGAATTCACTTATTACTCAATCACTCTGTATGGCTGGCATCTTGGCGCTTTGCGCCGGCTGCTCACACGAATCCTGGACGAACGTCGAGGAAACAACCCGACTGCCGTCCGTGGCGGCACCCATCCTGGCACCGGTCAACTGGGTTGCCAAAGCAGGGAGGGCTGTCACCAGCAAGTCCTCGGAATCTTCAGATACAGATAGAGGTAAGCAATTTGTCCTGTCGCGAAAAGTTATGGATGACTTCAGCAGTAACGGGAAATTCATGGAAGAGTTGCTGGCAGTGCAGAGTCGATTCCGTGGCCACGACTGGGGTGCTGTTTCGCCAGAGCAACTAGAGGCCAACAGCAATTCCAATCGTGGCAAAGGATCTGTCGGTCGATATCCGACCGGAAGCAACGGAGCGGCCATCATAATCACGGACGAAGGGTCCGAATTCAAGGTGCGGTATGAGGATGAACCTGAGCAATAACATAACTATCATCGTATTGGTCACGCTCTTTCTAACAGTACCAGTTGCCTACGGGGCTGGCGGTGCTTGCAAGGGTAAGGTGCTCAACCCAGTGACCGATATTTGCTGGCAATGCATGTTCCCCGTGAAGATGGGGAGCGTCTCCTACGGCAATGGCGCCGAGCCGGCTCCCGGCAACGTCACTTCACCGGTCTGTGCCTGTCCGGACAGCAAAGGGATACTGATCCTTGGCGTGTCAACTGCTTTCTGGGAGCATGCCCGTCTGATCGAGACGGTCAAGGACCCGTTCTGCTTCCCGGTAATGGGCACCGGCATGACCAACCCGAAGCCCGGCTTTTCATCCGGAGAGATCCGCAGCAAGGAGTACGGCGATTCGGACTTTGCTTTCCAGCAGGCACATTACTTCTACTTCCCAGCCTGGTCGATCCTGAAGCTGTTCATGGATTTCCCCTGCGCGGAGAACCGGGCGTTCGACCTGGCCTACATGACGGAAGTCGATCCCATGTGGAACGATGACAGCCTGTCCTTCATCATCAACCCGGAGGCGCTCCTGTTCGGTAATCCGGTTTCGCAGTTGGCGTGCGTTGCCGACAGCGTGGCGGCAACTGTTACGTATCCGATTGATCCCCTGTTCTGGTGTATGGGGAGCTGGGGCTCTTTCTATCCCCTGTCAGGGAGCATGATCGAAAACAATCCCCTCAACGTCAATGCCGGGCTGGCGGCCCGGATGCTGTTCAAGCTCGGGCGAGAAACGCTTCTCTATGATACCGGCATCAACCAGTGCGCCAGTGCCGGGGTCGTGACGCCGATTCTCGTCAAAAGCAATTACCGTCTCCAGATAGCTAGACCGGTACGTGGCAACGACTGCATACCCATTGGCAGGCCCTCGCTGATCTGGGGAACGGCAAAGAACCCGCCTTTCGGGACTACCAACACGTCTCCTGACAATTTTCTCTGGTCACTGACACGAAGGAGGGTCTGTTGCGTCGGCTATGCACTCAATTGATGTCCTGTTTATTTATCGCTGCACCCTGGGCTGTATCTGCTGCCGGTAATCCTGGATATATCACTACCCCCGATACCTGCTGCATCGTGGATAGGATCGTCGAGGATACGGTTTATCTCAATAAAGTGGGCACGTGTAGCGGTAAACCCGGCAGAGCCTTCATCCAGACGAAGCTTAAAAAGGTGAAGGTTGTTGTGAATGGAACCGTGTGGAAGGAGACTGACGTGGAAGGAATGAGTGTGCCGGATCTTGCCAATACCCTGGCCAAAGCCGACCAACTTGCAGAGCGATTGGCAATTCCCAAAAACCGCAATGACCGCGAAATGTCTGATTTGGCCGGAACGCTTGATTCCTACTACCACTCTGATGAATTTCAGTTGCGCGTATTGAGTGAGACAGAGCGAATCAAGAAAGAAGTCTTTGGGGATAAGGTCACCGGCTACTACGCAGATAAGGCCAAAAAAGAAAGCAAAGGGAAACTCACCAACTCCGAGCGCATCTATGTTTTCGTTTCCTCGGCCATGCCGCTCCAGACGATCAGGAACTATGCCGCTTCTGTGTCCCGCCTGGGAGACCCGAACGTCACCCTGGTCATGCGCGGGTTCGTAGATGGGATGACGAAGATCCAGCCGACCATCAGCTTCATCGCCTCAGTACTCCAGCGTGACCAGTCGTGCCGCCCACAGGAAGGAGAATGCGAGATGGTACCGGCAAGCCTGGCAGTAGATCCCCTGTTGTTCCGGCGGTACCAGATTGACCGGGTACCCGCCGTTGTTTATGCCCGAGGGCTCAAAGCTGAGGATGCCGGCTTGAGTGAAGGTGATGCCAAGAATGCCACTATTGCGGATTTCCATACGGCGTACGGGGATGCCCGCTTGGAATATCTGCTTGATCAGATCCAGAGGGAAACAGGATCGCAGTCCCTGGCCGCTTTGCTTTCCACTCCGGCAAACAAAAACTGAATAAGGAAAGAGGGAACATACGCATGAATGATGAAACCAGCATGGAGACAAACATCTCTCAGGAGACTGAAGACAACAAGGATGCCGTTTCGGTACCTAAAGAGTATCCCAAAAAGCATCCCAAACAGCATCCAAGTCTTGTTTCCATGATAGCGATCTGTGTGGTGGTCTCTATAGGAGCATCTTTGGCCACCATTGTTGGCTATGACCGATGGTTCGCGCAGAAGGTAGTTGCAGTCGATATCAAGGGGTACATCGCTCAGCAGCGGGACAACTATCTGGCCGGCAAACTGAATGATGACGAATTGAAGAAGAGTTTCGACCGACTGGAAAACGTCATCACGGCAATTCCAAAGAACCGGGTGATCATCATGGGTGACGCGGTGGTACGCAATGCCGAAACCGTTAAACCTTGATTTCCATAACTGGCGGCTCTGGCTGGCTATCACTTGCCTGATAGTTGCGGGAACTCTGATCCCCTACAAGTTCAGTGTCACTCTCACGCCTTCTCTCAAGCACCGGATCTACTGGCTCACGCGTAACCCGGACAAGGTGGTGAGGGGTGATTACGTACTGTTTCACCATAAGGAATTTGCGGCCAAGGTTGGTATGAAAAAGTCGGAGGAGATGCTGAAGGTCATCGGCTGCAACGAAGGGGATCAGCTCACCGTCGATGCGGAGAAGAAGTTCTACTGCAACGGCGAGTATTTGGTACGTGCCAAAGACATCTCACTGAAGGGGGAACCACTGCAGCACTTCGTCTTCAATGGTCAAATCCCCAAGGGAGTCATGTTCGTCATGGGACAGCACAAGGACAGCTACGACTCCCGCTATTTCGGTTTCGTGGACAAGAACCGCATCCTGGCGAAAGCCTACCCGATCTTTTGAGAGGAATTCCGTGCCCATTGAGAAACTTAATCCCCTGCATTATATGGGGCAGGCTGCGTATACCGGCTTCTGGCAGAAACTATTCGCGACGCTGCTCTACGGTTTCTGGGGGCGTTTCTTCTTCGTTGCCCTTGTGATCTCGGCCTTCTGGGTAGGAGTCCGACAGCGTAATCCTACCCTGGCTGCCATCTGCCTGCTGCTGGCGGCAATCGTCGCCTATGGCGGCGGGATCATGAACCTGATCAGATCGTTCACGGGATAGGAGAGGACGTGTCGAAGGATAGTAACAGCACTCCGGATATCATGCCGGTACCACCAAGCAATGAGATCCACCCGCGAGGGCTCCTGGAGGCAATTTCGTACATCGATCAGAACTTCGCCAACGAACTGGGAGGCTGCATGATCAAGTCCCGCTTCCTGACTACCAAGCAGAGGCTTGAATTCATGGAAGTGGGATTCAGGAGTTCCTTTGCCTCGGGAATTGTTTCGGCATTCCTGACTCCTGTTGCCATAGGGGTGATCGAACAGTACATCCCCATGTTCGGTGACCCGTCGCCGACCTTCTTCGACAAGTTCAGCGCCTTCCTGTTGGCGCTGGGGTTCTCGTTGGGCTACGCCATTTTCATGGCCAAGGCCTCCACATGCTTTATCGGCGAGTACACACGTGCCATGGTGCTAAACCTCCTGGGCGGAATGATCTTCGGGGCCATCGTTAAGGCGGTTGTGGCCTTCATTGCTTTCCATTTCCTCTATTTCAAAATTTTCACAGACAAGAACGTGGTGTGGGCAGTGACCAAGCTCTACTACACCAAGACCTCTCAAAGCACCGTTTACTCAATATATAACTGGGTCCAGGGATTCAAGGGGATCTTCCTTATTTCAGCCTACTTTGTCCTAATTTCCACGGCGGTGTTCATCATCATTCCCATTATCGCCATGCTCTTCGCATGGAGGCGCAACCTTAAATTGATTGATGCAGGAGTAGTACATGTCGATACGGACAGTATCTAGGCTCGTTTTTACGGCACTCTTGGTGCTCATACCAACCATGGCCTTGGCTCTGGACATGGAGTTCTACGTCTGGGGAGGTCACGATGCCGTCGTGAATGCCTTCGGTAAGCTGGCACTGATCTTCGGCGACAACGCTTACAAGTCACTCTATTTCGTTGTCATCACCGCCGGGCTCTTCTTTGGCGGGGTGACGGTCTTTGCCAAGTCGCTGGGAACAGCCAACGGCTCCGTCATGACCTGGATCGTGCCGACTTTGATCGGCGTCATGGTCTATCTCGCCTTGGTCGTCCCCAAAGGGACTATCCATGTCTATGATCCGGTCTTCAATAAGAACCAGGCGGTGGGTGGAATACCTGACGGCGTTGTGGCAGTGGCCGGTATTTTGAACAAGATCGAGCGGGGTCTGGTGGATATCGTCACCACTGCCGGTGATCCGTTGAACTACCAGACGCAGGCCGGTGGGAAAGGATTCCTGGGGCTCGCTCAACTGACCAGTATTCCCCTGTCAGCAGTGGACAGCAATCTGGACGCTTCTATGCGGAGATACGTCAAGGATTGTGTTTCCTACGCACTGATGAACCCCAATGCCAACCTTACGGTGGATGAATTGCGCAAGACTACCACCAACTTTGTTGGCTCCCTGGACAAAGCGATCAACCCGGCCATCTGGACGGTCTACTTCAATGCCGCCAACCCGCAGGGCCAGGCGCTTACCTGTACTGACTCCTGGACCAACATCAAGGCTGCGCTCACCCCGGCCAATCTGGGGAAGAATATCGAATCGGTTTGCGCCAATCTTGGTTACGACGTTACTGATGCCGCTGCCCTGACCCAATGCAAGACGGTGCTGAACAACGTGAACGCCGGGACCGGTCTCGGAGCGGCGAGCATTGATGACTTCCTGAAACAGGCATACGTCTCCCAGAGGCTGGAGGAGATTTTCCGCAGTGGCAACGCATCCGGCGCCACCAACTATCAGTTTCTGCTCAACGCCTCTGGGGCTATGAAATCAGCCAACGAATGGCTGCCGATCATGAAGGCGGCGCTCACGGCCATTGCGGTTGGATTACTGCCGTTCCTGGCACTCTTCATCCCAACACCTCTGATCGGCAAAGCTGTGGGAATCATCGCTGGATTCTTCATCTGGCTCACTGCCTGGGGTGTCACCGATGCCATAGTTCACCAATTTGCCGTGGACTATGCCAATCGGGCCTATGAGATGGTGCGGCAGAACAAGCTCGGCATGGATGCGCTCTACTTCTTCCCCGATCAAACGGTGAAGATCCTTGGGATGTTTGGCACACTCCGGATGAGTGGGATGATGCTGGCTACAGTTATTACCGGGATGTTGATTCGGTTCGGCGGGCACGCTATGTCAATGATGGCCGGGGGGATGGTCAATCAGGTGCAGTCGGCAGGTACCCGGGCGGCACATGAGGTGGAAGATCCAGCCGGTAGAGCATCAGCCATGCAGCGCAACGTGACAGCCATGCCGACGCAGGCATGGAGTAACGAGCACAGCTTCCAGGCGAGACAGGCGCAATCGCTGGTCGGGATGTCGGCCAAGACAACTGCATCGAGTGATATGATCCGGGACTTCGGGATGGATTTTTCGAGCAGAATATCTGCTGATAGCGAGATTGGCAGATCAATCGGTTTCGGTGGTAGCGGCAGGGCCATGCGGGAAGGCGGTCTGTCATCAGCCTACGAGCTGAAATCCTTTGATGGCCGGTTGGGACTCGACAAGTCTGCTGCGACCAAGGATGTTGTTTCAGGCAGCTATGGTGGCGATACTCTGGCATTTGCCAAGATGGGAGTTGCCAATGACCGGGCCTTGGCAAATGTCTTTGGCTCCGGTGAAAACTACTCTGACTTCTTGACTGCTAACATGAATAAGAGTGTCGGGCAACTGCAGGGGGAGATGGGTGCTTATGCCGCCGCCAGGTCATTAGGTTTCAACGGAAACTGGAGAGATTTCCATGCCATGCGTTCTGAGGTTACGGCCCTTGGGGACTTTGCCAATGCTGATGCGGTGAACAGGATTGCCGATAACTACGGGATCTCGTCCGGACAGCTCATGCAGATGAATGCCCAATTCCAGCAGAGCAAACATGCTTCTGAGGTAACCGGGCTCTCAAATCAAATGGGCGGTCCGGTTGCTGCCGGCATGGAAGCTGGTCATGTCTTGGCAACGGAAACCGGTGGCAAGATCCAGGGAATCTATGCAGGGGGAGGTTACGACAACTATCAGCAGCTCACCAGCAATGATGTTTCAGGGAGGATCGCCCGCAATCAGCTAGTCCACGCAGCAGCGGATCAAATGGTAGGTAGGATCGCTCCTCAACTCAAGAACGATCCTGAGATGTATCAGAACGGACATCTGACCGAACGGGGCTTTGTCGAGATGCAGAAGGCGATGGAGGGCCAGAATATAAACTTCACGACATCTGACGGTAAGAGTGCTGTCAATGTCGGCATGGATGGCGGGATCGTCAATTCGTCTGATTCAGGTACCGTTGCCAAAGGTGACAGAGGACAAGCTCTTGAAATGCAGAAACAACTCCGTGCTGCCGGATTCCAAAGTGCCGCTTCTCATGTTGCCAAGCTGTCCGGCCAGGCTTTCGACTACAAGGCAGATTACGACCGGAACGGCAATCTTGCGTCGTTTGCCATTGATCAAGGTGGTCGGGTGCAGAAGTTCGATCTCGGTCAGAGTAAAACCGGGACTGATATCGAACGTCTGGATCGGAACGTGTCGACCACAGACAAGGGGCTGCGTAAGACAGTCGGTGATTTTATCAAGACCGGCTACGAAAACCAGTCCCTGAATGTCTCGCGCAAATCCGGCAGCTACATGATCCAGGCTGGCGGCAAGCAGATGATGGTCAATGGCGACTGGTATTACGCCAAGAATGAGAAATCCGGCAATATGGAGGTAGTCGGCGGTTCATTTTCCAATGGGCTTGACGGTAATGTTCTGATGTACGCCAAGGACAAGGATGGCAACCTGCACTACTCCCAGGTTCAGGGGAAGATGGACAAAAGCGGGAATCTTATTGCCGGGCAGCGTTCCGAAATCACTGAGGATCAGTTTGTTCAGTCGTCACAGCAGGGGGCGGCTGTTGTCAGTACCAGGTCAGGTGGTGGAATTACCGGAAGTGTCCGTGCCGATGGCGGGGTCAAGGCAGATTATTCGAGTTCGCAGGTGGTTGGGACGAGAGTTGAGTCCAAGCAAAATCTGGCCGGGAGTGCAGCTACCCAGGAATTCAGAGAAGGACGCTCTATTGATGCAGGCACGGCAGCCACTACGATTGCCGTTGGCCAGGGTGCACTGCATGAGACGGCGGGACTGATAAGTGACGCTTCTGCAATCGTTAGACCCAATATGAAATTGAAGCAAGACCGTGAGAATAGGATGGAGAAAGCTCAACGAGCTGAAGAAACGGCGAGAAGAGATTCCAGTCGCACAGCGGCAGAGAAATCTCATGAGGTTTATCAAGGCATTCAGAGAACTAGCAAAATCCTTCAAAATCAAAGTAAGTCATCCAATTTACCAAAGGGTCCGGCATCACCACTCACAAAGGGGCGATAAATGGTTTCAAACACAATCCTATTAGTCCAGGACGGTTTAATCGTCATAACATCGGAAGACATTTCACTTCCATCTACAATCAATGATGACGAGATTGAACTGGCAGTAACTGAATATGGGGCTCTACTGACCGTAGCAGGCCATGAAATAGCTATTCCTTTGGTGGCTTTGACACATCTGGAAAATACAGAAGGGGTAAACATCTATTTTTATGAAACACCACCTTATGAGGTGATTGCTGAATTTATTGGAAGTTTAAGTCTGAATAGGGATGCCATATTGAAAATAAAAGGAGCGTTTGAGTTTTCGGTTTACCGATCATCTCCGTAGAAATGATTATAAGTTATTGTGCGCCATTCATTTTCTTCATTCACCATCTCTTCTGAAATGACAGGCCTTTTTTCGGTGCTTGCAAATCCGTACTTCAGGAGCGACCAAAGCGATAACCCTCGCATTGATCCAGCAAACAGACGGACTGGGATGCGGTCCAGGCATACGTAAAATAATGCCAGAACAGCGATACCCAGTGTCCAGTACCAGAATGACGATCTAAAAAATATGCCGACTATTGCTCCCGCAATAAGACAGGGGAGAGCCGTTCCAGAAGCCGATATTATGAACGCTCTAAATTTTTGTCCCACAACAACCCCTCATCTCTTTGACGGTCTGCCTTCGATTGAATCTATGCAATTCAGTTTGAGCATGATTTTTTTGATTGTCAACTCATTTATGTTCCTAACATAGTATTATTTCAGCTTATTGCAGTACTTGGTTCAGGTGGAACTGAGAGTGTGTAAATACCTTGGTGACTATGCTGAAATAGAAAGCATGAATGGCAATTGATCCAAATAACCACACTGCGAGATTTTTGAAGCGATATGATAAAAACTATGCTTCAAAACTGTCTATTGCGGCTTATTGCGGCAAATTGCGGTTGACAACCGGCCTATGCCTAAGTATTCTTCTCAAATATATTATTTTGGGAGTATTGTGCCCAAATATGACCGCCTTTATCTCAAAAACGTGGCATTAAATTGCCATGAGGAATTGTCAATATGGCCGAGATGGAAGACCGCTGGTTATCGGTAGATGAAATAGGCAAATACCTTGGTGTCAGTAGCGATACTGTGTACCGTTGGAGAGAGAGGTATGGCATGCCTGCCCACCGTATGGGACGCCTTTGGAAATTCAAAAGAGATGAAGTAGATGAATGGGTTAAAGTCGGTGGTGCAGCAGACTTAGAAATTAGACAAGAACAAAAGAAGGCTTAACCAAAATGCAGAAGGTGTAAGGTGTATGCAAAAAAGTTCAAATAATAATGAACATCAGGCCGAGCGTTTTTCGTTTTCCGGCCATGAGACTTTTCCGTTACGAGTAGCTTGGCTTCCCAAAGCAGTGTCAGCTGTGTCCCAAGGGAAAGACCCCTTTACTAATCCTAGAGATGGAATGCGACTATTGGGATTGGGAAAGAATATGGTGATGGCTCTGGAGTGCTGGAGTGAATACTTCGGAGTGATTTTTCGCCAGGACGGCTGCTGGCAGGTAACTGAGTTTGGGGAGTCAATCTTCGGTACTTATGGTGCTGATCCTTTTCTAGAAGATCAGCGAACTATTTGGCTGCTGCACTGGAGGGCGTCTACCAATACATCACGACCTTTCTTTGCGTGGCACTGGCTTATTAATATGTGCCATGAGCCAGAGTTCACTTTCAGTGAGGCATTAAAGGCTTTCCAAGCCGAGACAGACACATACCCAAGATCGTTATCTGAGACTACTCTGCGACAGCATCTGGACGTATTCCTGAGAACCTACGTAGCTTCTGAAAGCGTTGCGGGTCGCCTACCCGAAGACCTGTTGGATAGCCCACTGTCGAGCCTTGGCTTCATTAGAAAGTTCGGGGAGCGCCGCGGAGACCGTGGTCGTGATCCATTATATTCTATAGACGTTCAGAAAAAAAACTCAATTCCAAATGAACTTTTTAGGTACTGTTTGCACGACTGGTGGAACAGCTTTGCAGGAGATGACCAAACCGTCTTATTTTCAAGCATCGCATTTGGGCGATGCAGTCCAGGTCGAGTGTTTCGGATGCCTGAAGCGGAAGTTCGAGATCGTTTAGTTCTGTTGGCTCAAAATAGACCTAAGGAGTTCACAGTCTTGGAAGGTGCAAACCAACGGGTCATACAACGGCTGCAACCATTGAGTAGCCTTAAGCTTCTTCTGTCTGAAGCATACAAGAGGGATGCCTGATGGATATTCAATGTATTGCGAGTCTTTTTCGAGTCCGACCTGCGTTTCTTCGTTCGGTTGATGTGGCAGTAGATTATGATGACCCACGGTCTAGTGAACACTATGTAGTAACAAACTTGGTCCGCGAAACACTACAAAGAGTGTCGAGCGGACTTCAACATGCTTCTTCCCAACGTGCCTGGCGACTAACTGGTGATTATGGTACAGGTAAATCAAGCTTTGCGCTGGCATTGGCACGCGTAGCAGCAGGTCATGATGAGAAACTACCTCCGGAACTACAAAGCTGGAATGGCGAACGAGTAAAACTGGAACCTATCCTGGTAACAGGTGATCTAGAACCACTTCGGACGTGTGTTTTGCGTGGGATTCGGGAAACAGAGATTAGGGCCTTTGGCAATAGTTCTGGCCTCTATTCAGCCGACTCTAACGAGGAAATCCTGAATCACTTGGATCGTCTCGGAGATCGAATAAGAACCGAAAAAATTGGTGATGGATTACTGATTGTGCTGGATGAGTTAGGGCAAAATCTCCGGTTTGCTGCTCAACACCCAGAAGCTGATGATATCTTTTTGTTGCAGCGTCTTGGTGAAAGGGCTGCTCGAAGCAACGGCAAGCCGTTCATGGTATTGGCATTATTACACCAAGGGTTTGCATCTTATTCGGCCGCTGCAGATGCTATCGCCAAGAAAGAATGGGACAAAGTAGCGGGTCGTTTTGAGGAAATCGTTTTTGCACAACCAGTTGAGCAGACTGCAGTTCTACTGGCCGAAACGCTGGGGCTTCAGGAGACCCATTTACCAGATAAGGTGCGGAGCTTGATGCGCGAAATGATGCACAGGGCTATCACTTGCGGCCTTTATGGGTCGCTTGCTGCTGAAGAATACCTTATCTCTCTCTCACCCAGGCTTTTCCCGATTAATCCTATTGTTCTACCTGTCTTGGTAGCATTGCTTCGGAAATTTGGTCAGAATGAACGATCAATAGTAAGTTTTCTAACCTCTTTTGAGCCATTTGGTCTTAGAGCGTTTGCTGAACGAGTCAGCATTGACGGGAAACTATACCGAATTTCTGACCTCTACGATTATTTCAGATCAAACCTTTCACAACTGGGTTCTGGACCATCTCGCGCACGTTGGGATGTTGCAGAGTCTGTGGTGGATAAAGGTGCAGGTTATGGAGAGACTGCTGAACGACTTCTGAAGAGCACTGCTATTTTAAATATGATTGACGATCCCGCGCTTCCTTCGACTCGGGAGGTTCTACTAGCATCAGAATCTGAATCAGAATCTGATGCCGAAGACACTATTGAGCGCCTAGTATCTGAATTGCGATTGCTACACGAGCGAGGAACGGCAAAAGGCCTTTCTTTGTGGCCACACACCAGCGCAAACTTAGAGGACTTACTGCGACAAGCAGATGAGGCAATCGGAGGTAGAGAGCCTCTTGCGTCCACTTTATTGGATTATCTCCCTGAAAGAAACTTGGTAGCTCGACGGCATTATGTTGAGACAGGGAATTTACGGCACTTCTCAGTTCAATATGTTCAAGTAATGAATGCAGAGCAAGCGCTACAAAATGCTGTGGATCAAGATTCTGCTGATGGAACGATAGTTGTCATAATACCTTTTTCAATTGAAGAGCAACGAGCTGCAGACCAGTTGGCTCAATTTCAGACTCTGCCAAAGCATGTGATATGTGGAGTAAGCGATCCTGTTGCAGGTATGACTCATCTTATTTCTGAGGTCAAGCGTTGGGAATGGGTACGCTCTAACGCACGTGAATTATCTTTTGACCAATTTGCACTTGATTATGTACGTGACGAAATCGAACGACTAAAAGCTGCTCTTCACAGAGAGTTGCAGTTTTTGACAGATTTTATAGTAGATCGTAAACGTCCAATTCATTGGTTTAACAACGGCATAGAAATTCAAGTAGAAGAACATCGTGGGATTGCCGGTTATCTGAGTGCTGTCTGCGACGAACTTTACTATAAGTGTCCGATTGTCCTTAATGAACTTATTAACCGTCGAGTGACTAGCGCAGCGGCATCTCGTGCTCGAACTCTCCTGATCGAAGCAGTAGCAAATCGGTCAACGGAGAATTGTCTTGGTTTTGATTGTGATCGGAACCCACCTGAGTTGGCAATTTATTTGTCTGTGCTTAAAGAGGGAAGACTTCATGTACAGGATGGCGAACTTTGGCGATTTATCCAGTTTTCCGAATTAACTGAGGATCCTTGTCGTCTCGCACCCAGTTTAAAGCGAATCCATGAATTACTGTTGGAGGCCGATCTTGATCGTGTAGAAGTTAATAGAATTTATGACGAACTTCGTCGGGTACCCTTCGGAGTTAGAGATGGGCTCTTGCCTCTACTTGTAGCTGTTTACCTTGCCGGACATTGGCAAGAAACTTCAGTTTATGAAGATGGGAGCTTTCTTCTCAAAGTTGGTGGTGAAGAATTTCAACGGCTAAATAAAGAGCCTGAAATGTTTTCTCTTCAGCACTCTTCTGTGAGTGGTGTTCGTTTGGCTGTGTATGAACAATTAGCAAAGGCGCTTGGTACCAACACAAATCAGCGTCCAGATGTTTTAACAGTTGTTCGACCGTTAGTGTCGTTTGCTGTGTCACTTCCGGAATTTGTCCAGCATGCTCGTGAAGTACTAACTCCAAGGTCTCGTAAAGTCCGCGATCTTCTTTTTGCTACTCGACAACCAGTGACATTACTTTTCAAGGAACTTCCAGAAGCCTTGGGATTTCCAATAGTCAAGACGGAAAATTTCACTGATGACCAGATCAGTGAACTTGTTACTGGGCTGACAGAAGCAATTGCAGAACTCAGGAACGCCTACCCGGCCCTCATGTATCGAATACGTGCTGGCCTTCAGGATGCGTTTAGCCTCAAAGGAGATTTTGATGAATTTCGTAAGATACTGGCAACCAGATCAGCAAAAATAGCAGATCACATTTATGACTTAGATTTTAAGGCATTTGTATTACGATTAGGAGACTCAGCCCTTTCGAGCACTCAGTGGATTGAGTCTGTTGCCACTTTGGTTGCCAAGAAATCTCCTGAACGTTGGCGACATACTGATGAATCGATATTCTTTGAAAACCTGGAGTCGCTTGTACCCCGCTTCCTTCGTGTAGAGTCAGTGCATTTTAACAATGCTACCGTTGCAGGTGATGAGTTAAGTAGACGTGTCCGGCTTACTGTAACTCAGTCCGACGGTTCGGAAGTCCAAGAAGTTCTTAGTTGGAAACCAGAAGACGATGAACTGCTTGAAAACTTAAAAACATCTTTAAGATCTCTAATCGGGGAACATGGGAAAATCGCTTTAGCTGCTGCGGCTGGCTTGTTATGGCAGCAAGATGGACAGAATTAGAGTTTAACTATGGAGTATGAATGTCTGACATAATAGGAAGGAATAAGGTAAGACACATCCTAAGCCTCTCCGGTGGTAAGGATTCTGCCGCCCTCGCAATTTACATGCGAGATCGTGTTGAAGGGATGGAATACATATTCCATGACAGCGGTAAAGAGCTACCGGAAACATACGAATATTTGGAAAAACTTGAGGGTTATTTGGGCACCAAGGTTGTTCGCACTACTTTTGGCACAACCTTCGACGATTTATTGAGACGATATGGTGGCATGCTCCCATCGAATCATAGAAGATGGTGCACGAGCATGATGAAACTTAAACCATTTGAGGATTATGTTGGTGGCGATGAATGTATTAATTATATAGGAATACGATCAGATGAAGACCGAGTCGGTTACATAAGTCACAAACCAAACATAATACCATCCTTTCCTTTTCGTACTGATGGAATCGCGTACGAGGATGTTGTCAAAATCTTAATCGAGTCGGGTGTTGGCCTACCTAAGTATACTGAGTGGGGACGCAGTCGCTCAGGCTGCTATTTTTGCTTTTATCAACAAAAAATCGAATGGGTCAGGTTGAAGCAAAAGCATCCTGAATATTATGAAATGGCTAAGGCTTACGAAAAACCAAACCGTGTAAACGGGAATATATTCTTCTGGAGCAAAGAGGAATCGCTCGCAGAGCTGGAGCGACCTGAAAGAATGCAGCAGATCATAGAAAATCATGAAAAAGTCCAAGCAAAACAACGCCAAAGAAGAAAAAATGTTCCTTTAGCGTCTATACTTGCTGGCATGGACTATGAACCACCTATCCGTGAAGGTTGCTTGATTTGTCAACTTTAGGACATCCAAAATGATTGAAAACACACTAGGTCAGCAGTGGATTCGTTTTTTGCGTGGCTATGCTCCAACTGCTCAGAACGACAGTATGATTGCGGAAAAGATCGCTAATTTTGCGAGTCGCTATAAAGTGGCTCCCATTAGCTTTGAGCATCCATTAGAGTCTTCACTTTTCCCTTTGTTCTTTACGGATGATGGCAACCGAAAGCCATTTAATGCGTTGGAGAACGTCATTCTTACAGGCATGGCAGGTGACGGGAAAACGTCACTTTGCTATTCCCTATGGCAAAAACTCTTTGATTCAAATGCACCAAAAGAGAAAATGGCCACTAAAGTCGTTGATTGGCACGGAAAATCTTTAACTTTTACATTCATGTTTGACTTCTCTGCCTTTTTCGAGCCGCAAGATAATCAGCCGCTCCCATCAAATGTTCTGACGTTTCTTGAGGAATTTTCTGATTCAATTTTTGGAGATGGACCCACTGAACGAATTTTCATAATTGCAATAAATGATGGTCAGTTTGCCGAGTTATGGAGCCGACTACCTCCGTTGTCGCCAGCTAATCGGCTGGTTAATCTCATAACAGAGATGCATGCGCGAAATCTTCAGAAATCAGACTATCGTCTAAGTTTTTTCAATCTGAGTTTGGTATCAACTCGCCAACTTTTTTCAATTATTTATGAAGCATTTTTATCCAGAGCAGAATGGCTCGATTGCTTGGCCCGTCCCGACCTCAAAGAGTTTGGCTTAAATTCTCCCCTAATTAGAAACCTGCGTGCACTGCAAAGCCCTCAATATAAACGGCGTTTACATGAACTTATAAGTCTTTGCGACAGTTGTAATCGACATATTCCTGTTCGTGAGTTGTTAATGTGGATGGCCAATGGACTTCTTGGATTAACAACAGCACCACAAGGTGTTGCAAGATTAGAGGATTTGCGGAATTGCCGATCTACTGAGGATGCTCACAAAGGTGTTCTTCATCGTAATCTTCTTGGAGAGAACTTAACTCAAAGCCGACGTGAGCGCTTTGCTATATTTCGTTTCCTGCAAGGCTTAAAGCTTGGAAACGAGACTATAAAAGATCTGGATGAGCTTATCATTTTTGGAAAATATTTGGAAAACTCTCAAGAAGCTTACAACGCTGTCGTAGTTCCTGATCCATTCCTGCAGCAGGATCCTTTGCTTGATCATAAATTAAACAGGTATATTCAGGGGTGCGCAGAAGATGATACAGAAATATTGGATGCGCTTTTGGCTGAACGCAGACGAATTTTTTTCTCCTCCAATCCAGAAGATGTAACAAAAGCTTTGTTTGGCCAATCCATTTGGGGCATTACGGTATTCCACAATGCCGAGTTGTATCTACATGACCTCATGGATGCAGAGAGCCAAGACCCTGTCCCAGTAGAACTTCACCAAAAAGTAATACTCGGTTTAAATAGAATATGGACTGGCTTGTTAGCAGAAGACAAGGGAAAGCTTTACGTAGCAAAAGGACTCAACCTTTCATCCGCACCTATCAGCGACATTTTTGTTATGGGCGTGGAAATCACAGACGATTTTGGCGAACCATTGATCTCTGTTGTAAGACCAGGACCTACTACTTTAGTCCCTCAACTACATATTATCTGGCGGATGGATCATGAACCTTATATTTTTGATCTGACACTAGAGAGGTTTGAGTTCTTGATGAGAGTAGCTGAAGGTGTTATGCCGAATTCCTTTTCGAAAGAGTGCTGGGAGGACATTATCACGTTGAAAACCAAGTTACTTCGTCATATTGAGCGTGCTAATTTCAAACCTGCAGGTGTTCGTACCATTGAAACTGACCACACTGGGCACTTTCGTTTACTGAAGATTGTTTAGGAAATAATTATGGATAATTCAGAAAATTACTTGATGACCGGCTCAGAAAATCTGCTAGATTTCCCCCTAAAACCGCGAAGTATGTGGGTTGATGAAGGGATTTGGGGGCATCGCATTAGATCCTCATCCTCCACCGGAAATTTTCAATTTTTAGAGTTTCTTTCCGTAGTGGAAAGTTTATTTCGCCAGAACTCTGCGACCCTGTTTTCCCACAACAGCCAAAACAACAACCTTTCCTACGAACCTCTAAAAAACGTATTACTTCGAAATCTTATTTTCAACAATGCAGTTCTAAATCGCTTTGAAAATATTGGCCTTACAGATGAGGAAAAATGGGGAAAATGGTTCGAAGGTTTTAGTGAATCTTTTCAGAGTACAAACCAATTGCCAGACCTTGCTTATTTACGCAAACGGTTTGTTAAATTTGAACATTTCGTTGAACATATTCGACTTCTTCAGCGAATATCACTTGATCCAAATTCTAATATCCGATGGACTTCTCGTTTTATTTTTCCAATTGGTATGGACGCTATGTACACGGACTTGGGAGAAGATCTGACACGTGAGGCTATAAATTTCAAACGGAATGGGGAAATAATCTACTTAATGCTTTCTAGGTCCTCATTTGCAACTGCCCTACGAACGGGATTTATTGATCTATTAAATGTTTCGAAAGAAAAAAATCGCTTACTAGAGAGACTTCTTCCTGAAGATGCAATTCAAAATCCCGACATTGCGAAAGCTTCTGCCGGGAATATACCAAGCTATCTACCATATATTAAACACCCTGCTTACGATAGGCTAGCAGAGGACGTACTTAGCTTACTGGATCTAAACCTTCCAGACCAAGATTGCTTTGAGTTTCTAATTCCACTTTTTTCATTTCATCTTGTTCTTTATTACTTAGAAACTTCAAGAGCTTGCACCTCAAAAACAGGCCTCGGATCAATTGTTTGCGAAATAGTGGCCCCTCGGTTAGATCAAGTACGGCAGGCATCCTTGGCATCATTCGCTGATAATGATTCAGAGGGAGTTATAGCGGTGGAATCACTGTTGACAGATTTTTTTGATCGAGCAGAGATAAAGGATATTCTTGACGCCCAAATTTCTCCAATTGACCAGGTTGTAGATATTGCTAAATTGTTTACCAGGGCACCAACTAAAGATTGGAGATTCTGTTGGAATCTCGAAAAACCTGGGGACATTACTGCTAACACACCACAGGAATTTTTTCGGGGGTTTCTCAACGACGCTAAGTTAGAACATAAGAAAAAAACAGGAGAAATCCACCGAGGTTTGGGAAAAGAGTGTGGCTTGGTTTCAAGTCGAGGGACCAGAGGTCTTAGATACGCTCCAACAGATGATTTCTTACGGATGCTTGTAGTCATTCGTGTAAAAAAACGCCAGGAATTAACTAAGTTTTTAAGTGATATCTATAATAGGTATCATCTCGTAATTGGGCACAAAGAAGCTCAGAGATCCGCTGAAATCCAGGACAGCCACAAAGCAGAAAATCCATTTCGTAAAAACGTTGACCGACTCACCCGACGTCTTGAGAATATGGGGTTAGCACGACGAATGTCGGATGGGTGTACTTATGTAGAAAATCCTTTATATGAAATGTAACTACCATACATCAAACAACTAATGAGAATCTAAATGTCCCAGGCAAAAATAGAAACAAGATTTATCGGAATGGTAGCTTACCGCTTACTGAAGGGTAAAATAGTTTCCGACCAATCAGACTTACTACCCGAAGGCAACATGATTCTTTCTAGGTTTGAGAAGGATATGGTTGCAGCACTGGTAAACGCTTCTGAAGCTGATGGTGATCGTCCAAAGACTCTACGTTTTTGTTTGAACCGTGAGGAGATGAAAGAGTTTGATCTTGAAACCCGACATCTAACAGATGTTAATGCAGTGGAGGTAAGAGGATGGCCGACGAACGGTTATTTTTATATTTCATCTGAATTTGAGCATGAAACTCAGTCCAGTGGATCAACTTCGAGTCTTGAGGCTCAGGATTTGGAGGAGCGGGCAAATGCATGCCACTGGGTAGAAGCTTTCAAGGAGCTCAGCCCAATTGTATTGCATGAGCGGGCTTTCGGTTCCCCAGACCAAGATGCCCAGGCTATAGCACTCGTGCAAGCACTCTTTAGCCTCCATAGAGTAAGCCTATCCGTTGCAGCACTGTTTTTATGGGAAGTATTTAAAGGTGCTCGGAACGATTCCCTTCAAAATCTGGCAGGTAGACATTTGCCAATCCTTTCTGTTCCTCGTTTTGACAAGCTATTTGACAAAGTAATTGCTACCCAGCCTTCGGGGTGGTCAAAGAAATTAGAAAGCCACTGGCGAAACGAAAGCTATCTTCGAAAACGTGATGACAGGTTAAATCTCCTTGAAACTCAAGATTTGGAAGAGGCACTCCAAAAATATGAAGAAGACGGACCATTACAAGATCAATCGCTACGTGAAGCTTTTCTTCAATATGCTTCATCAAAACCTGAAAGGTCACCTGCCAGCAAAAACTTATTTCTTACCTATGATTGGCCCTCCGTTTCAGCAATATTAAGCCGACAAAAGAAGAAGGTATCTCAAAGGTTAGGCGAAGCAACGAAACGGGTTTTCACTGCTGAGGGACTTGAATTAAACATTGATGACGAGGACATGCTTGACCGACTGGATACAAAGCGAAAGTTGGTTGATTCTGATGAAATGCGCGATTTTTTTGATCAACATCGCTTGACCCTAGAGGTAGATCCTTCAGTTTACCGTCGTTGGGAGAAAGAGATTTATGACAAAGAGATAACCTGCGAGGATTTATTCCAAGGGATCATTGAATGCCTAGAGCAATCATCAGGCGGTTCAGAGTACAAGGGCCGACAGCTTTCAATTCTCCTAATCGGACATAAACAAAATAAGCCCAACAATTTTAAAAGTATGAATTTTCGGGCGTGTAAATTTTTTGAGCATCAATACAAGCAACTTGAAACTTTCTTACCAAATCTGATTTTTTTCAAAGAAACCTTAACAACTGCGTTCACTGAGAAGGTTTTACCGCATATTCAAAAGAAAAATTCATCTTCAAAAGTGGCTAATTCCTTTGAATTCACAGTACGAATTCAAGCAAAAGAAGAAGGTACTTTTTCAATAGTCTCGGAACATAAACTAACTTGGCGGTTTCCATTATGGTCAGTATATTCTGAATATCTTGAGGATCTAGACCGTTTAGCGGAAAATGTAGCCAGAAGTGCTCTCATTGAATGCCACGCAGATAGAGATGCAGCAGGAGCAAAAGGTGTTCCCGCACCAATTAGCCTTCTGCAAACAGCTGGATTTCAGACTGGAGCGAGTGGGAAAGGTTCATTCGTACCCGCAAAATCTAAGGCAAAGTCATATAGCCTAGTTTCCAAGTGGAAAAAAGAAGTGGATGAAGCACTTCAACAGGGTACTATCTCTAGCGATTGGGCAGCAGAAGCAAAGGTGTTGTTTGACCGATTTAACGGTGAATACACTGGTAGCATTCGATCGCTAGCAACCAGTGAATTATTTCCAATAGATAGTGACTTGCTTGCAGATCTATTTGGCAGCCTTGTGGAATACATCTCAAAAATCCCGAATGAATCTCATCGGCGGCGTCTTCTGAAGCCTGTCATGCAAATCGGAGTTGTTCAAATCCCTCCAGCTTTAGGTGAAGGTAGCGCCACAATTGTCTGCCCTTGGCATCCGCTTCGTCTACAGGCATCCTTTGCACAGCGGAAACAACTTAAGCAAATAATTATGCAATTGCTTTCGCCCAATAGAGGCGAATACTGCGATGAAACCGGAAGTCTTTTTTTCGCTGATACCGCTCAACTTTTTTCTTATCCGTTATGCCCAGAAGTATCAATAAGTTGGGAAGGAATAAAGGATCAGAAACCAGTCGAGCATGTTGTCAGTCATTCTTTTGTTGCGTATTCTCTCCACGAATACCCTTTCTCTGAATCAAAGAAAAAAAACACAGTCCACGATGACCCTAAAAAAGCAGCCGTTGTAGTCCGCAGTTTAGTGGAAGAATATTTACGGCTCCAGCCACATGAACAAGACAATCTTTCTGTTGCACTATACAATTCAGATTCTTATGCATTACCACTTGCAGTTCTAGAGGAGATAAACAAACTTAACCTCGACCGAAATAAAATAGTCAGAGAAAACGGAGATACAGGTGAAATAAATTGCCAGGTCGTAATGACACATCGAGATACCGGCCGACTCCGCGACGCTTACAAAACACTTTTAAGTCACGCGTCAGGTCCCAATGAATTGTTAGGGACTGAAGTCACAGGAGATTTTCTATCTCGCGTACGAATAAATATTATCGCAGCTGCAAATATCCCTTCTTTTGGCAGTTCAAAACCAATCGATATTGTACTCTGTCAAGACGTGGTATCCCGCTTGGCTAAGCCTGATTGGCACCGAATACACCGCACAACACTTTCCTCTCAAGCCATCATGCCCCACCAGTGGGGGCGTCGTGAACCGGTAGCAGTCGCAAGTGATGTATCTAGACTGTATTTGACATGCCCCGCACAAACCTCGGCAGGATGGCAGTACCTGCTGGCAGTCGCAGCACTATTCAAGAATGAAGCCATAGATAGTTGGATTAATGGACAATGTCACATCCTTGCACGAAAGGTTGATTTCTCTGAGGAAGAACTTGGGAATATATTCACTGATACGCATCGGCTTGGTGCCTGGGTTGCAAACTATGATGAGCTGCTTGATCGGAGACTATTGGAAGAAAGAGGTGTAAAAGTCATCCGCTATGAACAAAATGCAACTCACGGGCGTAACCTAGTTATTTCTTCCAAAGATTCGAATGCATTTTTGGAAGCGACCTTACGAGAAAAAATTGCGGATGTATTAGGCGTAATAACGTCTGATGAAATTGTATCTCAAATTGTGCATAAACTGATGGTTGATGCAACCCAGCTTTCAGGAGGTCTGGTACTGAAAGCCGCAAGACGGCTTCGTAATGCCCAAGAACTAATTGGATGCGTATTGAGCAAGTTTATTCTTGAACAGCAAATAGCAGATGGTGGCATAGGGACCGCTTGGTGCATGCTTGATGATTACGCACGGTGGTTGGGTAAAAGGCCTGAAACTGGTATTGCAGACATTTTATCAATTACCCCAGTCATAGACAATGATGGACGACGCTATTTGGAAGTACTTGTTTCAGAAGCTAAATACATAGATTACGCGTCGCTACCTGCTGAAAAAAAACGTTCCGAAAGTCAACTGATTGATAGTGTTAAACAATTACAACGGGCAATAGATACTGACATTTCAACGCTTGACGGAGCCCTCATTTTGGCACGTCTTTCCGAAATCCTAGCAAACAACCTTCGTTCGCAACAGTTTATCGGAGCGGAGTCATGGAAAACGGATATCAGGGAAGGTAATTGCTCAATTCGCGTACGAGGCTACTCTCACATATTCTGCCATGGGCCGAAGGACAACCTGTTACAAAGGTCCCAATTTACAATGTGCCCACGCGCTGGAAAGACCGAGAGTTATCAAGAAATATTCAACCATCAAACTCTTGCACAGTTATTGCGGATCTATGCAGAAGAGCCAAGTGATGCTCCTTTGAAAGTTCGTCAAATTCGACTCAATTCAGACGCCATACTGAAAGAAATTGAAGGTGTAAATCCCAACAACAGCCGGGTTCTGTTGATTAAAGATCCAATTACTTCTAATCAATTAGCACATGATGATTTAGTTAAACCGTTATCAACGCCTGAAAAATCATCAGAAGAGGTTTCGATAGTTCTTCCGATTGGATCTACTGACATCACAACCAAAGTTCCTGATGTTAACACTGAAAAAACATTACCAAAGCCGGCTTGCGTGAGAGAGGAATTGCTTCTTTCTAGTCCGATATTTGAGCTGCTATCTTCTAAAGCAGAGAGTTATAATGATAGTTCTCCCGAAACGGTCGCCTGGTCTGTAGAAATGGCTGAAAAAACTCGCTCTGCCTTTATTCGTCGAGGCATGGCATTTCACTTGGACTGCGATCCAATCCTTTCTCCAAATGCCCTGATATTCAAAATCAAAGGATCGTCAGAGGTAACGGAAGCAATTATTAACAGGTATAGGTCGGAAATTAAAACTACTGATGCATTAGATATTCTTTCAGTTGTTGGTGAGGTTGGTCGTATTTCTATTGCGGTCCAACGTTCACCTAGGGCTGTACTTCACTCAACAGAAATGTTCTCCCGCTACTTATTAGAGGTTGCCGAAGGAAAAGCTGCGGCACATGACATTCCAGTTGCTGTTCGAGAAGATGATAATTCTTTGGTATATCTTAAACCTTTTGAGCAACCCCATTCGCTAGTTGCTGGTTCAACTGGAAGTGGGAAATCAGTCCTACTTAGAAATATTGTCGCCGCGATTTGTTTGGCTCAGAAGCCTGATGAAGCTCAAGTGATCCTTATTGATGCAAAAGGTGGCCTTGATTTTAACTGCCTCTACCCGTTACCTCATATTGTTGAATACAACGGAAACAAGCTTGTAGACGATCAAAACGTCGCTTTAGAGCTACTGGTTCAAATTAATGAGGAAATGGATCAAAGATATGCACTTTTTAAAGAACATGTTGTGGACAATTTGACAAGCTACAGGAAAAAGACAGGCAAGAAACTACCAATTCACTGGATCATTTTTGACGAGTTCGGAATTTGGGTACAGGATGATGAGTTCCGAAAAGCCATAGAACCTCTGATAAATACGATCGCAAAAAAGGCGCGAGCTGCGGGCATCTTCCTTGTACTAGCCGACCAGAGACCTGATAATCGTGATTTTCCGATGCAGACACGCAGTAACCTTTCAAATCGATTAGCTTTAAAGGTAGCAGACAAAGGGACGTCTAAAATAGCCTTGGAGGAGGAAGGGGCTGAAAATCTGCTAAAACACGGTCATATGTTGGCGAAAACTGCCGACTATCCTTATCCGGTCTATTGCCAAGTACCATATATCAATACTGAGGACATGTATGAACTGGCAGAAACGATTGCTTCTCAAGCCCAACAGCGCATTCAAGATTCAATGGTACCCGAATGATCTATCTGGATAACAATGCAACGACTAAACCCTTCCCCGAAGTGGTCGAAGCCATGATGCCATTCATGACAACCCGCTACTGGAATGCCTCGTCCGCATATGGACAATTGGATGGGCTAGAGGAAATAGTTGAATCTGCGAAGTCAGCAATACGATCATTAATAGCATCGGAATCTGAAGATGAAGTTGTTTTTACATCAGGTGCTACTGAGTCTAATGTTTGGGCAATTGCAGAAGGTGAGCGAAGAGCAATGGGCCGTGGATGGGTACTAAGTTCACAAATAGAGCATCCATCAATCGGTGAACCTCTCGAAGCCCTTAAAGAACAGTCCATAAGTGTTAGGTACGTCCCGGTAACTCGCAGTGGAACCTTTGACCTAGATATACTTGCAGAGCTTGTCGACTCAGATCTTCGTTTTGCTTCCCTGATGCTTGCGCATAACGAAACTGGCGTCATTCAGCCGATTCGAGAAGCCGCTAAACTGATTCGTGAACGCTCTCCACATTGTTTAATACATTCTGATGCGACTCAGGCAATCGGGAAGGTGCCAATTTCATTCACTGATGAATTGAACCAAATCGATCTGATATCTTTTTCGGCTCATAAATTTCATGGTCCCAAAGGAATAGGTGGGCTAGTAATCCGAAATGGTACAAATATAGTGCCTTTTATTCGTGGAGGGGGACAGCAGAGTAACCTTCGTTCTGGCACATTAAATATCCCAGCTATTGCAGGGGTCAATGTAGCAGCAAGAAAATCCTTAGAACACATTAAAGGGGATCAAATCCCGTCAATTCAGAGACTAAGGGACTATTTTGAAAGTCGAATAGCTGAAATATTCCCAGATTCTATTTTCGTTGGTTCTCAATCTCAGCGGCTTGCAAACACGAGCTTTTTCGGCATTCCTGGAGCTGATGCAGATGATGTTGTATATGCTTTAGCCGCAGTGGGGATTGCTCTTAGTAAAGGTTCTTCCTGTTCAGCACAAAGTATTATGCCTCCATTGACCGCTCTGTTGATGGAATTAAATCATGAAGAGGCAAATTCATTACTTAGAGTCTCTCTGGCATACGAGAATAGTTTCATCGAAGTTGATCAGCTCATACAAAAACTTGTTGAACTTCTGCATTAATATTCCAACACGGATGATTAACAGGATGTTTAGATGCCAATTGACATCGTTTCCTGTGACGAAGATCAAAACATAACTTTGAATGGTGAACCATTATTACGGGATGAAGTATCTGATATCGTTCCGGAGTGGGTTCAATATGGCTCATCACTATTAATTGAGTGTCCATACTGTAACTCGCGTCTAAATATGGCAAAAAAAAGTATGTTTCAAGGCCAGGGTCATGAATGGGTTGAAGACATTTCTCTTGGGGTATGTCCTAAATGTTCGTTTTGGCATGGTGAATGGTATCGTGATCTTGGTATTGGGCAAATGGGTTGCCCTGAATCAGAATGGGAGGCTCAGCTATCAAAAATATCTGAATATGAGAATGTGTTGCCTGAGGGATGTGAAGCTGAATTAGCTCATTATCTTAGAGCTAACCCAGAGTTGTGGTGTACGCTTGACCCAAGGCGACTTGAAACGCTAGTGGCTCATATTTTTCGACACAATTATGCTGCAAGTGAAGTGATGCATGTTGGAAGGCCTGGAGACGGAGGAATTGATGTTATCTTTGTTGAATCAGGTGGCCGTCGTTGGCTTATTCAGGTTAAACGAAGAGAAAATACCAGATCCTCAGAAGGAGTCGGTACACTGAGAAATCTTCTCGGGGTCATGCTGTTGGAAGATGCTTCGTTTGGTGCAATAGTATCCACTGCTGACCATTTTACCTATAGTGCACACAAAGCAAGGCATAGTGCAGAAATGAAAGGCTATATGGTCTCACTAATTGATCGTGGAAAGCTTGACCGACTTCTCGAACCTATAATTCCATTTGGTGAGTGGATTGATCTAATAGAACGGAGAAAGCCAGAGTGGGTCTCAGAATTGTGTAAAAGTATCCCTGATAAGCGGCAGCTTAGTTTTAGAGATTATTTGTATTCGGCTTGAAGTCATTTACTACTATACATTTAAGGGTCTGTCATGGCGTTTAAAATTACTGCACGTACAATACTAGAATTAGGTGCTGAGCTAATCAGTTCGGATGGCGTTGCACTTTATGAATTAATTAAAAACGCTATTGATGCAGGGTCTCGAAGAGTCCACATAAGCGTTCAGGTTGTGTTGACGCATAGTAGTTTTTTGTCTATGTGTGAAGACATCGAAACTAACCCTGGAACGATTCAGGAGATTAAAGATGAGATCCTGGAGGCACTTAACGATGTGAATGAAGAATTACTTTCATCCCTTGATCAAGAATTATCTGATGTGCACACTCGTAATAATTTATTGAAGACTTTTAAAGAATGGTACAAATCTACGAACTGGATCAAAGTAATAGATACTGGCCATGGTATGTCAAAGAATGATTTACAAGATATATATTTGACTATTGGAACTCGCTCAAGGTTAACACAGAAGCTATCAATTCAACAAGAATCAGACAAACGCGTGCCCCTTGGAGAAAAAGGGGTAGGTCGCCTATCTACAATGAGACTAGGAGAGTATCTATACGTTAAGACATCAAGAGAAGGTGAATTGCATTACAATGATCTTAAAATAGACTGGTCTAGATTTAGTCATAGTTCTGATGCCTTGTTGCATGAAATTGTGCTTACACCTGAGCGTGGCGAGAAAAAGCTAAACCCTGCTAAATCTGGAACTATTGTAGAAATTGGCAATCTAAAATCTGACTGGTCATTGGATAAATTTAGGGATGTTATCGCAGAAGAATTCTCTCGATTGGTTGATCCTTGGGAAAGCCGTACCGCTAATAATATCCTTAGACTAACATTTAATAACAAAAGGATATTTATCCCTGAAATTGATAGACGATATCTCGAACTAGCACATGGTACATGCACAGCGAAATATTATATTGAAGGTCTTAATCCTTATTTGGAAGGGTCTTTAAATTATAAGTTACGCGGGAAATTACTTCCATTCAAATTAAATGTTACGGAATTAATTTCTACTGCAAAAGCCGGATCATCCTCACAACTTCGAAGCGTTGGTTCTTTTGACTTGGAAATGTGGTGGTTCAATAGGAGACTATTAACTGAAGTTACTGGGTTGGGTAAGAAAAAAGAAATTACTGCTGAAATCAATAAGTGGTCAGGCGGCTTGATGCTTTTCCGCGATGGCTTTCGAGTTAATCCATATGGCGGCGCTGATGACGATTGGTTGGAACTTGATAAAAAGGCATTTTCTTCTAAAGGTTTTAAACTCAATCGCCAGCAGGTTGTTGGAAGAGTAAAGATATCTTGGCAAAATAAGGGGCTAATCGATCAAACAAATCGCGAAGGTTTGATGGACACTCCTGAAAAGGCCACTTTTATAAAGTTGCTCCAACATGTGTTGTTAAATGAATTTAAGTCGTTTTTGGATAGAGAGGATAAGGCTGTACGTGTGCAGGAAAGGACAACATTCGATAACCTAGAAGATAAAATTGAATCAGCACAAGAAGATATAAAGCAAAAATTAAGATTAATCGAAAAGGCTCTTCCGCCTGAAGATAGGCGACTTGTCAAGCAAGCATCATCAATTGTTGATGAGTTGGTTAAATTCTTGGATGAGGCTAAAGCACTTGGTAAAGAGTACGCAGAAGACCGTGCTCAGCTTGTATATCTTGCTGGAATAGGATTAATGGTCGAATTTATTATGCATGAATTGGAGCGTGCAACCTCTGCGACATTAAGAAATATGGATAACTTAAATATAAGTAAACTTGAGCCCAGTGTTGCATCTGCAATAGATATACTTTCTGATCAGTTATCAACTTTGCATAAACGTGTAGCCAACTTTGACCCCATAAGTACTTCTAAACGTCAAATAAAAGAAACATTCGAAGTTAATGAAGTTTTGCAAGATATTATTGCGTCAAGAAAAGGGCAGATGTCACGCCATAGAATTAAGATTGAGTTAATATCTGAAAACAACAAAATATTGAAAATTAAAGCTGTAAAAGGAATGTTTATACAAATTATTGATAACCTCTTAAGTAACTCAATTTATTGGCTTAAGTGTCAGTCCATGCTTGATCATAAATTGATTCCTGTTATCAATATTGACATCGATACCACTGAAAAAATGATCACATTTACTGACAACGGACCCGGAATTGATCCGGCTATGGCTGAACAGATATTTCAGCCGTTCGTTACGCGAAAACCTGCCGGCGAAGGACGTGGACTTGGATTATATATATCGCGTGAGATTGCTGATTATCATGATTGGACTTTAGATTTAGAGAGAGCTTCTACTGTGCATTCTGACCGCTATAATACCTTTGTTCTTGATTTTGGGAGGAGCTGATTGTGCCTTACACGGACAAACTACAACGCGCATTTACAAGTTCATTAATAACTAAAATAGCCATTATCGATGATGGGTTCGACATACCAAGTTGTTCAGATCTTGAGGCTGATGCAATTATTGGATTTAGAACAATTTTAAATGAATATTGCGATGATCCAGATGAAGATGCGAGTAATATTATAGAGGAACTTGAAAATATTGAAGATAGGCCTTCGCTGCAAACTATTATTGATCGAGTTCATGATGATGAAGGTGTACTAGCATTTTTATGGAAAACATATAGAGAATTAAATCATGGCAGTAACCTTAAAAAAATGTTGCATAAGCTTTTTATACCGTTTGTAGTAGATAAAGACGCTAAACTTGCACCATTAGAAGAACTTTCAGCGCTAGTTCAGACCACTACGGGTATAGTGCCAGACACATTTGGTAGTGATACCATGGCTGATTCTATTGTGGGATACGATCTGATCTTTCTTGATTACTACCTAAATCCCGATGCTTCTCCGTCACTTACTGCCGGGGATGATGTAAATTTGAATGCAAACTTTATTCAAGGTAAACAGCATTCTATCGAACTGCTCAAATCTGTAGTGAAGAATAGCGGAAATAAAATACCTCTTGTTATGCTGATATCATCGGTTGCAAAGGCCGAGGATATACCTGACTTCAGGGCACATGCTAAAATGCTGGCTAGTAAAATTAATTACTTACCGAAGGGGCAAGTGAAAACGAACCCGCATAGGGCTCAACATGCAATACTTGGACTTGTTCAGTACCGAAAAGAAGCAGATGCACTTTGGGATCTCATCGATCTCTGGAAGCAGTCTGTAAACAGTGCAAGCGATAATTTGATTTCAATGTTGCTGGAGCTTGACTTGCCTGATTACTCATATCTTCAATCATATAGGCTCAATGATGAGAAAGTTCCTCTTGCTCATTATCTGGGTTGGCTGTTTAATGGATATCTTTCCAATCTGGTTGAGGAAAGCATCTCCCAATCCACTGCTCATGAGTTGTCAAATAGAATCTCATTGCCGTTACCTATCCCTGGACGGATTGCACCTACAGAGGCTATTACATCATTGTATTCTGGAGTGACAACTTCTAAAGTTCCGCGTTTAGGTGAAGGGTTTAAGCCAAACGCTTGGGCTGGTGATATCTTTATAAAAACGTCTTCATATAACAAAATCTTTGGAAGAAAACACGCACCCAAAGGAAAATTGAAAGAGCCAATGCCGGAAGTATTATGTGTTATTACACCTAGTTGCGATCTTATTCCTGGTAGAAGCAATAATGCTAAATCAGTAACCATGATTGGAGGAATACTAGTCCCAATGGATGGGCTTGCTCCTCCAACAAATCATTTGCTTTTATTAGATACAAAGCCTTATCACGTATCTTGGGATTCAAAGTGGCCAGTAACGGTTGATATCTCTGATGTTAATGGCATGACATTATTGGGTAAACACTATCGGTGGGTATCTCGTCTTAGAGATGTTTATCATGCTGAACTCCAACACTTATTATTTAAGGACATTGGACGAGTGGGGGTTCCAGTAGTGCCTACAATGCCAATATGTGTTGATATGCGAGTTTTGGTGAAGCAGCACGGGAAGCCATACAAAGTATTACTTGACCGTAAAGCAAATGAAAGCAGTGTGTGGACCTTCAAGACCAAGAAAAGTGACACTGCTTATTGCATACGAGAAGAAATTGCTTGGGAATTGCAGGGTTTGGTTAAAAAGCTGGCGGAAGAAGAATCTAATAAAGTTAATGACAAGGCTCTTGAATATGCCCTTGGAAATGATTTCATTGAAAAGTTGCAGTCTCCTATTGTAATGACGAGTGATTCAAGGCAACTGGAAAAAACAGGTATTACAGTAAAACAAGTTGCAGATGCATTTAAAGAAGACGGTACATCGCATCAAACCTCTTTTATCTTAGCCGTATCGCAAAAAAAATTAAACAATCACCTTCAAGTCATTTAGTTATAAGTAAATTTACCAATTTAATTTATAAGGTATCACATAATGTTCAATGAAGACCTGCTGGCAGCACTTCAGGAACTGCTGGAGGCCTCAAATGCAATGACTAGCGGCCAGTTACCCAGCGCAAGTCAGCTGGAACGGTATCAGCAAGCACGTGAATGGGCGCAACGGCTCCTTGATCGTGAGGAGAAAGCAAGAGACTTACGCTTGGCCCCTTGATATCCTGTAATTTCTTTGATGGTGGCGATGTAGAAGGCTCCTGACCGGTTGAAGGTGTAGGTAGGTTTGGGGGTGTACATCGCTCAAAACCTAACCTTTTCGAGATTGACTGAGGAATTTCCGGTAGGTCAGAGATAAAATAATATAGTTCAAAATTGTTTATTTACGATTTACTCCCCGTTTTACCTTCCCCCCCAATAGATATACATAATAGAAGCACAAAATTCCCACTGCCATTGAGACGATAATGTCGGTCACTTCGAGGTTCACCGGTTACTGCCGATGTCAACTCGTCCTGATCAACCCGGCACTGAACCGCCGACGGATCTACTTCCTGGAGATTTGCCAGGGACTATTCCATGTTGTGCTTTTCAGGGCATGGGGAAGGATCGGGTATCGAGTACGCTGTAAAGAGGAATGGTATCCCCAAATTGAGGATGCCGTTAAGGAGGCTAATCGTCTTTATCGTGAGAAGACACGCAAAGGATACCGGGAAACAAGCCACTACTGAAGAGCTAAATTTTATGCATTTTGTTGAAGTCAGTGGAACCTCGGCAAGATGTTCCAGTCTCTCCACAGAATCATGGGAGGTTCTCAACGGGACCTGTGGAAAACATTAGCTCAAATTTTGTCCTCCTTCGACAAGAATTGGAGGCCAGGCCAGCAACAGGAAATAACTATACATTTCCCCAATTATGTATAGGTATTCCGACCAGAAAGACGGCCAACTGACCGGCCGGTTTTACGTCACACTTCGACAGGAATTTACAAGGGGGGTCAGGTTGTCAAAGATCACGGAACGCGCTCTCAGCAAAGCGTGTATTTCAGCAAACAACAATCAGCTCAAATCCTGGGACTCGGGTCTGAAGGTTGAGCGAACCGGGACCGGGTTCATCGTCAACCGTCTTTATCGACGTCCACGGGCAGACCGAGTGCCGAGTGTATTGCTCTACCACGGGCCCCCTCGGGAAGTCATGGCATTCATCAACGGGTTTGTCAGCGCCGTAGCGCACACTTCACTTACCAGCATTGAATCGGAGCATCCGCATGAATAATGATATCATCCCGACCGGTGGCCCCCATTCGGCACTGATCTCCAGCCAGATTCCGGACAACCTGCCAGCGGATCTTGAAGCCGCAGTACGCAACTGGCTGGAACGTGAAGTTGCCCTGGGTGATCCACGCGAAGACACGATCAAAACCTACACGTCCCACCTCAACCATTGGCTCCGCTGGTGTAACGCCCGTGGCATCACTCCGGCTGCCATGACCCAGGCCGATGTGGAGAGCTTTCGCCATGAACTCATCCAGGCCGGCATGAAAGCATCGTCAATCGCGGTAAAGCTGACTGTCATCAGACGATTTTACCAGGTCGCCATGAACCGGGGGTTGATCGCTATCAATCCGGCGGCCAATGTTCGCCCCCCTGTTGCCCGGGAAGCTAAATCGGAGCAAAAACATCTTACTGCCGGACAGGCGGAACTGCTGATCATGCACCTTCCCGTACTTGGCAGCATCAAAGGGTTGCGCGACCGGGCCATCATTGCCCTTATGCTGCTCGAAGGACTCCGCCGTGTCGAAATCAAACGGGCCAACGTCGAAGACATCGAAGACGTCGAGGGCGGTGTGCGCATTCTGGTCCACGGCAAGCGCAAAGATGGTTATATCTACCCCCGGGAAGATACAGTCGCCGCCATCCGGGCCTACCTTGCTGCCAGGGGTGAGGTTACAGTCGAGGAAACCACCATCCATCACCGGCAAGCGTTCGTTACGCCAATGTTTCTCAGCGTGCGCAAGAATGGCCGAGGCAGGGGGCGGATATCGCGCATCGGCCTCAATAGTGTCATTGATGGTTACCTGAGCAAAGCCGGTCTGAAACGGAAACGGGTTTCCTGCCATGCTCTGCGGCACACCTGCGGGACAATGCTATACGATGTCACCAAGGACATCCGGGCCGTTCAGGATACGTTGCGCCATGAGGACATCAGCACCAGCGCCATCTATGCTGCCAGTGGCAGGGAGCATAAACGCTTCACCAGGAAAATTCCTTTGGCAATCACTACGGCGCCGCCATCGCCGGGTGGTGATTCAAGCATACAATCCGCTCCTGACCAGGAGAATGAGGTGTCGCCATGATTCTCTGGGACCACGAAGGCAAGCCCGTTGTCTGTGATAAGAAGGATCTCACCCCTGGCGTGCTGACCATGATTTCCGGGATAAGCGACCACTTCGATCGTGGGACTTGCCCTTTTTGTAACAGAAGCTATACCCAGGAATTGTCATGCCATCACCTACGCAATATCCTGGTTGTCGAAGAAGACGTCTATTGGCACCGCACCTTCATCAACACATCTGGCACTCGGTTCCTGTCAGTCAGTAATGATGATGGACTCGATGGTCCGACGGTTCAACATTGTGAAGCCTGCTCGTCACCCCGGCAGAAGGTCGGCATGATTCATGTGAGTTTCACCGAGGAAGACGACTCGCGCATTCGGGTTGTATCCTACTGTTCCGACGCCTGCGCCTCCGTGCATTGGCAACTCTACTTGAAAAGAATCCGTGAGAGGCAATCCGTTCAGCAATGGCTCCAGGACAGCAGCGTTCAAACTCATATCTGACGCCGCAGTTGGTCGACCCGCTTCTGCAAGATGAATCCTGCCCGGTTCTCAACCGGCATGGTTTCCAGGGCGTCCTGATTTATCCCCAACTCGGCTGTGTTCAACTGCACAATCCGGACTGTCATCTCCCATCCAGCCATACCAGACCCACAAGGTTTATCCGCCGCAGACACCAACGGCAGGATCTCGGTAATGCCAGACTTCACTGCTTGGTCAGCCATACGAATCCTGGTTGAGTCTCGAAGTTCGTGCCAGTTGTTCGCGTTGGTGTGCAAGTGACATGTTCCCATGAGAGCGCGTCTCCAGGATGCAGGCAGGCAAAGGCGGTCGCAGAACTTCTTGGCAGTGACCTTGCCGGCATCATCATGACCATGGTGCTTGGGGTAAAGCGCCGGATCTGTTTCGAGTTTACCTAGGTCATGGAAAAGGGCACAGAATCTGGCGAGCGGATCATTGCTTGCCCCGACAGTGCGCTGCAATACCTGGAGCGAATGAGTGAGGAGGTCACCTTCGGGGTGTTTGTCAATCGGACCTGCCGGTACCGTGTTCATGGCAAACAGCTCCGGCAGATAAGTGCTGCCGACATTCATTTCGACCATGTTACGAAAAAATCGTTCCGGTTCTCCCTTGCCTAGGGCTTTGACCATTTCTCGGCTGAATCGTTCCACCGGAATGCATGAGAAGCTGTTCTCCCACGAAACATCGATGATCATGCGAGTTGTTTCAGGGGGCATGCGCCATTCTTCAGACTCGAAACGGAATGCGCGAAAAATCCGGATGGGATCATCCTGAAATGATACGGGCGAGCACGCACGGAGCCTCTTTTGTTCCAGGTCATGAATTCCCCCGAACAGATCGACAACATCCCCATCCAGTGTCATGGCCAAGGCGTTCACTGTGAAGTCACGACGAGTCAGGTCATCGGCGAGCAGGTCGACACTCGCCAGTCTGGTAATCTCGATCTTGCCGATCTCCGGGATGTGCCGAAACCAGATGGGAGCGCTGGTCACTGGGTCTACAGGTCTGAAACCGTATGACGCCAGTTCCTCCGGAGTCAAGACGGCGTCGAGGTCAATATCATCCCCGTCTTTCCCATTGAGAACATCCCTGACCGTGCCGCCAACAATCCAGATCTTGGACCAGGTTTCTTGCGGGAAGAGAGATTTGACGATACTGGTGGCGGTCATTTACGATCCTGTTGCATGCTGAAAGCCTGACGCCAGAAAAAATTCCTCCAGGTAACGGCAAGCCAATTGATGCACCCCGGGAGTTTTGCTCTCGCGCGGGCCAGCGACATTCAGCACCCGGATATTATTCTGATCGAGCCACTCCGCAAGCGTGGGCACATTCGGCCTGGCCGCATCCAACTGGATTACCAAATGAGGCTTGTTGTGTTTTCGGGCACACTCTACGGTTATCCGGGTTCCACCGGACAGCTTGCCGACATTAAGAATCAGAGTCCCGTCCGACTCTATGACGTTTCGTTCGGTACGGGCGGAATAGCCTCCCTTGGTCATTTCAACCAGCGGATAGTGCTCTGGCACTGTGCCATCCTCAGCCAGGCGACTCTTGGGGCAATAGCCACCGACAGGGAGTCCGACTTTCATGGCGACATCAAGCCCGGCCCGGTCAGCACCGGTCTGCCCGCCGGATACGATTTTTTCCAGTTGGACATTCACTGTGTGTTACCCCATACCGAATGCAGCATCTCTCTGAAGAGATCATCCAGGGCATCATAGTCAGCGACCGGAGTCGGCCTTTTTCCAGACAACAGGCTGTAATGATCCAACATCTGCTCAATGAATTCGTTTAACACTGGAATCTTTGGGGCCGTATCCAGCTCGTTGCCAGACATTTTTTGTTGCAATAGGTCATCAATGGCCGCACTCAACGTGACGGACGGACGTGCATCGCGTACAAGTTTGCTGAACTCGGTGGGTGGCATGGTCCCGTGCTTTTCAATCCAGAGGCAGGCGAGTATCGGTCTCAACACATAGAGATATTTTTTCAGCCTGACTACTTCCCCCTTCAGGTACTCCCGATAGTTGCCCCGCGCCATGTGCAGGTAATGGTACATGCTACGTTGCGGTTGAAAGGAAGTGGTCAACATTTCACGCAACTTCGTGGCAAGTCCGAAGGTATCCTTATAGATGATCGGGGAGCCGAGCCACTCCAGGAGCGGCGGATTTGACTTGCTGAAAAGGCCCAGTGCTTTTCTGAGATCCCAACCGCTGATATCGAGGTCATCCGAAATCGGGCACTCGATCACATCCCGCCGGTCACGAATCGATAGATACCAGTCCGGTCGATGGATATAGATGAACCGGACGTCGAAGTCGCTGTTACGTGATGCGAAGCCCCAGGCACGGCTGCCGGACTCGACAGCATAGAGAATGCGAACGTCCCGCTCGGTTTCAATATTCGTAAGTTGTTCGTATATTTTCATGTTGCTTTATTACTTCACTGACGCATAGCTGCGTGGATTTCATCCAGATTGATTGCTACAATTTGCTGTTCTTCACCAGCCCGCTCACTGTCGTTACGCTCGATCCCGAGCTTTTTCGACAAATAGAAAAAAAGGGCCATCCTGCACTTAAATCTCAATTTGAAATCAGTCATCCTATAATCCATAGCGACGATACTTTTTTGCGCGTCGCTCAACTTTGGATTAGGACCAATTTCAACATCGACATAGTTAAACCATTTGTAGTCGCTATTCACGTCAATGTCTGACTCAGACCCCATTACTGCAAAAGCTATCCTTCCAAGCACGAAGTCTTTGAAAGAATCACTTTCAAGGCAATACGCCCTGACATGCCACCTCGACCCATCTGTTCCAAAGGCATGCGGAGAAATCAACCGAGTATTTCCCGGTTGTGGATTGTTAAATGACCGATAATCCACCGAGACAATCATCTTGTTCTTGATGGCCTGAACCAATGTCCTTAGAACATCAAGGTCGATAGCACGAGTAGGATTTGGAACAGCTGCAACATAATCCGATCCACAAGTGGCAATGCTATCTGTCGGCGAACACAAGATAGTTGAAAAATATGCATCCGCTGATAGTCCAATGAATATCGGCGAGAATGTTTCGGTTGGCACATAGTATTTCGCACTTGAATTGTATGAGATATTATTGGGTGCCATCTCCTGATATTTAGTGAAATCAACCGAAGCCTGGGGGATTGATATTCCAAATTCTGCAGTTAGGTCTCCTCGATTGACCCTTCCTTCCCAATACAGCTTGAATTCAAGATATTGCAGCCGTTTTCGCGTACTCCAAGGAATCGTAACCGATTGATCATCCATCGAATTCTCCCATTTTCTTGATACGTATAAAAACTATATTGACATAGTAACTATCCGTATATATATTATACGTACAGTTTTTATACCCTTCATGATAGAAAACTTCAAGAAAAAAAGGAGATTGAAATGTCAAAGGTAAAATCTGGGGTAACAGGGCCAAAGGCGGCATCAAGTGCAGCAAAAACGTTAAAAAGCGGCAATACTGCTCCGAAATCAAAAACTGCGGCAGGTAGCACACTTTCACAGACAAACGCACCTAAAAAGGTGACATCGGAAGCAGCGGCGTCGGCGGCATCAAGTGTACTACGTGACGGGCGAACAAGCAAAACGTCAAAAACAGCGGCGGCAAGCGCGTTGGCGCAGAGGCCGTCCAAAAAAATGACACGGTAAGAAGGAAATAGAATGTCCCCACAATACAAACCACCTATTGCAGTTCACTTCATATGGCATCCATTGGACAGTGATACCGTTGATCCGATCCTAGAAGCAATTACTAGGAGCTTTTCAAGGGATATCAATCGTCCTTTTTCTCGAAATCTAAATATTCCAATTTTTTTCTATAGCTCATGCAGTCCGACCGATGTACCCAATGACCTTCCGAGTGAACTCGCTTTACGGAATGTTTTATTTGTTTTTACGAGTGTCAATACGAGAGGATACACATTATGGGACAATTACATCAACAATCTGAAGCTTACTCGAACAATGCGGGCTGTTCCTGTTGCATTGTCCCATGAGGGGCTTGGGCACGGTGGTGGGGGAAGCCTCAAAAACATTAATTTCATTCGTGTATATGAGTGGCAGAAGGAATACATGGTTCAAAATACGGTACTTGCCATGGCACATGAATTATATCGACATGGTTTTATTGAAATAGAAGAACAGGATCAAGGAAAGTCATCTTCCATAAAATTATTTCTCAGCCATGCAAAGAGTGGTGACACCGGTCGTTTACACGCAGAATCAATTAAGCGATTTATCGACACTACAAACATGTCTCATTTTTTTGATGCCACGACAATTTCCCCAGGATTCAAGTTTGACGAGGAAATAATTAAAAGCATTAAAGAATCAACTATGTTGGCGATTTGTAGTGACGATTATTCATCTCGATATTGGTGTCAGCGGGAAATTTTAAGTGCAAAAGAGCATCACCGGCCAATGATAGCAATTAACTGTTTGGAGGACTTTGAAGACAGAATCTTTCCCGCTGGTTCGAATATACCATGTGTTCATATATCGCCAGAATCCCCGCTCAAGGAATCAGATGTACTCAAAATACTCACCGCCGCAATTCTGGAGACTATACGCCACTGCCATGCTCTGTCCTCACTTGAGCATTATCAAGCAAGAGGCTGGATCGACAGCAGATGTGCTCTCTTTTCCCGACCACCTGAAATTCGTCAACTTCTTACGTTGAAGTCAGATGGCCAGAAAAATAAACTCTGTTATCCGGAACCTCCAATTTATTCTGAAGAAGGCGATTGGCATAGCCATCTATCGATTGAAACATTTACCCCTCTTTGGAGCAGTTCTGACAATAATTCGCTAAAAGGTTTACGAGTTGGCATCTCTGTCTCTGATGTCGCAAGTGCCTGTTTTAAAGAGCACCATCTCCCCACAAGCCAATCTGTAAGGCTGGCCCAAGATCTTGCAAGACACCTGCTTGCCAGATCTGCCACGTTGATCTATGGAGGGGACTTACGCAAGGATGGCTTTACAGAATTTATCCTCAATGAAGCAGTGGCATTGAAATCACGTCTCAATACCCATGACATACATGTGGAAAATCATTTAGCATGGCCAATCCATAAGGCTGATAAAGAAATGACCTCGTGGCGTGCAAATTATAGAGCAGTTATGAACACTGTCGAACACGATATTCCAGCCGATATTGCTAATGATGTTGACACTGATCAATATCTTCCTCCTACATCACCTCAGAATAAATATATTTGGTCTCGCTGTCTCACAGAAATGCGCCAACAATCCATCGACTCCTCACACGCTAGAGTATGCGCGGGCGGTAAGATTTCAGGATACAACGGTAAAATGCCAGGAGTTTTGGAAGAAATACTTATTGCAATAGACAAAAATAAACCTATTTATCTGTTGGGCGCATTCGGAGGTATTGTTGGCGAGGTCTGTAAGATATTACGCCAGGAACCTTATCCAGACTCACTTACTGAGACATGGCAGGTTACTTATAATGCAGAGTATGTTGATCTTCAAACCTTAGCCTCTAAGAGCGGCAATAATGCAAACTACGGACAAGTAAAGACAATCCTCGAAGGAATTGATGTTTCGACAATATCAAAGAATGCAGGGCTTGACGAGGCGACGTATTTACGACTTATGGCAACCCCTTTTGTGGATGAGTGCATATATCTGATAATTCAAGGTCTAAAGAATCTTTCCACTTAGAATTTGTGCCTTTAAAACTAAATTTATAGGAGACCATCATGAGTAACAACGTACGACACAAAGTATTTATTACCTATCACCACGCAGACCAAGAGGAAGTAAATGATTTCATAACTACTTTTTCTGATGAACGAAATGTATTCATATCGAGAGTTCTGGGCGTTGATATGGAGGAAAGCATAATTAGTAGCACAGATACTGATTATGTTATGAAGCGAATCAGGGAATTATATCTGAAAGATTCCACGGTAACAATTGTACTTATGGGTAAATGCACGTGGGCTCGTAGGTATGTTGACTGGGAGATACAATCATCTCTAAGAAGCGGCAATACATTGACACCCAACGGCTTACTTGGGATTAAGTTGCCTAGTTTTAAAAGTGGAACCAACTTCCCAAACAGACTGAACTTGAATTTGAAGCAAAATGATCAGCAAGTAGATTGCTATGCACGATGGATTGAGTACCCAACGCGCAAGGACACTCTGGCTAATGCAATACATAATGCATTTCTGGCAAGGACTTCAAAAACAAATCTAATTGTAAATCCGAGAGATCGGTTCGTTAATAATCGTAGCTGTCAATAACGGGAGGTATTTATGCCAGTGTTTTTGTCTCATCGTAAAGCAGATAAAGCATCTGCTCTCAAGATATACGCATATTTGGAGGCCAACAAGATTAAGTGCTATATTGATGAATTTGATGAAGTACTGCAACGATCTAAAAATATTACTGATGTTATTATGTCAAGAATAGGTGACTGTAGCCATTTAATGGCGATAATGTCACACAATACATCAGGTTCTTGGTGGGTCCCTTTTGAAGTAGGGGTTGCTTCTGAAGCTGATAGGCGTATTTGTTCATACAAAATTGATGGCGTCAGTTTGCCGGAATATTTAGATATTTGGCCGATAATGAATAGACCCGAACATTTAGCAGAATTTGTAAGACTGTATAATAATGATAGCAGTGTTCTACTTGAAAAATCTGAATCTCTCAGGGCTTCTTATGCGTCAGTAAAGTCATCAGGCGATTTTCATCGAATGTTGAAGTCAGCTACCGGGCAACGTTAAATACTATTGTACCAATAATAAATGGCGGCCATTTGGGCCGCCTCTATCCAACCCAGATTGGCAGACGATCTAAATATTCATCGAATTGGCTATGAATTCCGCAAAAGGTTTTATTTCTCCCCGCGAACTTGCCATTTCCAGGACTGACATGTAATCACTCCGCTGTTCGATCCGGATTACTGTCCACGGATATCCTCCAGACGCCAGCATGGTATTCATCAGAAACCGCCCCAATCTGCCATTGCCGTCAAAATACGGATGGATGTACACAAACAGAAAATGTCCCAGAACGGCTCGTACTGCAGCGTTGGTTTCAGCCTCCAGCAGGTCGCAGAGTTCCGGCATCATGTCACGGACTGCATCCTGTGAAGGTGGCACATGGGTTGCTCCCCTGATAAAAACCTTGTCAGTTCTGTAACCGGCCAGATCTGCCGGCTTGAGAAAACCGGCATATACATTGGGTGAGAAAAGCTTCCGATACCATGAAGCGTGATCTTGCCGGAAAACAACGCCAGAGTTTGCCCCTGTCAGAATGCTTCTGATCGTAGTTTTGACCTCATTATGAGCAAGCCAGTAACCGTGAGCCGCCATGGCGTTTTTCATTTCCGCATCAGTGTCATTACTGTCTGGATTCCAGTCCCCGGTAGCGACCTTTTGAATAAGCTCCGGTGTGACTCGATACCCCTCTATGGAGAGTGAGTGATAGGCATCGGTTTTGTAGTTATCTTCAACTACATCCATGAACTTCTCAATATCAGACGGGATGCCGGGTTCCGGTGGAAAACAACCAGAAACGGTCTCCCGCATGGCTTGCCACATTAAACGCATCCGCAGGACATAGGGCGATTGCGCTCTGGTGAATGCCAGAGTAGGCGGTGCAACACTGAATGGATTTGTCTCATTGACCACATATCCTGCTGCTCTCATGGTTGCCAGTACGTTATCTGCTAATTCTCCACGCCCCGACGCCCGCAAAGCCCCGACAAGACGTCCGGCAACACTGCTATGGCCGCCTTCAAGCAGTTCCCTGTTGAGATCCGAAGCATCCCGCAACTGATGAAGTGCGATATGGGCATCATGGGCATAGGTTGTGAAAAATGCTTCCGGAACACGGACGAGAGCCACCGGAAGTGCCAGAGCACGGATTCGCTCCATCACTTGAATTTTACCGACTGGAACAAAATCCTTTGCCTTGTAGTCCAGGATCGAGCAATTGTCAGGCAGCTTCAATAGGCCGTTTTGTCCAAGCGGGGAATGGATCACGACCTGCTGCGGCGTAATAGTCTTTCCCGAATGCAGAAATAATGAGTATTCAGCTGATACATGCCATTGTTCACCAAACCGCTCGGTGCAATAGCCCTGGATGAAGTCACGCATCGCTGCATACCAGGGTGTACTGTCACCGGTCTCTTCGCCAGGCCGGCAGGGCATATACCACCCCTTGACAATCGGTCGCAGGAAGCCATTCTTGACAAGACTTTCCCGCTGCATTCGAGTCAGATCACCCGACTTTATGGCGGTTTTGCCTTCATCCTGCAATCTCTTCAGGGTTATGAGTGCATCGGCAAGCCTGCGTTGTGCCGGAGTTGGAGCCATTGCAATCCCTCTTTTACAGCTAGATTATTGTGACTCACAATAGCTAGATTATGCTGTGTTGTCAACGCTAGATTATTATGTATTGTTACGGGAAGATTATTCTGTTCATCAACTAATAAAAGGCGACCACTAGGGCCGCCTCTATCCAGTCCGGACGGGTATCCGGACTGAAGATGCTAGTAGGGTTTCACCCCCGAAAGAATGGCAAGAACCTCGAATTCGCCTCCTGCAAGATTGTTTCTCTGCAGAGCCTTCTCAAACTCCTCCCAACTCAGTGTGAACTCCCTACCGTTAATGCGTGCTCGAACTGACATGACTCTATCCCCCTTATCGTTGTGATGGTGGCCCAAAAGGGCTCCCTACAACCACCGCTTGGACGGTGGCTCTAAGGAACCCTTTTGGGCTGGGGGAAGAGCCGAGGGAGGGCGCTTGAGCGCCGCTCCCTCATTATTTACAAGAGTCCCCTTTCAACAAAACTCAGGAACTCGTCATCACCGACTATGATGTGATCAAGCACCCTGATGCCGAGAATCTCGCCACTTTCCTTGAGACGTCTGGTGATGGCGATATCTTCCTGACTGGGTGTCGGGTCACCTGTAGGATGATTATGCACGAGGAGCACGGCCGCCGCATTCGAGAGGCATGCCGTTTTGAAGACCTCGCGGCTATGGACAATGGCCTGGTTGAGCGATCCAATCGATACTCGATCAAAGCAGACGATCCGGTTTTTGCCGTCCAGATGCAGAACTATGAAGTGCTCCTTCGTCTCCAGACGGAGATCCCGGAACATCTCGAATACCTGCTGGGGTTGCGTAAACCGCATTGATACCCACTGTGGGGCGTCGTCTCTGACAACCTCGTTGCGATAACGGGCTTCGATTGATTTTATGAAGATTCTTTTTGTTGTCGGTGCTGCTGGTTCTCCGAAGAGATCGAGATTCATGTCCGCCTCCTAAAATGTTGAGGGCGGACTCCCCCAAGGGGCAGTGTCCGCCCCCATAGGGTTGATAGTTATTGATTCAGGTTACTGGAGCGCCAGTACAGCATCCCGGAAGTTCACACCATCCAGTTCCATCGTGGCGCGGATCGAATCCCATGACCGGTTGCAGACAAAGCAATGGACATGGTTATCGTAAAGCGCCATGGACGGATTGCGGTCCTTGTGAAACGGACAGCATCGATACCGCCCTTTGGAAAAGTCGATGATGCTGGTGATCGGATACTGACGGGCCTGGTCGATCATCTCCGGGGTGATCCCGCCGGGTGCCTGCACCGTCTCCTTGCCGTTGACATGGTTGAGAAGCGCTGTTGCCTCCCGTTTCAGGGGGCGCAGCTCCTTTTCCTGGTCTCTGATGAAGGATTCAGTCAGGGCCTTGACCAGCGGATCAGAACTTCGCTCGATCCGCCGTTGGGCTCCCCAGATTTCACGTTCCAGATGTTTGATTTGCGGTTGCAGGAATGAAAGCCGGCGCATGATCGCATAGCGTTCCGGTACGCCGAATTCCTTCGCAGCAGAGATGACGGTTTTCACAGTCATTCTTCTCGTACCTCCTGAAGTGTGATGGCCTATGTTCATGCCGTACCCCCGACTACTCGTACTGAACGAAACGGAGTTCCCCAGACAGCTTCACCCCCGGAACTGCTCCGGGATTTGATCTCCAGGTGGCATGGTATCCACCCGGTTGACCGACCGACAATGAAACGTCGGCGATCTCCGTAGCAGTCGATGACCTCCACGCGTTTTCCCTCCAGACCGATCAGATCGGCTGTCAGGTCAACACGCGAGCGCCATCCGGTTGAGATATTCTTCTGGCGGGCTTTATCAACCAGGGCGGAGTACTTGCGATAAGCTGCCATGGTGCCGCGTTCGGTTGGAACAGGGGAGTGTTCAGGAGAGTTCAGTTCCGTTGCCAGGGCTGCCGCCTTCTTCAAGACAACATCGAAGCCCAGACAGGTATAGAACTCGCCATGGTCGAGAACATAAACACCGCCGGCATAGCCGGGGTTGAGAGTGATTTTTGTGGGCATGGTCTGTCTCCTTTGCAATAAGCCGGGGAGACAGACTTCCCCCTCGGGAAGTTGTCTCCCCGCTGGATGGATTATGATTATTGGGTCAGTCGCGCATTCGTTCATCCCAGCAGCAAACACCTATGAAATGTGCGTAGTCGTCGCGCTGGTAGAAGATGCGTGCTGATGATTGCGGAATCATGCTGCCGCAGCCGACGCACTTCACGGCCCGTTCAATGGGACTGTCTGCTACCGTCAGTTCCCGGATGAAGGTTTCATCGCAGTTCTGACATTCAAAAATCTTCCGGTCGATCCCCAACAGGGTGTCGGTTCGTGAGACTTCCAGAAAACAGCCGCATACCGGGCAACCGAAATGATCCGGCATACCGGTTTCCGCATTTCTCTCATGTTCGTAATTGTTGCGGGCGACGCGGAGATTCTCCTCAAAGTCAATCTCCATCCGCTCACAGAAGTGCATCAGATCCGTGAGCATGTCTTTGACGTCATCTTCGTCGCCATCGAAATCCCGGCCTTCGAGTGTCAGGCAGTAGGCCTGCATAACTGTGTCGATCCGGTCGGCACGCTCCTCGTTGGTCGGTTCGTCTGTTGTTCGCTCAAGAGGGCTCATGTCACCACCCCCTTGCGTTCATTTGATTGAGAACCATTCCCAGATCGATTCCGGACTCGGTAATCTTCTCGATATGTCCAACAGCACGGGCAATTTCGCCGCTGCTCTGGGGAACCTTGAGGAGACATTCTTCCTCGAACCCCTCGACATCGTAGTCGAGAATAATCACGTCCATTTCCGAAATCTGCTCCGGTGCATTGCTGACAATGCTCTGTACCAGACCGCCTTCGAGGACCACGCCGACAATCGGCTTGGTCGGAGGTGGATCTTCCGTATGGGGACCAATGTCACCGGTTTCTGTTTCGCTGATCCGCTGTTCCAGCCATTGGCCGGTAAAGCTGTACTGAATGTCATCAGCGGTGATGAATACTGCTCCGCCACCGAAGCCATCCGGTCGCATCCGCGAACAGGTATATGCGCTCTCCTTGGAAATCCAGGGAAGATCACCGTTGGAGCGGCGAATAATCTCCTGGAACCTGCTGAAAAGATCGTCCTCACTGAGTTCGATCTCTTCTCCGCCGGTCTCCTCCGGATCGAGGTAGCCATTACAGCACCACTCCTCCGCGTAGAGGTAGAACTTGTCCTCGCCATCGGATTCAAATGTGATGCTGAACGCCTCGATAATGCGCCGGTCCTCGTCGTTGATCAGGTGTTTGGGAATGGAAGGTTGGAATACTGATTGATTCATGTAGTCTGCCATGGTCTGTCTCCTTTGATTGATGGTGCGGGGAGACAGAAACCCCGGAGGGAGACGTATCTCCCCGATGGGGTTGGCGGTTAATTGTCAGGAAACTCTTCGGATAGAGCCGCCCTTGTCGGTGTACCACCCGGGAGGAACCGTGAAACCGTCGCTGATGACGAACATCATCTCCGGTTTGTGCTTGTTCCGTACCAGATAGTAACCGCTGCCTTTTGCATCAAATGCTTCATAGGCGGCCATGCCATTGGGGTCGTTGGCGGGCTGCCACTCAAGAGAACTCAGATCTTTCCCTCTCATGGTGATTCACCTTGACCGGTCACATCTGTGCAAGTTTCCCGTTCATCATGGATGCCTGGCTCGTCGAGCACTACAAGCAGCACCGTGTCGGTTTCCCACCGAACATCAGTATGTTTGTAATAGCCCGACCAGAAAAAATCACTGTCGGTGACGTTCAGAGTATTACACTCCATCCGTCCCTCGAATTCCTTCAGGGCTACCTTGCCGTTGTCCGGCTCGGCATCCCAGTCAGCCGCCATGAAGTCACAGGCATGGTTGAATTCGCTGATTTTGTAGGCTTTCATCTGCCTTACAACCACCGCAAGTTTCTTGATCCGCTCGATAAGCGTGGCATCAAGATCGATGACGGCGTAGTCAGCGTTGTCAGAGAAGAACTCGCTGTTGTCGTGAACGGGAATGATGAGGCGTTTTGCTGATATGGTGTCTGTCATGGACTGTCTCCTTGTAATGCGCGGAGACAGATCTACCCTTACGGGGGTATCTGTCCCCGCACGGGTTGATGGTTGAAGTTTCGTCAGGCGTATTTTCGCCTGGGGACGGGATTACGCACATAGACGCCAAACAGGGTGAACTCCAGGGCTCCGGAATCCAGCAAGGTCTGGTACATGCCGAATGGCAAGTCCCGAGTGACCTCTCTGCCGTCTTCACAATGGATAACGGCAATGGATGGTGGAACTGGAGCAGGTTCCTGCCTGGTGATCGGTAGATGGATGATGTTGTTTCTTATCGGCGTTTCTCCCTTGTTGTCCCCCCTGACTCGGGCATTCTCGTGCTGGGTCATCTTCTTCAACAGGGACGACGGGTCCGTGTAGTTGAAGTTCCCCTCCTTGAGTGCTTTTGTCATCAGGGATGAGAACGACTGGCTGCTGCTGCATTCCGCCGGGTCGATATCCGGTGTTTCCCCTTCCGCCAGCTTGGCGACCATCCTCTTCTCCAGGGTGTAGGCAAGCTGCAGTGCCTGGACTTCCGAAGAGGTGAGATACCAGTAGCGGACGGGACGAACTTCCCCGAACTGGGCCCGGTGGATATCAGCAGTATTGACGCGACGGATTCTGCCGTCCCCCTGTTCGGCCAGCCTGGTATTGGACGTATAGTCGTACCAGACGAGGTTGTTGAACTGGGATAGGTTGAGACCTGTGGCGACGCGGTGGAACGAGACAACAACGACCTGGGCCGTTACCTGCTCGAACCATCCGACCAGCTTTTCTGGAGCAACCGAGTCGGGCAGGATCTCAATGCTGGCGCCCTGCACGTTATCCCGAAGGATGCGTTTCAAGACGGGGCGCATGTCGATCTTCTGCGTATTGCCGGTATAGACCAGCAGACGCTCTCCCCTGTCGATCACCCCCTGGGCGATACCGATCAGTTTTTCTTCTTTTTCCAGTAGCAGCTCCCCGTCGGGAAGCGACAGCCGGTGCAGTGTGCCAAGCGGAATATCCCGCAGTTTCAGTTCGTCGTTGTAATGCCGGAACGTATCGCTGACGCGCAGGAACGCGGCATTGCGGACGGCTGCAGCTGCCAGGAGGTCTTCCGGCGGCAGGTCTGCCTTCTCGATGATGTTTTCGATGCTCCGGTGACAGGTTTCCACCAGGGCGTGTGATTGACACTTGATGACCTCCCGTTCTACCGGTGGGAGATCGTCGAAGTCGTCACTGTCCACATTGACGAAGTTGGGAATCGTGAAGATCAGGGCCGCCGGTGAGATGCCAGCCGTATCGTAGGTGGTGACACGCTCCGATTCACGGTGACGGTTTTTCTCGTCGGTTTTCCTGACGGTCTTGAACGCTCCGTATTTCGTCTGGAAATCAGTGGCGGACTTCATCTCCCAGCCGGCACTCCGCATTTGCATTGGATTCAACCCCCATAGGATGTTGTAGATGGATTTCGCCATGCCGTTGGTCACGGTGGCGGTGAGGGCGAGAACCTTTTTGGAGGTTGCCGCAAGCCGGATGAACGCGGTCCCCTGGTTACTCATCAGGTTGGCAGCGTTATGGGCTTCGTCGAAGATGGCGAGGTCGAACGGTATTCGCTTCAAGAGCCGGATGTACGGAAGCTGCTTGTTGTGCGTCCGGGCTTCCGTGGCGGTGCCGTTGTTCTCGATCTCCCTGATCCAGCGACGATAGGTCATGACAGGTCGGTCATTTTCCGGGATATAGGTAAAGAGTGGTTCGCCGCAGTACGAGCACTTGGGTTTGTCACCCTTGCGGATCTTCTCTGACAGAGGCGAACGGCATGATGGGCAGACTTCCGTGTATTCCACGGAACTGTGGCCATCCTTCTTGACGATGGTTTTGCGACTCTTGATGCAAAGCCGGTATTTCGGGTGCATGCGGAGCCGCGTGTAGGCGATCAGGTAGAGACCGTGCGGCCTGGTGGCGGCAAGTTCCTTCAGGGCTTCCCAGGAATCGATGACATGCACATTGAATCCCTCGTTGGCGTATTCCTTTGCCAACTGGGGGATGAGCTGTGGTTCCGATACCATCACCGTACGTTTCGCACAGGTCAGGTACTTGACCGCTTTCGCCATCCAGGTTTTACCGGTGCCGGTGTTGGCACGAATGCCAATGCCCCGGCGGCCTGAGCGGTAAGCCTTGATGACTGCCTTGACTGCTTCCCGTTGTGGTGGGAGCAGACCGATCCCCTGAAGTTCATCAACCAGGAATGTTTCGTCCTGGCCGATTTCATGGAGGGGCTGGTAGAGCCGCGAGAGTTTCTGCAGAAGTACCGATGAAAGACGGCTGTTGAGTTCGTAGTAGTCGAACCCATGTTCCCGGGCCGGTTTCACGTACCCATGGCGGTCCATCAGAAATGCTTCGACGGTGGGCTTGCAGACCATCGTCTCGCAGTTGTTATCCGGATCTTTGAAGGTCTCGGTTTTGGTGATGACCATGAATTTGGCAAGGAAGAAGTCGCCGTTGATGGTGACCGATTCTATCTGGCTGTTCATGGCTGCAAGTTGGACGGCGTGTGCCGTTCGCAGAGTTGATACAGGCTGGATGCTGGTGTCGTAGGACGACGGATATTGCCGGTCCAGCACCATGACTGCCGACTTGTCGAGCCGGTCCTCGCACTCCCGGTAGAACTCCGTGAGGTCGCGGGCCGTCATGAGCGGGCGGTTGCTGCCATTACTGCCGCTAAGAGAAAGTGTCTGGCGTTTGCCCGGCACGGTGTACTTCCCCCGTACCGCACCATCCCCCAGGTTGGCAGCGGGCCAACTCTGATAACGGACATACTGATGATAGATTTCGCTGCTGTTGTCCTGGTTCTTTGCCAGAAACACGACCACCTGCTTGAAGCGGGCGTATTCCTCGCTCTGGAAGGCGTAGGCAAACGGAAACGTTCCCTGGATGATGTCCAGCAGCCTCCCTTTTAGCTCGTACTCGGGAATGATGAGAACCATCACTCCTTCATAGGCCAGTAGAGGTGCTGTCTTTTCCATCCAGGTTACCAGTTCGTTGCCGGCGGCCTTGTTGTAGGGTGGATTCAGCAGGATCAGGTTGAACTTGCCGGAAAGCTCCACATCGAAGAACGACGAGTTAAGCTTCTGGGTTGTCCCATGAATCCTGGCGAACCTGCCGGCATCGAGTTCAACGGCATAGGAGAGGATTTCGTGAGGTGAACCGTTGGAGGCGGCATAGCGTCGCTTGAGCCAGCGGGTCACTGTGGTCAGGAATTCGCCTGAACCCGCACAGGGGTCAAGGACTGATATGGTTTTCAGGGCATTGTAGCGCCGGCTTTTCCAACCGAATGACGGTTCCAGAATACGGAGTACCGTCTGAACGTCAGATGGGAAAGTCGGGTAATACCCCTTGTTCAGTTCATTCCCCCGGGTGCGGGAAAACGAACTGTTGATGGTAGTGGTAAGTTCCATGCCTGTCTCCTTGGTAACAGGGGGCAGGCGGAGATAACACCCTCTCCGTTCGGGGAGGAGGTCAAAACCGCCTACCCGCAGAGGGATAGAAATAATTACTTCTTCGTCTCAGTGATCCCAACAGCGCCGGTCATACCAGCGACCATTGATCTTGATTCGGTTGTCGGCATCGATGGGGACGGAGTGATCATAGCTGCCGCCTTCCATAAGGACTGTGCAGCGCCCCGTACCAACTTCCACCGTTGGTCCGAAACCGGATATGTAAAACTGCCACTCTCCGTGAGTACCGTTACGGTAGACTTCACGGTGTTGAACGTAGCCGTTTTTGATGATCCGGCGTTCCCAATTATCCGATACCCGTTCAATTGGATAACTCATGATGTTCCTCCTTCTCGATAGTGAAATGCGCTGTCGCGGGAGGCATCTTGAGACCGCCGTACTTGAGCCGGTTGACTATCTCCGACTTGAGTTCGTGGACCCGGAATTTCCAGCACCGCTTGTTTCCCACAAGGGGCTCTATTTCCATGGATACTTCGTTGAACAGCGTCTCGTACCAGTCACGATGGACGAACTCTCGCTGATCGAGAATCCTGGTAAAGACCTGGTAGCAATCCGCCTTCGAGCTGCCGATCAGAAACGACGAGTCAGACGACGGCGTGATGTATACCCCCGAATACCCTTCGCCCATTTTCGGTATGACCCTCAGGGGATGATTACTCCAGATGTTGATGGATCTGTCTTCTTTACCGTGACATTCAAGTGAACCCTTCATGGCAAGAATCTGGGCGAAAGCCCGAATCTCCTGAGTGGGTCCGTAGGCGGTGAGATAGAAGAGATTGCGGGCGCCGGGCACAGAATCGTCCAGGAACAGATCCCGGCAGATGATTGTTGCCGACGCCTTGTCGTTTGAGATGGTTATTTTCATGGGTTCTCCTCGTGTAATACCGACGGAGAACGCACATCTCCCTGTGGGGAATGGCATTCCCCGTCGGGGTGTGATCATGAAATGATTACTTTGTGAGTTTATCCTGAAGCATACCGAAAAGCGCAGGTGGCAGTTCTTCGACGCTATATACGACGCCGTAGGTCGGGAAGATCGTACGTACCGACTCCTCGCAGATACCAAGCCCCATGGGCTCGATACCTTGCTCCAACAACCACCGGATTGCTCTTTTGGTGGTTCGCAGGTCATCAGGCTCGCCATCAGTTACACTGAGCAGAATTTTCCTGGGTTCCTCCCTTTTGAGCAATTCCACTCCAGCCCAGTACAGTGCCTGAGCCAGAGGTGTGCCACCGCCTGCCGACATCCCGAATTTGGACGAGCAGGGACGCTCTCCAAACCGCACCAAAGGTGCTACCCCATCGCTGTTGCCAACTGGAAACGCAGCAACGGCAGCAAAACATCCAGGGATTGAATCAAGGGCCTCTGCCACAACATATGCAGTTTTAGAGGCAACCTCGATTTTCTGGTGTTGCATGCTCCCGCTCCTGTCCACGAGGATCATGATGGCGGTATTGACCTCCGTTTTCTCCTCTTGGTGCAGAAACAGCCTGGTGTCGTTTAATGCAAGACGATGCACCACCCGGTTATCTATCTTGCTACCGGTGCGGCGTGCATGACGTCTCCTCAGCCGGCTTGCCTGGATTAATCCGCTTAGCCGGGCTCTGAGCAGCGCCGTATGTCTTCTGGTTTCATGGATATCGATGGGAAAGGTGCGCAGAGAGGCCTCCGGTGGAAGCAGAACGCCACCCCGATTGCCGACTGTTTCACCCTCCGTTATCAGTTCATGTTTGAGAATTTCACCGACATCGCCAAACCCGCCAGGATCACAATCGAGCATTTCCTGAAGAGCCTCGGGATTACCACCCAATTCCCCACTGGAACCACTCTTGGGAACAGGAGGCGACGGATTGCCTGCAGCTTGGGACTGAGAGTCATCGCCTGCTGCAGTACCGGTATTATCACCATCTGGTGATGAATCGCCGGTACCCTGTTCCGGTTCTCCTGGCTGCTGGTCAGTGCCGGATGCCTGATTGTCTTCTTCCTGATCATCGGAACTGCCATCAGGTTTTGACCCATCAGAGCTGCAGGTGGTTTTCGCCTTCTGGTCTTCCTGACGTTTCCGTTCCTGCTCTTGTTGCTGTTTTTCATCACGGATCAACCGCAGGATCTCCTCCGCCATGGATTGTGAGTCCCTGGTGGAGACGAGATTTGGAATTCTCTCGGTCAGGTCCAGCAACTTTTTGTATCCGGTGCCGAGAAACGCGTTGACCGTACTGCTGGTCATGGCAAGGATGTCACTGAAGTCCTGATTCAAGGTTAGCCGCCCCCTGGCGCATAGCCATGCCAGTAAGGTCTGTGGTGGGTCTTGAAGTGACGGTGTGAAACTCCCCTGTTGCTTCAGGTGCTCGGCCAGATCTTTCAAATTCGACCGGCACCCGGGATACTTCGCTCCCATCATCTTCTCGATACGGATGTCTTCAAGAATGTTTGTCAGGCACTTGAGCATGGAGGTACTACTTTTAACGCTGAAATCCGTGAACCGGATGTGGGCGCTCTCGTGGTCGATATAGCCACGTGCAAGCAGTGCCGCCTCTTTGCTGTCCGGCAGGGACGGAAGATTGATAATCCGTCCGTTGGTGTACGCCTGGTCGCCGGAGATCTGTACCTGAATGTCGTATTTTTCCCCGAGAGCCTTGGCAACCAGGGGTAGTGTGGTGTGTTTCATGGCGGCCTCCTAAAAGAACCATTCGCTGGGCAGGCTTACCGGCTCAGCGGATTTGGTTTCGAGAAGGATGGTTTCGGCAACCTCGTCTTCTTCCTCTGCCGGGACTTCATCCAGCGGCAAATCGCCGAGGACATGCAATATCCCGATAAGTGAGGTGAGATTCCGTCCTTCAATGGGACCACTCTTTGGTAATGAGGCCAGTACTTCTTCAATCTGAACAGCCAGAGTAAGCAGGTAGGGAGAGAGGAACTCAAGACCACGCAATTTGTCGAGCATGGACTTGATCGGGCGTAGCGCTTTCCGGGTTACGGAAGGGCGTCCCTTGTACGACTCCTCCCATGCTTGTCTGGCTTGTTGATTGATTTCAAAGATTAGCCGTTCTGACAGGGTACTGGCATGTTCGTTCAGCCCCTTATCCAGTCCGTCGATGTTCTTGACCTTGAACGCCTGGACTGCGAAGCCCAGACGGCGTGCCGCTGTTGATGCTGGTTCTACTCCCTTTTCGATGATGGCTGCCCATTCGGGGTTCGCATCAATCCATTCCCTCAGACTGCGGTCGTACTCCGACAGAAATTCCTGTTTCTCCTTCTCGAACTCATCCCGGACACCGTCGAGGATCTTCATCACCTCGTCGGCCTTATCCTCCGGTATGGCATAGCCACCGAGGAATCTGACTCCTACCGCTTCACACTGCCGTTCGGCACGACGCTTCAGGGCGCTGAATACGGCAAGTTTCTCCGGGTCGCAGATCTTCTTGCTACCGAGAGTGGCCAGTTTTTCGGGAGGGAGTTTGGAAAAGTCGAGTCCAAGGTCTTCCGGCGAGAGTTTCTTCCGGCCAGTCCAGAGTGAAATGGACAGGGACACAACTACCAGCTTTGAAAGTATTTCGTTCATGTTCATTCTCCTTTGATCAGTATGATGGTGTGATCAAGGGAGGCCCCCATCAGGGAGAAGGCCTCCCCTGAAGGGCGTTAGAAGAACCAGTCCTTGGTGTTTGCACCGGACATAAGATCCTTCATGATTGTTTTGTCGGTCTGTTTACGTGGTGTTGGCTGGACAGGTTCACGAGGCGGCGATGAGGCAACTTCGTAGTACCCTTTGGCCAGCTTTTCCTTCTTCTTCTTGGAAACGAACGTGAATGCCTCGGACATTGAGTTGACGTCATAAGACTTTGTCTGCCCCTGGCTGCGCGTAGGCCCCCAATTGACCGTAACCCGCGGCGGATCGTCATGAATCTGGGCGATCCAGAACTTGCCGCCAGCCGTAGTGTTGCACTGGAGATGGAGATGCTGTCGTAATGCCATGTAGCACCCCCTATCCGCCGAAGACGCGTTGCGCCAGTTCGTGCAACGCCTCGCGGCTTTCCGGCTCTGCTCGGTACCCGAGAGCACGATCAAGAGCATGGATGATCGGGTTTTTCCCTTCAGCAGATGCCGGGCGGAAGAGATACACAAGCTTCGCCCATCTGACGAGGGTTCTGGTGGAGAAAGTGACTTCTATTTCCCCTTTGATGAAGAGTTTGCGGATTTCGTTGGCGTAGGATACCAGTGCTTCCCTGACCGTATCAGCCAGGCTGGGCATGGCTTTGGCCAGAATCTGTCTTTCCTGGACTTCGTCAGGATAGTCGACTTCAACCATCCAGAAACGATCCAGAAATGCGCCGTTCTGCCGTAAAGTCCCTTGATAGAGACCTGAGCGATCACCGCTGCCGGCGGTGTTGGCTGTCGCAATGAAGCGAAAGCCCGGTGCCGGCTTGATGACTTCACCACCCTTTTCCGGAATGGTGAGGGGTCTTCCTTCTACGATGCCGTTCAAACCTGCTGCAGTGGCGGGATCGAGCAAGTCGATCTCGTCCAGCAGGAACCAGTGACCTTCTTTCATGGCCATGGCGAGCGGTCCGTAGACGTACTCCATCGAGTTGTTGACGATTACGTGATGCCCCACAAGTTCCGGGGTTTCGAGTCTGCTGTGCCCTGTGACGACCATGACCGGAATATTGAGCCGGGCAGCGGTCTGCAAGACAATCGAAGACTTGCCGCTGCCGGTCGGACCGGTCAGGTACAGGCCGTCGTTGGCGCCCATCATGTACCAGGAAAGTACATCCGACAGGATTTCCTTCCTGAACACATAGTCGCTGTCAACTTCAGGGATAAATGGGTTGTCGGACTGAGGCCGACCTTCCACGCAGAGACTCTCTTTCACAGGAATATTGAATATGTCCTTGATGCTATATTTCATGGTGATCAGCTCCTTGTCCGATTTGGTTAAGTGCTGCGAAGTCAGCTTCCTCGATGAGGTCGTTGAGATCGCGCCCTGTTTTCATATGCTCCAAAACGATGCCTATGGATTCGGCAACGCAATTGAGGCAGGTATTGGCCCCGAGATGACAACCTATTCCGGTGAGAGCCTTGAACGCATCGGTTGGCTCCAGTCCCGAACGGAGACCGTAGGAGACCAGGCGAGCGATACCATCGGCCATGGCAGAACCACAACCTCCGGCCTTGCCGAAGCGGATGAAGACTTCCATTGGTGCAGCTGTTGTCGGGGACATGGTGACGGTAGTGTAAATTTTCCCGCAGGCAGACCGGCGTTCGATGGTGAAGCCGGGAACAGCCTTGGGTCGTGGAATTTTAGGACTCATGGATGCCTCCTTGTATTGACGGCGGGATACCTCTCCTTTGCGGAGATGACATGCATTCCGCCAAGGGTGATGGTTAATTTCGCTGTCCTACTAAGACATCTACGAGGGGGGAAGTAGGCGCCAGGCGGTGATGATTCTTGGTGAACCATTTACCAAGCGGGCCACGACGAAAACCCCCTTGTACCTGAATTTGAGTGGTTTCGTGTTGAGGAGAGGCAGAAGATGACGAACACCTTCGAGAGCTTCCAAAGGGATGTCACGTTCCAGAACCCGGTTGGCTCCGTGTAACGAGAGATTAACCTCATTCACAACGGCATCAGTCGAGCCCGTATCCTCTTCTGTATAGATGGCAATGGTTGGCTCCGTCATCCGCGCACCTCCTCCCACCCCACAGGATGAACCTGCGGTTCAGGCGCTGCTGCGGCAATCATGAACATGAAAAGCATCGCCGCGATGAGCAACAGTGAGGCAATGGCATGCAGGACCTCTTTCAGGTCTTCATGCCTATTCTCACAGGAGAAGGATTTAAGGTCGGGGGGCAGCGTGCCGGTACGATAGATTTTCATCGGGAATCTCCTTTCAATGGGGGCGCACGCCTCCAAGAATGGAGATTTCCCATGGGGAGCGTAACGCCCCCTTGTGGGGTTGGATCAGGCCGCCTGTGCTGCGAGCGGCATGAATGGTTTGATTTCAAGCTTCAGAAAGCCAGACTTCGGTTTCGTGACTTGATCATAGATATCCGGATACGAGTTCTTCAGCTTCTTGCTGTCGACGATTACCGAGTCTGACACTGATGTGACATTAACAAGGATACCGTCCGAAGCCCCTTTATACGCACCATTCACAAAAGTGAGGATGTCGTTTTTCAGAACTTCCAGACGAGTGTCGAGAGCTTTTTTCTGCTCGTTCAATTCCAGGTATGCTTTGCTGGCTTGATGGATTTCCGGAGGAAGTTCCATATCAACCACATGCGAAGGGCAATCCTGGCGAAACGTGCAATAACCGCAGAGAATGCCTGGTTCCGTTCTAGGTGCACACTCGCCTCGCGTTGCCGATAGGATGTGCTGAGCTTTTTCCATAAGCTGATTAAACACCAGCCTGTTGGGTGCATAGTTATTGAATTCCCGGTATGTTCCAGCATTTAAGTCAACCACTAGAATTGATCCGCCGATTTGCACTTCCGGATCGAGGGTGAGTTGCAGCAGGCCCATCTGGACGTGCAGCTGATCCACCCAGGATGCGTAAGGTTCATCGGGGATGCCATCGGTCGACTTCATCTCCACGATGTGCAGCCTTTTGGTCTGCCGGTTCGCATAGAACAGAAAGTCAATGTGACACCTGATTTCAGGGATGTCCGGGTGACGTACTTCGACTTCTTCCTCGAAGAGGGCGCCGCCAGTCTTGAAGAACTCGGCATACATGGCTTGCGCAGCATGGCCACGGGAAAAGCGCAGGAGTGTCGAGATGTCGTGACTGGACGGGCATTGTTTGCCGAGAGCCGCTTTACGCGGGCAGCCAGCAATGTCGGAGGCTCCGACGTACACAGTTCGGTCACCAAGATGTGATGATTGTTTCTGCTGATGGGTCGGAATAGCACGTCCCAGAAATGCAGCGAGTTTGCTCATGGCTGTCTCCTTTCAAATCAGAAACGGCAGGGTCCCGACTGCGGTGAGCAGGGAACCGAAAATAACGCCGGCAATGATTCTGGTGACATCGATGCTGATCTGTCGCTCCTTAACGGGCGCATAGACCGGTATCTGACAGCCTTTGATTGTTACGTGTTTGATGATGTGGGTAGTCATGATCTTGTCTCCTTGTCTGTGGGTTGTACCCGGCAGAGGAGACAAGACACCCCCGGTAGGGAGAAAGTCGTTGTCTCCCTGCTGAGGTAGGTTGTGAGTGAGGTTCAGTCTGGAACGTCAGGCGTTACCGGTACTGCCAGCATTTGCCTTTGCCGTCCCATTTGAAACCGTGGTCTTTCAGCCATTGGCGGGCTGAGGTGTCGTTGAAGTCCGGGAAGGCGGAGATCTCCGATTCATCTGCGGAGAGTTCCATCCTGATTCCCTTAGCCGTCAGATACCCGATGATCTCGGAAGTCGAAACTGGTTCGGCTCCGTGTGATGATGGGGTGTTGTCCGGTCTGGCAGACTGCGAATTACCGGAAGTAGTGCTGGTGTTGCCGGCACTGTTTCCTCCGTTGTGTTCCGTCTGTCCGTAAAGGTCAGGATCTTCCTCGATGTCCTGGGTGAAGATGTCCGAGGCAGCGGTTGAGGTGAGTACTGCATCCACCAAGCCGCGTTTCTTAGCCATTTTCAGACAGGTGTTGTAGAAATCGGCAGGATTGTCGTGTTCGACTTTTTCTCCCTGCCTGGCGATTTTCCAGTTGCCGCTGTCATCCTTTTTTGCGCTGAAGCCGCGTCCACCAATGATCTCCTGTGCCAATGCCGGGTTCTCCTTGCGAAGATCCCAGTACTCCCTCGGTACCGGCTTGTTGGTCAGTTCAACCGGTCCGACGCGGAAACGATACTTGCTTTCCATGGTCGAACAGGAACCGACACCCGTACCGAGACGCTGGCCTGCCGGTGAGTAGAGCGTCACCTTGATGCGATACTCACGATGGCCGAGATGCAGGTCGATGGTTTCCACATCCACGTCGTTTGCCAGTCTGAAGGTGAGCATGAGCTTTTCGGCGCCCGGTTTGAGAAGAACTGCTTTGTCTCCGCAGCCGGGAATGGTGCCGTAGTGCTCGCCTGATTTCATGACGTCACGCATGACGTATTGAATCAGGTTTACCTGGGCCTTCAGTTCACTGATGTTGACAGCGTGGTGAGTGAGGGATGATGCTGCGGGGTTGATGGGAATGATTTGAGCTGGTGCGTTCATCTGTCTGTCTCCTTTTCTGTGGGTTGTGTCCGACAGAGAAGACAGACCAATCCCTTTGGGGACTTGGTAATGTCTCCCCGTAGGACTGTTGAGTTGTGGTTACTGGTTGTTAGAACGGATCGGTGTCATCGTGCGGAATGTCCTCATGTGCCTGGCTATTTGATGGCTGATCGTCACTCCCGTCAGGAATGCTGCCATTTTTACTACCCAGCATAAGAAGCTTGTCGCCGATGATTTCGGTTGTGTAGCGATCTTTACCGTCCCGATCTTGCCATTTGCGGGTCTTGAGTTTGCCGTCGAGATAAACACTTTTTCCTTTCGACAGATACTCGCCAGCTACTTCTGCGAGACGTGCGTATAGGACGATGTTGTGCCACTCGGTCCGGATCTCCCATTCGCCACTTTTGGTTTTTACCTTTTCACTGGTCGCGAGTGAAAAACTTGCGACAGCGGTGCCTCCTGGTGTGTACCTGATTTCAGGATCACGACCCAGGTTGCCGATGAGTTCTACGCGGTTCAAACTTGCCATACTGCCTCCTTGTGGTTTTCCCGAAGCAAAGAGACAGATGTCTGTCCCGTAGGGAGAGAACAAAATGTCTCCCGGTCGGGATGTGGTGAAAGTATCCGCCGCTTACAAAGCTTGTCGCGGATTTTGAACAACAAAAAACCCACTCCGGCCATTGCCAGAATAGGTCACTGTTCTTCGTGATTATTGGTTATCAGAGGCACGCGCTACATTGATGGGCGCACCTTCAGATTGGATTCAAGTCGCATTACCCATACGACTGATCGAGGAAGGCATAAGCCGTTCCTGGTGTCATCCGGAAAGGGGCAACTGCGGCCTTGTCTTTCCAGGTAGTTCATCCCTGCCGGGGGCATTTCTTCTTCGGGCTATCCGAAAAAGTCTATCCGGGGCTCAAAGGCCACACGGAGTCTCTTGAAAGAGTCTATAATACTGAAACGCTATCGATATTCCTCATACAAGTCAAGAGGATTCACCCGGGACGACCCATTTGGCATCGTCCCGGTTCGACTGAAACAGAGTAATCATTTCTTGCCGGTTTCTACCCCAGGGACTGCCTGCTTCTCCTGCTTTTTGAAGGGGTGATCGAAGCCCCGGGGAGGCTTGTACGTGTAGTCGAGCAACTGGCACATTTCGGCATTCATGAGGTTGAGTTCTTCCTTGATGCGCCGGCTCCGGTCGATGTAGCTCTTTACTACCTCAAATGTCAGGGAATCCCTCCTCCCCATGTTCATCCGCATCTGGTAGACGAGATTATCGTTTGAGTTGAGAATGTTGATAAAGTCGCCGGTATCACGAGCGCGACAGAAAACAACACTTGTATCGTCCCGTTTCGCATTCTCCAGCTTTCTTGCCTGCCAGTCGACTTTCTTGGAAGCAGGAGGGGTGCTGTTACCCTTATCCGCCTTGGTATTCTTGTCTGCCATAATTCCTCCCTTTCATTGTTGTTAGATTCTGCCGGTCGCCCTCATGGCGATTCCTTTGCCGAACCGGTCTGATAATTCCGAAAACACTGTGTCGTCGAATTTCTTCATATTCTGGACGATCATTTCCACCGCATTGATCTCAGAAGCTGCATTGGCGTAACTCTGCTGGGCAACGCTCAGAAGTTGCAGCGTCTTTTCCTCAAGCGTCTGGATATGCTGCATACCTTCGCCGAGGAGCGCCAACTGGCAGGTCTCCGGCGAAGCCCCGGCTTTATTCCCCTTCTGGGTAGACATGATGTTGCGGGCCATCTCCTGCAACTGGACTGCACGGCCAAACAGGTCGAGCAGCATGTAGTAGCCGTAGGCTCGGGCAGTCAGTTCCGCGAGTTTGCCGATGACCTCACCCTCGGTGTTGGTAGCCGTGGCATTCTTGAGGATCAGGCCAACCGACAACGGCGTGCTTTTAAGAAACGCCTCTTCGTCGGCGGTGAGCGCCGTCTTCGATTTGATCTTGGTGGCGATGGACTGCATCTTGCCGGCCACGTAGACCATCAGGTTCTTGTTGGCATCGGTAATATCGGCACAGGCCCCGGCGGTATCCCGTCCCTGGGCGGAACCGCTGATAAAGGAATCGAAGCTGTTGTTCTTGTCGCACGGAGGAATGTATTGGGCCTGGTAGGTGGTACCGGTCGTCGCCGGGTTCTGGATGATCACATCGCCGATGAAGCCGCGCACCAGCTTGACGTACTCGCTGCTCATCCCTTTCTTGCCAGCCAGATTCTCCAGAACCGATCCATCCCCGAAAACTTGCAGAACTTCAGTCGGACAACCTGCAGTGGCGCTGGTAGCTGAGGTCTGGGTCGTGCCGGGAACGCCAGGTTTGTTGCCGGCATTGGTCTTCTGTTCGCTCTCGAACAGTTTGCTGACATCCTGGTAAAGATCCTTGGCGCCGCTCGACACCATGAAGTCGGTCTGAGCTGTTTTCATCTCAGCTTTCAGACTGTCTGACATGACAGACGAAAACGGACTGGCAGCGGTCGCCACCAGCGCCTTGGCCGCCTTGCAGTCGTTCAACTGCAGCGAGTTCAGCCGGTCGGTGATCGCTTCGAGGGTTTTGATGGTATCAGCAACCTGGGGTGCCAAGGTTTTCAGGGCAATATCAAAGGCTGCTGCCGGAGCTGCCGACAGGATGTTCTGGAGCTTCTGCACCAGGTAATCCACATTCAGAAACGAGAAACCGCCGAGAAACATGTCGATCCCACCGCAGCCGGACTTCAGTTTAGGCAGCGAAGCCGTGAACAGATGATCATCGGTGTTCGCCCACCTGGCAGAGAAACTCCCCCCGGTATAGTAGCCACGCTTTGATCCTTCATAATAGCTGGGCGAAGTGGAACTTTTCTGCTGCACCCAGTCATCGACCCAGCCGGACCAGGACAGTACAGGGTTCAGGGCAATGGTTGCCGCCAGAAAGGCGGCGGTGGTTCTGGTAATAACGGTTCGTTTCACACTGACACCTCTTCTCTCTGTTGCTGTAGAACCAGCAGACTCATGGCTGCTCCTTTTCCTGAAGACGGCGCTTCTTCACGTCGAAGCTGCCTCCCTTCTGGAATTCGTAGAGCGAATATTCCTCCGGGGAGATGTCACCCTTGAGGAGGCGAACGGCCCGGTATGCCTTGTCTTCGATCTCGTCAGCGGATATGACGCCTGCCGAGACCGGCAGATAATCCTGATTCCCTTTCTGGATCAGAATCAGGGTCGGCGTGATCTCCACGCTGAATTTTGCAGCCAGTCCCGGGTTTTCACTGATGTTGACCTTCTTCACGGTCCAGCCGGTCTCATTGGTGAACCAGTCCAGGATGCGGGATTGCTCATCGCAGTAACTGCAGTCAGGTCTCTGGAAATAGATCAGGGCAAAGTCATCCCGGTTGTCCCGCAGGACACGCTGCCGTTCCTCATTGATTTGGGAGATCCGGGCCAGGTTGCCGGGAGTCGTGATCGGATAGTCCTTCTTGGTGGTCAGCTCCGGGTACTTCTGCCAGACAAACTGAGCCACGTTGGAAAAAGCCAGCGCCTTCTTGCGAGCGATTTCCTGGACCTCGAAGTACTCCTTCACATTTTCTTCACTCGGCTTCTGGACAGCCTTCTTCTTCAATGCCTCGGCGAACTCCTGGAACTGGTCCGGATGCATCTCCCAAACCTGCTCATAAGAATAATCCTTGAGCGATGGCGTGCTTTTGGGCGGTTTCTTCTTCTTTTCCAGCTTTTCGGCCTGCTTCTCAGGTTCTTTCTGGTACCACCACCAACCCTTGGCCGAGTCGGCATAGTAGCCGGCAGAAGCGGTGGTCACGGAGAGTTGGAGAATAGAGGCCAGTATCAGTCTCCTCATTCTTTGTCCTCCGCCTGCTTTGGTCTGATATCCTTGACTATTTTTCTCAAGACCGGGGGTTTGGTGCTTTCCAGTTCAGAGGTGAGCACACCAAAGGCATCGACCCGGAACGGGATCAGGAGTTTGTTGAATGACTTATCGTTATTCGACACGATGGATGTATTCGTTGTGTAGTACGCACTGGTCATGAGTTCGGTGGCAATGGCATCTCTGGAGGCACTCAGTTCCCATACGACGGTATAGAGAAGATTGCGTTTGGTTTCTTCATCAGCATCAGCCACCAAGATCATGGGATCGCCATCGCTAACTTGATGGATCACCTGCCAAAGTGCTTCTGGCTTCACATAGACCAACCCGTTCGGCAGTGAAACGGCCAGCCACTTGACTCCGGACGAAGTTTTCTCCACCTGGTTGATCAATCCGTGGATGCCACCAAGGATCGCATCGGCATTGAACCATGCAGGAAGCTTTATCTTCTGGGAAACGTACTTTCCCGATTCTGGAGATCCGAGCGGGTGATCCCATTCCTGCGAAATGTTTTCTGTAGCGACAGGCACATCAGGTTGTGGCAGTGGCTCAGCTATTGACAGCGAACTTTCTTCGGAAGCCCTCACCTGCGCCATCTGCCCAAGAAAAGCCCCCATCTCATCATTACGGGCCTCTTGGTCACACCGCTTCAAACAGGCCGTGAGCGGGTTGTTCGGAGTTATCTGGTGATGGTTGCGGATGATGCTGTCGAGCTCAGCCCTGTTCGACAGCGCAACGTATTCCGGAATGCTCGCGAGTATGAGGAGCGCTATTTGCGGATGATCTGCAGTCGAATAATACTGGCTGTGGAAAGAGGGAATTTTCCCGATGTCATGCGCCAGTGACACGATGAGGATCGTAGGTAGCATGATTCTTTCAGAGTTCTTTTCTACGAACTTGCGGGCAACCCCCAGAGAATGCCGATAGAGTGGTATGGTAGCCAATTGGGCAAGAGCTACTGCCCCGTACGCCGAATCCGGATCAGATATCTGCTTGCCGACAGCTGCGTATTTCTTGATTCCGACAACCGATGGGCAAGTACCTTCCGAGTCAAGGATCTTAAGTAGATAGACGATCACAGTCTTGCGTTTCCCGTTGATAAGCGGTTCCGGTTCCACAATGTCGCTGTAGAACTCTTCAATCTCCGAATGCCGGAATGTCGGTCGTGGAAATGCGGCTTCCTCCTCCTGTTTTGGAGTAGGTTCACGCCAGAGTCGAGACAGATCAGTGAAGTGAACAACACGGCCTGTCCATACTGAAGATACCGTGGCGAGGTCGGTGCATGGCAGATCATCATCCGGTTCCAGTTCCGAAATTGACAGAGGAACCCACGGTACTTGCTCTACTTCAGCCGGACGCCTGGTTAAAATTCGCCACAGGTTGTACGTGACCATCAGGAAACCGATAACGCCACAGCAGTAGAGCAGGAGTATCATGCGGCCCCTCTGCTCATGGTTATGGAAGATGGCGCCGACGGGAAGACTATCTTTAACTGCGGGTCTCTGGCATCACGAGTCACACCCTTGTACCTACCGGAGTAGGTCAGCATGTAGAATTCCCTTGGTTGCAGCCCCAGAATATCCTGCACTTTCAAAATGTCCTGCTCCACTTCACGGGTAGTGACCTGGTTGGACCCGAAAATACCTGTAAGCACATTGCGTACGCCAAAGTGCCTCACGACATACTCTGATGTTTCTGCATCTGAACAGCGCATAAAAATTTTGGTGTTGGTGTTGTCGAGGATCGATTTACCGTATTCCTCGCCAATAGCGGCATATATTTGGTTCACGGACTGGGCGAAGGCATGCACCATCACGTCTGCTGACCCAGCCTTCGCGAAAAGGTCCTCAATGCCTTGGTAGAACAGGCTCTGAGCCTCATCTATGTAGATAGACAGCGGAGGGAATACTTTCTGCTTGTCAGAGAGATAGACCCTGCCGATGAAAGACTGGATCATCGACAAGAGGACTTTGCCAAGTGTTGTGGCTGCCTCCCTGGTAATCATGGTACCGGTGTGCACGACCATGATTACCCCTTTCTTTCGTTCAAGTCGGCTGATGAAGCGGTTACTGTCGGCCTGGCCGATAATCTTGCCGATGTTGCCGGAGGAAAGCTCCATCAAGCATGTGCGTAATGTTGAAGATACCTTCGAGTAATACTCCTGGGGAGATTCAAGGATGTCCTGGATCATGCCGGCGTTTAGCATCGCCTCGGGTGTCTTGATTTCCTGTAGTAGCCCCATTGTGCTGCTCAATGATGAGCGGCGAATGCTTTGTCTGATGGCATCCATGTTTTGCTTGGGAAGACGCTTTTCCCAATCGGCGATGATGATATTGGCTGAGATGATGGCAGTAGTGATTTCCTTTGCAATGTTGCGGTAGAATGGCTCACGTCCGCCCTGGATGCCCGAAACGATGTGTCCGACGAGTTCGTCCGGCATGAAGTAATAGGCCATAGGATCTATGACCGCTGAGTATTCCGGGAAAATCGGCGTTACCAACATCAAATCCTTGAGTCTCTCCGCCCTACGGGCAACCTCGAAGATCTTGGTGAAGATCTGCTGGTCACCTTTGGGGTCGAAGTAGACCACGCTGTTGCCTTTCATGATGTCCTGCTCAATTAGGTTCTCGCAGAGTCGCGTTTTGCCGACCCCAGTAGTGCCAAATACAAACATGTGCCGTTTTCGGTATTCATCAGGGATCGAAATCGGAACGATCCGGGTCGGTCGTTCCATCTGGACTCCGTTACCGATGGAGGTCATGAATTCCGGGTTGGTGGTTCTATGGGGTGATGAGGACTTGAACATGTTCCCTCAACTCCTTTCCGACTGTATTAATCGATGTTTTTGGTAGACGAACCGGCGTAACAACTTCACTGAACCCTCCGGCGATACGCCGTCGGCATTTGATCCCGGCAATACCGGTCAGGTCCTGAAGCAGCAGAGCCGGCAAGGCACGGGATGTCCGGTTCAGAATGAGTCGAACCTTTGCAATGTCGCCTCCCACCATGACGGGGCGCACACTCGTCACCAGGAAGCTGCGCTGCTCACCTATGCGATAACGGGAACGTTCATGTGGCGGCTGATAGCGTAAAGGGCATTCCCCGAACAGGATCAGTGGCTTAAGGAAGTCATCAATTTCCAGAGTAACGTGTAATGTCCCTCGGGAGCCGATACGCCCCACGGCCCCACAAAAAACCCTCCCCTGAAGTTCCTGCAGCCTTTTTGCTTCCAGCTGGTTCTGACGTTTTTGCAGTTCCGCTTCGACACTGTGAATGATATGCCGGCGGAGCTTCTTGGGAATGTCCTTCAACTGCATTTCGACCGGGTGTCCCAGCTTGGGATAGGCAATAATTTCCAGCTCCCCCTCTGCCCGGACAGTAACCGTCCTCTGAAAAGCTGCCATCAGTGTCTTCGCCACAGCGCATTCAACAGCATCGACTATCTCGTCCTCCGGCAATCCGTATTTGTGGAGAAGATCAGCGGACAGCATTGCCGAACACCTCATCCCATGGTGATTCGATTCTGGGCGTGCTGATGGCTGCTATAAGCGTCGTCGCCTGTGGCTTCGTATGTGCAGCGAGGATGCGATACACTTTTCCGGCGTAACGGTCCCCTTTCGACGGGGTGCGCGAGTTGTAACAACCGACAGCCCGCCAGGTGTAGCCATAATCCTGGATGCATTGGGCCAGTACCCAGGCTCCCACTTTCACATTCGTGCATGGCTCTCCCAGTTCATTCCATGTTTTGCCAAGCCTCTTGGCCCAACTGGAATTTATCTGCATCAGACCATAATCATAGCTCCCGTTACTGTTGCGATTGATCGCACGAGGGTTGAAGTTGCTCTCCGTCTTGGCGATGCTCCAGAGCAGTTGTGGCGATATGCCGTATTGACTCCCTGCTTCCTCGAAGCAGAAAGCACGGGCCTGGATCGGCACGCAGGCAAGACTGATCATGAGCAGGCAGATGCCTGGTAATCGACACATTCGTTCCTCCTGACTGATAATCTTGTAGGGGGGAAGGTGGCACCGTCTTGACAAGAAGATATGATCGAGAGTATATAGTGAACAGGTGTACACTATTTTAAGGAGAGTGCTGTGATCGCCCTTACTGACCGGCAGCAAAAGGTATTGGACTTCATTACCCGTTTTACGCAGACGCATGGATACTCACCGACAGTGCGTGACATCGCGGCTCACCTTGGTGTCAGCAGCCCTTCCGGGGTGAATCGGCATCTTGAAGTGCTCGAAAAAAAAGGATGGCTCAAAAAAACGGGGGCATCACGCGGGATAGTGCTTACGTCACACGGAGGGCAGTCAATTTCTCTACCAATCGTTGGCACGGTTCGCGCCGGCCACTTACAACCGGCGGTCGAAGACATCCAGGGATTCTTTTCCGTTGATCAGGGGCAGGTTAAAGGGGATGGCTGCTTTTTTTTGCGGGTGAAGGGTGACTCAATGATCGGCGCAGGAATTTTTGATGGAGACCTCGCGCTGGTTCGTCCTCAACCGGTAGCGGAGAACCGCGATACTGTGGTCGTAATGGTGGATGGCGAAGCGACCCTCAAGTGGTTTCACCGTGAACCGAATCGCATCCGCTTGCAACCCGCCAACCCCAATATGGAACCGATATATGTGGGGCCGGATAAAAATGTTTCGATTGTTGGCAAAGTAGTCGGAATTTATCGTCAGTTGGAGTAGTCCGTGGAGAGAATCAAGGAACAAATACGTATAGCCACGATCTTTACCCCTGGCAGATTGATTAAACCGGTCTGGTTCGACTGGCACAACCGGAAGCATACTATCCTGGAGACGACCTACCACTGGAAGGAGCAGACTGGCGCCGCAACGCTCCTGCATTTTTCTGTTACCGACGGTGAGGCCCTCTACGATCTGGTCTATAACACGCTCGACCAAAGCTGGCTATTGAACGGAATCGAGGTTAAGTGATGGACAACCGGGTTGTCATGCATCTCGACATGAATAGTTTTTTTGCCTCCGTTGAACAGTCATACAACCCCGACCTCAAAGGGAAACCGATCGTAGTCACTGGTTCGCAGCAGCGAACGGTTATCCTTACGGCCAGCTATGAGGCCAGGAAATTCGGGGTCAAGACTGGCATGATGCTGCACGAGGCCAAACGTCTCTGCCCGGAAGTCATCATGGTACCGGCTGACAACCGGAAATATACCCACACCTCTGCTCAAATCATGAAGATGATGCTGGACTACACTCCCCTGGTGGAAGTTTTCAGCATCGACGAAGCATTCTTGGATGTGACCCATTCTCTGTCGATCTTCAACAGTGCTGAAAACATCTCATATCTGCTCAAAGCACGGATCAAGCACCAGTTCGATATTACCTGTTCAATTGGCATTGCTCCGAACAAGCTGCTGGCAAAGCTTGCCTCGGAAATGATGAAACCTGACGGGCTTACCATCATCGCGCCCGATAAAGTCAGTTCAACTCTGGAACATATGCCGATCAAGGAAATGTGCGGCATTGGTAAAAAAATGGAGCGCCATCTCAATATGATGAGCATCTATACCTGCGGGGATCTGGGGCGTTGCGATGAGGGCCGGTTGAAGAGAAAGTTCGGCATCATCGGTAGCCGGCTGAGGCAGATGGGCCAAGGGATTGACGATTCCCCGGTAATCCCGGCAGAAGATGCCGAAGAGGTCAAATCCGTCGGGCATTCAATGACCCTCAAAAGGGATATCAGCAGCCGAAACGAGATCCTGCGCTACCTGCTGCAGCTCTCAGAAATGGTTGGGCGTCGGGCTCGGCGCTACGGGGTGGCAGGCAAGACGGTTCATCTGACCATTCGTTATGCCGACTTCAGCACCTTCGGGAAACAGGAAACCCTTTCCTGTCATGTCAACCAAAGTGATGATATTTACCAGGGCGCCATTAAGATTCTGGATAGCATTGAATTGGAACAGCCCGTACGCCTGCTGGGGGTAAGAATCACCAATCTCTGTTACCAGCGCGAACAGTTGCCCCTGTTTGAGGAGGAACGCCGGAAGGCCTTCATGATCAACGCAATGGATACGGTGAATGACCGGTTCGGCGATTTTACCGTGACGTATGGCAGCCTTTTAGGCAACAATGAGGAGAAAGGTTCACATGTGATCTCACCGGCCTGGAAGCCGGAGGGGATCAGAAATGTACAGGTGAGGTAACCCATGTGCGGACGTCTGGTAATCGATCTGTCGCCGGAAATGATCACCGAAATTTACGGTATCATCAAAAAAATCGACCGGGAGCTTAACCCCAGATACAACGTGGTCCCCTCCCAGACAATACCCATTGTCAGGGAGGATGTGGAAGGTAGTCGGGAGCTGACCTTCGTTCGGTGGGGACTCATCCCTTCCTGGGCAAAAGACATCTCTATCGGTAACAGCCTGATCAATGCCCGGTCGGAAACCGCTGCAGAGAAGCCGTCATTCCGGTCGGCCTTCATACGACGTCGATGCGTCATTCCTTCAGGAGGATTTTACGAATGGCAGAGGCAGGATGGGAAAAGAAAACAGCCGTGGTATTTTCGGATGGCCGATGAAAGTCCATTATCGATTGCTGGGTTATGGGAACATTGGCAAGGAAGCGATGGCCAGATAATAGAGTCCTGTTCCATCCTGACAACCAGCGCGAATGAGCTGATGGCACCCATACATGACAGGATGCCGGTTATTCTGAGCCATGAAGACCATGAGACGTGGTTGAACCTCAAGCTGACAGATGGCGCACCATTGAAGACGCTTTGCCGACCTTGTCCTGCTGACCTCCTGAGAGCATATCCAGTCTCCCCCAGGGTCAACAGCCCGAAAAACGATACTGCTGATTGTATTGAACCGATCAGAATGCTTGGTACCGCCAAGGGACAGATAAAAATGTCTGATGATTTTGATCTGATCCCGGATGATATTATCGATGAGTTCTACAAATGATTCCTACCAGTAGCCAATAAAGCAATAGTGGCGAATATGATGCTATTCGAGAGGTGTTCGTGAACCAGCATAATCTAGTTTTGATTGCAATTCCGGCTGTTGTAGCCCTTTGCGGGGGCTTTCTTGCGGCGTTTTGGAAACCTAGCCATCACAATCGGAGCCTTATCCAGCATTTTGCTGCCGGAGTAGTCTTGGCAGCCTTGGCAGTAGAACTATTGCCAGAGATCGGGCGGGAGCACGCTCCGGGGCCTGTGTTGATTGGATCTTTTGCCTTGGGGAGCCTTTTCATGTACGGATTGAAGCTCTGGACTGAACATCTTGAACTTCAGGATCAGTTGGCAGGTATCAGGACAGGTATCGGGCGTGGACTACTATTGGCGACATTCATTGACGTGGCAGTGGACGGGTTCATCATTGGTGCCGGGTTTGCTGCTGGTGGGGAGACTGGGGCAATTCTTGCCATTGGACTGTCGGTGGAATTGCTGTTTTTAGGGCTGGCCCTTACGTCAGAGCAAGTCAGCTCACGTCAGATAGTACTTGTTTCAGGGGGACTCGGATTAACAGTATTTCTTTGCTCGGTTCTTGGGAGCGTGCTTCTTACTGGTGCTTCGCACACAGTTATTGGTGCGGCTCTGGCCTTCAGTGCCGCAGCGCTACTTTACCTGGTAACGGAGGAGTTACTTATGGAGGCACATGCCGTACCTGAAAAACCAATCTCTACCCTCGTGTTATTTGCTGGTTTTCTGACTTTTTGGAGTATTCAACTCATGGGTGCATAAAGCTTCATACTGGCCTGCCTGATTGTGCAGAAGGATAGTATGCACCATTTTTATGCGCTAAGAAATTTCGCTACCGCTCTGAAATATGATTCGGTGTTCACCGCCATGATAGTGTTGTGATCTCCCCGTTCGAAAATCAACAGTTCCTTCGGTTCGTTCGCCCATTCATAGAGATTCTCCGCATGGGAGACATTCACAAGATCATCATTTTGCGTATGCAGTATCAGCACACGCCCCTTAAATGATGAGATCTTCTGCTTTTGATTGAGGTTTAGAGTTACTGCTTCCTTGAGTGAATCCATGGTAGCGCCGACATGATGCGGTTCTATCCGGACCAGAATTCTTTCCAGCGGCTCTGCCAGACCGCTTTCAACAATGAGCCCAGCTGCCTGCGGATAGAGGGCGGTGCCGTGGACCGCATAGAGTGATCCCAGAGACCGCCCAAAAAAAATGATCTTCTCTGGCGGCACCCCGATTGTTTCAGTGACCAGGCGGACATCATCCAACATGGTGGCGAGTCCCGGTTCACCATCAGACATGCCATACCCCCGATATTCCGACAACAGCAGGTTGGCACCCATGCCGATGATCCGCTCTTCGAAGTCACCGAGATAATCTGCTACAGTCTCTCCGTTCCCGTGAAAATGGATAATCGTAGGCAGGTCATTCGAAATGTGGCGATAGCGACACCCCAGACGAAATCCATCCCCCTGCACGAAAAATGGGTTATCGAAATGGTTTGGCCAAGGATAGAAGTAGCGAGACGAGAGTGCTGTATGGTCAAGAATCGGATGTATCTTCTGGAACGAAGAATCGCCTCTCATGCGTGATTCCTATTAGCAGCATTGATGGTCGCAAGCCACTCTTGAATAAAGAGATCGATATACTCCTGGCTGATTGCGCTTGAATGGGGAGTGAGCAGTACGTTGCGTCTGTCCCAGAGAGGCGAGGAGGGAGGTAGTGGCTCTTCAGCAAAAACATCCAGGCCGGCGCCAGCAAGGGAACCATTCTCAAGTGCGAGTATCAGGTCTTCCTCCCGGTAACAGTTTCCCCGCCCCAGGTTGTACAGGTACGCTCCCGGCTTCATCATTGAAAAATGCCGGTCGGTAAAGATTCCATCGGTGTCAGTTCCACCCGGCAGCAACAGAACAACATGATCGGATAGTGGTAACTCCTCATCGATATTGTCAAAGGTGATCATCCTGTCGACATGGGTATTTCCCTTGGCATCGCCAAGAGTACGTTTGACCCCGGTGATTTTTGCTCCAAATGCCGTCAAGAGCTCTGCCATGGACTGACCCAGTGCCCCAAAGCCGACAATCAATACTCGTTGCCCAAAGAGTCCAACACATTCGTTGTAATCCAGACGTCCCCAAACCCGCTGACCCTGATCATGAAGTGATTTTTGAAGATTGCGGTTGAAATACAACATCATCGACAGGAGGCTCTCGCGCATGATTCGGCCGTGAAAGCTGCCGTAAAAGGTCTTCACCTGGCCTGCCGGGTCTCCCGCTACCCAGTCACGTCCAGCAGCGGGGGTAAAAATGGTTTTCAGTTGAGTTGCCCGCTCGTACCATTCGGATTTGAACACCCACACCAGTGCGCAGTCGGCTTCGGGAAGCTTATCCATGAATTCGCTGTTATTTGCAGCTATGGTAATGCGCACTTCAGGGAGAGCCTCGCGAATCTGATCAACATGTCTGGCTTTCAGCGTGAACGCATCGATGTTGTTGTGCAGATGGATAAGGAGATTGTTTATGTGCATGGCATTACCTCTTCCTACTTCAGCAGTGCCGCCAGATCGGCAGCTATGCTCTCGGGTGAATCTGTCGGCGCATAGCGCTTTAGGACGGTACCATCCGGACCGACAAGAAATTTGGTGAAGTTCCACTTGATCGCTTCAGTCCCGAGCAATCCTTTTTTCTCAGACTTGAGATACCGGTAAAGCGGATGCGCATTGTCGCCGTTGACCTCAATCTTGGCAAACATCGGAAATGTGACGTTGTAGTTCAGAGAACAGAAGCTCTGAATCTCCGCTTCATTACCCGGTTCCTGGTGGCCAAACTGGTTACAGGGAAATCCGAGTACCGCGAACCCGTTATCCCGGTATCTTTCATAGAGCGCCTGTAGCCCCTCGTATTGCGGCGTAAAACCGCACTGACTTGCAACATTGACGATGAGTAGCGTCTTGCCCCGATACATACCCATCTTCTGCAAAGTACCGTCAATTGTTGTAACTTCAACATCATAAATTTCCATAAACAGCTCCATTCAACAGCTTTTCTTTATCAATTCGGCTTAAAGCCTTGATCTGTGCTTCCCTACTGGAAGCTGAAGATCGACTGTGGTTGTTTTCGGAATAAACCACCTGCACTGGATGCCTTCCCCGGAAATACTTTGCGCCGTTTCCATCAGCATGCTGACTGAACCTCCGATCGATATCCGTAGTGATCCCTGTATAGAGGGAATTGTCGGAGCAGAGGATGATGTAGACCTGCCAGTTCATTTCACAGTACCTGCCAAACGAGCCGTCAGATTGGTCAACCTACGATTGGAGTTGAGATTTCTGACTGCCATACTCAATGCCTTGGGCTGACCGATGATCGTCACCAGTTTTTTCCCCCGTGTGACCGCCGTATAGATCAGATTCCTCTCCAGCAGCATGTAATGCTGCATCGCCAAGGGAATTACCACCGCCGGGTACTCAGACCCCTGACTCTTGTGAATGCTGGTGGCATAGGCCAGCGACACTTCGTCCAGTTCACTAAATTCATACTCGACGATTCTTCCGTCGTAATCAGCTTTTAGGGTGCTTTCCTCTGTATCGATTTCCAGAATCTGGCCGATATCCCCATTGAAGACTTCCTTGTCGTAGTTGTTCACTGTCTGGATGATCTTGTCACCCGGCGAGTAGGTCGTTCCAAAGCGAGTTATCTTGGGCTCGCTGTTCCCATTGAGCACTTTCTGTAGTTCCGCGTTCAAGGCATGGGCACCCAGTCCTCCCCGGTTCATGGGGGTGAGAACCTGGACATCCTTGACAGGATGCAGGCCGAAGCGCTTCGGTATGCGTTCAGTAACTACCTGCAGTAGCTTGGCGTGGATTTCTTCCGGGGTTTCCGCCGGTATGAAGTAGAAGTCGGAGAGTTCTTCCGTTTCATTTCTCAGCGGTAATTCTCCTTTGTTGATCCTATGGGCATTGACGATGATCTTTGAGGTGGCTGCCTGGCGGAAGATTTCTGTCAGCCTGACAGTCGGGACAGCACCGGATGTGATGATGTCGGCCAGCACCGCACCGGGGCCAACTGAAGGCAGCTGATCCACATCGCCTACGATCATCAGAGCCGCGCTGTCGGGGACTGCCGCCAGGAGCTTGTTCATCAGCACCACATCCACCATTGATGATTCATCAATGACTATGAGGTCTGCTTCGAGAGGGTTGTCCCGCCCGCGTTTGAAACCGAAACTCTGGGGATCAAACTCCAGGAGGCGATGAATGGTCTTGGCTTCCCGTCCGGTAGTCTCGGTCATCCGCTTGGCCGCGCGTCCGGTCGGGGCGGCCAGCAGGATGTCGAGCTGTTTGGCCGCGAGGATCTTCAGAATGCTATTGACCAGGGTCGTTTTGCCGGTGCCCGGGCCGCCGGTGATGACGAGTGCTTTGCTGGTTAAAGCGAGGCATACAGCATCCTGCTGCGACTGGGAGAGCGAAAGCCCAGTCTTCTCTTCCACCCAGGGGAGCGCCTTTTCCAAATCGATCTTGCCCCAAGGCGGCGCTCCACCCAGTATTCTCCTGATGCTGTTCGCCACCCCCTGTTCAGCCCGATGAAGCGGGGTCAGAAACAGACAGGGAACGCCGTTGATCTCTTCCGGCACCAGGTTTTCCAGGGTGACTTCCTCCCGGATCGCTTCTTCCAGGATTGCCTCGTCAATCTCCAGGAGTTTGACCGACTCCTTGATCAGGGTGTCGTGGGGTGCGGCACAATGACCGTCGCCGGACAACTCCTGCAATACATGACGCACGCCGGCCTGAGCCCGGATCAGTGAGTCCGGTGCAATACCCAGCCTGCCGGCAATGACGTCAGCGGTCTTGAACCCGATTCCGTGAATGTCGAGAGCCAAGCGGTAGGGATTCTCAGACACCTTGATGATGGCCTCATCGCCATAGGTCTTGTAGATCCTGACCGCCCGTCCGGTGCCGACGCCATGGGACTGAAGGAAAACCATAATCTCCCGGATCGCTTTCTGCTCAGCCCAGGCAGCGGTAACTTTATCCGTCCTTTTCTTGCCAATGCCTGGGAGTGACAGCATTCTCTCCGGGGTTTCCTCGATAACGGTGAACACGTCGACACCGAATGCCTTCACCAGTACTTTGGCAAAATGGGGGCCAATCCCTTTGACCATGCCAGAGCCAAGGTACTTTTCGATGCCTTCCAGGGTACTCGGGGGGACTGTTTTCAGGTGAGTAGTCTTGAACTGCAGGCCGTGGGTCTTGTCGTTATGCCAGGTACCAACGCACTCGACGAATTCACCGGGGGTTATAGTTGCAGCACTCCCGATGACCGTGACCAGTTCACGCTTTCCCTTTACCTTGATCCGGATGACGCAGAAACCTGATTCCTCGCTGTGGAAGGTTACCCTCTCGACGGAACCGGAAATCCGTTCGACCGGGACATCTGATGTGGTGGTTTTCCCGTTCATTTACTGGCTACTTTGCCTGCCGGAGCGATATAGACGGTGAATTCCTCATTACCATCGACGGCAACCAGTTCATCCGCCAGACCCTGATTATAGGCAGCGATGGCACAGGTACCGCAGCCGATCGCTTCGCAGGCCAGGTACAGGTTCTGGCAAACATGGCCGGCATCGAGGGCGATGACTTTGTAGGATGCCTCGGCGTAGCGCCACTCGGTGCGAGCCATAACCGCAGTCCAGATGAAGGTTACGGCTGCTTGCCCGGCAAATGCCTGACCGCGGCAGGCGGCGGTGAGATAGGCCGGCAGGTTCGGGAGATCCCGTTCATGCACCAGAGCGTGATCAAGAGGGAGGTAGCGATACAGGCCCGGGTTGAGACCGGCGACCCTAAGCACACCAAGGTAGGTCTCAAAGGGGTGACGGCAACCAGCTGAAGGGACAGTGCGCAGAACTGCCGCTTCGTGGACCACGGCACGAACACCCTGGGTAGTCCAGAGGAGAAAGGCCAATTCATCGAGGGAAAGATGCTCGTCCGTAAAGCGGCGGTGACTCTCACGGTCGGCGATTGCTGTCTGCAGGTCATACGCCTTAATCGACCATTCATGCCGGGGTGGTAGAGGGATGATTCGGCTGCCCGGTTGCGCCGGCTTCTGGACTGGAGGCGGATCGACCCCTTCAGACTGAGGGGTGCAATAGAAATTGACCTCTTCCCTGATCCGGTCTGTCAGGAAGTACCTGCCGCTTTCTGTGGTTATCATCGGCTTTCTCATAATTCAGAACCTGTTATAGCTTCTATTGCTTCACTGACCCAGTAGGTCTGCTTATGGTGACACCTGGTCAGTTCCGTTATCTTTTCTTGGGCCGCTTCCTTCGTGTCGTACGTCCCGACCAGGTACCTGACGCCGTTATCGTCCTGACGCCACAAATGCCAGATCATACCTGCAACTCCTTGATCCAGAAGTTCATGGGGTGGGAGCGCCTGACACCATCCGTTTCTAGCCAGGTGAAGCTCATCGTTATTCCGGGCAGGAGGTTGAAACCGGTGTGTGCGAGAAACCTGTCAATGGGGATATAGTCTGACGGACGTAGCGGGTGGTTGTCAGGCCGTACCACAGTGGCACAGGTCAGGTACCGGTAGGTACTGTAGGAACGAACATGCTCCTCGACCATTCGCACTACCTGCATCCCCATACCACGATTACGATGTTCGGGATAAAAAAGCAGTTCACCCACATAGAAGATCTCGTCGACAGGATAGGATGTGCCGTTGAACGGCTCGACCAGTTCCGTTGTCTCATGTCGCAGCGGCATTCCGGTGGCCGCACCTGCTACCTTTTCCCCCTCTTTGACGATGATCACGAATGAATCAGGGGTTACGGAGTAAAGCTTCAGATAGTGGAGTTCGTCCTCGCGGCGGCCATCGTACAGGTAGGGGAATTCTCTAAAAATCTCGATTCGAAGTGATGCTATATCGTTGAGGCAGTCGTCAACGGCTGAACCAGTCAATATTTGCTCGGTTATCGCCATGAGACATTCCACATAAAATATTATCTCTCCCGAATTGAGAAGCGATCAAGTGCGTTCACTCTGGTTATCTCGACGCTGTCCGTTATGCCACGAGGATAAATTTCGTTGGCAAGCCAGGCAAGTTCCTCTCTCTCCATATCCCCGGGAACACTTGTCCACCATGCCTTGCACCCTCCTTGGGTGCCGTCGTTCCAGCGGTACCCTCTCTGTTTCAGTATGTCTTTCTTGTCAAAGGGGGCTCCTACAGCACAAATTTTCGCGGAGATCTCCTCATATTTGTCAATCAGTGCTTTGAAAACAGGAGTACCACTAACTGGCAATGTTTCCAAGAGAAGACCAAGCAAACCTTCGGCATCGTCCAAGGCGCGATGGGCATTGATGAACCAGCCAAATTTGAAAAGAAGGTACTCCAAGACCCGAGTTGTTATCCTCTCCGCATGCCAGTCGATCTGTGTAATTGAACATGCCCAAGGCATTCCGGAGAAGACAGGGTAGCGGGCTTCCACGAACTTGCGATCAAACGCAGCATTGTGTGCAATCACCAAACTTGCTTGATCAGCAAGCCGGCAGACATGGGCCTCATCAAAAGACTTACCAGACACCATGTCGTCAGTGATGCCTGTAATTGCAGTCGTTTCTGCCGAAAGTGGAAATCCTGGGTCTTCAAATCCTGCATACCGGTCGATGATCTTAATTATTCCAGCGGTCAGCGGGTCATACAGAAAGGCCACGACACCAAGCTCAATTATCTTGTCGCAAGCAGGGTTCAACCCGGTTGTTTCCGTGTCGAGGCAGAGTCCGATCCTGGGATTGGCTATAACCTTGCCAGCGAAACGGTTGTCCTGGCTCAGGTTCATTCTGCGCAACACCTTGTAATCGCCAGTCGCATGGAGGCCTGTTACAGCGATCTCCGCTTCAATCGGATTCATCGGTTCGTTTTTGGCTGTCTTTTCCAACGTAATCCTTTTTTTATCGAATCTTCGCCAAAGCGAATACCGCAAGGGAAACAATTACGAAAATTACTGTCAACGGAATCAAGCAACCAACAGACGTCCGATTGTAGACTCTGTTATAGGCTGCCTTTTTGGGATTCGTCAGCCAACCCCATCCTCTCGGAGCTTTGAGACCCAACGACTGCCGGACGTATCTCTTCAATGATGTCCGTGCAGCAACCCGTTTCGTCAGAGACGGTGTACGAATTCCAAATTTCATGCGGTCACATCCTCGCTGATACTGTAATCTCTAATTGTTGATTGCATCGCGCAGCACAGTGCTTGGCTTAAAGGTTAATATACGCCGCGCCTCAATGGTGATCGCTTCGCCAGTCTGAGGATTACGGCCCCGCCGGTCGTTTTTCTGTTTCACCACAAAACTGCCGAAGCCAGAGATTTTCAAAGTCTCGCCGGTTTCAAAGGTCGATTTCATGATGGAAAAGACTGCCTCCACCATTTCTGCCGACTCCTTCTGGGTCATACCCGTACTGGTATGGATTCTTTCAACAATATCTGCTTTGGTCATTTGCTGTGTCCTCTATTAATTTCAGTCGCTTTCCAGTTCCTTAAAGGCATCAAGCACTTCAGTCTCGACCTGCTTGAGCTTTTTGTCCAGTTCCCTGATTAACCGGGTTCCTTCCTTGACATCTTCTGCAAGTTTGTCGATAGGGGTCTCTGAATTGTCAAGCTTGGTCAGGATCTCGTCCAGCTTTTCAACTTTCTGCTCATAAGTAGGTTCGGTAGTGTCACTCATGGTTTATCTCCTTTGCAGTAACTTCGCTGATCAGAGAACCATCAGCTAAGCGGGTTTGAATTATCTGCTTTTCAGCGACATCAGCAATGGATCTGACAAGAGTGCCCTGTTGGCTGTAGACAAGGGCAAAGCCACGCTTCAGAACAGTCTGCGGGTCAATAGCTTTCAGGGTGGCCATTTTGTCATTCAGGCTGGTACGAGCCAAAGCAATCCTCTGCAAAACCCGCTCTTGCTTGAGCCGACTCTTGATATTCGCGAGAAGCATTGATTTCATTTTGAATACCGAAAAGAACCGGGCTTTCAGTTGCTGCCGGTTTTTCTCGTTGCGCTCACGCTCAACTGCCAGGCGCCGCAGAAAGCGCTCCTTTTCAAAGCGTTGCTTCAGTCCGGACAGAGTCTCTCCCGTTCGGGTAAGACAGTGAGTTACTCCCGATGAGAGTTCTTGCCGTTTTGCTGCCAGGCGTTCCATGTGATTTTTGGTCAGGGTCAGCGGGAGAGAACGTAATTTTTCCCTCCTTCTCCCTATTCCAATCTGCTCAGTTGACAACCGACGCTGTACCCGGGCACGCAGTTCTTGTGCCTGCTCTCTCAAGCAACTTGCTGTCACATCAAGCAGTTTTCTCGGCCCTTGCTGGATGCCGGTCACCGCCCTTGCCAGATAGTCCTGGTCTATTTTCAACCGGTAGGCCCAGACGGTCTTCAAGGTGTTGGTTGCCTCGTCCAACTGCCGGCGCATCTGGACAAAACGGGCCACCAGTTCCTCTGCTGCCGCCGTCGGCGTCTTGAAGGAACGATTGGCGATATAGTCCAGGATACTCGTATCGATTTCGTGGCCGATGCCGGTCCACACCGGCTTGTGGTATCCGGCAATTTTCCTGGCAATGACCTCATTATCCAGGAAGTAGAGATCTGTCTTGCTGCCGCCACCCCGGAGGATAAGCACAAGGTCGACATCGAGTCCGGTAAGGGCATCCAAGGCACGAAGGACCGATTTCTCTGTCTGATCTCCCTGGACCATAGCATCGGCCAGGTAGATCTTGAAGCCGTAGCCTGACGCCGTGAGGGTCTGGATGAAGTCATTGTATGCCGCGCTCCCGGCACTGGTAATCAGGCCGAGCTTTATCGGGAGGATCGGTACGAAGCGTTCCTTGTTCGTCTCGAACAGCCCTTCCTTGTGCAGGCGCTCGATGATCTCCCTCTTTTTAAGTTCCATTTCACCCAAAGCAATCGATGGATCGGCATCGATGACTCTGAGGGACAAGCCATACTGGGGACTAAACTGAAGAGAACAGAGAAAGCCAACCACTGTGCCATTTGTCAGCACAAGATCCATGTTCCTGGCCTTGAACAGCTCCTTTATGGTGGCGAGTTCTCTCTGCCAGATGGTGCAGGCTATCTTTGCGACGATTTTTCCGCCGGTGTCCGTTTCAACCAGATCACAGTAAAAAGCTCCACCTCGTTCCCGGCCAGTGGATATCTCGGCCTTGACCCAGAACTGCTTGCTGATGGCAGGCTCCAGCAGTTCATTGATCCGCTTTGTGATAGCAGAGAGGGGGAAGAATCGTTTCTCCATCGATGCGATCACCTGCTCGGGATGATGTTACAGGTCTTGGATACCAGGTCGAAGGCTATTTTCGCCTGCCCGGTACGGAGTTGCTTCAGCACTTGATCAATTTTCGTTTCGAGGGAGTATTCCGTGTCTGGCCATTCCCGAGTGACGAATTCGGAAATCAGGTTGCGAAGTGTTTCCGGGTTGATGCTGTCCCAAGGTACATCGACCCCATCCTCGTCAATTTTCGTCTCAGTCGATTGCGAACTGCAATCATCCGAAATCATTATTACTTCGGTTGAATCTGGCAAACTTATGCTCCATTAGGCTGGTTGTTGTATCAGGCGAATACAGTGCAGAACATTCACGCGCCTGTCTGATGTCTTGGGTGAGGGCCGTACCTATCAAGCCATGCTGTAATGGCATTATCAGCATCTTGCCTTGCCTGGATGAATTCGTTTGGCGAATGACGGAGTGCATTGGCCTGGGTGTACAACTTAATCACATTACAGCGATCTTTGACAGATGGCTCGTTAGGGTCATAGCTGAAAGTACTCACTTTTACCGCCTTTCTATACCAAGATTCGATCTCCACCTAGTCAAACGGATTCTTAACGATCTTGACTGGCTTCAGTTCCACCTTGTCGGGAAGATCCGCACCCTCCAGTTCAGCCAAGGTCAAATCAACGATACTTTTCAGTTCTCGTGCAACTGCCAGCCCCTCTTTATCCCGAGTAATATCGACGCTGCCAAAGATGGACACACGGTCTACACGATTCTCAACAGTAAGGGAGCCTATCTGAAGGCATTCGCTTTCGTTCTTGAATGGGCTGATGATTTTTTTCGGCATCATCGACCTCCCTTGCGTTTTCGATCTATATATGATCTTGGTTCTGGTAAACGCATGAGGCGGGATTTCACACTGGCTTCCACGGAGGGAAACATGCTGATACCTGCTATTTTTTCCAGTTCCTCAATTGTGACTTTCTGAGGTTGGGCATCAGCTGTATTGTCAATCAAATACGCCCCGGCTTCCTTTCTTTGCGGATCATATATCGCCTTGAACAGTTTTGTCGGAACCATCACGGAGCCACCGATCTGCTCGATGTTGCTGCCATGATAGATCGGGCCAGTGACGACATAGAGGTCGCCTTTGCTCTTTGCCATCATCCGCACAGCCGACTCGATTCCTTCCCATGGACCACGATTATTTTCAGGTACTTGGGGAACCATATTCGACAAGGAAAAGCATTCATATTGTGATTGAATGTCGAACATGTCGGCCGATGGTGCTACATGGCCACGGTCATAGCCAGACTTGGCATAGTGACGCAGTTCGGCCCGTTCCGATCTTGGAATATTCTCGTCGGGATGGAACTTACTCTGCCGCTTGAGACCTTTACCTTGGAAGATCCGATCACGCGTCAAATGCTCAGCTGCATAGATCGGCGTCCTGGTCACACCGGAATGTTTGACCGCAAAACCCGAATAGCAGATTTCACGGGTTTTGGCGATGAGCTTTTGATTGATGAAGTCAGGGGGCTGTCCATTGGCAAAATGTTCTGGGCAACCTGTTTGTTGTGCTTTTACAGGTGATGCTGCGAGTAAACTGACAATGGTTAGTGCTGCCAGCAGATTTATGATGAATTTCATGGGAACTCCTTCGATTTTGAAGGAGTCAAACGTATCAACTTTAGGAAGAAATGTCCATATAACCAGAATTAAGGTTACATTACGGGCTCAAAGATGATTGCAAAGAATGGATATTGAGTGACTGCCTTGTTTTGAGAAAAGTTTACTATGCGTTCTTAACGTCTGATAAAACACTTTGTACGTTGTCTGACTGAATTGGAATACCATGTGATCGCAGGAAGTCACGTGCAGTTACTGGGTCCATATCTAATTCTTGGGCTAATTTGCCGAGACTCATTTCTCCTAGCAAATATACTTCCAGGAGCTTCTGGACTTTCAATTCCGACATGGAATCTTCCATCAAATCTCTCCGTTTCATGAAATCTATACCTGATGCACTTGAAGGATGATTTAAGTTGCTACCATCTCTCGCATTTTATCAAGAATTTTTACCATAGCCAACGTATCGAGATGACAAGTATCGAGATGGCAACACTCCAAAAGCCTCTGTCTAATTTGAGCCTGTTCCTCTTGATCAAGTGATGTACGCATCTGAAGTCAACTATTTGCAGCAGTTCCTCCATCACTTATAGCCAAGTGCCAATATTCATTATTTCAACATCAATTCAAAGCTGCGTCGCCTTGAGGAATAGGATGTTGTTCTCCAGGTGGACATGCTTATGGAGATCCTCCTCAAACTCATCCAGCTTCCGATAGGTAAGCATGAAGGTGTTGCAGACGCCTTCCGGTATCCTGAAACCGTTGGCAAGACGGCGGATTTCATGGATGGCGTCACCGACCTCTTCATGTTCGCGATGCAGCCTGACGAGAGAATCTCTGATCGTCTCGCGGTCCCTGGCATCCGGTTGGTTACCGCTTGTTCTGGCGGCTTCGGCACGTTTGAGCGCCGGGAAAAACACCTCTTCTTCCTCCTTGAGGTGCGCAACCATGTCAGTGGCGATTTTCTCGAAGAGGACAGCGATCCGGATCACCTCCGGATGGCGCTCACCATGCACTGAGGCGATCTTCCGGGCATAGGCGACGATCTGATCGTCATTTTCCTTCAGATACACATGGTGGGTGTTGACGATGTAATCAGCCAGAAACGAAAGCGACCAGGATGAGTAGTTCTGACTCCGGTCAACCGGTTCATGCTGAAGCGACTCAAGTTCACTCTTCAGCGCATCAAGCTCGATCCCCTTGGATTTGCAGGCTTCGGCAAGCGGAATCTTGCCGCCACAACAGAAATCGATCCCATGCCTTTCAAAGATTGTTGCAGCCCGAAAATCGTCAGCCACAATCGCGCCTATGGTTATTTCACCAATTACTACAGACTTCATCTCGATCTCCCTCTTGCAAATATTTTCAAGGGAGGGGCTAACGCTCCCTGTCCTTCGATTATACCTTAGACGACCGTTTGTGCTGAATATAAACAGTTAGCGGCTTCGTGTTTGAATAACCCTCAATAATTGTCAATGGTACATTACTAACCGGCATTAAATAACTTCAAAAGTACAAAAAGGGGCTCGAAGCTGAGCCCCTTTCGTCTGTCTGTCAGTGTTTGTCAGCGCCATGTCCGGCATGGCCGCTGTGCTGCTTGGCTTGTGACTTATGCTCGCCATGTGCGCCTTTAGCGGTTGCATCCTGATGAAGCCGCTCTACATAATGGGTGTACGCAACATAAGCTTCCACAAATTCCCGTCCCTGGGCAACACTTTCATCCTTATGCTTGTATGTAGTCGCTGCATGCTCGTAACGGGTCTTGATACCAGCGGATACATCATCGGTGACCAGTTTCACCAGAGCGTCGGCTGAACCGCTCGTCAAGGCCTTGTCCGCTGCGGCAACGGCCGGTTCTACTGCGCCAGCCGGTTTCAGACCGGTAAATGATGCACCTTCTCCGGCCCGATGGATTTTGACAAGGGTTGCGAAGAATTTGTGCTCTGTTTCTTCCTGGTTCTTTGATTTACTGGACAACACTTTGTTAAAGGCAGCTCGGACAGCTTTTTCATCCTTTGGCTTCACCCATTTCAGAATTGGAGTGATATCCTTGCCTTCGATCGCCATTCTGGCATCCTGGATAACCGGGCCGTCCAGGGTGTCACAATGGGCAGCAGCTTCGCGAGGGGTTGCAAGAAATAGCACCGTAAATACTGAAACTGCCAACATGCCTGTTTTAAATATGTGTGTATATCTCATGAGTTATTCTCCTTTATGTGTATGGTTTGACGGTTGATTCACCAGTACTAAGCGAATTTGCACGTTATTGCCGGGACTGCCTTACAACGAAGGAAGATAATGCCGGCAGATATGAGTCAAACGTTATATTTCGGGGGGATTTCCAGCGGAGCGCCGTAGCCTGGCAGAAAGGCACCGTTGTATGAGACCTTGTGAAGCGAAATGAGCGGAGAGTGTTTAACTACCGTACCGGAGACAGCGTCGCATGGTGCATCAAGTTCGTGGCAGTGGGGAATCTGATCGTGCCGGTCCCCGGATTCATGGTCGGCATCGGCGTCAGAATGGACACACGCGGTTTCCGTATGACCGGTTTCACTCGTACTCATATTAGTTGAGATGTAGAGCGAACCGGTAAGCGGCAGACAGATCTGAACCAGCAGTAATAATATTATTACTATCCTACTATGTCTGTTTGAGAACATCATAAGCATCTTCCGATGTACTACGTCCTGAATTTGAAAACTCTTGCTCAACGATCTCATGGTATGTTCGCAATAAGTTTGATTCAGGTCAATTTAAGAGTAAAAAACAAAATAACTTGATATATGTTGAAATCTAGCCACATGTCCCTGCCAATTTAGTTTCGCAAACAGCCTTATGCACCTACAATTCCCTCTCTTTCTTCCACCTCGCAGATACGTCCCACATGATCAAGGCACAACCCCGCTTACGGCCAGTTTCATCGCTCACCGAAGATTCAAATGACGAAAAGCCGAAATAGCTGTCTAAAACCGGAGAGCGGATATGTGCCGCTCTCCGGAAATGGAGTTATTTAGCTTCGGGGGACTTTATCTCATGCTCGGGTTTGAACATGATTTTTTTTGCACCCCGGTTGTTGGTGTACTTTGAGAGTTCAAGGTCGATCTTTTCCGGCACCTTTTCTCCAGCCTGCGCGAGCAGCTTGCGAAGCTGTGCCTCGGCAGACGCAGCGTATTTTGCAGCATCATTCAAGACGCGCATGGTTTCTTTGGGGTTATGGAAACCATTCGAGTTCTCTGCGCCAATGAATATGAGACGATAGAAAGCCTGCTCGTACTGTTCTTTTGCTTGAGCGTAGAGAACCTTATCGATCTTTTTACCTGATGCCTCAACCTTGTTCGCAATCTCAAACAGTTTCGCGTCTGTTGCCGTTGCATAGCCTGCCTTAAGGTACACAATCATTGTGTTATCCTGGATAGCAAAGATCTTATCGCGGAGTACCTGCGGCTTCTCTTCGTGGCAGGCGGCGCAAGCGACCAGATCGTTTTTAAGCGGGCTCATAATCCTGTGATCGGAAATCTTCTGACCATCCCTTGCAACGGTCGGCATGTGGCAATCCGCACAGCTAACGCCGTTGGCCCAATGTGGGCTGTTGTTGGAAAATAGTTCATACTCGGGGTGACGAATAAAGCCCAACTTAAAGCCTGTAACGCTCTGTGTCCACTCTGCATGTGCAGGAGAACTCTTGATCTCGGCAATTATGTTTTCAATGCTAATATTACCAACTTTGCTGCCCTGCCAAGGAAAGACGACATCCGTCGAATGCATCTCTTTGTCCTTACTGATTATGTAACTGACATGGCACTGTGCACAGACCAGAGTCCGCTTTTCTTGAGTCGTGAGTTTTGCCTCGTCCACGCCTATTTTCTTGAGTGCTTTGCCTAATGTGAAGCCACGAGAAATCTTTAGAGCCATTCCCCTGTTGTCATGGCAGTCAATACAAGCGACGCCGAGGGTCTGCTGATCTTTAGGAAGTTTTGCCAACACTTCCTTGTATGGGGTTGAGAAGTAGGCTTTTCCCATCTGTTTCTCTAGTATTGGTGCGTAAGGTGTTTTACATGTCAGGCATGAACCACCTGCTTTTACCCTGCCTGGGTCAACCTCAAGCTGATCCTGAACCATAAAATAGTGTCCACGTGGTTCGCGGTATTCGGAACCAAAACCCCAGCCATTGTATAACAACGCCAAAAATGGATACTCATCGAGCTTGTCACGCCGGTCCTCACCGACATCGTAACCCTTCTTGTATTTACTCTTCCCGGCTGGGGTAGGCTCGCCTGTCTGTTTCCAGAGCTCATACTGACTGGGGTACACTTTACCCCACTCGGCAGGGTCGACCGTACCGTCTTCGATAGCTACAGTCTTCAAGGGCTCTACCTTCTTTGGTGAGCACCCTGACCAAATACCCGTGGCTGCCAGTATTGCCAGCACGGTGAATCTTCTCACATACTTCATTTGCATGTTTTGCCTCCCATGGTTGGATTAGCTGCGCTACCACTCTGAATTACCAAGGTATTTCTTAGCCACTTTCCAGTTTGTTCACGATTCTGTCAGCTTCTTTAAGGATTTTAAGCTCAATATAATCGTGCCGTGAAGGTGAGTGATGATTGGCTATGATTTCGCATACTTTTATTGTTTTACTCTGTGAGAAGCAGATGCTGTTAAGCAGCATTTCGGCAATCGGCGGACCGAACTCCTCTTGAGTCTTGCCATTATTATATCCAAGGTTCTCTTCAGATTGCTTTATGCCGATATCGTGTAAAAGTGCGGAGGCAACCAGAATCTCATAATCACAGCACTGAAAATTCTCCATAATTAACTCAGAGTGTTTCAAGACCTCTAACGCATGCGAGATTCTTCGAAAATCATTTCCAAAGTAATCCACCAATAATTTTGTAACTCTAGCTTTGAAGTAATCCATATCCGCTCTAACCCTTAAGAATTACCGAGGCATCGTAAAGGTTCTAAAGTTGTGACGCTTTGGGGAAGAGGATGTTGTTCTCCAGGTGGACGTGCTTGTGGAGATCATCCTCAAACTCTTTGAGCTTTTGATATGTGATCATGAATGTATTGCACGTGTCTTTTGGTATTGCATAATCCTTTGAAAGGTGACGAATCGTGTGGATAGCATCGCCGATCTCCTCGTGCTCGCGGCCGAGTTTCGCTAGGGATTCCGTAATTACATCGCAATCTTCTTTCAATGATGCTTTGCCTGCTTTTCTTGCCGCATCGGCCCGTTTTACCGCTGGGAAGAAAACTTCTTCCTCCTCAAGTAGATGGGCTGCCATATCTGCGGTTATCTTTTGGAAGATAGTGGCGATCTCGATCACCTCGGGATGATGAGCACCATGGACTTCTGCAATTTTTCGAGCGTATATGGCAATTTGTTCGTCGTTTTCTTTGAGATATGCATGATGTGTATTGACTATGTAATCCACCAGGAAGGGGAGCTCCCATGAGGTGTAATTTTGGCTACGATCAATCTGTTCACTTTTGATTGCTTCGATCTCCCGCAATAACGTGTCGGGGTTGATAGCCTTTTCCTGACATATTGATGATAGAGCAACCTTACCACCACAGCAAAAGTCAATCCCGTGAGACTCAAAGACCTTGGCAGTTCTATAATCGGCGGCAACTATCTCACCGATTGTTGTATTTAGTGTGTAATTCGTTTGAAGAGTTGATTCTTTCATGTGTGTTCTCCTCTGAATCAGTGTTGGCCGGTATTAGTCTGCCATCTGACTCATTTTGTTGAATCCTAATCAGGTGATCCTGCCAGTTTTGATTCACAAACAGTCAATCGCTCTTTCAATTCCTTCTCCTTTTTCCATCGTTCGGTGACATCCCGCATGATCGATGCACAGCCCTGCAATTGGCCTGCTTCGTCGTGCAGCAGTACCATGCTGAATTCTAGCGAAACACGGGATCCGTCTTTACGAATTCCAGGTGATGACAGGAGACCTGTCTTATATTTCGTCTCTCCAGATGCCATTACCCGGTGATAGCCATCCCAGTGGCGGCCCCGCAGATTTTCAGGAATAATCAGATCAAGTGATTGACCAACAGCTTCAGCTGCCGTGTGTCCAAACATTTGCTCTGCTCCGCTGTTCCAATAGCTGATAATTCCTTCCCGGTCTGAAATGAGGATTGCATCCGGAGCATTATTAACTGCTTGAATCAATATCCTGTCCATATTTCCTCCAATTTGTGACTTGTCGTATGTCCCAATGATTAAATGATACACCGATGGCTATGTTTGTATTTTGACCCACATCAATAAAAGAACATAAACTAGTGTAGTACACAAAAAAAGATGAGCGCCCCACGGGGACCCGCGAGGCGCTCATTATTCAACGGTGTTATTTGGAAAGTGTTATCCCAGCATGGCCTTCATGTCGGCATCAACCGTGGTGATCGGTCCGACGTTGAAGTTTTCAACCAGGAAGTTGAGGACGTTGGGGGTGATGAAGGCCGGCAGTGTCGGCCCGAGCTTGATGTTCTTGATGCCGAGGTGGAACAGGGTCAGCAGAATGACAACCGCCTTCTGCTCGTACCAGGACAACACCATGGAGAGCGGCAGGTCGTTGACGCCGCACTCGAAGGCACCTGCCAGGGCTACGGCAATCTGGATAGCGGAGTAGGCGTCATTGCACTGGCCAACATCCAACAAGCGTGGGATTCCGCCGATATCGCCGAACTCCAGTTTGTTGAAGCGGTACTTACCGCAGGCCAGTGTCAGTATAACGGTGTCCTTGGGAGCCTTCTCGGCAAACTCGGTGTAGTAGTTGCGGCCGGACTTGGCGCCGTCGCAGCCGCCAACCAGGAAGAAGTGCTTGATGGCACCGGACTTGACCGCGGCAATTACTTTGTCAGCCACACCCAGGACGGCGTTATGGCCGAAACCGGTCAGGATCTCTTGGCCCGGATTTTCCGGCAGGGCCGGGCACTCCAGTGCTTTGTTGATGACAGGAGTAAAGTCCCAGCCGTCGATGTGCTTGACACCGGGCCATGCCACCAGGCCCCAGGTGTAGAGACGGTCGGTGTAGGATTCGGCCGGTTTCTGGATGCAGTTGGTGTTAAAAATAATGGCACCGGGGAAATTGGCGAATTCCTTGGCCTGATCCTGCCATGCGCCGCCGTAGTTACCAACCAGATGGCTGTATTTTTTCAGGCCGGGATAGCCGTGAGCCGGCAGCATCTCGCCATGGGTATAGACATTGACCCCCTTGCCTTCAGTCTGTTTAAGGATCTCCTCCATCATCTTCAGGTCGTGGCCGGATACCAGAATTGCCTTGCCGGCCTTGGTGCCCAATTGTACCTGAGTCGGGACCGGGTGGCCATAGGCGTCGGTATGGGCGGTATTCAGGAGTCCCATGACGGTCAGGTTCTGCTTGCCGCACTCCATTGAAAGACCAACAAAATCCATTAGACCCAGGTTGGCGTCGGTGGTTGCTGCCAATGCTTTCTGGAAAAATGCCATGACTTCATCATCTGTCTTGCCCAGGATCATGGCGTGATCCATATAGGCTGCCATGCCTTTGAGACCCAGCGTCAAAATTTCGATGACTGAACGAATGTCTTCGTTGACATGCAGGGTACTAAGGCCGTGGGCTTCGCCCTGCGCAACCATACCAGCCAGATCATCGGCCGGCTTCCAGTCAGCTACCGGACCAGTGATAGTTACACCGGCAGCGGTTTTGGCCTTCTCTTTCAACTCGTAGCAACGCTTGATCAGGTCGCCAATGCGGGCTGCTTCAAAGTCAACGTTAGTGACGGTGCTGAAGAGCCCCTCGATGGTGAAACGATCGATCTCGGCATTGCGGCCGAGCTTGACAGCGTAGAGGGCCAGAGATTTGAGACCGTACAACAGGTGATCCTGCAGGGCCGCTACATCGGGTTTCTTACCGCAGACACCGGAAATGTTACAGCCGGTGCCGTTTGCTGCCTGCTCGCATTGATTACAGAACATACTCATCTTTTTTATTCTCCTTTGGTTTGTTGTTTAATTGATTTGACTGATAGATTTATAACTGTGTAACCTTACATTATACTTCGTTTAGTGACATTTGCTTGACCGTAGTCAAAAAACTGCTAAACAGATAGGCTTTCCTTTTCTAATCAGCAAATGATCTTTTTGCCGTGTAGGCTTGGAGAGAACTCGCTTGTCTGACGCATAGAAGTCGCCAACCTGGTTGTGGTGAAGCTCTTCAGCGACGAAGAGAATTCGAACCGATATACTTTCGGGAGACACTTTGACGATAAGCTCGCCCTGCTGCCCAAGTGGATTCGCAGGCCGGTAAAGATAAATGATGATTTCTGACAGCACATGCAGGTTATTATTTTGGCGATCACTTACTGACTTTCCAGAAACCGCTCAATCCTCTGAAGGCTCTTATTGAACGGCTTCCTCGTCGCACTCAACCATTCGTACAGCTGATCAGGGTGAATTTTCATCTGATTTCCCAGTGCTACCACTGTAAGCCCTTGCACTCTCCTATACCATGCAAGCCGTCCAATAGTATCATCCGGACAGTCGAACGGAATATAACCTAGAAATTTGATAATACTTGGATTATATTGCAGTTCCGGTTCGGTGCCATGTTCCCAGTTCCAGATAGATGATTCGGTGACTCCGATGATCTCTGCGACTTCTCTCTGGAGGAGGCCAACATCCATGCGTTTCTTGCGGATGTGTTCACCGACTGTGATGGGGAATTCTGGATAACCGGGAAGCTGCTGTTTTTCGAGAGGAATTTGAATTGAGAACGAGTGCCGTTTTAAGTGGGTATAGTAGAGAAAGGTTAACACACCCCTGAATTTGCCGGGTAGTCCTTAAATAACAGGCTGTTACACTCCGACTGAGTGTGAAGCTTTCCAACTTTCCTCAATGATCCAGTCAGTTCCCATTCAAAGGTTCTTATCCCCCAGATCAAGATGAAACTTGTGTATAAACCGATGATAGACCGGGGTAAATAGAACTCCGCAAAAAGTCAGGAAAGCCACTCCGCTGAAGATTGAGTAAAAAGCTGCAAAAAGCTTAGCTGTATCGGTTTCAAGTTTATCAACTGGTCCCATACCGGTCAGGATCATCGATGCGTTCAAAAAGGAATCTATCCAGCCCAGATTCGCCGTTATATGATATCCAACCGTCCCGACACCTAACGAAAACACCAAAAACAGACACCCGAAAAAACCATACCACCCCATACGGATTATAAAATCACGCTTTGACATCAGTTGTGAGTTTTTGTGTTCCAATTTGACACGTTTCATGGTCACCTCATTATTTCACCAACGGATATATGTGAGATGAGAGCAAGAGTCAACGTGTCAGTGGTGTGGATACAAAATTCTTGACATACTATTTATGAAGGCGTATGTGGAAAGGGTTGAATTCCTCGTTAGCATGAGGCGTTTGCACAAACACAGGCTACTGCCCGGAAACGTCGAAAGACGCCAATGGGTAGACCAGGTCTTGCCGGATTAAGGCTTGACTTAAGGTAGCTGGTCAACCGACCTACGTTGTGCACTGCCGAAAACCTACGAGAGGGGAATCATGGCACGTTATGTATCAGGCCACGGTTTTCCGTGGCCTTTTTTGTTGTCCCATGTCAAAAGCGAAGGGTGGTGGTTATCCAAATTGGACAGTCATAGTAAGAATTCAATCGCATCGATACCCAGTCGGTAACTTCCTCAAGACTCTTTCTTCAGGTTTTTCCGCTGGGCCATGCATCTATCGGCCAGCGGAGAGACTTCCTCATTATCGTTCTCTCTCCCCAAGCCTAATCGCGTCTGCAGATTGATTCAAAATTGATCAACAATATTGGTTCGCGGTTTAACAAATTCTGCGCAACTTCTGGCTGAAGGAGGTTTCACGTGCTCAGTATTTCAAAGCTCTACTACGAATTCCGTCGTATTTGGAAGGCTATTAAGCTCTTTTTTATCATCTCCGGACCTGGCATTGTCGTCATGGTAGCCGATAATGACGCCGGCGGCATAACAACGTATGCCGCTACCGGCGCCAAGTACGGCTACCACCTGATCTGGTTTCTGCTTATCCTGATACCAGTCGCCTACTACGTTCAGGAGATGACAGTCCGACTGGGGGCAGTCACCAAGCGGGGTCACGGCGAAGCAATCTTCGCCGGTTTCGGCGCCTTCTGGGGCTGGTTCTCATTGATCGATCTAATGATTGTCAATTGGCTGACCCTGGTCACCGAGTTTATCGGCATGACTTCTGCGCTCAGAATCTTTGGCGTCCCTCCCTGGCTAACAGTACTTGGAGTCTGCGTCCTGATGGGTATTATGGTTCTAAATGGACGCTACTGGACATGGGAGAAGATTGCCCTGGCCTTCTGCGCGGTCAACCTGATCTATATCCCCGGTGCCTTCATGGTCCAACCGTCTGTGCATGACATCATTCAGACCGGCTTCGTGCCCCATATACCGCCAGGAGGCTTCACCAATGAACTCTTCTTCTTCCTGATGGCCAACATCGGCACCACCATTGCTCCTTGGATGCTCTTCTTCCAGCAGAGTGCTGTGGTTGATAAAGGAACAAGGGAAAAGGACATCCCTTGGGGCAAACTGGATACCCTAGTCGGGTCGTTTCTTACCGTGGTGGTAGCGATCTTTATTGTGATAGTAACCGGTACCATTCTGCCCGGCGTCAATATCGACGATGCCGCCCAAGCTTCGATCATGCTGATGAAGAGCCAGAAATATGCCGGTACTTTCATGGCCATCGGCCTTTTTGACGCCGGCCTGCTGGGAGCGATCTGCATCTCACTGGCCAGTTCATGGGCTTTTGGCGAAGTTTTCGGCTGGGCGCACTCGCTTAACAACAAGATCCGCGAAGCGCCATGGTTTTACGCTAACTATTTCCTGACCCTCATCACAGCCGGACTGGTGGTACTGATTCCCAAAGCACCGCTGGTGCTGATTACCCTGTTCGTGCAGGTCATCGCGGTGACCCTGCTGCCGGCTGCACTGGTCTTCCTGATCCTGCTGCTGAACAACAAGAAGACAATGGGAGAATATACCAATACGCTGTGGCAGAATATCGTTACCTGTAGCATCGTGGTGGCGATTGTTATTCTCTCGACCCTCTACGCGGTCAGCACGCTGTTCCCGAACTTGTTAAAATAGGAGGCAATTAGCCATGATCAGAGATTTCTTTTCCCATAATTTCGCCAAGGTGCGTGAGATCAATCAAAAATATTCAAAACCGAATGTCGAGATGTCAGGCTGGGTGAAAGGCTCCTTGCTGTTTTTACGCTTGTACCTCGTTCTGCTGGTCGGGCTGCTTTTGTACAAGTTCATTACTCTCCTGTGAAAGCGAGGTGCGCCATGAACCATATGAAAAATATTCAGAACGATCATATATTCTTCCTGAGTGATCTGACCGGCATCCCGGTATGCAATCAGGGCAAAAAAATCGGCAAGCTCGATGACCTGCTAATCGTAGAGCACGAGAAAGTTGCCGAAGTGACTCACGTTATCGTGAGCCGTCCCTTCGGGTACAAGTCATTGATGGTGCCACTTGCTAGAATCGATGAATTGAAACGGGACGGAATTGAGCTCTCCCTACAGAACCTGGAGGCATTCGAAGCTGAACCAGAAGATAATCAGGTTCTGCTCAAGGACCATATTCTGGACAAGAAGGTGATTGACCTTGATGGCAACGAAATCGACGTGGTCTACGATGTAAAGCTGTTACTGCGGAATGCCCGCCTTTACGCTACCGATGTTGACTTCAGCCGATATGGACTGCTGAAACGGCTTGGCCTGCGGTATGTGGCCCAATTCGTATATCACCTTGCTGAGATGTTCAAGAAGGAGACCATCCCTTGGACCTATGTCCAGCGTCTTCCGGAGAAAATAGGCAGTTTCAAGGGGAATGTGCAACTCAAAATTCTTAAGGAGGCTCTGCCGGACATCCATCCGGTGGATTTGGCAGATATCCTGGAAGAACTTTCTGAAGAACAGCGCCTTGCCATTTTTAATGAACTTGAAACGGATCAGGCATCGGACACCCTGGAGGAAATGGAACCACGGGTACAGCGCATTCTGATTTCTTCCATGAACAAAGAGCGGGTCGCCGACCTCATAGATGAAATGACCCCCGCTCAGGCGGCTGATGTTCTCTCGGTATTGCCGACTGACCAAGCGGAAGAGATTCTCGACCTGATGGAGCATGACGAAACAGAGAAGATCGAAGCGCTTCTGGAAAATCAGGTTAATACCATTACTAACCTGACGACCAATGCCTATATCAGGTTCCTCCCTGATGTTCATACCGACCTGGTCATTGCTGCTTATCGCACGGTCAGCCAAGAGTCTGATGTTCTCGACTATGTCTTCGTCGTTGATCATGACAACAAGCTCAAAGGCGTTGTCAGCCTGCCTGAGCTTCTTATGGCCAAGCAAAGTACGCCTTTGTCCGAGATAATGACGACCCAGGTCATCAGCCTGGATTGCAACGACTCCATTGCCGATGCCGAGGAGAAGTTCAAGCGTTATGGCTTTTCAGCGTTGCCGGTGCTTGATGAAGAGGATACTATTCATGGCATTGTTCCATACCGGGACATCATGCAGTTGGAACATAATTATTCGTAATGATTTCGCCATAGTGTATAGTCATATCTATCTAAAAATGTACATTGATGATATAAATAAAACATTTTAGATAGGACGTTCGTAGATAGTTTGGTGTATTGGAATTTGAGATCTAGGTGAACTTCATGAAGATTGTATCCATCATATTGATCGTTCTGTATCTCATACTTCCTGTGGAATGTCTGGCACATCCTTGTTCATCTATTGGCGAACTGGCCCATAAAGATACATGTGAGTATCTGACTACTGACCAAGATCATGAATGTCCCGTAAATCATGATGCTGATGATTGTGAAACAACCTGTTGTTGCGCCGGTCAAATATTGGCCGACATCGTGCCGAAAATAATCTCCCAAGTAATTATCGAGCGAACATCCCTATATGAACCTCAACTTGCTCTGCCACGTCTATTAGACAGGATATTTGTCCCCCCGCAGAACCACGCCTGACTTTACCGCTTGTGGCTCAGGCTGCATCGAATTCATTGTAATTACCAAAAACAAGAGCATTCTTTATCATGAAGCAATGGTCGCTTAAAAAGCTGAAGCGTCTTCTCGTGGCAGTTGTCGGCATTACCATTCTTATAATTGGTATTGCCATGATAGTTCTGCCCGGTCCGGCAGTTGTCGTAATTCCTCTTGCATTGGGAATTCTTGCCACCGAGTTTGCCTGGGCCAGGAGAATGCTTCACATTGTAAGGGATCGCATACAACGCTCTACTAGCAACGCTAAAACCAATAACGAACAAAATCATAGGGAGAAATCGTTATGAAATGCCCGATTTGCACAGGAATAGACCTTAAAATTGCCGAACGCCAGGGAGTAGAAATTGATTTTTGCCCAGAATGTCGTGGTGTCTGGCTCGACAGGGGAGAACTGGATAAAATCATCGAACGGTCAACTACACAAACACCAACTCATACACAATTGGAACCTCAAAAATACTACTCCGGCGACATTCAGCAGCAGTATGGAAAACATCATGATGATCATGGCTATGGTCATAACGGCCAATACAAGAAAAAGTCCTGGCTGTCAGATTTGTTCGACTGATATCAGTCTCGGAGAGAGGGGATATCTCCTCTCTCCGTAAAAAGGTGGCAGTTATGGCTCGAAAACCTGAAATACATGAACATGTTGGTCTAACCTTACAGGATGCCGCCAAAATTCTTGGGGAAGAAGGCCACAACGAACTTCCGTCTTCAAAGCAACGTGGGAACTTTCAAATAGCCCTCGACGTAATGCGTGAGCCGATGTTCCTGTTGTTGGTGGCTTGTGGCGCAATCTATCTGCTGGTGGGGGATATGCAGGAAGCGATGATGCTTCTGGCATTTGTCTTTTTCGTCATGGGCATAACCCTGTATCAGGAATGAAAGACAGAACGAGCTCTGGAGGCCCTCCGTGATCTCTCCAGCCCAAGAGCCCTTGTTATTCGCGATGGTGCCCAGCAGCGGATTGCTGGTCGAGACGTGGTTCGAGGTGACATCATTGTTCTAGCAGAAGGCGATAGGGTTCCTGCTGATGCTCTGGTGCTGGACTGCACGAGTCTATCTACAGACGAATCGCTCCTGACAGGCGAATCCATTGCGGTACGCAAGGTGCCTGGCGATGCTACTTCACCTGTAGTGCAACCAGGGGGAGATGATCTCCCATTTGTTTTTTCGGGAACTTTGGTTGTTCGTGGACAGGGAATTGCCCGCGTGATTGCTACCGGACAACAGAGCGCCATCGGCAAAATTGGCAAGGCCCTGCAAGCAGTGACCAGCGAAGAAACCCTGCTGCAACGTGAAACCGGTCGTCTGGTAAAAATTCTTGCCACGGCAGTCTTCGTGCTCTGTGCACTGCTTATTCTGGTGTACGGGATCACCCGCGGTGCCTGGCTCGATGGGGTACTGGCGGGGCTCACCCTGGCCATGGCGGTCATGCCGAATGAGCTTCCGGTGGTCCTGACAATCTTCCTGGCATTGGGGGCATGGCGACTTTCCCGGACTCAGGTTCTTGCCCGCAGCGCACCGGTAGTGGAAACACTCGGTTCGGCGACTGTCCTGTGCGTGGACAAGACAGGTACCCTTACGTTGAACCGGATGTCAGTCTCTGCGCTCAACACCGATGGGACTTTGTACAAAATTGGTGACTTTCGCAATGACCCACCCCCTGATACATTTCACGATCTGGTGGAATTCAGCATTCTCGCAAGCCAGCGCGATCCCTATGATCCGATGGAGCGGGCCATCAAGGATTTTGGCGAAGAGTATCTCGCCCATACCGAGCATCTCCACGGTGATTGGCGCCTTGAAAAGGAATACCCGTTATCTCCTGAACTTCTTGCCATGTCCCATGTCTGGAGGGCTCCGGAGGGGAATGAGTACGTTATCGCCGCCAAAGGCGCACCGGAAGCGGTTGCCGACCTCTGCCATTTCAGTGATAGCCAACATAGGGAGATGATGACGGCGGTGACCCGCATGGCTGATGACGGCCTGAGGGTACTGGGAGTAGCGCGATCGTACTTTCGTGAAGTAGGTTTACCGGGTGAACAACACGACTTCACCTTCGAGTTTTTAGGGCTTGTGGGATTGGCCGATCCGGTCAGACCAACCGTGGCTGCAGCACTCCAGGATTGCTACCGTGCTGGTATAAGAATGGTGATGATCACCGGTGACTATCCCGGCACGGCGCGCAGTATCGCACGGCAGATCGGGCTTGTTCAACCGGATGAAGTCATAACCGGTCCTGAACTGGAAAACATGAGTGAAGTGGATCTACAGGAGAGGATCAGAACAGTCAACATCTTCGCCAGAGTTGTACCGGAACAGAAGCTCCGTCTGGTGAAAGCATTGAAGAGCAATGGCAAGGTTGTTGCCATGACTGGAGACGGGGTGAACGATGCGCCGGCTCTTAAGTCAGCTCATATCGGTATCGCTATGGGTGGCAGAGGGACAGACGTAGCACGCGAGGCGTCCGATCTCGTGCTCTTGGACGATGACTTTGCCTCCATCGTCCGGGCCGTAAAAATGGGGCGGCGTATCTTTGACAACCTGAAGAAGGCTATGGCCTATCTTCTGGCCATACATATTCCGATTGCCGGGATGTCCCTCATTCCGGTGCTTTTCAAGTGGCCGCTGTTGTTCATGCCGATCCATATCGCTTTCCTCCATCTGATCATAGATCCTGCCTGTTCTATAGTGTACGAGGTCGAACCGGCGGAGATGGATGCGATGAACAGGCCACCCCGCGATCCAAAGGAACCGTTGTTCAGTAAGCGCGTCTTGTTGTTAAGCACACTTCAAGGTGTGAGTGTCCTGGTTGTACTTCTAATTGTGTTTGGCGTCAGTCTTGTTCGTGGGCATGGAGAACTTGAGGCCCGTACCCTGGCATTCACTACCCTGATAATCGCCAACCTTGGCCTGATGATGACCAACCGTTCCTGGAGCAACACAATTGGCAGGATATTAGGGGCTCCGAATTCCGCTCTCTGGTGGGTAACAGGCGGTGCAGTAATCTTCCTCGGTATGGCGCTTAATATTCCTATTTTTCGAGAAGTATTCAGGTTCTCAGTGATCCATCCGCTCGATGTTGTCATATGTGTGTCTGCCGGCATATCGAGCATTGTCTGGTTCGAGTTGTTTAAGATGTTCAGTAGGAAGAAAGAGAAAAATTCCCCTTGAGACGAACTATTACTGGAGGATACATTTTGAAAAATATCGTATTGGTTGCTCTCGTAATTGGAGTTATGGCACTATGTGGCTGCTCAACCGAAAAAGCGCCAGCGCCGCAGCAACAGATCCCCGCTATCACGCTATCTGCTGCCGACAAAGAAAAGCTGATGGCATTTCAGAAAGAGGTCTTGAGCATTGAAAACCTCACGGACAAGGCTATTCAACTGGCGCTAGATGAACTGAAAAGTGTCCTCAAGGGGGGCGAGATATCCATCAACCTCCCCTCCATCATCGACAAAGCAAAGTCTGAGTGTCTACGTGCCGGAGAATCTCTGGCAAAGAAGGCTATTCCGGAAGCCCTGCCGCCCGAAGCCAGGAAGATCCTGGATGATGCGAAAACGGGCTTGATCGCTGCTTACAAAACATACGCTGCATCGTTCGATGCCATCAGAAGCTTTGTCACGGACAAAAATCCGATGACGCTTCTGGAGTACCGGAAGAAGAATGCCGAGGCTCAGGAACTGCTCAAGGGAGCCACGGAAAAACTGAAACAAATTATGACCGCTGCCGGAGTATAGCAATGATCCAATCACCTGAAGTACAACGAGCAAAAAGCAAGGCCGCCGTATTCTCCATTACCTCGAATTCCATACTGATCATCCTCAAACTGATTGTCGGCATCATGATGCAGTCGGTCAGCGTTATCTCCGAAGCAGTTCATTCCGGAATTGACCTCGTAGCGGCAATTATCGCCTGGTTTTCTGTCCGGGAATCAGGAAAGCCTGCTGATGACGAGCACCGCTTTGGACATGGGAAAATTGAGAACGTAGCAGGAACGATCGAGGCGGTGCTTATCTTCGGTGCAGCTTTTTATATCATCTGGGAGGCGATACACAAACTACGCTCTGGAACAATTGCGGTCGAAAGCCTTGGACTGGGCGCATTGGTCATGCTTGTTTCAGCAGTAGCCAACTACTTTGTCTCACGCTATCTGCTCAATGTAGCGATAAAGACTGATTCCGTTGCGCTGGAAGCTGACGCCATGCATCTCAGGACCGATGTTTATACGTCGGTTGGCGTGCTTGGCGGTTTAGTTGCCATCAAAGTTACCGGCATCGCCATGCTCGACCCGATTATTGCCATTGTTGTGGCACTCATGATTATCAAGGCAGCCTGGGATTTAACCAAGGCAGCCTTCTTCCATATCCTTGACGTAAAACTGCCTGACGATGAAGAGTCCCTGATTCATGAAGTGATGGAGAAATACTCCAACAGGATTATCGAATACCACAAGCTTCGCACCCGCAAGTCAGGCCATATCAGGCATATCGACATGCACCTGGTAGTTCCGAAACAGATGACCGTGGAGGCGGGGCACGCTCTTACCCATCAGATTACAGCTGATATCGAGAGTTGCCTCGCTCACAGCCATATCCTTGTTCATATCGAACCCTGTCCGGGAGAGTGTGAAACATGTGCTGTGGAGTGTCCAAAGGTTGGGGAGGTCTACTCTGAATCATGCCAGGAACTGGGTTAATAGTCAGCGTACTTATTGCCTGTTACCATTCCCGCGATTTCTGATCCGTACGAACAACTGATAGAGAACAACGTCCAGATTAATCACGAATACCTTGCAGATGGAAAGTTTTCTGAGATTTCATGAGTCCATAATATGATTGAATTGAAAAATGTTACCAAACGATACGAATCGCTTACGGCTGTTGATGATGTCTCCTTCACGGTAAAGCCAGGTGAGTGCTTTGCTCTGCTTGGACCCAATGGTGCCGGAAAAACGACCATCGTTAAGATGCTGCTCGATTTTACACGGCCGACATCGGGCAGCTTATCTTTAAGCGGTATTCCAAGTACTCTGGCAGAATGCCGACAATCGGTCGGTTATCTTGCTGAAAACCACCATGTTCCACCATTTCTTTCAGGGTGGCACTACCTTCTACGCTGTGCTGAGCTATTGGATATGAACCGGTCCGAGGCTGCAGATCACTGTAGGCGTATTGTTGAGCTGATTGGAATGCAAGGCAGGGAGAATACAAAGGTTAGCACATATTCCAAGGGCATGGTCCAACGGTTCGGATTAGGCGCCGCACTCATGGGAAATCCCAAACTGTTAATTCTTGATGAGCCCACCTCTGGTTTAGATCCCATTGGTATCAGGGAAATACGCCAACTCCTGGAGTCGCTTAAAGATCAAGGCATGACTATTTTCTTAAATTCACACCTGTTGTCGGAAGTTGAAAAAATCTGTGATACCGCAGCTATCATCAACCGAGGCAAGCTCTTGGTAAAAGACACAATTTCCTCCATTGTAAAAGACGGGGAGACGTTGGAAGATGTGTTTGTTCGATTGGTGAAAGGTTGACATGGAAACTTCAAAATCACTACCCCCCATTACAAGGATTACAAAATATACGCTTATCGACGAAGTGCAGCAGAGAAGTTTCGTCGTCATGTTCGTATTCTGCGCACTCTGTGTATTTCTTGTTCGTGGCTGTTATCAAGGTAATTACATGGTGAACGGACAGATTCTTGATGCCGGAACCATAGTCAGGACATTATCGAAAGCGACCTTCCACGTAATTGGTGCTGGTGTGATGGTCATAGCAGCCTTACTTTCGATGCGAATCTTCAGGCGTGACCGAAATGAGGGGATGCAAGCGTGCATTTTGTCAAAACCGATAGCGCGGTGGCAGTATGTAATGGGAAAAATCCTCGGATTATGGGTCTTATCGACACTTTTTATGCTCATCTTGCATAGTATTGTCTTCCTGATCACCTCCATCAATTTGCAGGTTTTCATGCCGGAATACCTCGTTGCCTCACTGCTATGCTCGATCAACCTGCTCTTTGTGGTTATTGCTGTGCTTCTTTTGTCGCTTATGATGTCCGACATTGTCGCTTTTCTTTGTGTTCTTGGCGTTGGTGCCGTCGGCTTTGTAGCTGATGGCATAGCTGCTGCCAGCCAGAGTCAGATAGGGCAGGCGATAGTGCAGCAATCGGTCGGCCAGCCACAGTCAGACCTGACCTGGTGGAAAGTAGTTTATTTTTTCTGGCCGAAGCTCTTAGGAGTTCAGCAGCTGGCCTCTTCGTTGATCGAGAGCGAATCAAGCCATGGATTCGGACCTATCTATCCACTCATCAATGTCCTTGTTTACTGTCTTATTCTTGGAGCATTGCTTTTCAAGCGATTCAGGAATGAAGATATCGTCTAGATTTATGGGGTGATTGATGAGGATGTATCAGCAGTCTGTAGTGACCGTCCAGTAGTAAGTTGGATCTCAAGGAGATTCTGTTAATGCTACAATTTCACAGCGAATCTCACAGGTCAGAAAGAATAGGTTGGCTTCGAGCAGCAGTGCTTGGCGCTAACGACGGAACAATTTCGGTATCAAGTCTTGTCGTTGGAGTTGCAGCTTCCGGAGCATCACAAAATAGCATTCTGCTTGCTGGTATAGCCGGTCTTGTCGCTGGAGCAATGTCAATGGCTGCAGGCGAGTATGTCTCGGTTCAATCGCAGGCAGATACTGAACATGCTGACATTGCCAGAGAAAAGCGTGAACTTGAACTTCAGCCGGAACACGAACTACTTGAACTCACTTCAATTTACGTGAGCCGAGGTCTCGACCAACCTTTGGCACGCCAAGTGGCAGAAAAACTGATGTCCGGAGATGCTCTTGGAGCTCACGCCAGAGACGAACTTGGCATTACAGAAACTTTACGGGCTCGACCGCTTCAAGCAGCACTTGCGTCTGCAATTGCATTTGTTGTAGGTGCAGTTGTTCCAATCCTGGCCGTAATACTCGCTCCTAAAGCCTTGGTTACCGAGGTTTCATTTGCAACCGCGCTGATTACTCTAGCCATTTTGGGGGCTACCGCAGCATACGCCGGTGGTGCTCCCATTGCTAAGGGTGCTATTCGTGTTGCATTTTGGGGTGTGCTTGCAATGGGACTAACCGCCGGAGTTGGCAAGTTCTTTGGCGCAGTTATTTGAGTAGCCGAAACAATCACCTAATGGATTGCTGGAAATGGTAAACTAACTCTATATGTCAAGCCAAGAAAAGTATATTTCCCAAGGCGTCGATCAACAGTCAATCTTACTTTAGAGATCTGACGTGATCGTGCCCCTAGAATCTTGAAAAGAGGAGCTTTATTATGAATGACTTTAGTACCATGCAACCACGTACTGCAACGCAGGTAGTTGTAAGGCAAAACTCTCTTATCCGACAGGTATACGCCTGGATGGGAGCAGGATTGGCTATTACAGCTTTTGTTTCGCTCATCACACTCTCCTCACCGGCAATACTCAATGCCGTATTGGGAAACAGGCTTGTCTTTTACGGAATAATGATCGGAGAACTGGCTCTGGTATTCACTCTTGTAGGTGCAATAAACAAGATGAGTGCATCAACAGCGACTTTAGTATTCATTGTCTACTCCGCACTAAACGGAATCACTCTTTCTAGCGTGGCTCTGGCTTATACTGCCAGCTCAATTACATCCACCTTTGTTACCACTGCCGGGATGTTTGGCGCAATGAGCCTCTTTGGATTTATGACCAAACGTGACCTCACGTCGTGGGGAAGTTTTCTGTTCATGGGGTTGATAGGTGTGGTAATCGCCTCGGTCGTCAACATCTTCGTTGGCAGCAGTGCGGTCTCGTGGGTCATATCAGGTATCGGCGTGATTGTTTTCACAGGTCTTACTGCATATGACACCTGGAAAATCAAAGCAATGGCAGCTCAGGGAACTGAAGGAAGAAAACCTGCTATTCTCGGGGCATTGACACTGTATCTTGATTTTATAAACCTTTTTCTCATGTTGCTACGGTTTACCGGTGACCGGCGATAACGCGATCATAATCCAGACATCTAAACGGGTATGGATTGGGTAAGGTATGGGGTATCAGTATGGTCAAACAAATCAAGATCAAATGGTTGCAAGAGCCTGAGGACAAGAATTATCCGGCAGCAGAATCTTACCTTGGGCTGCTCTACAATGGCACAACAGTTAAGATGATCGTAAATAACCTGAAGAGTGCCCAGCTAGCTCAGTTCAAAGCAAAAGACATCTTTCGAGCATCGGGACTGTCTTTGCTTGGAGTCAGTAATTCCCATGTGGAGAAAGACCGAAACAAGATCGAGAACGGAAAATCAATCTCACCAATACTTCTGGTGAGAGACGAGCGCATTGGCAAAGTCGTTATTGCTGATGGTTATCACCGGATGTGTGCTGTTTACTCGTTCAATGAGGATGAACTTATACCCTGTAAAATAGTTGGGTCTGCGGAGTGATTTTATGCAGACATACGAATGAAAAAGAGCCACTCCAAAGTCCCAAAACAGCTTAGCAAACAGTCACACGCACGCGGGCTGCACGTTGTTGCGCTCTTTGAAGGAGCAAAGGGGCTACTGGTTCTCCTTGTGGGTTTCGAGTTATTGACCTACATCCACAAGGACATCAATGAAGCCGCCATGCATCTGGTAAAACACTTTCACCTTAATCCTGCCAGCCATTATCCGCGAATCTTTCTCGACCTGATGGAACATATAGACGATACCAAACTCTGGAGCATGGCTCTTGCTGCTGCAATGTACTTTATTGTGCGCATGATTGAAGCGGCTGGACTTTGGCTGAGAAAGACCTGGGCCGAGTGGTTTGCCGTCCTCACCGGAGGTATGTACATTCCAGTCGAGATCTATGAGGTGGCTATTAAAGTTACATGGCCGAGAATCACTGTTCTTGTTATAAATCTTGGTGTTGTATCCTACCTGCTGTTTGTACTTATCAAGGACCGCGAGAAGAAAACATCATGAAACATTGTAGTTTTTGCAAAAGAATCTGAACCATTGAGGAGATGATATGATAGCAGAATCAAAAATACCGGCTCCCGTCCCGGTCTCAAATGTACCTAATGATTACTTCCGCTTCCATCTCCCTCATGTTCATCTTGGTACTGTCTTCGGGAATGACTGGTTTGCCCTTAAGGCGGAAGGATTTGCGCGTTTTTTTGGAACACCGGTTTTCCTTGTTGCGCAGACGGTTATTGTAGCCATCTGGATCGGGTTAAACGTTGCCGGATATACCAAATTCGATGTTTACCCGTTTATCTTGCTCAACCTTGCCTTCAGTCTCCAAGCAGCTTATGCTGCACCTCTCATCCTGCTTGCTCAGACACGGCAGGCTGATCGAGATAAGGCACATGCAGATGCCGACGCACAACATCGGGAGGCCCTTGCATTGGCTGCTGAGCAGCGACAAGCATTGGCTGCACAGCAATCCGAGCAGATAATGGAACTGCTCCAGCAAAATACGCAATTGACCGAAATCGTGAAAGAGTTGAGTCAGCGGATAGAAACACTGACTACGGAAATGCATGATGTAGTTCTTCAACATAAAGGCGCATAGACGATTCCAAGAGCTTCAACATATCAAACCCACAATTTAAAGGAGAATAACCATGAATGTATCAACAGCAATACAGGAAAGACGCGCGGAGAAAATGTTTGACCCGGCATTTACAATCAGCGAACAGCAGGTAACTGAGCTGCTGGAAAAGGCCATGCTGTCGCCAACGGCTTTCAATATCCAGAACTGGCGTATTGTTAATGTCAAAGACCCTGCTTTGCGTCAGAAGATTCGTGAAGTTGCCTGGAACCAGGACAAGGTCACTGATGCATCCCTCCTGTTTGTCCTTTGTGCTGATCTTAATGCCTGGGCAAAAGAACCAGCACGTTACTGGGCGGGAGCGCCGCAGATGTACCAAGACATGCTCATACCTGCAATTGATGTATATTATCGAGAAAAACCGCTGGTACAACGGGACGAAGCGATGCGTTCATGTGGACTGCTCGCCATGAGCATCATGCTGTTGGCGCAGGAACAGGGGTGGCACTCCTGTCCAATGGACGGATTTGATTTCGATGCCGTGGGGAAACTGATCAATCTTCCAGACGACCATGTCGTCAGCATGATGATTGCGGTGGGCAGTCGCTCGCAGGAATCGTTCCCCCGGACGGGCAAGCTGCCGCTGGCAGAAGTATTTATTGAAAATTCATTCTGAACCAGCAGCAAATATAGACCGCCTGCACTTATTTACACTGCCGCGCAAGGAGCAGTAAATGAGACTTTTCGGACTGATCACTGCAATATTATTGCTGCTGCTCACAGGAGCGACTACTGCTATGGCAACCGAAGAAGCACCCTACACGGTTATTAAAACCGACGATATTTTCGAACTGCGCGAGTACGCGCCTCAGGTACTCGCCGAAATCATTGTTGACGGAAACCTGGAAAGTGCCGGTAGCAAGGCTTTCAGACCGCTTTTTCGATACATCTCCGGTGATAACAAATCACGCGGCAAGATTGCTATGACAGCTCCTGTTTCGCAGGAACAGAGGGGGGAGAAAATATCCATGACCGCTCCTGTCAGTCAGCAGAGTGTACAGGGAAAGTGGGCTGTGAGCTTTATGATGCCGGCTACATATACTATGGAAAACCTGCCGACTCCCGATGATCCAAATATTAAGCTGCGGCAGGTTCCTGCCCGCCGGGTGGCTGCTGTTCGATATTCCGGATTCTGGAGTGAGAAGAAATTTCTGCAATATAAGCAGGAACTGGATAACTGGATAACAGCCAACAACCTGAAAGTCATTGGCGAGCCGGTCTGGGCACGCTACAACCCACCGTTCACACTCTGGTTCCTGCGTCGGAACGAGATATTGATTCCAATAGCTTCGGAATGACACACCCAGATTGTCTTCAAGGAGATGATATGAACTTGAACGAACTGTTCCAACAGCAAGGCATGGGGATTATGGCCACAGCATCAAAGAATGGCGGTGTCAACACGGCCATCTATGCCCGACCGCATGTCATAGATGAACAAACCATGGTATGGGGAATGACCGAGGGGCGGACCTATCGGAATATTACCGAGAATCCGCAGGCCTCATTCCTGTTCAAGGCTTCAGGTCCCGGTTTCAGTGGCGTCCGTCTGGCTTTGGAACTGGTAAAGACAGAAGAGTCCGGGCCCATGCTGGCAAAAATCAAGGAAAACGCAGACTCCACCGTCGGCCCCGGCACCGGTGCCGCTGTCACCCACGCGGCCTGGTTCACGGTTACCGAAGTGCGCCCCCTTATTTGATGAGACCACCACGGTTTCCTCTTAAAGTATTCTACGATGGGGCATGCATTGTCTGTGCTACCGAGATTGAGCACTACCTGCGGAAAGATCATGGTGAAAAGCTGGTGGCAGTAGACATCAGCAGCCCTGATTTCGATGCGGTTCCGTACCAAATCTCGATTGCCGATTTCATACATCAACTGCATGCGATTGATCAGGACGGACAGATTTTCAAAGGGGTTGACTCATTCTGGGCAATCTGGCAGGCGTTCCCGGCCTCGACAGTCTATGGCATCATGGGGCGCATCATCCAGTTACCGGTGGTAAATCGATTAGCTCGCATTGGCTACTGGCTGTTTGCCCGCGTTCGCCTTTATCTGCCGAAACGGCATGAATGCGAGAGTGGGACGTGTAGTATCCATCAAAAGAACTGAATTTCGTAATGTTTTCTCAAGAGGAGAACATTTTATGACTTGCCAAAAGCAGCTCGATCTTTTCCAGGTTCTTTCTGAACGCGTAGTGGCGGCCACTCAACCAATCTGAAAGTTGTCCCGGGTCAAGGACCATATCAAGTGTCTTGATCTAATTCATTATGTCTTTCGTCGGAACCACGCCAGAACGGTATCGAGCGTTTGCGCTCCAGGCAGTTGATCGATAACGCGGGCATGTTTCAACAGTACTATAGCCGGTATGCCGCGGATACCGAAGCGAGCTGCTAACGCCGGGCTGTCCTGGGTATTGATCTGCAATACAGCCGCCTGACCAGCCAGCTTTTCAGCAACGGTTCGCACCACCGGTGCGAAGGTATGGCAATGCGGTCAAGTAGGTGCCCAGAACTCTGCCAGTACCGCACCGGGATAAGTACTGACGAATGAGTCAAACGTCCGGTCGGTCAATTGCTGGGGATGACAGTACATTGGTGGCAGGGTTGTCTTGCAACTGCCGCAATGTCCCCTGAGCCCCTCTTTATCTGCCGGGATGCGGTTGCCGGTGCCGCACGATGGACATTTCACGATGTAGCTTGCAGTATTCATGTCAGCGTACCTCTTTTTTCACGCCAGGATCTTCTTTCGGATATTGCCGACGCAGCCGTTCCAGCCCTTTCTGCCAACTCTCCGCATCGCCATATTCAAAGAACCGGGGATAGTGCTCATGGGAAGCCTTGATTCGGCGGGCATGCTTGATCGGGCACCAGTACTGCTCGGTTCGGGCGGCGATTTCCCGTCCGTATGCCATCAGACCGTTACCGTAAGAACAGTAAAAACAGTTGAACTTCTCAATAATATTCAGGTAGGGAAGATCCTCACGGTCAAAGACCAAATACTCGGATCGCTTTACCTTGGGGATTCGGTACACCGGAAAGCAGATCGACTGATACAACCAGAGAAACAGATCCAGCAGGATGAACGGTACGAAGCCGGCATAAATGACCGGTGCAGTCAGTATGTTGAGCGGTCTGGCCTTGACCAGATAGCGGAACCAGCCGATTTTCAGGCGTCGCTGCTGTCTCGCCACCTCCTCGGCAAAACGGACCCGCTTCTTTTCGATGATGAACTCAAACTCGTCCCGTTTCTTCTTAAACTCAACTTCGAGTTCTTCCTGTAGTTCTTTAATCCGCAGTATGAGATCGTCAATTGATTGGGGCATGGTTGCCTTTCTTGTGTTCCGTTATTCGGTCTGTAATTGTATGCTTAGCTGCTGTTTTTTACCATCCCTGAGAATAGTGATGGTCACGGTTTCCCCTACCTTGAAGTCATCAAGCCGGGCCAGCAGTTTGGGGATCGTCTCTACCTGTTTGCCCTGCACGGCGGATATAATGTCTCCGGGTGTCAGTGAACCATCTCGGCCAACCCTGCTCCCCTTGAGCCCGGCCCGTGCAGCCGGTGAACCGGGGGTAACTCTGAGTACGACCACTCCTTTTACACCCAGCTGTGACGTAATGACCTCGTTCAGGTCCTGGTCTATTTCGATGCCAAGGGAAGGACGCAGGTACTTGCCGCGACCGATCAATTGCGGCACAACCCGGTTGACCGTATCCACCGGCACGGCAAAGCCAACCCCTGCTGACGCCCCTGAAGGGCTGTAAATAGCGGTATTAATGCCGATCAACCGCCCGGCGGAATCAAGCAACGGCCCTCCGGAGTTGCCCGGATTGATGGCAGCATCAGTTTGAATAAGATGCTCAATGACGCTTCCCGTTTCTCCCTTCAACGAGCGGTCCAGGGCCGAGACAACACCGGTTGTCAGGGTCCAGTCTAGGCCGAAGGGGTTGCCAATGGCGAAAACCTTCTGGCCGACTTTCAAATTGTGCGAGGTCCCTACAGGCAGCGAATGTCCTTTGAAGCTGCTGCCGATCTTCAGCACAGCCAGATCGTGCATGGGGCTTGCGCCCACCAGGCTTGCTCTGTACTCTTTGCCGTCCGACAATCTGACCCGTGCTTCCGAGGCACCTTCGATCACGTGGTAGTTGGTGACCACATGCCCCTTGTCGTCCCAGATGAACCCGGATCCGGTCCCGCGGGGGATGGTGAAGATGTTGCGGCTCCAGAAGTCCATGACCCGTTCCGAAGTCGATATATACACGACCGAATCTCGTGAACGCTCGAACAGTTCAATGGTCGATTTCTCATCGGCAGCCAGATCGCCGCGGGCGGTAACCGCACGTGGGGTTGCCGATTCTTTCTGGAAAGCCCGGTCTGCCCATGACAGGGCATGCCAGGCAAACAGTACGGTGATAACGGCGATGGTCAACCAACGCAGGCGGCGCAGGAACGGATCGGCAGTTTTCTGTATCATGGTTGAGCTCCTGTCAGGGTATTGCTTATATTCGTCGTTCCAGTTCGTCGATGCGGTCAAGTAAATCCATTACCAGGGCAATGGCATCGAAATTGAGCCGCAGGTCCCGTTTCAGTCGCAGTGCTTTGCGTGCCCGAACCACGGCGCTTTGATCAAACAGCGGAGTATCTCCGGCAGTCAACGGTTCAATGAGGCCGATTGAGAAGAGCCGTCTCGCCACCGTCAGGTGACAATCGCACAGCCTGCTCAACTCATGGATGGTTATCCCCGGCACGGAGACCAGTTCATGCTTTCTGCTGATAATAATTTCATAGTGTTGGACTGTCATGGCTGTACCTCAGTTACTTTCGCGGCTCAAATCGTGATTCTTTTGCCAGTTCTTCAAAGAGGTGCCGCTCCCTGGCTGTGAGATGCTGTGGCACAACAATGCGGACATTTACCAGCAGGTCGCCGAACCTGCCCGGGGCGACCGGCATTCCCTTTCCACGCACCCGCAGGCTCTGACCGCTTTGGGTGCCGGCGGGCACGGAAAGGTTAATGCGCCCATCGACAGTAGGCACCAAGACTTTCCCTCCCAGGGCAGCCTCCCAGGGAGCTATATCAACGGTAGTGGCAAGGTCGTGTCCGTTGAGCGTGAAGCGACTATCGGGAAGTATGTTCACCCGCAGAAACAGGTCTCCTGCATCTCCACCACCGCTCCCGCTCCCGCCTTGGTTAGCCAGGCGGATCAAGGAGCCATCAGTCACTCCTTGGGGGATGGTGATATCATAGCTGCGCCTGGTTCTGGTCGGCCTGCCGTCACCGCCCGGTTCAGCCCGCTCCAGTTCGATGCTCTTCTTTGCGCCATGATAGGCATCAGCCAATGATATGTTGATGGCGGTTTCATGGTCGCGCCCTCGACGTCGCCTGACTCCGCCACCCGGAAAAGTGCTCTCCTCCGTGAAGTTCCATCCGCCACCACCGAACAGGTTCTGGAAGAAGTCACTGAACTGACCCGGGTCGGCATTGGAAAAATGGTATCGGACATTTTCGCCATCCTGATAGCTCTGATTGGAAAATTGCCCATTCCAACCGCTGCCAAGTTGATCATACTTGGCTCTTTTGTCCGGGTCACCCAGGACCTCGTAGGCTTCATTGAGCTGTTTGAACTTTTCCTCGGCAGTGCTTTCCTTATTTATGTCAGGATGGTATTTACGAGCCAGCTTGCGATACGCCCGCTGGATTTCATCCTGAGTTGCTTTTTTCTCGACGCCGAGTGTCTTGTAGTAGTCCTGGTAGTTGTTCATAACGTTCACCTGCCATTATTACCCTGCTGAAATAGTGAGGGCCGCTGAAGCGGCCCTCGGTACAATCTGCTGGTTCAGGAGACAGGCACCCGATAGCGGGTATGCTGTGCCTTTTCCGGCTTTGGGAGCCGGATCGTGAGAACCCCGTGTTTGAGGTCCGCCGAAATAAACTTCTCATCTATCTCGTACGGCAACTGGATACTACGCGAAAAACTGCCGTACCTGCATTCTGAAATAAGGCACCCATCACCTCCTTTCTTTTCACGTACGATTTTTTTATCACCATGTATTGTTAACCGCCTGCCGACAAGCTCAACTGAAAAGTCATCTTTATTCAGTCCCGGTACTTCTGCCCTGATAATCAGTTCTTCAGGGGTCTCATGCATGTCCAACAGCGGACCACCAAGTTTCAGGAATGCTGGAAGGGTATCGGTTGTTATCCTTTCAGGTGACTGTTCCTGTTTCTTCCATGGCGCCACCTTGGTCAGGAAATGGCCGATCTTGTCGTTAACCCGCTCCAGCGCCTCACTCCATCTTTCAGGCAACAGGTTAGACATTGTGATCACCTCCCGTTAATGCTCCTTCCTTACCCGACCTGTACGGAAATCCGTTTTGGTTTGGCGACCTCCGCCTTAGGCACCTTCAGGGTCAGAATACCGTTGACATACTCTGCCTTTGCTTTTTCATGGTCGAGGCTTTCAGGAATCGTGAACTGCCGGTAGTAACTGGCCAGTTCGAATTCACGATATGCAGAGGTTCCCTGCGTGGTATGCTGGGCCGGCGCAGTGATGGTCAGGATGCCTTTTTCGACGTTGACATCGAGAGCTTCCTTGGATGCACCGGGAATATCTGCGGTAAGGACAAGTCCTTCTTCGGTCTCGATGATATTCACCGCCGGGCGGATATATTTCTCATTCGACCGTGTTTCTTCACGAGCCTGAACATTCCGTTCATCATTTCTTTCGGTCAAGCTGTTTGCTGCCATGATAATTACCTCCTTTCCAAGTGGTCTGTGTGATTACGAAAGTCTGATTTCGATTTTTTTCGGCTTGGCATGTTCTGCCTTGGCCAGTGTTATCTGCATGATACCGTCTTTGCACTGGGCCGAAATCTTCTCAGGGTCGATGTCGACCGGCAGTTCCAACGTGCGGGAGAACTTGCCGGAGCCGAGTTCCGAGCGATGCACGATCTGGCCTTCCGTTTCGACAAACGGTTTGCGCTCGCCACTAATGGTGACAGTGTTCCGTAGTACGGACAGATCGACATCCTTTGGATCTACGCCGGGAACCAGTGCCTCAATATAGACATGCCCTTCGTCCTCGCTGAAGTTAACCAGCGGGAAGCGGCGGGTTGTTACCGGCGAAAGGAATGTCGGGCCAAATGGACGGCTGTAACCAGCGCCACGAAAAGCTTCATCGATCTCCCTTCTCAGTGTGTCCAGTTCTTTGAATACATCCCAGGTTGCCATGTGGATTACCTCCTTTCGATGTGTGACTTTCTGATCAATAAATAATTCCTGTTTTCAAAAAATCAAGGGGGGAAGAGATGTTTTTTTAGTAAGGTTAACACGCTGATATTATGTAGCTTATATCAGGTCTTTGAAAAACTCCCTATATTTACGCCCACTTTGATCCAATTTTGTGCTAATATGCAGCGCATAACCAGCTGATATTTATGGAGAAAAGTTATGCGTGGTTTTGAGCAGTCAACAGATAATATGTTCGTTTATCTCTCGCCGGAATCGTTCGTTCCCAGGGACCATCCGCTGCGTCCAGTTCGACAAATGGTTGATATGGCGCTTGAGAATCTTTCGCCGGTGTTCTGCCAGATGTACTCCCACACCGGCAGACCTTCCATCCCCCCGGAGCGTTTGCTCAAAGCCATGCTGCTGCAGGTGCTGTACTCGATTCCCAGCAACGTTAAGCTGGTGGAGCAAATTCACTTCAATGTCCTGTTTCGCTGGTTCCTTGGCCTTGGGCTTGATGAGACGGTGTGGGACCATTCCAGCTTCAGTACAAATCAGGAACGACTCATCAGGACCGATGTTGCCGCCAAGTTCCTGGCAGAAGTGCTTGAGCAGGCAAGGTGTCAGCAGTTGCTCTCCCAGGATCACTTCAGCGTTGACGGCACCCTGATCCAGTCATGGGCCTCCATCAAGAGCTTCAAATCACGGGACGATGATGACGGGCAACCGCCTGTCGGCAAGAATCCGGGCCGTGATTTCCAGGGTGAGAAGCTGAGCAACGAGACTCATGCATCCACTACCGATCCCGAAGCGAAGCTCTATCGCAAGGGGATCAACCATGAACCTCGATTGTCGTTTGCCGCCCACCTGCTGACCGAAAACCGTCACGGCTTGGTTATGGCAAGCAGAGTGACCATTGCCGATGGTTTTGCCGAACGGGAAACCGCCAAGAGCTTGATTGCCGAGGTCGCTTCCAGTAAGCGACGTAAAACGATTGCCGCCGACAGGAACTACGATACCCACGACTTCGTCAGGACCATGCGGACATTGAACGTTACGCCGCACGTCACGCAAAACCACAAGAAGAAGGGTGGTTCATCCATTGATGGCCGCACCACAAGGCATGACGGCTATGGAGTCAGCCAGACATTTCGCAAACGAATCGAAGAGGTCTTCGGCTGGCTCAAGACCGTTGGACTGTTCCGCAAGACCCGCTACAGGGGAATCAGGAAGATCGACTGGCACTTTACCTTGGCAGTAACAGCTTACAACCTGGTCCGAATGCGAAACTTAGGGGTATGTGCCACCTGAACTGGGCAAAAACGCCCAAAAGGCACTAGCAAGGCCGATTAACAGGCCAAAAACGAGTTTCAAAGAGCATAATTTTAACAAGTAAAACAGTTTAGTTATCTGATTTAGCCCCTGCGAAGTGGCTTAGCTGCTCAATCAGCGAGTTTTTCAAGACCCTGATATTGATTTTCTACTTGAAACTGCTAAAAATATTTGCTACATTTTTAGCAGTCAGCACCATAGAGTGCTAATCATGATACAAGTTTTCAGGAGGTGCGTCATGGTTACCAATCTGCCAATCATTTCCGACAGTCTTACCCTCTATCTTTCCGAAATCCGCAAATTCAATTTACTTACAGAAGATGAAGAGAGGGACTACGCCGTCAAGTTCTTTGAGGAAAAGGATCTGGAGGCTGCTCATACCCTCATTACTTCCAATCTTCGCTATGTGGTTAAAGTCGCTTCCGAATACCGTCATTACGGCCTGAAAATGCTCGATCTGATTCAGGAGGGCAATATTGGGCTCATGATGGCGGTTCGTAAATTCAATCCATATAGAGGGGTTCGATTGATTTCTTATGCCGTATGGTGGATTCGTGCTTACATTCAAAACTACATTGTTTCCGCTTGGAGCCTGGTAAAAATTGGTACTACGCAAGCACAAAGAAAATTGTTTTATGGGTTGCGCAAAACCAAGGAAGCACTACTTAAGTTAACCGGCAGGGATAGCGACGCATTTGAAGTTTCCAGTATGCTCCACGTACCAGATCATGAAGTCGTAGAAATGGAGCAGCGGCTTAAAGGAGAAGTTTCTCTCAATGAGGAAATCATTGAGGGCGATGGCCTGACGATACTTGAGACTATTGCTGACGACCGGATGAATCAGGAAGAAATGCTCGGTGAGTATCAGCAGGAGCATTCACTGAAGAAAGCAATTGCCCATGCCCTGCAGGGGTTGAACGAAAAAGAGAAATATATTGTTGAACACAGGATCACCAATGATGATCCTCTAACACTTCAAGATATTGCGGACCACTTTTCCATTTCACGTGAGCGGGTACGTCAGATTGAAGAGCGAGCGTTAGTAAAACTGAAAAATGTCCTGCAACCTCAATTGTGTTGATAGAGCGAAAGCGAACTGTGGAATGTATAGCATTTGACTTAATTACCACCATTTGGTTACTATCGTACTCAATAAGTATTATTATGAGTAAGATAATAGCCTAACGGTGGTTTATGGCCTCTCCTGTGAACCGTACATATCTCCGTCAGACCCGAGATGCAGCAGAACTGCTGGGCAAGCTCATCCGGCTTGGAAGGAAAGAGCGCAAGATGACCGAGGAAGAGCTGTCCGGACGGGCGGGGATTTCCAGAAGAACCTTGCAGAAGATCGAGCGCGGCGATCCGAAATGTGAAATCGGCCTGGTGTTTGAGGTTGCCAACATAGTCGGAGTGAAACTTTTCAACGACGAGGAGAATTCAGTTCGTTACACCTTCGGCAGGCACATCGATGATAAGCTGGCCCTGCTACCCAAACGGATTCGTGGACTGGTAAAGGTCAATGATGATTTTTGATGAAGGGTTGTACCGGAAGTTCCAATTATGAAAAGCTTCCCTTTGCGGAAGAAACAATCAACTATTTCTTCTCTGGCAGAAGGAAGGTTTCTTGATTTTTCAGATACTGCTCTATCTTCTCCCGGTTCTTCAGAAATGGATTATGTCTTCCACTCAGCCAGTCAGATAATTGTTCAGGATCACGGCCCATAGCTTCACCCAGATGATCCAGGTTCATTCCCATAGCTCTCTTATACCACGCAAGCCGCCCCACAGTGTCATCCGGGCAGTCGAACGGAATATAACCTAGAAATTTGATAATTCTTGGATTATATTGCAGTTCTGGTTCGGTGCCATGCTCCCAGTTCCAGATAGAGGATTCGGTGACGCCGATGATCTCTGCTACTTCTCTCTGGAGGAGACCGAGATCCATCCGTTTCTTGCGGATGTGTTCACCAACTGTGATTGGGAATTCGGGATAACCGGGAACAGGTTGTTTTTCGAGGGGAATTTGAATTGAGAACAAGTGCCGTCTTGAGTCAGAATAGTAGAGAAAGGTGCACACACCCCTGTCCCTGCGGCTACCTTTCTGATCCGACTTCAGCAACCGATTGTACGGCTAAATGAAACAACTTTTGGCGGTACTTTACCCCGTTAACCACCAGGCTGAGTTTTTTTCCGCAAGATGCATGACATTTTTTTAAAAGTATCTTAGCTGGCTTAGTTACCCGTATTGCTGACAGAGTGCAGTGAAGCCGGTCCCAATGCCCGCAGCTTTATGGCTTCATCCGCCGGACTGTTTCCGAAGAATCGCTTGAATTCTCGGCTGAACTGGGATGCGCTCTCATAGCCGACCTTCCCAGAGGCACTGCTGGCGGTGAGGCCATCCTGGACCATCAGCATCCGCGCCTTGTGCAGCCTGATGCTTTTCAGGTATTGCAACGGCGACACTGAGGTTACCGCCTTGAAGTTGTGGTGGAAGGTTGACACACTCATGCTGGCCTCCCCAGCAAGGGCTTCGATGTTCATCTCTTGCTGATACGCCGTGTGAATTCGGCGCAAAACCCTGGCAATCTGGCTGAAACGGCTGTGACGCGCAGCTACTGCTTGCAAGGCCCCCCCCTGCTCACCGCAGAGAACCCTGTAGATGATTTCCCTCATGATCTGTGGCCCTAAGATACGGCTATCTATGGGTGATCGCAGGCACTCCAGCAACCTAACCGTGGCATCGATCAGTTCACCGGTCAATGGTGTCGAATAGATCCCCCGCGGCACTGTTCCACTCATTGAGGTGTCATCATCCATTTCCATCAACAGTTCGCCCAACGTAGCCGGATCAACCCGGATGGAGACTGCCAGCAAGGGTTCCTCTGGGCTGGCCTTCGTCTCGCACACGAACGGTAGCGGCACCGAAAGCACCAAGTAATTGTATGGGTCATAGGTGTAGACTTGATCTCCCAGGTACCCAATCTTACGGCCTTGACCAACGATCACTATACAAGGCTCATAGATAATCGGAATCGGCGGGGTGTACTTGTCTGAACGCATGAACTGTACCCCCTCGAGAATGGAGGGAGAGAGTCCTTCTCCTGTCGCCAGGAAGTCAATTAATTCTACCAACCTGTTTTCTCGTTGCGATTCTGAAACTCGCGTCATTTTCAAGCCCTCCTTGTAAGTCACGGTATTACGACACTTCGTATAAAGAAACAATAAATTAGCATATTGATTATCGTATCGTACTTTATATAATAGAATTAGGCAAGACTTCAAGAGAAACGTGTATTGATCAATTAATAGATCCTGCATATTATCGGACTATAAATTGGTTCAAAAAAACGAGAGAAGGAGAAACATTATGTCAGCATTCATCATTCCACGGAAAACGTATCACGGGCTTGGCTCTTTGGAAAACCTGAAAACGGTTGAAGGCCGTAAAGCGGTTATTGTTACAGGTAGCGGTTCAATGAAGAAATTCGGGTTCCTGGACAAGACCGTCAGCTTATTAAGGGAGGCTGGTATCGATTCTGCTGTTTTCGAAGGTGTTGAAGCGGATCCTTCAGTAGAAACAGTATTGAGAGGGGTGGAGTTTTTTAATCGTGAGAACCCTGATCTCATAATTGGTCTGGGGGGATGTTCGGCCATTGACGCAGCTAAAGCCATGTGGGTTTTTTACGAATATCCCGAAGCAACTTTTGAGGAAATCATCAAGCCATTTACAATAAAACCACTGCGCAATAAGGCACGCTTTGTCGCGATACCTTCCACCAGCGGGACAGGCACCGAAGCAACCTGCGCTACAATAATCACTGACACTTGCAAAGGGATTAAATATCCGATTGTCTCCTATGAGCTTACCCCCGACATCGCCATCGTGGACGGGGAATTGGCCAAGAGCATGCCTCCCAACGTTACCGCCGACACCGGCATGGACGCACTGTCTCATGACGTAGAGGCCTTCGTCGCAGCATTGGCCAGCCCATATACCGATGCGCTTGCCTTGGATTCGGTCCGGTTGGTTTTCGAAAACCTCCCCCGTGCTTATGCAGACGGCAACAACCTTGAGGCTCGCCAGGCCATGCACGACGCCTCCAACATGGGTGGGATGGCCTTTTCCAATGCAATTCTCGGGATCGTCCATTCGATTGCCCATCAGATTGGCGGCATGTTCGGTGTTCCCCATGGTCGCGCCAACGCCATCCTGATGCCAAACGTGATTCGCTTCAATAGTCTTGACACAGACAAATACCAGCTTTTGGCCCAGGCTCTCGGTAAAAAGACTGTCGAGGATTTTGCCCTGGAGATTGAGCGTCTCCGCCAGAGTGTGGGGATTGAAGATAGCTTCAAGTCCTATGGCATTGACCCGAAGGTCTGGGAAGAAAAGCTGGACACCATGGTTCAGAATGCCATGGACGATCCCTGTACCGGCACTAACCCTCGCCAACCGACTGCGGAAGAGATGAAAATAATATTCGAGCGTTGCTTTAACGGCGAGGTAGTCGATCTCTAATAATCAGCAAAGTTACACGGATCATTGAAGAAAAAGGGGCGGGTCGTTCATGCGTGAAACAGACCCGCCCCCTCTATTAAATCGATACGGTATTATCGAACACTTTCGACCTGCCGGTGAAAATGAAAACACTGGAGTAGTTGGATAAAAAAACTTCAGAGTCTGACACCTTGGTTGAACAGGAGCGAATCATGGCCGTTGGTTGGTCCCGAGATGGGGCGGTTCAAGATCAAATTGACGCTAGCGTGGAAGATGCCATAGGGCAGGTTCGTAGCCGGATGCCAACCGGTGATAGCTTGACTCATTGCGAGGAGTGCCAAACTGCAATCCCGGAAGCGCGTCGCAAGGCAATCTCCGGGGTGAGGCTCTGTGTTGGATGCCAGGCTGAGGCCGAAAAACAACAGACAACCTTCAGTCTCTACAACCGGCGCGGCAGCAAGGACAGTCAATTGAGATAATTGGGACAGCTTACGAACCGAAAACAATAACAGCTTCTTTTCCAGCGCTGAGGCAAATATTAATCTTGCCCACAGAGCTGTCCGCTTCGGGTTACCTCAAGCCCTAAAGCCTTTTTTCACATTCTGTCTGTATCCAAAAGACTGTTGCAGACCCTGCCTCCCAGAGCCAGCACCGCAAGGCGCGTGATCGCAATCCCGACTACGCCAATCAGTAGCAGGACCACCCAGTTCCAACCCCAGGCGTTATTGAAAAATCCTCCGTGTCTTAGGGTCAGCTGTTATCTGGACTCAGCTCAACATCGCAAGACAGTATGTTTCTGACCTGAGACTGAGGGTCCGCCGGCCACGTCCACTGAGGGGCAATGCCGATCACGGCTGGGGTTGCATGATATCGATGGGAAATTTCTTTACGTCAGTCCCGTAACCGGGCTGTGGTCGATATTTTCTTGTCGTGTCGAGATACTGTCCTTAATATCCCGCATTGTAATTACATGCACTAAGATGAAGAGGTCTGATGCCAAGGGCATAAGGATGTTTTGCTCGAACGAGTGATGCGGGCGGGAACCGTTGGTGTGTACACCTCGCCATAATCGTTTAAACGGACAATTTATTTTCCAATGCTTTACGTGTTATTTTCCTTTGCTACACCATCAGGCATTGTCTGAACTGTTTGGACACCACACTTTTCGACTTTTTCCGGTTTTTTAAAAGAACGACAAAGTAAAATCAATTAGTTACAAAACAGTTTTAGCCAAAATTAGGCAGCAACTGTAGAAGAAAAGTTTAATGTAACAAGGAATAAACCCCTGTCAATGAGCAAGATGAAAATATTTTATTTTTGGCGGGGTAGTGTCAGGAGATGGCGGATCAGCATTTGCAGTTTTGTCGTCAGGCACACCCCGTCTTAATATAACAGGGGTCGATATCGATACCGATTGGAGGGTTCAAAATATCAATTGCAAGTGTGAACACGGAACTGTTGCTTCCTTTTACGGAGGAAACAATTCACGAAATCTTCTTTGTCGGAAGGAATATTCCCTGCTCTTCCAAAAACAGTTCGATCTTCCCCCGGTTCTTCCGGAACGGACGATGCCGCCCACTTAACCAGTCTGACAGTTGTTCTGGATCTCGGCCCATTGCTTCACCCAGATATTCCAGATTCATCCCATTTACCCGTTTGTACCACGCAAGCCGCCCCACTGTGTCATCCGGGCAGTCGAACGGAACGTACCCTAGAAATTCGATGATTTTGGGGTTATACTGCAGTTCAGGTTCAGTGCCGTGCTCCCAGTTCCATACTGAAGACTCAGTAACGCCGATGATCTTGGCAACTTCACTCTGGAGGAGGCCAAGATCCATGCGTCGTTTGCGAATGTGTTCACCGACTGTGATGGGAAATTCAGGATAACCGGGAAGTTGCTGTTTTTCGAGGGGAATTTGAATTGAGAACGAGTGCCGTTTTGAGTCAGAATAGTAGAGAAAGGTGCACACACCCCTGCCCTTGCGGCTATCTTTCTGATCCGACCCATCCCTGCACCTGCACCCCGGTTGCCATCCATCGTTACCGTTCCCGCATCTCCGGGCCGCTCCTGGATCGCATTGACATCCACATTGAAGTACCGGCGGTCAAATACCGCGACCTGGCCGACCGTGGTGAAGCGGAAAGTTCTGCTGCCATCGCCAAGCGTGTGGAGCGGTCGCGAGAAATCCAGCTGGAACGCTACAAAGGAACTAAAATCCACTGCAACGCCCAGATGACCCCACGTTTTATCAAGAAATACTGTGAACTGGACGCCAGTGGAAACCGGATGCTGGAGTTGGTAACCGATCGCCTCGGTTTCTCGGCGCGAACCTATACCCGCATCCTCAAGGTAGCCCGCACGATTGCCGATTTGGAGGGGAGTGATTCCATTCATGAACAGCATATTGCCGAGGCGATTCAGTATCGCAGTCTGGACCGGAGGACCACATGAAAATACTTGTTACCGGAGCTGCCGGATTTATTGGTTTTCACCTTGTACAGCGTTTAGTGCGACTCGGTCATCAGGTTACCGGATTTGACAACTTGAATGACTATTACGATGTCTCACTAAAAGAGGATCGCCTGAAAATTCTGGATGGGTTGGACAGCTTTGCTTTTGTTCGGGGTGGATTGGAAGACCGAACAGTTGTCGAACATCTTTTTCAGGATGGACAGTTTGACTACGTTATCAACCTTGCCGCTCAGGCGGGAGTACGCTATTCGCTCCTGAATCCTCACGTCTACATCGACAGCAATATTTGCGGTTTTCTGAATGTTCTTGAGGGGTGCCGCAATACAAAGGTCAAGCATCTGGTTTATGCGTCGTCAAGTTCTGTGTACGGTGCCAATGCTAAAGTGCCGTTTTCAGAGCACCATTCTGTTGACCACCCGGTATCCCTCTATGCAGCGACCAAAAAATCTAACGAACTCATGGCCCATACCTACGCGCACCTCTTTGGCATCCCGGTCACCGGTTTGCGTTTCTTTACCGTTTATGGACCGTGGGGCCGCCCGGATATGGCCTATTTCTCCTTTACTAAAGCCATCTTGGAAGGGCGGCCAATAGACGTGTTCAACTTTGGAAGAATGCAGCGCGACTTCACCTACATTGATGATATTATCGAGGGTGTTGTGCGGGTGATAGACCATATCCCGAAGTCAGACCCCTTATGGGATGCCGAGAATCCCGGCCTGGCAACAAGCTCATCTCCTTATCGCGTTTATAACATCGGTAACCATAGTCCGGTTGAGCTGGGACGTTTTATTGAGGTGCTGGAGGAGTGCCTTGGTAAAAAAGCAGAAAAAAATCTTCTCCCGATGCAACCAGGTGAAGTGCTCGTTACATACGCCGATGTTGCTGACTTGGCTGCAGCAGTCGGATTCAAGCCTGACACGAGTATCGAAGACGGTATTGCAGGGTTTGTTGGTTGGTATCGTCAGTATTATCGGTAACCGTGGGCGACTTTTGGTATAGAAAATCGCAAGTTTACCGCATATAAGGTGTTGAATGTTGTGTATGAGGTAGCTGCTGTTAGGCTCTGTTCAATCCACCACACAAATAAAACGTTGAAAAATAGGTATTTATGTAATAGGCACTTTTTGGCACGCACTCTGCAATAACATAAATCAAACACATTCCCTTTGGAGGTAGTACAAATGAAAAAAGTTCTGTCCACAATCGTAGCCGCCCTCGTAGCTGTTTCCTTCTCCGCAGTTGTTTTCGCTAGCGAAGCTGCAAAGCCTGCTGCTCCTGCTGCTCCTGCTGCTGCTCCTGCTGCTGATGCTGCTGCTGCAAAGCCTGCAAAAAAAGCTAAAAAAGCAAAAAAAGCTGTTAAAAAAGTAGAAGAGAAAAAAGACGCAGCTGCTCCTGCTGCTCCTGCTGCAAAGTAATTCGCTTTTCAGCGAACGCTTAAAAAAGCCGCATCGAAAGATGCGGCTTTTTTTGTGTCTGCAACAGTAGTACAATGCGATTTCATGATTCTTCCGCAAAAAAATATAACGAGGTCTAACAAATATGGCTGATCAGGTCGTTCGTGCTTTATGTCTGTCAGGCGGGATCAGGATTCTTGTCTGCAATGCCAGCAATCTTGCTCGCGAAATCTGCACACTTCAACAGGCATCAGCCACGGCAAGTATCGCTCTTTCTCGTGGGTTGGCTGGTGGCGCTTTGATGGGTGCTCTTCTCAAGGACGGACAGCGGACTGCTCTCAAGTTTGAGGGGAATGGTCCGCTTCGTAAGATGATCATTGAGGCTGATAGCGATGGGGCCGTCCGCGGTTGTGTCGGAAATCCGGCCGCCGATCTCGAAGTGATTAATGAGAAGTGGGACGTAGCCGGACTGATCGGCAGGGCCGGTTTTCTGACCGTGTCCAAGGACCTTGGCTTTGGAGGGCATCCGTATCAGGGTGTTGTGCAGCTCGTAAGCAGTGAGGTTGGTGAAGATCTGGCTTATTATCTGACCGACTCCGAGCAGACCCCTTCTGCTGTGGGGTTGGGAGCGACTCTGGCTGATGACGGGTTGGTTGCTACATGCTGTGGTTTTCTTGTTCAAGCGTTACCAAAGGCAGACGATGGTGAAATCGGAAAGATCATGGCGCGGATAGCAGAACTTCCCGCACTATCAGGACTGCTTGAAGATGGGGGCGCAGAAAGGATCATACAGGATCTTTTTGGAGACATACCATATACGGTGCTTGAATCTCATGACATCTTTTTCCGCTGTGGATGTGGACAGGAAAAAGTCGAGCGGGCTCTTATTACTCTGGGGGCTGAAGAGTTAAGAGATATGCGGACTAAGGAGAGCGGCGCGGAAGTAATTTGCGAATTCTGTCGCAAAGAATATCATCTTGATGGAGCTGAGCTGGACAATTTGATCAAACAAGCTTCAGAGCGCTCCGGGGATTAGTTTGCCAACAGTATTTTTAACAATTGCCTATGACGGCACAAACTATTCCGGCTGGCAGGTGCAGCCAAACGGCTTGGCTGTGCAGCAGGTTGTTGAGGAAGCCCTTGAACAATTACTGAAAGAGCGTGTACAAGTGCGCTCCTCAGGAAGGACAGATGCCGGGGTTCATGCCCGTGCCATGGCTGCCTCCTTCAGTACAAGTCAGAACCTTCCATTGCAGGCTTTTGTGGAGGGAACAAACCGCTTTCTCCCACCGGATATTGCTGTCCAGAGTGCCCGCCTTGTGCCGGATGGCTTCAAGCCGATTACTATGGCACATGCCAAACAGTATCGTTATACCATCATCAATTCTTCCGTCCGTTCACCGCTGGACCGTTTGTACAGCTGGCAGGTCCGGGAACCACTTGATCTTGCTGCAATGGCAGAAGCAGCATCCCGGTTTGTAGGCAGCCACGATTTTGCTGCATTCCGCGCTTCTAATTGTGTCGCCAAGACCACCGTCAGGCGGATAGATTCGGTTGAGATAATCCGTAATGACTCCCGTATTACCATTGATGTTATCGGTGGTGGTTTTTTAAAAAATATGGTGCGGGTGATGGTCGGCACACTTGTTGATGTCGGAAAAGGTCGCTTTACACCAGCTGATATAGACGGGCTGCTGCAGAGGGGGGATAGAAAAGAGGCCGGCAGTACCGCCCCGGCTTGTGGTTTATGTCTTATGCAGGTGGTTTATCCCGACCTTGATAAACAGGAATAAGTGCGTTAACGAAGTTATTTTATGCCCATAAAAGTTCAGAAAATCACTTCTAACTTACTAAGGGATTTACTTCTCAGCCAACAGACGTTTGATCGACTGTTCCATTGAACGGGCAATTTCACTGGAATAACCACGGTAAATCTTTTCGATCTTCCCTTTCTTATCGATCAGATACATGACCGGTATTGAACGGACGCCAAACTCAACCGTGACTGAATCTCTTGCCAATGCAAGTGGGTAATTCACCCGGAACTCATCGGCAAATGCTTTTACTGCCCGCTCCCCATCCTCATCCATACTAAGTCCCAGAATTTCCAGACCCTGCTTGCCATACTTGCGATTCATTTCAACCAGATGCGGGATCGACTGGCGGCATGGCAGGCACCACGTAGCAAAAAAATCAATTACCAGTACATGGCCACGGTAATTTTCCTGAGATATCGTCTGTCCTGCTGTAGAGGTTACTTTGAAATTCGGAGTGGTCTGCCCTGGTCGAGGAGCCGCATCAACCGGACCGGGTACGGTCAGGAATGATGCGGCTATAATGAACAAAAGAATTCTTACGAAGGGAAATACAGCCGTCAAAATTGCTTCTGCTGGCCTAAAGCGCTTTGGCGATCAGTGCATCAAGCTGCGATTTAGGTACAGCACCAACAACCTGATCGAGCACTACGCCATTCTTGAACAGAATTATTGTGGGGATGCCACGCACGCCGAATTTGCCCGGAGTCGCCTGATTTTCATCAACGTTGACCTTTCCTACTTTGACTTTTCCGGCATATTCATCGGCGATTGTATCAATAAGGGGTGCAATGGCCTTACAAGGTGCACACCAGGTAGCCCAAAAATCAACAAGAACCGGAATGTCTGACTGCAACACATCACGGTCAAAATTTGCATCTGTAAATGCGATAACGTTTTCACTGGCCATCTGTAGTTCTCCTTTGAGTGCATGATAACTTTCCGGGAATCATATACCAGACGCTGAAAAAATCAAGAGCAAACTCTGTCCGCCAAATATCGCGCGTTCATAACGTTGAAAAGCTGGCAAGAGGGGAGTATGATGACGCCCCACGGAGGGATAAACATGCCAGCACTGGCAATGAACATACGAATGGAGGGCAAGTTGGTGGTTATCGTCGGCGGCGGAGCCGTTGCCCTCCGCAAGCTGAAGACTTTGCTGGCTGCTGGTGCTTCCGTCAGGGTGGTGGCCATAGCTGTTTGCTCTGAAATTGCTGCTCTGAAAGATTCGGGCGCTTGCTCTTTAAGGATAGGTAACTATGCCATAACAGACCTGGATAATGCTTTTCTGGTGATCGCTGCAACCGACAACCCCTTGGTAAACGAACAGATTTCCTCAGATGCACATAAACGGAATATTCTCGTTGCAGTTGCCGACAATCCTGTGGCTGGGGACTGCACTTTTCCGGCTGTGCTGCAGCGCGACAATCTGGTCATAGCCGTTTCAACCGGTGGTCGCTGCCCAACGTTTGCAGTTGATGTCCGGGACAGTATTGCTGAACATATCAGTGATGAATTTGGAGTTATCCTTAATCAGTTGGCAGCAGAACGAGAAAAGCTATTGACGAATGGGCATTCCAGTACATACAATACACGGGTTTTACGCTCACTTGCCAGGCGTTTACTCTCAGAAACCACTGAACGCAAGGAATCAATACTATGACTCACATGTTTTTTATTCTGACAGTTACTTTATATGGTTGCGCTACCGCTGCATATCTTGCCTGTCTGCTGCGTACGTCGCCGGCGCTAACCCTCTGGGCCAGTCGGCTCTTGAAATTGGGCTTCACGGCACATCTTCTTTCGACAATTCATCTGGCCAGTATGATAAAATATCTGCCGCTTACCAATATGCAGGAATCACTGTCATTTTTCAGTCTTGCGGTTGTAGGCGGCTTTATTTTTTTCGAGCGCAAATACAAGGTAACAACACTTGGTTCTTTTGTTGTTCCCATCGCACTTTTAATGCTGATTGCATCAAGCTCTTTGCATGCCGGGGTGCGCCAGCTCCCCCCAATTCTGCAGAGTAACTGGTTCTGGTTCCACGCTTCGCTGGCATTTATCAGCTATGCCTCCTTCACAATCGCTGCTGGTGTTGATGTTATGTACCTTATCCAGCGCCGCTTTCTCAAGACGAAGCATTTTGGTGCACTATTTCAGAAACTTCCTTCACTGGAAACAATGGACGAGATCAGTTATCGCTGCCTGACCGTAGGCTTTCCTCTTTTAACAGTTGCCATTATTTCCGGTGCGATTTGGTCTGAACAGGCCATGGGTAGCTACTGGGTCTGGGACCACAAGCAGACCTGGTCGCTGATTATCTGGTTTATCTATGCGGCGCTTCTCCACGGTCGCCTTACTATCGGCTGGCGAGGAAAGCGTGCTGCGATCCTTTCAATTTTTGGTTTCATTGTTGTGTTATTTACGTTTTTGGCTATGGAGCACAGCATCATCTGGTAGCCTGGCTTCCAGCAATTTATCTACTAACATGGATTGTACTCTCTCATGAATATCATCGTTGTCGGCCTCTCACACAAAACTGCTACCGTTGAGATCCGCGAAAAAGTGGCTTTTTCTCCAAACCAGATTGAAAAGCCTCTGGCTGAATTGATCGGGCTTGAAGGTATTATCGAGGGGGTTATTGTCTCTACCTGCAACCGGGTCGAGATTTATGCCACAACCCGCGATATCGCCGGTGGCATAGCGCGTATAAAACGGTTTATGGCGGAATATCATCATCTCCCATTCGAATCGCTTGAGCCGCACCTGTACAGTTACCACGCCGAAACAGCCATCCGCCACGTTTTCCGGGTGGCCTCCAGCCTTGATTCAATGGTTGTTGGCGAACCACAGATTCTCGGGCAGATAAAGACCTCCTATGGCTATGCAGCTGAATTCAAATCGTCGGGAATTATTCTTAATCGTTTTCTCCACAAGGCTTTTTCGGTTGCCAAGCGGGTGCGCACTGAAACGAAAATAGCCTCTTCTGCGGTTTCTGTCGCATTTGCTGCTGTGGAGCTGGCCAAAAAAATTCTGGGTGACCTGTCTGATAAGACAGTTATGCTGATTGGCGCCGGTGAAATGTGTGAGCTGGCTGCCAAGCATTTTCTTAACAGCGGCGCGAAAGGAGTGATGGTCACAAACCGTACCTATGAGCGGGCAGAACGTCTGGCAGAGGAGTTCAGCGGCGAGGCGGTCCGTTTTGAGTCGTTTCTTGAACATCTCCATCGGGCCGATATCGTTCTTTCATCTACCGGAGCCCCGCACTGTATTATCGGGCCGGAGGATGCCAAAGAAGTAGTCAAGCGTCGACGGTCAAAGCCGATTTTCTTTATTGATATCGCTGTTCCGCGCGATATAGACCCAAAGGTTGATGATGTCGAGAACGCCTACCTTTTTACCGTTGATCACCTGCAGGAAATTGTCCAGGCCAATCTTGCCCAGCGAAGTCTGGAGGCTGAAAAAGCTGAGGAGATAATTGAACAGGAGATCGGCCAGTTCCACAAATGGCTTTCAACGCTGGAGGTGACTCCTGCTATTATCGCTCTGCGCAACCGTTTTGACGAGATTCGCCGCGCCGAGCTAGATAAGACCGTAGCCGGGTGGAAGGATTTGCCTCCTGATGCCGAAAAACGCTTGGAATCGCTTACGATTGCCATGATGAACAAGTTGCTTCACGCCCCTACTTCTGTTCTCAAGAAGGCAGGTCAGGGGGGGCGGGTCGATCTGTATATCGACGCTCTGCGTCAGCTGTTTGAGCTGGAAGCATTACAACGTGACGATGAAGAATTGGAACTTGAAGAATAATAGCATCTAAATTATACGAGGAATGGAGAACATTATGCCCCCAAAGAAGTTACGTATCGGAACCCGTGCAAGCCAGCTGGCCCTCTGGCAGGCCAACTGGGTAAAATCAGAACTTGAGAAGCGCTATCCCGGTATGGAAGTTACCCTTACCAAAATCAAAACGATTGGTGACAAGATTCTGGATGTTCCCCTCGCACAGGTCGGCGGCAAAGGTTTATTCGTCAAAGAGATCGAAGAGGCGATGCTGCGTGATGAGATCGATATCGCTGTACACAGCATGAAAGACGTACCTACTGACTTTCCGGAAGGCTTGGGGCTGCACTGTATCACAGAGCGTGAGGATCCGCGTGATGCCGTAATCTCCCGTAATGTAAAATTTGCAGATCTGCCCCAGGGAGCCCGCATCGGCACAAGTGCACTGCGCCGTCAGGCCCAGCTTTTGAAAGTACGCCCTGATCTGCAGATGTGTATCATTCGGGGCAACGTAGAAACCCGTATCAGAAAACTTACCGAGGACAATCTGGATGCGGTTATTCTCGCCGCCGCCGGGCTGAAACGCCTCGGCTTCACCGACAGCGTAGGCGAATACCTGGATGTTGATCTCTCTATTCCGGCCATTGGTCAGGGTGCTTTGGGAATCGAATGCCGTCTGGCCGATCCGGTTATAACCGAGACGATAGACTTCTTTAACCATGCCGATACCAGCTATGCTGTCCGTGCTGAACGTGCGCTGCTTAAACGCTGTGAGGGTGGCTGTCAGGTGCCGATTGCGGCTCACGGCACTGTCAGCGGAGGCCAGCTGCGTCTGGTCGGTTTCATCGCTGCCGTTGACGGCCAGCGATCAGTCCGCGGCGAAATCAGCGGTCCTGTTGCTGAAAGCGAACAGCTTGGTATCCGCCTTGCCGATCAGTTGCTGGCCGAAGGGGGCAAGGCTATTCTGGAAGAGGTATATCAGAGGTCGATAGGTGAGTAACGGAATCGTTTATCTTGTGGGCGCCGGTCCCGGCGACCCGTCCCTGATCACACTGCGTGGGGTGGCGTGCTTGGGAAAGGCCGAGGTAATTGTCTATGACTATCTGGCCAACGAACAGCTTCTTAACCACGCCCCTGAAGCCGCCGAGCGCATTTATGCAGGCAAAATCGGCGGTCGTCACAATCAGGGTCAGGACGAGATAAACAGCTTGCTTGTTGCAAAGGCCACGGCAGGGAAGATTGTTGTGCGTCTGAAGGGTGGCGACCCATTTGTGTTTGGACGCGGCGGTGAAGAGTGCGAAGCTCTGCGTGAGGCCGGCATTCCTTTTGAGGTAGTCCCTGGCGTTACCGCCGCTGTCGGAGCCTCTGTATATGCTGGTATCCCTCTGACTCATCGTGATATAACCGCTTCGGTTGCTTTTGTAACCGGCCAGGAAGGGAAAGACAAGTACGAATCAAGCATAGACTGGGATCGTCTTTCTTTAGGCGGCGGTACGATTGTGTTTTATATGGGGGTTACCACACTGAGGCGCAATATGCAGCGCCTGATAGAGCATGGCAGATCTCCTGATACACCGGTTGCGCTGGTGCGCTGGGCAACAACCCCATGCCAGCAGATACTGGTCGGTACATTAGCCGATATTGCCGACCGAGCTGAAGCAAGCGATTTTAAACCTCCAGCGGTCACGATTGTCGGCGAAGTGGTTGCATTGCGTGAGAAGCTGCAATGGTTTGAAAGGCGCCAGCTTTGTGGGAAGAAAATAGTCGTCACCAGAGCCGCTGAGCAGGCAGGCGAGTTTTCTGCCAAGTTGTCGGCACGAGGTGCAACAGTACTGGAATGTCCAACAATTCAGCTGGTGGAGCCGGAGAGTTGGCAACTGCTTGATCTGGCTATTCGTGAATTGCCGAACTATGACTGGGTCGTGCTGACTTCAGCGAATGCAGTTCGATTCTTTTTTCAGCGGTTGGATACGCTGGGATTTGATGCAAGGGTTTTTGCAGGATGCAGAATATGCGCAGTTGGCCCAAAAACGGCCGACGAGATCCGTTTGTTTGGCATAAAACCGGATCTGGTACCGACCGATTATAAAGCCGAAGGTGTTGTAGACGAATTTTCCCGCCTGGACATTCAGGGCAGCCGCGTACTTTTTCCGCGTGCTGACAAGGCACGTGACATTATCCCGCTAGAATTGAAGCGGATGGGAGCACACGTCGACAGCCCGGTCGCGTATCGCAATATTTTTCCGGACCGGCTTCCCCCTGAGACACTCTTTGCTCTCGAAAAGCGCTCGGTCGACTGTATTACCTTTACGTCATCTTCAACGGTTCAAAACCTGGCCACCATGCTGGGAGAAGAATTAATGCTGGATATGCTGAAAGGGGTCGTGGTCGCTTCAATAGGCCCGATAACATCAAAAAGCTGTCGAGAACTGGGACTGAAGGTTGATATCGAGCCGGAATCCTACACTCTTGATGCACTGGCTGAAGCACTGGAAACTCATTTTACCTGATTCCTTTACTTCTCCTCCCAAGACACAAAAAAAGGCCCCGCAATCGCAGGGCCTTTTTTTGTGTTCTAAAAATGCTTCTGTATAACTATACCAATTCCAGTGCGCTGAAGAAATACGGAATTTCAAAAGCAGCAGTTTCAGGAGCATCAGAACCGTGTGATGAATTTTCTTCGATATTGACAGCAAAATCCTTGCGGATTGTTCCTGGTTCGGCATTTGCGGGATTAGTGGCACCCATCAGAGTACGCCAGTCGGCGATAGCATTCTCTTTCTCCAGGCAGAGTACGATCACCGGGCTACGGGACATGAAAGCACACAGGTCGTTGAAAAAAGGACGCTCACTGTGAACATAATAAAAGCCTTCAGCCTGCTTTCTGGTCAGCTGGATTTTTTTCATTCCAGCGATGGTGAAACCTTTTTCTTCGATTCTTGTCAGGATTTGGCCAGCCAGCTTGCGCTCAACAGCATCCGGTTTAATGATTGCGAATGTACGTTCCATGATGATTCCTCCGATAGATATCTGAAAATGTGAACACTTTTGATATCACCACGTGTGTCTGTTTGTCAAGTTTTTAGGGCCTTTCTGCGGGGTGTGTGTCTTTTTCTGCTTGCAATGTGAAAATGGAAATGATAAGAGAACAGTTCACCTGCCCGGGTGGTGGAATTGGTAGACACGCAAGATTCAGGTTCTTGTGCTCGCAAGGGTGTGCTAGTTCGAGTCTAGTCCCGGGCACCATTGATGAATAGAGGCTTTACGGTTTTTCCGTGGAGCCTTTTTTCATGTCTTCATGTCTATTTCTTTCCCCTGATACCGATTTAGTGCCGTAATTTAAAATACTGGTGGGTGATGGTCGCTTTTAGCTGGTTGAAAAGAGATTTGCAGTTTATCTGTTCAGAGGAGTTTGCAATGATACCCATAGTAGATTTGCGTAGCGATACCGTAACGTAACCCACTGTTGACATGCGTAATGCCATGGCGGCTGCACCGCTGGGTGATGATGTGTTTGGCGATGATCCGAGCGTCAATACCTTGCAAGAAAAAATAGCAGCCCTACTTGGTTTTGAAGCTGCTCTGTTTGTGTCCTCCGGTACGCAGAGTAACCTGTGTGTAATACTGAGTCACTGTCAACGGGGTGACGAATACATCGTGGGACAGTTTGCCCACTGTTACCGCTGGGAAGGTGGAGGGGCGGCGGTGTTCGGCAGTGTACAGCCACAACCGCTACAGCACCAGCCGGACAGGACCTTAAGTCTGGAAGATATCGAAGCGGCCATTAAACCTGATGATGCACATTTTGCACGCACCAGACTGCTGGCGCAGGAAAACACTCTTGGAGGCAAACTGCTGCCTATTGAATATCTGCAGCAGGCAACACAATTGGCTAAGAGCAAAGGATTGGCTACTCATCTTGACGGTGCCCGTTTGTTCAATGCTGCAACGGCACAATCCGCTGTAACCGGTAGAGATGTTCGCAAAGAAGCACGGCGTATTGCCAGTTGTTTTGATAGCGTTTCGGTTTGTCTGAGTAAAGGACTTGGTGCTCCGGTGGGGTCAGTGTTGTGTGGCTCTCGCGAATTTATTTCTTCTGCACATCGCATACGGAAAATGGCAGGCGGTGGCATGCGCCAGGCTGGCGTATTGGCCGCTGCAGGTACTCACGCACTGGATTACCATGTGAACCGACTGATTCAAGACCATATTCTTGCACAGTGGTTGGCAGAGGGCTTGGCAAATGTGCCCGGCCTGCGGGTGGAAGTGCCGCAGACTAATATTCTCTTTGTTGATCTGGTTGGATCAGCCAAAAAGCGCTCTGTAGAGTTGTTGCCGTACCTGAAAACGAATGGAATTTTGGCTACGGGCTTGTATCGTCTGCGTTTTGTAACTCATTTGGATGTGGATGCTGCGGGGATTGATCGGGCCATAGCGGCCATTACCAGCTTTTTTAAAGCATGAAATAACCATCACCGTTTCCTACTAACAAAAGGTGGAAGTAGTAAACGACATGGTATTATTTGCCGGTCAGTTCCAGACAGCAGAAGAAATTGCACGGCTCCTGCAACACAACAGCACAAAATTCAGCTAAAGAGTAGCAGCAAGAGCCACCTCGAATGAAGTGGCTCTTGCTGCTACTGTGCGCCCGCAGAATTTACTCTTATGCATTAGCTGACTTTGCCTCCTCCACAACACACCTCAACACCTCCCGCAGCTGCTCAAATCTATACGGCTTGTTGAGCATCCCGGCTATCTCTTCACTGGGAATCTTAGAGACTATATCTCCTTCACCAAAACCGCTCGAGATAATAATCGGCAGTTGCGGGTTGAGCTGTTTCAGTTTGTAGAACAGATCATACCCGTTCATAACCGGCATACCCATATCGGTCACTACGAGGGTGATATCAGCGGCGTTCTGCAGATAGAGCTCCAATGCCTCTTTGCCGTTTGCGGCATCAAGAACATGGAATCCCATTTCCTTTAACATGATTGTTGCAATTAATTTGACCTGCTCTTCATCTTCTGCCAGCAGAATTGTGCCGCTCCCCAACCACGGTGCTGCATCTTTTGTCTGTGGAGTTTCCTCTGTTTCTAAGATGCTGAGCTGAGCTGGCAGATAGACCCTGAAGGTTGTGCCATGGCCTGGCAGACTTTCAAGCTGCAATGCCCCGTTATGTGCCTTGATGATGCCAAGTACTGCCGACATCCCCAGGCCACGACCAGTGAATTTGGTGGTGTAAAACGGCTCGAATATTTTATGTCTTGTGTCATCATCCATACCGCAGCCGTTATCGCTGACTTCAAAGCAGATATAGCGTCCTGCCGGTATGATAAATCCAAGATGATCTTTTTCAGGTAGCTCCACACTGATCTCTGTCTTTGCCAGCTTGACATATATCTCACCTTCAGCATCGCCGATAGCTTCGGCGGCATTGATGATCAGGTTCATGACAACCTGCCTGAGCTGACTGGCATCGCCCATAATGAAGGGGATATCGGTGCCGAGTTCGAGTTTGATCACGATGTTTTGCTGGAGGGTTGTTTTCAGCATGGTGACCATCTCATCCACCAGCATCCAGGTATTGACCTGACTCTGAGTGAGTGAAGCTTTTCCGGCATAGGCCAACATCTGGCTGCACAATGCGGCGGCACGTTCGGCTGCTTGTTCTATTTTCGGAATATGCTTCTCGGCATTTTCATAATTCTTCTTTGTCAGACCGCAATACCCCACAATGATCGCGAGAATGTTGTTAAAGTCGTGGGCGATGCCACCAGCCAGGACACCGAGGCTCTCCAGTTTCTGGGTCTGCTGGAATTGCTTTTCGAGGAGATGCTTTTCATTTTCCAGCCACTTGCGCTCGGTGATGTCGCGAAACTCTATGACCCGTACATCGCGACCCTTGTAAGTGACATTCTTCCCTTTTATGGCAAGAGGATACCGTGACCCGTCCGTTTTGAGACCGGTCACTTCGTAGCGCTGATCGTAGCCGCTCCGAATATTTGCCAGCACGGTATCAAGCGATTCCGGGGCAATCAGCTCTAGACCGTTCATGCCGATAAGCTCTTCGTAGCTGAAACCGGTCAGATCTGACAGGCCTACATTGCATTCAAGAATAAGTCCCTTGTCATGAATGATGATGCCGCCAAAAGAGGCCTCGCTAAGCGCCTTAAAACGTTCTTCGCTCTCCCTGATAGCTCGTTCCCGCTCAGCAAGCTTACTGGCCATGCTGTCGAAGCTTTGTGCAAGCGAACCCAATTCCCCTCCCACAACCGAGTCAGAGACTCGAACCTGCCGGTCTCCGTCTGCAATCCGGTTCGAGGCATGCTGCAGCAGGCTGATGCGGTCTGCTATGGAGCGCTTGCCAATCAGGTAAGCCAGCAGCAGAGTGCCGAAAAGAAATGCCGAGAGTATGGCGACACTCTTAGCCATGAACCGGTTGGCGTTCGCCATGGCAGTTTTAACCGGAACTCCTACACGAACGTACATGTAAGGTGTTGCTTCACCTTCAAGCCAAATTTTGCGATAACTGATAAAGCGTTCATCATTCAGTGATCCCACCCCTTTATACGAATACTCTTCAGGCCCGGCAAACATTTCCAGAAGAGGCTTTTCAGGGTATTTTTTGCCGATAACCTTTTCCGGCTCAACGGCACGGCTCAAAATTATCCCATTATGGTCAAGCAGTAAGATGTTGCTGTCTTCATAAAAACGGGAATTTTTCGGGGTAGCAAGGTATTTTTCAAGGCTTAGCGCTACGACAATGGCGCCATTGATCTTGCCTGACTGATCCCGGTAGGGGTACGCAAAATGGAAAACCGGTGTAGCAAGACTCTTGCTGATCACGTACTCGCCGGAGGAGATGCGCCCTGTCGCAATGGCGTTTTTGAAGTAGCGGCGGTCATTCAACAGGGAAGGGGGAGGAGGCATGCTTACTGCGGCCCAGGTCTTGCCGCGCTGGTCGGCAACCAGAATATTAAGATACTCCGGATTCAGCGCCTTGAGCTGCAGCAGCAGCGGCTGAACTCTCGCCTTGTTCTGCATCCTGACATCCGGCATCTGGGCGAGGGTAACGAGCAGTTGCTCAATATCGGATGCGGTGTCTTTCTGCTCAGACGCCACTCTCTCAGCAGTCAGACGGGTCAGTGCATACGCTTCATTGACAGCCCGCTCACGCAGCTGCATACCGGTGAAGATGATGATGGCGATAGCTGGAATGGCAATCATCAGAGTAATAAGCAGCAGCTGTGCCCGGATGGGGAGAGAAAAGAGTGGTTTCATGATTGTTCCTGCCAAGAGATGGTATTTCCGTAAAGCCTTTATCTCGCTTTTCTCTCATCTTAAGATGTATTTAATGCAGGTTTGTGTAGTTTTTGCAATTTGCGCTCAGGTTTCATTGCCAAGTTATCACAAAGGCCCGCAGTTTTCCGCCATTCTCGTCACGGTAGTACACAACCTTGATGTTATCGGCAATACGGCCGCGCAGAATCTCGTACCCTTCTTTTTTTTCTGTTAATTCCGTTCTGAAAACAGGATTTTTCGTGACCTGTCGCAGTACCCCTTTCATAAATGATTCCGGCACACCATTCCCGCCTCTGTCAATCACTTGAATGGCCCTGATTTTCTGAGCTTCGCGCAGCACTTTGAATTCGGTAACCTGCCCTTTATATCTCTCCCAACCCGGATTTGCGGCGCTGAACTGTTTATCTAAGCCACTGCGAGGAATGAAGTCTGGCAGGGTTGTCGGTCGCGCATCAGATGCAACCACAGGGGCCGGGTTTTTAGAAATTCTGTTTTCGGCTATGGCTGTCAGTACTGCCTTGTCACTCATCCGATCCATTTCCTGAGGGGCTGCAGTGGCTCCCGAGGTTGCGGCAGCAGGCACTTTGGCTGGGCCGGCTGTTGGAACATTTGCAGGGGATGTCTTTGCAGCAGGTGCCACAACGGCTGCTGGTGGTTCCTGTTTAGAGGCCGGTTTATTTTGTTGCAGATATGTTATTACGACGACCGCAATGACAACCGGTGCAAGCCAGAGCAGAAAAGTTCCCCTTTTTGAGCGTGTCGGTTTAGTCTCAACGGTGTCTATGTTTTCGCTATCCCAGTTGTGAACAATGGAAGGAGCCGCCTGCTCTAGAGTTTCCGGCTCGGGCGTGCTGCTGACCGCATTGTCAAATGAGCTGGTGAATTCAGAATAGACAGAAAGTCTCTGGCGTGGAGAGTAGGTGAGCCCCTGTTCCTCCAAAGAAGGTTCAGTGGTGGCAGGGACAGGTTGTGAAGTAACAGGGAGCTGTAGCTTTACATCGACCTGTGGTGTTGTAACTGTCTCGGGAAGCTGTGGCGCGTTGAGGCCAACAGAATATTCCGTGCTGATTACCGGTTGTGGCGTGAAATCTGACACTTCACTTGGCTCCGGTGACTCAGGTTCGGCACTTTTTTTGGGCTTGCTTAAAAGTGTGTCAAGTAGTTGCTGCAGTTCGGACAGCAGCTGGCTATCATCTGCTGATGTGTCCAGCCACCCCTGGAAGGGCTTAATAATTGCTTCATTGGTCTGGCTGGCAGAGGCGAGCAGTACAAAGCGTGAGCGCTTGCGCCCCAGCTGTTTTTTCAGGTGCATGAGCAAAATATCGGCCGAAAGTCCAGATAAATGGGTCTGAACAAAAACAACGTCCGGTTTTTCGATGGCAATCTCTTCGCCACCTTTTTCGAGGTTGTTCACAACGCGCAAACGAATGTTCTTGTTTTCGGTCAGGCGGCCAAAGACTTTTCTCAGGCGCGCTACATCGGTAATTAATAGCAGATTGCTCACTGTGCACCCCTTAAACGGAAATGGTGTTATTGTACGGGATGGAGACGCGTTAATCAACACTTATGACTTGTGATAAGTGCTGGGATTTGAAACCTGCAAAAAGTTTAAATATGCAGAACAAGAGCCAGTAGTTTGCGCTTTTAGTTTGACAAAACAGTGTGGTGAAAATTATTATCAGCAGATTGGAATTATGATGCGAATAATTGGGGGGATTATGGGCAAAATGTATAAAATAGCGGTTCTGGCAGGCGATGGCATTGGTCCTGAGGTTATGGCTGAAGCACTTAATGTTCTTGATGCCGTTGAGAAGAAGTTTGACGTAACATTTACACGTACTCCTGCCAATGTTGGGGGAGCCGGCATTGACAATGAAGGGAAGGCACTTCCGCAGAGTACAATTGATATCTGTAAAGCATCAGATGCTATTCTGTTCGGTTCGGTTGGTGGTCCGAAATGGGAAACTCTGCCCCCTGACGAACAGCCTGAACGCGGCGCTCTGCTGCCGCTTCGCAAGATATTCGGCCTGTACGCAAACCTGCGTCCGGCCATTATCTTTCCTTCTTTAACCGGTGCATCATCCCTCAAGGAAGAGGTTATCGGTGGCGGTTTTAATATACTTGTCATTCGTGAGCTGACCGGCGGAATATATTTTTCACAGCCAAAAGGTATTGAAGGGATTGGACGTGAACGTGTTGGTGTTGATACCATGCGCTACAGCGTTCCGGAGATTGAGCGTATTACCCACGTTGCTTTTCAGGCCGCCAGAAAGCGCGGTAAAAAGGTTTGCTCCATTGATAAGGCTAACGTGCTGTCAACATCGGTGCTCTGGCGCGAAATAGTTATCGGCATAGCAAGTGAATATCCGGATGTCGAACTGACCCATATGTATGTCGATAATGCTGCCATGCAGCTTGTTAAATGGCCGAAACAGTTTGATGTTATTTTGTGTGAAAACATGTTTGGTGACATTCTTTCCGATGAAGCTGCCATGCTGACCGGTTCGCTTGGGATGCTTCCCTCAGCTTCATTGGCAGAGGGGACATTCGGTATGTATGAGCCCTCTGGTGGTTCGGCACCGGATATCGCCGGTAAAGGCATAGCCAATCCCATCGCTCAAATCCTCTCTGCGGCGATGATGCTCAAGTTTTCCTGTGGCATGCTTGATGCCGCAGATGCCATCGACAACGCAGTAGCCAAGGTTCTTGATCAGGGTTACCGCACTGCTGACATATATCAGAAGAAAGATAGTGAGAAATTAGTGAGCACGAAGGAAATGGGTGCGGCAATCATCGCAAATCTTTAAAACTCATCTTAATTAGAAAAGGAATACAACTATGAAAGTTGGAATCGTCGGATGGCGCGGTATGGTTGGTTCGGTTCTTATGCAGCGGATGCAGGAAGAGAACGATTTTGCACTTGGGTTTGAGCCGGTTTTTTTCACGACTTCCCAGGCTGGACAGCCGGCTCCGATGGATGCAGGCACATTGAAGGATGCCTCAGACATTGCCGAGCTAAAGAAGCTGGACGTAATCCTTACTTGTCAGGGGGGTGATTATACGAAAGCGGTTCACCCTGAACTGCGCAAACAGGGGTGGAACGGCTACTGGATCGATGCCGCCAGCACCCTGCGTATGGAGGACAACGCCGTTATTATCCTTGACCCGGTTAACCGGGGAGTGATCGATACTGCGTTGGCTAAGGGTGAGAAGGATTTCATCGGCGGCAACTGTACGGTCAGCCTGATGCTGATGGCTCTGGGCGGGCTGTTCCGCGCCAATGCTGTTGAATGGATCAGTTCCATGACCTATCAGGCTGCAAGTGGTGCCGGTGCCCCCAATATGCGTGAACTTTTGTCGCAGATGGGCGTTCTGCAGGGAGTAGTCGCTGAAGAGCTGAAAAATCCCGGTTCTGCTATTCTGGAGATAGATAAAAAGGTAACCGCCACTCTCCGTGATGGCTCCATGCCAACCAAAGAATTCGGTTTTCCGCTGGCCGGAAATGTGCTCCCCTGGATTGATCGTGAGGTGGAGGATGGACAGAGCCGCGAAGAGCTGAAAGGCTTTCTGGAAACCAACAAGATCCTCGGTACGACAACTCCGATCCCGGTCGATGGCATCTGTGTGCGGGTCGGCGCGATGCGCTGCCACAGTCAGGCTTTGACGATAAAACTGAACAAAGACCTGCCTATCGCCGAGATTGAAAACCTGATCAAGAATGATAATCAGTGGGTTAAGTTGGTCCCTAACACCAAGGCTGATTCTTTGGCAGGACTCACCCCTGCCGCAGTTTCCGGAACTCTGACCGTTCCAATCGGTCGCCTGCGCAAGATGAAAATGGGCCCTCAGTACGTATCGGCATTCACCTGTGGCGACCAGCTCCTGTGGGGGGCAGCGGAACCGCTCCGCCGGATGCTGCGAATTTTGCTGGAGAAATAGATGTTCTTTTCCTAATTGCAGTTGTACACTCCGGGATACGGCCATGTTGCTGTATCCCGGTTTGTTTTTTGCATTAAGCTCCCTTTTTTAAGGAAGGAGGGGGCAAAAATACGTTAGACAGGTGTGGTAATGATTCGCTTTAAACAAGCATATGCCAGAAAGGCGTTACCCTTTTTAACCGGGGCCATTGTGGTGTCGATCTTTGCCACTTTGCAAAATACGTTTGTAACCGGCGTCCCCTTCCACTTTAGGAATTATCTGGTTCCGGTCCTTATCGGCGGTATCTGCGGATTCCTGCTTGGCAAAGCATTTTTCAAACTGCGAGAGAGTGAAGTGCGCATAAAGACCATCCTTGACTGCATGCACTCCGGGATTATGGTTATCGATGCAGAAACTCATGTGATTACCGAAATAAACAAAATAGCTCTGCAGATGATTGGCTCCAGTAGAGAAGATGTGATCGGCTCCGTATGCCATAAAGTTGTATGTACGGCAGCTTTTGGTGAGTGTCCCATTACCGATAAGGGGCAGGAGGTGGACAATTCCGAACGTGTGCTTCTGGCCGCTAACGGTGAAGAAGTCCCGATTATTAAAACCGTTACGACGGTGTATCTTGGTGATCGGAAGCACCTGCTCGAAAGTTTCATCGACATATCAGAACGTAAAAAGGCCGAACATAAGATCAACCGACTTGCCTTCTATGACACCCTGACTGGTTTACCAAACCGAACCTTGCTCTATGAACGGCTAGATTTTGCTCTGATCCAGGCAGACAGAAACAAGCATCTTGTTGGGGTAATGTTTATTGATCTCGACCGGTTCAAAGGAATCAATGACACCCTTGGGCACTCCCATGGAGATCAGCTATTACGGGTCGTGAGCGAGAGACTCATGAACTCAGTGCGCAAAAGCGATGTCGTTGCACGATTGGGAGGAGACGAATTTGTCATAATTTTCGACTTGGTTCATGAAGAAACTATTACCACAATTGCCCAGAAAATCCTGAGAAAACTGGCAGAACCGGTTTTACTTGGCGCGCAGGAAGTGGTCAATACATGCAGTATAGGCATAGCTCTTTACCCGATGGATGGCAATAATGCAGACACATTGCTCAAAAATGCAGACATTGCCATGTACCAGGCAAAGCAAAAGGGGAGAGATAGCTATCAGTTTTTTTCCGCGAATATGAACATAAAAATTATTGAGCGACTGATTTTGGAAAGCGGTATGCGCCGTGCTTTGGAGCTTGGTGAATTTTTCCTTAATTATCAGCCCCAAATCGACCTTGAAAGCGGGATGGTCATCGGTTTCGAGGCGTTGCTGCGCTGGAATCACCCTGAGCAGGGGTTGATCCCCCCGAGTGTATTTATCCCGGTAGCTGAAGAAAGTGGGCTGATTATCCCGCTTGGCGAATTGGTATTGCGCATGGCGTGTGGCCAAAACAAGGCCTGGCAAGAGGCTGGTTTTCCTCCTGTAAAAATGGGGGTGAATCTGTCAGTACGGCAGTTCCAGCAGCAAAATCTCCTGACGAATATCGAAGAAATTCTTCAGGAAACTGGACTTGATCCCCATTATCTTGAGCTGGAAATTACTGAAAGCTGCATCATGGATAATGCTGATGAAAATATCAAGATACTCCGTACGTTAAAGGATCTTGGTATTCATCTCTCCATAGACGATTTTGGCACAGGCTATTCATCGCTCAGTTATCTCAAGATTCTCCCTATTGACCGGATTAAAATTGATCAGGGTTTTGTCCGTGATGTTATAACCGACCCTGATGATGCAGCCATTGCCCAAGCAATAATCGGTATGGGCCACAGCATGAAGCTGAAGGTCATTGCTGAGGGGGTCGAAACAAAGGAGCAGCTTGATTTTCTTTGTCACCACAAGTGTGATGAAGTGCAGGGGTATTATTTTGCCAAGCCGATGTCAGCAGAGGAAATTTATGTTTTCATGAAAGCCAAATCTATACAGTCGGCGAATATGTAGCTGTTTATATAGCTTAAGAAATTCGTACAGCTGACCTTGTCCCGCATTTTCACCTTACGTTAGATTTTTTGTCTAGCCACCTTGGCTCTGTGGTAGATTATTACTTATGAAACGATCAACTATGAAACCCGAACTTCTCGCCCCCGCAGGTTCACTTGAATCCTTCTTCGCTGCAATTGAAAAAGGCGCCGATGCTGTTTATGCCGGTTTGCAAGAGTTTTCGGCCCGTGCCCGCGCTAAAAACTTCACTCTGGCACAGATGGAGCGGATGCTGGCCTATGCCCACGGCCAGGACCGGAAGATTTACATCACCCTCAACACCCTGGTTAATGAGAAGGAATTGCCGCAACTTGTGGACACGCTGGCAGCCCTTGCGGGGATGCGGGTCGATGGTGTGATACTGCAAGATCTCGCTGTGGCGCGGCTGATTCGCAATCATTTCCCCTCCATACCTCTGCACGCTTCAACCCAGATGACGATACACAATACCCCCGGTGTCAAGATGCTGGAGGAGCTCGGGTTTCAGCGAGCCGTTCTTGCACGGGAGCTGGCGGTTGATGAAATTGCCGCCATTGCAGCAGCCACTCCAGTCGAGATTGAATGTTTCGTCCATGGGGCACTCTGCTTCTCAGTATCGGGGCAATGTTTTTTCTCGTCTCTGCTTGGTGGTCACAGCGGTAACCGTGGCCGCTGCGCCCAGCCATGCCGCCGCCTTTACAGCCATCGCGGCAAGGAGGGGCATTATTTTTCCACCAGTGACCTGTCGGCAATTGACCTGCTTTCGGATCTGATCAAAGCAGGGGTAAAATCGCTTAAAATTGAGGGGCGGATGAAATCGGCCGAATATGTTGCCTCTGTTGTTGAAGCCTACCGAACCGTATTGGATGCCCCTGAAAAAACGCACAAGGAGGCGCTGACCGTTGCCAAGGGTATTCTAAAATATTCCTTCGGCCGCACTCCGACCAAGGGTTTCCTTTCATCACAGCAGCCGGACGATATCGCTAACCCTTGGCAGAAGGGGGGTACCGGGCGTTTTGTCGGTCAGATCAAAGGCATCAAAGGAAAGAGTTTGATCTTTGAAACCAGAGACGCCCTGTATGTAGGAGATCGTTTGCGGGCGCAGCCCAAAAGCGACATGGCCGGTCAGGCCTGGACGGTGCGAGAACTGGTTTACAACAGAAAGAAGGTCATGGAGGCTCCGGCAGGAGCTACAGTGGAGGTTGAGACACCCTTCAGTTTTTCAGTCGGGGATTCGATCTATAAGGTTTCATCAAAATCGGCATACACGCTTAGTGATAGTGCCTGCCAGCGCAGACTTGAGGGAGGGCAGGGGGACAAGCTCCCATGCAGGCTGGTCGTTTCCCTGAAGGATGAACAGCTTCATGTTGCTGCCGAAGTAGCGGGATATAATCACCAGTTCAGCTTCCCGCTTGGCCCGCTGGAACCGGCCCGTAGCGGTGATATGCAGGCGGTTCTGTCCGGTCAGTTTTCGAAATGCGGTGATACAAACTTCCGGCTTGAATCACTCGAGGCGACTGATTTTCCGGCCGTGCTGATTCCATCGGCACTGTTCAAAGATCTCCGCCGCCGTTTCTACGGTCAGTTGCGTGATGCAACCACGGTTGTTCTCCGGGAACATGTTGCCTCTGCCCGCAAGGGCGCCCTGCTTGAGTTGAAGATGGTGCAGGACGCCAAAAGTCGACCAGGATCACATGAAACATTGACGGTGGTCATGGATGATCCGAAAGAGTGGCGTTTCCCGCTTCAAAACGGAGCTGATGCTACGCTGTTGCCTCTTTCAAAAGCGGCCATTCACCAGATTTCTTCAGCAGTTCCGCGCATGCGTGGTTCGGAGGAACGGATTATATGGCAATTCCCGTTCATTCTTTTTGATCGTGATGTCCCGTTGTACCGTGACACAATTTGCACGCTGTACAAAGCCGGTTTTCGCCGTTTCGAGGCGGCAAATCTTTCCCATTTTTATATGCTTCGAGGTCTTGAAGGTCTGCATATCTCCGCTTGGCACCGCTGTTTCACGCTTAACAGTCAGGCGCTGACCGCCTGGAAAGAACTTGGTGCAGAAGCGGCTACGTTATATATGGAAGATGACGGCGGTAATATTGCCGATTTGCTCGGGGCCGGAATAGATATCGAACAACGGATAATTGTTTATTCACCGCTGCCGGTCATGACCACAAAGATCCGTCTTAAAGACGTACATGCCAATACTCCGCTCCGGTCAGACCGGGGAGAGACCTATCGTGTTACAAGTCATGATGGTCTGCAGACGATAACCTCGACACAGCCATTCTCGCTGACCGCACGGCATGGTGAACTAAAGCAGAAAGGATGCAATTCTTTTGTTATAGATCTTAGTGGAGAACCCCGCGAAAGGTGGGGTGAAATCATGGCCGCTTTCAAGTCAGGCCGTGAGCTTTCCGGTACAACCGAATTCAATTATGCAGCGGAACTGGTATAGATGAAAACGGTTATTGTAGCCATTTTGCAGGTTCTCTTTCTGGTCAATAGCGCCTGTGCCGGAAGGACTGTAGAAGGAATGGTAAGAGCAATCTACGATGGTGATACTGTGCTGTTGACCACTCGCGAGAGTAGCCGGCTAAAGGTGAGACTGTATGGGATTGATGCTCCGGAGACCAGGAAACCGGATATGCCTGGACAGTCGTACGGCAGCATCGCCAGGCGAACGTTGATGTATAAGATAATGGGGCGGCGTGTTACTGCAGAAATCATTGACATAGATCAATACAAGCGGGCGGTAGCCGTCATCCGCTATGGTGGGAGGGACATCAATCGCGAGATGGTTGAGGATGGTATGGCGTGGGCATACCGTCAATACCTTCAAGGAACATACGAGTCGGAATATATCGGCAGCGAAAATAGGGCCCGATCACACCGCGTAGGGCTCTGGAGGGAGTCTAATCCACAGCCGCCGTGGGAGTTCAGAAATCGTTATAAAGACAAAGGTAAACATTCAAACCGCTGGTAATGACACTCAGATGTTCACATGACTGTCCCGTTAGATCCTATTTCGGGACCAGATAGCCGATACGAATCCCCCCCCAATGCTTGTTGTTTATAATTAAAGGCTCTGACATGTCATTTAAAATTTCGCCAGTGTCACGACGGTAGGTCTGCAGGAGCATCCCGTCTGTGTTGCGGGCACAGCGGATACCGGTATGATCGTTAAAGATGCGCTTGGTCCTGTTATTGTTCTTGTCAATCTCGGGGTTGCCGGTAAGCGGTTTACTGAACCGAAGATTGTGGCTTGGGCAATAGCCGTTGTTGTCTACGCAGATGGCGTACATTACCTTGCTGTCACGGTTGACAATCATTTCCTGGAATGGAGAAATAACCTTATCGAAGAAGGAGTCAAAGCGGGTAGTAAATTTCTGCGGTGTTGTATTGGGAATCGGTACATAGTTCCTGTCAAAAAGGCTCTCTAAAGTAATGGTCCGATCACGAAGCGCTTTTTCTATTGCTTCCTGCACTTGTGCTTCGATTTCCCGTATGTAGCCCTTTACCGTATCGTGGTAATTTCCGACCGAAAACTTACCGACTGAACCATAAATCTGTTCAACGGCATCAGCGAATGTTGCAAAGCCCTCGGTGGTCCGTTGCATCATAGTATAGGTCTCTTCAGCACTGCGGGAAACAAGATGAATCATCTCAGAAATATTATTTGTTGTGGCGTTCTGTTCTTCTGAAGCGGTTGCGATCTGTTCGATCATTATCCGCGACTCGTTCGCATGGTTTTTAATGTTTTCCAGGCTGTCACGCGCTTCCTCAGCCTTAGTAAGACCTGTCTTAACCAGAATACTTTCATTGCTGATCATGTCGGCTGCAGAGCGGCTGGTCTTTTGTATGCTGGCAACAACTTTTTTGATCTCACGTGTCGAGGCGGTTGTTTTCTCTGCAAGTCCCTTAACTTCACTTGCAACAACAGCAAATCCCTTCCCCGCATCTCCTGCCCGTGCCGCTTCAATCGATGCGTTAAGCGCCAGCAAATTGGTCTGGTCGGCAATGTCTTCGATCAGAACTACCATTTCACCAATATGAGTAGATGCCGCCTCCAGCTCGCGGATGATAACCAGAGTGTTGTTTACACTGCCGCTGATCTGCTGCATGCAGTCCCAGGTTTCTTCAACAACAGCCATGCCGCTGCTGGCGGCGATGTCAACAGCACTGGAAAGTGAGGCAGCCCGGTGGGTATTCTCGGTTACGTCATGAATAGTCTGTGCCATCTCTTCAGTTGATGCGGCAACAGTAAAAGCCTGGTCTTTCTGGTCCTGAGTCATCTTCAGTGTCTTCTCGGTACCGGCGGCTAACTCGCAGACGCTTGTACCGATCAGGCAGGTTTGCGAATATAGATCAGAAAAAGTATTACGAATTTTATCGGTAAGGTTATTTACCTCCGCACCAAGTTGACCAATTTCGCAAGTCGATCGAACTTGAAGTACCTTGGTCAGATCCCCTTCATTACCGGCAAGATCACCAAGTTGCTTGTAAAGTTCTATGATCTGTTGAACCACTGTGCGGTTGAAAAAAACATATAACGTCCACAGCATGGCAAAAAAGAAAAATACTCCTGCTGCTGACATAACCAGAGTCAGGCGCATGGCAGTGGCAAAGCCGTCTTCAAGAGATGTAGTAACAATAACTCCACCCAAAAACTTCGCATCACCCTTGTGGCAACTCCGGCAACGCTCTTCATTAACCAAAGGAACCGCAAGTTCAAGAAAGCGCTTTCCCTCTTTGCTTGCAGATAACTCCTTGGCTGATCCGGAAGCTATCGCCTTGCGCATCTCCTCGCTTGAGGCCTCACTTCCCCATTCCTTGCCTTCGGCATTAAAAAGTCGGATTCCGGCAACGCCTCCGTTGGCCTTTATCTCGGCGACATAAGCGGCAAAATCCTTCATATCGCCTTTGGTCATTTGATTAAGAATATCGTGGGTGACGGTAGATGCCAGCTGACGGGCATTTTTTCTTTGCAGGTCAATAGTAGATGTATATTCAAGGTAGATGGAAAGAATGCCAAGACCGGCAAATCCGATGAAAAGTGTTGTAGCAATGATAAAAACAATCTTGCGGGTCAGGCTTGACTTGAACATGGTGGTCACCTTTTGGCAGAGTATTCAGAAACACACTTTTTGGAATTCTACACCAAGAATGTGGAATTTACAAACTGTTTGTTGATAAATAAAACAATGTTCTTTGTTATTTGCGTGTTGTGATGAGGGTAAAAATTAAAATAAAAAGGCAGCAAGTAAAGAGAGTTACATTGTTTTATTGGTAAAAGTCGCGAAAAGAAAAGGCCCGAAAGAAATAACTTCCGGGCCTTTAAATAAATCGTAATTGGACAGTGCTCTTAGTTCGGGTAAACAGAAACCTTTTTGCGGTCCTTGCCCAAACGCTCAAATGCAACGACGCCTTCAATCAATGCAAACAGTGTGTAATCCTTGCCGCAACCGACGTTGTTGCCGGGATGGATCTGGGTGCCGCGTTGACGATAAATTATGTTGCCGGCTTTTACGCTTTCGCCGCCAAATTTCTTACAGCCAAGTCGCTGTCCGCCAGAGTCTCTACCGTTTCTTGAACTACCACCAGCTTTTTTATGTGCCATTTCCGTGTCTCCTGGGAAAAATATTTATACGGTTTTGATTAAGCAGTAATCTTTTCGATTTTCAGAACAGTCAAGAACTGACGATGACCGCGCAGTTTACGAGAATCTTTACGTCGCTTGGATTTAAATACGAGAACTTTTTTACCTTTGCCCTGTACGGCAATTTTGGCTGTTACAGAGGCTCCGGCAACGAGCGGCGCACCAACTACAGTCTTCTCTCCGCCAACCATGAGGATTTCTGCAAATTCTATGCTGTCGCCAATTTCGCCCTCAAGTTTTTCAACCTTGAGAAATTCACCTTCGGTAACCTTGTATTGCTTTCCACCTGTTTTGATAACTGCGTACATATGCTCATCTCCATCCGCTTCTAATTTTTAAAGAGTTATGGAATATAGTTACATGAGTTTGACAAGTCAAGCAGAAAATGTCAGTAACAGAATAATCATCACTGTGCTCTGGTATTTGATTATTATTAGTACGGTTATTTTACAGGTAAATCACCGAAAAGTTCGTCAAAAATTGCCTGTACAGTTGTAATCTTGTCAGCTTTCCAGGCGTTAGTCCCGCAAAAAACGAGGCCGGTTTCGACATCGCCACGCTGGGCCCGATCCAAGGCGGTAACAATACAGAAGCGTTCGCCGGACTCCTTATACGAACATTTTTTCAGGCAGCCCATTCTGCATGGGGTATGATGGTCAAGATCGTACTGGCGGATCTTTTCTATATTTTTGTAAATGGCTCGCCCCGGAAGTCCGGCCGGGCTCATGATCAGGCCGATATCATCTTTTGTACAGTCAAGGTAGAGCTGTTTGAACTCATCACTGGCATCACTCTCCTCTGTACAGACAAAGCGACTAGCCATCTGAACTCCGTCAGCTCCTTCAGCCAGGGCATGTTCCAGGTCCGCCCGGTCCCATACGCCGCCGGCGGCAATCACTGGTACATCAGCACCGCATTCATCACGGAAAAAAGCCTTTATGTCACGTACTGTAGCGTATTGATTGTACTCACCTGTACCAATCTTCTCCATTTTTTCACCCAGATGTCCGCCGGCAGTATCAGGGTCCTCCACAACTACAGCATCCGGCAGCCGGTGATAAGCTTTCTGCCATTTACGTGCGATTAACTGGGCAGCCCGAAGTGACGAGACAATCGGTACCAGAGCCACGTCAGGATGGCCAGCGGTCAGTTCCGGCAGCCCCATCGGGAGGCCGGCTCCACATACAATAACCTTTGCACCTCCTTCGATAGCCGCCTTTACAAGTGGCTCAAAATCAGAAAGAGCGACCATGACGTTAACGCCTATAACTCCGTCAGGAGCAATTTCGTAAGCTTTTTGCAGCTCGGCTTTAAAGGCCTCTGCCTCTGCTTGAAAAAAGTTCTTTCCATCATAGAGGCCGCTGTTAAGGGCAATGCCTGCAGCAGCGACCAGTCCAACACCGCCGCATTTTGCAACATGACCGGCCAACCTGCCGGCAGATATCCGAGCGCCCATGCCGCCCTGGATGAGTGGATAGCGGACTGTGTGCGCCCCAATTTTTAGTGACGGTGCCATTTTTCCCCCTAATAGAATTTTCAAGCGCATAATAGCAAGGCCTTAATGGTATAAAGTGTAATAGTTTTGTAAAAGGAGCATACATAAGTTGGGACTTCTTTCGCTGATTTTTTTCTGGACTTGTTGGGCAATTCTCACTAAAATCTGACAGTTCATACGAAATCAGGAGTTAATATGGAACAGGAAAAGCTGGATTATTTCAAAAACATATTAAATGAAGAGATGAGGGTGTTGCAAGGTGAGGCTGGTAAGACAGTAACTGAGATGACTTTGGATGCTGCAAACTTTCCTGATCCTACCGACCGTGCTACTCAGGAGTCTGACCGCAGTTTTGAGCTTCGCATCAGGGATAGAGAACGGAAGCTGATCAACAAAATTAAAGATGCCCTTGACCGGATAGAGTCCAAAGAGTTCGGTATTTGTGATGATTGCGGAGAGGAAATCGGAGAAGCCCGTCTTAAGGCGAGGCCAGTGACAACCCAGTGTATAGATTGTAAGATCGCTGCTGAGGAAAAAGAACGCCGGGTTTAATCTGATATATCTGCTAACGGTAAACAGGATCAGGCTTGAACACTCATGATTCTCTAAATCATCCTGAAACCGATAATCGTCTGTCTGAACTGACGCTTTTGTATCAGTTCAGCAACACGATGCTTTCCACTATGCGTCTAAACAAACTGACGCATCTTATTCTTACCGCGATTACTGCCCCCTCATCAAACCTGTTTGAACGCGCCATTTTATTTCTGCGTAATGAAAAATCTAATGTTCTGCAAGGCATGTTGGCCGTCTCCAGTAAACTGTCAGAAGGACTTGAGATTGTCGGTGAACACGATACCCTTGGAAGCCGCTGGGATATAAGCGATGAAATAATATCGCTGCAGCGATCTGACGAATTCTGTTTGAAAGTGCGGTTGACCCGCATTGAAATTGATATGTCCTGCCCGCTCATTCATCAAGTTGTTTCAGAGCGGAGTCTCTGCAGCTACGATGACAAGCTCTGCCATAAATGCCCGGCCTGCAACTTTATTAAATCGTTATCCGGTGGACCGTTTGCGGTAGTGCCTCTTGTTGCACGCGAACATACTATCGGAATTATAGTGGTCGACAATCCGGGTACTGGTCGCGAAATTTCCCGTGAAAATCTGCATTTTCTCCAACTCTTTGCCAATCAGGCCGGCATGGCGATCGAAAATTCAATGCTGTATAATCGTATCGAGGATGCCCATCTAAACCTGAAAGATGCCAGAGAGCGCCTGTTGCATGGCGAGCGACTGGCAGCCATCGGTGAGATGGCTGCCAGTCTTGCTCACGAACTTAAAAATCCACTTATTGCCATCGGGGGCTTTGCCGGGCGTCTGCTCAAGTCATTACCCGCCGAGACACGGGAACACAACTACGCAGACACCATTGTATCAGAAGTCATTCGGCTTGAAAAAATGCTTGCTGAAATCTTGTCGTTTTCACGCAAACCGACAATCTGTTTCAGTCGCTGTGATCTGGAGGAAATACTCCATGACTGTCTTGCAAACAGTGCCGCAGCTTTTGAGGACCAAAATATTACGGTATCGCTTTCCTGCGATGCTCGCCCTTGGGTTGTTTCCGGTGATGCGCACCAGCTGAAACAGGTTTTTCTAAATCTGATACTAAATTCCTGCGATGCGATGCCTGAAGGCGGACAACTGGTTCTGGCGCTTGAAAAGGTACAGCTTGACAAAAAAACTGTAATTGTCACGTTTGCGGACACCGGCGGCGGTATTCCGAAAGAGATCCTTTCACAGATATTCAACCCTTTCTTTACGACTAAACATCATGGCACAGGTCTTGGGCTGGCGATTGCGAACCGGATAATTCTCAACCATTTTGGATCGATAGATGCCTATAATGAAGGCAAAGGTGCTGTTTTTACCATAACATTGCCGCTGGCAGAATAGATTAACCGGGGATGTAGCTCAGCTGGGAGAGCGCCGCCTTCGCAAGGCGGAGGCCGAGAGTTCGATCCTCTTCATCTCCACCAAGTAAAACAATGGCTTACAGATTATTCTGTAGGCCATTTGTCGTTTAATAAGAAAGGAATGTTGATTTTTGATAATCATCTTACAGCATCTTTCTATTCTAACCCCAGTACGTACTTAATCTTATCGTTTAATTGCTGTATGTTTAGTGGCTTCTGGATGAATTGCATCCCTTTTTCCACTACACCTCGCTCTGCCACAAAATCCGCTGCGTACCCGGATATAAATAAGACCTTGATCTCTGGCCGGAACGTCTTGATCTTCTCCGCCATCTCCCTGCCATTCATTCCGGGCATTATTACGTCGGTCAGAATCAGGTCAATATGTAGATCCCTGTTCTCACAAATAGCGATAGCTTCCTCCGGTGATTTTGCCTGGATAACGGTGTAGCCGATCACCTTCAGCATTTCCGTTGTTGTCAAGAGGAGCATCGTCTCATCCTCTACCAGAATGATCGTCCCCGTGCCGGCCTGTATTTCTGGTTTTACTTCATCGGTAATCGTCTCATCCACATCGATCAATCGAGGCAGGAAGATCTTGAAAACCGTTCCATGGTCAGGTTCACTGTCGCAGCTTATGAAGCCGTTGTTCTGGGTGACTATGCCGTAGACAGTTGCCAGACCTAGGCCGGTCCCCTTACCGGTCCCTTTGGTTGTGAAAAACGGCTCGAAGATATGCTCACGGGTTTCACTGCTCATGCCGCAGCCTGTGTCGCTGACCGTCAAAAGTACATAATCGCCCGGCCGGGCATCCTGATGATGCAGTTTGAAGTCGCTGCCGATATGAATATTAGCGGTCTCAATAAGCAGTGAGCCTCCGTTCGGCATGGCATCCCGGCCATTGACCGACAGATTCATCAATATTTGATCCATTTGCGACGGGTCGAACAGGACGGTCCAGAGGCCGCTGCCAGGCTTAAAGATGAGCTTTATATCCTCGCTAATCAGCCGAACTAGCATTTTCTCCGACTCGATTATCATGCTGTTCATGTTGACCGGTTTGGGAGATATGATCTCTTTTCGAGAGAAGGCAAGCAGTTGATGGGTTATCTCGCTGGAGCGTTGTGCTGCTTTAAATGTATGTTCAAGGTATTTTTGAACAGGACTGTCTTCAGGGAGCTTGTGCATTGCCAGTTCAGTCGATCCGATGATCACTCCAAGCATGTTGTTGAAATCGTGGGCAACCCCACCAGCCAAGCGGCCAATCGACTCCATCTTTTGCGCTTGGTGGAGTTGCTCCTCCAGTTGTTTCCGTTCAGTTATGTCCGTGATTACGGCGATCCTGGCGTTTATGCCCTGGTAGGAAATATCATTCGACGTTGCAACGATGGACAACCTTGAGCCATCCTTGCGGCAGTGGTGCCATTCGCCTACATTGCTGTAGCCACTGATCTTGGCGGTTACCTCTTTAAGCCGTGCTTGTTCCTCTGCCGGGTAAAGGTCAGTGAGCTGCAGAGCCAGTGCCTCCTCGTTACTGTACCCGTAGTTCAACAGAAACGCCTCGTTTACCGCTAACATCTGAAGGCTCTCCTTTGCGTAGATCAGCATTATCGCCGGATTCTGTTCGAAAAGATGGCGATATCGCAGTTCGTTGGCACGCAATTCCTCCTCGGCATGAGTACGGACGTTTTCCTCTTTGACGATCAGCAAAGCCTTGACTCCCATTCCAGCAATGATGATCAAGCCGATGAGGGTCAACCCCATGACCAGTACCAGCCTGTTGCGATACGAACTCAGGGACGAGAGTACTTCATCCTCAGATGAAGCAACGACAATGGACCAGAAGGTATTACCCAGGTTGATTGGTTGATAAACTGCATGTTTGGTAACCGGAGTTATCTTTGTGTTGCTAATCATGTTGAAGGTGTAGGTTGTGTTGCCTGAATGTCCTTTCAGCATATAGTCTGCCATGGCGATGATGGAAGGGAACTCCTTGCAGTTGGTAAATACGCTGTTTCCGGTATGTCCGGGGACGGGACAGTACAATTCCGTCCCATCACGACTCACTACCCATGCATAGCCTGTTTTACCAATCCGGATGATCTCCAGATAACGTTTTGCCAGACTTTGAAAGTTTATGATGATAGCAATGCTTCCTTTGAATTGTTCCCCTTTGAATACAGGTACATGAAGGGCTACGGCGTTAAACCCCTGAACGGTCATAAATACATCGCTAATCACCGGTTTTTGGGTCTTGAAGAGTTCCTGCACGTGTTTTTGATGTGCCAGGTTGCTGCCGATCGATTCCCTGTTGGGGACAGTAAACAGAATGATTCCGTCTTCATTCATTCGGGTAAATGACCTGATCTGATCCTTGTGTGCATCGTAGAACAATTGCATCTGATGTTTGCCATTTGCATCCACGCTGATAATTTCATTCATCCTCGATAATGACTTCAGGATACCGGTCCAGGTGGCAAAGTACTCCTCAATTCCGTGTGCAGCCTGTTTTGCGTGAATCAGTTGTTCGTTATTTAGATTGTTAATCGCCGACTCTTTTGCATTCTCATAGATCAGATTGAAAACCAGCGCACAAATGCCGGTTAAGACAATGAGAAGGAATGCGAAACTGCGTTTGGTTATGTATCGTGCTTGCTTCATGGCAAGATGCGCTTTCTTTGTACCGGATATTTACTTAAAATAGTTCCTTCTTGAGGTACCGTCTCGAGCAAATCAGAATTTACTATCAAAGCTTTTACCGAAAAAGCCGGTTATGTCAATTGTATATGGACAGTATAGACCATGAGTCGGTAAATGCCATGGGAGTCTCCTTTTTGGTCTGGACATGGTATACGCTCTGCTATATGCTTTATCAGTACAGTTTGTTGTCATTGCTGGAGATAAAATTCATAAAATCAACGCATAGTCGAGAGCAAGATCCTTATTATCTTCACCAAATTGATTCACATGGGCGGTTAAAGGCATACAAATCAAATGGAACCGGTCGGATCTACATACAGCCAGCCTTTAGTTTCAGAGGCTCTTGGTGGTAGAAACGCAGTAGAGATGCGGCAGACCCGCTCTGCGCCGGACGAATCTAAGCTCTATGAGCCCGGTATTGCCGGGGTTCCTCCTGGAAATGTACAGGAACAGAAAGGTTTGCAGCCCTCCGGGAGGACGGTTGATGAATTCAAACCCTATTCACCGCTCAGCCCGCAGAAAAACATTGAAACAAGCGATGCAAAAAAGTCTCAAAGCAATAATCTGTCAGTCGAGGGTACTAAGGAAGAGCAAGATCCGCAGGTTCAGGCTCAAATTGCGCAGCTTAAAGCCATTGAGTTGAAGGTAAAGGCTCACGAGGCTGCTCACAAGTCGGCCGGTGGAACCATGACCGGGCCGGTTTCCTATTCATACACTCGTGGTCCGGACGGGAAGAATTATATAACCGGCGGTGAAGTGCCGATATCTGTATCTTCCGGCAAGACGCCGCAGGAAACCATAAGCCGGATGGAGCAGGTCATTCAGGCTGCCTTGGCCCCTGCAGATCCATCGCCTCAGGACCGCGCCGTGGCTGCACAGGCCGCCGCCCAGCAGCAGGCGGCCAGACAGGAGCTGGCAACTGCCACGGAAACAGCAACAATTGGCGCTCCGCCTGCATCCGTTGAGCCCGGAAATAAGGGTGACAGTATCGTTGCCCGTGATGCACAACGCGCTTATGGCAATCCGGCGGTTACCGGCAAGCAGCCTGGAATACCCGTTATTGCTGGTGCGGCCAGGCAAGAGCCTCAAAGCGCTGTCCCGTCACTTACCGATGCAACACAATCATCATTCGCTCCCATGACACCGTCCGGTATTAACGGCTATGGCTCGACCCAGCCGGTGTCATATTATGCGTGACAGCGTCTGCATAGAGATTTCAAGCGATTAGATGTGTGGTATGCAGTTTTCTTTATTCTGTCCATTCTGCCGTGAGGCTTGCTGATGCGTTCATGTCGTACCGCCCTGATCTATTCCCCGCTTTTCGGCAATTTTAATTTTGGCGATGATCACCCCTTCAAGCTGCATCGGAACCGACTGGCGCGCGATCTTATGGACGCCTACGGTTTGCTGAAGCTCCCGAACATGCAAATTCGTGACTGCAAGCCTGTTCCGGATGAACTCTTATTGTCATTTCATACCCCTGATTATATTGCTCGTCTCAAGGAATTCAGCGTTTCTGAAGAGCCCAGGGCCGATTTCAGGTTTGGCCTGGGTGATGCGGATTGTCCGGTTTTCAAGGGATTGTTTGATTATGCCGCACTGGGCGCCGGAGCGACCTTCGAGGCTGTGCGGCTGGTAGAGGAGGAGGGGTTCGATGTCGCCTTCAATATGAACGGCGGTTGGCATCATGCCCACCGGGCAAGGGCCTCCGGTTTTTCGTACTTAAATGATGCGGTGGTCGCTATTAACTGGCTGCTTGCACGCGGCCGCCGGGTGCTCTATCTTGATATTGATGCCCACCACGGTGACGGGGTTCAGGAAGCGTATTACGACACCGACCAAGTGCTGACAATATCCCTCCATGAAAGTGGTATATATTTTTATCCAGGTACCGGCTTTGAAAACGAAATTGGTGAAGGCCGGGGAAAAGGGTATTGTGTCAATGTGCCGCTGCTGGCTCACACGGATGACGCCATGTATATGAAGGCCTTTGATGAAGTGGCCTATCCACTTATTGCCGCCTTTGATCCGGACATTATTGTTACCCAGATCGGTGCTGATACTTTCCGCACTGATCCGCTCACTAATCTGGAGATTACGACTCACAGCTACAGTGAGATGCTAAAGAAAATAAAGCGGCTCAAAATCCCCTGGGTCGCCCTCGGTGGCGGTGGGTACGATCTCATGAATACGGCCCGGGCCTGGACACTGGCTTGGGCTGTCATGAACAGTGTCGAGCTGAAGCCGCGCCTGCCAGCAGCGTTCATCGACAAGATTGAGCTGCTTGGTTATCAGAACCGGGTCCTGCTCGATGCCATGCACTGGGCGGATGAGGGGGAGCGAACTCTGGCCCTTGATTCGGTGGAAAAAAGCATTGCCACCATCAAAAAAACCATTTTCCCTGGTATAATCGGAAGCTATGGCGCTACTTCCCCTTAACAGCCAATTACTTGATGCCGCCGGACGGCCGCTCACCTCGCTTCAGGCAATCAACAGGCTCGATGAACCTGAAAAGGAGAGCATCTATTCCAGTCTGCTGCCGCACCGCTTGCGTGATGTTCTTGGTTTGGCAGAAAATGGTTTCTGCAATTCCGCAGGGGAACGACTTATAACGATCATTGCCCCGAAAGGATTGCCGCTTGTAAGGATTGAAGCCCGATCAAAGCAGGATGGCGACGTAGTAGTTTTTTTTCTGGAGCTGTCCGATACCCAGTTTCATCAAATGGAGCTCAGCTTTTGCATTGTTCGTGATCCAGCATCCCCGCACTATGCGGTTGATGTGGATGAAAGCGGAGCAAACAACTGGTTTGCGTCCCATGGACGCAATATCCCCGAGGAATTGCGTGCCATGCGAGCCGGTCTTTTCCCAAATCAGACTCACCACGGACTACAGCTGTTCGCCGCTTTTTTCCCGCTGCTGGAGCGCTTCACCGATGCGCTCGGGATACAGATGATCGTAGGCGAGCCGCTATCGTACGATAACGCCATCCGCTATGAAAAATACGGTTTTGATTATCTGCGCGGCAAGCGTTTGATGATGGAGATTGACCGCGAATTTCAGCCCGGGGGGCGATACTTTTTACGGCTGGATGGTTCAAGCCCCTTCCGGATGCCCGGCATGGAGCGTACCGTGAGCGGGCGAAGCTGGGCTATTCACGACGGCATCATGGATGAACCATGGGATGAGGTGCATATTTATCGAATGATCGGCGTACATGCCGGTATCAACACGTTTCCGGGAAGAGAGGACGAAAAAAGATGAACCAGAAGCAACAGATACAACCAACTCTATTGGACGGAATAATTTATTTTACCCCGCCGGATGACTACATGCTTACCGGCAGAGACGGCATGGTCGCAATTTTGTGGCAGGGCAAACCGCCGATTCCGCTGCTGGAGGAGGATTTCGCAGAGGCAGCTGCAAGCGGCGCACCTGATTACGATATGGTGGGGCGCGGCATCTATCAGGCTCTGCGGCTGAATCCTGACTGTATCGGCGGCATTGGATACGCCGCCGTGCTGAAGGATGCTTACCCGCATATTATCTCCGAACTGGGCGGCCAGATCATCATGCTGGATGCCAAGGAAGTAGACGCACCCTATCTGGATCGCAAAATAAATCTACTCAAGATCATGGCACTGCTTGACCCGGAGAATGCCGGCCTGCCACTGGAAATCGCCAGAACCTACGTTGACAAAGGTTCCAGCTTATCAAGCATGCAGCACGCAGTAACCTGCTGGTACGCTGCTGAAAAACAGCTGAAGGCGTCGCTGGCCATTAATCCTGACGATATGCATGCTACATATGAGTACGGCGAAGCACTGTACATGCTTGGGCGCTATGAACAGGCGGCTGAGATCTGGAGCAATTTGATAACTACACTGGATCCGGCAGAGAGGGCGCGGGTTGAAGTCCGGATTGCCGCTATACTGGCAGGTAAGATTCCGATGGTGCCGCCACTGGACTATCTTACTGCACTCTCCATAGCAGTCGAACAGCATGACAACGGCTTCAATGACGATGCTGCAGCGATAATAGAAGATGTGCTTGCAGACACTGTTTTTGCCGAACAGTTTCCGCTGAATGAGGTTTACTATCTTCTCGGAACCTGCTATCAGGAGATTGGCCTTATGGAAGAAGCAGCAGAAGCATTCAAGAGGAGTTGATTATGTTCGGTTTCAGTACGGCAGACTGGCTTTTTTGCGGATTTATCCTGCTGGTTATTTTTGCGTGTGTTGCCATCAGTGATATGCGTAAGTCAAATAATTCATAGTACAAAACATATTTTAAGCGGGTAATTGCGTGGAAGATAGCGATATTGATAACGAGCAGGAACTGCGGCGACCATTGGGGATTACACTGCTTGGCGGACTCTATCTGTTCTTTTTTATGCTCACGTTTTCCAGTTACGGTCAGCCAATTCCCTTTTTGGGCACGATATACCATGGCAAAATAGCCGGTGTGCTGGTGCTTTTTGACAGCCTGATATGTCTTTACCTGTTTCTGGGTATAATGAAGCGCCAAAGCCTGACCTGGTATCTGCTGCTTGGTTACAACGCGTTTGAACTGGTGAATACAGCTACAAACCTGCTGGTCATAACTACAGCCGAACTTGAGAAGATTGTTGGTGAAAAAATCGATACAAATGGACTGTATGCCAGCAATATCAGTGTAATATTAGCCCTTCTGCTCCTTTCACTTTTTATTTTCCGCCATCGGGACTATTTCACCAACCGTTCAAAATACCTGTTCTGATATGGAACAAAATTTGCCCTGTAGTTCCGTCCCGGAATCATTTTTATTTCCCCGTATCTACGAATAAGCTATAATCGAAAACCTATGGGAAGAATACTTCTAGTTGATGATGATCCGGCCTTTACCCGTTTTCTGGCGGCCTATATAGCGGACAATTTTCCGCTGTTAGAGGTTGAGATCTGTAATAATCCGATGTCGGCGCTCCATTCAATTAAAGTCGGCAGTTATGATCTCATGCTGATCGACCTCGAAATGCCGGCCATGGATGGTCTCAAGCTCCTCAGATTTGCAGTCAGCAGCGGAATGGACAAAAACAGGATCGTCATACTCTCCGGCAGAGATGCCGATTTTCTGCATGATGTCTGCCCAATGGGTACCTGCCTGGCGGTGCTTAATAAATTTGAGGCGCGCCAAAAGAGTGTTCTTGATATGGTCTTTAACTCGCTCAACCGGAAAGCAGAAACGGCCTGACCTGTTATGACCGACTTGTTAAAGACAGCCGCTGTCCTGGTTCTGATCATTGTTCTCCTGCGTCGCAAGGTTTCCATGTCGGCCGTCATGCCGATCGGTGCAGTAGTTCTGGCAATAATCTATCTGACCCCGCCGCTCGATTTCCTCAAGGCAACAATGGTTGCCATATTTGCTCCAAAATCCCTTGAAATGACTCTGACCCTGATGCTGACGATGGTGATGGAAAATATCCTGCGCACTTCCGGCATGCTTAAACGTATGGTCAGCTCATTGTCAACCGCTGTGCCGGATCGACGCTTTGTCATGGCTGCCATGCCGGCCATGATCGGCATGCTTCCCTCCCCGGGCGGCGCTGTCTTCTCGGCTCCCATGGTTAATGAGGCGGCCGGAGAGGCCGATATCGCTCCTGAGCAGAAGGCGCTGATCAACTACTGGTACCGTCATATCTGGGAGTACGTCTCGCCGCTGTACCCCGGCATTATTCTCGCCGCCGGCATTACCGGACTTTCCACCCAGACACTGTTTATAACCAACCTACCCTTTGCGGTATCCGTTGTCGGGTGGGGGGCACTTTTCTGCTTCCGGGGCATTGGCCGGCAGGAAACCCAGCCCACTTCAACCGGACGCAAGAGGGAGCTCCTGACCTTTTTTACCATGATCTCCCCGATTATGCTGGCGTTGCTGCTGGTTGTACTCTTCCGGGTTAATGCCGCACTGGCCCTGGGTGGAGCGGTTCTAACTCTCTACGGATTTCACCGTTACACTCCAACCATGATTTTAAAAAATCTCCGGGAAAGTGTTTCCGGCAAAGCACTTTTTCTGGTGATCGGCATCATGATTTTTCAGGAGGTGCTGCGGACCACCGGTGCCCTCGCCGGCATTTCATCATTTTTTACCACATCACATATGCCGGTGCATCTGCTGTTGTTCCTGATACCGTTCATCGCCGGTGTTATGACAGGTCTGACCGTTGGCTATGTCGGCATAACTTTCCCGCTGCTGCTCCCCCTGATGGGAGCTTCGGCTCCCTCACCGGCACTGGTTGCCCTTGCGTTCGGTTCTGGTTTTGCGGGCGTGATGCTTTCTCCTGTTCATCTCTGTTATGTGCTGACCTGTGAATATTTTCAGGCGGATATTGCCAAGGTCTACCACCGCCTGTTTATCCCCTCAGCCCTTGTTATGGCTGCGGTTCTAATCCCGCTATACGTCTGGTGACGGTACTCTCAAATGTAATTACTGCTTGTCATCTGCCGAAGTTATGGCAAACTTTATCCTTATTCCAATCTCAGGGGAGGAACTGAAATGAAGAAAATTGGCGTAGTGTTGTCAGGGTGTGGTGTATATGACGGCAGTGAAATCCATGAAGCGGTGCTTACCCTGCTGGCAATAGACCGTTACGGCTGCGAAGCGGTCTGCATGGCACCAAAGGTCGATTTTTCGGTCACCGACCACATATCCAAGCAGGAAACCGGCGAAAAGAGGAGCGTGCTGGTGGAATCGGCACGTATCGCCCGTGGCAATATTCGCGACATTAAGGTTGTCAAAGCTGCGGAGTTGGATGCCATAATTTTTCCAGGAGGGTTTGGGGCAGCAAAGAACCTGTGTGATTTTGCCGTAAAGGGTGCGGCGGCGAGCGTCAACGCCGACGTTGCCAGCTTGCTGAAGGGGATGGCAGCTGCCGGGAAACCTATCGGTGCGGTCTGTATTGCCCCGGCTCTCATCGCTGCCGTATTGGGAAAGGATTATTCACCTACAGTGACGATCGGCAACGATGCCGGCACTGCTGCCGAGATAGAGAAAACCGGGGCTGTGCATCAGGAATGCAGGGTAACCGAGTTTGTAGTAGACAGGAAGAACAAGCTTGTAACGTCCCCCGCCTATATGCTGGGTAACCGTATCTCCGAGGTTGCTGAAGGGATAGATAAATGTGTGAAAGAAGTGATTAATCTGATCTGAACTGATTGGTACAATTTGTTTTTCAAGGGCGAGGCTTGCTTCGTCCTTATTTTTTCCCAAAGGATAAACTGCTGATGAAACTTTCCCTGTTTGCTCTTTTCTCCATGATAACCGCTTTCACCTACTGGCTGCGCCATATTAATCTGCAACACCTTAAACAGCATGGCGATAAGGTGCCGGAGGGTTTTGAAGGCGCCATTGATGAAGAAAAACTGCGGAGCAGTTCCGCCTACACATTCGACTCCAGTCGCCTCGGGTTGTGGGATTCACTGTTTGATAATACCCTGTTGATCGTTTTTCTCTTTGGCGGTCTGATTGCAACGTATGATGTCTTTGTCAGTTCGTTAAGTACGTCACCGATCATTTCTGGCATTATCTTTTTTATGCTGCTGACCTGGGTATCAACCCTGCTCGGCATCCCGTTTGACCTGTTCGGCACTTTTCGCATCGAAGCCCGCTACGGCTTCAATACCATGACACCCCGTATTTGGTTGGCCGATTTTTTCAAGTCACAGGCGATTGGGACCGTTCTGCTGGCTTTTCTGGTAGCAGTAGTTTTCTGGTTGATCAGCTGGAGTCCAGAGCAGTGGTGGATCTGGGTGTGGGGTTTCATGGCTGCTTTCAGCTTGTTTATGATGTTTGTCTCTCCCTATGTGATCGAGCCGCTTTTCAATAAATATGAGCCGGTGGTCGAGGAGGGGCTTGAGGATGACATTCGAACCATGATGGAGAAGGCGGGGCTAAAGGTCGGGAAAGTGCTGCAGATGGATGCGTCAAAGAGAAGCAAGCACTCTAACGCCTATTTTACCGGTATTGGGAGGGTCAAGCGCATCGTGCTGTACGACACACTGATCAAGCAGATGAGTCACAGGGAGATTGTTGCCGTGCTGGCGCACGAGATCGGGCACTGGAAAAAGGGGCATATCTGGAAACGTTTACTGTGGGCGGAGATAATGGCTTTTGCCGGGTCATGGATCAGTTTCAAGCTGCTGGCCTGGCCAGGGTTGTCAGGACTGCTGGGATTGCCCGCCGAGATTTCACTCCCGGCCAAAATGGTGGTACTTGGTTTTGTTGCTTCACTGGCCCTGTTCCCGCTCGGGCCTTTTAGCGCCTGGCGTTCACGCTGCCATGAGCGGGAGGCCGACCGCTATGCCTCCGATCTTACAGGAAGGCCGGAGGATTTGGCATCGGCACTGGTCAAGCTGTCGGTGGAGAATCTCTCCAACCTTTTCCCGCACCCGTTATATGCAGGGTTTTACTATTCACATCCGCCGGTAGTGGAGCGGGTGCGGATGCTGGAGGAGTGGGGTACCACTTAAAAGTCACTGGTCCGATTCAGGGATCAAGCGGATAATTCCTGGATTGCCACCTTCACACAGTTTCGGCCACTGCTTTTAGCGTGATAGAGTGCTTCATCTGCCCGCCATATCAGGCTATCAACCGATTCGTCCTGTTGCAACTGCGCTACGCCGATACTTACGGTTACTTTTATGCCGGTGTCCCGATATTTTATGCTGTTTTTATGTGTGCAGTCACAGATTTTTTGTGCTGTGACAATAGCTGATGCAAGATCGGTCTCTGGCAGCAGTACAATGAATTCCTCGCCGCCGTATCGGCAGATAATATCGTGTTTCCGCAGGGAATCCCCCAGCACTGCGGCAAACCTGGCCAATACCGTATCTCCCGCCTGATGACCATAGGTGTCATTAACCTTCTTGAAATGGTCTATGTCCAACATCAAACATGAGATCTTTTCACCAGATCTTTTCTGACGAGAGAGCTCTTCTTCAATACGCATCATTCCGGCACGACGGTTAAGGAACCCGGTGAGTGAGTCGGTTGCAGCCATCTCAACCAGTTTCAGTTCTGATTCTTTTAACGCCCGCACGAAACGTCTGGTTATATAGGTTAGGGTGGCAAGCAGCAGTGTCAGTACCATCAGTGCCGCACCGCCCGTATAGAGACGGTTAGTGCGCATTTTACTGTAAACTTCTTTTATCGGGATACTCACGCTTATCCCGCCCCGGATATCGCCGATGGAATATCCCTGGTTGCTGTGACAGCGGCTACATGTAGATTCATAGTAAAGAGGTGCCATATACCGGTAAACCGGGCCTTCAGGGCGCTGCTCTATGGTGAAGGCCTCCCGGCTACCTTTTTCAAACATTACTAGTGAGTTTCTTTCAAAGTCGTCAGGTGTATTTGTACTGGGATTTACCGGTTGGAGACTGGAGATATGAAAGCTGTAGCCCCCCTCTTTGTTTGCTAACTCTGAAATCTCACGGGTAACTACGCCCGGATTTCTTAATGTGTACTGCTGCCCGCTTTCGTCAATAATATTGACCTTCAAGCCGGGCAAACTTGTCAGGTATGGATTGGGATCTACCCCTGGTCTTACTTTGACATAAACGCCGCCATGTGAGGTCACCCAGCGTCGTACCAAAATCATCTGGCCAAAAAGTGACTTAGCCTGCTGATGGATCACACTGATTGTCAACTCTTCTGAACGGATATTGAATGCAAGGAATATCAGGCCAATAAAAATCGTGATAACTACCATGGCAACAAGAATGAATTTGCGAACGAATGTGAGGCTGTTATGTGACATTGCTTAATGCTCCGGATTTGTGTTCGATACAGAGATACGTTTTGTTGCCCTTGAAATTGTAAGACGTTGGGAGACAACTTATATTGTTTCGTATGTGGCAGCAGGAAAAATATTACAGTATTATAAGTTATTCCTTGGTGTACATGACTGCTACCGCCTTGGCATTGCCGTCACCGACAGCGACCCAGCCGTGTGGCTGGCTGGAGTCATAATAAATGCTGTCGCCGGTTCGCATGCGGAGGAGTTCATTGTTGTAGTGGAAATCCAGTTCACCTTCAGTGACGTAGATAAATTCTTCGTCGCCTTCATGTTTGAAGAAGAGTGAGTCATCCCACTCCTTGTTTTCAAACTCAACCAGAAAAGGTTCCATATGTTTGTGTCTTAGCCCCTGGGCTAGTGAGTGGTAAATGTATGGACGTGCTATTTCATTTGAAGATGAGCGCGGAACCTTTTCGTCTTCACGGACGTCCTCGCGTCTGGTCAACACGTATTTTTGGCGATTGCCGGCATCCTCAAAGAAAAAATGGATATCAACTTTCAGCCCCTTGGCAATTTTGAGCAGTGTGGCCAGAGGGGGGATGACCTGCTGGTTTTCGATTTGCGACAGCAGTGGTTTGGAAAGAGTCGTCAGATCAGACAGCTCCTGAAGGGTCAGCCGTTTCTGCTGGCGGAGTCCTCTGATCTTTTCACCGATGCGAAATTCCCTGATCTGTGCTTTGATGTCAGTCATCATATTCCCCCATCATCAGTTTGATTGAGAGACCACTTTTACACAAACAGCTCAGTGATTCAATAACATAATTATGCTGAATAGAACGCCGCCGGTCCCCTGTCATAATCACTTTGAATCCCTTGACACACCTGAAAATCATGACTATTGTTTCAGCATGTTAACTAAATTTACGTTACTACTCAGGTGCTTATTAAAATGAAAACTCAATCCTGCATATCTTTACTTCTTGTGTCGGTTTTGCTAAGTGCTGCTGTTCTTGGCGGCTGCAAAGGAAAAGACGAAGCCCCGCTTTTTCTTGAATCAGATCGCAAAGGGGGTGTGGCGGAATCCCCGGTCAAGGATGTACCGGCCGATATCCTTTCCACCCAGAAGGCATTCAGCAACGTGTCAAAAAAGGTGACCCCTTCTGTCGTGAACATCTCGACAGTCAGCAGGAAGAAATTTGTTCAGCCCTTTTTTGAAACCAACCCGCTTTTCGAAGAATTTTTTGGCGCTCCGCAGACACGACGGAGCAAGAGCCTTGGCTCCGGTTTTTTGATCAGCAAGGATGGCTACATCGTAACCAATGACCATGTCGTACGTGATGCCGAAAGTATTCAGGTAAAGCTATCCAACGACAAGATATATGATGCCAAAGTGGTTGGCGGCGACCAAAAAACCGATATTGCCGTTATCAAGATTGCTGCCTCCGATCTTCCGACCGCTGTACTGGGAGATTCTGACAAGCTTGAGGTCGGACAGTGGGCGATCGCCATCGGCAACCCTTTCGGCCTTGATCGCACCATGACGGTCGGTGTTATTTCTGCAACCGGTCGTTCCAATATGGGTATTGAAACCTACGAGAACTTTATCCAGACCGACGCCTCCATTAACCCCGGAAATTCGGGGGGGCCGCTGCTGAATGTCTACGGTGAGGTGATTGGCATCAACACAGCGATCGTAGCAGCCGGACAGGGAATCGGCTTCGCTATTCCGGTTAACATGGCCAAGCCGATTTTTTCCCAGCTGATTCAGAAAGGGAGTGTCAGCCGAGGTTATATGGGCGTAACGATCCAGCCGGTAACCGAAGAGCTGGCACAATCATTCGGGCTGAAACAGGCCAGGGGCGCCCTGGTCAATGATATAATCAAAGGCGGTCCGGCTGATAAGGCCGGCATACGTCAGGGTGATGTCATAACCGCTCTGAACGGCAACGAGGTGAAGGACCCATCACACCTTCAGCGCCTGGTCGCCGAAGCGGGCGTCGGCAAAAGCGCTAAAATTACCATCTTCCGCGACGGCAAGACGCTTGAGTTGAGCATGACCCTGGCAAGCGCCGATACGGCACCGAAACGACAGCATGAGGAGCGCGGCAGCCGAGAGCAGGAGGGGAAGACTGATCTGCTCGGCCTGATTGTCGAAAATGCCGATCAGGATGACGGAGTTGTGGTCGTTGATATCGCTCGTGACGGAGCCGCTGCAGAAGCGGGGATCAGACGCGGGGACGTAATTGTGTCTGTAAACCGCAAGAGGACGTCAAATACGGCGGAATATAACCGTATTATCCAGCAGGCCGGACGGGGGAGCAGGTTGACAATTCTGGTGCGGCGCGGTGATGCGAGCATCTACTTTGCATTACGCTTAAAATAGTGCTATGTTATTAAAATTCTACTCCATGAGGTACATGAACCATGAATATGATAGATAATCCGGATCAGGCAAAGCGATTGGCCAGAGCCATTCTCTCCGATGTGGCCATGTACAACAAGGAAAAGGTAGAGAACGGCATCAAGAATGATGATATTTTTGATGTTCTGAGCGAGGAGCTTGAAGAGGGGCGTCAGCATTTTCTGTCCCGCGTCTCTAGCGATATCAATCCGGAAGCCATTTATGGGACCGCCGTGGTTGACGTTCTGATCAAGCGGGCCGGCAAGATCGAATCATCCATCTGGTAAGAAATCGCAATATATATCATTTCTGCAAGGCGTGCCGTCTCGGCGCGCCTTTGCTGTTTATTAGTACGCTATAAATCATATCAGAGTTTTTCGCGGAAATGGTTTTGTGAACGTAATTTTCCTGTTTATAAGGGTTGAGGTTATCTATGAATCATCTTTCATTTACATTTTCCACAGAAAGCGAGCCGACCAGAATTGATCTTTTTCTGAGCCGCGAGATGGATGGCGATTCACGGGCCATGGTACAAAGATTAATCGAAACAGGCCGCGTGCTTGTTGACGGCAAACAGGTTCGTACTTCGCTGAAGCTGAGGGGGGGGGAGCAGATTGAAGTTGATATCCCGCCGCCGCTCCCGGCTGTACCGCTGGCTGAGGCTATCCCGCTGGAAGTTCTGTATGAGGATAGTGATCTGATTGTGATCAACAAGGAGGCCGGGATGGTGGTACATCCCGGAGCGGGTAACACCAGCGGCACCCTGGTCAACGCCCTGCTGGCCCACTGCAGCGATCTGGCAGGAATTGGCGGCGAATTGCGCCCCGGCATCGTCCATCGCCTCGACAAAGGTACATCCGGAGTCCTGGTGGCAGCCAAGCACGACCGGGCCCACCAAGCTCTTTCGGAACAGTTCAGCGTGCATAGTGTCAAGCGCATCTATCAGGCGCTGGTTTATGGTTCTCCGCCGGAGGATACCGGCAAGATTGAAGGGATCATCGGACGCCATCCGACCGAGAGGTTGCGCTTGTCGGGCAAGGCAAAAAACGGAAAGCATGCGGTCACCCGCTGGAAGGTCAAGGAACGCTACGGCAGGGTTTCGCTGGTGGAACTGAGGCTGGAGACCGGACGCACCCACCAGATCCGCGTACATCTTACCGAAGCCGGTTTTCCGCTTCTGGGAGATCCTCTTTACCCGGACGGAGGGCGCTGCAACAACATCCCGGATACACAGCTGCGCGGCATGATAAACCGCCTTGGCCGTCAGGCCCTGCACGCCCGCTGCCTGGGTTTTATACATCCATCAAGTGGCCAGTATATTGAATTTACTACAGAACCGCCGGAGGACATGCAGGAGCTGCTGGCCTATCTTAGGAAAGAGTAGCAGGAACAAGCAAATTTTCCAGCCGCAACAGCTGCTCCAGGTTCTGGCTCAGGTACACGGGGCAGCCAAGCTGATCCGGCACGCGCAGATCGACGTCATAGCGATCTCCGACGAATAACACTTCATTTGGTGCGAGCCCGATCTTCTCTAATAACCTGATTACCATCCCCTCGTCAGGTTTGCCGCACCATGTGTCATCAATAGTGAAGATGCCGCTTACGATACCTTCCAGTCCCAGATAATTGGTGATGCGGGTCGTTAATACTCGATTGTTGTTGGTATAAATGTAGAGGGAATAGCGCTCTGCAAGCCGCTCCAGCAAACGGATTACCCGCTCGTCCCTCACAAGATATGCTTCCGGCCGCAGAGTGCTTTCAAAGAAGCGGTGCAGCTCCTGTATGCTCCCGCCCAGTTCTGTGCAGACTGCGGAGAGTGTCTGCACCGTGCCGCTTTCTTCCGCAAGTCTCAATCGTGTTGCGGCCATCAGCAATCCGGCTTCCGCATGACTGATCCCTTTGATTCCTGCTATGTACACCGCTGCTGCATCCTGAATATCGGAGGCAAAGCGATCGCACACATACAGGGTGCCGTCCAGATCAAAAACTATCGCGCGAATTTCAGAGTACGTTAAATGCGACATTTATCCACCTATTCTGCGCTGGCATAGCAGCTTTGGAGCGTTCACACCTTTGGACTGGATCAGTACCCTGAAAGTGTCCCCCATCCCCCCTTCGGGCATGATCAGTTTTTTAAGGGCCAAACGGAGCCGAAGTTTTTCCTCTTCAGCTATGGCAGAGCGCTCAATCTCTTCAATTTCCTCGATAATACCTGCTGAGAGCAGGAAGCGGTACTGTTCCCCGAACCAGACGTTCAGCAAGCCCAGATCTTCGCCACATTTCATCAGTGTTGTGAAATCAACGTGAGCGGTTATATCCTGTAACCCGAGGCGGATATAGGGATTTTCCTCAGTCTGATGGCGGTAATAACAGAGCAGTGTTCCCAGCTTGCGGAGCGGTGTGTACAATTCCGGCGCTGGATAGCCGTAATCAATTGTCATGATATAGCCGCGCTGGAGCGCCCTGGAAGCGGATGCCAGCCATTTTGGAGCGTTCAGATTGACTTCAGCCTGCTGGCCTGGATGAAGCTCCACGGCAATACGTTTCAAATAGGCTTCAATATCCGGAGTCGATGGCTCACCGGCCTCTTCGGTAAACAGGCCATCTTTGCAGGTCACATAAATTTCCTTCAGACCATCTGAGGTCATCACAACACGGTGTACCGGCAGAGCATCGATAAGCTCATTGGAGTACAGGCAGCCGCTGAAAGTGAAATTCTCTGAAGCAAACTTATCCGGGGAAAGCCATGCGAGCCGGTCCAGGTGGGCGGAAAGCATCTCGCGCTGTGCCGACTCCAAGGTCGGCTCCTGCTCTACCAGCACCAGCTTAAGCCCGGCATACAGCTGCACTTCCCGTTCGGCAAGATAATCCATTATGTCGCAGGCCAATCGTCCATTGCCTGCGCCGCATTCAATCAGGGTAAAATCGGCTGGTGTCCCCATGCTGCGCCACATCTGGGCGATCTCTCTGGCAATCACGCGTCCAAACGAGGCATGCACGGTGATGCTGGTATAAAAATCCCCCTCGGCCCCGACTTTGCGCCCCGGTGATGTATAGTATCCGAGCCCTGGTGTGTAGAGGCAGGCCGCCATAAATTCGGCAAAGGTTATGCGCCCCTGCTGTGCAATGCGGGTAGTTATAATGCTGTTGAGTGTACTATCAGTTGACATAGTGTCTCCTGGTTTTGAAATGGTGAAGAATAAAACATGTCATTTCTATTGCTGCTTCGACGGTTTTTCGCCTTTTTTCTCTTTCCCCCGATACATATCCCTCATCCCCTTCACCTGTCGTCTGACCTCCTTGCGAAGCTCCGGGGGATCCAGAACCTCGGCATGTATGCCGTAAGAAAGTACCCACGAGAGCAGCTCCATCTTACCCGCCGCCTCGAATTCCAGGGTGGTCCGCCCGTCGGAATCAGTGCTGATCTTCTGCCCCGGCATCCAGATCCGATCCTTGACTGCATGAGCTGTCTCGGCGGAAAAACGGACCCGCACGTTCATCGGTGTGTCGCTTACCAGGCCGAAGGCGCTGCTGAAATGGGCTTCCGGCTGATAGCTGTCCGGTATCTCAAAACGTTGACGGGTGACATCTATCCCCCTGACCCGTTCAAGGGCAAAAAGGCGCATACCGGAACGGTTGATGGCATTCCCCAGCAGATAAATCCCCCCTTTGTGGAAGACCAGTGTATAGGGCTCAACATCATATTCATCGACCTGATCCTTGCCCTTCTTGGCATACCTCAGTCGGATGCGGTACTGTTGCAGCAGCGCTTTCTGCAGGTCGCCTACAAAGGATGCTGCAGGAGAGTAATCCCGCGCCCCGTGCAGCAGCGGCAGTGAAACCCGTGCAATCCGTTCCAGGTGTGCGGCATGGCGATCCGGCAGCACTGAATGAATGCTTTTAAAGAGCTCGTCTATCTCGGCCTGAAAAGGAGTGCTGGCCAGATGGGCTCCGAGAGAGCGAAGCAGATAAAGAGACATCAATTGTGGAAGGGTAAAGGTGATCGGGGGGAGATTGCGCGATTTGGTTATAAAACTGTAGAGTTTTTTCCCCTCGCTCCACTCCGTTGTCAAAGAGTAACCTGCCTGCTCAACTGCGTTCAGATCGCGGTGAATGGTGCGCCGATCGACGTCGCACTCTTCCGCAAGCTCGTCCAGTGTCAGGCCCCGTCTGGTTTCAAGCAGCCGGATGATCGAATGCAGCCGTCCCGCCTGGGAATATTTTTTAGCAGGTTTTCCTTTCTGCATGGTTCCCCCTTGCCGAATCTGAATATATCGTTACAATGTCTGCAGACATCTGCCAGAAATAACTGCCGGCAGCGGGGAGCATTGTATCGATTTGAATCATTTTGACAACCAATTTCTGACATATATTGTCATGCTGCATGACTGGCTCAGCCACCCCGGCTATCTGTCACTGTTCTTCATGAGTTTTCTTGCTTCCACTCTGCTGCCGCTCGGATCGGAGTGGCTGCTGGTGACCATGCTGGTTGCCGGATATGATCCGCTACCGACTGTTGCCGTCGCTACCGTTGGCAATTATCTGGGGGCCGTTGTTACCTATCTGATCGGAATATGGGGCGGCGGCTGGCTGATCGAGAAGGTCATGCGGGTCTCGCCGGGTCAGCAGGACAGGGCCCGGGAGTATTACCAGCGTTTCGGGGTATACTCGCTGCTGTTTTCCTGGATCCCGCTGATCGGGGATCCGCTCTGCCTTGTTGGTGGTATGTTGCGGATCAATTTTGGTCTGTTTACGCTGCTGGTAGCTGCCGGCAAGCTTGCACGTTATGTCGTCACGGCTATAGCGGCACTGACCGCTGCAGGCTGATTCCAATTCCAGATCAAAGCGCCCTCTTCGTTGGCTCGTCTTCGGCTCCTTAGCATACTGGTTGTATGCCTTCGTTGCCTCAATCCTCGCCGCCTTGACTGCATCTTTGATTTGAAACTGGTATAAGGAGGAATCTGGTATGGATGAAAAACTCGACATCGAAGTGGACCAGAGTACACAGCAGCGCTATAAAGGATATGACCGCATCATGGGTAATATCTCCTGGCTGCTGATCGCACTGGTAGCGCTTGACATAAAAATCTCGCCGACTGAAGGGGCCAGCATGGTCTTTCCGGCAGCGTTCTCTGTCCTTCTGTTTCTTTACAACCTCAATGCCCGCTATGGATTACTCTCCCGCAAATACGGCGCCATAAAGATATTTATCGATCTGATGGTTTTTCTCTCCTTCATTGTGGCGGTCTGCTGGTATACCGGGAAATTAACCAGCCCGTTCATGTCATTGATTTACCTGGTTCTGATGGCAACAGCCCTTACTCAAGGGCGCCGGGTGACCTACTTCATGGCCGGCCTGGCGGTGACATCCTACCTTCTGCTGGCTTCCGCTGAATTCAGGGAGCTCAACTATTATCTGACCCACATCATCGAATTATTCCCCTTTATGCTGATTGCCCATCTGGGGGCCATGTTGGCCGGGGAGAGTGAGGCTGCCCGCAGCGAAGTAGAACGGCTGTCGCTGACTGATGAAGTCACCGGCATCAATAACATGCGCAATTTTTTCCTTCTGGCCGAGGTGCAGGAAAAACTTGCCATACGCTACATCAGGCCATTTGCTGTCTGTATGATTGACGCCGATAACCTCAAAAAAATCAACGACCAGTACGGACACTTTGCCGGAACAAAGTTGATTCAGCATGTTGCCGGGATGATCACCGCAAACATTCGCGGTTCCGATTTCTGCGCACGCTATGGCGGCGATGAATTTGTCATCATGTTCAATGAGGCCGGCAAACAGGATGTTGTCTGTGCTGTTGAAAGGATTATTACCGGTATGTCTTCAGCTCCTTTCGATTTCGAAGGGCAGAAAATTTTGACTACTCTCTCGGCCGGATTGGCCGGCTATCCGGATGATGGCGGCGATGTGCGCGCGATCATGGCAAGAGCCGATGAGTCCATGTACGTCAGCAAGCGTACCGGTAAAAATCGTCTGACGGTTTTCAGCGAAGACATGTACGGTGAATCTTTCGGTAAGCATGGTGATGTTTCCAGATGAGCGAAGCGATTCAGCTGTCAAAACTTGATACCCACTTTGCCGATTTTATCGTACGCATCGATCAGCATCCTTGTGACGGGTTGTGGTGGGGAGCTGCTCTGGCCAGCTATTCTGCCGGGCGTGGTCATTCCTGTTTTAACCTTTACGACCTGTTGGATGGTGCAGCACTTCCGTCTCTGCGTACTGTTCAGAAACCACTACCGCAAGACATAAGGCTCCTGCAGGAATCTCTGCGATCCTGTGACACCGTTGGTGCCCCCGGGGAATATACCCCGCTGGTGCTCGACAAGGCTGGCCGTCTGTATCTTCACCGCTGCTGGCGATACGAACAGCTGGTTGCGGCTGGTATCCTGTCCCGCAGCCGACCGCTGATTACAAACGAAACCGTGCTGGATGCAGCTCTCGACCTCTATTTCCCTCAGGTGGGCGACAGCGTTGATCTGCAGCGATCTGCAGCCCGGATGGCGCTGACCCATCGGTTCTCGGTCATCTCCGGTGGCCCAGGGACCGGCAAAACTGCCACGGTAGCCCGCATTCTGGCTCTGCTGCTTGATGTGGAGCGGGATTCACGCCCGGAAATTGTGCTAGCTGCTCCGACCGGTAAAGCAGCAATGCGACTCCATCAGTCGATTCTGTTCGCTGCCGAACGCCTTGATCTGGCGGATGGAATCAGAAGCTGTATGCCTGTCGGAGTTTCCACGATCCACCGCTTGCTGGGCGTACAAAACCGCAAGGGGGGCTTTCGGCATAATCGTGACAATCGTCTGTCCTGCGATATCATGGTCGTAGACGAAGCATCCATGGTGGATCTGCAGCTGATGGCCAGCTTGATGGAAGCGCTCCGCGACGATGCCCGGATCATTCTGCTGGGGGACCGCAATCAGCTGGCTTCGGTCGCAGCGGGAGCGGTATTGGCTGATATCTGCGACTGTGCGGGTCAGGCAGCTGTTCCGGTCACGCAGTTGGTCAAGAGCTATCGCTTCGGCGATGAAAGCGGTATTGCCGCCTTAAGTCAGCGGATTAATAACGGGGAGGGCACATCTGCGTTAGAGCTGTTAAAATCAGGGCGATTTTCGGACATCTACTGGCGGCAGCTGCCGACCGGCAGGGAGTTTGAAGGGGTTTTCAGTACTGCCGCCAGGAGCGGCTATTCGGGGTATGCAGGGGCTAAAACTCCCGCAGAAGCACTTGCGGAGCTTGGTTCGTTCAAGGTTTTATCGCCACTCCGTTCAGGACCGTACGGCATAGAAAACTTGAACAGACTCTGCCTTAACGCTCTCGTTCCAGAGCGAAAGAACGATCCGAACAATTTCTGCCCGATGCCGGTCATGATCAGCGGAAACAATTACGAACTGGGCCTTTTTAATGGCGATACCGGTGTGCTCATGGAAAGTGAAGGTACTCAAGCGGTCTGGTTTGAAAACCCGGAGGGCGGTCTGCGCCATCTTTCCACCCTCCGGATGCCACCGGGTGAAACCGCTTTTGCTTTGACGGTGCACAAAAGTCAGGGGTCAGAATTTGACAGGGTGATATTTATTCTGCCGGATCATCTGTCAGAAGCTCTCAGCCGTGAGCTGCTCTACACGGCAGTCACCCGAGCCAGGCAGTCTATTGAAATCTGGGGGACGGAAGATATCTTCCGGCAGACGGTCGAACGGCGAACAATCAGGAAATCAGGTTTACAGGACAGATTGTCGGGGGGTGTGCCATGAAGGTCTTCATTGCTGGAGGAACCGGTTTCGTGGGGGGGCATCTGGTCAGGGCTCTTTTGGACAGTGGCCATTCAGTGCGTATTCTCGTACATGGCCGCAGCACCAACAGCGGGGAGGTCGAGCAGGTTACCGGGGACGTCACCCGGGTTGAGACCTTTGAGCAGAGTCTCAGCGGCTGCGATGCGGTGGTCAACCTGGTTGGCATAATCCGGGAGTTTCCTGCGCGTGGAATCACCTTTGAAAGACTGCATGTCCAGGCGACGGCAAACCTGCTGGCGGCCGCTGCCGGTAACGGTATTCGTCGTTATCTGCAGATGTCAGCCCTGGGATCGCGCCCGGCTGCGGTTTCCGGCTATCACCAGACAAAGTGGCGTGCCGAAGAACTGGTCCGCGGGAGCGGGCTGGATTGGACAATCTTCCGTCCTTCATTGATCTTCGGGCCGCACGATGCGTTCATAAATATGCTGGCAGCGCAGTTACGGCTTGCTCCGATCATGCCGGTCATCGGCTCCGGAAGCTACCGTTTGCAGCCGATACATGCCGATGATGTGGCCCGCTGTTTTACACTTGCACTGGAAATGCCGGAAACGATAGGTCAGGCATATGAACTGTGCGGGGCTGACCGCCTGAGTTATGAAGCATTGCTGGATATGATTACCGCCGCCCTTGGTCGCTCGCGGCCTTTTAAGCCACATCTGCCATTGGGCTTAATGAAGCTGATTATCCCGTACATGCAGAAAATACCACAGTTTCCGATCACCATGGATCAGCTGCAGATGCTTCTGGAGGAGAACATCGGCGGGAGCGAATGGCAGAAAGTCTTTGGCTTTGAACCGCGTGGTTTGCGGGAGGGGATTGGCGAATATCTGCGCAAAACTTGACCGGAAAGGGTAGGTATTGTATAAAGGTTCGCATGAACCGACTGTATTTCAATGTGATAACCGCGCTATCCGTACTGATGTTGTCGGCCGCTGCCGGCGCAGATGACCGGCCTGCGGTCGATTTACCACGTATGAACGAACTCTCTGTGCAGGTAACTAACAATCTGGAAGAGCTTGTTCTGAAAAGCAGCCCGTTTGAATCGGTCGAAGGGTTTGCATCTTATTACGCGAAGCGCTTTGAAGGGCGACGGACGACGTCCGGCCACCGCTACAACCCTGAAAAGATGACCGCGGCCCACCAGAGCCTGCCGCTCGGTACTGTGGTGCGTGTCGTCAATCCGGCCAGCAAGCAGGAAGTCCATGTAACTATCAATGACCGCTGTGCCCCGAAATCATTTCACTTTATAGATCTTTCACGTGCGGCAGCCAAGAAAATCGGTCTGTGGGGCAAGGGGAAGATCAAAGTCGTAATCATCCCTCTCCTCGAAGACAAACTGGAAAAGCCGGTATAAATATATCCACCCTGCTCCACTCTCAACACTTATTATTACCTTCCTGACGACTCTTTCTTCCCAAGTGGCACGTCTCATGCTAATTCCCCGGTACAGGGGGAAACAATTATGAGTAAATCCATACTGATTTGTGATGATGAACCGATCATCAGATTAAACCTGAAGAGCATGCTGGTCGATCTCGGCTTCGATGAAATACTTGAATGCGGGGACGGCGCAAAAGCAGTGGAGCTGGCGTTGGCAAGTTTTCCTGACATGGCTATTCTGGACGTTGCCATGCCTGGTATGGACGGCATAAGCGCTGCTGTAGAGATCAAAAAAAAGCTGAAAATTCCGATCATGCTGCTGACAAGCGCCTGTGACAGTGCGACTGTTAAACGGGCATCGGCAAGCGGCATTGCCGCTTTTTTAACCAAACCGCTCCGCCAGCAGGATCTGCTGCCGGCCATAGAGATTGCTCTGCAGCATGTTGAAGAGATTGAAAGCCTCAAAGAAAAAATCGACGATCTGCGTGAACTCATCGAAAATCGCAAAATCATTGAAAAGGCCAAAGGGGTTCTGATGGAAAAGAATCGCGTTTCAGAAGCTGAGGCATATCGCATCATGCAGAAGGGGGCGATGGACAAGCGCAAGTCGTTGCTGCAGGTAGCGGCAGGGATTTTGAAGGAGGGGTGAAATTATGGTGCTGATGATATCGTAACGATTTTAACAGTCCGTTTTTTACTCATGCATGACTCTGGTATTTATTATCAACCACCTTTTTAAGCACTTCCCGGAACTGATCAAAGTTGTAAGGCTTGCTGATCAACCCGGATATTTCCTCAAGGGGAATCCTGGAGGTAACTTCAGCATCACCAAAACCGCTGGAGATAATTATTGGCAATTCGGGGTTAAGCTTTTTAAGTTCACGAAACAGCGCATAGCCGTCCATAACCGGCATATCCATATCAGTGAGTACGTGGGTTATTTCAGCTGAGTTCTTCAGGTACAATTCCATTGCCTCTTTACCATTTGAAGCCTCAATTACAGTTAAGCCCAGCTTTTCAGCCTGTTCTTTTACTATCAATCGGATGATCGCTTCATCCTCTACCAGCAGTAGCGTGCCGCTTCCCTTCCACGTTGCCGATGTTGCGTTCTGATTTGATTCTATCCTGGTGGCGTCATTGGTCTGGACAGGCAGATACACCTTGAAGGTTGTACCCTGACCAGGCTGGCTGGTGAGCTGTAATGCCCCTTTATGCGCAGTGATGATGCCGAGTACAGCCGACATCCCCAGTCCACGCCCGGTAAATTTTGTTGTGTAGAACGGCTCGAAGATCTTGAATCGGGTTTCCTCATCCATGCCGCAACCGTTATCGGTAACTTCCAGGCAGATATACTGTCCCGCCGGAATAAAGTTGCCGAGATGATCACTCTCTGATTTACCAGCCTTGATCTCTCTTTTTGACAGCGAGACATGTATCTCGCCTTGCTCTTCGCCGATAGCCTCCGCGGCATTGATAATCAGATTCATCACAATCTGCCTGATCTGGCTGGCATCTCCAGTGATAAAGGGAATGTCGGTGCAAAGCTCTGATCTGATCACGACATTCTGTTTGATCGTCGTTTTCAGCATTGCGACCATCTCATCCACCAGCATACATGTGTTGACCTGATCTTCAATAAATTGGGCTTTACCGGCATAGGCAAGCATCTGACGGCACAGTGCAGCGGCACGTTCTGCGGCTTTTTCTATCTCGGGCAGATGCTTTTCAGCATCATTGTAATCCATTTTTATCAGAGAACAGTACCCCATGATGATCGCAAGAATGTTGTTGAAGTCGTGGGCGATACCACCAGCCAGGACTCCCAGGCTCTCAAGCTTCTGGGTCTGCTGGAATTGTTGTTCGAGCTGCTGGCGCTCGTTTTCTAATTGTTTGCGCTCGGAGACATCACGGAAAACGATGGCCTCTGCTACTTCATGGTCTTCTGTTCCGGTCAAGCGTGTGCGAATTTCTTCGATAGTATATTCTTTCCCCTCGTTGCCGATGAGGATAGCTTCATTCCCCCCAAGCCTTCCATCCTGGCCATCTGGTTTTTTACGCAGGCAATACACCTCTTTCAGCGGTAGTCCCACAGCTTTGGAGGCACCCATTCCGACAAGCAGTTCAGCTGCCCGGTTTATGAAAAGGATTTTCCCCCTGTTGTCCAACGTAATAACCCCATCGCCAATGGCAAAGAGAGTTTTATCAGACTTGTCCCTTTCCCGCTGCAAATCAGTCAGTGTGTTATCAAGTATTCTGATAGGATAGGTTCTGAAAATATAAAAGAGCAGAAAGCCGACAAATGAACTGAAAATCCCCAATATGGCGGTAGTAATTAATTCAGTGCGTATGGAATGCCTGATTGTGATGGAGCCGGCGACTTTCCCGGAGTCAAATATTTTAGCTGTAGCCGAAATTTTTTGACTCGTTTCTGCATAATCCGTTTTTGCGACCAGATTTCCTGACGCATTACGGATTTCCCGGTCATCTATTCTCCCGTTATGTAAGCTGGGTTGCGAGATAGTTTCCTTCAGCCGCACACTTTCATATTCCCACAGTTCCGGGCCGGCCTGGATGATTCTTTCAATGGATTTTGCAAGAAAGGCCGCTTCAGTCTCAAGTGATTTTTGGATCGAAGTTAAAGAAATGGCGTAATAAATGCCTGGTATTGAAATGGCAAAAACACAAGCAACACAAGCAGCAAAGGTGCCCAGGAGCTTTATAATTGATTGTTTCGATTTCAGTGGAGCACGCCTGGGACTAAAAATATTCATCACATCACTTTCCGCTGGTACGCTGTAAAGGCATTTGGCCGTTATCTGATAGAATTTTTTGACCGTCCCTGGAATAAACAAAATCTATAAAGTCTTTGGTCGATCCCTTGTATTTACCCCTTTTATAGACCAGATACAATGTTGTTGCGTAGGGATATTTGCCAGTGGAGACATTTGATATCGTGGGAGCGGCCCCATCAATAGTCAGGGCCTTGATTTTTCGTTTTTCTGCAATGACAAGAGACAAGCTGGTAGTACCTAATGAACCGGGCGTCTTCTCGATCTGGATGGCCGCATCCTGATCCGTATTGCCGACAAACACACCAGGAATGGAGCGAGCCTTTTCAGAAGCTGACTTTAGACCTGGATTAATGCCTGCCAGATACACTGAAAAACTATCACTTGCCGGTCGAAGGACGAGTCTTATGGGTTTCCCATCAGGCCAGGTTGAGCGTTTTCCCGCATAAATTTCTTCAATTTCAGCAAGCGTAAAACCTTTTGCGGGGTTTGAATACTGTGCCCCGAAGATAAAGGCAGTGCGCCCATAGGACTCTCCGATGATCTTTTCATTTTGCTCATCCGGCCTGAGGGAACGGAATGATAGCGCGATATCAATCTTGTCTTCATTTACCGCCTTGATGCCACCTGTAGAACCGATGCTGGGGAGCACTTTTACTGTTACGCCAGGATTCTTCTTTCGGAAACCATTTGCCATCTGTTTCATTGTTCCTATACTGGCTCCTGTTCCGGTAATGGTAATGGTTTCCTTGGGACTCGCCGAAACAGAGTCAATAAAAAAAGCCCCCCCGAACAGGAGACCGGCAATGATAACGAAAACAATTTGATATTGTGGGTATAATTTCATGGGCAGGTCCCAATTTATAAAAAATTGAAGTACTCTTATTTGCGGAGGACACTACAATATTAATGTAATTGTTGCTGATTGCAACCACTAAACTGAACATAATTATATCGGATTTTTAGCTGTTTTAAATATTGTGTATTCAGGACAAAAATGGTATTAAACTTAGCAAGCTGATTATGTTGTGAAAAGTAATGTAAGCAGTAGTCACTCTGACTCTGTTAATTGATTAACAAAAAGGAGAAAAACATGACAAAAGTAATGAAAGTTTCATCTTTTCTTGTCGCTGTGACCTCGCTGGGAATGTTGTCAGGTTGTGCCAATTATGAAGTGAATACCAAGCGTGGCGATATTCCGGGTCATTATATCCGCTATGAGTTGCAAGAGGCTGACCGTGCTGTGGAAGCGGCGCGCCAAGCCGGGAAAGACAAGTCATGCCCGGCTGAATTCAAGGCTGCCGAAGCTGCCAAGAACAACGCGTATGACGTCTTCAGGGCATGCAAAACAGAGGAAGGGGCCGCACTGGCTAAGCAGGCAACAGCAAAAGCAAAGGCTCTTTGTCCAAAGCAGGAAGTTAAAGAAATGCCCGCACCTGCCATTCCCGCTCCTACAGACAGTCTGACCATCACTCCTGATTCAATTACAAAAGGTCAGACGGCAACTCTTGCATGGGAATCAAAAAACGCTTCTACATGCAATATTCAGCCAGATATTGGTCAGGTACAGCCTCAGGGTTCACTTACTCTGACCCCCTCTGACACAACTGCGTATACTCTGACATGTAACGGTGAGGGTGGATCAGCAAAGAGCACTGCCCGCATCGTTGTAAAGGCTCCGGCTCCAATCCCGGCAGCAGCTCCAGCGCCGGTTCCGGTTGTTGCCGTTGCACCAGCTAAGGCGCCAGTCGCCAAGCTCTGCAGCCCGACCGTAATTGACATCAAGTTTGATACCAATAAATCAGATATTAAGCCTATGTTCCATGATGAACTTAAAAAACTAGCTGATTTCCTCAATGAATTCCCTGTTGCCAAGGGAGTTATTGAAGGGTACACCGATAATGTCGGTAAAAATGCGGATAATGTAAAACTTTCTCAGCGTCGTGCCGATAGTGTACGCAAATACATAATCAATACTTTTGGGATCGCTCCCGAGCGAATCAGTGCTAAAGGTTATGGTCCTGCTAACCCCAAAGCAGATAATGCAACTAAAGAAGGTAAACTGCAGAATCGTCGTGTAGAAGCCAATTTTACCTGCAACTAAAAAATAAATAACCCGGTTTAATAAGAATCGCCCTTCCGGAGTAATCTGGAAGGGCTATTCTTATTTTATAAGCTTTGATCCATAAAAAAACCATGTAGTAGGAATTCATTCTGTTCTTCAAAAGCTTCTTCCCGCCGGGCTTGCCGCTATCAGTCGCTCAACCATAAGCTCAATTTCAGCAATTACCTTTGCATCCACCTTTTTCAACCAACGTTTAGGTATCGCTTCCATGCCGTAATAGGCACCGGCCAGCATTCCGCTGATGGCGCCGGTTGTGTCGGCATCACCACCCTGATTGACCGTTCCGACCAGACATTCTTCAAAACTCCTTCCGCGGAAAAACCAGTGAAACACGGTCTGCATGGTGTCGACAACATAGCCGGTGGCGAGGCCGCGATACGGCACAAAGTTAAAGGTGGGAAATATGGCCACCAGCCCGTCCACGTGGCGGCTCAGGCGGCTTTTACCAGCACCGCAGACCGCCATATGCAGGAGTTGGCCCAGGCATAGGCAGGCGGCATCAGATACCGGGTTGTTGTGGGTAATGTGTGCCTGTTCGATCACGTATTTTTTGAGCAGCTCTCCGTCAGGAAGTGAAAAAAGAACCGCCGGCAGGATACGCATGGCGGCACCGTTTCCTGCATCCCATTCGTTTGGTGGTGATTCCAGCTGTCCGTTCAGTAGATAGGCACGGATTCCCTTGCGGCAGGTATCGCCGCAGTCAACCGGCCGTGATTTAAGCCAGACGGCAAAATTATCGGCAACCGCCTCAATCGACCATGCCTGGTTTTTCATAATTGCCCGGCCAATGCAGAGGGCCATCTCGGTGTCATCAGTCACTTGGCCCGGCTTCAACCGCAACCAGCCGCCACCGATAATATCGCGGAAGGTGCCGTATTTTGAGGCAATCTCTGATGCCGTCATGAACTCGACTGTGGCACCCAGCGCATCGCCGATTGCCATGCCGATAAAGGCGGCGCGGGCGCGGTCGCGGATTTCTTCGAGGTTGTACTGATTGAACATCAAAACCTCCACTATAAAAAAGAGAGTAGCCGAGAATGCCTCCATGCAAAGATTAATCCGACATCGATCTGCTTAAACTTAGTGCATATTCTGAACTTGAATTTGTTCTTACATTCTTTTTTACCGCAGAGGACGCAGAGGTTCGCAGAGGAAGAGCTTGTCTTAATAGGTACTAGCCGGACATAAACACTAAGCACTATGCTGTTTTAACCTTTTGATTTTACTCCGCGTTACTCGCTTAAAAGCGCCTACTTCTGGTTGCGTCCTCTGCGGTGAATGATTTCAGCTTTAGCATTTGAGTTGCTCTGATAATCCAAGCTGGCACGCATTATGCTGATAACAATGTCGAAGGCAACGATGCCCGTGGGAATAATTCCTGCGGGCTTTTTTTGTTTGAAAAGGAGCGATAACATGGCAACTGCGTGCGAGATGAAAAACAAGATCCAGGGGCATCCCTGCTTTGGCGGCAACCATCATAAAAACGGCCGTATGCACCTGGCAGTGGCGCCAAAGTGCAATATTAAATGCGGCTACTGTTCCCGTAAGCATGACTGCGCTAACGAGTCCCGCCCCGGGGTGACAAGCCGTCTGCTGACGCCTGATGAGGCAATCATCAAGGTGCGCGAGGTTATGGCCAGCCCGATAGTCGGGCCGATCATCAAGGTGGTTGGAATTGCCGGTCCCGGCGACCCGCTTGCCAACGAAGAGACATTCGAAACTTTCCGGATGGTCAAGGAGGAATTTCCTCACCTGATGCTTTGCATGAGTACTAATGGTCTGTTGCTTCCCGAATCGATTGACCGCCTTTATGAACTGGGTCTCCACAGCCTGACGGTGACGATTAATGCAATAGATCCGGAAGTTGGCGCACAGATATACGGTCATGTCATTTATCACGGGGTGCACTACACCGGCGTAGAAGGGGCTAAAATTTTGATTGCCAACCAGTTTGAAGGGCTCAAGAGAGCCGGTGAGCTTGGGCTGACCATCAAAGTCAATACCGTTCTGACGCCGGGAATCAACGACAGCCAGATACCGTTAATAGCCGCGCGGATCAAAAAGCTGGGCGCTTTTGTAATGAACATCATGCCGATTATTCCACAGGCTGAACTGGCCCACGTTATACCACCAAGTGAAGAATATCTGGCGGGGGTCAGAAAAGCCAATGAGGGAATTATCGGCCAGTTCGCCCACTGCAAGCAGTGCCGGGCCGATGCCATCGGTCTGATAGGCCAGGATTTGAACGTGACTATTGCGGAAGCGGCCTGTCCAACAGCATGACGATAGAGCCTTTCCGCATGGAGGACATCACGCCCTTCCTGAAACTTGCTGCAGCGGAGGGATGGGTGGCAGAGCCTTGGGAGTTTGAGTTTCTGCAGGGCGAATTCCCCCAAGGATGCTTTGCAGCTCGTGATGAAAACGGAGAAACGGCGGGATATGTCACCTCGCTATGCCTGCACCTGAGCGGCTGGATTGGTAATCTGCTTGTAGCGCAGCAATTCCGTGGTGGCGGTATCGGTAAGGTGCTGTTCAGGAAAGCTTTGGAGGCGCTGCGCGCGGCGGGTGCGCAAACGATCTGGCTGACCGCCTCAAAGTCAGGCACACCGCTTTATGAAAAGCATGAATTTAAGCGCATTGACACAATTGTCCGCTGGGTCGGGACAGGACGCCAACGGCATGGAGTTCATGTGGATAAATCGAAGCATAACCCTTTGATGGCCCCGTCACACAATCTTGATACTCGAGCTTGGGGTGACCGCCGGGATGTGTTGCTCAAAGCGACGTCGCATCGCGGGCAGATTCTCCAGAATGAATCAGGTTTTATCGTACAGCAACCGTGCGGAGAGGCCGTACAATTCGGGCCGTTTGCATCGCTGGACACACAAAGTGCGGTACGTCTTTTTGATGAAGCGGTAGGAGCTGTCGCGGTTGGAACCAAGATATTTCTTGATGTACCGCGATCAAACAGTGCAGCAGCACGGCACATGTTACGCAGGGGGATGCAAGTCTGCGGCAGCAACGAGTTGATGTACGCCGGCACGCGGCCCGATTACCGGCCGGAACTGCTTTACGGGTTGGCTACAATGGGAAGCTGCGGATAAAAACAGAAAACGGGGAGGAGACGATCATGAATAGCAGCCACGATATCATCATAGACGATACAACCCTGCGAGACGGCGAACAGACCGCCGGAGTTGTCTTCTCCAAACGCGAAAAGATAGCTATCGCACGTATGCTCGATTCAATCGGTGTCGGAGAGATCGAATGCGGTATTCCCGCTATGGGGGCGGAAGAGCAGTCCGGCATCCGTGATCTGGTTGACCTCGGTTTAAACGCCCGCCTGATCACCTGGAACCGGGCACTGGTGCCTGAAATTGAGGCAAGTATCGCCTGTGGTGTGCAGGCGGTGGACATTTCTCTTTCAGTGTCCGATCAGATGATAGTGAATAAATTGCGCAAAGATCGTAATGCGGTAAAGGAACAGCTTAAAGTCGCACTCGGTTTTGCCAAGCAGCATAACCTCTACGTTTCCGTTGGCGGTGAGGATGCCAGCCGTGCCGACCTGGCCTTTCTGGTGGAGCTGATGGAGATCACCCGTTCGCTTGGTGGTGATCGTTTCAGATTCTGCGACACACTTGGCATCATGGATCCTTTCACCATGTTCGATAAGGTGACGTTTCTGAGGCAGGCGGTTCCGGAGGTCGATATCGAGGTACACACCCACAACGACCTGGGTATGGCGACCGCCAATGCAATTGCCGGCATCCGCGCCGGAGCAAAGTTTGTTAACACAACGATCAACGGCCTTGGTGAGCGGGCAGGTAATGCGGCGCTGGAGGAGGTTGTGATGGGATTGAAACATGCCTGCGGCATTGAAACCGGCATCGATACCCATCGCTTCCGCGAAATGTCGCTTTTTGTTGCCAAGGCTTCCGACCGACCGCTTTCTGTTTCAAAACCGGTTGTCGGCTCACGTGTATTTGCCCACGAGTCAGGCCTGCACGCTGATGGAGTTATCAAGGATCCTCGTAATTATGAAGGTTTTGACCCGGCGGAAGTGGGGTTAACCCGCAGCATCGTGATCGGTAAACACTCCGGCACCGGCGGTCTGATCGAGCGCTATCGTGGCTTGGGAATTACCGTTGGTCGAAAACTGGCGGAGCCGCTTCTGGAGCTCGCGCGGGCTTCGGCCTGCAGTCGCAAGCGTGATCTGTCCAATCGTGAGCTTATGAATATCTATCTTGAGAATGAAACGCTGCTGAAGGCGGCGTAAGGAGGAGTCATGTGTGAAGCAGGAATGTCTTTTGTACCGATTGCCGAGGCGGCACAGCTTTTGGAAACTACTGAAATGCGCGTGTTGATGATGCTGAAGAAAAACGAACTGCAGGGTAAAATGGTGGACGAAGCATGGTATGTGGATCGTTCATCACTGCAGCTGTGCGAGAAACCGAAGGCTGCTGATATAGTCAAAGCCGGTGGCTGCGGCGGCGGGTGTGGCGGTAATAGCAGCGGTTGCGGCGGACATTAAGTGCATCAATAACACGGAGTACACAGAGAACACGGAGTAAAATCTGTAAAAAAACATAATATTAAGGCCATAAGTACCCTGAATTGTCGACTTCTCCGTGTTCTCCGTACCTCCGTGTTATCTGGCTTTTTCAGGAATTAGGAGTTTGCCATGTCCATCATCGTCAAAGCATCAGACCTGAAGTTCAGATACCCGCGTGATGTTGCAAACCGTGAAGAGCCAAAGTTTGCAGGCCTGCCGGACTCTGCAAAATTCAACCGCCATGACCTGTATGATGTTTTACCGGTATTGACAGCGGTTATGAATGAGCTGGAGAGCGTCGATGGCGAGGTGCTGCATCTGGTTGAGGATGTTCTCAACGTAATGCCGAGTTTTATCACCACCCGTGGCGATGTTTTCGATTATCTACAGGGATCAGCCAAAGAATGCTTGAGACGATAGGGGACATCTGGGAGTATGCCGACCGGGGCTGTATTGTCGTAATCACCACCAATGGCTCGCTGACCCCGGATGGGCGTGCGGTACTGGGGCGAGGCATTGCGAAACAGGCGGCGGTCTATTTTCCGGGGCTTGCCGAAAAATTGGGCAGGCGTCTTGCGGAGCATGGTAACCATGTGCTTGACCTGGGGTGTGGCATCGTCAGCTTTCCGGTGGAAGAAACTGCGTGGTCACAACCCGATCTGCGCATCATTGCAAATTCGGCGGAAGAGCTGCGCCGTCTGGCAGACCGTTCAGGATGGGACCGGATTGTGGTCCCGCGTCCCGGTTGTGGTGGCGGGGGGCTGGCGTGGAAAGATGTGCAGCCTCTCCTTGAACCCTGGTTTGACGAACGGTTCACTGTTATCAGAAGCATTAGCTGAGAAGAAAAAGCGGCTGACCTGAAGCGGACCAAGGAAAACGAGGGTGTTGTGAGAGCTTCACACCGCAGAATTCAGGAGTCATTCGTGCTTTACATAATCCAGAATGATCCGGAGGTTCCCGCCGGTAATATCATCGATCATCTGTCCGTGCCGCATTTTGTCTGTCAATTGTATAATGGCGACAGACTTCCGGACGTTGCGGATATTTCCGCCATAATTGTTCTTGGTGGTGCCATGGGGGCTGGTGATGACCACTTGCACCCCTTTCTTGCTGATCTGAAGGCGCTTATTGGTAATGTTGTTTCAGCGGAAATCCCGTATCTCGGCATATGTCTTGGCGGGCAGCTGCTTGCGGCTGCCGTCGGTGGTCGAGTGGAGCCAGGGCGGTGGGAAGAAGTAGGTAATTTGAATGTGTACCTTACCGACGCCGGTATCAACGATCCGCTTTTCAATGGTCTTCCTGCGGAATTCCGGACCTTCCAGTGGCACCACGACAGTTTTGATATTCCTGAGGGAGGCGTTCTGCTGGCATCATCGGAAGCATGCCCCAACCAGGCCTTTCGCGTCGGCAGAGCTGCGTGGGGTTTGCAGTTTCACCCTGAGGTGACGGAGAGGATAATCCGTGACTGGTGTGCGTGGGAGAGTTTGGCGCCGGCAGCAACGGAAGAGCTGATCGCCGGATTTTCCGGCGGAGCCGATAGTTATTGTACCACCTCGCGACTGCTTATTGAAAACTTTATACAAAGCTATGATATATAACAATAGTTAATTTTATATACGACATAAAAAGTCTCAGACTTATAACGTCGTATCTAAGTCGAAAAATATTGTTAGATTGAGATATTTTATGTCAGCAGCTCTCGGTTTCTATCTGCTCCAGCAAAGCCAGCGCCGGCTGATCGTCGTACAGTTCAAACAGCTCCCTGATATTGTTGATATACGAGTGGATCAGGAACAGTTCGTCAAGACAGCGTCCACCGTTGTTATCAGTCAGGCCGACAAGGTCCAGTTTTTTTATGAACAGCTCCCAGAAGCGGTTCGTTTTTTGAGGGTCGTCGATATGTCGACGCAACATCGCCATCAGCTCGCGAGAGTTCTTGTCTCCCTCTATTCCAACGAACGATACATAGCGGTCCGGTTTGCTTTCCTTCTTCATCATTCCTCCACCAGTTCAATTCCGAGTTCGAAGCTTGTCTAATCCTGTCGGTGGTTGGTTGCCGTACATCCGCAGGCTCCGCAGGTACAGATTCTGAGGCCGCATTCCGGGCATCCGGGATTTTGCGGGTCGCGCCCGTCAACTGTTTTGCCGCAGGCGGGGCATGCATAGCGAAAAAAGGCAAACCTGCAGTCACGACAGACTAATTTATGGGCATTCCCGGCATCGGGAATGATATGAACAGAACCGCAGATCAGGCAGACCGATGCCATTTCCGGGCTGTTCCTGATGCCGTCGCGCTGCTTGCGATAGCGATCGAACAACTTTTTTGCCGTGTCTCTGTCCAGTGGTTCCATATTGTTTTCTCCTTGTAACAGCTATGTTCTGTTGCAACTTTACTGCCGGATTTGTATCGCAACCATCTGCACCATTTTTATGCGGCTGATTATTTGTTGGCCAAGTGATATATAGAGTATAAATATGACGTTAAAAATAGTACTGTTCTAACTTGCTGGAATAAAAACAATATCTAAAATACTTTCTGTTGGCATGTAATGTGGTTCCCTCAGTATCCCAAAGGAATTAATAACCATGAAACCGATTAAATTGTTGTTCATAGCCTGCAGCCTGCTGGTTACAACTTCAGCCCATGCCGAAAAAATCACCATTGCGGCCGCTGCTGACCTGAAATTTGCCATGGATGAGATCGTCACCGCCTTCAAGCAGAGCCATGTTGGCAATGAGGTTGAAGTGGTCTACGGCTCCTCCGGCAAGTTCCACACCCAGATCCAGCAGGGGGCCCCCTATGATCTGTATTTTTCTGCAGACATTAGTTATCCTCGCGAACTGGCGAAAATCGGCATGGCCGCATCCGAAGTTAAACCATACGCCTTTGGGCGGATTGTGCTCTGGAGCAACAGTATGGATGCTGCCAAAATGACCATGGTCAGCCTGACCGACCCCAAGATCAGCCGCATTGCCATTGCCAACCCGAAACATGCCCCTTACGGCAAGCGGGCTGAGGAAGCGCTCCGGACATCCGGTCTCTGGGACAAGTTGCAGCCCAAGCTGGTCTTTGGCGAGAATATCGCTCACACTGCCCAGTTTGTGCAGACCGGTAACGCCCAGGTCGGGATCATCGCCCTGTCGCTGGCGGTTAACTCAGAACTGGCAAATAAAGGGGGGTACTATCTGATCCCGGAAAGCCTGCATAAGCCGCTGGAACAGGGGTATGTCATAACCAAACGGGGAGCGGGCAAACCGCTGGCGAAACAGTTTGCCGATTATATGGGTTTAAAGACGGCCCGTAGCGTCATGACAAAATACGGCTTCGTTCTCCCAGGTGAGGTAAAATAAACCTATAAACGGCTGTTGGTCCGCAGATTTCACAGATTAACGCAGATGAAACCAAGAGCTATGTAAAAAACATGTTCTCCTTTTTGGTTAAACCAGTATTTGTTTCAAGCCTTTGATTTATCTGCGTACATCTGCGTTAATCTGCGGATACCTGTTTTTTTAATTTTAAGGATAAATCATGTTATTGAATGACAGCGATCTACAGGCCATCTGGTTGACAGTAAGGCTGGCATCAATTGTCACCGCCATACTGCTGGTGGTCGGCACTCCGATCGCCTGGTGGCTCGCCCGCTCCCGTTCCAGCTGGAAAGGTCCGATAAGTGCTACCGTAGCGCTGCCGCTGGTGCTGCCGCCGTCGGTGCTCGGCTTCTACCTGCTGCTGGCGATGGGGCCCAACGGACCGGTGGGAGGGCTTACCCGCGTCCTGGGAGTTGAGCCGTTACCGTTCACATTCTGGGGACTGGTGTTGGCATCGGTCTTTTATTCACTGCCGTTTATGGTGCAGCCGCTGCAGAATGCCTTTGAAGCGGTCGGCAACCGCCCCCTGGAAGTTGCCGCCACCCTCGGTGCCTCACCACTGGACACTTTTTTTACCGTTGTTCTTCCAATGGCTCTGCCCGGCTACCTCACCGCCTCAATTCTGACCTTTGCCCATACGGTCGGAGAATTCGGCGTGGTGCTGATGATCGGCGGCAACATTCCCGGTGTCACCCGCGTCGCCTCTGTGCAGATCTATGATCATGTTGAGGCGTTGGAGTACGCTCAGGCTCACCATATGGCAGCTGTCATGCTGATATTCTCATTCATTGTACTTCTGGCGTTATACGCCTGGCGCCCAAGCGCTCGCAATTTGCTTCGGAGGGGGTGATATGCAGCTCTCTATTAAGGTAGACAAAAGTTTTGGTGCATTTACCTTGTCAGCTGACTTTACAGTCACTGGTGACAGGATCGGCATATTCGGTACATCGGGCAGCGGCAAATCGACCCTGGTGAGTATATTGGCAGGACTCCTGAAACCGGACAGCGGCGAGGTGATGCTGGATGGCGACATCCTTTTCAGCAGCGATAAACATATCAACCGTCGTCCCGAGCAGCGGCGTATCGCGATGGTTTTTCAGCAGCACTCGCTGTTTCCGCACCTGAACGTCAGGAACAACATGCTCTACGGGTATAAACGCTGTCCGGCGGAATACCGCACCATCGACTTTGATACGCTGGTTGCAGTGCTTAAACTGGAGGGGCTCCTGGAGCGTGGGGTCACAAACCTTTCTGGCGGAGAAAAACAGCGTGTAGCCCTGGGACGTGCCATACTGGCCAATCCCCGTCTGCTGCTGATGGACGAACCTCTTTCGGCGCTGGACGATTCCCTTCGCTTCCAGATTATTCCTTATCTGAAGAGCGTCAGCGAACAGTTCGGCATTCCGTACCTGTTCATCTCCCATTCACTGGTCGAAATGCGCCTCATGACTGACACGGTACTGGCATTTGAAAAGGGTGTCATGACCTGTCAGAGCAGCAGCGAACAGTTGGCGCGTAATCTCATGGGACAAAGCTTCAGCGGCTATATAAACCTGCTGAAGCTGGGGCACCCGACACCACAATCCGGGCTATTTGCCTATCCCTGGGGAACTTCACAACTGCTGCTTTCGGCCGGCTCGGATCGCGACGCATCCATGGCAGAGCTTTCTTCCAAGGACATCATTCTCTTCAAACAGCATCCGGAAGCCATCAGCGCCCGCAACCTTCTGGAATGCACCGTCCGCTCTCTTTTCAACTCTGGGAACAAAATCGGCGTAGAGCTGGAGTGCTCCGGTAATACACTCATTGCCGAGATTGTTCAGGATGCGGTCAATGAATTGTCTATCACACCAGGCGGCACCATTTATGCCGCTGCCAAGGCTTCGGCTTTTCGCATGCTACCCGCTTGATGTAATCAAGCAGTGTCATAAATGCCCGAGGCCATCAAGGCTGAAGATTTTTATTGAAGGCAACGATTGTCTATTTTTCCGTTTCCATAAGAGGCACTATTGCACATAATATAGGCATTTAACGCCAGTTAAACGAGACAATAAATAGCCAAATAAAATAAATCGAGTTATATCAGGTTGTTGCAAAGTTGGCACGACCAGTGCAAAATAAATTTACGTAACAGAAGCACACTAAAAAATGCAGTATCGGCAAAGGCGCCGCCATTCAAAAAGGAATGGGGCGCCTTTATTTTTGCCCCGAAGTGCAAAAAAACATAGTTCGTTCACGAAAATAGTTTCTGCAACGAGCCGCAGAAAATTTTCTAACTTACTAAAATAAAACAAGCTCACGGTTAGTGAGCGAAAGGAGCAACACAATGAGACAGATAGCTATTTACGGCAAAGGCGGCATCGGCAAATCAACTACAACCCAGAACACGGTGGCGGGCCTGGCTTACCTCGGCAAGAAGGTCATGATCGTTGGCTGCGACCCCAAAGCTGACTCAACCCGTTTGATCCTGCACGCCAAAGTTCAGAACACGGTCATGGATCTTGTTCGTGAAAAAGGCACTGTTGAGGATCTGGAACTGGAAGATGTTATGAAGATCGGTTACGGCGAAACCAAGTGCGTCGAGTCCGGTGGACCTGAGCCGGGTGTCGGCTGCGCCGGCCGCGGTGTTATCACCGCGATCAACTTTCTGGAAGAGAACGGCGCTTACACCGATGACCTCGATTTCGTGTTCTATGACGTACTGGGTGACGTTGTCTGCGGCGGGTTTGCAATGCCGATCCGTGAAGGAAAGGCTGAAGAAATATATATCGTCTGTTCCGGTGAGATGATGGCCATGTACGCTGCCAACAACATCGCCAAGGGTATTCTCAAATACGCTTCCTCCGGCAAGGTACGTCTGGCCGGCCTGATCTGCAACGCCCGTAAAACGGACAAGGAATTCGAACTGGTCAGTGCCCTGGCAGCCAAACTGAGCACCCAGATGATCCACTTCGTCCCACGCGACAATCAGGTACAGCGTGCCGAGATGCGCCGCATGACCGTTATCGAGTACTCTCCGGAACATCCGCAGGCACAGGAGTACCGTACTCTGGCTGAGAAAATCCTCAATAACAAGATGCTGGTTGTTCCGACACCACTTGAAATGGAAGAGTTGGAAGATCTGCTGATGGAATACGGCATCATGGAAGCAGAGGACGAGTCAATTGTTGGTGTAGTCGAGGCAGCAGCGGCATAAAAATAAAAACAATCCACCACGGAGGCACAGAGTCACAGAGAAAGACGAAAAAGATTTTGGTGTAACCTTTTAGGCTTTGTTTTCTCCGTGTCTCCGTGTCTTCGTGGTAGGTTTTGAGAGGAGTATTCCATGTCAGACAAAATACGAAAAATTGAAGGCATCACCAAAGAGTCCACCCAGGCAATGATCGATGATGCACTGTCCGTGTATCCTGAGAAGGCCAGGAAAAAACGTGCTCCGCACCTTGCACCCAATGACGCCGCTTCCGGCTGTGCCAGCGTCAAATCCAACAAGAAGACAGTTCCAGGTGTTATGAGCGCCCGTGGTTGCGCCTACGCCGGAGCCAAGGGTGTTGTCTGGGGGCCGATCCGCGATATGGTCCACGTTTCACATGGTCCGGTCGGCTGCGGCTGGTACTCATGGGGCACGCGCCGCAATATGATGAGCGGCACCACGGGCGTTGACAACTTCGCCATGCAGTTCACATCCGATTTCCAGGAAAAAGACATCGTTTACGGCGGCGACAAGAAGCTGAAGACTTTGCTGGCTGAGGCCCACGATCTGTTTCCGCTTGCCAAAGGGATCTCGGTTCTTTCCGAATGTCCGGTCGGCCTGATCGGCGACGATATCAATTCTGTGGCCAAGCAGTCAGCAAAAGAGCTCGACATTCCGATCATCCCATGTAACTGCGAGGGTTTCCGCGGCGTGTCCCAGTCACTGGGACACCATATCTCCAACGATACCATTCGCGACTACATCATCGGTACCCGCGAGTTTGCCGAGCCGGAAAGTCCCTACGATATCGCTCTGATCGGCGAATACAACATCGGCGGCGATGCCTGGTCTACCAAGCCTCTTCTTGAAGAGTGCGGTTTAAACGTCAAGTCGGTCTGGACCGGCGACGGCGAGCTGGAAAAAATTGCAGCTACCCACACGGTGAAGCTCAATGTAATTCACTGCTACCGCTCCATGAACTACATGTGCAAGGTCATGGAAGAGAAATTCGGTATTCCATGGATCGAACTGAACTTTTTCGGTCCGACGAAGATCAGGGAAAGTCTGCGGGCACTGGCCGAACTGTTTGACGATAACATCAAGGCGAAGGTTGAGGCGGTTATTGCCAAGTATGACCCGATCATGCAGGCCATCGTTGACGAATACAAGCCGCGTCTGGATGGAAAGACGGTCATGCTGCTGGTGGGTGGTCTTCGTCCGCGTCATACAATCGGCGCTTATGAAGATCTGGGTATGGATTGCGTCGGATCAGGTTACGAGTTTGCTCACACCGACGACTACGACCGTACCGCACCGGAAATGCCCGACGCCACTGTCGTGTATGATGACCCATCCGAGTACGAGTTCGAGAAGTTTGCCGACGCACTCAAGCCAGACCTGATCGGTTCCGGCATCAAGGAAAAATATGTGTTCCAGAAGATGGGCATCCCTTTCCGTCAGATGCACAGCTGGGATTATTCCGGTCCTTACCACGGTTACAAAGGCTTCGAAGTATTTGCCCGAGATATAGATATGGCAATCAACAGCCCGACCTGGAAGCTGGTAAAATCACCATTTTAGAAAGAAAAGCAGGGCCAAGGGGCAAGTGAATGCTCTGTCCCTTGGCCCTGCCATCTTGTTCTGCATCATCCCAGCAAAAACTCCAGATCCTCCCGCGTCAACCCCGCACCACCGCCGTCTGCTCCATCCTCCAGAATAGCCCTGTAGAGCTTGGTCTTCTGCTCCTTAAGCGCCATCATCTTTTCCTCAATCGTATGCCGCATGATCAGCCGCGTTATGGTGACCTGTTCGGTCTGGCCGATGCGGTGGGCACGGTCGGATGCCTGATTTTCAACCGCCGGGTTCCACCATGGATCCATATGGTACACGTAGGTGGCTCGGGTCAGGTTGAGCCCCTTGCCGCCGGCCTTGAGGCTGATCAGAAAGACGGTCGGCTCAGCTGAATTCTGAAAATCCTGTACAAGTTTTTTCCGCTGTGGAACCGGGGTTGAACCATCGAGGCGGAGACAGGCAAATCCCTTTCCCTGCAGCCCTCTCTCGATAATGTCAAGGTAGCCGGTGAACTGTGAAAACACGAGGGCGCTGTGCCCCTCGTCACGTAGTTCGCCCAGCTGTTCTGACAGAAACTCCAGTTTCGGCGAGGCTTCGCTGGTGCCTGGTGAGGCGAGAACGGGGGCCAGGCAGATCTGGCGCAGCCGGAGGATGGCAGTCAGGGCAATGATGCGGGCTTGCCCAGGTGCATGGCTCTCGTAGGCTTCCTTGATCTGCCCGCGCACCTCCTCTACGGTCCGTTGATAAAAAATTCTCTGTTTTGTTGTCAGCTCCAATGGGATATCCATCTCGATCTTTGGCGGCAGCTCACTGGCAATCAGCTGCTTTGTCCGCCGCAGTACAAATGGACGGGTGCGTCCGATCAGCCGTGCAGTGCCTGCCGGGCCTCCTTTGCTGAGTTTGCGGCTGAACTCTTCGCGCGTCCCAAGCAATCCCGGCAGGCAGAGATCCATAATCGCGAAATATTCCCCAAGATGATTTTCTATCGGCGTCCCGGTCAGTGCCAGTGTGAAAGCGCCCCTCAACTTGCGAACAGCATTTGCTGTGGCTGCCTGCAGATTTTTGACCATCTGGGTTTCGTCAAAAATAATGACATTGAAGCGGTGATCGGCAAGAAAATCGCAGTCTCGTTGGATAATACCGTAGCTCGTGATGATGACATCGTGATTGGCAAATTCGGCGCTGCTGCGTCCTGTGCCGCTGTAGAGCATAACTCTGGCGGTAGGAAGAAAACGGGCCAGCTCCGCCTCCCAGTTGAAAAGCAGCGACGGCGGTGCAACTACCAGATGCGGTGTTCCAGGTGCTGACGCTGATGCGAGGTCGCCGGAGAGAATGCCGGCCAGCAGGGTTATCCCCTGAACTGTCTTGCCCAGACCCATATCATCGGCAAGGCAGGCGCCGAAACGGTGTTCATACAGAAAAGCCAGCCAGTGCCAGGCATCTACCTGATAGTGGCGCAGGGTGGCGTTAAGCCCCTGTGGAAGAGACCGGGCAGGTATTGATGAAAAATTAAGCAGGCTTTCCAATATTCTGGCATCATCCGTTGCAAGCCTGACCTCTACACCGTGGCTGCGTAGCTGCAGCCAGTCCAGAATCTGCAGGCGCGGCACGCGCACCAGTTGCTGATCCCCCTTTTTCTTCTTTTTGTTTGAAGACACTGCCCCGGCAAACATCGCCAGCACCTGTGCGCTGACCTCATCCAGCAGCATCAGCTTGCCGTCGCGGCGCAACAGGCTGCTGCCATCCATCAGCCCGCGCAGCTGCTCTTCCGTAAGAATCTCGCCGTTACAGCGGATCTCCGGTTTAAGTTCGAACCAGTCCTGGCTGCTTCTTGTGGCATCGAGAGAAAATTCCCACGAAGCTGCCGTCAGAGGTTCGCTTCCAATCCGCAGCGAAAAACCCTCCGCCTGTATTTGTGCGGTCAACCGCGGTAATTCCTTCAGCAGCTTGACTGAAGAAACTTCCACTTTTACAGAGGCAAAATCGTCTACAAAGGAATCCAGTCCGAAAGTTTCATACAGGATCTGCATCAGCCTCGCCTGCCGGTGGTGGTCCTCCTTCAGGAAACTCCAGCCGTCAGGGGTGGCAGTAGCGATAAACATCGCTTTACCCCATGATTCATCCAGAAAGGTGATAAGCTGTTTAGCCTCTCGTTTCACATCCCTTTTTAAAAAATCGGATGAGCCGGTCACAGAGCGGATAATGGCATTTCGTGCAATGGTTTTAGTTTCGTCCAACAATGCAAAGGCCGCTTCAAGCACCGCCCGTACACGTTTTTTGGTCTTCATCGGATTGGACAGCCTTGATCGTTGGTGAGGGCTGAACAGCCAGAAGGATGAATGAGAAAAAGCGATAGTCCCGTTTTCATACTGGCTGACCGGTTCCAGATAAGCCATTGAGTCGTTCAAGCCGCGCGGAATATCCAACAGATACGTCTGCTCATTTGCAGGGTGCTCTGTAGCGGTGACACCATTCATCTGGAAGTAGCTACGACTGTGCGGATCATTGAGCAAATCAGCTGATACCCTAATGGCAGCGCTATTAAAGAGCTCCAGCGGTGCAATGACGCAATTTCGCAGGCTGCGGAGCTCCGGATTGGTGGGTAATGGTTCCTGGAATTCATCGTCAGCAAAATCTTCGTCATCCCACTCATTCTCATTCCATTCTTCACCATCTTCAAAGTCTTCCTGTACTCCGTCCAGTTCCTCGAAAGCCGCCTCCCAGCTACGCCAGGCATCATTGTCGGTTACCGGCCGGACAACGCCGGCTGCAACATCAAGCAGCATCTGGCCATGTACGAAAGCGTTGTCCGGGAGAGGAGTGCCATCCTCATAAGAACGGGATATGTGGACCTCATCGCCGCGAATATCGAAAGTAATCCCGGCTGCACAGGGCTGATCACCCTTGTAGGCAAGGATCGTTTCGAGGCCATTCGCGTCGCGAAACACGATCGGATATGCACCGTCGGTGATTTGCTGGAATCTTTCGAAATAACGCCTGGTGGATTCATAAAAGTAATGGGATGCCAGAAAGCGTGTCAGATCTGTCGGCAGACCGCTGGCGGTCCAGCCATACACCGCATCATCACCACGCTTGATGGCACCACGAATGCTGTTTCCGTAGCCGCTCTGCTCTATCAGTAACTTATATATAGTAGTGTTCATCTTGGCTTTCTGCGGGAGCGGTGACGTTGTGGAGTATGGTGATTGAGTCATTACTTTGTTCCTCTGTTTTTTTGTACATAAATTCAAGCAGATCTTGGTTCAGGTGTTTCTCTGCCGTTGTACACAATGCTGAGCGTAAAAAGAAATACTATACGATTTATTGGTGGGATGCAGCTAAAGAAAACGGCTGTTCATCAGGTTGGCTGGTGGTGACAACAGCAACTGAATACGTACATTATACATGATACGGTGCTGTAGTATTTGCATAAAAAAACAGCATAAAATATGTCTCAGGCAATAAATTCCACGCTATAATAAGCATAACTAGCCTATATCTAAGAATAATATCTCAACAGTAGTTTTAGGCACACCTCATGCATTTAAGCTGACACAAGCAATCTTATATTCCAACTATCAGCACGGCAACGGCGCCCCGGTACTCATTATTTAATTTGAGTGACGGGGCGCCGTTAGCATTTATGCAAAGGAGAAATATTATGTCAAACTTACTGGGACTTGAGGTCAAAAAGATTGTTGAAACCCCGCCTGAAGAGGTGGAACGGGTCAAAAACTGGATCAACAGTGAAGAGTACAAAGAGAAGAACTTTGCCCGTCAGGCGCTGGTGATCAACCCGGCCCATGCCTGTCAGCCGCTCGGTGCACAGTTGGCCGCCCACGGATTTGAAGGTACGCTGCCGTTTGTGCATGGTTCACAGGGGTGTGCTTCCTACTACCGTTCAACACTCAATCGTCACTTCCGTGAGCCGGCACCTGCCGTGTCTGATTCCATGACCGAAGACGGCGCGGTGTTCGGTGGTCAGAACAATCTTCATGAGGGCCTTGAAAATGCCAACGCCATTTATAAGCCCAAGATGATAGCGGTTTTCACCTCCTGCATGCCGGAGGTTATCGGCGATGACCTGACCGCATTTATCAAGAATGCCAAACAGAAGAGCTGTGTACCCAAGGATATGCCGGTCCCCTACGCCAACACCCCCAGCTTCAACGGCACCCACATCCACGGTTATGACTCCATGCTGGTCTCCATCCTGCAGACCTTGACGGAGGGAAAACAGGTCGAGGGACGTTGCACAGGGAAGCTGAACCTTATCGCCGGCTGTGATTTCAACACCGGTGACTATCGCGAATACAAACGGCTGCTGAAAGAGTTCGGCGTGCCCACGACTATTCTGGCCGACATTTCCGATACCTTTGATTCACCCTGCGACGGTTCGTACCACGTCTATGCCGGCGGCACCCAGTTGGAGGACGCTGCTGACTCGATCAACGGCAAGGCGACCATCACCCTCGGACCATATGCCACACCCAAGACCTTTGCGTGGATCAAGGACAACTACTCCGGCAAGCATGTCTCCATGCCGATGCCGATCGGTATAGAGAAAACCGACGCCTTCCTGATGAAGGTGTCCGATCTGTTCGGCAAGGAAGTCCCTGCTTCAATCAAGAACGAGCGCGGCCGGGCGGTGGATGCTGTAACCGATGCGCACCAGTACATGCACGGCAAGAAGTTTGCAGTCTATGGTGATCCGGATTACCTGATGGGCTATGTTTCCTTCCTGCTGGAGATGGGTGCCGTACCGCATCACATTCTTTGCAGCCGTGGTACCAAGAAGATCGAAAAGGAACTGCAGGCGCTGCTGGACGGCTCGATGTACGGCAATGGCTGCAAGATTTATATGAACAAGGATCTCTGGCACCTCCGTTCTCTCGTGATGACCGATCCGGTTGATGCCATTATCGGTGACAGTCACGGCAAGTTTGCCGCCCGTGACGCCAATTTGCCGCTGTTCCGTTTTGGCTTCCCTGTTTTTGACCGTGTCAACAAGCACAGATACCCGTTGGTCGGTTATCAGGGCGTGGTCAACATGGTGACAGAAATCTGCAACAAGTTCATCGATATCAAGGATGAGACGTGTGAGGATCGTATGTTTGAGCTGATGCGCTGATATTCATTCGCATGCATTGCAGCACAAAGGGCGCACCGCTTCAAGAGGTGCGCCCTTTGTGTTTTGTCTCTAATTGCATTAATCAGGTGCAGGAGTGTATAGTGCAGAGGCATCTATTCCGAGGAGGATCCAAGCCGATGCCGATGACAATTTTTGAGGCGATGAGCGGTAACATCAGCTCCTTTCTCGGTGGTGCCGAGGTCGTATTGACCCCCGTCTCCGAGCGTCCGCAGCATGAGGGACACACTATTTCACTCCCGGTCCTGGCAGATGGACGAGAGCTTCAGTTCAGCGCCGCGCGAAAACACATTCCATTCACCCGTCTGGAAGAGTTGTTCTGCGGTGAGCTGCTGACCGCATTCGCCATGCTGTACAGTGGTTTCAGGCAGGAGGGTTATGCGGCGCAATTCAGGACGGCTCTTGTTGCCTCAATCATGGACATAACGGTTGCCCGTTCTCTGCGCGGTGACCATCGTAAAGGATTCTGGCCCATTCAGCAGCTCATCCAGCTGTTAAAGAGCCTTTCCTACCAGAAATATGAAGGGAAGCCGGCTACAACCGGCGTGATCATCCATCGCACGACACCGGCAGAGATCCGTTCTGTTATGAAACAGCGGAAACATACTCTGGTTCCTCTGAAAAGTTCGCAAAGCATCTCACCCGGTTTTTTTGACAATCCCCTGACCTATCGCTTTATCGACGGCACGAACCTGTTCTTTCTGGCCGGTATCCAGATGCAGGTAAACGGCATTGTCACGATATCCGGCACCGCCCTGCAGAACGAAGTGGAGAGGCTGACCCAGCGGGAACTTTTCTCCATCATAAGGAGAAGCGGGTCTGGCGCATTTGCCGTCACGGTGAATGAAGCTTCGGATATAGAGGTTCTCTCCAGTCCGGCGCGGATAATGGTCAGGAGAAAAGGGGTGTGGAGCTTGTTTGACCCGGCTATCTTCCGTGCGTTCCTGTCAGACTGCATTGACGCTGAGGCGGCGGAAGATCTCATCTGGACGCTCTATGCCCTCTCAAAGATGCGCTATGGCACGGTTGTCATGGTGTACGGAGGCAGCGGTCGAAAGCTGGCCGAACTGAAAAAAGGGGCTGTCGGCGGCGCTGATCCGATAGGGCGTCTGCTGATAGAGCGGGTGAAAAGAAGGAGCGTCGGCGAACTGAAGGAGACCGGGACACTCCTTAGAATTCTTTCTTCGGACGGCATCACCGTGTTCAATTCAAAGGGGAAACTGGTTGATACCGGTTTCATCATCGATACGTCCCACGCACGCGAAATGGTGGCTGGTGGAGGGAGAACCACCGCTGCCTGCGCAGCGTCACATTTTGGCAAAGTTATCAAGGTTTCACAGGACGGTCCGATCGAGCTCTACGAGAATGGCGCACAGATCTACCGTTTTGGATAAACGTTTTTTTACAGGGATGAAGGGGATACAGGGGATAACGACAAAAGAAAAGGTACAAACTTTGAGGTCAAAAAAACGGCGGATTCAAGTTGCTATGTTTTTTATCCCCTCCATCCCTTTTATCCCTGTTAAAATGCTTTTGAATTTAGCAATGCTGCATAGTTATTCGTGGACAACTGTTTTTTCAGCCAAATTCCAGTGTACACCACCATGCTGCTACGACAACTCCTCCGCTCAACAGCGCCAGCAGGGCGTTCAAAACACCCCCCGGACGTCCATATTTCCCAACTATAAACTCCGCTGACGCACCTAAAAACATTCCAAAACAGAAACCGAACAGGTGTGCGCCAAGGTCGGTATTTTTCCCCTCTGTGCCCAAAATCGCCAGCAGCGCCAATCCTGCGGCGACCGGTACAAACCAGCGCCGCCGGAGGTGATGGCGATAGCGCACGGTGCTGATGGCGGCAAGGATGCCGACTGCGCCAAAAACTGCTGTAGAGGCCCCAACCGAGCGATGATCCGGTGATTGTACCCAGGCATTGAGCAGGTTGCCGAGCGTGCCGGAAGCCAGCAGCAGACTCCAGGCCAATCCGGAACCAAGTTCCCGGCAGAGCAGGATAATGAAGGCACCGCCGATGGTGAGATTGCCAAGCAGATGCACCGGGCCGGAATGCAGGGTAAGGGCGGTGACGCATTGCCACAGCTGGCCGCTTCTGATACTCGCCGCATGGGCAGCACCGAGCTCATACATGTCGAGTATGCCACGCTCCGGCAGGGAAAGGCCGACCAGCGTCAGGTTGTGAAAGGTTGCCAGGAGCAGCAGAACCGAAATCGTCGGCAGGGTATTTTCTATTAACTGCCGGGCAGCCGGGAGTGGTGGTGGCCAGCTTTGGTTCGCTTCCTCGAACAGCTGCAACTCTCTGTGGGCACTTTCCAGGTGTTGCTCCGGCACGAGCAGATGCCAGGCAGCACCATCGGATTCGATGCAGCAGGGGATGGAACGGGAGTCCAGCACAAGCGCCCAGGAGCGCGCCTGGCTTCTGGTTATGAAGATGTTGCCCCTTGAGGAAACCGCTCTCCAGAGATTAGCTTCCTCGCCATACTGTGTATCTCGAAGGTCCATGGCTGCTATTATAATCATTGTATGAAAGAAATGCCATGCCGTCATGAAAGTTAATCTTTTGAATTGGCATTGTTATCAGGTATAGTTCCGGAACTATCTGTTAGTTATCAGTCCATTGACGAGAATACCCGCCGTTATATTCAAATTGGCCGGAGGAGTAATTTCATGCGCTGTAAAGCATTTACCCGGTTTGTATTAATAATAATCTGTCTGGCTTCTCCGGTTTTTGCGGACAGCTCCAAAATCACTCTGACCGATGAGGAAAAGGGCTGGCTGGCGCAACATCCGGTGATCAACATCGGGACCATGAACGACTGGCCTCCGCTTAACTTCACCGATAAATCCGGGAAACCTCAGGGAATCGGAGCGGCCTACATTGAGGCCCTCGACAAGCGACTCGATGGTGCAATAGTAATACATCCCGCCCCGTTTAGGGAAAACTACGAGAAGGTTCAAAAAGGGCAGCTCGACGCTCTGATGGATATAACCGCCAAGCCTGAACGTGAAGTGCTATTCAACTTTACAAAGCCGTATATCAGTGTTCCCCATGTAATTGTCGGCCGTAAAGGTGGTGCGTATTTCAACTCGGAAAAAGATCTTTTCGGCAAAACAGTTGCTCTGGAGCGTGGTTTCTATAACGTCATCCATTTCAGGAAGAGCTACCCGAATGTCATCGTGCGCGAATACGCTTCCACCTCTGATGCTCTTGATGCGGTGGCCAGGGGGGAGGCAGATGCATATGCGGGAAACCGTGCGGCAACAATATACCTGATCGAAAAGGAGCTGCTAAGCAATCTGCAGTTGATGGGTAAGCTTCAGGGGCCAAGATCGGTATTGCAGATAGGGGTCGCCAAGAACCAGCCGCTTTTGGCGTCAATTCTCGACAAAACGCTCCAATCCATACCTGATGATGAACAGCATGCCATTTACAACAAATGGGTCGGGTTGAAATATGAAAAAGGAATCGATTATGTCCTGCTCTGGAAAGTTGTTGGCGGATCAATGGCGATTATCCTGCTGTTTCTGTTATGGAACCGGCAGTTGGGGAAAGAAATCCGCATTCGGAAACGGGCCGAAGAGGAGCTGACGGCATATCGGGATGGGTTGGAAGAGCTGGTCAGAGAACGGACTGCCGAGCTGGAAAAGGAAGTCGATGAGCGGATCAGCTCCGAACAGGCCGCCATTGTCAGCCAGCAACGCTTCAGGGATATTTTCGATAGCCTCGCCGATCCGGTCTACATTGCCGACATGGAGGGAAAAATCATTGCCGCCAATGCCCAGGCATCGCGGGACCTTGGCTACTCCAATGAAGAGCTGCGGGCAAAAAGCATCATTGACCTTGATGCAATTGCAACTTCGCCGGAAGCATTGTCTGTTCAGCTACGCACCCTTACCGATAGCAAAGGAATTGTTTTCGAATCAATCCACCAGCGGAAAGACGGCTCGCAGTTTCCGGTTGAGATCAATGTTCGGCTGATTGATTTTGACGGTCAAAAGTCGCTGCTGGGCGTAGCCAGAAATATTTCCGAGCGTAAACAGGCCGAGGAGGATCACCAAAAGCTTGAACAGCAGCTTCTTCACGCCCAAAAGCTGGAGAGTCTGGGGGTGCTGGCGGGGGGCATTGCCCACGATTTCAACAATATCCTCACCGCCATCGTCGGCAATGCCAATCTGGCCCTCATGCGGCTTAACAAGGAATCCGCTGCTGTGGACAACCTGCACCGGATCGAGGAGGCGGCGCTGCGTGCCGCCGACCTGGCCAAACAGATGCTTGCCTATTCAGGTAAAGGTAAATTTGTCATCGAGTGCACCGACCTGAACGTTTTGCTTGAAGATATGCTGCATATGCTGGAGGTCTCCATCTCCAAAAAAGCGGTGTTGCGTTTCAACCCGTGTAAAGAGCTCCCGCCTGTGGAGGCCGATGCTACCCAGATGCGCCAGATAATCATGAACCTTGTCATCAACGCATCAGAAGCGATAGGCGACAAAAGCGGCGTCATCGCTATCACCACCGGCAGAATGGAGTGCGACAGGAGTTACCTTAAAGATGTCTGGCTGGATGAAAACATGTCTGAAGGGCTGTACACATACCTTGAAATTGCCGATACCGGTTGCGGTATGGACCGTGACACGCTGGCCAAGCTGTTCGACCCGTTTTTTACCACCAAGTTTACCGGACGCGGCCTCGGCATGTCCGCCGTACTGGGAATCGTACGCGGCCACAAGGGTGCCATCAAGGTCTACAGCGAAGTAGGCAAAGGCGCCACCTTCAAAATTCTGCTCCCCGCAGCCAGCTGCTCTGCGGAGACTGTTAAAGCCGAATCACACAAGGATGACTGGCATGGGAGCGGTACTGTGCTGCTGGTTGATGACGAAGAGACTATCCGGGGCGTCGGAGCCGAAATGCTGAAAGAGTTGGGCTTCTTCGCGATTACCGCCTGTGATGGTTCTGAGGCGCTTGAGGTCTTTAAGTCCACTCCTGATATCGCAATAGTGATTCTTGATCTGACCATGCCGCATATGGACGGTGAGCAGTGTTTTCGCGAACTGCGCCTGCTTGATCCTGATGTTAAAGTCATCATATCAAGCGGCTACAACGAGCAGGAGGTCACGCAGAAGTTTGTCGGCAAGGGACTGGCCGGCTTTATACAGAAGCCGTACCGCTTGAGTGCACTTAGAGATGTTCTCATGAATGTGTGAAGGAGAATAATATGCGAACACCTAGATTTGTGCTGTTGCTGATCAGTCTGTTGTTTCTGCTGATTCTGGCGACATTTGCCTTTTCTGCTGATAACGCCAGTGGAACGGTAGTACTGACAGATGCCGAACGCCAATGGCTTCGCGCACACCCTGTAATCACCCTTGCCCCAGATCCCGACTTCAAACCGATCGAGTACTTTGACAAGAATGGCAACTATCAAGGCGCCGCAGCCGATATAATCCGGCTTCTGGAGAAAAAACTCGGAATCACCATTACCATTGCCCGCCTGAAAAACTGGGATGAAGCGATGGACAAATTCAAAAACCATGAAGTTGATCTGCTGGGGGCGATGGTCAGAACCCCCAACCGGGAAAAGTTTGCCCTCTTTACCGATACTCTGGTGGCGGTACCCGGAGCGATCTTTGCCCGCAGCGGCGGCACATCTTTTAATCTGACCCTGAAAGATCTTAAAGGGAAAAAGGTTGCGGTAGTTTCCAACTATGCGGCCCACGATATCATCAAAAACCAGTACCCGGAGATCAATCTGGAGGTGGTTCAGGATGTCTCCACCGGCCTGGCGAAAGCCTCGCTGGGGATGGTTGATGCCTATGTAGAGAATATGGCCAATGCCACCTTCTATCTGCAGGAGGCCGGCATCACCAACCTACAGATGATCGGCAAAACTGAATTCGACTACCGTTGGGGGATCGGCATTCGCAAGGATTGGCCGGAGCTGCAGGGCATCCTGAACAAGGGGCTGGCCGCTATCAGCGAAGAAGAACGTGACCAGGCTATCCAGCAATGGATATATATGGAAGGGCAGCGGTGGCGGCCCGGCAAAACTTTCATTGTCGGGGCGGCCGCTTCTGCGCTGGGACTGCTGCTGTTGATCTCTGCTATCTGGAGCTATTCGTTGCGTAAGGGGGTTAAGCGACAGACAGCCTCTTTACAGCAGGAAATTGAAGAAAGGCAAAAAGCGGAAGCAACTCTTAGAAATGTAACAGCCCAGTTGGAGGAGCGGGTCACTGCACGGACGGAGGATCTTGTTAAGGAGATTGGCGAGCGAATTAAATCCGAAGAGCAGCTTAAGATCAGCGAAGAGAACTATCGCTGTTTTACAGGGCTAACATCTGATTATGTCTATAAATGTTCCCGCACGGGGGCGGCTCCTTTCCGTGTTCAATGGATTGGAGGTTCGGCAGGCAAAATTACCGGTTACAGCCCTGATGAAATTTATGAAATGGGCTGTTGGCTTCCCATCGTCCACGCTGATGACAGGGAGGCAGTCGCATCCCACCTGCTGAGCCTGGTCCCTGGAGATATTGAACAGATAGAGTTCAGGATTATCACAAAACGGGGAGAAATCCGCTGGATATCCGAAAAATCGCGGTGCGAGGCAGGGTCGTCAGAAGGGGAGTTAATACTGTTTGGCACCTCTACGGATGTTACCGAACGCCGACAAGCCGGAGAGGAACGCCAGAAGCTGGAGGAGCAGATGCTTCACGCCCAAAAGCTGGAGAGCCTGGGGGTGCTGGCCGGCGGCATTGCCCATGACTTCAACAATATCCTTACCTCCATCATTGGTAACGCCGACCTGGCGTTGATGCGGATCAACAAGGAATCTCCCGTTGTGGACAACCTGCATCGCATCGAGCAGGCGGCGCTGCGTGCCGCCGATCTGGCCAAGCAGATGCTCGCCTACTCCGGTAAGGGAAAGTTCTTTATCGAGAACATCGACCTGAACTGTCTGCTGGAAGAGATGCTGAATATGCTGGAAGTCTCCATTTCCAAAAATGCAGTGCTGCGGCTTAATACTCATCAACACCTTCCGCTTGTGGAGGCCGACGCCACCCAGTTGCGCCAGATCATTATGAACCTTGTTATCAACTCCTCCGAAGCGATAGGGGACAGAAGCGGCGTTATTGCGATCACGACCGGCTGTATGGACTGCGACCGGAGTTACCTGAAAGATGTCTGGCTGGATGAAAACCTGCAGGGCGGCCTGTATGTCTATCTGGAGGTAGCAGACACCGGTTGCGGCATGGACAAGGAAACCCTCTCAAGGCTGTTTGACCCGTTTTTTACTACCAAGTTTACCGGACGCGGCCTTGGTATGTCCGCTGTGTTGGGGATCGTAAGGGGGCACAAGGGGGCTATAAAGGTTTACAGCGAAGAGAAGAAAGGCACCAGCTTCAAGATTCTGCTTCCTGCCAGCGCTCGCCCGGCTGAAATTTTCAACGGTCAAGGGCATAAGGACAGTTGGCAAGGCAGCGGCACGGTTCTTTTGGTAGATGACGAAGAGACCATTCGCGGCATAGGTGTCGAGATGCTGAAAGAGCTGGGCTTCACCACGATTACCGCCTGTGATGGCCGGGAAGCGGTGGAGGCTTTCAGGCTGAATCCAGACGTTGCCTTCGTACTTCTGGATCTGACCATGCCGCACATGGACGGAGAACAGTGCTTTCGGGAACTGCGACAACTGAATCCGGACGTGAAGGTTATCATATCCAGCGGCTACAACGAGCATGAGGTCACACAGAAGTTCGCCGGCAAGGGGCTGGCCGGGTTCATCCAGAAGCCGTACCGCCTATCAACGCTTCAGGAGGTTATCCGGGGAATTACGTAAAGTCATGAGTTGCAGAAGATTACAGCGGCAAAACGATCCCCTCTCCATGAGGGAGAGGGCTAAGGTGAGGGGGGAACGTTGATTTATATGGCACTGCGGCCCCCTCATCCGGCCTTCAGCCACCATCTCCTTTAGGCCCTAGGGTCCTCAGGGAGAAGGAAATAGTGATAGATTAGTAGTAATCAGGATACATTATCCAGCCTGTAATCCCGCTTGTGCTCTCAATAGCGTCACCAAGGCGTCCACAGAAAGTGGACGATGGAAATAATACCCTTGAATCTCTTCGCATCCCTGTTCCTGTAAAAACTCCAGCTGTTCAAGCGTTTCAACACCTTCGGCTATATTCTGAATTCCGAGCTTTTGCGACATGGCAATGATGGCTTCCACAATCGACTGATCCTGAATATTGGAGCTGATATCTGTGACAAATGATCGGTCTATCTTGATGTGGTCGATAGGCAGGGTTTTTATATAGCCGAGCGATGAGTATCCGGTGCCGAAATCGTCAATGGAAATGGAAATCCCCAAATTCCGCAGATCGAAAACTTCGGCTAGATTGCTGCTGGCGTGATTAACCAGACAGCTCTCGGTAAGTTCAATCTCAAGTTGTGCTGCATTGGCACCCGTTGCATGAAGCACGTTCCTGACAATTTCCGCAAAATTCTGCTGCTCTACCTGTCGGCTGGATACATTGACAGCAAGCCTGATTTGGGGGAGACCGGCATCATTCCATGTTTTCATGTTGCTGCAGACAGTATGCAATACCCATTCTCCGAGAGGAAGAATCAGCCCGGTCTCCTCTGCCATGGGGATGAACTCGTTTGGCGGAATTTTTCCACGGGTGGGGTGATTCCAGCGGACAAGTGCCTCGGCTGCTGCAACGGTCCTGGTCTTAGCATTCATTATTGGCTGGAATTCGAGGAAAAATTCCCCGCGCTCCAGAGCGTTACGCATTCCGTTTTCAAGCTCCATACGTTCATGGGCCTTCTGGTTCATTTCCGGTGAATAGAAGTTGTACACGTTGCGCCCGGCTTCTTTGGCCGAATACATTGCCAGCTCTGCATTCTTTACTAGGATTGGTGGCAACAAAACAAAATTCATCTCCGCCCAAACGGGCAAGTGTATCACTGCAGCGTATTTGTCGCTGCAGTCTCCGGCCGACCTCAACGAGAAGTTGATCACCCGTGGCGCGTCCCATTGTGTCATTGAAAATTTTAAAGCGGTCCAGGTCGAGGAAAAAAACGGCCAGGGTGCTGCAGCTCTGCGTGGCGTTGGCCACGGCCTGATTGAGACGATCGATAAGCAGGGTGCGGTTGGGGAGCGTCGTGAGCTGATCAGAATAAGCCATTCTTTTGATCTTCAACTCTGATTTCTTCCGTTCGGTAATGTCCTCAAAAAGAGTTGTAATAATCCCTGGGGACTTTGAATATGCTGTGACCACGTAAAATGTGCCCCCACCGGGTAAAGCGAGCTCGAATGTGATAGAGTTGCCATGTTCAAAGACCTGGAGCAGTTCAGAGAGGTATTCACTGAAGCTGGTGCCGAACTGGGCCAGGCTGTCTCTGCCGATCAGCTCCTGTCGGGTGCAGCCGAACATGTTTGCGCATGATGAATTGGCATCGATGATGACAAAAGATTTGAGTTTGCCATCATCGCCAAACGTAACGCGGTGCTCGGCCAATCCTTCCTTCATGGTTTCGTGCAGCGAGCGGTACTTTTCTTTTTTAGCTCGCAGCGCCTGATACGCTTTTTTTATTGATCGCCGTGGGAGAGTGCGGAGGGTGAAAAATATGACTGCAGAGATAGCTGCCGAGCAGAGAACAACCAACAGTGTGGCGAACATTAACGGTTCCAAAGTGCGAGAAATCTCGATGCTGGCAACTACAACTCCGGAATCGTAGATGTCTTGCATCTGGCTGATATGCGCAGCTGGGATGACAGAGCTGTTACTCGCAATTACAGCACTGTTGGTATCGTAGATAATTCTGCTTTCGGCAACAGAACTTTTAGAACGCTGCTCCAGCATTTCCGAGAGTCTGAGCTCTTCATATCGCCACAAGGCCGGATTGGATTTGATCAGATCGGTCACATCGTTGGCGCTCAGAACGCTCTGAACAACAAGTTCACTGCGCAGGTGTTGGTACGATATAAAAAAATAGGTGGCAGGGATCAATATTGTGATCAGCAGCGAGATGCCCCAGGCAACTGTTAGAGTAAAGCGCTGTAAGGAAATTTCGGCTTGGTTCAATGTGTTTTGCTCCCCTCGGCAACTCCGGCAGAAACAAGTACGCCGGCTTTTTCGGCAATAGCGCGACCCTGAGCGGAGAAGATAAAGTTGATAAAATCCCGGGAAACTGGCGGAGTTTTGGCGGTGGTAACAAAGCTGATCTCTTTGGTCAGCGGATATGCACCGCTGGCCAAAGTTTTAAGCGAGGGATTGACGCCGTTAAGTGAAAGTACAGTGAGGGGCAGTTTTTCGCTGATGATGCTGTTCAGGGATGCTGCGCCGATGCCGCCAGGAGTTTTAGAAATGGTGGTGTATGACTCCGGGTCAGTGATGGCAACAATCATGCCGGGGCGGGCGTGTGAGGACGTGATGGCACTGTCCATGCCTGGGGAGAGCCGGCGCAGTATATGGGAATCAATATCTGACAGGGGCCGCAGGATAAGCCTGATTTTTTCACTGTTTTGCCACGTGTTGGTTTTACCGGTGTAGATGTCCTCAAGTTCCTTTGTGCTGATAGCGGACCTTCGAACATTTTTTTCAGTGACAATGGCCAGTGGAGTTTTGCCATATTTTCTCAGCGCTGCTCCTTGTATCACCTCTTCCGGTTTGAGGTCCCTGCTGACGACTGCCACATCCAGCGCCTCTGCCAGCAACGCCTTGACTGCACCGGAACTCCCCAGCGGCTTTTCCATCATGATGCGCATATTCGGATGGGTTTTTGTGTAAGCCTTTATCAGCGGTTTCATCATGTCAAGAGCTGTGCCGGAGCCGTTTATGCGTATGGTGTCAGCAGCATGGCAGACACAGGTAAGCGCGACACTGTTAGTCAAAAAAAGAGCTGCAAAGAGGAGAAGTATAAATCTTGGCATTGTACAGTCCTTTTATGTATTCAAATAGGCTGATAAACCAATAATGCGCGAAGATTACTTTAAGTAATAAAAAGTTGCAAGTGCTTAATGAACAGTATGCTATGACTGGTGTGCACATAAATTAGGCAACAATATTTGAAGCATAATAACGTAATAATAAGTAACTATGGCTAGTTACAGGACCAACCAGAATTGGCACAGCAAGTGCTAAGTATTCCTTTAAGAACATTTACTACGATAGTACAACGGCAACGGCGCCAACCATGTTTATGTCCCATCAACATGTGGCGTCTTTTTTATTCTGAGGTTGACAGACATGGAGATATCTTATGGCAAAGCCCGATTATTATGATGTAACCGACTGCGAAACCAATGACAAGGGCGCGCCCAAGTTCTGCAAAAAGTCCGAACCGGGCGAGGGGACAGAGCGTTCCTGCGCTTATGACGGGGCGCGGGTTGTGCTGATGCCGATCACCGATGCCATCCATCTGGTGCATGGTCCGATCGGCTGTGCCGGCAATTCCTGGGACAATCGTGGGGCCCGCTCCTCCGATTCCCAGCTTTACCGGCGCGGTTTTACCACCGAGATGCTTGAGAATGACGTCATCTTCGGCGGAGAGAAGAAACTCTACAAGGCCATTCTTGATCTGGCAGAACGATACAAGGATCAGGCCAGGGCGATCTTTGTCTATGCGACCTGCGTGACCGCCATGACCGGGGATGATGTGGAGGCGGTCTGTGCTGCTGCGTCAGAAAAAGTCGCAATACCGATCATCCCGGTCAATACTCCCGGTTTTATCGGCGACAAGAATATCGGTAATCGTCTGGCTGGCGAAATCCTCTTCAAATATGTGATCGGAACGACTGAACCGCCGACCCTCGGTGAATACCCGATTAATCTGATCGGTGAATACAACATCGCCGGTGACCTGTGGGGGATGCTGCCGCTCTTCGGCAGGCTCGGGATCCAGATACTCTCCTGTTTCAGCGGTGATTCCAAATTTGAGGAGCTGCGCTACGCCCACCGGGCCAAACTCAATATCATCATCTGTTCAAAATCGCTGACCAACCTTGCCAAGAAGATGCAGAAAACCTACGGCATGCCGTATCTGGAGGAATCTTTCTACGGCATGACCGACACGGCCAAGGCTCTGCGCAACATCGCCCGCGAACTGGACAACATAGTCAACGGCCTGGAAAAGCGGGTCATGCAGGATAGGGTAGAACGCTTGATCGAGGAGGAAGAGGAGAAATGCCGTGCTGCCATCGCACCTTACCGTGCGAGGCTGGAGGGGAAGACGGCGGTGCTTTTCACCGGCGGCGTCAAAACCTGGTCGATGGTTAATTCTCTGCGCGAGTTGGGGGTGGAGGTTCTGGCGGCCGGTACGCAGAACTCGACTCTGGAGGATTTCTATCGCATGAAGGGGTTGATGCACAAGGATGCCCAGATTATCGAGGATACCTCGACGGCCGGTCTGCTGTCGGTGATGCGCGAAAAGATGCCGGATCTGATAGTGGCCGGCGGCAAGACCAAGTTTCTGGCGCTGAAAACTAAAACCCCTTTTATGGATATCAATCATGGCCGTTCCCATCCGTATGCCGGGTATGAAGGGATGGTTACCTTTTCAAAGCAGCTTGATATGACCGTTAATAATCCGATCTGGCCGACTCTGAATGCACCGGCTCCCTGGGAAAAGAGCCCTGAGGAGCTGAATGAAGATATCGCTGCCATGGCTGGGCATGCCGAGGCATTTATGGCCGAGGATATCTCCGTCTCACGGGTCAAGGTTTCAAGCAAAGCGGCTACAGTAAATCCGCAGAAGAACTCGCCAGCTCTTGGGGCCACCATGGCCTATCTCGGGATCAACAACATGCTCGGCCTGCTGCATGGTGCACAGGGGTGTTCGACCTTCATCCGGCTGCAGCTGTCGCGGCATTACAAGGAATCTATTGCCTTGAATGCCACCGCTATGAGCGAAGACAGCGCAATCTTTGGCGGCTGGGAAAACCTGAAAAAGGGTATCGGGCGGGTAATCGAGAAGTTTGGTCCTGAAGTCGTCGGGGTGATGACAACCGGATTGACCGAAACCATGGGAGATGATGTCAACAGCGCCATAAAGCAGTTTCGGGAAGAGCATCCGGAGCATGGTGTCGTCCCGATCATCTGGGCCTCCACGCCTGATTACTGCGGTTCAATGCAGGAAGGATACGCTGCGGCAGTGGAGGCGATTGTCACGAGCCTGCCGGGAAGCGGGGATGTCGTCGATGGACAGGTGAACCTGCTTCCCGGCGCGCACCTGACTCCGGCAGATGTGGAAGAACTGAAAGAGCTGGTTGAATCATTCGGGCTGACGGTACTCTGCATCCCTGATATTTCCAACGCCATGGATGGCCATATCGATGAGGTAGTATCGCCGCTTTCAACCGGCGGCATAGCTGTTGAGGATATCAGAAAGGCAGGATGCAGCGTTGCGACGTTATATGTCGGAGATAGTCTGGCCAAAGCGGCTCTGAAACTGAAAGAAAACTTTGCCATTCCGGCCTATGGCTTCACTTCACTGACCGGACTGAGCGAGACTGACCGCTTTATGGAAGTGCTCTCAGCAATCAGCGGCCGTCCGATTCCTGAAAAGCACCGCCGCTGGCGCAGTCGCCTGATGGATGCCATGGTCGACAGTCATTATCAGTTCGGCAACAAAAAGGTGGCGATTGCACTTGAGTCAGATAATCTGAAAACATTGACAGGTTTTCTCGCCGGAATGGGATGTGAAATTCAGGCGGCTCTTTCTGCCACCCGGACACGCGGTCTCGATGCCCTGCCGAGCGACAATGTTTTTGTCGGGGATCTGGAGGACCTGGAGGATACAGCCAAGGATGCCGATCTGATCGTGGCTAATTCCAATGGCCGTCAGGCGGCCTGCAAGCTCAAGATCGGTGCACATCTGCGGGCCGGTCTGCCGGTGTTTGATCGTCTGGGTGCTCATCAGAAGGTGTGGGTGGGGTATCGTGGTACACTGAACCTGGTGTTCGAGACCGCCAACCTGTTTCAGGCCAATGCCAGGGAAGCGCAGAAACTGGCACATAATTGAAAAAAATGGACCGGCTCCTTGTGCGGGGGCCGGTCCATTAGTTGACAGCCTTATACTGGCAATCCTACCCAATTTCCCCGAAACTTTCCCGTTCAGCATCTGAAAACATCCGGTCAATATCCATAATGATCAACAATCGTTCGGCATGGTTATATACGCCGGTGATAAATTCCTGACTAACGCCACCGGATATGACCATCGACGGCGGCGGCTGGATTTCACTGCCGTGGATGCGGATGACTTCCGAAACGGAATCAACAATGAATCCAGTCAGACTGCCGACGACATCCATGATGATGATCCGGGTCTGGCTGTTATTGTCGTTATCCATAAGATTGAAGCGCCTGCGCATGGAGATGATCGGGATGACCTTGCCGCGCAGGTTGATGATCCCTTCGACATGCTGCGGCACGTTGGGCATCTTGGTGATGGTCGGCATGCGGATGATCTCGCGAACCTTGAGGACTTCAACACCATACTCTTCATCAGCCAGCATGAAGCTGACCAGTTGGATCAGTTCATCGTTTTTTGAAACATCGTCTACTTTTGCCAGTGCGTTTGTGGACATGAAGGGCTCCTTTATGTTCAGAAATCAACCTTCTCCAAGGGCCCAAAGGTGAAGGTGGCCGAAGGCCGGATGAGGGGCATTTCCCCCTCACCCTGACCCTCTCCCTCATGGAGAGGGAACTTACAATTTAAACTGATGTACCAACCGCTGTAGCTCTTCGGCATTGCCACTTAACTGCGCTGCTGCCGTGGCTGATTCGTGTGCGCCCTGTGAAGTCTGCTGAACAACCTCGGTGATTTGCTGCATATTGTTGGAAATTTCACTGGTGGTGGCGGTTTGTTCTTCGGCGGCGGTGGCGATCTGGTTGACTTGCATGGCGACGTCGTTGACCTGAGCCAGAATGTCCTGCAGCGCCTGTCCTGATTTTGCCGCTTCCTCTGTGCCGTTTTCTACCTGTTGAACGCCCTGTTCCATGGCGATGACGGCACCCTTAGTCTCTCTCTGAATGGCCTTGATCATCTCGCCGATCTCTTTGGTCGCACGCGTGGTGCGTTCAGCCAGGGCGCGAACTTCATCGGCAACGACGGCAAAACCGCGGCCCTGTTCACCGGCGCGGGCAGCTTCGATAGCGGCATTCAGTGCCAGCAGGTTTGTCTGGTCGGCGATATCTTCAATAGTGCCGATGATTGCACCAATCTGATCACTTCTGGCCCCAAGGCTTTCCACCGTCCTGGCTGATTCCTGAACTTTTTCGGCAATCTGTCCCATGACGGCAACAGTCCGCTCAACTACTGCTGCCCCGTCGCTGGCGGCTTGAGATGCACGGTGTGCCCCTTCGGCGGCCATCTGGCAGTTTTGGGCGATGTCACCGGAGGTGGCGGACATCTCTTCACCGGCGGTTGCTACTGTCCCCGCCTGGGCCGCGACCTCTTCAGATCCAGTGGCGATCCGATCGGCAGTTGAATGGAGCTGGCTTGAGGCAGACGCTACCTGGGTTGATGTGCTGGAGATCTGGCTGATGATGGCACGAAGTTTATCGACCATTTCGTTAATCTCGGCAGCCAACTGTCCCATTTCATCGCGTGAGTTGATGCTCGAGTGGGCGGTCAGGTCGCCAGCTGCAACCAGCGCCATTGTGTCAATTACCTGCGCCAGCGGACCTGCTATGGAGCGATAGATGACAAAACCGAGGATGAACGCGAAAATTGTTGCACCGCAGACGATTACCACCATCAGCAGCATATCACGATGATATTTTTTGACATCCGCTTCGTAAGACGTTTGTGATTCCTTGATGTTGTAGTCAACCAGTGCGGCAATAGCTTCGCCAGGTTTGGTGTAGAGCGGCGCTACTTGTTTTACTATGGCCCCGCTTGCGGACTCGACAGTCACCTCGTCACTGCTTTCACGAGCGGTGAGAATGCTTTCTGCCAATGGTTTTCCTTTGGCGAAGTATTCCTCGAAACCGGTTTTGAAAATGTTTAATTGTTCTTTCTCGGAGGCTTCCAGCTCGGAAGATTCAAATACTTTGATTGCTTCACGCACTAAAGCGCTCTTCTTGCTAAAATCATCCAGTTTTGCTTTCAGTGTTGCAGGATCCTTGCTCGCCAGTATGTATACCAGGTCGAGTCGCATGACCAGGAAGTCACTTTTCATCTGTCCAAGTAAAGCCACGTGGTGCAGGCTCTCGTTTGATTCCCCCAGGTGGGTTTGAAGTGTCTTCATCCCCAGCATCCCCATGCCGCCGATTACCAGCATGACGACACAACAGGCACTGATCAATACCAGTTGTTTTGTACGTAATTTTAGATCAGCCCAGTTTTTCATGTTTCCCCCCTTTTTTTGGTCTCCAGCCTAGTTAATAGGTTTTATAACTTAAACTGTCGCACCAACCGCTGAAGCTCCTCCGCATTGCCATTCAACTGGGCTGCTGCCGTTGCCGATTCTTGCGCACCCTGCGACGTCTGCTGAACGACCTCGGTGATCTGCATCATATTATTTGATATCTCGCTGGTCGTGGCGGTCTGCTCTTCGGCGGCGGTGGCGATCTGGTTGACCTGCATGGCGACATCGTTGATCTGCTGCAGGATGTCGTTGAGTGATGTTTCGAGCTGGGCCGCTTCTGCGGCGCCTTTTTCCGTCCCCTTTACCCCTTCTTCCATCGAGACGATAGCCTGTTTCGTTTCGGTCTGAATAGCCCTGATCATTCCGCCTATTTCCTTGGTGGCATTTGTTGTTCTGGTCGCAAGGTTCCGAACTTCATCGGCGACTACGGCAAATCCGCGCCCCTGCTCACCTGCTCTGGCGGCTTCGATCGCGGCGTTCAGCGCCAGCAGGTTGGTCTGGTCGGCAATATCTTCAATGGTTGCTACAATTGCCCCGATCTGGTCGGAACGTGTTCCCAATGATTCGATTATGACGGCATTCTCACGGGTTTTTGCACCACGGGATTTAATGCCGTCGATAGTGCGGCGGGCAACCTCGGCACCGTCGCTTGCCGCTTGAGAGGCGCGCTGTGCACCTTCGGCGGCCATCTGGCAGTTCTGGGCGATGTCACCAGATGTGGCTGACATCTCCTCGCCGGCTGTGGCAACGGTTCCTGTCTGTGCCGCTACTTCCTCCGCCCCGGTGGCGATTCTCTCGGCTGTACTGTGAACCTGGCCTGCCGCTGCCGATACCTGTGTGGCGCTGGTCGCTACTTTTGCCAGCGCCTGGCTGAATGAGTCCGCCATCGCATCAAATGATTTTCCAATGGTTCCCAATTCGTCCATGGTTGTCAATCTGGCCCGCTGTGACAGATCGCCGTTGACCATTGCGCCGCTGATATTAATAAGAACTGATGCGGCGGATGAGATGGAGCGGATGATCATCAGGCCGAGTATCAATGACACCAGGATTGAGACTATTATGGCTCCGATAACCAGCGCCAGAGTCCTGTGATACGCACTGACAGCCTCTTCGTGGGCTATTTTTGCCTGTTTCTTCTCATTGTCATAGATCTTCTGCGCAGGCTCGTTAGCAGCTTTAAAGAGAGGATTTATTTTGCTTATGGTCAGCTCGGTTGCGTCATGATATTTGCCTGCCAGGATGAGGTCATGCACCGGCAGTAGCCCTTCCTTGACAAAGCGGCCCCGTTTTTCGGCAAAATCAGCTGCCAACAATTTTTCGTCGGCACTAAGTTCTCCGCTGGTATACTCTTTCCAGATGGAGGTAATGTCCTCGATATTTTTTTCAACGGAGTTGAGGTGCAGTTCCATTGCATGGTCGTGCAGTTTGGCAATCTCCGCACTCTGCGGGTTGTGCTGAAGGGCGAGCAGCAGCTGAATCCGGTTGTCGCGCATCAGCCCCATGATCTGGCTGATCTGTGTGACATTTGTCAGGTTTTCCTTGTACAGCGTTTCGATAGTGTCGTCCGCTGTTTTCATCCCGACCAGACCGAGTACCCCGGCAATGGTGACAGAAATGCAACCTACCAGCAAAATGATGAGAATCTTGGTTTTAATACTTAAACTCATTGTCTACCCCTTTTGATTTCAGTTTTAAATGTAACAGCTTGGTGTACGGTGATACTGAGCGTAATACTGCGGCAGCTTGGCTGAAGATATTGACCAGCTCTGTATGGCCACGCTGCACTGTTGTGTTCGATCAGTTCCTCCCGCTTGATATCTGCCGGAAGGTGTCGCACAAATCCACAAACGCCTGCAGCACCACCGGATCGAAGTGTTCCGGCCTGGTGCGTCCATCACCCTCTATGATGATCCTCAGAGCTTCTTCGTGTGGGTAGGCCGGTTTGTAGATACGGGCGCTTGTCAGGGCGTCATAGATGTCTGCCATAGCCATTAGCCGACCTGATACCGGGATTTCCTCACCCTTGAGGCCGTGGTAACCGCTGCCGTCCCAGTGCTCGTGGTGGGTATAGGCCAGTTCTTCCGCAAAACGGAGGAATGATGACGCCGACTTGTCGCTCATTCCTGCCTCGATACGATTTATTATCTCCTTGCCGAAGACTGTATGCTGCTTAATGGTCAGGAATTCCAACTCAGTAAGAGGCTCCGGTTTTTGTAAAACTACGTCCGGAATAGCAACCTTGCCAATGTCATGGAGTGGTGCTGAATTTATCAGCAAGTGCATTGTCGCGTCACTGAAATAACCGCTGAAGCTGGAATGGCCCTTTAATTGCTCTGCCATCAGCTGCACATATTTTCGGGTTCTCATAATGTGCTGGCCGGTTTCAATATCCCGGTATTCAGCCAGCACGCCCAGCCCGAAGATGGCGGCGTCTTGGGTAAGGACAAGTTCTCGTGTTCTCTCGTGTACAACATCCTCAAGATGATCCCGATGTTTTTTAAGTTCCAGGTGATTTCGCACCCGCGCCTTCACAAGCGGAGGGCTGAACGGTTTCAGTATGAAATCTACAGCCCCGAGGTCGAGACCCTTCTGCTCGTCCGATTCATCTGAGAGCGCTGTAACGAAGATGACCGGGATGTCGGCAGTGTGTGGCTTGGTCTTTAATTGGGAACAAACTTCGTAACCGTTCATGCCTGGCATGAGCACGTCCAGCAGAATCAGGTCAGGAGGGGTTTCACAACCGGCAAGCTGCAGCGCTCGCATGCCGTTAGTGGCGACGGTGATAGTATATTGATCGCGCAAAAGATCCATAAGGATCAGGATGTTTTCCGGGGAATCATCAACAATTAGAATAGTCTGCCGGGCTTTGTCAGGGTTCGGCATGGTCGGTCCCTTTCTGCATTTTTGATGTATCATCCAAAATCTCACGCACAGTGCGCAGAAGGGTGGCAGGCATGACCGGCTTGCCTATGAACGGGAGGCTGTAGTCAACAGCCAGTTTTCCACCGCTGATTTCATTGCTGTAACCGCTGACAAAACAGGCCTTGACGCCGGGACGTATTGAGCAAATCTCATCCCAGGCACGCTTCCCGCTCATCTTTGGCATAAGGGCATCCATAATTACAAGCTCTATCTGGTCTTGGTGCTGCGTAAAAAGTTCCAACGCCTCGACTCCATCATGTGCCTTGATAACCTTGTATCCATGAGACTCTAAAATGTTTGCAGTCAATTCCATCTGCAGAGGGTCGTCTTCTGCGAGGAGAATAGTCTCTCTGCCCTGAACGGTCCCGGGTTCCGTGAGTTTTTCTGTGAGCTCACAAAGTGTTGCTCGCACAGCATCAATATCAAAAATAGCGAGTTGTTGTTTCATCAGTTCATACAGTCGCGACAGTTCAGCGCCACTGATCTGTTCCCCAAGTTTCCCGGCGAGTTCAATTGCTTGGGACATGTCAGTGTCGAGGAAAGTCTCCAGATCGCGAACCAGAGCCAACAAGCGTTCACGTTCGGTGTCCCCCGGGGGTGCCGTCTGAGGTTTGGCGGAGGTCGGCTCCGCGGTGCCGAACTCGGTATCAAGGCCGTTAATAACTATGCCGAGCGTTTGGGCGTACCTGACCAGTCGCTCTTCCAGCCGGTTGTCCATTCTTTTTGAGATAGCCTCTTCCAGCAGCCTGGCAGAGTCCGAAAGGTCATTAGCGCCGAGGATGCCGGCTACCGACTTCATGCTGTGAGCCAATCTGCCGGCAGTGTCACGGTCTCCAGCAACCAGGAAGGATCGGATTTCATTGAGGTTTTTTTGATTGTTCACTTGGAATTTGTGCAGCATATCCATGTATAATGAGCGGTTGCAGTTGCACATTTGCAAGCCGGTATCGAGGTTGATGCCAGGCAGGAAAGAAGGCAGTAATCCTTTGCCATCAGCAACAGATGGCGGACAGTGAGGGATTATTACCGACCGGGAGGGGATCCACTTGATCAGCAGTCGCTTCAGCTCCTTCTGGTCTATCGGTTTTGAAATATAGTCGTTCATGCCGGCATCCAGGCAGCGCTGGCGATCATGAGGCATTGCGTGGGCTGTAACAGCGATAACTGGAAGCGTCTCAAACCCTGCCATCAGTCTCAGCCGCCGCGTAGCTTCCAGCCCATCCAATACAGGCATCTGTACATCCATCAACACAGCATCAAAGGTTTCGTCCCGGAGCTTTTCGAGAGCCTGCTCACCGTTGACAGCAAGCGTGACAGAAAGCCCCGCAGACTCCAATAACTCGGTGGCTACCAGCTGATTGAACTCGTTGTCCTCTACCAGTAGCACTCGAGCTCCGTGAATTGCAGCCAGACTTTCGGAGGTGATTGTGGCGGCTTCGGTTTTGCGGCGCTCTTCCGGTACAGAGGAAACTACCCGCCGCGGCAACATTGAACCTACATTGAAGCTGACGGTGAAACTGAACGTGCTCCCCTCACCAGGTTTGCCTGAAACTTCAATTTCACCACCCATCATCTCTACCAACTCGCGGCAGATGGCAAGCCCCAATCCGGTGCCGCCGTATTTACGGGTCGTACTGACATCTGCCTGGGTAAACGGCTTGAAGAGCCGGGACTGCTCGTCTTTTGTCATGCCGATGCCGCTGTCTCTAACGCTGAAGAGTATGGCAACCCGCTTGTCATCACGCTGTAGCTGTCGCATGGATAATATTATTTCGCCAGATTCGGTAAATTTTATGGCGTTGGTGACAAGGTTCAGCAGGACTTGCCCAAGTCTGGTGGCATCTCCTACCAGTGATGGTGGCAGTTCTGGTGAGACATCAATCAAAAATCTAAGCTTCTTTTCTTGGGCAGAGGGGGAAACGATGGCGGTCAGTCTCCGCAGTACCTCATCAATCAGAAACTCCGAGTTTTCTATCTCCATCCGGCCCGCTTCGATTTTGGAAAAATCAAGGACGTCGTTGATGATTCCTAACAATGAGTCGGCGGCAAGGTCGACTTTGCGGAGATAGTCCTGCTGTTTCGGGGTCAGATCGGTTTGCTGGGCAAGATGTGTCATGCCGATGATGGCATTCATGGGAGTGCGTATCTCGTGGCTCATGTTGGCCAGAAAATTACCCTTGGCCACATTTGCCGCCTCAGCTGCATCCCGGGCCTGTGCCAGCAGGATGTTGGTGTTTTGCAGTTCCGTCGTACGTTCGATCACCCGCTGCTCCAGTTCTTCGTTCAGTCGCTGAGTTTCGGTGATCATGCCTTCCAGACGGCGCGCCATTGTGTTGAAGGATGCGCTCAGTTTGCCGATTTCATCGTTAGTGCCATCATTTACAGCAGCGGTCAGGTCTCCGCCGGCAATAGCCTGTGCCGCCAGGGTTAATCTGTCGAGCCGCCTGGTCAGCAGGCGACCGATAAAGTATCCGGATACAAGCAGCAGGCCGAGCCCGACAACGGTGGACAACAGGCTGACTTTCAGTAACCAGTTACGTTGTTTGTCGACATCGGCATGGGAAAAACGGATGGCAATGGTTCCCACTTCACCTGTCGCGTTGACGATCTTGCTCTGCCGCCATTCGGCTCCTCCCGGAACAGGCAGGTTCTTGATTGGCATCCCCAGTTCCGATGGATCGGTGCTGGAGACCACCACCCCGCGGTAATCTGCCGCCCTGATGTGCAGAATCTCCGGATCCTGCCGCAGCTTGTCCAGATACAGTTGCAGAACTTCGTATTCGCTATTCAGGATTGCGCTGCGGCTGATATCCTCCAGAAAGGAGGCAAACACCTCTTGTTTTGTGGCCAGCTGTTTTTGAGCCAGATCGTGGGACATGGAGATGTTTTGCCAGATAACTATGGCGAGAAGAGTGCCTGCAATCAGAGAAATGATCACGGCTATCCGGTATTTGAGGGAGGTGAACATGTTTATTTGATTCCGTAGGTTTTCATCATGGTGCGGACAACCTCATATTCGCTGTCGGTTGCCTTGCGAAATGGCTTTTCCTTTGTCTCCACAAACATGGTTCGCAGTTCGGGCTTAACACCGGCGAGGTCAGTAGTGGTCAGTACCCCGAGCATTGTGTCGCGATCTTTTTTCGCTATTTCTTTTTTAACGACAAACAACGGTGTGGGGATTTCTGGGGATTCGTGGATCAGGCGGAAGGTCGTCTTCAGCTGCGCCTCTGCCAGACGGATAGCGGCAGGCGATACGCCGCAGGCTGCCACATTGCCGATCATTAACTGCTGCAGGCAGGCCTGGTGCGAGGCCAGGTACACAAACTTTATATCAGTATCCGGGGTCAGGCCGGCTTTTTTCAGGGTCAGGCGGTTAAGGAAGCTGACTGCGGCCACCTTGGGGGGCATGCCCATGCTTTTGCCCTTAAGGTCTTTCAGGTCATGGATTAGGCTGTCATTTTTTACAACAATATGGCTGCTCAAGATGTCATTGCGGGATGCCAAGGGCAGCAGCCCAGCAGACTTTGCCAAACTGGCGTAATCAAAAGGTTGAATAAAGGCGATGTCAAAAATGCGGCTTTTCAGTTCATCAGTATACTTGTCAAAAGAGGAGGCACTCCTGAGCTTGACCGGCCTGCCAAGCGCCTTGGAAAGTTCGGCCGCCAGGGGAGCGAATATCCCTTCAATGGTAGCTGTCGGCACAAATGGGAACACCCCCATGATGTAAGGAGCCTGTTCTTCAGTTGATTGGGCGGCAAAGACCGGCATGGTGGCAAACATGAACGCACAGAAGATAATGCGGATAAGTGTAGTTTTCATGGCATATAGCTCCTGTGATGAGGATACACGCTGATATGGAAAAGAATGCCGAATTATACTGTAATTGTATTGTTTGTCCAGTTTAACTAACAGTTTAACACAGAGATCCTGGCTCCAGGATTATGGATCATATCAATCTGCTGCCGAGGTAGTTGTCAGATATAAGAAGTGCATGCCTATGTTTTAGGCAGAAACAATGGATTGCCGGGTGCAATTCATTGTAACATACTGCAAAAACAGTAAGTCTGTTGTTGGCATGTGATGTGCTTAGGAATAAATCATAATAAGAACCAGCATGTTTGAATGCATGGCAAAGGCGCCACCATCGGGGAGATGGTGGCGCCTTTTTTTGATACAAGAAAGGGAGAGAAACCATGAAAATTGCATTTACAACATCAACCGGCGAAATTATCGACCAGCATTTTGGCCAGTGTCAAAATTTCCATATCTGGGAGGTTGGCCCGGACGAGGCTGTTTTTCTGGAGTCTGTCCGCGTTGGTGAACATGGTGCTGATGAAGAGGATCGCATTTCGGCCCGGGCGCAGCTGCTTTCCGATTGCTCCATCGTTTACACTATGCAGATCGGTGGACCTGCAGCGGCCAAACTGGTGGCACAGAAAATCCATCCCATGAAGACAAACACAGAAGTCGGTCTGAAGGAAACCGTGGAGCGATTTCAGGAAGTACTGCGCGGGAATCCGCCTCCATGGCTGCGTAAGGCGATGAACAAGGGACAGGCAGCATTGTTTATGGAAGATTGAGGCTGCAGCTATATCAATTAAAGAGGGCCTTTCGGCTCTTATAACAAAGGAGATTACATCATGGCATCAATAACCGGTCTAACCAGAGACGGACAGGTCTGGACACCAAAGTTTGCAACGAGCATTAACATGGATTCCTGTATCGGCTGTGGCCGTTGTTTCAAGGCCTGCTCCAAAGGTGTTCTCGTGCTGGATGAGGTTGAAATTGGCGACCTGGAAAAGAGTTTCATGAAAGTTGCGTATCCCGGACGCTGCATTGGCTGTGGGGCCTGTGGCAGGACCTGCCCAAAAAACTGTTTCACCTTTGAGGAAATCGAACTCTAGACCGACAGTCGTTTCAGCCGGTCACATTTTCGGACTGACGTACAACACACACAAAACCGCTATGGAGGAACGTACAATGGGTGTTATCACCGGCTTGACCCGCGACAAGAAAGAATGGATTCCGCAGTTTGCCAAAAGCATTGACAGTGATTTATGTATCGGCTGCGGCCGCTGTTACAAGGTCTGCGTCATGGATGTTCTTGGATATGAAGAGGTGGATGAAGACGATTCAGCCAAAGCCTTCATGGTAATATCCAAGCCGGGCAACTGCATCGGATGTCAGGCCTGTGGCCGGACCTGCCCAAAGAAATGCTTCAAATTCGAGTCGGCATCGCTGTAGCCGGCAGGTTGTAGATGAAGGAGGTCTCTGTCATGCTTATTGCCGTTGCATCTAAGGATGCCAAAGAGATTAACCAGCATTTCGGGCATGCCGAACGTTTTCTTATTTATGATGTGTCACACAACAATGTGGTGCTGGTCGATGAAAAGAAAGTCGGCCGGTACTGCAGTTATGATCCTGATCATCCTCTGCGCGGGCACCTGCTGCGTGACATTGCCGATGCCTTGGCAGGCTGTCGTGCGGTTGTGAGCTCACAGATGGGCGACCATCCGAAAGGTGAGTTGGAAAAGCTCGGTGTCGAGCCGTTTGTAATCAACGGCCCGATCAAGCAGACTCTGGTTGAATTGGCAAAAATTCTCTGAACCCCAAAACGGTAGTCAATCCGCAGATTACGCAGATTAACGCAGAGAAAACCAATAATTATTAAAAAACGGTTCTCTTTTTTGCTTAAACCAGGGTCTGTTTTAGCCTTTGATCTATCGCTTAGAAGCGCCTACTTTTGGCTGCGTCAATCTGCGTAATCTGCGGACAACGGCTTTTTAAGATTTCAATCTTCACAACGAGGTGATGACCCGTCATGCACAACGGCTCTTATAACAACTGCAATCTGCCGCCCTGGGTCATCGCTTCGCGACATTTCAATGACAACCCCCAAAAACTTGAAATCCAGGGTGTCAAAGAGGGGAACAGGTTCCTTTTTGACAAACTTGTTACGTTAGAGAGCCAGGAAGAGCGGGCTCTTATGTTTAATGATTATATGTCAGTGAAATTTCAGCTGCACCACTGGCAGGAACAGACCGATACCGCGCAAAGAAGCATCAAAAACAGCTATCTCCGCTATCTGCGCGGTTGGATGATGGATTCAAACTCGGTTGAAGGCGCAGTCCTCAAGCGCTGGGTAGAGAGCCGTATGGGGATCACCCCTTCCTTCCACCGTACCCCTGTCAAAGGCATTCACAGTGAAGAATATTTTGATTATTCGGTGGATGTCATGAAAGGGAGTGCCCGCACTAACGCTATACAATCACAGCTTGATATCCTCTACGAATATTGCCAGTTCGAGTTATCCCGCAAATATCCAACAACACCCATTATACCGCTATACCGCGGTACCTACGACGCCAGTGAACATGATGTCATCGAGCAGATCGACAAGCGCAGCCAGATTGTCCGTCTGAACAATCTTGTATCATTCACGTCCGACGAGGAGCGTGCCTGGGAATTCGGCTCGACGGTCTGGGAGGTTCATGTGCCGCTCTGCAAGATATTCTTCTATAATGATCTGCTGCCTGGCAGCATTATGAAGGGTGAAGGGGAGTACCTTGTCATCGGCGGGGAATACCGGGTCCGGAAGGTGATGTGTACGGTGCGTTGACTTGATTGAATTCTAATTTTGCCTTGCCAACCAAGCCGGTTGAAGTGTAAACATGTACTATGTAAAAGCCGACTGGTCTCAAATTTCAATTCATCCGGTAGGCCAAGTTCTGCGGAGTACGTTGTGAAACATTCCAACTACCTTATGGGAAGGCAGCCAATTCTGAACGGTCTCGAAGAGGTCGTCAGCTATGAGTTGCTCTTCCGCTCGCCACAATCAATTTCCTCGGCAAACATACTCGACTCTTCCAAGGCTACATCCAGTGTTATCCTCAATGTGCTCTCCAATTTTGGTGTCCGCGAAATTCTCGGCGGTTACCGTGGGTTCATCAATGTAGATGCCGAGATGCTGATGAACGAGGCCATGGAGCTGTTGCCGTCAGACATGATCGGGCTGGAGTTACTGGAAAGCATTGTAATTACTCCGGAGGTTCTTGCCCGTTGCCGTGCACTTAAGGCCAAGGGTTTTGTTCTTGCCCTTGACGACCATCGCTATGACCCGGCACATGAAGAACTTTATGCCGGGGTGGTGGATATCGTCAAAATTGACCTGCTTGCAACACCTCTTGAGGATCTTTACCAGGATGTCGAGAAGTTACGCCATTACCCGATCAAGCTTCTGGCAGAAAAGGTAGATAGCAGGCATGTGTATCTTCGCTGTCGCAGGATGGGGTTCGAGCTTTTTCAGGGATACTTTTTTGCCCGCCCTTCACTGATGCAGAAATCCCGCATGGAAAACTCGGCCGGTACATTCTTCAAGCTGATGCAGCAATTATCCGGCGATGCTGATATTGATGAGATTGAGGAGACATTTAAACAAAGCCCGGCACTCACCTACAAACTTCTCCTGCTGGTGAATTCCGTTTCTTGTTCTACGCGGGAAAAAATTCGCACAGTCCTTCATGCAATTACCCAGATCGGCCTGGAGCATCTCCACCGCTGGGTTCAGCTTGCCATTTTTGCTGACGATGGCGGCTCAGCGTTGAATGGTGCTCTCCTTGACATGGCTGCAGCGCGGGCGGCATTCATGGAGGAGTTGGCCCGATTCAAGCCCCATAGTCCTCAGTTAGTACGCCATGCAAAACCTGAAGAGGCCTTCATGGTCGGCACCCTCTCTATGCTGAAAGACATTTACGATGTTGATTTGAAGGAGATTGTGGCCCAGCTGAATTTGTCGGACGAGATCCAGGATGCTCTGCTGAACCGGGGGGGAGATCTGGGAACGCTGCTCTGTCTGGCGGAGATGATGGAGACGATTGATCTTGATGAGGCGGCAGTGTGCCTCGGAAAGCTGGGTATCACGCTTGACACTGTTATGACCTGTCAAAAAAAGGCTTACAGCTGGCGGGACAAACTGAGCTAATGGTAACCTCATCTCACCGTTCTGTATCGCATGTCGGTAGCGTTACCTTAAAAGTTGTTCCCCCCCCACTTCTGCTCGTTACAGTAATGTTCCCACCCATGTTTTCCACCAGACTTTTTGTTACAAACAGCCCTAATCCTGTCCCCTCTCCCGGCTTTTTGGTCGTAAAGTAACGGTCAAAAATCCGGTCGATCGCTTCAGCCGGGATTCCCGGCCCATTGTCAGTAATGGTGAAGCATACGGAGTCGTTTCCGGCGGCAGCAGTTTCGACGAGGAGTTTGCCGCCGCCGTTTTCCATGGCCTGCAGGGCGTTCATGATAATATTGAGCAGAATCTGTTTCAGCAGGTTGGTATCCAGCCGTATAACCGGCAGTGTGTAGTCAAGCTGTTTAAGGACGATAACTCCGCGCCGTGCGGCCTCATAGTTCAAAAAGTTAAGAATAAAATCGACGATGAGGTTGAGATCCGCATCAACTACGGTTTCATCGTGGCTGCTGAAGTGCAGCAAGCCCTTGGTCAGATGTGACAGTCGCTGCGCTTCCGAATTGATGCGGGAAATCATTTCCAGCACACTATCCGGGACCCCTTCTTCGCGCATGATCATCTGCGCTGCCGAAATTATGACGGAAAGCGGAGCATTCAGTTCGTGGACGACTCCCGCAGAAATTTTGCCCAGTTCGGCCATTTTTTCGTTATAGGCCAGCTGCCGCAACAGATCTGAGGAGATGATAGCGTCGTCGCTATGTCTTGCGGCCGAATCTTTCATGTATGCTCCAGGTGGTAAAGAAGCGCCCGAGATAGGGCGGCTTTCTGTGGTATCAGCAGATTCTGCAAAAATCCTACCGAACAGTTATAAAAACCTGAATACACGCCGTCTGCCAGCTGCCGTCAAAATATTCAAATTTCAGGAGGTGGAATAACGTTAAATCTGCATTTTTTTTGTGCATGCTGCCTGTTTTCCCTGCAGGGGATACAACCCTCTTGACAATCTCCATCCCCTGATATAGTTATTATTTAGTAACTATGTCAGGGGATGCGCCATGAACGAACTCACTGAACGGCAGAAATCTGTCTACACCTTCATCTCAACGTACCAGAAACAGAACGGCTATCCACCCACCATGCAGGAGATTGCCGGGCATCTGAAAATTTCCGGTAATTTGGGGGTTATCCGCCACCTGACCGCACTGGAGAAAAAAGGTTTTATTACCCGCACCCCCGGCAATTCCCGCAGTATCAGACTGACTTCTCCATCGCTCTCCTACTCTGAAAACCGGGAACAGATGATTGCAGGAGAGGATCAGTTTTCCTTTTTTCTGCCGGTGGTCGGTACCGTACGGGCCGGTATGCCGCAGCCGCCGGAAGAGGATATCCAGGAGTATTATTCCATTGACCGCAACGCCGCCCGTTCCGGCGGCACCTTTTTCCTGAAGGTCAAGGGTGACTCCATGATCAACGCTGCTATCTGTGAAGGGGATCTGGCTCTTATCCGCTCACAGGCGGTCGCGCAGGACAGGGATATCGTAGTTGCCCTTGTTGATGGCGAGGCGACACTCAAGCGCTTTTACCGCGAAACCGATCATATCCGCCTCCAGCCGGAAAACCCCGATTATGCCCCGCTCATCATCCGTGAAGGTTCGTCCGACATCTCCATCATCGGCAAGGTCGTCGGCATCTACCGCACTCTGAGTTAAAGCAATGCACATCCTCAGTCCCGACATCCGGGTTGCCGTCGTATTCGGTCCCGGCATGAAGATCAAACCGGTATGGTTCGATGTTAACCGCAAGCAGCACACCATCTTGCAGATCACCAACAGCTGGAGGGACAAAAAAGGGGAAACGGCCTTCATACACTTTCTTGTCACCGATGAAAGTGCGCTGTACGAGCTGGTATATAACATGGCTGATGCCAGCTGGAGGCTGGAGCAGATAGAGGCGCTGTAATGGAACGTATAATCATGCATATTGATATGAACGCTTTCTTCGCGTCGGTCGAACAGCAGTCGAACCCGGCCTTGCGGGGGAAGCCGATTGCCGTTACCGGGAGCAGCACCCGCACCGTCATACTTACCGCTTCCTATGAAGCGCGCGCCTTTGGCGTCAAGACCGGCCTCACCATGTGGGAGGCGAGGCAAAAATGCCCCGAACTTATCATCGTGCCGGGCAACAACCGCCTTTACACCCACGTTTCATCCCAGATCATGAAGCTCCTGCACGACTACACTCCACTGATAGAAGTATTCAGCATCGATGAAGCTTTTATGGACATCACCGGTTCCGTTAAGCTGTTCGGTAGTGTTGAGCGGATTTGCCATCTGATAAAGTCGAGAATCAAAGCCAGATTCGGTATCAGCTGTTCTATCGGTATCGCCCCCAACAAGCTGCTGGCAAAGCTGGCCAGTGAGATGAAAAAGCCGGATGGACTTACAATTATCCGGCCGGAAAATATCTCCCGTACGTTGGAGCATCTGCCGATCAAGGAGTTGTGCGGTATTGGCCGCAAGATGGAGCGACATCTGTTGATGATGAGCATCCGCACCTGTGGCGAACTGGGACGCTGCGACGAAGCACGGCTGACGGGGAAGTTCGGTATAGTCGGCTCCCGTTTGAAGCAGATGGGGCAGGGGGTTGATAATAGTCCGGTAGTGCCGGCTGAAGATGCAGAGGAGGTCAAGAGTGTCGGCCACAGTATGACCCTCAAAATGGATATCAGGGAGCGCGTCGATATTCTGCGGTTTCTGCTGCAGCTGGCGGAAATGGTGGGCCGTCGGGCCAGGCGTTATGGTGTTTGGGGTAAGACGGTGCATCTCACCATCCGCTATGCCGACTTCACCACGTTTGGCAAGCAGGAGAGCCTGCGCGAACATATCAACCTGAGTGATGACATCTATAACGCCGCAGTAAAGATACTGGACAGCCTGGAGCTGACCCAGCCAATCAGGCTCCTCGGCATCAGGCTGACCAATCTGCAACACCAGACCAATCAGCTGCCGCTGTTCCCGGAGGAGCAGACCCGACTCAAGCTGACCGAAGCGATGGATCAGGTCAATAACCGTTTCGGTGATTTCGTGGTGATGTACGGCAGCCTGCTGGACCAGGAAGGGAAAGGGAGCCATGTCATTTCTCCCGCCTGGCGTCCGGACGGGATCAGGAATGTTGCGGTGCAATGATTGTCATATTGGAGAAAGCTATTACATAGATCTTCAGTAATCAAAAAGCCGCTAATCTTTTTGTAAAGATTAGCGGCTGATTTTGTGCGGTGTTACGTCGTTTTATACTAGGTTACATGTTGTAGCCTGATTCTGAATGCTGAGTCTGGTCAAGACCCATGATTTCGTCTTCTTTGTCAACACGGAGACCCATGGTCTTGTCGAGGATAAATGCGAGTATAAATGTTACGATGAAGGCGTAGGCACCGGCTGCGACAACAGCTATCAACTGGGTCATCAGCTGTTTGAAGTTTCCTGATAAAAGGCCGGTGGCGCCGACGGTAGCAAATACACCGGTCATGATCGCGCCGAATGTTCCGCCGATACCGTGTACACCAAAGGCATCGAGTGAATCGTCATATTTCAGTTTGGCTTTCAGCAGGATGCCGCCGTAGCAGACAAGACCGGCCATCAGGCCCATGAGTAGTGCTGCGCCAGGCTGTACGAAACCGGCGGCCGGGGTGATGACGACGAGGCCGGCAACGACACCGGAACCGAAGCCGAGGGCAGAAGGCTTGCCGGAGTGGATCCATTCAGCGATCATCCAGGAAAGACCGGCTGCAGCAGGTGCGATTGTCGTGGTGGCGAAGGCCAGACCAGCCAAGCCGCCAGCTGCGTCAGAAGTGTTGACACCAACGATTGCCGAACCGGCATTGAAGCCGAACCAGCCGAACCAGAGCAGACCGACGCCCAACAGAGTCAATGGCAGATTGTGCGGAGCCATGCGCTCATTGGGGAAGCCGTGACGCTTGCCGAGGAAGATGAGGAAGGCCAGAGCGGAGATACCTGAAGAGAGGTGAACAACGGTACCACCGGCGAAGTCGAGGGCACCTTTTTTGAACAGCCATCCTTCAGTCATCCAGACCCAGTGAGCCAGCGGGTCATAGACCAGTGTCGTCCAGAGCAGGACGAACACGCAGTAAGCGGAAAACTTGACACGTTCTGCCATGGCGCCGGAAATAAGGGCGACAGTGATCATGGCGAACATGCACTGGTACATTGCAAACACAATCTCAGGGATTGCGCCCGGTTCTTTGGTGTAGTTCTGGAACAGGGCAAAATCTACAGCACCGCTGGCGGCGTCTTTTACAATGATCAGGCCGTTCAGCATTACTTTGCTGAAGTTACCAATCAAGCCCATACCATTCAAATCAGGGGCAAAGGAAAGTGAATAGCCGATGACCGCCCACTGTACACCAACAATACCCATTGCGACGAAGGAGTGCATGAAGGTTGAAAGTACGTTCTTCTGGCGGACCATACCGCCGTAGAACAGCGCCAGACCGGGGATCATCAGCAGGACCAGCGCCGACGAAACCAGCATCCAGGCCGTGTCACCGGTATTGAGGACCGGTTTGACATCAGGCGGCGTAGCAGGTGCTGCGGCCGCCGGGGCTGCTGCATCAGCAGGCTTTGCTGCCTCAGCTGCGGGAACAGCCGGTGCCGCTTCGGGGGTTGTCACTGCAGTTGCTGCAGCCGGTGCAGCATCTTTTTTTTCTTCAGCCATTGCGGCGATCGGAATCAGTCCGGCCAGGACGACAAGCATTAGTGAAGCAAGATATAGTTTGAGTTTCATGATATTCCTCCTGATTAAGTATGTCGCTTCGTTATCAGATCGCGTCGGTACCATTTTCGCCGGTCCTGATCCTGATTGCTTCTTCAAGCGAGATGATGAAAATCTTGCCGTCACCAATTCTGCCGGTTTTTGCACTGTTTTGTATCGTTTCAACAACTTTGGAAACCAGTTCGTCACTGACGGCAATTTCCATCTTGATTTTGGGAATGAAATCGACAACATATTCGGCGCCACGATATAGCTCGGTGTGACCTTTCTGGCGGCCGAAACCTTTGACTTCACTGACGGTGATCCCTTCGATACCGATTGCGTTGAGGGCATCTTTCACTTCGTCAAGCTTGAACGGTTTAATTATAGCTTCGATGAGTTTCATTGTGCAGACCTCCTTGTATGCGTTTATGGTTAGACTCCTGCCCTGATAAACAGGATAAGTGCGTTAACGAAGTAGTTTACTGCAAGAAGCGCATAAAGCTACTTCTAACTTACTAAAAAGTCGGAGACGGGAGGCACCCCCCACCGTCTCCGGATTGCAGGAGGGACAGCTAAAAATTGATGTCGAGCTGGGTGGTGGCAGTTGTTTTGCCGCCAGTAGCAATCTTGTTATAGAAGTTGGCGCCGATGAGCAGTGATACCTGCTTGGAAAAAGCCCATGAACCGCCAACACTGGTTGCTCCCAGCATGTTGTTGCCGCTTTGATAGTCAACGGCCAGCCAGAGTTTGTCAGAAATTTCACTCATGGTACGATCCCATGAAAGCAGTAAACCGGTGCTCTGATTTTTGCCCAAAGCACTTTCAGCGCCATTGTAGCCGCCGGCAGATATACGGCCGATTACGGGTAAACTTTTTGCGATTAGACCATACGCTACATTTGTGGAAAGAGCGTTATTTGCGCTGTTCAAGCCGAACATACCTGCAGCAACAGCAGGCATTCCGGCAAAGAAAGCATCTTCAGGAACACCAGCTTTGAAGTTGAAATATGCGGGGTTTTTTGATGCAATGCTTCCGGGGACATTGTCTGTATAATAATCCGCACCCACCTCAATTTTGAACTTCTCAAGCGGTAGAATACCTGCAGTGACGCCTACATCATAATAGTTCGCCAATGCATCGGGAGCGTTTGACACACGTGCATAGTTATCAATACTAATATTTACTTCCTTAAATCCCTTTACATCAGTTGACGGGATCCAGATCTGCCCTGAGAAGGTTGCCATTGCCGAACTGCTTGCCATTGCCACGATTGCTGCTGCTGCTGCCAACATTTTAAAACTTTTCATCATCTTCTCCTTTTCATCGTTGATTTCGAACGGTGATCTGATGAAAGCTCCGTTGATCCCATCGCTGCACGTTCTGTTGAAGTTATTCATCATTGAGCAGAGAACGTGCCAATACATAAAAACATCACAATTATAGATAGATACGCTTTTTGTGCCTGCATTTAAGCGCAGTTATTAGTTATTTGGGCTGTGCACATGATTATATTTTAGGCACGACTGCTGTAAAATTATTGTCTGATTAGCGAAACAATAACAAAAAGGGGCCCCGATTATCGGAGCCCCTTTTGTTATTGTGCTGACTGTATATGAGTGTAACGGTTTCGGGAAGCACCCTCAGTGCGGCGATGTTCACTAGGTCATGGGTGCATCTGTCGCAGGTAGTCCTGTTTATATAATAAGAGCTACCGGCACATCATCTTTTTTACCACAACTTGCTTCCGTGGCAGGAATTAGAACATCTTCGGGTCGTTGCATTCCAGCCGATAGTAGTGGCTAGATTCGTTGCGCCGTTAATGTGTGTCGTTGCAGTTACCACCGTTCTGCTGTACCCGGTGCCATGGCAACTTAAACAGTCGTAGCCCATATTGCCAACGTGAAAACTATGTTCACCCGTCGAAGGAGGAATGGCATGGCACGTGCCACAGGTTTGAGCCGGGGGAGCGTTTGTTGCGGCGCTGACTTGGGTCGAAGCGGTGCCTTCACCGGCGCTGTTTACTGCCGTGACGATGTAGTAATAGGTGGTGCCGGCTGCAAGGCCGGTCTGGATGTAGGGACGTGTTGCATTGGTGATCTTTCCTCCGTTGGTTTTTGTTACCCCGGAGGTGGTTGCAAAATAGATGTTGTATGAGGTTGCGCCGGAAACCGCCGACCAGGAGATAGTTGCCTGATTGGCACCGCCGGCAGCTGTTACACCGGCTGGAGCAGCAGGAATAGTTACAACCGGTGCATTGGTGGCAGCCGAGACCTGTGCCGATGCGCTGCTTTCGCCTGCTGTGTTAACCGCAGTCACGATATAGTAATACGTGGTAGATGCGGCAAGGCCGGATTGGACATAGGGGCTGGTTGCAGCTGTAATTTTTGTCCCTGAGGTGGTTACGCCGGAAGTTGTTGCCCAGTAGATGTTATACGAACTGGCACCGGGAACTGCTGACCATGAGAGGGAAACCTGGTTGGCGCCGCCGGTGGCTGTGACTCCCGCCGGTGTTGCAGGAGCTGCGGGAGGCGCAGCGTTGGTTGTTGCCGTGGTCTGGATCGAGGCGGTACTTTCGCCGACGCTGTTGCTCGCTGTAACAATAAAGAAGTAGGTCGTACCGGCGGAGAGCCCGGTCTTGACGTAGGGGCTGGAAACTCCGGCGACTTTCGTTCCATTGGTTGTGGTGATGCCTGTTGTGGATGACCAGTACACATTATACGAGTCTGCTCCCGAAACTGCAGGCCAGGTGATGGTAGCCTGGTTGGTGCCGCCAACTGCAGTAACAGTGGTAGGTCGCGCGGGAACAGTCGGGGTCGGTATGGCGGCAAGAGTGGTCGCTGCAACCTGATTGGATGCAGCACCTTCGCCGGTGCTGTTGACCGCTGTTATGATGTAGTAGTATGCAGTGCCGGCAGCCAATCCGGTCTGGACCGTTGGGCTGGTGGCGTTGGTAATCTTGGTTCCGTTAGTCTTGGTTACACCACTGGTGGTCGAATAATACAGATTATATGACGTGGCTGAGCTGACGGTTCCCCAGGAGATGGCCACCTGGTTAGTGCCGCCGGTAGCGGTTACACTGGTTGGTGCGGCCGGAACAGTTGGCTCCGGCGGTGCTGAAGCGGTGGTTGTCGAGGCGATAGCCGATGCTGCGCTTTCTCCGGAACTGTTCACGGCGGTCACAATATAGAAATAGGTGGTCCCGGCCGTTAATCCGGTCTGGATATAGGGGCTGGAAACCGAGGTGAGCTTGGTGCCGCTTGTGGTTGTCACACCGGATGTGGTTGAATAATACACATTATACGAGGTTGCATTGCTGACGGAGGTCCAGGAGAGAGTCGCCTGGCCTGTACCGCCAACAGCAGTCAGGCTGTTCGGGGTTGCAGGAGAGGAAACGGTTGATGGCAATGCCCCGCTGTCGAAGGCGCCGTTGGCAATATCGCTGGTCAGGCTGGAGAAAATGACAGCATTATTACTCCTGTTGACAACAGAAATAGTTTCGTCCGAGACGTTGATCTTAACATTGTCAAACATGCCATCCAGGCCAAGATGATTGGCAATGTAGTGGCTCGTGATCGGGTTTGTGTGTTCTGCGTTGTACTGTTTGAGGAGCGGTTCCAGTTTGGCCAGTAACAGAGAGACCGTCTTTGTGAGATTATTGCTTGTTCTGTGGTTTATTTCGGAACTTACCCTTTCAAAGTAATCATCATCAGTTGACTCTGAAGCACTGGCTACGATTACATTCGTGAGTGGGTTGATGTTGGCAGTGCCCGGTCCATCGGAAAACGAGTGCAGCTTGTAGTTTACTCCGTCAGCGCTCCCTACCGCCTGAAGGACAAACGGCGCCTTCATGTCGGTAACGTCAATGGCAAAAGTGCCATCACTGGCGATTACTGTTGATTTATGTCGCGTGGGAGAGGCGGAATCTTTGAGACTTACCTGTCCAGTCAGAATTGATCCGACAGCTGCCGTACCGCTTACTACCTTTGACGAGACCCCCCCTGATCCTCCTCCGCAACCGGCAAGCATAAGGCCGAGCGTCATCAGGGAAAAAGCTGTTATGGCTGCAAGTGATCTTTTTACGATAGTTTTCATAAATTTTCCTTTATCTACCGGCTTCACTGAATCGTGTCAGTATGGGCCGATGTCTTTGCGATCAAATTCTGTTGCCCATCACAAGATGATTCGCTGTTTGTTCACGTTTGCTGATATCGGCGGTTACCGGAAATGGGCGCAAAAAAACCGGGTTGCCGAAATCTCGTGATATTTCGGCAACCCGGCTGTCTTCTGGAGACCCTATGGGCTTTCCGCCCCATTCTCGCGAATGGTTTAGTATTATCGTGTATCGCCAACTGAAATTTTTACTACCTGATCGTGATTTGTCACCTCCTGTGTCGTATTTTGAACATAAAAATACCGGGGCTTCGTATCGTTTGTGCGATATTTCGGCGACCCGGCTGTCTCGTTGAGACCCTGTAGGCTTTCCGTCCTATCCTCGCGGATAGTTTAGTATTGTCGTGTATCAATGTTGATAATTATGTTTGTCTATTCTTTTTGTAAACATTACAGATTTCAAAAACAAAAAACAAGTAAAAAACTCGAGAGAAATTTACTTGAGCAATTAATAATGGAATAATATGTCTGTGACGATCTTGAAACCAAATGGTCAGAATATAATATGTTTTATTGACCCGGACGGCTTTTTTCAGGTAGGTTCAGTAACTGTAATTATTCACAAGGAGGTGTTGTATGGACAGTGTTGCGAAAGTCAGTGAAGTGCCGAATTTCGGGAAAAAGGTTGTTTCAATCTCCGGCAGAGAGATTCTGCTGGTAAACGTTAAAGGTACTGTTTATGCGCTTGAGAACGAGTGTCCTCACCAAGGGAGCCCGTTGAACGCTGCAGTAGTAAAGGATGGTTATATCTCCTGCCCGCGCCATGGATATCGTTTCAACCTGACGGATGGTCGCTGCGCTGAACATCCGGAATTCGTACTTGCAACATTTCCGGTTCAACTGATCGGGGATGAAATTACCGTTGATCTGGGCTGATCCTTGGATCATTTCCTGATAGTAATTCTTGTAGCAGGGTCCGGCCTGTTGTCACTGGCTGCGGCTGGTCATGCGCTGCTGTACAAGCGCGATTCCCGTTCTGCACTGGTCTGGACCTGTCTGAATCTTACCCTGCCGCTCGTCGGCCCTTTTTTGTACTGGTGCCTCGGTATCAACCGTATTTCAAGGCGGGCAAGAAACTGGCACGAAAGTGGTCGTTGGCTGAGCCGATCTGAAATCTGCCCCCTGGTTGAACAAAGTAGTCAGGAAGTGCATCTCCCCGATTCCGCAGCACATCTGTCGGGCCTGCTGCTGCTCTCAAACCGGATTGTCACAAACAATACGCTTGAAGGAAATCGCATTATCCCTTTAGCCGGCGGTGAAGAGGCCTATCCTGCAATGCTCGTGGCTATCCGGCGCGCCAGGGAGACTATTAATCTGTCCAGCTATATCTTTGATGCCGACGGTATCGGAGCGGAGTTTATTGAACATTTGCTTGAAGCGGCCGGGCGGGGGGTCGAGGTACGGATAATCATTGACGCTTTGGGTGAACAGTACAGCCGTAAGTCTCCGCGAATTGCTTTCCAAAATTCACCAGTCAGGCTTGAGCGCTATCTGCCGCTTCGACATGGTGCCTACATCAATTTGCGCAACCATAGAAAACTTTTGATTGTTGACGGCATGGAAGCGTTCACCGGCGGGATGAATATCCGCAGCTGCCATATGCAAACTTTTGAATCACCGGCTGATTCAGTTTGTGATGTACATTTCAGTGTCACTGGCCCGGTAGTGGCTGATCTTCAGAGGACTTTCCTGGGGGACTGGTATTTTGTGTCTGGAGAAAAGCTGGAGAATCCCGGTTTTTTTCCGCCTATTGAGCCGGTTGGGAATGCTTTGGCCTGCTGCATTGCTGATGGCCCGGACAGGGAGTTCCGCAAGATTGATCAGATTATCAAGGGGGCTCTCTCCTGCGCTAAAGAGCGGGTCTGCATCATGACTCCATACTTTGTCCCTGATCGCGAAATGATTTCAGCTCTCATCACTGCGGCACTCAGAGGGGTTGATATACGGGTGGTCCTCCCCGGATGCAACAATCTCCCTTTTGTACACTGGGCCAGTCGCTCCCTGCTGTGGGAGCTTCTCGCGTACGGTGTCAGGGTATTTTATCAGCCGCCTCCATTTGTTCATACCAAGCTGTTGCTGGTTGACAATATCTGGTCGCTTGTCGGCTCTGCCAATCTGGACCCGCGCAGCCTGAGACTGAATTTTGAACTGAACCTGAGCATATTCGATACAGAACTGTCTGCCACAGTAAGCCGCCATTTTGAGCGGGCTTATGAAAATTCTCATGAGGTTACTTTTCAGGAGATCGAGAAATACCCTATGGCTATCAAGCTTAGAGATAATTTTGCCCGGCTTTTTTCGCCGTATCTATAAAAAGACTAAAAGACTACTTTTATCTTATTGACAATGATAATATTGGCTGGTATTACATTATCCATAGATCTTGTACTTTTAATTTAAAGGAGAATTAACTATGTGCCTTACAACCCTCGTGACAAAAGAAGCGCCAGATTTCACCGCTAATGCTGTAATGCCGGACAATAGCTTCGGTACCATTTCCCTTTCAGCACTGAAAGGTAAATATGTTGTCCTGTTTTTCTATCCGCTTGATTTCACCTTTGTGTGCCCTTCTGAAATTCTAGCGTTCAATAAAAAGGTTGCAGAATTTAAAGAAAAAAACTGCGAACTTATCGGTGTTTCAGTTGATTCGCGATTCTCGCACCTCGCCTGGAAAAAAACTGCACTTGAAGATGGCGGCATCGGCAATATCCAATATCCGCTCGTAGAAGACCTCAACAAAGAGATTGCAAAATCATATGGTATTCTCTTTGGAGGTTCCGTGGCACTTCGCGGCCTGTTTCTTATCGATACGAAAGGCGTTGTCCGTCACTCGGTCATCAATGACCTGCCGCTCGGGCGGAATGTTGACGAAGCTCTTCGCATGGTTGACGCTCTCCAGTTCCACGAAACACACGGCGATGTCTGTCCCGCCAACTGGAAACAGGGTGACGAAGCAATGAAACCGACCGCTGAAGGCGTTGCTTCATATCTGGCCAAACATTCAAAATAGAGTTTTATTTTGAGCTTGACTTTAAGGCGTTAATTTTTCTACTATGCATTAATTGTAAAGGCAATGAAGAGGAGTAGTAACCATTTAAGTGCTTTTAAGAGAGCCGGTGGCTGGTGCGAACCGGTAAGCATTGTGGTGAACTCGCCTTGGAGCCGCTCTGGTGACAGGTAGTCAGAGTCGTGAGCCTGCGTTAAAGGTGTATTGAGGCCTGTTTTTTAAGGCGAATTGGGTGGTACCGCGGATGGTTCAAGACCTCTGCCCCAAATATTGGGGCAGAGGTCTTTTTATTTTAGGCGACTGAAAAAATATGCGAAAAAGCAAGCGATTTCGCAAGACATGAAAGGGGTGCAGACAATGGCAAAGGCAGCGAAGAAAGATGACCGCAAGATTATCAGGATTTTTGATACAACGCTGAGGGATGGTGAGCAGGCGCCCGGCAACAGCATGAACATCGAGGAAAAACTGCGAATCGCCAGACAACTGCAGAAACTGAATGTCGATGTCATTGAGGCCGGCTTTCCAATTGCATCCGAAGGGGATTTTGAAGCGGTTAAAAAGATAGCCCAGACAATCAAAGGGCCGGAAATTGCCGGACTGTGCCGTTCCAGCGAAAAAGATATTGATCGCGCCTGGGAAGCTCTGAAGTTTGCCGGCGAGAAGGGGCGCATTCACACTTTTATCGCCACTTCTGACATCCATATGAAATACAAGCTGCAGATGGAACCGGCCAAAGTACTTGCTTCGGCTGTTAAAGCGGTGAAGCGTGCCGCCTCGTATACCCCTAATGTTGAATTTTCCTGTGAGGATGCAGTCCGTACCCGCTTGCCATTCCTTGCTGAAGTTGTAGAAGCCGTGATTGCCGCCGGCGCAACAACAGTCAATATCCCGGACACGGTTGGTTATACGATTCCGTTCGAATATTTCAACATCATCAAATACCTTAAAGACAATGTTCCTAACATTGATAAAGCGATCATTTCGGTACACTGCCATAACGATCTGGGACTGTCGGTCGCCAACTCAATTGCGGCAATACAGGCCGGTGCCGGACAGGTAGAGTGTACGATCAACGGCATTGGCGAGCGGGCTGGAAACTGTTCGCTGGAAGAGTTCGTCATGATCCTGAAAACCAGGCGCGACATCCTTCCCTTTGCAACCAACATAGTAACTGAACAGCTTACACCGACCAGTCGTTTGTTAACGACTGTAACCGGCATTGCCGTGCAGCCGAATAAATCCATTGTCGGTGCTAACGCCTTTGCTCATGAAGCGGGCATACACCAGCACGGTATGCTGATGGAAAAAACAACTTACGAAATCATGACCCCGGAATCGGTAGGGCTTCTGGCCGGGTCCCTTGTGCTTGGCAAACATTCCGGTCGTCATGCCTTCAAAAAACGCCTGGAAGAACTTGGCTATGATTTGGATGAAGAGAAGATTAATCGTGCCTTTGACCGCTTCAAGGATCTGGCTGACCTGAAAAAAGAGGTCTTTGATGAAGATCTGGACGCGATCGTTTCTGATGAGGCTCGTGAAGAGGATCAGTATAAGCTTGATCATGTAACAGTCACCTGCGGTTCGTTTACTGTGGCAACAGCAACGGTCCAGATGGAAGTTAACGGTGTTACCGTACGTACTGCAGAACTGGGTGACGGGCCGGTAGATTCGGTGTTCAAGGCAATCAAAAAGCTGACCAAGTCAAAGGCAAAACTGACCCAATACAACGTCGGTTCCATTACCGGCGGTACAGATGCGCAGGGTGAGGTGACCGTGCGGGTCAGCGAAGGGACCCATACGGTCGTCGGCAAAGGTGCTTCGACAGATATTATCGTTGCTTCAGCCAAAGCATATATCCATGCTCTTAATCGATTGACCAGCAAACAGAAGCGGCTGACCGACGCTATATAACAGGCGTCTCAGTATGAAAAACCGGATTTGTCCGGTTTTTCATTTATTGGGTACGAGACAAAAAAGATGGCTATTGTCCTGTTAATGATATATTAAAACAGCATATTTATTTATAACTTAAGTTGCAAAGCTCAAAAATAGAGGTATTATCAACTAAATCACTGTGTTTCCATCATTAAATACAGGAGTCGCCCCATGAAGAAAACGTGTTGCACCATTCTTTGCGCAGCATCACTTTTCACTCTTCCCGCCGGCGTCACGGCAGCAGATGTAACGGTTGACTCAAGCACTATTCTTGGCATTCGCCAGAGTGATATAGAGGGTGCTAAAAAGGAGACACTGCTTCCTGCCACCCAATTCCTTGGTCTGACTGCTGACAAGCTGGGTGATGGCAACATGTCACTTCACTTCTATGGTTGGGGACGGGCTGACCTGGACGGTAAAAGCTACAATGATGACAAAGCCGCCGGGAATCTAACCTATGGTTACCTGCAGTACCGTTTCAAACAGGCAAACACCAATATCCGCGCAGGGAGACTCTTTATTCATGAAGGCATCGTAAACGAGCATATCGACGGTATCAGCTCACGTACCGACCTGCCGCTGGGTTTTGGTCTGTCTGTTTTCGGCGGGGCAACCGTACATGCTGCAGATATCGTTGGTGAAAACAGCGACGGCAGAGGGGACGCTGTTACAGGTGGACGCGCCAATTATCATTACAGGGGTTTACTTGAGGTTGGGTTGTCAGGAGTCTACGAAAGCGCCGCACCAACACTTCTTTCTCGCGTTACCAGGGATTACCGCAGGATAGGGGGCGATATCTGGATAACCCCCATCCAGACGATTGACATCATCGGGCACAGCAGCTATGACCCTGAAATCAAAAAGTTTGCCGAGCACAGTTATCTGCTTAATATCAAACTGGTCCCGCAATTGGTACTGACTGGTGAATTCAACCAGCAGCATGACCAGAGTTATCTCTACCCATGGACCTCTTTTACAGCTGCAGTACTCAATCCCAATGATAAATCCAGTTCGGTCGGGGGGAGATTATTGCATAAAGTTAATAAAAACCTTGGAGTAGTTGTCGACTACAAAAAATATACCCGCGAATTTGGGACTGCCGAGCGCTATGGCGGAGAAATCCGGGTTAACTTCGCAGACAACTCCATCCATGGAGGCATAGGCTACCACTATTTAAACGCCGGACAAGGGTTCGCTATAACCCCCAATCCATCAGCCTCCTACCACGAACTGCGCTTTTACGCCACGCGCGATACCAGAACATACTTCGCTGCAATTGACGTCCTTGGCGACTTTTTCAAAGATAGTATTTACGAAGAAAACCGTGCCTGGGAGGCAACAGCCTCACTTGGTTATCACATAAATCCTGCTCTGGCACTCTCCGGAGATTTCAGTTACGGCAGAAACCCTCAATTTATCGAAGAGTCAAAAGCTCTGCTCCGCTTGACCTACAACATGACCTACAATGCTATCGGAGGGAAAAAATGAGAAAAACTAATATCAGGCTTCTACTCCTTGCAGCAGTCGGGATTGTAGGCATAGTAACTTCCTGCTCACAGATGAAAACCATTCCGGACCTCCCCGGCTCGCACCCCAAAGTGCTGGCCGTTGGACAGCAGGTAGACTGCAGCGAATGTCATAAAGGCGAGCAGAATGTAACCTTGAAGGACCGTAATTCATTCAGTCACACACCGGTTTTTGTCAAGAACCACCGTTTCTACGCAGCGTCGGATGACCGACTCTGTTCCGCCTGTCACCAAGGCTCCTTTTGTAATGACTGCCACACTAATAAGATTGAAATGAAACCGTCAACCGTCTATGGCCATCGCCCTGAACGCGAATTTCAGCATCGCGGAAATTTTATGACGTTGCACAAGATTGAAGGAAAACTCGATCCGGCCAGCTGCTACCGTTGCCACGGCAGAGCCAATAATGAACGCTGCATAGCATGCCATCGATAGGAGTCCTTTATGATAAAATTAAACAGCTGTTTAATTGTGCTCATGTTTATAACTATTTTGGGATGCAGCAACGCTAATGACAATGCTATTATCCTGGATCAATCCGGCAAACATCCTGCCGGCTGGCTTGTTGCAGTAAATGGGGGCAGTCATCCAGCAGCATACCTCTCTGCTCCGGATAAATGCGTAGAGTGCCACGGCTCCGATTTGACCGGGGGAATCAGCAGGGTCAGCTGTTTCAGTGTCGATAGAAACGGGATAACATGTCATGCTCAAGGCCCTGTCGGCCACCCGGCAGGCTGGAGTGCACCGGATGCTCACGGAGCCCATGCAAAGGCAGCTCCTGCCGGATCTGATGGCATGGCATTCTGTGCAAACTGCCACGGAGCAGATTACCGCGGAGGCGGAAACAGTCAGAAGGACTGTCTGCGCTGTCATACAACAGCGCCGCACCCTGCCGGCTGGCCTTCAGTCGGCCCGATCACTCACACGGCAACCGGCCCGAATAACGCATCGGTGTGTGCAGGATGTCATAACTCATCAACACCGAACCTTGCTGCTCCCGGGCTGCAATTGTTTGCTAATTCACCCGCCGGATCATTTAAGGGTGGAACTCCGGATTGCTTCACCGCCAGCATGTGTCATGGCGACGTTAGAAAAACCAGCAACTGTGATGCATGCCATAGCATTTCGACAACCAGTCCTTTCAAGTCACTGGCGGGAGCTACTGCAACAAGTGATTCTAAAGTTGGTGCCCATGTAAAACATTTAAATGCGTCAGTTATTGCTGCCAACACAGCCTGTTCGGAGTGCCACTCAGTGCCAAGCATCCCGACGGTCTTTGGCCTGCATAGAAACGGTACTAATGATGTTGTTTTTGGTGTATTAGCTACAACCGGTTCTTTGGTGCCGTCATATACGCCTGCAGGCGGTGTCTGTGCAAATACTTATTGTCACGGGTCAACTTTGACCGGTGGTACAAACAAGTCTCCGGTATGGAACCAGACGGATTATCTGACAGCTTCCGGTTGCGGTACCTGTCACGGGTATCCGCCAGCTACTGCGATACATTCAGGCAAGATCGCGGCTGACTGCATTGGATGTCACTTGCATGTGAACGCAGCAGGAACGGGTTTTACTGATTTGACCAAGCATATAAATGGAACTGTGGAGACAAGTGCCGGACATGCTTTCCCCTTCCAGGGGTCATTGCATTTGAGCATTGCAGGCACCACGCCATGGAGTACTTGTATCGCGTGTCACAGCAACAGTGCCGGTGGCACATATCCGGTTGCTGTGGGGGTCGCTCCTAACTGTACAGGCTGTCATATCAATGGGCTGAAAGTTCCTGTAGGCACGTCATCCTGCTGGGACTGCCATGGCGTTAGTGCCATCAATGGCTGGCCGAATGGGTCAACCTTTCCTAACAGGAACGGAGATCATAGTAAACACAATGCCATTACCAACTGTGACTACTGCCATTTTGGCGGTGGGACCGGCACAGCAGTCCATGGTAATTCTAATAGAATATTAAAAACAGTTAAAGATGTTATAATAGCCAAAAATCCGGCCCGCTACACCGTAGCTGATACCATCACAATAACCCAGAATACAAGCACCGGTGCTGTTACTTGTAATGGTTCCTGTCATATTGGCGCTAAGACCGAGTCGCATAGCAACGAGAGCTGGTAGTTCACTACAAGATTAATTTACAGCAAAATAATAGCCCCGTCGGAAATATCCAGCGGGGCTATTATTTTCAAAGTTGTAATGACGGATTGTTAGCCAATCTTTACCGTCTTGTACAAAAAATTCTTAAATCGAAACAGCTGCCGCTGCTCCTCTTCTTTTTCCACTCCATCCGTAAGTGCATTGAGATAACGCGCCACCGCCGGCATGGTCTTGCCGGCCTTTGCCCTGGCTTTTTCTATAACAAGGCGCACCGTTTCGCGAGAAATATCGCTGCGCGAAAACGGCTCATAAATGTCTGACCAGAAATCACCACCCGTCGTGATCTTGTCAATTATTTCACCCGCAAGTCGCTGGTCCAGATCCTGGGTAACCGATGGCTGTCTGCGTTCTTCCAGACACCCAGTACCGGCGATGGCAAGGCTGATCGCTTCACCGGTTATAACGCTCTTTTGTCTGAAAAACAGCGCCCGCAGCAAGATGCTGCGCAGTTCCCTGATGTTGCCCTTGTAGCTGTGGCGCATCAGAATCTCTTTGGCTTCTTTGGACAGATAGGGTGGCGTCTCCCCTGTATCGCCCTCAGCACGGTAGGTGCGGTACAGTTTGCCGAGAAAATGAACTGAAAGATCAGGTATGTCCTCGCGGCGCTCATTGAGTGACGGCAGGCGTATCGAAAGTTCGGAAAGTCGGTGGTATAAATCCTCGCGAAAACGGCCGGCAGCGATCTCGTCGGCCAGATTCTTGTTGGTTGCAGCAACAAGCAGGACCCTGCTGTAGCGTTCGGTGTTGTCACCGAGACGCATGAATCCTCCGTTGTCCAGAAAACGGAGCAGCTGCACCTGTGTTTTGGGATCGGCATCGCCGATTTCATCCAAAAAGACGATGCCGCCGATAGTCTCTTCCAAAATCCCGCGCCGGTCGGTATATGCACCAGTAAAAGCACCCTTTTTGTGCCCGAACAGTTCCGAATAAGTCAAGTCACCAGAATACGCCGCTATATTTGTTTTTTTGACCGGCAATTCGCCGCCAGGATTTATATCGCGGCGATAAAGCTCATTCATTTTGTTGTAGAGGTTGTTAAAAAAGAACTCTTTACCGGATCCGGTCTGACCGGTTACAAGGATTGACGGGAGTCCGATGGTTGCTTCCTGCAGGATATTCTGCGACCAGAAAACGATGCGATTGAAGAGCGGCGGTGATACAGTGTTAATAAAATCAACAACCTCTTGAGATTTCGGGCTGTTGCCGATGATATTGCCCAGTCGATAGGAGGAAACATGAGGATCTTTGTAGGCGACATCGGTTGTGAGACGGTTTACCTCGCCCTGGAGGCGCTCGATGCGCTGCAGATCTGATACGTGGCGGGCCGTCAGGGAGCCGATAATTTGCAGGATGCGGCGATGCTCTTCACGGAAGTAGTCGTACTGAAGCGAGTTGAGACAGATTACGGCGATGACCTCGTCATCACAGATAATCGGGACCGCAATTTCGCTTTTCAAAAGGGCACTCATGGAACGATGAAAGCCGTCCCCCTGTAGTTCGGATTCAACCCTGGCGGTTATTTTCGGTTGTTTGGTAAAAGCGACATATCCGGTCAGGCTCCGCTCGTTTTTTGGCAATTCACTGCCGCCGACCACTAACGGCGGGATATATTTCTTCAGCCATTCCTTGTTTTTTGCACCGATAATTGTGCCGTTCTCGTCCTCCACTATCAGCCACTTTTTACCGTCCCGCTCGGTTACGACGGCGATGCTGCCGGTGTCAGCACCGATCAGTTCAGTTGCCTTGGAAAGTACCCTGGTTAAGAACGGCTGCAGGCTCTCTGTTCTCTCGTTAAGTAAATCACTGATTTCGGACAGAACCCGGATTTCCAGGTGTTCCCCGCCAACCTCACTAATGACCTTTTCAACCATCTCGGCATGCGTCTGCAGCAGCCCCATCTCGAAATCGCTGAACTGGTAGAGGTCATGAGAGTAGTAATTAAGCAGACAAATTATGCGGCGAGTTTCCTGGTCAAATCGTGGTACCACGTATAAGGAACGGAGCTCCAACGATTCGGTCAAAGCGCGTTTTTGCAGGTTGTGCTGAGTCAGGTCCGGGATGAAAAGCGGCTTTAACAGGCGTTCATCGATGATAAAACCCTGATCGTTAATGTAGTTGGAAATCAGTGACATCCCCTTGCGAAGATCCAGTGCTCCCAGTTGATCGTACTTTTTTTTCAGAGTTTCATCCGCCGAGTAGCTGGCAAGAGTTTTCAGGGCTCCTGAGGCGCCCTCCTGCTGGCATGGCACCAGCACAGCAGCCAGAGAAACTTTCTCAATAAGCTTTACCGCCGATCTGACCATCATTCCGGCTGCTTCACGCGACTTGAATTCTTCAAGACGTCTGGCCAGGCGGACCTGCTGATGATAGATTCTGGCCTGATCAAGATGGTCGGCCACAATTGCGGCCAGCTCTGACAGCTGCATTTTTGCATGGCTGCCTAATACCTCGCCAGGATGGTCCTGGTCTATACAGAGTACACCGATAGATTTGCCGTGACTGACAACAGGCATAACGTAGCTGGAGCGGAACCTGTAGCGAATGGCAAATTTATGATCAGGCGAGTTGATGGCGGCTCCGGAGAGCTTGAAATCTGCCGGGAGCTGGCTGGCAAAAACGCTGGAAACGATCGTTTCATTCGAAACTATCGGAAACGTTGTTTCAATCAGCTCTTTGCCAAGTGGTCCGGTAGCATGAACGCAGGAAAGTGTCCCGCGGGTCAGGTCTTCGAGATAAATGCGGACCTGTTCGCAGCCGGACAGTTGTTTGGTGTTCTCGTCAAGAGCATACAGTAGCTCCCCGAGGTTTTCTTTGCCGTAAGATGCTATTGCTGTCTGAAACTCTTTAAGCCTGGATTCGGAGGGCATGATATCTCCTGCCTGTTGTTGGTTTACACGTATGAGTATAAATTATACACAGCAGGAATGTAGCGCGGGAGATGTTCTTGGTCAAGCGGTAAATGGAGCTGTATCAGGATTTGAAGTTATAATTACGGGGAACTGTCAGGTTATCCTTTGAGTACGTTTAACATTTTATCGGCAACATCTTTGCCGCTGATGTTATACGAACCTTCTGCCAGCTGCTGCCGTATAATATTCAGCCGATCCCGCCTGGCATCATCTTCTGCCCGCTGAACGGCTGCTGAAGATAGATCTACTTCAACAGCGGGTGGAGCAGTGTGTGATCCGGATACGTCCCCGGGTTTTACGGCAGGTTTGTCGGTTTCACTGTTTAGTAATGCCATGTAATTTGAAACACGATCATCTATTTTCATAGCGAACTCCGTAAGTACATTCTGTCATTTGTGATGATATGTACATCGGTATCAGCTTGATGAAACTTTAGTAAATTTTTATCCAATTTGGTGCAGTATAGCACCCGAAACTCAGCTTAGCCCTTTCCTGATCTGGTACAGCTCTGCTATGTCCAGGCCGTTTTTTTCATAATAATTTCGTTCCAGCTCTTCAACATAGAACCGGTCCAGGCCGGAGTTGTCAAGAAAGTCTTCTCGCAGACCGATGTTGCGTTCTGCTATGATCTGCGGCAGTAGCGAATGCAGGTACATGGCCTCTTTCTTGATGGTAAAGATGGTCTCGTTAAAGAGATGATCAGGTATTTCAGAACCGATGAGCTTCTTTGTTTTCAATTCTTCAACTACTTCACGGCGCAACGCTTCCTGATCGGCCTTTGTGGTGAACTTGGAGTAAAAATTACGGATGCGATCGCGCACATGCTCCAGAAGAACAATTGCAATACGTTCCTCCTGATCAATCTCGGACAGTTGGAGGTGCAGTTCTTCAATCGCTAACCGCCGCCCCTCAATAGCTATCAGACCTTCCATAAGGGTTTTAACCTTGCGACGGCCGAAGCTGCCGAGATAGGCATTAGCAAAAAGCTCCCGGATAAAAAGCTCTTGAAAGCAGTCATCATGCAGATTATCAAAGGCGGCCTTATGTTCCAGCAGACCGCGCAGCATCTCTTCGTTAATCTTGACGTTTTCCATGAAAGCCAGCTGACTGACAAGATTGGAGACAGTGTCAAAGCGATCCAGGTAGGTGATTACATAGGAAAAACCATCTAACAGAGAGGAGTCGGCACCATCCCTGATCTTTTCATCACACACCTTGCTGGCATCCAGCATTAGCTGATCGTAGGAATGATCCCTGTTTTCCATAGCCCTTTTCTTGCCCTGGATCAGTTTGAGCATATCGGCCCGGTCGATGCGGCTTTCAATATTGATCTCCCGAAAAAAGATACCTTCCAGTATTTCACGGGTTGCGGCGATGTAATCGCTTTCCTGATCATGTTTGAGATTACGCCCCTTTTTCAGCATCTCATCCAGAGTATAAAACAGAGCCCCCGGAATTTTGTTGCGGACTGACAACGTCTTAAGGCGCGTCAGACGGGCATTGTCGAGGTTGTTGATTTCTCCCTTGTCATTGCATGCAAGCAGAATGTTGCGGTATTCATCGACAATCCGTTTGTTTGCCGGACTACGGTACATGGCGTCTATTCTGATGCGTTCCTGCTGGTAACGATCAATTTTATAGGTTGTAGCAACCGTCACCAGGCGGGCGTAATCTTCGTCAGATATTTTTTTGTTCTTGAAATAGAAGCTGCGAAACAGGTCGCGATATTCACGATGATGGCGTTGGATCAGCTTGACACAAAAAAGCTGGGATGATTCGTCGCCCAATAACGGGTACAGCTCGGAAATCAGAGCATCGTCTTGCTCTACTCCGACGGATTCAGAGCGTTTGATACTCTTGCCGAGCCGCTTGACCAGCTCTTCCTGCTGGCTTTTCAGTTTGCGTGACAGTAGGTTGGAGTGGACAAAAAAGAAATAGTTACAAACCGCATTTCCTTCGAAAAAAATGTTGTCGTACGTTTCCGAGCCTGAAGTGCGGTCACTGAAACGGACCGAGCCGTCTTCGTCGGGGTGTGCGCCGTACATAACCAGGCGGTTGATGATTTCCGGCTTGGACAGGTCGGAAGAAGGTTGATCGACTCCGAACATATATTCACAAAAATTGCCGCCGTTGCCCTGATAGCTTATTCCTGCAGGCGAAATAATTATTTCGTTCCCTGGCGAGAAGATACGCAGCTGGTCATCTTCCTGAACGATGTTGAAAAAATAGCGTTGGTAAGCATCGTTGCCGGCTACCATGACAAAATACTCCGTCTGTTCCCCCATCATGCCGTGCAGCCGAATGTCTTTGTACATCACCTTCTCCTCAACCCGGAAACGGGGGATTACAGCAAATTGAACTCCATACCGTCGTACGCAAATTCAAATCCGGGTGGTAGCTTGTTTCTTTCGGAATATGCGATCTCATGGGTAAGATGGGTCATAATTGTTCGGGTCGCTTTTATCTGCTTTGAGGCAGCAATTGCTCCCGCAATATTGAAATGAAAAGGGTGCTCTGTCCAGCGTAAACCGTCGATCACCAGTATTTCCAACCCCTGCAGCAGTTCTAACGATGATTTCGGAATTGCATTGCAATCGGTCAAGTATGCAAAATTTCCGAGACGGTAACCAAGCGAGAAAGTTTTGCCATGCAGCAGCGGAATCGGAATGATCGTCTGTCCGAACAGCTCGAACTGTGCAGATATCTCGTTAGCAGCCAGCAGTGGTGAGTAGCCGGAACCGTGATTCTCCTTGAATATATAACTGAATCCGCTAAGCAGAGTTTTGAGGGTTGCCCGTGATGCAAAGCAGGGGATAATCTCTTTGTGGTTAAAATGAAAACCGCGTAAATCATCAATGCCGTTGACATGGTCGGCGTGGGAGTGAGTGAAAAGTACGGCATCGATACGCCTTATCTGCTCACGCAGAGCCTGCTCTCTCAAATCGGTGGATGTATCAACCAGAACGGTTTGATCTTTATAGTTTATCAGAAGCGATGCCCGTGTACGCTTGTCCCGTGGGTCATCCGAGCTGCAGACCGGACAGTTGCAGCCGACCATCGGTACTCCTGTAGAGGTGCCACATCCTAAAATCGTGATCTTCATACCGGTCAACTTTCTTGTGATTTGCACGAAAATAACAGAATCATCTCAAGCAGGCAAGGCGGTTCTCGGGCCGTTTAGAGTGCCATATCAACAAGCAGGGCAATGTTAAGTCCTATTACAATCAATCCCACGATCCAGAGGACGATCGCCCCGTAGGGCTTGTTTGCATATTCGCCCATGACTTTTTTTGAAGAGGTCAAAAGGATTAACGGGATAATGGTCAGCGGGAGCTGCATGGATAAAGCTACCTGGCTCCAGAGGATGCCTTTGAATGGGTCAGACAGTAGCATAATTGCCGCAAGAGCTCCTATAAGTGTAATGCCCAGGCCGATGCGGGAATGGGGGTCGTTGATGTCGAAAGGCTCAATAAAAATACCGGCAAAAACGCTGCCTCCAGCCATGGAAGCGGTAACCGATGATGAAAGCCCGGCAAAGAGAAGTCCCAGCGCGAAAACCACGGCTGAAGCCTTGCCGAAGATCGGCTCGAGCGTCAGGGTAACCTGCGGCAGCTCATTTACGACGATCCCGTTTTTATAGAATACGGCAGCGGCCACGATGATCATGGCGCTGTTGATAGCCCAGCCTGCCCCCATGCCCGTTAACGTGTCCAGAAACTCATATTTGAGCTGTTTTTCTATGACGTCGGTACCCTGTGCATTCCACTGGCGGCTCTGGATGACTTCAGAATGGAGAAAAATGTTGTGCGGCATGACAACGGCACCCAGCACCCCCATGATAACGGTCAGTGCACCAAGCGGAAAGGTTGGAGTTACCCAGCCGATAGCGGTCTGGGCCCATGAAACGTCGGCGAGCCATATCTCGAAGACGAAGGCGAGGCCGATCAGCGAGACAAAACCCATAATCCATTTTTCCAGACGTTGATAATTTTTTGAAAAGAGCATCCAGGCGGAGAAGAATGCCGATAAAACAGCACCGGCCACGAGAGGGAGGCCTGTCAGCATGTTAAGGCCGATGGCAGCCCCCAGCAGTTCCGCCAAGGCGGTGGCTACGCAGGCGACCATGGCACTTCCGAGCATCAGAACCCTTAGCCACGGCTTAAAATATTTTGATGCCGCTTCTGATAGACAGAGTCCGGTAACGATGCCGAGGTGGGCGGCGTTGTGCTGAACTACGATCAGGATGACTGTCGAGAGGGTCACCACCCAGAGCAGCTTGTAGCCGAACATTGAACCGGCGGCCACGTTGGTGACCCAGTTGCCGGGATCGATAAAGCCGACCGTAACAAAAAAGCCGGGACCGATATAACGGAACAGTTCCATTGAGGCCAGGCGCGAGGCCTGTTTGCCTATGTGGGAGAACCATTTCATGGTGTGGGTTTGAGCAGTTGTTTATGGCAGATTGGCATCAAGAAAATGCTCCTTAATATCTTCAATGTACTGTAGCGAGTACTTCACATAGTTGCCGGGTGATTTTTTCAGCCAGGCCACCTCGTCCTGGGTCAGGTCACGTTTGTATTTGGCCGGAGCACCGACCCAAAGGGTGTTGGGCGGTACGATTGTGCCTTCAGTTACAAGAGCCCGTGCTCCTATCAGTGCACCTTCGCCGACGACGGCATGATCCATAACCATTGCCTGCATCCCGATGAAGCAGCCGTTCTGCAGGGTGCAGCCGTGGAGCGTCACGCTGTGGCCGATGGTGACGTCATCACCGATGATCAGCGGTGCCCCTGGGTCGTCTGCATGCTTTTTGTGGGTTACGTGCAGCATTGACAGGTCCTGCACGTTGCTACGGGCGCCGATGCGGATATGGTTGACGTCGCCGCGAACGACACAGTTGTACCAGACGCTGGCCTGCTCCCCTATCTCAACATCGCCGATGATGACAGCAGTTTCGGCGATAAAGGCAGTGGGGGCGATGGTGGGGTTGATGCCCTGAAAAGCTTTGATCATGATAGTATTCCCTCAGAAGAAATGGCTACTGAAGTCCGGAGTATAACCGCTAGGCAATGACTTGGCAATCGTGCTGTTTCAATGGGCAAAAGAAGATTAAACTACTTGTTGCAATGAGCTATTTTTGCTATGTTGCAGGACTATTTTAACCAGCAAGGGGATTCTATACGATGAAGTTTACCAAAATGCAGGGTGCCGGAAATGATTACGTTTATGTCAACTGTTTTGAGGAGACGGTGGATAACCCGCAGCAGACCGCCATACAGGTTTCAAACCGCAATTTCGGCATCGGCTCGGATGGCTTGATTCTGATTATGCCGTCCGAGGTTGCGGATGTCAGGATGCGGATGTTTAACTCCGATGGTTCCGAGTCGGAGATGTGCGGCAACGGTATCCGCTGTGTCGCCAAATATGCCCACGATCATGGTATTGTTACAAAGACTGAAATTACCGCAGAGACCGGCGCCGGTATCCTGACGCTGCAGCTGTTTCCCGGATCAGACGGCAAGATCGTGAAGGTTCGGGTAAATATGGGGCCGCCGCGACTGACGCGTGCAGAAATCCCGATGACCGGTGCTCCGGACGCACACGTGGTTGCTGAAGAGTTGACGGTTCTGGATCGCACCTTCAAAATTACCTGCGCTTCAATGGGTAACCCGCACTGTGTAATTTTTGTTGATGACGTCGCCAATTTTCCTGTCTCAACATATGGCCCGTTGATTGAAAATAACGAACTGTTCCCTCGCCGGACCAACGTAGAGTTTATCCAGATTATTTCACGGACGGAAATCCGCCAGCGAACCTGGGAACGGGGCGCAGGTGAAACCCTGGCCTGCGGGACCGGTTCCAGTGCTGTCACAGCGGCCTGTGTACTGAACGGCCTTACGGAGAAAAAGATCCTCAACCATCTGTCCGGCGGCGACCTTGAAATGGAATGGGCTGAAGACGGCAACATCTACATGACCGGCCCGGCAGTAGAGGTCTTCAGCGGAGAAATAGAGAATCAATTTTAAATGTTGAATTTGTAGTATCGACTCAGGTCAAAAAACTTAAGGCGTCTCACGCAAAGCCGCAAAGCCGCAAAGAAAGTCAAAAACAAAGATTCATGGTTTAACCCAAAAGCTTTTAGGCTTTTGAGCCTGGTTTTCTTTGCGTCTTTGCGGCTTTGCGTGAGATAGGTTTAGATTGTGCACCCATGGTGCTGTGCAGTTACGACTTATAATTCAAAATATAACTTTTTAATCAGGTAATATGCCACGTGCCGTTAACATCATAAATATTCTTCTCGGAATAGCAATCATTGCCCTGCTGGCCGGGATCTTTACTGAGCGGCTGTCAGTCCGACTAGGCAAGGCTTTTCTTACAAAAAACGGCGCAGCTTCCGGCGTTTCCAAGCCAGTCTCGGCGCGTACGGAAGATCTTTCCTTCTATGCCCCGATCTTGACTAGCGGTCTGTTTGGTAAGGCGGCGCAGGGACCACTTACACCGATCACAAATGCTCCGACGGCGGCACAGGCCGCAGCGACCACTGCACCGACCGAGCTGATGCTGCTTGGCACCGTTGTCGGGTCATTCCGCGAAACTTTCGCTCTGGTGCGGCATACAACCAAGCAGGAAGAACGTGTATTCCGGCTGGGAGATATGGTCTTTGATGCCGGGCGACTTGCTGAAGTTGGTAAGGAGAGGGCCTTCATCGTCATCAACAATAAAAAAGTAGAACTGCTGACCCCCATGACTCCGTCTGCTTCAGCCCCGGCCGGCCCAACGCCATCCGGACCAGCTAATAAGGCCGCCGTTGTTGCCAGTACGGGAGCTGGCAGTTATGTAATTGATCAGCGGGCTTTGAACGCTGCGCTGGACAACCCGGCCCAGGCGATGAGTGACGCCCGGCTTCTCCCCAGCCAGAAGGATGGCAAGGTTGAAGGGTTCAGGGCTTCAGAGGTCAAGCCGAATGGCGTATTTTCAATGCTCGGTATTAAAAACGGCGACATATTGCTCCGCCTGAACGATTTTCCGATGGATTCCCCGGACAAGGCGCTGCAGTCATTCATCGCGCTTAAAGGGCAGAGCCGGTTGAAACTGGATATTGTCCGTGATGGACAGCCGCAGACGTTCAATTACGATATACGATGATGAAGTTTGTAACATGGAGGCACACTTGACACGATATTTTAGACGGACACTTTGTAACCTTGTTCTGTTGGGAGTGCTGTTTGCCACCACGGCTCTGGCTGCCGGCAGTAAGGGGGTGGTGCTGAATTTCAACGAAGTGGATATCTCCACCATGGTGAAGTTCGTCAGTGACCTGACCGGTAAGAATTTTATCCTCGATGATCGCGTCAAGGGGAAGATATCAGTTTACTCCCCATCCAAACTTTCAATTGAAGAAGCATATAACGTTTTTACCTCCGTGCTGGAGCTGAAGGGATTCACCGTCGTACAGAGCGGCAAGGTGGCCAAAATAGTCCCCTCGACCTCTGCAAAGCAATCAGGTTTCAAACTGCTGCCTCAGGGAGAACAGGCTCCGGTTAACGAAAGCTATGTTGCCCAGGTAACCAAGCTGGAATATATCACCGCCCAGGAAGCGGTGACTTTTCTGCAGCCGATGATTTCCAAAGATGGCCACCTCTCGGCTTTTGGTCCCGGCAATCTGCTCCTGATGGTTGATTCGTCCATCAATATTCGCAAGCTGCACGGCATTCTGCAGACAATCGATACCGAACGCACCCGTGAAGGTCTTGAGATCATTTATCTCAAAAATGCCTCGGCCGAAAGTGCTGCTAAAACTGTTCAACAGTGGCTGAGCGGTTCTGATGGCAAAGCTGCCGGACAACCGGCTGCCCCAGCGGCGAGCAGCACAACAAGTGTTATGGCTGATCAACGTCTGAATGCGCTGCTGATCTTTGGTAATGAAACGACCAAGAAAGCGATTCGTGAGTTGATCGAAAAGCTGGATGTGGCCCCGCCTGAAGCGAGCAGCAAGGTCAACGTCTATTATCTCGAAAACACCGATGCAACCGAGATGGCAAAAGTTCTCGACGGTGTTGTCAAGGGGATCACCGCCCAAGCGACTACTGCGCAGCCGGGTGCCGGTGCACCGCAGACATCCGCATTCGAAAGCGGCAAAGTTACTATTACCCCTGACAAAGCATCCAATTCGCTAGTCATAATGGCTTCTCCTAATGATTACACCAATCTTGTCCAGGTAATAAAAAAGCTCGACCGCCGCAGCAAACAGGTGTTTGTACAGGTTCTGATCGCCGAGGTCTCGCTCGACAAATCGAACGAATTCGGCCTGCAAACCGGACTTATCGGGGGTGGCTCGCCAAACAGCAACCTGACTGTGGCCGGCATGTACGATCCGCTTGGGACTCTCACTACGCTTGGGACTCTTCTGACTGCCGGGGGGACGTTAACCCCCGATGTAACCGCCAGCCCGGTCAATGTAACTGCGGTGCTCAAGGCTCTCGATAAAAAAGGGTTGCTTAACATTCTCTCCACTCCCAATATCCTGACCTCCGACAACAAAGAGGCGGAAATCAATGTTGGTGAGAACGTACCATTTCAGGGGTCGGCAACACAGAGCACTATCGGGACAACGACATCCGTTGAACGGAAGGATATAGGCATAAACCTTAAAATAAAGCCCCAGATCAGTGAAGGCGATTATATCCGCATGGATATCAATCAGGAGATTTCGGCGGTAAAGGACAGTAAAGGTCAGGCGATCGACCTGATTACGACCAAGCGCTCGGCCAAGACCAGCGTTGTCGTAAAGGATAAGGAGACCGTTGTAATAGGCGGGCTGATTCAGGACTCTGAAGAGGATTCTGTCAGCAAGGTGCCGCTGCTCGGAGATATTCCGCTGCTTGGCTGGCTATTCAAAACAAAGAGCAAAATTCATAAGAAAACCAATTTGATGATCCTGCTGACGCCTCACATCGTCAAGGATGCTGCTGATCTGGCGGAGATGACTCAAAGCCAGCGTCAGTTGTTCGGAGAATCGGCAAAAAAGAACGAGCCGGTCGACGTCCAAAAAGAGATTTCCGGTAAATGAGTACCATTGCCGTGAACGTCCCTGATGAGTTGATGGCTGTTGCTGAGAGGCTGGGAATAAACTATCAGCTTGAGATTAAGACGGAGGATGTCGATTCCGGGCTTCTGACTCTTTTGCCACTCACGTTCGCACGTACCAACTCAATTTTACCTTTACGCGAAGTTGACGGCATGGTCAGGGTTGCCGTTGCCAGCGCTGCCGGAATGCTGCAGCTTGACGAACTGCGTCTGCTGTTCGGCAAGCCGATCGAAGCGGTACTGGTGCCGGCGCCTCATCTGGCCGATGTGATCAACCACGTCTACGCCGGTGCTTCCGGGACAGCACTTGATGTGTTGCAGGAGCTGCAGGGGGAAGACCTCTCCACCGTTGCCACTGAACTGAACAACCCCACGGATCTGCTCGACCTGTCCGATGAAGCTCCGGTTATCCGCCTGCTCAACTCTATCCTCTCGGAAGCGGTCAAAGAGCGGGTCAGCGATGTGCATATCGAACCTTATGAGCGGGATCTTCTGGTCCGCTTCCGCATCGACGGTATCCTCTACGAAAAACTATCCCCCCCCAAAATTATCCAGGACGCGCTGATTTCGCGCATCAAGATCATGGCCGGGCTAAATATTGCTGAAAAACGCCTGCCTCAAGATGGTCGTATCCGCGTGCGGGTCGCCGGTCGCGATGTCGATATCCGCGTTTCGATCATCCCGACCTACTATGGCGAGCGTGCCGTGCTCCGTTTGCTGGACAAAAAGAAGGGGATTCTCTCCCTTTCTGACATCGGCCTGGGAGAACATGGCGTACGGACGCTGGAGCGGATGCTGAACCGGACGAGCGGCATCATCCTCGTAACCGGCCCGACCGGAAGCGGTAAGTCTACAACACTCTATGCCGCGCTGAACAAGGTAAATTCCAGCGAAAAAAACATTATCACCATTGAAGATCCGATCGAGTACCAGATCAGGGGGATCGGCCAGATTCAGGTCAACCCGAAGATCGAGCTGACCTTTGCCGGTGGGCTTCGCTCCATCCTTCGCCAGGATCCTGACATCATCATGGTCGGTGAGATCCGTGATGCCGAAACGGCTGAAATAGCCATTCAGGCCAGCTTGACCGGGCATCTGGTGCTTTCAACACTGCACACCAACGACGCCGCCACCGCTGTGACCCGTCTCGTTGATATGGGAATTGAACCGTTCATGATCGCATCCTCACTGTCAGCCGTTGTTGCCCAGCGTCTGGTACGGGTAATCTGCCCGCATTGCCGCGAAGAGTACCGTCCGGTAGAGCAGTATGCCGGGGTAACACTCCCGGAAAAGCTGTATCGTGGCCGTGGCTGTGATGCCTGCTTTGGCCTCGGTACTTTGGGGCGAACCGCCATCTATGAAATCATGCCGATCGATCAGGAACTCTGCTCGATGATCATCCGCCGCGCCCATGCCGGAGAGATCAAGGAATATGCGGTTGCGCACGGCATGAAGACGCTGCGTGATGACGGCATCGCTCGCGCCGCCGCCGGAATCACCACTATCGAAGAGGTTCTGCGCGTTACCCAGGACGATTATGCCGACGTTCCGCTATAAAGCCTACAGCACCACCGGCTCTTCAGTCTCCGGCACTGTCGAGGCCGATTCAGAACGGCAGGCGATGCAGCAGATTAAAGCGAAGGGACTGCTGCCGCGTGAAGTGGTAGAGGAGGGTGGCGCCCAAGGGAGCTCCGGTTCCTTCTCCTTCCGTCGCGGTGTTCCTGCCGATGAACTTTCACTCTTCACCCGTCGCCTTGCCACCCTTGTTGCATCATCTATCCCCCTTTTCGAAGCGATGGGCTCGCTCTGCGAGCAGGAGGAAAGCGGACTCCTCCGTCAGGCTCTGGTCCGTGTAAAGGAACGCATAGCCGAAGGGGCTTCATTGTCACGGGCACTGGCGGCCGAACCGGATATCTTCGGTGAAAGTTATGTCAGCATGGTGGCGGCAGGTGAGGCTGGCGGCGCTCTTGATGCAGTGCTGGAGAGGCTGGCAGATTTTCTGGAGGAGCAGGAACAGGTCCGGAGCAAAGTTGCCTCTGCGCTCGCCTATCCGATCCTGATGGTATTCGTTGGGGGAGGAGTTATGCTCTTCCTCCTCACGGTTGTTATCCCCCGCATCGTGACAATTTTTGAAGACAGCAAAGCCTCCCTCCCGCTGATCACTATCATCCTGATTAAAGTCAGTCATTTTCTCCAGGGGTACTGGTGGATCCCCACCGCCCTGATTATCGCCTCGGTTCCACTTTATCGCAAAGCAATGAAGCGCGACGACCTGCGCCTGAAACGGGACAATCTGCTGCTTCGGATTCCTATGGCCGGTGGCATGCTGCAACGCCTTATTCTCTCCCGCTTTGCCCGTGTTCTGGGTCTGCTCCTTTCCAGCGGGGTGCCGATTATGAAAGCTTTGGAAATCACCGGAGAGGTTGTTGTCAACCGGGTCTACCGCATTTTTCTGCGTGGTGTCATGGAGGATGTTGCTCAGGGGGGGAGTCTGTCCGGAAGTCTGAAGAAGAGCCCGCTTTTTCCACCTCTTCTGGTACACTTGGTAGGTGTCGGGGAGAAGAGCGGCAACCTGGAAGGTATGCTGGTAAAGGCCGGTGTTGCCTACGAGCGGGAGTTCAGCTCCCGTTTAACAAAGTTGATGGGGCTGATGGAGCCGCTGCTGGTTCTGGCAATGGGTGTGGCGGTCGGCATCGTGGTGTTGGCGGTATTGCTGCCGATATTTGAATTGAATCAGTTGATCAAGTAACTGGAGCCAACGCATGGCATTCCAGCCTGGAAAAAATTACTTCTGTTTATCAAGTCGATGAGCTGAAGTTTTACCGAATAAATATTTTATTTGGGAAGTTCATCTGTTCACGCATGCGGTCGTGAACAGATGAATAACGAGTTGGCAAAATAAATGGAGATCAAATGAAAACAAAAATTGCACTTATGATAATTACATCTTTTTGCCTATATGGCTGTGCAAAGGATTCAGGTGTTTTAGTTGCTAAAGACAGTGCATCTATATTTGAAGACGCGAATTGCCCTTTTTTTGTAGAAAAAAAGGTGGAAGACTCAAGTGGCAGTAAATCTTATAGAATTTACGAGCAAGGAGCTACAGGCTTTGTTGCTCCAAGCGCACTTATTGGAGATATGGAACAGCAATCACTTACCTATTGTTCAAATTTGGGCAAATCTTTAAAAGTTCTCAAAGTAACCCGTACTCCGGTGATTTCTTATCCCGGATGTTTTCCAAGAGCGGAGTTAGAATTTATATGTATATCGAACCCTAATACTCAAAGTTTTGAAGATCAAATCTTCATAAAACTTACGAACTTAAAAAAGCTGCTTGATAATGGAACTATTACAAAAGACGAATTCGAACAACAAAAGGCGAAGATATTAAATCAGAAGTAAATATTTGAAAATCTGACGTAATAGTGGTGCCCAACTAGAAAGAAGCACCCGCCCAAAAGATGGCAGGTGTTCTTCCAAGCCGTTTCGACGAGATTTCGGAGTCTGTAAGGAGCCGAACAATGAAAATCCAACCAGCTATTTTTGAAACTCACGAAATTCGCCGTGTCTATGACGAGAAAACCGAAATCTGGTGGTTCTCTGTGGTGGATATCATTCAGGTGCTGACCCAGCAAACAGATTTTCAGATAGCGCGTAAGTACTGGAACAAACTGAAAGAGCGGCTGGGGAAGGAAGGCAGCCAACTGGTGACAAATTGTCACCAGTTGAAAATGACCGCTGATGACGGCAAACAACGCCTCACCGACGTGGCCACAGCCGAAACCCTGCTTCGTCTGGTTCAATCCGTACCCAGCCCGAAGGCGGAGCCGATCAAACTCTGGTTGGCGAAAGTGGGCTATGAGCGCATGCAGGAAATGGCTGATCCTGCGTTGTCGTTGGATCGTGCCCGCGAAACCTGGCAGAAGCACGGACGCAGTGAGAAGTGGATTCAGCAGCGCATGACCGGGCAGGAAACGCGCAACAAGCTGACCGATTACTGGGCGGATCACGAGATCAAGAAAGGTGAGGAATTCGCAATTCTTACCAACATCATTCATCAGGAATGGTCAGGGGTGAGTGTGAAGGATCACAAGGAGATGAAGGGGTTGCAGAGCCAGAATCTGCGCGACCATATGAGCGAGGCAGAGCTTATTTTCACTGCGCTGGCGGAGTTATCAACGCGCCAGATCGCCGAGACGGATGACGCAACCGGGATGGCCAAAAACAAGGTAGCGGCAAAGGAAGGCGGCGCAATTGCCAAGCAGGCGCGTAAGGCGCTGGAGGTCAAGACCGGCAAATCAGTGGTTTCTGGTGATAATTTTCTGCCGCCTGGCAAATTGCCGCGCCCTAAAAATATTAAGTAAACCGACGAGCTGGAGACTGAGAGGAGAATCCCCGTGGACTTCACCAAAATGTTGCATAAATTCACTGTTGTTCCTTCACTGACTGACGAATTGACCTCGCTGCAACGGGTTGCTTACAACCTCTGGTGGTGTTGGGAGCCGGATGCTACCAACCTTTTTCGTCGGCTGGATCCGGACCTTTGGAAATCCACCCGCCATAATCCGGTGGAAATGCTTGGAATCCTGCAACAGACGACGCTGGAGGCACTGAAAAGTGATGAAGGTTTCATGGAGCATCTCAAGCTGGTGGATGAAAAGCTGAATGGCTATCTTGAGGCAAAAACCTGGTTTCAAAAAACGTGCAATGGCTCCTCAGGTATGAAAATTGCCTATTTCTCGATGGAGTTTGGCCTGCATGAGTCGCTGCCTATCTATTCCGGCGGTCTTGGCATTCTAGCCGGTGACCACCTCAAATCGGCTTCCGACCTTGGATTGCCGCTGGTCGGTGTCGGCCTGCTCTATCGGCAGGGGTACTTCCGCCAGTACCTCAATAACGAGGGGTGGCAGCAGGAATATTACCCGGAGAATGACTTTTATAATTTGCCGCTGACCCTGGAACGTGACGAAAACGGCGTGCCGCTATCCTTCGGACTCGAGTTTGGACCGCGCAGGTTCAAGGTTAACATCTGGCGGGTCCAGGTCGGGCGTGTGCCGCTCTATCTGCTTGATACAAATCTGGAGGATAACAGTCCGGAAGATCGTCTGATTACCGCCCAGCTCTATTTTGGCGATAAAGAGATGCGCATGATCCAGGAAATTCTGCTCGGCATCGGTGGCATTCGGGCTCTGCGCCTGTTGGGCATCATTCCCAATGTCTGTCACATGAACGAGGGGCATGCCGCTTTTCTGGCGCTGGAACGCATCCGTCTGCTGATGGAGAAGCGGGGTCTCCGCTTCAACGAGGCTCGCGAGATCGTTCGCGCCGGTAATATTTTTACTACACATACCCCGGTTGAGGCGGGCATAGACCACTTTGCGCCGGAGCTGCTCGATAAATATTTCACCAGCTATTTCACGTCGCTTGGAATCAGCCATGACGAGTTTGTCGGCTTGGGACGCCAGAACCCGAAAAACCGGCAGGAAACCTTTTGCATGGCGGTTCTGGCACTTAAGCTGGCCGGGCATGCCAATGGTGTTAGCCAGCTGCATGGTGAAGTTTCTCGCAATATGTGGAAAAACCTCTGGCCTGAACTGCCGGTAGAGCAGCTGCCGCTGAGCTCAGTCACCAATGGTGTTCATAGCCGCACCTGGATGTCGAACCATATGGCCAGCCTTTTGATACGATATCTGGGAACCCGCTGGCTTGAGGACCCGACCGACCATTCAGTCTGGCGCCGGATCGCTAAAATCCCTGATGCAGAACTATGGCGGGCACGTCAGAGCTGTCGTGAGAAGCTGGTTGACTTTGCCCGTAAACGACTCAAGGAACAACTGATCAAGGTTGGAGCAACGACCAAGGAGATCGCTACGGCTGAGGAGGTTCTCGATCCTGAGGTGCTGACAATCGGCTTTGCCCGTCGCTTTGCTACGTATAAGCGTGGAACACTGCTGTTGCGCGATCAGGATCGCCTGGCCCGCATACTCAACAATCCGGCAATGCCGGTGCAGTTTGTGTTTGCCGGCAAAGCCCATCCACAGGATCAGGAAGGGAAAGAGCTGATTCGCCAGATTGTCCAGGCCGCGCATCAGGAGCGATTCCGCCACCGTATAGTCTTTATCGAGGATTACGACATGGAAGTTGCCCGCCATCTGGTACAGGGGGTCGATGTCTGGCTCAATACCCCGCTGCGGCCGATGGAAGCGAGTGGTACCAGCGGTATGAAGGTCGCTTTCAACGGCGGCCTCAATTTAAGCGTTCTTGACGGCTGGTGGTGTGAAGGGTATCAGGGGAACAATGGCTGGGCGATCGGTAAGGGTGAAGTTTACGATGACATCGAATACCAGAATCAGGTCGAAGGGCGTGCCCTGTATGATCTTCTGGAAAAAGAGGTCATTCCGCATTTCTATGAACAGGGGAGTGACGGCGTTCCGCGTTCATGGATTGCCACGATGAAGGCTTCAATGCAGAGTCTCTGTCCGGTTTTTTCCACCGACCGTATGGTGCAGGAGTACGCTGGACACGCCTACCTCCCTTCATATACTCAGTGGAAACGCTTTGTTGATGACGATCTGGCATTGGCGCTTGATCTGGCTCGCTGGAAAGAGGGCCTTTTCAAGGCCTGGTCGCAGGTACGCATCGAGCAGGCCGAGGCGCAGGCAGCAGATGCTGTTGCGGTCGGCAGTCTGGTTCCGGTTTCAGCCAGGATAGCGCTTGGGAATATTCCTGCTGGCCATGTATCGGTTGAGGGGTATTTCGGGGTGCTCGATTCTACCGGCAATATCCAAGGTGGCGAAACCGTAATTCTGGAGATGAAAAACGATTTGGGAGGGGGAGTTTATCAATTCGGTGGACTCTTTGAATGTCGTTTCTGCGGTCGGCATGGATTTATGTTGCGTATAATTCCGCACCATCCGATTCTCGGTAATATTTATGAGCCCGGTTATTTAATCTGGGGATAGTATCAGACCCAATTTGGCAGTTATCATCACTTCATATATGGATTGGGGGCCTTTGTGAAATTTAAATATTTTATTGTGCTGATGTTGGTTTTAGTGCTTACCGGGTGTGGTGGCAATAAATCCACTCCCGTTACCCTGACTGCCATCACCGTAACTCCGTCAAGTGCGAGTATTGCCCTCGGTACAACCGCACAGTTAAGAGCGGCAGGATCCTTTTCTGATGGCACTGTTCAAGACGTGACAGCATCAGTCGTGTGGAGCTCGTCAAATGGTGGCGTTGTCTCTGTCAGTAATCTGGCAGGATCGAAGGGGGTGGCCACTGCAGTTGTCGCAGGTTCCACTACAATAACTGCAACTTCGGGAAATGTATCCGGCTCGACCACATTCACATCGGCAGCGTTGGTCTCCATTACCGTAACACCCGCGAACGTTACCAGCATCGTCGGAACCACTCGGCAATTCAGAGCTAATGGAACTTTATCGAACAGTGTTACCCAGGATCTGACGAATCTGGCTTCCTGGGATTCTTCAGATACCGCGGTTGCTACCATCAGCGCCGCTGGAATTACCACTGCCGCTGCCGCCGGCCAAACCACCATCAGTGCGACCTTTACCGGTATTTCCGGATCAACCACACTGACCACTGCAACAGTAGCATCCATAGCCGTTACCCCCGCAAGTCCAACCATCGCCGTTGGAGCAACTCACCAGTTCTCGGCAACGGGCACGCTGTCAAATAGTACCACTCAGGATGTAACGTCGCTCGTCATCTGGAGTACATCAAACACCGGGATTGCCACGATCAACTCCGGCGGGATCGCCTCTTCCCTTTCAATCGGCTCGGTCACCGTTACCGCGACCTTTGCCGGTGTTTCCGGCTCCGCCACACTGACGGTGCAAGGTCCGGTCTCAATTACGGTTACACCCGCCAACCCGAGCGTCGTAGTCGGCTCAACCCAGCAGTTTACAGCGGTGGGGACATTTGCGGATGCCTCAGTACAGGACTTGACGACGCTGGCACTCTGGAGTTCATCAAACAGCGGTGTTGCAACCATCAGCAACACGGCAGGTTCACGGGGGCTGGCAACAGTCACGGCAGCCGGTTCTACCTCTATTATTGCAACTCTGGGTATTACCGGCACGACAACAATGACGGCAAAATCACTCGTATCCATTTCCGTAACGCCCATATCCCCAACCATTGGCGCTGGTTCAACTCTCCAGCTTGCTGCTACGGGAACATTCTCGGACAGCTCCACTCAGGACCTGACAACCTCGGTTACATGGGGAACGGGGAATTCCGGAATCGCCACCATAAGCAATACAGCAGGGACAAAGGGGCTTGTAACAGCTGCCACTCCTGGATCAACCACCATCACGGCAACCTTTGGCGGCATTTCGGGATCAGCCGCCCTGACGGTTAACCAGACTAACCGCGCCTATGTGGCGAACAATGGCAGTGGAACTCTTTCCGTCATCGATACCGCCAGTAACTCGGTAGTCACCACCATCGGAGTGGGGACCGGGCCGCAGGGAGTAGCGGTGAATGCCGCTGCAAACAGGGCCTATGTAACGAACTACGGCAGTAATTCGCTTTCCGTCATTGATACCACCAGTAACACGGTCGTCGCCACAATCGGCGTGGGGATCGGACCCAGGGGGATTGCCGTGAGTCCTTCCACCAATCGGGCGTATGTGGCAAACAGCAGCAGCAATACGCTCTCGGTAATCGATACGGTTAACAATGTTGTGATCGCCACGATTGTCGTCGGGACCGGGCCACAGTCTGTAGCGGTGAATGCCGTTGCCAACCGGGTCTATGTGACAAACGGCAGCAGCAATACTCTTTCCGTTATCAATGCCACCAGTAATACGGCGGTTGCCACCATTGCCGTGGGGCTCATGCCGCAGGGGGTGTCGCTGCTTCCCGCCGCTAACCGGGCCTACGTGGCGAACAGCAACAGCAACACACTTTCCGTGATCGATACTACCAGCAACGCAGTGGTTGCCACCATTGCCGTGGGAATCAGGCCACTTGGGATGGCGGTGAATCCCGGCGCCAATCGGGTTTACGTGGTGAACAGCAGTAGTAATACGCTTTCGGTGATCGACACCACCACTAACACGGTGGTTGCCACCATTCCTGTTGGAGTATCGCCACAGGGGGTGGCGGTGGATCCTGCCACCAACCGGGCCTATGTGACGACCAGTGGCAGCACACTCACTGTTATCGATGCCAGCAACAACTCGACTGTTGCTACCGTTGGCGTGGGAATCGGCCCTAGAGAGGTTGCGGTTGTTCCATAGGGTGGTGTGAGCAAAGCTAGGTAGAGGTGACTGGACGAAATAGCAGCGGTTAGGACAGTTCGGTGATCGATACATGATTAGGTTTACTAAATGAGTTGACACGTGTGGTAGCCAACTCTCTTAACCTACCTCCGGGGATAGTATGGCTCTAACAGCGGATATTCAACAGCAGGTTTTTGATCTGCTTTCTCGTGCGTCCAACATCTCCTTTGTCACTGCAGATGAGGGTGTCGGCGGCGTAAGCCAATTGGCTCCCGGCCAGCGGGTCAGCGCAGAAGTCCTGTCGACAATGGCCAATAATCGTGTCCAGGTTAGGGTTGGCAACGAGCGGTTCAACCTTGATCTGCCTATGGCGGTCCGCACCGGGCAAACCCTGGAGATGACTTTTGTCTCCGCAGATCCGCGTTCAACTTTCGCCATTGCCCGCCAAGCCGGCGCAGCCCCTCCTGTGAGCCTTTCCGATGCTTCGCGCCTGTTAAGCCTTCTGGTCTCAAACGAGCAGATAGTTGATCAAAAATTCCGTTCGTCGCTTAGCAGTATCGGCGATATGTTACGACGCTCATCAGGTGAAACCGGTGTATTGGCCAATCTGATGGACGAGGCCTTGACCTACGGGCTTCTTCGAGAGGGGTCAAAGGCTGCGCCCCAGACACCTGGCGATCTCATGCGTGACCAGGGGGGGCGGCAGGGTGCGCCACTTCAGCAATATACACCCAAAATGATTTTGGAACAGGCCAGGCTGGCAACTTTTGAGACTAACGCAGCCCAGATCCTGCGCACTATAGCCCAAAATTCGCGTTTCATTCTGGTCGAAGCAACCAATCAGCAGGTGGTGCCGCTGCCGCTCATTCCTGGAGAAGAGGTTGAAGCAGTTGTGGTAGGCACTCTGCCTGGCGGCAGGGTGTTCCTTCAGGTCGCAGGCACACCGGTAGAGATGGTTCTGCCGCGACCAGTCCAGAACGGTGATATTCTCCGGCTGACCTACATATCGTCGCAACCGAAGCCGACCTTCGCTCTTCCGCGCATTATGCCTGACATCACGTCCGGGGTTCTGAGCGAGGCTGGTCGTTGGCTAAGTGTGCTGGAACATAGCGAGGGGGGAGTGTCAAGCCAGCAGATGTATGTACTGGACCGGCTGAATACCGTATTGAAAAGCCTTCCGCACGACTCACCCGCTTTTACGGCGATTCAGGATGAGGCGATCACCTACCAGACGGTCATGCGTGGACAACATTCTCCAGAACAATCTGCCGCGCTCCAGGCTTCGCTCCTGTCGGCGAACCAGAATGCCGGTGCCGCAGGCAACGGTATCGTATTGAGTGACGATATGGCCAAGCTGCTTCAAGCAGTGATCAAGGGTAATCGCCTGGCATTACTTGAGGCGCTCAACCAGCAGGCCATGCCGACCGGTTTTGCGCCGGGGCAGCAGCTTAAGGGCGAGGTTCTGGCTGCATTGGGGGGTGGGCGCTTCATGGTCATGGTTGCAGGTCAAAACCTGGAATTCATGCTGCCGAAGGGGGTCTCGCGCGGTGACTTTATCAACCTGTTTTTCATAACCAACGAGCCGCGTCAGACATTCCTGATGGCACGCTTCGGCAGGTCTAGAGATTCACGGCTCAGCGACACCGGACGCTGGTTGAGCAGTTTTTTAGGCGAAGCGTCTGCTCAGCTGCCAGCTCAGGCAACAATGGGTATTCTGCGGACACTGCTGGCCGGACCAACAACTGACGCATCTCTGCTCAGTCGAATGTTGCAGCAGGGCCTTCGCGAAAGCGGTCTGTTTTATGAGTCACATCTTGCCAGCTGGTTCGGTGGTGACTATCCGCTGGAAGAAATTCTCAAGGAGCCTCAGGGACGCCTCTCTCCGCGCCTGCCACAGAGCATGGAACAGTCTGGCGTCCCTGCCGATTTACTTGCGCGGGCCGGCATCCGTACCGGCTCAAATGAAATAATGGAGGCGCTCTTTAAAAAAGCGGGCACCAGTATGGCGCATGAAGGAATAGCTGATCAGCGCGCTTTGCCGATCATCAGCGAACAGCTGTCTGCGCTGCAGAGCGGTCAGCTGCTTTTTCGGGGAGATCTCTTCCCTGGCCAGCGTCTGGAGTGGACAGTTGCAGAGCGTGATGCGGGGCGTAACCTGTCGGGCGGTCGCGAGAGAAGCTGGGAAACCAGCGTAACTATCAACCTGCCGAACCTTGGGATGGTAACGGCTTTGCTTACGCTCGATGGTACGCGAGTTGCGATCAAGATCAATACTGAAAACAGTTCAACTGTTCCGATCCTTGAAGAGGGCCGAGCACGGCTGACTGAGCAGCTGGAAGGTGCAGGACTTGACCCGACAAAGTTGAGTATAAGCTATGAAGCATCGTGACGACGATGAGCGCCGTGCGGCAGCACTTTCCTATAAACAGGGATACTATGCGCCGGTTGTAGTAGCCAGGGGTAAAGGGGTTGTAGCGGAAGCGATCATAGCCTGTGCCCACGAAGCGGGAGTTTATGTTCATGAATCACCGGGACTGGTCAGCCTGCTGATGCAGGTTGACAATGATCAGTTTATCCCACCCGAGTTGTATCGAGCAGTTGCCGAGGTTCTGGTATGGCTTCAGTGGATGGAAAGCCGACAAAAATAAATCAAAATGTAAGGGGGAATGATGCAGATAAAGTTTGGTACGGATGGTTGGCGGGGTGTTATTGCCAAGGATTTCACTTTCGAAAATATTTCAAGAGTGGCACAGGCCACAATGGATTATATGAACCGTGAGGGTTTGGGGAATAAAGGGCTGGTAATCGGTTATGACCGGCGGTTTTTATCTCGGGATTTTGCCCGGCGGGTGGCAGAAGTTGCTGCTGGTAACGACATTCACGTGCGTTTGACGGAGGATTACGCCCCGACGCCTGCAGTTTCATGGGCCGTGCGTGAGTTTGGCGCCGGTGCCGGAATAATGATTACTGCCAGTCATAATCCACCTGAGTATAACGGCTTTAAGGTTAAGGAGGCCTTTGGCGGTTCCGCTCTCCCGGTGACAACCAGAATCCTTGAAGAGATAGTTGCATATAATCAGGAGAATAATCGCCGTGTCATTTCTGTTCCCTATGACGAAGCCATAAAAAAGGGAGCTATCGAGCTTTTTGATCCCTGTGAAGGATATTTCCATCAGATCAGCCGCTATGTAGACCTTGATCTGATTGCAAAAGCCGGGATTAGAGCGGTGGTTGATCCGATGTATGGTGCAGGCTGTGGATTTATACCGCGCCTTCTGGCCGGGGTTGACGAAATCCACAATAGTGAAAATCCATCGTTTGGAGGGCTGCCGCCCGAACCTATCGGGCAGAATCTGCAGGAGTTGTCTGCCCTGCTCAAGAGTGGAAAATACCGGGTTGGCCTGGCTCTGGACGGCGATGCTGACCGGATCGGCGCTGTTGATGAAAATGGAGATTTCTTTTCATCTCACTGCATTTTTACCGTTATTCTGCGGCACCTGATTGAATTCAAAAAGATGACTGGCGCAGTGGTCAAAACGGTTTCGACCACCCGCATGGTGGACCTGCTGGCCGAAAAATTCGGGCTGGAACTATTTGAAACACCGATCGGTTTCAAACATATCTGCGAGCTGATGCTGGAGCGCGATATTCTGATTGGTGGTGAGGAGTCGGGTGGGATTGGTGTGAAGGGGCATATCCCGGAGCGCGATGGAATACTGCTTGGGCTGCTGCTTTTAGAGGCGGTCGCAGTCAGCGGCAAGGGACTGAGGCAATTGCTGGATGAAACTATGGATGATATCGGTCATTTTTATTATCAACGAATTGATCGGCGTATCGAAAATGTTGCTAAAGAACAGCTGATCGAAAAACTACTCAGACATACTCCGGCCGAGATCGACGGTAAGCGGGTTATGACCACCAATTTCAGTGACGGTTTCAAATTTATCTTTGAGAATGGCGACTGGCTGCTTATACGGCCATCCGGGACCGAGCCGGTTTTGCGGCTTTACAGCGAAGCGGGGTCTCTGGACCAGGTAGAACGCTTCCTGCGCCAGGCGGTAATGATCGCAGGCTGTTAGTAAGCTATTAAGTGTATTTGCACGATTTAAGGAGAAAATAACTTCGATAGCGCACTTATTCTGTTTGTCAAGGTTAGGAAATATACATCATGAAACTAAAAAGATTTTTGCATATCGTCACTACACGGTTGCGCTGGATAAAAAATCAGTTATAATCGTGCACGCTGGGTCTTGCATCTGAGACAATACGGCAACATGAACCCAAAACAATCCATAATGACTATGGAAAATCACGAGAGGGAGTACACTGCTATGGCAAACATTCTGATTGTTGACGATTCATCCACCATGCGTAAAATCATTTCGAGATCACTTCGTCAGGCGGGTCTTGCCGTCGATGAAATCTACGAAGCCGGCGACGGTATCGAGGGTTTGGGAGTAATTGCGTCCGGTAAATCCATTCAGTTAATCCTTTCTGATATCAATATGCCTAACATGGATGGCCTGGAGTTTGTCAAAGCGGTACGTGGCAACGGTAATACAACCCCCATTGTCATGATCACGACAGAAGGTGGTGAAGAGATCATAGCTGAGGCTATGTCGAGCGGTGCAAGTGACAGTATTAAAAAGCCGTTCACTCCTGATCAACTCCAGGAAAAGCTGGGAGGTCTGATATGAGTCTTAACGCGGACATCTCCCATTTAACCTGTTTTACTGAAGAACTGCTGGCGGGTTACGTGATCGATGCAACCATGGAGGTTTTCTCTACCATGGTTATGATGGAGGTGAAAGGCGACTTCCCGCTTAAGGAGCCGGTCAGCCGCTTCAAATGCAGTATTACCGGGATGGTGGGATTTGCCGGGACCTATTCCGGTGTGATTTCAATTCATTGTCCGGTTGCTTTGGCACTGAAAGTTACCTCCAACATGCTGGGCGTTGAATGTGATGAGGTCAATGATGATCTGAATGATGCCATCGGAGAAATTGCCAACATGTTGGGGGGCAGTGTCAAACAGGTACTCTCCAAGGGTGGACTGGATGTCAAATTGTCGATACCGACGGTGATTTCCGGAGAAGATTATACCGTTAACTCTCTTTCTGACAATGATTGTGTTGTTGTCCCGTTTACTGTTGAAGATCACACTCTGCTGGTAGGGCTTACACTAAAGAAGGAAGATTAACCCTGCTTCTATCTGTCCTGACGTACCTCACTCATACTGAATCTGCACCGGAAGACGATATCTGATGGATGGTTATACAAATCTATATGGGATGCTTGAAGCTGCTCTGAAGCAGGCTGGCGAAGAAAGCGGCATGCTTCTGGGGCAGGAACTTTCCATTGCCCTATTAGACTCGCTTTCGACAAGCAAGAGTTCCTATTTCGGTGGACTTGACGACGGCTGCTTCGTTCTGGGTGTCGATTCGGGTGAAGCGTACGTGGGTCAGTTCTACCTCGTCTTCTCTCTGCGTGACGCCATTGTCATGAGCAGCATCCTGCTCGGCATTCCTCCTGCTCGCATCCAGGAAAAGAAGCGGCTCTCCATCATTGAAAGTGATGATATTGACGCTTTCTCAGAGATTGCCAACATGATAAACGGGGCGCTTAACACCGTTTTTCAGGGGGCTCTCCCGAATAAAGTCCGACTCAAGCTGTTGCCCCCCAAGAAATATATCCCGGATATTGATCAGTTGACTTCTGATGAGCCGCTGCCGGATGGTGATTTCCTGATGTTCCGCTCCAGGCTGGAGATGCCGGGCCAGGAAATGAATCATCTTGATGTTCTTATCCCGGTTGCTCTTGGTGACCTGTATGACCCGCAACCGGTTGCCGACGCCATAGATGATGGAGGGATTCAAGAGTCTGAGGGTGATGGCGGTAAAGAGGCGAAGGCTGCCGGAGAAGAAGGTGCCGAAATATCACAGGAAGACGGCGTTGGAGTTGACAGCATAGTTGTGCTGGAAGACGACGAAGAGCAACGCCGTCAGTTGATTGAAATGGTTTTGTTTACAGGATTTCAGATTGCAGAGGGCACGCTGAATGCTGATATAAAAGAGCTGTTTGCAGGGCGTAACGTAAAAATGGTACTCATCGGATCCCAGGATGCGAATGATCGTGAATTGGCTGTCTGTATAAAAGTCAATGCAATTCGTCAGGATTCTCCTCCTCCGATCATCATGAGTGCTGAGTACTGGACAAGAACGGCAGTCCTTAAAGCACTTAAATACGGTGCAAGGGATATTATCATAAAGCCATTCACCAGTGACGATGTCACTTCAAAGGTCAGCCGCTACTGCAAAATAGCACCGGCGTAGTTGTTGCAAATGGTTTAGAAGTCCTTTCTGTAGAAAATGATTTTGTGAAAGTATTTATCCCGTTTAAAGGGCTATGCGGGTCTGATAATGGCTCAAACTCCAACCTTGCAAGCATTAGTCAACCAACCTTGTCGCCGAATTCTTTGTTTCGGTCTGCTGCTGTTCCTGCTTGTCCTTTTTCTGTTTCCGGGCCAGTCATATGCGTCTATTCCTAACCGCCTCTTCAGAATCGACATTAACCCTCAAAAAGATTTTACCCGGCTTACAGTTCGTTTGGCTGGTCCTCCGCAATATACGCTGTCAGAAATCCCTGGCAACCGTCTGCGTCTTGTTATTAAAGACACTGGAGGCACATTATTTAAAAAGTTCCGGCGCTATTCCGATAAAAATATCGGCGGATTAGTTTTTAAGAAACGTGGCGACAGTCTGCTGATGACATTCCAGATTTCTCAGAAGGCCGGGTGGAGAGATCTCTCCCGGCCTGATATAAGTGCCATAACAGTTGATGTTGGCGTCCCATTCAAGCCTGGGGCTGCGCATCCTTCTTTGGCCGGGCGTGAAAAAATATGGAATGGTCTGGAAAAACTTGTGCGGGACTTTGACCCTCCATTGAAGTCAGAGATTCCTTTTTCTCCGACAGATCGCCAGGTTCTGAAGAATTTTTTGACAGAAGATGAACAGAAAGATTTTATGGCGGCTGAAGCGGCCCTGTATAAAGGGCGCCTGACCGAAGCCGAGGAAGTGTTTGCCCGCTTTTCATCGCGTCAGGGGCCGATTCGGTCGCTCGCACTTTACCGCCTTGCAGAAACCTGGTACAGGCTGCAAAAGTATCCCCAGGCATTGGCCTCTTTCCGTGAAGCGGAAAAACTGTGGCCTGCCTATCTCGGATTAAATCCAGGAGTGACCTTTTATTATGGTGACAGCATCGCCAGAAGCGGAGAGCTGACATCCGCACGCTCTTTACTTGCCAGTCTAGTGGCCAGATTGGCTGACAAAGCTTTTGCACCGGCCCTGCTCGTGAGGCTTGGCGATATTCTTGCCCGGCAGGGACATGAGCAGGAAGCTCGTGCAATATATCTGAATGTTGCAGAGAATTTTAAGGATAACAAAGCCAGCAAGATGTCGTTAATGCGGCTTGCTGACAGCAAATTTCTTAAATCGACCCCCTGGAATTACCGATCGATAAGCGACGTCTATCTGAACGCTTCGCTGCAGAGCGGCGACATGGACATGCGAGAAGAAGCGCACTTTAAATACGTTCTTCTTGAGTCAATTCATGGTCAGGCTGGCGAGGCGCTACAGCAGTTGATGAATTTTCAGCGGAAGTTTCCCAGAGGGGTTTATATTGCAGTGGCCAGAACCATTCGGGAGGTGTTGGTTGCGGAGGTATACCGGCAAACCGTCTGGGACAAGGATCCTTCTTCGCTGGTGCGATTCATGGACGAACAGCATGAGTACTTATCTGGTTGTGTTGGACAGCCAGGCTTCCTTGCTACTGTTACCAACGCCTATAACGAAGCTGGACGACCTATTGAACTGGTTAAATTATTGATTGCTTTGGTTGAACGTACGTGGAGTGCCTCGGTTGCCCCTGAACTGTATGTCAGTATTGTCGATAATGCTGAGTTAATTGGAGATACGGCAACTGCCGAGCGAACCATTAAAGCTTTTCTGAGTAAATTCCCTACGAACCCACGGGCGCGGCTTATGTCTGAGCGACTCGGTTCAATCTATTTTTCAATGGAAAAACATCAGCAGGTCAAGGAAACCATACTCTGGCTGCTTAACAAAGGTGAACACGCCCAGCGAGCAGAAAGTTATTATCAGTTGGGACGTTCGCTCTGGGCCCTACAGCTTTATTCTCAGGCATCTAAATCAATGGATCATTTTCTTGCGGCCACCTCTGGGCGTGATCCGCGTCTGGTTCCGGATGCTTATTTTATTGCAGCTTCTGCCCGTGAGAGTCTGGGCGATAGAAAAGGGGCCTTGAAATTGCTTGAGGCTGCGATCAAGCTTACTGATAACAAACGCAATGAAGAGTTTCTTTACAAAGCAGGCCAAATTAACCTCCTCGAAGGCAATGCCGGCCGGGCAAAAGTTCTGTTTAGCCAGCTTGCCAAAACCGGCAAGGATCCTGACTGGCAGAAGCTTGCTCAGCAGGCCCTGACATCGATTGAATCAAAATCACCCCCCCAGTAAACAATTTCGGCAAGTCAATATTATGACCTAGTCAAAAAAATGGCTCGCCTTGAGCCGCACCATGTGACTATTGAATACGTACTTACAACACTTTACCGGCCGCATTAAGACGTTTGCTCGTGGTACGTTTTTTGCAAATAAATGCCTCGGGAGGGAGTAAGATATGCAAATCGAGGGTATATTCAGCAACACAATCGAGCTTTTGGGTAAAAGTGTTGACCTGAGAGCAAAAAATCAAACTTTGATCGCTTCCAACGTGGCCAATGCAGAAACTCCAAACTATATTCCCAAGACTCTTGCTTTCGAGCAGGAACTGCAGGGAGCTCTCAAAAACCGCCAAGCCGGACAGCGTAGCTCCTCAATACCTCATGCCCGTCACATTCCGGTTCGCGGTGCTGGCATTGGCAGTGCCGTACAATCGGTTTCAGGCCAGGTTATTGAAACACCAGCCAAAACACCGGGTAAGGACGGAAATGCTGTTGAGCTTGAAAATGAAATGGGCAGAATGGCTGAAAACCAGATAATGTTTAACGCTTCAGTACAGATGCTGACTAAAAAGTTTGAGGGGTTGCGTTCTGCAATCAGAGAGGGCAAATAAATGGATTTTTTCAGTTCTATGAATGTCAGTTCGTCGGCTCTTTCGGCCGGCCGGACGCGTATGAACCTGATATCAAGCAATCTAGCCAACGCCAATGCGACCCGGACACCGGAAGGGGGACCATACAAGCGTAAAGATGCAGTGTTTGCTGCCACTCCGGTTGAGAACCCTTTCAGTCGTGCCCTTGATGGGGCAACAGGTAAGCAGGTACGAAAAGTTGAAGTTTCTGAAATAGTAGAAGACCAAAACCCTCCGCGTTTACAGTATGACCCGAATCACCCTGACGCTAACCCTCAAGGATATGTGGCCATGCCAAACGTTAATGTAGTTGAAGAAATGGCTGACATGATAGGTGCTACACGAGCATATGAAGCAAATGTTACGGCAGTTCAGGCAGCCAAAAGTATGGCCATGAAAACACTGGAAATCGGCAGATAATGGCAAGTAACGGTAATGTTAGAGTGAAGGTGGCCTCAACTATCCAGCTGTTATCTTGATTCAAAACTAGAACTTACGAGGATACAACCATGCAAATTACAGGTATTGAAAGCGGAATCGGGATGTCAAAAGCCTTTCCTGAGATGAACAAGGTCGGGGCATCATCCACTGCTGATGGTGCAGGCAAGTTTTTTAGCGAACTTGTTTCCAAAGTTAATGACATACAGGTGCAATCAGACAAATCTATTCAAGGACTCGCCAGTGGAGAGAACAAGAATCTCCATGAAGTCATGATTGCTGTCGAGAAAGCAAGTATCTCGTTTCAGTTTATGTCGCAGGTACGCAACAAAGCTCTTGAAGCGTACCAGGAAGTTATGCGGATGCAGGTATAGTCACCGCAACAATTTTTGTCACTTCAACTGAACTTATCGAAAGGAATATAAACCTCACCAATGCCAGAAGGAATCCGTAGACTAATAGAGCCTTTCCTTGCGCTTTCTCCAAGCAAACAGATGCTGATTGCCGCAGTTGCTTTCGCATCGGCACTTGCATTTGCAATCCTGATTTTTGTAGCAAATCGCACCGATTACAAGCCGCTTTTCACTAATCTGACCTCAGAAGATGCCGGTGAAATAGTTAAAAAACTTAAAGATGCCAAAACCCCTTATCAGATAACAACTGACGGTAAAGGGATACTTGTGCCGTCTGACAAGGTGTATGAACTTAGACTCACGCTGGCTTCAGAAGGTATACCACAGGGTGGTGGCGTTGGTTTTGAAATATTTGACAGGAAGAATTTCGGAATGACGGAGTTCGTTCAAAAACTCAATTATCAGAGAGCTCTTCAAGGTGAGCTGTCAAGGACAATTGCACAGCTCACCGGTGTCGAACAGGCCAGAGTACACTTGGTTATCCCTGAGAAATCACTTTTCAAGGACAATGAGAAGCCAGCAACAGCCTCTATCGTCCTCAAGATGAAATCAAACCGTGCGCTGAGGGACTCAGAGGTGCAGGGTGTTGTTCATTTGGTAGCGTCCTCAATCGAGGGGATGGATCCTGAACATGTAACAATTCTCGATAGCCGCGGCAAAATTCTAAGCAAGGGTGGCAGCAGTGACGCAACAACCCGTATGACCACGGCCATGCAGGAGACGCAACGGTCGTATGAGAAAAACGTTGAGGAGCGCCTTCAAACGCTCCTTGACCCGATTGTTGGCGGCGGGAAATCTATTGCGCGCGTAACCGCGTCTTTCGATTTCAAACAGGTTGAACGAGTTGAGGAAAAGTTTGATCCGGAATCAATTGCTGTACGCAGTGAACAGAGAACGGAGGAAAAAGGTTCGTCAACTACCAGCGCTGCCGGTGTCCCTGGAGTGCAAACCAACCTCGGACGGACAACCCCCGGAGCGGGAGCGACCTCTGGAGGTGGTTCTAAAAATGATGAAACTCTTAACTACGAGGTGAGTCGCTCAACGGCAAAGATTATTGAACCGGTTGGAGCACTTAGTAAAATATCCATAGCCGTTCTGGTTGATGGCAAATATGAAGTACCGGCAGCTGTAAAAGAGGGACAGGTTGCCAAAGCAAAATATTCACCCCGCTCACCTGATGAGTTGTTGAAAATAGAAACCCTCGTAAAAAGCGCTGTTGGGTTCAACCTAGAGCGCGGTGACCAGTTAACTGTTCAAAATATCCCCTTCCAGGAAACAGGTGAGGCAGGCAGTACCGAGGTTGCGACCTGGTGGACAAATCCGTTTTTCGTCTCATTGGCAAAAAATCTTATGATCGGAATCGGCTTTCTGGTGCTGATTATGTTTGTTATCAGGCCGCTTCTTGCCTCACTGCGGCTGGTAAGACGTCCGACACTTGAAAGTTTTGAAGCTATTGGAGCGGGTGGAGAACAGCTTACAACTGCTGAACGGGCACAAATTGACGCTCAGATGGCCGAACAGCAAAGCTTGATTGAACAGGCAAAGAAAGACCCGTACCAGGTTGCCCAAATTTTACAGAACTGGGTAGCTGAGGATAAATAGCTGCTTCAGAAGGGATGTTATGACAGGTTCAGAAAAAGCTGCCATCTTGCTACTCTATCTTGGAAACGATGTGACATCCAAGGTTTACGAGCATATGGATGATGGTGAAATAAAAAAAATCAGTAAGAGCATGGGTACACTCGGCCATGTTTCGCGCGAAACAATCATGGGTGTTGTATCGGATTTTACCACTGTAATTGACCCTGAAGCGGGTATATTTTCTCAGGGAGATGAATTTGTATTAAAAATCCTCGAAAAAGCCCTCGGTGCAGAAAAAGCTCAGATGCTGATGGACGAATTACAAGCATCAAGTTATGGCGATTTAGTTGATATCCTGGCAAACATGGACGCTAAATCTATCGCCAACTTCCTTTCGCAGGAGCACCCGCAGACAATCGCGGTAATTCTGGCTAAACTTAAATCAAAGCAGACAAGCGAAATCATCAGCATGTTACCGCAAGAGTTACAGGCGGAAGTTGTTCTTAGAATTGCCGACGTTGATCAAGTATCACCCGAAATACTTAAAGAGCTTGATGATGTCATGAAACGTGAGCTCAGCTCTATGGGCGGCACCCAGCGCTATAAGGTTGGCGGTATTGATAAAGTAGTTGATATGTTTAATCACTTCGATCGCAGTAAGGAAAAACAGATCCTCGATAAACTTGACATACTCAGTCCGCCGTTATCAGAAATAATCCGCAAACACCTCTTCACTTTTGAGGATGTTTTTGCTCTCGATGATCGCAGCGTACAGTCTGTCATGCGAGAAGTATCGAATGATACACTGACATTGGCCATGAAAACTTCTCCGGATGAGGTAAAGGACAAAATATTCCGTAACATCTCAAGTCGCGCCGCTGACATGATCAAGGAAGATCTTGAGGTTATGGGACCGGTACGGCTTTCAGATGTCGAAAAAGCGCAGTCAGAAATCATCAAAATCGTGCGTAAAATGGAGGAAGAAGGGAAAATTGTACTGGCTGGTCGGGGAAGTGACGATGTCCTCGTTTAAGATCATAAAGCTGGCCGATCAGGACAACTCAATCATTTCGGAATTCAGCTTCAAAAACATCGGACAGTCGGGCACAGTCGTTTCGGGAGTTGAAAGTGCTGGGAGTTTCGTGCCTATGGGGCTGTTCCAAGGCTTTAACTCCGATGAAACCGGCCAGGGGGATGTTGTTGATACCGGACCCCCTCCAATTGAAATAAGCGAAGAAGATCTTAACCAGAGAATCAGCGATTCATTCAATGCGGGCCTTAAAGAAGGCAAGGATCTGACTGAACGAGGACTCATTAATGTTTTTAGGGCATTAAGATCCTCCGGCGAAGCAATACATAACCTGAGAGACAAGATACTGCGTGAGTCCGAGGACGAATTAATCAAGCTGGTCATGCTGGTAGCACGCAAGGTCATTATCCGTGAGATAAGCCAGGATCGCTCTATTGTTGCCGGTGTAATTCAGAATGCACTTGCTGGATTATCGGCTCGTGAAGAAATAACCGTGCGCATTAATCCTGATGATTATCTGCTGATTACTTCGGGACGTGACGAACTGCTGCAAAAGGAACTCCTGAATGAGCGGTTTCAGCTCAAACCGGATCCGTCTGTCGCTGCAGGCTTCTGTCTTGTGGATACGGCAATGGGTACTGTTGACGCCTCACTTGAGGGGCAGATGGATCAAATTTACCGCAGCCTCCTTGAGCAACGTACTACTGTTTCTGTGATTGAAGAAACGTGACGCTTACATGAATCGATATGCCTGACACAAAGATCAACCTAAAAAAATATATTTCTGCGCTTGCGGCCGCAAATCCAGTCCGGCTGCAAGGTAAAGTTACGCAGGTAGTAGGTTTGGTAATCGAGGGATATTGCCCTGATACATCGGTTGGGGCCATCTGCGAAATAAAGCCGCTGGAAGGCGATCCTATCCCGGCCGAAGTAGTCGGTTTTCGAAACAATAAAACCCTGCTGATGCCGCTTGGTGAACTAAGGGGGGTTGGGCTTGATAGCCTGATTTCAGTCAGGCGTGACAATGCTACCTTGGGAGTCGGTCCGGACATGTTAGGACGAGTTATTGACGGTCTGGGAAACCCGATTGACGACAAGGGGCCGATCCATGTTGAGGAAGAATACCCCATCTATGCGCTTCCTGTGAACCCGATGTCGCGTCCGCCGATACGGAAACCTCTGGATCTTGGTATTCGCAGTATAAATGGTTTGCTGACCTGTGGCCGTGGGCAGCGAGTCGGAATAATGGCTGGATCCGGCGTAGGCAAGTCAACCTTGTTGGGAATGATTGCCCGCTATACAGAAGCCGATGTGAACGTAATCGCCCTGATTGGTGAACGTGGACGTGAACTACGTGAGTTTATTGAAAAGGATCTGCAGGATCAAGGGCTTAAAAAATCAGTAGTGGTAGTCGCAACTTCTGATCAGCCTCCTCTTGTGAGGATGCGCGGTGCCTATATTGCAACAACAATAGCGGAGTACTTTAAAAATAAGGGTAAAAAAGTTCTTTTGATGATGGATTCGGCAACCCGTTTTGCAATGGCGATGCGCGAGGTTGGTCTTGCTATTGGCGAACCACCCACAACCAAGGGATATACACCTTCCGTTTTTGCAGCGCTGCCGAAGCTGCTTGAGCGAACCGGTAATTTCCCTGAAGGGAGCATTACTGCACTATACACGGTTCTGGTCGAAGGTGACGACTTCAATGAACCTATTTCTGATGCCATGCGCAGCATCCTTGATGGTCACATTGTCTTATCCCGAGATTTGGCGGCCCGCAATATATATCCACCGATAGATGTTCTCGCAAGCGCCAGTCGTGTCATGACTGATGTGGCGTCGAAAGAGCACCTGGATTTAGCCTCTAAATTCAAGGAGGTGCTGGCAACCTATAAACAGTCTGAGGATTTGATAAATATCGGCGCATATAAAGCAGGTAGCAATTCCGGTATAGATTATGCTGTAGAACATATTAAACAAATGCAGTCATTCATGAAACAGGCGGTGCATGACCCGGTTATGCTGGAAGAAGCGCTGCATGATATGAAATCGATGTTTTCATCCTGATTACGGCTTTTTGTCAGGGGGTGATGGGATATGGCCGGTAAAACATTCGAACTGGAACAGGTGCTGGTATACCGTCGCGAGATGGAAAAGCTCCGTAAACAGGAGTTTGCAGTATCAAAGCAAGTGCTTGAGAAGGCTGATCAGGAGCTAAAACGAGAAGAAGAACTTGTCGAAATATTGGCACAAGAGTTTTATCGCTGCCAGCAGGACATGGAATGCATTGATGACATGCGTATGTATTCAGATTTTTTTGCACGCAAGCGCGAAACGATCGTCCAGCAAAAAGAACAGATCGAACAACTTGGCCGTATTATGAATGAGAAAAGATCAGATCTGATGGAAGCAAGTAAGGAAAAAAAAGTGCTTGAGTCATTAAAAGAGAAAAAAGCAGCCGAATTTAAGCAGGAGATGGCAACTAAGGAACGGAACTTTCTCGATGAAATTTCCATCCAAAAAAAGGTTAAACCGACGTGAATCAGAGAAGAATAGTATTAATTGTATTTTTAATAGGGCTCGCACTCATATTTACTCAAAATAAACAGCCTGTTGTGTTTGCTGCAGCTCAGAATGAAACGACGGCTAAAACTCCCGTAGATGCGGCGGGTAAGGACGCGGCATCTACGAGCCAGCAGCCGGTCAATGCGACCCGCGCAGCCCGTGAAGAAAAAGCGCTTCAGGACGCCCGACGCCAGCAGTTAGCTGAAAAAGAGGCCGCTCTGGCTGCCAAGGAACAGGAACTGAAAAAACTGAGCGCAAAGCTCGAAGCACAGGTAAAGGCATTAGAAGACAGCAAGAAGCGGATGGATGATTCCCTTAAAGCCCAGTCTGAAGCCCAGAAGAAAAAGCAGGACGAGAAAATTCTGAAAATGGTCAAACTGTTTAAAACCATGAAGGCCGAACAGGCCGGTAAGATGATTGACACATTAAAAGAAGATCTTGCCCTGTCGTTGCTAAGCAGACTGGATACCAAGACAGTTGCCAAGTTGGCACCGTTTATCAGCCAGCCTCGTGTAATCAAGTGGGTGACTGATAACCTGCAGGAAAGATAACTTTGATTTTATGGACAGCTTTAATGTCCACTCCATAAAAAATCCAGATAAAAAGGAGGTGAAAAACAATGAATAATGGACAAATAAATGCAGTTCCAATGCTGCCTGTGATGTCGCCGTCGACACAGGATACAGCAGCAGCGGCCGTCACAATCAAGGATGGCGGGCAACAATGCGGTGGAAACTTTGCCGAAATGTTGGGTGAGATTCAAAAAACAAAAGCTTCATCTGATTCCGGTCAAACAGAGCAGCAGCTTGAACCCGGTGCAGAGAATCTCGTTGCAGGTCTGCAGGCAGGACTTCCAGAATTGTCACAGCTTGACTCAACATTGGGACCTGTAATAGCAAAACAGGGTGACGTAGAAAAAGCAGAAACTGGTAATAATGATGCACCGCTGCGTAGCGATTTAGATGGCCTTGCTACTCAAATGTTCTTGTCAGCGTATTTACAGCCCGGCAGAATGCCGGATGTCAACAATCCGCCAGCACCTACGGTTGACGTGCTACAGAAGGTAGCTGATGTGCAGGAACAGAGTGTCGCAATCCTTGCTGCAGCGATAGAGACGCAGACGAGACAGGAACCGGTGGAACACCAGCCTGAAGCGGCAAGCACATTGCAGTCGGTCAAATCTGACAGAATGTCGGATGTCAACAGCCTGACAATACTTCCTGCTGAAATACAGCAGAAGGTAGCTGCAATTTCAGGAAAAACAGAGATTATTTCCTCTCTGTCAAGTGCAACGCAACCGGTAGAATCTGACAGAATGTCGGATGCTAAAGTTATAACAACGCTTCCTGCAGGTACACCACAGAAGGTCGCTGCTGTTACAATAAAACCGGAGCTTGTTTCTGTCTTGCAGGAAAAAAACAATGAAGAACCAATCGTACAGCAAGATGCAAATGCTGATGATCAGCATGTAGCACCAGGTAAAAAGGTGTCAGATACTTTGATTTCATCTCTGCCAGTACCATCACCGGAATTGGAGTTAGAGATACAGATGTCACAGCCCCAACCGATTACTGCACGATTGACAACGGCAGCTGTGTCTGCTGACAATCGATCTGTAACATTAGTGCCGGGACCTGCTGTCATGGCTGAACAGCTGATAGAAAAAGTTTGGTCAGACAATGAGCAGGATAGTGTCAAAGAAGTGACATCAACACTGCAAACAACAGATTCTGCCGGTGAGACAGTTTTGGGTTCAGGTACTTCACAAGGCGGAGAAAGTAATCAGGGGCAATCAGATAATACCTCTGATAACCAGATGCAGGCGCAGAATATGCGTGCCCAGTTGGGGGCGGAACATCAGAAAGTTTCAGTACCCTCTGCAAAAGCAGTTTCTAGCGAAACGGTCAGACAAGACATTCCGGAACAGGTTATGCAGCAGGTTAAGGAACGTTTGGTACAGCACGAGGTAAAATCTGGAAGTCAGCAGATAACGCTAACGCTTTCACCAGACAGTCTTGGAGAACTGAAAATGAACCTGAATCTTCAGGGGCAAAAACTTTCAGTTGAAATCGTGACCGAAAACCGGTCGGTGCGGGATGTTATCGTCCAGCACACCGAGGCACTCAAGGAATCTCTGGCCCGTCAAAACATCACTATGGAATCATTTGATGTTACCACCGGCGGAAAAGGGTCAGGAAATCAAGGGCAGAATCAGAACGCCTGGCGTGAACTGGCGAAACAGCAACAGCAGCAGTCATGGGTATCACCGCGTGGCTATCAGGTCGCACGGGCTGACCTCCCCTCCGGTCATGTGGGAGGCCAGAGGCAGCAAGGGCAATCAATGCTCGACATTCATTATTGAAAGCGAGGTGATTTGAAATGGTAAGTACCGTAACATCAACAGCAGATCCAACCGCAACGGCAGCGGCCATGAAGAAGTCTCTTGGAATGAACAAGGATGACTTCATGAAACTGTTTATTGCCCAGTTGCAGTATCAGGACCCATTGGCACCGCAGGACCCGAGTGCGATGCTGGATCAGCTCTCCCAACTGTCACTGGTTGAGCAGTCGTATAACAGCAGTACGGCTCTAAATAACCTGCTGACAGCGCAAAACAACTCCATAAGCCTTACTGCAGTTTCGTTCATTGGTAAGGACGTCAAGGCTATTGGTAACACCGCTTCATTTGACGGCAGCACTACTAAGTCTCTGGAATTTAATCTGCCGAGTTCTACCACAGCAACACAGATTAAAATTACTAATAGCGCTGGCAATACAGTTAAAACTGCAGATATCGGACCACAAGGTTCGGGAGATAAAAGCTTTTACTGGGATGGTCGCGACAGCAGCGGAACATTGCTTCCCGCCGGGTCATATACATTTGCCGTCACAGGCACATCTGCAAGTAACACCGCAATAACAGCAGCAACATATACGACAGGGAAAATAGACGGAGTTGATCTTTCAGGCAGTACACCACAGCTGACAATCGGTTCTACTGCAGTTGCGCTGTCAGACGTCATTAGCTTGGGGGTGTAATACGCTATGGTAGATCAGATATTTTTACCAAATCCGGTTCAGCCGGGTAGAATTGATCGCCCACAACCGGTAAAAGCAGGTAATGCCAGCCAAGTAAACGGTCCATCGTTTGCATCTGTACTGGACACAAAGTTGCCGTCACAGGGGGTCAAATTTTCACAGCACGCCCAGGACCGTCTCAATGCTCGCAACATAAACTTTTCAGCCAATGATCTTGCCAACCTTGAAGGGGCTGTCAACAGTGTTGCCCAAAAGGGGGGGAAGGAATCTCTGGTTATGATGGGGGATTCGGCACTGGTCGTAAGCATTAAAAATCGCACCGTGGTGACCGCCATGGACAGGACCCAAATGAAGGGAAATGTTTTCACCAACATTGACTCAGCAGTTATTATCTAAAAAAGCAGCACCGGGCTGGTCCTCCGAGAGGAAGCCCCTGAAACGCCGATCGATTGACGCGTTTCGCACACAAACTCTCACACAGAACAAGGAGGCAACACAATGAGCGTTACATCCGCAATGTTTGCTGGCGTATCCGGTCTTTTGGCCAATGCAGAAGGCATCAACGTCATCGGCAACAATCTTGCCAACGTCAACACAGTAGGTTTTAAAAGTGCTCGCATGCTCTTTTCCGACGTCCTTTCCGCCAACATCGGCAACGATTCGCAAATCGGTACCGGCACCCAGATTCAGAAAGTGGATAATGTTTTTGGACAGGGAACGTTTGAGACAACTGAGAGTGTGACCGACATAGCCCTTCGGGGGAGCAGTTTTTTTGCTCTCGGCCCGCCCGCTGGCAATGCCCAGGTCACCAGCCAGAATTTAGCGTTCCTGTCACGGGCAGGTGCCTTCAGAATGGATAGTACTCTTCACCTGGTCAACCCGGACGGTTACCAGGTATTAGATACCAATGGAGACCCGATTCAGTTTAATGATTCCGGTACGATTCCTCCCACTGCCGGAGATTTTTCCAAGATAACCAAAATCGACAGTAACGGAGCCATTACCTATCAGGACAAATTAGGTAACGCTTACTTTTATAATACGGCCGGAGCTGTAGGCCTTACCACATTCACACCGGGCACAAATAGAGTAATAGCGGTGGTAAATGCCCCGAATCCTGGGGGACTGAGCAAGGCCGGTGGCACTCTTTTCCAGGCCGGAGCGAATTCCGGTGTGACTGCAAACGTATTTTCAAACGCCGCCTCTTCTCCCAACATAGCTAACGGCGTATCGGACAGGATCTACTCAAACTCGCTTGAACAGAGCAACGTGGACATGGCTGGCCAATTCGTCAAGATGATCCTGACTCAGCGGGCCTATTCCGCTAACTCTAAAACCATTACCACGGCGGACGAGATGACACAGGAAGCGCTGAACCTCAAACGTTAATCAAGTATAGTCGGACAATAAAGGCGGATGCGTATCCATATAATAGTGGATACGCATCCGTAGCTGTTTAATTGGTTGCAAAAACAGTCAATTCGTTTTACATAGTACGACGCTTAAATTAATCCATTGAATTCATTATCCATTCGCGGAGGATGACATGGCCAAGGAAGAACAGGCACCGGTAGAAGCCGAAGCAGAAGGCGGCGGCAAGAAAAAGTTGATCATTATCGGTGCAGCGGTTGCAGTGGCGCTGATTTTAGGCGTTGTTCTCTTCATGGTGCTGGGTAGTGGTGACAAGAAGACTAAAAAAGAGGGTGAAGCCGCACCGGCTGAAGCAGGCGCTCATGGTGCTCCTGCAGCCGCCCCTGCTGCCGGCGGCCATGGTGGTGCACCCGCAGCGGGTGGGGCAGCCGCAGGCCCATCTGCCAATATCTTCCCGCTGGATCCCTTTATCGTTAATATCTATGATGGTCAGGAACTGCGCTATCTCAAAGTAAAAGTTGAACTGGAGATGGTTAGCCCTGCCGTTAAAGGCGAGATTGAGGGACGGCTTGCTCCGATCCGCGATTCGGTCCTGATTTTACTCAGTGCAAAGACACTTCAGGATATTCAGGATGTTCAGGGGAAAAATACACTCAAGGATGAGATATTGGGGGCTATCAATAAGAATATTCCTCCAGGTAAGATTGCCAAGGTGTATTTCACTGATTTTGTAGTTCAATAGGTATCTAAGTGGCTGCAATGGAAAAAATACTTTCAAAAGCTGAAATCGAAGCGCTGCTCAATGCTGTTTTTGAGGGTCGTATAGAGCCTGAGAAGGAGCTTTCGAAAGCAGAGGGCGCGGTCACAAACTACGATCTGGTAAACTCGGATGCCCAAAAGGGGTCTGTTCCTAATCTGGACATAATTTACGACAGTTTTATTCGCTCCAACCGTGTAAACCTCTCCAACCGTCTGCGTAAATCAGTTGAAATAAAAAAAGTAGGAGCACGCTCCTATAAATTTGATGATTTTCTCCAGACCCTGCCAACACCCGTTTGTATGGGTATTTTTAAAATTGAACCGCTCAAGGGTGCCGCCCTGATTTCATTTGACAGTACTCTCGTGCTGTCGCTGGTTGATAGTCTTTTGGGCGGGGCAGGCAGCGCAAAGGTTCCGATTGCCAATCGCATGTTTACGTCTATTGAACTGCGTCTTATGGAAAAAATTGTCGGGGACGCTCTGCAGGACTTTGAAAAAGCCTGGGCACCGCTTTATGCAACTCATATGAGCCTGTTGCGTATGGAGACTAACCCGCGCTTGGTTAACATTGTCCCGCCTGAATATCAGATCGTAACCATGACACTCAAGATTCAGATTGATGATGTCTCCGGCAATATGATGTTTGCAGTGCCGTTTATGACTATTGATCCGATTAAGGACAAACTCAAGACAGGCATGCAGTTCGACATGATGGCGATCGATCCGCAGTGGTCTTTCCGACTCTCTGCGGAGCTGATGGAGGCGCCGATGGAAGCAACAGTCGAGATGGGGAACGCAAGTATCACCCTTCGTGAACTGTTGGATCTGGCCGCAGGAGATACCATCATGCTGGATAAGGCCAGTTCGAGTGATATGGTTGTCAAGGTTGAGGGGGTACCAAAATACTTTGGTGTTCCTGGCATCAAGCATGGCAACAAAGCAATTCAGATCAGCAAGATTTGCAGTAATAGGGGGCAGTAGTGAGTGATACGCCTGAAGCGAACGAAACGTCGCCTGACAAGAAAAACCTCGATTTCATCCTCGACATACCTCTACAGGTTACTGTCGAACTGGGAAGGACCAAGCTGCTGGTCAAGGATATTCTTCAGCTTAATCAGGGTGCGGTTGTCGAGTTGACAAAACTTGCCGGTGAACCGCTGGATATCTTTGTCAATTCCAAGCTGGTGGCCCGCGGTGAAGCGGTTGTCGTAAACGAAAAGTTTGGTGTCCGTCTGGTGGACATTGTCACCCCTAACGAGCGGGTGGAGAAAATTCTGTGAAAGTTGCGGTTTCCGCTCTGCTTTTCTTACTACCCTCCATAGCGTCAGCTGCAGATGGTTCCGGGCAGCAGTTCAGTTTTATGGCAAGTTTTCTGCAAATGATCGCGGCCCTTGCTCTGGTTGTCGGATTAATCCTGGTTACCTGGCATTTTTCCGGCAAGCTGATGAAGGGGTTGCCGGTCGGACACCAGATGCTGTCTAAGCATATTCGCCTGATAGAGACCCGCTATCTGGGGCCAAAGAGGGCTCTTATGCTGGTGGAAGTGAGTGGTGAATACCTGCTGTTGTCAAGCAGCGAAACAGGCCTGGCATTTATTAAACAGATTGATATGCTTGAAGAGATCGAAGTTATTGAAGAAAAACCTGATCAGAGCAGTTTTTCCACACTGCTGGCCCGTTTGAGGCAGACATCATGACCACCAGAAACTTGTCAAGACGCGCCCTCATTCTTTCGCTGACCACTCTGTTGCTGGTGGCGGGAGCTGTGGCATCCGCTGAACCGCTCCCGTTTCCATCACTTAATATCGGGGTCGGCACTGCTACCAAGCCGAATGATGTTGCAGTAACAATGCAGATTTTCCTGTTGCTCACGATCATGTCGCTCGCTCCGGGTCTGCTTATCATGACGACCTCGTTCACGCGAATCTCGGTCGTGTTGTCATTTCTGCGTACCGCCATGGGCACCCAGGCAGCCCCATCAAACCAAATCATTCTGTCATTATCAATGTTCCTTACTTTTTTCATCATGACACCGGTCTGGCAGCAGATCAACAAGGATGCCTACCAGCCATGGAAGGCCCAGCAGATCAGTCAGGAACAAGCCATGGAGCGTGCCGTCAAACCTGTGCGCACGTTTATGCTTTCACAGACGAGAGAGAAAGATCTGGCACTTTTTGTGAGCCTCTCAAAATTACAAAGGCCGAAGAACGCTGCGGATATACCAACCCTTACTATCATTCCGGCCTTTATGATTTCTGAACTGCGCACGGCATTCCAGATCGGTTTTTTGATCTACATTCCCTTTATTGTCGTTGATATGGTAGTTGCCTCGGTTCTGATGTCGATGGGTATGATGATGCTGCCGCCTGTCATGATCTCGCTCCCGTTCAAAATTCTGCTCTTTGTGCTTGTGGACGGCTGGGGGCTGGTAATCGGTTCTCTCGTAAAAAGTTTTGGCTAGGTAATCCATCATGACTCCCGAATTAGTCGTACAACTTGCCAGGCGCAGCTTTGAAGCAACCATAATGCTGGCTGCTCCACTCCTTATCGCCAGTTTGATAATCGGCCTTCTGATCAGTATCTTTCAGGCGATAACCTCTATAAACGAAGCTACGTTGGCTTTTGCCCCGAAAATTATCGCCGTAATGGTTGCCATGATCATCTTTTTCCCCTGGATGATGACATACATGAGTGACTTTACCCGTGAGATATATTCCTTCATCGCAATCATGAGGCGTTAGCCTCACATGTTTCCGCTACTCCCCTTTACGTCCCCCAGCGAAGTCATATTTTTCATGCTCGTGTTAAGTCGCGTAGCCGGAATTTTTGCTGCATTGCCGGTTTTCGGCGGCCAAACGGTACCGGTCCGCATTAAGGCAATCGTTGTTATCATGATCACGCTGGTCTGCTTTCCGACGCTTTCGGTGGCGCTCCCGCAGATGCCGTCAGATGCTTTCAGTCTCGCACTGCTGGCTTTCAGTGAAGTTATGATCGGCCTGACGCTCGGCTTCATAACCCAGATCATATTTGCCGCAGTCGAATTCAGCGGTCAGATCATCGGGATGCAGATGGGATTGACCATCTCATCAATCATCGATCCCTCCAGAGGCACTCAGGTCCAGATCATGTCAGTTTTCCAGACTCTGTTTGCGACACTGATGTTCCTGTCTCTCAATATACACCACCTGTTTATCCGGGCGATTATGGACAGCTTCAGGGTGATTCCACTCGGGGGGTGGCGTCTGAGCGGTGAGCTGCTGAACTTTCTTGTCATTCGTACTGCTGATATTTTTATCATCGGAATCCGTCTGGCCGCACCGGTCATGGTTGCCCTGCTTCTGACAACAGTGGCACTTGGTATCATGGCCAGAGCCTTTCCGCAGATGAACATCTTCATGATCAGTCTGCCGCTAAACGTTGGGTTAGGTCTGGTAATTCTTGGAATGACCCTGACAATTTTCTTCCACGTCCTCGAAGTTTCCTTCGGGCATCTTTCTGCTCAAATAGCCATGCTTTACCGGCTTATGGCAAAGGGGGGATGACCTACGGCTGAAGATTCAGACAAACACTCAAAAACAGAACAACCAACCGGTAAAAAACTAGATAAGTCGCGCGAAGACGGCCCGCCGCCGATGAGTCAGATGCTGACGTCATCCCTGACTCTGTTAACGGGTATTGTCAGTCTCTACATCTTCGGCAGCTTCATGATGGATGGTCTAAAGCAGAGTACAGTCAAGATTCTGTCAACCATGGGCGACTTCCAGCTTACAGAATCAAATCTCTATACGCTTCTCCTCAAGCTGTTTGGGACCATTGTTCTGCTGCTGGCGCCTATTGTAGTAACTATCATAGCCACTGCGGTGCTCTCAAACCTTATTCAGGACAATGGCAGATTAGAGTTCAGGACATCACGTCTGAAAATAGACTTTAAGAAGCTTAATCCGATGAGCGGCTTCAAGCGGCTGTTTAATAAAGACGCTATGGTTGAAATGCTTAAATCGCTGCTCAAACTATTGGTCGTTGCCTGGATCGCTTACGGAGTGGTGCGGGATGAAATGCAGAATATCACTTTTCTGGCGGAAGCGGATATTCAGACCATTTTTGATTTTGTTGGTCACATTGCGTTCAAAATTGTCACGCATACCTGCGGTATCATGATTGTGCTCGGCCTGCTTGACATGCTTTATGTTAAATGGCGCTATACTGAAAACCTGAAAATGACCAAGCAGGAGGTTAAGGACGAACACAAAGAGTCCGATGGCAATCCTGAAATAAAGGGTAAAATCAAGAAGATGCAGTTCCAGATGGCCCGCCGCCGGATGACCAAGATTATCCCGCTGGCAGACGTGGTTATCACTAACCCGACTCACTTCGCGGTGGCGCTTAAATACGACCGTCAGAAGATGGTCGCGCCGGTTGTCCTGGCCAAAGGAATGGATATTATGGCCGAGGCGATCAAAAAAATAGCCCGTGAACACAGTATCACGCTGGTGGAAAACCGTTTCCTGGCACGAGAACTGTATGATCAGGTCAACGAGAATGAACCGATACCTGAGGCACTCTACGCAGCTGTTGCCGAGGTGTTGGCGTATGTCTACAAGTTGAAGGGGAAGGTGTAGTGTGGAGCATACTCAAAGAAGGAGCTTGAAATGAAGCAGGTGGCGACAATTATACTATTGGCGATGGTGCTGTCCAGCATCACTGCCTGTGGGAAGAATGATGCAGAAAAAAGTGCTGCTCAGGCTTCCAAACCGCCGGTGGCGGTGGAGGTCGTTACTGCCTCATTATCAACTGTGTCGGACGGCATTGAAGTGACCGGAAGCCTGGAGCCAAAGTTCTCGGTTGATGTAAAAACCCAGATCCCGGGACTGGTCAGGCAGGTTATGGTGTCGGAGTGGGTTCACGTAAAGAGGGGACAGCCGCTGGTGCGCATCGATGTAGCCGAAACAGAGGCTCAAGTCAAACGGGCGGAAGCGGGGATAGTATCTGCTAAAGCGAATCTGGCTCAGACACAGGTAGCTGCCAACCGTGCGGAGAGAGAGCTTGCGCGTATTCTCAAGCTGAAAGAATCCGGCCTTGCAACCCAGCAGGCTCTTGATGACGCCCGTAGTGAAACAGAGGCCGCCAAAGCAAAAGTAGGGGTTGCTGCTGCGCAGATTCGTGTTTCCGAAGAGGAGCTGCGGCAGGGGATAGCCCGCCAGGCAAAAGGTCTGGTAGTAGCACCGATCGACGGCATAGTCGCTTTGCGTGATGTGAATGTCGGTGATCTGGCGAGCGACGCGGCCACCGCCAAGCCGATTTTCCGGATCGTAGACAATAGACTGCTCAATCTGACCGTGACTGTTTCGTCTGTAGATTCTGCTCGGGTCAGGGTTGGCCAGTCCCTGGAATTCAGCGTCGATTCTCATCCTGGCCGCATTTTTGCCGGGAAAGTCATGTATATCAACCCCGAGCTATCTTCGGCTGACCGTTCTCTGAAAGTAATCGCTGAAGTGCGTAATGTTCCAGAAAGCCTCAAAGGGGGCCTCTTTGCTAAAGGGCGCATTGTGACCGGGGTCCGTACACAGGTACTTCAGATCCCGCGCAGCTCGGTTGGTGCATTTGATACAGTGGCAAAAAAGGGGAGCCTGTTTGTGCTTGAAAACGGGGCTGTCCGTAAACGGGATGTTATGAGCGGCGCTGTGAATGGGGATATGGTCGAAATCATTTCTGGGATAAAAACTGGTGAACAGTATGTTGTCAGAGGTGGATTCAATCTGAAAGATGGCGACAAGGTCGCAGTTGCAGCTGCCTCAAAATAACCTCAAGGAAAAGCTATGATACTTTCCAATACCTCCATCAAGCGCCCGATTTTTGCCACCGTCATGATCCTGGCCCTGGTCGTACTCGGAATTTTCTCCTATCGTCGCCTCTCGGTCGAAATGTTCCCTAATGTCGAATTTCCGATTGTCTCGGTCGTCACAACATTTTCAGGCGCTTCACCGGAAACGGTGGAACGGGAGGTTTCCAAGCGTATTGAGGAAGCGGTTAATCAGATCGCCGGGGTAAAGCATGTTTTCTCCACATCGCGCGAGGGTGTTTCGACAGTAGTTATCGAATTTCGTCTGGAGGAGAAAGTCAACGATGCGGCCCAGGAGGTACGTGCCAAGATATCCTCTGTGCGGGGCACTTTGCCGGATTCAATTGAAGAGCCGATTGTCCAGAAGCTCGACTTCAATGCAGCGCCGATCGCCGCTTTAGCGGTTGAATCCACGACATTGTCACCCCGCGAACTTACAACACTTGTAGAGAAGAAGGTTAAAAAGCGCTTTGAGAGTGTTGCCGGAGTCGGCAAGGTTGACATGGTCGGCGGTCAGAAGCGTGAAGTCAGCGTAGATCTCGACCCGGTCAGGCTGGATGCGCTTAAGCTTGGGGTCAATGATATTGTCTCCGGTATTCGTTCAGAGAACACAAATACACCGCTCGGGCGTATCACCAGGGGAACTGCTGAATATCCGCTCCGGATAGAAGGGAAGCCTGACCGTGCCGACCAGTACCGTCAGATGACTGTGGCTCAACGAAATGGCCGTCCGATCACACTCGGCGAAGTGGCGCAGGTCAGCGACGGTATTGAGGAAAAACGTAAACTGGCGCTGGTAAACGGCAAGCCGGCCATCGGCCTGGATATCTACAAACAGTCAGGCGGCAATCAGGTCGAACTGGTAGACACAGTTAAAAAAGTTATGGTCAAAGTTCAAAAAGAGTTGCCTCCAGGGGTGACGCTTTCTCTGGTACGAGATGGCTCGATCATGACACGCGAGTCACTGGCCGACGTCAAGGAAACTCTGATTATCGGCGGGATTCTGACGGTGCTGATTGTTTTTTGCTTTATCAACTCCTGGAGATCTACGGTCATTACCGGCGTGACACTGCCAATTTCGGTCATCTCCTCGTTCATTGTCATGAACGCACTTGGCATGACGCTAAACGTTATGACCCTTATGGCTCTTTCACTGGCGATAGGTATGCTGATCGATGATGCCATAGTTGTGCGGGAGAATATTGTGCGTCATCTGGAGATGGGGAAGGACCATATGGAAGCGTCGAGGTTCGGCACGTCGGAGATCGGACTGGCGGTCTTCGCCACCTCCATGTCAATAATCGCCGTGTTCATTCCGGTGGCTTTCATGAAGGGAATCGTCGGACGTTTTTTCTATCAGTTCGGCATCAGTGTCGCCTTCGCTGTGCTGGTCTCATTATTTGTTTCATTCACACTTGACCCGATGCTTTCCTCCCGCTGGCATGATCCCTCGATTCATCTCCAGGGAAAGAGGAAAGGGATTGCCCGCTATCTGGAAGCTTTTAACGCATGGTTTGACAGGAGCGCTGACAAGTACCGGAGTGCCATCGCCTGGTCTCTGGATCACCGCAAAAGCGTTATGGCACTTGCAGCTGCCGCCTTTGTCGCCGGGTTGGCAATTTTCAGCACACTGGAATCATCATTCATGGCCCCTGAGGATAAAGGGGAGTTTCAGGTTTCTTTCAAAACGGCGCCGGATGCCTCGATTACAGAAACCGAAAACCGCATGAATGAAGCTCTCGCGGCTGTTAAGGTTGCACCGGAGGTTGACCACACCTATGCCACAATCGGTGCCGGCGATAGCGGCACGGTTCGGGATGGTCTGCTTTATGTGAAACTCAAGGAACGAAAAGAGCGTAACAAGAGCCAGTTCCTGTTGCAGCGGGAAGTGCGGGAGCGTCTGCAGAAGGTGGCGGGAATAACCTTCTCCATCGAGGAGGTTGGACAGATAGGGGGGGCACAGAAACCGCTCAACATTAACCTCAAGGGTGACGATCTAACGGTTCTTAAGCAGCTTGGTGCTCGCTTGAAAGAGGAGCTCTACAAGGTACGCGGCATCGTAGACCTTTCCATGACTCTGGAGAATGACATTCCAGAATATCGTATGCGGGTCGATCGTGACAAGGCGTTGTCTGCCGGTGTTACCACCAGTGATATCGTCGGAGCAGTTGGCCGCCTGATCGGTGGCGAGGCGATTTCAACCTTTGAGGATGAGGATGGCGACGCTGTCAACCTCCGAGTGCGGTTGCCGGCGCATCTGCGCCAGAACGCCGGGCAGGTTCTGGATCTGAACGTATCAGTGCCGGACGGCAGCGGCGGAGTCAGGCTGATTCCGCTCTCAAGTCTGACCAGCACAGTTGTTGCCGCCTCTCCGACCGAGATCAACCGGCGCGATCTGGCCCGTCAGGTAACCGTCAGTGCCAATCTCGACCGCCTGCCGGTCGGCACGGCGGCAAAGTACGTTGAAACTGCATCAAAGCGGATTAATATGCCCCCCGGCTACTCCGTAAACCTGTCGGGTGAGGCCGAAGATATGGCCGAATCATTCGGTTACATGGGTGAATCTCTCCTGCTTGCAGTTCTTTTCGTTTATCTGATTCTGGCCGCCCAGTTTGAATCTTTCTTCGAACCGCTTGCCATCATGCTTTCCTTGCCGCTTTCTATTGTCGGTATGGCTGGGATGCTTAAAATTACCGGCGATACTATCAATATCATGTCGCTGATCGGCCTCATCATGCTGATGGGACTGGTGACCAAAAATGCCATTCTGCTGGTTGATTTTGCCAAGGTGCTTCAGCAGCGTGATGGCATGAACAGGCGTGAAGCGGTCATTCTGGCTGGACGTACCCGTCTTCGACCGATCATCATGACGACTCTGGCGATGATTTTTGGTATGATGCCGCTCTTTCTGGCGCTCGGTGCCGGAGCGGAAGGGCGTGCTCCGATGGCCCGCGCCGTGGTTGGTGGCCTGCTGACGTCGACCCTGCTGACACTTTTGGTGGTGCCGGTCATGTACACCTTGATGGATGATCTGGGGAGCTGGCTGAAACGGCGGTGGAAAGGGCAAAATGCCTGAAATCCCGACGATTCTCTTCGACTCATTCGGCAGTGGCAGTTTTGGCTCTTCATGGCGTTTCGGCGGATATGTAAAAACTTTGCTCGCCACGAATACAGGTGAGGTGACAGAAATCCTGAATCAGGTAGAGCAGGCGGCTGAGAATGGCCTGTACGCTGCCGGTTTTGTTACCTACGAAGCTGCCTCCGCACTTAATCCTGATCTGCCATCTGCCCTGCCTTTAGATGGTTTGCCGCTTGTCTGGTTTGCACTCTTTCGGGAACGATATAACGTCGATGCCGGTGCCGGAACAACCTCGTCTTTTACTGACATTATGCTTGATCCTGATAAAAGCCTGGAAGTTTATGCCGGGGAAGTCGAGCGTATTCGCGCCTACATTGCCGCAGGCGATTGTTATCAGGTTAATCACACATTCCTGTTGAGTGGTTCTTTCAAGGGAGATCCGGGTGAGTCGTACCGGGCTTTAGGTGCCGCACAATGTGCTTCGTTCTGTGCTTACCTCGACATTGGCCGTTTTGCGATTCTCTCCGCTTCGCCAGAGCTGTTCTTTTCACTGAAGGATGGAAAAATTACCACCCGACCTATGAAGGGAACCGCACGCCGTGGCCGCTGGGCTGATGAGGATCTTTCCGCTGTAGAACAGTTGCGGGAGAGCCCCAAGGAAAGAGCCGAAAACCTTATGATCGTCGACCTGTTGCGCAATGATCTTGGTATTGTTGCTGAGGTAGGTTCCGTAAAGGTGGATGCACTGTTCGAAGTGGAAACGTATCCGTCTGTGCACCAGATGACCTCTACTGTTTCCGCACAACTCCGTCCGGATACGGGCTTGTCGGATATTTTTCAGGCGCTGTTTCCGTGCGGTTCGGTAACCGGCGCCCCCAAACGCCGTAGCATGGAAATAATCACTGATCTTGAAAATGCTCCGCGCGGTATCTATTGCGGGGCGATAGGGTGCATTGCACCCGGCGGTGAGGCGCTCTTTTCTGTCGCTATCAGGACGCTGCTTTTTGACAGGCAGAAAAACAGTCTTACAATGGGAGTAGGCAGCGCAGTAACCTGGGATTCTGAAGCATCATCGGAGTATGCCGAATGTTTGAGTAAAGGGGCGTTTGTGAACCAGCAACTGCAGGATTTTAGTCTCATCGAATCGCTGCGCCTGGAGAATGGTGTTTACACTCTGCTGGATAGGCACATGGCCAGGTTGAGCTCTTCTGCCGGATATTTTGGATTCATCTGTGACCAGGAAAAGATTAAACGGGCTCTTTCTGATTACGCAATTAAAGTACAAGCCCTTTGCAAGGTGCGCCTCTCTCTGGCGGCCGATGGCAGTCTTGATATATCATCCGAAACTTTTTTGGATAGTGTTATTCCACTGCATATAGCCATTAGTACTGTTAAGGTCAGCTCCAAAGACAGAATGCGCTGCCACAAAACTACCTGCCGTGAGCTGCTGGATATTGCCAGGTCAGACAGGCCTGACTGTGACGAAATACTGTTCGTGAACGAACTTGGCCAGTTAACCGAGGGGAGCTATCACACATTGGTTCTTAAGCTGGATGGCCAGTTCATGACGCCACCTCAGGGCTGCGGCCTGCTGCCGGGAGTACTGAGGAGCGAGCTGCTTGAACAGAGGAAAATTATGGAGCGAATCCTGTATCCGGAGGATCTGGAACGGGCTGATGAATTATGGCTGATCAACTCCGTGCGCGGCTGGCGCCGTGGTGTCTTGATTTGAAAGGAGAAGTGCATTAATGAAATTTTTAATGATGATTTTAGTGCTGCTCATTCCTGCTGTTTCTGTCGCTGAAACCCGATTGCTGACGCTGGAACAGGCAATCTCGATTGCGATGGAGAAAAATAGCGATATCGAAAAGGCGCGTGAGTATGCAAATTATGTTCAAGGGAAATACATTGAGGAACGGGCTGCTGCGTTGCCGCAATTATCCCTTAACGGCACTGTAGCGTTCTCTAAAGACGGAAGCCAGGAAATAACTGGAAATACAGCTCAGCGCCAGTTTGGCCGAACGGTTGATCTGTCTCTCTCGCAGCCGCTCTATACCTGGGGCAAGTTGAATGCCGCCATCCGCGCAGCCGAGATTGGGTTAAAAACAGCTGACCAGCAGTTGCGGCTTTATCGTCAGGCTGTTTACAGAGATGTTGTGGCGGCCTATCGCGACATCCAGTTGGCGCGTGAGTTGTACCGTCTGGCGCTGGAAAACCGCGCGCAAAAGCAGCGGCATCTCGATGAAGCCGCCCGTAAGTTTAGCGCAGGAGTTGCAACAGATTACGATGTTCTGGCTGCAGAAGTAGCGGCTGAAAATACTGTGCCGGAAGTCATTCGTGCAGAAAACAGTATCAGGATGGCCCGCGAACAACTTCGATTCTTGCTTGCCATAGGTGGTGAAGGGGTCGATGCGGTTGGTTCACTGGATGCGCCGGCAGTTGACCATACCCTGGTCAGCTATGACGAAGCATTGAAAATAGCGGAAAAGCATCGTCCGGAGTTGGCTGATCTGCGTCTGCGCATAGGCATCTATGATGAATTGGTGACAATAGCTAATGCTGACAACAAGCCACGCCTTGACCTGAAAGGCGGTGCCGGTTGGCACTGGACAAGTCTGAATGACCCCGCTCCTGCTCTTGATGCCAATGGAGCTGCCTGGAATGTTGGTCTCTATCTGACGTTTCCGTTTTTTGACGGTCTTCGAACGGGTGGTAAAGTTGCTCAGGCCAGGAGTGACCTGCATACTAAGCAGATTGAAGAGGCCAAATTACGGGATTCGATAGTGTTAGAAGTACGTCAGGCCGAATTTTCATGCCGTGAATCTGCTGAGATACTTAAGGCGCTTTCCGGTACTGTCAAACAGGCCGAACGTCTGGTCCAGATGGCGGAAAAGGGGTATGAGTTCGGCGTCAAGATCAGGCTTGAAGTTGATGACGCACAGCTTAACCTGCTTCAGGCCAGGAGTAATAGGGCAAAGGCTCAGCGTGACTCTCATGTGGCACAAGTTAATTATCTCTGGGCGATGGGAGTGGCGGGGGAGTAGTGTCTGGCTAAATAACCGAAACAGTGTTAAAAATGTCTACAATCCTTTTGACTCATTTTATCCTGCGTGGTATTTTGCAATATTATTTTCCAATAGGAGAAAACAATGAGTATTGTTGTTGTCGGAACAGTAGCTTTTGATACTGTTGAAACACCATTTGGCCGAGGAGAGAACGTCCTGGGAGGATCGGCCACCTATTTTTCAACTTCGGCGAGCTTTTTTACCGATGTGTCACTGGTTGCCGTGGTTGGAGAAGATTTTCCGCAAGAGCATGTCACTTTTTTGCAGAGCCGCAATATCGATACGACCGGTTTGCAACGTATTGCCGGCAAAACATTCCACTGGAGCGGTCGTTACGGGTATGACCTGAACGAGGCCGAGACACTTGATACACAGCTTAACGTACTGATGGACTTTCAGCCTGAACTGCCGGAATCCTATCGTGATGCGGAATATCTCTTTCTGGCCAACATAGACCCGGACCTGCAGATGAAGGTTCTTGAACAGGTACGGAAACCAAAGCTGGTTGCGTGTGACACGATGAACTTCTGGATCTCTTCCAAGCCTGAAGCTCTGAAGAAGGTGCTTCAGAAGGTTGATATTGTTGTCATCAACGAAGGTGAAGCACGGCAGTTTACCGGAGAAGCCAATCTGGTCAAGGCAGCCAGACAGATCATTGCGCTCGGTTGCAAGCGTCTGGTTGTCAAGCGTGGAGAATACGGTGTATTAATGTTTACTGCTGATTCGGTTTTCGCAGCCCCCGCCTATCCACTGGAAGAGGTGTTCGATCCGACCGGTGCCGGTGATACATTTGCCGGAGGGTTTATGGGTTATCTGGCAAATACTGGAGATCTGTCGGAGGAGGGGCTTCGTCAAGCTATCGTTTTCGGCAGCGTAATGGCTTCTTTCAATGTAGAGGATTTTAGTCTTAATCGCATGAAACGTTTGCAGTATAAAGAGATACAAACACGTTTTGCCAGCTTCAAGGCACTGACAAGTTTCAGGGATATTTCTTTCTGATGGAGGTTTGCCTTGTTTAGCAAGGAAGTGTGTTAACGAACATATCCTGTTTTGCAAGGCTGGGGACATAATGAAAAGTATTTTCTACTCCATAGGCGCACTGTTTCTTCTCGCGACCGTTTTCGGGTGTGTATCCGGCCGGGGGCAGAACAATTCAAAGCCAAACCCCGCTTCCTACCATTATCAAATGGGGCTTTCATATCTTGGTGAACGAAACTATTCTGCGGCATTGTTTGATCTGACTGAGGCCGAGAAGCTTGATCCGGACAATCCTGATGTCCTGTATAATCTCGGTTTGGCATTTATCGGTAAAAAAAGGCCTGATCTTGCCGAAGCAAGGTTCCTGAAAGCTATCCTTCTGAAGCCGAGTTTTTCTGTTGCACGGAATGACCTTGGAGTAGCCTACCTCGATTTGAAACGCTGGGACAGTGCCATTCAGCAGTTCAAAATAGTAAAAGATGATCTTTTTTACGATAATAATGAAAATGCTTCCATCAATCTGGGATTGGCTTATCTGGGAAAAGGTGATTATCCCAAGGCATTGGAAGAGCTGCAGGCCGTTGCTGCCCTTAACCCGCGGAATCCAGTGGTGCGACTTTCTTTGGGGCGGGTCTGGTTTGCCATGGACAAGAGTGAACAGTCGATTGCCGAATATGCCAAGGCGCTTGAGATCTATAGTGATTATGGCGCTGCCCACTATTATCTCGGACTGGCGCAGATCAAGCTGAACAGGCTGGATGCAGCCCGTGCTTCATTCAAAGAGGCTGTGCGGCTTATTCCTGAAAGCGAGCTTGGTCGTGCAGCTTTGGGATATCTGGATCTTATCAAGTGAGTGAGGGCAGAGTGCTAGATCAAGTTTCAGTGCCTCCGGAAACCCAGGGTGGTTCACCGGGTGCGGTGCTCCGCCGTTGTCGAGAATTTCATGGGATTACGCTTCAAGAAGCTTCTGAGTCCACAAAAATAGGCATTTCCCATCTTCGCGCACTTGAAGAAGACCAGATACATGAGTTTGCCAATCAGGCTTACCTCAAAGGATTCCTCAGAATTTACGCCACCTACCTAGGCCTGAACTCCGAAGATGTATCACGAATGTATGGCAAGCTTTTCGGCGTTCCTGATGAAAAACCGGATACAGCTCGCGTATCGGCGGCTTCTCCCCGTCGGCCACGCGGTCCCGTCTCTCTCAAAAAAGTCCTGCTGCCGGCTTTGTTGTTGGCTGCCATCCTGGTCACCGCTTACTTTTTCAAGCGTACTCCAGCTCCTCTTGTCCGTCCGTCGCAGCCGACTGCGGTAATCGCCCCGTCCATGCAAAGCAGCGCAGTCCAAGCAGCACAAAGTTCTGTACGGGTAAGGAAGGCAGAGCCGGATATTGCTGCACCTAAAGCAGAAAGAAGTCCAGAAACGTCTCCAAAATCCGAAATAGCAGTGGCCTCAAAACGCCCTGTATCAGCGGCAAAGGCTTTCATCCTGAAAATAAGAGTTACCCAGAACGGCACACTGACTGCTACCGTTGACGGATCCATTCCACAGCAATATGAGCTTACAGTAGGAGATGTCATTGAGTGGAAAGCAGAAAAAAAAGTCGCACTGGAATTGAGTGACGCCGGTGGTGTTGAGGTGGAACTGAATGACAAACCTTACAAATCCCTTGGGGCTCCCGGTAAACCGGCTTACGTCGAACTTGATGCAGATGGCATTAAACCGTAGTTTGTGACGTCTGCTGCTCCAGATCACTTCTCTTTTTAGGATTAACAAAAAACAAATCAGGGTCTTGACACTTGGTTGCCCCATGCTAGACTTCCTGTAATTAGAAATGTGCAGGAGTACCGCCTTGGAACATGGCAATAAAAGGATACTGGTTGTGGATGACGAGGAGAATGCCCGGATGGCACTTTCCAAGATTCTTACGCATGATGGCTACGAAGTCGCATCAGCCGGGAACGGGCAGGAGGCTCTCAATTATCTGCGAAGTAAAGATGTAGAGCTGATTATTACCGATCTTAATATGCCGGAGATGAACGGACTTATGTTTCTGCGTGAGCTCAACCGTATCCACCCTGCCAGTAACGTTATTATGATCACTGCATACGGCGAGGTTGAGTCGTATCTGGAGGCAATGACGCTGGGTGCCTTTGAGTACATCAACAAGCCTGTTAGATATGATGATCTCAAAAAAGTTATCAATAAGATATTCAAAGTTGTTTGATCGTTCTGTTGCAATTAGCAAGTTAGAGATGATTTGGTTAACGCATTTACTCTGTTAATAAGGACCAGGAGGGTTTAACCATGAAAGCTTTTACAAAAATTCTGATCGCCATAGATTTCTCGGAAAATTCTGAATGTGCTTTTGACTACGCCCTGACACTGGCAACTCAGTTCGGTGCCGAGCTGACTATTGTTCATGTCATCAATGAACCGGTTGATTTGCGTGGTTTCTATGTACCGCATATCTCTTTTGAACAGCTTGAAAAAGAAATAGAAGAAAGCGCTGTAAAGATGATGGATGCATTCTGTAGTTCAAAACTAGGGACTTTTACAAATTATAAAACATCTATCCTGACCGGTATTCCGTGTGAAGAAATAACAGCGGCGGCCGCCCGGATCGATGCATCTCTGATCGTGCTTGGTACTCATGGCAGAACTGGGCTTGACCGCATCCTTTTCGGCAGCACCGCCGAACGTGTAGTCCGTTCAGCCAGTTGCCCTGTTATGACAGTCAGGTTGCCGGAAGTTTAGCGGAGAAGCAACTGAAATTATGAAAACAACTTTTCCGCTATGCTGATCGAATGCCGATCAAATGTTATTAAAAAACCTGTAGTTATAATTGATGACGACAGGAATATCCTCGAGCTGACCTCTCTTATACTTTCAAAGCACGGCTTTCAGCCGTATGTTGCAGATAGCGCCCACGAAGGTTTTGAGCTTATATCCAGGCATTCTCCGGAATTGGTTCTACTGGATTATATTATGCCGGAGATGGATGGTCTGGCTGCATTACAGTTGATTAAGAGTCGTTTTCCTGACACGTACGTCGTGATGCTCACTGGCAAGGGAAGTGAGGAAATCGCCGTTGAACTTATGAAAAACGGCGCATCTGAGTACGTTCTCAAGCCTTTTAATAATCGCAATCTGGTTGAAAGGTTGCAAAATGTGCTGAGAATAAGGGAGATTGAACTTCATAACCGTGAACTTCAAAAACAGCAGGACCATCTCCTTTTTGAAATAGAGCAATGGAATTACGAGCTCCAGAAACGGGTGCGTGAGAAATCTGAGGCACTTCAGGATGCTCAGGATGAGATAGTTCAATCTGAAAAGCTGGCTGCGCTGGGTTATCTTTCTGCTGGTATGGCTCATGAGATACGCAACCCGCTTAACTCCATCGCCCTTTTTATCCAGCTAATGCGCCAGACATCCACTGAACCGGATCAGCTTGAATACCAGTCAAAAGTCCTGAAAGAGGTTGAACGGATAGATTCTATTATCCGAAAATTACTGGATGCCTCCAGGCGAACACGCGTCATCTCATCCAATGTACAGATCAATCAGGTGGTCGATAGTGCAATAGAAGCATTTTCCCCCCAGATTGAGAGCAGGAAAATTCAGGTTGAGCGACAATATCATTGCGTTCCACAGCCCATTACCGCAGACCCGGCTGAATTGGGACAGATCTTTACGAATCTTTTTCTAAATGCCTTGGATGCAATGAACCGGGGTGGACTGCTTGCTATTGAAATTTTTGAAGAGGATAGTCGTGTGATTGTCAGGGTCAGTGACAGCGGTACAGGAATTGCCGAGGATGTCCTTCCGAGCATATTTGACCCTTTCTTCAGTACAAAAAATCGCGGCACCGGAATGGGACTGCCGGTTGCTCAGCGAATTGTCCGTATGTATGAAGGAAATATGAAGGTAGAATCGTCTTCACCGGAAGGGACTACATTCCGCCTGGAGTTCCCCGTCTGCTCCTGAAATATTCTTCCTTTCTTTTTCTGCTTGAGGTGGTGTAGTATGCCATAGCTGTTGATATCTATTCCTGTCAGTGTGTACCTTCATGACCCAATCAAACAAAAAAATTCTTATCATCGATGACGATCCGTTTTTTCTGAAAGTTCTGACGGATAATTTCAGCAACAACGGTTTTACGGTATTCAATGCCAATGATGGTATTGAGGGTGTCAAAGCCTATATCGAGAAGGTGCCCGATGTGGTTATTTCTGACCTCGTAATGCCGCGTATGGGCGGAGTAAGCACATGCATGGAGATCAGTCGGCTGGGCGGAGATACACCACCCGTTATCATACTGTTGACATCAATGTTTCAGGAAAAAGCACATGAGCACGATGTTCCAGAAATGGGCGCCAAGGTTCATATCCCCAAATCAACCAGTCCGGTGGATATCGTTATAATTGTCGAGCAGCTCCTGGAGCGCGAAAAGCAACTGCAGACCTGACTTAATGCCATTTATCTACCGCAATATTTCCCTCACCCCTTCTGATTGTGAAGAAACTCTGCCTGCATTGCTGGCTGCAAAACTTTCTGTTCCGCTTTCTTCCCTCCAAAATGTCCACATTATTCGCAAAGGGATAGATGCGCGCAAAAAGCCACACATAAAGCTGGTATACACGCTCTCTTTTACTGCTGGTGACAAGGTCAGGTCACTCGTTGGGGCTGATCCGGCGCTGGAATGGCAGGAGGATAAAACGGCTCCGGCTGCAGTACCTATTCAGTCGCAAAAACGCATAGTCATCGTCGGCAGTGGGCCGGCGGGACTTTTTGCAGCCCTGCGTTTAGCTGAATATGGACTGACTGCAACGATAATCGAGCGTGGCGAACCTGTGGAGTCGCGGGCGCTGTCTGTACAACGTTTCTGGAAAGACGGCCTTCTTGACCCTGAATCAAATGTTCAGTTTGGTGAGGGGGGGGCAGGAACGTTTTCGGACGGCAAGCTGACCTGCCGTTCCAAAGATCAGCTGGTACCTTGGGTGTTGGAACAATTAGTCTCCTTCGGAGCTCAGTCTGAGGTCCGCTATCTTGCCAAACCTCACATCGGAACCGATCGTCTAAGAACTGTAATAAGCGCTATACGGCGGCATCTCCTTGAGAAGAACTTTACTGTGCGTTTCGGTTGCCGGATGACCGACCTGAATATAAAAAACGGCAACATTGTAGCGGTCACTCTTAATGGTGCAGAGGAAATTCCGTGTGACCATATCATTCTGGCTACCGGTCATAGCGCGCGTGATACGTTTGAGATGCTGGAACGACTGAATGTGCCGTTAGCTCGTAAGCCCTTCGCAATGGGACTCAGGGTTGAGCATCCGCAAGAGTTGATAAACCGGATCCAGTATGGCAATGGGCAACAGCCAAATCTGCCTGCGGCTGATTATGCCGTCGCCTGGAACAACCCATCCAGTGGTCGCAGCGCTTATTCCTTCTGTATGTGCCCAGGTGGAGTTGTTGTCGGTGGAGCATCGGAGTCTGGTGGAGTCGTCACTAATGGTATGAGCGGACAACTTCGTAACTCCCCATATGCGAACAGTGCCCTGGTGGTTAATGTTCGGGAAGAAGATTTTGACGGGCCCGGTCCACTAGCCGGGGTTCGGTTGCAACGACGGTGGGAGCAGCGGGCATTTGAGTCAGGTGGGGGTGGATATATTGCACCTGCTCAGAACCTACTCGGCTTTTTGAGGCTTCCGGGAAAAGGGGCGGCAAAAACCACCTACCGTCCCGGCATCTACGAGACGGAGCTGGATTCTGTGCTGCCGCCATTTATCATCGAAACGCTGCGAGAAGGGATTGCTGATTTCGGAAGAAAGCTCAGGGGTTTTGTCACATCCGAGGCAACCCTGATCGGCATTGAGTCGCGTACTTCATCACCGGTACGAATTCTACGTGACAGCAGTTTTGAGTCAATTGGCGTCAAGGGGCTGTACCCGGCCGGGGAAGGCGCCGGTTATGCTGGCGGTATTATGAGTTCTGCTGTAGATGGCATCAAAATAGCCGACAGTATTGCGGCCAGATTGAAAGTTTAGCCCTTTTCTGCCTGTTGTTGGATAAAGCGGCTGTAACCCTGATCGGTCCCTTTTATATGGCAGACAAGCCAGTCCACCATGAAATCCAGTACACTTACACCCATTTCATGCCCGTCGATAAAATCAGTCTGAATTTCTCGCAGACGTGAAACAAATTGGTCATGCTCCTTACGGTGGGCTGCCAGGCCGTGAAAGTTGCATGATAGCATCAGCCGTTCTTCTTCGCTGAAATGCTCCGTCACATAGGTAATCAGCTTCCAGATCACCTCTCCAACCGTCTCAGCACCTTTTCCGCTTTTAACCGCTTCATTGAGCCTGTTGACCCAGTCAAAGAGTGCCTTGTGCTGCTCATCAATGATCGGAATACCCAGTGCTATGCTGTCATCCCATTCAAAAAAGGCCATGCCTGTTCTCCTCAATCTTGTTGATTAGTGTTTCGTGATATTCAGTTTAAGGTCGAGTTCGCGGACAGCTCCCAGTGTTGTAAGCGGCTGGTCAAATTTTGTCGCATCACCTATAACAACAATTTTAAACGCGTCCGGGTGCAAGTATTTACGAGCTGCAGCCAGTATGTCTGCTTTTGTCACTTTGGAAATATTATCTCGATACTGGTCAAGATAACTGTCCGGGTACCCGTAATATTCGAGTCTGGCACGCTGGCTAACGATCGAAGCTGGAGTGGTGAAGCCGAACATGAACGAATTGATCATGTATTCACGGGCTGCACTGAACTCGACATCGGTTACCGGTTCTTTCGTCATATCAGCGATAATTTTCTTCATCAGATTGATTGTTTTGACAGTGGAGCCGGCCTTGGTTTCAGTCTCGGCAACAAAACTGCCAGTAAAGCGACGACCGATGTCGAAACGACTGCCGGCGCTGTACGCCAGTCCCTGGTTGGTACGAATCTCCATCGTCAGGCGCGAAGTGAAGCTGCCGCCAAGAATGTAATCCAGAAGTCGCACTGCATAGATATCAGGATTGTCCTTATTGAGCCCCAGGTGTCCCAAACGGATAACGGTCTGGTTGACATCTTTTTTGCCGAATAGAACCTCTCCATGCAGCAGTTTTTGCGGTTGCGGCACATCTGGTAATGCAATTGAGGTGATTTTATTTGCTGTTTTAAATGCCGAATTAAGCTCTTTAAGCAGTACAACTTTATCAAAATCTCCAGAGACCGTTAGAATCATATTGTCCGGACGGTAATAGCTACCATGGAAATTAACAAGATCCTGGCGGGTTATGGCACTTATTGACTCAAAGGTGGCAATCTGGCCTAGAGGGTGGCCGGCATATATGGCTCGATTAATTTCTCGTCCGGCAATTTCCTTGGGATCATCATTCTGGCGCCGCAGCCCTTCAATCGCCTGTTTGCGGGCTATTTCGACCCGCTTTTCATTGAAGTCCGGACGAAGCAGGACACTGCTGAATATCTGCAGCGTCCTGCTGAAATTTTTTTTGAGTGCCGTCAGTGAAACCGTTCCCATGTCGATGCCGATGCCGCTTTCAACAGACGAAGCCATGAATTCCAGTTCGTCATCCATGGCTTCCGGCGCCATGCCGCCGGCACCGCCACTGCGCATAACGCTCCCAGCCATGCCGGACAATCCTGTTTTTGAGGCCGGTTCATATACTGAGCCAACCCTCACCATGGCGGTTATGTTAATTATCGGCAGTTCGGTGTCACGCAGTAAATATACAGGCATCCCGCACTCAAGAACCACTCGTTCAGCCTTGGGGATTTGAAAGTTTAATTCGGGAAATTTTATGGTTCTGGGATTTGCAAGTTGCTGGTCCTCTGCAAAAGCCGGTGCAATCAAGGTAACCAGAAAGCAGATTGAAATTAAAAGCTGTCTCATTTGTCACCCCCTTTTTTTGTGATAAATCCGACAGTGCGGTTCTCTCGGGTGAAGTACATAGCGGCCACCCGCATGATGTCGGCCGTTGTGACCTCGGCAATCTTGTTTCTATGTTCAGTCATATAGCGCCAACTGCCGGTGGTTGCTTCATACTCGGTAAGATTACGAGCCAAACCGCCATTAGTTCCCATCCGGCGCGCCTCCTCATATTCTATTTTGTTGAGGATACGCTGCAGGTCACGCTCAGCGACCGGAGTGGTTTTCAGCAGATCCAGCTCCGCCTGAATAGCCTCCTCAACCTCTTTAACTGAATGTGGTGCACGCGGATTAGCGCTGACTACGAACAGGCTCGGGTAGCGATGCCCCGGTGCATCAAAGGCACCGATGTCAGAGGCGATCTGCTTTTCTATAACCAGCTTTTTGTAAAAGCGTGAGGTACGGCCGCTGCCTAAAACCATGTTGATCACGTCAAAAACATAGTCGTCTTTGGTGTTGATGGCAGGCTTGTGGAACCCGATTATCACAGTTGGCTCGGCTTCAGCTACCAGCTCAATACGACGTTCTCCGGACTGTTTAGGCTCCACAGCTGTGACCGGTGGCGGCTCTTTCCCGGGCTTGATCGCACCAAAATAGCGCTCGACCATGGCAATAGTCGTCTTTGTATCAATGTCCCCTACGATCGCTACGATCGCATTGTTGGGAGCATAGTAACTGCGAAAGAACTGTTCGGCTTTGCTTCGAGTCAGATTTTCAATGTCGGACATCCAGCCGATCGTCGGTTGACCGTAGGAGTGGGCCAGGAAGCTTGAAGCTAAAAATGTTTCCCACAATTTGCTCTCAGGGTCCGCATCATATGACCTGCGCCGTTCCTCCATCACAACGGAGCGTTCGGTATAGAATTCACGCAGAACCGCATTTTGCAGACGGTCAGATTCGATAGCGGCCCAGAGCTCCAGTTTATTGGAAGGGAGGCTGATCAGGTAGGTCGTTCCGTCTCGACTTGTAAAGGCGTTGTAGCCGGTGCCGCCGTTTTTTGAATACAGTTCAAAAAACTCGTCCTTTATGACATATTTTGACGCATCTGTTTCCAGAGACGCCAGCTGTTTTTCAAGCCCTGCGATCTTAACAGGGTCGGCTTTATCACGTTTGGCCTTTTCGTTCATTAACGTGAGAGAAACGTTCTCAATCTTATCAAGAATAGGCTTTTCAGCAGCATAATCTTTTGTCCCGAGTGTGGTCGTTCCCTTGAAAAGCATGTGTTCCAGCAGGTGGGCAATTCCGCGCTCATCGCTGCGCTCGTCTACGCTCCCGACCCTGAAACGTATCCAGGCCGAAACTGTCGGAGAGGTATGCCGCTCCACTATCAAAAGCTTCATACCGTTTTTCATGGTGTGTTCGACTACTTTCTCTTCAAGATTTGCTGCGCGTGTTTGAGTAACGCATGCTGCTAACAGAGTAATTATGATTAAAAAATGCCTCATATCCAATGCTCCCTTTAAAATACTGAAAACTTGATATATTTCTTTGGATTTTCTTTAAAGTCTTTTACCAGCGCATCCAGATCATCGACCATCTTGTTCATTTTGTTATAAAGTAGCTTGTCATTCACCAAGTTCCCTGCTGTTCCATCGCCACTCTTTACTTTTGCGGTAACCTCTTCAATCGCTTTAACTGATGACTCTGCACTGGTGAGAAGAGAAATGCCCTTGTCATAAAATTCCCTATCATTGAGCAGCAGGCCTATCGTGCCCTCTTTCGATGTAATTTTCTTATTCAGATCGCGGACATCATCTGCCGCCTGAATACTTTTGTCAGCCAGAGCTGTTAGTTTTGTGTAGAGCGCCTTGTCATAGATCAGCCTGTTCAGAGTCCCATCAGATGTCTGGATATCCTGAAGTGTCCGGTCGGCACGGTCAAGAAGACTGACCAACTTGTTGTAAGGTTCCGGATCTCGATTTAGTTTACCAAGAGTTCCTTCACCGCGGTTTATGGTGACAACCAGATCCTTCATTTCAACAGTCAATCGCGCAATATTTCTGTAGAGAGTCTCGTCCTTGTTTAACTTTCCCAAGGTTCCCTTGCCCTTGTCGATATTGTCTATGATCCCGTTAACCTTGTCGAAAGCGTCACCGGCCTTCTGGATGACATCATCAAGTTTGGCTGCCGATGTCCCCTGTAATAATGCAGGAGGCCTTTCAGAGTAGTGCCTTGAAGGGAGTATATCGACATATTTTTCACCCATTAGTCCGCGGGTTTTGATGGAGATTTTCGAATCGGTACCTATCTTCTTCATCGCTTCGGTGTCGACTTCGATATCAATGCTGACCTCATTACTGTTCTTCGGGTCTGCAAACAGGATGTCGGTTACAATGCCGACGTCAACCCCGGCCAGCCATACCGGAGCGCCGATCTTAAGGCCTACAACGTCACTCATAACGACCCTCATGGCCCCTTTTGTGATAAACATTTTAGTTTTCTGCCCCATCAGCAGGACACCGCCGGCAAAAATGAGCAGCGCCAGAAAGATGAAAACTCCTCCCCGTACCTGAGCCCAGCCGATCTGATTACTTCGTTTCATATCAATCCCACCCGTTCCTGTCTAATTGCTGTAATGATTAAAACTATATAAACAGTGATCTGTCAGTCGGTCCCAAAAACTCGCGCACCTCTGGAATAAGGCTGGACTTCATCTCTTCTTCACTCCCCTCGAACAGCATGCGCGCCTTATTCAGAAAAGTGAAGCGTTGCGATGTTGCAAAGGCGGTAGCCAGATCATGAGTAACCATAAGGGTCGTCTTCCCCTCTGCCTGCAATCTCTGCATCAGGTTACATATGTTATAGACCCCTATCGGATCGAGTCCGGTTGTAGGTTCATCAAAGAAGATATAATCCGGATCTGCCGCCAGGGCGCGGGAAATGGCAACACGTTTTTTCATGCCGCCTGACAGTTCAGACGGATAAAGATTGATGGCCGATTCTACACCCACAAAACTGAGTTTTTCGATGACAATCTTTGTTATTTCGGCTTGAGAAAGGCGTCCCTCTTCGAACAGGCGATAACCGACGTTTTCGCCGACCGTCATCGAATCAAATAATGCCCCGCCTTGAAAAACGATAGCGATCCGTTTGCGTTGCTGCATGAATTTGGATTCAGGCAATCCCGTTATGCAAAGATCACCGATAGACACCGAGCCGGAATCAGGATCGAGGAGGCCGAGTAGTAACTTGAGGATGGTTGTTTTTCCGGCACCACTGACACCTAAAATAGTGCGGTTGACGCCGCGCTCCAGATGGAAGTCGAAATCCTCAAGAATCTTGCGCCCGCCGATTGAATAACATAATTTGTCCATGCGGATGGAGTCGCTGGAGGTCATTGTCCGCTTGCCCCCCCCATAATCAAAATAATCTGCCATTCATCTTCCGTTACAGGCTGAATTGAAAGGCGGCTGCGCTTGACCAGCGGCATGTCGGCTAAAAGAGGGTTTTGCTTGATACACTCCAGTGTTACTATTTTCTGCAGCGCCTTAACGTAGCGCACATCAACCATGTACCAGATCGGCTTCTCAGAAGAAGCCTTGGGATCATAGTGCTCGCCGTTCGGGTTCAGAGCGGTTGTATCAGGGTAGCCGGTCCGGACGATCTCTGCAAGTCCCACCACCGCAGGCTCTGGTATGTTGCTGTGATAGAACAGTATCTGGTCGCCAATTTTTATCGCATCACGCAGGAAATTCCGGGCCTGGAAATTGCGCACTCCATCCCAAGATTCAGTCATGTCCGGGCAATTTTTCAGGTCATCGAAGGAAAAACAACCCGGTTCGGTCTTGAACAGCCAGTACGCCATATTACCCTCTAAAAACCACAAAGATCTTTGAGATAAAGAAATCACAGACAAGAATCATAACCGAAGAAAGTACGACGGCCTGCTTGGCTGCCGCGCCGACTCCCGCAGCGCCACCCTTTGTATTAAGCCCGACGTAACAGGCTGTTATGGCGATAATGGCACCGAATATTGCCGGTTTGGTCACGCCCTCGATCAGATCCTGAAATACCATGAACTGCGGCAGGCCGCTTATGTACATGACAGGGTTAATGTTGTAGCCGGCCGACATGATATAGCCACCGAATATTGAGACTAAATCGGTAACTATCGTCAGTAGCGGTAGAGCCAGCAGCATGGCTTTAAGGCGAGGCACCACCAGGCGTTTGATAATATCGGTGCCTTCCACCCGCATGGCGTCAACTTGCTCCGTAACCACCATAGTTCCCAGCTCTGCGGTGATGGCTGACCCTACCCGGCCGGCAACCATGAGCGCAGCCAATACCGGGCCAAGCTCTTTAACCATAGTTATCGCCACCATGCCGCCGACATAACTGGTTGCGGCGAATGGCTTAAGCTGGATCAGTGATTGCAGGGCCATGACCATACCTGAAAAAAGCCCGGTCAGGGTGCAGATGAACAGTGATGCAAACCCCAATTTATCAAACTGGATGGTGAATTCGCGATAATAGAAGGGCCGCCGGAAGATCCGTACAAAAGCACGCCCCGCCAGGGAAAAATAATTCTGCAACTCTTGAAAAAAAATCAGCAGGACTTTGTCAATGGTGGCGAAATTCATATGTCAGCTAAAGTGCCGCTGCCAAAGCTTCAGACGCTTCAGTTACAAAGATGAACTGAAGTTCAGCGCGGACATTCTCCGGTATATCTTCCAGATCATCGCGATTGCGCTCCGGTGCCACAACGGTACTTACGCCGGCACGATGAGCCGCCAGTACCTTTTCCTTTAATCCGCCAATAGCCAGCACACGACCGGTCAGTGTGATTTCTCCTGTCATGGCGACACTGCGGCGCGCAGGTTTTCCGGTCAGGAGTGAAACCAGTGCTGTGACCATGGTTACGCCGGCTGAAGGGCCATCTTTGGGAATGGCACCTGAAGGGACATGAATGTGAATAGTGTGATTTTTGAACGCATCCGGCTTGATGCCGAATTCTTTGGCATGTGCCTCGATGTAGGAGAGCGCAGCCCTGGCTGATTCCTTCATCACGTCTCCAAGTGAGCCGGTCAGAATCAGCTCCGCTTTACCCGGCATGGAGGTGACTTCAATGAAAAGGATGTCTCCCCCGGTTTCTGTCCAGGCGAGTCCGGTAACCACTCCGATACGGTCATTTTCTGCCGCCACCTCGTTATGGAATTTTTTCGGTCCGAGCAGTTCCGCTACGGCTTCAGGGGTAATTTCAGTGCGAGTGGCTTTATTCTGGGTAATCTCCTTTGCAACTTTGCGGCAGATCGAAGCTACTGTACGTTGCATGCCTCTTACGCCAGCCTCGCGGGTGTAGTCGCAGATAACCTTCTGCAGTGCCTCATCGCTGAAAGTTAGCCCCCGATCAGCAAGGCCGTTTTCTTCTAGCTCACGACGTACAATAAAATTCTTGGCGATATGCAACTTTTCCTGACTACTGTAGCCGGCCAGACGGATTACCTCCATGCGATCCTTGAGAGGGCCGGGGATCGGGTCAAGCTGGTTGGCAGTGGTTATGAACATTACCTTTGACAAGTCAAAAGCAACGTCGAGGTAGTGGTCGTTGAAGCTGAAGTTCTGTTCCGGATCAAGCACCTCAAGAAGCGCACTGGCCGGATCACCACGGAAGTCATTGCCCAGCTTGTCGATTTCATCCAGCATGAAGATCGGGTTATTGGCTCCGCAGCGGTAAAGCTCTTTGATGATTCGGCCGGGCAGGGCTCCGATATAGGTGCGGCGATGGCCACGGATCTCGGCCTCATCACGGACTCCTCCCAGTGAAATACGTACAAACTTTCGCCCCATAGAGCGGGCAATTGACTTTCCGAGGGAGGTCTTTCCTACCCCTGGAGGTCCGACAAAACAGAGCACCGGCCCCTTCATATTCTCTTTGAGTGATCGGACCGCCAGAAACTCCAGAATACGTTCTTTGACCTTTTTCAGATTATAATGGTCTTCGTTGAGAATTTCCTCGGCCCTTACTATATCGAGAGTGTCTTCCGTACTTATGTTCCACGGCATGCCGGCCAGATAATCAAGATAGGTCCTTGAAACGTTGTATTCTGGCGAGGCCTGGTTGATCCGCTCAAGGCGAGTTAGCTCCTTGTCGGCGATTTTCTTTATATCTTCAGGAAGTCCGGCCTCTTCAATTTTACGGCGCAGTTCATTCATGTCAGCCGTGCGCGGGTCATCTTCACCCAGCTCCTCCTGGATGTGCTTCATCTGCTCACGCAGAATATATTCCTTCTGGTTCTTGCCGACCCTCTTGGTGACTTCACCGGCGATCTCATTTTTGACCTGCATCCTCTGGACTTCATTGGTAAGATGTACATAGACCTTTTTCAGGCGTTCCAGCGGATCGACCGTTTCCAGCAGCTCCTGCAGGTCAACCGTCGGCAGGTTGACATACAGCGCCACAAGATCGGAAAGCCGGGCCGGGTTATCGATGTAATCGATCATTTTCATGACATCATCGGGAAGCGGTTTCCCGTGTGAAAGCGCTATTTTCAACAGGGCATTCAGGCTTTGAACCAGCGCTTCCGATACAAGATCTTTTTCAACGAATTCACGTACTATTTCACAATGAGCGAGAGTCATCGTCCCGGCCGGTTCGGTATCCAGAATGCGCACGCGGGTGACCCCTTCCAGCGAAACCTTATAGCGCCCATCATCAAGTTTTTTAATCTGGTTAACCTTGCAAAGCGTTCCAATTTCACATATGCCACCTGGAAACTCACTTTTCGGGTCATCCGGCCGCTCAAAAACAAGGACCACATATTTTTCGTAGTTATCGGCTTCGCGGAAGGGGGTAATGTCTTTTTCACCGATGTACATGGGGAACAGCATGTATGGGAAAACAACTGCTTCTTTTTGCGAGTAAAGCGGCAATTTAGAAGGCATTTCAACAATGGTATGTGGCATATTCCGGAGTTCCTTTTATTAAGTTTAGAAGCTGTTTATGGAAAATTTAACGCTTGTAAGGTTTTATTTGTTGTTGCTGCAGATTCCGACAGCATTTTGTACAGATCGTAAACTGTAGCATATTTCAGGCCACAAGCAAAGTCTCAGACCGGTTTTCCGGCTCGAACTGCAACATTTACAATACGCACGCAGGCAGAAGAGCCCGCCAGTTCATGATACAACAAGGAAAGAAAGCGTACCGTTACAAGGCGATGCATTGCGGCTTGAGTAATGCGGTAAAGCCAGAAACGGATCAATGACGGCGAGTGGCTGCCGAGAATCAAGGGGCAGAACTCATTGAGCTGAAGCGACACACGTACTATTTCACCTGAATGTTCGGCTCCGAAGCGGAGCTCCCCACGGTCGCACTGGCGCGGCTGCACAAGAAAACCGCCACAAATGCGCAATGTCGCGAAGTCGTTTTCGTACACCGGTGGCAAAAAGCTGATCAAGCTGAGGCCAGTTCCAACCAGGCGGAATTCAATGCCGCCCTCAAGAGCCACCGGACGAATCAGAGCCAGTGTGAATTTTTTTACGTAATCCATGTAGCGAAAGAGCAGTCCGTCTGCAGTAAGCGACTCCGCTATCGTCTTCGGCAGGTCAGTTGACTGAACCGAGAAGACCGAAGCATCCTCCATCATTACCTGCTGACATGATATTTTAAGAATAGGCGTTTGTGATGGCATATGGGATATTTTGCCATCTGCATCAGATATTGCAATCTAAATCGGAAACAAATTACGTCTTTCAATTTCTCCCTTGACAAGTTTCAAAATAGTATTAAGATAAAAACTATCCTGTTAGGAATTAAATATTACGTCGAAAGGAGACCCTGCCAATGTGGACTGCAAGATTTAAGATTCGTCCGGTTTCCCACTGCAAAGAGGGTTGCCCTAGTTAGCCCGTAGCCATTCGGCCGCGGGCTTGCAAAATAAAGCCTCTCTGTCAAACGACAGAGGGGCTTTTTTTCTGTTGTGACCCCTGATATCTGCTATTATATCGTCGCAAGTTTTTAAATATTAGTACACATAGAGAGATGCGCATGAAAAAATATCTTATTATCCTGGCCTTTATCATTCTAATAGCCGCCGTAGTCGGCTATTTTTTCTATAAACGTACGCCAGATGTCAGCTACAAGACCTCTAAAATTGAGCGCGGTGCGATTGTCTCGACTGTTGCTGCCACAGGCAATCTTTCGGCGGTAACTACTGTTCAGGTTGGCACACAGGTGTCAGGCACCATCCAGAAGCTCTATGTTGATTTCAATTCGCGTGTCAAAAAAGGTCAAGCCATAGCAGAAATAGACCCTTCTTTGTTCAATGCTTCGGTAGAACAGTCGCAAGGCAACTATCTCAGTGCCGAGGCCAATCTGCAAAAAGCTAAAGTTGCACTTGTAGATGCTGAACGTACCTTCAATCGCAACAAAAAAATGCTGACCGACGGGATAATTTCACAGGGAGACTTTGATGCAGCCGAGACAGCTCTACAATCTTCCAGAGCCAATGTCAAAGCGGCAGAAGGGGCTCTTTCCCAGACCCGTGGCTCGCTGATGCAATCCAAAACCAATCTTCGCTACTCCACAATCCGTTCACCGGTAGACGGGGTCGTCATTTCCCGTGCGATTGATGTTGGCCAGACGGTGGCCGCGTCATTCCAGACCCCTACGCTCTTCACAATTGCCCAGGACCTGACTAAAATGCAGATTGAAGTCAGCGTTGATGAAGCCGATATAAGTCGGATCCAGCTTAATCAAAAAGCCAGCTTTACTGTAGATTCATATCCTGAACAGACCTTCCAGGGTAAAGTTGTCCAGATTCGCAGCGCGCCAATCATCACCCAAAATGTTGTCACCTATGTCGTTGTTGTTAACGTTGACAATAATAATATGAAACTGAAGCCGGGCATGACAGCAAATGTGTCGGTTGAAGTGGCTAAAAAGGATGATGTACTTAAGTTGCCACCTGCAGCTCTACGCTTTAAGCCGAAATCAAAGGTTAATGACGCTAAAGATAAGGATAATGGAGACCGCAGCGGTGCTGCTTCTCAGCGCACTGTCGGAGGTGTCGGGCCACAGGGAGGAGTTAAAGGCGGCTCCGGTAAAGGCAAGGGGGCGGGACAGCAGGTTTATCTCGTCAAGGACGGCAAGCCGGTTGCAACTCCGGTTAAGACAGGAATTGCCAACAATAGCAGTATTGAACTGATCGAGAGTTCCCTCAAGGAAGGTGATGAAGTCATTATCGAGCAGATTGGCGGTGAAATGAAGAAAAAGGCGGGAGCCAATTCGTCACCGATGGGGCCCCGTTTCTAAATGAGCAGCGTCATCTCCCTAACAGATATCCGCCGGGTCTTCATCATGGGGGACCAGCAATTCGAGGCCCTTAAAGGTGTTTCCTTCGACGTAACTGCTGGCGAATTTGTTGCTATTATGGGGGCATCCGGCAGCGGTAAATCTACCTGCATGAATATACTCGGCTGTCTGGATCTTCCCACCTCCGGTTCTTATCTTTTGGATGGTCTGGATGTAGGGGGCATGACGACCGATCAACTAGCTGATATCCGCAACAAGAAACTCGGCTTTGTTTTTCAGGGTTTCAACCTGCTTGCACGTACACCGGCGGTTGAGAATGTTGAGCTGCCGCTTGTGTACGCCGGTCTTCATTCCAAAGAGCGGCGTCAGCAGGCTCTCATCGCCATGGAGCAGGTAGGGTTGGCCGGCAAGGAGAACAATCACCCAAGTCAGCTTTCAGGTGGCCAGCAGCAGCGGGTCGCCATCGCTCGCGCTCTGGTAAACAATCCCGCTGTCATTTTGGCGGACGAACCGACCGGCAATCTGGATAGCAGAACCACCGAAGAGATCATGGGCCTTTTTACGGCTCTCAACAAGCAGGGTATAACAATTATTATGGTCACTCATGAGCATGATGTAGCGTCTTATGCCGGTCGTCAGATAACCTTCAAAGATGGCCGGATAATTTCAGACAGTCAGATCAAACGAACGGATTAATACATGGATTTTTTGCAAACGCTCAAAATAGCTCTTCGGGCGCTGCGTACTAACAAGATGCGTTCGTTTCTGACCATGCTCGGCATCATAATAGGCATTTCGGCCGTGATTGCCATGATGGCGGTCGGGACAGGGGCCAGCTACGTTATATCTCAACAGATTGCCAGCATCGGCAGTAATATAATCCTCGTCATCCCAGGATCAACAACCAGCGGCGGTTTGCGCACCGGCAGCGGCGGTGCCCAGACGCTATCAAGTGATGATGTCAAGGCAATCATGGCTGAGTGTCCTTCGGTGGCATATGCAGCCGGTACCGTGCGGACATCGGGGCAGGTTGTCAGCGGCAATATGAACTGGTCATCAATCATCATGGGTGGGACGCCGGAGCTGTTCGAAATCCGCGAATGGCCTGTTGTCAGTGGCCGACCCATCAATCAGGATGATGAAAACGGTGCCATCAAAGTGTGCCTGCTGGGGCAGACAGTAGCCGAAAATCTTTTCGGCTCAGCCGATCCGATAGGCAGTATTATCCGCATCAAAAAAATTCCTTTTACTGTCATTGGAGTTCTCGATCGCAAAGGACAGTCACCACAGGGTACAGATCAGGATGATGCTGTGTTTGTGCCGTTGCGTACCGCACAGCGTAATCTGGTGAGATCACAACGGACAGGAATCGTAGGCTCCATCATCGTCAAGGCCAAAAGTGAAGAGCTGATCAATAAAGCAGAGAGCGAGATCCAGTCGCTCCTCAATCAACGCCATCGGATCACTGGCGGCAAGGAACCGGATTATTCGACTCGTAATCTGTCAGAAATACTGGCGGTCGCAGAAAAGTCAGCAAAGGCAATGTCGCTGTTATTGGGGGCTGTTGCTTCAATCTCCCTTATAGTAGGGGGAATTGGTATCATGAATATTATGCTGGTTTCGGTTACGGAACGTACCCGTGAAATTGGTATCCGTATGGCGATCGGCGCCAAAAAGAATGATATCCTGATGCAATTCATGACCGAGGCGGTGCTGTTGACCATGCTGGGGGGCTTGATAGGTATCGCACTGGGAACGGGAGGCGCGACTGTCGTCTCTCGTCTGCTTGAGTGGCCAACCATGATTTCGTTCCAATCAATCGCCATCGCGTTTGTTTTTTCAGGTGCGGTCGGAATCTTTTTTGGCTTTTATCCCGCCAAGAAAGCGGCTGGACTCAACCCAATCGATGCCCTGAGGTATGAATAATATGCCCGACTGCCCTATGTGCTCCCGCTGGGATGATGATTCAGATCTGCGCATCATCGAACTGCCGAACTCCTACGCTATCCTCAACCGTGATCAGTATTTTCCCGGCTATACCCTTTTGTTCACCAGGACGCATGCCACCGAACTGTTCCATCTTGACCGGGGTGTCCGAACAGCCCTGATGGAAGAGGTCTCTGCTGTGGCCCAGGCACTTTACACTGCATTCGCCCCGGACAAGATCAATTATGAACTCCTGGGGAATATGGTGCCGCACATCCACTGGCACATCGTGCCGCGCTTCTCTTCTGAGCCGCTTTGGCCCCGCCCGATCTGGGCAGAACAACATGAAGAGCTGCTCTTGTCGCCAGATGAATATCGGCAGCGCATAGAAACTATCCGGAGCGCCATAATATGATACGTCACTTTGTACAAACTCTGAAAAACGGATTGCGGGTCGTCTGTGTTGAAATGCCTCATCTGCACTCTGCTGAGCTTGCGATTTACCTCAAGGTCGGTGGTCGCAATGATCCGCCCGGCCGCGAAGGGCTTTCGCATTTTTTGGAGCATATCCTTTTTCGTGGTACTGCCGAATTTCCCTCTTCACTGGCGATTGAGTCGGCTTTCGAAATTGTAGGCGGTGCCCCGAATGCCGCCACCGATGCCGAATCGACCTATTATTATTCACGTGTGCACCCTGACAGTATCAAGCGCGGCATGGAAATATTTTCTTCGATGCTTACTAAACCTCTTCTGAACGGAATTGATATCGAAAAGCGTATCATTGCTGAGGAAGCAAGAGAGGATCTTAACGAACAGGGTGAAGAGGTTAATCCTGACACGATCGTCAGCCGGCTGCTCTGGCCGCATCATCCGCTCGGAATGCCGACTATCGGGACACTTGAAAGCATTGCGGCAATCGAACGCAGCGATCTCGAAGATCATCTGAAGAATTACTATATTCCTTCAAATGCGGTACTGGTGGTGTCCGGACCGGTCAAAAATCGTGCTGTTCTTGCTGCTGCCAGTCAATGTTTTGGAGAGTGGTCTGATGGATACTTGCCGTCTGTCCCGTTGGTTACGCTCCGTCAGTTCACTCCTCAGATCCGCTGTGTCCAGGACTCTGACAGTCAAATGAATCTGCAGCTTGCGTTTCTCGGCTTTGCCCGTGATGACCGTCGCTTTATGGCGTTGCGTTTTTTACGGCGAATACTTGCCGGTGGAGGCAGCTCCCGCCTACATCTACGTTTGCGGGAGGAGTTGGGCATCATTTATTCCGTAGATGGAGCAATCGGGGCCTACGACGAAACCGGTTGCCTGGCATTTGATATGTCTACGGCTCCAGATACCTTGATTCATGCTGTCGAGGCTACATTTGAGGAACTTTTCCGTATTACCACTGAGCCGGTTCCTGAAGATGAACTGGAGCGCATTCGCAATTCATATATTTTCGATCTTGAGTTCAGCCTTGATTCTGCCTATGAAATGGGGGGGCGATATGGCTGGGGCGAGTTGATGGGTGTTGTCAGAAGCATTGAGGAAGATCAGTGTGAAGCACGGCGGACTTCAGCTGCCGAAATTCAGGAAACCGCCCGGGCACTCTTTGATCCAGATAAACTGCGGCTGGTTGCTGTTGGACCGTGGAAGCGTGGCATGAAGAAAGCGTTACGGGGGCTGGTAGCGGACTATCAGCGGAGATTTTAAACAACCCGGTTTTAGGCCGACAGCCGGTCACGGTCAAATTCTTTACTGGTCCTTGTGATTCCTGCAATAATGGGCTCAATGCTTTCATCAAGGTTGCAGAAACCCAGGCCTATTCCCGGGGCTCTGCGCTTGCTCCCCCACGGTATAATATTTCGGACCTCAGCGGCAATGGAACAGTTGAATTCGGGGATTATAATTGTAACCGGGTCTCCGATACTGAACTTTTCGGCCTGCAAATCAACGATGAACATCCCCCCCCAGGAAAGGTCTAATGTAAATCCTCTCAATTCGATATCTCCATACATGACGATAGTGGAAAGACAGACCGGATGACGCTTGAAAGCGCGTAATTTTCGCGATACAAATGCCAGACAGGTTTTGGATAAAAAGTCGTCCAGGCTTTTATCCTGTTTGGCGCTTCCCGGCATTGCCATCGGAATGAGCATCCCTCCCATTGTCCGTACCCGCAGGGTCGGAAAAAAGTTGGCCAGGGTATAGGCAACTATCTTTTCTTCTCCCTTTGATTTGATAATCGAAGGAAGATCAACCAATATTCCACTGTAAAAACTGCTGAGAGCCAGATTTTCAGCTTCACAGAAGTTTGCGCAGGGAATAACGGCCACTCCGTTTTTGTTCAGGACGGCGGTTAACGCAGATCTGGTTTCATCAATATAAGAGACAACCAGTATCGGATAGGGCGGTAACGTCATTACTGATTCTCCGGGATCATTCCGCCTGCATTCATGCAAGCTGTCGTGATATTAAAACTTCTTCAAATGGATTGTGTTCGCTGCCAGGAATATCTTGCAGTGAGTTTTTAATAGCTACGAAACGATCCAGATTGGTCATAAAGATGTCCAGAAGATCAGGATCAAAGAATATGCCCCGATCCTTTAGCATAATGGCAGTGGTTTTTTCGATTGAAAACGCCTTCTTGTACGGCCGCTCGGATGCCAACGCGTCAAAGACATCCACAATCATCACAATCCTGCCAAAAATATGTATATCAGTGCCTTTAAGTCTATTCGGATAACCATTGCCATCCCAGCGTTCGTGGTGCTGCTCTGCAATTATTCTCCCAGCCTCGATAACAGGAAAACGCTCTGCATCACTCAGGATCTTACCGCCGATGGCAGCATGCATCCTCATAGTTTCGAACTCCTGATCAGTCAGTTTCCCCGGCTTCAATAAAATATGATCGGGAATGCCGATCTTGCCGACATCGTGTAGAGGCGATGCGTAACGCAATATTTCGCAATCTTCCTCCGGCATGCCGGCCAGTTCAGCAAGCTCTCTCGAAAGATGACTGATTCTCACCGTATGCATGCCTGTTTCCAGATCGCGATATTCTGCCGCTTTTCCGAGTCGGAGCGAAATTTCATACTCCGCTTCTTGCGAAAGAGACAGTGCCTTCAGCAGAGCGGCAGTCTTTTTAACTACCTCCCTTTCAAGAGCATCGTTCATATCCAGCTTGATGTCGTTCATTTTTTTGATTCGTACATGATTCATGACACGCAGTTTAAGCTCCTGCGGATCATATGGCTTGGCGAGGAAGTCGTTAGCACCCATCGTAAGAGTCTTGAGGACTTCGCTTTGGTCAGCAGTTACAACAATTACAGGTATGTCACGCAATTTTTCATTGCGCTTAAGGATCTGCAGGGTTTCAAAACCATTCAGAACCGGCATTTCCAGGTCAAGCAGGATGATGTCGATATCGTCTCTCTGCTCCAGAATATCTAGCGCTTCACGGCCGTTCATGGCACGAAAAACAGTAAGGTCTTCCAGCCCGGAAAGTCCGGTCAACATAACCTCGATCATATCAAGGTTGAACTCGAGGTCGTCCACGGCAAGCAGCCGAATGTCGGTTTCCATAGTGATCTATTCTTCGATCGAGAGCGATACCATAAACCACTCTTCGTCAGTGGCAAACTTGAGTGTGATGTTTTCAAGATTGTTTCCGGAAGAGACGACATAATCAGCGCCATTTACTACCGATGGTGTTGATAGTTGAATGTCAGATCCACCTTTGGAGAGATGTTGCTTGAAAGAGCCGGCGATCATGTTCGCGATCTCACCCATGGCATCATTAACGTCATCATCAATTTCCGTTACCTCCATGCCCAGCATCAAAGAGGTGAACGAGATAGCCAAAGGCCATGGAATATGTACGCTTACAAGTCCGTTATAGGTCCCCGCAAGACCGACCATTGCAGTCAGGCATTCTTTAAAATGTGTTGTGACATCAATTTGAATCGGCAGGTGCATCAGGTCTTCTACCCCGACCATATTGATGAAAACATCCTGGACATCCTTGATAAGACTTTTTATCAGTTCGTCTTCTGTCATGTTGATGGCGGTGAGTGTTTCAGATTTCATTGGCATAAATATACTCCCCCTATTTATTGAACTGACATAACTGGCAAAGCGGTCCCGCTGATCTTCTGAAAAAGAGCCAACATCTAAATAAGTTGGAGCAATTAATAACTTCGGGCATTCTACAGCACTTTTTTAAGCGGTCAAGGGCATATTTACAACCGGCTTATTCCCGAGTCTGACAGGCTTGCCTAGTAGGCAGCTTCAACAACTGTCATCTTGATTCGGCCAATGATTGCAATAATCGGAGCCATATCTTCCGGGAGATGTCCTTCAAGCAACTTGAGGTGGGTGGGGTCAGCCGGCAGTTGATTGTAGGTGGGATCGATAGAAACCCAGTGATCTCCTATAAAACTCTCGGCCCAGCTATGATAGAGAAAACCCTTCCCTTCCAGATATACCAAGCCTGAAACAAAACGGGTTGGAATGCCGGCAGCTCTTGCCAATGCCGTGTAGAGGCGGGCGTGTGTCTGGCAGTTACCGCTCTTCGATTTAAAACTCTCAACGGCACTGCCGCCGTCATCAATTGAATCCTTCAGCCAGTCAGCCGTCCAGGAGGAAAGAACCCTGGCAAGCTCTTCGTTGTTTTTAGTCCCTGCAGCCAGAGCTTTGGCCTGATCCATGATTTCGGTAGCATCAGATTCAATCTTGTCAGCCGGACTAATCTGGGCATCTGACGGTTTCCGAGATTTTAATTCAGATGATGCTTGAGCCAGAGAACCGGTTTTAAAAATCACCTTTCCGTTACCACGCTTTTCCACCTGTTGGCCTCCCTCCTGCAGTAGAGGCAGAGCATCATTCCAATCGCTTATTTCTACTGCCAGGCCGATCAACTTTTTTGGCTCTTTAATTGGTGGCTGTATGCGTACCAGACTGAAATCATAAATCAGATCCTTTTTGGCAATGGCCCAATCGCTGATAAATGTACCAATAACTTTGGGTTGTTCCTCCCTGGTTATTACGAGCCCTTCACGGACAGATTCCTCAAGCGTATTCCCCTGACTGTCAACCCAGATGTCATTATTTGCGAACGGATACAGATTGTTGCGGAGCTTGAGCGCCGGCCGGCCTTCGGCAGTTTTGTCTTCACCGATTACGGTGATCTGTATCTCTTTGATCTTAATCTCTTCTGGATCGAATGCCTGAACTTTATAAGACGTTCCTGCTGACACCCCCCGCATAAGAGGATAAAAATTGAGGACCGGGGCGGGGTACACCTCCCCTTTGAACTTGAGCATTCTATCGATTATTTTACCATTTGTTTCGCTTTTTATATTGACGGTATTGCCGTTGACCTTGCCGATAAGGTGCGACGATGAGCCATTGACGGTCTGCTCAACATCAAACGAACGGAGTGCAAGATTTTTTGAAACCAGATATGTTTCCCGCATTGAAGCTTCTTTAGAAAAGCTCATTACTTTCACACGTACGCTTCCGTTGCCATCAAAACGGTAGCCGTCATCAGACTTGTCAATCCGTTGTCGATAAAATCCGACCCGCTCATTGTTTACATAAATACCGAACCAGCGTTCAGAAACAGGTGGGGCATCAATTTTGCCAAAAGGGGTTGCCAGAACAGGCATGGAGCTGCAGAGTAATATTAAAATTATAGATAAAAACCTGAATTTTATGTTCATTAAATAACCCTTTATAATTTGAATATGCAAGCGCCACCCGCCTTTATGCGCCTTGAAGCAGGCTGAAGGGAGGTGGCGTTGTGGATTTTGATACGTCTGCGCGATTTTACCATACGTTTTTTATACTTTGGTTCAGTGCCTATGTCCTGTGCGGTAAGTCAGTAGTTATTGCGGGGCTTCTAAGCTGTTCCGGATCATTGAACTCGACGCGGTTTCTGCCGTTTCCTTTAGCTCTATACAAAGCGTCGTCAGCCAGTTTTATAAATCCATCCACTGTGGCGGTGTGCTCATGCGAAAAGCAGGCAACTCCCAGACTTACAGTAAGGCTGAGTTTTACAAGCGGTCCGTTGAATATAGTATTCTGAACCGCCAGACGAATCCGTTCGGCTACTAAAACTGATTCTTTCAGGGACGAATCCGGCAGGATGGCAACAAATTCCTCGCCGCCGTAACGGGCGGCGCAGTCATAACTTCGTAGCTCCTTCTGTAGGATCAATGCAACATTCTGCAGCACTACATCCCCTTGTTGGTGGCCAAAGCCGTCATTAACCCGCTTGAAATGATCAATGTCAAGCATGATCAGAGAGAGGCTACCCCCGTTGCGAATGCTTCGCTGCAGCTCTTTATCAAGCGCCTTCATCATGTAGCGGCGGTTAAAGAGTCCGGTTAAATGATCAGTATTGGAAAGCTCCAGCAGCAATTCATTAGAACGCCTAAGATCATCCTGCAGTTTTTTTATTTTAAGATGAATATTGACCCTGGCAACCAGTTCTTCCGGGTCAAACGGCTTGGTGATATAGTCGCTGGCTCCCTGTTCAAGACCTTTGATTTTACGATCACGATCATTTGTACCGGTCAGAATTATGACGGGGACATCCTGGTGGTCGGGACGGGTCTTAAGCATGCGCAGGAATTTAAAACCATCAATGCGGGGCATCTCAAGGTCGCACAGAATGATGTCTACAGGAGACGAGAGGAGTATTTTAAACCCTTCCATGCCGTCCTCTGCCTCGTAATAGCGTGAGAACAACTTGAACGACTCGAGAGTCCTGATGATCTGTTCACGGACGGTAACGGAATCGTCTATAATTAGTACGCTTGTAAACATAGTGTGGGATATTAGTCCAACTCCCCTCGAAACTCAATTAATAAAACGGCTTTCTTTACGGGAATAAGAACAAAATCAGAGCAGCGTTTCCCGTGCTGATTTCTTCATTTCCGAAATGGTGGCCGCATAATCTGGCGCTCCAAAAACGGCGCTGCCGGCGACAAAGACATCTGCGCCGGCGTGGGAGATCCGGGCAATATTGGAAGGCTTGACCCCGCCGTCAACCTCCAGTTCTGCCTCGGAACCGCGCCGGTCCAACATTGCCCGTAATGAGTGGATCTTGGGGAGACAGGCTTCAATGAAGCTTTGACCGCCAAACCCGGGGTTGACTGTCATCAGAAGTACCAGGTCCAGATCATCGATAATGTAATCGAGCACATTTAGAGGAGTGGCCGGATTGAGCGAAACACCGGCTTTTTTGCCTAAGGATTTTATCAACTGTATGCTGCGATGCAGGTGGTTGGTTGCTTCGGCATGTACTACGATGATGTCGGCGCCGGCCGCAGCAAAATCCCCAATGTAGAGATCGGGATTCTCAATCATAAGATGCACATCCAGCGGTAGTGTTGTTACCTTACGCGCAGCTTCAACAATCAGTGGTCCGATCGTGATATTGGGGACAAAGTGACCATCCATGACGTCGATATGGATGTAGTCGGCACCGGCAGCTTCAACGGCACGGATTTCATCACCAAGGCGCGAAAAGTCGGCTGACAGGATGGAAGGGGCAATTTTTTTCATGCAGAAACTCCCTGATATTATTTTATTCGTTTGATCCGTGCGGCGAAAAAGCCGTCCATGCCGTGACGGTGCGGCCAGACCCTGAACATACCGTAGAACGCGATCAGATCGCCCCAGGCTGGAAACAGGTCATTCAGGTTTTCTAGCACAAACCCGGGGTTGTGCAAAAGAAAATCCTCCACCACCAGTTCATTTTCAGCTTCCGAGGTCGAGCAGGTTGAATAGAGAAGCGTACCGCCCGGCTTCAATTTGGCAGCAGCATTCTTCAGCATGGTCTTCTGAACGGCAGCCAGGCGGGTGATGTCACCGGAGAAAAGACGCCATTTGGCTTCCGGATTGCGTCGTATAACTCCTAGGCCGGAGCAGGGGGCGTCCAGCAGGATGCGGTCAAAATCGCCATCTGGAAACGTGTCTGGCTGGTGGAGATCTGCGACTGCAGTTGAAACAGATCCTATTCCGAGTCTGCGGAGGCTGTCCTGGACAAGGGTCAGTTTTGAACGGGAAATATCGGTTGCTATTAATTCGCCACGATCATCCATGAGCTGGGCTATGTGGCAGGTTTTGCCGCCAGGGGCGCAGCATGCGTCCCATACACGTTCTCCCGGCTCGGCGCCAAGCAGTCTTCCAGCCAGTTGTGAGGCTTCATCCTGTACGGCGAACATACCGGCCTCAAAGCCGGGAAGAGAGCTGACCGTGTGGCGTCCGGCAAGTGTTATGCCGTCGGGTGAGAAGCGGCAGGGGGCAGCTTCAATGCCCTGCACTTCAAACTCCTGCAGCAGATGGTCGCGATCGGATCGGAGCGTGTTGACCCGCAACGTCAAAGGTGGCTGCTGCGAAGAAGCCTCGGCAAGCTTCTGGGCTTCAGCTACGCCAAGTTGCGCGATCCACTGTTCAGCCAGCCACTCAGGTTGGGAATGGCGGGCCGCAATTGCCGCCGCCGGATTGGCAGACATATCGGGGAAGCTTATCGTGTCGCGCCGCCGGAGGTAGTTTCTCAGGACGGCGTTGATCAGACCGCTGGTGCCAGGTGTAATCAGTTTTGCCAGGTTTACCGACTCATTAACGGCGGCGGATTCCGGAATACGGTCGAGGCAGGTTAACTGGTACAGTCCGATCCGCAGGATGACCAGCGCGAGCGGATCAAGTTCAACCATCGGTTTTTCGAGCAGTTGCTGGAGGATGTGGTCCAGGGTTCCCTGGCGACGCAGCACTCCGAAAACCAGTTCGGCGTAAAGCCCGCGATCAGGCCCGCTCAGGGCTCCGTTAGAAAGTTCGATGTCGATAAGACGATCAGCAAACCCGCCTTCTTTCCTGATGCGCAGAAGTGTTTCACAGGCTGCTTGGCGGGGGTTGGCGGTGGAGGTGTCTTTTCCGGCGCGTCTAATAATCATGTGTCCTCAGAGCCTTCAGGAATAAAGTTTTACGTGTTTTCATGGTTTTCTTGTGTACCGTTCAGTGTGTCAGTCAAGACGGATGGTAGGATAATAACTACCATCGTGTGAAAGCGCAAGTGTGGGCACTGATTCCGGTCAAAAAGTCATAAAAACAGCTATTTCCTTGCATAGATCTGCCCTATTTGCTATATTTCCAGACCGTCTAAATCTTGCACAAGAACTGAATTATACTAATGAATCTTCTCGCTGTTGAAAAACCTGCCCGCTATATGGGGGGCGAAATGGGATCCATCCGGAAGGATGATGCCGATCTGCGCTTTGCCCTTGCGTTTCCTGATGTTTATGAAGTCGGCATGAGTCATCTGGGGTTAAAGATACTGTATCACATTCTGAATGAGGTTGAGGGGATAGCTGCGGAGCGTGTTTGTGCCCCCTGGCCGGACATGGAATCACAGATGCTGGCTGCCAATGTCCCGCTGACAACCCTTGAAACGGCCACCCCTCTGGCCGATTGCGACATTATCGGTTTCACCCTGCAGTATGAACTCTCCTATACCAACATACTGAATATGCTCCGTTTAAGTGCGATTCCTCTCCTCGCTAGTGATCGGGGAGAGCCTTATCCGCTAATCATTGCCGGCGGACCCTGTGCCTATAATCCTGAGCCGTTGGCCCCTTTCTTTGATGTCGTGCTTCTGGGGGACGGTGAAGAAGCTGTTTTGGAAATTGCCCTGGCCGTACGTGAAGCGAAAAAGTCGGGTGAGAATAAATCCCGTCTGCTTGAGCGCCTCTCTACCATAGCGGGGGTTTATATTCCGGCTTTATTCGAGCCGCAGTATGCAGCCGATGGCACCATAACCGAGGTCATACCGCTCAAGCCGGGCTATGTTTCCGTACGCCGTCGTTTCCTGTCTGATCTTGACGCAGCCCAATATCCAGATTCTCCTGTCGTTCCGTTTATGAAGACTATTCATGACCGTGTGGCGGTGGAAATCGCCCGTGGCTGCACTCGCGGCTGCCGTTTCTGTCAGGCCGGTTATGTTTATCGGCCGCTTCGAGAACGTTCCCCCGAGACGATCCTGAACCTTGTAGAAAAATCACTCAAAGCCACCGGCTATGACGAAATATCGCTGCTGTCGCTTTCGACCGGCGACTACTCATGTGTCACTCCATTGGTTACAGAACTAATGGCTCGTTATGCTGAGGATCGTGTTGCTGTATCGCTACCATCCTTGAGGGTTGGAAGTTTGTCTGACGAGCTGATAGATGAGATTAAAAAAGTACGCAAGACCGGTTTCACTCTGGCGCCGGAAGCTGGTAGCGACCGGATGCGTCGGGTCATAAACAAAGGCATCACAGAAGGTGATCTGATAGCCGGAGCTGCCGCAATCTACCAGGCCGGCTGGCGCTTGATCAAGCTCTACTTCATGATCGGTTTGCCGGGTGAAACAGCTGATGATGTTGCCCAGATTGCGACGCTTGCGCGTCAGGTCAAGGATCAGGCCAAAGGGAGCGGCGTGTCCGGTGATGTCAATGTTGCTGTCAGTACCTTCGTTCCCAAGGCGCATACACCGTTTCAATGGGAACCACAGATCTCCACTCAGGAAACAACGGACCTCCAGTATCAGCTCCACTGCGATCTCAAAAAGCGCAAGCTCAAATTCAAATGGCAGGATGCGCCGCTTTCATTCATGGAAGGCGTCTTTGCTCGCGGAGACCGCCGTCTGGCACCGGTTCTGATCCGTGCTGTTGAATTAGGCTGTCGCTTTGACGGCTGGCGCGAACATTTTTCACTGGAGCGCTGGCTGAAGGCTTTTGCTGATTGCGCTGTTGAGCCGGAATGGTACCTGCGCCGCCGTGAGCTGGATGAAATATTGCCGTGGGATCACCTGGACTGCGGCGTTACGCGTGAGTTCTTGTTGTCTGAGCGTGAGCTGGCCCTTGCGGAAGCTGCGACAAAAGATTGCCGCGATGGCAACTGCAGCAACTGTGGTGTTTGTGATTTCACTGTTGTGACGAACCGGGTTTCTCCTCATGCATCTCTTCCACCGCGACCAAACATGCAGTCTGATGAACCGGCTGCTGCCAGGATGCGCCTCAGGTTTTCAAAAAACGGAGTTATGCGTTATTTGAGCCACCTTGAGTTGATTACTGTCTTTACCCGTGCGGTCAGCAAGGGAGGTGTGCCGATCCTTTTCTCGCTCGGGTTTCACCCGCATCCCCGCTTTTCGTTCGGAACAGCTACCTCCGTGGGGGTCGAATCAGTTGCAGAGTATATGGATATGTTTGTTGCTGCCGGTATGACGGCTCTGGAAGTGCAGGAGCGTCTTAATGCGGTATTGCCGGAAGGGTTGCGGATTTTGGAATCTGATGAGGTTGATGCCAAATTGCCATCCCTCTCTACCTTGATAGAGGCAACCCGCTATCGGATAACTGTTGCCAATGCTGACCCGAATGAATTGCTGAAACAAAGTGTGCAGTTTTTGGCACAGGACACTTTTGTTATCCAGCGGACAAAAAAAGGGCAGACCAAGGCGGTAGATCTGAGGGGAGAAACAGTTTCGCTCACCACAGACGGTCAGGCGCTTGAATTGGTTGCAAAAAGAGGCAAGCCGGTTGAGTTCGCCCGGGCCATAACAACTGACGAGACGCTTCAGGGTGATGATATCCGGGTTGAAAAGCTGGAAGTTATTTTCTCTGCACCCTGAAAAGACAGGGCGGCTTCTCGCTTCCTTTAATAAATTACGCACAATTTCTATTTCATATATTTTGAGTAACGGAGAGAACCACCATGGGAGCCGAATTAGTTATTAATGCCGCTTCCCACGAAACCCGCATCGCGCTGATTGAGAACGGCACTATTGCCGAGCTTTATATCGAACGTAGCCGTGAAAAGGGAATTGTGGGCAATATTTACAAAGGCCGTGTCATCCGCGTGCTGCCTGGAATGCAGGCAGCTTTTGTGGATATCGGTCTGGAGAAGGCCGCTTTCCTGTATGTAGCTGATGTGTTCGATGCTATTGAAGAGTACGAGTCGCTACTTTATGCCGGTAGCAAAAAGGACGATGAGCCGACTGAAGAGCAGGATAGCCATGATCGTGCCGAGTTTCGTCCTCTCCACCCGATTGAGGACCTACTGCAGGAAGGACAGGAGCTTTTGGTGCAGATATCCAAGGAGCCGCTCGGCACCAAGGGCGCTCGTATAACATCTCATATCTCCCTGCCAGGAAGGCATCTGGTCTATATGCCGACAGTTGATCATATCGGAATATCACGGAGGATAGAAGACGAAGAAGAACGTGAGCGGCTGCGTGAAATAGTCGAGCGCCTCAAAAAACCGGGTTCAGGATATATTGTCAGGACCGTTTCGGAAGGAAAAAGCGAAGAAGATCTGATTGCCGATATGCAGTATCTGACCACGTTATGGGATGAGATTTCCAGCCGTCAGGCAAAGGGTGCAGTTCCGTCGTTACTGCATTCAGATCTGGATGTGGTCCAAAAGGTTATTCGGGACATTGTTACCGAGCAGGTTGATAAAATTATTGTGGATTCAAAGGTCGACTATGACCGTATTGTACATTTTATATCGACCTTTGCGTCAAAGATGAAATATTCAATAGAGTTGTATGATGAAGAAGAGCCGATCTTCGACCATTACGGCCTTGAAGTCGAGATCAGTCGTGCGCTGGGGCGAAAGGTCTGGCTCAAATCGGGCGGTTATATTATCATTGAGCAGACTGAGGCCTTGAGCGCTGTTGATGTCAATACCGGCCGTTTTGTGGGCAAACACAACCTTGAAGACACGATCCTGAAAACCAATCTGGAAGCGGTCAAGGAGATCGCGTACCAGTTACGCCTGCGTAATATTGGCGGAATCATAATCATCGACTTTATCGATATGGAAAAAGAGGTCAATCGTGAAAAGGTTTACGGGGCACTGGAAGAAGCCCTGAAAGCCGATAAGTCCAAGACCAATATTCTGAAAATATCCGAGCTTGGACTGGTCGAGATGACAAGAAAGAGGGTGCGTGAAAATATCAGCCGCATGATGTGCGAACCATGCAGCTATTGTGAGGGGCGTGGCTACATCAAGTCAAAAATCACTGTCTGCCATGAAATCTTTCGCGAACTACGACGTGAAATGCTTGATATTCGCGGCACGAAAGTTACTGTAACAGTTAACCCGCAGGTAGCAGATCTTCTCTATGATGAAGAACGGCGGGGGCTTGAAGAGCTGGAAAAGAAATTTAAGAAAAGGATCACCGTGCGTGCCAAGCCCGGTTTTCATCAGGAACAGTTTGAAATATTGATAAACTGACCGCAGTAAATGTACTCAAACAAAACAAGGCGAGGATTAATTTCCTCGCCTTGTTTTGTTTAGAATCTTTTGCTCTCACCCCCCTATCAGGGTAAGTTGCAAGACAAAGTTATGCAGCTTTCCTGCTCAGTTCGTTCTGCTCATAGTGGGCAGAAAAATACTCCATAGCCTCACGCATAATATCAGACACGCTCTTGTGGCTGGTTTTCATAAGGTTTTCCAGGTGATCTCTTTCCTGATCACTTACTCTCATTGAAATGACATTGTACCGTGGATTTTCTCCCATTCTTCCCATTGTAATATTCCTCCTGTTTTTTTATGGTTTGCTTCGAGTTCGTGTGAGCAAATATGTTGTATACATTAGCTAATACCATGCCAAATCATGAAATATAAAATAATATGAACAAATACGAATAGTTATTGCAAGATATTGAATTGTTTATTAGTTGTATAGGTAAATAGTGTGACAAAAACGGCACATTGGTGGCTAAAAGTATACACTATTATGAAACAAGTTGTGGGTTCGTGACTATGTGATGACTTGAACCGTCAGAAGGTAATTTATTTTGGCTGACGCACAACTTCGATGCCATGCTTTTCAAGCAGACGATAAAAGGTCCGACGGGTTATATTCGCCAGGCGGGCGGCCTTGGCAACGTTCCCGTTGGTCTCTTCAAGGTAGCGAGCAATAATGTTTTTTTCGGTGCGTACAACCTGCAGCTCGCGCTCCGCTTTGAATGAAACCCGGCGACGGTTGACATCAACGTCAGGGGATGATTCGTATGTGTCGGTAAAAACGGTAGGAAGATTTTCGAGGCGGATTACGCCTTCCTTGGCCAGTACAGCACAGCGTTCGATAACATTTTGCATCTCACGGATATTTCCCGGCCATGGATAGTGCTGCATGGCCTTGATCGCCCGGTCTTCGATGCCGTCAATGGCCTTATTAAGCTTTTTTCTGGCCTTGTCCAGGAAGTGTCTGGCTAGCTCCGGCACTGATTCAGCGCGCCTTCGCAAAGGAGGAAGCTCTATACAGAAAACATTGAGGCGATAAAACAGATCCTCACGAAACCACCCCTCACGCACACCCAGTTCAAGATCTTTGTTGGTGGCTGCGATCAAGCGTACATCCACTTTTTTAGCGGCCACGCTGCCGACAGGACGCACCTCTCCCAGGTCCAGAATTCTCAACAGCTCGGCCTGAAGTTTGGGGGTTATGTCTCCGATCTCGTCCAGGAAGATGGTGCCGCCGTTAGCCGCTTCGAACAGCCCCTTTTTGTCGGCAATAGCACCTGTAAAAGATCCCTTTTTGTGGCCAAACAACTCACTCTCAAGTAGAGAGTCAGTAAGTGTTGTGCAGTTAACAGTCATGAGCGGCTTGTCATTGCGCTGGCTTTGACGGTGGATGGCACGGGCGGTAAGCTCCTTGCCGGTGCCTGTTTCACCGCTGATCAGCACCGTAGTCGGAGTCGGGGCCACCTGCCGGATCAGTTCCATCACCTCTCTGATGCCGGTGTCGCTGCCTACAATCGTGTCATCACCAGCCTGGCGGTCAAGTTCTCGCTGAACCAGCTCAACTTTTTGCATGAGGTGGCCGCGTTCCTCCTCAATCAACTGCATGTTATGGGGAAGGCACATTTGAATGTCGGCAAGACCCTGAAAAACGGCAACCGCATGCTCCCTGCAGGTGTTATACCCGCAGGCATGGCAATTGAGCTCGTCGCCTTGTGTAAATTTGTTTGTAGAATGCAGGATCTTCTTTATGTCGTCCTTGCCTGGAGTTGGCAGTTTGAGGAGCTTGTTTGAGTAAGAGCGTGAAAGATCAGGCATCAGCGCGGCAGAAAGATAATGAGGCGCTGTGTCGTAGGGTGGCTTGGCGCTGTTGTGGCATACAATAAGTTTACGTTTAAAAAAATGATTAAGTTCCTTGTCCCGTGCTGGGCCGTCTACGCAGCCTCCGTCGCAGAAACGAAGGTCAACGAACTTCGGCGCGATCCTGCCGGCGGCCAGGTCGCGGATTATGCCAATAGTGTGCGTCTCACCTTCAGTGCAGATAGTTTCATTGTCCTGGAAATCTGTCTGGATATCAAAAACTTTTAGCGGGCCGCCTGTAAGCGTGAAAAGACGTCCAGCACCGGGATCAACGCCATCAAACGGCATCTCGGTCAGGCTGGCCGGAGATATTCCCCTGTTTCTGAGAAGTTTGTCTAGTTCCTGATAGGTCAGTACGACATCGATTGCGTTGGAAGCTTCGCCCTGAATCTCGAATTTTGCCGCAATACAGGTGCTGACATAGACGACCATGGTTTCTTCACCAAGAACGCTTTTAATGAAGCGTCCCATGGCAATCATTGGTGAGACAACAGGCATGATGTTCGGGACTAATGACGGGTAATGGCGCTCAATTAAATCCACCACCGCCGAGCAGTGTGAAGAAATCAGGGGGCGGTCGGCGGAGTGCAGGGCCGAGCGATAGCTGTCGGCAATCATGCGGGCACCATAAGCACCTTCATGGACTTCGCAGAAACCGAGGCTTTTTAAGGCGGCGACCAGTTGGCCTGGTTGGAGGGTGTTAAAAAAAGCTGGAAACGAGCAGCCTAGCACCGCAACAACAGGTGCGCCGGACGCCAGCATTTCCTGAGTTTTGACCATGCGATCAACCACTACCTTGGCGTTTTGTGGACAACTTAGGCAGTTTCCACAACCGATGCAGCGGTCATACATGATCTGTGCAAAGCCATCATCAACCTTAATGGCTTTGACTGGACAGCTGCGGACACAGGAATAACAGCGTCGGCAACGTTCTTTATATGTGACAATAGGTTCCATAAGTCTCGGCTTTTAAAGTATTTAGTTACTCAACTATACACTAAAAAAATATATGTGCAATAAATGTCACACTTTTTGCCAGCTTTATTCTTGATTGTTGGTGTTATAGCGACATACTATAACGCGGGTAATAGTAAATTGGATCTGGGAAATATAGTGGCGGGAAAAGAGGCTGGCCAGATAGTTGCCGAGCAAAATTGAGACTCACACAGGTATAGAAGAGGAGTCATTATGACAAAAACTACGCCTCAAAAGGATATTGAGCAAATAACCCCTCATGATACCAGGTATCTGTTCGTCCTGCCGTTTTCAACGGATCATGCGCTTGCCAGGCGCTTTCTGGCCAGAGACTGTCAGATTGTCGGCAACATACGATTTGGCAAGTTGCTAGAGACCCTCGACAAAGTTGCCGAGAATACGGCACTGGCATACGTAAACCGATTCTACCCTGACGCCAGGGTGGTCACAGCTGCCATCGACAGTATTGTCGTAAGAAGCCTGGCCGATACCGATCATGACCTGGTATTTTCAGCGCAGATCAACCATGTGGGCAAGTCATCGATGGAGGTGGGGATCAGGATTGAGTGTCTTGGAGTCGGTTCACATCATGTGGCCAGTTGTTATTTCACTATGGTGGCACGCTCTTCAGACAGTGGTGAGGGGAAAAGTCTGACATTACCTCCATTGCACTATAAGCAAAAACTGGAGGAAAAGCGACATAGCAAGGCCGAACAGCGTCGCCAGGAATACCGGGATAGTCTGGCAAAGGCCGAGGAGATGCCGTCGCTTGATGAATACCTCTTTCTCAAAAAACTACACAAGGAACAAGAGTCGGCAGAATTTAAAGGGATACGCGCCAGCGAACTTGTTCTGGAATCTACTGTCAGGGCATATCCAGAGCAGGAAAATGTTCCAAAGACGGTGTTTGGCGGCCACCTCATAAGAAAGGCCTACGAACTGGCTGCGCTCTCTGCTGAAATAGTTGCCCCGGACCGGGTGGTGCCATGTCAGGTGAATCGCATTAACTTCAACCAGCCGGTACTCTTGGGCGACCAGTTAAAATTCACTGCTCGGGTGGTTTACACGGGGAGAACAACCATTACCGTGCAATCCGATATAGAGCGATTTAGCCGTAAAGATGGAGCTAAAGCACTTTCAAACTCATGTCTGTTTACCTTCAGCAATGTCGGAAACGGCATAGAGCCCAAACCGGTACCGTTTATCTATCCCGTTACATATGCTGAAGATGCCAGGTTCCTGAATGCATACCGCCAACGGGTAGATTGAAGTGACGTTTTCCGTTAAGCTGGACAAACTTTGGAGGGCATATCGTGCCAACTCTTAAAGAGGTCAGGATTACACTATGGTGGATGCAGTCTAAAGATCGCGAATAATGATTGAAATGAATAGAACTTTCACAAAATTCAGGATTTGGATCTTGCAGCTTTTACATGATGCGATCAGAACCACACTAGTACTTCTCAAGATTACAATTCCCGTAATTATCATAACTAAGCTGCTCAAAGAATTTGGTGCAACTGATCAGCTAGGCCTTCTGCTTTCACCTCTAATGGGACTTCTTGGACTCCCCGGCAGCATGGGCCTAGTCTGGGCAACCGCTATGCTGACCAATCTTTATTCTGCAATGATTGTATTTGCATCGCTTGCTCCTGAGGCGCATCTGACTGTAGCCCAGGTAACGGTGCTCTGTACGATGCTGCTGGTTGCTCACTCACTTCCCGTGGAGCTAAGCATCGCGCGGTCAGCAGGGCCAAGAATAAGGTCAATGGCAGCGTTGCGCATAGGAGGCGCACTTCTGATTGGATGGTGTCTCAACCAAGCCTATTCTCTTAGCGGCTTTCTGCAACAGCCAAACCAGGCATTGTGGGACCCTCCGCCTCAGCAGACAGCCTGGCTTGCATGGGCTTTGGGAGAGTGCCGAAATATTGTCTGGATTTTCCTGATCATTCTTTCGCTACTGTTAGTGATGCGAACATTGAAAGCAATTGGTGTGATGAATGTGTTGACGAGAACCCTGGAGCCAGCTCTTACCTTTCTTGGAATCGGACGCGAAGCAGCCCCGGTTACAATTATCGGAATGATGCTCGGCATAAGCTACGGTGGAGGTATCCTCATTCAGGAAGCACGATCCGGTCTGCTGCAAAATAGAGATATCTACTATTCATTTGCCTTGATGGGGCTATCACATAGCCTGGTTGAGGACACACTGCTTATGCTGGTACTGGGAGGGCATCTGTCAGGAATTCTTTTTGGAAGGGTATTCTTTTCGTTACTAATAGTGCTAATCATGGTCAAACTGATGAAGACCTGCACAGAGCAAACTTTTGAGCGCTATCTTTTTCGTACTCGGAGTGAGAAACCGTTGGCACAAGAGTCAAATTTAAACTTAAAGTAAAAAATGTAGATTAATAGTGCCAGCCGAGACACCTGAATGATTAACCGATCACTCGTCTGGTGATCTGTTTACGGGATATAATCCCATAATGCCCTCACGCAACACTGACAATTTATATGGTTTCTGAATAAATCCAGCCAAGCCTTTGCCAACAAACTTCTGCGTCACTTCCAGTTCACTGAACCCGCTGCTCATAATTACTTTTACATCGGGGTTCAGCATTCGCAGTTCTCTAAAGCACTGTTCGCCATCCATATGCGGCATGGTAAGGTCAAGGATGACAAAACTGATATCTGTCCTGGCTTTGTAGGCTTCTATGGCCTCGCGACCATCATTGGCAGTCACAACCTTGAAGCCCAGCTCTTTGAGCATTTCTGCACTGACTCCTCGAATCGTTTCTTCATCATCAACAAGAAGCACAGTACCGCTTCCCCTCCAATGATCATTCCGGGAATCGTGATTGAAAATCTCGGCAGGTTTGCTGCTCGCGGGAAGAAGAATCTTGAAGGTACTTCCTTTGCCCGGTTCACTGTAAACCTTGACAGCACCCTTATGGCCGCGGACAATTCCGAGGACAGCGGCCATCCCGAGACCCCTCCCGGTAAACTTCGTCGTAAAGAATGGGTCGAACAGCTTTGAGAGGGTTTCCTTGTCCATGCCGCAGCCTGTATCGGCTATTTCAATAAAAACATAGAGACCATCGCCAATGTTCTCATCAAGCCAGACATCTTTCAAATAGCTACTGTCACAATCCATGCATCCGGTGGTAATTGCAATGACGCCGCTCTTGTCGCCGATCGCTTCGGAAGCGTTGATCACCAGATTCATGATGATCTGACGCAGTTGGGTGGCATCGGCCTCAACAGATGGCAGGGGACGGGTAAGGTTAAGGCGCAAGACCGCCTTTTTGGAGATGGAGACCTGTAGAATGTGGAGCATCTCCTCCAGCAAGCCGTTGATGTCATGATTACTTATGACAAACTTACCTTTACCGGAATAGGCGAGCATTTGCTTGGCAAGGTCAGCAGCACGTGCAGCGGCTATTTCGATACTGCGCAGGTTATCAACGGCGGGAGATTCCGGATTGATGCGCATGAGGGCCAGATCAGCATTTCCGATAACAGATGTAAGAATATTATTAAAGTCATGAGCAATGCCGCCAGCCAGCACACCGAGGCTTTCGAGCTTCTGGGCGTGAAGAATTTGTTTCTCAAGATTAATTCGTTCATCTTCCGCACGCTTGCGTTCGGTAATGTCTCTAGTTATCCCCAGCAAAGAAACAATCTCGCCATGTTCATTACGAAACGGGACTGCATGGGTCTCAAGCCAGATATGCCGTCCTTTGAGTCCGATTGCCTCAAATTCAAGTATTCCGGGGATTCCCTGAAAGACCTGTTTCGTAAGAGCCATAAAGGCTTCCCTGTAAGGCTCGGTTATTAATGGACAGACACATTGCCCCTTTACCTGTTCAAAGGAGTCGGCATCAATCATCTCCAAGCCTGCCGGATTCATCATTAACAGGTTTCCGTTGATATCAATCATTTTGATACATTCCGGCTCCGAGTCGACGATTGTTTTCAAGAACCGTTCGCTGCTTGCCAAAGCTTCTTCGGTCTGTTTCCGGTTGGTAATGTCACGGCTGATGCCTACCAATCCGTAAAGGGTTCCGTCTAAATCATTTAAAGGTGTCTTAATTGTATCCAGGAGGACTTTCTTGCCATCAGGGTAATCGACCCACTCTTCATTACTGCCAGGCTTTTCTGACGTGTAGACCAAAGCGTCTCTTTGCACAAAAAATTCGGCAATGTCCTTGTCAAATAAGTCAAAATCCGTTTTGCCCGCCACATATTGTTCTTCGTGCCCGACAAACTCCCCAAAAGACCTGTTGCAGCCTAGGTAAACACCCTCTTTGTTTTTGAAGAATATCAAGTCAGGTATAGAATTTATCACCCCTTTGAGTAATCCCCGCTCCCTGCTTAATGCTTTGCGGTTTTCTGCAAGCTCTCTATCAGTGGTCCTACGGTCTTCTTGCTTCTTTAATATGAGGCCGATAATCGTAGTGAGGATAGGGTAAATGAGTAGGATCGGAAGAGCGGTCTTCCTAAAGATGGTATTACGCAACTCGGCAGGGAAAATGAACATGCAGGAGAGCATTGCCAATTGGACAGCAACACCAAAGACGTATAGTTGCATCCAATTGAGAGGTTTGCCATGTTTGTCGCGCCAATATTTCCAGGCGAGGCCTACGCAGGCAGTCACTACAATTACAACAGTGCCAACTACTCCCCCAGGGCCGCCCTGGTAAAGCCGGAACGCTCCTGCAATAATTACCGCAACCGCCGTCGGGACGAACCCGAAATAAAGCCCACACAGGCTAAGAAGAACCCACCTGGTATCGAAATACAAACCGCGCTCAAGAGACCAAGGATTCAACATAACGGCGATACAGATGAGCCCCACCAGGACTCCAGTCACACCGTCCCTCAGGTTTTTATTTGAAATTGAATAAATGCTGAAAGTGTCATAAATGACGCAGAGTATAAGCATCAACGCCGCATTATTTAAAAAACCTGTGAAAGTCTCCAAAGCAAACCCCGCTATCAGTGCTGGCATCCTGCAATCGAAGATATTGCTGATTTGATTCAGTGCTGATTACCACTTTATGATCAGATAAGCCACTTTTTTAGATATTTATCAATGGTTATACGTCTGCTCCGGTATATTGCAGAATAATAGGCACTGTACTGGAAAAAGAGAGATTGTGTGGTACCGTTTTGTATAAACATCACCCATTAGTAACAGGAGAACATCATGAAAGTTTTGATCGTGTACTACAGTATGTATGGCCATATTTACAAAATGGCGGAAGCGGCTGCAGAAGGAGTTAGTCAGGTCCCCGGCTGCGAAGCCGTCATCAAGCGGGTTCCTGAGACTCTGACACCTGAGGTTCTTGGAATGATGGGGGCATTTGATGCCCAGAAGAGTATGGAGCACATCCCGGTTGTCACTGTTGATGATCTGGCGACTGCGGATGCCATTATTTTCGGGACGCCAACCCGTTTTGGAAACATGTGCGGTCAGATGCGTCAATTTCTGGACGCAACCGGTGGGCTCTGGATGAAAGGTGCACTGGTTGGCAAGGTCGGCAGTGTATTTGCCAGCTCTGCTACCCAGCATGGCGGCCAGGAATCAACAATTCTCAGCTTTCACACCACACTACTCCACCACGGCATGGTTGTCGTCGGCTTGCCATATTCGTTTGCCGGACAAATGGGAGTTACGGAAATCACCGGAGGATCACCCTATGGTGCAACAACCATCACAGGTGCCCAGGGTGAACGGATGCCAAGCGACAATGAACTGGCAGGAGCACGTTTTCAGGGTGCCCATGTAGCGGGTATTGCAAAAAAACTTACCTGATTTGAAGTTTTGCGAAAACCCTTTACAAGCTTTATGCCAGGGCATTATGCCATAAGCCTCCGTCAAAAATTGGCCATCGGTTCACCGCTGACTCACCGCCGCTTTGCCATCGGTGACATTCACGGCTGCTGCAAGACTCTTAAGAAAATGCTGGAAGAGGTCTTACGGCTGAGGCCGGTAGATACGCTCTACCTTCTCGGTGACTACATTGATCGTGGGCCAGACAGTTTAGGTGTGCTGGATTACCTGCTGGAACTTCAGAAGTCAGGTTTTGGCATCCGACTGCTAAAAGGAAATCACGAGGAAATGCTGCTGCACGCAGTGGCCGATCCGGCAGCTAGAAAAATGTGGTACGTTAATGGCGGATGTACAACAATGCGGGAGTTGGGAGTCAACTCACCAGAAGCAATTCCGCACCGTTATCTGGATTTATTGACTGACCTATCATATATTCTTGCAACTGAAGACTACGTCTTTGTCCATGCCGGGCTGGATTTTCACACTAACGATCCTGTGAGGGATACATCACCGCAGTTTATGATTTGGTCACGGGAAGGTCAGGCTGAATCTGCAAAACTAGGCGGCAGAATTCTGGTCACCGGCCACAACGTAACACCGCTATTTGCTATTCAGGATTCGCTGGTTACACAGCACATTACACTTGATAACGGTTGTTACCTCAAGGGTGAATTTGGTTATGGTGCTCTTGTCGCCCTGGATTTGGATAGTCTGGAGTTGTTGGTACAGGAAAATATTGAATAGTGGAGGTCAACTGGGGGGTGTTTGGGAAACCAGGCAATAAGCGGGAACGTCACTGTCATTTTAGATTCCAGCATTCTCTTTGTTCTTTATCTAGTGATTAGGTAGTGACGAACGCAGCACTTGCTCCAGTTCACTGATCCTGTACGGTTTTGCAATTGCGCCGGTAAAACCATAGGTGCTGTAATCAGCCATTATCGGATCATTTGAATAGCCGCTGGAAACAATCAGGCATGCCTCCGGATCAAGATCAAGAATTAATTCAGCCGTATCCTTGCCACCCATACCACCGGGAATGGTCAGATCCATGATCACCGCCGAGAATGATTTTCCTGCTTCCATGGCCGCTTTATAGTGCCGTATGGCTTCTGCCCCGCCATCACAGGTTGTAGGCTGGTACCCGATTTCTTCAAGCATTTCCGCAGTAAGATTCCGGATCATTTCCTCATCGTCCATGACAAGAACTGAGCCGCCCTCATGGTCTTTAAATGTTTGGGTGCCGGATTCGGTTTGATATACAGAAATTGACTCGCCAGTTGAAGGCAGGTGGATTGTGAAGGTGGTCCCCTTGTCTACAATAGAGCTGACGCTGAGATGCCCTCCATGCTTGTGTATTATGGAGTGGGCGGAAGCAAGTCCGAGACCGCTCCCGTTAGACTTGGTTGTAAAGTAGGGATCAAAGATCTTTTTAAGATCTGCCTCCGTTATCCCGCAGCCTTCATCGGTAAAGGTAAGACTGGAATATTTGCCGGGAGGAAGTGCCAGAATATTATCGCTTCCAAGCATCTCGTTTCGTGCAGATACTGTTAGCGTACCTCCTCCAGGCATCGCTTGCGTAGCATTGATGATGATGTTGTGGAATACTTGGCTAATTTGCCCTTCATCCGCTTCTATGGCATAAATTGAATCGGGGATGTCAATGGTACATTTGACATTGGATCCGTGAAGCGTCAGTGATACAGATTCATTCACAAGATGCAGGAGTGATACAGTTTTTTTGATCGGCTCACCCCCCTTGGCAAAAGTCAGGAGTTGCCGGGCAAGTTCAGTTGCCCGCACGGATGCTTTTTCAGCTCCAACCAATGCACTGTATGACTTGTGATTGTCATCAATGAACATCTTTGCAAGAGATACGTTCCCTATGATCCCGGTAAGAATGTTGTTGAAGTCGTGGGCAATGCCACCGGCCAGAATACCAAGTGATTCCAGCTTTTGCATTTTCATCTTTTCATTTTCGAACGCTTTGCGATCAGTGATGTCTGCAATGACCCCGACAAGGACACGCAAGCTGCCATCTGGATTTTCCAATCTCCGTCCGGATAAATGCCCCCAGAAGTTTGTACCGTCAACACGGCTATAATGTCGCTCTAGCGATACGGATTGAATTGTTCCCTGTATTAATTGGCGCATTTGATCATCACCGATATGCTTTTCTGACTCAGCCAGATGATCCGGGTAGGATGTGCCTAGTAGTTCCTGGACGGATACTCCAAACATTTCAGCCATCCGTTTGTTCCCGAATTCAATACGCCCTTCCGGGGAAACCAGGATGATGCCAGCCTCCGAAGTGTCAAAAATAACCCTCAACTGTTCTTTGCTGACTCTTAGCGCCTCCTCAGACTGTTTGTGCTCCTCAATCTCATTCGCCAGTTTTTCGTTTGACAGCTGAAGTTTATGGTTTGCTTCGGAAAGCTGCAAAGTCCGTTCAGCAACCTGCTCTTCCAGAAGCTGGTTGCGTTCAACCAACTCCTGAAGAGGGTATACTTCACCCTCACGGACAAGGTAGTAAGGAATGGAAATGCTGCTATGAGAAATTTTCCAGCCGGTGGATTCCCTGCGGAATATCAGCACAAGGCGGGCGGTCTCTCGTGACAGGATGTGGTCTTCGATTGGCAGGTGAATGTGGAAGAAACCAGTTGTTACAGCGATTGAATCAGACAGGGACTGGATTGCAAGATCTTTGAGTTCGATACGAAGCGGATCTTTAACTTGGGCAAAGTCCTGGCGGGTAATCGAAACCCATTCTTCCCTGTCCTTGACCAGAAAATCCCCGCCTCCGGTAAAACCGGAAAAATCATCACTGAAATACGTGGTGAGGCTATCATCGCGGGATGCGTACATCCGCAGGTATTCATCAAACAGTTTCCGGATTTCCTGGTGGTCACGTGCATTCATCGAGAGGTGCCTCGTAATATTCAAAATACATTAGTGGTGTGCTAGATACGCATAAAGTAAAAAACACTGATAATACTGGAATTTAATTGGGGTGATCATACCGGTTTTTCGGGTGCTGTCAAATAAAAACGCCCTTATTACGGCCATTTAAAAAGGCATCCTCCTCCCAAATATAATGGTGGGTTGATTCAGCCAGACTTAGTGTAATCGATGTTTTTTCTTGGAAGCATTCGATAGGTTTGAATTCATAAAACATAATTCAGGAAAAAGTGTAAAATATTTGCTACATTTATTCACAAAAGCTGTTGAATTCATTTCAAGGGGATTAACCATGAAAAGACTGACTATTGTATTGATGGTCCTGGCAGTTATGGCTCTTTCAAATTTAACCGCGTCGGCAGCGGGCTCCACCGATATCACCTGGTACGGGCATTCTGCGTTCAAAGTCACGACGCCCAGCGGCAAGGTGCTGCTGATCGATCCCTGGCTGGCAAATCCGGCTAATCCAAAGGGTAAAGAGCTGCTGGCAGCTCTTGATAAGGTCGACCAGATACTTTTGACCCATGCTCATGGTGACCATATAGGTAATACAGTAGAGATCGCCAAAAAGACCGGAGCCAAGCTGGTTGCCAGTAATGATCTCATGAAAGCGATGGTAAAATATGCCGATTTTCCGGCAAAACAGGCGGACTTTGCCGGGACCGGTAACTTCGGCGGTACAGTGACATTATTGGGTGGTGAGGTGAAGGTGACCTTTGTCCATGCCCTGCACAGCTCCGCTCTGGAGTACGATGACAAGAGCGGTCTGCCAAAGAGTCTGGCCTATGCCGGAAATCCGGGCGGCTTTGTCATCGCCATTACCAATGGGCCGACGATCTATCATACCGGCGACACGGATCTTTTCGGCGACATGAAGTTTATTGGCGACATTTCGTCAGTGGATGTGATGATGGCCTGTATTGGTGACAAGTTTACCATGGGACCTGAACGGGCGGCAGCAGCGGTTGAACTGGTCAACCCAAAAATGGTTATTCCGATGCATTTTGGAACGTTCGCTGCGCTGACAGGCACACCCGAGGCCTTTGAACTGGCGCTGAAGAAGCGGAACCTCAAAACTGTTTTCAAGCGGATGCAGGTGAATGATACTTTCAGTTGGAAACCTTAACTACGATCGCAGTTAAAATGCCAAAGTACCATTAGCGATAATAACCTGTCTGCTCCCATCGGCCATGATTGCGGTCAGGGTCGGCTGGTAGAATACGTAATCCTCGTGGAAAGGTGCGCTTACAGTGCCTCCGAAACCGGTATTGTCGCCCAGGGCAATGTGGATGGTGCCGAGAATTTTCTCCGCTTCCAGCACATTGTCGGGGCGGCTTGCCTTGTCGTTGGTGCCGATGCCGAGTTCGGCGATATTGCGGCAGTTGACGTCTTCGGCAAATCTTGCCTCCAGTCTGGCACGGTGGGGGTCATCGCCGTCAATCTTCACAACTGCACCATTCTCAATAATTAGACGCAGCGGCTCATCCAGCTTACGGGTCGGGCCCCATTCAATCACCATTACTCCATGGCACTTTCCCTCCAGCGGTGCCAGGTATGCCTCGCCGGCCGGCAGATTGCCGAAACTACCCGGTGCTGTCAGCAGTCCGTCGTCACCTTTCGCATATCGTCCCTGTTTACATATGTTCATGTCTGTTCCGTTGGGGGTGGTCACATGAATCCATTCGGCTTTATTGACTGATTCAACAAGTTTCGCAGTACGTACGACAAGTGCACTCCAATCTACGGTCATTGAAGTGTGAAACATCTCCGGATCGAAATGCGGCAAGCTGGCAAATCGGCATCCGGCAGCACAGGCCAGCGCACGATAGCGGGTGTGGCTGGTGGAATTGTTAGAGAGAGCGATTATAATGCCGGTAACATCCTTGCGGTGTGCCAGAATTATTTCCTTGGCATTGGCGATCTCGTCCGGCGAGGCGCTCTTGGCGAGCAGTTTTGTCAGTAGTCCCTCAGACTCCAATGTTGCCAGGACGCTGGAACCAAAGGTAGAAAGCCAGAGTTCAACTGGCGGTTCGGTTCCAGAGGCGGCCGTGGCAGGAAATTCAACAAAAGTGCCACTGCCGTATTCACCAGCTGCGAATATGGCCGCCGACCGCGCCGTGGCGTTCAGCCGCCTCCGTCTGTCTAAATCGGAGGGCGAAGGGGATTCGTCAGGGCGAATTATGTCGCTGAATACTAAAATGCGCTCCCCTTTTTTTGTCCCCATATTGATTTCAAAAAGAGAGCGAAATGCTTCATCAAGGTTTCGGTGGTCTGGCATAAATTTATTTCTCCTGAATCAAATGAGGATCAAAAGCGTCATGCACATGGGCATATATCATATCACGGTCAAAAGGTAAAACCGCTTGAGAATACAGATGTATATTCAGCAGTTTTTTCCTTGATTTATAAGGTGTTAGTATGATAATGATGCATACTGTATACAATTCTCATAAACTTTTTTATTCAATAATTGCGAGTACTTAACCCTGCTTTCGGGGTTGGTTGGTGGAGGTTTTTGTGGCACAGGTCGTTTTTTCTACGTGGGGCGGAAACACAGTCGATAACAGGAATATTTCCGGGGAACCGCAGGCGGTCAGCTACCGTTTGCCGGTTGCATTTGATGGCGAGCGTCCATTGCGGGCGTTTATGGGATGGGACGGTATTATCCTGTTTGACAAGGATGTCGATGTCCCGGCTATGACCGCGGAATACATGAAGCGAGTCCAGACTCTGTTCTGCTGCGGCCGCTGTACCCCGGGTAAAAAAGGTACCAAGGTATTGATGGACCTTTTCCAGAACGTACTGAACGGCAGTGCGACAGAAGCGGATCTGGATACAGTCGGTGATCTGGCCGAGCTGCTTAAAAACTGCAAGTGTACCCTCTGCCAAAGTGCAACTGTACCGGTATTCGATGCGGTTACGCACTTCAGGGACAAGTTTGTTGCCTGTCTGGATGGCGGTTGTTCACCTGCCCCGGCCAACTATATTCACAAGATTACCGCACCCTGCATGGACAAGTGTCCTGCCCATATCGATATCCCCAAATATATTGAGGAAATCAAAAACTACCAGTACGGCGAAGCTTTGGCCACGATTCGTGAGAATATGCCGATGCCTGCTGTCTGTGGGCGGGTTTGTCCGCATCCCTGCGAGACCGCCTGCCGTCGCAAAAACGTGGATGATGCAGTTAACATCATGGTGCTGAAACGCACCGCGTCTGATTATGAGCGGCTGCATAACATCACGCCGCCGATGCAACCTAAGCCGGCAAAAAACAAGAAAGTCGCCATCGTCGGTGCTGGTCCCGCCGGTCTGGCATGTGCCTACTATCTTGGTCTTGAAGGGTACAAATCGACCATTTATGAAGCTCTGCCCAAAGGGTACGGCGGCGGTATGATTGCCGTCGGCATTCCCGCCTATCGTATGCCGCGCCCAATTTTGCAGCGCGATGTTGACATCATCGAGGCGGTTGGTTCTGAGATCAAATACGATATGCGGGTCGGCAAGGATATCTCCCTTCCCGAGCTGAAACAGCAGTATGATGCCGTATTCCTGGCTCCTGGCGCACACCGCTCCAAGCCGATGGGTGTTGAGGGAGAAGACAAGGGGTACAAAGGGTTCCTCTCCGGCGGTATCGATTTCCTGCGTGAGGCCTATCTGGGGCGTCCGACAGGTATGGGCAAGAAAGTCTGCGTTGTAGGCGGCGGCAACACCGCAATCGACTGTGTCCGGGTTGCTCTGCGTGAAGGAGCCGAAGAATCAATCCTCCTCTATCGCCGTTCCCGCAAGGAGATGCCGGCTGACGTGTGGGAAGTTGACGGCGCCGATGAAGAAGGGGTCCGTTTTGAATTTCAGGTTCTCCCGACCAGGGTCGTAGTGGATGCCAATGATCAGGTGACCGGTGTCGAATGTGTGCGCATGGCAATGGGTGAGCCAGACGCTTCCGGTCGTCGTCGTCCCGAGCCGGTACCAGGCAGCGAATTTATCGTTGAGTGCGACACGATTATCCCGGCTATCGGTCAGGATCCGGATCTTGGTTTCATCCCGCCAGACATGGGTATTGATATTACCAAGTGGAATACAGTCGTCACCAAATATCTGCCGCTTAAAGATGCCGCCGGCAAAGACCTGAAGGACGGCATGGGTAACATGCTTTCCCGTTCATTGATTACCGACTGTGATGGTGTATTTGCCGGTGGTGATGCCGAAATCGGACCTTTGACAGTTGTTGCCTGTATCGGCAATGCTCATCGTGCCGCTCTGGTTATTCAGCGCTGGCTTGAAGAGGGGAAAGCCTATCTTTCCGAACAGGATATCTTTGATGACCTGCTGACTTATCTGGGTGTCTATGACAAGGGTGAAAAAGTTGCCTGGCTTGACTCCTGTGATCGTGCCGGCCAGAAAGAGGTGCATGGCAAGGAACGCGCTTCAAAGGGTAATTACAACGAGGTCGAACTTGGTTTCAGCGACACTACGGCACAAGTTGAAGCGGACAGATGTTTGAGATGCTACCGTATGGCGATGGTGGCCCTGTAGATATAATTAGTACTATCTAAGTAATTTATTGGAGATATAAGGCATGTCACATACAGAGCCAAGCGACAAGAAAAGTACGGCAACATTAACCATCAACGGCAAGCAGGTAACGGTGCCTGTCGGTACAACTATTCTGGAGGCGGCTGCGGAATTAGGCATCAAGATACCGACCCTTTGCTGGCTGAAAAAAGTCTCCACTACCGGCGCCTGCCGTGTCTGTGTGGTCAACGTTGAAGGTGTTGAACGACCCATGACCGCCTGCAATACTCCGGTCAAGGACGGCATCGTCGTTGTTACAAGCACTCCTGAGCTGGAAGCCATTCGCAAGAAGACCATGGAGTTAATGCTGGTCAATCATCCTCTCGATTGCCCTGTCTGTGATGCCGCTGGAGAATGTGACCTTCAGGACACCTGCTACGGATTGCAGGTGGACAAAACCAAATATACCGCTGAACTGGAGCGACTGCCGATCCGTTATGACTGGAAGCTGCTGGAAAGTGACCCCAATCGCTGTATCCTCTGTGAAAAATGCGTCAAAGTCTGCCGTGAGGTCGTCGGGCGTGAAGCGATTGAAATCGTCGATCGCGGTGACCGTACCATAATCGACACTATTAGCGGCGAGCCGTTGGACTGCGATTTCTGCGGCAACTGCATCGGTGCCTGCCCGACCGGGACCCTGATCAGCAAGCCTTTTAAATTTCGTGGCCGTCCCTGGACTTTTGAAGTAACCAAGAGTGTTTGTTCATTTTGTTCATCCGGCTGCGAGATCGAGTACCATGCCGGCAACGGCAGGGTGGAGCGGGTTACCAGTTCAGATGACAGCTACAACAAGGGCAACCTCTGCATTAATGGCCGTTTCGGCTATGCTGCATTCAACGCACCGGATCGCATCAAATCACCATTAATGAAAGATGGCGCAGGCCAACTGCAAAAAGCGTCGTGGGATCATGCGCTGGGAACCGTTGCTGCGGGTCTCAAAGATATAGCGGCTGCTTCAGGCGGCGCTGCAATTGCCGGTATCGGTTCGCCGCGTGTTACAAACGAAGAAAGTTATCTTTTCCAGAAGTTTCTGCGTGGTGCACTCGGCAGCAACAATATCGACTCCGAGGCTCGACTCGGGTATCTCCCTGCACAGGTAATCCAGTGGGAAATGCTCGGCTACAGTGGTGGTACCTTCGGTATGGAGAACATTGAAAAGGCGACCGCTATTATTGTCATCGGCGCCGATCTCAAAGCCGAATCAGCTGGATTCGCTTATCGTACCATTCAGGCAGCAACAAAAAATAATGCAAAACTGGTGATGGCGGGAAGCCGCGCCAGCTCCATGAACAAATTTGCCAACGCTTTCCTGCAGTGTCGTCCCGGCAGTGAAGCCTGGTTGATTGCCGGCCTGAATAAAGCCGTACTGGCCGAAGGGGTTGCGTCATCGGCCAACGTAACAAATCTTGAAACGCTGAAGTCGTCGCTCGACGCACTATCTTTCGAGCGCATCAATGAAATTTCGGGGGTCTCAGAGGCTCAACTTCGCGAAACAGCGGCTCTGATCTGTTCAGGTGAGCGTACAGCAGTTATCTACGGTGCCGATATTATCCGTTCAGCCGACATCAAGAACGCTGTTGCCGGGGTTGTTAATCTTGCACTTCTGACAGGTGCTGTCACCGAGACTGGTGCCGGAATTTATCCGCTGGATGAAAAAAACAATACCCAGGGAATGCTGGATATGGGTGTCTGTCCCGAGTATCTGCCCGGCTATCATACCTATGAACATGCCGCTGGAACTTTCAGCTCCGCATGGAAGGCCGTCATACCTACGGTTGCCGGTAAAGATCTGTTTCAGATAATCGATGCAATTGAAGCGGGGCAGATCAAGGCGCTGTATGTTATGGGAAGTGATCCTCTGCACTACTTGCCGAACCGCAGCCGAGTACTTGCTGCTCTGCAAAAGCTGGAATTGCTGGTGGTACAGGATCAGTTTTTGACTGATACCGCCCGCCTGGCGCATGTTATTCTTCCGGCTGCAACCGGAGCAGAAAAGTCGGGTTCATTTACCTCTGCCGATAACCGTGTACAATGCTTCACTGCCGCAGTTAAGCCTGCCGGTGATACCCGCACTGATGCTGATATTCTGACATCACTGCACAGCATGATCGTGCCGGGTGCCGCAGACGCTCCCAATTCGCTTGACGCTCTGCAGCACGAGATTACCACAATGACCGGTCTCTATAGCCAAGTCTGCGATCATGACGGTTGCCGAATGGGGCGGATCAAAAACCGCACAGCCACATTTGTTGCCGTACCACTGGCACCACTTGCTCCATCAGCAGCCTCCCGTCCATTTGCCCTGACGATCGGTCCGGTGCAGCACCATAACGGCTCGATAACGACCAGGTCGGAGAATAATCTGCTGGTTGCCGGAGAGGCCTATGTGGAACTTTCCTGCCAGGATGCCGCTTCAATCGGTGTCACTGCGGGAGATATGCTTAAAATCACTTCGGACAGTGGCTCGGTTTCTCTGAAAGCAAGATTGTCAGAACAACTTCAGTCAAACTCACTGTTTGTACCGGCACATTTCAGGGAGGCTGCCGTAAATAGCCTGACCGGCTCAGCTTCGTTTCCTCAATATGTTTCTATTTCTAAGGGCTGATACTATTCCCACTATCCTGAATATGTTTATGCAAACGCCGCTTCTGCGGCGTTTGCATTTTAAACTCTCTCTGCCAACCCTGACTCTGCACACATGAGCAACGCAATCCGCAACCGGCATAGAGCCTTGTTGAAGGCAGAAACTCATATACTCCCGCATGGACGAGTCGGACAGCTTTCAATCTGTCTTGTCTCCCCAAGCCGTTATCAGACCGGGATGAGCAGCCTTGGTTTCCAGACGGTATATGCACTTTTGGCCGGTGCAACAGATATCCGCTGTGAACGGGCCTTTCTTCCTGAGCGTGAGGAGATGGAAGAGTACCGTCGTAGTGGGACGCCGCTACTCTCGCTGGAATCTTCAACCCCTCTGGCTGATTTTGATGTGATCGCCTTTTCCACCTCGTTTGAGCCGGATTACCTGAATATCCCCATTATCCTCAATCTGGCACGCATTCCGCTTTACTCAAACATGCGCAGTCAGTCTGACCCGCTAATCATAGCCGGTGGCGCCGCCTTCTTTATAAATCCCGAACCGGTCGCTGATTTCATTGATGCCATCTGCATCGGTGAAGGCGAGGATGTCATCCCTGCAATGGTTGCGACACTGCTTTCTCCCGTTGATAATGGCCGGGACGGGTTGCTGCATGCTCTCTCAGCTATTTCCGGTGTATATATCCCTGCTTTTTATCAGCCACGCTATCAATCAGGTCAGTTGGCCGGATACGTTGCCGAAGCCGATGCTCCTCTGCCGGTTGTTCGTGCGTCAGTATGTCTGGAACAACATGATCCCTCCTCCTCACAGATCCTTACAGAAAACACCGAGTTTGGCGATATGTTCCTGGTAGAAGTCAGTCGTGGATGCCCGCGCGGCTGCCGTTTCTGCAGTTCGGGGTTTATCTACGGAGCTTTTCGCCAGCAACCATTCGATAATATTGTTTCCCTGATAGATCAAGGACTTGCTCACCGCAACAAGGTAGGGTTGGTCGGTGCGGCAGTGTCAGACTATGTCGAAATTGGTCGGCTCTGTCGGTATATAGTCGAAAAGGGTGCAAAGGTCTCTGTCTCCTCTCTGCGAATCGATCGAATAGATGCTGACATGCTTGACGCCCTGATAGCCAGCGGCCACAAAACGATCTCGCTGGCTCCGGAGGGTGGTTCGCAGCGGATGCGTGATGTCATACGCAAAAATCTGACCGAAGCTCAGATTCTGGACGCCTGTGATATGTTGATATCGAGGGATATCCTCAATCTAAAGCTCTACTTCATCATTGGCCTGCCGGGTGAAACAGATACCGATCTTGATGAGATGGTCCGACTGATTGAAACAATAAGAGAGCGTGTCATCGAGCGAGGGCGTGCCAATAAGCGTTTGGGCGAAATCAACGTGTCGGTCAACCCCTTTATTCCGAAGCCGTTTACTCCCTTTCAGTGGTGCGGCATGGAGCCGCTTCCCTCATTGGAGCGTAAGGTTAAATTGCTTGAGACTCGCTTGAGGCGTCTGTCCAATGTCAAGCTAAAGGTTGAAAGTCTCCGTGAATCCTATCTGCAGGCGCTCCTGTCACGAGGTGATCGCCGCTTGTCTCCGCTTCTGGCTGCAATGGCTGATGGAGCTAACCTTAAAAAGGCCGCGAAAAACTGCGATATCGATACGGACGTTTATGTGCAACGAACTATCTCAGCTGATGAAGCCATGCCATGGAGCGTTATCGGCACGGCAGAGACTGCCAAGCTGCGTAAAGAATACGAGCGTGCGCTGGCGGGGGAGAAAAATTGAAAACCTGTACAATGTGCCAGAAGGAATATGACGAAAATGCGGCGCACTCAGAGTATGCAGAGGCTGGTGAGTGGCTTGCCGGAGAGGTGTGGCAGGATGCCGGAGAGCTCTGCCCGCTCTGTCTTGAAAACCGTGCAAGGTTAGTGATGATGTACGGTCATGAGATAAACAGTTGACCAGTAAATGCAATTACTCAGTAAGTAGCTGTGTTGATGAGAAGTCTTTTTAGTCAGCTTGACGCAGGGCACCCAAAACAGCGCGCTACCTTAGAACATGGCTTGCCAAAACCTTCTGCACTTCGTAGACATTTATGTCCTTATTAAACTTTTTCTCAAGCGGGATTGTGTCGCTGCCAATCCAAATCTTTAATTCGGCGTTAAGATCGAAACTTTCCCCGGTCTGCACACTGAACTTAGTGATGTTGCCGTAAGGTATTGAAAGATATTCTATCTGCCTGCCGGAAATGCCCTGTATATCGACAAGAATTAATCTCTTGTTGGTGAACAATAATGTGTCACGGGCGACAACAAAACCAACCTCAATGATTTCACCATCCATAAGTAACTGGCCAAAGTCCGAGTGGAACTTTTTGGCTTCCGTTGAGCCGGTATTTTTCGCTGTTCCAGTAAAGATTCCCATGATTGATGGCTCCGGTATTCAATATTGTTTGCAGCTATTCAAATTCGAAAAATGGGCCATACAAAAAGAGGCGAGCTAAGTTATGCCCGCCTCCCTCTGTATGAATTTAAACCGTGAACAAATTTATCTGGCTGCCACAGCTTCAGCGGCTGCTCTTCCGAGTGCTTCGCACTGCTCAAGCACTTCCGGTTTTGGTGAGAATGTTGTTCGCACTGTATCACCCACAAGTTTGAAACCGAGGCTTTTAAGCCGGTCTTCCGCCATTTTACAGGCTTCACCGCTCCATCCGTAACTGCCGAATATTCCGGCAAGGTTTGTCTTCAACTTCACCGTGCTGAGATATGCAAGTACATCCCACATCGGTTTTGCAATATCACGGTTAAACGTCGGGATACCGAAAAGAAAGGCATCCGCTTCTTCCATCAGATTACGCAGCTCGCTCGCATTCAGGTTGTTAATATGATAACTGGCGACCTCTATACCACCCTGCGAAGCGCCGCTGGCTACGGCTTTAGCCATCTTTTCCGTGCTGCCGTGCGGGGACAGGAAGAGAAGAACAATTTTTTTGTTCTGTGAGGTCGGCTTACTCCACTCCTCAAACTGACAGATAACTTTCCACGGATCACGTCTGATAATCGGACCGTGGCTCGGGCAGATCATGTCAATCACATCATGGCGAATCTTTTCAACGGCTGACAATACCTTGTCCTTGAAAGGGCGGAAGATGCAGTCGAAATAAAAATGGCGTGCCGAGGTAAAATCATCGACCTCGTCATTGAAAATTTTACCGGTCTGCCAGTAGTGGGCTGCAAATGCATCACAGGAAAAGAGGATGTTGTCTTCCTCGAGCCTGGTGAACATGGTGTCGGGCCAGTGAAGAAAAGGGGCGCTGATAAAGCGTAATGTCCGCCCTCCCAGATCAAGAGTCTCACCGTCTTTTACGGTGTGGCAGTTGATAGGCTTGGGGAGGATGTTCCCCAGAAAATTTTTGGCTGCCACCGAACAATAGACCACCGCCTGTGGAGCCTGCTCCAGCAGATATGACAGTGAGCCGGAATGGTCGTGCTCGGTATGATTGACGATGATATAGTCGATGGTTTTGGGATCAACGAGTGATCTGACCTTGTCCATGTATTCGTCAACAAATTTTTCCTCAACAGTGTCGATTAGGACAGTTTTGTCCGTCCCCTTAAGCAGGTAGGCGTTGTAACTCGTGCCATGTTCTGTTGGAAAAAGATCGTCAAAAACTCGCAGATCAGGATCCTCCGATCCAATCCAATGTAATCCCGGTTTAATTTCTATCGGTCCCAGCATATTGTGTGGTCTCCTTTATTGCGTGCAGCCATCCGCATCGTTGAGGCAGCAACAGGCTTTGAATGATTTCTATATCTTACCGAATTGTCAGACAATATATCAGAACTCATATCTAGTATACAAGCTGCAATAATCAATATTCCATTGCCGTTCCTTGTATTAGATCCGGAAATTATGCATACTGCGGTGCAAATATCTTTCACAAAATTTTTGCCGATTTTATAAGCGGCTTAACCTGTAAACGGCTGTCGATCCGCAGATTTCACAGATTAACGCAGATAAAATAAATGTTTATTTAAAAAGCAAGTATTCCTTTTTTGTTAAACCAGTATTTGTTTCAAGTCTTTGATTTATCTGTGTATATCTGCGTTAATCTGCGGATAACTGCTTTTAAGGTCTATATGTACGAGAGGGGTGTATGAAGCAGAAAACAATCTTTACCTGCCAGGAGTGTGGCAGCCAATCGCCCAAGTGGCTTGGAAAATGTCCGGACTGCGGGGCCTGGAATAGTCTAGTGGAAGAGGCGGTCATCAAGGTTTCAAATGCGACCCGTTCAGCCGGGAACGTGCTCCCCATACCGATCTGTGATGTACCGCCACAGACGGAGACACGCAGGCCGACCGGCATCGGAGAGCTTGACCGGGTGCTGGGAGGAGGCATTGTCCCCGGATCGTTGGTGCTGATTGGCGGCGATCCCGGAATTGGAAAATCAACGCTGCTGCTGCAGGCGATGCACACTCTGGCGGAGGAAGCGGGAAAGGTGCTGTATGTTTCAGGCGAGGAGTCCGCTTCTCAAGCCCGCTTGCGGGGTGAACGCCTCGGTGCCTCAAGCAAAAACCTGCTGATTCTGGCTGAAAACTCGCTCGAAGCGATCCTTCACCAGGCTGCTGCACTCAAGCCTGCGGCGATGGTGGTTGACTCGATCCAGACGGTCTGGACCTCAACCCTGGAGTCGGCCCCCGGCAGCGTCAGCCAAGTGCGGGAATCGGCCGGTAAACTTATGCTGCTTGCCAAAGGGAGTAATATCCCGATCTTCATCGTTGGTCATGTCACCAAAGATGGCTCGATTGCCGGACCGCGCGTGCTGGAGCATATGGTTGACACTGTTCTGTATTTCGAGGGGGACGGCAGCCATCCGTTCCGTATCCTGCGGGCGGTCAAGAACCGTTTTGGCTCGACCAATGAAATTGGAGTCTTCGAGATGAAACAGGAGGGGCTCTGCGGTGTCGCAAACCCTTCGGAGCTGTTTCTTTCCGAGCGCCCCCTCGGTGTCTCCGGTTCCGTCGTCACCACTTCGCTGGAGGGGAGCCGGCCACTGCTGGTTGAGCTTCAGGCGCTGGTAACGCCATCTTCCTACGGTGTCCCACGCCGGACCACCATTGGTGTTGATCATAATCGTCTGGCTTTGCTGGTTGCTGTTCTGGAAAAGAAGGTTGGTCTGCACATGGCGGGACAGGATATCTTTTTAAATGCGGCTGGCGGGGCAAGGCTGAACGAGCCGGCAGCCGACCTGGCCATGATTATGGCCGTTGCCTCAAGTCACCTCGACAAGGCCATACCGCCTGATACGGTTATATTCGGTGAAGTGGGCCTGGCTGGGGAGGTGCGGGCGGTTACGCAGCCGGAATTACGTATTGCCGAAGCCGAAAAGCTTGGTTTCAAGCGCTGCATTATTCCGGCCGGCAGCCTGAAGCGTCTTAAAAAACGGGGCATCCGCCTGGAGGGGGTTTCTACGGTTCAGGGCGCGATGGATGTAATCTTTGCATCGTAATTAATCCCAAAAAAGCATTTACCGCAGCCAGAAGTAGGCGCTTTTAAGCGAGTACGCAGAGGAACGCCGAGGAAAATCAGAAGGTTAAAACATAAAGCGACTCACCTTATTGGAGACACCCACAATTACAATATCTACTTGTTTTCTCAGTGTTACTCAGCGTCCTCTGCGGTGCAACTCCGTCTGTAGGTTGATTACTGCACTTCAAGAGCCGGCTCAGAGAGCGCGGCCAACTGTTCGCGCAATTCCAGAATATGTTCACCCCAGTAGCGGGTGGTGTTAAACCAGAAAAAAGTATGCGGAAACAGCGGGTCCTGCCAGCGCCGGGCCAGCCAGGCGCTGTAATGCAGCATGCGCAACGTGCGGAGCGGCTCAATCAGGCGCAGTTCACGGGGATCAAAATCATTGAATTCCCGGTACCCTTCCAGTAACGAATCCAGCTGGGCCAGCTGACGTGGGCGTTCCCCGGAAAACATCATCCAGAGATCCTGAACAGCAGGTGCCATGCGGGCGTCGTCAAAATCGACAAAATGCGGGGCGTTGTCGCGCCAGAGAATATTCCCGGCATGGCAATCTCCGTGCGTCCTGATGATCCGGACCGGGCCGACCTCAGCCAGGATGGCATCAATTTCCTCCAACAACTGCCTGGTCACAGCGGTATAACTGGCCCGGTATTCCTCGGGGATAAAACGCTCTTCAATCAGGCGTACGCTCTCAGTGCCGAAACTCTGGCGATCCAGTGTCGGACGATGAGCAAACGGCTTTACCGCACCGGTGCCGTGAATCCGCCCGAGCAATCGCCCCAGTATTTTCAGGTTGTCGAGATTGTCAAACTCCGGTGCATGCCCCCCTTGCCGTGGATAAAGTGCAAAGTGAAAACCATCATACTGCAACAAACTCTCACCCTCGCTATTCTTCAGAGGCGCAACAATAGGGAGTTCGTGCTCGACAAGCTCAAAGCAGAAGCTGTGCTCCTCCAGAATCTGCTTTGAGCTCCAGCGATGTGGCCGGTAAAATTTGGCAATCAACGGTTGCGCTTCATCGATGCCGACCTGATAGACCCGGTTTTCGTAGCTGTTGAGTGCGAATATACGGCTGTCACAGACAAAGCCCTGGCTTTCCACGGCGTCCATGACAAAGGTGGGGGTAAGTCGCATAAATGGATGGTGGCTCTCAGTCATAATAATGCGTCCTCTTGTGCGGCATTGATCAATAGAGTAGATATTATGGCCTGATTTTCCCTGCTGTGCTAGGTTATTGTCTGTTTGTATGCTAGATTTATAAACGGCTGTCAAGATAGCCATTTAATCCCGGCAACTCCGGTCGGGATAATCCATTTGAAAAATCGGAACACAATCCAATGAGCAGTTTTACGCCTAACGGTCTGATAGTTGCGCATCACGGTATCTCGGTTGAGGTCTTGTTTGACAACGGCCAGCGCAGAATGGTGCGGGTCAAACGCAACTCCGGCCATGTCGTCGGGGACAACGTTGTTGTTACCGGCGAGGTTTTGAAACGTTTGCCGCGCCGGACGGAGCTGCAGCGGCGTGATGCCAGGGGAGGAGTCCATCTGGTAGGCGCAAACCTCGATGTCCTCGGGATCGTTGTTGCGCCGCTGTCACCTGGTGGTTTTATCGACCGGGCGATTGTTGCTGCCCAGTCGGCAAAGTTACAGCCATTTTTAGTCGTCAATAAATGTGATCTTGATGGCACAGCAGAACTTCTGGAAGAGCTGAAAAGAATCTATGGCGGCTCCGTGCGAATATTTCCGATCAGTGCCGCCAAGCGGAGCGGACTTGCCCCGTTAGAGGAATTTTTGAGCGAAGGTCATCGCGGCGCCTTTGTCGGAACGACCGGAGTCGGCAAGAGTTCCCTGCTGAATGTGCTTTGTCCGGAAATTGATCTTAAAGTAGGAAGCTTGAGTGAATACAAGGGTATGGGGCGACACACCACAACGGTTTCCACGCTGCACGCTCTTGCGGGTGGTGGCGAGCTTGTGGACACCCCCGGTTTCCGCGATTTTGGTTTGGTTGACATAACGGTAGAAGAGTTGGCGGAGTATTTTCCCGGCTTTGAAGCGCATCGGGACGTCGCCTGCAAATTCCGCAACTGCCGGCACCGTACAGAGCCGGGATGTGCCGTACTGGAGCTTGTCGAGCAGGGGAGAATCCCGGCGGAGAGATACGCCACCTACATGGAAATCCTCAAAGAGGTAGAAACCCTCCAGGCCGCCGCACGCAGCAGGGACTGGAAAAATTAGCCTTTAAACGGCAGTAGATCCACAGATATCACAGATTAACGCAGATAAAACCAATAAATTAAGTTCACCTTTTGGGTTGAACCAGCATATGTCTCTCGCTTCGATTTGTCTGCGTATATCGCTTAGAAGCGCCTACTTCTGGCTGCGTTAATCTGCGGATAACTGTTTTTTAGACATTAGCCTTTTTAATCCACATAATAGTGAGACTGCCATGATAAAAACCACTTATGTTATCGGCCATCGCAACCCGGACACCGACTCCATCGCCTCTGCCATCGGCTACGCCGCGCTGAAACAAATGCTTGGTGACAGCAGTGTTATCGCCGCCATGGCGGGTGCCCCCAACCCTCAGACCCGATATATCCTCGATCGCCTCAACATTCCGGATCCGCTGTTTCTTGCCGATGTACACCCCAAAGTGCGCGACACCATCAAGCGCGAGCCGGTGACGATCCATCGGCAGGATTCAGCCTACGAGGCGTTGGAACTGTTCAACAAAAGCGGTGTTCGGGTGCTGCCGGTGGTTGATTGTGAAAATAGGCCATGCGGCATTCTCTCACTGCTGCATTTGTCGGAAAGTTATCTGCTCCCCTGTCAGGATAAGTTGCGCCAGGTTACGACTAGTCTGGCGAGCCTCGCCAAAACTCTCGCGGCCCCTCTCAAAGCTGGAACCGCTGCCGACACACCAGTTACCCTGAACCTCTTCATCGGTGCGATGCTGGAGGAATCGTTCAACAGCAGGATTGACGGGTTTGATCCTCGTGAACTCCTGATCATGACCGGTAATCGCCGTACTATTCAGATGGCCGCCATCGAACGCGGTGTGCGGGTACTGGTGATAACCGGTGGGCATCAATTGGATGATGGTTTGCTTGAAAGTGCTCAAAAGCGGGATGTCACCGTGTTGCTGACACCCCATGATACAGCAACCGCTGCCTGGCTGGCGCGGCTTTCAACTCCGGTTGCATGTCTCGCCGAACAGGAATACGTCGAGATCGGCGTCGACAAATCCCTTGCCGCCCTTCGCCAGAAACTGCTCGGGGCAAATGTATCGGCTGTCCTCGCGCTGGAGGGGGATGGAACCCTGGCCGGTGTTGCGACCAAATCCTCGCTCCTCGCACCACTCCCCTACAGCCTGATCCTCATGGATCACAATGAACTGGGGCAGGCTGTGTCTGGGGCCGAACTGGTAGAAATTAGCGAAGTTATCGACCACCATAAACTCGGCAACAGCCACTCAAACTCCCCGATATCCTTTGTTACGTCACCGGTCGGCAGCACCTGTACCCTGGTGGCAAGGCGCTACCGTGAATGCAACCTGGAACCAGACGGCCCGATTGCCGCGCTGCTGCTGGCCGGGATCCTTTCGGACACCGTTATCCTCAAATCACCCACCACGACCGATGCAGACCAGCAGATGGCGGTTTGGCTAGAGGAGCGATCAGGGTTAGTCGCCGTTGATTTCGGCCGTGATATTTTTGCCGCCAGCAGCTCCCTGAAAAATTACGGTTCGGCTGACCGGGTCGTCTCTGCCGACTTCAAGCTCTTTACGCATGAAAAATACAGCATCGGGCTCGGGCAAGTCGAAGTCATCGGTTTTGATGAATTTTACCGCATGAAAGAGGAGTTGCTGGACGCGCTTGCGGAGATAAAACAGCGGGACAATCTCTTTATCGCCGGGTTGATGGTGACCGATATCACGACCGAGACAACTCTTTTTCTGGTGGAGGGGCATACCCGCATCGCCCATGTCATGGAATATCCGCAACTGGAGCCGCATCTGTATGAACTGAAAAACGTCATGTCGCGCAAGAAACAGATGGTGCCGCACCTTCTTAAAATTCTTGCTAAGGTTTGATCTGGTTCTTTATATTGTAAACTGTAAGTAGCGAAGAATTACAGTCGTAGACCGTGAATAATGGGGTGCCGGTGATCATTCTCTCTTTTACAATCATCATTATTTTACTGGTCGTCCTGACGCTGGTATTCCGACAGATGAACCGCCGCCTGCAAAGGCAGACGGAATTCTGGCATAATTTGCTGGAATGTACCACGGCCGGTATTCTGATCGTGTCGTCAGAGCGTCAGATTGTCGAAGTAAACCGGCGGCTGTGCGAGATGTATGGCTACAGTCGGAATGAGTTGGTAGGCCAAAGCGTAGAGATTTTGCATCTTGATCGGGCGCAGTTTGAGCGGTTCGGGCAGTGGTTTGCCAGCGCCCGGGCAAATGGGCCGATGGCACAGATTGAATACCAGTACCGCCGCAAGGATGGCAGTACGTTCTGGGCAGTCATCTCCGGAGGTGCGCTGGTGATGCCGGATGGCGATACCGGAGTGATTTGGAATCTGACCGACATCAGCGACCGCAAGCAGACAGAGGATGAACTGGCTGCGGAACGCAGTCACCTGAAGAGTCTCTTTGAGGTAAATGGTTCCGGCATGCTGGTCGTCTCTTCCATCCGGGAAATCCTGCAGGTAAATGATCAGTTTTGTAACCTGTTCGGGTATAGCCGTGATGAACTGGTGGGGCAGAGCGCCCGGATTCTGCATGTTGATCAGCAGCATTATGAGGACTGGGCCCCCTGTTTCCAGGAGGCCAAATCCGGGCTTCCTCTTGCGAGTACTGATTACCCCTGGCGCCGCAAGGATGGTACGATTTTCTGGTGCTTCTTTGCCGGAGTTAAAATGCAGCTGCCCAATGGTGAGTCGGGCGTCCTCTGGAATGTGATTGACATAACAGAGCGTAAGCATGCAGAGGAAGAATTGCGGAAGAGCGATGCCCGGATGCGCCTCTTCTTTGAAAGCCCACTGATGGGTATGGCATTATCATCGCCCGGGAATGTGTGGTTGCAGGTAAACGACAAGTTGTGCCAGATGCTTGGCTACCCTCGTGAAGAGTTGGTAAGCAAAACCTGGGTGGACCTCACGTATCCGGATGATCTCCCCGTGGAGCTTGAAAAGTTCAATCTCCTCCTGTCAGGTGAAATTGACAACTATTCCATTGAAAAACGGATCATTCGCAAAGATGGTGCGATTGTCCACACCAATCTTTCCGTTGGCTGTGTTCGCCGCTCCGACGGCTCTATCGATTATATTCTGGGTATTCTTGAAGACATAACCGCATACCAATTATTGGGATTTAAACGTGAAGAAGATCAGCGTTTTTTACAGACAATACTTGATTCCATCTCTGATTTTATTTTCTATAAAGATAAAAACGGTATCTTCCTCGGTTGTAATGAGGCCTACACATCACGTTATATAGGCCTGCCAAAGGAGCGGATCATCGGCCACACCGATGTTGATTTTAATGCCGATGGAGAGCTGGTAAAAAAAATCATTGAATCAGACCATCAGGTTATGGAATCGGGCAGTCCCCTGCTGCTTAAGAACTGGATTACCCAAGCCAACGGACAAAAGATCCTGGTCGAAGTACTTAAAACCCCCTTTTATGATGCTTCCGGAGATGTAGCCGGCGTGATTGGGGTTGCCCGTGACATAACGGCGCATCACCAGGTGCTTGAGGCGATTGTACAGGAGAAGGAAATCTCCCAGCGCTATATGGACATCGTCGGTGTCATGCTTTGCGCACTGAATAGAACAGGAGAAATCATCCTGATGAACAAGAAGGCCTCCCAGATTCTTGGTTATCGTGACAATGAACTGTTAGGCAGAAACTGGTTTGACGTCTGCCTCCCTGAATCTGTTCGAGAAAGAGTAAAAGGTTTCTTTGCACAGCAACTGTCCGGGAATATTACTCCGGTAGAGTTTTATGAAAACACAGTCATCAGCCGCAGTGGCGAAGAGCGGCTCATCGCCTTTCACAATACACTTCTTCATGATGAGGAAGGTGTTTGCGGCGTACTTTTTTCCGGGGAAGACATCACTGAACAACGTAGAATGCACGACGAACTTCTCAAGAGTCAAAAGCTGGAATCTCTCGGCGTCCTTGCCGGCGGCATTGCCCACGATTTTAACAATATCCTCAGCGGTATTATGGGAAATATCTCCTTTGCCCGCATGTCACTTGCAACACCGGACAAGGCAGAAAAACTGCTGGAAAATGCCGAAAAAGCATCCCTGCGAGCCGCCATGCTTGCAGCCCGGCTCCTGACATTTGCAAAAGGGGGCGAGCCGATCAGGATAAAAATGTCAGTTGGCGCTCTTCTGGAAGAGTCGCTGCTCCTGGCACTGAGGGGGGCAAACGTGAAAGGAGAAGTTGATATTCCTGATGACCTTCACGCTATTGAGGCGGATGAAGGGCAATTAAGCCAGGTGTTTAACAATCTGATCATCAACGCCGTGCAGGCGATGCCAGGTGGTGGGGTGCTGGCCATCAAGGGTAAAAACGTTACCTTGAAAGATCATAAAGAATCGTTACTCACGCAGGGTGAATATGTAAAACTGTCTTTTTCTGACCAAGGCTGCGGCATTTCAAAAGAGGACCAGAGAAAAATATTCGATCCCTACTTTACCACCAAGTCAGGAGGAAACGGCCTGGGGCTCGCCTCGGCGTACTCGATAGTGAAAAGGCATGGCGGGCACATCGGTGTAAGTTCTGCTATAGGCAAAGGGACAACTTTCACCATTTACCTCCCTTCAATGTGTGAGGCATGCACAGAACATCAAACCGGAACAGATATTCAGAGTGCCGGCGATCATGCCGGTGTTTCTATTCTTGTCATGGACGATGAAGCGATGATCCGGGAGATGACGTCTGAAATGCTGGCTTATCTTGGATATCAGGTGACAACATGCGGGGATGGCGCAGAGGCGGTATCGTTGTATGAAGCTGCAATGGAATCAGGGGCGCCATTTTCGGTGGTTATCATGGATCTTACCATACCGGGAGGCATGGGAGGAAAGGAAGCGGCAGAGCAGATTCTTGCCCGCGATCCCAAGGCTTGCCTGTTTGTGTCGAGCGGTTATTCAAATGATCCGATTATGTCTGACTACAGGGCCTTTGGTTTTAGCGGAGCGGTGGCAAAACCGTACAACATAAATGAGTTAGGGCAACAACTGAGCGCCGTATTATCTCTGCAATAGACACTCTTTCAGCCTGTTAATGTAACTCTTTGACCAATCTCCGGCTATGGTTGGAAATGATCCCCTCTCCCTGGGGGAGAGGGCTAGGGTGAGGGGGTAGAGTTGCATTATGCAGCACTGTAATTCCCCTCATCCGACCTTCGGCCACCTTCTCCCTCAGGGAGAAGGGACTCGCTGGAAATCAGTACCAATCAGGTTATTTGATATCCAGACCCCGTTTGGGCTGCCACTCCATATTTACCCCTGTTATACCTCCTCAAATTTGCAAAACATTCACCTCACTGCAATATGTATGTAACCTGACAATGCTACGATGTCCTCCAAACTCCGAGTAATCGGGAAACGTGCGTTAACTGGAGGACTCATGAGCGACAAGACGGCAAAACTTCGGGTTGTGAAGAACAATAGTTCGGTGATGTCTGCTTTTACCGTAGCTGCCGGTTTCATGCGTAGCATTTCTATCAAACGGTTTGTCCCTAAAATTCGCCGTCGCGAGTTTGCATCCCTTGAACAGAATCAAGATTCCCATCGAACACGCTGCCTGATCTTTCGGGAAAAAGGTGTCGGTAATGTGCCGACAATTGTTTTGGGAGGTTTCGTGCCGGATGCAACAGAAACTATTGAGTTCCAACGCAAGTTACTGCGCCAGCATGGCTCTATTTACTATGTGAACTATGCGCGTAACGGCTTTAGCCAGGAGATGTTTGCGGCACAGCTGACTGATCTGATTGAGCATCTTGCACTAAAAGGTCAAAAACCTCTGCTCATGGGTATTAGTTTTGGGTGCGGACTGCTTTCCAACTACCTGCGACACACCGGAAAAAAGACACATGAAAATATCCGTGGTTTGATCCTGATAAGCCCGGTCATCACGACTAATGATCTGATCAGGCCGACCGATCAAAAACGGGACGGAGTGAGAATACTTGAGAGTACTCTCAAAAAAATTGTGGCCGCTGACCCGGCAAATGAAGCGGATATTTCAAAGCAGATAGAGCGCTCACGGCGCTGTTTTCAAGCGCTTTTCAACGCCGGGGCAGGGAACCGCACCCTTAGCGTTCGCCATCTTGCCATCCAAAAGAAAATCAACGATGTCATCGAATATACAACAGCGCGTGGTGGCTTTGAAAGAGTCGTGGCGCTGCGCAATTTCCGTTTTCCATTTCTTTCCAGTAAGCTCTTTACCGGCCCTGTGTTGGTGCTTCTCGCCGAAAACGAATCAGATATTCTGGTGCCGTCATCGCCGACTTTGAAAATGTTCAGCCAGCCTTCGCTTTACAGCAGAATGTTCCCTGCATGCCAAGTGAAGATTGTAAAATCAGATATAGTAGGTGACGGCGTTGCCCACGCCTCGCTGATCTTTCACCATGAAGCGTACAACCCTTTGCTTGAGAATTGGTATGATAAACTCCTTTACCCACGTCTTCAGATGGCGGTGTAGATGAAGCTGCTGACAAGGTTACAGAGGGTAGTGCCGTTTCAGAGAATGCTCCGTTTGCAAGCTGTAAAGCGGGCGAAGTCCTTTAATCTCCTGGACCCGGTTGCCGCCCAACAAAAGATATTCAGAGATCTGCTTGAAACTGCAGCCGATACTCAATTTGGCAGGGATAATACCTTTGACCGGTTTAAAAGCAGATCGTTTAAAATTGCCTATCGTTATTACAAAAGCTGTGTGCCGATCCGTTCTTATCAGGAATTTATGACGGATTACTTTTATCGCAATACACCAGCTTCGGCAATCGGACGTTCAGCCCCGGATCTCGATAACACGACCTGGCCCGGCACCATCAAGATGTTTTGCGAGACGTCAGGAACAACTGCGCCGACCAAGTTTATTCCCTTCTCACCGCGGATGTTTGCAGAGAACCGTCAGGCGGCCCTCGACATGATGTCATGCTATCTGGCCGCAAATCCCGAATCAGAGATCCTGAACGGCAAAATCCTCTATATGTCAGGTTCCACAAGGTTGACCAAGGTAAAACGAGGAGTCTGGTCCGGCGATATGAGCGCCCTTACGCTCCGTTTCCGCCCCTGGTATCTGACCCCTTTCGTCGAACCTGGTGCGGATATATCGGTTCTGCCGTGGGAAGAGAAGCTTCAGGCAATGGCAGAGCTGCTGCTGCGAGATGACCAGATCCGGGTCATTTCCGGAGTGCCACCATGGATCATACTGCTGATGAAACGCTGCGCTGAGATAGGCGGCAAGCCGCTTCAGGAACTGTTGCCACATCTGGAGCTGATCATTCATGGCGGCACCAGCCTAATTCCCTATCGTAACGAATTTGAAAAACTGTTCGCTGGTAACGTCCCAAACATGCTGGAACTGCTCCCCTCATCAGAAGCCTTCATGGCATTCCAGCAACAGGGCGACGCGCAGATGCGCTTGACCCCTTATTACGGGGTTTTCTTCGAGTTCGTCCGTTTTGAAGATCTGGACGCACAGGGTAAACCGGCACCCTATGCCGATGCAATTCCTCTGGGACAGGTCGAAATCGGCCAGCGCTATGCCGTCATTCTCACCACCTGCTCGGGGCTGTGGCGTTATCATCTTGGCGACACAATCCGCTTTACATCCACTGATCCACATTTCATCGAGTTCACCGGGCGGGATCGCTTTCTGGACAAGCTTGAGGAGAAAATTACTCAGGGGGAGGTCGAGCAGGCGGTTGCCAACGTTAACCGAAACGGCGATTGGAATGTGCGCGAGTTCATGGTCGGCACGGATGTTTCGGCTCGACGGCACCAGTGGGTTCTGGCCGTACAGGATGAAGATTTGAATAGCGATGATGCAATCAGAATTCTGGATACAACCCTGCGCTGCCTGAACGCCGACTATGCAACATTCAGGAGTCAGGGGCGTATCAACGCACCCGATGTGCTGTTAGTGCCGGAGACCGGTATTTACCAATGGTCGCAGGCGGAGCGTGGCAAGCTGGGTGGACAAACCAAAATACCGCATATTGATCCTACCCCTGATTCATCCATGATCGCCTGTCTGCGAGATTATCATCTCTGCTCCGGCCATCAATAGCTTGGCATCCAATGCTGATTGTCCCGCCAAGGTGTCCCTTTATGCAGCGATACTGAAAGAGGTTCCTTCCCATGCTTGTAACACCCAAAAAAAAATTTTCAGCGCCTTGCAAAAACCTATCTCCGGCCAAAATTGTCCTGATGTATTCGATTGTCGGGATTATATGGGTATTGTTTTCTGATAAAGCTGTCGCCTGGCTTGTAAAGGATACCCACCAGTTTGAGTTTGTTTCCGGACTTAAGGGGATTCTATTTATCATCGCAACCGCAATTATTTTGTATATTTTAATCAGCGGTTATGTCCACCAGCTCTGTTCATCGCAGAAAATCTTCAATCTGGCCGAGCAAGAGATTAAAAAACTGGCCTATTACGACCGTGAAACCGGTCTCCCCAACCACAACCTGCTGCTGGACCGTTTAAATCAGGTAATTGCGTTCAACAGCCGCAAACGAAAAAATACGGCGGTAATATATATCAGTCTGACCGGCTACAAAGCTGTAGTTGATGCTCGTGGGCATAGTGGCGGGTGTGAAGTGGTGCGCGGCATCGCCGAGCGCCTGGTTTTGATGCTGCGCCCATATGATACGGTCGCCCGCATCCATCGTGATGAATTTGTCCTCGTGCTTGGAGGAGCCGTGCTTGAAGGTGATGTTGCTATGATCTTGAACAAGCTGCAAGTGGTTTTCTCCGAGCCGATTCGCCTGGGGTCGGATGAAACCATAGTGCCGGCCTGTTTCGGCGTTGCCTGTTTCCCCTTAGACGGAGTGACAAGCGAGCAGCTGCTTCAAAATGCCCATATCGCCATGAATCAAGCCCGCCAGAATGGCGCTTCGTTCCAGTATTATTCCGAAGCGCTCAATCAAAAAGCTGTTGAGCGTCTCAGCATCGAGACAGGATTACTGCGCGCCATTGAAGGTCGCGAATTTTTCCTCTGCTATCAGCCAAAGATGGACATCAACGGCAAGGACACAGTTGGTATGGAGGCTCTTGTGCGCTGGCAGCGCCCCGGCCATGGCATTATTCCGCCTGACAGGTTTATCCCTGTTGCAGAAGAGAATGGACTGATCGTGCGATTGGGGACTTTTGTGCTACAGGAAGCGTGCCGCCAGAATAAGGCATGGCAGGATGCCGGGCTGCCGAAGCTACGAGTCTCAGTAAATCTCTCAGCGCGTCAGCTGCGTGACAAAGCCTTCGTGCCACAGGTAGTACAAATTCTGGCTGAGACCGGCCTGGATCCGCACTATCTCGAATTGGAGCTTACCGAAAGTGCCTTGATGGGCGATGCCAGTGATACTGTCTGCAAGCTTCTTCGACTTAAAGAGCTGGGTATCAGCATTTCGGTTGATGATTTTGGCACCGGCTACTCTTCGCTCTCGTATCTCAAGCATCTGCCGATCGATACGATCAAGATTGACCGGTCATTCGTCCGCGATATTGTTGATGACCCCGATGATGCGGCGATAGTCGATGCAATTGTTGCCATGGCTCACTCACTTAATCTTAACGTGATTGCCGAAGGGGTGGAAACACGCGAGCAGCTTGAGTTTCTGCAGCAGCGTAAATGCCAGCAGGCGCAAGGATATTATTTTGCCAGGCCATTAGACCCGCTGCAGTTTGAAGCTTTTATCGCGCAAGGTGCGTTGGTGGGAGATATGTCGGTTTCTACACCCGATGTCCCTGCCGCAGCAATAGATGTGTACTGCATGACCTCCCCCATTCAGCGAGAATCCGCTGGTAGCCATGAGGCAGTCGTTGCCACCGCAGAGAATATCGGTGACATCTCCATTCCAGTGATACCTGCACACCCGGCCGATAACCTTGCTGCCGTTCTCAAACGCTTTCAAAGTGATCAAACCCTGTTGGTGCTGCCGGTGGTTGATGATTGTTGCACCGTCGGTATTATCAACCGTGCCACCTTTCTGGAGGAACATGTCATCGGCATGAACGGCTTTGCCTTTCATATCAATCATGCCAGGAAGATGCGCGATCTGATGGCTCCGGTTAAACTGGGGTTCGAAGCGAATGTCAGCATAAGGGATGCTGCCAGGATCATTCAATCTCAGGAGATGGATATACGCGTGGACAACATCTGCGTTACCATGGGTGGGGCCTATCATGGGATTGTAGATGTTAACCGCTTCATCAGTGCTATTACCGACATCAACCTGACTCTGGCCAAAGGTGCCAACCCCTTGACCGGACTGCCTGGCAACGAGAGTATCCAGCGCGAGATAAACGAACGGCTCCAGGCTGGTGAGGGTTTTGACATAGCTTATGTCGATATCGATAATTTCAAACCGTACAACGATTATTACGGATTTCAGCGGGGGGATGTGGTCATCAAGACAATCGGAGAAATTATCTCCGCTGTAACACTGTCATCGGATGCGGGGTTTTCATGCTTTTGCGGGCATATCGGAGGTGACGACTTTATAATCATCACGGGAGCACACCATTCAGAGTACCTGTCATCACAGGTCATCAAAATTCTTGAAGAGCGTTTGCCGGTGTTCCATGGTGAAAAGGATTTTTCTGCAGGTTGCTATACAGCCGTAAATCGTAAGGGTGAAGAGGAAATTTTCGGCCTGCTCTCTATTTCAATAGGCATCGTCAATACCCGTCTGACACCGGTTTCCTCGTACGCAGAGCTGGCTTCGATCTCCACCGAGGTCAAGAAGGCGGCTAAAAGGTTGCCGGGGTCATCAGTTGTTATCAACCGGAGAATGGGGGAGGAGGGCTGAAGGGAAATTTTCGGTCATGGGTTATATTCCGGCGCAGACAAAAGCAGAGCCTTCTTCTGGGGTAATTGGCTGCGGCTCAAGGTGGAGTATGGTGCTGTAAGTCTGGCTGCTGTCCGGCGCATTGTTCAGGGTGAACTGCCGGGCGCTGAGCCGCATGCGCGACAGCCGCTCCGGGTCAGAGGTCAGCATGCGTATTGCGGACGTCAGGCTGTTTTTGTTGCCGGCCTGGAACACCGCCCCGGTTTCACCATCAATCATCAACTCACGTGGCCCCCCCTGATCGGACACGACCACCGGCACACCGGACGCCTGCGCTTCAAGCACGACGTTGCCAAAGGTGTCGGTGGCACTCGGAAAGACAAACAGGTCCGCCGATGCATAGCCACGCTGCAGTTGCTCTCCGGCCAGATAGCCGGTAAAGATAGTCGGATAGCCGCCAAGGGAGGCCTCCATCTCTTCCCGGTATGGCCCATCGCCAATAACGGCAAGCGCAAGCGCCGCCCCGGCGTCCACAAGTTCCTTGAAGGAGTCCGCCAGCATCGCCAATCCCTTTTCCCGGGAAACGCGTCCCACATACAGCAGCACAATCCTGCCCATCCCCACACCGCGGCTTTTCCAGAAGCTGGGATTACGCATGTCCGGTGAATAAACCTCCGTATCCACCCAGCGGGGGAGCGGCTTCATCCGTTCCGGCGGCAGACCTCGGGAAACCAGCTGTTCCCGTGTTCCGGCCGAAGGGACCATGACCTCTTCCATCTGGCCGTAGAACCAGATCATGTAGCTCCAGGCCGCCTTTTCCAGAAATTCGTCATTGGTCAGGCTGCGTACATATTGGGGGATCTCGGTGTGGTAAGTGCCGGCCACCGGTATGTCCATAAGCCGTGCGATCAGGAGACCCAAAAGCCCTACCGTACCGGGGGTACTGACATGGATACGGGTAAAACCCTCACGTTCGATGTAATCCATCACATCGAGGATCGGTGGGAAGTTGAGTTTCAACTCCGGATATTCCGGCAGTACAAAATCACCCACCGACTGAAACTTTTTTACCCCTTCAACGGCATCATCAATATTATCTCCGGCTGTGATTACCGTCAGTTCGACCCCACGGCTCTTTGCTGTACTGATCAGGCGTTTGATCGTGATGGCAACACCATTTATCTCATCCAGGGTGTCGGTGAACAGGGCGATTTTTTCAGGAGCTTCCTTCTGATGCATTTCCGGCAGCGCATGCGCAAGATCCCGAATCAGCTCCTTCCCTTTGTGCTGGTGGTGAAACGCCAGGTAGTAGGGGGAAATAAGGGCGTGCACGAGCCCTATGGTGCCAATGGTGTTGAGGTAGTCAAAAAAACCGGCGGCCTGTGGCAAGGTCATCAGGCGGTTCGTGTAGTGGAAAATCAGTCGATTTGCAAGGCGGCTGGTGACGGCGAAAATCTTGCGGTTACTGTCACCATTACGGATACCTGCCAGAAACTCGGTATCATTAAGCAGTAGCCGTGCTTCAGAGTCGAGAATCTCTTCAAACCCTTTTCCCGTATGGTCGCGAGAAGCGGGCAGGTTTTTGAGTACAAACAGCCGGATCTTATAGATGAACGAGACATTATCTGAACCAATGTTAAAAAACCGGTCGAGCAGGGCGCTGACAAAGGGGGTCGCGCTGCGGCGGCGATCACCCAGCCGTTCCCGGTAGAAACAGTGGGCAATGCCGTACAGGCTATGGGCCATGGTCAGCGGCCCGCCATCCTCGCCATCGGCCCAACTGTCTCCCGACCTGATGGCGTCGATGAAGCCATCGACCGTCGGGGTGTCATAGGCGGTTGTGTATGCCCGGGCAATGAACAGACCACCATGATCATCCGAACCGCCGACAATACCCTTGGCCCAGGGGGTGGCGCCGTACGGCTGCATGTCATACTTGTCGGCAAGGCGAGTGATGACCGCTTCGCTCAAGGACGAGACCATGAGTTTGGTGAAGCCGTTGAAGCGGTGTGCCCTGCAGCCGTTCTTTATTTCGAAGGTGGTGAAGAGCAGCAGCGACTTCTCGATGATCTCCAGGTTCAGTTTGTCATTCTGTGCGTAGAGCGGGTGGGCGAGAAAATGGGCGATCTTTTCTGAATGGAGATAGGCCACCATCTCGTACACATTCTTGCGCAGTTCATGAATCGTCCGGAACTGAGCTTCAGAGATATGCAGCACCACCACATGCACCTTGCAGCCGTTTTCCGGAAAGTGGGCTGTTATCTCGGCGCTGATGAAGGTGCCCGGCAGATGAGCGATCTCCAGGGCGCCGTTGATGGTGTTGTGATCGGTGATGGTAACAAAATCCATGCCGCGCTCGCGAGCGACCTTGTACAGGTGCTGGGGCGAAGTATAGCTCTCCGGCACACTGAACTTGCGCATGGCCCAGTAGGTCGGTTTGTTGGAATGGCTGGAGTGGACGTGCAGGTCTGCTTTATATGGGTTCATGCCTGATATTCATAGCATATCAATGTTACAGGCATGTTGAGGTTGTGTAATTGTTGTGTAGAAAAAGTCGGGGAGCAGACAGTCGGTAACATTTCACGCAATTGTAACCACCCCATAACCTGATCTTGATTTTATCCTGTTACAGTGAAGCGAAAGATTATTGTCCTGAAAAATATGGGGAAAATATGTTTATGTGGAAAGAAAATGTTATCGATCTGAATGCAAGCCGTTTCTTCGAGATGTCTGCTCGCGTTGTTCTGTCGTTATTGATCGTTGCAATCCTGATGGCAATCCTGGCAGGAATTGGCTGCACCTTTTATGATTTAAGACTCGTATTCCAGCAAAGTTTCCACTCTGCTTTCAAAACAATTATGGTGGATATGTTGACGGTACTTGCCATCGTTGAGGTGCTGCGTACTGCACTGGCCTATTTTACGGAAGGACGCGTCAAGGTCACGTATATCATCGATACAGTTATCGTAACGGTATTAACAGAGGTGATGGCTTTTTGGTACAAAGAGATGGAGTGGCAGGAAGTTGCCATGATTATACTGTTGGTTCTTTCCCTGGCCTGCATCAGGATCATTGCCGTCAGGTTTTCTCCGCGCCGCTTAAGGGAAGAGCTGTGATGTTGTATCGCTGCAAGTGTTTTACAATCGTTGTGGTTCTCTGCTTGGTGCCGGCATGTATTCATTCGGCGGGCACCAACACAAAAACGGTGGCCCACTATAAAGTCTCCTCAATGGGCTTTATTATCGGCGAAATTACCACCACCCAGCGCATAGCTGAAGATGGGGGCGTGCCCAGCCTTGACTTTGAAACCAAAGCAGCGGTCAAGGCATCGTTTTTATGGATGGGACACCACAAGGACACGGTCGAGAAAGGAACAATCAGGAAAAGAGACCTGGTCAGCTATTCCCGCAAGGGCCGCGAAAATGGGGCCACGATCGACATCGAAGGGCGGCTTGAGAACTCCTCATTCCGCTTTGACGTCCGTGAACAGGGTGGGGCGCGCTCCGTTATCATTCCCCGCAGCAGTTATGACTGCACCACCATGGAATGCCCCGAAGCGCGACTTGATTTTTCGGGCAAAGCAGAGGTTGCACTGAGGGTGCTGGATGTGGAAAAAATGGCCGTGGTCAAGCGGGATTACCGCCTTGTCCGCACGGCACAGTACACGGTTGACGGAAAAGAATATCCCTGCCGTATCGTTGATTATTCGGACCGGAACAAAAAAGCCCGGCGCTGGATCACCTGGGATGGTTCTACGGTTATGATGTACCGCCAGGACGGCAGGGGTGAAAAGGACTCGTATTCCGTTCGGGTGACCTCGGTGAATAAGGAGACATAACATGTACATTGCCAGAGACAATAATAACGATCTTTACCTCTTCAACGAACTCCCCAACCGGGGGAATGAATGCTGGTGGGCACCATCGGGAGTTGACGGCACCTATCTTCGTCTTGATAAATCGTTATATCCGGAAATCACCTGGGATTCTGGGGTGTTGAAGGTGGAAATATCGGTTGCCAAACCCCTTTAGGATGTTGAAAAAGGCTATTCTGTTGAGCACGGGCGTCTGTGGTTGTCGGCATACGCGGGCTCGTCACGCAATTATGTGAAAATTCACACAATTGTAACATTGTACTGTTTGCAACAGTGATATACACAATGAGCTTCAGTGACGTTTTAAACTCAACAAGGAGGCAGCAATGAGCAAAAAAGAAAAGGCTGTATGTGCACTGGCAGATGATTTTCAGGCGATGATTGCTATCGTTCCTAAGCTGAACAACTTTATTAAAGTGCATAAGGAGATCACCGCCGGGTACCAAAAGTACCGGAAAAACGGTGGTGAAGCGATTTCTGGAATCGAGAAATATTTGGGGGCAAAGGAACAGGAGAGTGTGGCTCCAGCCAAGAAAAAGAAAACAGCACCGGTAAAAAAGGTCGAAGTGTCTGAAAAAGGTACTGAGGCAAAGAAAACCAAGAAGAAATCCAAAAAGTGAACAAGCCGGTGTAAGCGGGTATAGCGAGAGAACGACGGATTCAGGGTGATCGTTTTCAGGACGGTTACGCGATCTCCGGATGTGCAGTGGCGGCAGCGATGCCGCCCTTTTCGTTTGTGTGGTGTTTGATTGGGCGATTTGCTATAAAAGTGCGGTTGATTTGTTAAAATCGGCGGATTACACGTCTGTATCTAACAGCCTGACCTAAGAGGAAATTGGGTTGGTGGAGGGGGGAAAATGACAAAGACAAGAACCATCAGCGTCAAAGGAAATGAAATTACTGTTTCTCGCAAAGAACAGGACGATTACATCTCGCTGACAGATATAGCACGTTACAAAAACCCGAATGAACCGATTGATATTATAAAAAACTGGTTACGGAGCCGGACGACAATAGAATTTATTGGCCTTTGGGAACAACTGCACAACCCTGATTTTAAAGCGGTCGAATTCGACCGCTTTATGTACGAAGCAGGCAGTAACTCTTTTGTGCTTTCCCCCGGGAAATGGATAGTAACAACCAATGCAATTGGGATCACAACTAAATCAGGCAGATATGGCGGCACGTTTGCTCACCAAGATATCGCCTTTGAATTTGCCTCCTGGGTGAGCGCCGAGTTTAAGCTGTATTTGCTGAAAGAGTTTCAGCGGCTGAAACATGAGGAATACGACCAGAAAAAGCTGGAATGGAGCGTGTCTCGCACAATTGCCAAGGTCAATTACCTGATTCATACCGACGCTATAAAAGAAAACCTGATCCCGCCAAATCTTCAAAAATCGAAACAGAAATTTATCTATGCCGATGAAGCTGATCTGCTGAACCTGGCTCTGTTCGGTCAAACCGCTCTGGCTTGGAAAATAGAGCATCCTGAACTGAAAGGGAATATGCGTGATTATGCGACATTGGAACAGTTAGTGGTCCTTTCCAATCTTGAAAGTCTCAATGCCGAATTGATTAAAATTCAGATGACTGCCGAAGAACGATTGCAGAAGCTAAACAAAACTGCAATTGATCAGATGAAAGTGCTTATTTTAAATAAATCAATGAAGGTATTGCGGCCCGCTGAGCGTAAACTGTCAACGGGTGAGAAAATTGTTGTGGAGGGAAGAGCTATAGGAGAGAAACCATAACTGCAAAAGAAATTATCAGATAAAACCGCCAAAATTGCTGGGATTGAGTTATCGACAATTTGTCGGCAACTGAAACTTGAAGCCTCTGATGGCAAGAAATACGCCACCGACTGCGCCAATACAAAAGGTCTCTTTCGCATTATCCAATCCACTTTCCGGCTCACCTCAAAAACAAACTCCCCAGCCCCAGCGTCCGCCTCGCATCCCACAGATTCATAAAGATCGCGTCGAAACGCTCATGCGCCACCTGTTCCTCTTCACGTTCCCAGAAAAACAGTCTGCTGGCAGGATACAGATAACCGAAGGGATAGGCGGTCATGCTGGCGCGCCGCCGGGCGAGCTGATCCAGCGGATAACGGTAGTTAGCCTCCTGGCGTTGAACCAGGGTTTGGGCTTGTTGGCGCACCAGCCGCGCCCGTGCGAGAAGCGGCGATGAGCCGTGGGAGTGGTCACGCGTATGTGCATGCTCTTCGCGTTTGGCCCATAGCGCCCTCAATGTCAGCGCCCGGTGGCTGGCCCGCAGGGCGGTCACCCGCAGGCCGCGCTCAAACTCTGACAGCAACGTGAGCTGTGCTTCTCCGATGTGTCCCGCATCACGCATCTGCCCGATCTTTCTCTCCAGCAGATCCACAACCTTACCCATACGCACCGCATACGTTTCAAGATCGGCCAGCGGTTGAGCCAGAGCCTGCCCTGCTTCTGCCGGTGTCGCATCATTCAGCAACCACCCGTAACGAAACTTCGGCTCCGGCTGGAACGGTTTGTTGAAGGGGGACGGCAACTCCGAAAAAGGGGTCAGAGCTGCCATGAAACGGAGCAGCTCCTTACCCTTCAGATACCTGTTTTGCAGCGTCAAAGCCTGTCCCATCAACCGCTGCAGCTCCCGGTCTTTACTCAGTTCCGCCAACCTCGACAAGGGGGATGTCGGGCGCACCCGGCCGTTGTCCTTTAGTTGCCACGACCAACGAGCGATGCTCCAGTCGGTCAGCCAATAGCCCCATTCCCAGCCGGATGAAAAGGTGAGATGGCCGCTCACGCCGAGGGCCGCCATTGTCTCGATATCGTTCCAACGGGCATCCAGATAAGGCAGGAGCAGCAGCGGCACCGACGTGTCGAAGCCGACCCAATAGGACGACTCGGGCCAGTACCATGTTTCGCGGCGTTTGCTCTCGGCAATGGCAGCCTCAAGCATGAAGCGCTGGTTTTGGTTGCCGTACACCGGCGCTTTGGCTTCAGAGGCTGAATAGCACATGACGGTATGGATCATGATGCCGCTGTTGGGGAGTTTTGGTCGTCTGACTTTGGCGCCGTCCTTTGAGCAGATGACGTGGGTGGCATACATCAAGCGCGCACCGTAACGTTTCTCCACCTGCTGCTCTATATGCATCTGTACATCGGGGAGCAGCTTGTCCAGAAAAGGCAGATGTTCACCGAGGGTGACATCGAGGCTCATATAGTCCCATGGCGCCTGGAACAGCCAGGCCAGCGTATGGTCAACCTGCCGTTGATATGACGGATAAGGATGCAACAGGGTAATTGCCTGAAAGGCCTGCTGTTGGATCATGGAGAGTGATATTTCGATGCCGCAGCGGATACCTCGCCGGTGAGCATATTCCACGATGCGCCGGGCGTGGGCAGGCCACGTGTCACGATCAACACCGCGCAGCAGGAAAAACTGGAAGGTGTTCTGCCCGTTGCGTGCCAGCCAGTCAATATAGGCTTTCACGTCTTCAAAGGCGTTCGGAACTGAAGGATCCATAAGCTGTTCCGTTAGTTCGATCGGGTGCTGTGTGTGGAGGTGAAAGCCCCGTTTTTCGAAGCGTGGTGAAGCGGCAAAGGTGAACCGTTCCGGGAGCGGCCAGCTCTTCAGAGTCGGGAGGATGCTTTCACGGGGGTGATAAAATCTGAAACCGAGTTTTTCCTGCAACAGGCCGTACAATCCGGCGGCGACACCTTCCGGAGAAACGGCTGACAAGCGAAGCGTTATGGTCCCACCCCGTTTTTTTGAACTCCAGCGATAGGAAGCGTCCGGTACGGCTGTACAGAGATAGGGTCGCGCCGATGGTCCCGGGATACAGCGATCCCTGTTGGCGCTGACATCCGGCAGTACGATCCGCACCTGGCCGCTGAGTGCGTCGTGCGTGACCGCTGCGTTCGGAAACGAAGTGCGCAGTAGACCTTCAACATCATCAATGGCCTGGGAAACGATAGGATTGGCGTGCAAATTTTTTGAAGCATCAATGGAAATTGTCAGCGGAATCGCTCCAGAGTTGTGCGCTGCAAAAGCGACCGCCATGACGGTCAGGATGAACAGTCGTGTGAGACGTGTAATAGTTTTGGCCTTTAATGTCATGAATGTCAGCACCTATAAATTTGTGAAATTATACCAGATCATTTCCTTCTGCTGCGTAGAGATCCGGTAACGATTTGGTGACAACTAAACAGTGATACTTTCTTGATCTGTTACACATTGTTTACCAACACGGCACACCGCTGTGACAGGTGCTTTGATACAATCTCAGCTATCTCAAAGAAATGAACCTGTATAAAACGGAGGGAATCGCCATGAATATTTCGCATCTCAATTTGAGCCTTCTTACCACGACCGCAATAACAGCTTTGAAGAATGCCTATGAAGAGTGTAGCGACGGCAAGGCGAAGGAGTCGGTTTTTACCGCAATTAAGGCGATAATTCAGTTACATCAGGATCTTGGAAAATATGTCGGCCCTGGCAGCACATCTGAAAACGATAGCGACTGCGATCCAAGCGAGTATTGTGCTGCAGTGTAATTCAAGATTTATTGGGAGTCGGTATGAATTGTCCAAAATGTAAGGCGCAGATCGGGGTCATGAATCACGAAATCATACTTGATTTCACCGTTGTACAGGGTACGCGGTGCATAATATGCGGTTACTGGTCGCAACCATACCCCGCTCATAAACGGCAAGATAAAGTCAGGGCAAGCGAAGCAGTAATGTGACAAAAAATAACTAAAGCCGGATTGCAAAAGGGGGAATGAGAGCTATGATTGCTCTAGATAAGACAAAATATGCTGAAATCGGCCGCCAAATGAGAGCGCTTACGTCTGAAAAACCTGGTGCTACTTATGAATGGGAAGAGCTGGTGAATAAAATGTGCGCTTCGGATGATACAGCACTGCATGATATCGGCATCAAAGAGCTTGATGAGCTGCAACACAAACAAAGGTAATCAAAGAAATGTAGGGGCTGATGGAATTATTTACTTTCAAAGCATTTGCCTTTGGCGGAGAGCTTGATTTAAACCGCCTTGCGGCAAAACTGGGCATAACCCGTAAATTTCGCTGGGAAGAGCCGATGAAGCTGAATCCGGTGACCTTTGCATTGGCCAGCGGTAATGGTAACGAGCGAGTCTATCTCTATTATTTCGGTGGAGTTGTGTTTCTTAACTGTTCGGGCGACCTAATCACCCGTTTTCTTGACATCATTCCCCAGTACGCCGATTCTCTGAAGGGACAGGTCCAATCACCATATCGTGAGGAATACCGGCTGGAGATTGATCCGGATTGCAAGCCGTCCATTGCCAACGATGGCGCTGTCATGCCCTTCTACAACCTGGCTTTCCTGGACATCATCTGCTTTGTTATTGCCAAATCGGTGGCGCTGGAGCGGATCGAGGAACGTATCGACGTGGTCTTCGATGAGGTCGAAGTGTTGATCGCCAACCTGGGGCGGGGCAAGTTGGAACTGCCGGACCGCGATATGGCGCGGCTGGCTTCTTCAATCCTCAGCTTCAAGTTTACCTCAATTGCCCATATCATGGTGCTGGACAAGCCGGACATCACCTGGGAAAACCCCGAGGCCGACCGCCTTTATACCACCATGGCCGGCTTGTTTGAACTCAGCCAACGCTATCTTGAAATCAAGCACAAATCCGAGACCCTGCTGGACATGACCGATGTTTTTACCGGTCTTTCCCATGCCCGCCGCGCCGCCCGCCTTGAATGGATTATCATCATCCTCATTGCCATCGAGATTGTGATTTATTTGATGCAGCTGTATAGCGGACATTCATGATGACTCACGGAATGCAGTGGCCATTTTCTTATTCCCTGTTTTCGGCCGGGATTGTACTGGTCGGTTGGATAACCTGCATTTGTTTGTGCTGTTTCTGAAATAACAAGTTGAAGAGAGTTGCTGCAGCGGTAAGGAAGGCGATGTGATGAACATGCTGCCTCCTGATCTGGAAACATACTTATAATTTTTGCTGCTGGATTAGCAGCATCAGTTTACATCAGCGATCATATCATTACGCATATCTTGCGATGATATCTGATAGGAATCGCGCAGCATTCGCAATTTGTCAATCTGTATATCCAGTGCTGCAAAACCGTCTCTAGTAGGCAAGCTCCACCAATCTGCCAGAGATGTCAGCAGTCGTGCCATGGATAACACTAGTATAACCCCGCTGCTATTTTGCTATCGATGATAACGCCACTTTTCATGTCCGGTAGGGTCATCACCCGGTGACATGCGCCACAACTGGTGCCATCCTGCAGCTTTGCCCAGAGCACCCGATTTTCCGAATCACACCAGTCACAGCACCAGTAATAATAGTCCTCATTTAATCTGATTTTCATCGCGGCCTCCTCCTCATTTTTTATCTAAGTATATACGACCAATATTACAACCGTGTTGAGATAAGATAAAATCTTTGTGAATTTTTATTGACGGGAACCGTGCATCGATGCAGATTCTACAAAATCTTTATGCTTCTGTAACACTGATGTAACAATAATATGTTACAACCAAATGTAGAATAATGGATCTGTTTGAACTGATTGCCTGTCAGGAGTAGGAGAATAAATATGAAGAGAGTGCTGATTATCGAGGACGAAAAAGATCTGGCCGGGTTGCTGGCTTTTAACCTTGAAAAGGAGGGCTACGCCGCTACCTGTGTTCATGACGGCAAGCTGGGGTTGGAGCGGGCCGGTTCGGACCTTCCTGATCTTATCCTGCTGGACCTGATGCTGCCGGGGATGTTGGGGACAGATGTTTGCAAGTTTCTTCGCAAGGATCAGCGCACAGCGCATATACCGATAATCATGATAACCGCAAAAGGTGATGAGATTGATCGTGTCGTCGGGTTCGAGGTTGGCGCCGATGATTACATTGTGAAGCCATTCTCCATGCGCGAAGTGGCACTGCGGGTTAAGGCGGTCATGAGGCGCTTCGAACCTGAAGCTAAAATAGCGGATTCCGAGCTTCTTGCCATTGGTGATATTGTCATTGATAAACAACGCCATACTGTCATAAGTGCCGGAACTGAGGTAGAATTAACAAGTACCGAGTTCAAGCTGCTGCTTCACCTGGCGGAAAAAAAAGAATGTGTACAAAGCCGTGAACAGCTGTTGCAGAGGGTCTGGGGCTATAACAATTCCGGAGACACCAGAACCGTTGATACGCATGTAACCCGTCTGCGCGGAAAACTGGGCGCACCAAGCGACATCATCAAGACAGTCCGTGGTTTTGGCTACAAGATAGAGGAGTAAATTATATGGGATTCCGAACCAAACTGGTGCTGTCGTATGTCTTCCTGATTGTGTTGATGGCCGGAAGTTTCTATCTGTATTTCAATCGTTCCCTGCAAAAAGGGATGATTGAGGAAAGTCGGATTAACCTTGCCAACGAAGGGCAGTTGGCCCGTCTGCTGGTGACCAGTGACAAAAATGTTACGTCGCGGCAGCAGCTTGCTGAGTCGATTGGAGCCGTTATCAAGGCCAGGGTCACACTGATCGCACCGGACGGCACGGTGGTTGGTGATTCGGATGTTGGACCGGCTCGGTTGTCACAACTGGAGAATCATCTGCACCGCCCCGAGGTGCAGGAGGCGCTTAAAAATGGCAGCGGCAGCGCGGTGCGCTATTCGGATACCCTGCGAACTTCGATGCTTTACTCAGCCTTGACGTACGGCAGTGGGACGACAGATGGTGTCATAAGACTTGCCATGCCGCTTGAATACCTCGCCTCAGCCCGCAACAGCCTGCACGGTGTCGTCGGCGGGGCAACACTAGTCACCATACTGATAGCGCTCCTGTTCAGCTACGCTCTCTCCAATCTGACGTCAAAGCCGTTGCGTGATATGGCCGATGCTGCCGCCCGTATCGGCCATGGCGGTAACAAAGCCAAAATTCCGGTTGTTTCCAACGATGAGATCGGCATGCTTGCCGGTGTACTGAATGATATGTCGGAACGAATCGAAGACCAAGTGCAGCATCTTTCGGCGGAAAAACAGCGCCTTGACACTATTCTGCGCAGTATGGGCGAAGGGGTTATGGTGACAGCTCCGGATGGCGTCATAACCCTCGTTAACCCGGCATTTCGCACTCTCTTTTCAATAACCGGTCCCGTAGAGGGCAAAAAGCTGGTGGAAATATCGCGCCACCCGGATTTGCTGGAGGCATTCAACGATCTTGGCAAACCGGATGTGAGCGAACTTATACGGGAGATAGCAATCCAGCCGGAAGATTGCACCCTCCTGACGCACTGGGTGCCGTTGAAAGTCGATGGTGTCAGACAGGGGACTGTTGCGGTCTTCCACGATATCAGCGACCTGAAAAAGGCTGAAAATATGCGCAGGGATTTTGTTGCCAATGTTTCCCATGAATTGCGAACACCGGTGACAATTATCAAGGGATATGCCGAGACCCTGCTGGATGGTGCTCTGGAGTCAGACCCGGTCCGCGCAATGAAGTTTGTTGAAATTATCTCCAACCACTCGGATCGTTTAACCAATCTGATAAACGATATCCTCACGCTTTCAAGCCTTGAAACAAAAGATGCCCTGATAGAGCCAAGTCCGCTTGATGTCTCAGGGACGATAACCAAGGCGTGTATGCTGCTTCATGAACGTGCGGTGCAGAAGAACATTTCAATAATAAACGAATCTGCTGGCGGTGGCTTGCCGCGTGTTATGGCAGATCAGGGAAGACTTGAACAGGTTGTAGTCAACCTGCTTGAAAATGCCATCAAGTACACTCCTGATGGAGGCTCAATCCGCTTGTTTACCGAAGATGACGGTGAATTTGTCAGAGTATCGGTAGCAGACACCGGTATCGGCATCCCCTTCAAGGATCTGCCACGAATCTTTGAACGCTTTTATCGAGTCGATGAAGCCAGAACCCGTGAACAGGGTGGAACCGGCCTTGGCCTGGCCATTGTGAAACATATTGTCCAGCTTCATGGCGGTAATGTTTCTGTAACAAGTGAGCCTGGACAGGGATCAATGTTCTCGTTCACGCTTCAAAAGGCGCAATCAGCAGCAAAGATTTAACCAACTATTTTCCTCCCTGTAACAGCGCTGTAACAATTATCTGATATAGTATTTACAGCTTTGTTACATACCCCAAAGGAGGAAATACAAATGTTCAAGAAGTCAATCCTGACCGCCGCACTGTTAATGGTCACCGTCGTCGCTGCTCACGCCGAAAAAGTAACAGTAGATGCTAAAATCAAGAAGTACACCCCCGCTGCCGGTGTCGCCGGCAACCTTGGCAGTATCGGTTCCGATACCCTTAACAACCTGATGACCTATTGGGCCGAGGGCTTCAAGAAGAAATACCCTAACGTCAACATCCAGATCGAAGGTAAGGGTTCAAGTACTGCCCCTCCTGCCCTGATCGCCGGCACAGCCCAGATTGGCCCCATGTCCCGCGAGATGAAGAGTTCCGAGATCGAAGCCTTTGAAAAAAAGTATGGTTACAAGCCGACCAAAATTGGCGTAGCGCTTGATTCTCTGGCGGTATTCGTCAACAAGGACAACCCTATCAAAAGCCTGTCGCTTGACGAAGTGGATGCCATCTTTTCCAAGACCAACAAGCGCGGCGGCACAAATGTCGCAACCTGGGGACAGTTGGGAGTAACCGGCAAACTGGCTCCTATGCCGATCAGCCTCTATGGTCGTAACTCCGCTTCCGGTACCTACGGTTATTTCAAGGATCATGTCCTGAAAAACGGTGATTACAAAAACAGCGTCAAGGAGCAGCCCGGTTCCGCTTCAGTGGTAGAAGGTGTTGCCAAGGATATCGGCGCAATCGGTTATTCCGGTATCGGATACTCAACTTCTGGTGTTCGCGCCCTCCCGCTTTCCGATAAGAAAGGTGGGCCGGTTGCCGAGGCTAACTACCAGAATGTTCTTTCCGGGAAGTATCCACTGGCTCGTATGCTTTATGTTTATGTTGCCAAAAAGCCGGGCCAGCCGCTGCCAAAGGTTGTAGAGGAGTTCCTTCGCTATGCCCTCTCCAAAGAGGGTCAGGAAGTTGTTGTTAAAGATGGCTATGATCCATTGACGGCAAAACTGGTTGAAGAACAGCTGAAGGCGCTGAAATAATTCTTAAAGTAAACCTTACCGTTCGCAACTGTCTCTCTATAAAGGGAGGCAGTTGCGTACGGGCTGGAATGACTATCCATGGCGAAAACCTTTATAGATAAATCCCGTCGCAACGACCGTCTTGCCGAACTGCTGATCCGCTTTGGCGGTCTCCTCGTCATCGTTTCGGTTGTCTGGATTCTGGTAATGATATCCCGGGTGGCTCTGCCGCTCTTTTACCCCTCTTCTGCCAAAGTCGCTGCCACCGTGAAGTTGCCTGCAGCCATTGCAGCCGGCAAAGTTCTGGCGGTCGGCTCTGAAGAGGGGCAGGAGGGGACTTTCATCCTTGATGAAAGCGGCACTTTTCATTTTCTGAAAGTATCCGATGGTTCCCTCTCTGCCAGTATCAAGGCGCCGGTTATCCCGACCGGAGCCGCTCGCGTTGTCTCAGCCGAATATCTTGGTAAATCAGCCTACAGCCTCCTCTGGGATACCGGTGCCATTACGTCGGTTACGGTTGCGCTTGCTGCTGCCAAAGGTGCCGAGGGTAAAACCTCCCTTTCTCACGATGTTACCGCTCTTGATGACCTCACCTTTGCCGCTTCCAGCGGGGTTGTGCAGTCGTTTGCCCGTACGATCGAAGGCAAAGGGATAATGCGGGTTGATCGGCTGGCCGGTGAGCACTTACGGGTAACGCATCAACTGGTGGAAAAGGATCTGCTCGGCAATGAAAAACGGAGCAGTGCCACTGCCGAGCTCAGCGAACCGCTGCCGGGTCGTTTGTCTGCCGTTGCTGTCGATACGAAAGGGCATTATCTGTATGCCGGCACCGACAACGGCATGCTGCTGCGCTGGGACATTTCCGAGCCGGGACAGATCCGTAGCCTGGACACTGTCCTTGCTTCTGAAGCCCATAAGGCAATTACTTCTCTCGAGCTGGTGCTTGGAGACGTCTCTGTTGCCGTCGGGGATGCCGCCGGTACTCTGACAACCTGGTTCCCTGTCAAGGTATCCGGCAGTGGTGAAGACCGGCGTTTGACACGAATCCATACCCTGAGACCAAATACAGGCTCGGTTGCCGCGATTATCCCGTCACCGCGTGACAAAACAATTCTTTCGCTGGCCGCCTCTGAAATTCATGCCGATCATATGACTTCGGAGCGGAACCTGCTGACCATTAAGAACAGTGCCCCGATCATTCACGCGGCCCTTTCCCCCAAGGGGAACAGCTTGGCCGCTCTTGACGGCACCGGTATGTTAACGGTCTGGAAAATGGATATCCCCCACCCGGAGATCTCCTTCAGTACCCTGTTCGGCAAGGTCTGGTACGAAGGATATGACAAACCGGAATACGCCTGGCAGTCCTCGTCGGCAAGTGATGACTATGAACCCAAGATGAGCCTTGTGCCGCTGGTGTTCGGCACCATCAAGGCAACATTGTTTGCCATGCTGTTTGCTGTGCCGCTGGCACTTCTGGCAGCGCTCTATACCAGCCAGTTCATGTCGCCGAAGCTGAAAGGGCGCATCAAACCTGTCGTGGAAATCATGGCCGCCATCCCCTCGGTGGTAATCGGTTTTCTGGCCGGACTTTGGCTGGCGCCACTGATCGACAAGAGTATCCTGACGGTCTTTCTGAGCATAATTATCGTGCCGCTGATGCTGCTGATTACCATATTCTTCTGGAAACGGATCAAAACCGCCTCCCTGATGCAGAAAGTAACTCGCGGCAACGAATTCATTGCCATGGTTCCGGTCGTACTGGTCGGTATCTATTGTGCGTATCTGCTGAGCGGTCTCGCAGAGATACATCTGTTTGCAGGAGATTTCAAACAGTGGCTTTACAGTTCACTCGGGATACGCTACGACCAGCGCAACAGCATTATCATTGCCATTGCACTTGGCTTTGCCGTAATCCCGATTATCTTTACCATTGCCGAAGATGCTATCTCCAACGTGCCGCGCAATCTGACCGCCGCTTCGCTGGCCCTCGGAGCCAGCCGCTGGCAGACCGCCTGGAGTGTGGTGCTCCCGTCGGCACTGCCGGGTGTGTTTTCGGCGGTCATGATCGGCTTCGGCCGCGCCATCGGTGAAACCATGATCGTGCTGATGGCTACCGGAAATACGCCGATTATGAGCTGGAGCCTGTTCAACGGCCTGCGTTCCCTGTCGGCCAACATCGCGGTCGAGATACCGGAAGCGCCGTTCAACAGCTCACTCTACCGGGTGCTGTTTCTTTCGGCGGTACTGTTGTTCATCTTCACTTTTATTATCAACACGGTGGCCGAAGCGCTGCGCCAGCGGTTCAGGAAAAAATACGGGCGATACTAAAAGCTTGATTTGTAAGGTGTTATTATTATGAAAAAATTCTGGAACACAGGCGAACCATACGTGCTGGCAACCGGTGCCGCCCTGGCCATCATACTGGTCATGTCCTTGACGCTGGTCGGGACCGTTATGACCAATGGGCTCGGCTATTTTTGGCCGCGGGCACTCGTCAAGCTGGAACTTAAAGACGGTTCGTTTGCACTCGGCCAGATCACCGGGCATGAGAGTAATCCTATCAGCGGTGTTCGCCGCATCCAGCTGAAGGTCGGCAACCGTGATGTACTTGGTCAGGATTTCCGCTGGATTGACGAGAAAGACATCGTTTCCAGCAGCGAGCCGGCTGATGCAGTGCTGCTCGAACGTCGTGAACATGGTAATTATTTCGGGTTTCTGACCGGAGTTACCGGAGAAGGACAGAACCTGACGGCTGCATCGCCGTATGAGAAATTGCAGCAGGGGCTGAAGCTGGTAGCGGATAAACTCGATGACGGCAGCAAGATCAAGGGGCAGATGTCGCAGCTGAACAACAGTGCCGAACGTTACCGCTTGAAGCTGTTGAAACTGGAATATAGTGGCGCAGAAAAGAACTCTGCTGCAATCAGTGAACTTACCGCCGCCCGTGAAAAAACACTGACCGAGTTCACCCGCTTGAACGAGCAGGCCACCGCAACACAAGCTGGAATCGGGCAGATAACTGCCCAGTTCAGCGATGTCACCGGCGGGGCAAAAGACATTTCTCTGGTGGATATTGTTGCACTGCAACGCCCTAACAGTATGTCCTTCTTTGCCAAGTGCGGAGCTTATCTTGAACGTGTTCGCGAACTGCTGCTGGACGACCCGCGTGAATCCAATACCGAAGGGGGGCTTTTCCCGGCGATATTCGGCACGGTCATGATGGTACTGCTGATGAGCATCTTCTCGCTCCCGTTTGGAGTGATTGCCGCCATCTATCTGCGCGAATATGCCCGGGACAATCTTCTGACCCGCATGGTGCGCATTGCCGTCAATAACCTGGCCGGTGTCCCCTCTATCGTCTATGGCGTCTTTGGTCTCGGTTTCTTCGTCTATGGGATCGGCGGCAGTATTGATTCCCTGTTCTTCCCGGAGCGGTTGCCGACCCCCACCTTCGGTACCGGAGGCATTCTCTGGTCGAGCCTGACTCTGGCGCTGCTGACCGTACCGGTGGTAATTGTCGCTACCGAGGAGTCACTCGCCTCGATTCCAAAAGGGATTCGTGAGGGTTCGCTGGCTCTTGGTGCCACCAAGTTCCAGACATTGACCAGAAATCTGCTCCCGATGGCAACCCCCGGTATCATGACCGGATTGATCCTCTCGATGGCCCGAGCAGCCGGAGAGGTGGCGCCGCTGATGATTATCGGCGTGGTCAAGCTTGCGCCGACACTCCCGTTCGATATGAATTTCCCGTTTTTCCATATGGATCGAAAATTCATGCACCTTGGCTTTCATATCTACGATGTCGGTTTTCAGTCCCCCAACGTAGAAGCTGCCAAACCGATGGTATATGTTACAACTATGCTGCTGCTGGCAATCGTTATCGTAGCAAGCAGCAGCGCAATATACTTGCGCAACCGGATGCGCAGCAAATATACGACTTCGACGTTTTAACGTATAAACGGCTTTTTCACCGCAGAGGCCGCAGAGGAACGCAGAGGAAACCGAAGAGACAAGTGATTATACTAATAATCTGTAAAGCCCAAGCGGCGATATCTTGTTTTTACGAACCTTCTGTTTTAACTTTGCGTTCCTCTGCGAACTCTGCGGTAAATGCTTTTATTTGGTTTAGCGCACTTAAATAAGGAAAGAACATGTCACAAAACTTGGAACAAAGCGGAAACCCGCCAATTCTTTCAGTCACGGATCTGAACCTTTACTATGGTACTGCCCATGCTTTGAAGAACGTCAACCTTGACATGGCCCGCCATCAGGTGACCGCCTTTATCGGACCGTCCGGCTGCGGCAAGTCCACGCTGTTACGCTGTTTCAACCGCATGAACGACCTGGTGGAGAGCGCCAGGATTGACGGTAGTATTCTCTTTAACGGAGCTGAAGTTAACGACTCTTCCACCGATGTTATCTCGCTGCGGCGCAGGATCGGCATGGTCTTCCAACAGTCCAATCCCTTCCCCAAGTCGATTTATGAGAACATTGTCTATGGCCTCCGCATCGCCGGTGTCGATGACAAGGCGACTCTCGACGAGGCGGTCGAACGGAGCCTGAAAAGCGCCGCTATCTGGAACGAGGTCAAGGACCGCCTTAATGATTCAGCCCTGGGGCTTTCCGGCGGCCAGGCCCAGCGCATCTGTATCGCCCGCGCAATTGCGGTCAATCCTGAAATAATCCTGATGGATGAGCCCTGCTCGGCACTTGATCCGATTTCTACCCTCAAAATAGAAGAGTTGATTGAAGAGCTTAAAAGCAAGTATACTATCGTCATCGTCACCCATAATATGCAGCAGGCTGCGAGGGTGTCGGATGTGACCGCCTTCTTTTATCTCGGAGAGTTGATCGAAGCCGGGGGAACTCGCAAGATTTTTACCAACCCGGAGAAAAAACAGACAGAAGACTACATCACCGGAAGATTCGGTTAGATATGTGCGTAACCGGTTAAAGCAAGGTGTTACTCACGCGACGCCGCAACGCCGCAACGCCGCAACGAAAACATATTAAATCCATGGTTTAAAACGTTGCGTTGTAGCGTGAAATACAATTTTGGTTTCGGCTCGTCCGGATGAGGAGAAATAATGGAACGCGAACACATCAGTACCGCATTCGACATTGAGTTGAATGATTTGAAGCAGAGCATTCTTGTTATGGGTGGCAAGGTTGAGTTGATGATAGCAAATTCGGTAAAGTCGCTTGTCGACAGGGACACGCCATTGGCCGAACGCACCATTAAATTGGATCATGAAGTAAATACTGCCGAAGTGTCGATCGACGAGCGCTGTCTGGAATTGTTGGCGCTGCGCCAGCCTGCCGCGCGTGATCTGCGCTTTATAACGATTGCGCTCAAGATCGTCACCGACCTGGAACGGATGGGTGACCAGTGTGCCAACATCGCCAAGCGGGCTCGGGAGATGAACGAAGAGCCTCCTCTGAAGCCTTATATCGATATTCCCCGCATGGCCAACCGGGCGGAGATCATGGTCAAGGAGGCTCTGGATGCCTTTGTACGCGGTGATTCGGATCTGGCGATTAAAGTCTGCAAGGACGACACTTTTGTGGATGACCTTAATATTCAGATCCAGCGTGAACTTTTGACTTTCATGATCGAAGACCCGACCACAATTTCCCGTGCCATGAAGCTCAACTATATCTCAAAATCGTTGGAACGTATTGCAGACCACGCTACCAACATTGCAGAGATGGTGATATTTATGGTCAAGGGAAAGGACATCCGGCACACCATCGCCTGACATAGGTCCTAGCCTCACCGGAGCTCCTTGCTTCACTCTTTACCGTCACTCCTGCTACGAATATGGAACTGTTCTTCTTTTGACATATTGACTAATGATAGTATTAGTGTCAAAAAGAGACATCAAGCTGTCTCAGCAGGTAAAATCCCTGCCGACCAAACAATAAAGGAGTTTAGAATGGCCAAAGCATCTGCCCGTCACATTCTGGTGTCAACCAAAGAAGCATGTGAAGCGTTAAAAGTAAAAATCGAAGCGGGAGAAGATTTTGCGGCGTGTGCCCGTGAAAATTCCCAGTGTCCGTCAGGCAAAGATGGTGGCAATCTCGGTGAATTCAGCCCGGGTCAGATGGTAAAGGAGTTTGATACCGTTGTATTCTCCGGCGAAGTCGGAAAAGTCCTAGGACCGGTACAGACCCAGTTTGGCTATCATTTGATTGAAGTTACGAATCGCACTGCATAAAGGGAACGCGTGTTATGAAGTTACTGGATGGGAAAATATGTGCTGAAAGTCTGGTGGCTGACATATCCAAGCGAGTTGTCGGGTATGTCGACTCCGGTTTGCGCAAACCGCACATGACCGTGATACTGGTCGGTGAGCATGCTCCCAGTGAATCATACGTGAAATCCAAGATCAAATCATGCGAAAGTGCCGGCTTTGAAAGTGCCTTGCTCCGTTTTCCGGAAAGCATCTCCGAATCAGAGCTTCTGGCAAAAATTGCCGAGATCAACGCTGATCATGCCACTGATGGTCTGATCGTGCAGCTGCCGGTGCCGAAACATATTAATCCACAGAATATCATCAATGCGATTGATCCGGCAAAGGACATTGACGGTTTTCATCCTACCAATTTCGGCCGTATGACGTTGGGGCAGAAGGCTTTCAGGCCGGCTACCGCTTACGGTATCTGCAAGCTGCTTCAGTTCTACGAAATACCTGTCAAAGGAAAACATTGCGTCGTTATCGGTCGTTCTAACATTGTTGGTAAACCGATTTCAATCATGCTTTCTAACGATTTCGAAATAGGTAATGCAACGGTCACGCTGGCACATATCGAGACCCCCCGTGAACTGCTGCTTGATGAAACAAGGCGTGCCGATATTATTGTCGTGGCGGTCGGTATTCCCGGGTTCGTTACCGAGGATATGGTCAAAGAGGGTGTTGTGTTGATAGATGTCGGCATCAATCGCCTTGAAAACGGCAAGCTAGTGGGGGACGTGGACTTTGAAAATGTCAGCAAAAAGTGTTCCTGGATAACACCGGTACCTGGTGGTGTCGGACGGATGACTGTAGCGGCGCTGATGATTAATACGCTTATGGCGTATCAGAATAATTTCGACCTGGTCTGATCTGTCCCATCAAAAGTTTTAACAAAAAAAACGGCCTTTTGGCCGTTTTTTTTGTTAAATACATTGCTAACGCTAACAAATTACTGTTACCGGTTTTTATGCAATGCTTACGAGTTCGATTTCAAAGGTGACGTCTTCGCCGGCCAGCGGATGGTTGGCGTCAAAGGTGACCTGATCTTCAGTTGTTTCAAGCACCACGACTTCAAGTTCTTCGTCATCTTCGTTGGACAGGCTGAGCTCGTCACCGACTTCAGGGATAAGATCTTCCGGAAGTTCACTGCGTGGTACGGTGAAAATCTTTTCTTTGTCGTACTCACCAAATGCGTCAGCTGCTGCAATTTTAACGGTCTTTTTCTCGCCTGTTGTCATGCCGACTATGGCTGCATCGATCTGTGGGAAGAGAATCTCCTCACCAAGAACAAAGGTCATCGGGCCGCTCTCGTGGCCGCCACATCCACACTCATCATCTCCACAACCGCCATCGTCGCAGCCGTCATCACAGCATTCGTTGTCGCTACATTCCATGTCTTCGAGAGTCGAGTCGAATACAGTTCCATCTTCGAGTGTTCCGGTAAAATTGATTGTTACAGTATTGCCTTTTTCTGCTTGTGCCATTGGATTGCCTCTCATTGCTTGTATGGTTGATATGGTGCAACTTTTAAATATACTTGATAGTTTTCAGTTCGTCCAGAAAAATTTGCAGTCGATAAAATATACGTCATTTATTTCGCTGGAAAAAACAATAGATTGTTTAATACATAATTGCTGATAATATTGAACTGAACAGTTTTAAATTCATTTTAAGGGGTAAGTGTCATGAGCGTATTGAAGGAGTTTAAGGAGTTTGCCGTTAAGGGAAATGTGGTTGACATGGCAATAGGCATCATCATCGGTGCGGCTTTTGGTAAAATAATTTCATCCCTTGTCGCCGACGTGATTATGCCTCCTATCGGCGTAGTTCTGGGGGGAGTTGATTTTTCGAATCTGTCAATAGTCGTTAAAGATGCTATTGACAATAAACCGGCTGTGCTGATCAGTTATGGAAAATTCCTTCAGACGGTCATTGATTTCACTATTATTGCCTTTGCGATGTTTATGGCGGTAAAAGCCATGAATACCCTTAAGAAAAATGAAGCAGCGGCTCCTGCTGAGCCGACAGCGATACCTAATCAAGAGTTGTTACTCACCGAAATCCGGGATTTGCTCAGGGATAAAAAAGTTAATTAATAACGAGTATTTCAGGAATAAAAATATAAAAGGGGGCATGCCGTACGGCATGCCCCCTTTCTTAATCAATGGTAAATGGCTTTAATCCACAGATTTGCGCAAAAAAGTCGGAATGTCATATTGATCTTCATCCTCTTCAATAAATGATACTGCCGGACGAATGCGCGTAACATTCTCGTTTTTTTCACGATCACGCTGGAAGGTTGGTCGATCCAGGGATGCTGGACTGGCAACATGCTTTTCAGCTAACGACAAGCTGCTTCTGCGAATGTCACGACTTTTTTCAGCGTCAAAGCGATCACCAAAGCCTGTGGCAATGACAGTCACCTTGATGTTTTCGCCCATCTCGTCATCACGAACAACACCGATCTTGATGTTGGCATCTTCGTGGACTTTCTCGTGAACAATACGGTTAACAGTATTGTAATCGTCCATGGTCATGGCTTCTGATCCGGTGATGTTGACCAGTACGCCCTTGGCTCCGGAGATGTCATTATCTTCCAGCAATGGGCTGGAGATGGCGTTGTTTACCGCATCAGCTGCACGATTGTCGCCACTTCCCATGCCAATGCCCATCATGGCCATGCCGCGAACGCTCATGACGGTCTTCACATCGGCAAAGTCGAGGTTCATTAAGCCGGTAGAGGTAATCAACTCTGAAATTCCCTGAACCGCCTGACGCAGAACGTCATCAGAGGGTTTGAACGCATCAAACAGGGACATGTTTTTGCTGGCCAGGCTTATAAGGCGATCATTGGGGATGATGATCAGTGAATCGACATGCTTTTTGAGTTCAGCTATGCCTTGTTCAGCAAGTACCGAACGTGCTTTGCCTTCATATGTGAATGGTTTGGTGACGACCCCGACCGTCAGTACGCCGGTTTCACGTGCGGCTTCAGCAATCACAGGTGCTGCACCGGTACCGGTGCCGCCGCCCATGCCGGCAGCGATGAAGACCAGATCCGACCCTTTGATAGCTTCTACCAGTTGTTCTTTATTTTCAAGAGCTGCAGCCGTTCCGACTTCCGGCTTTGAGCCGGCGCCAAGTCCTTTGGTCAACTCACGGCCGAGCTGGAGCTTAACCGGTGCTTTTGAAGTTCGGAGGGATTGGGCATCTGTGTTGGCGACAATAAAATCCACTTTATGTATGGAGCTGGATATCATGGTATTGACGGCATTACCGCCGCCGCCACCGACCCCGATCACTTTAATTACAGCACTTTGCTCAATAGTCTCATCAAATTCAAACATTCAATCCCCCCTATATAATTTATGGTTATATTTAATTGTTATTTTTAGAAATGTAACCCCAATTAAGCCAAGAATCAAAGGAAAAAATAATATATTTTTTGCAGTAAAAAGGTGTCTTTAGAAAACAGAGTGTTAGAGGATTGTTTACTGAAACGGCTGTCAGAGTTAGTCGTTCTAATTAAAGAACAGGCCGTTTACACAAGATATGGTAAACGGCCTGAAGTCACATAATAAAATTAGTTGGTGCTAGAAAAATTCGCTGAACCAGCCCTTCATCCGCCCTAAAACAGATCCAAACAGGTTTGCTTCCGGCTTGCCGGTTGGGAACTCCCTTGAACCGGAGTTACGGCTACCGTAAACAACGAGGCCGACGCCAGTGGCGTAAACCGGAGATTTTACGACATCATTCAAGCCCCCTATTTTTTGCGGGAGTCCTCGCCGTACCGGAAGATTGAAAATCTGCTCAGCCAATTCCGGTATCCCTTCCAGAATGCTTGAACCGCCTGTGATAACAACACCTGATGCAATAGAATCTTCCAGCCCTGATTTGATGATCTCACGGTTGACGAGCGAGAAAATCTCCTCCATACGTGGCCCAAGTATTTCACATAATACGTTACGTGAAAGTTCGCGTGGCTTGCGTCCGCCAACGCTTGGCACTTCAATCTTATCTTCCTTGCCAACCAGCGAAGCCAGGCAGCATCCGTATTTCTGTTTGATCTTTTCAGCCTCGGCAAACGGGGTGCGCAGCCCTACGGCAATGTCGTTTGTAAGCTGATTGCCCCCAAGAGATATAACAGACGTATACTTGATCGCCCCGTCGGCAAAAATGGCTATGTCGGTTGTTCCGCCACCGATATCTACCATGCAGACACCCAGCTCTTTCTCGTCTTCGGAAAGGACAGCGTGTGATGACGCCAACTGCTCCAGTACGATGTCGGCTACATCAAGTCCTGCCCGGTTGCAGGATTTGACTATGTTCTGGGCGCTGGCTACAGCTCCGGTGACGATATGCACCTTGGCTTCAAGCCTGACACCGCTCATGCCAAGCGGTTCGCGGATGCCGTCCTGTTCGTCAATGATGAATTCCTGCGGCAGAATGTGGAGGACCTCACGATCCATCGGGATGTTAATTGCTTTTGCTGCATCAATAACCCGGCGAACATCCTCCTGAGAAACCTCGCGATTCTTGATTGCGATGACGCCATTGGAGTTCAACCCCTTGATATGACCGCCGGCAATGCCGGCGTATACCGACTTGATCTCACATCCTGCCATCAATTCCGCTTCCTCGATGGCTTTGCGTATTGCCCCTACGGTACTTTCAATATTGATAACCACTCCCTTACGAAGTCCGCTGGAAGGGCTGGTTCCTATGCCGACGATATCAATACCCTCTTCCGTGACATTGCCGACAATGGCGCAAATCTTGGTTGTACCGATGTCGAGGCCGACAATCAGATTATCCCGTTTTGTTGCTGACATACCACTCCCCCCTGCTGAAAAACAAAATGTGAGAACTAGCTTTTTTTAACAATTATTTTATCGTTGAAGTCGAGATCAATATAATGAATTGACGGTAATTGTACCATCAGATTCTGATAGATACGTGCGAACCTCTCGACCTTTGAGTTGAAATCCCCCGCACCGATCTTGATCGGAAGAGAGCCGGCAGCGGTAAACAGTGTAAAACCATAACCCTTATCGTAATGAATCTCTGATACATCCGCAAGGATAAATGCGCCTTTTTCACGTAATATCTTAAGGAGGTCGCAGGTAGTTTCAAGCGCCTCCTTAGTCCCCTTAGGGTCTTTTTCCAGTTCTTCTTCGCTTAAACCGGTGACAACCGGAAAGTCGAGTCTGTCACCCTGGTTGAGAACTTTAAAGACGTTCCCCTTATGGTCAAGATAGTAAATGAACCCCATGTTAACGATTGCGATCGGTTCACGCTCGGTAATAACTATAGAAACGGTATCTGGAAAATAGCGGTTAATGCGCACAGTTTCCACCCATGGATTCTGTAAAATATGCTCTCCCATGCGCTTCAGGTCCATTCCGAGGAGATCTTTACCCGTCTCCAAACCGGCCAAGCCGAGTATTTCATCTCTGGTCAGGTGTTTGGTGTTAGTTACTTCAATTGATTTGAGAGAGAACATGGTTATCGTTGTGATGGCTCGATAACAACCAAACAGTACGCCACACACAAGCGTAATAGCAAACAGTCCTGTAGCAATACCCTTCAGCGGACGCAGATACTTCTTCAGGTCCAGTGGTGTGCGCTGGATCTTTACTCTATTGGGCGCTACCTTTCCGCGCTTGTATGAAGATTTTGCGAAGTCCCGCATTTTGTTAGTTTACCTTGGTCGAAAGAGCTGCTGATTCAATAATACGCGAGACAAGTGCCTCAAACTGCAATCCGGCTCCTTTTGCAGCAATTTCAGGGAGAAGTGAAAGTGCTGTCATACCGGGCAGTGTATTGACTTCCAGCACATAGCAGTCGCCAGCCGTTGTCACCAGAAGATCTACGCGGCTATAACCCTTGCACCCCAGGGCCCGGTGGGCCGCCAGGCCGATCTGCTGAGCTTTTTCATACAATTCCTGTGTCAGCCGTGCCGGGAATACGTGTTCGGCCATGCCGTCTGTGTATTTGGCTTCAAAGTCGTAGAATTCATTTTTAGGAACAATCTCGATTGCTCCTATCGGACGGTCGTCCAATATGCCTATCTGTATCTCCTGACCCTTTATATACATCTCTACCAGTATCTCATCATCATGGTGGAAAGCGAGTTCAAGCGCTTTTGCCAACTGAGCCTCTTCCCTGACAATTGAGACGCCGACCGAGGAGCCCTCCTGGACCGGCTTGACAACCAGAGGCAGGGCGAACGGCAGGTCAGCCAAAGCCACGGTTTCACAGCGACGGTAGCAGCAAAAGGGTGCCGTGAGGATGCCGCTGGCGGCGAAGGTTTGTTTGCTGTAGCGCTTATGCATGGCCAAAGCACTCGCCAGTACGCCGGATCCGGTGTACGGGATCTGCATCAGTTCCAGCAATCCCTGCACGCAGCCGTCTTCTCCGTAACGGCCGTGGAGGGCTATGAAGGCCACCTCGATCCCCTCTCGCCTCAGAACATCAGGCAGGTCTCGCCCGACATCAATAGCCACGGCATTATACCCCTGTGCAACGAGCGCCTGGTGAACTGCGGTGCCACTTTTCAGCGAAACATCACGCTCGGCTGAAAGTCCGCCGAGCAGTACGCCAATTTTTTTTGATTTCATCATCTGAAAACCTTTCTATCGCAAGCCAAGACTAAGCTTCGCCTACTATTCGTACCTCTTCCTCAAGTGTTACGCCGGATGTTTCAAACACAGCATTTTTTACCATCACCGCAAGAGACAAAAAATCGGCTGCTGTTGCGCCTCCAGTGTTTACCAGGAAGTTGCTGTGCACCTCAGAAACCTCGGCGCCGCCGACTTTTGCACCACGCATTCCAGCCGCATCTATCAACCGCCAGGCAGCATGTCCTTGTGGGTTTTTAAAGAACGATCCAGCGCTGGGATGTCCAACGTTATGCTTTGTTCGCCGCAATTCCAGATCCTTGCGAATCTCATCCTCGGTATATGGTGATTCGCGTTCTTCCAGCCTAAATGTCGCGGCCAGTACGATATCGCCATCATCCAGTTTTAGATGACGGTAACCGTAGTCCAGCTCATCCATACGGAAATCAGAGACTATTCCGTTCCGCAACAGAGTCAGGCGATCAGTTCTCTCCAGTAGCCCCATGCCATAAGCACCGGCGTTCATTTTTATCGCACCGCCGATTGTACCCGGAATCCCCGAGATAAATCCGATGCCACCTAATCCCAGTCGCTGGGCAAACCTGACCACCGCAAGGTTTTCTACGCCGGCCTCAGCCTTAATCAGCGTCCCCTCGATTGCTGTGATGTGGTCGAAGCGTTCCAGCGAGATCACCGCTCCACGGATCCCTTTGTCCCGCACCAGCAGGTTATACCCTCTGCCTGCAGGCATCCATTGGATATTCCGATTACGTAACCAGGACAGTAGACGCTGCAGATCTTCTGCATCCTCTGGAATAGCGTAAAAATCAGCCGGTCCGCCTACCTTGAGAGAGGTATGGAGACTCATCGGTTCGTGCTGCAGCAACTGCCCGCGTATTTCCGGCGTTTCAGGCTTCAGCTTTCTTCCCCTAACAGCCGTACCAGCGCTTCTCCCTGCTGCCAGATGTTACCGGCTCCGAGCGTTATAACAATGTCGCCTTCGCGGACGGTTCCGGCCAGATGCTCGGGGATCAGCTCCCGATTGGCGATCCAGGTCACATCCTTCTGGCCGTGGCGGCGTATCTCGTGAGCCAGGCGTTCCGCTGTAGCCCCTTCGATAGGCTGCTCTCCGGCGGCATACACGTCAGTAAGAATAAGTACATCAGCATCGTAGAATGCGGTCACAAAATCTTTGAATAGTTCATTGGTACGACTGTATCGATGCGGTTGAAATGCAGCCACAATGCGCCGCTCCGGCCATCCCTGGCGAGCTGCTGCCAGAGTCGCCTTGATTTCGGCCGGGTGATGACCATAATCGTCTACCACCATGATACCCTTTGGTTCTCCCTTGACGGTAAAGCGTCGCCCGACGCCGCTGAATGTAGCAAAACCTTCCTGGATGGCGGTAAAAGGCACATCCAGCTCAAGAGCCACTGCGATACAAGCCATGGCGTTCAGCACATTATGCGGGCCCGGCATCGGGAAGGAAATTTCACCCAATCGATAACCTTTGAAATGGGCGACAAATGAAGTCTGGAAACCATCGTGTCTGATATGAGTGGCACGGATATCCGCCTGGGCTGAGAGCCCGTAAGTCATATACCGTTTTTTTACACGTGGCAGAATCTCGCGGATATTACTGTCATCCAGGCAGAGGACAGCCAGGCCATAAAAGGGGACCTTGTTGATAAATTCGACAAAAGTATCCTTGATCTCCTCAATACCGGAATAATGGTCGAGGTGGTCGGCATCGATATTGGTTACAACGGCAATAGTCGGCGAAAGTAGCAGAAAGGAACCGTCTGACTCGTCCGCCTCGGCAAGCAGGAATTTACCTTCTCCGATCTGTGCATTGGTGCCGATGGCATTTAATTTGCCGCCGATCACTACGGTCGGATCAATACCGGCATGTCCCAGAATGGCCGCCGCCATTGAGGTTGTGGTGGTTTTTCCATGAGTGCCCGCAATGGCAATGCCGTACTTCATTCGCATCAGTTCAGCCAGCATTTCTGCTCGGGGAATGACCGGAACGTGCAGTTTCCTGGCTTCTGCCACTTCGGGGTTGTCGTCATGCACGGCGGATGATATCACCACCACATCGACGTTCTTCAAGTTCTCGGCACAGTGGCCGATGCCTATTTCTGCTCCCAGTCCGGCCAGACGCTCGGTGATGTCGGAGCCACGCAGATCTGAACCGGAAACCTTGTAACCCAGATTTAGGAGGACTTCGGCGATCCCGCTCATGCCGATGCCGCCGATGCCTACAAAGTGGATCTTATCGATTTTTCCGTACATATTTACCTTCTCTGACTAATTTATTTCCGTCATTTCATCAACAATGATTCTGGCGGCATCCAAACGTGCCAAACTGAAGGCCAAATCCCCGGTGTGGCGCACAAGGTCCGGGTCTCCTGCCAGTGTGCATATGGATTCAGCCAGCGATATCCCGGTAAGCTCTCGTTCCAGCATCATGAAGCAGGCATCCTTTTTAAGAAGAGCTTCGGCATTGCGACGCTGGTGATCATCCACGGCGTGAGGAAAGGGGATAAACAAACAGGCCTTGCTGCAGGCGGTTACTTCTGCAATAGTTGTCGCTCCAGCCCTGCAGATGACCAGATCGGCCTTGGCATATTCTGACGCCATGTCCGTGATAAAGGCTGAAACTTTCCCTTCAACGCCCGCTGCACTGTAGGCAGCCGTTACTTCTGCGTAATCCTTTTCACCGGTCTGGTGCATAATACGTATGTTGGGACGATTCTTCTTTATTAGCGGGAGCGCTTCAATCATTGCGGCATTGATTGCGTGTGCTCCCTGACTTCCGCCAAAAACAAAGAGGTTGAAACAGGGGCAAGGGGCAAGGGGCAAGGAGTGTTCCTCATGGTTTTCTCTTGACCCTTGATCTGTGGTCCTTGACCCTAATGAATCCAAAATCTGCTTTCGCAGCGGATTGCCGGTCAAGATAGTTTGAGCGGAAGGGAAATATCGGGCCGATTCTTCCAATGTTATGAAAACCTTGCTGACGAACCTGGCCAGCAGGCGATTCGTCAAGCCGGGAATGGCGTTCTGTTCGTGAATAAAGCGGGGGATTCCCATGCCACGGGCTGCCAACACCATCGGCAGAGAGGCATAGCCACCAACGCCAATAACAATATCCGGCTTGAAACGCTTCAATATTCTCCTTGATTGGGCATAGCCATATATCATCATCGCTGAACCCTTTAGCTGGCTTAGGGAACCTTTGCCGCGAATCCCGGCTGCTGAAATAAGTTCCAGGGGATAGCCGGCAGCCGGGACGGCTCTGGCCTCAATGCCGCGTTCAGTCCCGACAAACAGCACCTGATTGGCAGAGTCACGCGCCAGAAACTCTTCCGCAATTGCGATGCCTGGGAAAAGATGTCCGCCGGTGCCGCCACCCGCAATAATCAGTTTCATTTTTCCTCCTTGAGGCTGATGGAGGAGATCTTCAGTCCCGATGAGATATTTAGCAGAATACCAACGGCAAACAGGCTTATGATGAGAGAACTGCCCCCGTAGCTTATAAAAGGTAGCGCTAATCCCTTGGTCGGGAGCAGGCCTGTTACTACACCCATATTTACCGTTGCCTCTATCCCGAATAATACAGCAATTCCGAGCGCCAGAAAGCGTCCGAAAGTATCTGGCGCAGCAACGGCTATACGCATGGCCCGCTGCACCAGCAAGAAGAACATACCGACGATAACGACCACACCAAGGAATCCAAGCTCTTCGCCGACAACCGATAAAATAAAGTCTGTATGTGCCTCCGGCAGATAGAATAACTTCTGCTTTCCTTCGCCCAATCCCTGGCCGAAGAGCCCTCCTGTTCCCAAGGCCAGCCACGACTGTATTATCTGGAAACCGCTGTTCTGAGGATCCTGCCACGGGTCGAGAAATGCCATAATGCGCCGCTTGCGGTAGTCAACATTCATTACCAGAAAATAAATGAACGGCATCGACATCAAAATTATAGAAAATATGTAAACCAGACGTGTCCCTGCAGCAAAGAGCATAATGACTGCAACAGCAGCCAAAGTGAGGGCTGATCCCATATCCGGCTGTTTAAGCAGCAGACCTATCATTATCACCAGGATAAGCATATATGAAACAAAACCGGGACCGAGCTGCTTGATCTTGTCCTGTTTTCTGTCCAGTGAATAGGCCATGTACATGATAAGAGCGATCTTGGCGACCTCTGAGGGCTGAAGATTAAAGCCTGGCAGCCTGATCCAGCGGGAAGCACCACCGGCGCTGCCACCTATTCCGGGTATTAATACCAGCACCAGGAGCACAATGCATCCAAGCAGTATCGGTGCGGCCAGTTTGCGCCAGAACTGGTAGTTGATTTGCATTGTCCAGAGCATTAGGCCAAATCCTAGCAGAGCGAACAGTCCCTGCCGTTTGAGGAAGAAGAAGCCGTCATGAAAGCGTTTGGCTGCCATGACAGAAGACGCCGAATAGACCATCACCACCCCGAAACAGGTCAGGGCAATGGCCATCAGCATGATCACCAGATCATATTCTTCCAGTTTCTTAAGCATTTACAGTGCCTTTACCGCGTCAATAAATCGTTGTGCCCGCTCTTCATAATCCCGGAACATGTCGAAGCTTGAGCAGGCTGGCGACATCAGAACGGTGCCCCCCGAAGCTGTTATCTCTGCCGAAATCCTTACCGCATCCTCCAGAGTTGCCGCCCTGCGGGTGTCGGTGAACTCTCCAAGCTCCTGCTCCATCCGTCCAGCAGCTTCACCGATAAGTACAAGGTGCCGCACTCTCTCCTTTACCATCGGGGCCAGAGGGGCGTATGAGCCACCCTTGTCTTTGCCTCCTGCTATGAGTGTTATGTACTTAAAGCTTTCCAGTGCTTTTTCGACGCTGCCGACATTGGTCGCCTTGCTGTCCTCATAATAGCTGACACCGTTCACTTCTCGGACAAATTCCATACGGTGGTGCAGCGCCTCAAAACAGAGAATAGTCTCAAATGTTTCATCCGGACGGCAACCTAGCAGTAGTGCACATGCCGTTGCGGCCATGATGTTTTCAAGGTTATGCACTCCTTGAAGCCTGATGGCGGCGGTAGGAAAGCATTCCTCGTGTCCGTCATGACGATAGGTGATAACACCGTCCCGGTAGAAAATACCCTCTTCGAGTTCAACCTTGCGGCTGAACGGAAACAAAGAGGCCTTGAGAGCTTGAGCATGCTGCCAGACCAGCGGATCATCCCGGTTAACCACGGCAAAATCTTCTTCGGTCTGGTTTTCAAAAATGCGCAGCTTGGCATCAATGTAGGCCTGATAATCCGGGTATCGATCGAGGTGATCCTCGCTCAGATTCAAAAGTGCCGCCACGGTCGGGCGGAACGAGGTGATCCACTCCAGTTGGAACGAGCTTATTTCGGCTACTATCTGGTCCCATATTTGATGTGACTCAGCCAGTTCAATCAGTGGGTTGCCTATGTTGCCGCCGACGAAGGTGTGATAGCCGTTATGCTTGAATATAGCCCCCAGGATGGTGGTGGTCGTTGTCTTGCCGTTGGTGCCGGTAATCGCCGCCAGTGGGACATCAATGAAACGCCCGGCAAGTTCGATCTCGCTGATGATCTCCACTCCCGCACGCTGCGCTGCAACAAGTTGCGGCAGATCCATCGGCACTCCGGGAGACACCACAATCATATCACTTGCGAGGAAGGTCGCTGCATCATGACGTTCCAGCTCCCGGATTACATTGTACCCCCCCAGTTCTGCCAACTGACCAGCCAAAGCGGTTTCGTTCCGCATGTCGGTGACGGTCACGCGTGCGCCCTTCGAGGCGAGGAAGCGGGCACAGGCGACACCGGTTTTTGCAAGTCCGACTACGAGAATGTTTTGGTTGCGGTAATCCATGGTAATGCCTACCTCATCTTCAGTGTCGAAATAGCCACCAATGCCAGGATGATGCTGATAATCCAGAAACGGACAATTATCTTCGGCTCCGCGACCCCCTTAAGTTCAAAATGGTGATGGATGGGGGCCATGCGGAAGATGCGTTTGCCGCGATATTTGTAGGAACCTACTTGGAAAATGACCGAAAGTGCTTCGACGACAAAGATGCCGCCGACAATAACTAATAGTATCTCCTGTTTGGTCAGCACCGCTATAGTTCCCAATGTCCCACCCAGTGAGAGTGAACCGACGTCTCCCATGAAAACTTCGGCCGGATACGAGTTGTACCAAAGGAAGCCGAGACCGGCTCCAACCATTGCGCCGCACAACACGGCGAGTTCACCGGCACCGACTACTCGAGGAATCTGCAGATAGGCTGACAGTGTGGCGTGCCCGGCTATGTAGGAGAACAGCATATAGGTGGCTGCATTAATTGCAACCGGTCCGATTGCGAGACCGTCGAGTCCATCTGTGAGGTTGACGGCATTGCTGGCACCGACAATAACCAGAGTCGCAAAAGGGATGAACCAGATCCAGAGGTCAGGGTGAAAGTTTTTGAATAGCGGGAAAAAAAGCTGTTCACTAAAACCAGGCTTGAGAAACAGGCAAACTGCAACCGAGCCGGCCAGCAAAGTCTGCCAGAACAGCTTCTGGCGTGCAGAGAGCCCCTTGGTGTCTTTCTTGACCACCTTTTTGTAGTCGTCAACAAAGCCGATCAAGCCGTAACCGATCGTAATGAAAAGTGTGAGCCAGATGTACTGATTTGTAAGATCGGCCCAGAGCAGGGTCGGTATGACGATGGCGGCCAGTATAATCACTCCGCCCATAGTGGGTGTCCCCTGCTTCTGCAGGTGTGATTCGGGACCGTCTGTACGGATGACCTGGCGCGCTTGCAGTGACTCAAGTTTGCGGATAATCCATGGGCCAAGAATAAAACAGACCACCAGTGCAGTGATCATTGCGTAGATGGTACGGAAAGTCAGGTATTTAAATATGTTGAAAAGCTTGATGTTGGCCGCAAGCGGATAAAAAATGTGGTAGAGCATGGGTTATTCCCCTTTTGCTTGCTGCATTAAGTTTTTCAATTCAGTTGCCGCTTTTTCCATTGCCATGCCGCGTGAACCTTTAAACAGAATAACGTCACCGCCTGAAATGGTGCTGTGCAGCCTCTCTGCAATCTCTCTGTGGCTTGCGCAGCAGATAATGGCATTTGCGGGCATATCGGCTAACAATGCCCCTTCTGAGGCGTATTTTATCATCCGTTCGCCGGTCAGGTATAGGCGGTCAACGTTCCGCCCCGCAACGGTCCCAACGCTCATATGTGCATCGGCTTCGTGCTCGCCAAGTTCCAGCATATCACCGAGAACTGCGATTCGATGCCCCTTCGTGGCTATCTGATTCAGTGTTTCCAGTGCGGCCTTTGTTGAGGAGGGGTTGGCGTTGTAGCTGTCGTCAACCAGTGTGATGTCGTCTAGACGCTCGATCTGGAAGCGCCCGCTGTAAGGGGTAAATGCTTCCAGTCCGGCGACGATTGTAGGCAGGTCGACCTTCTCCAGCAGTGCGGCTGTAGCCGCAAGGGCATTGTAGATATTATGCCGGCCGCATGCTCTCAGCTTAATGGTTGTTTCGCCTTGTGGTGTCAAAAGGCGAAACTGCTGCCCCTCGAGTCCCAAGGAGTTTATTTCACGGGCGCGTACTTCGCCCCGATCAATGCCGAAGCTGATTCGCCGGGCGGATGCGTTCTGGGATAGGGAGGCAACACGTGAATCATCAGCGTTGACAACAGCCAGTCCGCCGTCAGTGATGTGATACAGTAATTCGCCCTTGGCGGCAGCTACCGCCTCGACCGTTCCCATACTTTGCAGATGAGCCGGCAGAGCGTTCAGGACTATGCCGACGCGTGGTTTGGTTATCGAAGCAAGGCGGTCTATTTCACCAGGTTCGCTCATTCCCATTTCCAATACAGCCCAACGATGCTCCGGCAGGAGCTGGAAAAGCATTTGGGGTAAGCCGATTAAATTGTTGAGGTTGCCAGAAGTTTTTAAGCCTGGTCCTGTCAGTGCCAGAATAGTCGCAAGCATCTCTTTGACAGTAGTTTTGCCGTTGCTGCCTGTAACCGCGATGATCGGGATATTGAATTGTTTTCGCCACTCCGCTGCCAAATCACCCAGGGCTCTGAGGCTGCTCTTTACAGCAATGCAGGACATGGTCTCCGGGAGCGAGTGCCCTTTCAGCCACTGCTCATCGGCCAGAATCGCTGTGATCCCCTTTTCAGCCACTTCGTGGATGAAAGCGTGCCCATCGAAACGCTCACCGCGTAGCGGCACGAAGAGCTGTCCAGGGGCAACACTCCTTGAGTCAGTTGATACTGCCGATATTTCTCCGCCGGCAGATCCGATGATCCGGCCCCCCGTGGCGATTGCTATCTCATTGATGGTAAACATTATACAATCTTCTCCGTAAAGGCTGCTGCTGCCTCTTCCCGGTCATCAAAATGCTGTTTCATGGTGCCGATAATCTGGTAATCTTCATGACCTTTGCCGGCCAGAAGGACTATGTCGCCCGGGTGTGCCAGTCTGATCGCCAGACGGATCGCTTCATGTCGGTTTTCCAATAGAGTAAAGCCCTTCTCTTCGAAGCTCTCGGTCAGTTCATCCGGGCGGTACTCGCGGAGCGAAAGTGGAGTAATTCCGGCCCTGATCTGCTTCAGGATTACCAATGGATCTTCGGTGCGTGGATTGTCGGAGGTGACAACAGCCAGATCACTCATGCTGGCGGCGATATTGCCCATGATAGGGCGCTTGCCATTGTCGCGGTCTCCGCCGCAACCGAAGACTGTTATTATTCTGCTGGTGGCTATTTCCTTTACGGTTGCAAGTACATTCTCAAGAGCATCTCCCGTATGGGCGTAGTCGACCAGGCAGGTGATGCCGTGATGGTTTTCTACCTTTTCCATGCGGCCCGGCACAGTATTATGCCCCTCTATCCCCGCCTTTATGGCTGTTAGAGGAAGGCCAAGTGCAACTCCGGCAGCCACTGCCGCCAAGATGTTTGAAAGATTAAAACGCCCAAGAAGAGCCGATGCAAAGGGGAATTCTCCCTTTGGGGTATGCATTACTCCGCTTATGCCCCTTACAGAAAGGTGTACCTCCTCCGGGCGCACGTCCCAATCCGAACCCATGCCAAAGGTGATGACAGGACAGGATGCGGCTGCTTTTACACGAACTCCGTAGGGATCATCCATATTGACAGCCGCCATACGGTTAGTCTTTACGTCATCCGGCTTCAGCAGTTCGGAAAACAGTCTGATCTTGGCAGCCAGGTACTGTTCCATATCTCCGTGATAGTCCAGATGATCGCGGGTCAGGTTGCTGAAGATGCCGACATCAAAATGGCAGCCATCCACACGTTTTTGCTCCAGAGCATGTGAGGATACTTCCATTACAAAAGCCCCAGCCCCGGCGTCTGACAACTCACGAAACGCACTTTGCAATTCGGTCGATTCCGGCGTTGTGTGAGATGCACCTATGCACTTTGTGCCGAAGCGGTAACTGATCGTGCCGAGTACCGCAGCTGGTTGGCCGGCTGCGGCCAGAATCGCTTCAATCAGATACGTGGTAGTCGTTTTGCCATTGGTGCCGGTAATGCCGATCAGCGGCTTTGTCGCGGTAGGGTCACCATTGAAATGCGCAGCGATACTCCCCATAGCGGCCCGACCGTCAGTCACCCTGACCCACGGGAGTCCGGCCGGAGCAAAGGCTGCGTCCTCAAGAATAACAGCCGTTGCACCCGCTTCTACGGCTTTATTGATATAGCTGTGCCCATCCGCTTGCGAACCGCGCAGTGCGAAAAACAGGGCGCCCGGTTGAGCTGCACGCGAGTCACAGGTCAGCGAGTTGATGCAGACATCCATGTTTCCATGAGTTTCTGAATCGGGCAGGTTTTTGAGCAGTTCATGAAGCGTCATGTACTCTCCTGTAGTCCTGATAAACAGGATCAGTGTGCTAACTAACTATATTTTCTGCCTGACAATTCCGGCTAAAACTCCTGAATTGCTAGAAACAGTAAAACCTGTTGGGTATCAGGCCGGCAATTCCAGGATCACGCTGAAGGGGCAAATTTTATCCAGACCTCATCGACACTCCGGATCGAATGACCGGATGGGGGGTTCTGTTCGGTAGCCCTCCCGCTTCCGATCAGCCGGATATTTATCCCTCGTTTCTCCATTACCTGCAATACCCGACGCATACTCATTCCCTGGAAATTCGGCATGACCGCACCCTCTGCAGGTATCTCCTCTACGTTTCCGTCTGACAAGGATTCTACTTCCTTAGATAAAGATGGATTTGCTTCAGCCGGTTTAGCTGTGGCAGTTGTTGGCAGGTTCGGCTGTATTTTAAGATATGCCAATGAACTTTGAGCTATTCCACGAAATGCCGGAGCAGCCACGACGCCTCCGTATTTGACACCTTGAGGTTCGTCGATAATCACTGCGATCGTCAATCTTGGCTTTTCTGCCGGAACAAACCCGACGAATGAGCCGATGCGCTTGGATTGCGAGTAGGTACGGGTTACCGGATCTACCTTCTGTGCAGTTCCTGTTTTTCCGGCTACGCGGAAGCCGTCAAGCGCCGCTCTTGTGCCGGTGCCGCCATCTCCAGTGACAGTTTCCATCATCTTTGTAACTTTTTTGGCGGTTTCGGGTGATACGACTCGACGCACGATTTGCGGTTCAAATTTTTGAACCACCGCACCGCTGTCATCAAGAATCTGTTCCACCAGGTACGGCCTCATCAGATTGCCGCCATTGGCAATGGCCGAAAGGGCTGAAACCAGTTGAATAGTCGACAGTGAAACACCCTGTCCAAATGAGATAGTAGCAAGGTCAACCCCGTACCAGCGACGTTTGAGGTTTCCTGGTGATTCTCCCGGCAGGTCAATGCCGGTGCGTCCTCCAAACCCAAAATTACGCAGATAGGAAGATAACTTCTCTTCCCCCATCTTGGCAGCAATCTTTGCAGTGCCAATATTGCTGGAATATTTCATTATTTCTGAGACGCTCAGCCGTGATTGAGGATGGTCGTCATGTATGATCCGGTCTGCAACCCGGTATGTACCGTTTTCACAGTTGTACAGATCGGTTGCCTTGATAGTTCCTGAATCGAGGGCCGCCGCGATGGTGAAAATCTTGAAGGTCGACCCGGGTTCAAAACTGTCTGATACGACCTGATTACGTAATTGGGAATGCGAATAGCGCGAATAGGCATTCGGGTTGTAAGTTGGGTAGTTAGCCATTGCAAGCACTTTGCCGGTGTCTGATTCCATCACCAGAACCATGCCTCCCTTTGCATTGTTTTCAGTCACGGCTTTGGCAAGCTCTTTTTCGGCAATAAACTGGATAGTTTTGTCAAGCGTCAGGACGATGCTCTTACCGGGTGACGAGTCCTTGATAACCGTATTCTTTATGGCAATATTTCTGCCGAGCGCGTCCCGCTCGGTAATCATATAACCGGTATTGCCAAGAATGGTGCTGTCGTATTTGAGCTCGATCCCCTCCAGGCCATTGGGATCGTGCCCGGTGAAGCCGACCACGTGTGCGGCGATCTCCATGTTGGGGTAAAAACGCTTGGACTCTGGCGCAAATCCGATCCCCGGCAACCTCATGTTTTTGATGCGGGTTGCAACTTCCGGGGCCAGCCAGCGCTCTATCCAGATGAAGGACTTGTTGACAGAAAGTTTGGCGATCAATTCATTTTTCGGTACACCCAGAAGCGGAGCCAACACCCCGGCCGTTCCGTCTACGTCCTTGATACGGCGAGGTTCGGCATAACAGGAGTCCATGTGGATCGATTCGGCAAGAGTGGTGCCGTTGCGGTCAAGAATGCTTCCGCGTGCCGGAGTGAGGTCTACTTTGTGCTGATGCTGTTTGTCAGCTTTTTTAACAAGGTTTTCGTGTTGGAGAATTTGAAGATAGAACGCTCTTCCTACCACATTCAGGAACAGCAGGCCGAAAACAGTCCCGATCATTATGATCCGGATTCGAGCCCATTTTTCACGGTCGTCTTTCATTTGACGTAAATAATCTGTTGCTTGGTCGGCAACGCCATACCCAGTTCGTTCTTGGCAATTGCTTCAATGCGATCCGGGGCCTTCAGTGATGCGGCTTCAAGTCTCAGGCGTTTCTGCTCCTGCCCCGCTTCACTCAGTTGGCGGCTGATCTCGGATATCTGCAAATTCAGGTCAACCAGTTTGAAGCGTGACCAGACGTGAAAAACCGAGACCATTGTAAACAGTACCATGCAGATCATAAGGTACTTAAACAGGTCAATCCGGTGTGGAGTTACTTCAAGCCCGCCAAGGGCACGTGGTGCGGCGACTTTTGTATAGTCGGTTCTTACTTGTGCCATAATGATTTACCTCGTGTGAACTACAGCTTTACTACTGCCCGTAACTTGGCGCTGCGCGCCCGTGGGTTCTCTTCTGTTTCAGTTTGCGTTGCTGTTACCGGCCGGCTTGTTAATACCTTCACGCGCGGCTGTTTACCACAGACACATACCGGCAGCTGTCTCGGGCAGGTGCACCCCCCGGCATATTCCCGGAAGACATGCTTGACAATCCGATCTTCCAATGAGTGAAACGAGATGATAACGCCACGTCCGCCTGGCTTCAGGAGGTCCAGGGCCGCCCGCATGCCCCGTTCCAGGCTGTCCAATTCGCTGTTGACTGCAATACGGAGAGCCTGAAAGGTGCGTGTTGCCGGGTGGATGCGCTCATCCCACTTCGCCTTGGGAACCGCCCCTTTGATGATATCTACCAGCCGGAGCGTATTTGTTATCGGACTCTCTTCACGCTCCTTAACTATGAATGATGCTATCCTTTTCGACCAGCGCTCCTCACCATACTCACTGATAATCCTTTCCAGTTCAGGCTCCGGAAGTTTGTTTACGAGATCTGCGGCAGTTTCGCCACGGCTGATGTCCATTCTCATATCCAGAGGGGCATCCTGTTGAAAACTGAAGCCGCGCTCACGCGTATCCAGCTGGTGCGATGAAACCCCAAGATCGAGAATGAAGCCGTCCAGCGCGGTTATGCCGAGAGTGCCAAGGTGCTCAGTGACGTCGGCAAAGTCCCCATGCAGAAGCTGGATATGTTCGCCATGAACGGCTAACCTCGCGCCTGCAGCAGCCAGTGCTGTCTGATCCCGGTCGATGCCGATCAGCAGCGCTCCTGGTGCTTTCTCAAGGATCAAGGTAGCGTGGCCGCCCCCCCCCAGCGTGCCGTCCAGATATGTTTTGCCGTCCGCCGGTTCCAAAAAATGGATAACTTCATCCGGCAGAACCGATAGATGATGAAACGCTGCCACTACAGACCAAGCTCAGCGGCCGCTTCGGTGCCGCTCGGGAAGTTTTTCATGTTCTGGGTGCGAACCTTGTCCCATTCACTCATGCTCCAGATTTCAATCCTGTCCAGCGTACCTACAAACTGAATATCCCGGTCAAGGGCTGCGTCCCTGCGAAACGTCGGCGGGATCAGGAACCTCCCCAGTTTGTCGGCGCAGCATTCCTGGGCCGGTGCAATAATGGTGTGCATGATGCTTTTGCGCTGCTCAGAGGTGAGACCGCGACTGACGCGGAAATTTTCTTCAAAAGAAAACCATTCCTTGTAGGGAAAAATAAGGAGACCGGAGCTGTACAGTCCCTCTCCCAGGCCGATTGGAGCCGAATTGGTCAGGAAAAAGCGCTCGTCTCCATGTGTTCCGACGAGGATTTCCCGGAATTTGGCTGGCAGGCTGGTGCGCCCCTTGGCGTCTATGGTTGTCCCGAAAATGCCCCTGAACATGGTAGTCTCTCTGGTACTATTTTCCACAATATTCCACTTTTTTCCACAGTGATGGAACTTATACCGTCGGTCAAGGGTTGTGTCAATATAAAATATGAATTTTGTAGGGTAAAATTGTACGTGCGGGGCGGAGAAATTCTGATATATTTCAGGGTGAAGTGCCCATAATTTTGTACCTGCAGGAGAATATTGATGAGTATGATAGTGTCACCGCAGATTGCCAGCGTCCATTCCCCCCCTATTTCCGAGGTGAAACGGTGGGTTGCCGGGCGGGCGAACGACGGCCGTGAGCTGGTAGATCTCTGCCAGGCGGTGCCGGATTACGCCCCCTCGCCGGAGTTGACTGAACATCTCTCCAGGCTGCTTGCCGATCCTCAGGTGTCGAAGTACTCGCCCGATGAGGGGCTGTTGGAAGTGCGCGAAGCGATCTGCGGCTATTATGGCAGGAAATACTGCGCGCAGCTGTCACCGGACAATATTTGCCTGACAATCGGCGCCAGTCAGGCGTTCTGGCTGGCGATAGTCACACTCTGCCGCGCCGGTGACGAGATCATCGTGCAGACCCCCTATTACTTCGACCATTCGATGGCCCTCGATATCCTCGGCATACGCGGTGTTTATGCCCCGTATGTTGAGGCGGAGGGGGGCGTTCCGAACCCCGCCACGATCGAACGCCTGATAACCGACCGGACCAGGGCGATTCTGGTGGTCTCTCCCAGCAATCCGACCGGCGCCATCACCCCGCCGAATACGATCCTGGAGCTGTTTGACCTTGCCCGGCGCAGCAACATCGCCTTGATTCTGGATGAAACCTACAATGAATTTATTCCTGGAGGGGGGCGCCCGCACGAACTGTTCTCCGACCCCACCTGGGGAAGCAATTTTGTACAGATAGCCTCGTTCGGCAAAACCTATGCACTAACCGGCTACCGCGCCGGGATGCTTACAGCGTCCAGCGATTTCATCGGTCATGCCCTCAAAGCTCAGGACAGCATGGCAGTCTGCCAGCCTCGCATTACGCAGCATGCCGTCAAGTTCGGCGTTGAGAACCTTGACAGCTGGGTAGCCGCAAACCGGGATATGATGAGCCGCCGCCACAACCTGTTCCGCACCGAATTCATACGTCCGGGCAACCGGTTCCGGATCGCCGCCAGCGGTGCCTTCTTCGCCTGGGTGCGCCATCCGTATGCTGGCTGCAGCGGTCGTGAGGTGGCGAAACGGCTGGTGGACGAGGCCGCAATCCTCTGTCTTTCGGGGGAGGTTTTCGGCCCCGGTCTGGAGGGTTATCTGAGATTGGCTTTCGGGAATATAAGGGAGGAGGCTGTTCCTGAAGCTGTGGGACGGTTTCGTGAGATGGGGAGATGAGTTTTTTAGTTTGTAGCTTCTCTTTTAAACAATATTATTGATATGACGTGACAAACAGAAGTAAGGACGTATAGTTAATTCAAAGAAACTTTGAGGAGGCGTTATGAAGAGAAATATTTTATTATTACTCGGTCTGGTCCTGGTTTTCACCGTTTCCGGCTGCGGCTACAACACGATGCAGGCCGGTGAAGAGGCGGTCTTTGCCGCCTGGGGAGATGTCGAGGCATCATACCAGAGACGAGCCGATCTGGTTCCGAATCTGGTGGAGGTGGTCAAGGGATATGCCAAACACGAGGCCGAAACTCTGACGGCTGTCACCGAGGCGCGCGCCAAGGTCGGTTCGATGCAGCTGTCTAAGGATATGCTGAAGAGCCCGGAGGCGATGGCAAAATTCCAGGAGGCGCAAGGGCAGCTCTCAGGCTCTTTATCCCGCCTGATGGTTGTGGTTGAGCGTTACCCTGATCTCAAGGCCAATCAGAATTTCATGGATCTGCAGAACCAGCTTGAAGGGACGGAGAACAGGATCAATGTGGCGAGGGTGCGCTATAACAAGGCGGTACAGGATTTCAACACCAGTATCAGAACCTTCCCCAACAGCCTGACCAATTCACTGCTGCTCCATCTGGAACGCAAAGAGCCGTTCAAGGCCGATGAAGGGGCAAAAGCCGCGCCAAAAGTGAAGTTTTAACTCGGCCTGCATTCATGCGAACACAGGTGCTCGTGAAAACATTGTGCTTCATAGTGCTGATGTCACTCCTCCCGCAGCTGGCTTGCGCGCTTGAGGTGCCGCAGCTCCGCGGTCGTGTGAACGACTATGCTAACATGCTTTCTCCCGGCGCAAATCAGCGGCTGGAGCAGGCGCTTGCCGATTTTGAAAGCAGCGACTCTACTCAAATTGTCGTGCTTACGGTTAATTCTCTGGAAGGTGAAAGTCTGGAGGAATACTCCATCAAGGTTGCGGAAGCGTGGCGAATCGGGCAGACAAAGCTGGACAACGGCGCAATACTGCTGATTGCAAAGCAGGAGCGCAAGATCAGGATCGAGGTAGGGCGCGGTCTGGAGGGGGTGTTGACCGACCTTGTCTCCGGAAGGATTATCCGGGGCGACATATATCCCCATTTCAAGAATAATGATTATGACTCCGGCATAACGGCCGGCGTCTCCTCAGTCATGCAGGTTGTCAGGGGTGAGTACAAGGCTCAGCCACGAGACCTGAAGCAGGGTAGAAAGAGTGCCGAACCGGTATTTACTCTGCTTGTTTTTCTTCTGGTTGCGGTTGTTTTCCTTGGATCATTTTCAAAATTTCTGGGTGGTGCCGCCGGCGCGGCTGGCCTGTCGTTGATCGGCTTTTTAACTTTTCCTGGTCTCGGGGTTCTAATCCTGGCGCTCCTGGGGGCCGCAGGCTTTGTCCTTGGCCTTCTGGTCACGTTCCTGTTCGGCAGTGGCGGGCGCGGTTCCGGTGGGGGATTCGGCGGGCCGTTTATTGGCGGAGGTTTTGGTGGCGGCTCGTTTGGCGGTGGTGGCTTTGACGGTTTTTCCGGCGGCGGTGGAAGCTTTGGCGGCGGTGGAGCATCGGGAGATTGGTAGATGACAGGTAAAAAAGCCGATAATTTTTTCAGCGAGCAAGAAAAACAGCGGGTAAGCATCCTGGTTAAAAATGCCGAACGCAAGACGTCCGGAGAGATCGCGGTCATGGTGGTGGATGAAAGTGACAGTTACCGGGAAGCCGAAAGTCTGGGAGTTACTCTGCTGTCAGCGTTCATCGCCCTGGTTGTCGCCGTTTCGCTGCATCATGTTACGATCTGGTCATATATTCCGGCGGTTATGGTCTTCTGGTTTCCGGCACTCTACTTCATGCGCAGCTTTCCGCGTTTCAAACTTGCGCTTGCGGGGAAAAAACGACTGGAGGAGGCGGTTTGCGAGCGGGCTGTGCGAGCTTTTTTCGAGAAAAAACTGTATCGAACCAGAGAGGAGACCGGCATTCTGATCTTTATATCCATCCTGGAACACAAGGTCTGGATTCTGGGTGATCGTGGGATAAACCAGCGGATTGACCCGCTCTCCTGGCTGGCACTTGCGGGAAAACTGGCTGGTAAAATCAGGGAAGGCCATGCCTTTGAAGGACTTTGTACAGTCATCGAAGAGCTGGGCAGGATACTCGAGGAGCATTTTCCGAAAGAGGCTGATGACACAAACGAACTGCCTGATGAGATGATTGTTTAAAGCGAAATCCCCGGATTTTTCCGTACCGTATTTAAATTTCATTATGCCGACCGCAACCCGACGGGGTTGTGGCGAAGAAGGAAATAGAAATGTTACTCAAAAAGAAACGTGCAAAAATAAACTCCCCCGGTTTGACCGAACTCCCGCCATTACCGGAGGATGTTCCCAATCTAATACAAGATTACCGGCACTATTTTACATATACTCTCGGCCAAAACAAATATTGCCATTCGGTCGGTTATTTTTACAAGGCGCTGGCGCTGACAGTTCGTGACCGCCTGATGGAGCGTTGGAAGAAGACCCGCTACAGTTATATTGAGTCTCGATGCAAGCAGGGCTATTACCTTTCGTTGGAATTTTTGATGGGGAGGACTCTTGGTAATGCCATGCTTAATGTCGGCATGACCGATGCTGTTACACAGGCAATGAACCAGCTTGGTATCAAGTTGGAAGAACTGGTCGAAGCTGAAATTGATGCCGGGCTTGGCAATGGGGGACTGGGACGTTTGGCCGCCTGTTTTCTGGACAGCTGTGCCACGCTGCAACTGCCGGTAATGGGATACGGAATCCGCTATGAATATGGCATGTTTCGCCAACGTATCGAGGATGGCCGCCAGATAGAGGAACCGGATCACTGGCTGCGTGATGGCAATCCATGGGAACAGGAACGGCCGGAATATACCCAGCGTGTCCGCTTCGGAGGGAGGACAGAGCACCATCGTACCGTGGCTGGCGAGCAGCGTGTTCGCTGGATTGACAGCCGCGATGTCTTAGCGGTCCCCTACGATATTCCGATTCCGGGTTATCGCAATGGTACCGTTAACACCCTTAGGCTCTGGAAAGCAGCTGCCACCGATGTCTTTGACCTTGGTGAATTCAATGCCGGTGACTATGCCGAATCGGTTGCCACCAAAAATGAGGCCGAAAATATCACGATGGTGCTTTACCCGAACGATGCCAGTGAAAACGGCAAGGTGCTTCGTCTGCGCCAGCAATATTTTCTTGCTTCGGCCTCTCTCCAGGATGTTGTAGAACGCTGGATGATGGTGCACAAAGGGGACTTCAGCGGATTCGCCGTCAATAACTGTTTTCAGCTGAACGACACCCATCCAAGCTGTGCTGTGCCCGAGTTGATGCGCATCCTTATGGACGATCACGGAATGAGTTGGGATCATGCCTGGGGAGTTACATGCCGGACGATGGCATATACCAACCACACCCTGCTTCCAGAAGCACTCGAAAAATGGCCTCTGACACTTTTTGGCCAGCTTCTCCCCCGGATACTTGAAATAATTCTGGAGATAAATGCCCGTTTCATTGCCGAGATTTCCAGCCGCTGGCCCGGCGATACAGAGCGGATTAGACGCATGTCCATTGTTGAAGAGGGCGCCGTTCCACAGATAAGAATGGCATATCTGGCTATTGTGGGAAGTTTCTCCGTCAATGGTGTTGCCGCTCTGCACTCGCAGCTGCTGGTGCAGGGGCTGTTTAGAGATTTTTACGAGCTCTGGCCGCTTAAGTTTAACAACAAGACCAACGGGGTGACCCCGAGGCGCTGGATTGCACACTGTAATCCAGGTCTTAGCCAGCTTGTAACCGAAAAAATCGGTGATGGCTGGGTGTCGGATCTGCAGCAGATCAAGAGAATTGCCGAACTTTCTGATGACCCCAAATTTCAGCAGCGGTGGCAAGAAGTCAAGCAGGCCAATAAGGAACGGCTGTCAGCCCTTGTACAAGCTAAATGTGACGTTATATTCAACCCTGAAGGGTTGTTTGATGTCCAGGTCAAGCGGATTCACGAATATAAACGGCAACTGCTCAACATACTTCATGTCATCCATCTCTATGATCGAATCAAGCGTGGTGATACGGCAGGTTGGACCAACCGTTGTGTACTGATTGGAGGGAAAGCAGCTCCCGGTTATGCTATGGCAAAACTGATCATCAAACTCATCAATAACGTGGCTGGCGTGGTAAATTCCGATCCGGTTGTAAGTGACCTGCTTAAAGTGGCGTTTCTTCCCAATTACAATGTCAGCGCCATGGAGATTATCTGTCCCGGTACCGATCTTTCAGAGCAGTTGTCGACTGCCGGCAAGGAAGCTTCCGGAACCGGGAATATGAAGTTTATGATGAATGGTGCCATAACCATTGGTACACTTGATGGTGCGAATATTGAAATCCGTGAAGAGGTAGGAGAAGATAATTTTTTCATGTTCGGCCTGACGAGCGAAGAGGTTGATGAATTGCGCTGGAATTATGACCCGCAAACTATCATAGCTCAAGATGCTGACCTGCAGAGGGTCATGAATCTTCTCAGCTCCGGGCACTTCAATCTGTTTGATGCCGGTCTCTTTGATCCGATTATTAACGCGATCAGCTCTCCGGAAGATCCCTGGATGGTTGCCGCTGATTTTCGCAGTTTCGTTGATGCCCAACAGCAAGTGTCAACAGCATATCAGGATCGCGCCCGCTGGACCCGCATGAGCATCGTCAACACTGCCCAAAGCGGCAAGTTTTCCACAGACAGGACGATCAGTGATTATAACGAGGAAATCTGGCATTTGAAGTCGATGTCGATCTGTGATGGGGAATAGGCTGACGGATTTGTGTCGGATTATTTTACACCTTGGTTAAGGATCATGGTGACGGAAAAAAGAGAAAAAAGGGCGATGCTTGTCTGCACCGCCCTTTTGTTTTGATATGTGATCAGACGGCTTTAAGCCTTGTTCATCCTGCGCTTGCCGAAGATAGCAAGGCCTAGCATACCAGCACCGAGCAGCATCAACGTGCCGGGTTCAGGGACTGGGGCGGAATTGTTGGTGTAATCGAGATTCAGCACAGAGTTGTCAAGGTAAAGGAAATTAAAACATCCTATCTCTTTGTAGTTTAATGCTACGTCAAGAGAGTCCCCTGTAGACCAAGGTGAAGTGATTGATGATGCAATGTCAAAAGTTGAGGACGAGCCCAAAAGAAGGTTGGACCAACTCCATACACCGGTAACCAATTTACCCTCGTAGACATTCTCAATGTAAACCTTGTCATTATTACCGTCTACACCGAAAGCATTAATCGTCAGTGTAGCGCTGTTTACAACGTCATACGGTATTTCAAAATCACCTGGCATTGCCTGATCCCATGTTTTCGTTCCTGTCCCACTTAAAAAAAGATCAAGTTCAGTTGTACTTGTATAGGTCAAGGCACTTGCTGTACCAACCATACCAATCATCAACACAGCCCCTACTAGTAATGCAGTTAACTTTTTCATTTTATCACTCCCTATTAGTGAAGTCAGAAACTGGACTATTAAATTGTTTGACATTTTATAAGCAAAGTATATGCCTAAACTGTAAGTAGCCGTATATGCAGAAGTTTGTATTTCCAGATGGTTTTGAATAGTATGAGTGTAAAATTTTCCGTCAACAATTAGAGACCACTTATGAGGCGGACAGTACTTAATAAGACAATCACCCAGATAATAAAATGAAGTTTAGACTCAAATACGTTTTTGTATTATAGAATGAGCATACAGAACCCTGTAGTGATCAACATATTTTTTGCGAATAAGGCACAAACCATATGGATGTTATCACGACCCATACAAATGCCGACTTTGATTGCCTGGGCGCCATGACTGCGGCGCTCAAGCTCTATCCAGGCGCACTGCTCTCATTTCCCGGGTCGCAGGAGAAAGGGGTGCGTGATTTCGTCCAGCGTCATCCGGAATACCTGCCGTATTTCACCCGCGCCAAAGATATCAACCTTGAATTAATAACCCGCCTGATCATCGTAGATTGCCAGCATGCATCCCGTATAGGCCGCTTTGCAGAAATACTCGGGCGGCCCGGCTTGGAAATCCACATCTATGATCATCACCCGGTGACGGTTGATAGCATTTTGCCGACCGGTGGTAAGATTGCATCCTGCGGTTCTGCTTCGACCCTCCTTTCATCTTCTCTTATGGAACAGGGTATTGGTCTGACACCCGAAGAGGCCACGCTGATCTTGCTCGGTATCCATGAAGACACCGGGCGTCTGCTGTTTGCCTCTTCGACACCGGATGATTACCGTGCAGCCGGCTGGCTGCTGGGGCAGGGTGGGCGTCTCAACGTTGTTAGTGATGCTCTGACGCCCGAGTTGACAAAGGCGCAGATGGAGCTTTTGAAACAGCTACTGACAACACTCAAGACCAGTACGGTGAATGGGATCATCATCTCGATTGCGCATGCTTCCTGCGATCATTATGTTGGTGACATCGCTTCGTTGGCTCACCTGATGCGGGATATGGAAAATATGGATGCCCTGTTTCTGGCGGTGGCGATGGAAGATCATGTGTATCTGGTAGCGCGCAGCCATATCCCCGAAATAGATGCCGGCGAAATTATGAAGGAGTTTGAGGGGGGAGGCCATGCTACTGCGGCTTCGGCTGTAGTACATGATAAGTCGTTGAAAGAGGTTTTGGAACGGCTTGACGGGCTGCTGCGTCTTTCTGTCAGGGCAGAGACAACGGCTGGGAGCATCATGTCAACGCCGGTCAAGACAATGCCTGACTCGGTTAGTATTGCTGAAGCCCGTGAATTTCTGACACGCTACAATTGTAACGCTATGCCGGTCATGGCCGGTGAAACGATGGTCGGTATTGTTTCGCGCAAGACAGTTGAGAAAGCGTTGTACCACGGACTGGGTGAATCGCCGGTTACTGACTTTATGCATACGGAGTATCTCTCTGCGACATCTGAAACCCCTCTTGCAGATATTCAGTCCTATATGGTTACCGGCAATCGCCGTTTCGTACCTGTTTTTGTCGGAACACGGCTGGCAGGAGCGGTAACGCGGACCGATCTGATGCGTTATATCTACGGAGGTAGTCGCGGGCAGGCCGGTGTACTATATGATCTTGATTCTCTGGATGTGCCGATTAGAACCAGATCAATTGCAGGATTACTCGGCAAAAGGCTTTCAGCTGAAACCCGCGATATACTCCATAAGCTGGGTGACGTTGGTGACAGGCTCGGTCTGTCGGTTTATGCGGTTGGTGGTTTTGTTCGCGACCTGCTGCTCGGGGTGGACAATCTGGATATAGATGTAACCGTTGAAGGAGATGGCGTTTTCTTCGCGGAGCGTTTTGCCGCACAGTACGGTGGCAGGGCGCGAAGTCACGAAAAATTCGGCACGGCGGTGCTGGTCCTACCCTGTGGCCGCAAGATTGATGTAGCAAGCACCCGCCTGGAATATTACGAATCTCCCGGAGCGCTGCCTACTGTTGAGCGGGCTTCGCTTCGGCATGACCTTTATCGGCGGGATTTTACTGTAAATACTCTTGCTTTGTGTATCAACAACGACCGTTTCGGTCAAATGACAGATCATTTCGGTGGCCAGCAGGATGTTCAGGAAAAGGTCGTCAGGGTGCTGCATAACCTGTCTTTTGTCGAAGATCCGACTCGAGTGTTCAGGGCTATCCGCTTTGAACAGCGCCTCGGATTTCACATCGCACCGCATACCGAAAACCTTATCCATAGTGCAGTTCGTATGAATCTCCTTGATAAACTGGGAGGGGAGCGTCTGCTGAGCGAACTGGTGCAGATCATGTGTGAAAAGGTGCCGACGGCGGCCATTGGGCGCATGTCTTCACTGGGGCTTCTGCCCTTTATCCATCCCGCACTGAAGCTGGTGCCATCCACAGAGAGGGTTTTGCAGGAAACGGAACAAGTGATGGCCTGGTTCAGGCTGCTCTATCTGGAAGATCGTTGTGAGCCTTGGCAGGTATATTTTCTGGCACTGTGCGATGGGCTCAAATCGAATGAATTCAGTGATGCCTGTGACCGCTTGGCAATTCCGGGGCGCGTCGCCTCACGGCTCTGCAGCCAACGCCGCCAGGCCTTTACAACATTGAGTGCGATCAAGCGGCGTCTGAAGCTGGCAGGCGAAGTACGTAACAGCCAACTATATGACATGTTCAGCGGCTTTACGCTGGAGATGCTGCTTTATATGGCGGCCCGTGCCAGTAGTGAGCAGGTAAGGCGCTACGTATCACTGTATTTAACCAAGCTGCGAACGGTTTCTCCGCTTTTGGACGGAGAATACCTTCTGGGGCTGGGACTGAATCCAGGGCCGTTGTTCGGGCGTATCAAGGAACGTCTGCTTCATGCGCGTCTTGATGGTGATGTAGGCAGCCGGGAGGAAGAAGAAGCTCTCGTGAAAACTCTGATTCAGGCAGGTTAAATGTATAACAATATACGTATAATTAGATGTTTATAAAAAAGCGGCTTGACTGAATGCACCGTTATATGCTAGCAATGTAGTGTACAAACTTAATTTGACTGAGGATAATAAGATATGAAGCTATATAGAAAACTTATCGCGGTAATAACGCTGGTTTCAGTTTTTTCAACAGCTTCCTCGGCATTTGCTGCTGATGACACGATAAGGGAAGTTTTTACAGATGCATTTTACGGCGCAGCAATTGGTGGACTTATCGGCGGTGCGCTATTGGTTTTCAGGGATAAGCCAGCTGATCACTTAAATTATATTTCTTATGGTGCTGCCGCCGGAGTTCTTGCTGGCACAGCATACGGATTGGCTAAATCAGCTCGTGCTTTTGCTGAAGTAGGAAACGGAGGCATAAAGGTTGCCTTTCCGACAATCACACCTGAATTGATAGTATCGCCTGTAACAAAGCATACCACAGTTGCATGGAAGGCCGATTTGATCCGGGGCTCCTTCAACTAATAAAAAACTTAATACTGTGTGTAATTTGAAAAACCCGCTGTTGAACTATAGCGGGTTTTTTTGTACCCTGCGGCATAACTACAATAACCAGACACAATATTTCGGGAGGATGCAATGTCAGAGTTCAAAGAAGTTACTGTGGTCAAGAAGGCCAATATTTATTTTGGCGGCAAGGTCATCAGCCATACGGTACTGTTTGCCGATGGCACAAAAAAAACTTTGGGTGTCATGCAGCCTGGGGAATATGAATTTTCCACCGGTGCCGCAGAGATCATGGAGATTCTATCCGGAGAGCTGGAGTGGCTGTTGAAGGGTGAGAATGAGTGGCAGAAAATAGCAGGCGGAGAGGCTTTTGATGTTCCGGCAAATTCTGTTTTTCTGATGAAGGTGCCGGTCTTGACAGATTATTGCTGTTCCTTTGTCGGCTGACAGCCGTGAAGGACATAGCGACCGTCAAGTAGTCGGACGATTTGCCCCTTCTCCTACCGGTGCATTGCACACCGGTTCACTGGTGGCGGCAGTCGGTAGTTATCTGATGGCGAAACAGGCGGGCGGGCGCTGGTTGTTGCGCCTCGATGATCTGGATGCACAGCGTCAGGTACCAGGAATGGCAGATGACATCATGCGGACATTGGAGTCGTTTGGCCTGCTTTGGGATGGAGAGGTTAATCGGCAAAGCCGACATCTGAAAGAGTATCAATACTTTTTTGAGACACTGCAACAGTCCGGGATGGTCTATCCATGCGGTTGCTCACGCAAGGAAATTGCCAGAAGTGCCTCAGCTCCTCATGTCGATGATGATTGCATGTCGTATCCCGGGAGTTGCCGGGGGGGGATGAAAGTGGGCTCTCCTGTCCGCTCCTGGCGGGTCAGGGTGCAGGATGAGGAAATCTGCTTTTCCGACCTGCGCAAGGGGCGTGTTTGCCAGAATCTCTCTGATGCCTGCGGGGATTTCATTCTGAAGAGGGGCGACGGCGAGTTTGCTTATCAACTGGCGGTTGTTGTCGACGATTATTTGGCTGGAGTAAATCAGGTAGTGCGAGGGGATGACCTGATCGTTTCGACGCCACGCCAGATATATCTGCAGCGGTTGCTCGGTTTTCCAGAACCGGCTTATTGTCACCTGCCGCTCGTTGTCGGCCCGAACGGATCCAAGCTGAGTAAGCGTGACCATCTGATTTCACATCAGTTGGGAAATACAGCCGGCAGGGAACAGGACCTGCTTATTACAGCCATCTGTTTTCTTGGATTGAGCCCGCCACAGGAACTTGATAGATACTCCTGTGGTGATATCCTCGAATGGTGTGTCACGCATTTTAAGCCGCTTCAACTCTCGGCTCATAGCTCTGTGACGGCAATCTGACCCGTGCTGTTTACACCTTGATTATACGGTAGTTGCGTGGTATTTGTATCAACCGTATCTGCTGAATGCATTGTTGATTTGCATATTAAAAAGCACCCGAGGGGGGGACGAAATGGAAAAGCAGAAAGTTCATTACAGTGAATTAGGTTTGTCCAACACCAAAGAGATGTTCAGCAAAGCGATGGCTGGAAAATATGCCATTCCTGCCTATAATTTCAATAACCTCGAACAGCTTCAGGCAATTGTGGTCGCCTGTGTAGAAACAAGCTCACCAGTTATTATCCAAGTTTCCAAGGGCGCACGCAGTTACGCAAACGAAACCATGCTCCGTTATATGGCGATGGGGGCCGTGCAGATGGCCCGTGAAGCCGGCTCCAATATTCCAATCTGTCTGCACCTTGATCACGGTGACACCTTTGAACTGTGCAAGTCTTGCGTAGATAATGGTTTTTCGTCGGTCATGATTGATGGCTCACATCTTCCTTTCGAAGAGAATATGGCGCTTGCCAAAAAAGTTGTCGAGTATGCCCATCAGTTCGGTGTTTCTGTTGAAGCGGAACTGGGCGTTCTGGCTGGCATCGAGGATGAAGTATCTTCGGAACATTCCACCTATACAAAGCCGGAAGAGGTTGAAGAGTTTGTGAAAAAAACCGGTGTTGATTCTTTGGCTATTTCTATCGGGACCAGCCATGGGGCATTTAAATTCAAGCCAGGCCTGCCGGTTCCGCCGCTCCGTTTTGATATTCTGGAGGAGTGCGAAAAACGTATTCCCGGTTTCCCGATCGTTCTTCATGGTGCTTCATCAGTTGTCCAGGAGTACGTAGCATTGATCAACCAGTATGGCGGCAATCTCGAAGGGGCGCTTGGTGTTCCGGAAGAACAGCTGCGCCAGGCTGCAGCAAGCTCTGTCTGCAAGATCAATATTGATTCCGATGGCAGGCTGGCGGTAACTGCAAAAATTCGTGAATACTTTGCCAAAGATCCCAAGGAATTTGATCCGCGCAAATATCTTGGTGAGGCTCGTAAAGAGCTTGTCAAGCTGGTAAAGCATAAGAACGAGGCGGTTCTCGGCTCAGCTGGAAAAGCCTGATTATATAAGCAGCAGCGGAGGTAACGAATGAGTACCCGGAAATTTTCACGTGTACATTTCAATGTCGGGGCGACCATCAGGATTGATGATCGACAGTTTCAGGGCGCGGTAGAAAATCTCAGCATGACCGGTATGTTCATGCTGACCAACGAGCAACTCACTGAAGGTAAAGTAGCGGATATAACTATTATACTTACTGGTACCCTTCCGGAAATAGCGGTTAATTTTACTGGTGTTGTAACCCGTATTGCGGAGGATGGCGTTGGTTTTACCTTTGAGAAGATGGATCTGGATTCATACACGCACCTTAAGAATATCATTGCCTATAACATTGATGATTCGGACAAGGTTATGGAAGAGATAGGGCATTCTATTGATGAAAAATTTGCTTCAGACAAATAACGGGTTGAGGAAGGCATTATGATAAGGCGTTCAACTCTTTTTTCTGTTGGCGGTTTTATACTTGGCGTTGGTGCCCCTGTCGGCTGGATCGCGATCAGGCTGCTTTTCTATTATGATGCCGGGCTTGGTTTCTTTGAACAGATTTTCAATGATATTGTGAAAGACAGTGAACATTTAGCTATTTACAGTTATATCGGGGGCGGCACGGCTGTAGTTCTTGCGGTGCTTGGGTACATGATCGGCAAGAACGGTGATGAGCTGCATGAGCGTGCTGCAGAGCTCAATGTACTTCATCAGGAAGTTGGTGAACAGAAGGAGATATTTGAAAATCGCTACAAGGTTCTGGACAGGAATATTAAGAATTTTCACCAGATCAGCAGCAAGATTCAAAAATCGCTTAACCTGGATGAAGTATTACTGCTTTGCGCCGAAGGATTGCATGATGTTCTGGGTTACGAGCGCGTCAATATTTTAATGGCTGAAGATGGCAAAAGGCTCCGCTTTTTTGCCGCTGTCGGGACGGAGGGGTTCGATCCCTCACACGTTGTCATGCCGATAGATTCGAGTATCGGTGTTATAGCTAAGTGCATTAATGAGGGTAAGGTGTATCTGATTGATGATATATCGCGTTATCCAGAAGATTACCATTTACAGCCCCCTCATAACAGCTTGTCACCGCTGCGATCCAAAAGTTTTATACTATGTCCGATCATTGTAAAGAACGATGTTATCGGGGTTTTCGGGATTGATAATAAAAACAGTCACCGCGCCCTTAATGATTCCGATGTCGATACTATTTTACTTTTTGCTGACCAGGTGGCATCCGCAATAACCCGCATCAATTTGTTGACATCAATTGATACTCTGACTTCAGAGATGGAAAGCTCGTTCAAGTTTCTGCTGGCGAATCGTGATCAGTATTCACGAGATGTTGCTAATCTGAGGGATGGCGTAGATTCTGTAGCTGACGGTACTTCCATTATCGCATCTGCTTCTGAAGGTGTGATGGCCTCAATTGATGAAACTAGTTCTGCTGTTAACGAAATCTCAGTTGCTATTGAGCAGGTCACACGAAATCTGGACCATCTGGCAGGGGTTGTTCACCAGTCAGCATCGGCAATGGAGCAGATTCACAGTACCATTGGTAATGTTGAACAGAATGCGGCCATTTCACACGAAGTTTCGCAGCAGGTAAAAGAGAAGGCCGAAGATAGCCGGGCCATAGTAACGGAAACTATCACAGCTCTTGATGAGATAAAACATTCGGTTGGTCTTTCATTTGATGCAATTCAGCGCTTGGCCGAGAACAGCACTCGTATTGAAAATATTGTCAGCGTCATTAACGACATCACAAAGCGCACTAATCTTCTGGCGCTAAACGCTTCAATCATTGCTGCGCAGGCTGGTGAGTACGGAAAGAGTTTTGGAGTCGTGGCCGATGAAATCCGCAATCTGTCGCTCCAGACCGGCCATTCAACCGGTGAAATTACCGCCATAATCGAAGAGATCATGAGTGAGTCAAAAACAGCTGCTAATAATATCAGGGTAAGCAAGGATCTGGTGCAACGTGGTGTTGAATTGGGGCATACCACCGGAGAGTCCCTTAAGGCTATCTTCGACAGTTCCAACTGTTCACTTGATATGACCAAGCAAATCAAACAGGCAACACAGGAACAGGTAACCAGCGTCCAACTTGTAGCGAGGTCGATGGAAGAGATCAGTTCCATGACCTCACAGATATTCGCTGCTTCTACAGATCAGGCCAAGGCAACCAGAAGCATTGCCAGATCCATTGAAACGATTAAGGATATGACGCATGAAATGGTCAACTCGACATCACGTCAGGTTGATGACGGCAAATTGATTAGCCGAAATGTGGAATCTGTCGGCGCCATGGTTACCGAAATGTTCGATAACATGGAGATGCGCAGAGCTCAGAGTGCGGAAGTTGTTAAGGAGCTTGAACAGATGAAAGGTCTGACCTGTCCGATCTGAAATTGATTGGAGGACGTGATGGAGATTAATAAATATCTGGATTTATATTTTCAGCTCTGATAGTCTCACAAATTGCCACGACGGCTACCCATTCGGGAGTTGATCTAATGTTGGCAGTTATTGGTAATACATACCGCACGGATTCGGAAGCGAACCGGGACGGAAGGGGTGGCCCCCGCAGATAGGTTATTATATTATACCGCTCTGACCGTTCACGACGCGCCCTCCGGCGCGTTTTTTGTTTTTTAGCGGCTATACTTTTTATCAGGGCTGGGGAGTCACATGAAAAAGAAAACTACAATTCCTGACATATTGAAAATGAAGCAGAATGGACAGCGCATTACGGTTCTTACCGCCTATGACTTCCCTTTTGCACGCCTTGTTGATGCCGGGGGGGTCGATATCATTCTGGTGGGCGATTCAGCCGGTGTTGTTGTTGCCGGTCATGACACAACCCTGCCGGTGACTATGGATGAGATGCTTTATCATTCCAAGGCGGTTGTGCGTGCCGACCCCAAGGCTCTCGTAGTCGCAGATATGCCTTTTATGTCATATCATACCGGCATCGAGGATGCCTGTCGAAATTGCGGCAGGATGATCAAGGAGGGGGGCGCTCAGGCGGTCAAGATAGAAGGGGGCAGCAGTATGGCTCACGTTATCCGGGCAGTATCGTCGATTGATATTCCTGTCATGGCCCACATCGGCTTGACGCCGCAGTCTGTTCACCGTATGGGTGGCTACAAGGTCCAGGGGAGAAACGACCAGGCGGAGAGAATCATGGATGATGCCTTTGCAGTACAGCACGCCGGTGCTTTTGCTGTCGTGCTGGAGGGGATACCGGCATCACTGGCGGCAGAAATCAGCGCTGAACTCACTATTCCGACTATTGGAATTGGTGCCGGTCCATCATGCGATGGTCAGGTGCTGGTAATTCACGATATTCTTGGACTGTGTGAAAAATATTCTCCCAAGTTTGTCAAGCGCTATGCCGATCTTGCACCGCTAATTTCTGCTGCAGTAGAGCAGTATGTTGCAGAGGTCAGGAGCGGAGAATTCCCGACAGAAGAACATTCTTTTTCCTGAGGACAAGATGAAAATAATAAACAGTATCATACATATGCAGGCGCTTGCTATTGCTCCCGAACGGGAAGGGAGGCGCATCGCCTTTGTTCCCACCATGGGTTTTCTGCATGAGGGGCATGCCTCCTTATTGCGGGAGGGGCGCAAACGGGGAGACGTGCTGGTTCTCTCAATATTTGTTAACCCGATCCAGTTCGGGAAAAATGAAGATCTGGACAGCTATCCAAGGGACATGGAGCGTGATTTTCAGCTGGCCGAAGCTTGTGGTGTCGACATCGTCTTTATTCCTACCGCTACGGAAATGTATCCTGAAGGGTTTCAGACCGGAGTTTCCGTGCGGGAAATTGCCCTGCCGCTCTGTGGCGCCAGTCGCCCGGGTCATTTTGATGGCGTGGCAACAGTTGTTACAAAACTGTTCAATATTGTTCGCCCTGATGTGGCGCTCTTTGGTTGCAAGGATTTTCAGCAGCTTGCAGTTATCCGCCGTATGACAGTGGATCTGAACCTGCCGGTTGAAATCGTCGGCATGCCGATTGTGCGCGAGGCGGATGGCTTGGCAATGAGTTCGCGAAATGCCTACCTGTCGCCGGCTGAGCGGCAGAGTGCACTCAGCCTCTCCCGTGCCATCAAGCGGGCGCGCGAGCTGTTTGCATCCGGCGAGCGTTCAATAGATGTTCTGGAGAAGGAAACACGTGCGCTCATTGAGCAGGAATCCACTGCTGTAATTGACTATGTGGAGTTCCGTGATGGAGCGACATTACAAGGGTTGGAAGTCGCCGACAGCAATACCCTGCTGGCATTGGCGGTAAAAATAGGACAAACAAGACTGATCGATAATACCGTACTTGGAGAGGAGTTATAACCATGCAGAGAATTATGTTGAAGAGCAAAATCCACCGGGCCACTGTTACCGGAGCTGACCTGCACTACGAAGGGAGCGTTACAATCGATCGAGATCTGATGGATGCCGCTGATATTGTTTCCTACGAAAAAGTTGCGGTCTGGAATGTAACGAATGGCAACCGCCTGGAAACTTATGCAATTGAAGGTGAACGCGGTTCAGGGGTAATATGTCTTAACGGAGCTGCAGCTCGTCTGATGGCACCTAAAGATCTCGTTATTATCGCCAGTTTCGTCAATATGGAAAATGCTGAAGCGATTAAATATGAGCCAAAGCTGGTCTTTGTTGACGAAAAGAACTGTATGCTGCCAACTCGGAAGGAAGATGCCGGACAGGCAAAGCTGAAGTGTGTACATTAGTAAGCTAACGTATTTATAACGCTTATCGGGGCTGGAATTCTCTATTCCCTAAAAAAATAAGCCGGCGGAATACATATTCTCGTCGGCTTATTTTTCAATATTTGTTCAATTCATCAGCCTTTTCAGGCGTGGCCAACTTTAGAGCGTTCGGCCTTTTTTAACAGAGCAGACGCCAGTGGATGGCAGTTATTCTCGGCGTACAGGCTGGCGGTATTACCGGCTGGAGTTTTAATAGCTGGATTTGCACCACCATCCAGCAGCGCCTGTACCGTTTTGTTGCAACCGTAAATAGCTGCCAGCATTAGTGGTGTGTGCCCTTCACGGTCTCGGGCATCTATATCTGCCCCTTTTTCGATTAACATTTTGGCAATTTCGGTGTGCCCGTTGGCTGCAGCATAGTGGAGAGCTGTTTTGCCTTTTTCGCTGCCTGCGGTAATGTCGGCACCACGATGTAGAAGATCCTGGACAAAGTCTTTGAGTCCCTCTTTGGAAGCACTTATCAGCGGGGTGTGGCCATGACGGTCTTTTGCATTTACGCTTTCCATGTTTGACTCCTCCCATGTACGTGATAGGGCCGTAGTGCCCGTAAAGTGTCGCTTTAATGAACTCTGTTATAAAATAATAGCATTGTCTATATACCATATAACTGCAATAAACTCCACGCGGTTTTGAAAATATTATGAAAAATGCCCGATAAGAATTAAGCGCTTGAATCTAAAGGGTCCAGAACACTATAATGCCAGTTCCAAGGAGAGCTTAATCATGAATGTATTTCAGGCTGATTTCATAAAAAGCGCCGCAAAACCCAAAGATTATCCACCGCCGGGACTACCGGAAGTGGCCTTTGTAGGGCGTTCCAACGTTGGTAAATCTTCGCTGATTAATGTGCTGGCAGGGCGTAAGGGGTTAGTGCGAACCAGCTCAACCCCTGGCAGGACACAGTTGATTAATTTCTTTGATATCAACGGTATACTGACCCTGGTTGACCTGCCCGGTTACGGTTACGCCAAAGCCCCACCGGCGCTGCGTAAACAGTGGGGACCAATGATCGAATCGTACCTGTCCATTCGTGAGTCGCTTAAAGCAGTAGTACTGATACTTGATATTCGCCGGGTGCCCTCTGAGGGCGACCTGCAGATGCTGCGCTGGCTGGAAATGTACAATATCCCGCCAATTTTAGTCGTTACCAAGTGCGACAAACTGTCGAAAAACGAACAGGCCAAGCAGAAGGGGATCATCGCCGCTGCAATCAAACGCGACAAGGGAATGATGCTCCCTTTTTCGGCGCTTTCCAAAGAGGGGCGTGACGGTATCTGGGACGAGATCGGAAAAGTGTTAGAAGTCAATCTGAAGCCGGAAATCAAATTATGAAAAAGACATCCACATCGTCCATTCAGTCACCCATGCCGGACATGCAAAAACGCCCGGACACCCGCCGCATCCCGATAGCCAAAGTTGGAGTAAAGGATATTACTTACCCAATCGTTGTGATGGACAAAAACCGCACTCTGCAGAATACGGTGGCCAAGATCAACATGTACGTTGACCTGCCGCATCATTTCAAGGGTACCCACATGAGCCGCTTTGTGGAGATTCTCAACAAGTATCGCGAGCAGATAGCTCTCGATAAGATGGAGACGATCCTGGAAGAGATGAAGTCAAAGCTCGGCTCGGACAGCGCCCACCTCGAGATCCAGTTCCCTTATTTTATCGACAAGGCCGCGCCGGTTTCCGGTGCCAAGAGCCTGATGGAATATACCTGTGAGTTCAACGCTTCCATGACGGAGGACCTTGATTTTGTACTTGGTATCAAGGTGCCGCTTACTTCACTCTGCCCCTGCAGCCGTGAGCTGTCCCGTTTCGGTGCCCATAACCAGCGGAGCATCATGACTGTGCGTGTTCGCTACCGCGATTTCATCTGGATTGAGGATCTGGTAGAACTGATCGAACAGTGCGGCTCCAGTCCGCTCTATTCACTGCTCAAACGTGCCGACGAGAAGTTTGTTACAGAACAGGCTTACGAAAACCCCCGTTTTGTAGAGGATATGGTGCGTGAGGCCCATTCTCGCCTGGCGGCGCTTGATAATATCACCTGGTTTTCGGTCGAGGCTGAGAATTTTGAGTCGATTCACAACCATTCAGCGTACGCGGCGGTGGAGCTGGATCGACGATGAAAAAGGGGCTGATTGTCTTTGCCCGTGAGCCGCTTCCAGGAGCTGTAAAAACAAGGCTCGCAGCCGCCGTTGGCGATCAGGCCGCTGCAGAGCTATATGAACTCATGCTGCGGGATACGTTGAAGAACTCCCTGCAGCTGAGTGATGTCGAGACCGTTGTTTTTTGGGCATGTGAAGAAAAAACTCTCCCGCTATTGGCTGAACGGTATCGGTGCAACTCCCGCTGTCAGGTTGCCGGGAACCTGGGGCAGCGGATGCAGGCTGCGTTTGAAAAGATGTTTGCGGATGGCTGTGAGATTTGCTGCATTATCGGCAGTGACGCCCCTGACCTGCCGCTAACTTACATTCGGGACGCATATCAATTGCTGGCGTTGCTGCAGAGTGATGCCGTATTTGGCCCGAGCCTGGATGGCGGCTATTATCTTCTCGGATTGCGGGAGGTCTGGCCGCAGCTTTTTGCCGACATATCATGGAGTACGGCTGATGTGCTTGAACAAAGTTTGGCTGCGGCACAGGGCTTGGGACTGAAAACGACCCTCCTGCCTGAATGGCAGGATATTGATACCATTGAAGATCTGCACGCATTTCAGGAACGAAATCAATTGATGGTGTCAGGGGAAAATTGATGAAACCAATTGTTGTTATCGCAGCGGTACCGCAGGAAACTGAACTGCTGGAAAATGCTCTGGAACATTCCGGCCGGGTAAAATCAGGTGGTTTTGAATATGTTGAAGGAACTATAGGCAATCTGCGGCTTGTTGTCTGTGTCGGAGGGGTCGGGAAGGCCAATGCGGCGGCAGCGACTGCCGTCATGATTGATCGCTATCAGCCGCAACTCGTGATTAATACCGGCTGCGCAGGAGCCTACATCGGCAGCGGCCTTGTAGTCGGCAATCTGGTTGTCGCCAGCGAGGAGGTTCTTGCAGATGAAGGTGTGGTTGTTTTGGAAGGCTGGAAAGATCTCCGTTATATGAACATTCCATCCGTAGAACAGGGGGGGATGCGCTGTTATAACCTGTTGCCGCTTTCCCGGCACGCCTCGGAAAAGGCTATGCAGCTGGCGGATTATTATGGTGTCTTTCTTATGCGTGGCCGCTTTGCTACGGTGTCTACATGCAGCGGTACCCGCCAGTATGGTGCTGCTATGTCTGATCGTTGGAATGCTCTTGTTGAAAACATGGAGGGGGCTGCAGTGGCGCAGGTCTGTTTGCGCTGCGGTGTCGACTGCCTTGAAATTCGTGGGATCAGTAATCAGGTGGAAGAGCGTAATATGAAAAAGTGGGATATACCGCGGGCCGTTGGAGCTGCCCAGCGTTTTGTGCTGAAATATATTGAGGAGATGGACCGTCCGGATACGGCACCGATTACGAAGGCGACCCCTGAACTTTAGTGTCAGCGCTCCCCGAAGATCGCCGTGCCGACCCTTACCAGTGTAGCACCTTCCTGAATCGCAGCTTCAAAATCGCCAGACATCCCCATGGAAAGTTCCGCCATATCAACGCCTGCAATCTGTTGTGTCGTAATTGCTTCCGATAACCGCCTAAGCTCTGCAAAATAGGGACGCGCAGCATCAGGGTCATCAAAAAAAGGGGGCATCGTCATTAACCCCTTGACTTTGATGTTAGGGAGAAGAGCGCATTCCCGCACCAGTTGAATAGCCCCCGCTTCAGTTGTCCCTGATTTGGTGACTTCACCGGAAATATTTACCTGTATCAACACATCGCAAACCTTGCCGAGTTTACCCCACTGCCGATCGATCTCTTGCGCCAGAGAAATACGGTCAACAGAGTGGATCACCTCCACCTGACCGGCTATGTATTTTACTTTATTGCTCTGCAGATGGCCGATAAAATGCCATTGAACAGATCCTGGCACCTCCGCCAGCTTCGGTACCAGTTCCTGTATATAATTTTCCCCGAAAACCGTTTGACCGGCCTGGAAGGCGGCAATGATATCTTTCGCCGGGCGGGTCTTTGACACCGCAACCAGACGTACAGAAGAAGGGTCACGACCTGATTTTTCCGCCGCGGCACGGATGCGCTCGTTTATCGTGGCAAGATTGGCGGAGATCGTCATCGGCTGGTCACTAATCTACGGCCTGCATGGTCTGCAGGACTTCATACAGTTCCGTCATCGGCAGGCCGATCACATTAGTGTATGAACCGTTGATCGAGCGGACAAAATGTACCGCTCCCCCCTGAATGGCATAAGCACCGGCCTTATCCATCGGGCAGCCTGTGGCGATATACGCATCGATCTCTTTTCCTTCGAGCTTTTTGAAAGTCACCTCCGTGCAGACGCTACGACTGATGTGGACGCCGCTGATCTTGTCAAAAACGGTGAAACCGGTAATGACCTCGTGATCCCTGCCGGAGAGGCCGTATAACATCCTCTGTGCATCTGCTGCGTCGACCGGTTTGCCGAGGATGGCACCATCCAGTACAACAATCGTGTCGGCCCCGATAAAGAAGCGTCCATCAGTTTTTGCTGCAACTGCGTCGGCCTTTTCGCGTGAAAGCCTCATGACATGATCGGCAGGCACCTCACCCGGCAGGACGTCTTCACAGATATCCGCAGGAACAACACTGAATTCAATACCGGCGAGTGCCATTAGTTCGGTGCGTCGGGGTGAGGCCGATGCCAGAATTATGGTGCCATGGTTATTTCCCATCATCATCAGCCTTTCGTGCCACATCCGCAGCACTTCTTCGCGCGGCTTCACGCTCTTCAAGTGATTTATGCTCGGCTTCCATCTCCTGCCAATGCTTTGTCCAGTTGGTCTTGCGGACGTGATGAAGTATAAATACGCCCGGAATGATGACACACCCCCAGAAGATACTCATAGTCATATCGTTGATAATTCCGTATGTAAGCGAGGCGATACCCATCAAAAGTAAAAAAGCTTCCATTGACAGAATACGTCCTATGAGCGAAGCCTTTTGAATCTCGTTTTGCTGATCATGTGTCATCTGATTCTCCTACCAGGGGAACATTTTACCTGGATTCAATATGTTATTTGGGTCAAGAGCAGCTTTAATTGCTTTCATGGCGGCGATCTGATGGGGTGATAATTCCAGTTCGATGTAAGGGGCTTTTGAAAGTCCAACCCCATGTTCACCAGACATGGTGCCGTTCAGATCCAGAGCAGCCTGGAATACATCGCGAATAGCTTCGTGCGCCTTTTCATCCATGCCGGGAACGGCTTTGTCGACCATTATATTAACATGGATATTGCCGTCGCCGGCGTGGCCGAAGTTAACAATAGGTATATCATACTTTGCCTGGATTTTCTCAATGGTGCGGATGATGTCCGGCACTTTGCTGCGCGGCACGACAACATCTTCATTGTACTTTGTCGGGTTGATATCCCGGAGTGATGGCGAAACCAGTCGCCGTACCCGCCAAAGCTCTTCCGATTCGGCAGCATCTTTGGCTGCCCGGAACTGCACGAGTCCCAGCGGTTTGATCAACTCATGAATGTTCGCCGCCTGCTTCTCGATCAGATCGCGGTCGCCATCCACCTCTATCAGCAGTACAGCCCTGCCTTCTGCCGGGATTCCCAGGTTAAAGCGTCGCTCGACACATTGCAGAGTGGCATAATCCATGAATTCAAGCGTGGTCGGGATTATTTTGTTGCCGATAATTGTTGAGACCGCCTTGGCAGCGCCGTCGATAGAATCGAAAATCGTCAGCATGGTTTTCTTTGCATCGGGAAACGGCAGGATCTTGAAGATGATCTTGGTGATCACTCCCAGTGTGCCCTCACTGCCGCAGAGCAGGCGGGTCATGTCGTAGCCGACCACGGCTTTGTATGTTTCACCGCCGGTGCGGATAATCTCTCCTGTCGGCAGCACGATTTCAAGACCCATGACGAAGTCCCTGGTGACGCCGTACTTGACGCAACGAGGTCCCCCCGCGTTTTCGGCGACATTGCCGCCGAGTGTTGAAAACTTGAGCGAAGCGGGATCGGGTGGATAGAAGAAGCCGAGCTTTTCAACGGCTATCTGGAACTGCTCAGTCACGACGCCAGGTTCAACCTCGGCAATCAGGTTTTCGGTATCAATCCGCAGAATACGGTTCATGCGTGTGGTGACCAGAACGACCCCGCCCCCCTTGGGGAGAGCGCCTCCGGTAAATCCACTTCCGGCGCCGCGCGGAAAAACCGGGAAACCTTTGCTGTTTGCCAATTTAAGGACGTCAGAGACCTCTTCGGCATTGGCAGGGTGAACAACCACATCGGGCAGAAACTCCATCTGCGTGGCGTCATAGCCGTAACAGATCATGTCCTGTTTGCTAGTAGTAATATTGTCAGAGCCGACGATTGCGGTAAGCTCTTTTATCAGATGTGCATCAAGCATGGGTTATCCTTTCCAGGAGGGATTCAGCTAGCCAAGATACATGATATAGCGGCAACTCTGCAAGGCAGTTTTGTTTTTAGTAAGTAGAAATCGGTTTTGTCCGTGTTTTTTGGCTCATGACGGGACAAAACAAAACATGTAAAATTAGGAGTGAGATGAACTATCGTTTCCTCCTTGACAAAACTTCTCATGGATGGTCCTAATGTTTTCAAACATAACGCCGAGTCACTTGTTGTGCTGGAGAGTTTTAAGGAGGCTTTGATGCAAAAAATGCTGATGGGCGTTGTCATGTCTATGTTGCTTGTTACCCAGGTGCTGGCAGACACATCAATCAAGGAAAAAGGTATAGAGGTCGGCCAAGCTTTCAAGAAGGCGGGCAAGGAAACGGGTCAAGCCTTCAAAGAGGGTGGCAAAGAGATTGGTAAAACCTTTAAGGAAGGTGGTAAGGAGGTTGGGCAAGGGTTTAAGGAAGTGGGAAAAGAAACGGGGAAAGAGGCAAAGAAAGCTGGCCAGTCAACTGGTGGGTGGTTTCGGGACACAGGTAAAAAAACCGGTGACGCGTTCAAGCAGATGGGGCGGGATATCAGAGGGTTTTTCACAGGGAAGTAGTATGGAGACCGCTTTCATTTAGGCAATATCTCTGTTGCCAGTTTGAGCGAAACCATTTATCCTTGCTGTTGACTGCATTTAAACAAATCCGGAGGTTTTCACGAATGAAGAGTTTTAGCAGAATTGCAGTATCAGTTGTTATGGCAGCGTTGCTTGCTGTCCCGGCCTTTGCAGCACAAGAGGCAAAGAAGGATGGCGGCAAAACGGTTACAACTGCATCCGGCCTTAAATACGTCGATGTCGTGGTGGGCAAGGGTGCATCTCCGACTGCCGGTAAAAAAGTTAAGGTGCATTACACCGGAACACTTGAAAACGGCAAAAAGTTTGACAGCTCGGTTGACCGCAACGAGCCGTTCTCATTCAATATTGGTGTAGGTCAGGTTATTCCGGGGTGGGATGAAGGCGTAATGACGATGAAAGTCGGTGGCAAGCGCAAGCTGATTATCCCCTCCAAGCTTGGCTATGGAGCACGTGGAGCCGGCGGAGTTATTCCTCCAAACGCCACGCTGCTTTTTGATGTTGAACTGCTCGACATCGCAAAGTAATTTACTTTTAACATTCTCACTGGACAGCCCGCCTGCGCGGGCTGTTTTTTTCTGTAGTACCGGAGTTGATAAAATGACGAATCTGATTTCTGCCGAAGGGCTCAAAAAACTGTGCGACGAATATGACCACCTTTGGAAGGTGGAACGCCCCAAGGTTGTCCGTGGTGTTGCTGACGCGGCCGCGGAAGGTGATCGTTCGGAAAATGCCGAATATATTTACGGCAAAAAAAGGCTGCGCGAGATTGACAGCAAGCTGAAACACCTCACCTTGCGGTTAAAAGTACTGAAGGTGGCAACGGTGCCGATGAACCCCAAGCAGGTCTCGTTCGGCTGCTGGGTCACATATGAAGAAGAAACTGGAGATACGCGCTGCTACCAGCTGGTCGGCCCGGATGAAATTGATGTCAGCATCGGCAGGATCAGCATGGATTCACCGGTCGGTCAGGCGCTGCTGCACAAAAAGGTTGATGATGAAATAACCGTTCGCAAGCCGAGCGGCGATATGACGCTGTACATTACCGGGATCAGCTCGACACGGCCTCCAGGGCTTTGATCCGCTCCTTCAGCTCTTTTTCCCTTTGCCAGCGTGCCGAGACGTTGCGGATGATGGCGGCGACCCCAAGCATCACCCCTGAATCATCCTTGACCATCACCATGGAAAACTCGGTTGAAATGCGCGTGCCATCTTTGCGCAGCGCCGGTGCCGAGAGAAGATCGGCGCTGTAACGGCTGCTGCCGCTCTGCATGACGCGGCCATAGCCGTCCCAGTGCCTTCCCCGTAAATTTTCAGGTATGATCAAATCAAGCGATTGTCCCAACGCTTCCTCGGCTGTAAAGCCGAACATCTGCTCAGCCCCGCTGTTCCAGAGCCTAATGACCCCTTCACGATCGGCGAACATGACCGCATCGCTGCTGGAATTGATGATATAGCTGGCAAGCCACTCTTGTGACGGGGTCTCATGCATGATATTTCTTCCTTTCATAAACTTGAATCTAAAAGCAGTTATCCGCAGATTAACGCAGACAGGCGCAGATAAATCGAATATGTAAAACAAATGCCGGTTTAACCGAAAAGATGGCCTTTTCATCACAGCTATCGGTTTTTATCAGCGTTAATCTTCGGATAAACGGCCGTTTTCGGGATTGTTCCTGTTCGTTGCCGACGACCACCTACCCGTGCTTTGCAGTGAAATCATCCGTTGTCCTGACTTCTGCTGCTGTATACCCGGCGATGAAGTTATCTCTCATGGTATCACGAATAACCTGCTCCGCAAGGGGGTAAAAGATCTCATCCTCTTTTGGAATGTGTTCCCGCAGCACTTGTCGACGGAATTGCCTTAATTAAAATTATAACTTATGGATAAAACCTGTGAAATCTGCTATGGCAGACAGAAATGGTTCAAAGGGAAAAAACATGCATAAAATAAAATATCAAGAAGCAGATTCCGTATTAATCAATAATGAAATCGCCAATGGAATTAACGCAAGGGTTGTAATCGGAAAAGCCAACGGCGCCTGTAACTTTTGTATGCGCGTTTTCGAGGTGGCATCCGGTGGCCATACCCCGAAACATACCCATGCCTGGGAACACGAAATATTCGTTCACAGTGGTGCCGGCGAGATATTCGGCAATCAGGAGTGGAACAGTTTCAAAACCGGCGATGTTGTTTTTGTTCCCGGCAATGAAGAACATCAGATAAGAAACACCGGAAGCGGGACGTTGACATTTATTTGCCTTGTCCCATCCAGCGCCCCAGAGCTGTAACAACCGGTACTGAGTGCCTGCAATAACAGGGTCAATCCTTGAAAAAGAAAATCAGGATAAAAATGCGCGTTGCCAGGAAGAAACACCTGAACAAAAGGCCGCCAGATGTTCTTCCCGCTCGTTAGGTAAACATAGAAAATGGGATTCAAGGCTATCCCCAATAAAATACAAAGTTCATCGTATTGAGAGTAAAAATGGGCAGTTTTTTCGGACTTTCGCATATTTCTGCCGGTTTTATTGCGGTACTGGTCGGCTACACGAGTTCAGCGGCAATTGTTTTTCAGGCGGCCACAGCTGCCGGCGCCGGCGCCGCTCATATCAGCTCCTGGCTGCTGGCTCTGGGTTTTGGTATGGGCGTTACCTGTATCGGGCTCTCGCTGTATTACCGCAGCCCGGTGTTAACTGCATGGTCTACACCGGGAGCGGCGCTGCTTGCTTCAGCACTGGTTGGCCTGCCTATGAGTGAGGCCATCGGTGCCTTTATCTTCGCCTCGGCGTTGCTCACGATATGCGGTGCTACCGGTTGGGTCGAAGCGCTCATGAGTCACGTTCCTAAAACGCTTGCCGCTGCCATGTTGGCGGGAGTGCTGCTGCGTTTCGGCCTGGGCGTGTTTAGTTCAATGCATTCGCGGCTCTTGCTGGTTGCCTTGATGCTGTTGATATATTTTGCCGGACGGCGATTCAACTCACGCTACACAATTCCGTTGACCTTTTTGAGTGGCCTGATATGGGCCGCCGTGAATGGAATGATCCGTTTTGATGCTGTTGTGCTGACCTTCGCGCAACCAATTTTTACGGCACCTACTTTCACACTGTCTGCAGCTATTGGTGTCGGCATTCCACTGTTCATTGTCACTATGGCGTCGCAGAATATTCCTGGGATTGCTGTGTTGAGAGCCAACGGCTACAAGACGCCGGTTTCGCCGCTGATCGGCTGGACCGGATTGACCGGGTTGGTTCTGGCGCCGTTCGGCGGGTTCCAGTTCAATCTGGCCGCTATAACCGCCGCTATCTGCATGAGCCCGGAAGCTGACATAAATCCGGACCGTCGCTATCTTGCAGCGGTCTGGGCCGGTATTTTCTATCTCATAACCGGATTGCTCGGTGCAACAGTGGCCAGCATGTTTACCGCACTGCCAAAAGAGCTGGTGGCCGCCATTGCCGGTATTGCGCTGCTTGGAACAATCGGCAGCAGTCTGACCGGTGCGCTGCATGACGAGCGTGGACGGGATGCGGCCCTGATAACTTTTCTTGTTACCGCATCTGGTCTTACTCTTGGCGGAATCGGCAGTGCCTTCTGGGGGCTGCTGATTGGTCTTGCCGTGTTGAAAATTATTCCGCACAGAAAATAACATCTGATGAGTAACCGGAACTGTTATACGCCTCTTATGTTACCAGGTCTGAGTGGCAGACTCGATAGTAACGGCCATCGTGGCACGCAGCCATTCGAATTTTGCTTTGAGAACATCAAAATCCGGACCAGAGGTTATAAATGCAGCCTTCCCCTTGATCAGAAAACCTGCTCCCGGTCCATACAGGCCTTTGATCTTGCTGCTCCCCAGGGTTATTAATACTTCCGGGTTGAAAGCAATGTTCGCCTCGGTACGATGCATGAAACCGGCAGGAATCAACAGACGACCATCTTCGGTGGCTCTCAGATAACTGTTCCAGGTGTTGACCATATGCGGCCCATCCTCACCCAATGTTGCAATTGCCACCACTCCATCCTGTTTCATAATTTCCAGCAGTTTTTCCGGGATCATTGTAAATACCTCCTGAGATTTGTGGTGCCTGACGTGACATCACTGATGCCACCATATCCTTTGCTTGCAACCATTTACAGTGGCAGTTTTTGTTTATTTTATGGTGGCAGATTATGTAATATGCGAGTATGCAGAGAGGTCGGCGAGGCGTGATGACAAGAATTATAACTTCAAAAAACGGCTAATACTCGTTGAAATGACCGGGGGCGACATGTTCATCCTGAACAACAGTAATCCTGTGCCGTTGTACAAACAACTCTACAATCAGATCAGGGAGCAGATTCTGTCAGGCAAGCTGCCTGCTGACTCCAGGCTCCCTTCTGTCAGGGACATGGCCATCGAGCTTTCCGCCAGTCGCAACACTGTTGATGGAGCCTATCAGGAGCTTTACGCAGAAGGATACATCTACAGCAGACCACGCAGCGGGTATTTTGTGTCGGCACTTGACCAGGAGGTTGCGCCGCAAGACCAATCCGGCAAACCTGGCAAAAACGACTACCTCCCAGGTCCCCCATCCAGCTTCGCCTATGATTTCCATCCTGCTCGCCTCGATCCGGAAAGTTTCCCCACGGAACTTTGGCGAAAATGTTTCGTTGAAGGACTGCGCCGAAACAGTCAGCAGCTTGTCCAGTATGGCGATCCCCAAGGAGACTGGGGATTGCGCTGCTCTATTAAAAGTTACCTGGAACGATCACGTGGCGTGCTATGCGATCCGGATCAGATTGTTATCTGCTCCGGACTTCAGCAGAGCCTCGATATTGTCTCGCATATACTGAAAGAAAGCCACTCCGTAGTCGCTGTCGAGAATCCTGGTTACCACCTGCCACGTTCCGTATTCCATAGCCATTCATATACCATTTTCCCTGTCCCTGTCGGGTCGAGCGGGATTGACCTGAACCATCTCAAGGGTAGTAATAGCACCATCGCCTACGTCACTCCCTCACACCAGATGCCCCTGGGTTATGTGATGCCGGTGGCGAACCGGCTGGCCTTGATTGAATGGGCAGAATCGGATGGCAAGTACATCATCGAAGATGATTATGACAGCGAACTTCGCTACCATGGGAAGCCTATACCCTCTTTACAAGGGCTGCGCCCGACCGGAAACATAATCTATTCGGGAACATTCTCTAAAATACTCTCCCCGTCACTACGATTGAGCTACATGGTGCTCCCCTACTCATTGCTTGCAACCTACCGCAAATTTTACCGGGCTTATTTTCCCTCGGTATCGCTGCTTGAACAGAGAAGCATGGAAAATTTTATGGAGCAGGGGCACTGGGAGCGGCATATACGGCGGATGCGCGTGCTCTACAAAAAGAAACACGATACTCTGCTGCGGGCGGTTGAAACCCATTTTGGAAAACGGGCTGTTGTTATCGGCCAAGGGGCCGGACTCCACGTTGTAATGATGTTGCCTGCCACGTCATACGGCGAAGCGGAGGTCATTGATCGAGCACGACAAAAAGGAATTAGGCTGTTCCCTTTTTCTGAATTCCACGTAGTTGGCCAACCCCAGGCTACGACATTGCTGCTAGGCTTCGGCGGGATGAACGGCAGTGAGATTGAGCAGGGTATCGCCATACTCTCTCAGATTTGCTGAGAAAGGGCTGCTTACTAAGTAAAGATTGTGGGTGAATTTGTATCACCCGCTTCCTGCAACCCTCGCAATAGTTCCAACTGCTCGCGAATAGTGTCAGGGGGAACCAGTCCAGCTTGCTCAAGCAGCGGCGCGACAGCTCCCTCCGGCTCGATGCGTGGGTAAGTCTGGTCACTCAGTTCGTGAATAAGCCGCATGGTGCGGAAGGCGTCAAACCAGCCTTGGAACGCCGCCGCCAGTTTCTCGCCACATCGGTTATTCTTCTTCAAATTTTCCCAAGAATAGCTGAATCCGGCCTGCTCCAGAAATTCATGCAAAACTGGCGAAATAACTGCGGCACGACTCAGCAATTCAGATGCATCCGCTGCGGAATTTTTCACCACACATTCAAGCCACTCTCCAACTATAGAAAAGACAACCGGCTGATAGAAAAGCAGGCGTTGTTCCCCATCGCTCAGCATGTCTCCCACGGAGCGGCCGGTGCCAAACGGTACCCTGGTAGATGATCGGGGGGAGGGGTGGACGACTGTTCCAGACAGCGGCATGACACCCGATGTTTTGTGAACCTGCTGCAGAAAATAAAAATCCTCTCCGGCAAGTCGGCGATTCATTCCTCCTGATGCGACGTATACTGACGCTCTGCATGCCATGGCGCTTCCCACAGTGTGGAATGCATATGGCGATCCGGCCAGTTCCAGCCCCAGTACATAAGTGCGGAGGAAAAGTTCATAGCGGTCAATGGCGGACTGTCCCGCCTCGTTGGCTGCCGGCCGGTGGCGGTATGGGATGCTGGCACCGCCTACTGCTGTTCCGGCAAAATGTTCAGTGATGGCGGGAAGATAATCAGGTTGCACCAGCGTGTCGGCGTCAAGGCAGATCAGGAGCGGATCGTTATCACGGTAATCGAGAAGCGACAGAGCCAGATCAAGGCCGATCTTGCGCGCCAGACCGACACCCTGCTTTGGGGGCAACTCTAACTCTGGCGAAGCTGCATCTACCCAGAACAAATTATTTAACCGATACTGCTGCTTCCAGAACGGCAGCCGCTTCAGTGTGTCGAGGTTATCCGCCGTTTCCGCGCTTGATGCGTCGGCACGTTGATTGACGATAATCAGTATTAAAAAATGGTCAAGCAGATCAGCCGGATTGTTGGAAAGTGACTCTAATGTGTGCGGAAGATTGGCGGCTTCAGCAAGCGATGGGATGACGACGGCGCCGGAGAAGTGGCGAGAGGGGGGCTCGTTGATGCTCCACGGCTTGCCTGCCGCTCGTTTTCTAAGATAGGAAGCTATATGTGGGGTGATGTATGTATCAGGCATAGTCACTTGTCAAGCAAGGCATTACTCACGAGTTTTACCCAAGATTATTCTGTTCCCCACCGTTTATAGAGATCGTTTTCAACTCCCAGTTGATCAAGCACTTTCCCGACGACAAAATCAATCAGATCCAGCACCGACTCCGGTCTGCTGTAGAATGCAGGCATCGCCGGAATGATGTGTGCTCCGGCGCGGGACAGTTTCAGCATATTCTCAAGGTGAATATCGGAAAGAGGGGTTTCCCGTGGGACCAGTAACAATGGACGGCGCTCCTTGAGCATGACATCGGCGCTTCGTTCGATCAGATTACCGGAAATTCCGCAGGCGATACGCGCCAGAGTCCCCATGCTGCAGGGGCACACCACCATCGCGTCCGGTGCGGACGAGCCGCTGGCAGCAACGCAGAACAGATCATCCGGATGTACCAGCTTGATGCCGGAACTGATTTCAAGGTGTTCATACAGGCGCTGTCGCGCTTTATCCAGATCACCTGAGAGGTCAAGGCCGGTTTCTTCAAGGCAGACCGCTGTGCCGCTGCAGCTGGCAGAAAAAGTCACCTGAAAACCGTTCAGGCAAAGCTGCTCAGCGAGGCGTAGCCCATACATCGAACCGGATGCGCCGGTCATTGCGATAAAAATGTGTTTTTGTGCCATCGGTTACCTCGTTAGTACATCAGCAGCCGTAAAGAACACGATGGCAATGCTGATATATCCGTTCATGTTGAAAAACGCCGCATCCAGCTTATCCAGATTCCCGTCCTTGAGCAGCCAGTGCTCATACAGCAGCATGGCGAGCACCACAAAGATGCCGACCAGAAAGAATATCCCAAGGTGCATGATGCTAAACAGGGTGAAAAGCAGAACAATCATGACCGCATGAAAAATACGTGCCGCCCAAAGTGAGCCATTAACCCCAAGTGCCACCGGAATTGAATGCAGTCCGGCAGAGCGGTCAAATTCAAGGTCCTGAAGTGCATAGAGGATATCAAACCCTGCCACCCAAAAAAGCACTACTCCTCCCAGGACAAGCGCCGGTGCGTCAATTGTGCCGCGAATCGCTATCCACGCGCCGATAGGAGCCGCAGCCAGACAGATGCCAAGCACAACATGGGCGAGCGCTGTGAAGCGTTTGCAATAGGAATAGAGCAGCAGGAAAAACAGGGCGATCGGCGAAAGTTTGAGGCAGAGCGGATTCAGCATCTGCGCAGCAAACATCATTAATGCAACCGCCGCAACGATGAAGAAGAGTGTCATCCCCTTGCTGATCAATCCTGCAGGAATAGCTCTGCCTGCAGTCCGGGGATTGCGGGCGTCTATTCCGGCATCGATCAGGCGGTTCATTGCCATGGCCGCCGTGCGTGCGCCGACCATAGCCAGGATGATCCAGAGAGTCTGATAGATGGAGGGGAGTCCTCCTGCAGCCAGCAGTGCGCCGGTCAGGGCGAAAGGGAGCGCAAAGATCGTGTGGGAAAACTTGATCATCTCCATAAAGACGCTGATTTTTGAGATTACATTTGTGTTGATGGCGGTCACGGTAAATTATACTCCTTCCAGCGACTTGAAACGAGTTCGGCGGATGCGGCAGAAGCTTTTACTTCAGCGCGGGACAACCGGCATCCGGTTGCATCAATAGCAATTCGGCCAGCGCTTATATCATGGTATGTGTCGTCGCTGAAATCGGTCAGATTTATGGCTCTCCAGGCTGCCTGGGGAAGCATGACCGGTTCAGCGTCTGCAGTCACGAACAGCATAACACGTGACGACCTGAACCATGGCAGGGTCCAGAGCTGACTGGAGATGTTCCGTACCATGCCGGGCTGAGGGCTTTCAAGGGAAATGATGGCGCTTTGGTGAAAAATCCATTCGAACGGGAAGTGGATATCTTTGATTGACGGTTCTATTCTCTGGAGAAACGCCAGCAGCAGTCGTTCCCACGCCTGGGCCATCCAACAGTCCTCCATCGGTGGCGGTCCGACAACAGTTGCAGGGATGACGGCATTCCGGCGGTGGCTGATGGTCGTAATCCTCATCAAGGCCGCCGGGGCGGCGGGAGAATAGAAACCGGTGTGATTGCCGAACGGGCCCTCTGTGACGGTGTCGCCAGGTTCGACATACCCTTCAATGACGACCTCTGCCCCTGCCGGAACGTGCAACGGGACTTTCTGGCAAGGGACAGTGGCGAGTCGGTCTCCGCGCAAAAAACCGGCAAAAGTCATTTCATCGAGATCTCCGGGGAGTGGGAACATGGCGCTGAAAAGCACAGCAGGATCGCCACCCAGAACAATCGCCACCGGCATCGGCTTTCCAATTTGTCGATACATTTCTGCGTGTCTGGCCGCACCGCTGCCGGCTTTCCACTGGATGGCAACCTCACGTTCACCGCGCAGTTGGACCCGGTACATCCCGCAGTTTTGCCTGTCGCCATTGGGATCGATCGTAAAAACCTGAGGCAGCGTGATATAGCGCGGGTGGAGGTCGGCCTTGCCATCATCAGGCCAGTTCTGCAGAAACGGAAACCGGGTTAGATCAGGAGGATTCATCAGGGTCAGAGCCGGGTCCGGTTCTGTCGCGGCATGGGGGGTAAAACGGCGGAATTGTGGCAGAGCTGAAAGCTGATGGTCCAATAACTGGATATCAAGCTCAGGTATCTGGTCGAGCAGAGCTCGTAGGCGAACAGTCAACTCACGGAGGTTAGTGATGCCGAGCGCCCTGCAGACCCGTTTTTGTGAACCGAACAGATTGGTGGCAACCTGGAAACAGCTGCCTGTGGTCTGTGCGAAGAGGAGTGCCGTACCGCCATTCGGTTGCTTGCAGACACGGTCGGTGACCGCGGCCATTTCCAGAATCGGATCGACAGCTGCGGATATGCGTGAAAGCTCACCATTGGCTTCAAGCAGAGAAATGAACTGGCGGAGATCGGTAGAGGACGAAGTCATTAATTTATTCGAAACGGTTGCGGTAGTACTCCCCGCCACGACGACGCAGAATAGCGAGGCGGTAGAGTTCGTCGTATTTATGGGCTGCCGCTTCCCAGGTAAAGCGTTTCTTCATGCCGTTTTTACGGAGTGCGGCAAGCCCCTTGGGATTGTTGAAAAAAGTCCAGGCTGCCCAGCCAACGGTGTCAAAAAGAGCCGTTGCACTGTGATTCCAGAATTTAAAGCCATCGCCGGTCATGACCGCTTCGTTGAAGTTTTCAACGCTGTCATCAAGGCCGCCTGTTGCGCGGACAATCGGTGGGGTGCCATAGGCAAGAGAATACATCTGATTCAGCCCGCACGGTTCAAAGGCGGACGGCATCACGAAAAAGTCTGCGCCCGCTTCAACCTTATGTGCAAGTGCTTCATTGTAACCGATATAACAGGCAAACTTTTCAGGATAAAGAGCAGCAATGTCGCCGAAATAGAAATGAGCCCACGGTTCACCATTGCCGACCACCACGAATTGACAATCCATCTCCATGATGCGGTGGATTGCCTCGGCCAGAAGGTCGGTCCCCTTCTGTTTGACCATCCGCGAAACTACGCCGAACAGCGGCACATCGTCCCGCTCCGGAAGTCCCATAGCCGCCTGCAGATCACGTTTGCAGGCCGCTTTCCCCTTTTTTACGGTACGGGTCGTATAGTTGGCGGCAATAAAAGGATCCGTAGCCGGATCCCACTCCTCATAATCAACACCATTAAGGATGCCGTTCAGATCGGCAGCCCGGTCCCTTATTGTCCCTTCAAGCCCCCAGCCAAAAGCGGCGGTCTGAATCTCTCTGGAATACTCCTCACTGACTGTATTGATCAGGGTAGCGTGGTAAATGCCGCCTTTCAGCAGGTTGACCTGATCGTCCATTTCCAGCTCAAGGTAGGTGAAGTGCTTCCAGCCGATGCCGAGCACGTCCATAAGGCCGGGATAAAAATTCCCTTGATGCTGCATGTTGTGGATCGTCAACAGGGAAGCGGCATTGCCTACACAACGATCGTGCAGGTATGAGGTGTTGAGCAGCACCGGAATGACTCCGGTATGCCAGTCATGGGCATGAATAACGTCCGGTGACCAATCGAGCATTTTACAGAGTTCAAGCGAGGCTTTGGAAAGGAATACAAAACGGTTGTCGTTGTCGAGGTAGCCCTCACCGTCCTGCTGATAAAGACCGGAGCGGCCATAATATGCTTCGTGCTCGAGGAAATAGACCGGTACGTCACTTCCCGGAAGACGACCCTCCCATACGCCGCAGTACTGGTGCCCAATGATACCCATCGGTACAACCAGCGTTCCAGGCAGCAGCTTCAATCCGTACTTTTCCGGCTCAACACTGTAGTAGCGCGGCAGCACAACGCGAACATCATGTCCCATGCGGGCCAGATATTTGGGTAATGCGCCAACAACGTCGCCGAGTCCCCCCTCCTTGGCGAAGGGGGCGGTCTCGGAGGCGGAGAAAAGTATGGAAATAGGCTTGGAAGGTTTCCTGGTTTGAGATGCTGACATGTTATTTCGGTACGCTCTCCCAATCCTTAAGGAACTTCTCGATACCGGCGTCGGTAAGCGGGTGTTTGGCCAGCTGAATCATTACCGAATAGGGGATGGTTGCAACATCGGCGCCGATCAGTGCCGAATTGAGTACATGAATAGGGTTGCGTACACTGGCGACGATAATCTCGGCCATGTAGCCATAGTTGTCAAAAATTGTACGTATCTCTTCGATAATCCCCATGCCATCCTGTGAAATATCGTCCAGGCGGCCAACAAATGGGGAAACGTATGTGGCGCCGGCTTTGGCAGCCAATAGTGCCTGCATGGAAGTAAAAATCAGGGTGACATTGGTTTTGATCCCTTTGTCAGTAAGAGCTTTGCAGGCTTTGAGACCTTCCGGTGTCATCGGAAGCTTGACAACTATGTTCTTGTGGATTTTAGCAAGCTCTTTACCTTCTTTGATCATGCCGGGAGCATCCAGTGAGATTACTTCTGCAGAAATCGGGCCGTCAACGATGGAAACAATTTCCTTGATGACATCCTTGAATTTGCGCCCTGACTTGGCAATCAGCGACGGGTTGGTGGTCACGCCGTCTACCAGCCCGAGTGCGTGTGCTTCCCGGATTTCCTTTACATCTGCGGTATCGATAAAAAATTTCATAGTTTTCTCCTGTTCTTAGTTAGTTATGACGGTGTAGTATGATCAAGCTGTTCGCGAAACTTTTCGAGGCAATTCATGGAACAAAAATAGTGACGTTCTCCTTCCAGCTTTCCGATAACGGCGTCTTCCTCTGATACATAGACCCCGCAGACCGGGTCGCGGTGCGTCTCTGTAGTCGGGCTTACCCGTGCATCCTGTTTTGCCGGAGGTTTTTTTGCGGAAAGCAGAGAGACAACAATACGGTAGCCGATGTACAGCAGCAGGCCCATAACCAAAAATCTGATCAAACTCATTCCTCCGCTTATAATTTTATAACAGTCTCGTCGGATTTCAGCGAGGCAAGGAGTTCATGTATCGTCTTTCCGGACGATGGGTGAACCATATCAGGTGCAATTTCACAGAGCGGCTGCAGGACAAAACGGCGCTCTGCCAGGCGCGGATGAGGAACAATAAGGTCTTTCTCATCAATAGTTCTGTCACCGTAGAGCAGAAGGTCAAGATCCATTCTACGTGGTCCTTGATGAATAGTCCGAGCCCGTTTGAAGACAATATCTTCTATCCGCAACAGGTGAGTCAGCAAAGTACGAGCGTCAAGCTTTGTTAAAAGTCTGAGCACTGCGTTGTAGAAAGTATCCTGATCCACATTGCCAACCGGAGATGTTTCGTAAAACGACGATAGAGCGGTCACTTTACTGTCCGGCAGCTTGCCGATCTCGGCAACTGCGCGCAGCAGATTGAGTTCTCGATCGCCAAGATTGGAACCAAGTGCTATGTAGGCTTCAATTTCCACGGCGTGATTAAAACATAATGGATACGGTGCGTCAACCGTAACCCCTCTGCTGTCTTTAAAAAAACACCCCGGCAACTAGGAGGGGAAGTTGCCAGGGCAAATGAGGATTCGTTGGAATCCCCGCAATATTATCTCTGATTGAAATATATACTTTTCAGAATGTTTTGGCAAGTAATACTCTACTGCTTTACTAGGTGAACTTTGCAGTTGGGACTGACGCCGCAAGCCCTTCCGCCAGGGTTTCATAGCGAAGTCTTACCTTTAGGCGCTCCAGCATCTTGCTGTTATCCACAACCCGTGTCTGGCTAACATAGGAAAGCATAAGTGGTGACATGACCTGACGAGCCTCGTCCAGCGACACCTGAGGCTGGCGTGGCAAGCCTAGGGTATCGGCGCAGGCATTGAAATATGATGTCATACTTGAAGGATGACCATCGCTGACATTAAATATATCGCCGTCCACTCCATTTTTTGCTGCTGCGAGGCAGACTGCTGCCAGATCATCAGCATGGATTCGGTTACTGGGGCCGGACTCATGCTCATTTAAAAGTGGCTGGCCCTGGCTGATCTGCATCAGCGGCAGACGGCCTGGCCCGTATATGCCGCTAACCCTCAGGATTATGATCGGGACATTCTGCGTTACACCATAATCCAGAAAAGCCGCTTCGGCATCAAGACGGCGCTTGCCCATCGCCGAATCAGGGTTTGCCGGGGATTCTTCCGTTACCCTGCCGCCGTCGGCCCCGCTGTAAACCGAAGTAGCACTCATGTAGATAATTCTAGCAGGTTTTTCCGTTTCAGTGATTTGTGCGATAAAATTTCTGGCGCGGCTGTCTGAAATGCCGCCGCCCGGAGGCGGGACGAGGTAGAAAAGGACCTTGTCAGCCAGGCTTAACGCCGGGATGGTTGTCAGGTCACCCAGCGAGGATACTACAGTCGTAAAACCGTCAGACTCGAGCCGTGAGGCAAGTTCTGGGGATCTGACCAGGCAGGTAACTTCACCCCCGGATTCAATATATGACCGCGCTATCCGTTCGCCGATGTAACCACATCCTGCAATAAAAACCTTCTGCATGTTATTCTCCACAATCCTAAGAAAGAAGTGACTTTACGATTGGTCCCATTGCTCCGGTTTCAGCGGCAATTATCGCCTTACGCTCATCTTCAGTCATAAACTGTGCAAGGTATTTTTTTGCTTTCTTTTTACTTCCGGCAATTGTTTCCGCCATCTTGCAGAGAATCCCGACCGGCACGCCGTTGCGGAATCCCTGAACCAGCTTTTCAATTTCGGCACTACGTTGTTCTTCGGTCCAGGTTTTGAACAGTGCCGCTCCAAGATCATTGTTGTCATTCAGCATATATCTCTCCGGTTGATAAATTTAAAAGCCCCGCAGATTTCTCTGCGGGGCCGGATTGTAGCATTACTTACAAAAGGAAACTACTTTTTCTCAAAAGTCAGGGCCGCCAGTTTCTCGTAGTACTCGAAACGGCTTGCGGTCCAGGCGGTTGCTTTCTTCATCAGAATGGCCGCTGCCTCAGGATTGGCTTTCTGCAGTACCTTGTAGCGGTTCTCGCCATAGGCATAATCCTCAAATGAGGTGGTCGGGGACTTGCTGTCCAATTGCAGCGGGTTCTTGCCTTCGGCTACCAGTGCCGGATTATAGCGGTATAGTGGCCAGTAACCGGAGGATACCGCTTTTTTGTTCTCGTCTACACCCTTTGTCATATCAATTCCGTGGGCGATGCAGTGCGAGTAGGCCACAATAATTGATGGACCGTCATAGGCTTCGGCTTCGATGAAGGCTTTGACAACCTGGGCCGGGTTTGACAGTGCAACATTGGCTACATAGACGTTACCGTATGCCATGGCCATCATGCCCAGATCCTTCTTGGCCATAGCCTTTCCACCTGCGGCGAACTGAGCTACAGCGCCGGTCGGGGTGGCTTTGGATGCCTGTCCACCGGTGTTGGAATAAACCTCGGTGTCCAGTACCAGCAGGTTAACATTCTTGCCGGAGGCGATAACGTGATCAAGGCCGCCGTAGCCGATGTCATAAGCCCAACCGTCGCCACCAACGCACCAGATCGATTTTTTGACCAGGTAATCGGCCAGCGGCAGCAGTTGAACCGCAGCCCGTTCCTTGCATCCGGTGAGGGCTTTTTTCAGTTTTTCAACTCGTTCACGCTGTTTTTCAATACCGGCCTGATCTGACTGGTCTGCGGTCAGGATTTCTTTCATAACCGGAATTGCCGGCTTGCAGGTTTTACATTTGCAGCTGATGACTTCAGCCAATAACTCGCGGGCCGATTCTGCAAATTTATCCACTGCCAGGCGCATGCCGAAACCGAATTCTGCATTGTCCTCAAACAGTGAGTTGGACCAGGCAGGTCCGCGGCCGTCGGCGCGTTTGGCCCACGGTGTTGTTGGCAGGTTGCCACCATAAATGGAGGTACAGCCGGTGGCGTTTGCGATCATGGCACGGTCTCCGAACAGCTGGGAGAGCAGTTTCAGATATGGGGTTTCGCCGCAGCCGGCGCAGGCACCGGAAAATTCGAAGGTTGGGCGGACCAGTTGGCTGCCGCGCAGGGTGTCAAGTTTGAGCTTGGTGGCGTCCATGTCTGGCAGCGCCAGGAAAAAATCCCAATTAGCAGCTTCGGCAGCCCTTAGTGGTGGCTGGAACTTCATGTTAATGGCCTTGTGGTTCGGGTCTGTCTTGCTCTTGGCCGGGCAATTGTGGACGCAGGCGCCGCAGCCGGTACAGTCTTCCGGGGCTACCTGAAGGGTGTATTTCATACCCTTGAATTCAGGAAGTTTGCATTCGGTTGATTTGAATGTCTTTGGAGCACCCTTCAGCAGTTTTCCGTCGTAGGCTTTCATACGGATGACGGCATGTGGGCAGACGAAGGAACAGATGCCGCACTGGATACAGACGGCTTCGTCCCAGACCGGAATATCAACGGCAATGTTGCGCTTCTCGTACTGTGAAGTAGCTGTCGGGAATGTGCCGTCCGCCGGCATGAGGGATACCGGCAGGTCGTCGCCGAAGCCGGCTATGATTCGACCGGTAACATCCTGAACAAATTTAGGTGCGGTCTTGGCAACAGCAGGCGGCATCTTAAGCTTGCTGGTCGCCTTGGCCGGCACTTTAACTTCGTGAATATTTTTCAGAGCTTCATCCACGGCAGCGTTGTTCATGGCGACGACCTTGTCGCCAGATTTACCGTAGCTCTTCTTGATGGCGTCCTTGATCTCTTCTACGGCCAGTTTGAGCGGTATGATGTTGGAAATTTTGAAAAAGGCTGTCTGCATGATGACATTAATGCGAGCACCTAAGCCGAGCTCTTCGCCCAGTTTAATAGCGTTGATGACATAGAATTTCAGTTTTTTGTCGATGATCTGCTGCTGCACCTCTTTGGGCATCTTGTCCCAGACTTCACCGTGCTCGAAGGGAGAACAAAGGAGGAAGGTGCCACCCGGTTTTACTTTGCTGACCATGTCGTATTTTTCCAGGAAGGAAAAGTTGTGACAGGCGATAAAGTCGGCATGATCGATCAGGTAAGGGGCATTGATGGCCTTTTTCCCGAAGCGCAGATGCGAGATGGTTATGGTGCCGGCTTTTTTGGAGTCGTAGACGAAGTAAGCCTGGGCAAAGTTCTTGGTGGTTTCGCCGATGATTTTGATGGTGTTCTTGTTGGCGCCGACGGTTCCATCGGAGCCGAGGCCGAAAAACATGGCTTCGTAAGTGCCTTCCATGGCGGTGCGGAATGACGGGGTGTAGTCGAGGCTGCAATTGGTTACGTCCTCTTTGATGCCGACTACGAAGTGGTTTTTCGGTTTCGCTTTTTTCAGGTTGTCCAATACCGATTTGGCCATGGCCGGTGTGAATTCTTTGGAACCCAGCCCGTAGCGGCCGCCGACGATGACTGGATAGCCTTTGAAGCTGAATTTGCCTGTAGCCATGGCTTCACCAATGGCGGTGCGGACGTCAAGGTAAAGCGGCTCGCCCAAGGAGCCTGGCTCTTTAGTGCGGTCAAGGACTGCGATGCTTTTGACGGTTTTAGGCAGCGCCTTGATAAAAGCGTCCAGCGGGAACGGACGGTACAGATGGACCTTGACTACGCCAACCTTTTCACCCTTTTTAACGAGGGTTTTAACGGTTTCCTCGACGGTGTCGGCGGCGGAGCCCATGATAACCACAACTCGTTCGGCGTCTTTCGCACCGGCGTAGTCTACCAGTTTGTATTTGCGACCGGTGAGCTTGCCGAATTTGTCCATCTCTTCCTGGACGATTTTGATGCAGGGCTCGTAGAACTGGTTGACAGTCTCGCGACCCTGGAAGTAGACGTCAGGGTTCTGCGCTGTGCCGCGCATGACGGGTCGGTCAGGAGAGAGACCGCGCAGGCGGTGAGCGTTGATCAGTTCGTCATCCATCATGGCGCGCATGTCGTCAAAGGTCAGTTCTTCAACTTTCTGGACTTCATGCGAGGTGCGGAAGCCGTCGAAGAAGTGCAGGAACGGAATCCGGCTGCGCAGCGTGGCTGCCTGGGAAATCAGGGCAAAGTCCATGACTTCCTGGACGTTGTTGGAGCAGATCATCGCCCAGCCGGTAGAACGGCAGGACATGACGTCGGAATGATCGCCGAAGATGTTCAGAGCGGCAGCAGAGATTGCACGAGCGGAAACATGAAAGACCGTGGAAGTCAACTCGCCGGCGATCTTATACATGTTGGGAATCATCAGCAGAAGTCCCTGGCTGGCGGTGAAGGTCGTCGTCAATGCGCCGGATTGCAGGGCGCCGTGTACTGTGCCTGCGGCTCCGCCCTCGGACTGCAGTTCGGCTACCAGCGGAATTGTGCCCCAGATGTTTTTCTCTCCGGCGGCACTCTTGGCATCGGATATCTCGCCCATGACCGATGACGGGGTGATCGGGTAGATAGCGATGACTTCGTTGGTGGCGTGGGCCACGTGGGCGGCGGCGGTGTTGCCGTCAATGGTTACCATTTTTCTGCTCATGTACTGCCTCCTCTGTTTTTGGGTACGTTAACCTATCTAATTGTGTGCGAACGATCTCTTTTTATAACAGTGTCAGATTTGAGAATATGATGCTGTTATAATTCGTTTCTACCCTGTAGCGCCCATTGTACTGTGGCCGCATCGACAAATTCAATATCGCTGCCAAGCGGGATTCCATGTGCCAGACGACTGATTTTAACTCCGGTCGGTTTCAGTATTTTAGTCAGATAAAGTGCCGTTGCTTCGCCCTCAACTGTGAAATTTGTCGCGATCACTACTTCGTGAACAGTGCAACCTCCGATTCGATCTACAAGTTCGGTAATCCTCAAGTTGGCTGGCCCGATACCAGACAGTGGCGAGATGGCGCCCTCTAAAACGTGGTATGTTCCCTGATAGGCGTTGCTCCGCTCCAAGGCCATCAGATCCTGCGAATTTTCCACAACACAGATAATGCTCGAGTCCCGGTTGCCGGAGCAGATTGAACACGGGTCGTTCTCTGTAATGGCAAAGCAGATTGAACAGGGGTGTACCCGATCCCTCACTTCACAGAGCGATTCCGATAACGCTGTCAGATTCCGGGGAGATTTAAGAAGATGAAATGCCAAACGGAGTGCGGTGCGTTCTCCGACACCCGGCAATTTCTTCAGTTCTCCAACCAAACGCATGAGTGATGATGATTTTGTTAACATAAATTCCGGCACAAATAAAACATTTTTTTAGTATTATAGCGTGGTTAAAAAAGAAGCTCCACCGCACTGGACGGGTCACGTTGAGACCAAAGCCATGGAGGAGCATTATAATCAAGAGTCTTTGACTGCAACAACACAGCAGATGATGACATCGTATACACAGCCTACTATTAGTCGAACTAAAACTTTTAGTCAAACTAAAAGAAAGTATAACTTCAAAGAAGCGCCTAAACCTTTAACTAGCCGATTTTGCTAAAAAAGACCTGGTATGCTCATGCCGCCTGTGATTTTGGACATTTCGTCACCCATCTCGGCGTGGACTTTCTTTAATGCCTCGTTTGCAGCAGTAATGACAAGGTCCTGCAGCATTTCTACATCATTCGGATCTACAGCCTCTTTTTTTATTTCCAGTGAAATTATTTCGTTTTTACCATTCACTGTAATTGTTACTGCTCCGCCACCAGATGTCGCTACGGCCGTTTTCAAGCTGGCCTCTTCCTGCAGTCTAGCCATTTTCTGCTGAATCATCTGTGCCTGCTTCATGATGTTTGCTAATCCCTTTGACATCTTTTCATCCTCCGGTTTTTTCGTGATTCTGCTTCAATGATGTCCGGGTTCGCTAAAATTCCCGCACGTCAGTAATGCGACATCCAAATACTCGCTCTGCTTCTTTGATAACGGGATGATTTTCAACCTCCAGTCTCAGTTCTTCCAAGTGCTGTTCGGCATCACTCTTTTTTTTTTCAGCCAATGATAGTGGTGCGTCTACTAAGCCGGTTTCAATTGACTTTACACGAATGGTTGTCTCTCCATGTGCAAAAGTGCAGGCCAGCTTTTGTACGTCAGCAATAAATTCGGCGTCCTGAGCCGCGGTCAGATAATAACTGCCGGCGGGAAAGCCGATTTCTATCAAGCCATTTTGCTGCTTGAGTGGGCTGCCATGCTCAAGCACAGACCCGAGCTGACGATCCTTTTCATTTACAAACGCTACAAAACTGCCCCAGTCAGTATATCCAGCTGCAGACGGAGTTGGTTTAGTTGCCGCAGCGGCTGTGTTAGACGGGAGGTCCCGGGCCGCACTGTGCGAATCTTTATGCTGCGGAACCGGTGATGAGACAGCTCTGGCGGCCTCCCATGGGAGTGACGGCGTATGAACAGCTGCCGTTTCCAGTGTTTTTATTTTTTCAATCAGTTCCTGAATTGGGACAAGAGGAGCCAACAGCGCAGCCTTCAGAAGCGCCATCTCTACAATCAGTCGTGGGAAGCTGGCATATGCCATTTCAGATTCGGCTTTTATAAAGAGCGTCAAGCGCCGTTGAATATCCAAGGCTGTAATGTTAAGAGACTGTTTCTGTAACTCATCCAGTTCCGCAGCCGTCAGGTCAAGGATCTCTTCCGGTTTCTTGACCGAGCGGATCACCAGCAGGTTACGGAAATGCTCGATAAGCTCCTGGCAGAACTGCCGCATGTTGTACCCGACCAGATCAACCTGCTTGACTCCGGCAAGTACACCCTGTGTGTCGCCGCCGAAGATCGCTGATGAAATCTCTGCGAGCAGCCGCCTGTCAATTGTGCCGAGCAGGGCACTGACATCTTCGTCACTGACAGTATTGCCGCAATATGCCAATACCTGATCGAAAGCGGTCAGGGAGTCGCGCATGCTGCCGTCACCCTTGCGGGCGATAAGGGCCAGCGAGCTGTCGGTGACCGTCACGGCCTCTTTTTCGGCAATTTCGCGAAGTCGGGAAATGATTTTCGGCAGAGTAACCCGTTTGAAGTCAAAGCGCTGACAGCGTGAAAGGATTGTCACTGGCAGCTTGTGAGGTTCAGTCGTGGCAAAGATAAATTTGACATGCTCCGGCGGCTCTTCCAGCGTTTTTAGCAGCGCATTAAAGGCGTTAGTAGAGAGCATATGGACTTCATCTATGATGATTATCCGGTAGCGACTATGGGAAGGGAGATACTTGATGTTATCGCGCAGGTCGCGGACATCGTCCACGCCGTTATTGGAAGCGCCGTCAATCTCGAAAACGTCTGTCGAAGTACCCTTGGTTATCTCGATGCATTGCGGGCAGACGTTGCATGGTTCGTGGGTCACGCCTTCAGCGCAGTTGAGAGTCTTGGCCATGATGCGGGCGGTACTGGTTTTGCCGACGCCCCGGGCGCCAGTAAACAGGAATGCATGGGCAACCCGCCCAGAATCTATGGCGTTTTGCAGCGTGCGGCTGACATGTTCCTGGCCGGCCAGTTCGGAAAAAGTTTGGGGGCGGTATTTCCTTGCCAGGACTTCATAGTGCGTGCCGTTGGACAAGAGATCTAACCTCGCAGATAGTCTGACTCTCCTCGTTGTGGCACGGGGAGGGACAATTGGTTCAGGGGGATGTGGAAGGAAAAAAGAAGTTTACAAACGCACATGATAGCCGGGTTTACCCGCGGCACACAGCAGGAGCCGCTGCCGTTGCTTCCTTCCGGACCTGGCGGAGTTCACGGCGTGCCGTTGCGCGAGGCCCGGCTATCATATTCGCCTGTAAACAGAAAAAATAGACGATGTCAGATTTGAGATGATAACAAGGCGGCGATGAGAAAGCGAAGCTCAACTCAGTTAGCGCTCAAATGCGGCATCGTGAATAAATAATGGCGGAGAGAGAGGGATTCGAACCCTCGGTACGCTATTAACGTACACACGCTTTCCAGGCGTGCTCCTTCAACCGCTCGGACATCTCTCCACAAAATTGAACGATATGTATAATATATCAAATGCAATTTGTCCAGCATTTCATATTATGCTTTGAAATAACTCTATGAAAATTGTAGAGTCCGGACGGGAGAACCTGGAATATGAAAATTGGTATTATTGTCGCGATGCCGGAAGAATTCCGTGCCGTGGCAAACAGTCTTGGTGCAGCAACCGCAGCGCAGATCGATGCGTTAAAGGCCGGGTATTTTAGCCTTGCCGGTCATAAATACATGCTGGTGGAATCAGGAATGGGCTTTAGAAATGCCGATAAGGCGGCTGAGATGATGGTGCAATATGGTCGCCCTGATCTGCTGGTGTCAACCGGATTCTGCGGCGGGGTTGCCCCGGAGTTAATGGCCGGAGATATTGTTGTGGCGCAGGAAATTATTATTGCCAACAAAAACGGTTTTGATGCCGTTCCGATACAGCTCTCACCGATAGGCCAGAACTATGTCGCACGTCAAACTGCTGGGGTAGGGAGTGTCGTTGCAGGGACGTTTATAAGTGCATCGGTCATCATGTCAAAAAAACGTCTGGCCGGTATGTTGACTGGCTCTTGCCCCAGTCCGGTCGTGGAGATGGAGAGCGGGGCGATCGCACTGGTTGCGGCGGAAAATAACATTCCACTGTTGGCAATCCGCGCAGTTAGCGATAGTGCTGCGGAGGAACTCGGGTTTTCACTGGATGAATTCTGCGATTCGGATATGCGCCGCATCAGCACCCACAAAGTCCTGTTAACTGTTCTGCGAAAGCCCCGGATCATTCCACAGCTCGTGCGTCTTTCACGCAGCAGTCGCCGGGCCGCGGAGAGCTTGACGGCGACACTCTCCTGCTTGTTTTCCGACCTTTAGTCTGTAAACGGTATTTTTGTTCCGGAAGATGCTAAGCAAGGCAGAGTGGGGACAAATCCCCCCGGTAATTACAGGTACTTCCCGATAATCGGCGCCAGCTTCTCTTTGGTCGCTTCAGGAATAACAGCCCGGTCAGTAATGACGGCATACTGCATAGCGCTACTGCAGGAACAGGGGCGTCCACTCCCGATTTCCGCTACCGCATGGCGGATAATGTTTTTTGCCATAGCCACATTCTGGTGGATTATCTGGATGATCGCTTCGACAGTTACATCCTCGTGCGAGTCGTGCCAGCAATCATAGTCGGTTGAAAGGGCGATAATGCCGTAGCAGATCTCAGCTTCGCGGGCCAGCTTGGCTTCGGTCAGGTTGGTCATGCCTATCACTGAGGCCCCAAGCGCTAGATAGGAAAACGATTCGGCACGGGTTGAAAAGGCCGGGCCTTCCATGCAGATATACGTACCACCTTTGTGAGTAGTTGCCCCGGCTTTCTGAGCAGCATTGTAAAGCGTGTCGGACAGATCGCCGCAGACCGGATCTGCGAAGCCGACATGGGCAACGATCCCGTCACCAAAAAACGTGTCCTTCCTGATCCCCTTGGTGCGGTCATAAAACTGGTCCGGGATGACTATATGTCCGGGGGCGATGGCATCTTTCAGACTCCCTACAGCAGAAACGGAGATAATCCGCTCAACACCGAGCCTCTTCATGCCGTAGATGTTGGCGCGGTAATTGACTTCAGACGGAAGCAGGCGGTGGCCACGACCATGGCGTGGAAGAAAAACCATCTTTATGCCGTTCAGTATGCCGGTGACGTATTCGTCGGAAGGATCGCCGAATGGAGTTTCAATTCTGATCCGCTCGACCTGTTCCAACCCCTCCATGTCATACAATCCGCTGCCGCCGATAACTCCGATAGTTGTTTCGCTCATGCTGTTAATTCCTTTCGTTTTCAGTTCATTTCTTATAACAGAGATGAATGTGATCGTGAAGTCTAATAAATTGACAAAAGTGGCTTCATAATCGTAAAGTGGCCGCCAATTGAGGCCACCGTGATATCTATTAATAAACTTAAACAACAATTCAAAAAAATTCTTTCTCTTGATGCCCACCCCGGCCACATTTCTGTGGCTTTTGCTGTGGGTGTTTTTATAAGTTTTACCCCATTATTCGGCTTGCATACGCCATTTGCCATAGCTCTGGCCTTTATTTTCCGCCTCAACAAAGTTGCGTGTATTACAGGCGCCTGGGTAAACACGCCGTTTACAGTGGTACCAATCCTGGTTGCCAGCTATAACCTTGGCGGTTTTCTTAGCGGGAAACCGGTCAAGGAGCTAACCTTTACAAGCCTTGACTGGCAAAGTCTTCAGCCCTATGCCAAGTCGATCCTGTTGGGAAGCTCTATTATCGGATTCTTTGCGGCGGTGGCGTCATACTTCATCTGCTACTGGTTGATAACGATTTTCAGGCGTAAGGATGCTGCTCTGGCGGAGATTACCCGGGAGATGGAAGTGGTTGGGGAAGAGCTTGATTAAATCAGCTTAGCTGGCCATATTCTCCCGTTCTTGAATACAGAACTATGGAGAGTGCCAACCCCGCTATCGGAAACATAAAAGCCGTATGAAGACCCGCAGCCGATATGCTGCCAGGCGTATCACCGCATGAACCCACAATGACGCCCATAACCTGCTGTGTCACAGCTGCCCCCATTAATACATAAAAATTGAGCGATGTCAGTGCCGTGCCGACGATGTTTACCCGGAACATGGAGCGGATAATCGGGTAAATCATTACCCCGCTGGAAACGGCCAATCCGATGGTAAAAAACACCGCAGCCAGCAGCGGCTGCGGTATTGCTTCAGCCCAACCCCAAAAAGCCGTCATCAACAGCAGCAATAACAACTGACCAGCCAGTAATGTTTTCTTGTATGACCGGAAGCAGCGCCGTGCGACCGAGTCTATAAACGAGCTGCCGACAATAAATCCGAATGAGGTGAACATCAGCATACTGCCGGCAGCCTGGCGAGAAAGATGCAGTACCTCCATTAAATAAGGTCCTCCCCATAACGCCTGCAGTGCCAGATAATTGCCATACCAGAAAAACGCAATAATTCCCAACAACCAAAAATCGCGAGTTCCAAAAATTTCGCACCAGGCCGCCATCATTCCGGTTTTCGCAGGTAATTCAAGTTCTTTATGGTCTGTGTCTGTGTCCGGTTTGTCCTGTACTTTGCTAAAGACCAACAGCGTCACCAGAGCTTGTACGAGACCGGCAACAAGAAATGAATGTCGCCAGCCGAAGGCTCCAACAGCCAGCGCAAGCGGTGCCGTGGCCACAAGATTTCCGAGATTTCCGAGTGCGACCATGAAACCGGAGACCCGTCCGAACTCCTGTTTGCTGAACCAGTGGCTGAAAAGGGTAAACGTTGCCATTAACACCGAAGCGGTACCGATGCCGATCAGCACTCGGGCGACCATGGCGACTGCGAGCGTGTCAGCTTGTGAAAAAAGGACCCCTCCCAGCGTGGTCAGAACTCCGCAACCGCTTATGACCAGTCGGCTCCCCAGGCGGTCTATCATCGGCCCCAGCGGGAGCTGGGCAGCTGCATAGACATAGAACAGCACTCCTGAGAGAGAGCCAAGTTGTTCTGGTGTCAGGTGCAGCTCACGCGAGATATCACCTGCCACCACCGCCAGCGAAACGCGGTAAAAATAAACGAGAATATACATCAGCGCCAATGTGGCGAAAATTGTCCAGCGCTTGTGATTATGTGAAGCAGGGTTGTTCATAAAGAGCCCTGTTGTGGAGATCAGCAGATTAAGGAGCAAGTCAACAACATAGAGATGTCATCCGTTTTGTTCTGTACGGTATAATCTAAGATTAGTAAATATAAAATCCGAAAAGCAACATCATATATTACGGATAAATAGGGCTACGGCCTCGGTGGCAGACGCCAATAAATAGCGTTTTTGCCGTGTGGCGCCACATCTTGCCAGGACCAGAATTATTGGCTTTCTAGCAGGGGGGGGCTTTATCAATTGGCGTTCAATTCTGAAAAACAAATTCCTCCTCTTACGACATGAATGCTTAATTATTGTGGGTTATATGGCGCAATATTGGGCGAGGCTTGGGTTATATAACCCCCAGGCCCTTGGGGTTTAACTCTATTCTTTGCGGGTATATATAATGTAAGTAAATTAATTAGAATTCAATGCCAAACATCACAAGGGATTCACCGATATTCATGTATATCTAGTATAAGTTGGGCCAATTGTTGCAATACCGCGGTGGAATCGGTTCCGCTCCTCTTCTACGTGGGCAGCCGGCCTTGATATATTCTCGGAGGGTGCCATGCACGGTGATACCTACTTTCCAGCCAAAAAAATGTTTTTTCCATTATTTACAATCCATTCAATAAAAAATAGTGACTCACCAAAAGAGCCCAAGCCTGTCCGTGCCGTTGTTGTTACGGCGAATGGCGGCTTACATGTTGTAAAGAACGTTAATATGAAATGTGACTGAAACAGAAACTGCAGTAAAAGCAGTAAGCAACAGCAATAGATGGAACTTTGTAATTAAATGATATGTAAACAAAAGGAGTGGTTATGAACGGCGAGATTAGGGGTCGGTTGTTCGGGTATGTGCTTGCTTTGGTTCTTGTTGTTGTCGGAACGGTGCCGGCTTGGGCTGGTTTTTCACCTCAGGCACCGGATGCTCAAGAAGGTGTTAAGGCTCTTCGTACTGTCGTAAACGACCGTAATCTGCCGGATCCTCTGCGTTCATTGAAAGATGGTGTAGTTAAGGAAAAGAAAGCCCCGCCCTTTAAGGAAGGTGAGCTTCTGGTTAAATTCCGCACTGGTGTTGCTGGTGAAAAGCGACAGGGTCTTCATCACAGGAATGGCGGCGAAAAGGTCCGTGAATTTCCATCGCTGCGGCTTGAAAAGGTAAAGCTGAAAAAGGGGAAGTCGATTGATCAGGCAATGAAGGAATATGCCGCTGACCCTTTGGTAGAATATGCAGAACCGAACTATCGAGTTGAGACGCAGGCCACGCCGAATGACCCGAGTTTCGGGTCACTCTGGGGGATGACTAAAATTAATGCTCCGGCGGCATGGGACATGTCCACAGGTTCAGCCGATGTCGTTGTGGCGGTCATCGATACTGGTGTCGATTACACCCACACTGATCTTGCTGCAAATATGTGGGTAAATAGCGGAGAGATTTCCAGTAACGGAATTGATGACGATGGTAACGGTTATATTGATGACGTATATGGCTGGAACGCATCTGCAAACAACGGAAACCCCTTTGACGATCATGGACACGGCACTCACGTTGCCGGGACTATAGGGGCAATCGGTAACAACGGGAATGGTGTTGCCGGCGTCAACTGGAACGTCCGGATCATGGCCCTCAAGTTTCTAGACGCGAGCGGTTCCGGTTATGTTGATGATGCTGTTGAATGTGTCCTTTACATAAATGCGATGAAGGCACGTGGTGTCAATGTTGTTGCCTCAAACAACAGTTGGGGTGGGGGAGGCTATTCGCAGTCGCTTGCCGATGCTATCAATGCAGATAAAAATGTTCTTTTTATCGCAGCGGCAGGCAACAGTGCCAACGATAATGATGCAAATCCATTTTATCCTGCCGCTTATCGCATTCCCAACCTGGTTGCGGTTGCGGCAACGGATTCAAGCGATAATCTTGCCTCCTTTTCCAACTACGGAAAGACCAGTGTACAAGTCGGTGCGCCGGGAGTCGGGATTTACAGTACTTTGCCGCAACAGAACACCTGGGGGATCAGCGGCGGTTATGGCTCTCTCTCTGGAACCTCAATGGCAACCCCTCATGTTGCAGGACTTGCGGCACTCATTAAGGCCCAGGATTCAGGCCGCACATGGAGCCAGATCAAGAATTTGCTGATGACAGGCGGTGACCCGACAGGCGCACTGGAGGATAAAAGCATTTCGGGGAGAAGGATCAATGCGCTTGGTTCTCTGGGGTGCATCAATAATTCGATTCTTGCGGTTCAAGGTCTTCCGGCTTTTCTGACACCAGGCAATGCCGTGAATCTGTCAGTTTACAGCGCTGTTTGTGCTAACCCGGCAGGGCCGATAACGGTAACGACAGCCTTGAATCAGACGGTTGTCCTTAAAGATGATGGTATTGCTCCTGACCTTTCATCGGGCGATGGACTCTTTGCTGGTAACTGGACACCAACTCGCGAGGCGGAACGGCTGACATTTACCTCGCCGGCCGGAACATACTCCGTCTCGGTACCGCCTCTTATCATGGGAGGGTACCTGCCGGAAGCAAACACAAGGGTTCCCTACAATCACTTCCTCGGCGTTTCGGGTGGACTCCCACCATACCTCTGGACGCTGCAGTCAGGCGAGCTTCCTCCGGGGATCGTATTTACCGACTCGGCAGGCAGCCTCAGCGGCACACCAACAACGACCGGAACATACGGGTTTGCTATTACAGTTGCAGACTCACTTGGCTCATCAGTAACACGGAATCTTACCGTTAGGGTGACGTCAGACCTGATGGCGGAGACCTGGGCTGTCAGCAAGGACTTCGGCGGGGACGAATGGAGCTCGGACGTTGCGGTTGATGCTGCCGGAAATCGCTATGTCGGTGGATTCTTCACAAACCCCGAAACCGGGAGCGACGATGCGGTTCTATTGAAATACACGGCTAGCGGTTCGCTGGCATGGGTCAGAACTAATGTCACAGTAAACTTTGATTATTTCAAGTCCGTTGCTGTTGATAGCAATGGCAACGTATTCGCACATGGGGCCTCATCCAACTCGAACGTCGGCGTCTCCGACTGGTTTGTCCAAAAGTATGACGGCAACGGCAACCTGCTCTGGACAAGGACCTTTGACAGTGGGTATGAAGATTATGCCGGAGGCGTCGCAGTCGATGGCTCGGGGAATGTTCTTGTAACGGGCAAGACAGGATATTTGTTGAATAACGATGTAATTATCATCAAATACGACACCAGCGGTACAGAACTCTGGCGCAGGATTTTAGACTCGGGTGACGACTATTTCTTTGATTACTGGTACGATCGCCCTGACTACGCCAGTGGTATAGCCGTTGATGCAGGCGGAAACAGTATCGTCTCGATGTATTCCGCTTCCTGGATTCAGGATGCGCTAAACCAGAGCGCATACAGTGCGTTCTATGACTATGTCACCGCCAAGTATGATCCGAACGGTAATCAGTTGTGGATCAGGACCTATGACTCGAATGCCCGATACGATAAGAGTACGGGGGTTGCGGTCGATAGCGCCGGTAATTCTGTTGTTACCGGTTACCAGGAAGACGGCAGCCTCTGCAACACCGTAAAGTATGATTCATCTGGGAATCTTCTCTGGGCAAAGGGGTTCAATGATAGCCTTTATCCTTTCTGCGAGGCCGTTGCTTTTGACGCTTCCGGAAACATAATAGTTACTGGCGCGCAGGGGGACATCTCTTCCGGTTATGCCCTGCAGACATTCAAGTACGACCCGTTCGGAAATATTCTTTGGAGGAAGATAGGGGCATATGGGAGAAACGACTGGGCAAGAGGTCTGGATGTCGATGCCTCCGGGAATGTTTTTGTGACTGGTAGCACCAGCAACGGTGCAACCAGCGACATCCTGCTTCTCAGTTACAGCCAGGTTGCGAATCCCCTCCGATTCACCAGTCCCACAATCCCATTCGCTACTTTTGCATCGGCATATTCCGAACTGGTGCCCGTAGCAGGCGGGATCTCGCCATATACCTGGTCCACTACTTCCGGGGCTCTACCCGCAGGGCTTTCACTTGGAACCTCGACCGGGATGATTACCGGAATTCCCGGCTCGCTGGGGGCTTCTGCTTTCACTGTACATGTTACAGATTCTGTAGGTGCATCTGTAGATCAGACGTTCACCTTGAACGTCTATGAAAAACTTCGGATTACCACAAGCTCACTGCCGGGTGCGGACGTTGGCGTTTATTACAATGCTGCTTCCAATGCCGCAGGTGGACTTCCCTCTTACATGTGGTATATCACTGGTGGAACCTTCCCTCCGGGGCTCTCCCTGGATTATTGGACCGGTGCCATCACTGGAACCCCGACAACAAGCGGCATTTATACCTTCAATCTTACTGTGCGTGATGCCAACAGTACCGCAGCAACAACTAAACTTACTCTTTATGTCGGCTACGCACCCCCCTTGGTAATCACGACAACATCTCTTCCTTCAGCAACCCAGAATACCCTTTACAGCCAGTATGTGACCGCTACTGGCGGCCAACCTTCATACAACTGGTCGGTTTCTTCAGGTTCATTGCCACCAGGGCTCTCTCTTGATGCTTCAACTGGTCTTGTCTCCGGGACTCCGACCACACCGGGTGATTTCGGTTTTAACATTCAGGTGACGGATGCTGCCAACACATCGGTATCACAGGGGCTCAGTATCTCTGTTTCTTCTGCTTCGACTCTAGGGGGGTGGACAACCAAGGCTTCCATGCTTTTCCCTGTTGATCGGGCAGCTTCGGCAGTATTCAACGGCCAGATGTTTGTATTAGGGGGATCTACATCCAATGGTACGACCGATGCTGTCCAGGTATATAATCCCGCAACCAATGGCTGGACACAGCTTTCCAGCGTTCTAAATCCAGTTTTCGGCACCCAAGCGGTAGCCGATGCCGACCCGGCAAGTCTCCGCTACGGCACAATATATATTCCTGGAGGATTTGATCTCAACGAGGCTACGAACAGAGTTGTTGCCTACTCGACCGCTTATCAAACAAGCAGTATTGCCGGTTACCTTACTCAGGCTCGTGGCCGTATGGGAACCGCGTTCCTGAATGGCAAGGTGTATATTGCCGGTGGCGCTGATTTCAACGGTAATATTTGGGATACCATTGAGGAGTTCGACCCTGAAACCGGAAACAGCCAGATAATTGCGACAATGCCGGAAAAGCGCCACGCTGTTCCGATTGTTGCGGCAAACGGCAAGCTCTATATCTTTGGTGGGCATAACGGCTCAGATGTAACCAACACGGGATGGGAGTTTGATCCAGATCCAAGTCAGCGCACATTCACCAGTCTTCCTGAAATGCCTGCTGCTGTGGAATGCCGTTCCGCCGGTGTATTTAACGGTAAAATCTATCTGGTCGGGAATAGTTACGGAGCTACAACTGGTAACCCCGTCTATGCATATGACTATCAGAACAGAATCTGGGAAGTGGTCACCTCTGTACCAACGGTGCGAGAAGTTCCTCAGCAGGAGATCATCAACGGAACCCTCTATGTTGCCGGTGGTGGATCATACTCTCCAGAGACCGGATATGTAACGCTTGGGACAAACGAGGCATATGCATTTCCAAGCTCAAGCTGGAAGATTTACAGTGCCGGACCTCCATCTGTGGGACCGGCAGAACCGAAATATGCCATCGACTGGCTTGCTTCAGAGCATGAACCACTGGTTCCGGAGAGTTACGTGCTGGTCGCAGGCACCTACTACTATGTCATGGGATCCAGCGTAGGTTCATGGAATGGCGGGAATTATACCGCAGCAGGATTGCAGCAATGTGATCAGTATACCGGCCAAGCACTGTTTGATGGTAATTACCAGCCTATCTATCCCGACATGCGTGGGACAGAGGGACAGCCGATTATCAGTTTCATCAATTGGCAGGGCGGAGGCGATATAACCCCGCCAGTGGTAATGTCAACATCTCCTTTCGACGGGGAGACAGGTGTAATTTCATCCGCTTCAGTGACGGTCATTTTCAATGAGCCGATCGACCCGATGTCTGTTAACAGCAGTACATTCTCTTTGAATGGCCCTCAAGGCGTCGTGCCCGGCAGTTGGGGCACGAGCGGCAGCGTTATCACATTTACTCCAGCCTCGGCGCTTGCTTCGCTAACGACCTACTACGCTAACGTTACAGGTGTACGTGACCTTTCAGGAAACCAGCTTGCCTTTTATTGGAGTTTTTCCACAGCCCAACAAGGGACTTCCACTGTGTCAGAAGACTTTGAGACTGGAAATCTGTCACGTCTCCCTTGGATGCTTTCTGGGGATGGCTCATGGAATGTAACGTCCACCAGACCTCATGCCGGCATTTATTCAGCCGAAGCGCCAGTTTCAATAAATGATGGACAGAGTGCAGGCATAGAGGTTCAGAAGGAATGCGCTGAGGGGAACATTACTTTCTGGCATTCAGTTAGCTCTGAACAATATGGTGACTTCCTGACATTCTTCATTGACGGGGTTGCGCAGGGGGCGTGGTCCGGCGATATGCCATGGGCACAGGCCAGCTATCCTGTTTCCTCTGGAATACATTCCTTTAAATGGGTTTATTCCAAGGACGGATCGGTCTCGTCAGCTTCTGACACGGCCTGGGTGGATGATATTATCTTCCCGACAAACTCTGAGCCGCCAGTCATAGGGTGGGTTACCAAAGCATCCATGCCGACTCCGATTTCACGGGCAGCTTCCGGAGTTGTAAACGGCAAAATCTATGTTATGGGAGGGATCGGGGCCGCCACTCGCGACCAGGTTCAGATCTACAATACCCAGGATGATTCCTGGGCCACTGGTAATCCAATTTCCCTGGGGGTCATGGCCCCTGCTTCAGCAACCCTTGGCGATACAATCTATCTAGCCGGCGGTGACACAGGTTTCGAACCGTGGAATACGGGTGTGGTTCAGTATTACAACACCTCTAACGCTCAGAGCCAGCAGATCGGTTCTCTGCTGACACCTCGCTTCCGTATGAACGGCGCGATTCTTAACAGCAAGATGTATGTTGTTGGCGGTATTGGTTCAAACGGACTGCTGGATTCCATAGAGGAATTCAATCTGGATCCGCTCAATTATGCAAGCTCAGTGAAAGCCACTATGCCTCAACCCTCGACACTTGCCGGGGTAGTGGCCGTTGGATCAAAGATCTATATCATAGGTGGCGGGACAGGTGGCGGCGTAACCGGGGCATGTTATGAGTTCGATCCGAATGCATTGCCTGAGTCTCAGTTTACGCCAAAGGCCACTATGCTGATTCCGGGAGAAGTCCGGAATGCAGTTGAATATAACGGTAAAATATATGTGGTAGGGGTTATTGACGGAACGGGCGGTTTCAACGGAGCCATTCAGGAATACGATGTTGCTAACAACAGCTGGCGCATCGTTGAGTATCTTCCGACCCCACGTTATGCAATGGCATCAGAGGTCGTCAATGGGACTCTGTATGTCATCGGTGGTGACAATAATACAGGATCAGCACTTGGGATCAACGAGGCATGGGTCATAGGCAGCACACCTCCACCTGTGGTAGACACTACGCCGCCTACAACAACCGCAGGATTTACAGGAACGATCGGCAACAACGGCTGGTATACCTCAGACGTGCAGGTGACTCTGTCGGCAACAGACGAACCTGGTGGATCGGGGCTAGACAAAACAGAGTACAACATACCCACTGAATTCGGTTACTGGAGAGTGTACGACGCCCCATTCACAATCTCGGCTGAAAGGGTGACAACCGGTTCGTACCGCTCGGTAGACAAACAGGCAAATACCGAAACAGCTCATAATTTTACTGTATCGATAGACAAGGCAGCCCCCGTAACCACCATTTCCTTGAACGGAACAGAAGGTAATAATGGCTGGTACAAGTCTGATGTGACAGTCACATTGAACGCATCGGATAATTATAACGGCTCCGGTATTGCGTCCACTGAGTACAGCGTAGACGGCACAAACTGGTATACCTACACCGGCCCATTTATGGCACCTGTTGTTGAAGGGACTTCTACAATCTACTTCCGCTCTACAGACAATGCCGGCCATGTTGAAACAACCAAAACGCAATCATTCAAAATAGACAAGACAGTTCCAGCCACCTCTATCAACCTTACCGGTACAGCCGGTCAGAACGGCTGGTTCACCTCGAATGTACAAGTAAGCCTTTCCGCAGCGGACAACGCTTCGGGTCTCGTCAAGGTTGAGTACAGCTTCAATAATTCTACATGGACCACCTATTCTTCCCCGTTGACCATCAGCACCGAAGGGACAACAACAGTCTACAGTCGGGCAGAAGACAGCGCCGGTAACATTGGCTCGCTGACCAACAGTCCCGCCACAATCAACATTGACAAGACTTTACCCAAACTGCTCCCAATCATGGGAAGAATAAGCCTTTCCTCCGACGGTGCAGAGGGTAACAGCAACAGTTACAAGCCGTTCATTTCCGACGATGGACGTTTTGTTGCATTCTGGTCGCCTGCTTCGAATCTTGTGGCGGGAGATACAAACGGAGAGGTGGACGTGTTTGTCCATAACCGTGGCACTGGCACCACCGAGCGGGTCAGTGTCTCCACATCCGGTGAACAGGCAATTTATCCTTTGAACAGCCCTCATTTCACAGGCTCCTATCTGTCATCCATAAGCAGTGATGGACGGTATGTCCTCTTCAGTGCTGATGCCCATAACCTCGCCCCACCGCTCGGGACCCTCGGCATGAAGGTCTTCCTGCGGGACCGTCAGGCCGGAACCACGGAGATGATAAGTGTTTCCCAGACTGGGCTTGCAGACAATACTGATAGTTATGGAGGCTCAGTCAGCACTGATGGCCGATATGTAGCCTTCAGCTCCTCATCGATGAACATAATGCCTGGGTTGACCATCTACCAACCGCGCATCTTCGTGAAGGATCGCGAGACGGGTGCAATTGAGAACATCAGCGTATCAAGCGATGGTGCTGACGCAATAGGCAATAACATGCTGTCCAATGGTGCCAGCATTAGTAATGATGGTCGTTATGTTCTGTTTCTGTCATCTGCCGGCAACCTTGTGCCAGGTGATACCAATGGATCCCAGGACCTGTTTATTCGCGACCGGCAATTGAGCCAGACCAAGCGGGTAAATGTATCAACTGCCGGTGCGCAGTCAGAAAGTTCAACTATTCCGTCATTTGCAATGAGCGCCGATGGTCGATACGTAGCTTTTGAATCGACGGCAAAGAACCTGGTGACAGGAGTAACGCTCAGCAATTACACTAATACATATCTGCATGACACACAGACAGGGGCAACCGTGCTTGTCAATGTGTCAAGCACCGGTGCCGTCAACAGAGGGTGGCAGCATTCGCTTAACTCGATCAGCCCTGATGGGCGGTACGTTGCATACAAGACTGATTCTGTTGACATTATTCCTGAGGATCCGTTCCTGTATGGTGCGACCATCATCCACGACATGCAGACCGGCGCAAATGAAGTGCTCAGCTCCAGTGGCTCCGATGCTTCGCTGGCAAGCGACAGAAAAGTCGTTGCATTCAGATCGTCCGAGACGAGCTTGGTGCTAGGCGACACCAACGGGTTTGACGACATCTTCGTCAGTGACCGTGCCCCTGTTGTTCTTAATGGAACAATGGGCAATAATGGCTGGTACACCTCTGCTGTCCAGATTGACCTGACCACCGCCACTGATGCTACTTCAGGGGTGGCACGTCGTGAATACAGCATCAATGGTTCAGGTTGGAAAACTTATACAGCACCGTTTGTGATAACAACCCCTGGAGTTTCAACTATTCTTGTCCGTGCTGCAGACTTTGCCGGGAACATCAGCAACGAAGCTGCAAGCGAAATGAAAATAGACTCTCCTGCGGTGGCTTCATGGAATGCCATACCGCTTTATGCTGGTAGAGTTGATGCCATTGAAGTTTCACCGGCGTTCAGTATCGACCACACTGTATTTGCAGGAGGCTCGGATAGTGGACTTCATCGTTCTACCGATGGAGGTGCCAGTTGGACTCCCGTTAATAATGGATTTGTCTCTTCAACAATTGCGTCAATTGGATTCTCGCCCGGTTTTGCAACCGACAGGGCTGTGCTAGCTGGCACATGGGGCAATGGATTGTACCAATCTACAAATAGTGGCGATCTCTGGGTACCAGTTACCGGGATACCTTCCAATGCCTACGTATATGCAATCAAATACTCACCTGACTTTCAGAATGATGGCATCATATTGGCCGGCACCTATTCAGGACTCTACCGATCAACAGACGCCGGACAGAGCTGGGCTATTGCCGAAACCGGCTCATTTACTCCCACAGTGCAGGATATTTCTTTCTCTCCCGCTTTCAGTACGGACAAGACGGTCTATTTTTCCGATACAACCGGCAACGGGATCGTCCGCTCGGTTGACGGTGGTAATACCTGGGTCCCTTGTGCCCGTGTTGCAACTACTAATAATCAGGCCCATGGTGTAGAGGCTTGGTCAAACGGTGTTGTCTTTGCGTCCGCTCAGACAGGTACCTATCGCTCCACAGATGGTGGACAGACATGGGTGTCAACAGGGCTCGCAAGCGTAGGTGATTTTGTGATCTCTCCGTCATTCGATACCGACGGCACAGTTTTCGCCGGTCAATACCGATCAACCGATTTCGGAGTAACATGGAACAAAATAACCAACGATACAGCAACAGCGTTGGGTATGTCACCTTCATTTGCATCTGATGGCGTGATCTTCCATGCGGGGTCGTCCGGAGTATTCAAGTCAAATGACCGTGGCACAGTATGGGTATTTAGCAGCAACGGAATGGTCAAATTCAACTTGAGCGCAATAGCGCCTTCACCATCGTTCTCTTCTGACCGTACCATTTTTGCCGCTGCCAACCCCGGTGGTGTTTACAGGAGTCAGAACGGCGGTATCACCTGGAAGCCTATAAACATCGGGATCACAGATAATCGTATAGTCTCACTTGCCGTGACTCCATCCTTTGCCACCGACCGGACACTTTACGCTCTGTCACAGTATGGATACTTCTTCCGCTCCACAGACGCTGGAGAGAGTTGGCAGCGCATCTCCATAGCTTCTGGACTATACGGAAAGGTTTTGGGAGTATCACCGAACTTCGCGGTGGATAAGACTCTTTTTGCTGGTGGTGATGATAGCGGAGGCACATATCATTCCATTTTCCGCTCGGTTGACGGCGGAACAACCTGGACTCGGATCGTCAATCAGCAGTCCGGTACTATAAATATGGTCGCAGTATCCCCTGACTATGCCACAGACCGTACCCTCGTTGTCGGCACATCACTAGCCATTCGAAGATCAGTTGATGGCGGCACTTCGTGGACAAATGTGTCGATCGGGAGAGCGGTGAAATCGCTTGTGTTCTCTCCTGAATTTGCAACCGACAGAACCATCTATGCAGGAGCTTCATCCAATGGCGTCTACCGCTCCACAGATGGAGGGGCTAGCTGGGCACAATACGGATCAGCGCTTACTTCTGTTTATGGCTTGTCAATTACGCCGGACAATATGTTGATTGCCGGTACAGACTCAGGCGCTTATCGTCTGGACAGTACGACACTTCAATGGGATTCCATAAGTGAAGGGCTTCAAGGGAACAAAGTGCGTTTATTGCAAGTGTCTCCCGAATATATTTTGGATGGGGTCATCTATGCAGGGACTTATTATGGTGGGCTTTGGAGCAGGAGTTTTGCAGCCAATCCAGTTTGTAACATTGCGACCCCGGCGAATCTTTCAATATTTAATACCACAGGGGTGTCAGTGACTGGAACGGCCTCTGATGGGACTGGAAGCGGCCTGTCACTGGTCGAACTTTCAGCTGATGCGGGTGCGACCTGGACCAGTGTCAGTGGAACTTCATCCTGGAGCTATTCCTTGACTGTTCCGGCAGATGGGATCTATCACTTGGTTTGCCGTGCAAAGGACATTGCCGGTAACATCGGCGCAGTTTCTAAACCTGTAACCGTAACATTTGATGCTACCAGGCCATCCCTAACTCCTCCGGCCAACGTAACCGCAGAGGCTACAGGAGCACAAACCACCGTTGCCATCGGTACAGCAACCGCCACCGATGCAGTAGGAGTTGTGTCACTGATCAACAATGCTCCTGCAACCTTTCCATTAGGTACCACTACCGTGACCTGGACTGCCACGGATGTGGGTGGTAATAGCGCAACTGCAACACAAACTGTAACAGTGCAGGATACAACCGCACCGGCGTTGACCGCGCCGGCCAACATAACTGCCGAGGCCACCGGTGAACAAACCACCGTTGCCATAGGTACAGCAACCGCGACGGATGCCGCCGGAATTGTGTCACTAACCAACAATGCCCCGGCAAACTTCCCGATCGGAATTACCAACGTTATCTGGACGGCCACTGATGCGGCGGGACTCAGCGCCACCGCCACCCAGACCATAACAGTGCTGGATACAACGGCACCGGCGTTGACCACGCCGGCCAACATAACCGCAGAGGCCACCGGTGAACAAACCACTGTTGCCATAGGTACAGCAACCGCCACCGATGCAGCCGGTGTCGTCTCGTTGACCAACAATGCCCCGGCAACTTTCCCGGTTGGTACCACCAACGTTATCTGGACGGCAACTGATGCAGCGGGACTCAGTACCGTCGCTACCCAGACCGTAACAGTGCAGGATACAACGGCACCGGCGTTGACCGCGCCGGCCAACATAACTGCCGAGGCCACCGGTGAACAAACCACCGTTGCCATAGGTACAGCAACCGCGACGGATGCCGTCGGAATTGTGTCGTTGACCAACAATGCCCCGGCAACCTTCCCGATCGGAATTACCAACGTTATCTGGACGGCCACTGATGCGGCGGGACTCAGCGCCACCGCAACCCAGACCGTAACAGTGCAGGATACAACTGCACCGGCGTTAACCGCGCCGGCCAACGTAACCACAGAGGCCACCGGAGCACAAACCACCGTTGCCATTGGAACGGCAACAGCCAGCGATGTCGTCGGAATTGTGTCACTGACCAACAATGCCCCGGCAACTTTCCCGGTTGGTACCACCAACGTTATCTGGACGGCCACTGATGCAGCGGGACTCAGTACCGCCGCCACCCAGACCGTCACGGTGCAAGATAATATTGCACCTGCGCTGACCGCGCCAGCTAACGTAACCACTGAAGCAACTGGTCTTCAAACTCCAGTTGTCATTGGTGTTGCGACGGCCACCGATGCAGTCGGAGTTGTGTCACTGATAAACAATGCCCCGGCGACTTTCTCGGTTGGTACCACCAATGTTATCTGGACGGCCACTGATGCGGCGGGACTCAGCACTACCGCAACCCAGACCGTAACAGTGCAGGATACAAAACCGCCTGTGCTTTCCGGACTTACAAGCCAGACTCTTGAAGCCACTTCAGCTTCTGGTTCTGTTGCAATCTTCAACGTCACTGCACTCGACCTTGTTAATGGTTCAGTTGCCGTAACCTGCGCTCCAGTCTCAGGCAGCACATTTACATTGGGAACCACAACGGTCTCCTGCACTGCCAAGGATGCACATAACAATCCGATTACCGGCGCATTCAACATAACTGTTCAGGATGCGACAGCTCCCACAGGCACGATCAAAATCAACAATGGAGCAGCCTACACTAACAGTGGTGCAGTAACTCTCACCCTCGCCGCCACGGATGTCGTCGGGGTTAGCCAGATGATGTTCAGCAATGACGCCGTTACCTGGTCAACTGCTGAGGCATATTCAACAACAAAGAGCTGGACTCTTACGACAGCTGACGGGGCCAAAACGGTTTATGTCCGATACAAAGATGCAAGCGGTAACTGGTCTTCTGCTACGGTCATATCCGGCTCAATAATACTGGACACAGTTGCACCTACTGTCAGCAGCACTGATCCGGTCAACAACGCAACAGGTGTTGCGTTAAATAAAGTCATCAGTGCCTTATTCAATGAGAATGTTCAAGCAGGTGCAACCTATGGCAGTATAACCCTTAAAAAGTCATCGACAAGCATTGCCATGACAACTTCAATAGCAAATAACAAGCTGTCGATAGCCCCGACTGCACTTCTTGCTAGAAACACAAAATACACGGTCACTATTCCGGTTGGCGCCATTATGGATATGGCCGGTAATCCGCTAACAACAGCAAGGACTATTTCGTTCACTACCGTGAAGTAATCTGGAAACACTAAAAAAGCGCTGTTTGCCTGATATTGGGGACAGCGCTTTTTTATTGACAAATACTAACCATGATGCCTGCTTATAGAAGAGTCTGCATTCACGCAGGAGCAGAAAGATTAGAGTAGCTGTAAAGGGCGAAATTGTGGAGCAAGGCAAAGGGAAGATTCTCGTGACTGGTACGAGTGGTTTTATTGGTAGCCGACTGGCAAGAATTCTTCTCTCTGAGGGTTTTTACGACAGAGGTCTTATCAAGGAAGCTGGAACTTAGCAGGTTACACCGGAGGCTACGCGGTAATAAATAAAAAAGCACTCACATAAATATCTGTAAGTGTTTGAATTAGCTGGCTGGGATGACAAAAATTGAACTTGAGATACGCTGCTCCCATAGTAAAGAGGATGTCTTTGTGCGCTATGAACCGTCCGCACAAGCGTCTGAAACTTTTGTTGATCTCGTATCCATTTCTACGAAAAGCATCTTTCAACGCAGAATTCTGCTCTCTTGTTAACCCGTTAAGGGTGTTGAGCAAACGCCATAGCAGTTGTAATGAGCAATATCCCTCACATAACTATTGCTGCCTGTATAAAAGCTAAGTTTGTTCAATTGATTACGGAGCCGATACAAAACTTACTGAAATCTTGGTATCGTCAATTCCGTATCTGTAATTAAATTTAACTTTGTCTATCTGCATATTGTTTTCAAGCGGAATTGCTATTTTAAATGATTCTGGTCCCTTAAACCTGATCGGTGTAAAATTGTATAACTGTTTTGCAATGGATTTTCCGTTAATGTCGAGAAGAGTTATTTCAAATTCTAAAGCTTCGTACGCATAAGTGTCTCTTGTATTGGTGGCAGTTCCTTCTATAACGATTGCTTTGTCCAATCGTTCAGATTTCCAGTTTATCATTAGATCTGCACTGTTGTATTGATGTGGAGAATAAGCAGGACTACCATCAAGCATTTTGTGTGGAGTAGCGCAGGCGGACAAGAACAATATGAGAACGATAATTGATAAAAAGTTCCGTAACATTGTGAGCCTCCTCAAAATATGAAATATGTTTTATGTATCTGACAAATCATATAAGCCAACGCTAAAATCTGTCTATAGGGCTTTTGGCAGGTCGAATTACAAAACTTCCCGGTTGGTTGTGCCTGACTGGAGAGTTGTGATTGTAAAGCCAGCTTAAAAAAGTTGCCGCTATAATTCCTGGAAAACCGGAGGGTTTATACAGGTTACTAAATATAAAAAAGCACCTACAGAATTAACTGTAAGTGCTTGAATTTACTGGTCGGGATGACAAGAATTGAACTTGCGACCCCCTGCTCCCGAAGCAGGTGCGCTACCAGGCTGCGCTACATCCCGAAGAGGTTTTTTTCTAGCGCTTCCGTGGGATTTTGTCAATAGGAAAGGCCCCGTTATTAAGACAAAATCAGCTTGATGAACCCAAGTATTGGCCATTTACCACGTTAATCGGAGAACCGTCCAGATAAGAAGCCACATTTGCGGCTACGATACCCACCAGCCGCCGACGAGCGGCCAGCGACGCCCAGGCAATGTGCGGTGTAAAGATACAATTGGGTGCGGACAATAAAGGATTATCGGCCAGCATAGGTTCATGGGCGACCACATCCAGGCCGGCACCGGCAATCTGCCCTGTGTGCAATGCGCTGGCAAGATCAGCCTCGTTCACTAGCCCTCCCCGTGCTACATTAATCAGAAATGCACTCGGTTTCATGAGTCCCAGCAGGCTTGAGTTTACAAACTCGGCATTCTCCGGGGTCTGTGGGCAGTTGAGGGTCACCACATCGGCAGATGCAAACAGCTCCTCCAGTGAGACGAAGCTGACCTGGACCGGGCCGGGGTCCTGGGGAATCCGTGGGGCATAGGCAATTACCTTCATGCCGAATGCCGCAGCGATACGGGCCACCGCCTTACCGATGACACCGTAGCCGACTATCCCGATTGTCAGCCCGTCCAGTTCGATGATCGGTGTTTTCCAGAAGGCGTGGTCAGGACAGCGCACCCATTCGCCCGCTTTTACGGCGGCATCGTGCACTCCGACGTTCATAGCCAGTTCCAGCAGTAGTGCAAAGGTTGTCTGGGCCACCGATTCGGTGGAATATGCCGGGACGTTTGACACCGGAATGCCGAGCGCACCGGCAGCCGCGACATCGACATTATTGTACCCAGTGGCCAGCATCGAAATATATTTGAGTTTCGGCAGGGCATTCAGGGTGGCGGCATCCAGCTTGACCTTGCTGAGCAGAAGAACTTCCGCGTCACTGGCGCGCTCCAGTTTCAGCTCTGGTGAGGTGCGATCGTAAATAGTGCAGTCGCCCAGGACCTCAAGACGATCCCATGGGTTGTCGCCGGGATTAATGGTATAGCCATCCAGAACAACGATTTTGGCGTTACTTTTCATATTCATGACTCCTTTGGAGTTTTGACTGCAGCACTCATAATGATTGCAAACTAGAGTTGATGCATTGTTCCTGTCAAGATGAATTTTAGAAGCACTGCTTCACTACTTTAACTGCCGTATATCGAGCTGTCACTTCTTGTATTTTTTATGACTTTCAGGTAGTGTGCCGGCCACCTTCTGGTTGGATATTGCGCAAAAAAGGGGAATAGACATGAATATGAAAAGCATTGCAACATTTATAGCGGGTTCGTTAGCGGTTGCCATTTTGGCAAGTGGTTGTGCGACAAACCCTGATGGCAGTTACGAATTCAAGAATACGGCAATTGGATCGCTCGGCGGAGCTGCACTGGGTGCGGGCGTTGGCGCATTGGTCGGTGGTAAGTCACATCGCGGACGTAACGCCGCCATTGGCGGACTGACTGGAGCGGTAGTGGGTGGCGGGATCGGAAACTACATGGATCGTCAGGCAGCTGCCTTGAAAAAGAACCTGCCTGATGCGGAAGTCGTGCGGGATGGAGACAAAGTGTATGTTGCGCTCCCCTCCGGGATTCTGTTTGACACAGGTAAAGACATGCTGAAACCGGCTGCAAAAGATTCTCTGAGCAAAGCGGCAGCAACGCTTAAAGCCTCCGAAACCAACATCATTGTTCAGGGGCATACTGATTCAACCGGTTCTGCCGCTGTCAATCAGCCTTTGAGCGAACGGCGTGCCAGTCATGTCCGTGATTTCCTAGCTTCCAATGGGGTGCCCTCTTCACGGTTGACTGCCGTCGGATACGGCTCCAGCAACCCGGCCGTCAGCAACGATACCGATGCAAATCGCGCCCTGAACAGGCGTGTTCAGCTGGAAATCAGCCCCACGGAAAAGCTGAAGGCACAGCAAAGCGGCAACAACTAAGACAAAAAACATTCAAGAAGATTTGAACTCTATTAAGCGGGAGCTGAATGCATGAGTGACGCTATTAAACAGCAGATAAAAGAGCTTCTCAAAGAGCGCAACGCAGTCTTGCTGGCTCATAACTACATGCGTGATGAGGTGCAGGAAATCGCCGACATAACGGGAGATTCTTTGGCTTTATCCATTGAAGCTTCCAAAACCGATGCCGATGTCATCGTTTTCTGCGGCGTACACTTTATGGCCGAGTCGGCTGCGATTCTTTCGCCCGGCAAGAAGGTGCTGCTTCCCCGCCTCGATGCCGGTTGCCCGATGGCAGATATGGTTACAGCAGAAGGGTTGGAAACGCTTCGCGCCAAACACCCCGGAGTGCCGGTTGTGACGTATGTCAACTCAACCGCCGAAGTCAAAGCTCACTCCGATATCTGCTGCACATCGGCCAATGCGATCAAGGTTGTTCAATCACTCCGGGAGAATGAAGTAATCTTTGTCCCGGACCGCAACCTCGGGCGCTGGGTTGCTCAATTTGTCCCGGAGAAAAAGTTCATCTTTTGGGAGGGGTTCTGTCCCACCCACGAGCGGATGACTGCGGCGGCAGTACTGCAAAAGAAAGCAGATCACCCCGAAGCGCTCTTTATCTGCCATCCGGAAAGCGCACCGGAGGTCTCATGTCTTGCCGACCATGTCTGCTCCACCAGCGGCATGTATGACTATTGCCGCACCAGCCCGGCCACAAAATTCATCGTCGGCACTGAAGCCGGTATTCTTTACAAGTTACGGCTAGATAGCCCGGATAAAGAATTCATACTGGCGTCACCGGCGCTATTCTGCCCCAATATGAAGCTTACTTCGCTTGAAGATGTGCTGGTTTCACTCCAGACCATGTCTCCGGTTATCAGCGTCCCGGAAGATATCCGTCTCAAGGCTAAACTCGCCTTGGACCGTATGTTGGCGATTCCTCGCGACTGATGTTTGTTCGTGGAGAAACGTTGGTGTGGCCGCTGCTGCTCATTTTTAGCCTGTGTCTCCTCCTGCCTGTAAATGTCTCTGCCGTACCGTCTCCCCCCAAAAGCGCCACTGTCATAGTAGTTGGTGGTGACCGCGACTATCCACCGTATGAATTTATCGATAAAAACGGCCAACCAAACGGCTACAACGTTGAGCTGACCCGTGCCATTGCCGATGTCATGGGGATGAAGGTCGAGTTCCGCCTCGGCGCCTGGTCTGAGATGAGGGGGGCGCTTCAGTCCGGCAAGATTGACGTGCTGCAGGGGATGTCCTACTCCGAAGAGAGGGCTGCAGAGGTAGATTTTTCCCTGCCGCACACGGTCGTCAACCATGCTGTATTTGCCCGCCGTGATTCACCTAACGTCAACACTCTGGCCGAACTGGAGGGGAGGTCTGTGGCGGTCCATCGTAGCGGCATTATGCACGATTATCTGGTTCGTAACCGTTTCAGTGGCCGCCTGACCCTGACCGATACGCCGGCTGATGCGCTGCGCCAGCTTGCTGCGGGAAAAACAGATTACGCCATTGTTGCCATCGTGCCGGGCATGTATATCATCCGTGAATTGAAGTTGACGAATTTGTTGCCGGTCGTACGCAATGTCGCCACCCATCGCTATTGCTATGCCGTTGACAAGGGCAATACAGAGTTGATCTCGCGCTTCAACGAGGGGCTGGCCATTCTCAAAAAGACCGGCCAGTATGAGCGTATCTACAACAAATGGCTTGGGGTTCTGGAACCACCTGAAGTTTCGTGGAGACATCTCGCCAAGTACGGCGCAATAGTGGTCGGCCCACTTGTTCTGCTGTTGGGCGGATTTGCCCTCTGGTCCCGCACCCTGCACCGCCAGGTGGCTCTACGCACCGCGGACTTGACCCGCGAGATCGCTGATCGTTGCTATGCAGAGGAGGAATTGCGCCTCAACCAGCAGCAATTGCTGCAGGCAGACAAGATGGCCGCTCTCGGGGTGCTTGTTTCAGGTGTGGCCCACGAGATCAATAACCCGACCGGCCTGATTCTGCTGGAAGTGCCGACGCTCAAGCGTTTCCATGCTGACGCAGCGAAGGTTCTTGAGCGGTACTATCGCGAGAACGGCGATTTCACCTGCGGGGGGCTTCCTTACTCGCGCATGCGGGAAGAAATCCCACGCAGCCTGGAAAAGCTTCAGGATGCCGGTAAACGCATCAAGCGGATTGTGGATGATCTGAAGGACTTTGCCCGGCATGGTGACAGTGCCTGCAACGAGAATGTTGATTTGAATGTCGTGGCACAGGCGGCTGTACGATTGGTGGAGCCATCCATCCGTAAGGCGACGGCATGCTTCAGCGCCGAGTATGATCCACATCTTCCCACCATACGCGGCAACGCCCAGCGCATCGAGCAGGTGCTGGTCAACCTGATTCTCAACGCCTGCCAGGCGTTGCCGGACCCGACCCGCTGTATCCAACTCACTACGGCTTATGACTCAGGAAGCGACTCTGTAACATTTCGCCTCCGTGATGAGGGGAGTGGTATCTCGCCGGAACACCTGGCGCGCCTCACCGACCCGTTTTTTACCACCAAGCGGGACATGGGGGGGACCGGCCTCGGGCTCTCTGTTTCAGCCGGAATTATCAAGGAACATGGCGGTACATTGGAGTTTGATTCAATTCCTGGCAGCGAGACAGTGGTTACACTGACTCTGCCGGTGTGCAAGGAGGAGCAAGCCACATGAGTGAAACCCTGTACCCCACATTCTCTGTTCTGCTGGTGGATGATGAACCGGCCTGGCTCGGCTCCCTGGCACTGACTCTGGAATCCTGTGTCGGAATCAGCAACATTCTTACCTGCAGTGACAGCCGCCAGGTCATGGCAATACTGGATGGTGGCCAGGTCGGCCTGGTACTGCTTGACCTTACCATGCCGCACCTGTCGGGTGAGCATTTACTGGAACAGATCGCTGAACGCCATCCCGATCTCTGCACTATTGTAGTCAGCGGTCTGAACCAACTGGAGACAGCAGTCCGCTGCATGAAGCTGGGGGCCTTCGATTACTGTATCAAGACCGACGAAGAGGATCGAATCGTGGGAGCCGTGCTCAGGGCGGTCAGGATGGTGGAGATGAAACGGGAGTACCAGGAGATGTCGAGCCGCCTCGTTTCAAGGGAGCTTCGCCACCCAGAGGCATTTTCAGCCATTGTCACCGCTGACCGGTCCATGCTGGACATTTTTTCCTATGTGGAGGCGGTGGCCAAAAGCCCCCAGCCGTTGCTGATTACCGGAGAAAGCGGTGTCGGTAAGGAGTTGATAGCCAGGGCGGCACACAGTTTGAGTGGCTGCCGGGGAAAATTGGTGACGGTCAATGTGGCTGGACTTGACGATACCGTTTTTGCTGACACCTTATTCGGCCATGTGCGTGGGGCCTTCACAGGTGCCGAACAGATCCGGCGGGGGATGGTGGAGGAGGCTGCTGACGGCACGCTCTTTCTGGACGAGATTGGCGATCTCAGTATCCCCTCTCAGGTCAAGCTGCTGCGTCTACTCCAGGAAGGGGAGTATTTTCCGCTTGGGAGTGACCTGCCGAAGCGCCTCAAGGCGCGGATAATCGTTGCTACCCATCAGAACCTGGCGGAGAAAGAACGGGGCGGGGTGTTCCGGCGCGACCTTTACTACCGCTTGCGTACTCATCAGGTGCACCTCCCTTCGCTGCGTGATCGGCGTGGGGATATACCGCTGCTGCTTGATCATTTTCTTGAAGAAGCGGCGCTGGCGCTAGGCAAGAAGAAACCGACTCCGCCCAAGGGGCTTGCTCAATATTTGGCGACCTACTGTTTTCCTGGCAATGTTCGTGAGTTGAAGGCTATGGTCTACGATGCGGTCAGCGTACATCGAGACCGGATGCTTTCGATGGACACCTTCATAAAGTCGGTTGAACGACTGCAATCCGAATGCGTGGCAAGCGGAGCCGACAGCTCACGTCATAATCCTTTTTCCGGCTTCGAGGAACTCCCAACTTTTAGTGACGCAGCCGCTTTTCTGGTGATGGAGGCGATTAACCGTGCCAGCGGCAATCAGACACTGGCCGCTCGACTGCTGGGTATCTCGCAACCGGCGCTCTCCAAACGTTTGAAGATGCTGAAGGAGTAACAAATGAGGCAACTGCCAAAGTCAGGCGTGCATACCTGACGCAAGAGAACAAACCCTCATAACCTCAGGTTATAACGATAATCTACGGTTATATTCATATCTATCAATTCGATATCATTACAGTTATCGTCCCATAAGCTGCTTTTTCATAACCTCCGGTTATGGGAAAGCCTCCCCCCGCACAGCCTGCACCCGCCATTTTTTTCAGCGATTTAAGCCAGTTATAAGATAATCCGTATTTGGCATTGTCCATGCTCTCTATATAGACAGAATCAGTGCGGTGACTTTGCGGTTCCGCACATCCCAACCCTCATCGTGGAGGACTATCATGGCAATGTTCTGGATTCAATTCGTACTCGTACTGGGAGCCGTTCTAATCGGTATCCGCAGAGGAGGTGTTGCACTCGGCCTGATCGGCGGCTTGGGAGTTTCGCTTCTGACCTTGGGCTTCCGTAGCTCGCCTTCCGACCCGCCGATTGCCGTCATGCTGATCATCCTGGCGGTGGTTACCGCGTCAGCCACGCTGCAGGTGGCTGGTGGCCTTGACTATCTAGTGCAGCTGACGGAAAAAATGCTGCGCGCTCACCCCAAATACGTGACAATACTTGCACCGCTCTCCACCTTTTTTCTGACGGTCTGTTGTGGTACTGGCCATGCTGTTTATGCACTGCTGCCGGTTATCTCCGATGTAGCACTTAAAACCGGGATCCGCCCTGAACGCCCCATGGCTATTTCCAGTGTCGCCTCGCAGATGGGAATCACCGCCAGTCCTGTTGCTGCGGCCGTGACCTTCTTCCTCGGCTTTGCCGCCAAGGCCGGATATCCGGTGACGCTGATCGACATTATCATGGTCACCATGCCAGCCGGCGTTATTGGTGTTCTGGCAGCCGCCGCCTGGAGCTTCAACCGGGGTAAAGACCTGCATAACGATCCGGAGTATCAAGAACGACTGAAGGATCCTGATTTCAAAAAAGCGGTGGATGCGGATGTCACCACTCTGGACAAAAAAATCTCTTCTTCCGCCAAGATTTCAGTTGTACTTTTCTTTGCCGGCGTCGGTTCGATTATTCTGCTGGCCAGTTTCCCCGAATTACTGCCACTGGCAGCAGATAAGAAACCGATTGCAATGACCACGGTGGTCCAGTTCGTCATGCTCGGCTTCGGCTCTTTCATCATGTTTTCGGCCAACGTCAAAGCCAAGGACATCGCTCACTCCAGCGTTTTCATCGCCGGGATGATCGCGGTCGTCTCCATCTTCGGTATAGCCTGGATGAGTGATACCTTCATCACTGCCAACAAGAAATTTCTGGTAGACAACATCGGCATCATGGTAAAAATGGCCCCCTGGACCTTTGCCATCGCTACCTTCTGTATCTCCGCTTTTGTCAAGAGTCAGGCCGCCACCCTTGCCATAACGCTCCCCCTGGGGCTGGCGCTCGGTCTGCCGATTCCGCTGCTGCTCGGGCTGATGCCGGCCAGCTACGCCTATTTTTTCTTCGCTTTTTACCCCAGTGATCTGGCTGCCATCAATATGGACCGCACCGGTACCACCCGCATTGGCAAGTACCTGCTGAACCACAGCTTCATGGTTCCCGGTTTTATCGGCGTCGGCACCTCCACAGTAGTTGCTTATGCAATTTCGAGAATGATGTTCTAAATCAGGCTCTCCAGTTGACATTGAAAAAACAAGCGATACTCTTTAGCAAACATACATTGAGTGGGTCCGCCAGTCATGGCTGGTCGCCTTCATCTCACAGGGACAAAGAGGAGTAAGGTTATGAAACAATTTGGACGGATCGTAATGCTGATGGGGTTGATTGCCCTGCTGCTGCCGAGCCCCAGAGGTCTGGCTGCTGGAGAAACTGCTGTACTGGCTGAACTGCACAAAGCCAAGCAGATTAGTTGTGCCGAATGTCACGGCACCTCCAAGAAGATTATCGTGGATGACAGCGAAAAAGGGGTCAACCTGAGCTGCATCGGCTGTCACGGCTCCCTTGACGCCGTTTCTGCCAAGGCAAAGGGACATATCAATCCCCACAAATCACATCTGGGACAGATCAACTGTACGGCTTGCCATAGTGGCCATAATTCCTCACAGGCCTACTGTCTCAAGTGCCATTCCTACACTATGCCTATCCCCGGCGCAGCGGCAGGAGTCGTTGCGCCGGTTGTTCCACTGAAAGCAAAAAAGAGTGCCAAAAAACAGGTTGAGACAACTGACGTGGTGGTTATCGGCGCAGGTGCGGCGGGTATGACCGCTGCCATTACCGCCCATGACGCCGGCGCAAGGGTTGTCCTGTTGGAAAAACAGCCGATTACCGGCGGTAACAGCATGCTGGCAGCTGGCGGCATGAACGCCGCAGAGACGACCTTTCAGAGTGCAAAAGGGATTAAGGATTCGGTGGAGCTGATGTATGACGACACCATGAAGGGGGGTAAAAACACGAATGATCCGGCACTGGTCCGGATTCTCGCGCAGAACTCCGCCGGTTCGGTTGCCTGGCTGACCTCTCTCGGGGCTGATATCAGTGACGTTGGGCGCATGGCCGGGGCCAGCGTTTACCGCACTCATCGCCCTACCGGCGGCGATGCCGTGGGGGCACATATTGTGAGTGTGCTCCGCAAGAACGCAGCTGACCGGAAGATTGATATAAGAGTCAATAGCCCGGTAGTCAGGATTATTGAGGACAGTAAAGGTGGCGTAACCGGTGTAGAGGTTAATGGCCTTCATCGCGGCCTGTATATCATAAAGGCAAAAGCGGTGGTTCTTACCGCCGGCGGTTTCTCGGCAAACCCGGAGAAAGTGGCCTACTATCGCCCCGAATTTAAAGGAATGGCCACATCCAACCAGCCTGGCGCAACAGGTGACGGTTTGGATTTGGGAGCCAAGGCAGGTGGCGAACTGAAGGACATGAAGGAAATCCAGATTCACCCAACTGTTGCGGCTGGCAGCCGAATTCTGATCACTGAAGCGGTGCGGGGCAACGGTGCGATTCTGGTCAATCACGAAGGCAAGCGGTTTGTAAATGAACTGACCACACGCGACAAAGCATCCGAGGCTATCCTGAGCCAGACCGGCAAGTCAGCCTATATGATTTTTGACGAAGGGATTCGCAAGAGCCTGAAGCAGATCGACGGTTACTTCCACCTGGATCTGGTAAAGGAAGGGGGCACTGTCAAGGATCTGGCTGATGTACTGAAGATGCCGGTCGAGACGCTTGAGGCAACAATCGATACTTATAACAAGGCTGTAGATGCGAAGAATGATGCCGAATTCAAGCGCCCTGACCTGCCACGTGCCCTGCGGACCGCCAAGTACTACGCAATTGAGGTCAAGCCGGGAGTCCACTACACGATGGGGGGGCTGAAGATCAATACAAACGCTCAGGTTATGGCCAATGACAGCAAGCATATCGCCGGCTTCTTCGCCGCTGGTGAGGTGACAGGCGGGGTACATGGCGCCAACCGTCTGGGTGGCAACTCCATCTCCGAGACGATCACATTTGGACGTATAGCGGGGAGCAATGCGGCAGAGCTGGCGAAGCCAAAGTCGGTAAAATAATAATCAGGAGTCGCATGGTAGTGACTTATGTCTGGCCCAGATAGATCAAGGCCGCATCCGGTTCTGGTGCGGCCTTGATCTATCTGGGAGTTTTAGTTATAGTACCGGGTCTCGGCAGACTTCCGGCTGAAAGATATTCTAGATGGTTGCAGGTTAAAAACTCGTAAGCAGCCATGGACTGATACACATGCCCCATTTTCTTGAAATAGCCATCGGCACTTTTACCATGCGCCCCTATGTATTTGCTTTCTTTGCGGCGTTCCTGCTGGTCTGTGTGCCGCATGTCGGATGGAAGCGGACCCTCTCCTTCACTCTGGTCGGCTATCTTATCGCCTTCGGTTCGGAGTGGCTTTCTATCAACACCGGCTTCCCTTATGGCTGGTACTATTACATCGATACCACCAGCTGCCGCGAACTTTGGGTCGCCGGTGTACCTTTCTTCGACTCACTTTCCTACGTTTTTCTCTCTTACTGCAGCTACTCAACCGCTCTTTTTATAATCTCGCCGCTCAAAGCCTGGCGCTGGAATATTGCTACACTGGAAACCCGACGCATCCGGCGTTCATTTGCGGCACTGCTGCTGGGATCCTTTCTGCAAACCTTCCTCGACATCGTTATTGATCCGGTTGCACTGCAGGGGAAACGCTGGTTTTTGGGGCAGATTTATGGCTACCGCGAGGCGGGGATTCATTTCGGTGTGCCGCTTTCCAATTATGCCGGGTGGCTGCTGACCAGTTTTTGCCTGATTGGCGCTTTTCAGCTGATTGACGCCCGGCGACTTGATGAAACCGCCCCCGGTCTTGTCAACCTTCCCTTCCACTCGCTGATAGGACCGACGTTGTATCTATCCGTACTGATATTCAATATTGCGATGACTCTTATTATTGGCGAGCGGTTCATGGCGCTTTGTGGCGTGCTGATGTACACACTTCCGCTCGTGATAGTCGTGACGATGGCGGTGAGGCGGGTTAATTCATATACGAAAGATCAGCTGGGCGAGCATCTGCGGGACTACCCCTGGTCCCCTGCGGGAAGCGGACTGAGAGCAAAAAAATAGTCATCGCACCTTGAAATTACACAAAAGGAGAGGCTGGCACCGCAACGGTATCAGCCTCTCCTTGTATCCAACGTATGAATTTGAAACTATTTCTGGCTTGCGTACAGCGCCTGGTCGATGTCGGCAATTATGTCACCGGCATCCTCGATGCCGACTGACAGACGGATCAGGTCCGGGGAGACGCCGCAGGATTGCAGCTGCTCTTCCGAAAGCTGGCGGTGGGTCGTGCTGGCCGGGTGCAGTACACAGCTGCGGGCATCCCCTACATGAACCACTAACGCTACCAGTCTGGTCGCTTCCATAAACTTGCGTCCTGCTTCGGCACCACCCTTGATGCCGAATGTCAGCACACCGCTGCACCCCTTTGGCAGGTATTTCAGTGCACGGTCGTGGGTCGGGTGACTGGCAAGGCCAGGATAACAGGCCCAACTCACCAGCGGATGGGACTCAAGGAATGTTGCCACAGCCAGAGCATTGTCGCTGTGGCGCTGCATGCGCAGGTGAAGGGTTTCCAGCCCGAGATTGAACAGGAACGAATTGAGCGGGGCGGGCGTTGTACCCAGGTCACGCATCAGCTGGACGCGGGCCTTTATGATGTAGGCCATCGGGCCGAAGGTTTTAACGTATTCCAGTCCATGATAGCTGATGTCCGGCTCTACCATATCCGGGAAGCGACCGCAGCTCCAGTCGAAGGTGCCGCCATCCACGATCACACCGCCAACGCTTGTGGCGTGGCCGTCGATATATTTGGTGGCAGAATGGATGATGATGTGGGCGCCATGTTCGAACGGGCGGCAGAGATAGGGGGTGCCGAAGGTGTTGTCGATGATCAGCGGTGCCTGCATTTCGTTGGCAATGGCGGCGAATTTCTCGAAATCAAGGACATTCAGGCCGGGGTTGCCGATAGTCTCGGCAAAGATGCAGCGTGTAGTGGGGCGGAACGCCTTCTTGATCTCCTCGGCGGGTGCTTCGGGATCGACAAAAGTTACTTCGATGCCCATTTTGGGCAGCGTCACTGCAAACAGGTTGTAGGTGCCGCCGTAGAGTGTACTGGCCGCAACAACATGCTGACCGGACTGGCAGATATTCATGATCGCCAGGGTTGTGGCTGCCTGCCCCGATGAGGTAGCCATAGCACCGACGCCCCCCTCCATCTGGGCTATCTTGGTTTCGAAGCCGTCGGTGGTCGGGTTGGCCAATCGGGTGTAAAAGAAACCGGCCGCCTCCAGGTCAAACAGTTTGGTGACATGTTCTGCACTGTCATACTTGAAAGTGGTGCTCTGGATGATGGGCAGGATGCGCGGTTCGCCGGATTTGGGCTCGTAGCCTCCCTGTACGGCAATGGTGTCGATTTTCCAGTTTGGGTTCATGCAGACGTCTCCTTTTTTAAGTTGAAATTACAATTGCAGACCATTAGTGCATTTGTTTTCTTGCTTTTAATTTGTTGTACAGCACCGGCAGCAGCGCAAATAGTCCGAGCAGTGCAAAAGATCCAAGCACGCGGGGCGAAGCGATTCCGGAGAGCGATTCGATAGTCGCAAGGCTCGCACCGGCATTGACGTAGACAAATCCGCCCGGAATGATACCAATCATCGTACCAAAGAAAAATGTCCGTAGTGGCAGACGGGTCAGCCCGGCAGCCAGGTTGATCAGGAAGAACGGGAACAGCGGTACGAGGCGCAAAAACATCAGATAACTGAAGCCGCGCTCCTCAAGCTCCCGGTTCATTCCCTCCAGTTTGCTGCCGAATTTGTTCAGAACGACATCTCGCAGCAGATAACGAGTTACCAGAAAAGCGAGGGTAGCTCCTATTGTGGCGGCGATATTAGCATAAACCGTCCCCAATATCGAACCAAAGATCGCCCCGGCGGCCAGTGACAATATAGCGGCACCCGGAAGCGACAGGGCGGTCTGGGCTATATAGATCATCATGAAGCCGGCCACCAAAATCAGCTTGTGGCCGGCGTAGAAATCCAGCAGCGTCTGGCGGTTGGCCTTGAGGGCGGCCAGTGTCAAAAAACGCTGCAGGTCGAAATAGAAGAAGAGCGCAATTATGATGGCAGCGCTTGCAAATAAAATGATTTTCTGTGGTTTCATCTGCAGTCCCTATCCCCTCTGCCATTTCAGCCAGCCGGAAAGCAGGTTCTTCACAAACGGCGTCAGTCGTGTCCGGTTGTAGGCATCAGCCAATCGCTTGATGACTTCAGCCTGGGTTGGATAGGGGTGAATTGTCTTGCCTATGGCAGAGATTCCGAGCCCATTGGTAATGGCGAGCGAAAACTCGTTGATCATCTCTCCGGCGTGGCGGGCAACGATGGTGGCACCAAGAATCTTGTCCGTTCCCGCCCGCAGGTGGACGCGGGCAAACCCTTCCGTTTCGCCATCAAGAACAGCTCGGTCGATATCGGACAGCGGCACGGTGAGTGTGGTCAATTCAATCCCTTTTTCTTTGGCATCACCCCCGTACATCCCGACATGGGCTATTTCCGGATCGGTGTAGGTGCACCAGGGGATGGTGAGGGCAGAGGTTTTCTGCCTCCCCATGAAGAGGGCATTGGCAATCAGGATGCGGGCCAGGGCGTCGGCGGTATGGGTAAACTTGAAGGGAAAACAGATGTCTCCTGCGGCATAAACATTAGGGTTTGAGGTCTGCAGGGTGTCACTGACCTCGACCCCTGAGCGGTCATACCTGATGCCGCCCTTCTCCAGCCCGAGGCCATCCAGATTGGGAGCGCGTCCAACCCCGACCAATATGGCATCCACTGTTATAATTATCTGTTTACCGTCGCGCTCGAGATGAAGAATCTTGTCGTTGCCGCTCGTTTCGACGCCGATGATCCTCACACCAAGCTGCAGATCAATCCCTTCACGGATAAACGCATCATGGAGAACTGCGGCAGCATCGCCATCTTCGCGGCCAAGAATATGGGGGCCCAGCTCTATCAGGGATACGCGGCTGCCGAAGCGGGCAAATGCTTGAGCCATCTCACAACCGATAGGACCGCCACCGATAACCGCCATACGGGGTGGAAGTTCAGTAAGGGAGAAAAGTGTCTCGTTGGTAAGATATCCTGCCTCCTCCAACCCCGGTATCTGTGGAGTGGCGGCACGGGCACCGGTGCAGACAGCGGCCTTTTTGAAGCGCAGCGTCTTGCCTGCCACAAGAACCGTGTCGGGGCCGCTGAAACTACCCTGGCCAATAAAAACGTCAACCCCCAGTTCGTCGCGGAAGCGCCGGGCAGAGTCGTGACCGCTGATATCAGCCCGCAGGCGGCGCATTCGTTCCATGGCCGTACCGAAGTCAAAGCCGGGATGTGGTCCGTCCAGAATTCCGAATTCAGCAGAGTTGCGCGCATCATGGAGTGCTCGGGATGCCCGTATGACACCCTTGGAAGGTACGCAGCCAACATTAAGACAGTCGCCACCCAAAAGGTGGCGCTCGACAAGGGCCACTTTTGCCCCCAGTCCGGCGGCACCGGCTGCCGATATCAAGCCGGCCGTACCGCCGCCGATAACCACGAGGTTGTAGCAGGGTGCAGGTTCGGGATTGACCCAGCCCGATGGGTGAACATTGGCAACCAGGGTTTTATTGTAATTGTCACGGGGAAATACTTCCAAATCCGGTGTCATACAGCCCCTCCTCCCAGATAAAAATCCGCCGCATTATCATAAAACACTACCCGTGCCGCTTCATCCCCCAGCGTCTTCACCACCAGCAGAAAATCATCGTGACAGTACGGCCTGGGCGCGCGGGTGGAGGGTAGGTCGGTGCCGAACATGAGGGCATTAGGGTTTGCTGCGTACAATTCACGCAGCGCAGTCGGCACGTCAAAATCCACCCTGCCGAAACCGGTGGCCTTGACACGCACCCCCCTCTCGGCCAGTTTCAGCAACGTATTAAAACCTTTCTGTGCCAGGCCCAGATGGTCAATGCTGACAGCCGGAAGGGATATCAGCGTATCAAACAACCCCTCCAGTACCCGTGAATCCGCGTAAAGTTCCACATGCCAACCGGCAAGCTCATACACCCGCTGCGCCATGGCATCCAGGTGGCGTACGTCTTCCGACCCGCCCCGCTTGAGGTTAAAGCGCACCGCCCTTACTCCGGCACTGTCCAAATCCAGGATTTCCTGATCTGAAACGGTAGATGGCAGTTGTGTTACTCCGACAAACAGGGGCCCGAGGGTGTGGAGGGCATCCAGCAGATAACTCTGGTCAAATGTTTGAAAGGAGCCGGATACAATGGCGCCGCCCCGCAGGTCATACTGCGCCATCCGGGCCCTATAATCCGGACAGATCAAATCTTCCGGCAGATAGCCGTTGTTGGGAGTGAGCGGAAAGCGATGGTCGATGATATGGAAATGGCTGTCGAATAACGGGAAGGCAGTAGTCTTAACTGACTCGTTGCTACCGATCAGGTCGCTGGCAACGCAGGACTGTTTTGTCAGGCCGATTTCGTTCAAGCTTGCACTCCGCTCCGTGATGGTAGTTCCGCATTATACCGATCATTCTGATATTGGCAATCGTATTGTACTGAGATCCGGGTGAACGTAACGTTGCTGATTGATCACGTTGTATTTTTGAGTGTTTCCAGTTATTCTGCATCAATAATTTTCATGGGGGACAGTATGGTTTCATTTGAAGAAGCGCGCAGCATAATACTGGGGAGCGTACAGACCGTCGGTACGGAGCGGATATCTCTTCTGGAGGCGACAGGGAGGGTGCTGGCAGAGGATATGGCTGCGCCATGGGATTTGCCGTTGTGGGATAATTCAGCCATGGACGGCTATGCTGTGCGTTTAGATGACTGTCTGACTATTCCCTGCAGATTGCGTGTGACCGGCTATCTGCCTGCCGGGGCCAAAGCAGACGGAATCTCGGTCGAAGCGGGCTGTGCCGTGCGGATCATGACTGGGGCTCCAACTCCGGTCGGGTGCAATGCTGTTGTACCGGTGGAGGAAACTGATGACGGGCGTCAGGAGGTTACCTTGCTTGAACCGGTAAAAGAAAGGCAGCATATCCGTTTTAGTGCAGAAGATGTGGCTTCCGGTGTGGTCTTCGTCCGGAGCGGAACGCGCATTCGTCCGCCGGAGGTTAATATGCTGGCCGGATTTGGTATGGCACTGGTTCCGGTGTACCGCAGGCCGGTGGTGGCGATTCTATCTACGGGTGATGAACTGGTGGAGTTGGGGCGTACGCCGGGGCCCGGAGAGATTGTCAACAGCAATACGCTTTCGTTGGCTGCCGCTGTAATGGAGGCAGGTTGCATTCCACGTATCATCGGTATTGCTCGCGATAACCGGGAAAGCCACTTAGAGATGCTCCGCGAAGGGCTTAAGGCCGATGTTCTGGTTACATCAGCCGGTGTATCAGCCGGTGACTGTGATTTTGTGCGGGATATTCTTGAAGAACTTGGTGCAAAACAGATGTTCTGGAAGGTGGGTATCAAGCCGGGTGGCCCCACTGCTTTTGCGATCTACGGCTCCATACCGGTTTTCTCACTTCCAGGCAACCCGGTTTCAACCATGATCACCTTCGAGGAATTCGTCCGCCCGGCCCTACTCAGGATGCAGGGATATCAAAAGGTACTACGGCCGTTTTTCAAGGCCGTTATGCGTGAAGGGCTGAAGAAAAAATCAGGCAAGGTGCAAATCGTGCGTTTGCGTCTGGAGAAGGAGGGTGCCTGCTGGTATGCGACATCTTCCGGAAACCAGCAGACCGCAATTCTCAAGACCATGGTTGACGCTCAGGCTGTTGCCGTGCTACCGGCCGAGAGCACCGGCTGTGCCGCCGGCGATGAGGTAGATGTACACTTTTACGGCAATCATATTGAATTGGAGTAATGAAATGAACGACTATCTTGGCGCACATATGTCCATCTCGGGAGGGCTGCATCTGGCCATCGATCGGGCTGTCGCTGCCGGTTGCAATGTAGTGCAGATTTTTACCCGCAACTCCAACCAGTGGAAAGGGAAGCCGGTCAGCGAGGGCGATGCCGCCCTTTTTCGCAGCAAGTTTGCCGCATCAGGGTTGCGTGAAGTCGTATCACATGACATCTACCTGATCAACCTGGCCTCTCCGCCGGGTGAAACCCGCGACAAAAGCCTGGCGGCCTTCCGCGATGAGCTGGAAACATGCGCCCGCCTCGGTATCAACAAGATCGTCATGCACCCCGGTTCACATCTGGCGGACTCACCCCAGGCCGGATTGGCAAGGGTGGTGGAAGCATTTGACCAGCTTTTCAGCGAGGTGCCGCAGTTCGAGGGGAGGGTGTTGATTGAGACGACGGCCGGTCAGGGGAGTAATTTAGGGAGGACGTTTGAAGAGTTGGCCGTGATCATCAACGGCTCACTTTTCCCGGAAAAGTTCGGAGTCTGCTTTGACACCTGCCATACTTTTGCCGCCGGTTACGATACCGCTACGGAAGAGGGGTACCGTGACACAATGGAGCAGTTTGATCGTTTGATAGGTCTGGGGCGGCTGGAATGTTTTCACCTCAACGATTCTAAAAAGGGGCTCGGCTCACGCGTGGACCGACATTATCACATCGGCCAGGGGACTCTGGGGCTAAACCCGTTCCGTTTCATTCTTAATGACCCCCGGTTTGCCACGGTGCCGAAAATACTGGAGACTCCGAAGGGCGACCATGACGAGATGGATGCAGTTAATCTGGCGCTATTGCGCGGGTTGGTCGGTTAATAGGTACGCGTTTATCGTTGACCCTGATTTTGTCCATCATAGCATCTTCCGCAGATACTGGCCGGTGTATGAACGGGTAACTTTGGCAACCAGTTCCGGTGTTCCGGTCGCGATGATTTCGCCTCCACGGTCGCCCCCCTCAGGTCCAAGATCGATGACCCAATCAGCGGTCTTTATCACATCCAGATTGTGCTCGATAATCACGATCGTGTTCCCCGAATCAACGAGCCGCTGGATGACCTCCAGCAGTTTGGCGATATCGTGAAAATGCAGGCCGGTGGTCGGTTCGTCGAGGATGTAGATCGTTCGTCCGGTGGCTCGTTTGGAAAGTTCCTTGGCCAGCTTGACCCGCTGTGCCTCACCCCCCGACAGGGTTGTTGCCGCCTGTCCCAGCTTGATATAGCCGAGGCCGACCTCATCCAGAGTGGCCAGCTTGTTTTTTATACGAGGAATCGCCCCCATGAACTCCAAAGCCTGTGATACAGTCATGTCCAATACATCGGCAATGGACTTCCCCTTGAAATGTACCTCCAGCGTTTCCCTGTTGTAGCGTGCCCCTTTGCAAACTTCACACTCCACATAGACATCCGGCAGGAAGTGCATCTCGATCTTGATAATGCCGTCGCCGGAGCAGGCCTCACAGCGTCCACCCTTAACATTGAACGAGTAGCGTCCCGGCTTGTAGCCGCGCAGTTTGGACTCTGGAAGATTGGAAAACAGGTCGCGGATATCGCTGAAGACGGCGGTGTAGGTGGCCGGATTGGAGCGAGGGGTGCGGCCGATCGGTGACTGGTCGATATTGATGACCTTGTCGAGATGCTCCAGTCCACTTACGTCCCGGACTGCTCCGGCTTTCTCGCGGCTGCGGTAGAGACGCTGCCCCAGCACCTTGTGCAGGGTGTCGATTACCAGTGTCGACTTGCCGGAGCCGGAAACGCCGGTCACGCAGGTCATGACGCCGAGCGGGATCTCAACGGTGATATTTTTGAGGTTGTTCTCTGAAGCTCCGATAATGCGCAGCGACTTGTCGCACATGCGTCGTTTTTTGGGTACCGCAATGGTCAGTTCGCCGGAAAGGTAGCGCCCGGTCAGCGACGCCGGACTCGCCATGACCTCGGCAGGGGTGCCCTGTGCTACGACCTCGCCGCCGTGCACTCCGGCTCCAGGCCCCATATCGATCAGGTGATCGGCCTCCATGATGGTTTCTTCATCATGTTCAACCACCAGCACGGTGTTGCCGATGTCGCGCAGCCGTTTGAGTGTGCCGAGCAGGCGGGCGTTATCCCGCTGGTGCAGGCCGATGGAGGGTTCATCAAGGATGTAGAGAACCCCGACCAGACTGGAGCCGATCTGTGTTGCCAGGCGGATCCGCTGCCCCTCGCCCCCCGAAAGGGTGCCGGAGGTGCGGTCAAGAGACAGGTAGTCGAGGCCTACGTTGACCAGAAACGAGAGCCTCTCTCTAACTTCCTTGAGTATCCGTCGGGCGATCTCCTGCTCTTTGTCGGATAGTTTCAACTCTTCGAAGAAATGGAGGCAGTCACGAATAGAGAATGCCGTCACGTCTCTGATGGTGAGACCCCCCACCAGCACGTGCAGTGCTTCCGGACGGAGACGGGCGCCCTGACAGGTCGGACAGGGCATGATATTCATATACTTTTCCAGCTCTTCACGGGATGTGTCTGATTCTGTTTCGCGCCAACGGCGCTGCAGGTTGTTCAGGACCCCCTCGAATTCCTTCTGATAGGTATGGCGGCGCTCGCCATCCTCTTCCCACCAGAATTCGATCTTCTTCCCGCCGGAGCCGTTCAGGATCACGTCCCGGACAGATTCGGGCAGATCTTTGAACGGGGTCCGGATGTCGAACGAATAAGCCTTGGCCAGCGCATCCAGAATCAGGTGAAACCAGCCGGAGAGCCGCTTTTCCCACGGTGCTATAGCCCCTTCACGCAGGGACAGTTCCTGGTTCGGAATCACCAGATCAGCATCAAAATACATGCGGGTGCCGAGTCCGGTGCACTCCGGGCAGGCGCCATGCGGGTTGTTGAAGGAGAACAGCCGCGGGGTGATCTCTTGATAGGAAATGCCGCAATCAACGCAGGCCAGTTTTTCCGAGAAGAGCATCTGTTTTGGTTTTGGGGATTTTTTATTGCCCCCCTCGGCCGGTTCATCGGCTGTTGGTACGACGGCTTCAATCTTCACCACACCCTCGGCATGGTGCAGCGCTGTCTCCAGAGAATCGGCCAGTCGCCGCTGGACCCCCTCTTTGACGACAATCCGGTCCACAACGATGTCGATATCATGTTTTTTCTTCTTGTCCATCTCGATGTCATCAGCCAGTTCACGGACGGTTCCGTCAACCACAACCCTGGTAAAACCCTCTTTTCGCAGTTGTTGGAGCTCTTTTTTGTATTCCCCTTTGCGGCCGCGGATCATTGGAGCGAGCAGCGTCAGCTTTGTTCCGGCGGCGAGGGTCATGATCTGATCCACCATCTGGGAAACCGTCTGCGAGGTGATTTCCTTGTCGCAGGAGGTACAGTGCGGATGCCCGATGCGGGCAAACAGAAGACGCAGATAGTCGTAGATCTCGGTGACTGTGCCGACGGTGGAGCGGGGGTTTTTGCTGGTGGTTTTCTGCTCGATGGAGATGGCTGGTGAAAGCCCCTCAATAGACTCAACGTCCGGTTTTTCCATCTGCTCCAGAAACTGGCGGGCATATGATGAGAGCGATTCGACATAGCGGCGCTGCCCCTCGGCGTAGATCGTATCGAACGCCAGAGTGGACTTGCCGGAACCGGAGAGGCCGGTGATGACGACCAGTTTCTCGCGTGGGATTTCTACGTCGATGCACTTGAGGTTGTGTTCGCACGCGCCTTTTATGATGATTTTGTCGTGAGCCATTATGATTCCTTCTGTTGCAATGTGATTTTCAGATATATCACAAATTGGTTTCAGCATGAAGCGACTTTACGAAATAATGCTGTCACTGAAGTCAGTATGGCATGTAGCGAATAAATGTAAATATCGCGGGTCATTAAAGCGGACGATGTTTATCTGAGACGTGCAATCAATTAAGCATTATATTTGACGGCAGGATACCTGGATATGAATTGTAATTCTTGATTGTTACGATAGAATGGACTGAAACATAAACTATGTTTCAGTCCATTCCGCCATCGAGCGGTCACCCCACTGTTCTCCGCCTGACTGCTGGAACGGGTGGGGCTCTATGACTTGAAGTGGTTGAAGTGGCGGGGCATGGCTGCTTTGGGAGTATCTCATGAATAATAAACGTCTGATTCTGCTTGTCACCGCCTGTTTGCTGGCGTTTTTATCACCGATCTCTGTTCAGGCAAAGCAGGTCGGACTGGAAATAGTGGCCGGCAGCGAAGCCGATTTCCCCCCTTATGCCATTGTGGATGACAAAGGGCGTGCGAGTGGTTTCTCGGTGGAACTGCTTGAAGCGGTTGCCGGTGCGATGGGGTTGTCTGTCAAGGTGCACACCGGTTCGTGGCCTGATGTGTTGGCTGCGTTCAAGGAGGGACAATACGATCTGCTGCCCTTAGTCGCCCTGTCGGAGAAACGTACTGATATGGCCAGTTACACCAAACCGCATACGGTAGCATATGACAGCTTTTTTGTGCGTAAGGGGAGCCGCACGATATCCTCGCTGGCGGAAGCGAAAGGCAGGGAGGTGGTTGTCATGAGCAGTGACGCCGCCCATGAGGCATTGGTTAATTCCGGTCTGCCGGTTCGCATAATCGAGACCAAGGCTATCCCCGAGGCGATGCGACTGCTGGCAAGCGGCAAGCATGACGCGGTACTTGTGCCGAAGCTGCTGGGGCTTATGGTCTTGCAAACCGCCAAGCTGAATGACGTTATCAAAGCCGGTCCCCCCATCTCCGATTACAACCGGCAGTTCGCGTTTGCGGTCCAGCGGGGAAACGTCGATCTTCGCGACAAGCTTGACCAAGGCCTTGCCATCGTCCGCGCCACTGGTCAGTACGATTCGATTTACAAAAAATGGTTTGGTGGGATCGAAGGGCATGACAGTTTCCCCATGTATATACTAGGCTGGCTTGGTGGGAGCTCGATCCTGCTGGCAGTTTTCGCTTCGGGATGGGTGTCATCCTATCGGCGGATGAAGGCGCTGAGAGAAAGTGAGAAGCGGTTCCAGGTTCTTCATGATGCCTCCTTTGGCGGAGTCATCATTCATGACAAAGGGCTGATCCTGGACTGTAACCAGGGGCTGTCAGATATGACCGGGTATACAAACGAAGAGCTGATCGGCATGGATGGCCTCAAACTTATTGCACCGGAGTCGCTTGACCTGGTGATGAAGAATATTCAAAGCGGCTACGGTCAACGCTATGAAGTTGAGGGTGTCCGCAAGGATGGCACGAAGTACCCTCTCTCGATCAAGGGGAAAAATGTCAGCTATCAAGGGCACAATGTTCGAGTTATTGAATTCAGCGACATCACCGAGATCAAACAGGCGGAGAAGGAGCGAGAAGAAGCGCTTTTACGCGTTAAAAAGCTCGAGGGAATTATCCCGATCTGTATGCACTGCAAAAAGATCAGGGATGACCAGAACAGTTGGAATCAGTTGGAACAATACATCACGAATCACTCTGAAGCTATGTTCAGCCATGGCATCTGTCCAGGGTGCTATGAGGAACAGATGAACGAAATAAAAAATAGGAAAACACCGTAAAATCACCTTAAAACTGCAGCAAGTGGGTCGGGTTAATCCCGTATTTGCCTTGCGGGATTCCAGCCAGAAAGTTAGACCCGCCAAAAAGTCGAGGGGTCAACTTCATGCCACGTTAGAAGAATTGATGCTTGGAGGTAAAATGATATGAGATCACGGAACTCAACTGAGAGGATTATGAGAAGCTTATTGTTTGCATTACTACTGTTAACCGGATTCGGCAGTATAGCCGCTGGAGAGTCATCGGTGGGTAATCTCGCCATAAAGGGATATGATACTGTCGCCTATTTTCAAGTCGGTAAGGCTCTAAAAGGCAACGAGTCATTTACCTCTCAGTGGCATAAGCTGACCTGGTTTTTCCTGTCCAGGGAGAACAGGGATCTGTTTGAGGCAGCTCCGGAGAAATATGCTCCGCAATATGACGGGTATTGTGCCTGGGCTATGACGGAGGAGCGGAAAGCCATTACCGATCCAGAAGTGTGGAAGATCGTTGACGGGAAGCTTTATCTGAATTGCAGCACTGCTGCGTATGAAAAATGGAGCAAAGATATTTCTGGCAACATCATAAAGGCGGATAAAAACTGGTTGAAATATAACAGCGGAAATTGATGGTAAAATTTCCGTAAAGGTATTTCAGTTAAGGATTTTTGGGGGTATGGGATGTTGATTTATCGACGCAGATTTATTAAATACCCTGTAAATAGCGCCTTACTCAGTATTCCAAGCCGTTATGGAGGAGTTCAGCGAATTGTTCCGCGGGTACCGGGCGGCTGAACAGGTAGCCCTGCATTTCTATGCAGTTGTTGAAGGAGAGCAGCTCCATCTGGGCGCGAGTTTCGACACCTTCGGCGATGACATTGAGCTTGAGAGCCTGAGCCATAGAGATGATAGTTTCGGCGATAGCGGCATCGTCTTGATTGGTGGTTATGTCCTGCACAAAAGAACGATCAATTTTAAGGCGGCTGATGGGGAAAAGTTTCAGATATGCCAGGGATGAATAACCGGTTCCGAAGTCGTCAATAGCCAGGCTTATGCCCATATCCTTGAGTTTGCGCAGTATGATGGCGGTCTGTTCTGCGTTCTTCATGATGGCGCTTTCAGTGATCTCCAGTTCGAGCCATTTTGGTTCAAGCCCGGTTTCCATCAAGGTGGCTGAAACCATCTCATCAAGGTGATATTGCCCGAATTGTTTCGCCGACAGGTTCACCGCCACGCGGACCGATGGCAGACCCTGCTTTTGCCAGGCTCTGTTCTGCCGACAGGCCGTTTGTAAAACCCATTCACCGATCGGGATGATAAATCCGTTTTCTTCTGCCAGATAGATGAATTTATCCGGTGTCAGCAACCCGAGCTCAGGGTGCTGCCAGCGCAGCAGCGCCTCCATGCCGGTTATATGGCCGGAACGTGCATCTACCTGAGGCTGGTAGACCAGAAAAAACTCTTCCCGCTCCAGTGCCTTTCGCATGGAGCTTTCCAGTAACATCCGCTCCACCATCTTGATATTCATTTCGCTGGAGAAAAACTGAAAATTATTGCGCTCCAGTTCCTTGGCCTGATACATAGCTAGGTCGGCGTGTTTGAGCAGAGTGTAGCTATCGTCGCCATCCATGGGGTAGACGGCGATTCCTATGCTTCCGGATGTAAAAGTCTCTTGACCATCGATGTAGATCGGTTCTGAAACCAGTGCCAAGATCTTATTGGCAACGGTAGAGATCGCTTCGGCGGTGTTCACTCCGATCAAAAGGGCCACAAATTCGTCACTTCCCAGTCGGGCCAGTGTATCACTTTCCCGGATACATGACGAGAGGCGCATGGCGATGGTCTTGAGTAGAAGGTCTCCGGCACGGTGTCCGAGGGTGTCATTAATGCTCTTGAAACGATCCAGGTCGAGAAAAAGCACGCCGACAAGCTGGTGTTCTCTGGACGCCTGGGCAATGGCCAGTTTGAGGCGGTCATGCAATAGGCTACGGTTGGGAAGGCCGGTTAGAGTATCATAGTTTGTCAACTGCCGGATCTCACTCTCGGCCTTTGTGCGTTCCGTGATGTCAAGTGTGGTGCCGGTTACGAGACGGGTCCGGCCCTTTTCGTCCCATTCCACATCGCCATGACAGTTGACAACTATTTCGCTTTCTGGGCTTGTGGTGATGCGGTAGACAATGTTGAAGGGCTTGCCGTACTTGGAGGCATCAAGCAGAACCTTCTTGAGATCCGCTATATCTTCCGGGTTAACCATACCCAAAACCAATTTCATATTTATCTGTCTATTATCACTAGGGTTCAGTCCATAAATACGGTAGAGCTCATTAGACCAGTAAATTTCGCCGGTCTGGACATTCCATTCCCAGCTCCCCATGTGGGCAATTTTCTGGGCACGGGCCAGCCTAGCTTCGCTCAGGCGCAGCGACTGCTCGGCACGCCGCAGGCGCTCCATGGTTTCGGCTTCATGGATAGTACGGGCAACAACTGCCGGTAGACGTTCGTAAAAGGTTGCATCTTTCAGTAGATAATCGCAGGCTCCGACCTTCATCATCTGCACCGCAAGGTTGGCATCGTCGGAGCCGGTCACCATAATAAACGGAATCACCATGCCCAGATTATGCATCCGCTCTATTAACAGGGCACCGTTCATGTCTGGCAGAGAATAGTCCAGGATGATCATCGCTGGGACATTGTCTGCAAGCCAAGCCAGAGCATCGTTGCCGCCGGTGAAACAATGGCAGTAAAATCCATTTTTCGCCAGGGTTGCCTCCATCAGATCTGAACAGGTTGTGTCATCTTCAATGATCAGGATCTGTGGGCTATGCGGCGTGATTTGTGTGGTTTCAGTCACGGACATCCTTGCATGGTACGCAAATAGTTCTTTTTGAGCGTGTGGGCTCTGGTCTCCAGTCACTTTTTTTTCAAACGCCAGCCGTTCTTGTTAATCTGAGGAATTCTGGATATAGCAAGCGAATCAGGAGGTACATCTATCGTAACAGTAGTACCGGCAGCCACCAGAGAGTTGCGGCCAACATTGACAGGCGCCACTAACTGCACGTCGCTGCCGATAAAAACATCATCCCCGATAACGGTTCGGTGCTTGTTGACACCGTCGTAGTTGCAGGTAATAGTGCCACAACCGATATTGACGTTGCGTCCGATTTCGGCATCACCCAGATAGGTCAGGTGTGACGCTTTGGAGCCTTCACCCATGATGATCTTCTTGGTTTCTACGAAGTTGCCGATCTTGACTTTATTGCCAAGGGTTGTGCCGGGACGAAGATGTGCCATCGGTCCGACTGTCACATCCTCGCCAAGCTCAGAATTCTCAAGCACTGAGGCGGCTTTTATATGGCAATCATCGCCAATACGGCAGCCGGAGATGCTGGTACCGGTCTCTATTTCACAGCCACACCCGATTATTGTTCCTTCGCCGATATGGCAGCCGGGGTGGATGGTCGTATCGGCTCCGATAGTGACACCCTGATCGATATAGGTAACTTCAGGGTCGATTATGGTAACGCCGTTCAACATATGTTCGCGGTTGATGCGGCGACGCAGAATGAGGCCAGCACTCGCAAGCTGGATCCGGTCATTTACTCCCATAATCTCGTCGGCTTCTGCGGCCTGAATCGCCAGGCAGGTCAGACCTTTTCTGACGGCAATCGCCAGCAGATCGGTCAGATAATATTCGCCCTGGGCGTTATCGTTGCCGATCTCCCTGATGCTGGCGAAAAGAAAGTTGGAGTCCATGCAGTAAATGCCGCTGTTTATCTCACGAATCTCCTGCTCTTCCGGATCGGCGTCTTTCTGTTCTACGATGCGTGACACCAGGCCGGATGGGTCACGAACTACGCGGCCATAGCCATAAGGATCGTCCATCAGTGCGGTAAGTACCGTTACGGCTGCCTGATTGTTGTGATGGTAATGCAGCATGTTTTTCAATGTTTCCGCTCGCAGCAGCGGTGTGTCTCCGCACAGTATCAAAACAGTGCCCTGAAAACCTGGCAACGCCTCCAGTGCACAGGCGACGGCATGTCCGGTTCCGAGCTGTTCTTCCTGCATGGCGCAGCGAATATCTGCGGCCCCGCGGAAAACGCCTTGAACGGCATTAGCCTGATGACCGATGACCAGCACTATGGGATCTGAGCCGGCATCACGGGCAGCCGTGACCGGCCAGGCTATCATCGGCAATCCGGCAACGGGATGAAGAACCTTGATCAGCCCCGACTTCATGCGGGTGCCCTTTCCGGCGGCGAGTACGATTGATGCAACTGATTTCATCAAATAAACTCCAAGTGTTAAAAAGAGGGAAATTATTTGCGTGCACTTTATGCGATTAATGGTCAAAGCGTCAAGAAATTAGCGCGATTACAACGTTATATTCTATCTTTAGCCTTTACTTATCGGTTGGTTTGGCTATAGTAATCTACCGTTTGTTCAGATGCTAAAGCAAACCCGGATAAATTAAGATAAGTACGTTAACCCAGTTGTCTCAAAAAAACACAGGCGAACTACCCAATTCAGAATAGGTAACCGATGGCTATTGCAGATGATGTTATACTTCTGGACAATAAACTGAACGCGCTGATCACCAAGTACGAACAGTATTTCATTGGTCTGGAGAAACGGGAGCCGCTCCAGTTGCTGGGGGAAGTTGAAAAGCTGGTCCGCTGCTACAGCGGCGTACCGATCGCTAATACCATGTACAAACACCGCTTCACCATGCTGGTTGCCCGCCTCAACACATATCGTGAACATTGGAACCGGATTCTTAAGCTTATGGAGGAGGGGCGTTACTCACGGGACCGTTTTATCAGCGATCTGCATTTACGACAGAATAAGCCTGAAAAGAAACTGCATGAATCTCAGGCTGCATCGGCTGATTCAGACCTTGATCGACTCGTCCTTGAGTTCCGTGAAGCACGAAAAGCCTGCAATATGCCTGTAGACAAAATCACCCGAGAGCTGATTGCAGCGACAATTGAAAAACAAAAGCCGGTGCTGGCAGCCAGGCTTGGCACTGATCATCTCGCCTTCAGGGTCGTTATTGAAGATGGCAAGCCAAAGCTGAAAGCCGGACTCCGCAAGCATTGACCCGAATCCAAACGAGCACCCCATGATCTCCTTGATCCCCCAAACCATAGATAGCGTTGCTGCACTACGCCGCGGTGAACAGCGTATAATCATACCGGGCTTGAAGGGTTCTTCCCCCGCTCTGTTTGTTGCGGAGTTAGTTCGGTCAGGACTTGATACTTCACTGGTAATTACGGCAACTCAGGAGGCGGCGGAGGAATTCTGCCGTGAACTGGCCTTTTTCTCTGGTGGTGATCTGCATGCGGCACTATTTCCGGCCTGGGACATTGCTCCTTTCTCAGCCTCCTCTCCACATCCAGATGTGACCGGCGCCCGCCTGGATACACTCTTTCGGCTGCAAAACGGGCTGTCCAGAATAACTGTTATGCCCGTAGCGGCGGCGCTGCAGCGTGTGCTGCCCAGGAAAACCCTGAATGATTCCTCCTGCTATCTGCTTGCCGGCGAAGAGTTTGATCGGGATGATCTGCTGGCCAGACTAGTCCGGATGGGGTACGCCAATGTCCCGCTGGTGGAGGATCGAGGTACCTTTGCTGTGCGGGGAGGCATCCTTGATATTTTCCCGCCCAATCTGCCGACACCTGTCAGAATAGAATTTTTCGGCGATACGGCCGAGACCATGCGTGCTTTCGATCCGTTGACTCAACGCTCACTGCAGCCGGTTGAAGAACTGGTGCTGCTACCTTCGCGAGAGCTTCTGCTGTCGGAAGATGTGCTTGCGGATATTGCCCCACGCCTGAAGCAGCTTTGTGACGATCTTGACATACCGGCGAATCGTCGCCGCACGATTCTGGAAGATCTTAACAATGCGGTCTATTTCCAGGGTATTGATTTTCTGCAGCCGCTCCTTCACCCCGCTCTTGAAACGATCTTTGACTATGCTCCCGGTGCCCCGCTGATTCTGCTCGATCCGGAGGCTATCAGTTACTCCAGCCTCACTGTCTGCGAGGAGATTGAGGCTGGGGTGATCAAGGCTGCGGTTGCAGGTTTCGCGCACTCTCCGCAGCGCGAACTGTTTCTGGCCAACTCGGAGCTGGAAGCACTCATTGCCGGATGCAGCGTCATTGAACTCCCAGGCCTGGCTTTGGAAGTCTCAGGCGGTACAACGACAATAGCGATCCCCTGCGAAGAAAACAGCGACTTGAGGGTAAGCGTTTCAAAGGAGAGCAGTCACGCTCTGGCGCCTCTGGCAGGGACACTGCGCAATTGGCTCGACGGCGGGCAGCGGATCGCTGTTGTGTGCCATCAGCTGCCGCAAGCCGAACGCCTTAAAGATCTTCTCAAGCCGTACAGCCTTCCCTGCTTTATCAGCGAAACGGGCTTTCATGAGGTGGCTGGTAATACTTCGCTGCACAAAACATCTCTGCCTGCTATCACCATCCTGACCGGAGACATCTCTCGCGGCTTCCGCCTCCCATTCTCCCGGTTGGTACTGATCGCAGAAGAAGAGCTGTTCGGCAAACGGGTCCGGCGGCGCGGCGTTTCCGAGGTTCGCAAGAAACAGTTGCTGGCTTCTCTGGCCGAACTCAAGCCTGGCGATTACATGGTGCACATTGACCACGGAATTGGTCTATACCGTGGATTGCAGCATATCAGCGTCGGGAGTGTCGGCGGCGACTTTCTGCTCCTTGAGTATGCCGGTTCGGACAAACTGTTTCTGCCGGTCGATAGACTCGGACTGGTGCAGCGCTATGTCGGGCCGGAAGGGAGTCATCCGGCGCTAGATAAGCTGGGTGGAGTCTCCTGGGAAAAGTCGAAGGGGAAAGCACGCAAAAACATTGAGGAACTTGCCGGAGAGCTGCTCGAGATATATGCCCGGCGGCAGCTCTCCGAAGGGTTCTCGTTTTCCCCGCCCGATGAGATGTACCGGGAATTCGAAGCGTCATTTGCCTGGGAGGAGACTCCAGATCAACTTTCGGCTATTCATGATGTGCTGGCCGATATGCAGCATTCGAAACCGATGGACCGCCTGGTCTGCGGAGATGTCGGCTATGGCAAAACCGAGGTCGCTCTGCGCGGTGCTTTCAAGTCGGCACTTGACGGCAAACAGGTTGGTATCCTCGTTCCGACAACTATTCTTGCCCAGCAGCATTACGAGACCTTCCGTGAACGGCTGAAGGATTACCCGGTTACGGTCGAGGTGCTCTCCCGTTTTCGCACCGCCAAAGAACAGAAGGAAACCCTTGAGCGCCTCAAAAAGGGGAATGTTGATATCATCATCGGCACCCACCGACTGTTGCAGAAAGATGTCACCTTCAAGGATCTCGGGCTCCTGATCATCGATGAAGAACAGCGTTTCGGGGTCAAGGACAAGGAACGACTCAAGTCGTTCCGTGCGGTAGTCGATGTCATGACACTCACCGCCACACCGATCCCACGCACTCTCTACATGTCGATGATGGGGATACGCGACCTCTCGATCATCGATACCCCGCCGGTGGACCGCCTGGCGGTCAAAACCATCGTGTCCCGTTTCTCCGAAGAGCTGATCCGCGAAGCGGTGCTGCGCGAGCTGCGGCGCGGTGGCCAGGTCTTCTTCGTTCACAATCGCGTCCAGACTATTGGCAAGCGGGCAGAACTGCTGGCCCAGTTGGTGCCGGAAGCCAAAATTGCCGTCGGGCATGGCCAGATGGGGGAGCATGAACTGGAGAAGGTCATGCTCGGTTTCATGCATGGTGAAACCAACCTGCTTCTCTGCACCACCATAATAGAATCGGGCCTGGATATTCCTAACGCCAATACCCTTATCGTAGACCATGCCGACAAGTTTGGACTTTCTCAACTTTACCAGCTGAGGGGAAGGGTGGGACGCTCAACGCAGCGTGGCTACGCCTACCTGCTTATCCCGGGCGAAGCGGCTATCAGCTCCGATGCCCGTGAACGACTCCGGGTTCTGCAGGAAATATCCGAACTGGGGGCAGGTTTCCGCATCGCGACGCACGACATGGAAATCCGCGGTGCCGGGGATATGCTTGGCAACCGTCAATCCGGTACCGTCACCGAAATTGGTTTTGAACTTTACAACCAGATGCTGGAGGAGACTATCGCCCGTATGCGTGGCGAGGAGAATATTGAGAGGGTAGAGCCGGAAATAAACCTCAAGGTCCCTGCGTTCATCCCCGAAGCCTATGTAAAGGAAGCAGGACAGAGGCTCGTGATTTACAAGAAGCTGACTCAGGCGGAGAACGAAGAGGATGTATTGGATGTGCAGAACGAGGTGCTTGATCGCTTCGGGAAGTATCCGCTTGCAACCTCCTACTTGTTCGAAATTATGAAGCTGCGGGTAATGCTGAAGAAGCTGATCGTGCGCCAGATCGACTTTGACGGTAAAGCGGTTATTATTTCGTTTCACCCGCGAACACCGGCCCAGCCTGACACAATTATCGGCATGATGCGGGGAGAACCTAAAAAATACCAGTTCACACCTGATTTCAAGCTTGTCTGTACATTGAAGGATACGTCGTTCGAGGGGATTATTGAGATGTCGAAGGTTGTTTTAAAGCGGCTTTTACCGGCTGATGTTACGTTATGATCAACCGGTAATACAATCAACGTAAACAACTGATAGCATGCGGCCGGCCGAGAACTGGATAGAAAGCTGCAGCCCTCCACTCCGCTATTTTTAAGCATCCGGTAACTATCTTATATTACAAGCCTCTGGCCTGAATTTACTTGATATGGCAGGACAGACAAAGTGCGCTGCCCTGATCACTCATTACAAGATGGGTTTTCTCCGGCTTCAGCGGGTTATGGCAGGTCAAGCACCCAACCTTGCCGTCCACAAAAGTCATCTTTGAGTTGAAAGCGGCTACTGGCTTATAATTTTGCGGATCCATTGCTGAGTAGTTATTGTAATCCATACCAATGGGATGATCCTTCGCTCTGCCATATTTCGTGCTTTTGCTGCCTGGGTTGTTCCTGTAATCGATTTTTACATCACTTGCATGACCACCATCGTGGCATGTCAAGCAATCTCTGCTGAAGGAATCTACGGAGCCACCCTGGCTGAAAGAGTCACTTTTTTCCCCAGTAACAAAGCTTGAAAAAGAAAAACCGTCCGAAACATCTGACAGAACCTCGTTTTCGGTGCTTGTATTGTATGCCAATAACGTAGTGCTTTCTGTTGCTAGTCTGCTTATGTATTGTTCCCTCATGGGAGAACTTTGCAATTGTGTTGAAAATGAGCACATTTCACCGGTTCCGGCATGCGCGCTCGGCTCTGTTGCATTCACCCCGAGGCAGATAATGGCGGCCAGTGTTGACTTAAGCAACATCTTCTGTAAGCGGACACCATACTCGATGCCGCTCTGGTGTACATACCCGGCCTCAATGAGTATATCACCAATATTCTTATTGGAGGTGGTCTGTCGGTGAAGCGCATCCTCCAATTGATCGCGAGTAATCTGTCCTGTCGCAACCAGTAATTCGCCAAGCCTGAGAGGGGAAACGCTCTTGCTGTCCTGATTGCTCTGAAACTGGAGCAAAGCGCTCAGCTGTTGCCCTGTGAGCATGCCCAGCCGCTTCAGGGTCTCGCCAAGCTTTTCCCCGCTACGTTTCTGTTCTGCGACTACGTAATCTAGCTGCTCATTGGTAATACGGCCTGAGTTGACAAGTAACGTGCCGAGTAATTGCCGTTCACCGGCTGCAAGTTTAACAGCACTATCAAAGGACCCCAAGTGCTCCTGTATGAGCAGAGGAACCCTGAAATCCTCTTCCTTGATAACCCCCTGCTTGATTAAAACCTGACCAAGTAGCTCCTTGGAATGCTTCTGTTCCTCCAGAGCACAATGCAGATCCTGGTGCAGTATGAAACCACCATCTAATAAAATATTACCAATATTCCGCTTCATTAATTGTCCCATGACGACAGCTCCTTAAAACATGAAGGGAGAATCCTATTCGACCGTTGCACAAATTTTATCATAAATGAATTGAAAATGTGTGTTTTCTGTCACATATAAATATAAAAAATGTATTTTCATGTGGTAAATTAAGTTGTATTTAAATCATAAGTTGGAACCCGATGTCAGTCGTCATATCAAGAACGTATTTAAGCGTTGAGGTTTTGGGAGTACGGATTGAACTGCTGGAGATAATACTGAATTGATCGAAGGGAACTTTTTATGACCCGTTTTCTTATGTGCATTACCACAGTCCTGATGCTGGCCTCCTGCAGCACCGTCCCGATTACCGGTCGCTCACAGCTGAACCTGATTCCAGGATCTTCCATGCTGTCAATGAGCGCCCAGCAGTATGGCACCTTTCTGAAGGAAAACAAGCTCAGCCAGAACGCTCAGCAGACCGCCACGGTCAAGCGTGTCGGAGCCCGTGTTCAGGATGCCGTGGAGCGTTACTTTGTTTCAGCCGGCCTGCAGGATTCTTTGAAAAGTTATAAGTGGGAATTCAATCTGGTCGAGGACAAACAGGTAAATGCCTGGTGCATGCCGGGGGGCAAAGTGGTGGTTTACACCGGCATCCTGCCGGTTGCCGGCGATGATGCCGGGCTGGCGGTTGTTATGGGGCACGAGATTGCTCACGCGATTGCCGAACATGGCAACGAACGGATGAGTCAGGGGCTGATTGCACAAATGGGGGGAACCGCTCTTTCTGCTGCGCTCGCCACAAAACCGGAAGCGACCCGGCAGCTCTGGATGTCGGTCTACGGAGTCGGCTCCCAGTACGGTGCCATTCTGCCGTACGGGCGCATGCAGGAAAGCGAGGCGGATCATCTGGGGCTGGTATTCATGACAATGGCCGGCTATGACCCGAATGTTGCCATTACATTCTGGGAGCGGATGGCAGCCCAGAAGGGGGGGAAGGCACAGCCCGAATTTCTCAGCACCCACCCGGCTGATGCGACTCGTATTGCCAACATCAAGCGATTGATACCGGCGGTTATTGCACAGTACAGAAAATAACCGGTTTTCCAGCAGAACACCAGCCAGGCCTCCGCTTCCTTGCGGAGGCCTCATTTACTTCTAGAACCTGATTCCATTCAAAAAAGCATGGTAACCTCCACCCCTTACGGTGCAAAAAAAATAAATTATACAATTCTTGACATTAGTGCCTTCGGTATTACCCTTTATATGTGGCTGGATTTTGAATTGCACAAAATCCGGTAATACCGGCAAAAAGAGAATGGTGGTGGGTATGCTTCATGAGTCTTATATGCATGCGATGGTGCTGGAAGAGGTTGGCCAGCCGCTGGTGGCAAGGAAACTTCCGATTCCGGTTGCCGCTGACGGGGAATTGCTGATTAAGGTGCAGGCGTGCGGCATCTGCCGTACCGACCTTCACGTCGTTGACGGTGAATTGTGCAAGCCGCATCTGCCGCTGACACCGGGGCATCAGATTGTCGGAGAGGTGGAAAGCGTGGGAAGTGGAGTCAGTGGTTTTCATCCGGGCGACCTGGTGGGGGTGCCGTGGCTGGGCGGGACGTGCGGGAAATGCAGCTACTGTCTGTCGGGTCGTGAGAATCTCTGCGATCGCCCCGTATTTACCGGTTACCAGCGCAACGGCGGTTTCGCCGAATACTGCACGGCCAATGCCGGTTTCTGCTTCACCATCCCGGATGGCTACTCAGCTACCCAGGCGGCGCCGCTGCTCTGTGCCGGCCTGATCGGCTACCGTTCCCTGCGTATGGCCGGGGATGGGAATCGGCTGGGGGTGTATGGCTTTGGCTCGGCGGCCCACATTCTGACCCAGGTGGCACGGTGGGAGGGGCGAGATGTTTATGCCTTTACCCGGGAGGGAGATGGGGCCGGTCAGCGCTTCGCAAAGGAGATGGGGGCCTGTTGGGCGGGAGCTGCGGCGGAGCGTCCCCCGGTTGAGCTGGATGCGGCCATCATATTTGCTCCGGCCGGCGAGCTTGTTCCTCTGGCTCTGAGGGCGATCCGCAAGGGTGGTGTAGTGGTCTGCGGCGGTATTCATATGAGCCCGATTCCAGGCTTCCCGTACGAATTGCTCTGGGGGGAGCGGAGCATCATTTCGGTGGCCAATCTGACACGCCTGGACGGTGAAGAATTTATGGCGCTGGCCCCGCAGATACCGGTGATTACGGAGATAGAAGTTTTTTCGCTGGAGCATGCCAACCAGGCGCTGGCAGCTCTGCGAGAGGGTAAAATCAGGGGGGCAGGGGTCCTTGTGCCGTAAAATTAAATGGGAGGTCTGATGACTATGGCTACGAAAATCAAAGAGACCGAGGGAAAAGGGGAACGCACTCCACGCAGTCCGGATGTCTATCGGAGTAAGGCCGGAGTAAGTGGGGCGGCGTACTGCCAATGCGGCGCGGTATTCAGTAACAAACGCTGGCACTTAACAGAGCGCGGCTCGTCACCACAGGGAGAGCAGCCGGTTGTCTGTCCGGCCTGTCGCCGGATTGCAGACCATAACCCGGCCGGCATCGTTACCCTGAAGGGGAGCTTTTTTGCCGCTCATGGAACGGAAATCGACAACCTGATCAAGAATACCGCAGAGGCTGCCGTAATGAAGAATCCGCTTGGCAGGATCATGGACATCAACAGGGAGAAAGAGGGTGTCACCATAACCACCACGGATGCAAGGCTGGCGCAGAAGATCGGGCGGGAGGTTTTCAAATCCCATGGCGGCGATCTGCAATTCACATGGAGCCATTCCGTGGGTCCAGTCAGGATATCCTGGTCCCGCTAACAGTCTTCCGAACGGTTATACTGCGTCGTCACATGTCAATGCCGGCAATCGTGACGCCGCAGTCGGGACAGCCCCCGTTCAGAATCCGGTTTGTGTCGATAGCAAAACCGTAACGGTTTATAAGCAGGGCAGAACAGGATGGGCAGTAGGTGTTCTCGCCGCCTTCGCCGGGTACGTTACCCTCATACACAAAGTGCAGCCCTGCTGCCAGGCCGATGTCGCGTGCCCGGCGCAGGGTAGCTATAGGGGTCGGGGGACGGTCGGTCATTTTGTAGGTGGGGTAGAAGCCGGTCACGTGCCAGGGGGTGTCAGCCCCCAGGTTGGTGACAATGAACGAGGCGATACCCTGCAGCTCGGCAACAGAGTCATTCAGGCCAGGTATGATCAGGGTGGTGATCTCGATCCAGACCCCCTGTTTGCGGTACTCAATGATTGAGTCCAGCACTTCTGACAGTTTGGCGTGGACGATATCGCGGTAGAACCCCTCCGAAAAACCCTTCAGGTCGATATTGGCGGCGTCCAGAAAGGGTGCAATCGTTGTCAGTGCCTCCTTGCTGATGTAGCCGTTTGTGACAAACAGGTTGCGCAAGTCCGCCTCGCGTGCAAGGCGGGCCGTATCATAGGCGAACTCGAAGAAGATTGTCGGTTCGGTGTAGGTGTAGGAGATCGAACTGCATTTGGTGTCCTTTGCCCGTTGCACAATTTCAATCGGTGTTCGCGGCGTACCTGTGACCGCAGTTTCGGGCCGGTGTTGGGAGATGGTGTAGTTCTGGCAATGGCGGCAGTGAAAGTTGCATCCTACCGTTGCTATGGAATAGGAACGGCTCCCGGGCATGACATGGAAGAGCGGCTTTTTCTCGATCGGGTCCACATGTTCTGAGCATAGTTTGCCATACACCAGGCTGTAGAGGATTCCACCGCGATTCTCGCGGACTGCACATACACCGTGACCACCGTCACCGATCAGGCAGCCGAAACGGCAGAGCCGGCAGTGAACCCGGTTGTTTTCTTCCCGTTCGTAAAACATTGCTTCTTTCATAGTTTCCTCCGATCGCCGGTGCAAAAGGCTGAGCATCTGTGTTGATATGTTTTTCGACTAAATAGTACCACATCTTTCCGGATTGTCTTGGCAGCGGTTTAAGGAAATAAGTTTGAAGCTGACAACTTGACTAATGGGGGTCTGCCGGTACAATTTTTAAACACAAATCCTTATCAAGGATAAATGTCATGAACGTTCCTAATGCCAGCACGTTCTCTCTCCAGTTCCGTTGCAAGAAAGGAGTGGAGAACAGTAACAGCAGGGTTTCAGCCATTGACGCCTGGATGGTGCGCACATTCCTGAAATCAATTGGTGATCCCGGCTTGCGGGTAACTCTTTGGGATGGAAAGGAAGTTGCGTCAGGTGGTGCCGCACCTGCAGCTGGTCTGCTTATCCGGGATCGTGGCGCTCTTCGGCGGCTGCTGGTCAATCCCTTTCTCAACTTCGGTGACGACTACAGTGCAGGCCGGATTGAAATTGAAGGCGGTCTGGTTGCGTTGCTGGAAACCGTATATCAGGCCATGGCCCGGACAGACGGATTTAAAAAAGATTCTGATCCTGCCGCGTTCCGCCGCAATCAGCCAAAGCTGAACTCCCTCTCGGGATCACGGGATAATATCCATCACCACTACGATATCGGAAACGATTTTTACCAGCTCTGGCTGGACGAAGAAATGCTGTATACCTGCGCTTACTTTCCCGACAAGCTCGCCACACTGGAAGACGCCCAGATTGCAAAAATGGATCTTGTCTGCCGCAAGCTCCGCCTGCAGGCGGGGCAAACCGTTGTGGATGCGGGCTGCGGCTGGGGCGCTCTGGCCCGTTACATGGCCAGGCGGTACGGGGTCACCGTCAGGGCCTACAACATTTCCCATGAGCAGATCGTCTATGCGCGGCAACGAGCAGAAATCGAAGGGCTTGCCGGGCAGATTGAGTATATCGAGGACGATTACCGCAACATTTCCGGCAGATATGATGCGTTTGCTGCTGTAGGCATGCTGGAGCATGTGGGGCCTGATCATTATCAGGAACTTGGCAGAGTAATCGACCGCAGTCTTACGGAACACGGGCTCGGGCTGATCCACACGATCGGGCAAAACAGGGCGACACCGATGAGCCCTTGGTTCCTGAAGCGAATTTTCCCCGGCAGTTACCCTCCAACGCTCAGTGAAATGATGAACGTTCTGGAACCGTTGGATTTCACTGTTCTGGATGTGGAAAACCTGCGACTGCACTATGCCAAAACCTGCGAGCATTGGCTCTGGCGTTTTGAAAAGAATGTGAACCGGATACAGGAAATGTTTGATGAATGCTTTGTCCGTGCCTGGCGGCTCTACCTGTCCGGCTGTGTCGCGAATTTCAGTATCGGTGCCCTGCAACTGTTCCAGGTTGTCTTCTCGCGTCCAACCAACAACCGAATCCCATGGACACGATCCCATCTGACTGGCCCTGCCGGTGAGCCCTGATGGATTCCTGTGACGTGCTTGTTGTAGGCGGCGGCCCGGCTGGGTCAACCTGTGCAGGGAGGCTGAAGCAGGCTGGCGTTGATGTGCTGCTGTTGGACAAAGAGGTGTTTCCACGGCAGAAGCCGTGTGCGGGGTGGATTACGCCGTCTGTGCTGGAAATACTCGGAATCGACGCTGAGAAATACCGCCATGGAAGGGTGCTTCAGGAGATCCGCAGTTTCCGTACCGGCCTTATCGGCGCCACCGGGCTGGTTACACATTACGGAATAACCGTCAGCTACGGCATCCGCCGTTATGAATTTGATCATTATCTCCTGCAGCGCAGCGGAGTGCGGTCCGTGCAGGGGGAGCCGGTGACAACGCTGGAGAGGGTTGAAGACAGCTGGATTGTAAACGGGCGGATCAGGGCGCGGATGCTTGTAGGTGCCGGCGGACATTGCTGCCCGGTGGCACGTCTGCTTGGAGCAAAGATCGGCCGTGAGGCGGTTGTTGCTGCCCGGGTTGCGGAATATGCCATGAGCCCTGAAGAGGGGCGGCGCTGCCGCATTCCGTCGGACACACCCGGACTGTTTTTCTGCCGTGACATGAAGGGATACGGCTGGCTGTTCCGGAAAGGGAGATATCTCAATATCGGTCTGGGACACAGGGATGCAGGCAGCTTTACCCGCCACACCAAGGAGTTTTGCGCCTTTATCGAACAGCAGGAAGGGGTCCCGGCCGGTTTGAGCGGCAGGCTTCAAGGGCATGCCTATCGATTGTACGGTGGTGAGGGAAGACGTCGTTGCGTGGGTGACGGGGCGCTGCTGATCGGTGATGCCGCCGGAGTCGCTAATCCTGTCAGTGGCGAAGGGATTCTGCCGTCTATAGAATCGGCCCTGCTTGCCGCGGAGACCATACTGGCGGCCAATAGCGACTATGGGTGCGACAGTCTGGATCCATATGCGGTACGGCTGAATCGCCATTTTGGCTGCGGAAATTCCCGGATTTCGTCGTTGCAGGTCTTCTCCGGAATCACATGCAGCCTCGGGGCCAGGCTGCTCTCCAGCAGTTGGTTCACGCGCCATATTCTCCTTGACCGTTGGTTCCTCCGACGCTGAATTCAGAGTGAAGAGCGATAATACAAGGGGTGCAATTTATGCGGCTCTTTATAGCCATAGAGATCCCGGATGAACTCAAAAAAAAGATCAGCTGCCTGCATGTGGATATCCCTGGTGCCCGTTGGGTTCCAGCAGAACAGATCCACCTGACCCTGGCCTTTCTGGGTGAGGTGGAAGAGGGTGCCGTGGAACTGCTGAAAACGGAGCTTGCACTTATACATAGTCCTGAATTCAAGCTCTGCTTCAGTGGAACAGGCTGCTTCCCTGGCCGTCACCGTCCGCGGGTGCTTTGGATCGGGGTGGAGCCACATCCGCATCTGAAGAAACTCGCCGCCATGGTGCGCGAAGCCGTGCTTGCCTGTGGCATTCCCCAGGAGGAACGTCCATTTTCCCCGCATATAACACTGGCTCGGCTGAAGTTTCCGGCTTCCAGGGAGTCTGGCGCGTTTCTGGACCAGCCTGAAAAGCCGAAATTTACACCGTTTCGGGTGCGGGAGTTTACCCTGTTTCAAAGCCGGTTGACTTCGCAAGGCGCCGTACATATTCCCATCAGGAATTTTACGCTGCCCCCTTCAGGTGTCAGCTGCGAGCGTTAACCGGAACGCATGTTTTTTTTGTTTCACCCGCTTGACTAGTATATGCAGTGGAGTAAAATATAAGTGAAGGAAGTTGCTCTTTCACAAAATTGTTCTGGAATTTACGTAGTACGCCGTTGTGTCATCTGCCGATAATCAAAGGCTCTTAATATGCCGGGTGCAGACGTGGTGTGCAAGCCCTCTTCGGAGAAGGAAGCCTGAAGCGTCTTCCTGGAAGATAGTCAGGTAAAGGGTAGTTACTTAAACGGGTTTACGAAATTTCAGGGCATGGCACTGATTGACGCACGCGAGATTAAGCCGAAGGCTTATACAACCATCCGCCAGGCGCGTAACAACCGCTTCAAAAAGGGGGCTGCCGAAAGGTTCTCTACCGGGGTACGTGGTCATAACGGAGCATGTATTTCGGCCCGAGTAGTCAGCTTACCGACGAATTGGAAAAAAGATCTCTACGTTGCGTCAATCAGTGTTTATAGAAAGCCCCGGCACTTTTTCGGGGCTTTTGTCGCTTGGATGTTACCGGGTGCTTCCAGCCTGCTAAAGTCAGATAAGTAACCGCGGCAGGTACTGCCTGAATTATTACATGAGTACTGAAAGGAAATGTGCCATGAATGGAGAACTTACGATGCGAGAGCAGTTAGAGGATCTTGTCCCGATCGTTGACGAGCTCATTGACGTGATGAACACGGCCAGAAAAGCCTTTCTTCACCAGCGCGCCCAACTGCTTGTCCAGCTTAATAACCAGCAGGACCCCCTGTGCCGGAAAATTGACTCCGCTATTTACAAGATAACCGGGCAGATGTCAGAAAAACATGGAGATATAAAAGAGCCTTATCTCCGTATTCACAGCATTCTTACCCATCTCAGGCTAATAACCGAAACTACCTGCCGCCTTGAGGAAACACTGCAAAAACAGATCAAGGACGGCATATTGTTCTCCGATAAGGCTGTTTCCCAGGTCAGCCACCTGTTTGACCGGCATACAGAAATCCTCAGCTGCCTGACGGATGTCATACACAACGGCGGCAAAGATATCCGCCAGAGCGCACTGGATGCCTGCAAAGATCTTGCTCACTCCTGCCTCCAGTTTGCCACCGACCACGAGACCCGTCTGGTCGAGGGGCTCTGTTTTCCACAAGCGGCTCCACTGTTCCTGGCCATTCTTGACCAGATGCAAACCATCGTCCATCACGAGCGGGAGGTTGCTAATCTCCTTGGTAACAATTTTTAAGGAGGGCCAGTAAAAACGGATATTTCAAAAATGAGACCGAAGTCTGTGTCACGGCAAACGCCAAGGAGTTTGTGCCGCCACAAGATAAAAGGTGAATCAGATTACTGACGCTAAACTAAAGGAATTGGTGCAAATGCTGACCATACGCACTGCAGAATCAAGGTTGCAGTGGGCCAGGGCAGGATCTGAAAGCAGGTATGGTGTTGAGTTTGGCAGTGGCAGGGTGACCGTTGATAACTGGCTAAATAAAGGAAAAAAGTACGCTGTTTTGGCTATATACAATAAGGAAGGGCATAAGCTCGAAGAGTTCAAGTTTAATGATCAGGCTGAAACGCAGTGGTTTGACGTGGTATCCAAATTACATGCGGCTGTAGAAAAAAATACCTGGAATCAGATGCTGTCGTAGGAAGGATACTTGACGAGCTAAAATAGTAAGGGGGCCTGCATGAAAATATCTCCCATCGAAAAGAATCCCGCTGCCTTGGCAGTTACGCCGCACCTGCTTGACTATGAAAATACCTGCGCCGGTTTTACCTGGGAAAGTGTGCGCAGCGAGTTGAGCGGCCTTCCGGAGGGGAAGGGGCTTAATATCGCCCATGAGGCGGTAGATCGCCATGCCGCCGGTCCGCTGCGCGAGCACGTCGCTATTCGCTGCCTGGGGCAGAACGGCAGGTCTGTTGATCTGACCTATGGCGGCATGAAGGAGCGGAGCAACCGCTTTGCCAATCTGCTCCGGAGTCTCGGGGTGGCAAAGGGTGAGCGGGTGTTCTGTCTGTCAGGCCGTATCGCGGCCCTTTACACAACTTTCTTCGGCACCCTGAAAAACTGCAGCGTCTTCTGTCCGCTCTTTTCAGCCTTCGGGCCGGAGCCGATCTTCCAGCGCCTGGAGAGGGGTAATGCGAAGGTGCTGGTAACAACCGAGCGGCAGTACCGGAAGAAGGTGGCGTCGCTGCTGGAAAGGCTCCCGGAGCTCCGGTATGTGCTGCTGATCGATCTTGAGTACGACCTGAATGAGCGAGTTCTGTCGCTGCCGCGGCTGATGGCCGATTCCTCCGGCATATTCACAATCCCCCCCACAGACCCCGAAGATATGGCGATCCTGCACTTCACAAGCGGCACCACCGGCATGCCGAAGGGAGCGGTGCACGTCCATAATGCGGTCCATACCCACTTCATAACCGGCAGATATGTGTTGGATCTGCACCCTGATGATATATTCTGGTGCACAGCCGATCCTGGGTGGGTGACCGGCACCTCCTACGGAATCATCGCGCCGCTGCTGCATGGTGTTACCAGCATCGTCGACGAGATGGACTTCGATGCGGAGCGGTGGTACCGGATTCTGCAGGAACAGCGGGTGACCGTCTGGTACACGGCCCCCACTGCGATCAGGATGCTGATGCGCGCACCGTTGGAACAGAGGCAGCGTTTCGATCTCAAGAAGCTGCGACTCGTGCACAGCGTTGGTGAACCGCTCAATCCTGAGGCGGTTCTCTGGGGAGAAAGAGTGCTTGGACTGCCGATCCACGACAACTGGTGGCAGACCGAAACCGGCGGTATCATGATCGCCAACTATGCCGCCATGGATATCCGCCCCGGCTCCATGGGGCGTCCGCTGCCGGGGATTGAGGCCGCCATTGTAACCCGTACCGATTCTGATACGGTTCAGCCGGAAGGGGACGAGGTGCAGGGCGAACTGGCCCTGCGGCGCGGCTGGCCATCGATGTTCCGTGCCTACCTGCATGACGATGCGCGCTACAGCAAATGCTTTGTCGGAGAGTGGTATCTGACCGGCGACCTGGCGCGGCGGGACAGGGACGGCTATTACTGGTTCATCGGGCGCGGCGACGACATTATCAAGACCGCCGGTCATATGGTCGGGCCGTTCGAAGTGGAGAGCTGCCTGATGGAGCATCCGGCCGTAGCCGAGGCCGGGGTGATCGGTAAGCCGGAGCCGGTTATCGGTGAGATCGTCAAGGTCTTTGTCGTGCTGAAGCCCGGTTTCAGCGCCTCTGAAGAGCTGCGACTGGAACTGATCGGTTTCGGCCGTACAAAGCTCGGCTCGGCGGTCGCACCAAAGGAGCTGGCATTTATCGACAACCTGCCCAAGACCCGCAGCGGCAAGATCATGCGCAGGCTGCTAAAGGCGCGGGAGCTTGGGCTGCCAGAAGGTGATACCTCTACCCTGGAAGGGGGAGAATCATTATGACTACTCAAATAGACCGTGAGCATGGCATGGCTCAACTCCGGATGATGCTGCTGATCCGCCGTTTTGAAGAGAAGTCGGCCGAGTTGTACAGCGCTGCGAAGATTCGCGGCTTCCTGCACCTTTACATCGGCGAGGAGGCGGTGGCGGTGGCGGTGATGGCTGCACTGACCCCCGAGGACGCGGTTGTGGCGACCTATCGCGAGCATGGCCAGGCATTGGCGCGCGGCATGAGCGCCGACAGCATCATGGCGGAGATGTACGGCAAACAGGAGGGGTGCAGCCGTGGGAGGGGAGGGTCGATGCATATTTTTGATGCGGCGACCCGTTTTTACGGAGGCAACGCCATTGTCGGCGGCGGCATCCCGCTGGCGGTTGGGCTTGCTCTGGCCGACAAGATGCGGGGACAGAACCGGGTGACCTGCTGTTTCTTCGGCGACGGTGCGGTGGCCGAGGGTGATTTTCATGAATCCATGAATCTGGCCTCGCTCTGGAAGCTGCCGGTGCTGTTTCTCTGCGAAAACAACCTCTATGCGATGGGTACCGCGATCCGCTACACCCAGGCCTCGCTCGACATCGCAGCCAAGGGGGCTGCCTATGGCATGGCTTCTGCGGCGGTAGACGGCATGGATGTCATGGCTGTTGAGGAAGCGGCCCGGATCGCGACTGCTCATCTGCGCCATGGGAACGGCCCGTACTTGCTTGAATGCCGCACCTACCGTTTCCGCCCTCATTCGATGTTTGATGCGGAGCTGTACCGCACCCGTGAAGAGGTGGAAGAGTGGAAGAAACGCGATCCTATCGATCTGTTGATCCGACGCCTGCGTGAGGTGGGCCTTTTCAGCGATCAGGAGATGTCCTCATTGGAGCAGAGCGTGACTGCGGAGGTCGAAGCGTCGGTGGCCTTTGCCGAGGCCGGCAGCTGGGAGCCGGTTGAAGACCTGACCCGGTTTGTCTGCTCGGAAAGGAGCGGGGTATGAGCGAGCAGGCGACCAATTCTACAACCTACCGCGAGGCTGTGAAAATGGCGATTCGCGAGGCGCTGATCAGGGATGAACGGGTGTTTCTGATGGGCGAGGATGTCGGGTATTACGGTGGTTGCTATGCTGTCAGCAAGGGGTTGCTGGCGGAGTTCGGTCCGGAGCGGATTCGCGATACGCCGCTGTCCGAATCGGCCTTTGTCGGGGCAGGGATAGGTGCCGCTCTTGGCGGAATGCGTCCGATAGTGGAGGTTATGACGGTCAACTTCAGCCTGCTGGCGCTGGACCAGATCATGAACAACGCCGCCACGATCCAGCATATGTCGGGGGGGCAGTTTAACGTGCCGCTGGTAATCCGCATGGCGACCGGTGCCGGAAAACAGCTTGCCGCCCAGCACGCCCATTCACTGGAGGGGTGGTATGCCCATATTCCCGGCCTCCGTGTCCTGTCCCCCGCCACACTGGAGGATGCGCGCGGCATGCTCTGGAGTGCGCTGCAGGATCCGGATCCGGTGATCATCTTTGAAAACAACACCCTTTACAATCTGGAGGGTGCACTTGCCGCTGATGCCGGTGCGGTGGATATCGACTCAGCCATGGTGCGGCGGCCTGGAACCGACATAACAATCATTACCTACAGCGCCAGCCTGTACAAGTGCCTTGATGCAGCGGCAGCTCTGGCGAAAGAGGGGATCGAGGCGGAGGTGATCGACCTGCGTACGTTGCGGCCGCTGGACGATGCCACCTATCTGGCATCGATCGCCAGAACCCACCGTGCCCTGATCGTGGATGAAGGGTGGCGCAGCGGCAGCATCTCCGCCGAAATCTCGGCGCGGATCATGGAACAGGCATTTTACGAGCTCGATATTCCGGTGGCGCGGATCTGCAGCGCCGAGGTGCCGATGCCGTATGCCCGGCACATGGAGGAAGCGGCTCTGCCGCAGGTAGATGCGATCGTCGCAACGGTAAAAAGGATGGTGGGACATGGGTGAGTTCCGCATGCCTAGTCTGGGGGCCGACATGGAGGCCGGTCGTCTCGTGGAGTGGCTGGTCAAGCCTGGCGACCGCTGCAGGCGGGGCGATATTGTCGCGACTGTGGAGACACAGAAAGGGCTGTTCGAGGTCGAAATCTTCGAGGACGGGATTATCGGTGAAGCGCTCGTGCAGGCGGGGCAGCGTGTGCCGGTCGGAACCGTACTTGCGATGATCAATCCTGAGGGCGCTGCTGCCGCGGCTGAAAAAGCCGGTACAGTTCCGCCGCCTGTAACCGTCAAAGCCGAGCCGGAACAGCTTAAGCCGGCAGAGGTTCCGTCGGAGCGCCCGCCTGTCCGGGCAGAACGGCTGGCCTGTTCGCCATCGGCGCGCCGGCTGGCGGCCGAGCTGGGGGTCAATGTTGAAGATGTCCGGGGCACCGGTCCGCACGGCGCCATACAACGGATAGATATCGAACAGGCAGCTCAGAAAGCGGCTTCTTCAGCCGAAGCGGCGGCAGCCTCGCGCCCGCTGCCGGCGGCCGCCGGAACGCTCCAGCAGGGAATGCGGCAGGCGATTGCGGCGGCCATGAGCCGCTCCAACCGGGAGATACCGCACTACTACCTGGAGATGGAGATCGATATGAGTCGTCCGCTCCACTGGCTGGAAGGTGAAAACCTGAAACGCCCGATAAGGGAGCGGCTCCTCCCCGCTGTGCTGCTGCTCAAGGGGGTGGCCAAGGCGCTGCGCGATGTGCCGGAGCTGAATGGTTACTGGCTTGACGAACGGCTGCAGGTCAAGCAGGAACTGCATATCGGCTTTGCCGTAGCACTTCGCGGTGGCGGGCTGATTACTCCTGCGATCCATCACGTGGACAAGCTGGGCCTGACTGAGTTGATGAAAGCGATGGGGGATCTGGTCGAGCGGACCCGTGCCGGTCGTTTGCGGAGTTCTGAAATGACCGACACCACTATTACGGTTACCAATCTTGGGGATCTGGGGGTCAGGGCGGTCTATGGCGTCATCTATCCTCCCCAGGTGGCGCTGGTTGCTTTCGGCCGCATCATGGAGCGCCCCTGGGCGGAAGGCGGCATGCTGGGGGTGCGCCGCACTGTTACGGTGACTCTTGCGGCCGACCATCGTGCGACGGACGGGCATCGCGGTTCGCAGTTTCTGGAGGCCCTCAACCGTCATCTGCAGCTGCCGGAGGAGTTATGACCGAAAAAGAGCTGAAAGAAATAGTCTTCACGGAGTTGAAAAAAATTGCGCCGGAGTGCGACCCCGACGATGTTGACCCGGACGAAAACATCCGTGAGGCGCTGGATATCGATTCCTACAGTTTTCTGCAGCTTATAATCGCGCTCAGCGACAGTACCGGCGTTGACATCGTCGAGGCGGATTACGAGAAGGTCTTCACATTGGAAGGGATGCTGCGGTATCTATCCGCCAGGATAGATTGAGGCCTGAGCATTAACATGAGAATTATCGACTGCGGCGTAATCGGGTTTCATGAGGCTTTCGTTCTGCAGGAGAGGCTGGCAGCCGGAATTGCATCCGGGCGCGAGGCCGAGACCCTGCTGCTGCTGGAACATCCCTCGGTCTACACCATCGGCAGTGGCGGCGATCATGCAAACGTTCTGGATTCAACCGTGGCGGTGGAGCGCATTAACCGCGGAGGAGATGTGACCTGGCATGGTCCGGGACAGCTTGTCGCATATCCACTGGTCAATCTGGGAAAGCGTGGACGCGACCTGCATTGCTGGCTCCGCTTCCTTGAGGAACTGTTGATTGAAACAGTGGGCTTTTTCGGTGTCAGCGGCTGTCGCCACAATGGCGGCACAGGGGTCTGGACCGAGCGCGGCAAAATCGCCTTTATCGGTGTAGGTGTCCGCCGCTGGGTGACAATGCACGGCTTTAGCCTGAATATTCACTCTGATCTGCGGGCCTATGACAAAATCAACCCCTGTGGACTGGCCGGTTGCCCGGTAACCTCAATGGAGCTGGAACTGGAACAACCACCGTCTGAAGCGGCGGTCAGCATGCATTTGAAAAAGGGTTTCGAGCTGCTTCTGAACCATCGCTTACCACATCTTTCCGATTCCGGTGATAAGACCAATTAACCGGAATTGCGGGTCCCGAATGCCGTCCGACATGGATTGTCACCCCTCAAAAAGTAAATTAAGTTCTTTTTACCAACCCAAAACTCCTCCCACTTCAATCTGGGTTTTTTTGTACCGTTAACTTCGAAATGCCCCATGGCGGTGACCTCCGAAAATCTTTATTATGGACTTCCGCGATGTCTTCAATTTTTTATCAAATTAACTTCATAAGGGAGCGACTATGAAAATTACCGTTTCCGGTGCAACTGCCCATTTGCAGGGAGAATGGACACTTAGCGGTTTGACAAAAGTCACTATTGATTCATTGGCCGGAGCCCTCCAGCAAATTAAATTCGAAGGAATAAAAACGATCCTTATTGATTGCCGCCAGGTAACTGCCATTGACTCCATCGGGCTAATGATCCTTGATGGTCTCATGTATATTCCCAGGCTTCGTGGCGTGGGGGCAGAGCTGGTAAGTTTACCAGGCAAACTTCGAACAAATTTTCTGAATTCCGGACTTAAAATCAACTCTACATATAATACGTTAAGCAGTTTTCAACTCACACCGCACATATGACAGGAAGAGGGGATTGCAGATGAAAATTGATGAAATCAAGGAAATTGCCAAGAGGCATTACATCAAAACCGGCAAGTCGAAGAAGGCCGATCTGATACGGGCGATACAGCTATCAGAGGGGAATCAGGACTGTTTTGGCAGCAGTTGTTCCGGGGAGTGCGGGCAGGATGGTTGTCTCTGGAGAGAAGACTGTGTCTAGCGAATTTGCATGGTTCCAATCTGGTTTTCTAATGCCCGCTGATACCGCTGTTTAACGTTCTTTTTAATTTGAAAGAGGAGGTGCAGAAATGACAGCTCGGACTGATAATAAAGAGGATATTATAATTGAGGAATTGGTTGGAGCAGCAGAAATAGTGTTGGAAGAAGTCGACTCAAAGAAGGATCTTAAAGAGAAACGAAAAATCTTGAAACAAACGTTGTATGACGGCTCTGAAAAACTCAAGCATGTCATCCCGAAAGGGAAACATCTGTAGTGAATAGTTCTGCGATCATTTTTGCCGTATGGTCAAAAGATGTCCCGAAACAGGTCCCTTTTCAGAGTTGCGCCAGCACGCCGGCATCCTTCAAAAAAACGGCGATGACCCGATAGAACTCTCGCCAATCCGGCGGAAAATCGTTGTGTCCGGAGGGAAATTCGACCAGTCGGGCGTGTGGTGCCAGCCGCTGCAATTCCCGGCTGTGCTGAGGGGGTATTATCATGTCGTGGCTGCCGTGGAATAACAGGATCGGCTGCCGGTATGCGGATACTACCGCACCGTTGTCGAAAACGTCCCTGACAAGAAAAGCAGGGATAAGGAAACTGCGTGCAAACGGCCTGGTAGAGGAGAACGCAGACTGCAGGATCAGAGCCGCACTCGGCCGCCTGGCGGCAAGCGCACAGGCCGCACCGCCCCCCAGTGAGCGTCCGAAAATAACGATCCGCTTCGGATCGACCTCATCCCGTTTTAATACGGCATCATACGCGGCGACCGCGGTTGCGGTAATGCTTTTCTCATCGGGCTTTCCGGATGATCGGCCATAACCCGGATACTCCACCAACAACACTCCCATTCCCAGTTCGCGGAACCCCGCAACATGTTCCGGCAGAAAATCGATAACCTCGCCGTTGCCGTGAAAGAAGATCACCAGCGGTCGTAGTTCTCCCGGTTTTTGCCTGAGTGGCGGCATGAACCACGCCGCGCCGCTCCCGGAGGATGTCGCAATCTCTATCGGTACAATCCCGGCTGGAGGCTGGCCGCTTACCTGTATGGAGCGCCCCGGGTAGATGATCTGGCGCTGCATCACAAAAGCCAGCAGGGCGTAGCCGGCATAGGCGATGCCGACCAGAGTGAGAAGTTTGATTGGCATGTAAAATATCATGGATTCTCTCTCCAAGGCCCGGCGGACCGGACCGAAGGTGATCAGAAAACGACAGTTGAAACGCAGAGGACGCAGCTAAAAGTACCTGCTTAGTATCCAGATTAAGAAATTATACCACCGGATAATCAGAATTCTCCTGTTTCTATTGTCCTATCGGCTGTTGAATGGTAGATTTAGGAAAATAATAAAGGTGGAACAATGAAATATTTTGATATGGGTTCAATAGTTATAATCATGGCTACATTCATACTTTTCGTGTTGGCTCTATTTTTTACCGGCCTTACTCATGATATTTTGTTAGAAGCCGGTGTTTTTCTGGTTTCTGTTAAGCTTATAATAATGGCTTACAAATCTAGTAAAAGCGCCAGTAAAATTGAACATGAGCTATATGAAATTAAAGAACTACTGAAGCAAAAGAATAATAACTCATAATAGTGCTTTTGCGCCTGACAGCGCTAAAGAGGATACTCCTGAGTATGTAATTTAAAATATCTAGCACCGGTATCACATAAAGAACAACCTCTAATTCTCTTATATAAAAACCAGGTTTCATAAGAGCCTAACATGCGATCAGACCATGACCAGCCAAAAAGCAGGCCGGTCAGTCTTTTTGCGTTGAAAGTAATCAAAAGACAAGGAGGATTACGATGTTTACAGGATGTTTTGGAAACGAGAATGTAAAAGCTGTAGTTTCAAGGTTTAGATGTTTGGCTATTGCACTGCTTGCGGTGCTAAGCTTGGTCGCTGTCGCCAGCACAACCGCCCAAGCTACTGAGGGAGGCGGAGGTGCCTACCCCAATGGCGCGGAGGATTTTATGTCTGGTGCGGTGCCACCGCCAGGCACCTATTTTATCAACTATTTTGATTATTATTCAGCTGATAAGTTTGCCGACAAGAATGGCAATAGTGCCATTCCCGGGTTCAAATTGAAAGTTACCGCTGATGTGCTCCGTTTCATCCATATTACTGACAAGAAGATTCTGGGCGGGTTTTGGGGATTTCATGCCTTTGTGCCTTTGATGAATGTCAATGTGAAGACCAGCACCCCACTTGGCAATGACAGCAAGACCGGCCTTGGCGACATTATAATTGACCCCTTCATTCTCTCCTGGCACGGCAAAAACTGGCATGCTGCCACTGGAGTTGATATTTACATCCCCACCGGAAGTTACAACAAAAATGACCTCGCAAATATTGGCAGGAATTACTGGACGTTCGAACCGATCGTTGCCGGTACCTACCTCACCGATAACGGCTTCGAGGCGTCGGCCAAACTAATGTACGACATCAATACCAGGAACAATGATGCGAGTCTGATGGCGCAAGGGGCAAAGAACTATCTCTCCGGTCAGGAATTCCATCTGGACTACACCCTGGCCAAAAAGATCGATAACTTCAGCGCAGGCCTGACGGGATACTACTATCAGCAGGTGACGGAAGACGAAGCGAACGGAGTGAAGGTCAATGACAGCAAAGGTAAGGTGTTCGCCTTCGGCCCGGCACTTAAGTACGATTACAAGAACATGGCCTTCAGTCTGAAGTATCAATTCGAAACTGCCGCGGAAAACCGCCCTGAAGGGAATAACCTCTGGCTCAAGTTTGTCTACGCCTTCTGATATCCTACGGAATGAATGTGGACACCCGCACATATTTAGCTACGTTAAAAAAGAAATATGAATAACATCAATGAAAGAATACTGCCTTGAAACTGCAAATATACTCTGCCCTGCTCACAATTTGCTTGTCCGCAGCTCCAACAAGCTCCAAGGCCGCTTCGGTTCCCAGCGAAGAGAATTGCCGCAATGCAATCTCCGCAGGTTTGGAACAACTGCACCGCATCCCGCCCGACATGACCAGGCGTGACGACGAAGACCGTAAAAAACTGCTCGAAGAGATGGAGCGCCTAGTAGAAACAAATCGGCGTCAGGGAGTCAGTGAATGCCAAACCTGGATACAAATGATGCAGAAGGCGTTTAACCAATAACTTTCGGGATATTCATAAGACCTGTAGTGGAAAGATTAATCGGTTTTGTGTCCACGTTTTTTCTATTGTGAAAATAAGCCGTTATGCCAGCGGAGCAGCCATGAAAATACCTGTGAAATATCTAAAGTGCGCTTTATTGATTGTTGCCACCGTTATGCTGCTTGTGCTGCCGCAGATATCTATGGCAGATTTTTTCAAGTACAAGGACAACAAAGGAAACCTGATAATCACCAACCGGTTTGAAGATGTACCAAAGAAATATCGAAAGCGGGTCATTGTTGTTTGGGATAAAGACCTTGAAGCCAAAGACCCCGTGGCCAGACGAAGTGCGGCCGCCTTGGAGCAATATGAACAACAGGAGGCCAATAAAAAGTCTCTACAGCAAGCGGAGGAAAAAAATACTTCAAAAAAAGGTAAAACTTTGGTCATTGAGTTAGATGAAAATACAGGCCAGTTAATCCGCCGCTTCGAATAGTGCAATATTCGCCTGGTTTCCTCAGGAATGAAAAAATTTCCTGACATTAAACCTATAAACGGCAGTTGATCCGCAAATAAACATGTCCATTAACAGCTGTAGTCAAAGAGTGAATATCACTGCCATCATACATCCAGCACCACGGACGCCTTCCATAGATTCTCCCCGAACTCGACCTGAAAACGGTGCAGTGTGACCGCCTTGACGTCCACCAGCAGCCGGTGCCGGCCGGCGTCGATCTGCTCCCCGCTGACACTAGCCTCCAGGGTGAAGGCGTCCTTCCTCTGTTCAATATGAACTTTATCGGCATGCAGCAGGAGTCGGCGGGCATCCTTGTAGAAGATCAATTCCTGCAGAAAAGAGAAAAGCAGCATGTCTAGCTCTTCTTGTTCCAGCCGGATGGCCAGCAGCTGTCGCCGTTCCACCTGATCCGGCGCTTCCGCCATTGTTCGCAGCAGGGCGGCGGCGCAGGAGATGAACAGCTCTTCCCGAGTTTCCCCCCAGGCTTCAAAGGCAATGTCGGCGGTCGAGATTTCATCCTGAAAGCGGTACGGCATAATTAACCCTTTATGTTGCCGATCGGCACCAGTTTGGCAACCCTTCTGCTCAGCCCGGCCTCTTCCGTCGCCCGTGCAACAATGTCGATATCCTTGTAGGCAAGACCGGCCTCTTCGGCCAGTCCACCGTACGAGGCGGTACGCACATGGATTCCCCGCTGCTCCATCTCCCCCAGCAGCTTTCGCCCCTGGACCATCTTCTTGGCCTGGTGGCGGCTCATGGTCCGGCCGCTGCCGTGAGCAGTGGTGTAGAAGGTCGGCGCGGCGCTTGCCATGCCTGCCAGCAGATAGGAGCCTGTCTCCATGCTGCCGCCGATGATGACCGGTTGGCCGGTTTCCCGGTAACAGTCAGGTAGGCCGGTCATGCCGGGACCAAAGGAGCGTGTTGCCCCCTTGCGGTGCACCAGCAGTTCGCGCAGCTCACCGTCAACCAGATGTTTTTCCAGCTTGGCGGTGTTGTGGGCCACGTCATAAACCATGCTCATCCCAAGATCCGCCGGCGATCGGTGGAACAGCCGGGAGAAAACCTCACGGATACGATGAAGGATTACCTGGCGGTTGGCAAAACCCATGTTGGCCGCGCATTTCATCGCCGAAAAGTAGGCCTGCCCCTCCGGGGAGCGGAAGGGTGCGCAGGCAAGCTCCCGATCGTATAGTTTGATCCCGTATTTGGTGGTCATCACCCTCAGAAAAGACTGGAGGTAGTCGGTTGCCACCTGATGGCCGAAGCCGCGACTGCCGCAGTGGAACATGATCACGATCTGGTTGGGAATGGTGATGCCGAAGGCCCGGGCGGTAGCGTCGTCAAAGATGTTCTCCGGACGGGCTACCTGGATTTCGCAATAGTGGTTGCCGGAACCAAGGGTGCCGATCTGGTCGAACCCCCGCTCGACGGCCTTGTCGCTGCACGTGTCGGCATCGGCCCCTTCGAAACAACCTCCCTCCTCGGTCATCTCCAGATCCTCCGGAAGTGCCAGGCCATTTTCCAGACACCAGCGGGAGCCGCTCTCGATCACCCGGCGGAATTTGCTGCGCGAGCAGCGGACGAAACCGCTGCAGCCGACTCCGGTCGGTATCGCGAAGAACAGCTCGTCCACCAGTTCGCGAATGCGGGGGCGCACCTCCTCCTCGGTCAGGGTCGTCAGACAGAGGCGCATGCCGCAGTTGATGTCGAAGCCGATGCCGCCTGGCGAGATCACGCCGGTTGCCGGATCAAAAGCCGCCACGCCGCCGATCGGGAAGCCATACCCCCAGTGACCGTCCGGCATGCACCAGGAGTAGTTGACGATGCCCGGGAGACAGGCCACGTTGGCGGCCTGGTCGAAGACACCTGCCTCCATCCCCCCGATGAGCGACTCCGGAGCGATGATGCGCGCCGGCACCCGCATCCCCTCCTTGTAGGTTACGGGAAGTTCCCAGATTGTATCAGAAACCTTGAACAGCTGGGGTGGGAGTGACATGGCATATTCCTCTGTGTAAACGCTGCATTGGGAGTGTTTTAAGGTAAATGCTCACTGCGCCCTGACCTTCATGCCGTCGTCCAGCAGGTTGGACGGGTGCAGTACGACAGTATCCCCCGCGCCGGGACCGTCCAGGATTTCGGCCTCATCACGGTTGCGGTGTCCGACTTTGACGGTGCGCCGTATGGCCTTTCCCTGATCCACAACGAAGGTGCACCACTGTTCCCCCAGTCTGAAGAGGGCGCTGATCGGGATTTTAACGACACCATCCTTCGACCAGATCACGATCTTTGCCATTACCCGGTAGCCATCTCCCAGGCGGGAGGGGGGATCAATGAAGTCGGCGATGATGTTTACCCGCTGCTCCTCTATTCCCAGCGCCGATATCTTGGTGAAAGCGTAGGGTTCTACAACCCTGACTCTGCCCTTTAGCGGTGGTGTACCACCCCATTCGTCCAACACAACCTCTGCACCGGGCCGTATCTTGACTGCATCGCTGGAAAGCACGTCCACGACAACCTCCAGTTTTTGGGGATCGCCGATCAGCAGCAGCGGGGTGCCGGCCGTCACAATACGCTCACTCTTTTCCAGGACTCGCAGCACCGGTCCGCTGCGGGGAGCGCGTAGCGTGACGATGCGCCCACCGCCGGCCTGTCTCGGATCGGCGGCCAGCAGAGCCGCCTCTGCTTCCTTCATTCGGGCGTTTGCCGCCCTGGCCCGGTGTTCGGACGCCGTAAGGTTGTTGGCGGCGAGCTGTTCTGCCGTGGCGGCCAGTTCCATGGCCTGGGGTGTGGCGATCCCCTGTCCGGCCAGCTGCCCCGTACGTATCCGCTCGCGCCGTGTCTGATCAAGTTCGGCCCGGTCATGGGCCACCTGATCCCCGGCCGCCTGCAGAAGCGCTTCGGCGGCGCTGACCCGCGCGGCGGCGGCATCGCGCTCCCGATCGTCTAGCGGGGTCGGTCGCATGACTGCCACCACCTGTCCGGCTGTCACCCGGTCACCGTCATACAGTTTTATCCGCATCAGGCGGCCGGCAACCGGAGCCGCAACGGTGTACCGGTCGTGGGCACGGGTCTCACCCTCCGCCTCCACCGTCTCATGCAGCGGGCCGGTGACAACCTTGCCGGTTTCAACCGGGAGCGGCCGCGGCCGGATGGCAAAGAATGCCAGAGCCGCAATAATCAGGATCAGCATCGCCTGTACAAGCCGTTTGGATGGTTTATTCATACGAAATTACTCCCGTGTTTTCAGCACAGCGACCAGGTCAAGGCGCCGTATCCGTCCGTATACCATGAGGCCCGACAGGAGTGCGGCCAGCGCCACCACCAGAAAGGAAAAGGCATAACTGCCGCTGTTTATGACCAGAGGCATGCGATACAGCTCGGTTGACATGCGCCCAGCCAGATATGCGCTGAGCGCATAACCGAGTCCCCAGCCGAAGGGGATTGCCGAGCAGGTCAGGAACGCCTGTTCACCCAACAGAACCCAGGAAACCTCGCGGTGGGTGAAACCGAGCACACGCAGGGAGGCCAGTTCGTGCCCCCGTTCCGAAAGGCTTATGCGCACGCCGTTGTAAACCATGCCGGAGGCGATGATGCAGGAAAACACCATCAGCACCGAGGTGGTGATAGTGAGGCTTTCGGCGATCAGTTTCCTGACCGAGGCCAGCATGGTCTCCCGTATCGCCACCCCGCTGACGGCCGGTGTCCGTTTTAGCAGGGTGTAAAGATGATCGGCCCCCTTCGGATCAACAGCAAGGAAGGCACCGGAAACGGAGTTCCCCTCATCAAGCAGGCGGTTCAAGGCGTCCGAGTCCATATAAGCCGAGAGGCCGATCGCTTCATCCACCAGGAGGGCGACCGGTACCTGGAACACCGGGCGGGCTCCCTCCTGTACCTCCACGGTGACAAGATCACCCGGTGACACCTCAAGCACCGATGCCAGTGCAGTGCCCAGAACCATCCCCTCCAGCTGGGGGCGAACCGGGTGCAGGTCGCTTCCGGTCGGTCGTCGCAGGTCGCCATCCGGCTCAAGCCCGGTGATCTCCGTGCGCTTGACCCGGTGGCCGCTTATCATCCTGACCGGGACAGAACGGAACGTTTCGCTGCGCAGCACGGCGGGGAGTTTGGCAACCTCCTGGCGGGCTTTTGAACTGCGAGGATCGGTAAAAGTGATGGTGACATCCTCCCGCTGGAGTGTCTCAAATTGAATCCGGATCATCCGATCAATCGAGTCATAGAAAAATTGGCCGATCACCAATATCGCCACGGCACAGGCGATGCCGGCCATTGAAAGACATGCTTTTCCGGGTCGTCTCCCGATGTTGCGGATAATCATCCGGACGTTACTGCTGCTGATTCTGGCCAGACCGCTCAGTTCGAACAGACCGCTGCGGAAGACGGCCGGAAGCTCCGGGCGCATCGCCTCAGCCGGGGGAAGCGCTATCGCCTGCCTGGCCGCCACCCATGCACCGGCCAGCGCTGCCGCGAAGGTGATGCCGAGGGCAATGGCGGCTACGTCGGGGCCGGCCTCATAGCGCAGGAGCGGAAAGCGGTAGAAATCACGGTATAGCATGGTCAGGCGGAGGCCAAGATACCACCCTGCGGCAATGCCGGCCAGTGCCCCGCCCGACACGGCGCAACAGGCCAGTTTAAGGTAGTGGCGTCCGATCGTGCCGCTGCTGTAGCCGAATGCTTTGAGCAGGCCGATCTGGTTTCGCTGCATGGCCACCAGGCGCGAGAGGACCATGTGCAGGAGAAATGCAACAATAGCGAGGAAGATGGCCGGCACATAGGTGGCCGAGATGCGGTTCTGGGCAATTTCGTCAGACAGAAACCTGGAGGAAAGCTGTTCATCCCGCCCGTATGCTCCAAGTGAACCGTACGGCGCCAGAAGCCGGTCTACGGCGTCAATCACCTCTGCTTCGCTCGCCCCGCGCGACAGGGTCAGGGCCAGATCGTTGAAGGCTCCTTCCATATTGTAGGCTGGTGCCAGCGCCCCCCGTCCCATCCAGAGCACGCCGAAACGCTTGTTGTCCGGAAAGAGGGAACCGCCCCCGCGAACCTCGTAGACATATTCGGGAGAGAGGGCCACGCCGACCACCTGCAGCTCCTGCCAGCGGCCATTGATCACCGCGCCAATCCGGGCGCCGGGCCGGAGCCGGTTGGCCGTGGCAAAGGCCTCGCTGGCCAGTACCTCCCCGCTTCGTCCGGCTTCTGGATATCGCCCCTGGCGCAGGCAGAGGTCGTTGAGTATCGGTCCCCGCCGTTCGGGAATTGATACAAGTCGACCGGTGGCGGGCTCACGCAGTCCCGGCACGTCGAGAATCACGTCGGCCACTACCCTGGTCTGGACCGCTGCCACCCCCGGGATGCGGCGGATTTCATCGGTCAACTGCTCCGGAGCGCGCTTGAACCGGGCAAAAACTTCGGCGAAGCGATAGCGGGCGTAATAATCGTCGCGGGAAAGCAACAGGGAGCGGTAGGTGCTCTGCATTGCCACGTACGAGGCAACCGCACAGGCTACAACCAGTGAGATCGCCAGTACCTGCCCCCGCAGGCGCCAGAGATCGCGCCGCAGCATTGTCGTCAGGGGGGACACGGCCGTTACCACGACAGGTCGGCCGGAGCGATGCGCCCCGGGTTACGGTGCTCTTCAATAATGCGTCCGCTGCTGAGGCGGATCACGCGGTCGGCCATCCCGGCGATGGCCGCGTTATGGGTGATAACCGCCGTGATCGTCCCCAGTTCGCGATTGACCCGCTCAAGTACCTCCAGCACCACCCTTCCCGTGGCATAATCCAGGGCGCCGGTCGGTTCGTCACAGAGCAGGACTTCGGGGCGTTTGGCCACGGCCCGGGCTATTGCAATCCGCTGCTGCTCGCCGCCGGAGAGCTGGGCCGGGAAGTGCTGCAGCCGTTCCTGCAGACCGACCAGAGCGAGGGCTTCGGCCGGGTCCATCGGGTTGTCCGCAATTTCGGTCACCAGCGCGACATTCTCCAGGGCGGTCAGGCTGGGAATCAGATTGTAGAATTGGAAGACGAAGCCGACGTGCTCCCGCCGGAAGGCCGTCAAGGCCGCTTCACCGGCTGCGGTCAGGTTGTGGTCGCGGAAGTAGACCTCACCGCTGGTCGGCACGTCCAGCCCCCCCAGAATATTGAGCAGTGTCGATTTGCCGCTGCCGGAAGCCCCCAGAATCACGACGAACTCTCCGCCCCAGAGGTCGAAATCGATCCCCCGCAAGGCATTGACCTCAACATCCCCCATGAGATAGGCCTTGGAGACGTTATGGACATGGAAAAGCGCTTCACCTGTTTCGTTCACCATCGTCGGTCACCTCACTCTGTCTGGATCAGCACTCTTCTGCTGACCTGGCGTGAATGGCCCTGCTTATGGCTCTTTCAGGTCGGTCTGTTACCCCCTAAGGATGCCGCCAGGGAAGGGTGGACAATCCTTCCGTCCCGTACGTTCACGGCCGTTGCCAGATCCGGTTTTTCGGCAATGGCCCGTTCTATCCCCAGGTCGGCAAGCATCCGCACGTAGGGCAGCGTGGCGTTGGTCAGCGCCAGGGTGGAGGTGCGGGGGTAGGCTCCCGGCATGTTGGCAACCGCATAATGGACGATATCATCCACGATGTAGGTCGGGTCATCGTGGGTTGTGGGACGGGTAGTTGCGGCGCACCCTCCCTGGTCGACAGCCACATCGACGATGACGGCCCCTTTTTTCATCACTGCGAGCATCTCCCGGGGTATGAGGAGCGGAGCCCTGGCTCCCGGGATCAGGACCGCCGTGATAATCACATCAGCATCCCGGATCTCTGCGCGGATGTTTTCCGATACCAGCATGCCGGTCCGCACACGTCCGCCGGTCAGTTCGTCTATTTGCCTCAGGCGTTCAATGCCACGGTTGAGAACAACCGTTTCCATGCCGATGTTCAGCGCGACCCTGGCGGCGTGATAGCCGACACTGCCTGCACCGAGAATGAGCGCCTTGGCCGGCCTGACCCCCACCGCTCCGGTCGGAAGAAGTCCTGCGCCTCCCCTGATTTTCTGCAGGCACCAGGCTGCCGCCAGAGGGGCCATCAACCCGGCAACTTCACTCATCGGGGCCAGAAGCGGAAGCGACCCGCGGACATCCAGCGTCTCATAGGCAAGCGCGGTTATCCTTCGCTCCATCAGGAATATGGTCAACTCCCGGTTTGGGGCCAGATGAAGGTAGGTGAAGAGCGTCTGGCCCTGTCGGAGCAGGCCGAACTCTTCTGGAAGCGGTTCCTTGACCTTAACGATCAATTCTGCTCTTCGAAACAGCTCTTCGCGGGTAACCAGAGCAGCACCGCTCTGTCGATAGCTGTCGTCCGGAAAGCCGCTTCCGCACCCTGAGCCGTTCTCTACGAGCAGCTCATGACCGGCAGTGACAAGTTCGGCAGCACCTGCCGGTGTGACGGCGACCCTGTACTCCTCTCGCTTGATCTCTTTTGGAACGCCGATGATCATTGGGTCCTCCCCACTATGGCAGTGTAAGATTAATTGTGATGATCACTCCAGAATCGGGCATATATCGCCAGATTGATCAATAGCGCCGAAATGCCGAATACAAGCTGTGTGTAACGCGTCAAGCCGAGAGGGTAGAGGAGCGGATCAAGGTAGTGCTCAATAAAAGATAGGCTGTAGCCGGTTCCTCCACCCCTCCGGCGGAGATGATTTTCCAGATAGGTAAGCGGACATATCCAGCCGCTCAATTCTATGACAGCTCCCCAAGGTGCTGCAGGGATATGGAGCCAGGCGAGGCGCCGCCAGTGCAATGCCGCCAACCCGCCGAACAGCACGAAGAACACAAAGAAAGCATGGAGGAGGAGTGCCATGTCGGCCAATATAAGGTAGCGCATCCTATTGCTCCGGCAGTTTCAGATGTTTTCCGGTTTGCAGTTCCTTCACGGTAGTTAAGTGTGCGCCGGCTTTTTCCATAGTTTCGAGGGCAGTTTCTGACTCTCCCGGGACTATGTCCACCCCAGCCACGGCATCTGTCAGTACAGTGACCTTGAATCCTTTTCGCAATGCTTCCCGTGTTGTACAGAGAACACAATAGTCGGTAGCAAGGCCGCAGATATAGAGTTCCCGGACCTGCAGTTCCTGCAGCAGTTCGTCCAGTATCCTGCCGTCATAGGTTACTCCCTCGAATGCCGAGTAGCCGTCCATCTCCGGGTTTATCCCTTTTGAGAGCACAATTGTCCCTTTCGGCAGGAGAAGAGCAGGATGAAAGGCGGCCCCCTGGGTCTCCTGGACGCAATGAACAGGCCAGACACCGCCGAACTTCCGGAAATGTCTGGTGGTGGGCGGATGCCAATCGCGGCTGGCCAGTACCGGTAAACCGGCAGCCGCAAAAAGCTGTGCAGCTCGGTTAGTCGGTTTTACAACCCGGTCTCCGTCGGTGATCTGCAATGCTCCGCCGGGGCAGAAATCGTTCTGTACATCCACTATCAGTAAAGCGGCTTTCTCGTGCATGGCTCTTACTCCTTGCGTATCTGGTCGATCAGTGTGTTTCTAAGATTATTCAGCCTCCCGGAAATGGATACCTTGTAGCGGTGAGCATTGATGAAGCGCAGGCAGCCCTCCGGCAGCCGTGCCAGTTGCCGCTCACATCGATCGGCCATTGTGTTCAGTGTCTCCGGTGGTTTGGTACGGCAGCCGTTCTCCATCACCACCCTCCGCAACTCATGTAATGTGGTTTTTAACGGTAGCTTAGTGCACTGGAGCGGGTTGCACGGGTCGTAAACAGTATCGCCGCCGAACGGCTCATTATCCTCTTCCAGGCAGATCACATCCTGAATCATGACGCCATCCGCCCCGAGCGCCCTCAGGACACGTTTTTTTCCCGGAAGGGTCGCCTTGGCGACGTCGCTGGTTACCTTCAGCTTTGGCTGCCCGTCCACGGCCACGAGCTTATAGACCCCACCCAGTGCTCCCCCTCCGGATCCGGCGCAGGTCGCCAGCTTGGTGCCGATGCCGTAGATGTCAACCCGCCCCCCCTCGCTCCTGATGGAGTCGATCACAAACTCGTCCAGTTCATTGGACGCGACGATCTTTACTTCCGGGAAGCCGGCCTCGTCGAACATACGGCGGCTCTTGCGGGAGAGAAAGGCAAGATCTCCGGAATCCAGCCGGATTCCGCGCAGTTCGTGCCCCCGATCTCGCAGTTCTCTTGCCACGGTGATGGCGTTCGGAACACCGCTCTTCAAGGTGTCGTAGGTGTCCACCAGCAGAATGGAACTGTCGGGAAAGGCATCTGCATAAGCCCGGAAGGCGGTCAACTCATCCGGGAAGGCCTGAACCCAGCTATGGGCATGAGTCCCACGCACCGGCAGGCCATACAGCATGCCTGCCTGCACGTTGCTTGTGCTGCGGACGCCACCTACGCAGGCTGCCCTGGCGCAGGTGATGGCGCCGTCTGGTCCGTGGGCCCGGCGCAAGCCGAACTCAATCACCGGCGCCCCGGCGGCGGCATGAGTTATCCGTGACGCTTTCGTAGCCATCAGGGTCTGGAAATTGATGATGTTGAGCAGCGCCGTCTCGACAAACTGCGCCTCAGCCAGCTCCCCTTCCACAGTCAGAAGCGGCTCGTTGGCAAAGACCACTGTCCCCTCCGGCGGCGCCGTCACCTTGCAGCGGAAGCGGAATTCGCGCAGAAACTCGATAAAGACCGGTTTGAATATTCCCAGCCCCCGCAGGTACTCCAGTTCCTCCGGAAGAAAGCGCAACCCCTCAAGATAATCGAGGGCCGGCTCCAGTCCGGCAAAAACCGCGTACCCCCCCTCGAATGGGTTCGTGCGGAAAAACAGGTCAAAAACGGCATGTTTTTCCGTCATCCCCTCATCCAGGTAACCGGCCAGCATGGTCAGTTCGTACAGATCTGTCAGTAATGGAGGATAGCGCATCGAGTCTCCCCGCTTTCAGAATTAATAGCTGAATGGATCAGCGTTTTCCACCTGGACCCATACCCCCGCCTGGCCCCATGCCACCTCCTGGTCCCATGCCGCCGCCCCTGACTGGCGGTTCGTCTGGCAGGGTAAGTCCTTTCGTCTTGGCACGCTCTTTCATGCGCTCGTGATGTTGCATTCGAATTTGCTCACGCTCTTCTGCTGTTTTAGCAGCACGTATCCTGGCACGGTATTCTGTGCGCTCTTGCTGAGTCATAAGCTGGCTGCCATAGATCCGATCCTGTATCCGGTCTTTTTTCTGATCCTTGATTCTATCCCTATCCCTATCTTGGTCTCGGTCCCTGTCATGGTCTCTGTCCTGATCCTGAATTTTGTCCCTGTCCCGGTCCCGCTGCTGGTCATCCGCAAGTACAAGACCTGATGGCAGCAAAAGTGAGGTTGCAACAACCGACAGCAATAATGATCTTTTTATCATGACTGACTCCTTGTTAAATGTGGGTTGATCGGATATTGGACACAACTGCTGCAACCCGTTCAGTCGCTGCGACCGGCAATATTGATTGATGCGGAACTGATTCATCACCTCCCCTCTGCATAAGCACACACGATTCTTGGTGGTAAATAGTCTGTCCAGACAGGTACCGGATAATTCTGCTGCAGGTATCCGTCTGATTTGACTGTTTAAAAGCCCCGGTTGATATGGTCAATATCTATATCTGAAACCTAAAGTAGAAGTATGGCTCTCGAATTTCATGCTGCTTGAGATGGCCAAATCAGAGTAGAAATCAGCTCTGCTGGTGCCGAAATAACGGTATCCGACATCCAGCGAAAAGCGACGGTTCAACGCAATATCCAGGCCGGCTCCGACTTGATAGGCAAAAACAGTGTCATTTCCAGCGCCGTACAACAGCGTCATTTTCGAGATTCCGCCGCTGGTGGTTATCCCGTAAGTATCGCTCAAATACATGGAAGCAAAGCCAACGCCTCCACCCAGATATGGAGTAAGCTGAGAATTGTTATGCAGATCGATGAAGCCGTTGAACATGATGGCCAGCACCCCGAGATCCCCATTCGGGCTACGGATAAGGTCGCCTGCCGTCTGATCGGTAATAGTCTTGATTGTCGAATACTTGTGTGACAGTTCGCCTTCAAGGCGGACTATTCCGAAATCATACCCTCCAGTTCCCCCGATGTTGATGCCGGGATCGAATTCCACCCGGTCATTGAAGGATTCATTGGTTAAGAAATCGGTGCTTGGCACGTCTGTGTCACCAGGAACATGCACGCCGATAAATCCGGATACATATGCTCCCGGAATGCCGGGATCCGCCTGGCAGATAGCTGGTAGTGCGCATATCGCAAAAACAAATAAAAGAATTGGAATCGTTTTCATCAGATGCCTCCGATAATGAGTAATGATCATCCGCCAAATCTTCTTGTTGCTGTGGCCACCAACAGCGAGACCACCAGTGCCGATGCCAGAATGACAGACGAGACCATCAAGCTGTTCAATAGCGCAGGATTCGTGAGGAGGACTGAGCCGAGTCCGAGCATCATGGTCCCTGAAACAAGCTTCAGGACTCTTCCCTGCCATTCGGTCAGCTGCCGTTTCCCTAGTGTAAGTGTGAAACCGAGAACAATGATGAACAGCGGGACCACGTAGATGATATTGTAAAGCAGGAGAAACAGGTAATAGGTCGCTGTCGAAAGTTTGTTCAGGGTAAGTATCCTGGTGAATACCATCGGAAACCCGGCCGTACAGAGCAGTTCATATAAATTGGCAACCACAGCAAGCACCGTGGCTCCGACCAGGACTGACACGGTCGAAGTGGAGCGCAGCAACCGGCGCATCCGGTCAAACAGCTTCGGTTTGGCGCTGTCGGGAATGGTCAGGGAAAAACCCCGTTTGAACAGGAAAAAATCCTTGATGTTGATTCCCGCTATGACCAGAGAGACACCGCCTGCGATGGTGGTAATAACCGCAACATGCCCCATGACAAGAAACAGGTTCAGCCAGGCAGCCATGACAAGAAAATAGATAAAACCGGAAAAAAAGACAAATACCCCGCCGATCAGGAGCATTTTGTTACGCGACCCGGCGTGAATCAGGATACCTAACAGGGAAAGCAGCACAAAGAATGCGCAGGGGTTGAAGCTGTCCATCCCGGCAATTAACAGCGTCAGGAGCGGGAGGGAGGATGTGCGGGCGTCGACGGCGCCAAGGAGTGGAATGGTGACGGCTCTCCCGGTATCGGCCGCTCCGGTTCCGGCTGTAGTAACTTTGTCAAATGTTCCGGCTTTGGCAGTCTGCTCCGGCGGCCTGCTTCTGCCGGTCCGCTCAGCCGGATCAGCGCACGGCACTGCGTCGCACTCCTTGATCGCCTTTTCCAGTGTGCCCCTGATCTGCTCCGTAAAACCGGAAAACACCTGGTCATCAACAAACGTGACGGGAACTCCGGAGAACAGTGCGTCATGATCCCGGAGCATGGCTGCCATCAGTCCGGCGTTCTCCCTGTTGTACCAGACTTCGTACTCCCTGATCTCCAACGATGGTTGTCCTCGCTGCAGTTCATCGAGAAACTTTTTCTCCTCTTCACAGTGGGGGCATCCTTTTCCCCAGAAGAAATAGACGATGGTCTTGTTGTTCAAATCCTTTGGCTGCGCCGGGTTTTTACCGGCTGCCGGTTGATACTCATTCCATACTATCCGGCTGCTCTGCAGCGAAAGCAGCAGCTGAAGTGATCCCTCCGGCACTGCCGGGGTGACAGTGCTTTGCGGATCTGCACAGATTCCGTCAGGATCCTGCCGCTGTTCACCCGCCTGCGAGCACGCCATTTCAGGCGTTGCAGGATCAGATGCGAGAGCTGATGTTCCGGCAAAAAGAAGGCAGAACATCAGAACCAATATATGAATTCCGAACTTCATTTTTTCTACTCCGCCAGGTGTCTCAACTTAAACTGCCGTCGGGATTTTCGGGTCAAAACTACTTGAGGATGCCTTTATCCCTCATCGCATCACAGGGGTTAACATCCATGACCTGCAGGTCAATGCCTTTCACTCTGGCCCGGTATTCCATCTCTTTGTTGTGTGAATCGATATATTCTTTACAGGTGTTGTAGTCGGTAAAGCGTGCCAGCTTGGCCTGGTGCTCTTTCCGCTCGTCAGGAGTCATCATCTGCCATCCGTAGGTGTTGTCCTGTTCGCATGTCCAGCACCAGTGGTGGGCAAAGGCTGATGATGAGGTCAGCAAAATCGCACACACTATGATGATATTCAGTCTCATGGCTTTCCCCCTTGCTCTGACAGGCTTGGATTACAGTGGCGGTTGTTTGCAAAACCGCCGCTATCCTCACAGCTTGTAGCCGATCCTGCGCAACAGCGCCCGACGCTCCTGACGCTCTTCGTCCGCCTCCACGCCCTTGGGTGGAAAACCGTCGATCACGCCGATGATGCCCCACCCCTGGAGTGTTGAGGCGACTATGACCTGCAGCGGATTTGCCGTGGCACAGTAGATGGTACAAACCTCCGGACAGTTTTTTATCTGGTTGAGAACTGCGATCGGATAGGCATCGCGCAGCAGGATGCAGAAAACATGGCCGGCACCGATAGCCTTAATGGCTGTGACACATGTTTTCACCAGATCATCATCATTTCCCTCGATCCGTATCAGGCAGGGGCCGGAAGCTTCGCTGAAGGCGATCCCGAAGCGTGCCTGCGGCAACGTGGTGGCAATAATTTCGTACAGATCCTCAGCTGTCTTGATAAAGTGCGCCTGTCCGATGATGATGTTGCAATCTTCGGGATACTCAATCTTGATACCGTGCATTTCCAGGTTCATGGAATTCTCCTTTGCAATCGAAATAATTGAATTTACCAGCTGAACGGTCCCGGTCAAATCGGCCTCTGTCACTACCCCAACATCCCTTTCACAATTACATCCACAGCTTCTTCCGGGGTAAGGCCGTGAGCCATGAGAGTTTCCAGCTGGTGCTTGTCAACACTGCCGATGGCGGCCTCGTGAGTTACCTTGGCCTGGGGGTGGGTGACACTTACGATCGGGATCGCTTTTGCCACTGCCCGGTCGCGGATAATCTCCATGCAGTCCACGTGACCGCGGGCGCCGGCGGCATTTCCCTCGGTAATTCCGGTCACCTCGGCCAGGGCGTCGTCCTCGACGGCGATTCTTGTTTTGATTATTCCGCGTGCGTTTTCTCCCCCGAGAACAACCCGCTCCCGGATCCGGATATCATCGCTGCCATGCCCGAAAACCCGTGCCGTCAATTCGACGACGGCATCCTCAGCCGCCTCAACATCATAGTCGATGGCGAGGGCTCCCACCCGGCCGTCGGTGAGAGTGAAATCAGACGAGTATCTGCCTCCCTTTCCTATCCTGACTACTGCCTTGGGAATAACCTCCACTCCGCCATGAGGTCCGTGGAAATGCCGTTCCTGATACTGCATGGATGCACCTGCGCCGATCTCCACATGGGCATCCATGATATGTCTGACACGCTCCGCCTTGGGAAAAAGGCAGTGGGCGATAAAGCGGGCGGAGGAATCAGGTTCCAGGACAATATTTATATCGATACGCTGGTCGCCTTCTCGATGCACAACCCCGAAACAGGTATGGACCGGTGCTGTCAGCTGTATTCCCTCGCGTAACCTGATCTTGACACGAACGCCCCCCTCCGCAGCGGCGGCCTCGACATCCAGCCCCGGCAAAGCCCGGGAACTGATAATCCGCGATCCGACCACCACGAGATGCGCCGTCGCCGGATCGTCAAGCACCGCCCGGTCGCCTCCGGCAGCGCCCATTGCCGTCATAAGCTGGTCGAACTCATTCATCGCTGCAGACCTCCCCGTCACAGGATATGCATTTTCTACTCTTGAAAACGGCGGCAACAGAGGACGGGCTTCCGCTGCAGACGATTTTGCCGCCGCAGATCTGGGATGCGTGATCGGCAGCTGCTGCGATCTCGTCCCGGTGGGTGATCAGGAGTACGGCACTCCCTTCGCCCCTGAGACGTTCAAGGACCCGGAGAATGTCGTTGGTGGAAAGCATATCGATGCCTGAGTCCGGTTCGTCGAGTATCGCAAGTTTCGGCCGTAGCGCCAGGACCGAAGCCAGTTCGATCCGTTTGCGCTCTCCACCGCTCAGGGCACTGTCTACCATCCGGTCGAGGTAGCGTGCCGGCTCCAGTCCCACCATGGAAAGAGCCAGCTCCGGCTCTTCAACCGCTGTTCCGAGCGTCAGGTAGTCGCGCACCCGCAAGCCTTCGAACCTGGCCGGTTCCTGCCATGCCATGCAGATGCCGAGTCGTGCCCGCTCGTGGATTTTCAGATCATTAAGCACGGTTCCGGCAAAGATTATTCCTCCAGATACCGGCCGGTAACCGCCACACCCCATGATCAGGTATGCCAGGGTACTCTTGCCGGTGCCGTTGGTTCCGAGCAGGGCGTGTACCTCGCCGGCCTTGACAGCGAGCTGCAGCCCCGACAGCACCTCCCGGCCGGACACCGTAAAGAAGATATCGTGCAACTCGAGAAGATTCATGATTTCCTCCCCTGTGCTCAGGGTGAGTAAAGTGTACCAGCCGGATTGTCTCTGTCAAATTCGGCACTGCATCTGCTTCGGCGGCGAAATGTGCCCCGCCGCTTGTGTCAGGACAGCTCTCTGGTATGCTTGGATGGAGTATGATGGTCAGGGGGTGACTGCAATGTATGAGTATATCAAACCGGCCTTTTTAGTTTTTCTGATTGTTATTGTACCGGGTGTGTCCGGCGGCATTATGGCCGCCAACAGGGGGAGGAGTGTAGTCGGCTGGTGCCTGCTCTGCGCCCTGTTTTTTCCACTGCTTTTGTACATCCATTTTGCCAAGCCGTTGTGTGAGGTAGAGGGACAGTTCAGGAAATGTTCGAACTGCGGGGAATTTTTCAGGTGGGACGAACCGGACTGCTCATACTGCCGGAGTGCTCAGGGGGTAAAAACAGTGTGATGTCTTGTGATGTGATGCGGTCTGGGGGGGAAGCTTCCGGCCGACGGCAAGTGCTCGGCCGGACAATAACTCCTCTTGCTTTCAGGCAAAGAGCTGAGTCCCGGATGCCGGAATGAGTCCGGCTGCTTCGGCCCGCTGCAGCAGGCAGGTGATCGCTTCTATCCCTTCATCCCCCAGGTCGGTGGAAAAGTCGTTGACGTACAGGCCGATGTGGGCAGCGCAAACCTCCGGGCTCATCTCCTGGGCATGCTCACCGATATAACGGGCAGCTTCTCCCTGGTGGGATTGCGCGTATTCAACCCCGCAGCGCAGTGCGCGTTCAACCGCAGCGATTTTTTCCGCGCCAAGCGAACGCCGCGCCACAATTCCGCCAAGCGGAATCGGCAGACCGGTTTCTCCCTCCCACCATTCCCCCAGATCAACCAGTTTGTGGAGTCCAAAGCCGTGATACGTAAAGCGCGATTCGTGAATGATGAGTCCGGCATCGACGTTGCCGCTCAATACGGCATCCATTATTTCGTTAAAGGGCATAACGATAAAATTATCCAGTTCCGGATCAAACAGCCTCAACAGCAGCAGGGCAGTCGTGTAGCGACCCGGCACGGCAATGGTCTTTCCGCGCAGGTTTGCCGGATCTATCGCTCCACTTGCCACCAGCAGCGGCCCGCAGCCGCGCCCAAGGGCACTGCCGGAGCGGAGCAGCGCATACCGGTCACGAATATGTCCGAGAGCGTGATAGGAAACCTTGCTGATGTCCAGTTCTCCTTTGAGCGCCAGTTGGTTGAGAGTTTCGACATCTTCCAGCCGTTCCCGGTATGAAAGACCGCCTGTGTCGACCAGGCCGTGCACAAGCGGGTAGAACATGAAGGTGTCGTTGGGGCAGGGGGAAAAGCCGAGGGTAAGTTCTTTGATCATGGTTGTCTCTCCAGAATAAACGTCACCGGCCCGTCATTGACCAGCGACACCTGCATGTCTGCCTGAAAAATTCCCGTTTCAACCGGTATGCCGGTCCGCCCGGCAGCAGTTACAAAATATTCGTACAAGCGCTTTCCTTCGTCTGCCGGTGCTGCGGTATCAAATGAGGGGCGCTTCCCTTTGGCGCAGTTGCCTGCCAGGGTGAATTGGGAAACCACCAGCAGGCTGCCGCCGATATCCTGAACCGAAAGGTTCATCTTGCCATCGTTATCTGAGAAAAAACGCAGGCTGCAGATCTTGTCAGCCAGCCAGTTGGCCTGGGGTTCGGCATCCCCTTTTTCCACACCAAGCAGAATCAATATTCCTTGCCCGATCTGGCCGACTGTTTTCCCCTCGACAGAAACCGAGGCGGAGGTGACACGCTGAATAACCGCTTTCACGATATATTTCCTTTCATGCTTTCTTGACGAATTCCGATTTCAACTGCATTGCGCCGACGCCATCTATTTTGCAGTCGATATCGTGATCTCCTGCAACGAGACGGATGATCTTGATCTTGACGCCGGTTTTGACAACCGACGACGAGCCCTTGATCTTCAGATCCTTGATGACGGTTATCGAATCACCGGCCTTAAGTTCATTGCCGAAAGCATCGCGTACGATAATGTCGGTTGCTGCGTTCTCAGCAGCAGCTATTGGCCACTCAAAGGCGCATTCCGGGCAGACGAACATGTCTCCGTCTTCATAGGTATATTCTGAACTGCATGTTGGACATTTTGGCAAGTTGGTCATGAGTTGATCCTTTTTTATTGTGATTGTAACAGTGTCTGCGCCGGTCGGCACGCAGTTTTTACGCATCTGGCAGTTATTTTTTTATCTAGGGAGTATACCCTAAAAACGCCCCATACCTTGCAGGGGTATATACCTCAGAAAATGTTATGGCATGGGTTATATGACCCAAATGATGCCCCAATATTTTAATTAATGGTCCTCGACTAGATTGATAAACATTATGCACTGCTAAAGTTTGGTCTATAAATAGCTGTACTATAACAGTTATGAATATTTGTTATGTTGATATAACAAAAGTGGAACGATTTCTGCTGATAACAAAGAACTTGATTATTTATACCCAGATACTAAGGAGGAATACCTATCTCAAAGAGGTGCACAGTTTCAACAGGTAAAGAGTCGTAACAAAGCAAAGCTGTTTGCAAGTACAACTTACCCATGAATCCTGGAGGATTACTGAATGAAAAAAATTGTTACCTTATTACTGATCTGTATGCTCTTGCCGGTATTTGCGTATGCATCTACCTACACGGTCACCGTCACCACCGACAAGGCCACCTATTCCGCCGGTAATGTTGTAAAGACCACTGCACTGCTTAAAAGAAGCGGCTCACTTTCGAGCCCATCCAGTTCTCCTAAAATCACCATCAAAGACCCATCCGGTTCCACTAAGGTAAATGCTGTAAGCATGACCAAAGTCAGCACCGGCACATACACCTACAGCTACACCCTGTCCAGCAGCGCACCAGCCGGCACTTGGTCAGACAAGGTTGCTGTTGCCAGTTCCTCTGATACCGGCACCGCTACAATAAACTTTACTGTTGGGTCAGCAGCATCAGTTACCACAGCAACTCCTGCTGCAGGTACTTACACTGCCGCACAGAACGTAACGCTGACAAGTGTGCCAGCAGCTCCAATCTATTACACCACTGACGGCACCACACCGGTTTACCCAGTGGCCGGAACAACAAAAACTTACTCAGCAGCGATTCCAGTTGCAACAACCACAACCCTGAAGTATTTCTCCCGTACCACCGCTGGCGTTAGCGAAGCCGTAAAAACCGGCGTGTACACCATCAGCGGTCCTAAAACCCACGATGCTGCCAACACCAGCCTGACCTGGACCGGCTACGGCACATGCCTCGCCTGCCACCGCACCTCCTCAACCGACATGTACCAGGGCGTTCACTATCAGTGGATGGCATCCGGCGCAAAAATGACCACCGGCCCAGCTGCAAAACAGGGCAAGATGGACTCCCTCGACGGCTCCAGCGCACTTAACGCATACTGCATCAACATCCTTGACGGCTGGAAAGCCTGCGGCGCCTGCCACGCAGGAACCGGTAACAAGCCTGTCGCAACAACCACACCGTCTGACGCACAGCTTGCCGAAATCGACTGCCTCATGTGCCACAAAAACGGCACCATCGCAACACCATATGCCCGTACACGTAATGCCACAACCGGCCTCTTCGAGCCAAACGTCGGCATCGACATGAACAACGTCGTTCGCACCGTCATCAAACCAGTTCGTAACACCTGCCTCGGCTGCCACGCCAAAGCTGGCGGCGGCGACGCAGTAAAACGCGGCGACATCGCCCTAGCATCCGGCACAACCGCTGACAGCCTCTATGACGTACACATGGCAACCAGCCGTGGTAACATGACTTGCCAGAACTGCCACAAATTCACCAACCACAAAGTAGCCGGCCGCGGTTCCGACCTCCGTCCGCAAGACTCCACAGTAGCAGTAACCTGCGCTACAACAACCTGTCACCCAACAAAAACCGGCGTAAGCACCGGCCATGCAACATCCGGTATCCAGAAGCACACAGCACGCGTGGCCTGCCAGACCTGCCACCTGCCGATTTACGCAAAAGATGCCAACGACACAACCGCCACAGAAGCAACCGAAACAAACCGTACCTGGGAACATAACGAGTGGAATGCAACCCTGCTTCGCTACGAGCCGCTTCCTACCAAGGGCAGCAACCTCGTACCTAAATATGCATTCTGGAACGGCACCAGCTGGGGCAACAACCTCAATGATGCTGCTGTAATCGACCCGACAACCGGCTTTTACAAGATCTCCCGGCCGAACGGCGCTATAACTGACCCGGCCGGCACCAAGCTTTACCCATTCAAGTACAAAACCGCTCAGCAGCCGCTTGACACAACCACCGGCAAACTGATCGGCCTCTCCACCCGCAGCTTCTTTGCAGATGGCAACTATGTAACAGCAGTAAACACCGGTCTCGCCAACATGGGCCGCACCGGCGATGCGTGGCAGACAGTAACAACCGACGAGTATCAGGTACTCAACCACCAGATACCACCTGCATCCGGCAACGCTCTGTCCTGTTCAGCCTGCCACCCGAACACCACAGCAACCAAGATGAAGCTGATCACCAACTTCGGCTACGGCCTGAAGAAGCCAACCAGCGACCTGTGCAACGACTGCCACGGCAGCGAAAGCGTACCGAGCTACACATCAGTACACAGCAAGCACGTTGACAGCGAAGGATATGACTGCTCACTCTGCCACAACTTCTCCCGCCCTGAGCGCGGTCTGAAGATGACCAAGTAAGCATCATTGCAGTAACGCAGCACCGGGGGCCGGCATTTCGCCGGCCCCTTTTTTAGATTCCGGAGGTAAGTCATGACCAGCTTTTCAGCATCACGCCTCATCTTTGCCGTTTTATTTCTCCTGACAGTTTTCAGCACCACAATGGTTTATGCTGCAGAACTGCCAGCAACCGTCACCGTTGAAATCGCCGACGTCGGCAAGAGCAAGGAGCTCAAGGAACTGGTCACCCTCCTTGAGGCAAAAGGAATCAAAACGGTTATCCCGCCGGCAAATATCAGGATAGTCGATGAACAGACCAACTGCGCCGTATGGATCGGGAAAAATGTCCCCTTGACAGCACTGCAGACAGTTCTGCCCGAAGCGATACGCCTCTATCCGTATCTCAAGTTTTTCTACATCGTGGGGGAGAGGGGAGAAGTTCCGCCGGAAGCATTCCACAGAACCATCCATATCGGCGGCAGCATCGAAGCGGCCCTGTACAAAAAGCTGAATGTCATTGATCGGCAGGAGTTTCTGAAAACACTCGCCGCTGCCAAGAGCGTTGAGGAGTTGCACGGATATCTGCTGGAAAAAAACAGGGCGCTGAAAACAGCGCCCACAGAGTAGTTGCCAGTCTTTTGATGGCTTTGCGTTGTGTGGAGTGATATCGCAACAAACAGCGGTTTTGCCCCATGTACTGCAGTGCCAGTGCTTACTGGAACGCAGTTTTCATGTCCAGTGCCTGTTTTTATGGTTATGGGTGATACACCCCAGAAATACCCATCAACGATCAGGGTTAAATGCCTCAGCTGTTGTCATTTTTGGGGCATATCACCCACTGAACAGCTCGGTATTTTAATTAATAGTCGTCTACTGAATTAGTAAACATTATATGCTGCTAAAGTTGGGATTGTAAGTACCTGTTCAGCAATGGTTATGATAATTTGTTATGCTTGTATTATAAAAGTGGAATGTTTTCTGCTAACAACAGAGACACTTGAATTATTTATACTCCAAACTCCAGGGAGGAAGCTAATCTCACAGAGGCGCGCAGATCAGAAGTTAAATTGTCGTTACAAGGCAAAGCAGTTTGCAAGTACCACTAACCTTTGAATTTGGAGGAATAACCGCATGAAAAAAATTGTATCAGTATTATGCAGTATCTGTTTGATCATCCTGGCCTTAAGCAGCATTTCATTTGCTGCCGACAAACAAAAACCGGTCACCACCGCAACACCTGCTGCCGGGACGTACACCTCGGCACAGAGCGTAACCTTGACCGCCAATGAGCCGGCCACCACGTATTACACCACCAACGGTTCCACCCCGACGACATCGTCAACCGTGTACAGCGCACCGATCAGCATCGCCACAACAACAACTTTGAAGTATTTCTCCCGCGATACCGCCGGTAACAGCGAAGCTGTTAAAACCGGTCTGTACACTATTAACGCCGGCAGCGACACAACTCCGCCGGTCACCACCGCATCACCAGCTGCCGGAACGTACACCTCGGCTCAGAACGTAACCCTGACCCGTAACGAAGCAGGCACCACCTATTACACTACCAACGGTACGACACCAACCACTTCTTCCACTGTCTATAGCGCTCCGATTAACATCGCCGCTACCACAACCCTGAAGTATTTCTCAAGGGATACTGCAGGAAACAGTGAAGCGGTCAAAACCGGCCTTTATACTATCACTGCTGTGACCGGTCACGCTGCTATCACCTGGACCGGCTATGACATCTGTATCTCATGCCATACCAGCCAGGCTCAGGCCATGTACCAGTCCGTTCACTACCAGTGGAAAGGTTCTGCAGCAGAAATGACAACCGGTCCGGCCACTCAGGGCAAGATGGACGCCACAGACGGCTCCAGTGCACTTAACGCATACTGCATCAACATTCAAGGCAATTGGGGCCCATGTGGCGCCTGCCATGTCGGTACCGGTGCCAAGCCTGTTGCTACTGCCAGCCCTTCTGCTGCACAGCTTGCCAGCATTGACTGCCTTATCTGCCACAACGACACCGTCAACGCCCCTTACAGCCGTGTTCGCAACGCTACAACCGGCCTCTTTGAGCCTGCTGTTGGCCTTAACATGAACCTGGTTGCACAGAAAGCCAACATCAAACCGATTCGCAAGAACTGCCTCGGATGCCATGCTAAAGCAGGCGGCGGCGACGCAGTCAAGCGCGGCGATATCGCCCTGGCTTCCGGTACTACCAGCGACGTACTGTATGACACACATATGGCCATGGGCTCCGGCGGCAACATCCAGTGCCAGGGCTGCCATACGTTCACCGCTCACCGGGTAGCCGGCCGCGGTACTGATATACGTCCCCAGGACAGCACAGTACAGCTGAGCTGCTCCACAAGCACCTGCCACACAACCAAGAGCTCAATCACCAGCGGTCATTCCACTTCGGCTGTCAACACGCACGTCACCCGCGTTGCATGCCAGACCTGTCACATCAAAACATACGCCAAGAATGCCAATGACACCGCAGCAACAGAGGCTACTGAAATGCACCGCGACTGGCAGCACAACGAGTGGAATGCCACTCTAAACCGCTATGAGCCGCTGCCTACCAAAGCAAATGATCAGATGCCAAAATATGCTTTCTGGAACGGCACCAGCTGGGGTAACAACTCCTTTGACGCAGCAGTTATCGACCCAACCACCGGCGCATACAAGATTTCCCGTCCGGTGGGTGCGATCACCGACGCAGTCGGCACGAAGCTGTTTCCGTTCAAGTACAAGACTGCTACACAAGCGTTGGCCGGCGGCAAGATCGTCGATCTCTCCACCGCTACCTTCTTTGCCACCGGTAACTACAACCAGGCCGTTCTTGACGGTATGGCTTACATGGGTATCAGCGGAGGTTACACAACAATTACTACTGACGAGCTTCAGCTGCTGAACCATCAGGTTCCAACAGCAGTTGGCAACGTACTGACCTGCGCTGACTGCCATGAAAGCACTACCCGGATGAATCTCAAGACTATGGGCTATGCCCTCAAGGGACCAACAACAACTGTTTGTGCACAGTGCCATCGTGCGAAAACACCTGGCGACTACACCAGAATTCATTCGCATATCGCAAAAGGCTACGACTGCTCCTTGTGCCACAACTTCTCCAGACCGGAACGCGGCCTGAAGATGACACCAAACTAGTATTGTAAAATTTTGTAAGGTTCTTCAGGGGGCGGCTGATACAGCCGCCCCTTTTTTAATGTTTTGCCAAGGAACATCTGTTAGTGAAAAAATACCTGATTAGTTCTAATAGGGCGCAAAACCCTTCTCCCTTAGGACCCTAGGGCCTAAAGGAGAAGGTGGCCAAAGGCCGGATGAGGGGATGACGGTGCTGCATAATCCACCATTTTTCCCCTCACCCTAACCCTCTCCCTCATGGAGAGGGAACTGTTTAGACCCCAAGCGCCTTATTGGAACGATTCAGGAAAAAATAAGCAGGGCATGAACATTTTTCTGCTATTGTTATGTTCGCAAATCAATTCATCACTTTACATTTTGAAAGGAGTACGCTGCATGCGCTGGTTTACAACGGTCCCGCTTGTTCTCATCATCACCTGTATTCTAACAACCTGGAGTCCCAGCTCTGTGAAGGCTGAGCAATCGCCACCGCTCTTTACCGTGGAAGTAGCTGATATCGAAAAAAGCGGTGATCTCGTGAAAAACCTGGAAGCAAAAGGAATAAAGGCGGTCATTTTCCCGAAGAACATTCGCATTGAGAATGCACAGACAAACCGTGTTATCTGGCTTGGCAAAAATGTTCCCCTGGAGATGGCACGCGTCGTCATCAGTGAAGCCCTGATATTCAATCCCTACATCTGCTATGTCCATCTGGTGGGCGACCGTGGCGAGGTCCCCCCCGAGAAAGTACATAACACGATTCATGTCGGCGGCAGTGAAGAGGCTGCGTTGGCCAAGAAGCTCAACCCAATCCCGGCAAAGGAGATTCAGCAGGCTCTTGATAAGGCGAAGACCATCGAAGAGCTTCACCGCTTCATCCATGATAAAAATATTAAAAAGCAGTAGCGAACTGCTCAGACTTTTCATTTATCTATCTGATTAGCACTTATCTCTCGCTATTTCCTTCTCCCTGAGGGAGAAGGTGGCCGAAGGCCGGATGAGGGGAAGAAAAAGTACAATAAATCATGCGTTTTCCCCTCACCCTAACCCTCTCCCTCATGGAGAGGGGATTTTGAAATCGGCGTAACAGGAGATTGGTTCTAATCAGGTTTATCTATAAGAAAAGGCCCTCTACACTGGCAGAGGGCCTTTTCTTATACTTGTGGATGTGCAAGGTCACCTTGACTTTCTACCTTCACCGCCCGGTCTGTACTCTCTTTCCTTGTTGTCCTTGTCGTCAGAATTTTCCACTGTTTTTACCTTCCATACCTTTTTCTCCTTGACCTCTTTAGTTGCCCGCTCTTCTCTCTTGGGTGCGGCTTCACGTGGTGTCATAACCGGTGACGTTATCCTCCTTGACCGCTCCTGTTGCGGCTGGGCGGCAGGTGTTATCACCGTCGGTGGGTTTATCCCCCTTGGTTGATCTGACTGTTGCGGGACCGCTCCGGAAGTGCTCGAATCCGTTTTTGGCAGAGGTTGTGGAGCTGTTTGGCGTCGGCCGGAGTCGTCTCGTTTCGACGGTGCTTCATGACGCTTTGAGTCGGGTACAGTTTTCCTTTCATCAGGCGTGACAGCAGGAAAAACAGTCCTTTTTTCTCTGACAGGCGGTGTCTGGCTGGCCGGGGCAGCCGCTGCCGGCTGCTGACTGCGGCGCTGTGGCCCTGGTTCCTGATTTATCCGGGGGAACCTGTTGCGCAACTCACGACTGTCTTTGTACTCGATGCGTGGTGGGGCGACTCTGGGTGGTGTTTGCTTGATTACCGGCATGCGCGTTTCGCGCAGCGGTTTGATGCGCGGGCTTCCAAGTGATACGGATACCGAAATTGATGCATTTTGGGAGGGTTGCTGGACGACGGTCCTCCCCCTCAGGAAGTCATGTTGCTGCACCACAGTAAGGCCACCTGGGCTTCTGCGGTTCCTGTAAATTACGTTTGCAGGGTTAATGTTCATGTTGGTGTTTATCGCACTATGTCGTCCATAGTTTCTGCGCCCGTAGAAAATCTCGCCAGGGGCTAAAGGTGTCCAGCCGACGAGGCTACCGGTCGAATACCACCCCACATAACCGGGCCCCCAGTAAACATCGCCACGAGTCGGAGGAACCCAGCACCAGCCGAAACCTGCTACGACCGCCCAACGGCCGAAGTGATACGGTACCCAGCCCCAGATTTCGTAGGATACCCAGACATAGTCGTCACCTTTCCAGATCCAGCGCCCGCTGCGATAAGGGGCCCAGTCGGCTGAAAGGATAATGGTGGGCCGCCAGACCATGCCGTATTCCGGAACACGCACCCACTTCCCGTTTGTGTCAAAATCCGCAGAGTAACTGTGTAGCTCGTCCGGCAGATTGGAATCCACCCTGGCTGAACGTGACTGAGCACGGTCCCGGTCCATATTCCAATATTCCCAGTCGTCTGCGGGACTGAGCGGCAGGAGTTCATTGCGCCCCTCCTCAAGGGCAATATGCTCACCGGCGCGTACCTTTGTACGGCTGCCATTCCCCTCCACATAAGCTGCCCCTTTAAAGATGGAGACATCCTCCTGGTTGTTCGGCAGCATGTCGATGCGAAGCCTGGTGCGTGCCGCCGGAACTACCGTGGTATCGGCGGCGTCTATTTGCAGGGAATCCTTACCGCTGGTCCGGTACGTTCTCAGGTATATCCTCCCGCTCTCCAGATGGAGATGCGTGAAGCCGTCTTCATTGGCAATCAGGTTGAGCTCTGAACCACCATCCATTCGTACCACTGTGCCGTCAGCGAGTTGTATCTCTGTCCGACTGCCATCCGGGCACCAGATCGCATCTCCTTCATCAAGAGGGGTATTGACTGCTGCCGGCAGCCACTCATCGTCATCAGGTGTCCGGAACATGACATCTCCATCAGTAAACCTAATGTTTGCAGGCCCAATGATGCCGGCCTGTGACAATGTCGGGACCAGCAGCAGTACTAACAGGTATATCCAGATAATGGGTTTCATTTTTGCCTCCCTTACATATGATGCGAGCTGTTGCGATGCTTTTCTACCAAACAAAACAGCTATCCGCAGATTAACGCAGCCAGAAGTAGGCGCTTCTAAGCGATAGACGCAGATAAATCAAAAACAAAAAAAATACCGGCTCTAACCAAAAAGTAGGACAAGCCATTAAAAACAGCTATTGGTTTTTTCTGCGTTAATCTGTGAAATCTGCGGATCAACTGCCGTTTCTGGGCCTATAATTTATAGAGCAAGGAGCATGCCGCTGTATTTAGCCTGCTATATTATACACTTGATAATGATATGTCCTAGCCCTATGCCGCAAATGAGGTGATATATGGGCTATTTGAAGTTGTCTATAAAGGCATACCATACAAAGAAGGCCAACCAGAGTTTCATCCCGGCTGGCCTTTGTTACCGTACTTATCAATTAACGCTCGTGCGAAAATTAAAACATCACACCCTTACCAACTCATAGGCTCTGCTCCCCAATCCAACCTTCTCCCCATGCTCCAGCTGGACTTCCCACGGTATCTGCGGCCAGCAGCCACGGAACTTGTCGCCGCCCGGTTCAAAGCCGCTCTGCAGGGCCGTTCCTTCATTGCCGCGTGCTCCGTTTACCAAGTCTGCACAGGCCTGATCGATCGCAACCGGATCTGTCGAAGCGCAGATGCCGATGTCGTTGACTATCGGGGCGTCGGAGTGTCCGTAGCAGTCGCAGGCCGGTGATACCTGGGTAATGAAGTTGATGTAGATCGCCTTGCCCTCCTTGCCGGTGAGTGCCCCTTTCGCATATTCGGACATCTTGCGCATGACCAGGTCGGCAGCCTCATTCCACTGGATGTTGATCGCCTTGACCGGACAGACTGTGATGCAGCGAGAGCAGCCGGTACATTTTTGCGGATCGATTGATGCCTTGCCGTCTGTGATGACGATCGCGTCGTGGGCACAGGAGCGGGGACAGATGCCGCAGCCGATACAGGCCTTGGCTGCAACAACCGGTGCTACCGTTGAGTGTTGTACCAGCTTCCCCTTGCGGCTGGCGCACCCCATCCCCAGGTTTTTGATCGCGCCGCCGAACCCGGTCAACTCGTGGCATTTAAAGTGGGTCATGGCTACAATTGAATCGGCTTCGACAATCTCGGTGCCGATGTAGGCCTTTTTCAGCAGCTCCCCATTTATGGCAACTTCAGTCTCAGTCACACCGCGCAGGCCGTCGCTGATAACCAAAGGAGCGCCGACGCAGGCGTAGGCGAAGCCGTTCTCGATCGCGCAGGTCAGGGCGGAGACAGCTTCCTTGCGCTGACCCGGATAGAGCGTCGAAGAGTCGGTAAGAAACGGCATCGCCCCCAGTTTCTTGATTTCTTCGACAACCCGCCGGGCAAAGACCGGGCGGAGATAGGTGTGATTTCCCTTTTCGCCGAAATGGATTTTAACTGCGGTGAGATCGCCTTCGGCAACTGTCTGCCGGAGCCCTGCCAGAGACAAAAGTTTGGCTATTTTATCAAACAGATTCTCTTTGTGCCCGGCGCGCATATCGCTGAAATAAACTTTACTCATGTTTTCCTCCATTAGTGCGTCAGAAGTTATCCCTCTTTGGGAGAGGTCAGTAATAATTTCCAGTAGAATACCCGCTTGACCGGCTGCTGGCAAGAACAGTTCGTCAGAGATATTTAGCCGGTTTATAACCTGAGCCCCTTTTAAACAGGTAGTTGTGTTGACAGGTGTTTGATAACGTTCCGTGCAAGCCGCCAAAGTTTGTTTTTTTTTATTTCATGGTACCATTATATCAGGATATGTCGTTTCAGTACTTTGCGCGCCTTGTATTTCGGGCATATGGATATGCTACTGGAAAGAGGGAATTTCCAATGCACCTTTCTACAAAGTTTGCCAATCGTCAATACCAGCCTATGCATATCTTCCTGATTGTTGTCTTCGCAATACTGGTTTCGGAGTCGGCTGCAGTTGTCATGATTGCCGGAATCCGTGACCCTTGGGAAGAGCTGCTTGAGGTTGTGTTACTCACCATATTGATTTCCATCATGATTTATTTCCTCCTGATCCGTCCCTTGATTGCAGAAATAGCTCTTCGCAGCTCGGCTGAAACAGGTCTGAGGGCCGAACGGGAGCGCATGGAGCAGGTCACCAGCGCAATAGGAGCCGGGCTTGCCGTGATAGACCGTAACTATAAAATTATCTGGACTAATCGAATATTGTCGCAATCCTTCCGGAGTGTGGAGGGTTCTCACTGTTATAATGCATTTAAACAGTGCGATGCGGGTCCTTGCGATGAGTGTGGGGTTCGTGAGGTCTTTGAAACCGGCAGGCAGCTGCGTCCTTCCGAACATAGGCTGGTCGATGCTCAGGGGCGCATTGGCTGGTTTCAGGTGATTGTCACACCACTCCAGGATAAAGACGGTTCCACTCAGTCGGCACTGGAGCTTCTGGTGCCTATTGACGATCGCAAAGCTGTCGAAGATGACTTGATCTATAACCAAAAGCGTTTTCAAAGTCTGGTAGAGAGTTCCGTTGACTGGGTCTGGGAGGTGGACGCGAATGGCTGCTATAGCTATTCAGGGCCTCAATGCAAGACTCTTCTGGGTTATGATCCCGAGGAAATCTTAGGCATGACACCTTTTATGTTGATGCCACCAGATGATGCTGAACGGATAAGTTCACTTTTTAACGAAATAGCTGCAGAACAGAGATCATTCGTTCTTTTTGAGAACTGCCTGGTACATAAAGACGGCAGGATTGTTGTAACAGAAACCAGTGGTACGCCATTTTTAGATAAAGACAACAGCTTCTGCGGCTATCGGGGAATAGCTCGGGATATCAGTAATCGTAGAATGCTGGAAATAGAGCTGAACAATTATCAGAACCATCTGGAACAGCAGGTTCAGGAACAAACCATTGAGCTCCAGCAGCTGCTTGCCGAACAGAAGCAGAACATTTCCGAGCTTCAGTCTGCAGAAGCTTCTCTTCGTCAGAGCGAGTCACGCTTCCGGCAGATATTCGAGCAGAATGGAGACGCAATCATCCTCTTCGACCTGGATTCTGGTGCAGTTTGTGATGCCAATCCGGCGGCCCAGGTTATGTTTGAAGGTGTGCACGATGCACTGCTTGGAATCTCCTGGGATTATTTGAATGTGAGAGATGAATTCAGCACCTCCCTGAAGCTGTCTGATATCTGTTGTCATGGAGATTTTCTGCTGAAACGTGGTGAAATGACAAACCTCGCCGGAAAGGCCCTGATTGTTTCAATCTGGGCTAAGCTGCTGCAGCTCAAAGATCGTCGGATTGTTTACTGTACACTGCATGACATAACTGAAAAAACCCGTTTGATGAAAGATGCACAGGAGATCCAGTCCAAACTGATTCAAACAAACAAGATGACATCACTGGGTTTTCTGGTTGCCGGGATTGCCCATGAGATCAATAACCCCAATAACAATATTCTGCTCAGTGCCCAGCTGCTCAATAATATATGGAAGGATGTTCTGCCGATATTGGAGCGGCGCTTCATGGAAGAGGGTGATTTTGTACTTGGAGGCGAGTTTTTCAGTACAGTACGCGACTCGATCCCCACTATTTTTAACATGATAACAGATGGGTCGCGGCGCATAGAAATCATAATCAACAACCTTCGGGATTTTACGGTAAAATCAAAATCAGAAATGATGCAGACTGTCGACATTAACAAGGCCGTGTCCATATCGGCCTCCATTCTTCAGCATCAGATCAAGAAGCACACCAGGAACTTTTCTCTAAGCCTTAGTTCGGAGCCGCTGACGATAAAGGGCAACCTGCAGCAAATGGAACAGGTAATAGTCAATCTGATTGTCAACGCCATTCAGGCGCTGCCATCCGAAGACCGGGCGGTTCGGGTGGCAACCACATATGATCCTTCATTGAAATCTGTTGCTATTGCCGTGAGCGATGAAGGTTGCGGCATTCCACAGGAACACCTGGCATATATCCTTGATCCTTTTTTTTCTACGAAGCTGGAAACCGGGGGAACCGGTCTTGGCCTGTCTATTTCCAACCACATCATCAAGGAGCACGGAGGGCGGCTGGAATTCCAGTCAACTGCAGGCAGGGGCACCACGGTCACGGTCATACTTCCTGTGACAAGCCCGCCGCAAAGGAGAATCAGCAATGGCACGATCGACACATCCTGTTCCGACACTGCCGATACTGCTTGTTGACGACGAGGATCATGTTCTTGACGTCACCAGGATGACTCTGTGCAGCAAGGGTATTTCCAATATTATTACCCTGAATGACAGTCAAAAGGTCATTTCGTTGTTGAACGTGGAGAAGCAGCCGGTATCACTGATTTTGCTCGACCTGATGATGCCCAATGTCTCAGGAACGGATCTGCTGCCGGAAATCGTATCCGCTTTCCCCCAACTGCCGGTGATAATAATGACCGCCTTGTACGATGTGGAGGCGGCCGTTGCATGTATGAAAAACGGTGCGTTTGATTATCTTATCAAGCCGGTTGAGGAGAGCCGGCTGCTGTCAGCCGTCAACAAGGCCCTCAGGATAGATGCCATGGCCGGTGAAATCGCGTCTCTGAAAAAGAAACTGCTGTCAGATACGCTTGAACATCCGGAGGTCTTTTCCGGTATAATTTCCTGTTCTTCCCGGATAAAAAGGCTCTTCTCCTATGTAGAGGTCGTTGCACATTCTCCTGAACCGGTTCTTATCACAGGTGAGACCGGTGTCGGCAAGGACCTCTTTGCTCAGGCTATTCATAAAGCCAGCGGGCTCAAGGGTGATTTCATATCAGTCAACATTGCAGGACTGGATGATGTCATGTTTACAGACACGCTCTTCGGTCATTCCAGGGGCGCTTTTACCGGTGCCAGTGTCCATCGTGAAGGACTGATTGCCAAGGCAGCCGGCGGCACACTGTTTCTCGATGAAATAGGCGATCTGGGTGAAGCATCGCAGATCAAGCTTCTGCGCCTTATACATCATGGTGAGTATTATCCGGTCGGGTCAGACACACTCAGGAAAGTAGCAACGCATATTGTTGTGGCGACAAACCATGATCTTCAGGAGCGGGTAGCGGCAGGACAGTTTCGCAGGGATCTTTATTATCGTCTCTGTGCCCATCAGATTCACATCCCCCCGCTGCGTGATCGGCCGGAAGACATACTTCTTCTTTTAAACCATTTTCTTCGCGAAGCGTCACAGGCATTCGGCAGCGAGATGCCGGTGCTTGATCCCGAAATACCTCTGCGCCTCTCAACCTGCCACTTTCCAGGAAATGTCCGCGAACTCCGATCTATCGCCTTTGATGTCGTGGCACGTTGGAAGCATGGTCTTGTGTCCATGGAAGCGTTTCCATGCCTGCAAAGCGGCTCTCCGTCTCGCTGCAGTGACTTGCCTGCCCCGGTACGAGATGCAAATATGCTGATCTCCATGTTTGGCCGTTTCCCTACAATTAGTGAAATGGAGGAGTTTATGATTGCAGAGGCCCTCAAGCTTACCGGCAACAACCAGACAGGAGCAGCGGCGCTTCTTGATATATCCCGTCCTACTCTGAACAAACGCCTGCACCGTGATGATTTCAAAGAGTAAAAATATGCACACCACAGCAAAAAAAGCACACCCCTGAAAATCCCCCTCCACAGCAGCTTTCCCGGATGTACTGAACTCCGCTGATAAATATTTCAATGGCAGCACTCATGCCCTTCTCAAGGTCAGTCTTGTAACAAGCTGATTTATTTATCTAATTCAGAATATATGTTCTTGGCACGTTATATGTAATTAATCAAATTACCGTGTGTCGCGTTGTTGCAGCTTCTGTTGATCAGGATTCTGGAGGACGCCATGACCGATGAAATTCATGAGCTTGACGAAATTACTCTAATGCTTATTGCAGACAACCTGGTGTGCCCGTTCATCGAAGATTGCAGCTTTTACCATCTGTACAATCGCCCTGATCAGAACTCGCTGTATTACGCGACGCACTTTTGCGGAAATCAGTTCTTCAAGTGTCAAGAATGTAAAACCCGCCTTGGCAGCCAGAAAAAACAGGCAGAACCTTCAGATTTAACAGGACCTGAAGGCCGCATAACGGACTGCGCATGACAGTGACCAGCGTCAAGCCGTTAAACCACACAAAAGGAGGAACATGTTATGAAAACTAACAGCGCAGGCAATTCATTTTGGCAACGATTCATTTCCATTACAGTTGGTATTACAATCTGTGCAGTAATGGCTTTTGCACTGTGTGGCTGCAGTTCCGACTCTGCAACCCCGGTAACCGCAACTCCAAAGGCGGTGCTTGCAACCCCCGTTGACACTGGGACAACACTGGTAACATGGGAGGCTGTCCCTGGTGCCACATCGTACACACTCTATTGCTCGACCGATCCCAATGCGACACCAGAAACAGCTACCAAAATCACCGGCATCACTGACACCTCCTACACTTGTACCGGACTGGATTATCTGAAGACCTACTACTATAAGGTCACAGCCCTCAGTCCCCTGGGAGAAAGCTCACTTTCGGAGGAGTGCTGCTGCTCATTACCGCCAGTGTCGCCTGAATCAGTTTCTGTTACCGCCGGCAATGATGGGAGTCTCTTCATTGATATAGGCTGGAGTCCGGTGGCCAGTTCAGCAAACTGCCCTATTACCTACAATATCTACAAGTCAACGACAACACCTGTGCCACTGGTTGCACCATTTGTGGCGAACGTCACTTCTCCATATCGCGACAGAGAAGTCGCTGATGTGACCAGATACTATTATGCGGTCACATCAAAAGGACCGGGAGGAGAGAGTAAAGCCTCCGCGGAGGCTGGGGCCATGGCGGTTATCCCGCCCGGAGCACCGCTGAATGTGAGTGTCATCCGGACCCCGGAAGTCACTCTGTCGGCAACCATTAACTGGACGGCACCAAACTCTGGTGGCGCTCCTGATACCTACGAAATTTACCGCAGCGCCACCGCCGATGCGGTAGGCGATAAGATTGCAACAATCCCTGCAGGAACCTACCAGTATATAGACAATTCCGGACTGCTGGGCAATACCACCTATTACTGGACTGTCAGTGCCAAAAGATCTGACTTGGAAACCCATGCATCATCAGTGTCATTGAAAGTTATCGGACCGCCAAACGGTGGCAGCGGAGACTCCGGCTTCGGTAACAACTTTGCCGCCGCACTCGTTTTCGCCGATGGTATCGGCATTTCCGGTGAAACTATCACCGGGGCTTGGACCCTTACCAGTCCCTTTGACTATCTCACCGGACTTCGTCCACTTAGTACTGAAACCGTAGTCACAGCTCTGCCTTATTTCGACGATAGAACAATCTATCTGTTAAACGATGTCACGTACTACAAACAGCAGACCGCAAGTACCTGGCAGGGAGAATGGCTTAATGGCGCCGGTACAGAACAGCGCGTAACCGCCAAATGGGGTGACAATCTTGTCAGCCAGAGCCTCACCGAAAATTCGGTAATCAGGATTGAGATGGTTCTCTCCAAAGCTCTGACGACGCCGATGAAGGCTTACACAATGAAATCCCTCTATGGCGCAAAAGAAAATGAAATGGTGGGAACCGACGGTACCACTTACGATGCACTCACAGCATTCGTCTTTGCATCAAATGCCCACCTGAAGATCCAGAAACTGGACGGCGACAACAATCCGGTGGGGGCACCGTTGTACGACCAGGTCCTCTGGACTGGTGACGGCCCAGGTTTCCTGGCTGGGGAGGTTAACGTGTCCGGCAACTTCACCTACGGATTTGTCTGGACTCTTAACAAACAGGTACTGCCGGGCGACATACCGACAAAAACCGGCAAGTGGCGTCTCACCTTCTCCCTTGACCCGACCTCACCGAAAGGCACCGCCAACAATACATTCATAGATACGGCTGCCAACGGGGTTCTTGTCTCCCCAGCCGAGGTGTATATCGACATCAATATCAATTAAGCAGTAGAAGTGGCCCGCCGGGTGGAGAGCTATTCTCCTCCCGGCGGGGCCTTTTTTGGCAGTATTGATACTCCAAAGTGAGGTGCGCCATGAAACCGTCTTCTTACTCTAAGAGGATAATCACTGTATTATCAACGCTAATCGTACTCTTTCTTGTCTCTTGCCTGCTCCACGGGTGCAGCGGCAGTAGCGGCAGCAGCGATTCTGCATCAGTGAACCTGACCGCCCTTCCCGTTCCGGACAATCCTTCAGCAAAAGTCAGTGACAGCACGGCAGTCATCGCCTGGAACACGGTAGGTGACGCGGAAGATTACACCCTCTACGTATCCACTGCTCCCAACGTTGACCCGGCCACGGCGATCAAGGTGGAACATGTTGCCCCGCCATACACAATGGGAGCGCTGGTTAACGGTACGACTTACTATTTTCGTGTCCAGGCGATCTGTACAAACACATGTCGGGTGAGTGAAACCTCGGCCGAGCTCTCCGTCACACCAAGGACGGCTCCGCCCGGTGCACCGACCGAGATAGCCGCCATTGCCGGTGACAGCTTTGTCGTGCTGCAATGGTCGCCTGTTGCGGGCGCCACCTCCTACAACATCTACTGGGGTGTTTCATCAGGAATAAGCAAGATGGCAGGGGAACATTTCTATGGGGCAACTTCCCCATACATCCACTACATTCCGATCAGTGACACCGGCTCCAAGTCGGGCAGTGGCGGCTCAGGCGGGCATAAAACAGAAACTACGGTAACAAAAACAGCTTTGGCCGCTGTCCAGAAACCTACCTCGTCTTCTACTGAAGCTGAAGGGGGGCAGAAGGGTCCTCCAGCCGGCAAAGGACCTAAAGTTACCGGTACAATGTTCTTCTATGCGGTCACAGCAGTAGATATATATGGTCAGGAAAGCAAGGTATCGGCCGAAGTCGGAGCCGCCCCGAAAAAACCGGGCGGCATGCCGGGTGGTGAAGAGGAAGGGTTTGGAAGCAACCTGGCCGTCCCGCTGATCTTTGCCGAAGGCTATGGGCTGGGCGGTCTGCCGGTCACGGATGAGACCGGAAACAAGTTGTACGCCAACACCGGGCTTCGTAATTCCGATACTCCGCCCAATCCGTTCTGGTCAGCTGTGTTCTCGGATATCTACATAAAAGACAGCGTAAGTTACTATATGCAGAAGACTGCCAGCAGCTGGCAGGCCGAATGGCGCAACGGTGCCGGGACGCCTCAGCCAGTCATTATTGACTGGTCCGACAATATCACTGGTCATGGATGGAATACCACGTCGATGATCCATGTGGAAAATGTCCTCTACCAGGCACCGGTGGATGAGGCCGGTAATCCTGTCGACCTTATGAACAGCTTTGTCATGACACATCTCTTTGGTGCCCGCTACTCCGAGAAGTTCGGCACCACCGGAGCTTCGCTCCTTACCAATTACCGAACCATTTTCACTCCGAACGCCCGTCTGATTATAGAAAAGATCGCCGGGCAGGGCCTGGGGCGCGATCCGCTGTACAACGGCGGCAAGCCGGTGCTCGACAAGGCGGTGTATGAAGGGTTCGGCAATGACGGTCCAGGTTGGTACCGAACCGAGGTGAACGGCTCCGGCAAGCTGGTCTATGGCTATAACTTCATGATGAAAAAACTGGCAGGCACCGACGCTGAGAAAGCCGGATGGTGGCGGCTAACCTTCCAGATAGATCCGGTCGCCACTTACACAGTGACCGGAGCAGATGGTGCCACCAGTACCAGCTATACCGTTAACAGCAATACTATCCTGACAACCCTTGATCCTTCAGATGACAAGGCTGAAGCCAAATTCAGGCCGGTTCTGCAGGCACCCAACCAATCTGTGCTGGAAATACAGGTGGCAGCCGGTAAAGGCGGAAGCAGTTCACACGGAGGCGGCGAAACGGAAGATACAACTGCTGCGTGTCATTAAATCAATAATCCGGCAGAAAGTGATGCCCCTTCCTTTCGGCCGGATTGTTGAGCCCGCATGCAGATACTGATGAGCACAACTCTATAACAAAAAACAGAAGGAGTCTGACATGACACTTAAGGAAGTGAAGAACTATGCAAAGGTCAGGGGAGTAAAGCCAGAGGGGACTAAATCGAATATCATCAGGGCGATCCAGGCTGCAGAGGGTTACCTGGCCTGTTTTGGTACTCGTCCGGTTGCCGAATGTCCGGAGGAGTCCTGCCTGTGGCGGCAAGATTGCCTGCACCATGCATGACGACAAGATCAAGAAGGATGCAGGATGCAGGGGTGGATCTCAGTTGTTTTATATGAACGTTGTAATCCGGGGAAGGGTAATAAGTTTTATTTTGCCCGGCACAGATTCATCACATCTGAAAGGAGAAGGGTCATGAAAATAAACATCGGACTGCTTATCGTCATAGGGATCATCCTCGCACCTAATGGTCAGGCAGGTGCAGCAGGCAAGGGAAGCGGCGCTGGCATGGGCGGACCAATGTCAACCCAACCCGCTATTCAGAACCGGATCCAGAACCAGGTAGAGCAGGGTGAGATGATTCAGAACCGGATCCAGAACCAGGTAGAGCAGGGTGAAATGATCCAGAACCGCATCCAGGCCCCGGCAGGGCAAGGTGAAATGATCCAAAACCGGATCCAGGCCCCGGTAGAACAGGGCGAGGTGATCCAGAACCGGACCCAGAACCGGGATAGTCGTGGCCAGGATGGAGCCGCAACAACGCTTGGAGACCAGGACAGGCTGCGTGACAGGGACAGAGACCGTGACCACCAGTTGATAGAGCTGGATCGGGACAGGATCCAGCTCAAAGATCAAGATCAAATCAAAGACAAGGATCACCTTAGAGACAAAGACCAGGACAGAGACAGGATTCATAAATAACAGGCCGTAAAAGCTTTTAAAAAGACACAGGGGCAAAAACTATTCGCTGAACACCAACAATCAAGGGAGGATACCATGAGATTCGTACAACGGATTATTATATGTACTCTTTGCATTCTTAGTATGGGCGGCAACGTGGCAATAGCTGCAGACCAAGTACAGGATATGGATCAGGACCGCCTGCAACTGCGGGATAAAATTCGTGATAAGGATCAGCGCCAGGAGTTGCTGAAGAACCATGAGCAATTACGGAAAATGTTCCAGAATCGCGAGCAGCGGACAGAAATGATGCAACACCGCATGTTCGTGCGGCAGATGCTTCAGGACGGAGAAATGCGCAAGGAAATGATCCGGAATCAAGAGATGATGCGTGAGATGCTGCAAAATCAGGATATGCGTAACGAACTTGTCCGTAACAGGGAAATGTTTCGTGAGATGCAGCAGAATGAGGAATTAAAGCAGGAAATGGCGACACATAAGGAGTTCAGCCGTGCAATGAACCGCCAGCAGGGACCAGTATCAGGGGCAAAGCCTCAGCGTGAAATGCGACATGGGAAGTAATCTGTTTCAGAGACAGATCAGTCCGTCACCCTTCTAGTGATTCAACAAGACGGTTGACGGACACAGGAGGCACGTTATGGGCCTTTGCGTACGGATTCCACGCTGCTTTGCAATGATTTTGGGCTTGCTATGGGTATGCTCATTCGTGACGTTACCAGTGAGTCATGCCTCCGAGAAGGTTTTGCCCGAAGAATTCAGCCTGTCTGTCGGAGTTGGCTTTGAGTTTGCCACTGGCAAATACGGCACGGACCGTCGTACCGACTTTATGGTGGTGCCGGTTACGTTCTCCGTTTCGCCAATTGAACGACTTAACGTAGATCTTGTCATACCGTATGTTTACCAAAGCAATGGGGCTACTGTCTTTGGATCCACCATGCCGTACCGGACACAGCCCGGCAATGTGGGCGCTAAAATAGTTGACATAGCCCGCTTTCAATCAGGGCCGGCAGTTCCCTCTGCAAGCGGCAGTGCAGTTTCAAATAATTTCGACCCTGATGATTCGCAAAGCGGAATAGGTGATATCACCCTTACAGCAGATTACGGCTTGATTGAAAGTCGCGAATACAGAATACAGCCCAGAGTGACGCTATACGTAAAATTTCCGACTGCTGACAGGGATAAAGGGCTTGGCACTGGTGAGATCGATTTTGGTCCTGGGCTTGCCTTTGGTGTCTGGCTCGGCAAATGGCATCCTTTTTTGGAGGGAAGTTATGTGTTTCAGGGTGAATCCGACCTGTATGCCACAAAGGACTACCTGAGTTATCGGGGAGGTCTCGGTTATCAGTTCAATAACAAGTTATACGGAGCGGTCTTGGCCTCAGGGGCTTCATCGCCTGCAGACGGTTCTCCGTCACCTTTTGAAGGGCGAATCAAGATCCTCTGGAATGCAATTTCTCAAAGCGACATCGAATGTTACATTTCCACGGGGTTCACTGATGGCAGTCCTGACTTAGGTACGGGGCTGGCATTCTACCATCGTTTTTAATCAGGCCAAACAGGGCATGACTGATGCTTGTAATAGCCGGATTATGAACAAACATCCAAAAGGAGGCTTAAAATGAAAATCTTATCTTCTGTAAAAACGGCAGTTGCAGCCGGACTCTTTATTTGCGTAACAATCATTGTGGCTTTTTCAGCTTCTCCGGCATTTGCGGCCCGATCCACAGCGACAGCCATAACGCCACTTTCCGCCACCGAGGCATCGGTGCTTACCTTTATGCGGGAAGAAGAAAAGATGGCCCGGGATGTTTACATCAACATGTACAAGTTGTGGAACGCAGTAACGTTCTCCAATATTTCCGCCTCTGAACAGAAACATATGGACACCATGAAGAAGATGCTGGACAAGTACAAACTCCCTGATCCGGCCCAGGATGCAATCGGTGTTTTCACCGACGCCAACCTTCAAGCCAAGTATGATGAGCTTATGGCGTCCGGCACAAAGTCATATGTTGACGGTCTGTATGTTGGGGCCACAATAGAGGAGATTGATATGATGGACATCCAGCATGCCATAGATGTTACAACGCATCTAGATGTGGTCAATGCTTACCAAAATCTTCTGGAAGGATCAAAAAACCACTTGCGCGCCTTTGTAAATGCGCTCAATTCACAGGGTGTAACCTATGCCCCGCAGTTCATCAGTCAGGAGCTCTATGATGCTATAATTGACCTGTAACTGTGGACTGGGTGACCATTTAAACGGGTGTTTATGGATACACACCCGTTTTTTTATTGTCCGGAAATATTTGGGTAAGAGCTCACTGTCCCGAATCAGACTCCTGTTTAGTTCGGGCATTTTTATGAAAAAAGAAATATTATTGACTAGCGTCAAGTAATACAGGGAAATGTTGGTATACTGTTCCTACCATAGTAAGTTGAAAAAACTCACCACACAGATTTAGTGTACTAAACAACGAAAGGGAGGGAACAACAATGAGTATGTTTTGTAATCAATGCGAGCAGGCGGCAAATGGAACCGGGTGCAACATCTCCGGCGTATGCGGCAAAAAACCTGAAGTAGCTGCGCTGCAGGATCACCTGCTTTACGGTCTCAAAAGTCTCGCGCTTTACGCTGACAAGATGGGACGGAACGCCGAGATTGACCGTTTTACCATCGAGGGGCTTTTCAGCACTGTAACTAACGTTGACTTTGAAGCCGCACGAATTGGCGCCCTGATCACCCGTTGCTACGAGTTGAAAGAGAAAGCCAAGGCTGCTGCCGGCGTTACACTTTCCGGACCGGTTGCCGATTGGAAGCCTGCTGCCGATCTGGCCGGCATGACTACACAGGGTGAGGCTCACGGCATCAACACCCAGCATGTTAATGAAGACATCCGCTCCGTCATCGAAATTCTCATGTACGGCCTGAAGGGTATGGCCGCTTATATGGATCACGCCATGATCCTTGGCAAGAGCGATGATGAGGTTATGGCTTTCTTTCAGAGGGCCCTGGCCGCAACAACCGACGCCAATCTTGGTCTGATGGATTTTGTCGGCCTCGCGATGGAGTGCGGCAAGCAGAACCTGACCGTTATGGGGCTGCTCGACAGCGCCCACACCGATACCTACGGTCACCCGGTTCCGACAGCTGTGCAGCTCGGCACTAAAGCCGGCAAAGCCATTCTTGTTACCGGCCATGACATGAAGATGATGGAAGAGATCCTCAAGCAGACCGAGGGGAAGGGGATCAACGTCTATACCCATGGCGAGATGCTGCCGGCTCACGGCTATCCAGGACTGAAAAAGTACAGCCACCTGGTTGGCAACTACGGCGGTGCATGGCAGGATCAGGCCAGGGAATTTGCCAATTTCCCCGGTGCCATTATCTTCAACACCAACTGCATCCAGAAACCGGCTGAATCTTATATCGACCGCCTTTACACCTGGGGTCTTGTTGCCTGGCCCGGCGTCAAGCATATCGACGGCTGGGATTTCAGCCCGGTAATCAACAAAGCTCTTGAGTGCCCGGCACTGCCGGAAAATCCGGGCCAGGAAATTCTGACCGGTTTCGGGCACAACGCCGTGCTGGGTGTAGCAGACAAGGTCATTGCCGGTGTCAAGTCCGGTGCCATCAAGCACTTCTTCCTGGTGGGGGGCTGCGACGGCGCCAAATCGGGGCGTAACTATTACACCGAGTTTGCCGAGAAGGCACCCAAGGATACGGTCATCATGACCCTGGCTTGCGGCAAGTATCGTTTCAACAAGCTGGAGTTCGGTGATATCGGCGGCATCCCGCGTCTTTTGGACATAGGACAGTGCAATGATGCCTACTCGGCCATCAAGATTGCCGTTGCTCTGGCAGGTGCTTTTGAGTGCGGCGTCAACGACCTGCCGCTTTCGATGGTTCTTTCCTGGTATGAACAAAAGGCGGTTGTTATCCTGCTGACGCTGTTCCATCTGGGCATCAAAAACATCAAGCTTGGACCAACACTGCCGGCTTTTATCACCCCCAACGTGCTGAACTTCCTCGTCGAGAACTTCAACATCGGACCGATCACAACGGTCGATGCCGATATGAAGCAGATGCTGGGGTAGTCTTATAATCCTATAAGCAATACTTTAACGCCCCCGGTGGAATCTCCATCGGGGGCGTTATTTCGACGTACGTTAGAATATGTTTGCAATACCTGCCGGTGATAATGTACAAAACGCCTCTATGAAATTAGCCATTAAACAACCATCATCATTTATCGTCTTTTCTGCTTTTTTTCTTGCTGCCGTTCTTTTATCTGCCTCCACTGCGGTTGCTGATGTCAGACAGGATGCTGAGATTGCGGTATCAAACCTGCGTCGGAATACAGCTGCCCAAAAATTTTCTGATGACATGAAAAGCCTCGATCTCGTCTTTGAGGTCGCAAAACGTTATTTTTCGAATAACAATATTGAAACAGCTGACAGATTTTACCTGTTGACACTTCAGAAGTCGCAGATAATAGAGTCGATGCTTAAAGCATCAGAAGTGGTGTCGTTACCCGGAGTATTGGAGGTAACTACCGCTCCTGAACCAAAGTTGCCGGCCGAGCCAGTTGCCGTTGAAATATCCGAGGAGCCCAATTCCAGGCGGATTGTCGGCACAAAGGGTGTTTACACGGTAGTAAAAGCCGATACTGTCCGCCTTGTGGCTGCAAAGTTGGGAGTTTCCTCACAGCACATTCGCAGCATGAATGGCCTCGATGCCAAAGCAGCTCTTAAGGTCGGGCAGAAACTTGCCTATAATAATCGTAAAATAGTTCCGCAGCAGATCAGGGATGGCATTATCGTCAATATTCCGGACCGGACCCTGTATTATTTTCAGCAGGGGGTCCTTGTAACGTCGCTTCCCGTGGCGGTTGGCTCGCCGACTAAAAACGAAAAATATGTCTGGCAGACGCCGGTAGGCAAGTTCAAAATCACGGCGAAAATGAAGGACCCAACCTGGACGGTACCCCCATCAATTCAGACCGAAATGGAAGAACAGGGTAAAGAAATTTTTGACAGCGTACCGCCAGGACCGGAGAATCCACTTGGCAAATATGCTATAAGAACCTCGATCCCCGGTATTTTGCTTCACAGCACAACCAAACCCTCTTCGATTTACAGCTTTTCCAGTCACGGCTGTATCAGGCTTTCTCCGACTCAGATGGAAAGCTTTTTCCCGAAGGTAAAGGTGAACACCAGGGGTGAAATAATTTATAAGCCGGTTAAACTGGCTGTGACCGAGGATGGACGGATCTTTTTAGAAGTACATCATGATGCCTATAAAAAGAGTACTAATCTTGTGGCTGAAGCTCGTCAGATGGTAGAGAAACAGAAGCTTACAGAGCTGATTGATTGGGAGAAGTTTAAATCGGTCGTAAATCTGAAAAGCGGGGTTGCCGAGGATATTACTCTGAAGGTTTCAGGGGCGACAGGTCCGCTCGCCAAATTGGGCGAGACAACGCCTCGCCCGTACGTGGCTGCAATTGTTAATTAATCGCCTGATTGGTACTGATCTCCCGAAAGTTCCTTCTCCCTGGGGGAGAAGATGGCCGAAGGCCGGATGAGGGGGCACATACAAACGACATTCCCCCCCCTCACCCTAGCCCTCTCCCTCAGGGAGAGGGGATTATGAAGCAGATCCAGCGGGAGATCGGTTCTATTTATGATTAATCATATGAAGCCGGTTCGGTTCCTTTTATAAAGCATTCCATGACCGCTCCCGCAGTACCCTCTTTCGCAAGCTTGCCGGTGCGTGGATTTATCAGAACAAACGAAACATTTTCCGGTGCTGTAAAATCCTCTGACGGCAGATTCATGATCGCCTTTTGCATGAAATCACCCCAGATAGGTGCGGCCGCTTGACCACCGGTTCCGCTACTTCCCAAAGACCTCTCCTGATCGTATCCGACCCAGACACCTGTTACCAGTTGCGGAATATAGCCGACAAACCAGGCATCCTTTGCTCCGTTGGTCGTGCCGGTTTTTCCTGCGACCGGTCGTCCGATGACGGATGCGCGATATCCGGTGCCGCTGGCAACAACACTCTGCATCAGATTGGTTATGACATAGGATGTTTCTGGTGAAATTACCGGCACCGGTACAGGGGGCGGAGTTTCCTGAAGGACCGTGCCATCGGTGTCAGTGACTTTGGTAATGAAGTATTGAGGGGTCAACACGCCGCCGTTTGCAAAAACAGCGTACGCAGATGTCAATTCAAATGGGGAAATTGAGGCTGCTCCCAGCGCCAGTGCCAGGTTGGCCGGGATCTGCGATGTGAACCCCAGCTTCTTCGCGTATTCCGCAGTGTACTGTGCTCCGATCTGCTCCATGATCTTGACGCTGACAATGTTGATGGAATAGGTCAGTGCCTCCCGCATGGTCACGGGACCACGAAATTCATGATCGTAGTTCTGCGGTTTCCAAAGCCCGCCGGCACCGTCAGGGTATTCGACCGGCGCATCTTCGATGACCGCTGCCGGGGTCATTCCTTTATCAAGGGCGGCAGCATAAATTATCGGCTTGAAGGCCGAGCCGGCATTGCGTTTTGCCTGTATAGCCCGGTTAAACTGGCTTTTTTTGAAGTCGTAGCCGCCGACCATCGCCTTGACCCCGCCGGTACGCGGGTCTACAGATACGAGGGCCGCCTGCACCTCAGGGGTTTGGTCAAGCGCAAACTGGGCGCCTTCCTTGTTAATTTCAGGTGTTACTACCGATACTTCTATAACGGAACCGAGCGTCAAACCCTTGTTTCCCTTTACAGGTTTGCCGTAGCTGTTGGTCATGCCGACTCTGCCAGCCCATGACATGCCTTTTCGTGTAAGCACTCCTTTGCGCTCACCGACCCTTACCAGGGCTTCACCTTTTTGCGGGTTGAATCCGACTACGACACCCTGGTAGGTTTCACCTGTTTTAAGTGTGACGGAATCAATTCCATCTTCGACTTTACTGCAAAAAACATCGACATCAGTTTCGTTTAAATATTTTATCGGCCCCCGGAAACCCTGGCGTTTGTCAACCTCTTTGAGCCCCTTGCGGAGGCTGTCGTAGGCAGCGCGCTGCATGTTGGCATTCATGGTGGTGTAGATTTTCAGGCCACCTTTATAGAGCAGGTCTTCGCCGTATTTTTGCTCCAGCTGGATCCGCAGATGTTCAAGATAATAGGCAGACTGATCGTTATTTACCTTTTTCATCGGCTGCAGGACGATGGGTGTTTTCCTGGCATGTTCGGCTTCGACCGGTGTTATATAACCCTCCGTGGTCATGCGATCGAGGACATATCCCTGACGTTCACGGGCTTTTTCAAGATGTTTGATGGGCGAGTAAGTGTTAGGTGCCTTTGGCAGGCCGGCAAGCATGGACATTTCAGCCAGGTTGAGCTGCTCGACGTTTTTGCCGAAATAAGTTTCGGCAGCCGCTTGTACACCGTATGCACCACTCCCTAAATATATCTGGTTCAGGTATAGGTAGAGGATTTCATCTTTGGAGAGTCGTTCTTCCATCCGTTTGGCGAGGATGGCTTCCTTTATCTTGCGGGAAAACTTTTTCTCCGGCGACAACAGCATGGATTTTGTCACCTGCTGGGTGATGGTGGAGGCACCTTCTTTTTTGCTCATGGAAATTAAATTTTTAAAGGCTGCCCGCATAATCCCCAGATAGTCGATCCCCTTGTGGGAGTAAAAATTTGAATCTTCAGCAGAGACAAAGGCCTGAATCAATTTGCGTGGCATCTTGTTGACCGGCACCACGATGCGGCGTTCCAGATAAAACTCCCCGACAAGAGTGCCGTCATCGCCAAAAACCTGCGAGACGATGGGAGGCTTATAGTCAGCCAGCCGATCAACTCTTGGAAGCTTGGCCATCAGATAGAAAACGTAGCCGGATACTCCGAGAATGGAAACAACAGCCAGCGTCACAGCAATCAACAGCAAAGTTGATAAAAAACTATTGGTAGTAAGGGGTGATTTAATCTTTCTTTCCATTGAACAAACCTTCCTGAAACCTGATTGGCTTACGACCGCAGCAAAATAACATATCAATTCAGGAATTCAAACATATTCAGAGGATGAGGCACTCGGTGGGGCATGTTGTGGTGGCTTATCCATCAAAAATATCGTGCCACAGGTTGGCTGTTTATGGTATTACATCCATGTTTCACAACTCTTACTATAGTTTTTGAGGAGAATATATGTGCGGTATTGTTGGATACATCGGAGGTCAGCAGGCGACTCCTATTATTTTGGAAGGACTCAAAAAGCTTGAATATCGTGGCTATGACTCCGCCGGGATTGCCACGCTGGCAGATGGCGGGTCCGCAATTCGCAGAAGTCAGGGCAAGCTGGTTAATCTTGAAAATATGTTACGTGAGCATCCGCTTGTCGGGACAGTTGGTATTGGCCATACCCGATGGGCAACTCATGGCAGGCCTTCTGAAATAAACGCCCATCCGCACAAAGCCGGGCCGGTTATTGTTGTGCATAACGGTATCATAGAAAATTATCTGCAACTGAAAGAACAGCTGAAAAAAACCGGCCACATATTCAAGAGCGAAACAGACACGGAAGTCATAGCGCATCTGATCGAAGAAACCCTTAATAACGAAGCCGATTTTGAAAGGGCGGTCAGGCAGTCATTGGCACAATTACGCGGGGCGTATGCAGTTTGTATTCTCAACGAAAAAGATCCGGGCTGCCTGATCGCGGCCAAGTTGGGTTCGCCGATGGTGGTTGGGCTCGGTGTGGGGGAGTTCTTCGTTGCATCCGACATTCCGGCTATTTTGGCTTATACCCGCGAGATGGTTTTTATGGAGGATGGTGAACTTGTTCTTTTCAGGGATGGTGCGGCCCACTTTTCTACCATCTCCGGAGCCCCTCTGGATAAAAAGGCGCGCCATATCGATTGGTCCCCCATGATGGCCGAAAAGGGTGGATATCGGCACTTCATGCTGAAGGAAATTCACGAGCAGCCTCGTGCCGTACGTGATACTATTGCCGGTCGGCTACTGGAAAGTGACGGGGATGTATACCTTGAAGATCTGCATTTCAGCGATCTACAGCTGGCGGCAATCAAGCGGATTGTGATTATCGCCTGCGGCACCTCCTGGCACGCCGCCCTGGTTGGCAAGTTCTACATTGAAGGGCTTTGCCGTATTCCGGTTGAGGTTGATATTGCATCCGAGTTCCGCTATCGCAATCCGGTTGTAGATGAAGGCGTTTTGGCAATCGTTATTTCCCAGTCGGGGGAAACAGCGGACACTCTTGCTGCCCTGCGCGAAGCAAAATCTCGTGGCGCCATGAACATGGCGATCTGTAACGTGGTTGATTCTTCGATTGCACGCGAATCTGCCGGTGTCATATACACCCATGCCGGACCTGAGATTGGTGTCGCCTCTACAAAGGCTTTTGTCACCCAGTTGACGGCACTGTACCTTTTTACAATCCGTCTTGGTCGCGCCAAGTGTACTATTGATGTTGCTCATGGTCAGCAAATGATAGCGTCGCTCAAGAAGGTGCCGGTATTGCTGGAAGAGGCCCTTAAGCTGAATGAATATACTGAAAAAGTGGCAAAAAAATATATGAACGCTCGCGATTTTCTGTATCTCGGGCGCGGGAAAAACTTTCCTATCGCTCTCGAAGGCGCGCTTAAGCTTAAAGAAATATCCTACATTCACGCTGAAGGTTATCCGGCCGGCGAAATGAAGCATGGCCCGATCGCGCTGATTGATGAGGATGTGCCGGTTGTTGTTCTGGTTCCCAAAGGTGGTTCGTACGAGAAAACCCTCTCCAACATGGAGGAGGTTATCGCCCGGAGCGGTCGCGTGATTGCCGTTTGTTCCAGTGGCGATGAAGAGGTGAGCGGCAGGGCGGAAACGACTATTGAAATACCTCGCCTTGACGAAGATCTGGATCCGTTATTGCTCTCGGTGCCGCTGCAGCTTCTGGCATACCATATTGCTGTTTTGAAAGGCACTGACGTCGATCAACCGAGGAACCTGGCTAAGAGTGTTACGGTAGAGTGATTTACTTCACTACGGAATGTGGAATACATTCTCGGAAACCTACTGATTCTCGTCCGGCGTTTTCGGGCTGAAACTAACCATGGCTGCAGATACCCAGCTGCTTGCGGCGGGGTGGTTCATCCAGGCTTGGAGGTTTTTACGCCTGAGATGCCGTGTTCTCCAGTCCCAGCCACATCGCCTGAAATAGCCAGAGCCTTCTGGCCAACAAGCGCCTGAGCTACCTTGCAGCGGGCGTTAGTCAGAAGGCGTTGTACCGTGCCACGGGAAACACCCATACATGCACCAGCTTCCTCCTGGGTCTTTCCCTCACCATCACAAAGATGCAGAGTCTCCAATTCATCGTGGGCGAGTTGAATTACCTCCAAATCCTTGAGCGGTGTGCCAGCAGGTTTGTAGATCACCCCATATCCTGCTCGATGAGGACAGAGGCAAATTCTCGGTTTACGTGGCCGCGGCATGGTTAGTGAGAGCAGCCATGGCTGTGACCATGACCACCGCAGGTGTGTCCCGGCATATATTCAGGGAGGGTGTTGGCACGTAACAGTTCTATGTTTTCGCCGATCGTCCCGTCCTGTGACTTGAACACCCGCATACCTGCACTGTTGAGTTTATGCAGCGCCCCGCCACCGATGCCGCCTACAACTATTGCATCAACCTGATGCCCGCCAAGACCTGCAACCGGATTACATGCCCCATGTTCATGGATCTGGTCGCTGTTGTTGATCATCGTAAGCTCATTTGTAATAATATCAACCACGACAAAACCTGGTGCAGACCCAAAATGCCCATGAACCTGACTTTCCAACCCGTTGTTTTCTAAGACCGGAAAACATACTTTCATTGTGTACCCCCTGTTTATAGTGTGTATATGCACAAAATTACCATCTGAAGGTTACTGTGTCAATATTGTTTTGTGCGTATGCACAAAATTGTTAAGGTGATATGCTCATAAAGTCAGAATTCCTATCAGGCTGCGCTTTTCGCACCAAAGACTTTATCTGTTAATTTGACGTACCACGCTGCCGACTGAACCTGAATAATATACGCAAGAGCAATCACCAGTGCCGCCTCTGAGCCGGCTTTACCGAAGGCGTTCATGGAAACTGCCAGTGCTATAGACAGGTTACGCATAACCGTGCCGTAGACCAGCGCAATGGCATCACCACGATTCAGAAACACTTTGCCGACCAAAGTACTAAACAGGTAGTTGCAAAGGTATAGCAGCAGCAGCGGCAGTAGAATGGTAACCAGCAGAGCCGGGCTATCGGCTACGCTACGAGCCTTAAGTGCAATTGCGATAAAGACAATGCCGAGTACGCCAATTGTTGAGAGTGCCGGAAAACGGGGTGCAATCAGTTCCTGGAAGGGCTTCTGGCCATATTGTTTTACAGCCCAGCGCTGGGTGGCATAGCCGGCCAGCATCGGTAGAAATACGACCACCAGGATCTGTTTCATGACAGAAACCATATCCACATCGACTTGGGCACCCATCAGAAAACGGATATAGAGCGGAGTCAGCAGTGAGCCAAGAATCAATCCCACCACCGTCATCTTGACCGCCGCCGCCAGATTGCCCTTGGCAAAGCCGGTCCAGGAAATAGTCATGCCGCTTGTAGGTACCAGAGATGCAAGCAGCAAGCCCAGTGCCAGAAAGGGACGATCGGCAAAGAATGCTTTTCCAATGCCGTAGGCAACGAAAGGAATTACAAGAAAATTAATTGCCTGCGTCATCAGCTGCGCGCGAGTATCCCCACCTTCCAGTACGGAGCGAATTTTGAGGGTCACCATCATCGGATAGACCATAAGAAAGGTAAACGGGATGATCAGATATTTCAGAAAAGTAGTGTCACCTAACACTCCATAGGCGAAGCCGACCATCATTGTAACCGGGATAGCTAGCGTTAGATTTTTGTTTATAGCGGTCAGTATACGCCACATAATTAAAGTGCCTCTTCGATTGTTTTTTGAATGGCATGGTAACTTTCCTCCAGAGAGGAAGCAAAATCCGGATCATCCACCAGTTCTTCGACCATAGTCCGTCCGTAGCATAACATACGGATCTGGGTCATTCCGTTCTGGGTGAATGTCGTAATGAATTTTGGCATCAGCGCAGCCCGTTCAGGGTTATGTGAAAGGCTGAAAGCAGCCTTTTCCGGTTTGCAGATCTGGATCATATGCAGGTCAAATTCTTCTCCAACCTTGACATCATGTTTGCCAAAGGTATGTGCCATTTCCATTGTGGTCTCGTTGTGGATAAAAAAACCGCGTTTCTGCCCGGCAGCAGCTAGAGCGACCACGAATTCGCTCAAAGGCTTTGCGGTTTGTGTCCGGTATAGTGTAGCACTATCCATAATGTCACTCCTTTAATCTGTGTATATGCACAAAATATTATATAAGAATATGGATGTCAATATGTAATTTGTTTAGAATGCTGGCAATCAAAGCCAAGTCACAGGAGGCCAATTTTATGGGATTTGATTCAATATATTGTGTAGTCGAGACAGTTGCATAAATCAAAACTTCATGTAATTATTTAATCAGCAGTTTTTATGAGACGTTTTTGTTAACTTTGTTTCCGGTTAAAAAGGTGGGTTCGTTATGAAAAGTTTGCATGAAAAAACTTTGCTTGACTCATACAGCTCTGCAGCAACCCTGGCGGTGAACGGTCAGGCTTTCCGTATCTACAGTATAAATGCTGTTGAAATGGCGGGGGCGGGTGAGGTTTCCAAACTGCCACGCACCCTCAAGATTCTTTTGGAAAACCTGTTGCGCAACGAGGACGGGGATACGGTCACAACAGAGGATATCCTGGCCTTTAGCGACTGGATTGAACAGCGTACATCAACGAGAGAGATCGCCTTTCGCCCAGGACGAGTGCTGATGCAGGATTTTACCGGTGTGCCTGCTGTTGCCGATCTGGCTGCCATGAGGGATGCGGTCGCGGCTGCAGGAGGCAATCCGGAGTCGATAAACCCTCTTATTCCGGTTGATCTGGTCATTGACCATTCGGTTCAAGTTGACAGTTACGGTTCTCCGGAATCGTTCCAGATCAACGTAGAGCGTGAAATGGAGAGAAACCGCGAGCGATATGCATTTCTGCGCTGGGGGCAGAACGCTTTTGATAATTTCAGGGTTGTTCCTCCGGGAACCGGCATTTGTCATCAGGTCAATCTGGAGTATCTTGCCAGGGTTATCTGGCAGAGGATTGACAATGATGGGGTTACTGTCGTTTTTCCGGACACCCTGCTTGGAACTGACAGTCACACAACCATGATAAACGGGCTTGGCATTCTCGGTTGGGGGGTCGGCGGGATTGAAGCGGAAGCCGCCATGCTTGGGCAGCCTGTGTCAATGACCATACCGGACGTCGTAGGGGTACGGCTTGACGGTAGGTTGCAACCGGGAGTGACCGCAACCGACCTGGTTCTTACGGTGACGGAGCTTCTCCGAAAAACTGGTGTAGTTGGTAAATTCGTTGAGTTCTACGGTTCCGGACTCGACGACCTGACAATTGCCGACCGCGCCACGATCGCAAACATGTCACCAGAATATGGTGCTACCTGTGGCTATTTTCCGGTTGATTCCGAGACGATCAAATATCTTCGCTTCACTGGTCGCGAAGATGTGACCGAGCTGGTAGAGGGTTATGCAAAAGCGCAGGGGTTGTGGCGTGATGCCCATTCGCCGGACCCCGTATTTACGAAAATCGTAACCTTGGATCTGTCGGACGTGGTCCCATGCCTGGCGGGCCCAAAGCGGCCGCAGGATCGGGTTCCGCTTCCGGATCTTCCTGCCGTAGTGGCCAGGTCAGTTCCCAACACAGAAGTTGACAGAAGAGCCACTATTCAGAGTCTTGGAGTTGATCTGCAGGATGGAGATGTTGTTATCGCTGCGATCACCTCCTGTACCAATACTTCCAATCCAAATGTTATGCTGACAGCTGCTCTCCTTGCCAAAAAGGCGGTTGAGGCCGGGCTTGCGGTCAAGCCGTGGGTCAAAACATCTCTGGCCCCGGGTTCCAAGGTGGTAATGGAATATCTCCGCCGCTCCGGATTGTACGGGTCTCTGGTCGCACTTGGCTTCGATCTGGTCGGTTATGGTTGTACAACCTGCATTGGTAACTCTGGTCCGTTGCCGAAAGAAATTGAAAGCGCAATTATTTCTGAAAATCTTACCGTTTCGGCGGTTCTTTCCGGTAATCGTAATTTTGAAGGGCGGATTCACCCTCAGGTGAAATTGAGCTGGCTTGCATCACCGCCGCTGGTTGTGGCCTTTGCCCTTGCCGGCACAACACGGATTGATCTAACCTCCGAACCGCTTGGCAACCGTGCGGACGGTCGCCCGGTATATCTGAAGGACCTCTGGCCGCAACAGGCTGAAATAGATGAGCTGATCGGCGCTATTACCCCGGAGATGTTCCGTCTTGGTTACGGCGACCTGTACGACGGCACCCCGGAATGGAGAGGGCTTGATAACAGCAGTTCCCCTACATATCCGTGGGATAGCGGCTCCAGCTATGTAAAACAGCCGCCGTTTCTGCAGGGTGCACAGGGCGGCGGAGAAATCAGCCTGCCGGGGAAGATGCATATTCTTGCTCTCTTTGGCGACTCAATCACTACTGATCATATCTCACCCGCTGGTGATATTCCGCCAAGCAGTCCCGCAGGCCTGTATCTACAAGGAGTGGGGGTTGCTGTATCAGATTTCAACTCTTACGGGTCAAGACGTGGGAACCATGACGTGATGGTGCGCGGCACTTTTGCTAATATCCGCATCAAAAACGAGATTGTGGATGGACGTGAAGGGGGCTTGACTGTTCATTACCCGGATGGCCATGAGATGACGATTTTCGATGCTGCAGAGCTGTATCGTTCTGAAGGGGCGCCACTGGTTGTCGTCGCCGGGAAGGAATACGGCTCAGGCTCCAGCAGAGACTGGGCTGCAAAGGGGCCTCTTCTGCTTGGTGTGCGTGTCGTCATTGCCGAGAGCTTCGAGCGGATTCATCGCTCTAACCTGATAGGCATGGGCATATTGCCGCTGCAGTTTATGGAGGGAGAAAATAGAAAAACGCTCGGACTGGATGGGAGCGAAACTATTGAACTCAAGATCACAGCGGCCGAGTTTAAGCCCGGCATGGCAGTGACTGCAAAAATCAGCCGTCCGGATGGTGTGCTTGCAACAATTGCCCTTAAGAACCGAATAGATACAGCCAATGAGGTCGCTTATTTCAAAGCTGGTGGGATACTGCAGCACGTTTTGGCTGGGTATCTGCCACGCTGATATCCAGCAGGATACATATGCAGCAAAGCTCCCAGACATTGCTTTCTATCATTGTTCCGACACTGAACGAAGCAGAGTATCTACCCGCACTCTTGAATGATCTCAAGAATCAAAAGAATATCTCCCTGGAGATTATAGTTGGTGATGGTGGTTCATCGGACGCGACCCAGTCAGTGGCAGAGGAATATGGAGCTGTCTTCGTAAGTGCCAGGCCGGGTCGAGGGGCGCAGATGAATGCTGCCGCAGGGCAGGCAACCGGTAGATTAGTTCTGTTTCTGCACGCAGATTCCCGAATTGACGACCCCTCGCTTCTCAGTAATGCCGTACGTGCCATAACGCTTGAATCGTGTAAACATAACCGAGTTGCCGGTCATTTCCGCCTGCGTTTCATACGCTCTACGGAGCGTAACAAAATGGCCTATCGCTATATCGAGGAAAAAAGCGCCTTTAGCCGCGTCAATACCACAAACGGCGATCAGGGTTTGCTGATGGCAGGAGAGTTCTTCAGAAATCTTGGTGGCTTTGATGAAAGCATGCCGTTTTTGGAAGATCAACGCATTGCCGAGACGATACGATCACAGGGGAAATTGATTACACTCCCCGGTTATCTGAAAACATCGGCACGACGGTTTGAGGCGGAGGGCTTTCACCGCCGCTACATCCTGATGAGTATGATGATGGGGCTGCACAGTGTCGGTGTGGAGGAGTTTTTTGTTCGGGCGCCAGGGGTCTACCGGGCGCAGCAGGATACCGGAGTACTTCTGCTCTCTCCATTTTTTAGCCTTATCTGGGGCATGATGTCTGAAAGGTGGGGAATTGGCGGTACTTTGCACATTTTCTATCGCCTGGGACGCTATATCCGACAGAATTCCTGGCAGATGTTCTTTTTTATAGATGTCTGGTTGCGCCCGCTCCTCGGGGCTGGCCGCTATCCTTTTTTGAAATTCCATGATCGGTTGTTCGGTCCTTGTACAAATTTCAGGGTGTTCGATGCAGTTACCGGCATGAGCTGCTTTATCTGGTTCATGGGGGTGCTTGCGCCGTTGTTCTGGATTGTCGATTATAGAGAGCGAATGCGGCAGGAAAGACCAGCCTGATACAGTGCCTAAATTTGACAATTTAGCGCCGGTCGCTATACTTGACACGTTAGCTTGTAAAGCTGTCCAAATCAAGGTGGCAGGGATGGCAATCCACTTCATTGCAGACCACAATCTGGAAGCGCTTTTAGAACGGTTGCGTCGGTACGGTGAACTGCATGCTCCTGTCCGTGGAGATGATGGTGTGGTGCGTTTTTCCTTGCTCATTCCGGGGATAATTCCTGATCTTACTGCTCTTCGCACCCTGCTCCCCCCCAAAAAATATCTGCTGCATCCCCGGGAAACTATTCTGAGTTACACGTCTGAAGCAGGCTATCAGCTGCCGGTAGAAATCTCTCCCCCTTTGATTATGTTTGGGCTACACCCCTGCGACCTTGCGGGAATAAACTATCTTGACCGGATCTTTCTGGGCGACGAGCCAGATCCTCTCTATGCCGCCCGGCGTTCAGCCACAACTTTGATCGGTGTTGCCTGCACTCCGGATGAGCTTTGCTCGTGCCAACAAATACTCTCTCCGTTAAAAGCTTTATCGGACCTGTTTCTAAGCAATGTAGAGGGCGGTTTTGCCGTCGCCAGCGGTTCTCCGCGGGGTGATGAACTACTGGAAGGAATAAAAGATATTCTGGAAGAGCAGGAAGGGGATATGCCTGAAGATTCTCGTCGTTTCTTCGGCCATGCAGTTTCAGAACAGCCGCGCCATGAACTCGATGTAACGCTCCCGGAATGGCAGGAGTACGCTGACAAATGTCTTGGGTGCGGCGCCTGTTCGATCTGTTGCCCAACCTGTTATTGCTTTGATGTGTTGGAGTTCAGCGGGCTGGATGGCCGCTCTGCAGTACGGGTGCGGCAATGGGATAACTGCCTTTTTAAAAGTCATGCTCAGGTGGCGGGCGGAATGAGCTTTCGGAAAGACCGGGCAGAGCGTTTCCGTTATCGTTACCTACATAAATATCGCAGTTTCGGAACGCTTCATGGGATTCCCAGCTGCGTCGGCTGTGGTCGTTGCAGGGTTGTCTGTCCGACCGGTATTGATCTGCGGCCTTTGGCAGAACGGCTTGAGGAGGTGCATCATGGTTAGCGCTCTTCCCGTTCCGGCAGTAATTAAGTCAATCAGGCCCCTGACCACCGACACCTCGCTGTTCATGCTGCACACGGAGCCGGGCCATCCTGTTGCGTCCTCGTTTCTGCCCGGGCAATTCCTGGAACTCTCGCTGCCGGGAGTCGGCGCAATACCCGTTTCATATTGTGGCTATCCCTCGGCGGATGGCAGCATCGAGCTCTGTATCCGCCATGTAGGGCATGTCACCGCTTCGTTGAAAGTCGCTTTGCCTGGTGATGCAGTCGGGGTGAGTGGCCCTTTTGGCCGCGGATTTCCACTGCTCTCTTTTGCCGGTCAGGATCTGCTGCTTATTGCAGGCGGCCTAGGCATGGCTCCTCTTCGTTCCCTTCTTTTAGAGCTTTTGAAACATAGTGAGCTTTTCGGTCGCCTGATCCTTCTATACGGTGCCCGCGAAACCGGGGCGCTGCTCTTTCTGGAAGAGCTGCTAGAATTTAAAAAAAGAGGGGCAATTGAACTTCATCTGGGGGTTGATCACCCCGACTTTTGTCTCGTTGGTCCGCCCGATTGCAGGGTTGCCTTACTACCGGCTCTGCTGGATCGACTGGATATCGATCCGGGGCGGAGCAGTGCTGCTATCTGTGGCCCCCCGGTGGTTTACCCGCAGCTGGTATCCTCTTTGCGGTTGCAGGGAATGAGTGATGACCGGATTCATCTTTCGCTTGAGCGGCGTATGAAATGCGGTGTCGGTCGCTGCGGTCACTGTGCAGTGGGAACCCTTTTATGCTGTGTCGATGGACCTGTGTTCAGTAATGAAGATCTGGCCGGGATAGAGGGGGCTCTCACATGAGAAAGCTGCGGGTTGCCATAGCGGGATTGACGGCCTGTTCCGGCTGCCAGCTATCCTTGTTGAATTGCGAGGACGAGCTGCCAGGATTGCTGGAGCAGTTCGAGTTTCATTTCTTTCCAATGGCATGTTCGCCAGCCCTGCTGGAGGGTGACTATGACGCTGCGCTGGTTGAGGGGTGTGTTTCTATGCCTCATGAAATAGCGTTGCTTCAGGAGTTACGGAGGCGAAGTAAATATTTGATTGTCCTCGGGACCTGTGCTGCATGTGGTGGAGTGGCAGCCCTCCGCAATAGTGATGAGCGCGAGTTGCTGCGGCGGATGGTTTATGGCCAGAATGCGGTCGCTGCTGAAACGTTTAATCCTCAGCCGCTGCAGAGTGTAGTTCCGGTTGATGCTGTTGTCACCGGCTGTCCGCCGGAAAAAGACGAACTGCTCAGGATGCTGACGGGACTGGTTCGTGGAGCGCTTCCTGTCTCTATTGACTACCCGGTCTGCACAGAATGCAGGATGCACGAAAATCTTTGTTTGCTGACGGAGCGGAATGTTCTCTGCCTTGGTCCTCTGACTTTAGGTGGCTGTGGCGCGCGCTGTCCAAGCATGTCGGTCCCATGTGAGGGGTGCCGGGGGCCGGTGCCTGAGGCCAATTTGAAGGAAACTTTTGAGATCTATAATCAAAAAGGTTTTGAACGGCAGACAGTACTAGAGCGTTTACGTCGTTTCTGCCCGGAGTGGAAACTATGAGCAATTTTAAAAAGATCAATATGCTGACAAGGGTGGAGGGGCATGGTTCAGTTGAGCTGATTAGGGATGGGGATCGAGTAGTGGGCGCCAGTCTGAATCTGAGTGAATCGCCCCGGCTTTTCGAGGCCTTGCTGGTTGGCAGGCGTTATGATGAGATAGCTGAAATTGCCTGCCGGATCTGTTCAATCTGTTCAACTGTTCACAAGGTAGCAGCTCTTCAGGCGGTTGAGCAGGCTATGGGAATTCAGATATCTCGGCAGACCTCCCTGTTTCGCGAACTGGCAGTGCATGGCGGACAAATAGAGAGCCATGCCCTGAATATATTCTGCATGACATTGCCGGATTATCTGAGAGTAAGTGGTTTTCAAGAGTTGGCGACGATTGCGCCAGAGCAACTGCGGATGGGGTTCAGGATTAAGAAGCTGGGAAATTTGATTCAGGAAGTTGTGGGGGGGCGGGCCATACACCCGTTCAATCTTACTTTGGGGGGGATGGGCCGCGTTCCGGACGCGCTTCAGTTGCAGCTGCTGAGCGAGCAACTCTTAGAGATCCGTAACGATGTGGCAGCAAGTGTTAAATACATACTGGGGCTGAACGATGTTCTGCCACAACTTGCAATCGCACCAACCTGCGCTGTCAGCGGCGGCCCACCGCTATTTGGCGACCGCCTTACTACGTCAACAGGGCTGATTGTTCCAGTAGGTTCCGCTGTTGATTGGTTAAACGAACAGGTTGAACTGCACACAAGCGCCAAGATCAGCCACTTTAATGGAGCGGTACCCCTTGCTGTGGGGCCGCTGGCCCGACTTACATCGTCTATGCCGGCAGCGTATGCTCAATGCTTTAAAGACGCTTCGATCATATCATCACAAAAGGCCAGGGTAATCGAACTCCAGCAGTCTGTTGAGCGGTCACTTGCTTTGATTGAATATCTGCTTGGTGACGGTCTGGAAAACGAGACCCCTGTTGTAATAGTCCCGGTACAGGGTGAAGGAGTAACATTGATAGAGGCGCCGCGAGGGGTGCTCCTGCATGGTTACCGATTTGACAATCGCGGGGTATGTTCTGCTGCAAACATCATTGCTCCGACCGCAATAAATCAGGGAGCGATGGCAGTGTCGTTGAAAGAACTCACAGAGGTATTGGATGGCGCCGATTACGATCAAGTCAGAGACTTGGCTGAAATTCTGATACGTTGCTATGATCCATGCATTTCCTGTGCAGTTCATTGACCATTTATTTTCATCTGCAGTCATTTTTATTTTGACATGATGAAATTGTTTGTGATAGAAAGCGAGTCCCTTTTGGAACGGAAGATTTGTTTTTCGGGGGAGCTCTTTAAAAACTTGGTTGGTTTGAAAAAAAAGATTGTCGCCGAGAAAAAAGTTATTGACAATCGAAACCGACTTAAGTATGTTGTCCGTCTGGTTGCAGCGCCGAGAAGTTTCGGCCGCGACGCTGGTCTTTGAAAACCGAATAGCAGATATTAAAGTGATTTGTGAGTAGTAACTGCAAAAAGCAATTTTTGCCAGAAGTAGATTTTGAGAATAAGTTATCAGACTTTCATTATAAACTGGAGAGTTTGATCCTGGCTCAGAACGAACGCTGGCGGCGTGCCTAACACATGCAAGTCGAACGGGATTTGAGAGCTTGCTCTTAAATTTAGTGGCGCACGGGTGAGTAACGCGTAGATAATCTGCCTGATGATCTGGGATAACACTTCGAAAGAGGTGCTAATACCGGATAAGCCCACGGAGTCTTTGGACTCTGCGGGAAAAGGGGGGGACCTTCGGGCCTTCTGTCATCAGATGAGTCTGCGTACCATTAGCTAGTTGGTAGGGTAATGGCCTACCAAGGCTACGATGGTTAGCTGGTCTGAGAGGATGATCAGCCACACTGGAACTGAGACACGGTCCAGACTCCTACGGGAGGCAGCAGTGGGGAATTTTGCGCAATGGGCGAAAGCCTGACGCAGCAACGCCGCGT
>JAAXTM010000026.1 GCA_013336525.1 Geobacteraceae bacterium | reverse complement strand
GGCGGCATCGGTATGGCGGCTCGTCAGGCGCTGGCGGCAAGTGGCAAGGATATTCCGTACAACGAAGTAACTATCGGTATCAAAGGTGATATCAAAGGGTAAATTTATAGCAGGCAGCAGCATGAAATAACATGACCCGTCACCGCTCTCAGGCAGTGACGGGTCATGTTATTTTACGTTGGTAGCGTTTGAATCCGCAAAGGCTGTTCCAGGACCAGGGGGCTAAGTAATAGATTCTTGTTACAGGCGGAACTGCCCAACCAGCTCTTTCAACTCTTCCGCCTGACGGGAAACATCATTGGCGGCAACCGCCGTTTCACTCAGCGCATGGTCATTCTGTTTGGCAAGATCATTCAGGTTCATGACGTTGCTGCTGATCTCGCGGGTGGTAGCGGTCTGTTCTTCGGCGGCAGTGGCGATTTGGCTGATCTGCTCGGTTACATCGTTGATGATGTCGAGGATTTCCTGCAATGAGCGACCTGATTCAGCGGTATGGCTGGTCCCCTGTTCGACCTGGGTCACGCTCTGTTCCATGGAGGCAACCGCATCTTTAGTCTCTTTCTGGATGGCTTTGATCATTTCGCCGATCTCTTTGGTTGCACGGGTGGTCCGTTCAGCAAGTGCACGAACCTCGTCGGCAACAACCGCAAAGCCCCGTCCCTGCTCACCGGCACGGGCCGCTTCAATGGCCGCATTCAGGGCCAGCAGGTTGGTCTGGTCGGCGATATCTTCGATAGTGCCGATGATGGCGCCGATCTGTTCTGAGCGAACTCCGAGGGCATCAACGGTTCGGGCTGCGTTTTGAACCCGTTCAGCTATGCTGGTCATGACGGCAATCGATTGGCTGACAACAGCTACACCCTGGTTAGCTTTCTGGGTGGCGCCTCCGGCGTTGGTGGCAGCATGATGGCAATTGTTGGCGATGTCGCCAGAAGTGGCCGACATTTCTTCACCGGCAGTTGCCAGTGAGGTCGACTGTGAAGAGAGTTGAGCAATACTGTCGGTCATCTGTCTTGTTGTCTGCTGCAGCTGCAGCGAAGATGAAGCCAGTTGCAGCGAGCTGTCGGAAACTTGACAGATAATACCGTGCAATTTGCCGATAAAGGTATTGAACCATTCACTCAGTTCGCCGATTTCATTCTTGCCGAGGACCGGCAGACGGCGGGTTAGATCACCTTCGCCCTGGGCGATGTCCCTGATAGTGTCAACCACAGCCTTGATCGGCCCGGTAACAGTTCGTGATACCAGCCAGGCAAGCAGGATGCTGAGCGCCAGAATCCCCAACAGGGCGATCCCTATACCGATTTGAATCTGACGAATGTGTGCGGTGACATCGTCAACATAGATGCCGGTACCGATTACCCAGCCCCATGGCTCATATAGCTCAACGTAGGAAATTTTTGGTACCGGCTTGGTATTGCCCGGTTTGGACCAGGCGTATTCAACAAAACCTTTGCCTTTGTCCTTGCAGACTTTGGCCATCTCTACAAATAGAGCCTTACCGTTGGGGTCCTTGTTTTCGCTCAGGTCCTTGCCGTTCAATTCAGGTTTAAGCGGATGCATGACCATTTTGGGGCCAAGGTCGTTGATCCAGAGATAATTAGTCCCATCGTAGCGCATGGCACCAATCCTCTCGGCAGCACGCTTCTGAGCTTCTTCTTTTGTGAGTGCCCCGGCCTCAATCTGCTTCTGGTACGAAACCAGTAGACTGGTTGTTTCCTGTACAAGATAGCTGACGGTCGCCTTTTTCTCTTCCATGATAAGTCCTCTGATAAACGGCACCAGTGCAAACATGGTCGCCAGTACGAGAACCAGCCAGGTTAATACGGACAAGCTCATGATCTTTGAGAAAATACCCCAGTCCTTATATGCTTTAAACATCATTTACGCTCCTTTTTTGCATTCATTTGCTTGCGGCACCGCATTACCAAGTGGGATATTAATAGCAGATTTACAGACTAAAGTAAAACTCGCTGATAAAACCCAGGTTGTTAAAAAAGCTGGTGTGGCTAAGTAACCGATTTCAAAAATGCTCAGGCTAGACAAAACTCTCACGTTCGTCGTCCGAAAACATCCGGTCAATATCCATGATAATCAGCAGGCGTTCGGCATGGTTATATACGCCAGTGATAAACTCCTGACTGACACCGCCTGAAATGACCATCGACGGCGGCGGCTGAATTTCACTGCCGTGGATGCGGATGACTTCCGAAACAGAATCGACGATGAATCCGGTCAGACTGCCAACTACATCCATGATGATGATGCGGGTCTGGCTGTTGTTCTCATTTTCCATAATATTGAAGCGTCTGCGCATGGAAATGATCGGTATGACCTTGCCGCGCAGGTTGATGATACCCTCAACATGTTGCGGCGCGTTAGGCATCTTTGTGATGGTCGGCATGCGGATGATCTCGCGCACCTTGAGGACTTCGACTCCATACTCTTCGTCGGCCAGCATGAAACTTACCAGCTGGATCAGTTCATCGCTTTTTGCAACATCGTCAATTTTTGTCAGTGCCTGTGTGGACATAGGGGGCTCCTTTTAGGGGTATGGTTCCTTTACGTAGGGGCGCATTTAAGGCCGCGCCCCTACGATCTGACACCTGCTTATGATTTTACAATCTGAACTGTGACATAAGTTGCCTGAGCGTTTCTCCCATATCAGACAGGCTAGATGATGCAGTAGCAGTATCTTGTGCGCCTTTGGACGTCCCTTCGATAATCTCTGAGATGCGGTGAATATTGTTGGTGATCTCGCTGGTGGTAGCTGTCTGTTCTTCTGCTGCAGTGGCAATCTGGCTGACCTGTATGGTAACAGCGTTCACCTGTTCCAAGATCTCCTGCAGGGCAGTTTCCAGCTGGGTCGCCTCAGCGGCTCCCTTCTCGGTCCCCTTGACACCATCTTCCATCGAGATGATCGCCTGCCTTGTTTCAGTTTGAATCGCCTTGATCATCCCACCAATCTCTTTAGTGGCTCTGGTAGTCCGCTCGGCCAGAGCACGCACCTCATCGGCAACTACAGCAAACCCACGCCCCTGTTCACCGGCCCTGGCCGCCTCGATAGCCGCGTTCAGTGCCAATAGATTTGTCTGGTCGGCAATATCCTCGATGGTCGCAACAATTGCACCGATCTGGTCAGAACGCTCGCCGAGTGACGATATTGCCATGGCATTTTCTTTCGTACGCTCGCCGCGGTTACGGATTCCATCAACTGTGTATTTGACTACATCAAAACCCTTCTGGGTGGTGTCAGCAGCCTGTTGCGCACTTTTTGCTGCAAGATGGCAGTTGTTGGCAATATCATTACTTGTCGCGGCCATTTCTTCACTGGCCGTCGCAACTGTACTGGCCTGATTAGCCACCTCTTCTGCGCTGGTGGCCATCTGGTCTGCGGTGCTGTTCAGCTCAAACGTGGCGGATGCCAGGGTGGAAGTAGTGCCGACCACACTGGATATCGTGTGGGAAATTTTCTCGATGAACTGGTTCAGCCAGTGGGCCGCCTGGGCAAGTTCATCCTTCCCTTTAACCTCAAGCCTCTTGCTGAGGTCACCGTCACCAGAGGCAA
>JAAXTM010000007.1:102273-146327 GCA_013336525.1 Geobacteraceae bacterium | reverse complement strand
ACATTGTCGGCGTCAACTTGTGCGGTCTTGATGCTGCCGCCCAGCTGTGCGGCGATGACGTCACACTTGGATTTGGTGCGCGAGGCAAGGGTGATCTCGCTGAAAATATCGCGCCGCTGGGCGCATTTGTGGGTGACGACCTGGCCGACTCCGCCGGCTCCGATAATAAGGACTTTGCTCATAGTATTATTCCCCCAGATAGGTATAGCCCAGCAGTGTTCTGTCCAGCAGTTCGATAAAGTGGCTGCTCTCTTCGATCGAGATTTTCTTTGAGGCCACATTCTTCTCCAGATTGTCCCTGACACGCTTCAGGATCTCCGGCCCTTTGTACTGTACGTATTTCAGCGTTTCCCAGGTTGCGTCACCGTTGATGACGGTGTCGATCATGTATCCGGTCTTTTTGTTGAAGGTGATATGAACGGCGTTGGTGTCACCGAACAGGTTGTGCAAATCTCCCAGAATCTCCTGATACGCTCCAATTAGGAAAAAACCGATGTAATAATCCTCGTCTTTTTTTATTTTATGCAGCGGCAGAAATTTTGAACGTCCGTTTTCGCCGACAAAGCTTGTTATCTCGCCGTCCGAATCGCAGGTGATGTCGGCGATCGAGGCCATGACATCCGGTTTATGGTTGAGCCGCTGCAACGGCACTATCGGAAAGAGCTGGTCAATAGCCCAGGAGTCTGGGATTGACTGGAACAGGGAGAAATTGGCAAAGTAGGTCTGCCGCATGGATAGCTGAAAGTTTTGCAGCTCCTCCGGAATCGGTTTGATCTTCTCTACAATGCTGTTTATCTTTTTGATGATTTTAGAATAGAGCCATTCTGCGATAGCCCGGTCGTTGAGTGTCAGGTATCCCAGATTGAAGAGACTCACCGCTTCGTTGATCAACTGCAACGTGTCGTGGTAGTCCTCTCTTAATGAGTAGCGGTCGATGCTTTTGTAGATGTCCGTCAGTTTTTTTACGGTCGGCGCTACTTTTTCGGTTGTTGCAAGTATCTCCTCAAAATCAGGCATCAGGTGCTGGGTGTTGGTGTTGAGGACGTTGGTGACCAGCACCGAATAGTGAGCGACTGTTGCCCGCCCGGATTCTGAGATAATGTTGGGGCATTCGACTCCCGCTTCGTCGCAGATGTTTTTTATCTGGTAGATGACGTCATTGGCATATTCTTCAATAGTATAGTTGACGCTGGAGAAATAGCTCGATTTGGAACCGTCATAATCAACCCCCAAACCTCCGCCTATGTCGAGATAATCAATCCCGACACCAAGTTTTCTCATTTCAGTGTAGACGCGGGCAACTTCGATCAGTGCGGTCTTGATCTTGTCTATCTTGGTGACCTGACTGCCGATATGTGAGTGCAGCAGTTTAACTGTATCAAGCATTCCCTCGGATTCAAGCATCCGGATGGCGGCGATGATTTCCGACATACGCAGGCCGAACTTGGCATCCTCACCGCCGGAGGTTGCCCATTTACCGGTTCCCTTGGAGGAAAGCTTGACCCGAATACCCAGTTTGGGTGTTATGCCAGTTTTCTTGGAAATCTCGATGATCTTTTCCAGCTCAAACAGTTTCTCCACTACCAGCGTAATGTCGAAGCCGATTTTGGTGGCATACAGAACCGTTTCGATGTATTCGGCGTCTTTATAGCCATTGCAGATAATCGGTAGATTGTTGCCGCTGGAGATGGAAATGCCGGCTACCAGCTCAGGTTTTGAACCGACTTCCAGGCCGATGTTGTAGCGTTTTCCGTAGCCCGCGATTGCTTCCACAACCTGTCGCTGCTGGTTGACTTTGATCGGGTAGAAGGTCTGGTATTTTGCAGGGTAATCATTTTCCTGAATAGCACTTTTGAAGACCCGGTTGATCGAGGCGATGCGCCCCTGCAGTACGTCCATGAAACGCAGCAGGATAGGTGGCTTTATTTTGCGCTTGATCAGGTCATTGACAAGGTCTCGCAAATCTATGGATTGCTTGGAATTTGACGAGGGATGTACACACATGTTCCCTTTTTTGTTGATCGAGAATAAGTCGGAACCCCAGTTGTCAATATTGTAAATTTTGGCAGATTCATTGATGGACCATTTTTCCATGATAAAAGTTCCCCATCTTCCCGTTAGTCGCATTCAAATAAACTTCTCTATTTATTGCATAGTCTGGACAAAGTCAAATTCTATTTATGCGTTAACCGAATCCGTTATCTGTCAGAATGTCTGCCTTGACATTGCCAGAGGGAATGATTACCTTCGAACTGATTAAGACACTCCGGTGCATTACATTTATTTCAGGTGCCCTTATGTCACGTTTTTCAGGTAAGAAGCCGTTTGCACAGGAAATATTCAATCGGCATGTTGATGAGATGCGCAGTCTGTTACATACCTTGGAACTACGGGATTCATTTGAAGATAATGAAACCCGGCCGAAGATGGATATGTATGAAACCTGCCGTGACATTGTCATTGAGTTTGATCTCCCAGGTTTCACGATGGATCTTATTTCTCTGAAAATTAACGGCATGACGTTGGTGTTAGATGCCTGTAAGCCGAAGGAACAGGCTGAGGGTAAGTTTCTATGTGTGGAACGGAGTCATGGCCGCTTCCATCATGCAGTACATATTCCAGGAAATGTCGATCCAGGTGCTGTCAGGGCTGAATATCGCCGTGGCGTGCTGAGGGTGATTTGCCCGAAAAGTAGCGAGCGACTGGTGCCGATTAAGGAGCTGTAAATTGATAGAGATAGAAAATGATATAGACCAAAGTTCGGAAGAGTTGAAAATTCCGGACGTGTTGCCTCTACTGCCGATTCGGGATGTGGTAGTTTACCCGTTTATGATCATACCTCTGTTTGTAGGGCGGGAGATGTCGGTGAAGGCTGTAGACAGCGCCCTGGCTGGTGACAGGATGATTCTTCTGGCCACTCAGCATGATGTTGGTGACGAGGACCCGCCTGCCGACAAGATTTATGAGGTTGGTACAGTTGCCATGATCATGCGGATGCTCAAGCTGCCGGATGGTCGCGTTAAGATTCTTGTCCAGGGTCTGGCGAAAGCACGCATCACGGAGTATGTCTCTGATAAACCATTCTACTCTGTGCGGGTCGAGCGGCAGAACGATACATCGGTAGTGGATATTACTCTGGAGGTTGAAGCGCTGATTCGTACTGTGCGCGAGCAGCTGACCAAGGTTATGGAACTTGGCAAACAGATTTCGCCTGAAGTAATGGTCATTCTGGAAAATATTCAGGACCCGGGCAGTATGGCTGATCTGGTCTCCAGTAATCTCGGTCTTAAAGTTGCTGATGCGCAGACCTTGCTGGAAATAAACGACCCGATCGTCCGTTTAACCAAGGTTAATGAGTTTTTGAACCGCGAAGTTGAACTTATGAGTGTTCAGGCCAAGATTCAGAGTGCCGCTCGTGAGGAAATGGGTAAAAACCACAAGGAATATTACCTGCGTGAGCAGTTGAAAGCAATCCAGAGCGAACTGGGTGACAACGAAGGTAAAGAGGAACTGGTTGAGATCAGAAACGCGATCGAGGCTGCAAAAATGCCTGCAGCAGTTCAGAAGGAGGCTCTCAAACAGTTGAGCCGTCTTGAAAATATGCATCCTGACGGTGGCGAAGCCAGTATCGTTAGAACCTATCTTGACTGGATGATTGAGCTCCCATGGAGCAAGTCCACCCGTGACAGTCTTGATATTGTCAGAGCCAAGAATGTTCTGGATGATGATCACTTCTATCTTGAAAAGATCAAGGAGCGTATCCTCGAGTTTTTGGCGGTGCGCAAGCTCAAGAAAAAAATGAAGGGGCCGATTCTCTGCTTTGTTGGCCCTCCTGGTGTCGGCAAAACATCGCTCGGCAAGTCCATTGCCCGCGCCATGAATCGCAAATTTGTCCGTATTTCACTTGGGGGGGTGCGTGACGAAGCCGAAATTCGTGGGCATCGCCGTACTTATATCGGTGCTTTACCGGGGCGTATTCTGCAAGGGTTGAAGCAGGCGGGCGCCAACAATCCGGTTTTCATGCTGGACGAACTGGATAAGCTGGGTTACGACTACAAAGGGGATCCTTCTTCGGCGCTCCTTGAGGTGCTCGATCCGGAGCAGAACCACTCATTCTCCGACCATTACATCAACCAGCCTTTTGACCTCTCAAATGTGATGTTTGTTGCGACGGCCAACCAGATGGATCCCATCCCGTCGGCTCTGCGCGACCGTATGGAGGTTATCAATCTTGCCGGCTACACTGAAGAGGAAAAACTTGAGATTGCCAAGCGGTATCTGGTCCCTCGTCAGATTAAGGAAAACGGACTTAAAGCGAAACATATAAGCTTTGATGATGAATCAATCAGTGAAATAGTCTCAAAATATACCCGCGAAGCCGGTCTGCGTAATCTGGAGCGGGAAATAGGCAAAATCTGCCGCAAGGTAGCCAGGAAAGTAGCAGAAGGGAATCCCCGCACTGTCAAGATAACCGCTAAGTCCTTGCACACCTATCTGGGGGCTGAAAAATATATTCGCGAGGAAGACCTGGATAAGAACGAGATAGGGGTTGTTAACGGACTGGCCTGGACACCTGTGGGGGGTGAAATTCTTCATATCGAAGCCAGTTTGATGGCAGGTAAAACCGCACTGACGCTGACCGGTCAGTTAGGTGATGTGATGAAGGAGTCTGTACAGGCGGCCCATTCCTACATCCGTGCCCACGCCGAGGCGCTTCATCTTAAGCCGGAAATATTTCAGGAAAATGAAATTCACGTACATGTCCCGGCTGGTGCCATACCTAAAGATGGCCCATCCGCCGGCGTTGCTATGACTGTTGCGCTGGTATCAATACTCTGCCATATCCCGGTAAAAAAAGATGTTGCCATGACCGGCGAGGTGACGCTGCGCGGTAAAGTGCTTCCGATTGGCGGCCTTAAGGAAAAAATTCTGGCTGCTGTCAGATCCCGGATGCGACTGGTTATCATTCCAGAACAGAATAAAAAGGATCTGGAGGATATCCCCCAGGAAATATTGAAAAAGGTTAAAATAATTGCTGTTTCAGAGGTGGACGAAGCACTCAAACTCGCATTGGTGAAGTATCCGCCACCTGTACCAGCTGCTGAAAAGAAGCCTAAAAAAACCGGTTCTAAATGAAGTATCAGTAGTTTGGGGGTGATTCATGTCTGAAGAGATCATCTACTCCGCTTCCTGGTTAATAAATCCCGATGCCTCGCCTGTTGCTGGCGGGGCATTGCTCGTTCGCAATGGAATTATTGTGGATGCAGGACCTCTGAACATACTCCGCAGTACATACTCAGCACCGGTAGTTGATTTCCCCGGCTGCGTTCTGCTCCCAGGCTTTATAAACGCCCATACCCATCTTGAACTAACTCACTTTCCTTCCTGGAAGCTTCGTTCTGCAGTGGATTATAATCCGCGCCGCTTTACCGACTGGATAATCCAGTTGATAAAGATTGCACGTGGTTTGACTGCAGAGGATTACCCCCCCTCGATCCGCGAGGGGGTGCGGATGTGTCTGGAATCTGGAACTACAGCGATTGGCGAGATCGTCTCCAATCCGGCCATGGCAGAGAATTACCACCATTTGCAGCTTGCCGGAAGGCTCTATTTCGAACTACTCGGTCAGGATGTCGGCCATTTTTCCGGCAAGCTTGCTGCTGCAACTGCAGCGGCACATAGAGGAGAAGCACACACTCTGCTGACCGGCCTCTCTCCCCATTCTCTCTATACAATCGCACACGAACACCTTGCAGCAATAAAGGACGCCTCTGCGTCAAATGCTCTGCCGCTTGCAATTCATCTCTCTGAATCCCGCTCCGAGGCGAGCTTCGTCTTTGACGGCAGTGGTGACCTGGCTAACGAATTCTACCCGTTTGTCGGTTGGGAACGATTTCTGGGTCACCCGGCACGCTGCAGCTCTACGGAGCTGCTTGATCGCTACAGTCTGTTGACACCGACGACTCTAGCGGTACATTGCGTTCACGTTTCTGTTGCTGATGCCCGCATTATCAAGTCGCGCGGTTCTCACATTGCACTTTGTCCGCGAAGTAACGAACTTCTTGATGTTGGACGTGCCCCGGTTGCCCTTTTCAAAAAGTTCGGCATTCCTCTGGCTCTCGGCACTGATTCACTCGCCAGCAACAACTCCCTTTCGCTCTGGGACGAACTTCGCTTTGCTCTTGATATATTTTCAAATGTTTTAACGGTACAGGATGTACTTCGCATGGTTACAACAGGTGGTGCTGAGGCTCTTGGTATCTCTGCACATTGCGGTTCACTTGAAGCAGGTAAACGGGCTGATTTTCAGGTAATAGGGAATTGTGACGGCAACGAGGCCCGAATACTGGAGCGGGTTATGCGGGAAGGTATTCTGCAGGAGGTTTTTGTTGGTGGAGTGTGTTACACAGGGGATGTTGATAACATCCCCTGAAATATAATATGTTGAAACAGCTCAAGCTTTTTTTAACCGTTTTTCCTCCAGAATCATATCAATCGCCAGCAGAAAAACCCCAACGCAGATCAGCGAATCAGCAACATTGAAGGCCGGCCAGTGGTGCCTGTACCAGTGAACATCCAGAAAATCTATTACTTCACCAAGTCGAATCCGATCTATCAGGTTGCCTACTGCTCCGGAAAAGATCATCGCCAGCGAGATATGCGCCAGGCGCTGGTCGTCACGCAGTTTGCGAAAGGCGACCAGAATAACAAGCGATGCAAAGGTTGATACGATAATAAAAAACGGCAGCCGCCAGGAGGCATTGGAGAGAAAGCTGAATGCGGCCCCTTTGTTTCTTACATAGGTAATATGAAAGAAGTTTTCAATAACCGGGATCGAGTCGAACAGTTGCATGCTGCGATCAATGGCAATTTTTGTGATTTGATCGATAATTATGCCAACAATAGCGATTGCTGAAAAAAGTGACCAAGGTCTCATATGACGGCCTGCGTACATTTGGGGCAGATGGTCGGATGCTCGGAGTTTGTACCCAGCTCTTCGCTGTAATACCAGCAACGCTCACATTTGGCGCCCTGAGCCGCTGTTACCTGAACTTTCAGTCCTTCCAGATTCTCTGAAGTCCAGTATTCTCCCTCCATATCTGGTGCCAGGGTAGCTTTAGAGACGATAAAAATACTGTTCAGCTCTGTTGCGTATCCCTGAAGGAACTCAAAAAGTTCAGGTGGGGCGGCGATTGATACGGCGGCATCCAGGGAATGTCCGATTGTTTTGGCTACCCGGGCCAGTTCAAGAGCCTTTGAAACATCTGAACGCACTTTTATGATGCGGTCCCATCGGGCTGCCAGAATATCATCTCGCCACTCAGGATTGCGTGCCGGAAACTCGGTCAGATGAACACTTTCCTCTCGCTGTCCGGGCATGAACTGCCATACCTCATCCGATGTGAATGAAAGTACAGGAGCAAGTACGCGCACCAGTGTGTCAAGTATGCGGAACATGACCGTCTGGGCGCTCAGCCGCTCCAGGGAGCTCTCCTTGCTTGTGTACATCCGGTCTTTAAGGATGTCGAGATAGAATGAACTCATCTCTGTAGTGCAAAAGCCGTTAACTTCCTGATAGATTACATGGAATTCGAGGTCTTGATATGCGGTCAGGACCCGCTCCTTCAGTATTTCGAGTTGGTGCAGGGCCCATCGGTCAATTTCCGGCATCTTTGCGAACGGTACAGATTGGGTCTCAGGATCGAAGCCGTTGATATTGCCGAGGATGTAACGGCAGGTGTTTCTGATGCGGCGATACGCTTCAGCTACTCTGGTCAGGATTTCCTGCGATATGCGGGTGTCGTCCTGGTAGTCCATGGCGGAAACCCAGAGGCGCAGGACGTCGGCGCCGAATTTTTTGATGACATCTTCGGGAGCAACGACATTGCCCACGGATTTACTCATCTTGCGCCCTTGACCGTCCAATACGAAACCGTGGGTCAGAACGCTTTTGTAAGGTGCAACTCCACGGGTACCGACGCTTTCCAGCAGGGATGAATGGAACCAGCCGCGATGCTGGTCGCTCCCTTCAAGGTACAGATCTGCCGGTGAATGCAGACCAGGATTCGGCTCAAGAACCGCTGCGTGCGAAACGCCGGAATCAAACCAGACGTCCAGGATGTCATTTTCTTTTTCAAGGCCTGCCGAGCCGCATTTCGGGCAGACTGTTCCGGCGGGAAGCAGTTTTTCGGCGCTCCAGTCGAACCAGACATCGGAACTTTCCTTTTTGAAAATCTCCGCGACGTGATCCATGATGGTGCCGTCGGCGATGTATTCGCCGCAGGCGGTACAGGAAAAGGCGGTAATCGGAACGCCCCAGGAGCGCTGACGCGAAACACACCAGTCGGGACGGTTTTCAATCATGCCGTAGATCCGCTCACGCCCCCATTTTGGAATCCATTGCACCTGATCTATGGCTTTCAGCGCCTTGTCGCGCAGGTCATTGGCCTTCATGCTGATGAACCACTGCTCGGTGGCGCGGAAGATGATCGGCTTTTTACAGCGCCAGCAGTGCGGGTAAGAATGGCTGATTTTGGTTGTCTGGAGCAGCGCACCAACTTCGATAAGCTTGTCGATTACGCTCTGATTGGCGGGGAAAACTTGCTGGCCGCCAAAGAATTCGACAGTAGACAGATATTTGCCGTGATTATCGACCGGATTGTAGATTTCCAGTCCCTCTTTCAGTGCCAGCTCATAGTCCTCCTGGCCATGACCGGGGGCGGTATGAACACAGCCGGTACCGGCTTCCAGTGTTACATGCTCGCCCAGCAACACGATCGAATCACGATCATAAAAGGGGTGTTTGCACAGTTTGCGTTCCATCACACCAGCCTTGAAGGTCGCAATAACGGTCCCGGTCAGTTCAACGGCGGCGAGGAAAGAATCTTTGAGCCCTTCTGCTACGATAAGAACGCCCTTCTCTGTCTCAAGAGCCACGTAATCGAATTCCGGATGTAACGCAACGGCGAGGTTCGCCGGGATCGTCCAGGGGGTGGTCGTCCAGATGACAACATAGGCCTGTTTGCCGGCCAGAGCCGGGATTTCGGCCGACAGGTCACCCTGCAGGGCAAATCGTACGAATATGGAAGGGGATGTGTGGTCGGCATACTCAACCTCGGCCTCGGCCAGAGCCGTTACGCATGATGAACACCAGTGGACCGGCTTGCGACCACGATAGAGTCCGCCGTTATGGGCAAAGCGGGCCAGTTCGGCAGCGGTCAGCCCCTCGTATTCATAGTTCATAGTCAGGTAAGGCTTTTCCCAGTCACCAAGAATCCCCAGTCGTTTGAACTCCTCTTTCTGGATATCTACGAATTTAGCGGCATACGTCCGGCATTCGCGGCGCATCTCCAGTTTACTCATCTGGTGTTTCTTCGACCCAAGGTTTTTTTCAACCTGCAGCTCGATCGGTAGACCGTGGCAGTCCCAGCCCGGCACGTAGGGAGCGTGGAACCCCTCCATGCGTTTGACTTTAAGCACAATATCCTTGAGGGTTTTGTTGAGAGCGTGACCGATATGGATATGGCCGTTGGCGTAGGGGGGGCCATCATGCAGGACATAAAGCGGTTTGTCTTTGCCGGATTCTTCCAGTTTGGCATAGAGTCGGTTTTGCTCCCATTTTGCGAGCATTTCCGGTTCACGCAGATTCAGGTTGGCCTTCATTGCAAAATCAGTTTGCGGCAGGTTCAAAGTGTCTTTATATTCCATGGGATGTCATCTCCGTTCCAGATTCGTTAAAACTGCACTAAACTACAGATATGAAACCGGAATGTCAAGAAATCGGGCCCGTCTGGGTCCGGGCTGCTAAAAAACTGAACATAGCTGCACCTGGCTGTTGTGCATAAAAGTCTGTTTGCATTCCTTTCTTGCATTTTCTACCGCGATTCTGTTATTCTTTTGCGCCGTTTTACCCACTTGATTTGATCACTGAAAGGATCACTACACAATGTTGAAAATGTTTGATTATCTGTTCGGAATGTTCTCCAATGACCTCGCTATCGATCTCGGCACTGCCAACACCCTTGTTTATTTGAAGGGTAAGGGAATTGTGGTGCGTGAACCATCTGTTGTTGCGGTGCAGAAAATGCCTAACGGTCAACAGAAGGTGCTTAAGGTCGGCATTGAGGCCAAGCAGATGCTTGGGAGGACCCCAGGGTCAATCACCGCCATTCGCCCGATGAAAGATGGTGTTATTGCGGACTTCGATATTACGGAAGAGATGCTGCGTTATTTCATTCATAAAGTACATAACCGTAAAACACTCGTCCGTCCCCGTATTGTTATCTGTGTGCCATCAGGTATCACCCAGGTTGAGAAGCGTGCAGTCAAGGAATCGGCAGAGTCTGCTGGGGCTCGTGAGGTCTATCTGATCGAAGAGCCTATGGCGGCAGCAATCGGGGCCGGTCTTCCGATTACCGAAGCGTCCGGCAATATGATTGTTGATATAGGCGGAGGTACAACAGAAGTCGCCGTCATCTCTCTTGCCGGGATTGTCTATGCACAGTCTACTCGCATGGGTGGTGACAAGATGGATGAGGCGATTGTTCAGTACATTCGCAAAAAATACAACCTTCAGATTGGCGAACGCTGGGCAGAAAAGATCAAAATGGAAATCGGTGAAGCCTATCCTGGCCCTGAAACTCTAGAGATGGATGTCAAGGGACGTGATCTCGTATCCGGCATCCCTAAAACAATCAGGGTAAATTCGGATGAAATACGCGAAGCACTCAAGGAAGCGGTAAACGCAATTGTCGACACGGTCAGGATATGTCTGGAAAAGACACCACCCGAACTGGCGGCAGATATAGTTGACCAGGGCATTTTTCTGGCTGGCGGTGGTGCGCTGCTACGTAATCTGGACCTGCTGCTGCGTGAGGTAACCAAGGTGCCGGTACTTATTGCTGAAAACCCGCTTGATTGCGTCTGTCTTGGCTCAGGACTTGTTCTCGATGAGCTTGATCTGTTGCGCCAAGTTTCTATTTCATCCTGATTTTTTACAGACAGGGTCACAGAGAAAAAACTTTGTGACTCTGTCTGTATAGAGCCTTCCTATACGCACTATGAAATCCCATACTATTGATATACTGGTTCCTGTCTGGAACAACCCATTTGAAACCCGGGCCTGTCTTGCGACTCTTCTCGCTCACTCATCCGGAGCACGCCTGATTATTGTTGACAACGGCAGTAGTCGCGAAACTGAGCTGATGCTGGAGGAGTTTTCAGACTCTATGGGCGAGCAGGGGTTGTTTATCAAGTCTGAAAGAAATGTCGGTCTTGTCGCTGCAATCAACCTTGGTCTGGCTTGCTCTGACAGAGATTATACTGTCATAGTCAGCCCTCATGTATCAGTGCAGGCCGGATGGCTGGACGCTTTGATGAGTGCTGCAGAGGCTGCTGCCGCCGGGATTGTTTCGCCTTTTTTCTGTGGTGAAGGGGCACCAAGCCAGCCTCTGCTGGCTCCAGGTTGCACGACTATGGAAAGCTATACAGTATCTTTCTCAACAATTATGGTACAAACCAAAATGCGTATGGTTGCCGGAAATTTTGACGAGCATCTGGACGGAAATGAATGGTGTTTAAGGGAGTACGTCCGGCGTGTCGCTGATTATGGGTATCGAACCTGTGTCACTAGTCGCCTCTGCCTGAACTGCTCTGCAGTACAGCTCTTCGGTTCGGCTCAGCGCAGAAACGAGATGATACAGAATAGTCGCTTGATTTACACATCCAGGTGGGGAGTGTCCCGCCATTATTGCGTTTATTTTGGCGCTGAAGCTGATGCCGGATCTCTTGATGATCTCATGACAGTTATTCTGGACGGAGCTCGCCAGGGACATCGTTTTACATTGCTGCTTCATCGCCGCCAGTATTCCGGCTTTCGGAAAATGGGGTGGAACGGTCTGCATACAGGAATTGATGTTTGTGAAATATCATTTCTGTTTCCTTTGCGGGACTTTCAGCGGAAGATTAAGATGCTAAGGACCGCTTCACCTGATCTGCTGGCAGTAAGGGGATGTAGCGGAATTGTCTTTCCTGGCATCGAATCAGCCATTTCACAGGACGAGTTGATCAGCAGCATACGTGTTCACACAACCACTGCAAAGTGACATACTGAGGAGCATTATAATGATAAAAGATATCTCAGCTCAATTAGCTGCTCATCGTGAGGTCATCTCCAAGGTTGAACTGGAACTGTCATCTCTGATTGCAGAAATGGTGACGATGTTAGTTGATACCTTCAATCGCGGCGGAAAACTGCTGGTGATGGGGAATGGCGGTTCGGCGGCAGATGCCCAGCACTTCGTGGCGGAGATTGTAGGGCGGTTCAAGATGGAGCGGAGAGGATTGCCGGCGATAGCTTTATCAACAGATACCTCGATTCTGACCGCCATTGGTAATGATTATGGTTTTGACAGGGTTTTCCATCGCCAAGTTGAAGCGCTAGCCGCACCAGGTGACCTGATCGTAGGAATTTCCACAAGTGGAAATTCACCAAATGTGCAGCTGGCACTTGAGCTGGCGCGTGAAAAAGGGTGCCAAACTGTCGGCCTGCTTGGCAAGGATGGCGGCAGCATCAAGGATGTCTGCAGCCTGGCACTGATCGTGCCAGCCACAGATACGCCACGAGTTCAGGAAAGCCATATCACTATTATCCATATTGTATGTGATCTGCTGGAAAGGGCCATGTTTGCCTGATATTCGCTGCAACGGAGGCCGTGTGAACCGTACTGATGTTGAAACTCTTTTTGCAAATACGGCTAAAGTCAGCTGTCTGGTTATTGGTGACCTGATGCTGGACGAGTACCTGTGGGGTCGTGCCGATCGTATTTCACCAGAGGCACCGGTACAGGTTGTTGATGTTGTCCGTGAAGAGCTGCGTCTGGGCGGTGCTGGTAATGTTGTGCATAATCTTGCGGCGCTTGGAGCACAAGTCTCGGTCTGTTCAGTCGTTGGCGATGATCAAAATGGTCGCGAGCTGCTGGGGCAGTTTTGCCACCACCATATTAACACCAGTGCAGTTTTCCAGGATCCTGATCGTCGGACCAGCCGCAAGACCAGGGTGGTTGCGGCACATCAGCAAATTGTGCGAATTGATAGAGAATCACGAGAAACACTGCCGGATGCTGTTGAACAGCAACTCTGCGCCTGGATAACCACTCATGCTTGCGAATATAAGGTTGTTGTGCTTTCAGATTACAACAAGGGGGTGTTGACTCCGACGGTAATCGCCTCGGCAATATCAGCAGCCTCTGCAGTCGGTATACCGGTTCTGATTGACCCGAAAGGTACGGACTTTTCCCGCTATGGCGGTGCAACACTGTTGACTCCGAACCGCAAGGAGGCTGAGGCCGCATCAGGAATCGCCATTACTGATGCGGCTTCTCTTGCCCAGGCAGCTGGTGCCATTATGACTGCAACCGGCTTGCAACACCTGCTGATAACACGCAGCGAAGAGGGGATGTCACTCTTTTCAAATAGTGGTGAAGTAGTTCATATACCCACCGTTGCCCGAGAAGTTTTCGATGTTTCCGGCGCTGGTGATACAGTGCTTGCAACGCTTGCGGTGGGTATCGCATCCGGTCTCAGTATGGTTGAATCGGCACGGCTTGCCAATGTTGCTGCAGGCATTGCCGTTGGCAAATTAGGAACTTCAATTGTTACTCCGCAGGAGATCATCGACACAGTTTCACTGGCACACAAAGACAGTCATTCCAAGATAAAGAGCCTGGATGTGTTGACCCCCCTGATTGCGGCGGAGAAAAACAGAGGGAAGAGGATTGTCTTCACTAACGGTTGTTTTGACCTGCTGCATGCCGGACATGTGAAATATCTTCAAAAAGCGAGGAACCTTGGCGACCTGCTTGTACTAGGCCTTAACAGCGATGCATCTGTGCGCCGCCTGAAGGGGGCAAAACGGCCGTTGATCGATCAGGACGAACGGGCACATCTTCTGGCAGCGCTGGATTGCATTGACTACGTGATTGTTTTTGACGATGACACCCCGTTAAAGCTTATAACTGCTCTCAAACCTCATATTTTGGCAAAGGGAGGGGACTATTCACTGGACGGCGTGGTCGGAAGAGATGTTGTTGAATCTTACGGCGGCCGAGTGGAACTGGTAACTTTTGTGGAGGGTAAATCAACAACAAACATAATTGAACGTATTCTTGAACTCTATTCTGCGGAGTAGTCAGTAAAAATTCAATGTATTGCTTACAGGAGCGGCTATGGCAGAGAACACCGAACTACGCAGGGAACTCTGGATACTGGGTATAAAGCCTGGAGAAGGACGCGAAGATCTGCTCTCATCATATTTGGAATCTGGTGGGTATGTTTGTCGACTTGGTCAATATGAGAATCTTGAATCTGGGCGGCCATTGGGGATTGTGTTGGATATTTCCCCTTTTTCTGAAGATGGCTGGGGGATACTGCTAAAAATCAAGAGTTCTCCTAAAACCTGTAATATCCCGGTACTCCCGGTGTTTCTGAGTATTAATGGTAAAATCGGCGGAGTGTTTCCGGTTGCCGGTTTTTTTACCCTGCCGGTTGATGAAGAGTACCTCCAGGATCGCTTGGCAGTCTATGGGTTGACGGAAGAAGCTGAAACCTGGGATCTGCAATCGATGGTTGTATCACGGAATGGTGAAGAAAAACTTTCCAAGGCGATCGAAAGATTGGGCTTTGACGTCATAAAGGGGTATACGGGGAAAGAAGCCCTGGCTCTTGCATCGATTCATCCTGTCTATATGATCTTCTGTACCCAGATGCTACCGGATATGTCTGCATTCGAACTGCAGGAGCGGCTTCGCCTGGATCCTTACAGCAGCAATACACCTCTTTTTGTTTTACTGAAGGACAGTATGAAAGATGGAGAAAGGCTTGCCTTGAGCCGTGATGTAGCTCATCTGGTTAGAAAAAAGCAGCTTACTTGTGAAGAGTTTCTGGGATATCTGCGCAGAAAGGAGTAACTGCAAAATCAATAGCCAAAAGAACAGCCGCTCACCCGAAATTCAGGGAGCGGCTGTTCTTTTTTATACACTAATATCTGTTTATAAGGGGCATAATCAAACGATTTACAGCAAACCATCCAGCTCCTTTATCTCTATACTGGCACTGCTGCGCAGCTCCTTGACCCATTGGCTGAAACGCTCTTCTGATTTTTTACGGTAAAGAATTTCTTCAATCTCTGATTTTACACTTTCAAAGGGCTTGATTGTGCCAGTCACACGTGCTTCAAGTTTAATGATGTGAAGGCCGATCGGTGTAGTCACCAATTCGCTTACCTCACCCGGCTTAAGGGAGAGGATGACTTTCTCCAGATCCGGCTGCATGTCTCCTTTTTTGAAACTTCCCAGATTGCCGCCATCTTTGCGGGCTGCTGGGTCTTCTGAAAATTTCTTTGCCAGTTCGGCAAAATCTTTGCCGCTTTTTGCATCTGCCAGGACAGCTAGTGCCGTAGCTCTGGAACGCTGTATCTCATCAGTGGAAGCTTTTTCGCCTGTTTTGAAAAAAATGTGCCGGGCGTTATAGCTTTCATCTTCGGTGTATTTCGGCAGATTGGCAGCGTAGTATTCACGCATTTCGGTTTCGCCTACATGAACTTTAGAACGAACTTCAATGCTCACCAGTTTCAATTTCTCGATCTGTTCCTTTAGCTGTTCTCGATACTGATCGAAGGAAAGACCCTGCCCCGCAAGAGCTGTTACCAGGGCCTCCTGCGAAGTGATATTATTCTGTTTGCGCACGTCATCTATCGCCTGACGTATTTCCTCTTCGGATACTTTAATGCTCAGTTCCTTGATTTTTTGCTCAGTAAGTTTCTTTTCAATCAAGCGGTCAAGTGTTGTACGCCGGATCTGGTTCCGGTCTGCATCAATCAATGCCCTTTTCTTCTCAGCTTCGCTGATGGCGGGCTGTGCTTCCCGGTTGATGTCATGCAGGGTAATTATATCGTCGTTGACAGTTGCAATAATGGCGTTTGTCACTTTCTGCTGTTTTTTTGGAACTTCAGGTGTGGGTGAAGAGTGCTTTGTCGTGAGTGTTTCAGCTGCCGGATCTTTGGTTGCAGTCGCATTGTTGCTGGCGCATCCGCCGGCCAGAAGTATAGTCAGGGTTGCTGTCACGGCTGTCAAAGTACATTGCTTCATAGTAGAACCCTTTTCTTCAGTTAGATGTCAAAACCGGAAGGGGGAATAATCCCGCACTTCCGGTTTTTTCTGTTTCATAATGCACCTGAACTACCAGGCGTTTACTATTTCTTTTCAGGCGCAGCCGGTTTTACAGCTTCGACAGGCTTCTTGTCATCCGCTGTAGTTCCATCTTTTTTTCCGCCAACGCTGTTTAATACATCTTCCTTGATTGAAATTTTTGCAGTTTTCTTTAGTTCATCTTTGATCTTCTGGAAAACTTCCTGTTGCTTGGTTGGCATGATCGCACCCTTGATCTGCTCCTTTACATCTTCAAACGGGAGGATACCAGCTGGACGTTTACCGGTCAGCTTGATGATGTGGAAGCCGAAATCAGATTTGACAACGTCAGAAATCTGACCTTCTTTAAGTGCTAGAGCCGCTTTTTCAAAAGCCGGAACCATACTGCCTTTGCCAAACCATCCTAAATCGCCACCCTTGGCAGAAGATGAGTCAATGGAGCTTTTCTGGGCCAGATCCTCAAACTTTCCGCCAGATTTAAGCTGAGTCAGTATGTCCTTCGCCTCTTTTTCAGTTTTTACCAGTATGTGGCTGGCTTTGATCTGTTCGCCGGACTTGAACTTGTCCTTGTTCTGCTCATAGAACTTTTTCATATCTTCATCAGAAACTTTTGATTCACTCTCAACTTTTTTCTTGAGAAAAGACTCCACGATCAGGCGCTTTCTGAGATCCTGCAGCTTTTCCTCGATTTCGGCACCTTTGTCGAGACCGTCTTTGGAAGCCTGTTGCAGAATCAGTTCGCGGATAATCATGGTGTCCAGCATCTCTGTACGTCCCTTAGGTGTGTCAGCCATCGCCTTCAGGTATTCCGGCAGATTTTTCAGCTCACGGTCGAAATCACCGGTAGTGATGCTGCCGCTATTTACTTCAGCCAGAACCTTGCCTTCTTTTTTTTCGGCCGACTTAGTCCCGCCATTCTGACATCCGACAAGCGCAGCCACACAGAGGGTGGCCGTAAACAATTTGGTTGAGGTGATAAATTTCACGAAAATCTCCTTTTAGTTTGCTTGAAATGAGTATGTAAACTAGTGAAAACTAGCATATCAGACTAGTCGTTGCAACATTATTTAACGAGACATTCACAATGGTTTTTTCTTGCCATTAAATCCCTGTGCGGTACAATGCCAGCTGTTTTTTAAGCGGACTAACCCGGTGACATATTAACTTCCAGGTAGCTATAAATTGATTCCACTGTGACCCATTTATCTTCGTCTACACTTACAAAGCTTGGCGAATTCGGCCTTATATCCCGCATTTCAGCCGGAGTCTGTACGCATGAAAGCGTTATTACCGGTATTGGTGATGATGCCGCGGTGACAGAGCTTTCAAGCGGAATGCAGATGCTGACGTCCACCGATATGCTGTTAGAGGATGTACATTTTAGGCGTTGTTGGCATGACCCCTACAGTCTGGGGCGAAAGTCACTGGCGGCCAGCATTTCCGACATCGCTGCTATGGGCGGTTTCCCGCGATGGGCTCTCCTTTCTCTGGCTCTCCCCTCCGATCTTCCACTTGATTTCATAGATGATTTTATGCGAGGTTTTCTGGCTATGGCGTCAGAAAACCAGGTCGTTCTGATCGGTGGCGATACTTGTTCGTCCCGTTCCGCTCTGGTTGTTTCAGTCACTGTTATGGGTGAGCAGCTGCCAGAACGTATTGTGCGGCGCTCCGGTGCTATGCCTGGAGACGACATCTGGGTGACCGGCACTTTGGGTGATGCTGCTATAGGACTGGAGTCGCTTGAAAATGGTAAAACTGTTTCAGATGAATTGATCCTTCGCCTTCTTGACCCGACACCCCGTGTTTCTGCCGCGCTTGCCTTGGCTGAAGCCGGGCTGGCCACAGCCATGATCGACGTCAGTGATGGTCTCATGGCCGATTACGGCCATATTGCCGAGCAGTCCGGCGTCGGCGGTCGTATTCTTATTGCTGATCTCCCCCTTTCTGACAGCTTCCAACGGTATACAGCAGACCTTCCGATTCTCCCTTGTCACTTTGCGCTATCAGGAGGAGAAGATTATGAACTTTGCTTCACAGCAAATAGCTCTGACCGTGAAAAAATTATTGATTGCATTAAAAAGTGTGGCATTGAGGTTGCGCGTGTTGGTATAGTGACGAGTTGTTCAGGTGTGACAGCAGTCCACCGGGATGGCAGCCTTTATATTGCTCAAGCTGACGGTTTTAACCATTTCAAATAGCTTATATTCCCAAGTGAAAGGATTTATCCATGCGCCACATCATGATTCCCGCTGAAAAGGCCCGGCTCTGTGCCGACGCCATCCGTTTTCTTTCTGTAGACGCTGTTGAAAGTGCAAATTCAGGTCATCCCGGTCTTCCTATGGGTGCCGCTGACTGCGCGTTTGGTCTGTGGGGGAACTTCCTCTCATTTAACCCTGAAGACCCTCGCTGGCCAAACCGTGACCGCTTTATTCTTTCTGCAGGGCATGGTTCGATGCTTCTCTATTCTTTGCTGCATCTTTTCGGCTATGACCTGTCGCTGGAAGAGTTGAAAAATTTCCGTCAGTGGGGGAGTAAAACTCCGGGACATCCTGAATTTGGTCACACAGTTGGTGTTGAGGTGACGACCGGTCCGCTTGGACAGGGCTTTGCCAATGGTGTCGGTATGGCGCTTGCCTCAAAAATGGCTGCAGAGCGTTTCAATACCGCAGACTTTCGTCCGATCGACCACACCGTCTATGCACTGATTGGTGACGGGGATCTGCAGGAAGGGATCAGTTATGAGGCGGCTGCGCTTGCAGGCCACCTGAAACTTGGAAACCTTGTCTACATCTACGATAGCAACAGCATTACTATTGAGGGCAAAACCAATCTGGCCTGGTCGGAAAATGTAGCCGGTCGGTTCAGATCGTCAGGATGGCAGGTCCAGGAGATCGATGGTCACAACTATGACCAGATCATTGCCGCAATTGCCGCAGCCAAAGCTGACAAAGATCGTCCATCTATTATTATTGCAACAACTCATATCGCCTACGGTAGTCCAGCCAAGCAGGATTCATCCGGCGCACATGGATCACCACTCGGCGCGGAAGAGATTGCTGCCACTCGTGCCAACCTTGGGTGGTCGCATCCACCCTTCGAAATTCCTCAGGAGGTGCGTGATATTTGTCAGGAGCAGGTTGACGAATTGAAACAGCGCTATTCTGCCTGGCAGCGCGGTTTTGGGGTTTGGCATGCTGCAAATCCTGAAAAATCAAAGTTGTGGGATGAGATGTGGCATAAACACCTCCCGGTCAACCTGACTGAGGAACTGCTGGCGGTGGTGGCAGGTAAAGACGGAGCAACACGTGCCCTGTCAGGAACAGTCCTGCAGAAAGCGGCTGCACTGATACCCTCCCTGGTAGGCGGCTCAGCAGATCTGTCACCTTCAAATAACAGTGATATCAAAGGTTCACCATCAGTTCAGGCTGGCAGCTTTGCCGGACGCAATCTGCATTTCGGTATCCGCGAGCATGCCATGGGCGCAGTCATTAATGGCATGGCACTTTATGGTTGTTTTATTCCTTATGGTGCTACATTTCTTGTTTTTTCAGATTACTGCCGCCCGTCAGTCAGGCTTTCGGCCCTTATGAGCCTGCAGTCTATCTATATATTCACTCATGACTCATTCTTTGTCGGCGAAGATGGCCCCACACACCAGCCAATTGAACATGTTGCATCACTGCGCCTTATCCCGGGACTGCAGGTAATCCGCCCGGCTGACGGCATAGAAACTGCGATGGCCTGGCAGGCGGCTTTGCAGTACAATGGCCCCACGGCTCTTGTACTGACCCGGCAGAAGTTGCCGGTGATCGCACGCTCAGCATCTTTTAGTCCGGCTGACTCACTCAAGGGAGGCTACATCGTTTCTTCGCCGGAAGGTACGCCAGATGTCGTGATTATGGCCAGCGGCTCAGAAGTACATGTGGCGGCTGAAGCGTCTGCGATTTTGGTCGGGCAGGGAATTAATGCACGTGTAGTCTCAGTACCCTGTCTGGAAACATTTCTCGCCCAACCGTTAGAATACCGCAGTCAGCTCCTTCCAGCCGGCGTTCCGCGCGTGGCATTCGAGGCGGGACGCGGTGACTCATGGGGTAGGCTGATCGGTTGTGATGGTCTGTTTATAGGTGTAGAACATTTTGGCGCTTCAGCCCCGGACAAAATTCTGGCTGAGCAGTTCGGATTCACCACTCCACAGGTGGCGGAGAAGATTACGGCGTTTTTAAAATAGACACTAAGCCCGGGATTTACATGGAACTGCTTGAACAACTTAAAAAACCGCTCCTCTTTTCCGGTCTGAATAATGCCGATCTTGCCGAACTGGCTGCCATTACTGTTCGACGTGCCTTCAGGAAGGGGGAGACGCTGTTTAGTGAAGGGGATGAGGCCACCGGTTTCTACCTTCTGGTGACAGGAAGCATCAAACTGTGCCGAATGTCACCGGATGGGCGCGAAAAAGTGCTCCATTTTGTAAAACCTTGTGAAACTTTTGCCGAAGCTGCTTTTTTCGGAGATGGCAAATACCCGGCTGAAGCCCGTGCACTAGAAGCGGGAGAGGTGCTATATCTCCCGCGTCAGGGTTTTATGGAGCTGATGAGTCATAACCCCGCCTTTGCTTTTAATCTGGTAGTATCGTTATCACTGATGCTCCGTCAGTTTGCCCGCCAGATTGAAGAGCTTTCTTTTGCCGATGTCACCTCACGCCTGGCTTCTTTTCTCGTGCGGCGTGCGGCTGAGAGCTCGACAAGTTTTGGAGGTATTACCTATATTGACTTGGGGATCAAAAAAGGTGAACTGGCTTCACGTTTGGGAACCGCCAGCGAGACAATTTCCCGAACCCTGCGTAAATTGAAGGATGAGGGGATCATCGAGGTGCAGGGAAACCGAGTGGTTGTGCATCAGATGGAGCAGTTGGAGAAGTTGTCGGAACGTCACGAATAAAGCGAGGAAATGGGAATGCTAATAGTAATGAACCACAACGCCACCCAGGCAGATGTTGATGCAATTAGTAAAATTGTAAAGGAAATGGGTTTCAGGGCTGAGCCAATTCCGGGGAGTGAGCGGACCGCTATCGGTGTACTTGGCAATCATGGGTATGTGGATGATAGCAAGATACTTGAACTGCCAGGCGTACAGCGGGTGATCCACGTTTCGAAGCCCTATAAGCTGGTTTCACGCGACTTCCACCCTGAAGATACGATAGTTGATGTTGCCGGTGTTAAAGTCGGTCAGGGATGCCGTCCGGTTGTTGTCGGTGGCCCATGCGCGGTGGAGAGCGAAGAGCAGATCGTCAAGACCGCTCTCTTCGTGAAAAAATGCGGAGGCGATATGCTGCGTGGTGGTGCTTTCAAGCCGCGCACCGGGCCGCACACTTTTCAGGGGTTGCGTGAAGAAGGTTTACGATTACTGGCAATTGCGGGGAAAGAGAGCGGCTTGCCGATTGTGACCGAAATCATGAGTCCGGACAATGTCGGACTGGTTGCCGAGTATGCCGATCTGCTGCAGGTTGGCGCCCGCAACATGCAGAATTTCGATCTGCTGCGTGAACTGGGGAAAATCCGTAAACCGGTACTTCTAAAGCGGGGCATGAGCGCCACGGTTGAAGAGTTTCTGGCGGCGGCTGAATATATTCTCGCGGAAGGGAATGATCAGGTCATCCTTTGCGAAAGGGGTATCCGTACCTTCGAGACCGCCACGAGGAATACTCTGGATCTCTCGATTGTGCCGTTGATCAAGGAGTTGTCGCACCTTCCGATCATGGTTGATCCCTCCCATGCGACCGGTAAGCGCTCGCTGGTTGCCCCGATGGCTGAAGCGTCATTGATTGCAGGCGCTGATGGAGTGTTGATTGAGGTTCATCCTGAGCCTGAAAAGGCCCTTTCAGATGGGCCACAGTCTCTAACCTTCCCTGGCTTTGAAAAAATGATGAAAGAAATCGGACAGCTGACAGTATTTTTACAGAGTCGCTGAACGCGTATACAAAAATCTTGATAAATCAAATTCATCGGAGTAATAATTAGTCACTATTTTTTGTTCTCTCTACCCTGCCCGTTGGATGATGCGCCCGGGCGGAATGCTATATAAAACGGGGGTCGTTCCCTGCTGTGGTGTGCTGCCTTCAGTACGCGGGTCTGCCTGAAACAGTATATTGATTCCCACAATTAAGGAACTCGCCGGAGGCCCTTAAAGCTGACGACAGGGTGGAGAGAATGTTTAAAAGAGGGGACGCCGAAAGGTGCCCCCTCTTTTAATGTAAATTCATGTCAGGCTGATCGGCCTAAAATCTGACAAATCGGTTTCTGCCAGAATGTTTGGCCTGATATAGGGCGTCGTCAGCTCTTTTTAGAAGTGTTTCGGGGGAGTCTTTGTCCATCAGACCGGAAATTCCGAGGCTAATTGTGACCTTGATTGTATTGCCCTCAAAGATGTTTTCAATTTGTTCTATATGGGTTCGGATGTTTTCGGCAACAATTTCTGCGGCAGTTACAGATGTCTCCGGCAGCAGACAGCAGAACTCTTCTCCGCCATAGCGGGCCACAAAATCGGTCTTTCTGATGACAGACGAGGTTTTTCCTGCAACAGCCTGCAAGACAGCGTCTCCACACTGATGACCATAGTTGTCATTTACCTTCTTGAAAAAATCAATGTCAATCATGATCAGGCTTAGTGGGTGAGAGTGTCTGCGATGCCTTTCAAATTCCTCCTGCAGGCGCGATTCCAGAAATCTGCGATTGTAGATACCGGTTAGTACATCCTTCGTATTCATTTCGACCAGTTTCTGCTCGTAGGTTGCAAGTTCAGTTACATCCTGAACAATCAGGAAGAGTCCTGAGATTGAATTGTCGTCAGAGCGGAGCGGACCCATGGTGCAGCTCTGCTGCATCAGGTCAAAACGATAGCCGAATGAGCTGTCCGGTTTGAATGGAAAAAGAAAGCGGTGCAGTTTTTGGGAAAAGAAAGCAAAATTGCCAAAGGATAGGACAGCTTTACAGTTTTTGTTGAAACCCGGAGTATTTAAATGGGGGAAGAAATCGAAAAGCGGTTCACCGATAATCTGCTCGGACGGTAGTCCGCTGTGCATTGCCATCCAGCGATTCCAATACTGGATTTTTATATCCCTGTCGAGAACGACCAGACCGAAGTTGACGGTGTCAAAGACCTGGGTAAGTTCATTTAATGTCATTCGTACTGTTCCATAAAGGTTGCCAGAGATTTTTTCAACCAGAGAATGGAGTCGTTACTAGTTACCAGGAACAGAAATCCGTTAACATTACGTTCGTTGAAACAGAATACAGTTTTCAGTACGATTGCCGATGAGCCGCTTTCAAAAATATTTGTCGGGATCGCATCATTGTGAGTGTTTTCAGTGACCACGCGTGGCGGGGAATAGGTTACGGCATCACCAAGAAGTTCAGACAGCTTGCCGACACAGGCGCCGATAAGGATATTACCAACCTCCATCAGTGTTTCTTTTTCCAATGCATCAATTGACTCAGAACCGAAATCATCAGAATTGTCACCAAAAAGAGCTACCAGTTCTCTTCCAGCACTGGCTTGAAAAACCAGGAAAGCACTCCCTTTAAAATCTCCCCAGAAATTCTGTTCAACAATGCTGACACGTTCGTATTCACTTACCTGTGTTTTCAGGTAACTTGGCAAGTCCTGTGAGTTCAGTAATTCTATGTTGGGTACGCTCAGAACAACAAAAATATTGATGACCTCGGCAAGGTCAGCAGCTGCCTTGCCGAAAGCAATGTTCATTATTTCCTGAAGAATCTCTTTTTCTTCATCCGATATTATGTCAAGACAATAGTCCATAGGTCTAACCAATATGTTTTTCAGCTTTTGAAAGTGCGTCTTCGACTGTTTCTTTGGAAGGGGGCTTTTTCATGACCATAAGAGCCCCCAAGTCCAACACGTTTGTAATGGATTTGATCTGAATATCTGCAGTACAGACGATTACAACCGCTTCCGGGTTAAATTCCCTTATTTTTGCGGTTGATTCTGAACCGTCCATAACCGGCATGGTAAGGTCCATAAAGGTTACGTCAGGACGGATCTCTTTATAAGCTTCGAATCCGGCCAGACCATCGCCAGCCTCAAATATTTCATAGCCGCGCTCTTTGGGTAAACAGCTTTTCATAATTCTTCTGGAGATGGGTGAATCATCGACAAGCAGTATTTTTTTGATCATTTTAGTTTGTCAACCTTCCGTCGGATCTGAGCAAATTTAAACACTCTGGAAATGCTGATAACAGAGCCAATATAAAAAAACACTTAATAATCTATTTTGGTGGCAGTAAAGTAGTTAATTATATTGATTTAGTCAAGGTCTAAAAACACCTTGTTTGTGGCCTTAAGGTTATTAAAACTTGCAGTAGCACAATCAAAAAAAACTACCGGTAGTTAATGCTTTGGCGCTAATTGGTATTTAATTTGCGTATGTCATTTATTAAACGAACAACAGCCAGCTCCTTTGCCTTTGCCTCAACATCAACAGTCATCTGGCGTCCCAGCCAGCAGTCAGGAACATCGGACGGGTCGATATAATCGGCATGTGGCCTTGGGATCCCGCTACCCCATCCTGCTTTTGGAGAAGATATGTGGCACTGCTGCTCCAATCCGGTTACTTTCCATGTAATGCCAGCTCTCTCGGTCGCTTCTTCTATTGTCATGTTGTCCGGATTACAGCGATGGTGATGTACGTCATATACAAACGGGATGCCACGCTGCTCACAGAACTGCAGCAGATCCTCTGGTGTATAACTGATATCGTCATTTTCAAGAGTCAGGCGACTACGGACAGATTCTGGCAGATAATCATAAACATTTCCGAAGCGCTTCAAGGCCGCAAGCTTGTCTCCATAAACCCCGCCGGCATGGATATTTATAACATCTGCACCTACCGCTTCCGCCAACCTGGCCTGATACTCCAGTTCCTGAATAGAATTGGCTACGACTGCCGGATGTGGTGATGATAACACTACGAACTGGTCGGGATGGAAGCTGAGTCTGATCTGCTGCCTATCAGCAAAAGACCTGCAAGTTTCTAGAGTAGAATAAATTATATCGCCGTCTGGCAGGTGATCCAGTGAGTATCCCGCCTCCGGGTGGGTCATGCGGGGGAAGAGCGGCGACATGATCCGGAATGCGCCAATGCCGAGCCGATGTGCCGCTTCGAGTGCCAGTTGCAGGTTGCGGGCATTGTGCAGGCATATTTCAGAAAGTTTGAACAGTTGACGGTCGCGTGTCAGATTTAAAAGGGCCTTAACGGTGGTGGTACGGAATGAAACATCTTCATTTTTAAACAAACAGCAAAGACCGAAGCGGAGCATGTGTGACCTCAGTGGTATGACTTTCTGATGTAAAATGCACTCTGACGGCGTTCCCTGATGTTGATATTGAGACGGCACTATCGCCCCCATTCAGGAATGGGCTATGCCTATCGCTTACTATACTCGATTAATGTTTGCCGACCCATGTTGAACTGTGCGGTGAAAGCGGAGCGCCGGTCTGCCGAAGGATATGACGTAACCAACTACATGATCTTCCGGAATGCCGAGTCGTTGAAGGGTTTCCGGCAGAAGATCAGTGATGGCCCATTTAGTTAGGCCGTTCCAGACTGTACCGACTTCCATGCTCTGGGCGAACAGTTCGAAATACGACAGAGCGATCAGGCAATTCGGAACCGGTGAGGCACTCTGGCGTGGTGCCGAGGCAATCAGCAGATGAGGCGCTCCCCGAAAAAGAATATCGATCTGTTTCTCCTCCCAGACACGGACGAAATCGGCAAAAAACTCCATACCTTCCGGCAGCCCTTCGCCGCGAACCAGAAGTCCAAGCCCCAGCATGACATCGTTACGCAACTCTGCCAGTTTATTGCGGTCGTCCACCACCGTAAAGAGTACATCGCGTGAATTCATCCCGGTGGGGGCGTGCCAGGATACATCCAGAAGGCGCTGCATCAGATCCGGCTCCAGGTTCTCCGGTTTGTAGCGTCGTACCGAACGACGCCCTTTGATGAGTGTTTCCAGCTTGTCGGGGTCGGGAAAACCGCCGGCCAGTGGGCGGCTGCCGGTGGGCTTGAGCCCAAGTATTGACACGGCACCGGTGGGGCAGATCATGAGACAATGCTGGCAGCGGTAACAGGAGGCCTCCTTTTCCGGATCAATAGTCGGGACGCCCTCTTCCATTTTAATAATTCGCGCTGGACAATCGGCGACGCACTCGCCGCAGCGGGTGCAGGTTTGTGAATCTATTTCAAATGAAAGCATATGATTTTCTCCTGATAGTGAGGGCTTATTTACATCTGCTTCAGTTAACACCAGCAGTTACCGGAATCAGGATCTCGTTTCTCCGCATGAACCACGGAGTGAAAGGAGCATTGTAGCGGGCCCAGACCGGTTCACCGGCAACGATAAAGCGGTGTTCACGTATCCAGGCCTCCAGCTTTCCTTTATTGAGCATATAATTCTTTTCACTCCACAAGCCGGCGTACCTAACCGCGGCTATCCTGCGAGCCGGAATCTGTCGTAGCGAGATGCCGGGATCATCTGGGGTCGGCAGGGTTTCCAGAGTGTAGGAGGCCGGCATCATGAAACTTACGGCCCACTTTTCCTGAACACGTTGCTGGCTGACAGGAGCGGTCATGGAGATTTTCTCTCCCTTCTGTTCCTGGGATACCGGAGCTGTCATCGCAATCTTGTTGCGTGATTTATTGTCACCGGAGATATAGCGGAAAAGCCGTCTGAAAGCCTTATTCCCGGCTCCTTCCAGGTCTCCTTCAACAATGACCTCAGCCAGCACCTGAGGCGTGTACTCACGCAGTTCGAAAATATCATCGGTTTTTAAAACCTTGTAGGGGGCTTCTTCTGTTGCCATGGCATTAATCGCTCCTATGATCATGAGTGCCGTTACAGCTGTTATCAGAATGATCCGTTTCATTGTTACCACCTTGAGTTGTTTTTATAACGAGTGGCCTGATATAAGATATTCCCGTTCAGAACTGTGTCTCATAATCTTCAGGCCGATCACTTCATGCAGTGTAGCAGATTTATCTCACTTTTTGTTTTCATGACACAACTTTTGTCACAAATAATTTACTGGCGGTATTTTTTTGTGATCCGCTCGGACTTTCAGTAGCTAGATGCCGTATACCTTATTGTCGGTATACAGTGTTGGCTGCGGATCAAGAGAGCATTATACTTAATTCGGCTATATTACCTGACATCCGGGGGCTGGATTCGATGTGCAAAAAACTATTTATAGCCGCAACTGGTCAACATTGCGGTAAAACCACCATAAGCCTCTCACTGATGCACCTTGCACTTCAGCATTACAGCAGAGTCGCTTATATCAAGCCGCTCGGGCCGAAATGTCAGGAATTCAATGGTGTCGTAGCCGACAAGGATGCCGTGCTGATGGCCCGTGTTTTCGGCCAGGAAGAGCATATTGCCTTGATGTCTCCGCTGGTGCTCGGCAGAGGGTCAACGCGTGGTTTTCTGGATGGTGAGCTGAATCGGGAATGGGCGACGGAAAAAATTACGACTGCTTGCTCCGAGCTTGAAGCGCACTGCGATCTAATGCTGATCGAAGGGGCTGGACATGGCGGGGTCGGTTCGGTCATCGGGTTAAATAATGCCGACATGGCCAAAATGCTGAATGCCCCGGTTATGATGATAGCTGGGGGAGGTATCGGCAATGTCATAGATTCGGTACGGCTGAATACGGCGCTTTACCAGTTGGAGGGTGTTGATGTCCGGATGATTCTGGTGAATAAACTGATTTCTGAAAAACGGCAGGATTCGCTTGGATATCTGGGGAAATATTTCGGACCGATAGGGATCAAGGTTGGTGGTGCCTTTGATTATTCTCCGGTACTGGCCAATCCTACGTTGCAAAATATAGCTAAACTTCTTGACTATCCGCTGCAAGGTGACGTGAGCAAACGTCAGCGCATCGTTCACAATGTTCAGCTGGGGGCAGCTGCGTCCCAGAAAGTTGTCGACAATCTGAAAGAGTCCTCACTGCTTATTACCAATAGTTCGCGCGACGAACTGCTGGTCACACTCTCATCGCTCTACAATATTCCTTCGTACCACCGTCAAATTGCCGGGCTCGTCATTCCCGGTCATGCACCGGTTTCGGCCATTACTCAACGCATTATCGATGATAGCGGCATCCCTCATATCCGTGTCGAACAGAGCACTGCGGAGGTTTTTACCTCTCTGACGGATCATGTTTCCAAAATATCAGCCGAGGACACGGAGAAAATTTCACTCATAACAGACCAGGCTGAGCAGGTGATTGATTTTAACGCCATCGAGCAGATCCTTTAAGGTTCTCTTTTTACAGGTGTTGCAGTCTTCCTCAGGCTGCAGGGGACCGGCAATCATAATCTTTATTTATACTCCCTGTGAAAATGATGCTTTCAGCTGCAAGCGACCGACGGACAGCATCGTCATACGATGTCAACTGCAACGGGATGATAGAGCGAATAGTGTGTTCCCGGCATATCACCTCATTTTTGAGCCCTTCAATCAGCGGCATCGAGACTGAAGGGGCCACCGGAGTGATGAAACCGACCCAGTAGGATGACAGCCGGGGGGTCAGTACCGGGACAGGAAGGATGTAGAGCGAACGTCCCCTGATTTGTCCGAAGCGCTCCATCATCTCCTTGTAAGTGATCACGTCCGGTCCGCCGATATCGAACGTCCCGCCGGCTGTACGTTCATCTTTCAGGCAGCCAACCAGATAACTGATCACATCCTCCACTGCAATTGGTTGGCAGAGAGTAGTAACCCAGCGCGGGGTGATCATGATCGGCAATCGTTCGACCAGTGCTTTCACCATCTCGAACGAGGCCCCACCGGCACCGATTATAATAGCTGCCCGCAGAAAGGTGGTGGCAAATTTCCCCGAACGCAGGATGTCTGCTACTTCTAGTCGGCTTTTCAAATGTTCTGAAAGGTCATCACCGGTTTCTCCCAGTCCACCCAGGTAGATAACCCGGCGGACGCCGGCCTTTTCAGCAGCGCGAACAAAGTTCTCTGCCGCGTCACGGTCACGACGTTCAAAGCCGGCCCGACCGCCTGCCATGGCATGCACCAGGTAATAAGCGGTGTCGACTCCTTTCATCGCTGCTGGCAGCGTAGCCGGTTCAAGCAGATCCCCCTGTACTGTTTCGGTGGAGCTGTCTAATGACGTAACCGCTTTCCGCACCATGCAGCGCACATGAACATCTTCAGCTTGAAGTGCCTTTGTCAGCAATCGTCCAATAAAACCGTTCGCTCCGGTCACCAGAACTGTTTTGATATTCATCGTTTTGTCTCCTCTGACTGGATTTGGCTGCGGATCTCTTCCGCACGGCTGCGGTTTTTGCCAAGATCCGAATAGCCAAGTCGCGACGCTGAACGGACATGGATGGCACCAAGTTTTCGGTCAAGCAGGAACTCACCATCATCGATAAACAGGGTCGTTCGCAATTCCACACGCAGATACCCAGGCTTCTCTTCGACTATGGTAGTGTCGCTCCGTCGCTGGAGAACCCGCTTTAAAAGGGCAAAGGCTGCGTCCGGGTCGCCGCTGAAAGCCAGTGGTGCAATGCGATGACTATCGTCAGCAGCCTGGCTGGATACACAGTTTGGCGATGAGGGACAGGCAGCCAGCAGGCCGTCCCTTGCCCCCAGGTTTTGCGGCCGTTCTCCGGCACACCCCATAATCCCCAGCAAACCGATGGTCATGGCAATGAATCTCCCAACTATCTTTTTCATAGCTTCATTCCTGATTCCAATAAAATTATACGCTGAAACCATCTGACAGCAATTGTAAATATAGAGTACTGTATTATTATTGTCATGAAGTATTACCAAGAACATGTCATGATAATATTCACAGCAGCGTCACAATGGCCTGTTGTTCCCTTCTGTAACACCGGCAGTGTATGATAAACCAGTGCTGGCGGTGGTGTGCAATTACGCCATATTTGGTCTGAATTGCAAAGTGATTCACCATCCGGAGTTAAAGGAAGATGCTACTATGGCAGATTCGCTAAAACATCCCCTTATAAATTTAGTTGTGGCCGGATTGGGCCTGCTGCATCTCTTTACAGGTATAGAGCCTGCTCAAGGGGCGACATGCGTGCCAACACCATGGGATGAAATCGGCCCGTTTTATCGACCTAACGCACCGGTACGGGACAGCATCGGCAAGGGTTATCTGTTGAGAGGGACGGTTCGTTCTGCGGAAGACTGTCTTCCTCTGCGAAATGTCCGGATTGAAGTATGGCAGGCCGGGCCGGGAGGCTCCTATTCTGATGTATACCGGGCGACAATATTTTCGGATCGATCCGGCCGCTATCGCTTGGAAACAAATGTCCCGCCCCCCTACGGTCCGCGACCATCACACATTCACATCCTGGTTGATGCAAAGGGGTTTGAAGGTCTTATAACCCAGCACTATCCAAAAAAAGGGGAAAAGGGAGCAAAGTTTGACCTTGTGTTAGTGCCAGAGTCGAAGGGGGAGGGGAAAGCACGGAACCCTGTTGGACGTTGAATGTGGTTTGTTACAATTTTTGTTTGGTAGTTATAAAATCTTGAGGAGGCTGCCATGCCGGAAAACCTGTTAATACCATCGGTGGATTTAAGAATAGGTTCTTTAGAGGAGTACAATCGCAGGCAGAAGGAGAAGGCTGAGCGGCAGCACAAAAAACCTAAGCCGCGTTCATGTATCACTATCTCACGTGAGTTTGGCTGTGAAGGGTATCCGGTTGCGGAGCGGTTACGTGAGCTTATGATGCAGAAAACAGGGGATGAATGGGTGCTGATCGACAAGGCGGTGCTGGAAGAGGTTGCCCGGCACCATAATATCTCGGAAGAGATTCTGCAGACTCTTGGAGAGAACAACAGCATCCTTAATGAGGTTCTGGCCACATTCTCGCCGCGCTGGAAGAGCGATCAGGATTACTTCAGGCTGCTTTCGCGCCATGTTGTTGCACTGGCCGAACAGGGTAATGTCATTATCTCGGAATTGGGGGGAGCCATTATCACACGGCATATTGAAAATTCCAGTCACTTCAGAATATACGGTTCCGAGACTTTCAAGACCGCTACGCTTGCCCGCCGTTTAAACATTGAGACGGAGAAAGCAGAAAAATTTATGCACCGGCATCAAAAGTTACGAGATCATTTCACCAGAGATTTTCTCGATCAGGATGATCACGATCCCTTGCTTTATCACCTGCTCTTCAATAACGACCGCGTAACACCGGGTGAGATTGCTCATACGATCTCCGACTTCGTGTGCGCCAGGCATGGACACGTATGACGCTACCAATTAAAATAGGCGTCAGTGCCTGTCTGCTGGGTGAGCATGTCCGCTATGATGGCGGCCACAAACACGACCGTTACATCACTGATACCTTGGGAAAGTATTTCAGTTTCGTACCGGTTTGCCCCGAAGTAGGCTGCGGACTGCCGATCCCTCGCGAGGCGATGCGGCTTGAAGGTGATCATTTGGCCCCGCGCCTGATGACCCGCCAAACGCGCTTGGACAAGACCGAGCAGATGTCAGGCTATTGTGCTGCCAAGATCAGGGAGTTGGAAAATGAAGAGTTGTGCGGCTTCATCTTCAAGAAGGATTCTCCCAGTTCCGGACTGTTCCGGGTAAAGGTGTACAACAATGGCCAAGCGGTGAAAAATGGGGTAGGTCTTTTTGCAGCGGCGATGGTTCACCGCTTTCCCCTTCTGCCGATGGAGGAAGAAGGGCGTCTGAATGACCCGGATATACGGGAGAACTTCATTGAGCGGGTTTTCAGTTATCGCCGCTGGAAAAATTTTCTGATGGGAAAACTCACTATAGGCCAGTTGGTTGAGTTTCACACTGCCCACAAATTGCTGATGATGGCACACAGTCCGCAAATTTACCGTGAAATGGGCGTTCTGGTAGCACATGCTTCAGATTTGAAACAGGCGGAACTGCTGCAACGCTACGAGGAATTTTTCATGAAAGGGCTCACTTTACATGCCACAGTCAAGAAGAACACTAATGTACTGCAGCACATTATGGGTTATTTTAAACAGCAGCTTTCAGCGGACGAAAAAGTGGAGCTTCTTGACGTCATCGGCCAGTACCATGACCATCTGTTGCCGCTGATTGTACCGATGACCCTGCTGCGGCATTATATAGGCAAATACGACCAACAGTATCTGAAAGGGCAGGTGTACCTCTCGCCACATCCATCGCAGTTGATGCTGCGTAACCATGTCTGACTCAATAATCCCCTGAAATCTCCTTGACAAAAACCGGGTCAATTATTACCTTGAGATTGTTAGCACTCACATCTGACGAGTGCTATTTTTTTGGGGTCATGACATGGATATAGAACTTTCACCCCGTAGTAGACAGATACTGGAAGCGATTGTTGAAGATTACATTGCTACCGCCGAACCGGTAGGCAGCAGTGCTGTTGCACGCCGTCATGCCATGACGCTTTCTTCGGCTACTGTGCGTAATGTCATGGCTAATCTTGAAGAAATGGGGCTTTTAACGTCACCGCATACATCTGCGGGACGAATTCCGACTGAGAAAGCCTACCGCTTTTATGTCGATTCTCTAGTCGCCCTGCGTCAGGTTAGCCGTGATGAAAAGCGCCAGATTGTAAGCCATTGCCGACAGGCAGGTATCGGCATGTCCGGCATTTTAAAAGAGACCAGCCGGACCTTGTCACAGCTCTCAAACTACATGGGGATCGTGGTTGCACCCAGCTTTACCGCGGATGTCTTTCGCCATATAGAATTTATCCGCATTGGGCATCGCAAGATTCTGGCGATCCTCGTCTCCAGCAAAGGGGCGCTTCAGAACCGGCTTATTGAGACGGATGATGACTATGCGTCCGAAGAGCTTGTCAGGATGGGCAACTACCTGAATGACAGGATGCAGGGCTTGACGATCACTCAGGTTCGTGAGCTGATTCTGGAGGAGATGACATCAGAGAAGGTGCGTTATGATCAACTTCTCTCCCGTGCTTTGAAGATCAGTGAGCAGGCGGTGAGGGTTGATGGGGACGAAATTTTTGTTGAGGGGCAGGCCCGTATTCTTGACCAGCCTGAGTTCAGTGATGCCGGCAGGATGAAGGAAATATATCAGGCATTCGAACAAAAGGGGCTGCTGGTTCAGCTGTTATCGCGCTGCATGGCGGCAGAGGGGGTACAGATTTATATCGGATCAGAGACCTCGCTTAGCCAGTCAGCCGGGATCAGCTTGATTACCTCCCGTTTTGTCACCAGCAGTAACACGGTTGGTATGCTAGGGGTGATCGGCCCGACCCGCATGGGTTATTCAAGCGTGATACCTATTGTGGATTATACCGCCAGAATGGTTAGTAAACTGTTAAATGAAGACTAAATTATAAACCAGCAAAAGGATATTTGATATGGGACCAAAAGATATTGTAGATATTTCACCGCCTGAAGCTGAATTAGATGCTGAAAATGTTTCTGACACCGCTGCTCCTGATATTGAGCTGTCACTGGAGGAACAACTTGCAGCCAAAGAAAAGGAGGCCCGTGAAAACTGGGACCGCTTTTTAAGGGAACGGGCCGATCTTGAAAACTATCGCAAACGGGTAGGGCGTGAAAAGGAGGAGTTGCTGAACTACGGCAATAAGTCGCTCCTTGAGGAGATACTGCCGATTATTGATAATCTGGAACGAGCTCTTGCGCATGCATCAGAAGATGGGCTTGGAGCAGTTGTTGAGGGTGTTCGTATGACGCATACCATGCTGCTTGCAACACTCAAAAAGTTTAATGTCACTCCGATCGAAGCTGTGGGCGCCCCGTTTGATTCCGCCTTTCACCAAGCCATGGCGCAGGTTCCGACCGACCAGTATGAGCCTAATACGGTCGTTGAAGAGTATCAGAAAGGGTACATGCTTAAAGATCGTCTGTTGCGTCCGTCCATGGTAACTGTAGCGACGCCGCTAAATTAATTTTCCCGAGACCTTGTTTTTTATAAACACGATGAATATCTTGCAAACAGAGTATCTAAAAAGGAGGACTACAAGTCATGAGTAAAGTAATCGGAATCGACCTCGGAACAACCAACTCTTGTGTTTCAATCATGGAGGGTGGCGAACCGATTGTTATAGCCAACTCCGAGGGAGGGCGCACAACACCATCAATGGTCGCCATTTCAGACAGCGGCGAGCGCCTTGTCGGTCAGCAGGCCAAGCGCCAGGCGGTCACCAATCCTGAAAACACCCTTTATTCCATCAAGCGTCTTATCGGGCGCAAGTTTGATACGGAAGCGGTAAAAAAAGACATCGCAATTTCACCTTTTAAAATTGTAAAGGCCGATAATGGCGATGCCTGGGTAGAGGTGCGCGGCAAGCGGTATTCCGCTCCGGAAATTTCTGCGATGATCCTGCAGAAAATGAAGAAGACTGCTGAGGACTATCTGGGTGCCACTGTAACGGATGCAGTTATTACCGTGCCTGCATACTTCGACGATTCCCAGCGCCAAGCAACCAAGGATGCCGGCAAGATTGCCGGCCTGAATGTACTGCGTATCATCAACGAGCCGACCGCAGCCGCCCTGGCATACGGCCTGGACAAGAAAAAAGACGAGAAAATTGCGGTATTTGACCTTGGTGGCGGAACATTCGATGTTTCCATCCTGGAGTTGGGTGACGGTGTATTTGAAGTTAAATCGACCAACGGCGATACCTTTCTTGGTGGCGAAGATTTTGACCAGCTGGTTATCGACTGGATTGCTGATGAATTCAAGAAAGATCAGGGCATTGACCTGCGCGGCGACAAGATGGCTCTTCAACGTCTGAAAGAGGCTGCGGAAAAGGCCAAGTGTGAACTTTCCACCTCTGTTGAAACCGACATAAACCTCCCGTTCATCACCGCTGATGCTTCCGGTCCGAAACATCTGACACTGAAGCTTACCCGTGCCAAGCTGGAGTCTATCTGCGCCCCACTGCTGGCAAAGCTTGAGGGGCCATGCCGTACTGCTCTTAAAGATGCCGGTTTGTCGGCCAGCCAGATAGATGAAGTCATTCTGGTTGGCGGTATGAGCCGTATGCCGGCTGTTCAGAAATGTGTCGAGGATATTTTCGGGAAAGTGCCTAACAAGGGCGTTAACCCGGATGAAGTTGTTGCCATCGGCGCCGGTATCCAGGGCGGCGTTCTGAGGGGCGATGTCAAGGATGTTCTGCTGCTTGACGTAACACCGCTTTCTCTTGGTATCGAAACCTTGGGCAGCGTTATGACCAAACTGATTGAGAAAAACACTACTATCCCATGCCGCAAAAGCCAGGTTTTTTCCACCGCAGCCGACAACCAGCCGGCTGTTTCCATCCACGTTCTGCAGGGTGAACGTGAAATGGCACGCGATAACAAAACACTCGGCAACTTTGAACTCTCCGGTATTCCTTCGGCACCACGCGGCTTGCCGCAAATCGAGGTGACTTTTGATATCGATGCCAATGGTATCGTACATGTTTCTGCCAAGGATCTTGGTACCGGCAAGGAGCAATCTATAAGTATTACCGCGTCTTCCGGTCTTTCGAAGGAAGAAATTGACAAGATGGTCCGTGACGCAGAGGCTCACGCCGATGAGGACAAGAAAAAGCGTGAAGCGATTGAAGCGCGTAATCATGCCGACAGCATGGTTTATAGCACTGAGAAGTCACTTAAGGAGTTTGGTGACAAGATCGAAGCGGTTGAAAAAGGGAACATCGAAAATAAACTGGCCGAGCTCAAAAAACTGATGGAAGGTGAAGACGCCGAGGCGATCAAGAAAGCCACCGACGAACTGGCTCAGGCATCCCACAAACTTGCAGAGGCTGTGTACGCAAAAAAAGAAGGGGCAGAGGGGGAAGCTGCTGCCGGGACAGAACAGGCCGGTTCATCCAAGCCTAAGGACGACAAGGTCGTTGATGCTGATTTTGAAGAGGTAAAAGAAGAGAAAAAATAATGTCCGGATGTTGTTGCCGGTTTAGCACAGTAGGGGCGGGTTTGAAATCCGCCCCTATATGTATTTCGAGATATAAAGGAAACTATTGTGGCAAACGGCGAAAAACGTGATTATTACGAGGTGCTTGGTGTTCATCGCAACGCCTCGGAAACCGAAATAAAGAAGGCCTTCCGCAAGGAGGCGATACAGCACCACCCTGACAAGAACCCTGGCGACAAAGCAGCTGAGGATCGTTTCAAGGAAGCAACTGAGGCGTATGAGATCCTTTCTGATCCACATAAACGTGCCCAGTATGACCAGTATGGCCATGCCGGTGTTTCCGGGGCGGGTGGATTTTCAGGCGGTGGTTTCGGAGGTTTTGGCGCAGGGACCCCGTTTGGTGATATCTTTGGTGATATTTTCGGCGATATCTTCGGTGGTACCAGTTCTGGACGCGGCCGCACTCAGGGGAGGCGAGGCGACGATCTTCTCTATAACATGGAGATCAGTTTCGAAGAGGCTGCTTTCGGTGTTGAAAAAAAGATTGAAGTCCCATTTGCCAAGCGCTGCGTTAGTTGTAATGGTTCCGGTTCAAAGCCCGGCACCGATCCTAAAGTCTGCCCGACCTGTCGCGGAGCGGGTCAAGTCCGCTATCAGCAGGGGTTTTTCAGCGTCAGCAAAACCTGTGGTCAGTGTAACGGCGAAGGCAAGGTGGTTGATGATCCCTGTCCCGACTGCCGCGGCAAGGGAAGCACAAAGGATACTAAAACACTCTCCGTAAAAATCCCTGGCGGCGTCGAAACCGGTTCCCGGCTCAAGGTTACTGGTGAGGGGGGGCTGGGGAAAGGTGGTCCAAACGGCGACCTTTATGTAGCAATCAATGTCAAGGAACATCCGATTTTCCAGCGTGAAGACAATAACGTCATCTGTGAAATTCCGATCAGCTTCATACAGGCTTCGCTCGGGTGTGAGCTCGAAGTTCCGACTCTTGACGGTAAGGTTGCCATGAAGATACCGGATGGGACTCAGTCAGGGAAAATCTACCGCTTGAAAGGTAAGGGTATTCCTTCGTTGCAGGGGTACGGTCGCGGGGATCAGTTAGTGGTTGTTCGGATTGAAACGCCTACTAACCTCAACAAAAAACAGAAAGAACTTTTAGAGGAATTCGCCAGGATAAGTGGTGAAGATGTGCACCCCATGAAAAAGGGTTTTCTCGATAAAGTGATGGATTTTATAAGTTGAAGGCTGAGCCCGCTTTAAAGCGGGCTCAGTTATTTCTTGCCTAAGCCGGCAAACTATTTTAGTATCCTTGACAAAATCAGGCGACTTTCATTCAGTAAACGCTCTTATCATTTTTAATAGGGCAAGGGTATTACATGGACAAGCAGCAACTGCTCGATAAAACTACAGAAACACTGCGACCGTTCGAAACAGCTAACCTGATTGAAACTATGCAGCATCTGAGCGTTAAACAGATTTTTTCACACCCCGTAGTACTTATTCTGATTATAGCCATCTTTTTTTTCGGGGTTGTCAGACGCTCAAAGACAGTTCTGCTAAGTCTCTTTTCACTGATCTGTATTGCTGTGATCATGCGTTACGCCATGCCGGTACCAGGTGATGACCTTTCCATGTCATCAATGTTTCCATTTATTGGTGGTGGTTTACTGGTTGGCGGTGTGATTATCTATTTCTCACTTATAAAAACTGACTGACACACCTTAATCTGATAAGAAGAACAAGTTCTAGTCTTCTAAAGGAATAATTCGCATGAAAATTGAAAAACGTGACTGGATGTTTATTGCCGTTGTAGCTGTGGTGCTGGGGATATTTATCGGCATTTCCGGGAAAGAGAAGACGACTACGGTGCCAAACAACCCAATGCATAAGATAGCCTACGATACCGCATTCAGAAACGCGCCAGGAGCTGATGCTTCACTTTTTAAAAGGGCTTTCTTCAAGCCGGATAAAAAAGGGGCTGAGGTGTTTTGCGAACCGTGCCACAAAGAAAAGGGGGTTCTGTTCCCTCCCAATCACCCACCCAAGAACCGCTGCCTGTTCTGTCACAAGCTCAAGCGGTAAATAATTAGTCTTCCCTGGTGTTATCGTCAGGGGCTACAATGTCGGTAGCCTCTGACGGTTCTTCAAGGCTTATCCGCCCGATTTTGCCGGCTCTTAACTCTCTTAAAAATGCCTCTGCAGCCCGGTGTACATCAATTTCACCGCCGGCCATGAGGCACCCGAGTCTCCGCCCGATTGATTCGATCATATCTGTCGGTGTTTCAGGCAATTCGGATAGTTTGTAGCGCGTCTTCAAAAGTTCCGGATACCTTCCCATCATAAACTCTGCTGCAAAAAGACCGACGCAGGTGTAGTCCAGGGCGCTTGCCCCGATAGCCCCACTTGTTGCCAGTCGATATGCCACGGCTTGATCGTCCATATTCGGCCAGAGGATGCCTGGTGTGTCTGACAGGACAATGCCGTTTCTTAAATCTATCTGCTGACCACAGGTCGTTATCGCCGGCTTATCGCCGACCTTGGCCATGGACTTTCCTGCCAGGGTGTTGATCAAGGTTGATTTACCGGTATTAGGAATTCCGAATACCATAACCCGTAGCGGCCAGCCCGGTCGCCCGCGGTGCGGCACCGTTTTTTGACAGAGCTTTATCAGTTGCTTTGCATCTGCGTGCAATCGGGCAGAGAGCGGCAGGGCGCAAATACCCTCTTGCTGTTCGAAATGGCGAACCCATGCCTTGGTAACGGCGGGATCGGCCAGGTCATTCTTGTTCAATACCTTGATACATGGTTTGTTGCGCCGCATCTCCTCAAGTTGGCAGTTAGAGCTTGATAACGGCAGGCGTGCATCAATCACCTCCACGATCACGTCGATCTTACGGATCGCCTCGGCCATCTTTTCCTGCGCCTTGCCCATATGTCCCGGATACCATCTAATCGTCATACATTATTTCCTTTAATATAAATCGTACTTTAGTAATCGACACTCAATCGCCCCGTTAAACAGGACGTAGCGTCTGGACGCCTTAAGTCCGATGTATTTAGCCAACTCAAGATTGCCGGTCAGAACATATCCGGTCCAGCCGCGACAATATTTCTTCATGACATCGCCAATCTGGCAGTACAGTTCACGCAGATCTTCTTCCTCCCCCAATCGCTTGCCGTAGGGTGGATTGATGATTACTACACCTTTGTCGCCTTCCGGTCTGAACTCCTGAAGAGCGGCGTGAAAAAAGTGGATCTGCCCTTCCAGGCCGGCCTTTGCGGTGTTTCTGCCCGCCAGTAAAAGAGCCCTGTTGTCAAGATCATATCCGGTTATTAGGCCGACCGGTAATTTACGGATACCTTTCTCGGCCTCTTCACATATCCTGTTCCAGAGCTCATGGTCGAAATTCAGCCAGCGCTGAAAACCAAACCGGCGTTGCAGGCCGGGTGGAATATGTGCCGCCATGAGCGCCGCCTCAACCGGAATTGTACCAGAACCGCACATCGGGTCTGCCAATGGTATTGAGCCATCCCAGCCTGTAAGGGTGACAACTGCGGCAGCAAGTGTCTCGCGCAGGGGGGCTTCGTTCCTCTCTAATCGGTAGCCGCGTCGATCAAGCGAGTCGCCTGAGCTGTCGAGGCTGATAGTGCAGACATTCTTGTGAAGATGGACATTGATGCGCACATCCGGTAAAGCGGTATCAACATTCGGGCGACTGCCGCATGATTCGCGAATACGGTCAACAACTGCGTCTTTGGTCTTTAGTGCTACAAAACCGGAATGTGTCAGCGCCGAGTCCCGCAGGGAACAATCAACAGCCAGAGTCATGTCTGGGGTAATAATATCCTGCCAGGCAATTGCGTGGACACCGGTATACAGTTCAGCTGGTCCCATACAAGGGAACTGTGCCAATTGAACCAGAACGCGGCTGGCCGTCCGCAGCCAGAGGTTGGCCCGGTAAAGTCCGTTTAGGTCGGTAGAGAAAGCAACTCCTCCTTTGCCAGGCTTGGTATCGCAGATTCCAAGTGCCAGAAGTTCTGCTCCGGCCAGCTCTTCAGCGCCTCTGGGCACAGCTGCAAAGCAGTTTAGTGGCTTCGTTGCAGGAGTAACGGCATGGTTAATTTTCAGGTCTGCTGGCGAATCTGTTAAACGAGTGGAAACTTTTTCCAGTGGTCTGACCGAACGTACCCTCGGTCGTAAAATATGATTTGATTTACTCATTGCTGCTCCCAGTTTCTTTAGCCCATACATTTTCCAAAATCATTCTAGTTTCTGCCTCAGTGCCGCTGTTGTCGATAACGACACTGCCGTACTGCTCTTTTTCTGAGAGAGGCATCTGGCTGTCGATTATCTGCTGCGCTTGAACTCTGCTTATGCCGTTGCGCCGCATGAGCCTTTCCAGCTGAATTTCTGGACGGACAGTCACAACCCAGACAGTATCAACCCGGTCAGTTGCACTAGCTTCAATCAGAAGTGGTGCCATGTAGATCAGCCTTTGGTGGCCGGCTGCAGCGGCAAGGTCGATGCGCTCTTTAGCCAGTCTTCGAATCATTGGATGGAGGATCTCTTCAAGCTGACGGCGTTTTACGGTATCTGAAAATATCATTGTTCCCAAACGTTTGCGATCAAGCTCTCCATGCTGCGTAATAACATCACGTCCGAAGATAGAAATAATCTTCTCCAGGACAGGACTCCCTGGCAGTACAGCGTCACGGGCTAGTTGATCGGCATCAATCACCGGTACGCCCTGCTCTTTAAAAAACTGTGCTATAGAGCTTTTTCCAGTGGCTATTCCGCCTGTTAATCCTATAATCCTGATTTTTGCTGACATTGTCGGAGTCTTTTCATTCCTTTTGTTATGTAAGTCTGAAATTAGGTGTAGTAATACGAATAGCTTTATGACATTTCAATAGCTGGATATCATAGCAGAGCAAACAGTAAAATGACAGATTATTGACTTGAGTTGGCGTGCTAAATAGTGTAATTATTGCAATCTCAAGAATAGTTTTGAAGTTTGCTTTAAGGGCGGTTAGCTCAGCTGGATAGAGTACAGGCCTCCGAAGCCTGGGGTCGTGAGTTCGAATCTCATGCCGCCCACCAAATATATCAAGGGGTTACGTAATATTACGTAGCTCCTTTTCTGTTTCTAGCATCTGATTGTATTAGTTGATATGTGATCTTTGTAATTCTTTATTTCTCCTGAAGTCCATTCCAATAGAGTCACTTCTTTTCCCTGTTTTTATGCCTGAACATAGAATTTTCAGTGCACTATTGCCAATAAACTTTGACATGGTAAAGTTAATAAAAAAATGGGGAGGCAGGCGAGCTATGATGACTGATCTGATCCAGGATTTAAAAGGGCAGAGAAGGTTCTATCTGAAAAGCATAGAATATCTTGAATCTGAAATTGAAAGATTCGAAACAAATAGAAATGGGTATAATGTTAATGATTGCATAATACAGATTGATTTTTGTGAACGTCGCCTTGAATATTATCGAAATGAATTTTTTAGAATTCAATCAGAACTAACAGAATTGAGCATTTAGCACAAATTTAGCACATGCCGTTTTATAATTATCAAAATCAGCATGTTATCGATCGTACTATTGATTTAAAATTCGGACAGGGTGGACAGGTGGAAGGTGACGGCTGTTCAATTATATTCAATCAGGTAATTATCAAATCCAATGCTTCTTCAAACATAATACGTCTACTTTCCACTACGAACAGGCCAGACATTTAGGCTGCTTTCCTTGCTTTCGCCGCGCGCGTCGCCATTATACATGCTTATGGCCCAACAGTAAGTCGTGTTGCCCTCGTAAGGGTTTGATGTCCAGTACCAGTAATTCTGTGCATCATTAAACCCCAGCTGGTTGAACATTTGATAAGGGGAAAAGGCATCCACTCCGCCAGAGTAGTTAGCTCTTCTTGCATAGGTTACTAATGTATCCAGCTCATCTCTGCTAGGTAGCCTCCAATCATTAAATCCCGCGTATTCTTTTTTATTCAATCTTTCAACTAGATCGGAAGCTCCAACCCAATCGAGCCTGCCAAGGTCAGCGTCCCGCATCCAGGTCAGTCCAGTACGCTTGTCTTCAACGGTCTTACGTGAAAAGTCAAAACGGCTATCGTCTGCAAAAACAGAGACAGCAAATATTACTGCCAATAGCATCACTAACGTTATCAATATAACCCTTTTCATACACGTTGCCCCTGATATATGATTTTGCTTGAAAAAAGATAAATTCGACCCGATATTGAAACGTGACTGAACCAATTTGTAAAATCCTTATAGTCCTTAATATATAACACATTTGAACACCTGAAAACACAATACTACATTATGCTCAATTGTACCTCCCCTAATTATTCAACAAGCAACAACAAGGCCGGATAAAACAACCTGTTGTATTCAGGTGTCTTATCCGGCCTTTAAAAACTGCATGTTTATATATTTATTTTGTCACGGTACAACTTACTGCAGAATATGTGTAGTCGCTTGAGATGTAGCCGGTCTTGGTAGCCTTCACCCTGTAGGTGTAGGTCCCATTGGGCACGGAGTTGTTTTTATATAGGGAAGTGCCGCTATAAACTGTGGTGTAATTTTGACCATCGTCAGAGCTTTGTTCAAGTGTGTAAGTAACGCCACTGACATTGCTGGATCCCCATGTGACATACACTATACCGGTTGTGTTAGTGGCCGGGACTGTTAGTGAGGTTGGTGCGCCGCAGCCGAGGGTTACGCTACATGAATTGGTAGTAGTGTAATCGCTTTCGGCGTAGCCGGTCTTGATTGCCTTCACCCTGTAAATGTAAGTCCCGTTGGCGGCCATAGTGATATTATATTTATACAAGGAGGTGCCGCTGTAAACGGTGGTGTAATTTTCACCATTGTCGCTGCTTCGCTCAAGAACATAGGTAACGCCGCTAACGCTACTGGCTTTCCATGTCACATCAATTGTGCCGGTTGAGTTAGTGTTTGGAACTGTCAGTGAAATTGGTGCACCGCACTTGAGAGTTACGCTACATGAATTGGTAGTAGTGTAATCGCTTTCGGCGTAGCCGGTCTTGATTGCCTTCACCCTGTAAATGTAAGTCCCGTTGGCGGCCATAGTGATATTATATTTATACAAGGAGGTGCCGCTGTAAACGGTGGTGTAATTTTCACCATTGTCGTTGCTTCGCTCAAGAACATAGGTAGCGCCGCTAGCACTGCTTGCCCCCCATGATACATCAATAGTACCTGTTGTGCTCGTGGCCGGGACTGTAAGTGAAGACGGTGCACCGCACATGAGGGTTACGCTACATGAATTGGTAGTAGTGTAATCGCTTTCGGCGTAGCCGGTCTTGATTGCCTTCACCCTGTAAATGTAAGTCCCGTTGGCGGCCATAGTGATACTGTCTTTATACAAGGAAGTGCCGCTGTAAACTGTGGTGTAATCAATGCCGTTACTGCTTTGTTGAAGAACATAGGTAGCGCCGCTGACATCACTCGCTCCCCATGTGACATTAATTGAACCGGTTCCGTTCGTGTCTGGAACTGTCAATGAAGCAGGTGCACCGCACATGAGAGAAACGTTGCAGGCATTTGAACCGGTTGTGGGATCGCTTACGGCGTAGCCAGTCTTAATAGCGCTAACCCGGTAGGTGTAAGATCCATTGCCTACAGTGAGAGTTTTAATTGCAGAAGTACCACTGTAAACGATTGTGTATGGTCCGTCGTTGAATTTTTCTTCAAGGATGTAGGTAACGCCGCTGACATCACTCGCTCCAAAACTAATAGCTATAGATCCGGTTGAGTTATTTGCCGGAACTGTCAGATAAGAAGGTGCTCCGCACTTGAGGGCGACGTTGCAGGTATTGGTAGTGGTGTAATCGCTGTCGGCGTAGC
>JAAXTM010000007.1:100787-102173 GCA_013336525.1 Geobacteraceae bacterium | reverse complement strand
CGATTGTGTATGGTCCGTCGTTGAATTTCTGTTCAAGAATGTAGGTAACACCGTTGATATTGCTCGCTCCAAAACTAATAGCTATAGATCCGGTTGAGTTATTTGCCGGAACTGTCAGATAAGAAGGTGCTCCGCACTTGAGGGCGACGTTGCAGGTATTGGTAGTGGTGTAATCGCTGTCGGCGTAGCCGTTCTTGATTGCACTAATCCGATATGTGTACGTTCCGTCGGCGGTCACGGTGAGATCTTTGCTTTTAGACGTACCGCTGTAAACGATTGTGTATGGTCCGTCGTTGAATTTCTGTTCAAGAATGTAGGTAACACCGTTGATATTGCTCGCTCCAAAACTAATAGCTATAGATCCGGTTGAGTTATTTGCCGGAACTGTCAGATAAGAAGGGGCGCCGCATTTGAGGGCTACACTGCAGGTATTTGACCCGGTGGTGAATTCACTGTCTGCGTATCCACTTTTGGCCGCCTTCACCCGGTAGGTGTAAATCCCGTTTGTTGTTACAGGGATAGTAACATTACTTCTGCTTGTGCCGCTGTAAACTGCTGTAAAAGTTGTGTTATCTGCGCTTTGTTCAAGAATAAAGGTAGCACCGCTGCAATTGCTGCTGGATCCCCAATAAAAAGATAAGCTGCCGGAGGTGTTAATCGCCGGAACTGTCAGATAAGAAGGTCCTACACAGGGAGGAACCGGTGTTACGTTGATTGTGACAGTTGCCGTAACAGTGCTGTAGTTGGTATCAGTTGGAGTGAATATTACGGATAAAGTTTTGGTGCCAACGCCGAGAAGAGTGCCGGAATCCGGGGTATACTTGTAGGTTCCTTGGACGCTGGCAACAGCGTTCAGCTGTGTGATGGAAAGGGGCGTCATGTTGTTGATTTCAGCTGGATTGGCCCAGGAAATTGTTACAGGCAGCGTACTGATCACCAATGTACCGGTGGCATTTGCTGCCTGATAGTTTTCATTGGTCATGGTTGCCACAACAGCATAGCTGCCGGCGTTGGTCGGTAAAACAGCTGAACCGTCATAGGTAACAGCTACACCGGTAAGACCTGCCGGTGAAGTAGTAACAGTCGCCGCTTTAGGCGTGCCGTCGTAAGTCTGGGTCAGGTCACCCAATGTCAAGGTGGCAGTACCTTTTCCGATCACCAGTGTGCTGGTGGCATCGGCTGCCTGATAATTGTCATTGGTCAGGGTTGCCACAACGGCATAGCTGCCGATAGCTGACGGTGCAACAGCAGAACCGTCATAGGTAACAGCGACACCGGTAAGACCTGCCGGTGAAGTAGTAACAGTAACCGCTTTAGGAGTAGTGTTGTACTCCTGGTTTAAACCGCCCAATGTCAATATAGCAGTACCCTTGCCGATCACCAGTG
>JAAXTM010000007.1:0-100687 GCA_013336525.1 Geobacteraceae bacterium | reverse complement strand
TGCCGGTGGCATCGGCTGCCTGATAATTGTCATTGGTCAGGGTTGCCACAACGGCATAGCTGCCTGGGTTGGTCGGTGCAACAGCTGAACCGTCATAGGTAACAGCTACACCGGTAAGACCTGCCGGTGAAGTAGTAACAGTAACCGCTTTAGGAGTAGTGTTGTACTCCTGGTTTAAACCGCCCAATGTCAATATAGCAGTACCCTTGCCGATCACCAGTGTGCCGGTGGCATCGGCTGCCTGATAATTGTCATTGGTCAGGGTTGCCACAACGGCATAGCTGCCTGGGTTGGTCGGTGCAACAGCTGAACCGTCATAGGTAACAGCTACACCGGTAAGACCTGCCGGCGAAGTAGTAACAGTAACCGCTTTAGGAGTAGTGTTGTACTCCTGGTTTAAACCGCCCAATGTCAATGTAGCAGTACCTTTGCCGATCACCAGTGTGCCGGTGGCATTTGCTGCCTGATAATTGTCATTGGTCAGGGTTGCCACAACGGCATAGCTGCCGATAGCTGACGGTGCAACAGCTGAGCCGTCATAGGTAACAGCGACACCGATAAGACCTGCCGGTGAAGTAGTAACAGTCGCCGCTTTAGGCGTGCCGTCGTAAGTCTGGGTCAGGTCACCCAATGTTAAGGTAGCAGCTGCATTCCCAATGACAAGTGTTGCGTGCCCGGTAACATCGTTGCTACTATTCTCAATGGTTAATGGAAAGTTACCCGCAAGGGTGGAGGCAGCAGTAGTGACAGTCATTGATGTATAGACCGTTTTGTTGTTTAATTTTAATGGCTTGGCTGCGAACAAAGCTGTTGCGCCTGTTGGCAGCCCCATTACAGTTAACGTAGCTGTATTGGATGAGCCCTCTCCAGCCTTTACAGTAATATTGTAAGTGGTAGATTTTGCTATTCCACTTGTCAATGCAGATTGCTGGGGGCTGCTGGAAATTGATACAATGGTCCTTGGGATGCTGCACGCCGCCGTATAAGGACCCACGAACGGTCCGCCCACTCCAACAGGCGCCGCACCGGTCGGTTGGACCTCATCGGTAATATCATTAACCAAGGCGCTTGCCATGTTGACCCTTCCGTTACCGAACATTGTCGGGTTGTTTGGGTCATCCACCGTACCAACGGCATCAGCTGAGCGGGCCAGACGCCCGACAATAACCCCGTTGGTCAGTGCGGGATCAACTGCTTTCATGAAGGCGGCTACTCCCGCAACAATTGCCGATGAAGCCGAAGTGCCGCTGATGTAATCATAGGAGTTGTCAAGACCGGTTGTATAGATATCAGTTCCAGGGGCAGCAAGAAAAACCTGCTGGCCATAATTACTGCCAACATAGAGTGCATCATTTGGGTCAGTGGCCGAGACACCAACAACACCCCGGTGTCCTGCCGGGAAAGTGGGGGTGCTCATACCATCGTTGCCAGCTGCGGCAACCATTACCGCACCTTTTGACCAGGCATAATCAATAGCATCCTGAAGGTTTTGGCTGAAATCCGGGTTACTGAACCCCATGAGAATAACGTCTGCGCCATTGTCAGCAGCCCAGATGATGCCTGCGATGATGTCGCTGTCCTGACCAACACCGTTTGCGCCCAGGACAGTCACCGGCATAATATGCACACCGGCATAACTGATACCTGCTATGCCTTCCCCGTTATCGGTCAGAGCAGCGACGATGCCGGCCAGTGATGTCCCGTGACCGTTAGGGTCGCTAAGGCCGTTTGTACCGTTGAGAATGGATGTGCCTGGAATGATATTACTGTTCAGGTCCGGATGCGAAGCATCAACACCCGTATCAAGAATGGCTAATTTTGCAGATCCAGTTGGGGTGATCGTACCGAAGGCCGATTCCCAGCCGATTTTTGACAATGCCCACTGGACCCCGTAACTTAAGTCACCAGGGATGCCTTCAGCCTTACGTGTCTTATTAAGTTCGACACTTTCAACCTGGCTATCTGTCTGGTAATTTTCAAGGGTGAGGGAGAAGTTGGTTGCCGGTACAGCGATCACATGCAGCCGCAAGGCCGGTATTGATGACGTCTCGATACCGCCGTTGCGGTCAATCACCGCTGTCTGCTCAACAGCGGTAAGGCCGTTGATTAGCTTGACAACCAGGGACATTGTTTCGGCTTGTTCAGCGGCTGATGCGCTGGAAAGTGTGCCGATAACCATCATTGTTACAGCCAATAACATAGCAATAAATCTGTTTTTCTTCATGACGCCCTCCAATGTTTACATATCATTTAAATACATAGTAGCTGTTTGTTTTATGGCACATGTACGCACCTATACACCGCCATTCGCCACAGAAGAAACGAAGAGGGCAGGCAGCGGCTCAGCTTACAGGACGCTTTGTAATATATGAATCGGTGACAAGGAATAAGCATGTCTGATTGCAGGAAAAGAGACTTTAGTTTTTGTTTTAGGCACTGTGGCATGATCCTCTCCGGAAAATAAATCAAGGCCGGCTGCCACAGAAAAGAGGAACGGAACCGATTGGCTTGAATACATTGCATAGATTTAAGCAAAAATGGCTCCAACTTTGCATTGGTAAATATGAAAATTTATGCGACTCCCCCTGCTGCTAGTGCAATGAAAGAATTAATTAAATAAAATGCACCATCTTTTAAGTGAAACTTGCAGATTGTTTTTTTATTCTTTGGGTCGTATGACTCAATATTCCACCCATTACAGTGGGAAATAACCCACTAAAAATGCTGCATCTTGTAATCTGATATATTCGTTGACGATGTACTCGTTTAAATGATATGTCTCAAAAATAACGTGATTGTGTCTTAATATTCTTTTATTGCTTTGTTTAATTGTAATATTACTTGCGGCTTATAATGGTGTTAGTTAACAAATCGCGGGAGAGAAATGCTTGTTGCGCATACCAGAGGACATTCTCGACTCAATTGAGGCGATTCATCTTCCTACCATTCCGCAAACTTTATTGCGTTTTTTACAATTGGTTGAAGATGAAAATACCTCTATTGCTGAATTGGCAACGCTTGTAAGTATGGATCCGGCTTTGAGTGCGCGGGTGCTAACTGTTGCCAATTCACCAGCGCTGAGAGGTAGAGGAGAATCAAAGGATCTGGTCAGCAGTCTGGCGAACATTGGGACCAGCCTTGCCCGGACTCTCGCAGCATGTCTTGTCGTTCAAAATGTTTTCCCACCGGAGTTCGACAGTCAGGATTATGATTTTACCGGTTTTTGGGGTCATTCATTACGGGTTGCTGAAGTGGCTCGTTCTATTGCAGTTGAAAGCCAATATCCGGATGTCGATGAAGCCTATCTTGCAGGTCTTCTGCATGATATAGGTCAATTGCTGCTGCTGGGCGGGTTAAGGAATCGCTATGGGTTGCTGCTGGCAGCAAGTTCAGACGAGTTGGTCCTGCGGGATAGTGAAAAGATGGAGCTCGGCACTAACCATTCTGCAGTAGGGGCATGGTTAGTCGATCAGTGGAATCTTTCGTCCTTCATGGCCGATTCAATTCTGTTTCACCATAACGCAGCGGATGAGATCACAGCTGCCGATACGTTAAGTCAAATAATATGGTCCGCCCACAAAATTTGCCATCATCACTCAGCATCAGGTCCTCTACAACAAGGACAAGATGTCGATTTTACAACAGTAAATTCAATGTTGGGAGTTAATGTCTCAAATCTTCTCACTCTTTACCAGGATTGTTCTACGCGGGTTTCCCAGTTTGCAACAGCTTTGGGTATTTCAGAAACAGTCGACGCCAAGACACTTCCATATACAACAACGATCCCCCTAGAAATTTTGCGGCCACCCCTGAAAAATAATGACACAGCCTATTTCCAAATGGTTGAAATGGTACATAATATGGCAATGCTGCAGCCTCTGCAGCGGGGTTTTGCTTCGTCACAAAGTGAGGCGGAAATACTGCTTTCCATTCGTGAATCGGCATCGATTCTGTTTGGTCCGGGGCAGTTTGTATTCTTCATGGTCCAGCCGGAAGAAGCTGCACTTTCAGGCGTTAATATCAGTGGTCAGCCTGTTTTACTGCAGAAGATCAAAATCCTGCTTGATTCAGACCATAGTCTGGCGTCTGGTGTGGCTCTCGGGAAAATGCCATGTTCTAATACCTTTGAACAAAAAAGCCCAATCGCAGGTTCACTTGCCGATATACAAATTAACCGTATTCTAGGGAGTGAGGGTTTGCTGTATATTCCGTTAAAAGGCCGCACACGTATTATCGGTGTCATGGTTTGCGGTATAAGTACTTCACACTATGGCCGGCTCAAAAAACGTCTGCCATTGATTACGAGTTTTGCCAATATGGCAGCAACAAGTCTCGAAGATTTGCGTGAGATACAGGGACGTGAACAGCAGCAGGCAGAAAAGCTGACTAATAGTTTTGAACTTCAGGCTCGTAAGGTTATTCATGAAGCGGGTAACCCCCTTGGCATAATAAAGAACTATCTTGAAGTTGTGCGCAAGAGACTTCCGGATCATGACATACTGGATGAAGTTAACATCCTCGGTGAGGAAATTGATCGCGTCACGCAAATAATCCGGCGGATGAGCAATCTTTCGGATGAAACGTCTGAAGTGGGCAACGTAGATGTTAATAATGTGATTGAGAGCATGGTCGCTCTCTACGGCGACTCACTATTCGCCAGCCAAGGTATCATAATTGAGAAAGAGCTGGATCCTGAACTTTCAGATGTTGCGTGTGACAAGGATAACATCAAACAGATTCTCTTTAACCTTTGGAATAATGCGTCCGATGCTATTGAAGCTGGAGGATATTTTATCATCTCCACGCACGATAACGTTAATATGGATGGGCATTCATATATTGAGATCCGCCTCAGCGACACCGGACCCGGATTGCCTTCGGAAGTCATGCAGCACCTGTTTCAGCCACTCCCCCCCGACATAAGGCGTTCTGGTCATTCCGGCCTCGGACTGTCTATTGTTGCAGTACTGGTAGAGAAGCTTGGAGGGCGAATTTCCTGTCAGAGCAAAACAGGAAGGGGAACGAGGTTTTCAGTTCTGTTGCCGAAAACAGGGAATGTGCAGCCATGAATAAAGTGACTCAACCACATATGTATGAAACACCTGATTTGTCTGGCCGATCTCAGAGTATCCTGATCGTTGATGATGAGCCTCGCATGCGTTTGAGCTTGAAACTCCTGTTGGATGAGCCTGGACGTGAATTACTCGAATGCGCTACTGGCGTTGATGCAATTGCAACACTCAAGGCCAGAAAAGTAGACCTTGTGCTGCTTGATATTAACCTTCCGGACGTTTCCGGATTGGAAGTAATGGAGTGGATCTCTCAAAACAAGATTTCATCTTCTGTCATTTTTGTCAGTGGTGACACCAACTTCAACTCTGCAATTCTTGCCCTGCGTAACGGCGCTGTAGAATTCATTCGTAAACCTAGTGAACTGGGCGATGTCCAACTCAAGGTAAAAAATGCACTCTACCGCCACCACCTTGAACACAGTAATGCCTTGATGACTGCTCGTCTTGGACAGTCAGAGCGCCTGCATCGATTTTTAGTAGAAAACTCTCCGGATCTGATTTACACACTTGGCCACTCTGGCCTTTTTGTGTTTGTCAACAAGCGGTTCGAACTGCTGCTTGGCTACTCCCGTGAGGAACTGATAGGCAAACATTACAGCACCATCGTCCATGATGATGATGTCGAAAAGGCTCTCTACGCTTTTACTGAAAGAAGACGGGATGATCGTGCGACATTTAACCTTGAGGTGCGCCTGAAATGCAAGAATGAGCGCGATCAAGGCCTCATATTTCAGCATATTGTCGCGATAATGAGTGCCACAGGCGTTTATGATTGCACGGGTGCAAATTCGTCGGCACCTGATTTTATGGGTACCTATGGTGTTGCACGAGACATTACGGAACGTAAGATAGCTGAAGAAACCATCGCGTTTCAGGCCTTTCACGATCAGCTCACCCACTTACCTAACCAACGGCTGTTCTCTGACCGCCTTGAAATGGCAGTTACCCATTCGAAGCGTTATAATAAGCTGGTTGGCATCATGTTTATCGATCTTGATCGCTTCAAACGGGTAAATGATAACTATGGGCATTCAAAGGGTGATGAGTTATTGAAAAGTGTTGCTCAACGTCTGCGTAATTGCATGCGGGCTGTCGACACACTGGCACGCAAAGGGGGGGACGAGTTTACCGTATTGTTGCCTGACCTCTTGCATGTTGAAAGTGCTGCAGTAATTGCTGAAAAGATTCTGAGCGAGTTTAAAAAACCCTTTGCGGTCGCTGACCAGGAAATCTATATCACTGCCAGCATTGGGATTGCTGTTTCACCCTGCGATGGTGACTGTGTAGATACCCTTTTAAAGCATGCAGATATTGCAATGTACAAGGTCAAAGCCAATGGAAAAAACGGCTACCGTTTTTTCTCTCAGGATATGAACATCAGCGGTCACAAACGGATCTGCCTGGAAAACGATTTGCGTCAAGCCTTGCAAAATTCAGAGTTAAAGCTTTATTACCAGCCTCAAATCAGTGCAAATGCGGCCAGAATAATAGGAATGGAAGCGCTGATCCGTTGGCAGCATCCTGAGCGCGGGCTATTGATGCCGTGCGATTTTATTGATGTGGCCGAGGAGGCCGGTTTAATCAGTCAGATTACCGACTGGGTGCTTGCCGAAGCTTGTCGGCAACTGGCTCACTGGCGCAAAATGGGATTGCAGAATGTTCGGATGTCAATCAATGTTTCTCCTCAGGAATTTGATAATGATGACATGGTTGAGCGTATCTCTGCCCATATAGCCAGACATCAGCTTCCAACCGACGTTCTTGAAATAGAAATCACAGAAAATATCTTTCTGCGAGAGACCGCCAGTATAGTCAGCAAGATGAGCGTTCTACGTCAAAGAGGCGTCCGTATCTCGATTGATGACTTTGGAACAGGATATTCATCACTTAACTATCTTCGCCTCTTCCCCATTTCTACCCTGAAGATCGATCAGGCATTTGTTCGCGATCTGGTTGAAGGGCGTAATGTATCGCCGATTATCCAGGCCATAGTTGACATAGCTCGCGGCTTTGGATTGCATTTAATTGCTGAAGGTATTGAAACAAAGTATCAAATGGAAACCCTTCGCAGTCTTGGGTGTGACGAGATGCAGGGTTACCTCTTCAATATGCCGGTAACTGCTTCTGAGGCCGAATATCTGCTCTGTAACAACGCATTTTTAGCTGACCAAGTGTGTCATCGACCATTCAGCAGCTTCACTGTTGATCTCCCATTGGAATAAAAACCGCGCAATTTTAGCCAACCAGGTGTATAATCGGCCATTCAACAGACTCAACTGCTGGTTCCCCATTGGGATAAAAGCAACTGATGATTCGATATTATCCTTCCATACAAACGGTAACATTAGATAATCTAAGCCAGGTCGTTAACATGAGAAACAAAGCGTAAAAAACTAACCGGAAGAAACCGGAAACACCTAGGATTCTGTAAATGTTCAATAGTTTGATTACTCGTGTAATTATTGCCATGATCACACTGCTTATTGGTGGTGTATTCATCTACACATACTTTAATGTGAATCGCCAGCAGAGTATTTTAATTAAAACTGCCAGAGAAAATACCGAAATATTGATGAGTACGGTTGAAAGAAGCATCTTGAATAACATGCGGTATGGCAGTTCACACAATGTCAAAACAATAGTAGAACTGTTAGGGCATCATAATCAGTTAATAAATGTGAATATAATTGATATGCATGGGATTATTCTCCACTCTTCAAACCCCTCCAACGTCGGTAGTAAAGTTAATATGGGTATTTGCCAGCTCTCCAATAGCAGTGACAAATATGCCATATTCAGCCATTCGACAGACGGTGAAGTGCTTTCAATGGTGAAACCCATCTACAATGATGATATCTGTCATTCCTGCCATGGACACAAAGCTAAAGTAATAGCTCTGCTGAGAGTAAATTATTCACTGAATTATACAAAAAAACAAATTTTTGATTCCTCGCGCAATTTTATCTTTTCCTCGATCATAATAACTGTCTTCCTGTCGATAATGATTTCGTTGATCCTTTTGATTTTGGTTAAAAAACCGCTTAATAAAATGATAAGCACCATGTCAATAATTGAGCAGGGTAATCTTAACGTACGAATTGAATATGAACGTAAAGACGAAATAGGTTTGTTAATTAACAGTTTTAACTCGATGGTTGACCGTCTTAATTTAACTCGAATGGAACTGGAACAGCTTCATTTTGAACAACTTGAACGTGCAGACCGATTGTCATCAATTGGTGAGATGGCGGCAGGAATAGCCCATGAGATCAAGAACCCATTGGCAGGAATTTATGCAGCTATAGGTGTCGTAAAAAATGAAGCGCTGTCGGATGATTTGCGCAAGTCGATTCTGGGAGAGGTTCTTGAACAGGTTCAGCGTCTTGACAAAACAACCAATGATCTCCTCTTTTTGGGGAAACCCTCTTTGCCGGAGCTTGCCTGCGTAGATGTTGAAAGTCTCCTGGACCAAACAATCAGATTTGCTTCCTTAAACCAAAATGGAACCAACATTGAACAGCGGCTCGAGCTGGAAGGTGGCCTGCCTCCGGTTTATGTGGATAAAAAGCAGATTCAGCAGGTTTTTTTAAATCTCCTCCTGAACGCTTTTCAGTCCATGGATGCTGCTGGTGGAATTCTGCTGGTCAGGACTTCCCGGTCCTATCATGATGGCAATGAATTTGCCAGGATAGATTTTTCAGATTCCGGGCCTGGTATTCCTCAGAAGATACTTGACAGTATTTTTAATCCATTTTTTACTACAAAAACTCATGGTACCGGCCTTGGACTCACGATATGCTTAAAACTCGTGCGACTTCACAATGGCAATATCAGTGTTGTCAGTGATTCTTCAGGGACTGTTTTTACGGTGGAGCTGCCGACCTGTAAGCTTGGCAACTGTGAAACAAGCGAGGACAGCATATGAAAGGAAACAAGCTGCTTCTGGATAATAGGCTAAGGTCCTGACTGTTGTCTAGACAGATAAGCAATCAACTTAAGCTCAGTCTGGATCCGTCCGGACATGCCATTACTACGTTAGACTCCCTCAGGCGTTGCTGGAATATTATGTGCGGTTTCCACCAGTGGTAGACATCAAAACTACAGGTAGCGTTTATGATGTAAGGAAGAGATTAATGGGGTACTCCCTTTTACTCTCCCTTGCCTTGCACATCGGTGCGGCACTGGTTTTCATTGTTGCCGGCGGTGTTGTTACTGGTGTAGGCAAGGCCCCGAAATTTATTGTTCAGGAAGTTCTACTTGGGCCATCGCCCAGCTCGCCGAATCAATCTATTGCACCCCCATCTTTAGGCTCTTCTTCTGATAAAACACCATTAACTCCGACAGCTGAACAGGAATCAGTTGAACAGGTGCAGGAACAGCCGCCAGATCAGTCTTCGGAAGCATCGGTCAATTCAAAAGAGGGTGACATTTTGTCGATACCACTGGGATTGGGGATGACGCATGGATATTTTAGTGGTCTTGCCGATGGCAGGACTCTGAAGGATGATGTCCGGGGGTATTATTTCGAAATGGTTGAAAAAATCAACAGGGAGTGGTGGAGTCAGGCGGTGCAACTCAAGGAACCGATTCGTCAGGATGGTATATTTGATGTACTGCTCCAACGGGATGGAACTATAGTTTCGATACAGATCAAGCAGGGGACCGGCTTACCCGAGGCTGATCGGCTTCTGCTGGAAATTATAAAAAAGTCTTCACCTCTCCCCCCCTTGCCATCCACATATGAACTTGGAATGTTCAGGGCCCCATTAAGAATCAAGGCCCCATCGTTTTTATTCCGCCTTGGGAAGTAATCGACAGTCAAAAAAAGAACGGTTAGTCTTTACTGTGTTCAGGTACAGAGCGAAGTATCCATGCTTGCATATTTACAAGTAAAAATGTTACAAGACAATTTCAATATTTTTTTAAACGGCATTGTTTACAAAAAAAGGAGATAAAATGAAATCTGTAATAATCAGCTTGGCTCTTGGCTCACTGTTTATAGTCCCGGTTAATGGAGTATGTAAAGCAGATAATAACGTGACTGGCGCTTTAGCAGCTGGGGGAATGAGCGAAAGCAATGACCCTTCAGGTGCGTCAGGCGTAGTTGTGGAAACAATGAATGCGGGCGGCTACACGTATACAAATTTGAAAAAAAATAATATGACGGACTGGGTTGCTTCTACAATCACATCAGTCAAAGTAGGTCAGGAGTTGTCTTTCATAGGCTGTATGCCCATGGTTGATTTTCACAGCAAGGCCCTCAACCGTACCTTCCCGACAATTAAATTTTGCGGTGGAACAAAGGGGGACACCGCCGCTGAACCACTCAAGAATAAAATAACTGAAAGCAAAAAAGTGGTTGCGCCAACCTCTGATGAAAAGTTAGCTATTCAGGCGACAAAGGGTAAAGATGCTCAGACCGTTGCTGATTGTTATGCAAAAAGCACGGAACTTGACAAAAAGATTGTCGAAGTCAGAGGCAAAGTAATGAAAGTTTCAAACGGGATTATGGGCATGACCTGGGCTCATTTACAGGATGGTACCGGCAGCCCCGACATGAATAATAACAATCTTGTTGTAACTATGAAGGAAAATCCTGAAGTAGGAAGCATTATAACTGTTTCCGGTACTCTCTCCAAAAACAGGGATTTCGGTTCCGGCTATAAATACAATGTTATTGTGGAGCAGGCAAATATAAAATAGGCTAAAATGCTACTGTTGAGTATTCAAAAAATATCATTACTTAACGAGAGCGATCATGCTGCAGTTCACTGTTCCTTGTCTTAATTATTATGGCAAGGAACAGTCTGCTTTTAGTTGTAATCAGGCGCCGGTTAATTCTTACGCTCCAATCTTAATTGCACAATCACATCATTAGGGATGTGAATAAGACTATTAAAACTATTCAGTTTACCTTTTAAATTAGATCTCCTATTATTACGATCAGAGATAAAGGCATGAAATTTCAGTTTGTGGTATAGGGTAAATATTTTTTTTGATTGTGTGCCAAGCACTAGGAACCTGTTAGACTCATTAAATTAGGAGGCCGGTCTTGAGTAAAGCCAAAATTCTCATTGCAGACGATGAACATCTTATTTCTTCTATGCTGGCCCTGCAGCTGGGAAGGGTGGGGTATGTTGTTGAGACAGCTGCTTCCGGGAAAGAAGCCCTCGAGAAATTTTCAGTTTTCAAGCCTGATCTGGCAATACTTGATCTCCATCTTCCCGATATATACGGGCTTGAATTGCTCGTTAAGATGAGGGAATCTGATGACACTCTACCGGTAATAATCATTACGGCAAATATAATGGCAGATTCAGCCGTTAACGCTTTCAAGCTAGGCGCTGTTAACTTTTTTGGTAAGCCGTTTGAGATGGATGTTATTGTGCTTGCTGTTGCCAAGTGCTTAAAAGAAAAGCAAATTGATGAAGTTGAATCAACCCCTACGGTGCGTAGAAATGTATCAACACAAGACCAGATGATCGGCAATTCTCCCAAGATGGTAGAAATATCCAAGTTGGTTTACGCATGTGCATCAACTGACGCGAGAACGGTTCTGGTTACCGGAGAAAGTGGCACCGGTAAGGGATTGGTAGCGCAGGCGATTCACCAGTACAGCGCACGCGCAAGTGCACCATTTATTGCGGTGAATTGCGCAGCTATTCCGGAAAGTCTCATCGAAAACGAACTGTTCGGCCATGACAGGGGTGCATATACCGACGCTGGCAGAAAACAGAAAGGTATTTTTGAACAAGCCAATGGGGGGACTGTTTTCCTTGATGAAATCGGGGACATGCCTCTTGCTATGCAGACCAAACTTCTCAATATCCTGGAGACCAAAAGGTTTCGCCGCCTTGGAGGCGATGCTGACGTGGAAACTGATGTGCGCATCATTGCCGCAACAAATCAGGATCTTCTTAAAATGGTTGCGAATGGCCGTTTCAGAGGAGACCTGTATTATCGGCTTAACATGATAAATATCTGTGTTCCTGCTCTGCGGAATCGGCTTGAGGATATCCCGGCTATGGTACAGTATTTCATCGAGCGCCTGAATGCTGAATATGGCAGAAGGATAAAAAAGGCATCGAGTGAGGCTTTGGAAAAGCTGCTTGCTTATTCCTGGCCGGGGAATGTCCGCGAACTCCGTAATGTTATTGAACGTGCGATGATGCTTGAAAAAGGCAGCGTGCTGATGCACTTCCATTTGTGCGAGGAAGCCAAAAAAACTCACCACGCCCCTGCACCTGAACCTGAAGCGCAGCCTTCAGATGCCTCATTGGCGGCAGATAAAGGGCACCGTTTTGCAGGGTTCCAGTTGCCTCCCGAAGGGATCTCTTTTGAGGAAGTAGAAAAACAGCTGATTGGACTTGCCTTGGAGAGTGCCAGCGGTAACCAGTCAAAGGCTGCAAAAATTCTTAAAATGAGCCGTGACACTCTTCGTTACCGGATGAAAAAATATGGTATTTCCGAATTCATGTATCAAGATATCGACAGCGAACAGAAAATTGCGGCTCCATTAAAGTCAAAACCTGAAGGGTATACTATCTTCAAGTGGGCCAGTTGTTGATATTGTAACATGCCAGTCTGTGAACCGTCATAAGTAAATCATTTTACAGTTTTTTGAAAAAAAACCTTATTCAGTTACTATTCAACAAGACTGATGAATTTACGATATTAACGCCTCTGTAAAGAGGCGTTTTTTTTTATAGATTAAGGCTGATTTACCATGTTATAAAGTTAGAGCTGTTGGTAATAAAATAAGGATACAAGGGTGTAGAAAATGAAAACTTTGAATGCCGCTATCTGTTTTTATTTTATTTTACTTACTCTGGTCGTTGTGCCGGCATGGGGATTTGACGGCTTGGATATTCCCAAACTCAAGCAAATGGCGGAAGAGGGCAATGCCGACGCTCAATCGAAGCTTGGCGTTATGTATTCCTCCGGCGTTGGTATTGAAATGAACAAACTGGAAGCGTTCAAATGGTATCAGAAGTCGGCCGAGCAAAACCATCCGATTGGTCTGTGGAATCTGGCGTTCATGTACGTGCGTGGCGAAGGTGTCGAAGTAAACTACAATAAAGCACGCGAGCTTTTTCAAAAATCAGCCGACAGTGGTTTTGCGAACGCACAATACGATCTGGGGATGATGTATCTTCATGGGCTTGGTGGAAAAGAGGATCGGGTAGAAGCAGAAAAGTGGTTTCGCATGGCTGCGGAGCAGGACTATCGTGAGGCCAAAAAAATATTAAAAGAGTTTGCGCCGAAGTAGAGATATACTCGCGAGATATTATAAGTGCTGGTCATCCTTTAATAACGTGTTGACTGAAATACCAAAAGCAAAGTATTACATTAAAACAGGTTTTGTTTTGATTTAATACGAGTTATTCTTCACGGTTTGATAGTTATGAGTTTTTGACGAAAGGGAACAAATATCAGTGGATCTCATGACCTGTAACTTCGTCGGCATACCTGAAAAAAGTCAACTGATGGGCGGTTATAGCAGTAGTCACTGTCATTGCGCTCTTACGGAGTTTTGTCCATGTGTGTTGCCATGAAAACTTGGGTCATATCTTTTGCCATTGTCTTTTTGCTTGGTACTTACACGTCATTATATGCGGAAACATGTTCAACCATAACCTGCCATACCGCTATCACCGCTTTTAAAAACTCTCATCAACCCCTTAAGGATGGAAACTGTTTTTCCTGTCACCAGCAAACTGTTAAGGAACATCCTCTCAAGGGTGGAAAAAGTTTTGGGTTTACCGCCAAGCCTGCTGATCTCTGCAAAACGTGTCACAATAAATTTGTGAAAAAGAAGCAGGAGCATCCTCCATTCAAGGATGGGGACTGCATAGCTTGTCATAATCCTCACGGTGCCAGCGGACGCTTTCTCCTGGATGACAGTGAAGACCGGTCCGGGCTTTGCTTTGGCTGCCATGACAGCGCTCCTTTCAGTCAAAAGTTTGTTCACGGCCCGGTGGCAACCGGCAGTTGTAACGTCTGTCACGATCCTCATCAATCAGATGTGAAGTCTCTTTTAAAGGGGGCTTCACGTGAATTATGTCTTTCATGTCATTCCGATTTCGCCGCAAAGATGCAAGCTGCGTCAATTATCCACCCTCCCGTGAAGAAAGAACCATGCACATCCTGCCACAACCCTCACAGCTCATTATGGCCCAATATGCTGAAAAAGGGGATGCCGGATCTCTGCACAGAATGCCACAAGGAAACCGCAAAGAAGATCAAAAATGCCAAGGTTCCTCACAAACCGGTTAATGAGGGTAGGCTGTGCGCCAGCTGTCATTCGGCTCACTTTTCCAAAGCAAAGGGCCTGATGTCAACTGATGATGAAAAAAGTACCTGCCTCAGCTGCCACAACAATGATAAGCTTGGAAATCCGCCTCTTGCCAACGTAAAAAAAGATCTGGAGGGGAAAAAACATGTTCATGGCCCGATCAAAAAGGGGCTTTGCAGTGGCTGCCATGCACCTCACGGGTCGAACTTTCCCCGTATTCTGACCGGTAACTATCCCAGCGAATTTTATGTGCCGTTCAAAGAGGGCAGCTACAGTTTTTGCCTGAAATGCCACGACAAGAATATTGTCAATTTTGCCGAAACCACCATCTATACAAAGTTTCGCAATGGTAGCAGGAATCTTCACTTTGTACATGTCAACAACAGTAAGGGACGTAACTGTAAAGCCTGTCACGAAACACATGCCTCAAACGGTACAAAGCTCATCAGCGCCGAAGGGACTAAATTCGGCGAGTGGCGTGTACAGAGCCGCCTCCAGCTTACCTCAACAGGCGGGAGTTGCGCGCCGGGATGCCACCGTCGCTACAGTTATGATCGGGCCAAGCCGGTAGACATGGCCTTTCCTCTCAATAAATAACCTGATTCGTGTCAATCTTCAGCCATATGCCTTAAAACATCCCCTCTCCCTGAGGGTGATGGCCAGAGTGAGGGGAATAGAGTGCTAATCAGAATAAATAATGCCAGAGCTGTTCATGACTTTTAAAAATAGCGCCTCTTTGGGCGCTATTTTTATTTGTGGCAGAAAATGTGGGTGTAATGGGGCATATGACACAGCGCAGAATACCCGTACATTGGGTGAAATAGCCATCATGGTTGTCAGGTGGTGCATGGCGCACTTGTGAGAACAACTGAATATACCAATAAATTAAGCTAGTTACATTTCTTTTAGAAAATAGTTAAAAATGGCATCCTACTTGCTGTTATGTAATGCAAAGGACGTTTGTTTGTAAGGGTGATTGCTTTGGGGGAAGTGATTACTCCGGAAAGTTAGCGGTGTGCAGAGAAAGAGGGCAACGCACTTATCCAAAAAAAAATCTAAAGGAGACATACCAAAATGAAAAAACAGATCATTACTCTTGTTGCAGTAGCAAGTATCGCCGCAGGATACACAATGGCTTATGCAGCTGCCGGTTCAAACGGTGGCGGTATTGTCGGTTCAAAGCATGACATGAATGTTTGGCTGGGTGCCAATGGTGGTAAAGTAGACACAGATCTTCGTACATGCGCCTACTGTCACACACCTCACCATGCTAATGGCGCTTTGGAGCAGGTTACTGTGCAGGTTGATGCTGATCCACTCAATGATGTTACTTACGACATCTACGCACCACTCTGGAGCCGTACTACACAGAACGGTAGCTATGCTCAGTATGCAAGCGCTACTTTCGACCCTGCAAATGAAGGTAAATTCTACGATGCTATGGCCGGCCCATCACGTCTCTGCATGACCTGCCACGACGGATCCATTGCTGCCGACGCCTATTATGGTCAGACCGGAACGGCTGCCCTTACCAGAGGTGACGACAATATGAACTACTTCGGCAGCGGAAGCTTTGCTGTTGGTAAATCATTTGGTCTTATGAATGACCACCCTGTCGGTTTTGACTATGAAGACATGCAGGGTCAATTAACCAGATACGAATTGAAGCTTCCTAGCAGCACATTCGCCACTTCAACAAAGAAAATCAGTGATGTTTTGACTGACATTAATGGTATGCAAATCATGACCTGTGCTTCCTGTCACGATGTTCACAACGGCAAGGACGTCAAAAATACTGCACCTGCTTCCGGTCGTGGCTATTTCCTCCTTGCTCCACAAGCTAACTCGGCACTTTGCCTCTCCTGCCATGACAAAAACAGCTAATTAAGCTGTAGTCTGTCACTCGAAGGGTCGCCGTATTTCGGCGGCCCTTTTTTATTCTTTCATTTTCATTGTTTTATAGTTATAAAAGTACGCTCATGGTGTTCAGGGCGGTGGTTTCCGTGAGACGGAGCGGCCGGTATATTTTGGAAACGAGGAGGATTGCATGGGAAACAGATGTTTGGTTCGTCAAGCTGTTTTGGGGAAAGGCATGAGGTACATTGCGATACTGCTGCTGTCACTCGGATTGACAGCTTGTGCCGGGCAATCCAAAGTTAAGCAGGTTTTCTGGCCCCCAACCCCGGATTTGCCTCGCATCCAGTTTCTGAAGTCCATCAAGGACTCCAATGATGTTTCAGGGAGTAAGTCACTTTCGCTTGTCAGTGTTGGCGGCAGCAGTGGCGACGATTTCGTCCCTATTGTCAAGCCGTATGGAATCGCCGTTGGTAACGGCAAAATCTACGTCTGCGATACCGTTCAGGCAGATGTTCTGATTATTGATCTCCCCGGCAAAAAAATGACCCGCCTCCCGGGCAATATCAATGCCGGTCGGCTGAAAAAACCGATAAATGTTGCCAGCGACGGAAAAGGTAATATTTATGTCACCGATACCTCGCGGCTCGAGGTGCTAAAATATGCCCCAGACGGCAGTTATCTCCGCAGTTTTGGTACCGGCAAGGACATGAAGCCTGTCGATGTACGCGTTGATGAAATGTACGTTTATATTCTTGACAGCAGCAGCAGCCAGATTCTTGTCTTCGATATCAATACGGGTGAATTCCTGAAATCCTTCGGCAGTGGTGACGATCCTCTCAGGCGTCTCCTGGGACCCACCAATATGGCCACTGACGGTAAGGGGGCGCTGTTCGCCTCCAATTTCGGCAATGGACGAATCGTCAAGTTTGACCGGGACGGCAACTTCCTGATGGGGTACGGCAAGCTGGGGACTACCGTCGGCCAGTTCGGTCGCCCCCGTGGGATTGCCGTGGACAATGAAGGTTTCGTCTATGTAGTGGATGCCGCCGCGCAGCATGTACAGATTTTTGATGAAAATTTTCGGATCATGATGTTCTTCGGTGCCCCTGGTACACCTGGTTCCCTTAATATCCCGGCCGGCATTGCCGTTTCCACTGATAACCTTGACTATTACCAGAAACTGGCCGCGCCCGGTTTTATTCTGGAGAAGGTGCTCTTCGTGGTAAGTCAGGTTGGAGACCACATGATCAGCATCTATGGGGTCGGCAAAATGCAGGGGGTCGACTATGAAGCTGATGTTAAGAAAACCCTCGCAGAGCAGGCTAAAAGGGCAGAAGAGGCCAGGGAGAAACGGCTAAAGGCTCAGGAGGAAAAGGAAAAAGCGGAGAAAGGCATTGATCAGGCACCGGATAGCGGAACTCCCGGCCCTGGCGCGTCGCCGGTAAAGTAGTCTGGGGGGCATACTAACTGTGAAAATAATTTATCTGCGTATGAACCCATATTTTTATCTCGTTCTTTTGGGGTGTCTGCTCTTGACCGCTTCAGGCTGTGATCCTGTGACCAGGCATAAGGTGGTGACTTCCGTCCTTGATGGCTACCCGGCCCTCCCTCCCGTTGAAGAACTTTGCCGGGAACATGAGGAGAGGGCCAAGATCGCCTGTCTTAACAAGACAGCTCCGGACTCTTCGCTTTCTGAGCAGGCCAAAGGATCAGTACATGTTCCATACGAAGAGAAGCGCTGTAATGATTGCCACAATGAGAGCAAGGGAGCAGACGGAGGGCAGAAAGATGCTCTGTTAATCAAGCCAAAGGAAGAGCTCTGCTTCGTCTGTCACAAGGATATCCTTGACAAACCGTTTCAGCATGGCCCCGCTGCGGTCGGCGACTGCGTGGCCTGCCATCTCCCCCATGACTCGATCTACCCCGCGCTGCTCAATGTCAGCAAAGAGTCTCTCTGCACCAAGTGCCATGTTGAGCGCCGCAAGGCGGCGCGCATGCATGATCAGTTTGTGGAGAAAGGTTTAACCTGTGAAAGCTGCCACGATCCTCATGCCGGGAATACGTACTTTTTTCTAAAGTAGTCCTGTTAATTAAAATCACTGCTGGAGACCGACTGTTTCATGATACCAGTCACGAGCAACAACACTACAATGCGATGCACGGCAGCGATCATGAAGCAGGGACACTGTTTACTGATATGTTTTCTGGCAACTGTTGTCTTTACTCTACTCTGTTCACCTGCTCTGGCGGCCCCGGCCCAATTTACCCTGCTAAACCTGGAGGGCCTTAACCAGTTTGTAGCCGTCGGCTATAACTTTCAGGACAGCCTGAATGATTACGAGACAGGAAAGTACAGCTCGAGCAACCACGGTTTCAACGAATCGTATTCCCTCATGGCAGGGTATTCCATTCTGCACCCCCGTCTTCTTCGTGGAGATGTGAAACTTAGCCTGACTTCCAATCAGGAGTTGGCCAGCAGCACCAGTCAGGGAAATTCCTCAAGCAGCCATAACAATATCACCTACAGCGTCAGTGGTGTCATTCTTAATCGCAAACCGTATCCGGTCAATTTCAACGTTCAGTCATCTACAATGACGATACGGCCGCCCTTCAGCCGTGCGTACAATGTCGACTCAGAGAGTCAGAGTGTCTCCTCCGGCATACAAAACAGGTACTTGCCGCTGACCTTTTCGTATGTGAATAACGAGTCAACGTCCTCCGGCCTCGATAATGACACCAGGCAGAGCTCCACGTCAGCATCGGTTTCCTTATATCACAATAGCGGCAATCTTAGCTCGACCTCGATAAATCTGAGCCAGGCCACAGCCGAGCAGACCTTGCTTGGAACCGGGATAACAGACAACAGAAAAATAGTAACTGCTGAAGCATCGAATTCTCTGTCCTGGGATAATTTTCGCGGACTGAGTCGTCGGCTCGACACAAAATATGTATATAGCGAACAGAGTGGCAGCTATCCGGGATTGCAGTCAAATCTTGCCTCTGCGCTTGGCTGGCAGATCGGTAAATCCCTAAACAGCCGGCTCGGGTATAACATGAACAACAGCCAGAGTGTGAGTAACAGCAGCAACAGGCAGAATGTCAACGGTGCGCTCACTCATAGTTATCTCAAGAGTCTGCAGACGTATGCCGGTGGTTCTTACACAAAAGCGAACTACAAAGATGGTACTGATGTCAACACCTCCTGGAATGCCGGCGCCAACTATATAAAAAAGCTGCCAAAAGACGGCCAGGTCGGGCTTACATACGGGTACATTTACTCGTTTCAGGACCGTTCGCGAACAGAGATAAACCAGAACGTAGATGAGCAGGTAACTATTCAATCGCCTTTTTCAGCCCCCCAGATTATTACTCTGGGGCAACCTAATATCGATATTGACAGTATAAAATTCTATCTGGACGCGGGATATACCACTGAGTGGATAAAAACCTTAACCAATTACACGGTTATCCCCGGTACTACAACGCTAATTCATATTACAGAGGATCCTGGTGTTCCGGTCCTCTATCTGAAATACTCCTACAAACTGAGTCCTAAAATAGCATATTCCACCTTCGGGCATTTGATTGGCGGGCGTCTCAGCCTTTTAGGGGATAAGCATGTCCTGCATAGCAGCTACAGCTGGAGTGACATTCAAATCATTTCCGGTGTCGACCCCAGTTCAACCATCGGCGGGACCACACGTTTTGAAGCCGGTCTGAAGAGTAAGCTCACCCCCCATACCTTATCTGTTAATTATATCGCCGAAAAGAGTGTATATCAGGACATCCGGAGGGTTGATACCACCTGGACGCATTCCATGAAGGTGAATAACGCATCGCTTCTATCCAAGGCAGAGGATCGTTATTCATGGTACAAAGATGCGAGCAGTAGCTCAGCCGGCTCCCAGAGCTGGGACAATGTCTTCAAATTTTCTACCGCTTACAATCGTTCGTTTGTCAAGACTGTCAAGGGTACACTGACGCTTGGTTATGTTAACCTGCTGACCAGTTCCTACAGCAGTAATAAATTCAGCCTTGCGCTTGCCCTTGCTGCTAAATATGGCAGAACAGATATCACACTGGATTCTAATTCAAACTGGAGTTTTTCCTCATCAGGCTCCTCTCGTAACCAGTCACTTACCATTAACGCCCGGAGGTCTTTTTAATGAAACGTGAAATGTCTCCTTGTCCGGGGCGGCCGCTTTTAGTCCTGTTAGCGTGGCTGTTGGCATCTATTTTAATGCTGGGGGCTGCCGGATGTGCCGTTACCCCCGAATCGCATCAGATGGTCACGCTTGATAAGATCGTCTGGCCACCGCCACCTATGGAGGCCCGTATCTCCTGGGTAAAGTCCATTGTCACCCCAGCTGATGCCGGTATCCGCAAAGGGTTTTGGAGGAAATTTGCCGACGCTGTCTTTGGTGAGACTCAGGTGCGGATCGTACGTCCTTACGGTATTCACGTCGATCTGAAAAAAAGGATTATTATTGCCGACACCGGAGGGCAGGTCGTTCATTTTATCGACCCCGCCTCAGGTCGGTATGAACTGGTGAGAGGGAGTGGGGAAAGTGGATTTAAATCTCCCGTCGGAGTGACTGGGGATGCGGATGGAAGGGTCTATGTGACCGACTCTGCTGCAGGGAAAATTTATCGCTTCAGCCCTGACGACCTTAAAGTGATGCCATTCATCTCAGGTTTACAGCGTCCAACCGGCATCGTCTACAGCCCCATGACCGAACTTGTCTATGTCAGCGATACCCTTGCGGGGCAGGTGGTGGCCTTCACCACGGATGGTGAAGAGTCCTTTCGCTTTGGAACTGCCGGCGAAAATGCCGGGCAGTTCAATCACCCAACCGATTTGGCGGTTGACGGACTGGGGCGGATCTTCGTGACCGATGCCCTTAATGTTCGTGTTCAGACCTTTTCCGGCAAGGGCGCCTATATGAAGAGCTTCGGTAAACATGGGGATTCGTCAGGCAACTTTGCCAAGCCAAAGGGGATCTCCATTGACAGCGAAGGGCACATGCATATCAGCGATGCACTCTTCGATGTCATACAGATATTCGATGAAGATGGTCAGTTCCTGCTCAGTTACGGCAACAGGGGGAGCGGAAATGGCGAGCTCTGGATGCCGTCAGGGATTTTCATCCGCGATGATATGATCTATGTCGCCGATACTTACAACAACAGGATCCAGATCTTCCAATACCTTCCGGAAATGACTGGAAAATAACGTGCAAACAGTTCCTGATTGTTGAAAGGCCAAGTAAACGTAAGAAGGAGAACAGCGATGTTGAACATTCCAAGGCCTGCTGCAACACTGATCGCATCTTTGACCATGCTGGTCGCTGCCTCCGGATGGGCTTTCGCTGCAGGTATCCTGAACAGCAAACATAACCTGTCCATGTCCGGGCCGGGGTCTATCAAGGCCACCAATGAAGAGCGTGTCTGCATCTTCTGCCATACCCCGCATCATGCCAACCCCCTTACGCCGCTCTGGAGCCGCCCTACGAGCACTGCTGTCTATGATCTGTATGAGTCCACGACATTAGTGGCAAAGCCCGGACAGCCAAGCGGTTCCGCGCGCCTCTGTCTCAGCTGCCATGACGGGACTATTGCCCTGGGCGCCTTCTATGGGACTTCAGATGTCATACCCATGGAGGGTGGTGTTACCACCATGCCTGACAGCAGTTCCGCTAATCTGAAAACAGATCTGAGTAATGACCACCCAATATCATTCGCCTATAGTGAAGAACTTGCAATGTTGAATGGTCAGCTGAGCCTTCCAAGTTCCCTTCCTGCGAAGGTCAGACTTGAGGAAGGGGGCATGCTCCAGTGTACCGCCTGCCATAACCCGCATACCGATCCGTATGGCAAATTTCTGGTTATGGATAACGCCGCTTCCGCTCTCTGTAAGACGTGTCACAACATAAACGGATGGAACGCATCGATTCATGCCACAGACCCCGCAGTGGCTGCTGGATGTACTCACTGCCATGTCAGCCACAATGCCGGTGGACGTGCACGTCTGCTGAAGTTTGCCGCTGAGGAGGCTAACTGCTATCAGTGCCATTCCTCATCAGGAGGGGCCAAAGATATACAGAGCGCCGCCAGCAAATTTTACAGCCACCCCATGGAGGGTACCACAGGGGTCCATGACCCTAAGGAGGACCCGCTGTCAGCCCAGAAGCATGTCGAATGCAATGATTGTCACAACCCTCACAAAGCCTTGGCAACCTTGGCCACAGCTCCTGTAGTGCCCGGTTCACTTACCGGTGTAAAAGGTGTATCGAGTGCCGGAGTAGTGCTTTCTACCGACGCTGCGAATGAGTATGAGGTTTGTTTCCGCTGTCATTCCGGAAACAGTTTCTACGCTCCTCAGACCGTTCTCAGACAGATCCAGGAGCTCGATACACGTCTTGATTTCGACCCGTTAAATCCCTCGTTTCACCCGGTTGTTGCCATCGGCAAAGGGACTAACGTACCGAGTCTGCGCACGCAGTTCAGTACAAGCAGTATGATTTATTGCACCGATTGCCATAATAACGATGACACTCTGCAGGCCAAGGGTCCCCACGGTTCAAATAACAAACATATTCTGATCGATCGGTACGAGGACGACACTTATCCACTTGACTACAGTGAGGCCAATTATGCCCTTTGTTTCCGCTGTCATGACCAGAATATACTGCTTGATCCGGTGATCTCAGCCTTTCCTCCCCATCAGAGCCACGTTGTAAATAACAAAGTACCCTGTTCGGTCTGCCATGATCCTCATGGAGTGCCACAGGTCCGTGGTGCTAGCATTACCGCCAATGCCCATCTGATAAATTTTGATATTCGTTTTGTTACCAGCGGCGGGGCATACAGCTCAGTCGGCAAAAGCTGCACAGTCAGCTGCCATTCCGGGACGAAGTATTATTGAGTCCTGGTCTGAGTAATTAGCTCAGGTTTTTACTGGCTAGGTATAATGCCCTAGTTTTTGGGGGTGTGTGGGTGATATGGCTCAGGTTTTGATGGGCAGTATCACCCACTTCTGTAATAACGTGTTAATACCTACCAGTACCACTCACCGAAAAAAACTCTCGAATCCAATCCCTGAAAGACTTTGCGTAAATAATTTCCCCGTCCTGAAAACATGGCACATTCCGTGCTAAATATAATTACACAAAGGCTCTCTTTCACAGCCTGCTGCTTGCAAGCATATCTTCACTGCCCACCCCCATGGGCGAAGCAACTCTTGCAAACTAAAAAATGATCATCAAATTGAGGAAAAGGAGAACAAAGGGATGAGTAAACGAATCCAGAAAAAGTCTGTCCTGTTGGCCTCACTGGCTGTCGGACTGGCGTGCGGAACGGCTTTTGCCGCTACGCAGCACACTGGCATGGTGCTGCGCGACAGAGCCGGTACACCAATTACGCCTGCCACAGTAAATAACGCCTTCAGTATGCAAGCCACCTGCTCCGCCTGCCACAACGGCACAAACAATGGCGGTACCACCAAGTTGCTGAGCAGCTACAGTGAAATCGAGCGTCACAACTATCACGCTCAGACCGGTTCCAACGAGTTCCGCGGCTTCAACCCCTATAACCCCGATTCAGGCGATGCCTTCAGGACCGGCGCTGCTGCCCCCGGCAAAAGCTGGGTACAGAGCCCCGGCCACTTTGGATCTTGGTGACCACCTTCTGCTCGCCAGTTGGCGAGAACTTACACAGACGGAATGGGTGCAACGTATGATCCAGCAACAGCAAAATCAACAGATAACGCATTCACAAGTTTTACACCGTTTGACTTTGCTGCAGGCTTTACTAAAAAAGTAGATAACTCAATGGCTGGTGTTATGCGTGACTGTGCCGAGTGCCATGTTGGCGGCGGCTTTAACCAGTATTACAACTCTGCAGTAGATGCAACCAAGCCTTTCCAGTACAATCCGGCCAACCGTACGGATTACCGCGACGCTAATTTCGGCGCCTCAGTAAACACATTCAACACCTTTATTGATATCTTCGGCCTTGACGGACTCGGTTTCGAAGCAACTGACCACCATGGCGTTGCTCGTGATCTCAACCCTGCCAGCCCAACCTACGTAGGTCCTACCTATGCAGCCAAGACCAATGATTATGCCCAGACCGGCGCCCTGGAGATGGACTGCCTCATGTGCCATCTCGATGGTTACGAATGGGATAAACGTCGGGATGCTATTCGTGTCGGTAACTTCGATTCCTCACGCGCTGCCGGTGCCGGACTCGGTACACCAACCAGCGGTACTGCCGTAGCATATGACGCTACTAAAGTAGTACCCGTTCTCGGTGCACTGACCCTCGACGTCAATGTTGCTCAGAAGATCGTTGCTACACCTAAATCCGCAAACTGTGCTTCCTGCCATATGGAAGAGTATCAGGTTGACTGGAAAAAACGTGGTGAAATGTGGAAATCTGCAAATGATGTTCACTTCGGTTTCGGCTGCATGTCCTGTCATGAGCGCAAAACCGGTGCCGTAGTTGGCACAACCGGTATCGTAAGTGCCGCTGCAGCTGATAAGTTGCTTGGCCAGTGTGACCCGGCTAAAGGTGGCACTTCGCCATTCGATGCCATGTGGAATCCGCTTGACAAAGTCGCCTTCAAGACCTGTGAAGATTGCCACTCACCTGCCACTACACCTACGTGGGACACCTATGGCGCACCGCGCGCTGATATAGCCCACCAGAATGCCGGACTCACTGCAAAACTGCTGCAGGCTGCCGGTGTAAAGAACGGTGTTGCCAGCAAGAGTCACCTCGATATCATGGACTGCACCGCCTGTCACACCAAGAACAAGGCCGGCATCACCGGTGGCGCTTTTGTTGACGGTACCGGTACTGACCTGCAGGGTCGTGTAGCACTGCATGACGATCCAGCTGTATCAAAAGACATGGAAAACGGTCAGGCCCTTCACTGGCTGGGTGGCAAGCTGTATTCCGCCAACCTGCTGACATCATTCTTCTGGCGCGATATGAACGATTTTAACTATGACGCCAACCAGGATTTACGTGCAGGTGGTATGGATGCACTTCTGCCAGCACATGTAAGCAAAATCAACCTTGATAACGGCATGTTGAAAGCACTGGGAGCCGATGGCGTTATCACTCCAACTGAGATCACTGATCGTCAAAACCTGATTTCTGCTAACATCGCAGCGCTTACCGGCGTTGCAGTTCCGCTCAAACCAGTTGCAGGAACTCCTAACTTTGCACCACGTATCTCCATGTTGACTGTGCCTTTCAAGGGCACTCACAACATCTCCCCGGCTGATGTTGCCTGGGGCAAGAATGGCTGTACTGACTGCCATAGCGCCACTTCTAAATTCTACCAGGGTGCGTATCCAGTTGTTAAGGATGCCGTTACCAATCCTACCGGTAGAATGGACTGGACATTTGCAGCTAACCAGCTTGCCACATTCACCAAAGTTAACGGCAAGATGGACGGATCCGAAGGCCATCCAAACGTAGTTGACAAGCATGGCAAGCGTTCTGTCGCTTTCACGCTGTTCAATCCTGCTGGCGGCACACTCAGAAACATCGACCGCAGTGAAGTTATTTATGAACCGATCTTCAAGGATCAGGCACCTGCTCTGACTACCTTTACGACGTTACCGATTGTTGGCGGAACTGCAGCAGGCATAACAAACTCCAACCAAGAAACCGGTACATCAACTAAAGGTCACATCCTGAAACTTAATGTGAAGGAAACTGCAACCGGTACCGTGACGAACCGCACCTGGGCCATGAATGCTGAGTGCACCACGATTGCTCAGGTCATTACCTCCATGGGCGTGTTCGCTACTAACGCCAACAACTTTGGTTTCACCATCACTGATGCCGGTGCAACCAACATTTCTATCAACCCACAAGCCGGTTTCGAAGTCAAGATTGATGCTGTTGCAACCGACTTCGGACCATTTGGTCTGGGCGGTAAAGCATACGTTAATGCACCACAGCTGGGTGTTCTCGGCGGAAGTTATGCCGGACGTCCAGAGTGGGTTGCTTATCTGAACGGCATCACCGAAGCTAGCGCCGGTATCAACGTTGATCCGGTTGCCAGCATCACTTCTGTATTCACCGATGTAGATCCAGGGACTGCCGGTGTTCAGGTCAACACAACTGCTGCTCAGCCGCTTACAGCAGCTGCTGCACAGGCTGGTGGTTTCTCTACTTACGCCTGGACCTCCAGCGATGGGACTGCCATTGCTGCCGGACAAACATCCAGCGTGACCTTCACAACCGCAGGGCTCAAGACAATCACCCTGAGGGTTACTGACGAAGAAGGTAAAGTGTCTGAGGCAACAACAAGTGTGTATGCAGTTGTTGCTCCTGTTGCAGGCCCGATTGCCTGGGCTGACGCTGCCGGATCACTTGGTGGAATTGCTACACTGTCAACTCTGCCAACACCTAATAAATCCTTAAAAATCTATTGGGGTGACGGCAAGTCCGAAACCGTGACTACTCAGTCAGTAGCGAATCCAGACGGTTTGGCCACTGTTACAAGAGCACATACGTATGCCACCGCCGGCAGCAAGCTGGTTAAGGTTTACGTATACAGCAGCACTGGAGTTCAATTAGCTTTGTTCACGCAGACCATCGCTGTTGACGGCGCTAACTAGAACTGCCTGAAACAATGCAATGCAATAGAGCCATGGGGATTTTCCCCATGGCTCTACTTTTTTTACTTTGATGAAACGAAACCGCTGCAGGTGTTAACGCCAGTTGTCAAGATCGATCAGCCCCAATTTGGCGGCATATTTAACAAGTTCCATTTTGCTGTGAACGTTCAGTTTTTTCATCAGGTTGGCTCTGTGGTTCTCAACGGTCTTGATGGTAAGGTTTACTTTTGTGGCAATCTCCCGGGAGGTCATTCCTTCGGCGACCATTCTCAGTACCTGCTGTTCGCGAGCGGTAAGCAGTCCGTAAAGTTCATCCTGGATTACTGCTTCGTTTGCCGAACCTGCCATAAGTTTTGCCACGATGTCCTGGGAAACTTGGCCATCAACAAAGAATTCACCCCTGCAGAGGGTGTCTAAAGCCTGAATCAGGCGTGCACTTGTGGCTTCCTTGACTACATAGCCCCGTGCGCCGGCTTTGAATGCTTCGGAGACATAATCCAGCTTCGGATACATGCTGAGCATGAGAATCTGGGCCGACGGAACAACCTTCAAAATATCCCGAACCACATCGATGCCGCTCATATCCGGCAGAGATACATCCATGGTGATCAAGTCCGGCTTAAGTTCCAGAACAAGTTTCATCGCCTCAGCGCCGCTTCCCGCTTCGCCAACGGTCTGGTAGTTGGCGCTCCTTTCCACCAGGCTTTTTAGCCCATCACGAAACAGTGGGTGATCGTCAACTATTAGTACTTGTTTTTTGTTCATGATAGTGTCCTTGAGTTAAAAGATTTTGTAATTTGGCACGTTTCAACTGGAATATGGGATCTCAACAACAATGCGTGTCCCCTCGCCAGGTCGAGAGGCCATCTTGAAAGTCCCCCCCATAAGATCTACCCGCTCTGCAATGCCTACCAGGCCGAGCCTGTTATCATTTTTTGCCTTGCGTTCCAGGATGTCAAAACCCTTGCCATTGTCCTCAATCCTCATTCTGATAATGGGATGTGATGCTATAAGGCTGATTCTGACCTCGCTTGCTTTGGCATGTTTTACTATATTGTTAAGAGATTCCTGAAAAACACGGTAAAGATTGATTTCTGCATCACTGTCGAGGTTTATCTTTTTCATCCCGGTCGATTTCAAGTCTATCTTGAGGCCATGGAGTTCGGTAAGATTGGCACAGTCTTTTTTTATTGCCTCCACCAAACCAGTCATTTCAAGGGAAGCCGGGCGCAAACCTGAGCAGATGCTTCTGACCGACTCAATGGAAGATTGCAGTACCTTGGAAAGGTTGCTCACGTGGTTATAAATTTCAGGAGGGAAATTTTCCAGGTCTTCGGCCAGCGTGTCGACTCCGATTTTGACGGCGTTCAGACGCTGCCCGAGGTCGTCATGAAGTTCGCGTGACAGGCGTTTTCTTTCATCCTCATGTACATTGAGGAGACGGTGTGAAAGTGCACGGATCCGCTCTTCAGACTCCTTGCGATCGGTAATGTCCCGGGCCACTGCCAGTTTGGCCGGTCGGTTGATTCCCGGCATACGGATAGCAAGCTCAATGACCGAGTACCATTTATGGGTAATCTCATTATAAAACTCTTTGTACATCGGCTTGTTGGAATTGAACACCTCTTCGGCCGAGCAGTCCACGCATATTGAATCAAGTCCCCGGCAGACCTTGTGGCACAGCTCTGTATTTATATCGCCGCAAAGGGTTGCCATCATTTTCTGGTTGGCGTAAACAATCTTCAGGTCATCGGTCACCACGTAAACCCGATCCTCCATAGCGTCCAGCAGCAGACGGAGCGTTTCCTGGGACACGAACATCGCCTCACCGATAAGTTTGCACTCGGTAAAGTCATGAAACATCCCCATGATGGCCGGTCGACCATTCAACATGACTGTCTGCGCTTCCACATCCAACCAGATGGGTGTGCCGTCGCACTTTGCTGAAGCCTGCCCCCAGGCAGCTTTTGTCTGGCCGTTGGCTAGCATCTGGTCGTGAACTCCACGAAAAAAATCGACAGTCAATCGGTCCGGATAAACCGTTTCATACATATCGCACATGAGTAACGGTTCCAGGGACTCATAGCCAAAGATCTCGCCGAAGCGCTGGTTAAGATAGACGGCGCGGTTATCCTGTAGGACATAGATACCGTTGGAAAGGCTGTCGACAATACTGGCAAATAAATTAGAGCTCATCTTGGTTCCTTGTAAGTCATCCAACGTGCTGGATGCGATGGCATTATTGTTCTAGTTTATAGAGTATGTATTAGTGTGCTGGGGAAGAATCGTGTAGAAACTCAAATAGTTAGAATGTATTTTTACTGAAAATGCAAGAGTTATTTTATGCCGGTGAAACCGTTACTATGTATTCAATTTTGCATATATGGGTGATATCCCCCACCTGTATGTACGATGTCGTCATGTCCCACAATAGCAATATAATTCCCCCCACCCCGGATTCCCCTTAGATATAACTAGTTGCTGGGTGTAAATACCCAGAAAATGGTGGTGTTGTGCCGTTAGAAGTGTAAAAAAATACTTCGAATGCTAAATAAAAATAGCACGTATAAACAGTAAGTTGCTTGACACTATATGGAGTTTTATTTGTATTTTGTCTATTAATTTACAGAATTTGAATACAGTGAGAAAAACTTGGTCCTGAAATTGCTAAAAAGTAATCAGCTCTCTTCATTATTGTTCAATTCTGTACCCCCATACAAGAATTGGACAGCTTCAACAGCATTACCGTAGCAACTCTGTTTTAGTGTCGAAAAACAAATGATCACAAAAAAGGAGATTAATTAATGAAAAAGCCAAGAGTTATACCAGGCTTCCTGACAGCGACAGCTGCTGCCAGCCTGGTCCTGTCAGCGGGCATTTCTTTTGCCGCTCACCCACCTGTCACGCTTTATACGTATGAGGAGATCGGCATGCAGATGGCCGGTGGTGCTCCAGTGCCTGTTCAGGTTGATGCAGCCGGCAAGGGTATGCCGTACAGCCCGAAGGCAACCTGCGGTACTGCAGCGTGCCACGGTCCTAACAGTACGTACGACAAAATTTCCGATCATTCATTCCACTCTGCTCAGGGACGTAATGAGTTCCCTGACACTGCAACCGGCAAGTTCGATCCAAACAAAAGCAAACCATGGACACAAGCAACGGCCATGGTCGGCAAATGGTGAAGCCCCTCGCTTCGCCAGGTGGCGAACTACATGAAAGACAGCAGCGGCAACTACATTAGTTATGGAGCTTATGTTCTCGGCTCAGACGGCAAACCAACTGCACAAACCCTCAGCAATCTTGCAACTATGCTTATGGGTTCCCCCAGTTTCTACAATGGTACGGATCCATTAACTCAACCCCGTCTTACCAAGATGGACTATTCAGCCTGGGAGCTTTCAAGCACCTGCGGTTCCTGTCATCCGGGCGGCGGTTTTGTCGAGAAGGATCGTACCGGCAAACGTATGAGCCAGATGAGCCCATTTGTTGATGGTATTACCCCTTACACCATGACAATCTTCGATCGTTATGATCCAATGACCGGTATGCCTGCTCATACGGTTGAGCCTGCTCCATGGTCTTATCCAATCTGGAACGGTACAACACCTTTGACCGCTCCTGGTGGCTGGGGACAGCCGATGAGCATGACTTTACCTGACGGCTCCGCCATGCCTGTTGTTGCCGGACAGGTTATGATGCCGAACGTAAAAGAGTTTGACTGCCTCATGTGCCATTTTGACGGTTATAGCAATCTGATGGCTTCAGTTATGACCTACAGTGGCGCACTTAATGCCACAGCATCTTTCGGTGCAGGCTTCATGAACATGTTTACCGAAGCATATGATTTTACAACCGGCCTTCTGGAGAAAGACAGCAGCAACGTCGTATCCATATCAAGTCTTGGCCTCTCCAAGATGAAATATGATCCGCCAAGCCAGAACTGCCGCAACTGCCACACCCCGTCGGATCTTAAAGATATCCCGGATATGATGAGAGACTTCCTCTCCTCAGCACCTATGATCTACAACGGCAAATTTACGAAATCATTTACCGGTCTGACCATGCCGGCCTTTGACTTCAACGCACCGTTTGGTATGACATGGGATATGACAGTAGGTCCATACGGAGTTTCACCGACACTGTATATGACCCAGACCGGTATCGGCAGCACCACACCGGGCTTTACAACCACAATTCCTGCCGGTTGGCCATCCGCCATGGGCAGAACCGAATTCAACCAGGTTGCATTCGACAACTTCTCTACAGCAATGCCAGGCATGAAAAACTACTTCATGGGTGGCGGTAACCCTGCTGGCTCTGGCCCGATCTACTATCAGGCCACTCTTGACGCAATGGGGCATCAGGACCAAAACGTCCTCAAGAAGAGTACCGTGCCGTTCCCACGTGCTGAATGGTTCAAGCGTGGAGATATGTGGGCAACGGGCTATGATGTTCACCTGTCGCTGGACTGTTCCGGCTGCCATATGAACACAAAAACCACCAAAGTTGACCAGTATGACGTTAACGGCAACATCATATTTGATGGCAAGAGTACCTGCGATCCAGGCCGTGGTTATGACAGTGCTGGTGGAGTTGAAGCAAACCCTGCCTTCAAAACTACCGTCAACAGCCAGAACACAGTTAAACATTGCAGTAATTGCCACGTTACCGGCAAGAACAATGACGGCGTTGTCATTGATACATTCGGTGCGCCTCGTGCTGATGTAGCTCACCAGAACAGCGGTCTGTTGGCAAACATAACCAAGTCCGTCCGCATGAATGCAGCCGGTACTGCCGAAGAGAACTTTGTCGGCAGCCACCTTGATGTTATCGACTGTACGGTTTGTCACCTGACACGTGAGCAGATGGTTGTTCGTCTCCTCGACTGCACCTCAGGTAACCGCTACCCCAACATGCTCGGATTCAAAAAAGAACGCGGCATGATGGGTATGTTCACTGATCCAATGTCAATGGGCGCTCCAGTTGGCAACAACCTTGAGCCATGGACTCCTCTCTACACCTGGCAGAAGGGCGGAAGTGATTTCAAAACGTTAAACGGTGTTGCAAATCCAGAGTGGCGTCGTAAGATGTATGCCGTCAACCTGATCACAGCACAAATCTGGAACAACGTTGATGGCGCAGTTGATGCCAACGGCGACGGCGTAGCTGGACGTGCACCAAGCATTCATGCCGGTACTCCGGAAGTTTCCCCATCAACCAACTATGATCCATGGATCTCCCGCGACATGAAAGCCGGCATGAACTTCGGCCCTTCCGGGTTCGCTCCTATCCCTGTTGGTTTCGGTGCCGATATGAGTGCAACTGGTTTTGCCAGTGCATTTGACGCAACTGGTGCATTTACCGGCCAGTGGAAGTATGTTGGTGTTTATGGCGGCAACGCCATGTTCTCCACACCTGAAGAAATTACTGCATACAAAGCATGGCGTGAAGGTATCAAAGGTGCGGTCGATGGTAAATCATGGGCCGGTACCGAGCTTGGCTTCGTAGCAGGTCCTTACAAACTGACCCACGGCATCCGTCCGATCGACAAGTTTGTTCTGGGCAAGAGCTGCACCGACTGCCATGCACCTGCTGCTACTGCAAAAGTGCCAATGTTTGACGGCACCTTCAATATGCTTGGTACCGCGATCAATGCAAAAGCTGCTAAAGCTGCAGGCCTTACATTTATGCAGGCTCCTGCAGAGATGATGGAAGTCGTAGGTGCAGAGCATGATATTGATACCGCTGCTGAAGTTTCAACCAAGGCTGGCGGAGCTGTAGAAGTCAAGTTCGAAGAGCTTGGCACATGGGCAGGTGGCGTTTTTACTCCTAACGCAGCTGGTACTTTCAAGCGTGTTACCGAGCTTGACCGTGCGGAATCACTGTACCCTGATGCTTCAGGTGTGAGTTTTGTAGACGTCAAGGGTGTTGACCACGGTACACGGGCAGCATTCAAGACCTATCTGACCACAGGTATCACAGCAGCTGGATCCGGTATTGGTGTGGATCCGACTGCCAGCATTACTTCAGTATTCACCGATGTAGATCCACAGACTCCTGGAGTTCAGGTCTACACAGCTGCTGCTCAGCCGCTTGCAGCTGCTGATGCACAGCTTGGAAATGTCGGTTTAGCAACTTACGCTTGGACCTCCAGCGATGGGACTGTCATTGCTGCCGGAAAAACATCCAGCGTGAGCTTCGCAACCGAAGGGGCCAAGACAATCGCCCTGCAGGTTACTGATGAAGAAGGCAAAGTATCAACTACAACAGCAAGTGTGACTGCTGTTGCAGCTCCTGTTGCAGGCCCGATTGCCTGGGCTGACGCTGCCGGATCACTTAGCGGAGTTCTTACAATGTCAACTCTGCCAACACCTAATAAATCCTTGAAAATCTATTGGGGCGACGGCAAGTCCGAAACCGTGACTATTAACGGTTTAGTTACTGCTACAAGAGCACATACGTATTCTACCGCCGGCAGCAAGCTGGTTCAGGTCTACGTATACAGCAGCACTGGAGCACAGTTAGCCTTGTTCAAGCAGACAATAACTGTTAACGGCGCTAACTAATCAGGCCTGAGATGAAACAATGAAATGAAATTGCCCGGAGGGTTTTCCCTCCGGGCAATCTTTTCTGGTAGCTTTATCATTTTGTATGCGGCAAGAACATCATCAGGTTGTAATAACAATTGTTACTGAATAATACGTGTAGCTGCAATCTACTTACTGGGTTTTTTTTCCAGACATATCAGGCCCAGTAGTTTTTCGTCAACGCTGCCTTTTGCTACTTCTATCCAATCTGTTTTATCAAGATCGACTTTTTTAATTTTTTCAATAGACATGCCGGTTATTGTACGTTTTTTCTTCTTAACGCAGTCAAACTCTTCATATGCAGCTACTGCCTTTGTCCCTTTGTACATGTCTGGTGATACTTTTTCTTTTGCCATGGCAGCACGGTCTACGTTGTATTCAACTTTGGTCCAGGTGCTGATGATAGAGTCCGCCGAAACCGAAAATGTTTTAGGATTATAAAAATAGCTGGTGGATACTTCGTCGTTACCCAGATGTTTCCACTGTTGTGCCATTGCCGATGATGCTGTCATGATAAACAGAGCTGCCAGTAAACTTGTTTTTTTCATTCGATGATCCTCCAGTTCAGTTTTATAATTCCAGTCATCAAATACTATAACTGGTTGCAACTAAATATAAAAATAAATACTAAATAATAATAAATTCTGTTATACAAAATTAAGAATAAAATAGGAACAATAAAAAGTTATCAAAGTCCTATAATATCAACAATATCTATGGAGGAAATCTGGTAATGAGTCATTTAAATCTGTTGCTGAAACCTGTGATTGCTGTATCGATGCTTGCGCTGTTAGTTTCAGCATGTTCGGTTGGTCCATCGAATGTTACGCCGCCACCACAATCCACTGAATTTACTTCACCTGAACTGAAAAAAGCGGTTGCCAGGGTAAATGGTACAGAGATTACTCTTGGTGAACTCAAACGTGCTGAAAAAATATTAATGGCAAAACAACCGGGCGCGGAGATCCCCCCACACCTTAAAAAAGAATTTGAAAAACAGGCCCTTAATCAGTTGATTAGCTCAGAGCTGCTTTTTCAGGCCGGTCAGAAGCTTGAAGTAAAGGACCTCGACAAACAGTCTGCTGATAGATTTGAAAAAATTAAAGGCGGGTTCGCTGATGCGAATGCTTATGCCAAAGAACTCCAGAATATCGGCATGGATGAAAAAATGTTACGTGACTATACCCGTCGCGATCTGGTTATTGCAAATTTTGTTAATACGAACATTGCTTCCAAAGTGACGGTCAGCGAAGGAGAGATCAAAACGTTTTACGATCAGAATCCTACCAACTTTGTTAAGCCCGAGCAGTTGCGGGCAAGCCATATATTGGTGAGTGTTGACAGTAAAGCCGGGGCCGATGATAAAAATAAAGCTCGTGAAAGGGCTGAAAAACTGCACAAGGAGTTGGTTAATGGTGCAAATTTTGTGACGCTGGCTAAGGAAAATTCGTCATGCCCCAGTAGCAAGCAGGGGGGCGACCTGGGTTATTTTACCAAGGGGAAAATGGTCCCACAATTTGAGCAGGCTGCTTTTGCTCTTGAAGTTGGAGGCTTGAGCGGCGTAGTAGAAACGCAATTCGGCTTCCACATAATCAAGCTGACGGATCGGACAAAAGCGGAGACGACCCCTCTGTCCGCAGTCAATAAAAAGATTGAAGAATATATCAAGGCTCAAAAGATAAATGCTGCTATTGGTGATTTTGTCGGTAAGGCCCGACAGGACGCTAAAATTGAGATGTTGTAGCCACAATCATGAATCTTCTGCAGGTTAAGACACCCCACTATTTGATGGTGGGGTTGTCATTCTCATGGGAGCATGGCTAAAATAAAGCTAAAAGAGGATACACAATGAGAAAACTACTTTTTGTTGTACCGATTTTACTGGTTGCTGTCGGCATTGCATGGGCACAGGGCGGGATGAAGAAGAAAAAACCTCTTCCGTATGAATTTGGCAGCGTTACCATTAATAATTATTCCCAGCAGGCGGGAATGCCGCCGGTAATGTTTGATCATTGGGTACATCGGCAAAACTATACCTGCAGGCTTTGCCATGTTGATATCGGATTTGGTATGACCGCCGGATCTACCAAGATCCGCTCTGCTGATAATATGAAAGGTTATTTCTGCGGTACATGCCATAACGGCAGGATGGTACATAATAATAAAAAAATATTCGAATCATGTGCCAAAGAATACAGCCGTGAAGAGTATAAAACCTGCGCGAAATGTCATACGCGAGAAAGAAGCGCCGCCAAGGAAGATGAGTTCTACCGGTTTTCGGAGCAAATGCCGGGCGAAAGGTTTGGAAACAAGATTAACTGGGAACTGGCTGAGGAAAAAGGCTTGATCAAGCCGGTTGATTATCTGGAAAAGGTTTCCTCTAAAAAAGTAAATCTGAAAGTTAATCAGGATTTTGCGATTAAAGCTAAAGTTGAAGGGATGCCGGACATCATTTTTTCTCATAAGAAGCATACGGTATGGAACGGTTGCGAACTCTGTCACCCGGATATTTTTGTCGGTGTTAAAAAGGGGACTTCCAAATATTCCATGACTGAAATATTTGACAGTAAGTATTGCGGTGTATGTCACGAGAAGGTAGCTTTTCCGCAAACTGATTGTCAGCGTTGTCATACAAGGCCGCCCCAGGGGTGAAGTTAATCATGGGAATTGTGAGAAGATTAAAACTCGTGTTCATGGTTGGATGCTTGAGCCTGTTTATCTCTCTGCAGACTGCCTATGGAGAAGATGCCTGGAGAGCAGACTTTGACGCCTCTTGTGCACAATCCAATGATGCTATGTCGCTTTCGATACCCGAGCTTAAAAAGCTTGTGGAGCGGTGCGATGTTTTGCAGAAAACTATAGAAAAAGAGGATGAAACAGTTCGAAAAGTCTTTTTGAAAAGACTGCAACTGTGCAAAAACTTGTACATTTTCGTTCTGGAATCTAAAGCTCAGGAACAAAAGCAGAAATGATCTGTGGCACTGGACGGGCTGTTCCCGGGTCCGGTTTTTAATACAGTGGGGTGCGCATGATAATCAGATTTATAGCCAAATTGCCGCTGATCATTATGTCTGTGTTGCTTATGAGTGGACCTGGGTACGGGGAGACTGATGATCGGGAAGAGTTAGGTAAAGTCCTTAAAGTGATACCGCCTAATGGTCCGTTTTGGAAATATGGCAATGTTGTCATGCGCCGCAAAAGCAAAAAAGCGGGAATGCCGCCGGTTGTTTTTCCTCACTGGAATCATCGTACAAAATATACCTGTCGTGTTTGTCATCTTGAGCTGGAATTTGGTATGCGTTCGGGTGACACCGGGATTACCCGAACGCAGTATCTGTCAGGTAAATACTGCGGGGTCTGTCACGATGGAAAAACCGCATTTAGCGTGCTGGACAAAGACCCAGCCAAATGCGTTAAATGTCATATGAAGGACACCCATGCCTTGGAGGAACGCTTTGGAAAATTTGCCGAGAATCTCCCCCAGGCCTCTTTCGGAAACGGCATAGATTGGGCCAAGGCACTGGTTGAGGGGCAGATCACGCCTGCCAATACAATCCGTACAGAGCGTTTAACAATACAGTTCCCGGACAAACTTAAAGAACCGCTGAAGCTGGGCACAACATCTCCACGCAGTGACGTCACTTTTTCCCATGAGGATCATTTTGCTGAACTGGACTGCTCAAGCTGCCATCCTGACATATTCAAGATAAAGAGGGAGGGAACGGTGTCTTTTTCCATGAAGAACAGTCTTTACGGGAATTATTGCGGCGCCTGCCATATGCGTGTGGCTTTTCCGATGAATGACTGCAAGCGGTGCCACACGAGCATGAGTGGCTCGTCTGGATATTAAATACCCATTAACTGCTGTCAGTTTATTGGTGAGCCGTTTTTGGCCGTTCTACAGTCGTTTACGTAGTACTCGTTTGTCTCCAACCCGGATTGTAATCTTCTCACTGTCGAAATGTTCCAACAGCGGAATCAGGAATTTGCGCGACAGTCCCGTCAGTTCACGGTATTCAGGCGGAGTTATTCCTTCATTTTCCCGAAGATGGTGGATCAACTTTTCCCGCAGTGCGTCCAGGACTTCACTGGCGTAGAATAAATCACTGGATATCCTCACCGCCTCTCCATTTCTGATCAGTATGGCAATATTGTCGCGTACGGACTTCTCGTCGTAATGGAATCGCTCCATGAACTCTTTTACAGTGGGAGGTTCAAGTGCCTTTTCGCGTAAAAAGGCGCTAAAGGCTGATGTCAGGTCCTCTGCCGAAGCGGTTGAACGCATGACATGACCTGCCAGTTTGACGATATCACGCTCAGGAATCAATATTCCTTCTCGTTCCAGCGCCGAGAGAAGAGGAGTGAAGAATCTCTGGTCACTCCGCTTTGGCAGCCGTGTTTTAAGTTCTTCTTTTCCTATTCCATGTTTAAGAGGGTTCTCTGCCAAAAAGGCACTTACCCCTTCAGTTAGGCCACATTTTAGCGTATCGAAGGCATCCCTGGCGATAAAAATGCGCGGTTCGCGAATCATCTGAATTATGTCGCCGGTACCAAGAAGTATTAAAAGTGCCGCCTCTGCGGCCTTGCGAGAGACTCCTGAGCGCAGGATGATGTCTTCAAATGAAATTCCGGACAGTTTGCTCTGGCCGATTATCAGGCTGCAGACTCGTTGATGCTCCTGACTTTCCAGAGACTCTAGCAGCATTACTGCCTCTTCGCTCCGGCGCCTGCGGCGAGGAGGGAAGGGGTCCAGCACGATGCCACCGCCAATCGTGGTGGCGGGTGAGGCGATCCTCAGGATGTAGCTGTCGCCGGAATTGAGCAGTACCGGTTCACTTAGTCGTAACTGTACGTAGGTGCTTTCACCAGGTTCGATTGTATTACGGTCCAGCAGAAGAACCTTTGCTTGAACCTCATAGGTGGCCGAATGAAGGTTTACACTGGCGCGGTGTTTCAATTCACGAGGTGCTGTGGAAAGATGATCGAGGCGGACATCCACAACACGGGTTGTCTGGAAAATATTACGCGGGGCAACAACGTCTCCCCGGTGTACCTCGTCCAGGTCTACCCCCTGTAAGTTTACCGCGAGGCGCTGGCCTGCCAGTCCCTTCTCAACTTTGCTTCCATGGGCTTGAATACCGCGGACCCTGCCTAATCTGCCCGATGGGAGTACTTCTACCTCCTCTCCCACGGTTATCTCGCCAGAGAGAAGAGTTCCGGTGACCACAGTCCCGAAGCCGGTCATTGTGAAAACCCGGTCTACCGGCAGCCGAAAATGCCCCTCGCTTCGCTTTTCGGCTACTTTGTTTGCCAGATCGGACAGGACCGCCTTCAGTTCTTCAAGACCTTCTCCGGTTCGTGATGAAACTGGCACGATCGGGGCATTTTCCAGAAAGCTGCCGGACACGTAGTCACGCACTTCTTCGGTTACCAGATCCAGCCATTCCGGTTCGACCATGTCTCGCTTGGTTAAAGCTATCAGGCCGTTTTTGACTCCAAGCAACCGCAGGATGTCCATATGTTCCCGCGTTTGTGGCATGATTCCTTCGTCAGCAGCGATGACCAGCATAACAATATCCATGCCGCCTACGCCTGCCACCATGGAACGTACGAATTTTTCATGCCCAGGAACATCGATTATGCCGAATCTGATGTCTCCTGGAAGTTCCAGATGCGCAAAACCCAGTTCAATGGTGATTCCACGCGCCTTTTCTTCCTTTAGTCTGTCTGTGTCTATTCCGGTAAGGGCTCTTACCAGCGACGTTTTGCCGTGGTCAATATGTCCGGCTGTACCAAGAATGAGATTTTTCATGATTGATATGCTTTGTATGTGCTGGGATTGACACCGGAGCAATGTCCGTATTGTTTCGGAAGAACTTCATGTTTGTTACAATATATCACGCATACCTCCATGCCAGGGAACTGACAATAGTATTAAAATAGCTGAAGCACATGGGAATTGAAAAAAATCGTGAAATTTCTCGTCCACCCCTCTGGTTTTGAAGACTAGGTCGCCCGCCAGCGACGGAGGTCCTTCCACAGCAGGTCTATGTGCTAAACAGGTTTAGATGATAACACAACTTTGAGGAGTTTAAAAAGGTGACTTCAGGTTAAAAGTCTGAAAGACGGATTCAACAAAATCTTTGATTAAAGGGTCGTTAACCCGGCTCTGATTGCAGGCTAATGTGCGTGAACGTGTGTTGCTAAACTCAGGAATAATGTGTTCACAGAGATCTCCCTTAGAAATGTGGTCATTGACGAGAGATCTGGATACAAAGGCGACACCTTGCCCCTGCATGGTTGATTGTATTAAGCACTTGATGTGGTCGTGGGTAATCATGCCCCTGAAATTTTTTACAGAATTTCCGGTCCTGCTTAAGTTGTTATTGAGAAGATGGCGTGAGCTGCATACTTCTCCTCGTGATATGAGTCTCTGTTTAAAAAAAACTTCCAGCCTGGTTTCCCCGGCTGTAATCCCTAGTGATGGTGATGAAATCATAACCATCTCATCCTTTGGCAGAGGAAAGATCGCAATATTGTCATTAGTTATTTCATTGCAGTGCTCAATAACAATAACATCGAGTTTTTTTTCTATAAGTTCCTGGATTAATTGTTCTGGTTGTTGAGATATGAATCTGATATTTATTTCAGGAGAGTTCCTGCCCAGGAATAAATCCAAAACATTCGGCAAGAAAACAAAACCGAATGTCGGCGTAAATCCTATTATAAATTCGGACTTTTTTCCTAAATTGTTTACAGCTTCTTCAATGTCACGGACAGCAGTCAATATCATGTTTGCCCTGGCGAGAACCTTCACTCCGGGAGGAGTTGGCTTAAGAACAACGGCAGAACGGTCTATCAGTTGACATCCATAGTGACTCTCAAGAACTTTTATACGCTGGGATACTGCCGACTGAGTTATGCAAAGCTCTTTAGCGGCAAGAGAAAAGCTCCCCATATCCAGCACTACTTTGAATGTCTTTAGGTAACGTGTTTCCACCTGCCCACCCCGTCTGCAGCTCCAACTAAAAGACCGTTAAATATAACAAACTGCCAATATTAATGTCAATTTATTTGATTCATTATTAAACATTTGAAGACTCCTTAGGTGATTGCTGTTGAGTTGCTTTTAGTTGTTTTTGCAAGGGCGGATTGAACTAAAATTATTCACTTCTCTGTCTGGTTCGCAGTGAAAATATATGGCAATGGTATATTAAATCAATTGTATAATTGAGCTTCTTATGGGATTATGCCAAGCTGTATTTAATGGGTCAACTGACAGTTGCTTTGACTGAAATGGTTCTTTAAATAAGCTTTTCCCCTTCATTAAGTACCTCGTTGGGCCATGCTGTTTTCATCTCTTTGTTTGATGTGTATCTAAAACACTAGGTTTAAGAACATCTTTGAGGAGGACAGATGAGGATTACACTTTTTCTTTTGCTCACTTTTTTGACCGGTTGTACAAAAGTAAACGAAGAAGAGCTGAAAAACAAAATCGATGCTTGTACGGCTGCGGGGATGAATTATACTTATCTTCGTGATTATAGAGGCAATCCATACGATGTTATGTGTGTTGCAAAGCGATTGAGATAAAATGTTATCAGTTCGTAATTATAGATTGCTGCATAGGGAGAAGGTGGAGGTCTAGCATGGCTAAGGGAAGTTTTGACGCAACTGATTTGATTGCTCCAATGATGCTCCGTATCCCGCTCGGGCTCATTTTCATGGCTCACGGTTCTCAAAAGTTGTTGGGCCTTTTTGGTGGCCAGGGATTGACAGGAACTTTTAAGTTGTTTGAAATAAAAATCGGGATTCCACCTATTTTTACACTGTTGGCAATTATTGCTGAATTTGGCGGTGGTTTTGGAGTTCTCTCCGGTTTTCTGACGCGTCTCTCGGCTGCCGGCATTTCAGTGGTCATGCTTGTAGCCATCTATAAGGTTCACTGGGCCCACGGTTTTTTTCTTAACATTAATTGCGTTGCCGGTCGCGGGCAGGGGGTCGAGTACAATATCGCTCTGTTGGGTATAGCCCTTTATCTGATGATAGCTGGTGGTGGCAGGTGGTGCCTTGACCGACTAGTGTTCCGCTCATAATCAATAAAGTTCATTCTTTTGATTTCAGGCGGGCTTGCCCCGCCTTTCTCTTGCCTATTCCGCATAAACTGAGATAAGTGCTATCACGAAATTTTATATTGTAACAAAAGGAGTTACATCCCGTGGAACTGTTCAACCAGAAGGAAGTTGAGAAACGACGTACTTTTGCCATCATTAGTCACCCTGACGCAGGCAAAACAACCATCACTGAAAAATTGCTGCTATTTGGAGGTGCGATTCAGCAGGCTGGTGAGGTGCGTGCCAGAAAGAGTGCCCGTCATGCAACATCAGACTGGATGGAGTTAGAAAAACAGAGGGGCATTTCAGTTACTTCATCAGTTATGAAGTTTACCTACGACGAATGCGAAATCAATTTGCTTGATACTCCTGGTCACAACGATTTTTCTGAAGACACTTATCGTGTTTTGACGGCAGTAGACTCTGTGCTTATGGTGATAGACTCGGTTAAAGGTGTTGAGAGTCAGACCAAAAAACTGCTGGAGGTCTGCCGTCTTCGCCACACCCCGATTATGACTTTTATGAATAAGCTTGATCGTGAAGGGCAGGAACCACTCGACCTTCTTGATGATATTGAAAAAAACCTTCATATGCAGACGGCTCCGATTACGTGGCCAATCGGTATGGGCAAGCGGTTCAGAGGCACCTATCATCTGTACACCAAAGAGCTTATTTTTTTCGACGCTGAGGCGGATAACGGTACCGGAGAAATTATAACGGTCAATGGTCTGGATGATCCACGCCTGGATGAGCTGCTGGGGAGTCAGGTTGAAGAGTTGAGGAACGACATAGAGCTGCTGGAGGGTGCTGCTCATCCCTTCGATATGTCTGCGTACCTGGCCGGGCGTCAGACACCGGTTTTTTTTGGCAGTGCCATCAATACCTTTGGTGTTCAGCAGTTACTGGATGCTTTTGTCCAGTATGCGCCGCACCCGTTGCCGCGCGAAACATCCACTCGCACTGTCTCTCCATACGAAGAGCCCTTTAGCGGTTTTACCTTCAAGATCCAGGCAAATATGGACCCTGCTCACCGTGACCGGATCGCGTTCTTCCGGATTTGTTCCGGAAAGTTTACTCGTGGTATGAAGGTTCGTCATGTCCGTCTCGGACGTGATGTCCAGATTGCAAACGCAACAATATTTATGGCCCAGGATCGCACAAATGTGGAAGAAGCCTGGCCAGGTGATATCATAGGCATTCATAACCACGGCACTATCAAAATCGGCGATACCTTCACCATTGGTGAGGACCTCAAATTTACCGGAATCCCCAGCTTTGCCCCTGAACACTTTCGCAAAGTGAGGCTTCTGAACCCGATGAAGTCAAAGGCTCTCGAAAAGGGGTTGGTGCAATTGGCCGAAGAGGGGGCAACTCAGGTATTCAAACCGTTGATGGGGTCGGACTGGGTTATTGGGGCGGTCGGTCTGCTACAGTTTGATGTGGTAATGCATCGTCTGGAACACGAATATAGTGTTAAAGTAGCCTTTGAGCCGGTCAGTTACGTCACGGCTCGCTGGGTAACAGGCGATAAGAAAAGTATCGAAGATTTTGAGAAGAAAGAGGCCATGCACGTCTATATTGATGGCGAAGGCAAGTTGACCTACATGGCTGGCAGTCAATGGCGCTTGGATAATACCACTGAAAGCTGGAAGATGTTGGAGTTTCACGAAACTAGCGAGCACAGTTAAGCTAACTAAGTGTATGAATAAATCAGTGAAACAAAAACATTCAATCAATCTTAGGGAGACAGTAAGCGTGCTTATGGGTATGTCATACACCCATTTCCCGCAAACTTTGTCCGGTGTTCACCCTCTGGTCGCCCCGCTCATCATGTTCCGCCTCAAGCGCCGAGGGTTTTCAAACTGCCGGGTTGAAGTGTCAGAAACAGGTCTCGTTGTGTACGCCGTACGCTAAACGCGGAAGGGCGACCTTGCCGGACGCCCTTTGCTGTACTCTATAGATATTAATCCCAGCTGTTTACATAAACTTGGATATTTCAAAACCTATCTGTCCCAGCGGCAGCACTTCATCAGCTACACCGCCGTCAACACAGGCTTTCGGCATGCCGTAAATGGTCGAGGTAGCTTCATCCTGTGCAATAGTAACTCCGCCCTTCTGTTTGAGCAACTGCATTCCCTTGAATCCATCGCTGCCCATTCCGGTCAAAATGACACCCAGCATTGATCCGCCGGTTGCTTCGGCCATACTTGACATCATCAGGTCGACCGAAGGAATGTAGACGTATTGTGGATATGCACTGGTGGGCTGAGTTCGTACTACGATGTTACTTCCATGACGAACCAGAGTTGTATGCATGCCTCCCGGCGCTATCAGTGCGAGTCCAGGTTTAAGGATGTCACCGTCAACAGCTTCGCGGATGGTCATTGAGCATTTGGCATTGAGTCGGTCCGCATAAGGTCCGGTAAACGCTTTTGGCATGTGGATGCCAACAATGATGCCGTAGGGAAAATTAACCGGAATACGTGAGAGGACTTCCTGCAGGGCAACCGGCCCGCCGGTTGAAGCACCTATGCCGACGTACTGAATCTTTTTACCAAGGAACTTTGACGATGTCGGCCTTTGTGGCGCCGGGATAGCAGGGGCCGCAGGACGCAATGATGTTGATGCTCCGCTTGGCATACGATGTATGCGCGATGCAATTGCCTCTTTGATCTTGCGAATCAGCTCCTGTTTGAAAATATTCTGGGCATCTGACGAGTCGGTAACATTTTTTGGAATATAATCGATTGCTCCGGCATCAAGTGCTTCAAATGTCGACTTGGCACCTTCATTCGTCAAAGTTGAAACCATAATGATTTTTGTCGGCGCCTTGGCCATGATCTGCTTCAGGGCAGCGATACCGTCCATGCGCGGCATCTCGACATCCATTGTGATGAGATCAGGTTTGAGAGCGATTGCTTTTTCTACACCTTCCATTCCATCTGCAGCTGTTCCGACGATATCAAATGATGGATCTTTAGATAGAACGCTGCGGATGGCCATTCGCATGAAAGATGAGTCATCAACGATCAGAATTCTGGTCTTTGTTTGCTGCGGTATTATCATCAGGGTTTCGCCTTTTAGTTAAGTAGCGACCAACTAAGGTGCTATTGATTCTTTCATGTTTATTCTGCTTCTTTAGATCAGGTTGATGAAAATATGGATGAAACCAGTTCTTTAACATCAGGAACGGCATCATCCAGCTCGTAACAGAAACGTTCTACATCCATCTCTGCGAATGCCGGGGATTCCTTTTTCAGGATAGTCCATGCTTCCTCATCACTCAAGTTGAAGCTGATCCATTCACGGCCGCCGTAGTTCAATTCACGAACCGTGCAGAACAGATCTGCCAGGTTTACGATAGCGCACAGGATAGGGTCTACGGTGGCCTCGCCCGGGTTGTGGTGATAGGCTATCACATCACAGTAGGCGTCAGGGAAATTCCACTTACGCGCCATACTGAGACCTATTTCACAGTGGGTCGTGCCGAGCAGTTCAGCTTCCGCATCGACAAGTTTTACCGGGTGGGCTTTGATATAGTCCAGCACTTCTAAAAATGGTTCACGAAGGAAGTTGCTTAAAAAAACTTCGCCTAGATCATGAATGATTCCGGCAATATAAGCTTTTTCCAAGTCTTGATAGCCGATCTTCTGGGCGATAATCTTAGATACCATGCCGACCCCGAAGGAGTGCTCCCAGAACGCATTAAGCTCAAGTGCTCCCGTTGTTCCGTCAAACGCACTGATAACAGAGGTTGTTAACGCCAGTTCGCGAACATGACGCAACCCGAGGTATACCAGAGCTCTTTTCAGGGAAGTGATTTCCTGTGTTGGTTTGTAGACAGGCGAGTTGATCAGTTTCATGACCCGCGCGGTCATAACCTGATCTGACAACATTAAATCAGCTACCTCTTCGACGCTGACATCAGGGTTGTCAAGCAGAAGCAACACTTTGGTTGCCACAATCGGAATGGTGGGAAGATCATCAACAGCCCCAACCAATATCTCGGCCCGCTCCAACATCTGATTTTTATCCATACAATAAAACCTCTCTGACTATTTTTTGTAGCCAAAACCACCGGGGAAGTGAACCGTCTTGAATTTGTCGTTGACGCCATGTAGTGATTCCGACTGGCCGACAAAGAAATAACCGTAAGGCTGCAGGTTATTGTAAAAGTGCTGAACAACTTTTGATTTTGAAGCGGTGTCAAAATAGATCAGGACATTGGCGCAGAAGATGAAATCAAAGCTCTTCATAAAAATCATCTTAGAGTCTTCATACAGGTTGAGCTTGTTGAAGGTAACGAACTTTTTAACTTCAGGAGACAGGATAAATTTACCATTGTCCTCACGAATATATTTGCGTTTATACGCTTCAGGGATGTTCCGAACCGAATAGGCGTTGTAAATCCCTTCCTTTGCCTGAGCAATAACAGTTTCATTGATGTCAGTGCCGACTATTTCAATGATCCAGTCTTTAAGAAGTGTTGCCCGTTTTTCAAGAAGGATCATCGCCATTGTATAGGCTTCTTCCCCAGAGGATGAAGCGGCGCTCCAGATCCGCAGTTTCCGGAATCCCATTTTGTTTTTAGCTTCAACAATTTCTGGCAGCAGCTTGTTTTCAAGGGCCGCTAGCTGAGGGACATTGCGGAAAAAATATGTTTCATTTGTGGTAATTTCATCCATTAAAAACTTTAATTCTTCTGAACCGCGCGGTGACTTAAGCAGCAGGTAATAGTCCTGATAGGCCTTAGTGCCGGTCGCCTCCATGCGGCGCGTAAGGCGACTTTCCAAAAAATACTTCTTGGTGGCGTGGAAATACATTCCGCAGATGTTGTAAATAAAATCACGGAGCTGTTCAAAATCTTTGTCGTTTATAGCCACTTTTTACTCCTTGGGCGTTATTACATTGTTAAGGCAATCATTGATATATTCAGCGGTTTACATGTTATTCGCAGACCTCTGACATTGCAACCGGATCAATGATAAGGGCAACCCGTCCATCACCCAGAATGGTGGAACCGGCAATGCCGGGGATATTAGCAAGGTAGTTGCCGAGCGACTTGATGGCTACCTCCTGCTGCCCAACCAAACGGGTAACGACTAAACCCATTCTCTTCTCTGCAGCACCGACAACCACGACATAGCAAAAATCATCTACTTCACCGCGTTGCTGTACGTTGAAAACTTTCTGCAGCCGGATCAGCGGCAAAACGATGTCTCGCAGTTTCAAAACTTCCTGACCACCAACCAGGTGGAACTGGCGCTGATCAACCCGGATTGTTTCCAGAACCGATGAGAGGGGAACGGAGTAGATTTCTCCCTCAACTTCAACCAGCAGTGACTGGATAATAGCCAGCGTAAGTGGCAGTCGAAGAATAAATTCGGAACCGACCCCTTTGGTGCTCTTTATTTCAATTAGTCCATTCAGCTTTTTGATGTTGGTCTTGACGACATCCATGCCAACACCACGTCCTGAAAGGTCAGTAGCTTTATCCTTGGTAGAAAAACCTGGCAGGAAAAGCAGGTCAAAGACCTCCCGCTGCCCCATGGCAGCAAACTGATCTTCAGTAATAAGCCCTTTTTCAATTGCTTTACGCCCAACGCGCTCCGGATCTATGCCGTTGCCGTCATCCTTTATACTGATGATAATCTGATTACCCTCGTGTACGGCGGCCAATACGAGGGTACCGCCGCGTGGTTTTCCGGCAGCCAGGCGCTCGTCAGGGGTTTCAAGCCCGTGATCCATGGCGTTGCGAATCAAGTGAATTAGTGGATCACCGATTTCGTCAACTACCGATCTATCCAGTTCAGTTTCTTCACCGATAATCTGTAATTCAACTTCTTTACCCAAGTCACGGGACATGCTGCGTACTATGCGGGGGAACTTTTTGAATACCTTCTCAACCGGTATCATACGCATTTTAAGAACCTGCATCTGCAATTCAGAGGTAACAAAGCTCATCCGTTTGGTGAGTTTGCCAAATTCCTCATTAAAGTCGGCCCGATTCACATCACTTTGCTGTAAATCCTGGTTGATCTGGATCATACGGTTTCGCTCAAGTACGAGTTCTCCGACCTGGTTCATCAAGTCGTCCAGACGTTTTACATCGACTCTTACAGTGGTGTTATCGGAAAGGTCATCCCCTTTACCGTCTACCGGCTTAGGGGGAGCTGGTGATTTTTTGGGAGCAGCATCAGTGGCCGGTTTTGGTGCAGGAACTGGAGCCGCAGCAGCAGTCGGGGCTGGTTCCGAATCAGCTGTTGTCCCCAATGTTTCTGTAACAGCTGGTGATTCGTCTGATGCCGGTGAAGGTGTTGCGGGTGATGTAGTTGCAGCAGTTTGCCTGGCTCCAGCGGTATCTAAAAGATATGGTAGTAATTTGTTGATGGTCCCTTCTGTTTCCCGTTCCTGTATGTCCCCCGCCTTTATGTCACTTACCAGGAGTTTGACAAGGTCAGTTGCTTCCAGAATAACATCCATTATATCAGGATTTACAACCAGCTCGCCTTTGCGGAGGCGGTTCAGTACGTCTTCCGTTTTATGGGCAACCTTAACCAGCAGATCAAATCCCAAGAAGCTTGAGGCACCCTTGATAGTGTGAATCGACCGGAAAATCCGGTTCATCAAATCGGTGTCATCGGAAGACTTCTCAAGAGCAATAAGATCATCGTCAAGTTTTTCAAGTAACTCGGTTGTCTCTGCAAGAAAACCGTCAAGCAGTTCCTGATCTTCGCAATCAATTGGTGGCATGGTGCACGACTCCTAAAAAAATAATGGAGATTGGATTCTTTTACATCCCTGTGAACAGATTCTTTTCATCACGGGAAAACATCTTCTCCAGGTTGAGTAAAACAAGCAGGCGCTCGGCTTGGTTAATAACGCCCGCAATACATTCCTGGTCTATGCCGCCAGCTACCATCGCGGGAGATGGTTGGATCTCACTACCAGATATTCTTATGACTTCTGAGACGGCGTCAACAATAAATCCCATCAGTTCACCGTCCATATCCATAACCATGATTCTGGTCTGCTTGTCGTTCTCTGATTCAGCCAGGCCGAATTTCTTTCTCATACAGATAATGGGAACGACCTTGCCGCGCAGATTGATGACCCCCTCTACATAGTGTGGGGTGTTAGGTACTCGAGTAACAATCGGCATGCGGATAATTTCGCGAACCTTTAATACGTCGACGCCATACTCTTCCTGGTCAAGGTTAAAGCTTACCAGCTGGATAAGTTCATCATGAGTGCCCTCAGCATTTATCGGTACCAGTGCATTCTGCATCAATAGATCTCCTCGAACAAAAGGAATGTTAAACCTAAATATTACTTATAATCGCCAAGTTTAGGTGATTTTTGTCAATCTATCATGCATATAAAACTATATCAAGCCACATACAATAAAAAGTTGTCTAAAATCAAGCATGATAGCATGGGCGGCCTGCCCTTTTTATAAAGCCGATCTAGAGTCATTTTATTGACATTTGTGTTAAGATGTGTATATATGGCAAAAAGATGCTTATTTATTAGGGGGTACGGCCAGCTATGCAAGAAAATGGTACTATTTTCATAGCAGACTGTGATGTAAAATCACGCGATCTGGTGTCGGCTTTTTTGACATATAAGGGGTATGGCATCACTGTGGCAGAAGTTGGTACTTCTTTTTTTGACACACTTCAGAAAAATAATGTCGATATAGTCATTGCCGATTTAGCTTATCTACAGTCTATCGCTCCGGATTTTGAAGAGCGCAGTTCCATGATAAACCCGCTAATGGTACTGATTGGGTATAGTGAAGCAAGCAGTGACGAGCATAAAAAAACGAGTGATGACATCTTCACTATTCCGAAGCCGATCAATCTGGACGAGCTGGAAAGTCTGGTCATGCGGGCTCGTGAGTACCAGTCAATGAAATTGTACGACAACTCGGCTGGCGGATCATCACAATTTCAGCTCCTCTCTGCAACAATGATCGGCACAAGCCCGCCTATGCGCGCACTTTTTGAAATGATTTCCAAGGTTGCGACCTCAAAAGCAACTGTACTGATACAGGGTGAGTCCGGAACCGGCAAAGAACTTGCAGCAAGGGCTATTCATCAGCTGAGTGACAGGCATGCCAGAAACTTCGTGCCGGTCAACTGTGCGGCTATCCCGGATGACCTGCTGGAAAGTGAGTTGTTCGGTCATGTCAAGGGCTCGTTTACCGGAGCCTATGCTAACCGGATTGGCCGCTTTGAAATGGCTGACAGGGGCACACTGTTTCTCGATGAAATTGGCGATATGAAGGCCAATTTACAGGTAAAGCTGTTGCGGGTTCTTCAAAATAGGGAATTTGAGCCGGTTGGAGCGTCAAAATCGCAAAAAGTCGATGTACGCATTATTGCCGCTACCAATAAAAATCTTGAAGAGTTGGTCATTAGCCGTGATTTCCGTGAAGACCTGTATTACCGATTGTCTGTTATCCCGATTGTCATTCCTCCACTTCGCGAGCGGAGAGAAGATATACCTGTTCTGATTCATACTTTTCTGACACGTTTCAACGCTGACAAACGTCATGCAGTTAAAGGCTTTTCACGCGACTCGCTAGCAATTTTATGCAACTATGAATGGCCTGGTAATGTAAGAGAACTGGAAAATCTGGTTGAGCGACTCGTTATCCTGAAAGGGAGCGGTCTTATTGTTCCGGACGATCTGCCGGAAAAATATCTTTCGGGGAAAATATCTCACCCGGTATCGGTTCAATCTCCAGGTCTGCCATCAGACAATCTGCTTCCAGAAGGGGGGATCTGCCTCAATTCTGCAGTGGACGAGTTTGAAAATAATCTTATAATGCAGGCTCTTGCCCGTTCTGGTGGTAATAAAAAAGAAGCGGCTCTTTTACTTAATCTTAAGAGAACGACACTGATTGAAAAACTGAAGAAGAAAAACCTGGCTTTCAGCGAGGATTGACCATATGTCGATAACCGTAGAAAAACTCTCGTTACTGGATGCGCTAGCCCCGCTTCGACAAAAACTTGACAGTGAAGCTGTCCAGCAGGGTAGGGGGTTTGCCGAAAAACTTGACAAAGCACTTGGCAGTGGTGAATCTGTCGCTCCAGGCACCAACGATAAAGCTCGTGAACTAGCGGAATCGCTAACTTTGCAGATGCTGCACAGCTCTCTCACGCTTGCTGGCGATTCGCCCTCTGACAGCGTCGATCCTTCGGGTGTGACACCGTTTTCTTCTGCAAACGCTCTTCTTCAAGCCTACCGTACCAATCTTCCTTCCGGGGGAGAGCAGGCGTTGCCGACTCCGGTGACTGCTCCGTCACAGCTTCAGGAATTTGTGGATGATGTGCCTGGCGTTATTCCTAAAGTTGCTCCTAAAGTTCAAACTCCCACTTCAGCTGCAGATACAGCCTGGCTTGATCCGATTATTTTAAAGGCGTCCAGGAAGTATGGTGTTGATGTCGGGTTGATAAAGGCGGTCATCAAGGCCGAGAGTAACTTCAATCCACAGGCGGTTTCACACGCCGGAGCACGCGGGTTAATGCAGCTTATGCCGGCCACAGCACGTTCGCTTGGGGTGACCGATTCATTTGACGCGGAGCAGAATGTCATGGGGGGCACCCGTTTTCTGAAAGATATGCTAAAACGTTATGGCGGCAACGTTGATTCAGCCCTTGCTGCCTACAACTGGGGCCCCGGCAATGTTGACAAACGCCCCGATCACCTGCCGCGAGAAACACGCGAATATCTGGTGCGTGTCAAGCAGCTGTACGCTTCATACAACGTCTGATAATCCCCGTTTACAATCAATTTAACTAATACCACTATTCCCACGAGAGGAACTCATGGCCCCACTTTACATTATCGGCACCGGTCCCGGTGCCACCTGTCACTTGACCGATGCCGCAAAACAGGCTATTGCGGTTTCCGATGTCATTGTAGGGTATGATAATTATGTCGAACTGGTTCGACACCTTCTTGAGGGGAAGCAGATCATATCAACCGGTATGATGCAGGAGGTACAGCGCTGCCGTGAAGCGATCGGGTTTGCGCGCGCCGGAAAATCTGTTGCACTTGTCTCGGGTGGTGATTCCGGGATTTACGGTATGGCCGGTCTGGTGCTCGAGCTTGTGGAGATGGATGCCAGACAAAATCCAGACATGCCTCGCATTGACGTACAGATAATTCCGGGTGTTTCTGCTGTACAAGCCGCGGCGGCATTGCTTGGTGCCCCCTTGATGCACGATTTTGCGGTGATTTCGTTATCAGATCTGCTGACTCCGTGGGACCTGATTAAAACCAGACTGGTAGCTGCTGCAAGGGCAGATTTCGTTGTCGCCATATACAACCCCCGCAGTAAAAGTCGTAGAACACAGATACAGGAAGCGCAGAGCATTCTCCTGGTTCATCGTCCGGCAGATACTCCGGCCGGTATCGTTCGCAATGCCTGTCGTGACGGGCAAACGGTGGTCGTAACAACACTTGGTCAACTGCTTGACCATGAAATTGACATGACCAGCATCGTACTGATCGGTAATGCCAGCAGTTTCATTGACGCGGAGGGGCGTATTGTAACGCCACGCGGCTATGCGGCCAAATATGGCCCGGCAGCTACTGTGCCAGAATCAATCACAGAACAGGAACCACTTATAAAGTCGGGGGCTGTCATGTTTTGCGGCACAGCCTCTGACGTCGGTAAATCTATCGTAACATCCGGCTTCTGTCGCTGCCTGGTTAAGCGCGGGATGGTCGTTGCCCCATTCAAATCCCAAAACATGTCGTTAAATTCATATGTCACCCCGGAAGGGGGAGAGATTGGCCGCGCTCAGGCGGTGCAGGCTCAGGCCTGCCTTATTAATCCTCATACCGATATGAACCCGGTTCTTCTTAAACCAAATTCTGATGTCGGCAGTCAGGTCGTTGTGCATGGGAGGCCGGTCGGTAATATGTCTATCTCGGAATATGACGCTTACAAGCCGACAGCCTTTAAAAAAATATGTGAGAGCTTTGACCGGCTTCGCCAGGCTTACGAGTTCATTGTTATTGAGGGGGCTGGAAGCATTTCGGAAATCAACCTGAAAAAGAGCGACATCGCTAACCTCAAGATCGCCTCAATGGCACGATGCCCGGTAATTCTGGTGGCAGACATCGACAGAGGCGGAGTATTTGCTCAGATAATCGGCACAATTGAGCTGCTGGAACCGTTAGAGCGCTCCTGTATCAAAGGCATCATCATTAATAAATTCCGCGGGGATGTTGATATTCTGAAGCCTGGCATCGATTTTATCGAGCAGCGCACAGGTGTACCGGTTTTGGGAATACTCCCCTGGTTTGCCGACATAAACCTACCTGCCGAAGACAGTGTCGCACTCGGCCAATGTTCCAAGGCTGACAATGTTATGACCGGGCTGAAAAAAATCCAGGTTGGTGTCCTGAAACTTCCGAGAATCTCGAATTTTACCGATTTCGATCCGCTGCAGAACGAACCGGATGTTCACCTCAGTTATGTCGAGGTGCCGGACCAGCTACATGGATTGGATGTTTTGATCCTTCCCGGCAGTAAATCAACTATTGCAGATCTGCACTTCCTGAGGGAACGTGGCTTTTTTGACGAAATACGTGACTTTAAGGGACATATTGTCGGGATATGTGGTGGTTTCCAAATGTTAGGGACCGTAGTACTAGATCCAGATGCCGTCGAGTCTGCTATCAAAGAGGCACAGGGGCTTGCCATGCTCCCTTCCACAACGGTTCTTTTGATGGAAAAAGAGACTCACCAGGCACTGGCGTATCTGAATGAAGCAGGCTTGAGCGTCGCCCCGGAATGTAGCGGAGTCATGACCGGTTATGAAATTCATATGGGAGTGACAACGCTCGATAAGGGGTTGCAGCCGTTCTCGCGCATATTCAGGCGCGGCGCTGCAGCTGTTTCAGTTGAAGACGGTGCGGTGTCTCCAGATGGCAGGATCTTCGGCACATATCTGCACGGCCTTTTCGAAAACAGTATGTTCCTCGAAATTTACCTGAATAGAATTCGACTTGAAAAGGGGATGCCGCTCAGGTTTGAAACAGATAAGCAGCTGCAGCAGGACCCTTTCGAACAACTGGCGGATCAGCTTGAAAAACATCTCGACCTGCCGCGTCTTATGACAATTTGTGGGCTTGGCAGTGACACCCCCTGATTCACTGATCATTTTATCGGCTCTGCTGCTCGACCTGTCGATAGGAGACCCGCGCTGGCTGCCTCATCCGGTTGTTGCTATCGGGCATTTGATAAGCTGGCTGGATCGATGGTTACGACGTGGCTGGCTCAATGAACGTTTGGCAGGAATACTGCTGCTGTTGATCGTTGTTACCTGCTCTGCGGGTATAACCTGGATTCTGCTGCAGTCACTCACCATTATATTGCCATTTGCTGGGTGGATCGCCGTCATTTTGGTATCTTCAACCTGTCTGGCCGCCAGATCACTGCACCAAGAATCAGACCGAGTTGCTTCTGCACTGCTGGCAGGTGACCTCCCTCTGGCGAGGCGCTATCTGTCGTACATTGTGGGACGGGATACAGACCAGCTTGAAGAACCGGAAATCTGGCGAGCCGTGGTGGAGACAGTTGCCGAAAATACCTCCGATGGCATTATTGCCCCGCTTTTCTGGCTGACGATTGGAGGTCCGGTCGCTGCGATGGCCTACAAAGCGGTCAGTACGCTGGATTCGATGGTTGGTTACAAAAACCGGCGTTATCTGCAGATGGGGTGGGCTTCGGCACGGATGGATGACCTGCTTAATTATATTCCGGCAAGGCTTTCTGCCCTGCTGCTGGTATTTGCCGCGCCTCTGGCCGGCTGTTCAGCGTCTGCCGCCGCCCGGATAACGCTCCGTGATCGCCTGAAACACCCATCACCCAACAGCGGGCACCCGGAAGCGGCTGCAGCCGGTGCATTGGGGGTGCAATTGGGAGGGGCTGCCAGTTATAGCGGAAATTTGTCATGGAAAGAGTATATTGGTGATAGTCTGCAGCCGCTTGATGAGCGTGCGTATCGCAGTATGATCAGGCTGATGTACATATCAACACTGCTGATGGCTGCCGGATGCATGTTAGCCGCCTTCTTTTTGAGAGGATTCAATGTCCCGTTCATATGATCATGGCGGTAATATTTTCACTGTTGCCCGAACGCTCGGCGTCGCACCAGAGCAGATCCTTGATTTTTCCGCCAGTATAAACCCGCTTGGCATGTCATCAACCGTGCGCAAAGCTCTGGTTAATTCTGTAGACAGCCTGATTCATTATCCGGATACCAGTCATAGCGATTTGAAGCTGGCGCTGGCAAAATTCCATGATCTTCCTGCAACACACTTTACAATTGCAAACGGCTCCACCGAGCTGATTTATAATCTACCAGCCATGCTGTCCGGCAGAAAAGCGCTGATTATCTCCCCTTCGTTCAGCGAATATGTCAGGGCGCTTCATCAACATCATTGGGAAGTACAGCATTTTGTCCTTACACCTGAGAGTGGTTTTGCCATTGATATGGACAAACTGGAGCCGGTTCTGGCCGCTGGTGTTGATTTGCTCTTTATTTGTAATCCGGGAAACCCCAATGGAACACTCTATCCGCAGCGGGTCATAGAACAAATCCACACTCTCTGTCAGTCATCAGGCACTTTTCTGGTCCTGGATGAAGCGTTCATGGATTTTAGCGAGGAAACTTCTGCCAAACGGATGGTCATTCAGGGCGATAATGCCGTTGTACTGCGCTCGATGACAAAATTCTTCGGTATTCCCGGTCTGCGTCTGGGCTATGCGATCAGCAACCCCTCCCTCGCCGAACAACTGGACGCGATGGGTGGTCCCTGGAGTGTCAATACACTGGCGCTGGCCGCAGGGATGGCGGCTATTCAGGATGCTCAGCACAATAAAGAGAGTCTGGATTACGTTCAGCGGGAACGATGCATTCTTTTAGATGGTTTGGAGCAGTTTCCTCAGTTCAAGGTATATCCTTCAACAGCAAATTATCTGCTCGTTGAGATAAAGGGGGGAATGACGTCTCTTGAACTCAAAGAACAGCTTCTGTTACAGCGGATTCTGATCCGTGATTGTGCCAGTTTCATGGGTTTGACGGAATATTTTTTCCGCATTGCGGTCCGGACCAGTGACGAGAATAAACGGTTATTGGAATGCCTGGGGAGGATCTTGAAATAGCTGGTGGAATAATTAGGAAGTAAAAATAATTGAGGCACTGAGCTTTTATGTAACTCAGTGCCTCTCTGTTTCTGTGTTTAAAAGTCCTGGGTTATTTGTCCTTGCGTGGCACGATAACAATGCCTGATTCGGTAACGGTGTAGCCATTACGCAGATCAGACTCCGTGTCGTAGCCGATAGTAGATCCGTCTGTGATTACAACTCCCTTGTCGATTATCGCCCGTTTGATTTTGACGTTTCGCCCGACGTTGACGTTTTCAAACAGAATTGAATCTTCTACCAGGCTATAGCTGTTAACTTTGCAGAGAGGGCCCAGGATGGAGCGTCTGACGGTGCTGCCGCTGGTGATGCAGCCAGCGCAGACGTATGAATCTATATTTGCCCCGCGGCGGTCGTCGTCATCAAATACCGTCTTGGCTGGCGGTAGGTTCCCCTGATTCGTCAGGATCGGCCATTTGTAATTATACAGATTCAACTGCGGGGACACATTGATGAGATCCATATTGGCTTCGTAGTAGGATTCTATTGTTCCCACATCCTTCCAGTAGCCGCGCTCTTCGGCTCTCATGCCTGGTACCTGGTTGTCGTTGAAGTTGTAAGCAAAAACCCGATCACTGTTCTCCAGCATCATCGGGATAACGTGCTTTCCGAAATCAAGATCTTCATGGTGTTTTTTCCCCTCCAGTAGCACATCGATCAGCTTCTTGGTTGAAAAAATGTAATTCCCCATGGACGCGAGACAGGTTTTTCGACCAGGTATAGGTTCAGGTTCATCCGGTTTCTCGGTGAAGGCGATCACGCGCGCATCATCATCTACAGAAAACACTCCGAAACGACAGGCCTCTTCTGCCGGCACCTCCAGAGCTGCGATAGTTATGTCGGCCCGGTTCATGCGGTGTGCGTTAATCATCTGGGTAATGTCCATTTTGTAGATATGGTCGCCGCCAAAGATAGCGACATAATCGGCATCAGAGGACTCGACAAATCTCAGGTACTGGAGGATCGCATCGGCAGTTCCCTTGAACCACTCTTCACTTTCGCTGCTTGTCTCAGGAGAAATAGCAACGTAGAACTCCCCCAGCCCGGTCCACTTCCCCCATGATTCGCGGATATGCTTGTTAAGTGAATAAGCACGGTATTGTGTCAGGATATAAACTTTTTTGATGCCGGAGTTGAACAGATTGCTTAATACAAAATCAATTATTTTGTATTTTCCGCCAAAGGCGACACTCGGCTTGGCGCGACGAAGAGTCAGGGGACTAAGCCGTTCCCCTTTTCCGCCAGCCAGGACCATGGCGATTGTGTTTCTGCCGACATTGTCCATCGAATACATACACACCCCCTTGATAAAGGAACTAATTCAGGCGCAACTTTACCGTATTATGCTGATCTTGAACATAAAAATATGTAAATATCAACAATCAGCCATTTTGAATTGTTAACTGGGTTTTTTTGGGTACAAATTGCTGTAAATGGCTTGCCTGAAGTATATAAAAAAGTATATACTTCACAATTCTTGAAGGTACTTTAATGCACGAGGTGACGTCGTTGTGACGTGGAAGTCAATTGGCATATTTGATTCGGGTGTGGGGGGGTTGACGGTCCTGCGCGAGATAATGCAGGTGCTTCCCCAGGAGGATACGCTCTATTTTGGCGATACCGCACGTGTCCCATACGGCAGCAAATCCCCCGAAACGGTAACCCGATATGCCGGTGAGATCGCCTCTTTTCTGATCAAGCGGGATATAAAGCTGCTGGTTGTGGCCTGCAACACCGCATCGGCGGTGGCGTTGCCAACTCTCAAGCGGACGTTATCAATTCCGGTAGTTGGTGTTATCGAGCCGGGGGCGCGCCGGGCGGCACAGGTGACCCGATCCGGGAGGATCGGTGTCATCGGTACTTCAGGTACCATTCGCAGCAGCGCCTATACCAGAGCAATCAAACGCCTGAATCCTGATGCCGAGGTTCTGACCCGCGCCTGCCCACTTTTTGTTCCCCTGGCAGAAGAGGGATGGACAGACAACCAGGTGGCACGGTTGACAGCAGAGACCTATCTCCAGGAGCTGAAAGACGCTGCCGTTGATACGCTGGTGCTTGGATGCACTCACTATCCGCTGTTAAAAACAATGATAGCTGAAGTTATGGGGCCTGACGTCACTCTGGTGGACTCTGCAGAAGAAACGGCTCTTACCGTAGCCGCCATTCTGGCGGATAAAAAGTTGCTTCGCCCCCCCTCTGAAAAGGGCAACCATAGTTATTATGTAAGCGACATACCGGCCGGTTTTGTCCGGGTCGGGAATCGTTTTCTTGGCGGGAAGCTTGGAGACGTATTTCAGGTCAGTCTTGATGAAGAGGGGGTAATCGTCTGATGGCTACTCACCAGCGAAAAAAGATAAAAATCAGCATAGTGATACCATTTCTGGTTTTTATACTGTTTTTTAGTATCATGATCTGGCAAAAATATCGTTCCAGCTATGAATTGCCGGTTACTCCACCACAGCAGCAAGTAGAAGGTTGCCGGACGGTTACGCTCTTTTTTGCTGCAGATGGTACACGGCTGGCGAGGGAAGCACGATCGATTGAACCTTGTGATGATAGCAACTCATGTCTTGAAAACATCCTTGATGAGTTGCTGAGCGGTCCCGTTGGCGAATTTGAGGAAGCGGTACCGGCGGGAGCTTCTGTTGATGCCGTCCTTATCGAAGGGGATCAGGTTACAATTGAGTTTAATCGTACTTTTTTCGATGCGATGCCGTCTGGCAGTTCCGCCGAAATGCTGGCTGTCTATTCTGTCGTTAATACGATCGCCGCCAATTTCCCTCAGATAAAAAGTGTTAAATTAAACGTTGATGGCAATAAAGAGACAGTCCTCCGTCATCTCGATCTGTCTGATCCGCTGCAGCCCGACTATTCTCTGGAGGAGTCCCCTCAGGCAGAACCTGTAAAGAGTCCAGTCGGCTCGGCAACCAAACGTAAAGGGGCACACTGATGAAACCATTTCGCGAGGCGATCCAGGAGCAGGTACTGATACTGGACGGTGCTATGGGCACGATGCTACAGGAGCGTGGGCTACAGCCGGGGCAGTCACCGGAGGAGCTGAATCTTACCATGCCGGATGTGGTCGCTTCGGTTCATCGTGATTACATCGATGCCGGTGCAGATATAATCGTTACGAACACCTTTGGCGGGACCAGATTCAAGCTGGCTCACTACGGTCTGGAAGAGCGCCTGGTCGAGATTAATACGCTCGCAGTTGGAATTGCCCGAAAAGCGGCTGGTTCCAAAGCCTATGTCGGCGCTTCGATGGGGCCAACCGGTCAATTTGTTGAGCCGCTCGGTGAAGTGTCATTTGATCAGATGAAGGAGGCCTTTCGTGAACAGGCCGAAGCGCTTGTTTCTGCCGGTGCTGACCTGATTACCCTTGAAACGTTTCTTGACATCAAAGAGTGCCGTGCCGCTGTTATCGCCATTCGAGAGGTCTCCGCCACAATCCCGATTATCGCCATGCTGACTTTTGACGATAATGGGCGTTCAGTTCTCGGAACTCCTCCTGAAGCCGCTGCTATTACTCTGACTGCTGCCGGTGCTGATATAGTCGGCTCAAACTGTGGCTTGGGTGTAGATGGCATATACGACATCCTCTGCCGTATGCGTCAGGTGACAGGTTTGCCGCTGATCTCGCAGGCTAATGCCGGACTTCCGCAGTTGGTTGGTGATCGTACTGTATTCCCAGGTACACCGGATGAGATGGTCGCGTATCATGAGCGGATGATCGCCCTGGGGGTTCGTGTTATCGGCGGTTGTTGTGGTACGACACCGGCCCATATCCGTGCCATGAAACTGGCACTGGGTTCCAGGAAGAACGTCTGGCTGTCTGATGTTCAAAAGAGCGGGAAGACATTTCTCTCCAGTCGCTCTGGCTGGGCTACGGTTGGCGCCGGCACAGCCACGGCCATTATTGGTGAACGTATAAACCCGACCGGCAAAAAACTTTATTCGCAGGAATTACAGGAAGGGAAAGTCACTTACATCCGTCGTGAAGCCATGGAACAGGTTGAGGCCGGCGCAACAGTCCTTGATGTAAACGTCGGTGCACCAGGGATTGATGAGCCGTTGGCCATGCAACGGGCCGTGTTTTGCGTTTCCGGTGCTGTCAGTGCACCGTTGGTGCTTGACTCTTCAAACCCGGCCGCACTGGAAGCAGGATTAAAGGCGGCTGACGGTAAGGTGTTAATTAACTCGGTATCGGGTGAAGCCAAAAGCCTTAAAAGGGTTCTGCCGCTGGCAAAAAAATACGGTGCCGCCATAATCGGGCTGGCTCTCGACAAGAAGGGTATCCCTGAAACTGCTGAGGGGCGAGTTGCTGTCGCGCGCCGTATTCGTAACGCCGCACGTCGCATCGGTATTCCAGATAACGACATTATTATCGATTGTCTGACCCTTACGGTCAGTGCCGAACAGAAGCGGGCGGCTGAGACGCTGCGTGCCATTCGTCTCGTCAAGAATAAATTGGGACTTTCTACCGTATTGGGGGTCAGCAACATATCGTTTGGACTGCCGCAACGCCCTCTGATCTCATCCGCATTCTTCGCCATGGCGATGGAGGCTGGACTTGATGCCGCCATCATAAACCCCAAGGACAAGCCGATGATGGCAGCATGGCGATCAGCAATGGTGCTGCTCAATCGGGATCATCAGGCTGCTGCCTACATTGAAGCCTATCGTGATCAACAGAACACCGTCGTTCAGCAGGCACCGCAGGCCGGAACAGCCGTTACCGTCCTCGAACGTCTGTCGCAGGCGATTATTGGCGGTGACAGTGATGGTATCGTTGCTCTCGTAGAACAGGCGCTGGCGGAAGGATTCGAACCGCTGGAAATCAGCAACAAAGGCTTTATGCCGGGTCTGGAAGAGGTCGGCAGGCGTTTTGAACGCAACATCTTTTTTCTGCCTCAGGTAATGCAGTCTGCTGATACCATGCAGATCGGGTTTACGCGCTTGAAAGTGGAAATGCATGGTGAGAAATTCAAAAGCCTTGGGAAAATTCTCATGGCGACGGTTGAAGGTGATATCCACGATATCGGCAAGAACATTGTCTGCACCCTGCTGGAGAACCACGGTTTTGAAGTTTTTGACATCGGTAAGAATGTTTCAGCTGCGACTATTATCGCCAAAGCGAGAGAGCACGCTGTTGATGCAGTCGGTCTATCGGCCCTTATGACAACAACCATGTCAGAGATGGACAACGTGCTGAAAAAGCTTCGCAGCGCAGGAATCAAAACATTTACGATGGTGGGTGGGGCGGTTGTTACACAGGAATACGCTGATCGTATCGGTGCAGATCTGTATGCAAAGGACGCGATGGAGGCTGTTGCAAAAATAAAGATTCTCTTGGCAAAATAGGGGCCGTTTTATACATTGTTGTCGTAAAAAATAACTACTATCCTGCTTGTCCTGTGTTGAAAAGTAACCGATTGCTATTGTCTCAATTGATATGATAGCGTCGAAAAAAGCAAGGTTTGGTAAAGGTGGCGCTATGGTCCTCGGATTTAATCATAATGTAACGTACAAAGGTGAGGTGTTCCACGTCCAGACCGAGGATAGTGGTGTTGCCAATCCGCATATTATTACGCTGCTGTATCGGGGCGGGGTGATCATTACTTCAAAAAAAACCAGCTATTCTGATATTCTGAGAATGGATAACCTTGAAGTCGTTGTAGAAGAACTGATGAAAGAACAGCATAAGGATATGATGCGGCGGTTGAAATCGGGTGAATTCGACGAAAAAGCATTCTCCTTCAAAGCGCAGCTGATTGAAAACTATGAAATACCTATGCTGGAACCGGAAGTTGAACCTGTTCAAGATTTGCCAGCGTCTACCCCTGCGCCGGTCTCCGTGCCAAAATCGGATGTTTCAATGCTGTTTGACTTGTCCCAACAACCGGCAAAAAACAGTCCAGATCCCAAGACACAAAAAAGTGCACCGTCAGATGAAAAGAGCAAGGCGGTAAATCTGGACGATGCGATCCTTTCCTTTTTTGGCCCTGGTAAAAAATAAACTAGCCGGCATCATGACATTTTGTATTTGTTTTTCCGTTGCAGACAGGGCAGCCCTGCATAGAAAAAGGTTTCTCCAACCTGCAGGCTGCCAGCAGTTCCTCGTTCTGGAATATTTCATCCGTTGGTCCATCAGCCATTATCACCCCTTCATGCAGAATAATTGTCCGCTGGCAGAGATCCAGAACCATGTCCAGATCGTGGCTGGTGAAAATTTTTGTATGCTGAAATTCCCGTAAGAGAGAAATGAGCTGCCGTCGTGCGAAAGGATCGAGTCCGCTGGTCGGTTCGTCCATGACCAGAATGTCAGGCGCCATTGCCAACACAGTGGCAATGGCAACCCGTTTTTTTTCACCGCCGGAAAGATTATATGGGGGTTTGGTACGCAGATGTCCGGCCCCAACGCGTTCAAGAGCCTCAACCACCCTCTGGTCAACTTCATCTCCGGAAAGCCCCAGGTTCAGTGGCCCAAAGGCAACATCTTCGAATACTGTCGGCATAAAAAGCTGGTCATCCGGGTATTGAAAAACCATACCGACCGTCCGCCGGATGTCAGGCAGTGTGCCCTTGGAGAGCGGTGTGTCTCCGATCCTGATCTGCCCGGAGGTAGCGATAAGGCAGCCGTTAAGATGCTGCAGAAGAGTTGACTTGCCCGCTCCGTTGGCGCCGATAATGGCTACTGATTCGCCATGCGTGATGCAAAAGGAAACATCTTTTATGGCAACGGTGCCATCCGGATATACATGCTGCAGGTTCTTTGCCTCGACGATGTGATGGCTCATTTAAATATTCCTGTAATCAGTGTTCCGAGAGTTCCGGTGACATCAAACGTGCGCAGTACAATAAAGAGAGAAGACCAGCCCAGGAGAAAATATAGTTCGGCCTTGCCAAAACTGGATTGTCGGTGTGCATGGAACCGTCCGACAAAGCCGCGTGCCAGCATGGCGATATGAATACGTTCCGCCTTCTGCCAGGTTCGCAGCAGCAGGTGACCCACCAGCGAGCCGAAGCTGGCCACTCCGAGCCCTTTTCTGCCGCACGAACGAAGTTCGCGTGCACGCGAAGACCTGCCGGTTTCATCAGCAAGGACGAAAATATAACGATGCAGGAAGAGCAGCTGTATGGCGAAAAGCTGTGGCATTCCCAATCTTTCAAGAGCCTGGCAGACGGCTGTAAAACCGGTTGTCCCAACAAGGATGAATGCCGCCCCGACAGTCAGCATGGAACGGATGAGTAGTGAGAGCAGCGATATCCAGCCGCCGGATATTCCCCACTGGCCAATTTGATACAATATTGTTCGGTCAAAAACCGGGTTGAAGATTCCGACCATCAACGCGAAGGTGGAGATGAGCGCAATCTTCCTGGCAAGATAGAGCATCGGCAGGCCGGCAAGCGCAATCATGACGGTCGGGAAGATAAAGAATGGGAGCAGTCGTGCAAGTTCGTAGCTGTTGTGCGAAACAACAGCTACGATGAATACAAACGTCACAAGCACTTTGGCACGTGCGTCTATAACGTGAACTGGTGAATCGCTGTCTGCCAGCAATTCAAGCCGTTTTAAATCTATTACTGCTGCAGATATTGATGCCATGACGGTGCACCTTTAAGACTAGTTAACCGCCGATGAACGCAGCCAGAAGTAGGCGCTTCTAAGCGATACACGCAGAGGAAGGCTTGTAATAAAAACCGGTTTAATCAAAAAGGTAGGTTGTCTTTTTGAATAATGCTTTGTCTTCTCGGCGTTCATCTGCGTGTTCGGCGGTTCAACGGTCTTTCTAAGTTTGTTAGTACTCTTAATACTGAAAAGAGACGCAATTTGTAGCACAAATCCAAAAATGATTACACGAAAAACCGGGAATGCCCCAAATCGTGACATTTTATAAAAAATCGGCTAGGATGCGCGCGGATATTAAGGTACAGGAGGCGTGGCATGGGACAGACGGTAAGGTTTGGCATTTCGCTTGATGAAAAGCTGTTGCAGAATTTTGATCAGCTGATAGAGCAGAAAAGTTATATGAACCGCTCCGAGGCGATTCGTGATCTCATTCGCGCGTCACTGGTTGAGGAACGCTGCGGGGCTGAGGACCAGGAAGCGGTTGGCACCGTGACGCTGGTTTATAATCACCACGTAAGGGATCTTGCCGATAAGCTGACTGACCACCAGCACGCACATCATGATCAGATAGTTTCAACACTGCACGTCCATCTTGATGCCCACAACTGCCTTGAAGTGCTGGTTATTCGCGGTACAGTCCGGCTGGTGAAACAGATAGCCAATGAACTGATCAGTGTCAAAGGGGTCAAGCATGGCAAGCTTGTTTTGACCACTACCGGCGAGGATCTTTAATCGATATGAAGACAGCTGCGACAATAGCCCTGTTCTGCGCCGGTGGCGGACTTACCCGCTACTACCTCTCGGGCTGGATCTACAGTTTGTTGGGGCGTGCCTTTCCATTCGGCACCTTTGTGGTTAACATTATAGGTGCCTACATGATCGGGCTGATAATGGAGCTCGGACTGCGCAGTACGGTTATTCCCGATACATTGCGACTCGGGCTGACAGTCGGCTTTCTTGGCGGTTTGACAACCTTTTCCACGTTTAGTTATGAAACATTCTCGCTGCTGGAGGATGGCCGGTTTCTAGTGGCTTTTGCCAATATTATGGGAAGTGTCGCGGTCTGCCTCCTGTTTACCTGGCTTGGGATTGTTACGGTTAGAACTCTGGCGTAAAGGATACGTTATGACAAAGTTGATTGGTGAACAGGTGCTGATGCGGATATTCATAGGGGAGGGCGACCGCTTCGAACATAAGCCGCTTTATGAAGCTCTGGTCGAGCTGCTGCGGAGTGAGGGTTTCGCCGGTGCAACAGTATTGCGCGGAGTCTGCGGATTCGGGGCCAACCGGGTCTGTCATACGCAAAAACTGCTGGATCTCTCAGCTGATCTTCCGCTTGTCGTGGAGGTCGTCGACAGCCAGGAGAAGATCAACGCCATTATGCCGCGTATTGACAGTATGATGGCCGGTGGGATGATCACACTCGAAAAGGCGACTGTTATACGTTACAGTCCTTCTGAATAGAATAAATATTTGAACTGCAGTTATTATTAAGAACAGAGGTTAAAAAAGAGATGCATATTGATGCCAAAATATTTGTAGCAGGGCACCGTGGTATGGTTGGCTCTGCCATAGTTAGGAAACTTCAGGGCGCGGGATACAGTAACCTGCTGCTCAGATCGCGAACGGAGCTGGACCTTTGTAACCAGAGCGAAGTCGAATCATTTTTTCGTGAACACCGGCCGGAATACGTTTTTCTTGCCGCAGCCAGGGTGGGCGGCATCATCGCCAACAGCAGCTACAAGGGCGAGTTCATTCATGACAACCTGATGATTCAGAATAACATCATTCACAACTCCTGGTTGAACGGTGTCAAGCGGCTCCTCTTTCTCGGCAGTACCTGCATATATCCCAAATTTGCTCCGCAGCCGATGAAGGAAGAACATCTGCTGACCGGCCCCCTTGAACCGACCAATGACGCCTATGCGATTGCCAAGATTGCCGGAATCTGCCAATGCCGCTCGTATAATCAGCAGTACGGCACCAGCTACCTGTCGGCCATGCCGAATAACCTTTATGGCCCCAACGACAACTTCGATCTGGAAAAATCTCACGTACTGCCGGCCATGATTCGTAAATTTCACGAAGCAAAGCAGCGTGGTGATGAATCAGTCACAATCTGGGGGACCGGCACGCCGCTGCGTGAATTTCTTCAGGTTGATGATCTGGCCGCCGCCTGCCTGTTTTTGATGAACCTTGACGACGCACGCTACCAGGCACTGTTGAATGACCCGGTTGCGCCGGCGCTGATCAACGTCGGTTCCGGTCAGGAGATCAGCATCAGTGATCTGGCGCTGCTGGTGCAGGATGTGGTCGGCTTTACCGGCACTCTGATTTTTGATACGGACAAGCCAGACGGAACGCCAAGAAAACTGGCCGATTCTTCGCGGATTCATGAGCTTGGGTGGCATCATACAGTTGAACTGCGCGATGGCATTACAGGGGCGTACAAGTGGTTTCTGGATAATTACAGCACATTGTAAAAACTTCCAATTTAACAGGGATACAGGGGATAAAGGGGATACATCAAAACCAAGGCAAAGACTCTTTGGTTTGAAATCAAAAAATGCTTTTATGGTGGAAGGTTTTATCCCCTTTATCCCCTTCATCCCTGTAGAAATGGTTTTTACTAAGAAATCAAATATCCCCGCTACCCCAACCGTTCACGATATGAACAATCTGCTTGCATTTCCCTTCCTTCCCGTACTATTGTTCAAAATATGAACGCTACAACAGAAAAACCGCTTGATTCGTCACGTTCCCTCCAGCTTCTCTCCGAGATCAGCGGCGATGAGCCGCTTTCTCAGCGCGAACTCTCCCGTCGTCTCGGTATTGCCGTCGGCTTGGTTAACTCCTACCTTAAAAACCTGGTTTCCAAAGGGTTTGTACGGGTAAAAAACTTCCCCAGCAATCGTTACGCCTATCTTCTAACCCCCCAAGGTATTGCCGAAAAAAGCCGGCTCGCCTATCAGCATCTCAGTTACTTCACCAGTCTCTACACCGTAGCGCGGCAGGATTATCTCGACCTGTTCCGCCGTCTGGAAAGTACCGGTGTGCGTGAGATTGTTTTCTGCGGGGTGGATGAAGTCGCAGAGGTTGCGTATCTGTCGCTACAGGAAACCGGATTGAAGCTGGTGGCAGTGATTGATGATGGGCGGCAAGGGGAGAACTTTTTTGGAATGGAGATTGTATCAATAGCGAAAGGAGTTCTGCATATGAGCGCTCCATTGGTAATTTCCTCTTTGAAAAGGGGAGAAGAACTACAGAAGGCGCTCTATGATCTCGGTGTCCCTTTCTGCATGGTTTTTACCGCTTGTACAAATGGCGTTAAAGAGATAAATGAGGGCTGAAATGCGGTCAAACATTCAGCACACGCCAGGAAACGATCATAGATCTCGCCGTGATTCAGATACCGGAGAAATACACGCGGGTTTTTAGTACGCTAGGTCGCGGGAGATTTGTTTGGTGGAACACCTATTGAAGATTAAAGAAATTGTTGGGCGATTTGCTAAATTACGAAGAGAAATCGTCTGGATACTGATTGGGCAGGCGCTCGGTTTTGTCGGCGGGTTCATCGGTATCAAGGTGTTGACCAATATTATGGGTCCTGACGGTTATGGGCAGCTTGCGCTGGGACTCACTATTGCCGGTCTTTTCAATGCATATGTTTATGGACCACTTGCAAATGTAGTCGCCCGTTTTTTTGTGGTTTGTCGTGAGAGAGGGGAATTACACGTATATTTTTTGATCCTTAAAAAGTTTCACAAAATCCTTGCCGTTGTTGTACTCGTACTGACTTTTTTGGTGAGCGGAGTAGCAGGCTTGTTTTTAGGGCGCGAATGGGCCTTAATTATTCTCCTTTCGTCGCTGTATGGCGTAGTAAATGGTATCAATGCTTCCTACTTGTCGCTGCAAAGCGCAATCAGGCAGCGTAAAATTGTCGCCTTGCACCAAGGCGCGGATGTTTGGCTGCGGATCGGCTTATCCATTATATTGCTTCTTTTGTTCAGTAAAAGCGGCTATTTTGCCCTTTTAGGGTACTTGCTCGGCACTTTTATCGTAACCGTCTCGCAGGGATTTTTCGCTCTTAAAAACAAAGAGATCCAATCTAACTGGTACGGCGTAGCAATAGATGCCGAAAAAGAATCAAGTTGTTCCCGTGAATTTACCGGCTACGCTGCGTCATTTATGGTGTTTGCTGTTTTTGCGTCGATAAGTATGTATGCGGATCGCTGGATACTTCAGGGGCTGTTTGGAGTGGGAGTCGTTGGTATTTATGCCGCTATTTATCAAATTGCTGCTTCCCCGGTCAATATGTTCTTCTCTATGGTCAATCAGCTTGCGGTTCCTATCGTTTTTGAACGAGCGGGTGCCATGACATCAGTTTCGCAGGCTGAAAATAGTGCCAAGCTGGTTCATTTGACGGTTTTTCTTTCTACGGTGGTTATGGCACTGACAATATTGATACTTTATTTTGGCGGTGAAGCGCTTGTGAAGATTATTACCAATGCCGTCTTTGCCCAATATCACAATTTACTGTGGATATTGGTATTGGGTCTGTCTCTGTTCAACATAGGTCAACTGCTGGCATTGAAAGGACTTTACTGCAACAGTCCTAAAATATATTTTTGGCCAAAAGGAATCCAAGCGGTATCGCTGCTTGCTGCAGGTTATCTGCTGACAAGTTGCTACGGTTTGACCGGAATGGCATGGGCTTTATGCCTCTCCTCTGCAATCTATGTTGGTGCGGTTCTCGCTGTAAACAGCAGACTTAAGGTGGAGTTTGTCGATTGTCTGGAACCTTTATGAAAAATCCTTTCTGAAACTTAAAGACTACTTTTCTTCCGAGATGGAAATTAAACGGATGGAACCAGTGGCTAAACCACTGCCTTTATCTCAAGAGAACTGAGCTGATGAACTTGAAAAATATACTTAAAAAAATACCGTGTGCACTTTGGGCACATGCCTTACTCAAAAACTCCATTGCAAGCTTTTCATATGTGGCGGCTTTCCTAAGCTTCAAGCGAAAAACAGTTGCTGCCGGGCAGCGCTTGAGTATCGCATTGCGAGACCTTTATCCTTGCCTAAGCGACAAGACTGCAACTACCTCGTTTGATCGCCACTACATCTATCATCCCGCATGGGCGGCTCGTGTGCTGGCGCAAACGCGACCCGAATGGCATGCCGATATCTCCTCATCACTCAACTTTTGCACGTTGGTTTCTGCGTTTATACCGGTCCGTTTTTATGATTACCGCCCGGCAGAGCTACGTCTGAGCAATCTTACGTCTACCCCGGCAGATATCTGTGCTCTACCATTTCCTGACGCAAGTGTTCATTCCATCTCCTGTATGCATGTGGTCGAGCATATTGGTTTGGGTCGCTATGGCGATCCTATTGATCCTAATGGTGACTTAAAGGCAATTGCTGAACTGAAGCGGATACTGGCTCCGGGGGGAAGTCTGCTTTTCGTGGTACCCACGGGCAAACCGCGAATCATGTTCAACGCCCATAGAATCTACTCATATCGAATGATCTTAGAATATTTTTCAGAGCTTAAGCTCGTCGAATTTTCTTTAATACCTGATAAATCAGAGGATGGCGGGATAATATGTAATGCTTTAGAAGAGCAGGCCGATGCCCAGAGCTACGGTTGCGGCTGTTTCTGGTTCAGGAAGGAGTCATCGAAATGTTGACCAGTGTTGGAACAAATAATGAAGCAAACCGTGAAGAGTGGCTAGAAGAAGCACTTAGAAAAATTCCAGCCGGTTCCAAGATACTTGACGCCGGTGCAGGCGAATTGCAGTACAAGAGATTCTGTTCACACCTGGACTATGTCTCACAGGACTTTGCTCAGTATGACGGTGCTGGCGACAATTTAGGTCTGCAGATGGGGTCGTGGGATCAGAGCAAGCTTGATATCGTCTGCGATATCACCGCCATTCCCGAGCCAGATGCATCGTTCGATGCCATCATGTGCATTGAGGTGTTCGAGCATCTGCCGAATCCAATTCTGGTTCTGCAAGAGTTTTCGCGACTGCTGCGCCCCGGTGGTCATTTGATTCTAACGGCTCCATTCTGCAGCCTTACTCATTTTGCACCGTTTCATTTTTACTCGGGCTTCAATCGATACTTTTACGAAACCCATCTCCCGGCCAGCGGACTCGATATTGTTGAGCTTCGGCACAATGGCAATTTCATTGAGTATGTTGCTCAGGAGATTCGGAGAATAGGCTTTATCTCGAAGAAGTACGCCGGTATAAAACTGAACCTGCTGGAGAAGATTGTTATTCAACTCATGTTGTTCGTTCTCGCGAGGTTGGTGGGGAGAGACACTGGTTCTCATGAGCTGCTTTGCTTTGGTTATCATGTTTCTGCGGTAAAGAAGGGCTAATAGTGATCATCGTCAAACTCATGGGTGGTCTTGGTAACCAGATGTTCCAGTATGCAGCAGGGCGTCAGTTATCTTTACTCAATAACACACAACTTAAGCTTGATATCTCCAGCCTTGCGTCGGAAGGGAACACTCCTCGTGATTATGAACTGAAGCATCTGTCAATTAATGCTGAGATAGCCACTGCTGCTGAAATAGACTTGCTGAGGAGGCATGGTGGTGGTTTAGTGCTGCAGCTTCTTTCAACCGGTTTACGGCTGGTGGGCAAGAAGTGCCCTTTACCTGGTGATTATCAAGAACCACACTTTACCTTTGACCCTAACTTCTCTGTGACACCTGATGAGCGGTATCTTGATGGTTATTGGCAGTCAGAAAAGTATTTTGAAGCTTGTGCCGTGGAAATAAGGGATGAGTTTGCGGTCCGAGATCCGCTAGAAGGCCGAAATCTAGAGCTTGCCGAGCTGATAAGTGAAACAGATTCAGTGTCGCTGCATGTGCGTCGTGGCGATTTCGTTACCAACGCTGAAGCGTCAAATTATCACGGCATTTGCGGACTAAAGTATTACGAACATGCCATAAAGCGTATCTCAAAAGATGTGAACCACCCCGAATTCTATGTTTTTTCAGACGACTCAACGTGGGTTAAGGCCAATTTGGTGATTCCTTTTCCGACAACTTTTATCACTCACAATGCCTCTAGAGGCCATGAAGATTTACGGCTCATGAGTCTTTGCAAGCATAACATTATCGCCAACAGTTCATTTAGTTGGTGGGGAGCTTGGCTGAACCAAAATTCGGACAAGATGATAGTGGCGCCGTCAGATTGGTTCACGAACCCTGAAATTGACGTCGCGGATCTATTACCGGAGTCGTGGCTGAGGATTGCTGCGTGAAGACCACGAAAGTAACCGTACTAATGCCGGTGTACAATGGCGAGCGCTATCTCCGTGAAGCGATCGAGAGCATTCTGAACCAGACTTTCCCTGACTTTGAATTCCTGATTATAAACGATGGCTCAACAGATCACTCGGTTGAGATCATCGCTTCATATAATGATCCCCGGATTAAACTGATTCACAACGAGATAAATCTTGGCTTGATATCAACTCTGAACAGAGGGATTGACCTTGCCAAGGGTGAGTACATCGCCCGGATGGACTGCGACGATGTAAGCCTGCCCGAACGACTGGAGAAGCAGGTAACATATTTGGACGAAAATTCGGCATGTACTGTCATCGCGGCAAATGTGATTTTTCTGGATGAACAGGGGATATCGCGCGGCATATGGGAGGATGATGCAAAAACACATACCTATGAGGAAATCAGGAATTTTCTCCCTAAAGCCAATTGCATCGCCCATCCATCCATAATGATCAGAGAGGAAACTCTAAAAAAATATCGATATAACCCGCTACAGAACGCATCAGAGGATTATGATCTCTGGCTCAGGCTCTGTGTCGATGGGGTGAAAATTGAAAAAATAACCGAACCTTTGCTGAAATACAGAATTCACCCTCTTTCAATAACTTCAAAAAGTAATTTGAACTTTCCGGAACTGAAACAAATAAGGACTAAATTAACTTTTGCCTGGAATGTTATAAAGCATGGTTTGGTAACTATTTGGTTGCTAAAAGTTTTTCTTCACATTTTTAGAGACATCTACTATTTAATTGCAAAAAAGGCACTTCATTCCATATTTAAAGTGAATTGGCATAACAACAGGGACTTATTTGCTGTTGCATTAAATAATTCACCCTTTTTCAAAATAATAATAAATATTTCCAAAATAATCGGGTTTGTCTTTCCTGTCAGAAACAACTCATCGCTATTTTTCTTTTTCCCCTTCTGCCACGTAGGTGGCGCCGAAAAAGTCCATGCCAGCATTGTCGGCTGTTTCGCGGAAGAACGGCCGTGGGTATTTTTTACAAAAAAATCTGCTAACCATGGTTTCCTCTCCCTCTTCGGGGAGCGTGCCCGGCTTTGCAATATGTGGTTCCTGCTTAAGTACGGCTATCCCGTGAGCATTGGGGTTATGGCTGGATTCATTAACCGTCACAAGCATCCAGTTGTCTTCGGAAGTAACAGTCTTTTCTATTACCTGCTGCTGCCCTATCTGAAGCCTGAGGTAAGGTGCATCGACCTTATACATGCTTTCGGCGGCGGCTCGGAGGATTTCAGTCTCCCCGTGGCTGCGCGGTTGCACGCTCGTGTCGCCATCAACGGCAAGACTGTCGATGATCTCAAGGGACAGTACCTCAAGCACGGCGGACCTCCGTTTCTCGCAGAGCGGGTTTTGTTGATAGAGAATTATGTTGCCGTGCCTGAAAGATATGTTGAGAAAGTGCAGCAGACACTACTGAAAATCCTTTATGTAGGGAGAGGTTCCGAAGAGAAACGGGTGCATCTTGTTGGCCGGATCGCTGCCCTCTGCTGTCAACGTGGGCTTCCCGTTGAGGTTCTCCTTGTGGGTGATACCGCTCACGCTGTCGATGAAGCGGACCGACCGTATTGCGATTTTCTGGGTGAGATTGCGGACCAGGGCCACTTGAACCGTATTTACGATGATGCGGATTTACTTTTACTGACCTCAGACAGGGAAGGTTTCCCCATGGTTATAATGGAAGGAATGGCGCATGGAGTCGTACCGGTTTCCACTGATGTCGGCGGTATTCCTCTGCATCTGACGTCTGGTTGCAATGGGTGGCTGGTGCGAAATAACCTTGGCGAGGAACAGATTGTTGCCGAAATGTGCTGGATCATCGAGCGCATGTGCTTGGACCGGGAACTGCTGAGCACCATGTCTCGCTCTGCCTATGACCATGCCAGGATGCATTTCAGCGGGGAAAAGTTCTGCTCGGCATACCGGTCGTTACTGCTGGACTCATGATTCTATGAACTTATGTTAGGGCACAAGGCAACTATGGACTTATCCATTCTCATCCCCGTATATAACTGGGATGCCACACGGCTGTTGAAGAGAATATTCGAGGAAAACAAGGACAATTCCCTCGGCTCGCGGGTGGAAATTATCGTCCTCGATGACTGTTCAACCGACACTAAAGCGGATGCCGTAAATGTTGGCTTCCTCTCGGAACATCTGAATCCGAATATGACCTGCGAAAAGCTTGACCAGAACCTCGGTCGCTCGGCGATACGGAACCTGCTTGCATCAAAGGCGTCGGGTAATTTTCTCCTTTTTCTTGACTGTGATGTGCTGCCCGACACGAACGATTTCATCGGGAAATATCTCTCGCTTGCCGAGGAAAACAATTTTGACGTGGTCTGCGGAGGCATAAGCTACCGAACCAGAATCTTGAACGAACCGGAATACGATTACCATGCCTATCTCGGCAACAGGAAAGAGGTTAAGTCCGCGTCAGAGCGGAATAAGGAACCTTGGCGTCATATCCTGACCTCTAACATAATGGTGCGGAAGAGCGTCTTTCAGGCGACCCCTTTCAACGAACGATTCACCGGTTATGGGTACGAAGACATCGAGTGGGGCGTGCGGCTTGCCAAAAAGTATCGGATTCTGCATATCGACAATACCGCCTCGCATCTGGGGCTGGTGACAAAGGCCAAAACCTACGAAAAAATGTGCAACTCGGTGCCGAATTATCTGCTGCTGCGGGAGATTTGTCCGGAAGCGTTCGCGGCCTCTGCTATCTCCAAGGTGGCCGAATTTTTTGAGAGATGCAACGTGACTGTGTTGAGCTTCCTGGACCGCACCCTGAAGCGGCGATTTTTGGAGTGTCGATTGAGTAACCGGCATGCATTTATTCTGTTCCAGCTCAATTTTGCCGTACTGCTGGCTCTCGCGCTAAAAAGGGCACGATAAGATGAAAATTGTATTCCTCGCACCTTTTGGCATCCGCCCCAAGGGAACCGTGCTTGCCCGGATGCTGCCTCTGGCGGTTGAGCTGCAGCGTTTTGACCATACGGTGACGGTAATAGCTCCCCCTTACACCAACCCTGAAGACTCTGGTAAAACTGAGACCGTACGCGGTGTCAGGCTTGTTAATGTCGTGCTTCCCACTGCCGGTAAGGTGCTCTCTGCTCTCCCCCTTGCCTGGCGGATGTTACGTGCGGCACTCGCTGAAAAGCCGGACCTGATCCACCTGTTCAAGCCCAAGGGGTACGGCGGTCTGGCAGCCATGTTGATGCACCTGATTGAACGCTGCGGTCTGCGTATGCCGCCCCTGTTTGTCGACAGCGATGACTGGGAGGGGAAGGGGGGCATGAATGACCTGCAGTCCTACTCCTCCTCTGAAAAGCGCTTCTACGCTTTTCAGGAACAGTGGCTGTCCCGTCATGCCGTCGGAATGACTGTCGCCAGTCGTGAACTGCAACGGTTGACCGCCGGGCTGGGTGTGGCAGCGGAAAAGATTCTCTATCTGCCTAATTGTGTGGAAGATGTCCCGCCTGGAGATGGTCTGCTTATCCGGCAGAAATTGGCAATCGGAGCCGATACTCCGGTCGTTCTTTTATACACCCGTTTTTTTGAGTTTTCACAGGAACGGCTGCACCGGGTGCTGGCAGGGATTTGTGAGCGGGTACCCGACGTCCGTTTTCTAGTGGTGGGGAAGGGGAGGCATGGGGAGGAAGAACTTCTGCTGGCGGCCTCCAGGGAGATGGGGTTTGCCGGGTCACTGGTCATGGTTGGGTGGGTTGAACCACTCGAAATACCGGATTACCTGGCCGCTGCTGACGTGGCTATCTATCCGCTGGACGATACTCTGGTTAACCGCGCCAAGTGTCCGGCCAAGCTGACGGAGATAATCCGGGCAGGGGTGCCGGTGGTTGCAGATGCGGTGGGGCAGGCGCTGGAATATATCAACCCTGAACATTCCGGAATTCTCTGCGACCCCGACGATCGGCAGGGGCTGATTAATCGGACGGTGGAGTTGCTGCAGAACCGTGTGCGGAGTAAAACCCTGGGATTGGCCGGCAGGCGCTATCTAGTGGAGAACTTTAGTTGGCGGCAATATGCGAAGCGGCTGGTTGGATATTATCTTAAAAACGTAAAAATTTGATTTAAATGTATATTTACAAAATTTGAACCTGCGACAAATTTTATTGGTTAAGCATGGAGCTTCCTCATGGCTGAACGTAAAAAAGACCTGCTGATTATCGTCGCTCTCCTGGCGGGGCTGATTCTGTTGTTCTCGAAGATCCTTTTTACCCACCAGATCATTCGGGCTCCAGACATTATCAATGAGTTTTACTGGGGAGTGAAGGGGGGCGGAGACCAGCCCTTCTGGGCAATTTTCAAGATTAACCTCTCGAACGCTGATTGGAATCTGTTTGTAAACAGCGGCCATACTAATGAGGGGGGTATGGCTTCGCTACAGTTCCTGCTCTTTCAACGACTCATTTTCTGGCTCTTTCCCGCACCGGCAAGCGTTGCCTGGTATATCATCTTCCAGCTCTTTATTGGCGCTGCCGGCACCTACTACTATTGCCGCCTGATCGGCACCAGCCGCTTTGCCGCGCTGCTCGGCGGTCTGATCTTCGCCATCGCTCCGGAAAACGCGTCACTGATCAATGCCGGTCACGTCATGAAGATAGCCACTATCTCCTTTGCCCCGTGGGCCTTCTATTTCTTTGAAAAAGGGTTCCAGACCCGCCGTTTGATCTTCTTCCTGACGACCGCTGTTGTGCTTGCCTATCAATTTTTTCATACCCATTGGCAGGTTGCTTTTTACACCTGCCTCGGCATGGCTCTGTATGCGGTCATCAGATTGGCCTTTATCTATCGGAGCGAAGTGAAAGAGGGGAAGCGGGGCACATTCAAACTGCTTGGTATGAATCTGGCACTGCTGTTCTTTTTCCTTTCCACCGTAGCAATCTCGTTGGTTCCTCTTGCCAACTGGTCCAAAGGTACCAACCGCGGCGCAGAAAGCGGTGCGAACACAGTTGCCGGAAGCAGCGCCAGTCAGCCGAAGGGTGGACTTGAACGGGAAGAGGCGATGTCATGGTCACTTCCGCCTGAAGAGCTCGCCGCACTAGTCATACCCGGTTTCTTCGGTTTATCTCGTCAGGAGGCAGGTCCAAATCCGGACAGTATTGCATCATATTACTGGGGCAGGATGCGCTTCACTCAGACCGTCAGTTATATGGGACTACTCCCGTTGTTGCTGTTACCGCTGCCGCTGCTCTTCCGGCGTGACCCGATAACCTGGATTGCACTGGCTGCCGTGGTGGTGGGTCTCCTGTTCTCCATGGGCAAGTACACACCATTTTACAATCTTCTATTCGATTACTTCCCAGGCATCAACCGTTTTAGGGTGCCGAAAATGATCATGTTCATGCCGGTGCTGGGAGTGGGGGTGCTGGCAGCGAGGGGGCTTGACATTCTGCGTGATGAGTCGCTGCGTGGCACTCTGGCCTTCCGCCGCTATATCGTTGGCATACTGGCCGTCCCGCTTGCGCTGCTTCTGCTGCTGACAGCTGAGATGATCGGCAAAGAACTGTGGCTTAACAGCTTCGTTGAAATACTGGCCCAGCCGACCCGTTACGAGCAGGGGGGGGGACAGCTGGTACTGCAGCGCTGGAACAATCTGGTTTTTGAGACAACCCTTGCCGCCGGATTGGCGGCGTTGTTTGCAGCGCTTTTCACGGCGTATCATTGGAAAAGGCTGCCCGTCAGGATACTTCCATATCTTCTTCTGCTGCTCTTTCTCTTCGATGTGGGGAGGATCAACAGTAAATTCATGTTTCTGACGGATGAGCCGCACAGGGACAAAGGGGTAAAATCACCGCTTGTTGAATACCTGCTTGCTAATAACACGACCCAGTACCGGACGCTCCCCATGGACGGCAGCGACCCGATGCAGTATGCCACGGCCGGTATTCCGGTGATGTTTACCTCCAATCCGGTCCAGCATGTGCGCTGGCAGCAGTATCTTGACAGCCTCAACGTCGCCGGTCCTATGACTGATATCCTCAACGTCAAGTACCTGATCATGCCGAGTGCCGACTATCAACTGCAGAAAGCGCAGATGGGAGAGAAATATGTACCGGCCTTTACCCCCCCGGACAGCGCTTTAGTTCTCCTCGAAAACCGGCAAGTTCTTCCCAAGGGTTGGCTGGTACCCTCTGCGGCATTGGTAACCGATCCGGCCCAGCGCCTGGCGATTTTGCAAAGCCCGCAGTTCAACCCGGCGACCATAGCTATGGTGGAAGCTCAACCACCAATTCCGCTCGCTGATCCGAACGGTCAGCTGTCCCCACTTCCTGTGCAGAACGTCTCGATACCTGTGTATGAAGGGGACCATATTGTTGTCGATGCAGCGACTCCAGTCAATGCACTGCTGGTGCTGGGGGAAAAGTATTATCAGGGATGGAAAGCCACTGTTGATGGCAAGCCGACCGAGATCGTTCCGGTCAATCATATCTTACGAGGCGTCTACCTCACACCAGGCAGCCACAAAGTAGAGTTCCGTTTCGATCCGCTCCCCTTCAAGATCGGCAAGTATCTGACACTGGCTTCGTTTGCTCTGTTTGCCGGGATGCTCATTCGCGAGTGGTTTTTACGTCGTAAAAATGTGAAGTGTGAGGGGTGACTGTTTGACGCAAGATGAGATCAAACTGTTTGATCTGCAACTGTTCCAACCACGCAAGGGGTATCGTTATTCGCTGGATCCTCTGCTTTTGGCAAGGTTCTGCCCGGAAGTGAAGCCCGGTGAAAGCATTATTGACCTTGGAGCCGGCTGCGGCATCATCTCTCTGGTGCTGGCGCGGATCAACCCTGCGGCTTCAGTGATTGCAGTCGAAAACAACCCTGATATGGCAGCGCTTATCGAACAAAATATTCAGCACAATGATCTTTCCGAGAGAGTTTCCGTGCTGGCTGAAGATGTGATGAGTTTGCGCAAAAAATGTCCTGATTCAACCTTTGATCTGGTAGTATCCAACCCCCCGTTCCGGAAAGCCGGCAGTGGTAAAGTCAGCCCAAAGGCCGGGCGCGATAGTGCCCGCCATGAAACGACTGCCGGCCTGTCTGATTTTTTGGCTGCGGCCAAATATCTGGTAAAACCTACTGGCAAAATATGCTTCATTCAGCTTCCGTCCCGTCTGCCCGAATTCATGGCGCTCGCCTCTGAAATGAAATTGTCCGTGCTGCGGCTGCGCATGATTCACAGCAATGCGGAGTCACCGGCAACCATGTTCATGGCAGAATTGGCCAAAGGGAGACGCAGCACACCGGTTGTGCAGCCGCCTTTGTTCGTGCGGGATATGAACGGGGAGTATACCGATGAGGTTTGGCGGTGAGTGATAATAAAAAAGCCTCCAGGGTTTTTTAATAACCCCTGAGGCTTGATTTTCTGTGTGTGATGATTTTTTATTCTTTGATCAGCAGAATCAACTCCATCGTGTCTCCGTCTTCAATGTGAATCGGAAAGCTGAGCGCCTTGTGGCCGTCAGGAATCGGCATGCCGCCGAGCGGCGAGTGAACTGTAACCGGGGGATTGATGTTCATGATAATCCCCATCTGTGAAGCTTTGGCCGCTACGTTGCCGCAGACAACATTGATAAATTCCATTACGGTGTCTTCCAGTATTTCTACTGGTTCGCCATCAACCGATTCCTCATTTAATATTGCCTTTGCAATCGATTTTTGCAGCCCCTCTGACACGGAGAGCAGATAGCGGGCTTCCGCATCTCCCGCAAAATCCATAGCTGCCAGCATGAAGTTATGGGAGATAGATGTTGCAAGGGTACATTTGCCTGGCCGGAACCGCAGGTTGAGTACACGGGTAACCATCTTGTAGGTAAGGTCAGCCGTCATTTCCCAGATTTTATTGTTTGCGGAGGCTATCGGAAGCTCAATGCCGTCCGATACGTATCCGGCTTGATCAGCCTTGAAGGCATCCAGTTGTTTCTGGAGGTTGTCACTTGTCAACGCTCCAACCTGTACCAGCGCTTCACCGATGTACAGATGGGTGTTCTTCTGGCGTGTAATGACATCGTTTAGCTGGTCGAGTGTCAGAAATCCCATCTCGACCAGCAGATCGCCAAGTTTCATGTCTTTGGACATCTGAGCGTTGTGGGCACGCTGGATGTCAGACGCTGTAATCAGGCCCATTGATACGGCCATTTCACCGAGTTTAAGGTTGTTCTTGTCCTGAAGATCAATAGCGTTCAGCAGCGCATCACTTGTGACTACACTCTGTTCAATTAAAAACTGTCCAAAAAATTTAACAGCCATATTAGCGCCCCTTGTCTAACCCTGATAACAGGATAAGTGCGTCAAAGATTTTTTCTTTTAGAAAATCATTTATACCTTACTGAAGCATGAATTTGATGAATCAGAGTTCCCGCAGGATCCTCAGGACATTATCGGCTTCAAACGGCTTCGAGATGACATTTTTTGCGCCAAGTTTAAGTGCCTCGGTAAACTTGTCACCAACGCCGCCAAGCGATGTCACCATTACAACCTTGACCTCTTTGTCCATGACTGAGAGCGTACGCAGTGCTGTAAGGCCGTCCATACCCGGCATGTTCATGTCCATACAGATAATTTCAGGATTTTCGGTGTGATTCATCTTGATCGCTTCGGCGCCGTTTTTGGCATGGCCGACACAGGTGAAATCGCCTGATTCAGCAATTATCTTCTCAAGCTGGCGTGCAACTGAGAGGCTGTCATCTACTACAAGGACCCTTTTCATTTCCACTTTTCCTCCTGGTTAACTGGCTGAAAACCGACTGTAGAACACAAGCTGATTGGTGTCTGATTCAGTCGCAGAATGTATCTGAAAGTATTACAAATGTCAAAAATATGTTTGGCTTTTCATGCTCAGGATTAATGTGCTACACTCACGAAAAATTTATATTAAGGAGTAACCGGTACAATGCAAAAAAACAATTCATCTGTATGGTTTTTGAAAGGATTCCTTGTAGCTGCAGTCGTTTCGTCTGCAAGCTTTGTTGCTGCTGCCGAGCATGAAGCAAAAAAAACGAGCCCCCCTGTTCCTGTATCGGTTGCCGCTGTTACGCCACAGGGCCCTGTAGCCCGTGTTAACGGGACTGCTATCGATGCTGTAGAGCTGCGCCGTGCAAAAAAAGTTCTGCTGCGCGGGCAGACAGCGCCGGCTGAACAGCAAGCGGCAATCGACAAGCAGGCGGTTGAACAGCTGATATCTGCTGAATTGCTGTATCAAGCTGCTGCGAAGCTGGAGCATAAAGATCTGGATAAAGAAATCGATACCAAGATTGCCGATGGAAAAGCTAAATTTAATGATGAGCAAGGCTTCAAAAATGCCATTAAAGACATGGAGATGACTGAAAAAGACCTGCGTGAGTATACTCGCCGCGACCTTTTGATCTCACGCTTTATTGAAACGACATTTGTGAAAAAAAATGCTGCTACTGAAACTGAAGTCCGCGCTTTTTATGATAAAAACCTGGACAAATTCAAGCAGGAAGAAGGCGTTAAAGCCAGCCATATTCTGATTGGTATTGATGAAAAAGCATCTGCAGACGACAGGAAAAAAGGACGTGAAAAGGCCGAAAAGTTGAAAAAGGAGCTGACAGGCGGTGCTGATTTCGCTGCTTTGGCCAAGGGGAATTCATCCTGTCCCAGCAGTCAGCAAGGCGGAGATCTCGGTTTCTTTGGTAAAGGGCAGATGGTGCCTGCGTTTGAAAAAGCCGCATTTTCTCTTAAGCCAGGTGAGGTCAGTGATGTTGTCGAAACCCAGTTTGGCTATCACATTATCAAGCTGACCGAGAAAAAAGCGGCCGAAACGGTTGCTTTTAAGGATGCAAAGCCCAGAATTGAAGAATATCTAAATGGGCAGAAAATTAACGATGCTATCCAGTCGTTTATTGCCGATGCCAGAAAAAGCGCCAAAATCGAGGTTCTATTAAAATAAATCGGCGGCATTATTTGTTTGTTACCATAATTTCAACGGCCGTCATGATTTATTCCTGACGGCCGTTTTAATTAGTTTCGCAGTCTTTGCAGATATGATAATGAATAACGATCATTATTAGCCAAGGTAGTGAATCTTATCCGTGGTTGTTTTCACTTGCAGCAATAGGTACGGGGTCTTTATGAGAGCTTTGCTACGCCATTTTTATCTGGCTTGTTTCATAATTGCCACCAGTATGGCCTGGCCTGTACAGTCTTTTGCTGAAACACCGCTTCATGCTCCCTCCTCAGTTCCGCGCATTCTTGTCCTCAATTCATATAATATCAGCTACGATTGGTCGGAAAATGAGATGGCAGGGGTCCGTGAAGGGCTGTCAAAAGCTTTTCCTCGTACGGAACTCTTCGTTGAATATCTAGATACAAAAAACTTCCATACCAAAAAACACTTTCCACGCCTGGCAGACCTGCTTGAAGGCAAGTATGCATCCCGTAAACTTGATGTCATCATAGCTATGGATAATGCCGCGCTGGAGTTTGCGTTGCAGTACCGACCGAGTATTTCTCCAGACACCCCTCTGGTTTTCTGCGGCATTAATGATTTTGCACCATCCATGATCGCCGGGTACCATTCAGTCACTGGGGTTACTGAATACCTTGATTCTGCCGGTACTCTTGGATTGGCCCTCCGGATGCACCCTTCGGTACGTGGTGTTGTCGCCATTCATGATCAAACCGATACCGGCCAGGCCATACGCCGTGAAATGGAAAGAACAGCCGCTCGTTATCCGCACATCAAATTTGAATTTCTTGACGAAATGCCGCTGGAGAGAGCTGTTGAAAAGCTGAAGAGTTTATCTCCCGACCAACTGGTGTTGTTGCTTTCATACACGGTTGAAAAAGGTGGACGGACCTTCAGTCAGTACGAGGCGGCCCGTCTGGTCAGCAGCGCCAGTCCGGTTCCGGTTTATGCCGTACATGCAGTTCAACTGGGGGCAGGCGTTGTCGGCGGCCTGATGCTGGAGGGGCAGACACAAGGGAGTAAGGCGGCGGATCTTGCTGCGCGAATTATCGGAGGAGAACTCCCGGAAAAGCTGCCGGTTATAAACGACAATCAATCCCGTCCGATGTTTGATTACTGCGTTCTGGAAAAATTTGACATAAACCCGGCCAAGCTTCCTGCCAGCTCGATAATAATGAATAAACGGTCTTCTACCTTTGCCATAAACAAGACCGCAGTCTGGCTGGGTAGTTTCTTTATTATGTTTTGTACGGCCGGTTTGATGGTCTTGGCCCTGAACATCCGCAAACGCCGACGTCTTGAGGAGATGCTGCGTCTCAAAATCGACGAGTATCAGGAATCTCAGGTGGAACTGCTGGCGACAGAAGAGATGCTGCGTGCACAGGTCGACGACTACATGCTGAGTCAGAACGAACTGCTGGCTACTGAAGAGATGCTGCGGGTCCAGTTGGAGGCGGTTGAAGAGAGTTCGCAAAAATTCAAGGCCGTTTTTGAACATTCACCGATAACGGTTGCGCTCACAAGTTTGCCGGAAGGAACCTTTAGTGAGGTAAATCAGTCCTTTGTCGAGATGTTTGGCTACTCACGCGAAGAGGCAATCGGCAAAACCACTGTCGAACTCGGAGTCTGGGCGAACGAATCCGATCGTGACCGGTTTCTGCAGCAGTTGCGGGAAGAAAAATACGTTCACAATTTTGAAGTCGAAATGCGCCGCAAGGGTGGCGAGCTGTTTGCGGTCTTTTTCTCGGGGGCACTTCTGGATATTGCCGGAAAACCATTTACCCTGAGTGCCATTATGGATATGTCGGAGCAGAAGCGGCTCCAAAACCAACTTCTTCAATCGCAGAAGATGGATGTTGTCGGCCAGTTAGCCGGCGGCATTGCTCATGATTTCAATAATATGCTCGCCGGCATCATGGCCGCTGCCGAACTGCTGAAGCGCCGCCTGCAGGGTGATGACAGAAACAACAAGCTGGTGGATACCATTATTGAAGCAACTACCCGTTCCGCAGATCTGACCCGTGAGCTTCTGACATTCTCCCGCAAAGGTACAACAATAACAAATCCGGTTCGCATTCATGACATCATTGCTGCTGTCATTAGTCTGCTGGAACGAACCATTGACAAGCAGATACAGATCAAGTCACGATTGGATGATAGTAATCCTGTAGTAATGGGAGATCAGACCCAGTTGCAGAATGCACTTCTTAATCTGGGGGTTAACGCCCGTGATGCCATGCCTGATGGTGGTACTCTGACCTACGCAACCACCGTGAAGATGCTGGATGAATCAGCCTGCCGGTTGATGAACATATCCCTCGCATCCGGCCGTTATCTTGAAATTGCTGTGTCGGATACCGGGGTCGGCATGACAAAAGAGGTTATTGGACATATCTTCGAACCGTTTTTTACCACAAAACAGGTAGGTAAAGGTACCGGGCTTGGCTTGGCGTCTATTTACGGAACAGTCCGGGGTCATCAGGGCGAATTGTATGTACAGAGCGAACCGGGGGTAGGTTCGGTGTTCAAAATCTACCTTCCGATGGTAGAATGTGAAATAGTTCCTCCGGTATCAAATGATGATACCGTTGCCGGTAAAGGCGGGATTCTTCTGGTCGATGATGAAAAAATTCTGCGGGAAGTCGGTCAAGACCTCTTAGTTGATCTTGGATATACGGTATATATTGCTGAAAACGGGGAACAGGCTCTGGAGGTGTTTGCTGCTAACCGGGGCGATATCTCGCTGGTTATGCTGGACATGATTATGCCTAAGATGGGTGGCAAAGAAGCCTTTCTACGCTTGCGTGATATGGATCCAGACTTGAGAGTACTGTTCTGCTCCGGATTCAGCCGTGAGGGCACAGGTGAAGAGCTGTTAGGGTTGGGCGCCAGCGGCTTTATTCAAAAACCGTATAACCGTAGTGAGCTGAGCCGGGCAGTGGCATATGCATTGCGGTAGTGGGCACTGTTGTTTTGCTTTTAAAAGGCGTGCTTAGAATTAATGCGTTAAGAGGTTGTTATGACGATTCAGGGTTATGTTCGTCTGATTTTATTGAGTGCTGTTATGACTTTCTGCGGAACGGCCTGGGGTGCTTCTTCACCAAAATCATTCAGCACTGCAGTTTTTTACGCTTCTAATCCCCCGATCAATGAACTGAAGGCATTTGATGTTGTAGTTGTTGACCCAGACAGCGGTCTGACACCTGAGGCCTACGGTACAGGTCCGAGCAACCTGTTTGCCTACGTCAGTGCCGGAGAGGCAGACCCCAATCGCAACTACACAAAACAGATGAATAGAAAATGGTTTTGTGGCGAGAACAAGGACTGGAATTCAAAGGTTATAGACGTTTCAAATCCCGAGTGGCGCGAATTTTTTCTGGATAAAGTGGTCGGACCTTTGTGGAAGGCAGGGTACAGGGGTTTTTTTCTCGACACGATGGATTCATATCAGCTGTCAACCGATAAAAGCAAGCTGGCTGCCATGGAATCAGGCCTTGCTGAGACCGTGCGTGCGATCAAAGTGCGCCATCCTGAAGCGCGCCTGATCCTTAATCGCGGCTTTGAGATCTTTCCCAAGGTTAAAGACATTGTTTTTGCTGTTGCAGCGGAATCCCTGTATCAAAACTTCAGTCCAGCCACCGGCCAATACGGCAAAGTGCCGCCTAATGACCGTGAGTGGCTGACTGCTAAGCTGAACGAGGTCAAAAGCGCTGGCGTGCCGGTGATTGCCATAGACTATGTCCCGCCGGGAAAACGCGATCTTGCCAGAAAGACTGCAGAAAAAATCAAGGAGCTAGGTTTCATCCCTTGGGTGGCAGACAAGGATCTGGCAAGTTTGGGTGTCGGGTCGGTGGAGGTTATGCCGCGGACAGTGCTTGGGCTTTATGACGGTGCCGAAGGGAATGGGGACGCCTTCTTTGCCAACCTTCAGCGTTATGCGGTAATGCCGCTGAATTACCTTGGGTATACTGTAAAGCTGCATGATCTGAGGGAAAAATTGCCTGAAGGGATTCTTGAAGGACGATATGCCGGCGTGCTTGTGTGGCCCTATTCAGATCGTTCCGGGGAAAAGCGGGGACTAAAGGATTGGGCGTTACGGCGTGTTTCTGAAGGTGTTCCAATTGTCTTTTTAGATCGTTTCGGCGTGACACTTGATGCCGGTTTTCTGTCTCCACTCGGTTTGGAATCGGTGCCTGCAGATAAGATTGTTCCGCCGATCAAGATTGTTTTGAAAGATCAGCATATTGGTTATGAACAGCAACCACTACCGAAAACTGATAACTTTACACCGATAAAGATAATGACCGGAAAGCCTTTGCTGCAACTACTGTCAGGCAATGGGATTGTCAGTGATGCAGCAGCGATAACCACCTGGGGTGGTTATGTGCTCGAACCCTATGTAATGGCGCCTTTTTTTGGAGAACAAACCGCTTGGGTTGTGAATCCGTTAAGCTTTTTCAAAGATGCGTTGCGTCTTCGGGACATGCCGGTTCCGGATGTCTCTACAGAGAATGGAGTGCGACTACTACTGTCCCATGTTGACGGTGACGGTTTCGAGAGCCGCGCTGAGTGGCCAGGTGGAAAGTTTGCGGCTGAGGAGCTGCGTACGCATATCCTGGAGCGCTACCGCATACCGACAACAATCTCGCTGATCACCAGCTCCTTTACGCAAAACGGCATAAAGCCTCTTCTGGCACCGCAACTGGAGAAAATAGCCCGAGGTATTCTGGAACTCCCAAATGTGGAGGGAGCCAGCCATTCATTTTCGCATCCATTCAGGTGGAAGCCGGACCAGACTGATACAGGAACACAGGTCTGGCCTGCGGTAAAAAATCCGGGGTACAGCTTCAGCCTGGGGGCGGAGATTTCTGGTTCGCTGGACTATATTAACCAAAACTTGATGCCACCTGGGAAAAGGGCACGCATCTTCCAGTGGACCGGAAACTGCGTGCCGGGAGAAGAGGCCGTCAGGATGACCTACGAAGCTGGTGCCCTTAATATAAACGGCGGCGATACTGTGATCACCGGATCTAATCGCAGTATCAGTAATGTTGCTCCTCTGGGCATACCAAGAGGGGATTTTTTTCAAGTTTTTGCCCCGAATCAAAACGAAAATGTTTATACAAATCTCTGGACCGGACCGTTCTATGGTTATAAACGAGTGTTGGAAACCTTCCGTCTAACGGATTCACCTATGCGGCTTAAACCGGTTAATATCTACTACCATTTTTACTCCGCAACCAAAGAGGCATCACTGAACGCCCTAAAGCAAGTGCATGACTGGGCTATTGGCCAGAGACTGTTTGCTGTTTACACGTCAGAATATATCGAGAAGGTGCTTGACTACAATCGAACGGTAATTGCCTGGGACGGTTCCGGCTGGTTGATACGCAATAATGGTCAGCTGCGCCAGCTGCGTATTCCCCGCACTCTTGGATACCCTGATCTGAAAAACAGCAATAAAGTAGCTGGGTTCAACGACCATGGTGACAGCCGCTACCTGCATCTGCTGCCTGGCGGTGAGGCGCTGGTGACGCTTGTACAGTCATCACCTGGCGAGCCGTATCTTGCCTCTGCCGGAGGTTTTCTGGACGGCTTTGAACGGAGCAAAAATGGTATGAAGCTGGGATTGCATGGTTATACGCCATTTAAAGTCAGTATTGCCAATGCCAAGGGGTGTCGTTTTCCTAAAGGTATCAAAACTGTGACAAGCGGCAATATCAATGAACTGGTGGCGGAGCTGCCTGAAGGAAAGCATGCGCTCACAGTCGACTGCCGATAATCCTGATGCACCAAAGAGAGAGCGCTTTGCTACACCTCTGGGTGTAATCGGGATTTTTTTTGCCTTTATGCTGGTGCTGGTCCTCCTTTATCCGGAGCAGGGCCTGCTTGGTGTTCTTGGCACCAGCGATGATGCAACTACAATTCGTTACCAGGAGGCGCTGCTGCGCATTCGCCCGGATGATACGGAGTTGCGTTTCAGGGTGGCAGGCTCGCTGGTTCGTTCCGGCAGCCCTCGCAAGGCTCTTGATCTCCTTTCGGGTGTTCCCGTCGGGATTACCGCGGCCCAAAAACATGTGCTGATCGAACTGAAATATATGGCATTAAAAAACATGTTTGCCCAGTCTGATCCTGGCAGCGCAGAGTGGCTTCGCCTGAAACCTCTTGTCGCTTCGGCCGCCATAGAATTGGGAGGCAAGAACCCGCCGGCCTGGCGTTTGCGCGATTTCGCCAACGATGCGCGTAAAGCTGGAGATCTGGAATTATGGCAGGAATACAGCCGAAAATTCGCTGCCATGGAAACTCTGGAGAACGAGCAACCGAACGATGAATCGGCAAAGGCTCAGATAGCCGGTGATTATCGCAGGGGTGCTGCTATCTGTTTCGAACAGATGAAACAGGCCGATACGCTTGCAAAACGGAGGGAGTTGTTTTTTCGTGCTGTGCGTATGCTGCAGGCTGGCAACCTGCCAAAAGAGGCATTTGAAGCGGGCGAACTAAATATTGATGGACTATATTCAGACCGCGACACCCTGATTTTTCTGACCAGGGTCGGATTGGCAGCCGGGCAGCCGGCACGGGCTCAGCGACTTGTAAGGCGAGCTCTCGGTATGGAAACGTCCAGGCATCAGGCGGGAGCTTCATGAATAGTGCTCTTCGCTGGATAACTGCGCTTTTACTGACCGCACCGCCTTTCAGTGCTGCCATTTTGTGCCGTGCTGAAGAGCCTCCACCTCCGATGGCCCCTGTAACACCCTTTGATGCGGAACTTTATGGGCTCAGTTATGATGTCTTTCTTGCCAATAGTAACTCTGCTGAAGCATTTCTACTTGCAGAAAAGGCAGTCCTCTCAAGACCGCGCGACCCGCTATGGCGCCGCAAAGCGGCACAGAGCGGAGAATGGTCCGGAAATTCTGTCAAGGCCCTGGAACATTGGTTTTTTCTTGCCAAGGAGCTTCATCAGCAAAATGCAGTTGATCAATCATTCAGGCTGTCTCGGGCGCTTGGAGACGGAGCCAAACTAAAGTTCCTGCTTGAAATGCGCGGTTTTACCGATAACTCGGAGCTGCTCAGGGAATATGTTACTGTTTGTGAGTTGTCCGGTGCTCCGGAAGATGCAATTGCGGCATTGGAAAAACAGCGGGGTGGGGCGGACCGGAAGTATGTGCTTGAACAGCTTGCCCGTCTATATGAAACGGTTGGTCGTCATGCCGACGCAATAACTGCTCTACTCGATAAAGCGGCAAGTTATGGGATGATTGCTACAGAATTGCTCAGGGCAGCCTCTCTGTCTTATGGTTCGGGTGATGCCTCGGCGGCTTATACAATTTTAAGTCTTGGCAAACAGCAGATTCCGACAGCTGAACAGGAATACTGGCAAACATTCGGTGATTTAGCTTGGGCGCTGCAGGATTTAAGCACTGCGGAAAAGGCTGCGCGATTATTGGTGGATGCAGGTGTTGGGCGCGATATGGATTATCAGCGCCTGATCCTGATAACCCGGGAAAAGGACCCTGGCCTGGCTTATGATATAGCTATGGAAGCCTGGGGGCGTTTGGGCAAGGGAGGGTTTCTGATCACCCTGCTGGAACTTGGCTCGGCCCAGAAACGTTACAAGGAACTTTTAACCATTATACAGAAGTCACAACACTCGTCATTTTTTGAGCCAATGGAGGAGTCGGTTTATTATTGGCGGCTTGTTTCACAGGTATATCGAGGCGCCGGAGATTTGCCTGCAAGTATACGCAGCTATCGACATGCACTTGCCCTTGCGCCGCACGACCTGTCACTGGCTGAGGGATATATCTGGCTGCTGATTGATCTGGGGGAAAGAGAAGAGCTGCAAAGTACGCTGGAAGGCTGGAAAGAGCGTGTGCAATCAACGCCGGATATGTTTGACACATATGCTGCGGCTTACTCATATCTGGGAGAATACGGTAAGGCTCTGATATATTTTCAGGCGCGTTACGGTAAAATGCGTAATGACCCCTCGTGGCTGGCCGGTTACGCTGATGCCATGGAACAGTCCGGCTGGCCGGAACCGGCTTTTTTAGAGAGGCTGCGGGCGCTCCATCTTGTGCGTAAACAGATGAAAAGCGTTCAGACATTGCCAGAAACAGAGCGGCGCACTTTGCTGTACCGTTATGCCTCTCTGGCAATGCGGGTTGAACCGGGTGAGGCAGTTGACCGGCAGATGCAGGCAATTATGCATTCTCCACAGGACGCGGTCAGCCGCGAACTGGTTATTGCCTGGGCGATGTCCAGCGGCAGGAGCGATTTTGGCCGGATATGGTACTGGAAAGAGCTTGCCCGTATGACCAGGCGGCCACTTTGGGTGGAACTTTCACAGGCCCTGGATGAGAATGACCGTCCCCGAATAATGGGGTTATTGCAAAAGGAGCTGCAGCGCCTTCCATACAGGGATGCTGTTGAAGCTGCATCGCGTGTCGGGTGGACTCCTGTTGCCGAGACTCATGCTTTTGAACGCTTCCAGGTCAACGACCGCGACCATCTTCTTGATCAGCAGTTACGAACTCTCTACGGCAGTCGCCCTGGCGGCTTTCGTTATCGTATGAGTCTGATGGATCAGGATGGAGTGGGCTTTATAGAACAGCGTATATCCAACACATTTGCGGTTGCTCCACGCTATTCCTTGCGTGTTGAGGTCGGTAATACTGACATCAGGCATCAAAAAGCCGGTATTCTTGGGGAATATGCCAGTAGCGCGCAGAATGCTCAGATTGGGTTGCTAATGCGCCATGAAAGGGGAACTGCCGAGTTCACCGCTGGCGTTACCGACGCTCTTTCCCGTTATTTGTCATCATCATTACAGAGTAACTGGAGGATGAACAGTCGCTTGACAATGGATTTTGCACTTTTGACGGGAACGGCCGGGACAGAAAATGTGTATATGAAGATCGGCGGAATCAAGGATGAGGCCAGGATCGGCTTGGTGGCAGCGCTATCGCCACGTGATATGCTTTCCCTTCGGGTTTCAGGGAGATATTTGCGTGATCAGGAACGCCGGGATATGGGCAGAGGGTCTTCCTTTGAGGGTGAGTTGACACACCGGCTTTTGAGCAGTTGGCCTGACACAAATCTGCGAGCATTTAGTGGATATCATTACTATGAAAAAACCGGTATACCTTCCGGCAAGGCGCTTTCGCTGATACCTGGTGCCGTTGCCGATCCATCCTTTTATGTTCCCGCAACTTTTACCCAGGCCGGCATCGGCATAAATGTCGGGCAGGATGGGCGTATAAATTACGTGAGACGATGGGGGCCCTTTGCTTCTGCTGATGCAAGCTGGACCAGTACAACAGGTACCGGATTTCACTATGACTTTGGTCTGGTAGGCCCGGTATTCGGGCTTGATAAGCTGGAACTGTCTTTTTCACAAGATAGCGGTTCTTTTGGAATCAGCGCTCTTACTACACGAGCAGAACTGCTGTATCGCTATTATTTTGATTGACCGAGGAGGAACTATGAAACGTTTGATGACAATGCTTCTAATTGCGGCAACTCTAAGCTTGGCCGGTTGTGTGACCTTGCACCAGAGCGGGACAGAGGTCTCCTTTCAGGAAAGCTGGGGCCTGATTCCATTTATCAACAACACCGAGACACCGTATGCAGCCGAGCGGTGTGAATCAATTGTTGCCGCGCTGCTTTATGCGCGTGGTGTACAGCATCTGGAGCGGATTGCGGTTGAGCCAAAACCGGAAGAGCTGGGCATGGACCGTGGTGAAAAGCGCCAGCGTGAAGCTCTGGAGCTGGCAAAGCAGAAAAAAGTGCGCTATGTGCTGACCGGCTCTGTTAATGAATGGCGCTACAAAGTCGGCCTGGATGGCGAACCGGTGGCCGCCTTCACCCTGCAGCTTATAGAGTTGCCGGAGGGAAGGGTCGTCTGGAGTGGTGCAGCCGGCAAGAGCGGCTGGAGCCGTGATGCGGTCAGTTCAGTTGCACAACAGGTGCTGGACCGCCTTTTAGGAGAAATCAGGGTGCTGCCTGAAAATCAGTCCAAGAATCCGCAAAAATGAGTTTCATGCTTAATAAATATCTTTCCGAGAGAACGGAAAAATGGCTGGAGACGCTTGTTATCACTGGGATAATCCTTGCAGGGGGATATTTCTTAAATCGCTCAGACCCGTTTTTCATCAAGGCTGATTTTCAGTGGGTTTTGTTTGCCCCGCTGCTGATAGCGCTTCGTTACGGGATCTCTCCAGGTATGGTTTCTATGGCCATAATCTGTCTGCTCTATTTGTCACTTTTCAGAATGGGACTTCTAACAGGAGAATTCCCGACGATCTTTATGCTTGGCGGCATTCTGATGACCATGGTTTGTGGTCAGTTCAGTTCCGTATGGAGTACGCGTTTACGGCGCTCAGACCAGTTGAGCCGCCATGCAAGCGAGCGGTTCGAACAGTTGTCGCGGTCCTATTTCATGGTGCGTCTGTCTCACGATCGCCTGGAACAGAATCTTATAAGTAGACCGGTGACGCTGCGTGACGCCTTGGTCGACCTACGCGGCTTACTTGCTTCACATGGGGGGGTGTTGGACCAGGAGACCGGTTCAGCGATGATTTCAATCTTGGTGCATTACTGCAGTCTTGAGAGCGCTGCAATATATTTGATGGAAAATAACGGGAAAATACAGGAAAAACCGGTGGCCGTGTGTGGGAGCGGAGCAGACTTGAAAGCGGATGACCTGCTGCTCAGATCTGCCATTGAGACAGGAAATGCCTCATACCAGTCGATAAACCGTCTTGCTCAAGACGAGAAAAGCCCTTATCTGGTGGCCGCCCCGCTGCGTACAAGCTCCGGAATTACAAAAGGAATTCTGCTCGTTAGTGAAATGCCTTTTCTTGCACTGAAACGTGAAACGCTTCAGATAATGGGCGTTTTGCTTGCGTATGCAACGGATCACGCCGAGGCTGCCTATGAAGCCCGCAGCCTGCTGACAGTATTTCCTGATTGTCCAACGATGTTTGCTGCAGAATTGTACAAGATGGTTCGGCTGCGGCGTGAACTGGATGTTACGAGCGCATTGGTTGTGGTTAATATAAAGCCTACTGGAAGGCTTCACGAAATTTGTCTTGCGCTTGAAAGGCAGCAGCGTGGTCTGGATCACGGGTGGCGCAGGGATTTGGGATGGGGGGTTCAGTTCGCAACCCTGATGCCGTTCTCCGGGCCTGCAGCCGTAGAAGGCTACATGGCAAGACTGAACGAGATGTTCCGTAAAGATTTCGGAGTGAAAATCAGCGAAGGTGGCGTAACGTCAAGATCTTTTATGGTGGCGGCTGATGATCCGTTGCATCAGTTGGCTGATTTGCTTGTTGATGTGGAAGTGGCATGAGTGGCACAAGCCAGATGATACAGTTTCTGCCAGTACATGCCATTATTTCGGCACTGTTTTCACTCATGCTGACTTCAATGATTCCTGACCGCTTCGAAGTTCGTCAGCGTTATGCCGTGATCATCATTTTCGCTTTTATCTTGTTTATCCCGGTGTTTGGAGCTCTGGGGATTTTCTTGATATTGATATATTTTCGTTATTTCCAATATTTTAAGGAGAGGACTGAATTCTATACAGTTAGTACACCTCCTTTTATGGCTGAATCAGGAGGTCTGGCGCAAGGAATGGGAGAGGGGGGGGCATGGTCCCGTCTTCGCGCTCCTGAGCTCCCACGTGGTATGCGTCTGAAGGCGCTGTTGGCAGTCAACGCCGGAGGTGGGTCCAACTCAAGTCGACTGCTGCAGATGGCTACCAGTGACAGTGATGATGAAATCAGGTTGCTGGCATTTAAACTTTACGACCAGCGTGAAAAGGTTATTGGCGCTTCGATTTCTGAAGCCTTGCATAAACTTCGGGAGTTTGATGACCAGAATGACGAGGGTGAAAAGCGGCATTTATTTAGATCACTGGCATTCTCCTACTGGGAGATGGTCTTTAACGAACTGAACAATGATCTGTCGCAATTTTTTATCGAGCAATCTTTGCATTATGCCACTCAGGCATATAATGCTGAGGTCGATGACCACTCACTATTGATTCTCATTGGGAAAATTCACCTGCGTAAAGGGGATTTTCAGTTGGCACAAAAATTCATAAACCTGGGGCTGGTACGTGGAGCTCATCGTGACAGGGTAATACCCTATCTTGCTGAGCTGGCTTATCGCCAAAGGGACTTTAAAGCGTTGAAACAGTTTTTTACAGATGATCCTCTGTTGCGCCATAAACCGGGTATTGGCCCGGTAGCAAAGTTCTGGATGGAATAACCGGATGGATAATTTTCCAAAATCAGACCAGGTGGACATCATGCTGCTACTAGAGGGGACATTTCCTTATGTAAGCGGTGGTGTGTCCAGTTGGGTAAACCAGATAATACGCGGCTTCCCGGATTATCGTTTCGGTGCTGTCTTTATCGGCAGCAGTCGAGAAGATTATGGTGGCATGAAGTATGAGCTTCCAGAAAATCTGGTCCATCTGGAAGCCCATTATCTGCAGGATCATCGGACGAAGCCGAGGATAATTGCCCATGAAGGGAATAAGGAAGCATTTGAGGTGGTCAGGGGGCTGCATGCCTGGTTTCTTAAGCCGGATCCGAATACTCTCAACCCTTCTCTCAAGGATCTGGACTTTTATATGAACCCGGACAAAGGGATCGATTACCGGCAGTTTCTTTATTCTCAGCAGTCGTGGGAGCTGATTTCGGAACTTTACGAGGAGCGCTGTACCGATCCTTCATTTGTTGATTATTTCTGGACAGCCCGCAACATGCACGCCCCTATCTGGCTCCTGGCAGAAATCGCCAGTAATCTGATCCCGGCCAGGATGTATCACACGGTTTCCACCGGATATGCCGGCTTTCTCGGCTCATTACTACATTACAATACCGGTCGTCCGCTCATATTGTCGGAGCACGGCATTTATACGAAAGAGCGCCGCATCGATTTAATTCAGAGCAGCTGGATACAGGATAACCGCAATGCGCTCCAGAAAGATCCGACAGAGATCAGTTTTTTTCGCGATCTTTGGATTCGTTTTTTTGAGACAATCGGTCGCTTCTGTTATGTCGCTTCCGGCACAATAATATCGCTTTATGATGGTGCCAGAGAACGACAAATTGCTGATGGTGCGCTGCCTGAACGCACTCAGGTCGTACCGAACGGTATCGATATTGCCAGATATGCCAAGTTAAGGAGTGATCAGCCGGAGAATCCGCCGATGGTGTTGGCACTTCTTGGCAGGGTTGTTCCGATCAAAGATATCAAAACATTTATCCGTACTGTTCGCATCATTGCAAACCATATCCCGACAGTTCAGGGGTGGATAATCGGTCCTGAGGACGAAGACCCTGAGTACGCTGCTGAATGCAAGTCGCTTACGGAAAGTCTTGTGCTGGATAGTCAGATCATTTTCATGGGATTCCGGAATCCGGCGGAAATTTTTCCTAAAACCGGAGTGCTGGTGCTTAGCTCCGTCAGTGAGGGGCTCCCACTTGTTATTCTGGAGGCTTTTGCGGCGGGACTTCCGGTTGTTTCTACTGACGTTGGTGCCTGCAGGCAACTGATTATGGGGTCTGGAGAAGCAGATGAAGCCATTGGTGCCGCCGGTGGGGTTGTCGGCATCAACGATCCGCAGGCCATGGCAACGGAGATTCTGCAGCTTCTGGGTAATCCTGCTGAATGGCGGCGGGCTCGCCGGTCGGCAATTGAGCGTGTTGAGCGCTTTTATTCGCAGGAAAGGATGTTTGACAGTTATCGTAAATTTTACCAGAAGGGGATGAACTGATGGCCGGGATCGGCTTCGAGCTGCGCAAACTTCTGAAAAGGGATTCGTATTTTTCTCTGCTTCAGACCTATGCTTACGCCGGCATTATCAGTTCCGGCCCATGGGTACTCTCCATTCTGGCAGTACTTATTATCGGCATTATCTCTGTCCCGATGGTTATTCCGAACATATTGATTTCACAGTTCCAGGTCTGTATCACCTATCTTATAGCACTGTCGCTCATCTATACCGGCCTGACCCAGTTGGCTTTTACCCGATATTGTGCTGACAGGATATTCGAAAAAGAACATTACCGGCTGATGCCCAACCTGATAGGTCTGCTGTTCCTGGTCACTATTGTTGGCGGTTTGGTGGCCTTTCCGGCTACATATTTACTATTCCCAAAGAATACTCTTTATTTCAGGCTGCTGTTTGCCACCACATTTGTCATGCTTTCGGCTGTCTGGATCGGAGCGATCCTTCTTTCCGGGCTTAAAGCATACAAAGCCATACTTCTTAATTTTGCTTCAGGATATGGCACTTCGCTGGCTCTTGTATTGTTTTTAAGAATGTGGGGACTTGAAGGTCTTATGCTGGCCTTTCTGACAGGTCAGTTTGTGCTGCTGATGGGGATGCTGATTGTTGTCTTCAAAAACTACCCTTCACGAGTAATTATAGAGTTCGACTTTTTGCGCAACGGGCGGATGCACCTGGCTCTGGTTTTTATCGGGCTGTTTTACAATCTTGGCATCTGGGCGGACAAATTCGTCTTCTGGTTTCATCCCTATACCGGCAGCAATGTTATCGGTCCGCTGAATGCCTCTGAAATTTACGATCTGCCGGTATTTTTGGCGTATCTGGCAATCCTGCCGGGCATGGCTGTTTTTCTTGTGCGTATGGAGACAGACTTTGTCGAATACTACGACCGTTATTACGATGCTGTACGTGAAGGCGGATCACTTTCATATATCAAGGAAATGAAGGATGAAATGGTGCGCATGGCGCGAGAGGGAATCTATGATATCATAAAGATTCAGGCCATTGCCACCATTGCCGTATTTATTCTGGGCCGTGCCCTGCTTGAAACACTCGGCATTCCCACGGTATTCCTGCCGCTGCTCTATATTGATGTCGCCGGAGCCGGTTTTCAGGTTGTATTGCTGGGTATTCTCAATATTTATTTTTACCTGGACCGGCGCAGGCGGGCATTGTCGCTAACGATGCTGTTTACCGCCCTGAATATTCTGCTTAGCCTTTTGTCAATCATGATGGGACCATTCTACTACGGTTATGGTTTTGCGGTATCGCTCTGTATAACCATAATGTGCGGACTTTTTGTTCTGGACCGGGATCTGACCAATCTGGAATACGAAACGTTCATGCTGCAATAATTCAAGGAAGACGGTTAATGCCCACTATGAAAACATTTGCCGAAAAGCAGCCAACCATTCTGGTGGTAGAAGATGAACGGTATGTCCGCGAGTCATTGACGGTCTATCTCGACGACATCGGTTATAGGGTTTTGTCAGCCGAAAACGGCCAAATCGGGCTGGAACAGTTCCGTAGTCAGCACCCGGATATTGTCATGACAGATCTCCGGATGCCGGTGATGGACGGTTTTACACTGGTGGAAACGATTGCGGCAGAGTCTGAATTCACCCCGATTGTAGTTGTTTCCGGTGTAGGTGAGATAAATGAGGCGGTACGGGCCATGCGTTTGGGGGCCTGGGATTATCTGTCAAAGCCGATCATGAATTTTGAAGAGCTGCAGATCATGCTGGAACGTTCTCTTGAGCGAGCCAATACAAAATATGAGCTGGAGCGCCTTCGTCGTCACCTTTCTGACGGAACGTTGGGAAATGAGTCCGCTTTCAGCAGCATTATCACACAGTCTGCGCGGATGCGCGCTATTTTCCTGTATCTTGAGTCGGTAGCTCCATCCCGGCAATCGGTGCTGATTACCGGAGAGACCGGTACCGGTAAAGAGCTGATTGCGAGGGCGGTTCACACATTGAGTGGACTGGACGGTCCGTTTGTGGCTATAAACCTGGCCGGACTGGATGACGGCATGTTCAGCGACACCCTCTTCGGACATCTGCGCGGGGCCTTTACCGGCGCTGACAGTGCCAGAGAGGGCTTGATACGCCAGGCATCAGGCGGCACCCTTTTTCTTGACGAGATCGGCGATCTGACGCCAGGATCACAGGTCAAACTTCTAAGGCTGCTGCAGGAGGGGGAATACCTGCCGCTCGGTGCAGATAAGGTGCTAAAGAGTGACGTCCGTATTGTGGCGGCCACGCATGCTGATCTGAAACTCAAGATGGAACAGGGGATATTTCGTCCAGATCTGTATTACCGCCTTTGCAGCCACCGTGTAGATCTTCCGCCGCTCCGTGACCGTCCCGAAGATATACCGTTACTGACGGCGCATTTTATGGAGAAGGCATCTGCCTCGCTTGGTAAAATGACTCCGAATGCTCCGCCAGAATTGAACTGTTATCTGTCAGCTTACAGTTTTCCCGGTAATATCCGCGAACTGGAAGCGATAATACATGATGCCGTTGCCCGTTCCGGGAGTCGTATTTTATCACTGGAGTCGATTGTGGCGGCGATCGGCGACGGCCTGCGCTCTAATGTATTACCAAATCAGGTAACCAACTATTGTCCGGTCTGTCCGTTCGCCGAAAAGTTTCCGACCCTCAAAGGAGCTGAGGACCTTCTGGTCGCGGAGGCGTTGCGAATGGCTGATAATAATCAGCGTCTCGCTGCCGCATATCTGGGGATCACCCGTCAGGCGCTTAACAAACGGTTGTCGCGGGCGGGATAGAAGGGAAGGGGCTGTACAATTATATTTCTTCCTTGCCACTTGCCCCCCTCTTATCCCTTGACTATCGCACTTAACAGTTGCCCTAATTCTATTATTTTGTAAGGTTTTGCCACAGCAGCGGAAAAGCCGTAAGTGCTGTAATCTGACATGATCGGATCATTTGAATAGCCGCTTGACACGAGCAGGCACGCCATCGGATCAAAGGCTAGAATCTGCTCTGCTGTTTCCTTGCCCCCCATGCCGCCAGGAATGGTAAGATCCATGATAACTGCAGAAAAAGCTGCTCCAGATTCACTTGCCGTTTTATACAGAGTTATTGCCTCCGCACCATTCTCGCACGTTGTCACCTTGTAGCCGATATATTCCAGCATCTCAGTTGTCATATCCCGGATCATCTTTTCGTCATCCATGACAAGAATGGAACCGCCTTTATCATTCCTGATCGTCTGAGCGGCAGAGCTGGTTTGGCGCTTTGCGTACGTTTCGCCTATTGATGGCAGGTGGATCGTGAATGTTGTCCCTTTTCCTGTTATCGAACTGACGGCTATATGCCCGCCATGCCTGCTGACTATCGAATGAACCGAAGCGAGTCCCAGACCATTTCCGGCCGACTTGGTGGTGAAGTACGGGTCAAAGATTTTCTTCAGATTATCCTCTGATATTCCGCACCCCTGATCGATAAAAGATATCCTGACGTAATCGCCGGCCGGAAGGGCAATTGTGTTCGCGGCGTCCAGGGATTCATTCTGTGCCGTAATTGTTAAAGACCCGCCTCCCGGCATCGCTTGTGTGGCGTTGATGATGATGTTGTGGAATACCTGGCTCATCTGCCCTTCATCAGCTTCGATTGCATGAACTGAGTCTGGAATATCGACATTACCCTTGACATTCGAGCCATGAAGCACCAGTGAAATGGTCTCTTTGGCAATATTTTGAACTGAAACAACCTTCTTTACCGGTTCACCACCACGGGCAAAAGTCAGGAGCTGATGCGCCAGTTCCGTTGCCCGAATAGAGGCCTTTTCCGCTTCAACCAGAGGTTTGTGTGACCTGTGGGTGGCATCAAGGAATATCTGTGCGAGGGAAATGTTGCCAATGATTCCGGTGAGAATGTTGTTGAAATCGTGGGCAATGCCTCCTGCCAGAATGCCCAGTGATTCCAGCTTTTCAATTTTCAGCTGTTCTTTTTCGTGCTCTTTACGGACGGTAATATCGGTGTGTGTTCCGATCATGCGCAACGGTTTGCTGTCCTCGCTGCGACTTACCACCATGCCTCGTCCCAAGATCCATTTATAGCTCCCATCCTTGCATCTTAAACGGTATTCCGTGACGTAAATTTCCGTTCTTCCTTCAAGATAATCCTGCATGGTTTTTGCAACATACGATCGATCATCGGGGTGAATCCGGTCCACCCACTCCTGGTTAGTCGGCAGGATGTCGTTTTCGCTATAACCGAGCATCTCCTTCCACCGCTTTGAATACTTTGCTTCATCGGAAAGGATGTTCCAGTCCCATACGCCGTCACCGGAACCTTCTATGGCAAATTTCCAGCGGTATTCACTCTCTCTGAGAGCTTCCTCTGCCTGTTTGCGTTCTGTTAAATCAATATCCAGACAGAACAATTCCGGTTGACGGCCAAAAGGATGAACCAGCGCATGACTGGAGAATACCGGCACACGTGAACCATCTTTACGCTTCAGTAACAATTCACCGGGAGGGATAGGAGCTCCTGTTTCTGTCATCTGCTGTATGGCACCTGCCATCTCTGACTTCATTTCCTGCGGGATGATGAGATCCAGCAGATTCGAGTTCATTGCTTCTTCGGCACTGTACCCATAGAGCATTTCAGAGGCCAGGTTCCAGAAAATCACCGTGCCGTCGAGAGTATAGCCTTGCACCGCAATATTCGGAATGTTCAACACCAGTGAATGAAAACGTTCCTCGCTTTCCTCCAGTAATTCTTTAACCCGATTTTGTTCCGTGATGTCCCTATATTCGATTACCCGTGCAGTGCCGCCTTTATAGGGGATATTTTTTCCTATGACCGAGAGAGGATAGCTTGTGCCATCCTTGCGGAGCCCCTCGACTTCATAGCGCTGATCGAAGCCGCTTTGACTGTTCTGAACCACACCATCACGCCAACCCGGTGCAATGAGTTCGAATCCATTCTTGCCGATAAGTTCTTCCTTGCTAAAGCCGGTTATGTCTGACAATCCCTGGTTGCAGTCCAGAATTATTCCATTTTGATGGATAAAGAGGCCGCCGAAGGTGGCATCGTGAAGGATGCGGAACCGCTCCTCGCTCTCTTTTAGCAACTTCTGGCTGGTCTCGAAATTTTCTATCTGAACCCGTAACATTTCTTCAGTTGCATGGAGTTCATCATTTTGCTCCCGCAGTGACTCTTCATTCACCTGCAACTCTTCATACTGTTCCTGAAGCGTATCCTTGAGCGCAAGCAAGGTTTCTTCGTTCTTGCGCAGCCTCTCTTCAGCTTCACATTGTCGTTTGTACTGTAATTCCTGCTCAGCCAGCATTTGGGTGAGACCATGGATGAAAGCAAGATTCTTGTGAAGTTTTTCCTCCGGGAAGATGGGTACTTTCCTCATCGCCTCCAGATACTCCTCTTCATCAAATCCGTACTGGCGGGCTTGTTTGATAAATTGGGTTTCGTCAGGGGGGATCAAAAAAAGCTGGCCGGTGAATACGTTGCCGAGATGTTTTCCTTCAATAATTATTGGCGTTGCCGAATCTACAAGGCCCATCGGGCAGCGGTAGACGACATGCTGCTTGTTATCACCAAGACTTGCCTTGATGCTCCGATCGCTTTCAATACACATTTTTTCCGTATCGTGATTAATACGGTGAAATTTTGTGCAGATGTCCTGCCACGCCGTGGCAGTAAGAACGGAGCCTTCCGTATCAATTATAGCAGACGGCATACTGTGAATTTCATCCAGAGTATCGAGCAGTAGCCGTAGTCTGGGTATATCCAGGAGTTCCTTGAGCGTGTAGTTCATGAGGTTACCTCCAAATAATAAACCGGCGCACGGTAAAAGCCGCAACGCCGGTCTATATTCGGTCAATCAGAATGAGTGATCGCCTTGTTAGTGATCCGTTCAGTCTATGTAATAATGCGAGCACTGGGGACCTTCTCTGAACCTGAGTTTTTTGTTTAACTATATACGCGGAAGCTTAGTATTACAATGTACAAATATAGGTGTTGCAGCAATCCAAAGCGGAACCTGAATCGTTCCAATAAGGCGCTTGGGGTCTAAACAGTCCCCTCTCCATGAGGGAGAGGGTTAGGGTGAGGGGAAAAATGGTGGATTATGCAGCACCGTCACCCCCTCATCCGGCCTTTGGCCACCTTCTCCC
>JAAXTM010000006.1 GCA_013336525.1 Geobacteraceae bacterium | reverse complement strand
CACATAAAATCATAGAAAAATATCCGAGCTCGGCACGAGGCTATATGGTTCTCGGATCGATCTACGAAAGCCAAAAGGATTATACCCGCGCCATTTCAGAAGTTAAAAGCGGCATCCGTGTTGATGGAAAAAATGCCCAGGCATATGTGTATTTGGGAAACCTTTATGAGGCTTCAAAGGATTACTCTCAGGCGATGACAGCGTATGAAGAAGCCAGTCGCAGAAAACCGGATTTCCCGCCGGCACTTTTTGCTCAGGGAGCGCTGCTGGATCATACCAGTAAAAAGAAAGAAGCTATTGAAAAGTATAAAAAAGTCCTCGAAAAATCTGAGGGGTATGTGCCGGCATTAAACAACCTGGCATACCTGTATGCGTCGGGTTACGGGAGCAAGGAAGAAGCACTCCGGATGGCAATTACCGCTTTCAAGCGTGAGGCGGGAAACGCCGGAATAATGGATACACTCGGGTTTGCCCTGCTCAAGAACAATCGCCTGGAAGATGCCAAAAAAGTACTGGAAAAAGCGGTTGGTATGTTGCCGGATAACCCGACTGTAATCTATCATCTCGCTCTGGCCTATAAAGAGTCTGGCGACAAGGCTAACGCTTTGAAGATGCTGCAGAAATCACTGAAGCTGGGAGACTTTGCTGATGCAAAAGCAGCAGGGGCACTTGTTGCTGAACTGAAAAAATAATCGGGTTATCCATGAAGATAAAAGCAACCTCTCCCATAGTTATTGATGCCATGCTCGCTATAACTGCCCTGTTTTTAGCGGCTACAGTGAGGTTTGACTACGATCATGTCAGCCAGATGTTGCTTGAGCCCAACACCATTTTTATAGTAATTATCGTTATTATCGTTCTGCTGTTTTCCTCTCATCTGATGGAAGTCTATGATCAGAACAAAAATCTCACCAAACGGGCATTGCTCATCAATATAGCCTTCGGGGCGATTACCTCCTTTGCCCTGTTTTCAGTGGTATATTATCTCGCCCCCGAACTCGTACTGGGTCGCGGGGTCCTATTCCTCTCCCTCTGTTTTTTTGCCACGCTACAATTTTGCAGTCACTCTCTCTACTTGATGGGAAAAAATCACTCCCGTTTCTCCCAGAGGGTTCTGGTTCTTGGGACCGGTCCTCTGGCTGCCCAGATTGGTGAGATGATCTCCTCAAATGTGCACAGTTTTACGCTAACCGGATATGCGACTTGTAATATTGGCTCAAAAACGGCTGATGCGGGACCGGCGCAGTTGAATGTCCCTCAAGACATGGTCCTGGGCAATTGTGACAGTCTGTTTACTATAGCGCAGCAGGTCCAGGCTGATGTAATCGTTGTGGCACTTGCCGAAAGAAGGGGGATTTTTCCGCTTAAGGATGTTCTGGTATGCAAATTGAACAGCATTCAGATTATGGATGCCCCCTCTTTTTATGAACTTATTCAAGGCAAATTGATGCTGGAATCGATCACTCCTAGCTGGTTCATCTTTTCCGATGGGTTTCGCAGGACAACGGTCTTCAGCATCAGCAAGCGAGCTATTGACATAATCCTGGCTGTCATAGGCCTGCTGATTACGCTGCCTTTTTTCCCGCTGATTGCCCTTGCAATCAAGCTTGATTCTAAAGGTCCGGTTTTCTTCAGTCAAGAGCGTGTTGGAAACAAGGAGAAACTGTTTCGGCTGTATAAATTCAGGACAATGGGGCAAGATGCCGAAAAGGGAACCGGCGCAGTTTGGGCTGAGAAAAATGATCCCAGAGTAACCAGACTCGGACGGTTTTTCAGGGGGTCACGAATCGATGAAATCCCTCAACTGTTCAATGTGTTAAAAGGCGAAATGAGCTTTGTGGGCCCACGACCGGAACGACCTGAATTTGTAGAAAAACTGAAACAGGTCATCCCTTATTATTCGAAGCGGCACTTCATCAAACCGGGATTAACCGGATGGGCCCAGGTCAGGTATCGCTACGGCTCAACAATTGAAGATACAGTTGAAAAGTTGCGTTTCGACCTTTACTATATAAAAAATATCTGCCCATCTCTTGATACGCTTATTTTCTTTGAAACGATCAAGGTAGTTCTTTTTGGATTCGGTGGACGATAGGATCACGCACTCTTTAAAACCGTTTCACGCAAAGACACAAAGCCGCTAAGTAAACCAGGATTTAAAGCTTAAAACATAAAAACAGTTAACCGCAGATACACGCAGATTCACGCAGCAAGAAGAAGGCGCTTTAAAACTAAAATTAGAGACTTAGAACAAATTTTGGTTTAACCAAAGTGGTTAGTTGTTTTTTTGTAGTAATGCTTGGTTTTATCCGCGTTCATCGCTTAGTAGCGCCTGATAAAACAACTAACTGGCTGTATGTTTGTATGATGCCAACAAACAACACCCAGTAATACTCTTGGCTGCGTGTTCTGCGGTTCAACAGCCGTTTCTAGGTAAGGTTAAGCCGGGTTTATTCGTTTTGGACTCTCTTGGCGCCTCGCTTAGAAGCGCCTACTTTTGGTCGCGGCTTTGCGAGAGATGCCTATGTTTTTAAACTAGGTTGTTACCTGAATGATATTTTCGATCTCAAGGGAAAAATAATGCATTTAAAATATCTTCTGCTTGCACTCGTTCTGCTTGTTCTCGTTCCTCTTTCAACATTTGCAGGGGATTACATTATCGGCGAAGGTGACGGACTTGATATTGCTGTATGGGGGGTCAAGGAGCTGACTTTTTCCGTCAAAGTTCGTCCGGATGGAAAGATAACCGTTCCCGGTTTAGGCGACGTTTCTGTCAGCGGTCAGACCCCTGCTAATCTACAGTCTTCACTATTTGGCAAGCTCAAGGAGTTAGTGAAAAATCCTATCGTAACCGTCACGGTCAGGGACATTACCAACAGTAAAGTCTATGTCTTCGGTGGAGGGGTCAAGGCCGGAGTATATGATCTTTCCAGAAGGACAACGCTTCTGCAGCTTCTATGCACTGTCGGCGAGCTGAAAACGGCAGACCTGAAAAAATCGTATCTAAAGAGAAACGGCAAAAAAATAAAGGAAGATTTTTATAAGCTGTTCATCAGTGGTGAAGGCGAAGACGACCCAATGCTTGAATCGGGAGATTCACTTTTTATACCGCTGTTAACGGATAAAAGTGTCTATGTGCTTGGTGCTGTAAATATGCCTAAAACCATAGAATACAGAGACGGTTTAACGGTCATGGAAGCGATTCTCGAATCTGGTGGCTTTACAAAGTTTGCCAGCCAGAATGACACTCAGATCATCAGAAATGAAGCAGGAGCCGAGGTGTCAATACCTGTTCGGGCAAAAGATTTAATAAAAGACGGAAAGCTGGGGCTGAATATAAAGCTCAAGCCGGGAGATTACATCATCGTCAAAGAAAGTCTGTTCTGAGCCCCGATTAGTAAAAAAATGTGGAGAATTAGATGACGTCAAACGAAATGGACTACAAGAAATATCTCGCTCTGGTCAAAAAAAGTAAAGTTCTCTGCATTGTGAGTGCACTGGCAATTATGACCGTGGTAACGGCAACCAGTTATGTGCTTCCCAATGTGTACGAGGCACAGAGTACGGTTTTCATAGAGAAAAGTGTTATTGCCGATCTGGTCAAGGGGTTGGCGTTCACCCCCACTGTGGAAGAAAAGATCAAGGCCCTGACCTACGCATTGAACAGCAGGACCCTGATAGCAAAAGTTATCGATGAGCTGGATCTGAAAAAAGGTGGCGGAGCCGAACAGGAAAAACTGATCAAAAGCCTGCAGGAGCATACCCAGATAAAGATCAAGGACAAAGAAGGTCTGTTTATGATCTCATTCAAGGATAATAATCCAAAGCTGGCCCGCGATTACGTTAATGCTTTGGTCAGGCGCTACATTGATGAGAACACCTCCAGCAAGCGTGAGGAATCCTACGGGGCAACCCAGTTTCTTTCCGAACAGATGAACGTCTTCAGGGAAAAGCTGCAAAAGTCCGAAGAAGCGGCAAACGCTTTCAAGCGTGGTCCTGGAGCCGTTGCATCCATGGATCCGACCTCACTTTTGAAAGATATCAACGACTCCCAGCAGCGGGCAGATGATCTGAACATAAAGCAGGCCCAACTGGAAACAGTGATCGCCAGTTTGGCAAAAGACAGTCCCCTGCAGTCAAACTTGCCCGCTCTGCAGAAAAGACTACAGGAGCTGCAGCTGCAGTATACCGACAAATACCCTGATATCGTACAACTCAAGGAGGATATCAGGGCTTTGGAAGAACAGCAGAAGAGTGGTCAGGGCAACAGGCGTCCGGTAGAGTCGCTTGAGTACAAACGGAGCGTTTCAGAGCTTAAGGCGATGCGGCAGGCGGAAGCGAATCTCCGCGCAAACATAGCGAGAAACCGTGCTTTGCTGCAGAGTATTCCTGCTGCAAAGTCAGCGCTTGAAGACCTTGAGCGCGAGAAAAATGCACAGAAAACCCTCTATGAGACAATGGCTGCTCGTCAGGGGCAGTCCGAAGTTTCCAAGCAGATGGAAGTTCAGGACAAATCAACTGTTTTCAGGATTGTTGACCCGGCGGTACAGCCGATCAAGCCGGTTAGTCCGGATCGTGTAAGGCTGATTCTGTTCGGTATTCTTGCAGGGATAGGCGGAGGGGTTGGGCTGGTTATACTCAAGGACCAGATGGATAATTCTGTTAAAAACATCGACATGGCAGCACGCTTTGGCCTGCCTGTTCTTGCAGTCATCCCCAAGATTGAGGATCCGCAGCAGATCGTAGTGCAGGCTCGCAAGGATCGCAGGCTGTACATGATTTCCGGGCTCTACTTCTCGATGATCATTGCGGTCCTTGCGTTGGAAGTCCTTGGTGTTGCGGTGATTTCAAATGTTATGTCCCGTTTTAGCAGTTAACCAGTTAAACCAGTTAACCGCCGATGAACGCCTATGAACGCAGCAAAAAGTATTACTGTGGTGTAGTTTGATGGAATCACGCAAACATACAGCCAGTTAGTTGTTTTATCAGGTGCTTCTAAGCGAAAAATCAAAGGCCTGGGGAAAATATTGGTTTAACCCAAAAGATTGATTTGCTCTTTTCATGAAAAGTTTGGTTTTATCGGCGTTCATCTGCGTGTTCGGCGGTTCAACTGCCGTTTCTGGGATTAACCGCAGATGAACGCGGATGAACGCAGAGTTAGAACCAAAGAAGAAACAGGGCTTTTGATTCACCCCAAAAGATTTTAAAGATTTTCGTCTTTCTCCGCGTGCATCTGCGTGTATCGGCGGTTCAGCTGCCGTTTCTAGGGTTAAAGTAGTTAAACAGTTAAACAGAGATCTTAATTCAACCGACAACAAGGTGGAACATGAGTAGAATTGAAAAGGCGATGGAACGAGCAGCGCAAATCAGGCAGGGCGCGGCTGCGCCACCAGCATCCCAAGAGCAGCCATATCTCCGCCCGATTCATACGCATCCTCCTCCTGTAACAGGCACTGATCTGATTGTGCCTAGCAGTCCTTTCCTGATAAGCATGGATGACCCCTATTCGCCCCTCAGTGAAGAATTTCGTAAGCTGAAAACAGAGCTGATAAAGTTGACTAAGGGGGCTACGTTCAACAATACCGTTCAGGTCACAAGTGCAGTTCCGAATGAAGGGAAAAGTCTCACCGCTTTGAATCTTGCCATAAGTCTGGCTCAGGAGTACGACCATACCGTTCTGCTGATCGATGCCGATTTCCGCCGCCCCTCCATCCACAGCTATCTTGGCATTGAACAGAAAATCGGCTTCTCTGACTGCCTTCTCGGTGAAGCGGAGATCGGAGAGGTGATTATCCCGACAGGCATAGGCAAGCTTTCAGTGATTACTGCCGGACGCGGAGTCCTCAATCCCCCCGAACTTTTTGCGTCGCAAAAAACCAGGGAGCTGATAGCGGATATGAAGAACCGCTACCACGACCGCTTCATCATCTTTGATAGTCCCCCGGTTCTCCCTTTTGCCGAAGCCCGTACCTTGGCGAACCTTGTAGACGGTGTACTCTTTGTCGTCAAGGAACAGCTCGCTTCGCAAAAAAATGTTAAAGAAGCTATCAGTGCCTTGAAAGGGTGCGGTTTGTTGGGCATGGTCTATAATGATGCGATTGTCGACCGGAATGATGAGAAGTACACCAGTTATCATCGCTATGGTCAAATCAGAAGATAATTCCATTTTCAGGTAATGGAGCTTGTGCATATGTATAAATCCTATTTTAATTTCAATATCAAGCCGTTTGACCTGCTTCCAGACCCGAGGTTTCTTTATCTGAGCAAGTCTCACAAAAAAGCGCTGACCTATCTGGACTATGGTATCAGGGAACGCTCCGGATTTGTCCTGCTTACCGGAGAAGTCGGCTCTGGAAAGACAACACTTATCCGGGATCTTCTGGATAAATGCTACGAGCATGTTGTCGTGTCGAAGATATTTAATACCCGTGTAACTTCTGAGCAGTTACTGGCTATGATCAACGAGGACTTCGGGCTTACAGTTCAGGGGAAGGACAAAGTCACCCTGATCCGTGATCTGAACGGATTTTTGATCGAGCAGTATTCCTGCGGCAACCAGCCGATCCTGATCATTGATGAGGCCCAAAACCTTTCCCCGGAACTTCTGGAAGAGGTACGCATGCTTTCAAACCTGGAAGCTTCCACCAGCAAGCTGCTGCAGATAATACTTGTTGGCCAGCCGGAGTTAAGAACCATACTTGCAGTCCCCGAACTGCGCCAGTTGCGGCAGCGAATCAACATCAACTGTCACCTGCAGGCGCTCAATCGAGTGGAGATCGAACATTATATCGACCGCCGCCTTGAAGTCGCGGGAAACGCTTCGGCCGTTCAATTCTCGCCGGAGTCGTTAGATGCTGTATTCTGCTACAGTCGCGGCATCCCCCGTCTGATCAACATAATCTGTGACTTTCTGCTGCTTTCGGCTTTTGCAGAAGAGACCACATTGATTACTGTTGAAATGATCCAGGAAGTCATCGGCGATCTGGACTTTGAAAACTATTATTGGACGTCGGCAGTAGATGAAAAAAAAAGTGAACAAAACAATAGTTCAGCGTCTGTAACGGATAAGCAGCTCTCTAAACATGAGTTACAAATCACGCTCGCTGATATTTCTCGGCGCATTGATGCAATCGGACACAACATGGAATCTCGGCTGCAAACTACTGCCAAAGGTCAGAATGATCGTTTTGCCGCATTCCAATCCTCCGTAACGCTGCATATTGCCAAAGCCGATTCCAATTTTCTTTACTTGAACAGAAAGCTGGAAGAGCTGAGAAACAGGACAAACCATAATGAACTGGGCACAACACGTGAAAAGAATAAAGTCGGCTTCATCCAGCGGTTTACAGTTTTTGGCGACGCTCCGGTCGCCCACCCGAAATGAATAACTTCAAAAGAAACCGGATAGCATTATGCTCAGGCAGATGCGTTTTGCTGATGAGTGTCTCTATACTTTTGCTTCCACTGCCTGTGTCGGCTGCAGACTATTTATTCAAACCGTTTGTGGCGATCAGCGAGGAAGTAACCGACAACATTTATGAGCTTCCGGCCAACAAGCGTGCAGAATATATCACCCGCCTAAGGCCTGGAGCAACGCTCCGCTATCTGTCACCACTCTGGACGTGGGACGTGGCCTATACCTTCGAATATCGCAACTATGCACGGGACAGTAGAGGAGATGAGTATAACCATGATGGTGCGTTGAAAGGTAACATCGCGCTGATTGAAAACTTCCTTTTTGTTGATCTCAGCGATACGTACCGACGGGTAACACTTGATGCTTCCCGCAACTCATTAACTGAAAGCAGTCTGTTTCTCAATCAGACTGATCAAAACATAGCCGTTATTTCCCCCTACCTGCTATGGCGTTTGAGAGGAGACAACACCCTTAAGACCGGCTATAGTTTTACCGACACCCGCTATTGGGACCCAACAGGAATTGAAAAACAGGAACACCGCGGTTTTGCCGAACTGACACATGATGTGACCTCCAAATTAAGCCTCAACACCAGATACGCCTTTACACGACTCGAATCACTCCCCAGCCAGTTCAATAAGAATGATGTAAGTGGCGGCTTCAAATACGAATACGCTGAGAAGTCGTTTGTTTTCGGCCAGATCGGCAACAGCTGGCAGCGCTTCGATACCGGACTCAACGTAAACTATCTTTTCTGGAACGCCGGCGTCACCCATGACTCGCGCTATGCGGTGGCAACACTTGAAACCAAGGTAGCAACAACCGAGGACCCGCTGGCTGTTTCTACCAAGGAAACCAGCTACAGCGGGAAGCTGGAAAAAGAACTGCAGCGGGGCAAGATCGGAATGTCAGTGTCTTATTCAGAATATGTCAACACGGCGACCAATCTCATGGATCGTACTAAGTTTGCTTTATCCGCAAATGGGCGCTACGAAATCTTACAGGACCTCACCGCCAATCTGGGAGCGACCGGGGAGCGCTTCAGTCATAAAACGGCAGCAGATTATCCCTATCGCCTCACCGGAGTTGCCGGACTAAACTACGCGCTCAAAAACGAACTCACACTCGGCTTGACCTACACCTATGTTACAGACCAGTACGAACTTGATACGACTGTAGGGGCAAAGCAGGTCAATAAGGCGGTAGTTGAGATTAAGAAGACATTTTAACCATTTTAAAAGCCTTTCTCACGCCAAGCCGCCAAGTCGCCAAGAAAAGCTTTATGGAAACTTGCTGTTAGCTACAAAGTTTTTTTGAGTATTGAGCCGTTTTAAAGATCCTCTTAGCGCCTTTGCGCCTTAAGCGAAGCGAGCGAGAGAAAAAGCCTTTTTGATGCAACGCTGCGAAGTCGCCAGGAAAAGCTTTATGAAAACTTGCTGTTAGCTACAAAGTTATTTGAGTATCGAGACGGGTGAGAGCGAAATTACAAAATGGATGAAAATCAGATTGGAACAATAATTGTTGATGCCTGTTTCAAGGTGCATACTGTCCTAGGCCCGGGGTTATTGGAGTCGGTTTATGAGGTGGCCCTCTCTCATGAGCTTCAATGCAGAGGATTGATCGTAACGCGTCAAAAAGAGATACCGGTTGTTTATGATGGAATTATGCTAAATGAGGGTTTTAGGGCTGACATGGTTGTTGAAGACAAAGTAATAATTGAATTGAAATCTGTAGAAACAATTGCTCCAGTCCACAAAAAACAACTTCTTACCTATTTACGTCTTTCGGGGATAAAGCTTGGTTTTCTGGTGAATTTTGGTGCAAATTTAATAAAGGACGGCATAACCCGGGTGGTAAACGGATTATGATCCTCTTAGCGCCTTTGCGTCTTGAGCGAAGCGGGCGAGAGTAAATAATAGCTATACAACCGGTAACTCCACTATGCTAAACGCTTTAACTATAGATGTAGAAGACTACTTCCAGGTAAATGCCTTTGCGGGGCATATTCGCCAGGATCAGTGGGATACCTATCCTCTCAGAGTCGATGGCAACACCCGCCGGATTCTTGATATGCTGGACAGTTTCTCCATCAAGGCAACCTTTTTCATTCTCGGCTGGGTTGCGGAGCGGCTTCCTGCCCTAACAAAGGAAATTCATCGTCGCGGCCACGAGATAGCCTGCCACGGGTATGGACATGAACTGGTTTACTCCATCGGTCCCGAGCGTTTCCGTGAGGATATCCGTCGTTCAAAAATGCTTCTTGAAGATCAATGCGGCGAGCAGGTCCAGGGCTACCGTGCTCCCAGCTATTCAATAACCGGGAAATCACTCTGGGCGCTGGATATCCTGGTGGAAGAAGGTTTTGCGTATGACTCCAGTATTTTCCCCGTCATGCACGACACCTATGGCATACCCGATGCGGAGCGTTTCCCGCATAAACTGCAGACCGGAGCAGGGCCGCTTGTGGAGTTTCCCCTGACAACATTGCCGCTACATCTGGGTGGCAAAGAAATCCGGCTGCCGATTGCCGGTGGAGGGTATCTGCGATTGTTCCCTTCCGAGCTGATAAAATGGGGAATTAAGAGAATAAACACCAAGGAAAAGCAACCGGCGGTGCTCTACTTTCACCCATGGGAAATAGATCCTGATCAGCCGCGTATCAAGGCGGGGTTAAAGAGTCGTTTTCGGCATTATCTTAATCTGGATAAGACCGAGAGGAAGCTGGAACACCTTTTTGGAGGGATCTCGTTTGCGCCCATGAAAACCGTGCTGGGCGGGTTGTTATTGGAACCGCCTAAACTTCACAAATAACTCAAGTTTCACAACGCTTTTGGCAACGGTTAAATTTAAAAGGAATGATCAATGCGGATTCAGCCTGATGAACAAGCAGCAATTGTCTCGACAATTACCAGTTTTGACAAAGAATCAGAAATCTACCTTTTCGGTTCCCGTCTTGATGATGCAAAGCGTGGTGGGGATATAGATATTCTCGTCAAGTCTGATGTCATCAGTCGCAGTATGCTTGCCCATATTGAAGATGAACTCTTCAAAAAGATTGATGAGCAAAAAATCGATTTTGTCTTAACTATGAAGAAAGAGCTCAATGCATTCTCAAAAATGGTACTTGCCAAAGGAGCGGTACAGCTATGCTAAAAGAAGAGTCTGCCTATCTTGAGGAGCTTCTGGGGCGGCTGCAAAAGGCAGAAGCAACGCTAAGATATTCCTTTGTAAAATGTGAGGCCATCGGGATTAAGGAAATATATGAGGCAGAAGAACAGGACAGATTTGAATCATTAACAGCCAAATTTGCCAGACTATCGGATTTGATTATCAAACAGGCCATAAAGTTGATTGACATTATAGACCTTGATGAACCGACTGAGACAGTTCGTGATTCGATCAACCGTGCTGAAAAGAAAGGTCTGATTGAATCCGGAATACGGTTTGTGGAGATCAGAAAATTGCGTAACAGGATTGCTCATGAATATGCTGAGTCTGAGGACGATATTGCGGAAATATACAAAGAAGTGCTGCTGAGTACGCCACTGCTGTTTGATAGCGTAAATAGAATTGTGGCCTATTGTCGGAAATTCCAGGATTAATGTTTTTGACGTTAAAATCCCGAATAATCCCGAGGCCAAAATAAAAGTATACGATCCACATATGGAACCCAAACATTATGAATGCACTGATTGTTAACGAAGATATTCCCTGGCCGTTCAAGGTTTGGATGATTTGCCTATGATAACTAACAGAGTTATTGTGGTTTTTTCCGATGATTGGGGGCGGCATCCAAGCAGTTGTCAGCATCTTGTCAGTCAATTACTGCCGACAAACCGCATTGTTTGGGTTAATACCATTGGCATGCGTAGTCCACAAATTTCGCTCTATGATATTAAACGATGCTTCGAAATTATAATCAGTTGGCTTTTGCCCTCTCAAAAACATGAACAAGTTCAGCTCCCACAAGATTTGAATGTTATAAGCCCAATCATAATCCCTTACAACGGTTTGTCTATTGTCAGAAAATTCAATCGATTCTCGGTCAGAAAAAAAATTTGTTCCATCATGAAAGAATATGGCATGGCAGATCCAATAGTAATCACTACTTTCCCGTGTACATGTGATTACGTGGGTATGTTTAATGAAACCATTCATGTCTATTATTGTGTTGATGATTTCGTAAATTGGCCTGGCGTGGATCTTTCTCTTATTAGTTCAATGGAGGATGACCTCATTAAAAAGAGTAATGTGGTTTTTGCGACAGCTGAAGCGCTTTGTGATGCCAAAACGAGAAATGGAAAGCGTCCGTTATTGTTGGCCCATGGAGTTGATTTCAATCATTTTAATTCTGCAGTTGGTGTAAAAGAAAGACCAGATGAATTTTTAAAGATAACCTGGCCGATTATCGGCTTTTTCGGCGCACTAAGCGCCTGGTTGGATTATGAACTTATAGTCAAATTAGCGGTAGAACGCCCGGAATGGTCTTTTGTGTTCATTGGACCGGTAGATTCGGATATATCAGCGCTGAATGGTGTAACAAATATTCATCTGTTGGGTAAAATCCCTTATCAACAACTTCCTCGCTATGCCGCTTGTTTTGACGTAGGCATTATACCCTTTCAGGTAAATGAACTGACAAAAAGCGTTAACCCACTAAAATTGCTTGAATACCTCTCTCTCGGGCTCCCTGTAGTTTCCAGCTTTATGCCTGAAGTTGTAAAGTATGCAGAGTATATTGATATCCCGCGTAGTTTGAATGAGTTTTTGGAATGTATTGATAATGCAATTGATTGTGATTCGGAAGAGTTGCGCAATAAACGCATAGAATTTGCGCGGAATCACTCGTGGAGCTCTGTCGCAGAGCGATTTAGCTCTACCCTTCTTGAAGGGAAAATAGCCGGACTAAACTCTGAAATTAGAACGACAGGTACCTTCTGATGACTCGATCAAAACGTGTTGTTCACTTGCTTGCCTCCAATTTTTTTGGTGGTCCGGAGAAACAACTGGTTGAACATGCTCAAAGAATTGCAAAAAAAAATATTCAACCGCTCATTATTTCGTTCATGGAAAGCAATGCTACTAATCAGCTTCTCGAACGGGCTCAGACTGTAGGCGTTGCCACAAGGGCGCTTTCATCTTCCGGCCCTTTAGATTTTAGTTTGATAGGAAAGGTGCTTGATGTCCTTCGTACTGAGAAGATTGATCTGCTCTGTGTTCATGGGTATAAGGCAAATGTAATTGGCCGATTGGCCTCTTGGCGTGCAGGTATTCCGCTTATTGCCATTTCCAGAGGATGGACTGGTGAAGATGCTAAAATCCGTGTGTATGAATGGTTGGACAAGTTCTTTCTTCGCTTGTCAGATCATATAGTTGCGGTATCAGCCAAACAGCAACAAAGAGTCACTAATATTGGCATACCAATTGAGAAAGTAACCGTCATTCGTAATTGTATCAATGTTGGTGAGAGGATTGAATCAACAGACTCATTCCGAACCGAGATGGGACTGGATAAAAACTCGATTCTTGTTATTTCAGCGGGCCGATTGAGTCCGGAGAAGAACTATAGCGGCATGGTAGATGCTGCTAAAATAGTTTGTGAAGAAAATAGCAACGTATATTTTGCGGTATTTGGTGAAGGTGTATTACGTACGGAACTTGAAAACAAAATTGCATCTTTTGGCCTTTCAAAACGGTTCTTTTTACCAGGTTTTCGCGTCGGGATGCAGGTTCTCCTTCAGGAAATTGACATCTTTGTACTACCTTCGTTCACTGAAGGATTGCCGAATGTCATTCTTGAAGCCTTCGCAGCGGGAAAACCGGTTGTCGCAACAGCAGTTGGTGGGACGCCGGAAGTTGTTGAGGATGGCGTTTCGGGCTTTTTAACCGATCCTCAAAAACCGGAATACATGGCTGAATGCATTTTAAAGCTTGTCGAAAATGAAAATCTCAGGAAAACCATGGGCGAGAGCGGTCTTGAAAGTGTGAAGAAAAACTATACATTTGAACATCAGACAGACCAATATGAAAAACTGTATATACGTTTTATAAAAAATAGCGGCCTTTGACAGAAAGGACAAACATGTCTGTGAAAAAAATAATGGTTATACTCGGTACCCGTCCTGAAGCGGTCAAGCTTGCGCCGGTTATCTCAGCTTTACGCAATAACAGTGATTTCCATACGGTTGTGCTCAGTACCGCTCAACATCGGCAGATGTTGGATCAGGTGCTTGAGCTCTTTGGTATTGTCCCAGACTATGACCTGAATATCATGACAGCAAATCAGACAATTGCGGATGTTACCGTTTCCTGTTTGCAGGGAGTTGGACGGATTCTAGCTGATGAAAAACCGGATTTTGTCATTGTTCAGGGAGATACAACCACTGTTTTTGCTTCTGCTCTGGCTTGTTTTTACCAGAGAATACCTGTCGGGCATGTAGAAGCAGGTTTACGAACAGCTGATATCTATTCTCCGTACCCGGAGGAGGCGAATCGCCGCTTGGCCTCCGTTCTTGCCACGGTTCATTTTGCACCGACTGCGTGGGCTGCGGACAACTTGAAGCATGAAGGGATAGCGACAGAAAAAATACATGTTACCGGAAATACCGTGATCGATGCTCTTCTTTCCGTTGCAGGAATCCCATTCGATTTATCGGAAAAACATGTGAACATTTTCACCTTTTTAAAAACGATTAATCGCCTTTTGCTTGTTACAGCACATCGCCGTGAAAGTTTTGGTGATCCTTTCAGGGAGATGTGTGAGGCTATGCGTGATATTGTACGCACATACGATGACGTTGGGATTATATATCCTGTCCATCCCAATCCAAACGTAATCGCCACCGCTCACGAGCTTCTTGGAAATGACCCTAGAATATTATTGGTAGAACCGCTCGATTACGTGACTTTCATACACTTAATGAAACACGCTCATCTTTTGTTAACCGATTCAGGCGGAGTTCAGGAAGAAGCGCCTTCATTGGGTAAACCGGTGCTGATTATGAGGGAAAAGACCGAACGACAAGAGGGCATAGAGGCTGGTGTCACTCGACTGGTTGGGACGAGTCGTCAAGGAATAGTGAGTGCAGTTAAGCAATTACTTGATAATGTGAACGACTACAAAGTCATGGTAACAGGGAATAATCCTTTTGGAGATGGTAAGGCATCAGGACGGATTGTGTCCATTATCAGTGATTACTTTAGAGAATAATGGGGAATTTAACTCCGCAACAAAGAAATATTGTTCTGCCGTCCCTCACTATTGTCATGCCGGTGCGCAACGAATCACGCTTCATCGGTAAGACGCTCTTGCAGTTAATCAATCAGGAGTATCCGGCGGAACGTTATGAAATAATTGTTGCCGATGGCATGTCGGATGACGGCACGCGGGAAATCGTTCTGGTACTTGCACAGCAATACCCGCAGATACGCTTGCTGGATAACCCCAAGCGGCTTTCCAGCGCCGGTCGTAATGTGGGTTTTAAGAATGGGCTGGGCGACTATTTTCTGGTTATAGATGGCCACTGCTATATTCCCGATAACCAGCTGTTCAGCAATGTTGTTAATTGCTTTGCAAAGAGCGGTGCAGATTGCCTCGGGCGCCCACAACCTCTTGACCCGCCCGGTTTAACTGACTTTAAAAAGTCGGTAGCGCTGGCTCGGGCGTCGAAGTTAGGGCATGGAGGCGATTCACTTATTTTTGGTGAATACGAAGGTTACGCCAGTCCGGTTAGTAATGGTGCTGCCTATGCCCGGCAGGTCTTTGAAAAGGTCGGCTATGTTGATGAAGACTTTGATGCTGCGGAGGATGTGGAATTTAACTATCGGGTAGAGCAGGCTGGGCTTGCTTGTTATACCAGTCCCACGCTGACGGTCAGGTACTATCCGAGAGAAAATCTGCGCGGACTGTTTCGGCAGATGACCCGATATGGAAAAGGGCGAAGAAAATTTACCCGTAAACACCGGGAAGCACTGACGCTGAATCAGCTGGTTCCGGCGGCTTTTGTTACCGGATTAATCGGTCTTATCTGTTCTTTGGCACTTTATCTGTTCAGCGGTCCCTATATACCGCTGCTGCTGACTGCTGTCCCGTATGGACTCTATTTGACGCTTGTCATGGCAGAAACCGTAAGGATAACCTTGAGATGCGGTGTAAAACATGGTATGCCGATACCGGCAATATTATTTGTTATTCATTTTGCCTTGGGTTACGGTTTTCTCAAAGAACAATGTAATAGAATATTTATAACTATTCAGCACACCAAAAAAACAATTTAAACAGGGATGAAGGGGATACAGGACCCCAGTGGGCCTAAAGTGATAACGGCAAAATAAAGATAAAAGCCTCAGGTTTTTTTGGGCTGAAACTAAAATTATTACGTCTTCAAAATCGGATGGTTTTATCCCCTAAATCCTCTTTATCCCTGTAAAAAGGACTTTAAGTTAAGTCATTAGTTTTGATAGTGCTGAATAGATAACGATATTTTTCCAAGCATGTAGATGGAGATCTGTTCATGTGTGGGATAGCTGGCATTCTCAACATTTCGAATAATCCCCTCATCGAGCGTTCTTCTTTGGAGCAGATGATCGGCATGCTTCGGCACCGCGGTCCTGACGGCAGTGGTTTTTTTCTTCGCCATCAGGTAGGTCTTGCCCATTCCCGCCTGAGTATCATCGACCTTGAAGGGGGGGCACAGCCGATCTGCAATGAAGATCAGACGCTCTGGGTGATTTTCAATGGTGAGATCTTCAACTATCCGGAACTGCGTCGCGATCTTGAGCTGCGCGGACACCGTTTTTCGACGCAGAGTGATACCGAAGTCATTGTGCATCTTTTCGAGGAAAAAGGTGAACGCTGCCTTGAAGAGCTGAATGGGCAGTTTGCCATAGCGTTATGGGACGAAAGGAAACAGAAACTCTTCCTGGCCCGTGACCGGATGGGTATCCGTCCCCTTTTTTATACCACTCACAACGGCAGGTTTTATTTCGCTTCAGAGGTGAAAGCGATCTTTGCCGCAGATGCCACCATTCCGAGAACAATTGATCCGGAAGTGCTGGCGGAGGTTTTCACCTTGTGGATGCCTGCTGATCGTGACTCGATATTTCGCGGAGTCAGGCAGCTTGCCGCTGGCCATTATGCTTGGGTAGAGAGTGGGTATGGCATGCGGGAGTCTGCGTACTGGGATATTCCCTTTTGTCCGCCTCAACACTGCCGGGAAAAAACAGAAGGCGCATATGCTGAAGAGCTTAAAGAATTACTGGTGGATGCGGTCAGACTGCAGCTCCGGGCTGATGTGCCGGTTGGCGCTTATCTGAGCGGGGGGCTTGATTCTTCGGCGATCACTTCTCTGGTGCGACGCTATACAACTAATCAGCTCAAAACATTCTCGGTCACATTCTCTGATTCGTCATACGATGAGAGTCGCGAGCAGCAGGAGGTTTCCGCTTTCCTTGGTACCGATCATGCGGCGGTCAATTGCTCTTATGATGACATTGCAGCCGTCTTTCCTAAAGTGGTCTGGCATGCTGAAAATGTGCTCTTGCGGACCGCACCGGCGCCTCTTTTTCTGCTGTCACGGCTTGTCCGGGAGAGCGGCTATAAGGTAGTGCTCACCGGCGAAGGTGCCGACGAGATTCTGGGGGGATATGACATTTTCAAAGAAGCCAAGATCAGGGCATTTATCCATCGCAACAGGCAGTCGCACCTGCGGCCGTTGCTCCTGAAGCGCCTCTATCCCTATCTGGCTCTGTCGCCGACTGGATCAGCCGCTTATGCCGAACGTTTTTTTGCTACGGATGCTTCTTTGGACGACCCTTTTTACGCCCATCGGCCACGCTGGAAAACAACCGCATGGCTGCGCCCTTTTTTGTGCGATGATTCCATGCCAAGCCATCACAGAGATCCAGTTGAGACTTTGGCAGCAATTTATGGGGAGAAGCTGGCCGGGCTGGATTTTTTCACTGCGGCACAGTATCTGGAATCAAAAACTCTGCTGACGAATTACCTCCTCTCTTCCCAGGGAGACAGGATGGCCATGGCACATTCCGTTGAAGGGCGTTTCCCTTTTCTTGATCACCGGGTTGTGGAGTTTGCATGCCAGATACCACCACATTTGCGTATGAAAGTTCTCAATGAGAAAAACATTCTCAAAAAAGCACTGGCGGATGGACTTCCAACCTCCATACTTTTCAGAAAGAAGCAGCCCTATATGGCTCCTGATATTGCGAGTTTCTCCGGAAAAGCCGGTCAGGAATGCAGTGAACGCTACCTGTCAGATCAGGCTGTTGCTGATGCCGGACTGTTCCGGCCCGTTGCGGTCCGGCAGCTGGTTGCCAAGTGCCAGAAAGGACAAAAGCAGGGCTTTAGGGAAAATATGGCCTTTATCGGCATCCTTTCCGCTCAGATAATTCACGAACATTATGTAAAAAACTTTCAGACGCGACCTTTCGGGCCTGAACCAACTATCTGATTAACAAAGGTGTAACAATGCAGAATTATGCAACACAGATTAAAGCATTCATTATTGAAAATTTCCTCTTTAACGCCGAAGGCAGTTCACTTGGCGATGATGAGTCATTTCTTGAAAACGGCATCATTGACTCAACTGGTATCCTGGAGGTTGTCGCCTGGATAGAGGAAACCTTCGGAATCAGAGTACCTGACTCAGATCTGCTCCCTGAAAATTTTGATACCGTACAACGGTTGACGACATACCTGCAAAGAAACGCAGACAAGCACGGCGTGCCTGCGGGATAACGGACATGAAGAGCCTGAGACCGTTGACACTACAAAGCTTTTTAAAACATCTGCGGGGCAGGGCATGCTGATTCAGGATTTTCTATTAGGTTCCTGTCGCAAGAATCCTGACGCCGAGGCGCTCGTCTCAGGAACATTTCGGGCTACCTATGCCGATGTCACAGATGCGGCATTGTCACTGGCAGCTTCCCTGGTGGCAGAAGGATTACAGCCTGGTGATCGCGTTGCGGTGCTGACTGATGTGCCTTTCGATTATATCGTTTCCTATTTTGGCACTCTCCTGGCTGGTGGTGTATTTGTTGGACTCAACACCCAGACCTCGTCGCGAACCCTGAAACAGCTATTGAGTGACTGCGGAGCTTCGATAGTCGTGACTCACCGCAAGTTTCTCAAGTATTTTGAAAGTATGGCTGATGGCGTGCCATCACTTATTTGTGTTGTAATTGCAGGTGGCGGCACTGTGGTTGGGGTGTCCAACAGAATTTTTGCCGGTCTTATTGCCAAGAGAAACGACAACATCGCTCTGTTGCCGACAAGAGAGCCGGCTAACCTTGCGCAGATAATCTACACTTCGGGAACCACTGGCACTCCGAAAGGGGTTATGTTGAGTCACACGAATCTGGTGGTCAACACTCACTCTACGCTTCAGTATCTTGGCCTGACGGGGAGTGACCGGGTCATGGTGGTGCTGCCGTTTTTCTATTCGTATGGCAATTCGGTGCTGCTGACTCATATTGCCGTCGGGGGGGCGTTGATTGTCAATCAGAGCATGATGTATCCGACCGTCATCCTTGATCAGATGCAGACCGAGAGGGTCACCGGATTTTCCGGTGTGCCGTCGACCTTTGCTTTGCTGCTTAAGCGGACGGCGATCCGTGACAGTCCGTTGCCCCAACTCCGCTATGTTACTCAAGCAGGGGGATGGATGTCACCGTCGCTAACCCGCGAACTGATTGCAGCACTCCCTGAAGTGGCAATCCATGTAATGTATGGCCAGACTGAGGCTGCACCGAGACTTTCCTCTCTTGATCCGGCAGATTTGCAACGTAAAGCCGGTTCAATCGGCAAGGCCATTCCGGGTGTCACTCTTAAGGTGCTTACCCCGACTGGCGCTGCCGTGAAACCGGGCGAAACAGGGGAGCTTGCCGCCAAGGGTGAGAATGTCATGATCGGTTACTGGGGGCAACCGCAAGCAACTGCCGAGGTGCTCCGCGATGGCTGGCTCTGGACCGGAGACCTGGTAACTGCTGATGAAGAGGGTTATCTCTACATCGCCGGGCGGCAATCCGATATGATCAAAAGCGGAGCTCACCGTATCGCCCCAAAAGAAATCGAGGATGTGCTGCTTGAGCATGACGCCGTCTTTGAGGTTGCAGTAATCGGCGTGGATGATGAAATATTGGGAGAGTCTCTGCAGGCGTGTGTTGTGTTGAAAGAGGCTGGAAGCTGCCAGGCAGAGGAGTTGCTGCGTCACTGCCAGCAGATTTTGCCCCATTATAAAGTTCCTCACTCGATAATGTTCTTTGATGAGCTTCCCAAGACGGAAAGCGGCAAGATAAGGAAGACGGAACTCATGGCAGGAATATTAAGCCTTCAGGAAGACCCGTAAGTCCTTTGCACAAGACCCAAAAGCGGTTTTCACAGGGATAATGGGGATAACGGCGGATAACTTCAAAAGCGAAAAGTCTTCACCGGACTTTGGTTTAAAACCATAAAGTTTTGATGACTCAGAAGGGTTTTATCGGCTTTTTCTTTCTTTATCCCTGCCAATAAAGCCTTTTAAGTTATAAGAACATCCGCCTTTACCGCGACCTGATGGAGGTAACTGATGACAGTATGCAGCCGCTGTATCTTAACCGACAGTTTCCCCGGTATATCTTTTGATGACCATGACCTCTGCAACTTTTGCCGCACCTACAAGTCGGAAACTGTAAGTGAGGACGCCAAACGAACGTATGAAGAGAAGTTCCTGGCTCTTATTAATGGGCATCGCAACCGGTCAGGATATGACGTGCTCATGGCATACAGCGGCGGCAAGGATAGCACCTACACCCTTGACCTTTTCGTCAACAGGTACGGACTCAAGGTACTGGCACTTACCTTTGACAACTCCTTCATATCTGAGCGTTCCTTTGTCAATATGCGCAACGTAACTGCAACGCTTGGTGTTGACCATCTGATTCTTCGCCCCAATCCCCGGACGCTCAAAACGATTTTCAGGGCATCTGCCGCAAAGGAGCTTTACTCAGCCAAGGCGCTGGAAAGAGCCAGCAGCATCTGCACCAGTTGTATCGGCCTTGTGAAGGCGGTTATGCTGCGCACCGCTCTTGAAAAGGGGATCCACTTTATCGGATTTGGCTGGTCACCGGGGCAGGCACCCATCCAGGCTTCTGTCATGCGCACTAATCCGGCTCTTAACCGCGCTACCCAGATGACCATTTCAAAGCCATTGAAAAACGTAGTAGGCTCCACGGAAGCTTTGGCCCAATATTTCGTCACTGATGAGCAGTTTGATAATCCGGATGGTTTCCCCTGGAATATTCATCCGCTGGCCTTTCTCGAGTACAACGAGGAGAAAATTCTTGAGCATAACAGGGCACTGGGTTGGGAGAAACCTCTTGATACCGATCCAAATTCCTCCAATTGTCTGCTGAATGCCTTTGCCAATCAGGTACATCATGATCGCTACGGATTCCACCCCTACGCCTGGGAGATTGCAAACATGGTCCGGGCAGGAGTGATGACTCGCGAAAAAGGGTTGGATAAATTTGCGGCCGGTGAAAGCAGCACAATGGTTGAGTATGCTAGAATGAAGCTGGAGGAATGATTATGCGCAAGGAACGTTCATGGAAGGTTTGCTTCATTTTTTCTCTTTGTTTGTTGTTTACGACGCTGGTACTATCTGCTTGCCAAAAAGGAGATCCTCCCATGCCTTCACAGAAATTTCAGGCGATGCCTGACCTGACTGAGTCTCAGCTGGCAAAGGTTCGTTCACTGCGAATTTATTTTGGCCATCAGTCGGTTGGCAGGAATATCCTGGATGGTCTGCAGACCCTTGCCGGTGAAAATCCCGCGTACAAACTGAATGTTGTGCAGACAGACACTCCGGAAACGGTTAGTGGTCCGGTACTTGCCCATTTCAAGGTTGGTGCAAACGAGAATCCAATATCAAAAATTGCCTCGTTCAAGGAACATGTGCTCAAGAGCGGCAATGTTGTCGATGTAGTTTTTTTCAAGTTTTGTTATGTTGACTTTGGTGCGAATACTGACGGTGAGGCACTCTTTCAAGCATATAAACTGGCCGTTGCTGAAATCAGGAAAGCATTCCCCAAACTGGTAATTGTCCATGCCACATTGCCGCTTACGACTATCGATAGCGGTGTAAAGTGGGTCGCCAAGAAGGTTCTCGGTAAGTCAGCCGGAGAAGAGGCCAATCAGAACCGTACCCGCTATAATGACATGGTCAGGAAAGAGTTTGTCGGGAAAGAGCCGCTTTTCGATTTGGCCGCTATGGAGTCAACCGCACCAGATGGCTCACGGTGTGAGGGTAGTTTGAAAGGAGTCAGATATGAAGCATTGTGCTCTGACTACACTGAGGATGGTGGGCACCTGAATAAATACGCCGCCCGTCGTGGCGCTATTGCACTGGTGTACGCACTTGCACAGGTTGCGGACCTTATTCCGACAAGATAAGTACTATGGAATATTTGAAATATTTTTACACTGCCAAAGGGACAGATATGCCGACATGGAAGTTGATACTGAAGAGGCTTGCACTTGCGATAGCCTTTGTTCCGGCGTTGCCTCTGATTGTCTTCTCAAGAGTTTGGAGTGCGTGCGGCCGTGACAGTTTATTTGACGCCTGCGGCTGCTTTCTTGCTTTGTTCCCAGGCAAGATGGGAAGTTATCTGCGTCTTGCCTTTTATAAAGGGACGCTTGTTTCGATCTCTTCGGATGTGTACATCGGTTTCGGCAGCTATTTTTCGAGGCCGGGAGCTGTCGTTGGCAATTTTGTCACTATTGGCTCCTCTTGTATAATCGGGTTGGTGACGCTGGGGGATAAGGTGCTTGTTGCCAGTCGGGTAAGTATGCCGAGTGGTCGCAGGCAGCATGCCCTGCGTTATGATGATAGTAATCCCAAAGATGACATGATCTTTGATCGAGTCACAATCGGTGAAGAATGCTGGATAGGTGAGGGTGCCATTGTTATGGCAGATATGGGGCCAAGATGTATCGTCTCAGCCGGGAGTGTTGTTACCAGAGCTATGCCTGCCGGCGTTCTAATTGCTGGTAACCCGGCTAGGGCTTTACCTCAAACCTCAAAAAGGGGATAGGAAACAGGTTAATGGATTGCTCTTAGCCCATACTGCTGTTATGAATTGTTTTGATCCAAAAGGATTGATGATGGCTAACAAAACTAAGCTTATATTTTCTGTGGATACCGAGTGCTCTGCCGGTGGATGGCCGCATAAGAAGAATGCGGAGCCACTTGGCTATGACAGTATGATACTGTGTAAAATTGGGACAAAAGAGTACGGCCTTCGGTACATAATGGACGTCCTGGAGAGTTATTCCTTTGTGGCAGATTTCTTTGTGGAGCCTCTTTGTTCCTATAAACTTGGCATCTCCCAGTTAAAAGACATCTGTCAGGAGATTATAGGACGTGGACATGGTGTATCACTACATCTCCATCCACGATGGAAACTTGCTCTTAATCCCACTTTACCCAAGCCTTCAGATAGCTTTTATAACTACGGAGTTGATGCTCAAGAGGTGCTGATTCGTGAAGGATTGTCGATTCTTTCTGATTGTGGAGCCAAATTTGTGAGTGCTTTCCGGGCGGGCAATATGCATGGAAATGCTGAAACATATGAAGCACTGTATAGGGTAGGAATTCCATTTAGCTCAAATTTCTGTGGTGCTTGGGATGATGAGATCTCAAACAGAATAGGACTTTCTAAAAATTTAAATGATGCAAAAGTATTAAAAAACGGGGTCATAGAAATTCCTGTAACAAGTTTTCATGATTTTCCAAGGTTTTCCCCTCATCATTTACGCCCCCTGCAGGTTGAATCTGCAAGTTTATCTGAATTCAAGAATGTAATTCTGGACGCCATCGACAAGCAGTACAAATATGTAGTTGTTTTACTCCACACTTTTGAATGGATAGTCCAGAAGCGAGACCGGTCTCAAAAAATTGACAGCACAATCATAGAAAGGTTTCAAGCTTTGTGCTGCTTACTGGACAATTATCGCGAAAAAATTGAAGTCTGCAGATTCGGCGATATAGATGCTAAAGCGTTACTTGCTGATCTAGAAGACCAAACCCAGACTTTTGGGTCGCCGTTGCTTTCCTCTGATATCGCTGGTGCAAACAGGTTGCTTCACCATTCTGTGAAAAAAATATTAAATAAAATTTAATTTGTATGGCAACCCTTCATGCTATTACGAACAGAACAACTTCGGTGGTAACTTATGATTAAAATTGCCTTTATCATTGATACTATTGAGTCACCAACGGCAGGAACAGAGAAACAATTATTGATGCTGATCAAACATTTGGATCGCAGCAAGTTCCAGTCGTATCTTTGTGTATTGAGAAATTCAGAGTGGTTAAGGCAGGATTTCGATGAGTGTGAATTGGTAGATATAGGAGTGCCCTCATTTGCAAAACCTTCAAGTTATCTGAACATTTATAAATTTATTAGTTTCCTTAAAAATCAGAAGATAGACATTGTACAGACACATTTTGTTGAGGGAAATAAAGTTGGGGTTATTTCTGGAAAGCTGTCTGGAGTAAAATCAATTATTTCAACTCGCCGAAACCAGGGATACTGGCATAACAAGTTTGAAATTATGATTCTTAATACTTTGAACAAATGGGTTACACGTTTTTTAGCTAATTCGGAAAATACCAGACTTTGGGCGGCGAATACAGAAAATATAAATTTAGATCGGATAGAAGTTATACATAATGCACTTGAAATAGTGCATTACTGGAAGGGGATTGACGAACAGCGTTTAGCATTTAGAAAAAATATAGGCTTTCCTGCAGAAGCAATTATTGTGGGGATTGTAGCTAACCTGAGACCGGTCAAGGCGATTGATATGTTTATCAGGTCAGCAAAAATAATATCTGAAAGTTGCCCATTGGTTCGTTTCGTCGTTGTCGGGGAGGGGACGGAAAGATTGTTTTTGGAGCAACTTTGTACAGAGTTTGGAATTGCTGCCCGTATAAGTTTCTTGGGCGAACGCATGGATATACCCGAAATATTGAGCTGCATTGATATCGGCGTACTGTCATCAAGTTCAGAGAGCTTTTCTAATTCGATTATCGAGTACATGGCTGCTGGCTTGCCTGTTGTATGCACTGATGTTGGTGGAGCAAGGGAAGCGGTGGTGGATGATATCAATGGTTATATCGTAGAATCGGGTGATTTTAATGCTATGGCAGATAAAATTTTATCCGTAATCTCGTCAGGAAAAATGAGATCATTTGGTTTAAATAGCAGGGAAAACGCTGATAAACTCTTTTCCCTGCCTTCAATTATGCAGCGCTATAGTCAGTTCTATGAACAAGTGGTGAAGCTATGAAATTTTTTTTTCAAAAGCTGGTTTTCACTATATGCCTGATTCTTACGGCTCCGTTGTATATTCCTTTTCTTATGACTCGTTCCAAAGGTCTTTTTGCCGGCCAAGGACAATTACTTTCTCTTGTGCCAGGGAAAATAGGCAGCTATCTCCGTGTGGCATATTACAGTATGACTCTTAAGAGTTGTCCTTTAGAAGGGTATATTGGTTTCGGGACTTTTTTTGCTCACCCAGAAGTTGAGATTGGCCGTGGTGTTTATATTGGTGCATATTGCATTATTGGAATGGCAAAGATTGGTGATCACGCAACGATAGCAAGTCATGTTTCAATCTTAAGCGGAAAAAAACAACATGGGTTCTTGGAAATTGGTAAGCCGATACAAAATCAGGAAGGAGTCTACTTAACAATTAATATTGGTGAAAACTGTTGGATTGGGAATAATGCGGTTATTATGGCTGATTTAGCGATTCAGAATGTTGTGGCTGCTGGGAGTGTTGTAACAGGCAAAGCTAATGATTATGAAATACTCGCAGGTAATCCAGCAAAGGCGATCAAAAATTTCAGTCGTTTAAATGAGTAGGCGGATGTTGTAGAAGTCGGGATTACAACTAACTTTGGATATGGACTTGAAGATGTGGATACGTTGATGCCTAATAATGCAATATTACATAACCTCACTTCACCAATTAAGTCGCAATCATCGACTCTTATTATGGTTTGTATCTATATTTTTCTAGTCATCGAACGCCCATGGGAGTCAGTTAGATATTTGGAAGGGTGGCCGATAGAACGGGTTTTTGCAATTGTAATGATCATCGTGGCTTACTTAAACCATAGGATCAAGATTGTCTATTCACCTACGAACAAATGGGTGTATGGTCTTCTCGTCATGCACTTTCTTCTAGCACCATTTGCTTATAACACTGGATATGCAATTGATCAGGGTATTGAATACGGAAAGATGATCCTTCTTTACATGTTAATGTTATCAGTTATTGATGATGAAGAGTCTCTCAAAATGCTCGTTAAATTTTTTGTATTTTCAATGATGTTTTATGTAATACATTCTCTGTGGGAATACCACAATGGTCGGCAAATCTATCGTATGGGTATTTCGCGTATGGTTGGCGCTGACATTGCTGCAAATGATCCTAATACGTTTGGCGCCAGCGTTGTACTTTCACTCCCCTTTGTATACGCACTTCTTCAAGCCGAAATAAATTCCTGGATCCGTAGGCTTTATTACGTATATTTTTCATTGGCGGTGCTATGTGTTGTTCTTACTGGGTCTCGGTCATCTTTTGTTGCTCTAATTTTTTTAAATTTGTTATGGATATTTGCACAAAAGGGCAAGCGGAAATTGACGATTTTTGTTGTGGCTGTACTTGCCGTTTCAGTTGTTTGGAATGTAATGCCAGAGGAGAAGCAGAACAGAATTCGTACACTCTGGGACAAAGAAGCTGGACCATCCAATGCCTATACATCTGCTGATGGCAGAATGAAGGGAGTTGTGGCCGGACTTGCAATGTTAAACAAGGCACCATTAACAGGGATCGGAGCCGGTGGAAAAAATTTTGTTGATTATCGTTCCATCTATCTGGATGGCATTCCGGAACAGGCTCACAATCTTTATGCAGAAGTGCTTGGAGAGTTTGGTTACATTGGTGCACTTCTTTTTGTTTGCTATGTTGTCTCTATTTTAAAATGCAATGTAAATAATAGAAAATTAATATTAAAACGAAGTTTCCCAAATGTTTTAGCAGGGGCGAACATTATTTGTGTGTTGATATTATTAAATCTTGGATTTGCAGGTCACAATTTTTACCGACCACTCTGGTTGTGGGTTGCAGCATGGTCTGGTGGGATTGCTTTTATCTCTACTCGTAAAGAGACTCTTACGATGGAAGAGGATTTATAAAAATGACATTTATATTATTTTAATCACTTTGGGTCAATTCCCCGCCACTTGTGGCGATTCAAAAATCAACTAAAGTTACAGATACCCCGCTGCTTACGGCGGGGTGATTCATTAAAGGTATTCATTTGAGTAAAAAACTTATCTTAAACTCATTGTCTGGTACTTTACTTTACCTCATGAATATTGCAGTCGCGTTTATTATGAGTCCAATTATCATTAGAGCTCTTGGTAACCGTGACTATGGCTTATGGGAACTAGTAATGAGTGTAATTGGTTATATGGGAATATTGGATTTAGGTATTGGGCCTGCTTTAGTTCGTTTTGTGTCTATTGCGGACGGGAAGCAGGATCGTAACGATCTGCAACAGACCATAAGTACTGCGCTTGCATTTTTTGCGGCTGTAGGTACAATCTCAGTATTACTTTTTACATTTTTAGGGTACTCGCCAAATATTATTGCCGGAAAAGAGACAAAAGATATAGCAAGCCTTGGGACTGTGTTTATGTTACTTGGAGTAAATGCAGGTATGCTTTTCCCATTGCAGGTTTTTATTGCCACCCTCATGGGGGTGCAACGCCATTACTTCATAAATACGGTAAGGGTTGTGGTTGTAATAATGCGTTCTGCGCTGACATATTACCTACTATTGCATTATCCCGGCAGAGGACTTATTACACTTGCTCTACTTGAGCCGATATTTACAGTAATTCAATTGTTATTGTTTGCTGGAGCGGTTCATTTTGATAAAGAAATTCCAGGTTTTGCACTTCTTGCTGTGACAAAAACGAAAATGAAAGAACTTTTTTCATTTGGAGCTAAAAGTGCTACGATTCTTATTGCCTCACGTCTTCAAAATCAAAGTGTACCGCTTATAATTGGCAATGTTATTGGTCTTGGGTATATTGTCTACTTTGTAATGCCAAACCGATTAGTTGATTATGCACGCGGTTTCTCATTAGCGCTTGGTTTCCCGTTGGCACCTTACTTTGGTTCTCAAATAGCGAAAGGTGATTTCGAGACTCTTAAAAAAAACTGGATAAATTCTGCTCTTGCACTCCAAATTATTACAACGGCTATGCCAATATTATTGTTGTTTTTAGGAAATAGCTTTCTGACATCTTGGATTAGTGGTGATATAGCTGCTGCTGGTTACGGAACTCTGATAAGTCTAATAATTGGCTTAGCTTTCCAAGCATTATCTCCAAATGCTTTTGGCTTAATATCAGCCTCCGATAGCCACGGTCGGGCTGCTGTAGTATGGCTTGTAACTTCTATTGTCAGTGTTATCGCCGGAATTGTAGGTGGCATTTACTTTGGTCTCACTGGCGTTGCGGTTGCGACAACATTACCGACGATTATAGGATCGTTGTATAATCTTGTTTGTGCATGCGGAAAGTTAAACATCACACTTCGAGATTATTTTATGAACACAACGTATAAATTAATGATTCCCTTATTTATGCTTACATTTTCGTTATATATTATGAACGCACTATATGAATCAAGTGGTCTTTTAATTATTTTTATAAAAGCAATAGCTAGCGCTTTGATATACATCATTTTCGTTTATTCTTTCTCAATTGAAACTCATATAAAAAACGCTCTTAAAGACAAGTTGTTGGGAAGTGCCACTATGTATAAGGGAAAAGTACTTTAATATAGGATCTATATATGTGTAGCAAAGTCTCAGTAATAATCCCAATGTATAATTCAAGTGTTTTTATATTAGAAACTATTACTTCAGTTTTTAATCAAGATTATAATAACATGGAAGTAATAGTTGTAAATGATGGATCAACCGATGACTCTGCAGATAAAGTTATTTCAAAATTCAATGAAAAAGTAAAACTTATCAACACAGCTAATCATGGAGTATCAAGTGCTCGCAATACGGGAATTTTGGCAGCAACAGGTGACTATATTGCTTTTATAGATTCAGATGATGTCTGGGCTGCAAATAAAATTGGTAAACAAATTAGATCCCTTGAAAATGATGAGAGTATTGGAGTTAGCTATACAGACAGGCAATTGATTGATAAGAATTCTCAGTTTGTTTCTACCAATAAAAGAAAGCATTATGAAGGTTATATTCTTAATAATATACTGATCAGTAACTTTATTTGCCTTTCATCTGTTTTAGTCAGAAAAGAATGTTTTGAACAGTGTGGATATTTTGATACTAAACTTACGGTGTCTGAGGATTATGATTTATGGATACGCATTTCAAGCAAATTTAAGTTTGTTTTTTTAGATGAGAAACTTGTTTACTACAGGATAACGCCAGGAAGTCTGACAAAAAATAATTTTAGAATGTATTATCATGCTTTTATAGTTTTTTCAAAAAACACCTGCAATAGCGAAATTTCTACTCAAATAAGTATAATGACTTACATTAAATTCTATGCGGATACTTATAAATCAATGGCTCATAATTATTATGATCAGGATGATATCGGTAATGCTTTAAAGCTTTTTACACTGTCAACAATTCTTTATCCCTTCCGCATTGAAACTATTGTAATGCTTATTCGCTCAATTTTATTATTAATTATCAATGGGCGTCGCAAAGAGGTGGCTAAATGAAAACATTATTAGTTGGATATTATGGATATTCAAATGCAGGTGATGATGCATTTGTTAAAGTAACGCAATGGGCTACTAAAGAATATAAAATAAACACATCTTTATCTCTAACTTCAAATACTGCATTCACTTCTGAATATGGCAGGGTAAGTCCAATTTATACCAAATATATCCCAGATAGGTTTGAGTATAAATACCGGGAATACAGATATAAAAGGGTTGCTAACAAATTCGACCTTAATCTGTTTTGTGGAGGGTCTAATTTCCATACTTTTGGTAGTCTTAATCTTTGGAAGAATTGTTTTAAAAAAAAAGGTAGGCAGATTGTTTGTGGTATTGGAGTATCAATTGGTCCATTTAAGAACGTAGCAGCTGAATTAGAATGTAAAGAACTTTTGAAATACTTTGACTTATTAACAGTTAGAGATTCTACAAGCTACGATAGAATATCAAGTATGAATATAGACATTAATTATCATAAAACTAATGACTTAGGCGTGCTTATATCAAAAGCATGTGAACCTAATATTATTAATTGTGTTAGGCAAAGTTATAACGAAGACATAATTGGTTTTTCGCTGTGCAATTTTGAACGGCATTCAAATGGAGACACAAACAAAGAAGTCGCTCGGAATAACTATGTTTGTAATCTAATAAAAGAAATATTGGCTAATAATGTGTCGCAAAAAATTTTATTACTTTGTTTTAACTCAAATAAAGATGTTGGCGATAGGGCTTTATGTCAGAATCTAATTAGCCAGATGCCTGAATATAAAGATCGCCTTCTTTATTATGAATATGATGGCAATCTAAACAACATGGCTATGACAATTAAAAAAATGCGGTGTTTAATTGGTATGCGTCTTCACTCTATAGTTTTTGCATATTCACTAAATGTTCCATTACTTATGCTGCCTTACCATGAAAAATGTATCGAATTTAGTAAGATGATCAATCTCAGTGCTAACCAGATAATCAATTATGAATCACAAAGTATCCAATCCATTTTAAGTATATTGTGCGAGAAACTGCCTACACTTGATAATAATAAGTCTATGGCAGAAGCGACTTTAAACTATTTGTATCTAAGAGAGGTATTATTGTGACCGCATTCACGAGTACCATTCTCAATTATTCAAGATATACTGAGGGTCTCAAATGAGCCTTAGCAGTTTATTTATCCGAAACATAATAGCACCGCTTTGGGCTGCCAAGGAAGGTACACCTTATTTACAACATCTTCAACAGTTGAATGGTGCAAAATATCGTAAGCGGCAGTTAGTACAGACTGATCAATGGCAGCTCCTAAGTAAGCTTCTTGTGCATGCCTATGAAAATACCAGTTTCTATAGGCTGATTTTTGATATGGACCAATTCAGACCAGAAAATATAAAAAAAACTTCTGATTTTCTGAATTTTCCCATTCTCACGAAAGATAAAATACGTTCCAACTCTGAACAAATGATTGCTCGTAATTATCAAAAAAATCAGCTTATACCAAGAAAAACTTCCGGGTCTACTGGTGTTTCGCTTGAATTCTTTGTCGATGAGGAAAGTTCACAGTGGAAGCGCGCTGTTACCATGACCTACGACCGTTGGGCGGGGTGGGATATTGGTGAGCGAGTGGGTGCCATATGGGGGAACCCGGATAATAAATTGAACTGGCGATTGTATCTTCGCAACCTGTTACTGACACGGTACGATTATCTCGACACTCTCAAAATGGATGAGAAAGAGATGAGTCGTTTTCATCAAACGCTGTGTAAAAAACCTCCTGCTATTCTCTTCGGCCATGCTCATTCGCTCTTTCTTTTTGCCCGTTTTATGCAGAGTAAAGGGCTTTCTGGAATAAAACCGCGAGGTATCATCAGCACGTGTATGGTTCTACACGATTTTGAAAGACAGGCAATTGAGGAGGTTTTTGGTTGTCGGGTGACAAATCGTTATGGGTGCGAAGAGGTAAGTTTAATAGCCTGTGAGTGTCCGGAAGGAAATATGCACCTGAATTGCGACACTCTGTTAGTCGAATTTATAAGGGATGGTAAACCGGTCCCTCCGGGTGAACCGGGGGCTATTGTGGTTACTGATCTAACCAATTATGGAATGCCATTTATTCGATATAAAGTCGGTGACGTTGGCGTGCCTTCGACGAAAACGTCTTGCCACTGTGGCTGCACCTACCCGATTATGGACTCTTTAGAAGGTCGTGTGGCAGATTATGTGGTGACACCTGATGGTAATTATATTTCGGGGATTTCGCTCACTGAAAATTTTGCCATGCATCTACCTGGCGTGAAGCAGATGCAGATTGTTCAAGAAGAGATAGATTACCTGATATTCAGGATTGTGAAGGGGGAATGCTTTTCTGAGCAGACGGAGTCTGATATCAATCGACTTGCTTTAGAACGTTTTGGTGATAGAATGAGACACACAATAGAGTATACTGAGTCGATTCAGTCGGAAAGTTCAGGAAAGTATCGCTTTTGCATCTCTAAAATTCCTAATCAATTCTGTTAGAATTGCTCTGGAGTCGCTTTAATTAGTGAAGTGAAAACCATATTTTTGTAAGTTAATACGCTGCTTTGTGATGATCATCACTTAAGATTTTTGGATTTCGCAATATTTTGACATATAAACTGAATCATCTGTTTTCGAACAGGTAAACTCAGGGTAACCTGGGGTCACAAAGCTGCGGGTCCTGAAATTACTCAGGATAGCCGGGTTATCGAAAAAACAGGTTATGCCAGAATGGCGGCCTGTTTTTTTATGGAAATAACTTCAATGACACTAGATCAGTAAAGGAGAACGAAAATGGAAAAGCAAACTAAAGCATACATTATGTCAGCGGGATTCTGGTTCGTTTTTGCATTATCATTCTTGCAACCGCCTAAATGTTTTGCTCTTACACACTTGACTCAGCCTATAGCAATTACTGCAAATACCACGCTACAGGACGACTACGTGTGTGATACAACCTGTTTCATCGTTAAAGGTAATAATATTACTCTCGACTTTAATGGCCATACTGCTACATTCGGGAACGGCAATGTGGCAACAGTCGCTAACGATACATTTTCAAACTGGATCGATGGCTCTACCCCAACAAACTGGACATTAATAAGCGGAACCGCAACAAAAACAGCTTCTAAATTTCCATTTGGAAGTTGGGATGCAGTGATATCAGCAACAGCATCTTTGAAAAGCACCACTTTTACTTTGAGAGGAGGGAAAACATACTTGGGCTTTGCTTTTGCCCAAGGGGCGAGTACAGACTCATATCTCATTGAATTGAAAAAAGCGTCTGATAATTCGGTCCTTTTTGCAAAAACAGTCACCGGGGATTACTTGAATCGTGGATATGCTGATGCAGGTGATCTTGATTTGTTACGGCAGTATAAGCCAACAGTTGATACGGCAGTATACTTGCAATTAACCGGTTTTGGTACGAGTCCAAAGACAATCGGTATGATTTCAATAAAGCCAGCCTATGATTACGGTGTAGTACAGGATTCTTATCAAAAAACAACATCATACGAGCCAGATGGGCCTGACTATTACGGTGCGGCAAATGATGTAACAATAATAAATGGGACAATTAGTCAAGGTGTCGGCAACGGTGTAAGGTCAAACGGCATCAGATATATAGGAACAAATTGGGTTATCAGCAATATGACTATAAACATGAATGGAATCAATACGCATGGGATCGATTGCTTTTACTGCATCAGTCCAACGGTCACCAATTCTAATATAAACAGCACCTCTCTGTCAGTGTTTAACCGTATGCACGGAACGGGTGGCATGTCATTCTCAATGTCAAAAGGTAGTCACACGATTACAAATAATAATATTTCCAATGTACCGCAATATGGAATTTTTTATTATAGCTGTTACGCCGGAAACGAGAGTGTTACTTCATTGATATCAGGTAACTCTATATCGCAGAATGAAACAGTGACAGAAGGTTATGCAATTGGAATATCAGGCGTCTTGAATACTACGATTGATAATAATAATATTACACCTATCAAGGGTCGTGGGATTCTCGTTGACGCAGCTTCAGGGTGTAACTCTCCAACTCCAGAAAAAGGTACAAAAAACGTAACTATATCAAATAATAATATCCTTGGTTTGTACGAGACAAGAAACGCTGAGTACGACGAAGCTGGACTTGAGGTAGTGGGTATCAGAATAAGGAATTGGGGAAGCAGTATTGGTAGGCATGAAAATCTAATAGTCAAAAACAACACAATAACTGCTAGTACTGATGTAAAAGGTGCCCACAGGGCGTATGGCATCAATATCAATGCCAGTTCTGCAACAGACAATATAGCAATCCATGATAACAAGATAACCGTATCTGCTTCCGGAACAGGAAAAGATGCAAATGCCCTTTCACTACAAACGGTTGATATGACAACCGGTGGGACACTTGATATACACCACAATACGTTTACCAGTTCACATCAAGCTGTGCGATTCGGCGGTAACGACGGATCATCAGTTAAAGGTGTTACATTACGTTCCAATACGCTAGTTCAAACTGGCACGCCAACAGTTGCGCCTATAGAGTACGGTTACTGGATTGGACCTGAAACGGGAAATAGCCTTTTAGATACTATCTATATGACAAGTTTTCCGAGTCAGTTCTGTTGGAATACTTCAGGGCAGAGTGATTTAACCGTAAAATGGAGCGCAAATATAACAATAAAGAATGCTTTGGGACAATTTATTCCTGGTGCAACTGTAACGGCCACCGACAGCAAATCTAACACATATGTTGGAACAACCAGTGACAGTGGCTTTGTAAGTATTGTCCTTCCGGAATTTAAGAAAGAGGGTAAAGGCCTGGAATGCAGCACAGCTGGTTTGACTACGACTACATTTGCGCCTTACAAACTGATTGCCGAAAAAGATGGTGTTGCCAGTGCAATTCAGAATTTTGCCGGAACTGCCACCGGTGAGTTAGAAATCCTTTTAGATGTTGCCGGATCATTTGACACTAATTCCCCTACGGTCTCTATAACTTCACCAGCCACATCTGCCACGATAATGGGTGTGGTTCCAGTTACTGTCGGAACCTTTGACAACATTGGGGTGAATAGGGTTGTTTATTATTTAAACAGCTCGCCACTGTACACCGCTTTGGTTTCTCCATTCAGTTTCAGTTGGAACACCAAGACTGTGGTAAATGGAATATACTCTCTATCAGCAAAAGCATACGATGCCGCCAACAATGTGGGGACTTCTGCAGCTGTTTCCTTAACGGTTAACAACCCGGTTACTCCACCCGCAGCGCCAAAAGCACTTATTCGCATGCCTTAACTGATGCAGTTCACTTTCAAAAGCACTTGAAGGTTTCCTGTGACGCTGCCTGACGGGTAGCGTCACAGGTGGACGGTCTATCCCGAATACCCCCTGTCGAAATTCTTTACAAATCCCCATAATGACTTCTCTTCTAATGTTAATATGCTTTTTAAACAGTATGTTATTTAGTTGGCACTATTAATGCTAAAACAGTGTACAGCACACTTTTGGATTATTAATTAACCCACTAAATATGCTCTACCACAAATAATGGAGGAACAAAGTCATGAAGAAAGTATTATTTACACTTGGCATTATCGCGCAACTTGCATTTAGTCAAACGTCCTATGCTGTCTCTACTTTTGGGGATACGGCAAAATTCTGGCCTACATGGGAAAGTACGACTGACCCAGGGGATAATTCTAAAGATGTCATTGGTCACCCGGATATCACTGGTGGTACTGCTACTATCGAGGCCGACCGCACATTGAGTCAGATAACATTTACACAGGATTTAAGCTTTAGCAATAGCTGGTCCGATCTTTACACAACGGACCTGTTTATTAATGTGTTGAACAATGCCACAGATACAACATGGGATTATATTGTTAGAAGCGGTCAAGCCGCAGGCGATTATGCCTTGTTCAATATTACGGGTGCTGGTCTCAGTTCTGTAAAGGGAATTAACCCTATATCCAATTACGTGACAACAGGTGGTACAGACCTCACTATCCGCAACGATCACGCGATTGCCGTATCGGCTGATTTACTGAACAGCCGTTATTATAATGACAACCCATATAACATAAATCAAATAGGAACTGTATATTTTGCAGGTCTTACTGACGCCACAGTAACTTCATTTGACTTTAATAATGGTAGATTTGCTGTTGGTGATATGGGCTTCATCATTGGGTGGGGTGTTAACTGCGCTAATGATGTAATCTATGAGCAAGTTCCAGTCCCTGAGCCTGGCACTATGGTACTCCTCGGAATGGGTATGCTTGGTCTTGCAGTATTCGGCAAACGCCGCATGAACAAAAACGCCTAAGACCAACCACCATACATAGTTTGGCAAAAAAAGGCGTTGCGTTTGCAGCGCCTTTTTCTGTCTGTCGGGAAAGTTTACACTTTGTTTAAGCAGAGGACAGAGGACTGTTTTTGAGTTGTAATCCCGAAGCTGAAAATCGACTTAGCTTCAGGACATCCTCAGGATTAAGCATTGAAAAGCATTTACCACAGATAAACGCGGATGAACGCCTATAAAATCAGGCTTTTATTAGCTACAGACAATTTTTTTGTTCAGTCAGAATTTATTTATATCATTTGATTTCTCCGCGTTCATCGCTTAAAAGTGACTGATAAAACAGCTAACTGGATGTATGTTTTCATAAACGCTTCAAACAACATCCAGTAATACTTTTGACGGCGGCGAACAGATTGAAGTTAGTGTCAGGATTTCTAAATTATAACGATAATAATGAATAAAATTGGCCGCTATCTGCAATGGGTTGCGTATTCTTATACGGCACTGGTTTTTTCAGCACTGTTGTTTATGTATGTCAGTGGTGACCGTTGGTGGCCTGCTACCATGTTGTTGTTTGGACCTCGCTGGTTGCTGGCTTTACCACTGTTTCTGCTTGTTCCCCTTGCGGTATATTATGATAGGCGATTGTTACTTCCGCTCGGGATTGCGGCGCTTATTATTGTTGGACCCTTCATGCACTTCAATCTCCCACTAAGCAAAGTTACCCACTCCGACTATTCAGGAACTAAGAAGCTGAGAGTTTTAACCTGTAATCTCGACTCGGCAAAATACGATACGTCACATTTAGTTTCGGTAATTAGCGAATCATCTGCCGATATTGTTGCACTGCAGGAGTGTCCTGAAGAGATTAAGCTTTCGTTGCCGCCTGGCTGGTATATGATTACAGCGCGTGGTTTGGCTGTTCTTTCCAGGTTTCCGTTACGCAAGGTTAACCTTGTACAGGTTATGCCGCCAAAAGGTGAGTGGCCATCGACATGTCTTTTGCATGTAAATGCACAGACCCCCGGTGGAGATGTAGCTGTCTGCTCTTTGCAGTTGCCGACGCCCCGTTTTGGTCTGATGCAGATACTTGACCGATATACGTTTTTGCGTCCTTCGCGGAGTGGATTGTGTCTTGAGGAAACCGCTTTTCGGCACCGTGCTGCGCAAGAAGTTCGTCGCTATATAGATACATTATCGCTTCCGAAAATCATTGCCGGTGATTTTAATACGCCGGTAGATAGCAGTATTTACAAGTCTGTATGGGATGATTTCACAAATGCATTTTCTGAGGCCGGGTGTGGCTATGGATGGTCCCAGCGAGTGTCAGTGCGCAATTTTTCGTATAGCGTTAGAATAGATCATATCCTGACAGGGAAAAGGTTCACGCCACTTCTCAGCGTAGTTGGCCCGGATATCGGGTCTGATCATCTTCCTGTAATTGCCGACCTGGCCTTGGTGAAGTAAGCGTAACGCAGTTGTTGTAAATGTTAAAAAAAATCTATATAGTTTTCATCTTTATTATCCATGATAAATCGATAAGGTATGAATCTTATGACATTTAGCGAGTCACTAAAAAAACATCGTCTACAGCTTGTTTTCGTACTGCCGCTACTTGTGGTTATGTACTTCTCTGTCGGGCCTGATATGGTTAAGGATTGGTACAATGATGAAAACTATTCCCATGGTTTTCTTGTGCCGATTATTGCCGGTTACTTTCTCTGGCAGCGCTGGCCCGACCTGAAAGAGCGTCCTGTAAAACCAGATGGATTGGGACTGGTTGTTATTGTTTTTGGCGTGCTGCAATTGCTGGTTGCCTGGTTTGGCACCGAGTATTTCACCATGCGTTCGTCTCTTATTGTGCTTCTGGCCGGGATGACCCTGTTTTGGTTTGGCCGGGAGGTGTTGAAGGGGATGGCACTGCCCATTGGTTATCTGATTTTTATGGTGCCTATTCCCTACATAATCTACGATATGGCAGCTTTTCCCCTGAAGTTGTTTGTTACCAAGGTGTCGGTGGCTTTTATGAAAGCTGTTGGCGTGGTGGTAATGCGGGAGGGGAACATCATCATGTTTCCTGCGACAACGCTGGAAGTTGCCGACGCCTGCAGCGGCATACGGTCTCTTATTTCGCTTCTGGCAATTGCGGCGGCATATTCATTCTTGATGAAAACGTCCAATGTCCGCCGCTGGATAATAATTTTCTCCGCAATTCCTATCGCGGTGGCGACCAATTCGTTACGGGTTATAGTGACCGGAATTCTTGCCCAATGGTGGGGTGCCAAGGCGGCAGAAGGATTCTTTCATGAATTTGCCGGGATGGCGGTGTTTGTGCTGGCTATGGCGATGCTAGTCGTTTGCGGCGAGTTACTGCGTCGCTTCGGGGGGGCATCCCATGAATAAATGGTTGCGCTTCATAATCGTCTACGCTCTGTTTGCAGCAGCAGCGCTGATTATTAACTTCCACCGGGATACGGCAATACCGATGAACCGTCCCTTCAGTGATTTTCCGAAGCAGGTGCAATCATGGCAGATGACAAGTCGAGCCGAGTTCAGTGCCAATGTACTCAACGTGCTGAAAGCGACGGATTATCTCTACCGGCAGTATAATGATGCTGCTGGAAAGACAGTAAGTCTTTATATTGGTTATCATAACGGTGGAAAGGACAGTGGCGGTATTCATTCACCAAAACACTGCCTGCCTGGCAGCGGCTGGTATGAGGCGTCTTCTCGCCGTGGAGTGCTTGATATTCCCGGTGGCACAATAAATCTTGTGCGGGCTGTGTACCAGAAGGGTGACAGCAAGGAGCTTTTCATATATTGGTTTCAGGTGCGGGATCGATCTATTTCAGACGAATATTCTTTGAAGATGGCGGAGATCGTCAACTCGGTACTGTACAGGCGCCGAGACGAGTCTTTCATACGGGTATCAGTGCCGGTTGATACGGATGTTGATCGGGCCGTTGCAAGGGGTGAGCAGTTTATCCGTGATTTTGAGCCGTCTATCAGGGAGTTTTTGCCAAGATAAGTAGGTTTTACTGTTGTAGTGATTTATTGATAACGTCTTTGAATTATTAATATAATTAACTTATTATTTTGCCCATGCTCGTTGCAACTATCAGAATTATATACATATATTGTTTAATGCGCCTGATTGCTCAATAACAAAAAACAACTTGACAATGTGTGCAGTTCTGTTGCATAAGTACCACTATTAAAAATGTGGTACACGAAAATACTAAAACATCCGCGAGGATGTGACGGAAAGCCTATTGGGTCTCTCAGAGACAGCCGGGTCGCCGAAATACCGTACAGGTGTCGACGACCCGGTTTTTTATTGTCTTATTGAGGTACTGTCCTGATGGTGAAATGTTACAAAAAGTTTGTTTGTTTAATTGTATCGGCTGTTTTAGTAAACGTATTTATGCTTTACTCTCCCTGTTCTGCTCTCACTGTGGAACTCTCCTGGAATGCAAGCACCGAGTCGACTCTGGCTGGTTATAAGGTTTATTATCAGGCCGACTCATCCACCCTTCCTTTCCAGGGAACCGGGGCGTTGGAAGGTGCTGCTCCCGTAGATGTGTATAATTGGACCACGGCAACCATCAGTGGTCTTGACCCGGACAGGACATATTACTTTGCGGTTACCGCCTATGATATCAATGGCTTAGAAAGCTCCTTTTCCAATATTGTTACTGTCCCCGGATCGGCTTCTTCGGCCTTTTCGAGCGGTGACATAAACGCTGACGGGAATGTTAACGTTGCCGATGCCTTGCTGGCGCTTCAGGTTGCAGTAGGCAAGGTTGCTCCAGATTCAGGCCAGCTTGGCAGGGGTGACGTTGCACCAATTGTTAACGGTACTTCGCAGCCGAATGGCAAGATCGATATTGGTGATGTGATTGTGATTCTTGGAAAAGTAACTGGTTAATTTGCTTTGAAAAGACAAAAGCTGCTTCAGAATCCATTCATAGTTTGACAAGAAAAAGGCGCTGCATTTGCAGCGCCTTTTTCTTGTCTGTCGGGAAATTTTACACAATTAGAGGGCAGAGGGCAGAGGACAGAGGGCAGAGGACAGAGGACAGAGGACAGAGGACAGAGGACAGAGGACAGAGGACAGAGGACAGAGGACAGTTGTGTGATGTTGAAAAACGGGTTTTAGCTTCAGGATTCCTCTGGATTAACCTAGGAACGGCTGTTGAACAAACATACAGCCAGTTAGTTGTTTAATCAGGCGCTACTAAGCGATGAACGCAGATAAGACCAAGCATTACTGCAAAAAAAACGACTAGCCATTTTGGCTAAACCAGAATTTATCCTAAGGATCTGATTTGTCTGCGTATATCTGGGTTAATCTGCGGATAACTGCTTTTTTATGGATTGCTCAGGTTTAATGCTTGTGACAAAAAAACCGGGTAATCACAGTAATCCCGAGGCTAAAAAAGAAGGTTTATGCGCAAAATCAAAAACCATGCATCAAAAAATCAACAGCATCAAAAAGGGTAGCTCGTTGCGCTTCAAGGTTTGCTACCTTGCTGCCGATTTCCGCAACAGGATAGGCCGCCATCTCCGGTATTGACGCAAAAACCTTTCTTCCCTGTATCGTGAAAACCGGGCAGAGTTTAGCAATTCCGGCGTATTGCGCATCAATGCTAACAAGCGGAATCATCATTCGGGTTTTAAGGTTTTGGTGAAGATCGTGCTGCATATCGACAAGAAAGGGGATTTCTCCAGACGTTTCTGTGTCGCTGTTGGTGTATATGTCGAGTTGAGCCATCAGAATCTCCTGAATTTCGAAGCGAAAAGGCCATTCTGCTCAATCCGCTTGTTGTACGCCTCAATCCCTGCTTTGTTGCTATCAAGCCATTCCTTCTGTTCTATGGTGCGCAGTTTTATCAGTAACGCTTCTTCAAATATTTCAGAAAGATTAAGTTTGTTTTCTTTTGCTTTGGCGACAAGTTCGGCATTGGCCGTCAGATTTACCGCTTTTTTGCCGGATGGTTGCATGGTCGTGCGCGGTCGCATAAATAATCCTCCTTTGTGGTTAATGCGCATATAATGCCCTCAAAGCGTATGTTGGGTCAAGGCTTTAATATGAGATGTTTCGGGGGCACAATAATCCCGAGTATTCGCAGTAATCCCGAGGCTGAAAACGGGTTTAGCTTCAGGATTCCTCTGGATTTCTCAGGATTAAACCTTTGAGTTTGAGAACTATTGTCCGCAGATGAACGCCGATGAACGCAGATTAATCCATTAGTTATTTAAAAAAACATGATTTATTTGGTTAAACCAGGGTTTGTTTCAAACCCTTGATTTATCGCTTAAAAGCGCCGATTAAACAACTAACTGGCTGTATGTTTGTATGTTGCCAACAAACAACACCCAGTAATACTTTTGGCTGTTTATATCTGTGTTAATCTGCGGACACCTGAATTTTGTGAGATATTTTCTTGCACGGCCTGCAATCATTGATTACAATGCAATCAATGATTGCAACACAGGAGGGAAGTATGGCATCGCTGACCATTAGAAACCTTGATACTAATCTGAAGGCGCAGTTGCGACAGAGGGCCGCCCAGCATGGTCGTTCTATGGAGGCCGAAGTGAGAATAATCCTGTCTCAAACTCTGAATGTGCCAAGAAGTGAACAAAATCTTGCCGTCGCCATACACCGTCGTTTTGAGTCATTAGGGATTGAATCTCTGCCGATTCCTCCACGACAGGCGATCCGTAATCCGCCTGAGTTCGGTGAATAGACAATGGAATCTATCATTCTTGACACTAATGTGGTTTCTGAACTGATGCGTTCTCAGCCTGATCAGGTAGTGATGGACTGGTTTGCGCAACATAGCGGTGATATTTTCTACGTTAGTGTGATCACCCAGGCAGAGATCATGCTCGGCATCTCACTGTTACCTGCAGGAAAACGTAGGGATGCCCTGACCATGGCTGCGGATGGGATGTTCTCCCAGGATTTCGCGGGGAAATCTCTTTCTTTTGACGCAGCTGGTGTGAACAAGTATGCTTCGATTGTTGCTGACAGACGCAGAGCTGGCCAAGCGATCTCCACTGAGGACGCCCTGATTGCTGCCACCGCTTTGGCGAATGGGTATTCTCTTGCCACGCGCAATACCAAAGATTTTTTGTACATAAACGGTCTGACTCTGTACAACCCATGGAAAACCTAGTTCGTATCCATTCTGAAACTCCGGGTGAGGTTCCGTGCTTGATTAGTTTTCTGTGATTTCAGTCACACCTATTTGTCTTCAAAGAGAGGATAAAGAAAGTGCGTAAATAAAATTGAATAGGTAGCGATAATACTAAACCATCCGCGAGGGTGGGACGGAAAGCCTAGGGTCTTCATGAGACAGCCGGGTCGCCGAACTATCAAGATTTCTGATAGCGGCGACTCGGCTTTTTTTTGTCTGTAGAGTTTGACGGTGGTAGGTTTTAGTGGTAAAATCCTTTTTAAGATAATGCGTTACAACGCAGTTGAGGAGAACAGCCATGGGAAATCAAATCAGACGACATATCGGCCAGATATTGCTGGATGGTGGTTTTCTTTCCACAAATGATCTAGACCGGGCATTTGGGGAACAAAAACATACGAGAGAGCTGTTGGGTCAGGTGCTCGTACGAATGGGTGTTCTCAAGTCGCGGGATATTAATGCTCCACTTTTGATTCAGGAGCATCTCTCAACCATTGATGATGCTGTGAAGATTGCTGCTGGAGAGCGTCAATTGCTTGGTGCCCTTTTGGTACAGTCCGGTCGCATAACCAGCGCCCAGCTGGATCATGCGATCATCGAGCAAAAATGGAGCGGAGAAAAGCTGGGTGATGTTTTCGTAAGACTCGGCATGCTGACAGAACGGCAGCTTGTTGCTCTGCTCGAATTTCAGCATAATCAGGATGACACTGTTACATCCAACCCGCTAAGGCTTGGTGAGCTTCTTGTTGCAACAGGCTATATCTCCCGCAGCCAACTGAATGATGCGCTCCGGAAGCAAAGTGTTTCTCACAAAAAGATCGGTGAGGTGCTGGTTGAAGAAGGGTATGTAAGCCCGAGTCGCGTCAAGAGCAGTTTCCGTTTGCAGAAAATGCTTGTCAACTCGGTACTGGCAGCCATACTTTCTCTTGGTATAGCTTCCACTGGTGTTGCATCTACTGTTAATCTTCAATGGGACGCAAACACCGAGACTGATCTGGCCGGTTACAAGGTGTATTACGGCCCGGAATCATCACCTCTTGAAAGTGCTGTCCCTGTTGATGTAAACAACCAGACAGTCGCAACAATAAGCAATCTTGATCCTGATATAGCCTATAAATTTGCAGTTTCCGCCTATAATACATCAGGGACAGAAAGTTCATTTTCAAATATTGTCACTATCGCTGAACAGTCAGCGCCGACTGTGACCATAACATCCCCGGCAGATTCTGCCAGTGTGAGCGGTGTGGTTTTACTGAATGTTAGTGCTTCTGACAATGTTGGGGTTTCATCGGTTGAATTTTATGTTAACGGGGTGCTGAAGGCTACTGATATCGCTTCCCCTTACGCCTATTCATGGGACACATCATTGCTTTCACCAGGGGCCTATACGCTTATGGTCAAGGCATATGACGCTGCCGGAAACGTCAGCCAGTCGACAAAGTCGGTAACAGTAGTAAATGACCTTATCGCTCCGACGGTTGTTGTGACTTCGCCTGCCAGCAACGCTACCGTTAGTGGGGTAGTAACAATCAGTTCCAGTGCCAGTGATAATCTTGGAGTAACCAGGATTGAGTATTATAGCAACGGTGTTCTCCTCTACGCAAGTAACACCCCAACCAACAGTTTCAGTTGGGACACGACCGGTGTTCAGAATGGTGCCTACTCGATAGTTGCCAAGGCCTACGACAATGCCACTAACAGCGCACAATCAACATCTGTGACTGTTACCGTGAATAATCCCGTTGCTGATACAACAGCGCCGTTGCTGAACAGCTTTATCATGCCGGCAACCTCAGCATCTCTGACAGTGCCTGTCTCCGCCCTCACAGCAAGTGATGCTGTCGGTGTCAACGGCTATATGATCACTGAAAGCGCCACCGCACCAGCAGCATCAGCGAGTGGCTGGTCCGCCTCAGCACCCGCAAGCTTCACTTTCTCAGCAGCAGGCTCAAAAACTGTATATGCCTGGGCCAAAGATGCCGTCGGCAACGTATCAAGCAGCCGTTCCGCTTTAACCACTATTACATTGCCGACCGAGACCGCACCTAGCGGCGACATAAACGGTGATAGTACCACTAATGTTGCCGATGCCTTACTGGCATTGCAGATCGCTGTTGGTAAGGTTAAACCTAGTACAGCACAGCTTGGTCGCGGGGATGTAGCACCCATGGTAAATGGTAAATCAATGCCGAATGGCAAGATTGATATTGGCGATGTAATCGTACTCCTGGGGAAAGCAACTGGAAAAATTCCCTTGTAAAGACCAAAATCAGTAGTAAAATAATTACATCATAGGAAAGGCGGCACTAAATGTCGCCTTTCTTATTTATGAAACGCATTGAGACAGTAATGGGGGTTGAATATGAAAGTATTTAAAATAATGGTTTTGATAGCTGGTCTGTCGGCAGTTTTGTTAAGTGGCTGCGGCGGTGGAGGGGGTGGAGGAGGAACCACTCCAGCGGCACTAATTACCGCGTCAATGAACTCCGTAATAACAGGGTCTAATGCCGTTGGAACTGTTACTGTCTCTGGACTACCTGCAGCAACTGCATGCGGTTTATCTGTGCAAATAACTTATCCGGCTACTGTAACTTTTGTCAGTGCAATATCCTCCGGGGTTACTCCTATTGGATCTAGCGTAACGCCTGGAACTATAGGACTAACTGGAACCGAAGTCTTTATTACAGGTTCCACAGGCTTTGGCTCAGGAGAGGTGATGAAGATAAGTTTTAGTAATGTTTTGCCTGCAGATTTGCTTGGGGCTACTATCACCTCTGTATTTAATTGCAGCGGTGTTCAAATCCAATAAACTAGAGAATATACAATCTAACCAATGGTTTTGGTCAGTTCAAAGAATTTTTTTGTCAGCAGAATAGTTTTCCCATCCAGCACCTGTATAGCCGCTTCTTTTTCAAGCCGGTTAAGCACCCTTGTTGCCGTCTCACGTGTCACTGACGCATAGTTGGCAATCTGCTGGTGAGTCAGCTTGACATTTATAATCCCGCCCCGGTCATCGACCATACCGTACAATTCATGCATACGCTCAAGAACTGCCATAATCCTGTGTTCGGCATTGTCAAAGCTGAGTATCTTTATCATTGCCCAGGAGTCGCGCAATTGCGCACATAATAGATCGATGATTTTTCTGCCTATAGTTTCATTGCTGAGAAGGTGCTTCTCAAAATCATCTTTCGAAAGAAGCCCGATAACGGCATCTTCATGAGCGATGATAGTTGCAGGAGCGGTCTTGCCGTCCAGGAGCGACATTTCGCCAAAAAAACCACTCTTTTTGTGAATGGTAATGATCTGTTCACGCCCTTCTAAGCTCTGCTTGACAACCCGGACCATTCCAGAATAGACAATATACATGTAATTGCCGGTATCTTCTTCAAACAGTACTATCTGATCCTTGGCATAATTCTTTTTGATAATAATGTGTTCAATAAGTTCTATTTCTTCATCTGAAAGTTCTGAAAACAGAGGAATATTTTTGATTATGGAGGCAGATTTATTATGGCCGACTGTTTTCCAGATCATATAATATCTCCTTGGTGGATATTAACCTAAATACGTCAAATTACTCTCGCGAAGACGCAAAGACGCAAAGAAAGTCAGTAGCTTAGAATCAATAATGCCCTACCAAAACGGGGATGGGATTATTGCTTATAACGGTTTGATTTTCTTGGCGAACTTAGCGCCTTTGCGCGATCAACTGCTTTTTATAGGATTAACGATTACGCTGCTATATATATCATGATTATTGAGGAATGCGATGTCAGTAGTTGTGCATGTTAAAAAAAATCTATACTATGCGGCCAGGAATCTTGTATATTTCTAAGCTGATATGAACCTAAAAAATGCAGTTAACCGCTGATGAACGCAGATACACGCAGAGAAATCAAAGACTTGGGTCAAATCTTGGTTTAAACAAAAAGGTTAGTCGTTATTTCGATCTAAAGCTTGGTTTTATCTGCGTTCATCGCTTAGAAGCGCCTACTTCTGGCGGCGTGTTCGGCGGTTTAAATGCCGTTTCCAGGATGAACAACATACTCTCTTTACTACTTCATGACATTGTCGATGTTTGTCAAAAAAGGGGATTTAATGAACGGTGATAGAATAATTTCTGTTATTGGACTCGGCTATGTCGGCTTGCCGGTAGCCGTGGCTTTTGGCAAGGTTCGCCGGACGGTCGGTTTTGATATCAACCAGCTGAGGATCAAAGAGCTGCAGACCGGGTATGATCGGACCGGCGAAGTGACAACCGCAGATTTGCAGGGTGCTGATATTCTTTTTACTGAAAAGATTGAAGAGCTTGCACAGGCTGATTTTCACATAGTGGCTGTACCGACTCCGGTTGATGAGGCGCATCAGCCGGATCTTAGTCTGATGTACCGGGCATCTGAAACAGTTGGTAAGGCGCTGAAAAAGGGCGATATTGTTGTCTATGAATCAACGGTTTATCCGGGTGTGACAGAGGATGAATGTGTGCCTGTGCTGGAGCGGGTTTCCGGCCTGCTCTGCGGGCGTGACTTTACCGTGGGTTACAGCCCGGAGAGGATCAATCCGGGGGATAAAGAACATACTTTTACCAAAATAAAAAAAGTGGTTTCCGGCCAGGATGCGGAGACCCTGGAAATTGTTGCCAGGGTGTATGAGTCGGTGGTTACCGCCGGAGTTCACCGGGCTGCTTCTATAAAGGTTGCCGAGGCAGCGAAGGTCATTGAGAATACGCAGCGAGACCTGAATATTGCCCTGATGAACGAACTGGCTTTGATTTTTGATCGCATGGGCATTGATACGAACGATGTCCTTGAAGCAGCCGGCACCAAGTGGAATTTCCTCAAGTTCAAGCCGGGTCTGGTTGGCGGGCACTGTATAGGCGTTGATCCCTATTACCTGACCCACAAGGCTGAAAAGATCGGCTATATTCCACAGGTTATTTTGGCCGGCCGCAGAATTAACGACGGCATGGGGAAGTTTGTTGCCCAACGCGCCATCAGGGAGATGATCCATTCAGGCCACAATATTCTGGGGAATGTCGTGACTGTCCTGGGTTTGACCTTCAAGGAAAATTGCCCCGATCTGCGCAATTCCAAAGTAATCGATATTATTCGGGAGCTGCAGGATTATGGTATTGATGTTCAGGTGTGTGATCCGATGGCCGACCCTGACGAAGCGATACATGAGTACGGGGTTAAACTGGTGCCGATAACGGAGCTAAAACCTGCTGCAGCGGTGATTGCAGCGGTTGCCCACCGTCAGTTTCTTACCTGGTCCCCGGAAGAGATCAGCCGCTATATGGGTGATTATCCGGTGCTGATAGATGTCAAGGGAATGTACGATCAGAGGGCGATGACAGCGGCTGGAATACGGGTCTGGAGACTGTAGATCAATAAACCTAAACGGCAATTCATCTCACGCAAAGCCGCAAAGACGGAAAGAAACCAAGATCTAAAGTCTATAAGCTTTGGGGTTAAATCATGAATATGTGATTTAGACTTTCTTTGCGGCTCGCTTAAAAGCGCCTACTTTTGGTCGCGGCTTTGCGAGAGATGCTTCCAGTTTTTAGTCCACAACAGTTACATTTGTTTCAACCCTTGCCGGATATTGCATAATTGATATCGCATCAAAACTGGAGTTGTTATGAACCGTTATGAAACAGTACTCAACCAATTACAATCTGATCCAAAAACATGGCTGGTCACTGGCTGCGCCGGCTTTATTGGTTCGAATCTGCTGGAAAAACTGCTCCGGCTGGACCAGCGGGTCATTGGTCTGGATAACTTTTCGACCGGTAAACGCGGCAATCTTGATGAAGTGCGGAACTCTGTCACCGAAAAACAGTGGCGGCAGTTCAGCTTTATAGAAGGGGACATCCGCGAATTATCCACCTGCCGTGAAGTCTGCCAGAACGCTGATTACATACTTCATGAGGCTGCGCTTGGATCGGTGCCTCGTTCCATTGCAGATCCGATTGCCAGCAATGAAAGCAATGTCAGTGGTTTTTTGAATATGCTTGTGGCAGCCCGTGATGCGGGTGTGAAAAGGTTTGTCTACGCTGCCAGCAGCTCGACCTATGGTGATCATCCGGGGCTTCCCAAGGTTGAAGACACCATCGGAAAGCCGCTTTCACCGTATGCGGTGACAAAATACGTGAATGAGTTGTATGCAGATGTCTTTGCCAGGACTTACGGAATGGAGTTGATCGGGCTTCGCTACTTCAACGTGTTCGGCCCCCGCCAGGACCCGGAGGGGGCCTATGCTGCAGTAATTCCGTGCTGGATAAGGGCGCTTATCAAGGGAGAAACGGTTTACATCAACGGCAACGGTGAAACCAGCAGAGATTTCTGCTATGTTCAGAACGTAATTCAGATGAATTTGCTGGCCGCTACAACTGCTGAGGCCGCTGCGGTAAACCAGGTATACAATACGGCAGTGAACGCCCGCACGTCGCTAAATGAACTTTTCGGAATGCTTCATAGCCGACTATTGCTGCATTATCCGCATCTTAAGGGCAATGCACCGGTATATCGCGATTTCAGGAAAGGAGATGTGCTCCACTCTCAGGCAGATATCAGCAAGGCGGCACGTCTTTTGGGTTATGAACCGAGTCATACTATTGATGCAGGGCTTGATGCAGCCCTTCCATGGTATGAGGCAAACTTATGAGCTACTTGAAATATGGGTAATGTTATCATCTCCATAGCTGCAATTATTATTTTGCTTGCCGGCGCCGGTTATGCCCTCTTTAAGGATCGCTGCAGAACAGGCCTGTTCCTTTCTGCAGCTATAACCGCGACTGCTCTGCTTGAACTGTTCGACCTGCTGTCTCTTCATGCATCTGATGCTTTTTTCTGGAAAAAATGTGCCTTGTTTGCAGAGGCTCTTCTCCCCCTGTTCTGGATTCTCTGCAGTCTTACGTTTGCCCGCCAGTCCGGCCCATGGAAGATCAGTCCGATCTTAAAAGGGGTTGTTGCTTCTACACTATTGTTTCTGGCTGTATCTATTATCCTCCCCTTGAATTCATTTTTCTATGCCCCGGATTTCCCGGACGAAAGGCTTCTGTTCCTCGGTAACGCCGGTTATTTCTTTTATATCGCTTTGATGGCCTGTCTGATTTATGCAATAGTCAACTTTGAAGTGACTCTTACCAATGCATCACCCGATTCATTCTGGAAAATCAAGTATGAAATAATTGGAATCGGCACCATTTTGGCGGTTCAGGTATTCTACTATAGTCAGGCATTGCTATACCGCTCGCTGAATATGAATTACCTGCCGTTGCGCTCTTTTCTTTATATTGTTGCAGCGGCGCTTATAGCCTATTCGCTGGCGTGTCGTCGTGGTAAAGTTTGCATTCAGGTGTCCCGGCAGATTGCTTTCAAGTCCTTTGTTCTGTTCGCCGTTGGTATCTATCTGATTATGATAGGTATCCTGGGAGAAGGGATGAAGTATCTCGGTGGCTATTTCCCGCGCACTGTGACTGTATCCGTGGCCTTTTTGATCGGAATTGTCTTGCTGGCTCTCATGCTTTCCGATCGATTCCGGCGGGAAGTCAAGGTTGTACTCCATAAAAACTTTTACCAGAATAAACACGATTACCGGACCCAGTGGCTGCGTTTTACCGAGTTACTTGCAACGGCCAGGACTCTGGATGAACTTCAGCAGAGAATTCTTTCGGCATATTGCGAGATTTTTGGAACCGGAGGCGCGGTCCTTTTCCTGTACGAGGAGGTTTATAACGGATACTGCATGTCTGCTGGTTATAATATGGAGCGAATTCCGGATGTATTGACAGCCGACAATTCACTGATAAAATTCATGAAGGGAAATGCCTGGGTAATCAATATCAGGGATGACACTTCTGAAATACTGGAGGAAAACGGATATTTTTTCGGTGAAAACAGCATATTCATTGTAATTCCGCTTTTTGACGGTAAGAATCTGGAAGGTTTCATTGCTCTTGGTAAATCTATTGATACCAATGAGTCCTTTATATATGAAGACTACGATTTGATGAAAACTATCGCCAGGCAGGCTTCGTTGGCGCTTCTTCACCAAAAACAGTCCGAACAGATCACCCATGCCCGTGAAATTGAGGCAATTGGCACTGTTGCAACCTTCGTTGCCCATGACCTGAAAAATCTGGTGTCCAATCTGTCACTGATTGTTGAAAATGCTGCCAGGCATATACAGAATACCGATTTTCAGAATGATATGCTTGCTTCATTGGGGAATACTGTTGTTAAGATGAAAAAGCTGATCAGCAGGATGAAAAATCTTGGTGAACAGGACCTTATCAATCAGCAGCAGGTGAACTTGCTGGAATTGGCCGAGAGAACTGCACATTTGGTTGTGGGTAAGAAGGTTTTAGTTTCAGGAACATCTGAAATTGTGCGCCTCGATGAAAGCGAGATTCAGAAAGTTGTCATGAATCTTCTTATCAACGGGATTGAAGCAACTGTCACAGATGATCCGGTTGCAATAGAAGTCGGGCGATCCTGCGGGCAGCCGTTTATTAAGGTGATTGATCGAGGTTGCGGGATGCCAATCGGCTTTTTACAAAGAGAACTTTTCAGGCCCTTCAAGACTACCAAGGAACAGGGACTTGGAATTGGTTTGTACCAGTGCCGACAGATTGTAGAAGCGCATGGCGGCAGAATTGAAGTGAGTAGCGTGGTGGGAAGCGGTTCAGTTTTCACCGTGTGGTTTGCTGCCAGTGAGAGTCAACAAGCTGAGGCTGAATAAAAAAGCTGAGCTTCAGGATTTCGCAGGATTACCTGTGATTTAACCTATAAACGGCTATCGGTCCACAGATTCTGCAGATTAACGCAGATAAAACTGATAGTTATTAAAAAAAACAGGATCTTTTTTTTGGTTAAAGCAGTATTTGTTTCAAGTGTTTGATTTATCAGCGGATAACTGCTTTTTTAATGTTTAAACTTTTGAAGTTAAAATCCAGAGCAATCCAAGTAATCCCGAGGCTGGATTTTTTTAACTTCATACTATTTTACTGCACTCTGTATATGTCTGTTTCAACTGTAGTTTATACGTTGAGAGGTTCTTGTGGAAAAACTACTAATCATTGATGACAATTCAGATCTTCGCCAGCAGCTTAAATGGGGTTTGGGCGAAGATTATACGGTTCTGCTGGCCGCTGATGTTAATGAAGGAATCGGTTTGTTCAAGAAGAATCAGCCCCGGGTGGTGATTCTTGACCTTGGCCTCCCTCCACACGTAGATACTTCAGTTGAAGGTTTTCGTGGTCTGGCAGAGTTGCTTGAGCTGGATCCTTACGTTAAGGTGATCATGCTGACCGGCAACAGTGAACGCGAAAATGCTCTGAGAGCGATGCAATTGGGAGCCTACGACTTCTTTCCCAAACCGCCTGTGATAAACGAAATGCTGGTTGTTCTCAGGAGGGCGTTTTACATATCCACTCTTGAAGATCAGAACCGCGCACTGCAGCGCAAAATTGAAGAAAAATCGAATGAATCCGGAGGCATGATTGGCCACTGTCCTGAGATGCTGTCACTCTTCTCAACCATTAAAAAAGTGGCACCATCTGATGTATCAATTTTTATTACGGGAGAAAACGGCACCGGAAAAGAGTTGGTTGCCAAGGCGATCCATGAGGCCAGTCTGCGCAAAAAGGGTCCTTTTGTCCCGATTAATTGCGGCGCCATTCCGGACAATCTTCTGGAGTCCGAATTGTTCGGCCATGAGAAAGGATCATTTACTGGTGCCCATGCTCAAGTGCAGGGAAAGCTTCAATACGCCGACAAGGGCACACTGTTTCTCGACGAAATAGGGGAGCTTCCATTCAATCTTCAGGTCAAGCTGCTTCGTTTTCTTCAGGAAGGGGTCATCCAGCGGGTAGGGGGAAGGCAGGATATTCCGATTGATACCAGGACGGTCTGCGCCACCAACGTGGATATTGCCAAGGCTATTAAAGAGGGGCAGTTTCGTGAGGATCTGTATTACCGGAGCAGTGTGATTTCAATAAATCTGCCCCCGTTGCGTGAGCGAGGCGACGACATCCTGATGCTGGCCAATTATTTCCTCAGGGTGTTCAATAAAGAGTATCAGAAAAAAGTACGTCGCTTCAGTTCAGCATCGATAGATTTTCTTAAGAGCTATGATTGGCCCGGAAATGTGCGTGAATTGCAAAATCGGGTGCAGCGTGCGATCCTCATGAGCGATGCCGCGGCTCTGGAGCCGTCTGATCTTGGCTGCAAAATGGAACTGTCGGCTTTAATGGAGGATACCGTGCCGATCATCAGCTTACGGGAAGCCAGGGATAAGGTTGAGCTGGAAATGATTTCAGCAGCAATTGATCGCCAGCATGGTAATGTTGTCAGGGCTGCCGAGGAGTTGGGGGTGAGCAGGCCGACACTCTACGACCTGATGAAGAAGCACAGCTTGACTCCTCTGTCATCAACGGAAAAAGCTGTGGACCAGATGCCATAAAATTTTGAAGTATTGAGAATAGACAGGAGTATAAGACCTTCTGACAAACAAGAAAAGGCACCGCAAGCGCAGTGCCTTTTCTTGTTAATTATGATGGGGATTTTTATTAAGAATCCTTGTTCATGCGGCGTTTGCCGAAAATTGCAAGGCCAAGCATGCCAACTCCAAGAAGCATCATGGTGCCGGGTTCTGGAACTGGCTGTGCGATAAGCTGTGATTGATTATACTCTTTGATAGTGCCATTGCTGTTGAGAGTAACTAGATTCATAACTTTCACATCGTAAGCTAACAGTTCAAGTGTCTGCATATTTTGAGCGGCCATAGCCGCATTATAAAGTTTATTTGCATCGCCAGAAATTAAAGTATTGGGATATTCACCCTCGATTTTCCAGATCGCCTGCTGCAATTCGTAATCTAAGTTGTAGGCGTTAATTCCACCAACTATACTGAGCAAGTTTTTTTGCATAAAATGAGAGTACAGCCATTTGGTGGCATAGTCGAGCTTGTCGCCTGTGAAGTTGTCGCTGATGTTTACACCCCCACCATAAGCCGAATCAGAAATGCTGTTCACAGAGTAGACACCGCCGGGGGTGAAATATTCATCTTTTTCTACACAAAATACGCCGAACTGGCTACCATAAGTACCATTAGGGTTCTTCAAGGCAGTCTGGTAGTACCCCTCATACGCTACAGAAGAATTGTCATTGTTATACATCTTTACCATGTCACCCACATTAACCGGATACGCCCATGCGCTGAACGAAAAAGTTAACAGTGATATGATGGTTCCCAGAGATACTTTAATTGATTGATTCATTTATGAGCTCCTGTGATGATTTTATCATTTAAATGTGTAGTTTAGTTATATGGTGATATGTAATGCAGAAACCGGGCCAACACGCAAGTAGCTGTAGCTAAAGGATTTTATGGTGATAATATAAATAAGTGTAAAGTTTATCGACTTAATTAAAATATCGTCTCTACGTTGTTTTTGTTAGTCTGTTGCATATTCAGCAGTTCACCAAAACTGCCATTTCCCGGTAGAAACAACATATACAGCAAGTGCCAGATTGGCTATGGCGTGAGCCAGAACGCACTGGGCAAGACTGCGGGTTTTATAGAGCAACAGGTTGAAAAAGACTCCGGCCATGATTCCAGCCAGGATGAAATTATGTTCAAGTCCGAACAGTACTATGGTGAACAGAAATGATGCCCAGGTAAATGTGCCCATAGGGACGGAGCCGAAATCTTTGTCAATGATGTAACGGATCAGAAACGAGCGCCAGAACAGCTCTTCCATCAACGGGACAACCAACACCGCTCCGGCAACCCTGATCAAAGTCATGGAAATCTGGATGCTTCGACCCGGTAGAAGTTCCGGATTGAATCCTTGAGGGACGCTTGCAGCGCCAAAAGTCCAGTCCATCTTGATCCAGAGAGCGAAGACCAGTAGGCCGATCCCGCATGATGCGAGGGTTGTCGGGATATTGGCGAAGTCTTTTAATTTCAGTTCGTGGTACTGTTTTCTGAACAGGAACAGAAAACAGCCAACGGTTAGGGTTTTGACCGGATAGAGGTAATAGATCGTTGTTGGTGCAAGGGTGAAAAGACCCTGGCCGGCAAGAAAACGTATGAACTCGTCAAGTCCAATGAAACCCATAAAAACGGCAAATGGGAGATAGCGATAAAAGGCAGAACGGTCGATGTGCCGATTGGTCAAAGGTGGATTCCTTGTGAGTGATCTTGCTGCATACTTTAGATATGCTGTTGGCAGTGTAAAGAAATCCGACAAGCTAAAAAAGTGAGGAAATGTACCAGGATGAATTCGATATAAGCTCAGGCATGATAACAGGATAACTATACTAATCGAGTAACGATTTACTTCTTGCTCTTGCGTCTGCTCAATGGATGCAGTTTGTGACCTTTAGGGTCTCCTGCATCAGGAGATCATGATCGTTGCACTGCATGCTTACAACATTTCTCAGATGAACGAACGATTTTACATCCATTCCACTTATCTGAATTCCCAGTCCTGCCTCTTCACAGCGCACCACATTAGCATTCAGATACATAGACGAATTACGAGAGAAAAAGAATGTAATTTCAACAGGGGTACTCAGTGGTAACTTTTCAGGTGTTTTAATGAATAAACCCTGCAGACTCAGATTTTTTATATCGCCAAAAAAAATCTGGTCGTCATGCTTAATAGAAACGCATTCGCAAAAATCAACTCTGGTGAAGTTTCTGCTTTCCATTAAGATCTCCTCGATGAATGCGAGTGGGGATAGATGATGTTCAGTCATTTTCACAGTCGCACAGGTTAGCATAAAAATAAGCAAATAGTATGCCTTGATGCTAAGTGACAGTAATGGCATGGTTAATGCTTTTAATAGTATGGCATGTTACTATGTATTGTAAAGTTTTTCGACATATTTATAGATTGCAGTTGATATGGTTGCAATGTCCTGAAAATGAGTTAAAGTTTCAGCGGCAGAATTATTTTCTGATCTAAGGAGCTGTAAACAAATAACATGACCATCTTGCATCTCATCTTCAGGCCATTTTTGACCGAACTTCAATCACCAAGTCCTCAACGTAGCTCTGCTACGTCTGCGGCTTGCCTCAATCAGTTCAGCCAAATTCGGCCTAAATCAGAGCGCAATATTAATCAAGTTATTCATTTACAGCTCCTAAGGGTTTCCTGACAACAATGGCCACGATACCGACTTCTATCATACCCGATAAATACAGCACCCCGCTTTTCCTGGTGCTGACTGCCTTTGGTCTGGCGGGCAACTATTACAATTACCCGCTTTTGCACAGTGTCGCTTTTATCTTCGGCAGCATCTTTGCGATGCTGGCACTGCAGTTTTTCGGTCTTGGTCGCGGTGTTCTGGCAGCTGCCATCATTTCAAGCTATACCTACTTCCTCTGGAACCACCCCTATGCCATTATTACCATGACCGCAGAGGTGGCAGCAGTCGGCTGGCTTATGGGGCGCCGTAAGATGGGGATGGTGCTGGCTGATGCCCTCTACTGGCTTCTGATCGGCATGCCGCTGGTCTACCTTTTATATCACTTCGTCATGCATCTTCCTTCCAGTCAGACAACTTTTTTTATGGTCAAACAGGCAGTTAACGGCATTGCCAATGCGCTTGTCGCCAGACTGCTCTATGCCTGTTTTGCACTGCGAACGCGCTCATCGCTGACGTCATACCGTGAGATCATCTACAACCTGCTGGCTTTTTTCGTACTGTGTCCAGCGCTGCTTATGCTGGCGGTTGACAGCAGATCAGATTTTAAAGAAACAGAAAGTCATATTCGCACAACACTTATTCAGGACAGCAACCGCGTGACTGACAGGCTGGAAACCTGGGTGTTGAACAGAAAGTCTGCAATTACCAATCTTGCAGAGATGGCAGCATCAAAATCCCCGCAACAGATGCAACCATACCTTGAACAGGCAAAAAAATCGGATGTTAACTTTCTGAGAGTTGGAGCTTTGGACAAAAATGCAACATCCACAGCTTTTTATCCGTTGCTCGACGAACTGGGCCAGAATAACATCGGTAAAAACTTTGCAGATCGCCCCTTCATACCTCAACTTAAACGAGAACTTAAGCCAATGCTCTCTGAAGTTGTTATGGGCAGGATCGGCACCCCCAAGCCGATAGTCGCTGTGCTTGCACCGGTTCTAATTGCTGGGGAATATGGAGGCTATGTCGCCGGTATCCTGAGCATGGAGCAGGTACGGGAACATCTAGATAAGAGCTCGGATCATAATATCATGCTCTACACGCTGCTGGATAAAAACGGCAATGTTATTATGACCAACCGTGCTGATCAAACGGTTATGACGCCGTTTGATCGTGGTAAAGGAACACTTAACCGTCTCGACAAAATGGTCAGCCAGTGGGTACCGGTGGTTACTCCTGATACCCCATATTTCGATCGCTGGAAGCAATCGTTTTATGTTGTAGAAACGGTCATCGGTGACCTGGCTGAATGGAAGCTGATTCTGGAACAGCCTGCGTCACCCTCCCATCGGTTGTTATACCATAAGTATTCGGGAAGACTGATCACGCTGTCCCTGATTCTGTTTGTAGCGCTTGCCCTTGCGGAGTTATTGAGCCGTCAGATTGTTGCTGCCTTGAACTTGCTTCGTACCTTGACGTACGAACTGCCGGCCAGGTTGGCAACCCCTGGCAAAGATATCATTTGGCCTGAGAGTGGTATAAAAGAGGCAAATCATCTGATCAATAATTTTAGGGAGATGGCCGATTCGTTGTCAGGGCAGTTCTTTGAAGTCAAACAGATCAACGAGTCGCTTGAGAAACGTGTAGAGGAGCGAACAACTGAGTTGGATATAACTAATAAGGAATTAATTGCCGAAATTGAAGAGCGCAAGCAGGCAGAAGAATCTCTCAGGAAATCGGAGGTTCTTTATCACTCACTGGTCGAGACATCGCAGGATCTGATCTGGCAGTGTGACGCTGAGGGCAGATTTACCTACCTCAATCTGGCTTGGGAGCATGTACTTGGTTACGAACTTGATGAAATGCTCGGTAAAAAATTCAGAGACTTTCAGAACCTTGATACTGCCGAGTGTGAATTGATAGATTTCAACCGGTGGATGGAAGACCACTCGGTAGATCACTATGAAACAATGTTCAAAGGCAAATCCGGCAACGAAATCCATCTGGTTTTAAATGCCATTATTATAAGCGATAAAAGTGGAAATATTGTCGGCGCCAGCGGGACTGCATACGACATTACAGAGCGTAAGTTAATGGAAGTGGAGTTACATCAGGCCAAGGCGGCCGCCGAAGCGGCCAGCATTGCCAAGAGCCGGTTCCTGGCCACCATGAGCCACGAGATACGCACCCCAATGAACGGCGTCATCGGCATGATGCAGCTGCTCCAACATTCCGAGCTGACTCCAGAACAACATGAATATGCCGAAAGTGCCATAAAATCCGGAGTTGAGCTGGTCCATCTGCTTAACGATATACTCGACCTATCCAAAATTGAAGCAAACAAGATAGAGCTGGAAAAATCTGATTTTGACCTGCGGCCGGTTATTTCTGATGTTATGAATCTCTTATTGCTTTCGGCTGCAGGAAAAGGGGTGGAACTCGATTCGTCGTTTGATGCCGACGTTCCAACGGCCTTGAAAGGTGACGCAGGGCGACTGCGCCAGATTGTAACCAATCTGGTAGGCAATGCAATTAAGTTCACCCCTAAGGGGTCAGTAAAGCTTCACATTCAAAAAATCGACGAAGATGAGCATACCACTACACTCCGTTTTCTTGTTGTTGACAGCGGTATCGGCATCGCCGCCGAAAAACTGGATCATATCTTTGAGCCATTTACCCAGGCTGATAGTTCAACTACGCGCACATATGGCGGGACCGGATTGGGACTGGCAATTTGCAAACAGCTGGTGGAATTGATGGGGGGGGCTATCGGTGTTGAGAGTGTTGCGGGGGAGGGGACGACATTCTGGTTTACAGTGGTATTGGAGAAGGCAGATAAAATATCCATTCCTGACCCTTGTCCGTTTGGGGAGGTGACTAAAGTTTCCATCCGGCGGGTGGATGTTGCAGGGGGACCTCCTATTCGCATTCTTCTGACCGATGATGACCCGATAGCCAGGAAAATAGTGCCCAATCTACTGAAGACTCACGGCTATCTGGTTGATGTTGCTGCTGATGGCAAAGAGGCTTTGCAGCTGCTTGAGGAGAATGATTATGCTCTTGTGCTGCTGGATTGCATGATGCCCGAAATGAGTGGCTACGAAGTCACCGTAATCATCCGTAATCCTGCTTCAAATGTGCGTAATCACAACATACCGGTAATTGCGCTTACCGGAAATGCCATGCAGCAGGATCGTGACGAATGTATAGCCGCTGGAATGAATGATCATCTGCCAAAGCCGCTTATATTGAATGATTTGCTTGCTGTACTGGAAAAGTGGTTAAAGATATAGGACGCTTACTTTAATGGCATAATTTTGCTGTTTTAGTGCACCAACGTGTTTTTCACCGGTTCCTCGCCGGTACGGGATAGCGAATGATCCAGAGAGTATTCCTGCATCTGATCTAAACGTCTTTTTGTTCTCATATCATTTTGTCGATGGCTGTCCTTGATATCCATTGAGTCAGAGTAAAATCTAAATGTATTTCTCCCCTCTTTTTTTGCCAGATACATAGCCATATCGGCTTTTTTTAACAGTTCCTCTATTGTGGAGCCATGCAGAGGACAGACAGCCACTCCTATGCTGGTAGTCACATATGTTTCATGTCCGAGGATATCGAAAGGTTTCTGGAAGACCGCCTGGATTTTTTCAGCAAAGGTGATTATGCCATGTATGGTTTCGGCATCATTAATAATTAAAACAAATTCGTCGCCACCCATTCTGCCGACTGTGTCATACTGGCGCATGCATTTTTGCAGTCCTTCGGCGATTTTTTTCAGAAGAATATCGCCGCAAAGATGCCCCAAAGTGTCGTTGACGTTTTTGAAATTATCCAGATCCAGGATCATCAATGCAATAAGTGTATTATGCCGTGCTTCGAAAGCAAATGACTGTTTCAGACGGTCGAAGAGCAGGACACGATTGGGCAGGCCGGTCAGGTGGTCGTGGGTGGCTTTGTAGCGCAGCTGTTTTTCGACGCTCTCACGTAAGGTGATCTCTTGTTTTAATCCTTCATTTGTGCTGATAAGCTCCTGGTTTAATAAATTAATTTCCTTCTCCGCCAGCTTGAGATCCGAAATGTCATTCATTGAAACAATAACAGTGTCGCTATCGGGGATTTTTTTGACGTTAGTATAGACAAACTTGGTGTCCCCTTTTTTATCAACTAGAAATGACTCGAAATGTGGCCGGGGTGCTGAAGGGTTATTGACCGCCAGGTGGAGTCTTTTCTCAAACTTCGTACACTCATTGTCATCAAAAAAATCAGTCCAACGTTTCAGGTTTTCCACCGATTCTTTGGAGAACCCTGTAAGCGTTTCGAACTGCTTATTCACCATGGTTATGGTTGAATTTTCATCCACAAGCATCATGGCATTGTCACTTACCTCAAATATCGTTCGATATCTATTTTCACTGCTCTTTAGCTGATTTTTCAGGCCGTGATTGAATAGAGCAATTTCGATGGCATTCTGCATCTGATATATCTCGTATGGTTTGACAATATAGGCATACGGTTCAGTCACTCTGGCGCGCTCAAATGTTTTGCTGTCAGAGTTTGCAGTAATATAAATAACTGGGGTGTTAAGCGTGGCCTGCACTTTTTGGACAGCGCTTATCCCGTCAATTTTACCGCCAAGGTTAATATCCATGAGAATAATGTCGGGAAGGTTTGACTCAATACTCTCAATGACCTCTTCCCCTGTCCGGGCCTCTCCCGTTATTTGATATCCCATACACAGCAACGATTTGCGCAAATGATGTGATGCGGTGGGGTCATTCTCTGCCACTAATATTTTAGCATTTGTTGCCATGCATTAACTCCTTGCCGATTGTTGATTGTTACATGCGCACCAGATGTACGAAAAGTAAACAAGCAATGGATATGCCAATACACAAGCTTCAAATATATTGATCCTGATGGACGGGGTTGTTTGCCGCTTTAATGGTTATAAGATTAAACGACATCACAGTGCTTGAATTGTTTCAGTATACAGATTCAAAGATGGAAGTCGTTCAGATCAAATTGCAATACCTTCAAACTCATTCAACTTTTTAAAAAATACAATTTTTCTATTATCAATTAAATGAGCATTACATTTACAAATAAAAATGAGCTTTCATAAAAGGAATTTCAAAAAACAGACTGCTAAATGCAAGTGTTGTTGTCTAAAAGTAATGTGATGTTGTTTGATTGAGTTATGTTAACGGAATTGTCTGGGCTATATGCCCCAAAAGAACCAAAAAAAACACAGGGTATTGGGGCTGCAGTGGTCATGATTTATTTGTGCGGTTTTCGCTTTGAGATGTGGATAAGCGGAGTCTGCTATGCCGACAGGGGCACAGGCAGCAAATATGTGTAATGAGGCTGTTTAGCATTGGCATGGTTGCTGAGGGGGGGGGTGAATAAGAGGGCCCATTGCCGGAAGAATGGTGTTGGCCCTTTCTATGCGAAGCTTGGGACTGATTTATGTGATAGCATCAAGCCGTGTTTTTCGCTTCAGCAGTCACGGAAAACAGCCGACCTCTTTTCCAAAAATGCACCCATTCCCTCTTTCTGATCAGCCGTGGAGAAGCTATAGCCGAACAACTCGGCTTCGTAGGCGCACGCCCTGGTCAGATCCATTTCCAGCCCATTGCCGACCGCCTCCTTGCAGAGTTTAATTGCGACAAGTCCCTTCGCTGAAATTTTCCGCGCCATACTCCTCGCTTCATCCAGCAATTCGGCTTGAGGCACAACACGGTTGACAAGACCGATACGCAAAGCTTCACTGGCATCAATCATGTCGCCGGTCAGAATGATTTCCAGGGCCCGTCCTTTTCCGACCAGTCGCGGTAGACGCTGGGTGCCTCCAAAACCCGGCAGAATGCCGATGTTTATTTCCGGCTGGCCGAATTTCGCATTCTCGGATGCCAGCCGGATGTCGCACGCCATGGCAAGCTCGCAGCCACCTCCAAGCGCATAGCCGTTTACTGCTGCTATAAATGTTTTAGGTGATTTTTCAATGGCGGCATAGATCCGGTGTGCCTGCAGAGCTAACTCGCGTGCCTGCATGGACGTCATATCGCGCATTGCAGCAATATCGGCACCTGCGATGAACGCCTTTGCGCCTGCTCCAGTAATTATTGCCGCCCTGATGTCTGGATTGAGTGTGATTTCAGCAACAACACGTTCAAGCTCCTCCAGGGTTGATACAGTCATGGCATTCATGGCAGACGGGCGGTTCACTGTAATAATTGCGATTCTTTCGCTAATGTCAAATATCAGATTTTCCAGCTGCATGTGGCCCTCCTAATTGAATTTATAAATTAAACTACGGCAGTTTCACTATGACCCGTCCCCGGATCCCCCCCTGCAGTATAGCCCGAATTTTTTCCTCCAGACCTTCCAGTGGGACCTCTGTCACTACCTCTGTCAGATGCGCCGGCTTCCATATGCCGGCAAGCTTTTCCCAAGCCTGCCGGCGTATCGGGGCAGGGCAGTTGACCGAATCGATGCCAATCAGACTCACCCCGCGCAGAATGAAGGGGTAGACGTTCAGGGGGAGTTCGATGGAACCGACCAGGCCACAGCAGGTGACAACGCCTCCATAACGGGTTGACTTGATCGCCGCTGCCAGGGTCTCTCCTCCGACCACATCTACGACACCTGCCCAGCGCTCTTTCAACATGGGGCGTTCCGACCCTGTTGTCACCTCATCACGCGTGATAACCTCCGCAGCCCCAAGGGTGCGCAAAAATGCTTCGTCGGAAGCTTTGCCGGTGGCGGCAACTACCCGGTACCCGGCCTGGTTAAGGATGGATACGGCAATACTGCCAACACCTCCGGTGGCCCCGGTGACGAGAATATCGCCGTCTGCAGGTTTTACACCTGCCTGCTCCAGCTTCAGTGCACACAGCGCCGCCGTTAGGCCGGCAGTGCCGATCGCCATCGCTTCTTGCAGAGAAAGTCCTGCCGGAAGCCGCACAGCCCAATCGGAAGGTATACGAATGTACTGCCCCCAGCCGCCGTCAGTTTCCATCCCCAGATCGTTACCGGTGACGATGACCTTGTCTCCAGCTTCATAGGTCCCATTGTCGCAGGCAACAACCTCACCTGCTGCGTCTATCCCAGGGGTGTGTGGAAACTGACGCGTTACTCCGGGGTGTCCGGTTGCCGAGAGGGCATCCTTGTAGTTGAGAGACGAGTAGTGTACACGCACCAGCAGGTCTCCATGCGGCAAGTCGCTGATACTTCGTTCCCGGATAGTACGCGCAAACTGCTTATCGGTGGGTTTGTCTACTACCAGTGCCTTGAACAGTGTTGACGATTCCATGCTAACTCCTGGTGACATAGGTGGAATTATCTGCTGCTATTTCTTCAATACTGTTGAAAAAATGGTATCGATATAATCCTGTATCGGTTGTGGAGACCTCTTTACTTTAGCCCGGAGAATAGAGCCTTCCCAGCCTGAAAGAATAAACCCTGCAATAACATCAGCATCCTGTTCCTTGGCAAATTCGCCAATTTCCTGAGCTTCACGAAGACAAGCAGCAAAGCGGTTGTTCCATGAAAGAAATATTTCGTCAAGGCGAGCTCGGAACCGTTCATTATGATCAGCCAGCTCCTGACCCAGATTGCCAATCAAGCATCCTTTTGTGCACTGGTTTTTGGTGAGTCGGGCCAGACCTTTCTCCATGTAGTTTCTGATACGGTTTAACGGAGTTACTCCAGTGTCATTAAAAAAAATGTCAAGACGCAGTTCGTAGCGCTCTGCGAAATGATCTATAACTGCCAGACCAAATTCTTCTTTGCTGGCGAAGTAATGATAAAAAGAACCCTTGGGTACATGTACCTGTTTAAGTACCGCGTCGATGCCAGTGGCGTTGTACCCATACAGAGAGATCATCTCGGTACCCTTGGCAATTATCTCAGCTTTTGTATCTTTTCTTTCCATAATTGCAAAATAGACCGGTCGTCTATTCGCGTCAAGTGGTTTATTCTTGAAATGGAAGTAATCATAATTATAGGTAAGGATTATTGGTAAGTTGAAGGCAAAGCGCAGATAGTACTATTACTATGAAGCACAATTTGTGTTGTTCGAAGTAGGTGACAGAACAGAGGGATGGTTGCTTGCAGTAGATTTCTGCATCAAAATCTGCGTCAACAAGGTAAAAAAAAAGGCTAGCTTTGTGGGCTAACCTCTTGATTTTATTAGTGGTGCCCAGGGACGGAATCGAACCGCCGACACGAGGATTTTCAATCCTCTGCTCTACCGACTGAGCTACCTGGGCGTAAAAATGAACCGAACTTATAACGTAATGTCGGTGGTCGTGTCAACTACTTATTTTTACTTTCTGCTTCCTCGCGGCGCTGGGTGCGGATGGGAACATAGTTGCAGAACGGTTCTTCTTCCATGTAATCCCCATGAATAGCATCGGCGCGGGCACGACAACCACCGCAGACGTTAATATATTCGCATTCCCCGCATTTGCCCTTGTACGCCTTGAAGTCACGCAGGTTCTTGAATATTTCCGAATTCTCCCACAACTCCTTGAAAGGGGTCTGCTTGACATTGCCTGCAGTGCGATGAAAGTACGAACAGGGTTTCAGGTTGCCGTAGCAATCAATCAGGCAGATGGATTGTGCCGCGATGCAACCCTTGCCGCCACCTGTAGAGAAAGTCAATGAACGGCGCTCGAAAGTGGTCCCCTCGGCCTTTGCTTTCTGCGGCACGATCCGGTAATAGTGGGGGGCACAGGTAGGACGCATCAGAATATCGTCCTCCATCTTTTCCTGCTGATAGTGCCAGTCCAGAATCTCTTCGTAATCCTCTTTTGAGATGAGTTCACTCATGATCTCTTCACCGCGCCCGGTCGGGACTATCATGAACATATACCAGGCGGTTGCCCCAAGAGACTTTGCCGTTTTGAAGGTGGCGGCAATGTCGGTCTGATTTCGTTTGGTAAAAGAGGAATTAATCAGAAACTTTTGGCCATTTCTCCGGAATATTTCTGCTGCGCGAACAACTCCATCGAATGAGCCGGGAGACTGGCGGAAATTGTCGTGTACTTCGGCATTTGATCCATCAAGTGACAGCGAGACCATCTTTATGTCGGCTTTCTTCATCTTCTGGCATATTTCGTCAGTAACTAATGAGCCATTGGTAGCCATACACATCCGCAGGCCAAGGGATGTCCCGTACTCGGCAAGTTCAAATATGTCGGGTCGCAATAGTGGCTCCCCGCCTGAAAGCACAACTACCGGTTTAGAAAAATCTGCAATATCTTTCAGGAGTTTTTTTCCTTCTTCAGTAGTAAAGTCACCTTCTGAAGAGGTCAGGTCAGAGGAACAACGGCAGTGCACACAGTGAAGGTTACATTTTTGCGTGGTTTCCCATGCTATCCATTTTGGAATAAATTCTGTACTCATAGGGCTCCCGTATGATCAAGTGATGACAGATAAATTGCTTCTAAATTAAAAATCGTACCTGAACAGCCGCGTAAACTCAAGAATATATTCAGGCTAAATCAAATACTCTCAGCTGTTAATACAAGAATTAGCAAGCAGATGTTTGTTTTATGAGTTTTGCAGGAGATAAATTTTGTTATTAGTACCTGTCCTGTTTGTCGGGGCTGGGAGCGCTATAAACAAGCGCTTGCAATCAGTGTGTACGTATAGTAGTATTCGCTCCCGCCGCCCTTGGCGGCGTTTTTTGTACTTTCAACAATTCAAGGAGCACCATTTATGCTGAGTACCATGCGTAAGCAGAAAGATTCAATTGTCATCAAGATCGTCTTTGTAATCATCGTCCTTTCTTTTGTGGGCACTATCTTTCTTGTGTGGGGAAAGGGCAGTGATGGAATGGGTGGTGGCAAAGGGGGGTATGCTGCCAAGGTAAACGGCACAACAATTTCTCTCGAAGATTACCAGAGCGCTTATCAGCGTATCAGAAGCATGTACCAGCAAATATACGGCCAATCTATACCGCCAGAGATGGAAAAGATGCTGGGGTTGAGAAAAATTGCACTCGATAGCCTGATTGACAATCTGTTGGCGATGAAGGAGGCCAAATCACTCGGGATCAAAGTCTCAAAAGATGAGGTTTCTGCCTCAATAGAATCAATGCCTATGTTTCAGGTGGGTGGAAAATTCAGCTTTGACCAATACCAGCAGATCTTAAAGTCAAACCGCATGACTGCGAAAGATTATGAGCAGGGGCAGGAAGCTGAAGTCATGCTCAGGAAAGTTCAGCAGACGATCAAGGCCAAGGCCGTTGTCACTGACGAGGACGCACTGGCACAGTACAAAAAAGAAAATGACAAACTGGACCTTGAATATGTTGCATACGCCCCTTCAGATGTAATCGGGGAGGTAAAGCTGACTGATGCCGACCTGAACGAATATCTGCAGAAATTCCCTAATGATTTTAAAACTGCCGAAAAAGTGGCTCTTTCGTATATTATGCTTGACCCGACTTCCCAGGCCGCAAAAACTTCTGTATCGGAAGAGGAGATTCAAACTTTTTACCAGAAAAATATTGACCGATGGCAGGGAAAGGACGGTATTCAGCCTTTAACTGAAGTAAAGGAAAAGGTTAAGGCTGAAGCAATCAAGCAAAAGACGGCCAAGCAAGTGTTTGAACTGGCTGCCGACACGCTGTATAAAAATATCAAGTCAGGTGACTTGAATCTGATTGCCGGTGAGTTGAAACAAAAGGTTCAGGAAACGGCTCTATTCAGTGCAAGTACACCTGCTACAACACTAATTGGTGAAGCAGCCGTTATCAAAAAAGCCCTTGAGCTTAAACAGGGTGAGCTTGGCGGACCGGTTGAAACAGCAAAGGGAATATATATTTTCAAGGCCAAAGAGCGTAAAGCTTCAACTGTACCGGCACTTGCTGAAATCAGAGGGGTCGTTGAGGAAAAAGCCAAAGCTGCCAAAGCGGTCGAGCTGGCGAAGACAAAAGCTGAAAACGTGGCAAAACAGTTGTCGACAAAAGTGGCCCTTAAAACCCAGACTACCGGAAGTTTCGGTTACTCTGCAAAAGGTGATATTCCGGCTATCGGTGCTTCTCCGGAAATAGTAGAGGCAGTTTTTAAACTATCTGCTTCACAGGCTCCAGCAACTCCTTTTAAAGTTGGCAATCGCTGGTATGCTGTTAGGGTGAAAAGCCGTACGGATGCTCCAAAAGTCCAGTTTGATGCAACCAGGGAAGAACTGAAAAAGAAGATGCTTCCCAAGAAGCAGGAAGATGCCTTGGCTGAATGGAGCAAAGGGCTACGGGCAAAAGCTAAAATAGAGATAAATCAGGCGCTGATTACCGATAAATAGGAGACTGATATGTCAACACTTGTACTACAAACAGATTTTCCCGGTTTGAATCTGATAGCCCGAGGTAAGGTACGTGATATTTATGACCTGGGTGAGACACTTTTGCTGGTGACATCTGACCGGATTTCGGCTTTTGATGTAATCATGAATGAGCCGATTCCAGATAAGGGATTCGTTCTGACCCAGATATCTGCCTTCTGGTTCCGCCAGATGGAAGACATCGTACCTAACCACATTATATCTATTGATGTTGCTGACTACCCCGCTGAATGCCAGCCTTACGCTGAAATTCTCAAAGGGCGTTCGATGCTGGTAAAAAAAGCAACGCCGCTGCCGGTTGAATGTATTGTGCGTGGTTATGTCTCAGGTTCGGGCTGGAAGGATTACAAGGCAACAGGCGAGATCAGCGGCATTAAATTACCAGTTGGTCTTAAAGAATCCGATCGTCTCCCGGAGCCGATCTTCACCCCTTCTACCAAAGCCGATCTAGGCGCTCACGATGAAACAATCACCTTTGAAAAAATGGTGGAACTCTGTGGTCGTGATCTTGCGGAAAAAGCTCGTGATTACACCCTTAAGATTTATATCCGTGCGCGAGATCTGGCTGATAAAAAGGGGATCATTATTGCCGATACCAAATTCGAGTTTGGCGTTTATAATGGTGAACTGATTATTATAGATGAGTGCATGACCCCTGACTCAAGCCGGTTCTGGCTGAAGGAAGCATATCAGCCTGGTGGACAGCAGCCGAGTTTCGATAAACAGTTCCTGCGTGATTACCTGGAAACTCTTGACTGGGGAAAGTGCGCTCCTGCACCTGTGCTCCCTCAGGAAATTCTGGATAAGACAGCCGACAAATATCGCGAAGCGTTGCAGAGAATTGCCGGAATAACGGTGTAGATTCAGTCACAAGTAATATTAAAAAGAGGCGAACAGTCATTGTTCGCCTCTTTTTTTGTATCCAGTACTTGACTATGTGGGATAGTACGGTAGAATGCCGTTGTTTGTTGGTCATTACTAGATAAGCAGGAGAAGTTAAAATGAATCTTGAAGAGATCAAAAAGATCGCAAAGCAGCATGACATAAAGGTTGGTAAACTGAAAAAAGCTGAATTGATACGAGCCATACAGCTGTCAGAAGGTAACGACGTCTGTTTCGAGACCGGGCAGGTTTCTGAATGTGGTCAGGCAGAATGCCTCTGGCGTTCCGACTGCAGCTGATTGTGGGGGGATTATAAGTGTTGATATGGAACAGGGGCGCAGAGTTTGGGCCCCCGTTCCATCTTTGTCAGGGGGTGCCGGATTTGATAAATGCTCCCAGTTCCTTGTCTACTTTGGAAATATGATTAAGCAGCCATTTCAGGAGCATGTTGTTGGTCTCGACAACATGGTGAGTGGAAACGCCATCTTTTATAGTTTCGGCTTCCAGCTTTTTAATCTGATCAATAAAATAGACGTGTTCTGCGTGATGGGCTTCATAACCGGGATAATGGTGCAGGCGCTGAAGTTCTTCCTCATCACTGAAATGGGTCTGCACGTACTCCCCAAGAAACTTCTGTAATCTTTTGAGTTCTTCAATCCCTTGCCCTGCTTGACATGCGTTCAATAGCCTGTCAAAGCGAAGCAGAAGCTCCTTGTGCTGGTTGTCAACAGCTTCAACTCCGATTGCCAATGAATCTCTCCACTGTATGCCCATTATGTGTACCCCCCCTTTCTATTATCTTATATCGTTTTTGAGACTGTCCGCTTTTTTGCCTTCGGTTTCTTTTTTTGATCCTTCAGTCGGTCTGCCATGGCCAGTAAACGCGCATCGACCAACTGGTAAATTGAACCTTTGGGAAACTTCCCGTTCTTGCCGCGCTGTCCCGCTTTGGTGTTGGTGAGGATTTCAATCCCCTGCTCAATTGTTTCTACACTCCAGATATGAAACTGTCCGGCATCGACAGCGTTAACCACATCTTCGTGCAGCATAAGGTGACGTTCGTTAGATTTAGGAATCATGACCCCCTGTTCTCCGGTCAGCCCCTGAGACCGGCAGACTGCAAAAAAACCTTCGATTTTGTGATTAACACCGCCTATAGGTTGAACTATGCCGCGCTGATTGACGCTGCCGGTAACCGCAATCCCCTGTTTGATGGCGACACCGGAAAGAGCCGACAGCAGTGCGTAGAGTTCAGTAGAAGAGGCGCTGTCCCCCTCGATGCCGTCGTAGGACTGCTCGAAACAGATTGAAGCTGATAATGACAGTGGACGTTCTGAAGCAAAGGTGCCTCCCAGATAGCCGGTCAGGATCAGGACCCCCTTGTCATGGATCGGTCCGGAAAGTTTGACTTCGCGTTCAATGTTGATCATTCCGTCCTGTCCGGTATAGACCGTTGCGGTGATGCGGGTCGGGCGGCCAAAGGTGTGATCCCCGAGGCCAATGACTGAGAGGCCGTTGATTTGCCCGACAACGGCACCAGAGGTGTCGACCATGAGAATTCCATCATCGTACAGCTCCTGCATCCGCTCTTCAATGCGATTGACACGATAAAGGCTCTCTTTGGCAGCGGCGCGAACATCATCACCACTTATGATGGTGCGGTCGGCTTTTGTGGCCCAAAAACTGATTTCACGGATGAAATCGGCGATCTCCATGAATTGTGATGAGAGCTTGGACTGGTCGTCGGCCATGCGTGCGGTGTGCTCCAGCAGTGCAGCAACACCGCTATTGTGAAATGGCAGCAGTCCTTCGGCCCGGCAATGGCTGGCGACAAAAAGCGAATAATCATGCATGATTTCCGGAGTTCGTTCGACACGACTATCAAATTCTGCTTTTACTTTGAAAAACTTACGATAATCAGGGTCAAGGTGAAACAGCAGGTAATAAATCCAGGGGGTGCCGATCAACACAATTTTAGCACGCATATGGACCGGTTCCGGTTTGAGCGAAACCATGGTCATAAAACGGTACTGTTCAAGCACGTCTTCGATTCTGATTTCATTATTGCGGATGCAGCGCTTTAGAGAATCCCAGACAAAAGGATTTATCAGCACTTCGCGTGCGTCGATGACCAGATATCCACCGTTAGCGCGATGCAGGGCACCGGAACGAATCATGGTGAAATCGGTAACAGCCACACCGCCGTACTGCATGACGTGTTCAATTCGCCCGAAGAGGTTGTTGTACGTCGGGTTTGATTCAAATACGACGGGCGCGCCGTCAGTATCTTTGTTATCCACCAGTACATTGACCTGATAACGGTCAAAGGATGGCTCTTGTCGTGGTAGCTTGATGCCCGGAATCTGAGGTTGGACTGATTGCGGTTTAAAATCGTCCAGATTGATCAAAATGTCTTCCTGGACAGATTCTAGATAGCCGAGCACCTTTTCAAGTTCACCATACTTTTCTCTTAACGGATCAAGACGGTGTCCCAAACAGGACATGCCGAGATCGCGATCAGCCTGAGCCAGAGCGTCCTTTGTTATCTTTTCCTGCTCACGTACCTGACGCAAAACTTCATTGAGCTGCTCAGTCAGTTCCTTACCAAGTTTTTCAAGTTTCTGACGTTTCTTTTCGTTAAGCGCATCATATTCTTCCTGAGTGTAATTATGCCCGGCTTTCTGCGGAACTATCACTAAGCCTGAGACGGTTCTCTGTAGCGAAAATCCCAACTTTTCAGCATCCTTCTCAAGCCCCTGAAAAAGATTGTTAGAAGCAGTCTGGTAGCTCTCAAGTAATTCGGCTCGTTTGCTTTCATACTCACTGCTTTCAAGCGCCTTGGGAATGTCATTTCGAAAAGCCTCGATCAGCTCCTTCATGTCTGCTGCCAGTTCACTCCCTTTTCCGGCGGGGAGATCGAGTGAAATAGCGGAGTCCGAGTCCTTGAAGTTATTGACATATACCCAGTCGTGCGGCTGTGGCTCGTTTTTTGCGCGTTTTTTGAGAATGCTGGCGATAGTGGAGGTGCGACCGGTGCCGGTTTCGCCGGATATATACAGATTGAAGCCGGAGCCATCAACCCCCAGGCCAAATTCAATGGAGCGCAGTGCCCGCTTCTGTCCGATGGCGTCACTGAAATCAGGAAGCTCTGCCGTTGTTTCAAAGCCGAGAAGGTCCGGATCGCAGTTCCAGCGTAGTTTATCAGTGGGTATCAGGTATTGGTCAGACATCAAGGACTCCTATAGAAAAGTAGAAATGGCATTGTGTAAAGCGGAGTCATATATGTCAAGCTGAAAGAGAAGCAAGCGCCTTTGACACGGCCTCACGAATGTTGTCCTGTTCAGGGAGCGTGGCTGCAAGTGCCTGAATATAGCCACGTTCACGCAGTATCCGGCGTGAAGTGTCATAGGTAAGGTCATAAACCCAGGAAATCTGCAGCAGTTTGAAATCATTGAAACAGGTGATCGTGTCAAGCGGTACAATCGAGCCGGAATTCAGTGCTGCGATGCATTGCACAGATGCCGTATCTGGAAGTTCAGGCAGTCCGAGAGTCGCTGCCGAAGCACGTTCTTCCGGTGGCTGGGCCAGCAGTTCGACGAAAATACGCCAGATATCAAGCTTGTCTGCATCGCGGATCAGGTTGATATATTGTCTGGTAGGGGATTGAATCTTTTCGGGTGGTTTCAATAAATTGTGAAACCGGACCGCCTCCTCGATCAAAACCTGCTCAGGCAAGGCAATACCGGACAGGATATTTTCTTCCCTGATTACATCGATGGCAAGACGTGCATGATTGTCCGATTCGCTGTCTAGAAAAGTACGCCAGCGACGGTACTGCGGAAAACGTCCGACATCGTGCAGCAGGGCAACAACCGAGGCTATGCGAGCCTCGTTCTCAGAAAGGTTTTCACCTTCAGATAACAACGCCATCGCTTCACACACTTTTCGGGTATGCTCGATTTTGAGGTGGATATTCCGTGCACCTTCTTCATCTGTGTCAAGAAACGGCTCGACGTAGCTGTCGAACCAGCGGATGAGATCATCAAGATGTGACTGTTCCATACTGTCAAGCGACTCCGTCAGGATTTGAAATAGACTGTAACAATGGAGGAATTCGTTTTCCCTTATCGCATCTCGATGCCAGATCCTGCAATACGATTCTTTCCAATGAAGCATCCAGCATGACGCGGCGGCAATCGACGCCGTTGATGCTGCCGGTTTTCAGTTTGTTAAAGAAGCGGCAGCCGCCGAAGCAGAGCGGCAGATAGGCGCACTCCAGGCATTCATTGTTTTTCCAGACATCGAGGTTGTGGGATTGGCGGTAATCGTTGATGCCGTCTGCAAGGGTGCCCACACACATTTCTTCCTGTCCCATGAACACCGGGCATTTGTAGAGTGAACCATCGTAGCCAACCACGATATCATTGTCGAACTCGATCATGCAGCCGGCCATTCTTGTCTTCGGGGCAACAAATCCGCGGCGTAGTATTTCACCGCGCAGAAAAAGACCGGCCTCGATCATCCAGGGCTCGTCACATGCGGAACAGGCCGAGTTGCACTCGCCGCTCATGCTGCCGTCCGATTTGGGGAAAACCGGAAAGAAACCTACCGCCGCCAGCTTATCCGGGGTAACACCTTCCTGCAGTAGAATATCAAGCATTTCCGGAAAACGGAGATAGTTATCGCGGGTATAATTGCTGCCCAGCTCAAGCGAAATCAGACCAGAGATCTCTTTAATGTTTTTAAGGATTGGAGCAAAACTCCCGCGACCGGAGGCAAAGGGACGTTGTTGGTCATGAATATCAGATGGGCCGTCGAGGGTCAACTTCGCGCCGATCAAGCCAAGCGGAAGCAATTCCTGCACAACCTGACGGTTTAGCAGCGTGCCGTTGCTGATGATAAAAAACTCAAAAACAACACCGTTAACACGCGCTGCTTCGTGAAGGCGACCGGCAATCGACTTCAGGCGAGGCAGTTCCATCAATGCCTCACCACCGTAGAAATCGACTTTCACATCCAGTCCCGCTTTCATCTTGTTTTCCAGCATGGCGATCAACACCCCAGCCGTATCATCAGTCATTCTCAAGCTTCCCCGGAAGGGTTCTTCAAAGCAGTACGGGCAAGCCAGGTTGCACTCCAGCGTCAGCGTCACCAGGGCTGTGAAGGGCCGTTTCATCCGGTTGGCACGATTGAAGGTATCCAGCAGCTCTTCCCGTTCGACAGAATGATTCGGCACCATGACCTTCAGACGCAGCAAGGTTTCAATCTCCTTCTCCGCCAAATCACCACCAGAGCAGACCTTTGACCAGAGCGATTCAGACAACTCCAGCACCGCGCAGAGTCTTGTGGCGAACAATAAAACCCGCCCCGGCTTGTCGGTGCTGGAATAAACCTTCAGATAGCGTGACAGCTCCATTTAAGTTGCTCCATGAAATAGGTTGGCAGGGAGTAAATGCCCTCCCTGCCGGTTGACTACCTGACCGCAGTTGGCCCAGTCGTGCAGGTGCATGCCTGCACAGACTCTTCGCTTTGCCCTTCCACCAACACTACCAAATCATTATTTTCCTCACTCATTCGTATCACCTCCTTTCTGTATATTTAAATTGATGGACAAAATAACATTTTTTCTGTTAATTAAAAAAGATCTTCTATGAAAACAGTCTACAAATCACATAGCCTACAGGCGATTCTTTTGTTCATATGCCTGACTATTTGTCTGTCTCCCTCACTCTCATGGGGCGAGGAGAACGAAGACACCCTTGACTTGTTTAACGCCTTTCAGGAACAAACTTCCGCGTCTTCCCGCGTGCCCAAACCGCTATCACAAACCGCCGAAAACGTCACCGTCATCACTGCCGTCGACATCCGGCTGCTCAACGCCCACACCCTGGCCGACGTATTGATAACCATCCCAGGCATCCAGACCGATCCGCGCGGTGCTCAGGGAAATATCGTCTTCACAAGCATTCAATCTTCATCTGTTGCGCATGTACTGGTGCTGCTTGATGGCATACCGCTCAACACCCTGGGGGAAAACTTCTCTGACGTAAGTCTGGTTCCGGCTCAAATCATCGAACGGATCGAGATCGTCAAGGGTGCCGCCTCCTCTGTCTGGGGTCAGGCATTGGGAGGGGTAATAAACGTCATCACCAAGTCATCAGGTACTGACCGTGCCGATGGAGGCTCTGTCAGCGCCTCCATCGGTGAACGGACCACAGCCGACACCAGAGCGGAGCTTTTCGGCACTACGGGCCGTATGGGATACTATCTCTCCGGCGGCTTTCTCGGCACGAATGGGCTGACTCCGCATACAGCTGTCTCGTCAAACGGCATCTATACCAAATTATTATGGAGTCTCCCCGACAATGGCCAGTTCTGGTCTACCTTCAAGTATGACCGGGCAGACCGTGGAACATTGTGGGGCGACAATATCGGCTGGGATAACAAGGAAGACCAGTCTCTTCACACCATTTCCGCTTCCATGGGAATGCGCAAGTCTTTGGCCAACGGACTTGAGCTTGAGCTGCTTGGTCGTTACTCATCCAGACATCAAGACACCTTTTCTGCCCAGATTTCTGACAACACCCCGACACAAACCATTAACAGCCGCGAACTGGCGAGCGGTGCGAGTGCCAAACTGGTATGGCGCGGAGTTGACAATTTATTGGTAGTGGGAGCGGACTACGAGCATGCCGAATTAAAGGCAAATGATGCATTTGTCCATGTTGATATGCTGGACAGAACGGTGAATCGCTGGGGTGTCTACTTGAACGACACCTCCACCTTTGGCCCGGTTTCCGTCATACCCGGCGCTCGTTTTGACCGAACCGTCACCGGTGGCGATCAGTTTAGCCCCTCTCTTGGCGCTGTCTGGCAACTTACCGATGCCACCCTGGTGCGGGGGTACACGGCCCGTGGTTTCAGCCTCCCCTCTCTGCTTAATGATCGTCAGCCGGAAAAGGTATGGACGAGTCAAATTGGTATCGAAAGTTCCACCGTACCGTACCTCTGGGTGAAGGGGACGCTTTTCCGCAATGAGCTCACAAATGTGAGAAATCTACGGAACCTGGACTCTTCTATTCCGGAGTCTCGCGTCGCCAAAGGCGCAGAATTAGAAGTCCGGACCACGCCGCTCTACAACACCTCTGTTGGGGCAGGGTACACGTTCACCGACAGCATCCACGCCAGTGACGGATCAAAGGTGTATGCAGACCCTCGCCATACGGTACAGCTGGCGCTACGCTACGACGACAAAACCTATCGTGGCGCTCTTACCGGCCGCCACATTTATTGGAACGCAGTCCCCGGGTACGGCGGCCAATACGCCGGTTTGATCTGGGACCTCCATCTGGGCGCCACACTCATTAAACGTGAAAACAACTCGTTTGAACTGTTCTTCTCCGGCCACAACCTTTTCAACGGGAAACAGTATCAGGACGAAATTGCGCCAAATGCATCCCGCTGGTTTGAAGGCGGAGTGAGGGTGAACTTCTGATGCGGCTCTTACTCCTCATCATACTCGCCCTCGCGACTCTGCTTCCCTCTCTGGCACAGGCTTACGATATTCTTGTGCTCCAGAGCAGCTCCAGCAGCGGATACGCACAAGTGCTTAAAGGCTTCCGCACTAACAACAGCGCCTCGCAACGGGTCATTGTCATGTCCGACTACGCCGAAGTCGATGTCGTCCGCATCGTCCGCGAAGATCGCCCCCGCTTGATTCTCGCCGTCGGCGATACCGCCCTCAAAGCGGCCCGTGCCGTCCAGACCATACCGGTCGTCTCGGTCATGTCGCTTGCCACCATCAGTCAGCGCAACATCACCGGTATCACCATGTTCGCCTCGCCGGAACAGTACTGCAAACTGTTCACCGCCATGAGCGCAAAACGGGTCGGCATCATCCACAACCCTGGTAAAACCGGCTGGTATCTGGAACAGGCCCGCATCGCCGCGGAAAACGCTGGCATACAACTGGTAGTGCGTGAAGTATCAACGGCCAAAGAGACTCCGGCCGAACTCGCAACCCTTGCCGGAAAAGTTGATGCGCTCTGGATGCTGCCGGACACCACGGCAGTCACCCGGGAGACAACAGAGTTCTACTTCCGTTTCGGCCTGGAGCAGAGCATCCCGTTGATTTCATTTGCCTCCAGTTATCTCGGCTTTGGTGCTGCAGCAGTTATTGAAATCGACTACACCAAACTGGGACGCCAGGCAGGCGACATCACCAACGCGCTTCTTAGCGGCAGCAGAGTCTCCGATCTTCCGGTGGCATACCCGCTCGGCATAAACAGAGCTGACAATCAGGCAGTGCTGAAGAAACTCGGCCTGAAATTTGTGAAACCGTAAACTCTTTCGGAACGATAACACCCCCCTCTTGTCCGCTGTACCTTCACACAATCATACGGCCATATGTCTGCGTAACTATTGATATTGGCAGCATATTGCTGTACCCTGCCGCGAAGTCAATCAATCCCGCGAGGAACCAGATGCAGTTGTCCCTTCTTGAAAACTCAGAGCCGCGCCTGAATGCAGAAAACAGGGCGAAAGAGCTCCGTATTTTGCTCCAATACCACAATCAGCGTTACTATCAGCTGGATTCCCCGGAGATCAGTGATGCGGAATATGATGAACTTTTTCGTGAGCTTGCGGGGCTGGAAGAACGCTATCCAGAGCTTGTTACAGCTGATTCTCCCACGCAGCGTGTCGGGGGGGCACCGGTAGACCGCTTTCGTAATGTTACACATCGGCTACCTATGCTTTCGCTTGAAAACGCGGTTAATGATGAAGAGATCGTTGCAAAACTGGATGGCAGGGTGAAGAAGGAGCTCGGTCTTGCCGAAAATTCCCCGGTTTCCTACATGTGCGAGCCCAAGATGGATGGTCTGGCCGTAGAGCTGATATACGAAAATGGGACGTTGACGGCGGCATCAACACGTGGCGATGGAGTTACCGGTGAAGATGTCACGCAGAATATCCGTACGCTGCACGGTTTGCCGCTATGCCTGACAGGCAAGGATGTGCCTCCGCTGCTGGAAGTCCGGGGAGAAGTATATCTCTCGTTAGATGCTTTCCAGAAGATCAATCGGGATAGGGAGGAAAATGGCGATCCCCCTTTTGTCAATCCACGCAACGCCGCTGCCGGATCATTGCGACAGCTTGATTCACGGATAACATCCCGCCGCCCACTATCTATCTTTTGCTATGCACCTGGATTTGTTGAAGGCGTTCAGTTCTCATCACAGCAAGAATTTCTGGCCAGCGCGGCCGGGTGGGGACTCCCTGTCAACCCTCTCGCCCGTCTGGTTGATAATGTTGACGGGGCGGTTGCCTACTATCATGAAATGCAGGAATTGCGGGAATCTCTCCCCTATGAAATAGACGGTACAGTCGTCAAGGTCAATTCGTTTCAGCTTCAGCGCGAACTGGGAGAAAAGAGCCGCTCTCCATTATGGGCGATTGCCTGTAAATTCCCGCCCCGCCAGGCAGAAACGCAACTTGAAGATGTTCTGCTTTCTGTTGGACGTACCGGTGTCATTACCCCGGTTGCTCAACTCCGGCCGGTTGAAATTTCCGGTGTGACAGTTTCCAGGGCAACTCTGCACAACTGGGATGAGCTGGCAGCCAAGGATATTCGTATCGGTGATACCGTTGTTGTTGAACGCGCAGGTGATGTAATACCGGCTGTTGTCAGGGTTGTTGCCGAACGTCGCAATGGATCTGAAAGAGTGGTGCCGCCGCCTGAATTTTGTCCGGAGTGCGGCTCGGGTGTCGTTCGGATTGCCGATGAAGTGGCGCTACGCTGTATGGGGATATCATGCCCCTCTCAGATCCGTGAATCGATCAAACATTTTGCCTCGCGTGGAGCTATGGATATCGAAGGGTTGGGGGATAAGGTTGTTGAACAGCTTCTTTCCCTCGGCCTGATCCATACGGTCGCTGATCTATACCGTCTTACGAAAGATGATTTCATGCGTTTTGAACGTATGGGTGACAAGTTGTCTTCCAATCTGCTGAATGCACTGGAGGCCAGCAAAGCATGCGATCTGTCCCGTTTTGTTTTTGCACTTGGAATCCGTCATGTCGGAGCGCGTACCGCCAAAACCCTCGCCCAGGCATTTGGCAGTCTCGACAATCTTGAAAAAACAACGCTTGAGGAACTGATGTCTGTTCGCGATATCGGTGCAACCGTTGCGCAGAGCATCTTTACTTTTTTCAATACACCTGATAACCAGTCTGTTGTCCGTCAGTTGCAGGAGTTGGGTGTGAACCCTGCTGCTGTCGCAAAAACTGTGGGCGGCCGGTTGAGCGGGAAAAAATTTGTTTTCACCGGAACCTTGACCCGTTTCAGTCGCGATCACGCCAGAAAACTGGTAGAGGATCAGGGGGGAAATGTGGTAGGGTCTATTTCCCGAAAAACGGATTATGTCGTGGCTGGAGATGAAGCTGGCAGCAAATTGATCAAAGCCCGCGAATTGGGCATAACTGTTCTTGGCGAGGATGATTTTCTGAACTTGCTGGAATCGCTGTAACAGAGGGGAGTGTTTGTGGATAAAGTAGCAATGATGATAAAAGCCAGAAAGCTTTTCAAGGATATAAGCGATCTGCCGACCATACCCGCTATCGTTTCCAAAGTTGTCAGTCTGCTTGAAGATCAGGATGCCGCCCCGGATGACATTGCCGACCTGATTCTGTCGGATCAGGTGTTGGCTGCCAGGGTTATCAGAGTCGTAAATTCACCATTGTATCGCACTAACAATTCCATTGTGTCAGTCAAACGCGCTCTGCTGTTTCTTGGTTTCAAAAGCGTGCGCGAGATGATTCTGACCAGTTATTTTGTAGATGGTTTCAAAAAGAAGGAACAGCCATTCGACATGAAGATGTTCTGGATACATTCCTTCAGTGTCGGAGCGATCTCCAGGCGGATATCGACAATGGTTGGCTACCCGGACTCTGAAAAAGCCTATTTGGTGGGGATTCTCCACGATATCGGCAAGGTTTTCCTGGGGCATTACTGCAAAGAAGAATACGGCCTGATGCTGACCAACATCAGTAATACCAGCCAAACCACTCACGAAGCGGAATACGAGTTTTTCGGCACAACACATTGCGAGGTTGGGCTATGTCTGGCGCAGCGCTGGAATTTTCCTTCCGTTTACTGTGATGTCATCTCTCACCATCACTCTTCGGAAATGGCCACCGAGGACCCGCTGCTGACGGCAATCGTTTCTTTGGCTGATTTTTACTGCCTGTCGCATGTCACCGCCAGCAGTGTCGCACAGGCCAGTATTCCGGGGCCGTCAGAAGAAAACGCCTGGGAAGTTCTGGTAAAGTATTCGACAGCTCCGCTGGCTGCTTGCCTGGAACATTTTCTTTCCGATCTGGATGAGGAATATGAATCCATCAGCCGTGAGGTTGATATTCTATTCAATACCATGACCATGATATAGCAGCTTATTCCAATTTCAAATCAAAGCGCTATCATCGTTGGCTCGTCTTCGGCACCTCAATCCTCGCCTCCTTGATTTCATCTTTGATTTGAAATTGGTATTAGATGTCGTTTCCTGCGTGTTTAGAGCGGGAAAGTTTCCCTTTGCATGCGGCCACAAAAGTTCCGGCGATTTCCAGGTTACTTCCAAAATGCAGATGAATATATGAAGCAAGACAGTTTTTAATTCGGAAGCCCTCTGCCCCTAATATAACCCCCTGCCGTGACACCTGGTAACAAAGCTCAATCTCTCCTGGCATTGTGCCTATATCAGAGTAGTGAAACTCATGGCCCCGGATCACAGTTCCTGCAGCGCCGACGGAGACATCACCTGCCAGCTCTACCTGTCGATAGCCAAGCGCCTTCCTGCGTGGCAGCATCCGGCAGCGTACCGGAAAAACACCCGCAAAATCTGCAGATAATTGATTGTCAGAAGCGTCAATCCCTTCGGTGAGGTATACAAAACCGCCACACTCCGCATAAACCGGCATATCCTCAGCGACAGCTGCACGGATGGAATTTTTCATGGCAACATTCTTGGCCAGTTCCGCGGCATACAGCTCGGGATAGCCGCCAGGCAGATAGATGCCATGGATGTCGGTCGGCAGTGCGGCATCGTTAAGCGGCGAAAAAAAAGTGAGTTCAGCTCCGGCTTCGCGCAGCAGGCGCAGATTGTCCTCGTACATGAAGCAGAACGCGGGGTCGCGGGCAACAGCGATACGGACACACGGCTCGATATTCCTGATTACCTGTGGCTTGTCAGCCGTTTGGGGGGAATTAAAGGCCAGTTCAGCCAGTTGTTCAAGATCCAGAAAACGTTCGGCACTATCTGCCAGTCGCCCGATAAAATCGTCAGAAAGCGGGTTGTCTTCCGCCGTTGTCAATCCCAGGTGGCGCGAAGGGATAACCAGCGACTCATCGCGGGGGATACAGCCAAAGCAGAAAATATCCGGGCAATGACAGGCCAGTGCTTCCTTGAGAAGTGCAGCATGACTGTCACTGCCGACGTTGTTGAAGATTACACCCGCCAGCCTGACCTGTGGGTCAAAGCCGGCAAAGCCTTTGACCAGCGCCGCAGCGCTGGCCGCCATGCCGCGTGCATTAACGACTAAAACAACCGGCGCCCCTGTAATGGAAGAAATCTGGGCGCTGCTACCTTCCTTGGAAGATGCGCCGATGCCGTCAAAAAGCCCCATCGCTCCTTCAATGACAGCGATTGACCGGCTGTCCAGATTGGCAAGAAAAGTCTCACGTACAAACGTCTCACCGCACATCCAGCCATCGAGGTTAATCGAAGGACGGCCGGTTACCAGGCGGTGATAACCCGGGTCAATAAAATCGGGTCCGCATTTGAAGGGCGATACGCTCAGACCCCGCCGCACGAGTGCCGCCATTATCGCCAGGCTGACCGTTGTCTTGCCGCTGCCGCTTTGCGGAGCGGATATCAGGAAGCCATTGATCTTGTTCACCTTAACGACCTTCTTGCTCCGCCATACTGAAAAAACGCGATCAAATGGAACTCATCCTTGTCATATCCTTTGGGAAAGCCGCCCACCGGTCCGATGGCCCTTAGGGTGCGCAGCACCTCTTCGTCCAGTATACGGGCGCCGGAGCTTTCAAGTTGCTGTACCTTGGTGATTTCACCCTGCCGATTGAAGGTGATCCTGACCGGCGTGATCCCTTCTATCCCTCTCATAGCGGCTTCCTGCGGGTAGCGCCATACACCATAGACAGCTCCTTCGAAGCGGCGCAGGAAAGAACCGAATACGATATCATCACTGTTTAGAAAGCGTGTGTCGCCATCAGCGATGTCGTTTTCAAACTTGCGCCGATAGCTATCTTCCAGTTTTGCCAAACGGCTGGCTCCCGGGAAAAGGTTCTGTACGGACGGTTGTTGCTGCATTGTCGGTTGTTTTGGTTTCAACAGGCTTGCAGCAGAAGAGCCTGGAGCGACAGGAGGCTGTCTTTGTGCGGCCTGGGACGGTGGGCTGGTTTTGGCGCCTGGTGAGGATTGTCGTTCGGTTGGTGGAACAGCCTGCTTTTTAATAGCCTGGATATCTTGTGGTGCATCACCGCGAGGAGCACTCTCTTTAGGGACTCTGATGCGTTGTTCGGAACGCCGCTTAGTCTCCTGCTGATGCGGTTCAATTGGTTGTTTTAATTCGGGCATCTGTTGTAAATCTATAAAAACCGGCTCTTTGGGAAGTTCTTTTGGTAATGCAGGAAAATAATAAAGCCCTGCAAACACTCCCATGTGCAGAAGGAGAGAGACGATAATTAAATAGAGAAACTTTTTTTCAATATATTTATCGGGCATGGAAATAGGTCATTTCAATCTGCGATATTGTTGCCAGGCTCATGGAATATGATAGCTTATTGATTTGAAGTTATCTGAATTGTTTCCTGAGTATACTGGCGCTGAGAGTCTGTCTGGAGAGTTGTCTCCTTGCGCAGGAAGGAGAGTATATCCTTCAGGCTTTCAAGGATATTATGTTCCGCCTTGGGAAGCTCCCTAGGGTCGAGTTCCAGTGTGACAGTGCTTTGATACTCAGTGCTGCGCAGGTGGTTAAGGAATCGGGTAAGCGGCAGGATCCCATGCCCTGGAAGCAGATGCTCGCGTCCATGTCCATAGTCTGAAAAATGGATATTAAGAATGCGGTCAGAGTCGTAACAAAGAAAGAAGTCGTTGATAAAGTCGGTTTTCCCCGACCCTATATGGGTGCAGTCGAATGTCATGTACAGGTTGTGGTCCCTGATAAAATCAACCATCCGCTGCATGTTTGAGAGAATATTAGGGTTGATCTTCCACTTCCCGACCCACGGCATATTCTCCATTGCAACGGCTACTTTCCCGCCCAGCCCAAGCTCGTTCTGATAGTCGTGTATGCTGTAGAGCCAGCGCCAGAAGCCAACTTCTAATCCCATCCAGGAAGGGGGATGGAAATTAACCAGCGGGATGTCACATTCAGCCGCCAGTTCAATTGAACGTTTAAGAGAGTCAATAGGTCCACCCCAGCCATCCAGCTCCATAAACGGGGCATGAATGGAATGGATCGTTGCAATCTCCTGAAGTGAACGCACCAGCTTTGCGGCGTTAACTCTCTGAAAATCCTGATTTATAATCAGCTCAAGCCCGTCGTACCCGGATTCAGCAGCCAGTTCGAAAACCCTTTGCAGCGGCAGGGTAAAAAGACTTCCACTTGAAAGCGATAAAATCATGGTTCGCTATTCCCTCATTCCGGAGAAAACAATTTCAACATGACGCTGAATGATTGCAACTGATTCAAGGGTTTTTTCAAGTGACTGCCGCTGTTCAGCAGTCAGCTCATTCGGGTTCAAAAATAAAGTCTCGTTGGCATGGTGCTCAATTTGAAAAGATTGCTCCCGCTGCAGTCGTAAGCCATGCAGGCTATGCCAGGTGGTCATCATGCGCTCCGCCAGTTCGACGTCGAGTTCACGCTTTTTAAGCAGGTCATGAATTCTTTCGCAGCTGGAAACGGCTGCGCTTCCCTTTATCAGGGCCAGCGCGGATAAAGCTGCAGAAAGCGGCAGCAGGCCATGATCAAGCAGTCTGAACTGCCCCTGCCCACGTCCGCTGCGCTCCAGCTTCAGTCTTCCCATGAGGCCAAGGCCGTTCGAAAGGGATTTCATCCGTTCAATCAGATTTGCCTGTGCCGGCCGGTTTCTGCTCAGGGCAGCAGTGCTGATCTTCTTCAGCTCTATGGCAAAACCCTCTGCAGGGCGGAGAGGGTATTGGTCAACAAGGCGGCACAGATTGATTAATTCCTCATCTGCATGCGGGCGGAGTCCATCTTCACAACGTTGCTGCCACTGCAGCAGCGTTCCCCTCCAGATTGTACTGCGCGGAGTGACTGCCGGATCAATAAACAGTCCGGTCTCTTCAAATCCGCTATGAAGGGCATGGCAGAACAGATCAATGGTCTGGAGTTGAGACTCTGCAACTTCTCCATGGACAAGCAGCAGCTGCAGTGGACAAAATGGCGAATATTCGCAGCGTCCGGCCGGGCCTATCGCTATCAGCGTCATCTCGGGCAGATGACGGGCAAACAGGCCGAGCTGGTCCGTCGCCTGGGCAATGATGGCGGCGCTTAGCCGCTGCAAAAAGTCCATGCTCAGTTGATAGAATGCCGGAGCCGAACTGAAATGCCCAAAATGACGATATAGCTCGCTGTAGAAAGCACCGGTTATTTCTTTTAGTGAGTCAGGAGAAGCTGTCTCAACTTTTTCAATGAGACTGTTCAAGCTCTTCAGCAGATTTTGATGCATGGCGATGGTGTTTTCAACGGCCGCAAGTGTCTCCGCAAAAACGCTTTCAGAGCTGCCCCTGCTATCTGAAACAGCCTGATCCAGCAGGGACTGTCTGTATTCAGCGGCAAAATCTTCAACCGCACGCCTGGCGGTGATGTCACCGCCTTTTGTAGATAAAAGGATGTCCATTAATCGACCGGAGAGTCATGCACATTACGGCTTATAAAGAGCCGAATGGCCGCAGATGGTGGTGCGGTAAGTAATGATGTGACAATCATGACAGCCATGACAAGTGGTGCACCGATAAAGGCGGACGACGTTAGCGGGAACAGTTGTGAGATGAATGGCAGCCAGTCGCCGACCAAGAGAGAGGCAAAACTTATGAACAGACCGGTCAGCATGCCACAGATGACGCCGGCAGCATTGGCTCTTGGCCACCATATCCCAAGGAGGAAGGCCGGAAATATGGTGTTGCCGGCCAAGGCAAAGGCAAAGGCGGCAATCTCGGCGATCATTCCCAGCGGCTGAAAGGTCAGTACCATAACTGCCGCGGCCAAGATCAGGAAGAAGCCTTTTGCGGCAAAGACCTTGTCACGGTCAGAGGCGCCAGGCCGGATCAGGCGAGGATAAATGTCATATGAAAAGGAAGCAGATCCGGTCATCAATAGCCCGGCTGCTGTTGAAAAAGCGGCGCTCATGCCGCCGGCGGCCAGAAGGCCTAACGCCCAGAGGGGCAGCCCACCCAGACCAGCTGCAGAGAGTACAATCATGTCGACGGCATCGGCGCTGCCAGTATTGAGTGCCAGGCCGTTCCGTGCTTCAAAAAGCCTGGCAAGTACACCGTAAGCCGGCGCCGACCAGTAGATCAGAGCAATAAAGAATAAACCCCAGACTACCCCCCAGCGTGCGTCCCGAATTCCTGGGACCATGTAGAAGCGGGATAATACGTGCGGTAGTCCGGCGGTACCGAACATCAACGTAAAGCAGAGTGCAAACCACTCGAACAGGGATGTTTTTGCAAATGGTTCTGACCAGTTAAGGCCGAATTGCTGCTGCAGCTCCCCGATGGCAGCCCCGTAGCCGAACTGGGGTAATATCCAGAAATATCCCAGCTTTCGGGTCAAAAGCATCAACGGCAAAATAAAGGTAATGATCAATACAAAATATTGCAGTTTCTGGTTGCGTGCTACTCCCATGGCGCCTGATACAACTACGTGTGACACAAGCAGTGAAGTCCCGATTACGACTGCCGGGATATAAGCGATGCCGAACAGCCAGGAGACCAGCAGGGCGATGCCTCGAAATTGGGCGACGCAGTAAATGATCGCGATGATGATTGAAATAAGTGCCGCCAAGGTGCGGGCTGCGTCAGATTCATAGCGGAAACCGACAAAATCGGGTGCCGTAAATTTTCCAAAACGTCTGATCTGTGTAGCCATCAGCACCAGCAGCAGGACATAGCCTCCGGTCCATCCGACTACGTAGGCCATGGCGAAATAGCCCTTCAGATAAAACACGCCGGCCAGACCCATAAAACTGGCGGCACTCATCCAGTTGCTGGCAATGCCGGCTCCTATGCCGACTCGGCCGGAATAGTTGCCGCTGAATCCGTACTCTGAGTTCTGTTTGCTGCGATTGCGCAGCCCTGAAAAAATAAAGAGTACAAATATGCCTGCCACAATAGCCATTGGTACAAGCTGCATCATACCGTATGCCATTTAGTTGTCCTCCTTTTTAACCGGCTTCAAGCGAAAACGGAGAGATCCTTCTGTAGGTTTGGTTGTGTGGCGGTCCATCCAGAAATTAAACAGTCCGCAGAGAATGATGAACCAGAGCGGCAGCAGTTGGCCGCTCAGCCAAAATTGAATCGGCAGGTTAAAAAAAACCAGATCAGAGAGCAGCAGTTCGGAGTAGCCAGCTTCCAGAAAATATGCAAAGAGCTGAAACCCGACAATAGCAATAAGCCATCCTGACAGAATTAACTTGATGACGCGTACCTCGCTCCGCATCGTTGCTCCACGCGGTTTGAAAAAACTGAGCCCCTTGCAGTCGGTATGTTCGTCCATGATTTCCCCCAGCCAGTGATTCTAATTTTTCCTGTAATGAACGTAATAAATCGGTTGTCCCATATCCAGGAACCGGCGCATGTATTTTGAAACCGGATATTTTTCCAGGTGATGACGAAAAGTGTCAGGTTTGAGTTGGTTGGAGAATCCGCTCTGTTCAGCCATAAACTCGGCGACGTCCAGGCCGTAGTCAACAAAATCGGTAGCAAAATAAAAATCGGCTTCCGGCTCCATGAAGCGTGAAAGGTCGGCAACAAATCCGGTGTTGACGAGGCGCCTTTTCCGGTGGCGCAGTTTGGGCCATGGGTCAGGGCAGTTGATGACAACCATTCTCAGTGTTTCAGCCGGTATGCAGGCTTCGATGAAGCTGCGTGCCTCGGCTCGCAATACCCGCACATTTGTGAGTCCGCTCGTGTCGATCCGCTTGCAGGTTTTTATGCATCCCTTGTTGTAAAAATCAAGCGCAATAAAATTAAGATCGGGGTGCAGAACAGCCATCTGGACGATAAAATCGCCGACGCCGCACCCTATTTCAAGCGCTATGGGATTGTCGTTGCCAAATATTTCGCTCCACGACGGAGCGGGGTCATTATCCTCCCAAGGGAGAAAAGTCGGGGATGTGTTGGGGATAAGCATGAACGATCCTCTATTTAAAATTGTATAACTGTAGCATGTCTTGCGGGCTGATGGGAGTGATTTATCATTAGTTTCCGTCCGGAAAGGATGCTTTTCCCCCCTGTCGGCGTCAATCTTCAACTTTGCTTGTGCGGCGTACCAATGTACGCCTCCGCGCAAACTCTGGATTTCCTTGCCAGGAGAAAAAATCCCCGCTTTCCAGAACGGAAACCAACAGTTTCACGTCCGGAGCTTATGGGCGTAAACTCATTAGTTTCTGCCATGGCAGAAACAGCCGGTAAGGTGGTCATTGACCATTCCGGTTGCCTGCATGAAGGCATAACAGATGGTTGTCCCGACAAAGCGGAAGCCGATGCGCTTCAACTCCCTGCTCATGGTATCTGAAAGCGGTGTGCTGGCAGGGACTTCACCCATTGTTTTCCGTTGGTTGACGATCGGTACTCCGTCTACAAAACTCCAGAGATAACTGTTAAAACTTCCGTGGTGATTCTGCACCTCCATCACTGCCTTGGCATTGCTAATGGTTGAAGCAATTTTAAGGCGGTTACGGATAATAGAGGAATCAGCCAGAAGTCTGGCGACGTCCTCATCACTGAAATTCGCGACTGTTTGAATGTCAAATCCTGCAAAGGCACGGCGGTAACCCTCCCGTTTTCTCAGGACAGTAAGCCAGGACAACCCGGCTTGCGCCCCCTCAAGAGTCAGCATCTCAAACAGGCGTGTGTCGTCATGAAGCGGCACCCCCCATTCATGATCGTGATAGTCGCGGTAAAGTGTATCGTTACCGCACCATGGACAGCGGTTCAGTTCTTCAGTCATCAGTTACTCCTTTGTTTTCACTTGTGTTGTACAAAGTTCTTGATACTCTGACAAGAACGATTACAATAGATTGCCAAAAGTTTTTAGTTCAGGAGGTCTTTATAGTGAGCATTACAGCATATCTCCTTGTGTTTGGATCCGGCCTGATAGCCGGCATGCTGATTCTTTTTGTTGTCGGTAAAATCAACTCCGGTGAAGAGTTTAACCTCTTTAGCGGGGTAGGGCGATTGTTTTCAATGTTGCCAAGGGTTCTCCGCAGGTCTTCAGAGACAGACGAAGAGATGGATGAGAGCGAGGCCGCTCAGCCGCCGGTAGATCCACGCGAACAGAGTTTGTACGATTCTGCACAAGCGATCAGGAATGTCATGCTGATTATGGCGACAAATATTCAGCGGACTGAAAAAGCTGCCAGTGATTCTTCTCTTGTGCTTGTTGATGTGAAAAGTACAATAAACACCCTGGAGTTGCCGGCGGATTTAAGGGATGCTCACTCACTTTTAATGGCGGAAATTGATCGTGTGATTTTAAGCAATGCTGTTTTGAAGAGCGAACTGGCCATTTCCCGTACGGTACTGACAGAACAGCAGCTCCAGATTGAGGACCTTCGCACAGCAGTGCGGATTGATGGCTTGACCCAACTTGCAAACCGAAGCTATTTCGATGAAAAACTCAATGAGATGATAGCTCTACGTAAAAGGTACGGTGACCCTTTTTCTCTTATGATGATCGATCTTGATGATTTTAAGATTATCAATGATTCTTACGGGCATCCGGCCGGTGACCGGGTTTTAAAAGGGGTTGCTCTGAAGATAAAAGCTTCTTTGCGTGGCAGTGATTTTCTTGCGCGGTTTGGTGGCGATGAATATGCGGTTATCCTGATCAAGACTGACGCTAAGGCGGCAACGGAAGTTGCCTGGAAACTTTGTGAAGAGGTGCGGGCAAGCCGCTTTATTCTTGATTCTACTACGCTTTCCATGACGCTTTCAATCGGGGTTGCCGAAGCTTGCAGTGATGATAGCGATGAGGCACTGCTGAAGCGGGCCGATGCGGCTCTGTACCGCGCTAAGGCTGCCGGCCGCAACGGCGTTTCCGTCGCCGAGGCAGGGTAAAAGAGGAAAAAAGTTCTCCATAGTTTTTGACTTCCCGCGTTAATCTGTGCTATGAATGTCCACTTTTTCATAAATTTGTGCCGTTTTTCTGCCAAAAGGCAGCAAAACGTCGCCGTTTTCTGTAAATTCAACCAGGAGGTATTCTCATTATGTTCAAAGGAAGCATTGTCGCAATAGTCACCCCATTCAACAACGGCGCGGTTGACGAGCAGAAACTGCGCGCACTGGTTGATTTTCAGATTGAAAACGGCACCGATGCAATCGTTGCCTGCGGCACCACCGGTGAGTCGTCCACCCTTGATAACGTAGAGCACCTGAATGTAATCCGGATTGTCTTCGAACAGGCCAAAGGGCGTGTCCCGGTTATCGCAGGCACCGGCTCCAACTCTACCGCCGAAGCCATCCATCTGACCCGCGAGGCCAAAGAGATGGGTGTGGCCGGCGTGCTGCTGGTGACCCCATACTACAACAAACCAACCCAGGAAGGGCTCTACCGTCACTACACCGCCATTGCCGATGCCGTTGACATCCCGCAAATACTCTACAACGTGCCGGGCCGCACCGGTGTCAACCTGCTTCCCGAGACGGTGGCCCGTCTGGCTCCGCACAAGAACATCGTTGCGATTAAGGAAGCTACCGGCTCCCTGCAGCAGGCCTCCGAAGTGATGGCCCTCTGCGGTGGCCAGATAGACGTCTTCTCCGGCGACGACTTCATCACCTTCCCGATGATGGCCTGCGGCGCCGTGGGTGTTATATCCGTATTAGCCAACATCATGCCGAAGGTTGTCGGGGACCTGACCGACGCCTTCTTTGCCGGTGACATGGCCAAGGCCCGTCAGCTGCATCTTGACACGCTCAAAATCGGTAACGCCATGTTTATTGAAAGCAATCCGATCCCGGTCAAGACCGCCCTGGGGATGATGGGAAAATGCTCCGACGAAGTCAGGCTGCCGCTCTGCGAAATGAGTGCAGCGAACAAGGCGAAGCTGGAAGCGATTATGAAAGAATACAAACTTATATAATTCATTTTACCGCAAAGGGCGCAGAGGAACGCAGAGGGAAAGCAGAACGGGTAAAAACAAGCAGATTTTGATTTTCCTGTTCTATAAGATTTTAGCTTTCCTCGCTTAGAAGCGCCTACTTTTGGTTGCGTTACTTTGCGTACTCTGCGGTGAGACAAGAGGTGTTTTATGATTAAAATAGCCGTATGCGGCGCTGCAGGACGGATGGGACAGCGCATTATCACTTCCATTATTGAAGCCGAAGGCGTCGAGTTTTGCGGTGCACTGGAGCGCCCCGGTCATCCACAAATCGGCGAGGATGCCGGATTATTGGCCGGATGCGGTAAAACAGATGTCCATATCACCGACAGCCTTAATGCAGTCGTCTCCGCCTGTGATGTGCTGATAGATTTCACCTCACCCAAGGTCTCTCTCAAAAATCTTGAAATCTGCGCCCTGCACAGGAAGTCCATTGTCATTGGCTCCACCGGTTTCACCCCGGAAGAGCGTGCCCTGGCAGCCGAACTGGCCAAAGATATCCCTGCGGTACTGGCACCGAACATGTCGGTCGGCGTCAACGTCTGCTTCAAGGTGTTGAAGGATGTCGCCAAAACCCTCGGCGATGATTTTGATGTCGAAATCGTCGAATTGCACCACAACAAGAAAAAAGACTCACCGTCAGGAACCGCTGTGCGGATGGGGGAAGTCGTCGCTGAAGCGTTGGGGCGTGACTACAACAAAGTTGCCAACTATCACCGCGAGGGAATCTGCGGCGAGCGTACGAAAGAAGAGATCGGCATGCAGACCGTGCGCGGCGGTGATATCATCGGCGAACACACCGTCTATTTCATCGGCATGGGAGAACGGATCGAGATCTCCCACCGCGCCATGACCCGCGACATGTTTTCACGTGGCTCTGTTCGCGCCGCCAAGTGGGTGGTTGGCAAACAACCGGGGCTGTATGATATGCAGGACGTATTGGGTCTCAAATAATTCCAAGGTGCAACCAAAACCCATGCCTCACGCGACGCCGCAACGACGCAACGTTTTAAAAGCCTGAACCAAAAACAGGTATTAAGATTTTCGTTGCGCCGTCGCGTCGTTGCGTGAGACCAGTTTTTTTATTTTTTTAGGCAATTAAATACATGTGGAGGATCCACCGAAATGGCAAAAATTAACGACAACTATCTGAAGCTTAAAGCTGGCTACCTCTTTCCCGAAATCGGCCGCCGCGTGCGCGAATTCTCAGCAGCCAACCCTGACGCCAAGGTTATCCGTCTCGGTATCGGCGATGTCACCCGCCCGCTGGCCCCCGCTGTGCTGAAGGCGTTCCATGACGCCGTAGACGATCTCGGCACCACCGACAACTTCGCCGGCTACGGTCCGGAGCAGGGATATGACTGGCTGATCAACGCTATCATCGAGAAGTCCTACAAGCCGCTGGGAGTTTCCCTCAAGACTGAGGAGATGTTCATCTCCGACGGTTCCAAGTGCGACTGCGCCAATATTCTGGATATCTTTGCCCTGGACAACGTTGTGGCAATCGGCGACCCTGTCTATCCGGTCTATAACGACACCAACGTCATGATCGGCCGCACCGGTGAAGCGGACGAGAAGGGGTATTACGAGAACATCGTCTACATGCCGTGCAACGAGGCCAACAATTTCATCCCGGCGCTGCCGACTCAGAAGGTAGACATCATCTATCTCTGCTTCCCCAACAACCCGACCGGCACTGTGGCCTCCAAGGGCGAGCTGAAAAAATGGGTCGATTACGCTAACGCCAACGACTGCGTGATCTTCTTCGACGCCGCTTACGAGGCGTTCATCACCAACCCGGATGTTCCGCACTCCATCTACGAGATCGAAGGGGCCAAGAAGTGCGCTATTGAGTTCCGCTCCTTCTCCAAGACAGCAGGATTCACCGGCGTCCGCTGCGGCCTGGTGGTAGTGCCGGAAGAGGTCATGGGGACGACGGCGTCCGGCGAGAAATACAGTTTCAACAAGCTCTGGCTGCGCCGCACCACCACCAAGTTCAACGGCGCTTCCTACCCGGTCCAGCGCGCCGCCGCTGCGGTCTACTCCGAAGAGGGGTGGAAGCAGACCAAGGAGGTCATTGATTATTACATGGAGAACGCCCGCATCATCCGCGAAGGTTTGACGGAAGCCGGCGTGACGATCTTCGGCGGCGTGGATGCCCCGTATATCTGGCTGAAAACTCCGGGCAACATGACCAGTTGGGAGTTCTTCGACAAGCTGCTGAACGAATGTAATGTGGTCGGGACGCCGGGGAGTGGTTTCGGCCCGAGCGGGGAAGGGTACTTCCGGTTGTCGGCGTTTGGGAATCGGGATAATGTGATTGAGGCCGTTGAGAGGATTAAGAAGAATTTGAAGTAGATTAGAAGGGCGCCCATCGAGGCGCCCTTTGTTTTGGTGCTATAATTTATATTTGATTTATATCGGCACCGTGCTATTCTTTGATAGCTAGACTGTCTAGCTTGACAGAGGAGGTTTGTATGAAGACCAATAAAATTGATCGATTTCCCCATGACCGGGAATGGCAGCTTCAGGAAGCCAAGAACCGTTTGAGCCGGGTTGTTGATCTGGCCCTGCATGACGGCCCACAGACCATAACCTTGCGGGGCAAGCCTTCCGCGGTGGTTGTTTCTTTCGATGAATACCGGAGGCTCACTCAGCCGCGCACCGGTTTATCGCAGTTTTTCAGGCAATCTCCTCTGCGTGACGTTGAACTTGACCTTAGCCGCAGTGCCGACCTACCCCGCGAGGTGGAGTTGTGAAGTATCTGCTCGATACCTGTCTGATTTCCGAACTGGTAAAGAAAGAGCCGAATCCGGCTGTGGTGAGTTGGTTGGACGAACAGGATGAACAGAAACTGTTTCTAAGTGTTCTGAATCTGGGTGAGTTGCAGAAAGGGATCAGCAAGCTCCCGGATGGCACGAGGAAAAGCGAACTGCAGGCGTGGGTTGAGCTTGATCTGGTTGAAAGGTTCACCGGTCGGATTCTTGAGATAGATCTGGACACATCGCTCTGCTGGGGAAGGCTTCAGGGGGAGGCGGAACAGGCGGGTGAAAAGTTGCCGGTAATGGATTCGCTTATCGCCGCAACCGCTGCGGCGCATGGCTTGATTGTGGTTACGCGGAATGTCAGGGATATTGAGAGATGCAGGGTGCGAGTGTGTAATCCGTGGGGGTGAATTAAATATATTGTTCCCGGAATTACACATGTAAAAAATTTTAGGAGAAATATTATGAAATTAGCTGATAAAAAAGTAAAGATCTCAACCAATAGAGGCATTACTCAAATTTCAGTTGAAGGCTATAAATCTATTTATGATAAACAAATCATAGACATTAAGCCATTGACAATAATAGCTGGTGCTAATAGTTCTGGAAAATCTAGTATTATGCAACCAATACTTATGATTAAACAAACTCTTGATTCTAGCTATGATCCTGGTCCTCTGTTGTTAAATGGTCCAAATGTTAGGGCAACTACATTTGAACAATGTTTATCATCAGTAATTAATAAAGCAATAAAAGAGAGTTTCTCTGTTTCAATATCGATTGGTAATTCAAGAACCCTTAGGCTTGAATTTAATAAGGAAAATAACAGTATATGCATTGCAACCATGAAATATAAGTCAAAAACAGAAGATATTACTATAATTAGCAAAATGCATCGGGATGAAATAAGAAAATTAGTACCTAATGAAATTCAAAATATATTCAGTAAGTTATCATCTAGTAAAGATGGCATAAAAATAGACTGGAAGGTCGTTAGAAATAGATGCTTTCTCGAATTTTTGCCATTAATCAAACAGGGCAGAGCTTTTCGCTCATTGCCTGCTATGTCTCCGTCTGATGAATTTATATCTGATATCAAACAAATTATCCATATACCAGGATTAAGAGGCAACCCAGAAAGAACATATCCTGTAACAGCAGTTGGTAATACCTTCCCTGGTACCTTTGAAAAATATACTGCAAGTGTTATTGCGCAGTGGCAGCACAATAATAGTGCAAAGCTTGATGCAATGTGTAGAGATCTAAAGTTCTTAGGCCTCACATGGAAAATTGCAGCAACTAGGATTAATGATACGCAGGTAGAGTTAAAAGTTGGCAGACTTAATCACTACCAAAAAGGTAATAACGATGACTTGGTTAATATCGCTGACGTTGGTTTTGGTTTGTCACAGGTTTTACCCATTCTTGTCGCACTGCATGCAGCAATTCCTGGCCAGTTGGTTTATGTTGAACAGCCTGAAATTCACTTACATCCAAAGGCGCAGACATTACTCGCTACAGTATTTGTCAATGCTATTAATAGAGGAATAAAACTAGTTGTTGAGACACAGAGCTCGTTATTATTATTAGGAATGCAGGCACTCGTTGCTGAGAAAAAAATATCTCCTGAAAATATTAAACTACACTGGTTTAATAGGAGCTACAAACATGGTGTTACAAAGGTAAGCAGTACAGAATTTGATATGATAGGAGCATTTGGTAAGTGGCCAGAAGATTTTGATGATGTTGTACTGGAGGCGCAAAGTCGTTATTTAGATGCAGTCGATGCTTATAATCAAGAAGGCGCTTGTAATGAAAAGTAAGTCAAAATGTATTGTGGTGGACACTTCGATTGCAAAAGCTGCTGGTGGTGAAAATGCAGTACACCCCATGGCAAAACAATGTCGCGATTTTTTAAGAAATATATTGACCATATGCCACAAGGTTGTTCTGACGGATGAAATTGATGTGGAGTGGAAAAACCACCAATCAAATTTTACCAGAACATGGCGTTTAGCCATGATTTCAAGGAAAAAACTAATTATAAAAAAAGCTTGTCAGATCCCTAAACTGCAGGAAGCTATCTGCAAAAGTAGCAAGCGAGAGTGTGATCTACAAGCAATGAAAAAAGATTTATTATTGATTAATGCTGCTCACGAACATGATAAAATTATCGCTTCACTAGACAACACTGTAAAAAAGCTGTTTTGTGACGCTGCGGTAACAAGCGGAAATTTAAAAACTATTGTATGGGTCAACCCATGTGAGGATCATGATGTTGTCATTTCTTGGTTGAAAGCTGGAGCTAAGGCTGAAAAGAAAATGATGATTGGATATGAAAACTAAGGTAAGCTTATTTTAGTATTTCTGGGACACAATACTTAATTCAAAAGGCGGCCAATCGGCCGCCTTTGCTGTTGCTACTGCCAGAGAATGTATGGCATGGCGCACTTAATTCAAAATCTCACCCATTCTCTCCGATAAGCCGTACAAAATCATCATAGCCGGCAAAACCGGCAAGCCGCCTGCCGTCGCAGAGATGGGTGGGGACGGCGGTGATGCGCATATCCATGGCCCGCTGCCAGTCTTCATCCACAGCCTCGGCAAAAGTCCGCTCTGCCAACACCGCCTGCGCCTCATCCGCCGACAGCCCCGCGGCTGCGGCGATGCGCTGTAACTCATCCACCAAAGCGATATTTACCCCGTCTACAAAGTAGGCCCGGTAGACGGCATGGCGGAACTGATCCCCCTGTCCCTGCTCCTCCGCCCATTTCCCAAGTTCCTGGGCGAGCCGGCTGTTGTAAGTGCGGCTCCGCTCGGTCAGCGGCAACCCTTCTGCCGCTGCAACCTGCAGCAGACGGGCCTGCATGTCGCGGATCATCGCCTCCCGTCCCGCAAAGAGCTCGGCAAGCTCCATCCCCCCGGCTGGGGTTTCGGGGTGAAGCGGGAAGACGCTCCAGCGCAGCTTGATTCCGAATTCCTGCTGCAGGCGGTCGGTACGCACGGTACCGAGGTAGCACCAGGGTCAGATATAATCGAAAAAAACCTCTACTACGGGTGTACTGTTCATGGTGTCCCCTTTGCAGCGGCCAGTCAGAGCAGCTTCAACAGTGCCCGAGCCGTTGGTTCCGATGAGGCCGGGTTCTGGCCGGTAATCAGATTGTCGGTGCTGATGACATGTGATTGCCAGTCCGCCCCTTTGCTGTATTTCCCGCCGGCCTTGCGCAGTTCATCCTCCACCAGGAACGGCACGACTTCGGTCAGGCCGACCGCGGCTTCCTCGGAGTTGGAAAAACCGGTGACCCCTTTCCCCTGAACCAGCGGAGTGCCATCCGCAGCCCGCGCATGGCGCAGCACCCCGGGCGCGTGACAGACGGCGGCGACCGGTTTCCCTTTTCTGTGCATGGCTTCGATCAGGGCGATGGAATCCTTGTCCTCGGCCAGGTCCCACAAGGGGCCATGGCCGCCGGAATAAAAAATCGCATCGTAATCATCCGCTGCAACCGTCTTCAGCTGTACGCTATGCGCCAGGGCCGCCCGGGCCTCGGCATCGTTGTTGAAACGCCCGGTGGCCGGGGTCTGGAAATCTTTTTCCGCGCTCTTGGGGTCCAGCGGTGGTTGTCCCCCCTTGGGGGAGGCCATGGTGATCTCGGCCCCTGCATCCTTGAAGACATAATAGGGAGCGGCAAACTCCTCCAACCAGAAACCGGTCTTTCGGCCGGTGTTTCCGAGCTCGTCGTGCGACGTCAGTACAATCAGTATTTTCATGAACGTATCTCCTTTGAAAGTGATGTCCCCGGAATTACCTCCGCTTTCCAATCGGAAACAAAAGCTAGGGACTTGCGGTTATCCGCCATATTTCGCCGTCATCGGTGGAGACAAAAATTGCCTGGTCGGGACCGAGGACGAGGGTTCGAATGCGTTCCGACGGTATGTCGGGCATCTTCAATCTCCCGGTCGTCACCCCGACCTGGTTCAGCTTCAGAATATCAATGCGCTGGCCGCGCAGGAACCCCACCGCCAGGCGGCCCTCCCATCCTTTCCATTTCGCTCCGCTGAGAAAAACGCACGGGGACATGCCTTCTGACACTCCGTTGTTGTTCCAGGAAGGTCGCATCGCACCGGGGAACTTGCCAGAGTCGGTCATTGGCGTCGGCGTGCCGTCCCGCTTGTTCGAGATATAGCCGCAATAGTTGCTTGCGCAGTCGACTCCCGGCTCTGGTTTCGGATCCCAGCCGCCGTTTCCTCCGGAGAAAAGCGGAGTCACTTCATCGTCACGCCCCGGTCCATGCTCGCATGAATAGGGACGGCCGGATCCGGGATGGAAGGCAATGCCCTGGACGTTGCGATGCCCGTAGGTAAAGATCCGCGGATCACCGCCCGACGGGGTTTTGTTGCCCGGCGCGGCCGCCCCGTTGCGGTCGATGCGGAGAATCTTCCCCCCGAGGCTCTTCAGGTCCTGGGGCAGCGGTCCGTTATGGTTGTCGCCGGTGGTGACGTAGAGGAACCCGTCGGATGGACCAAAGCGGATGCGGCCGCCGCTATGCGCTCCCTCTCCGCCCCAGCGATTGAAGCTGTTTTTGAAAGGAATATCGGTCACGATGTCTCTGCGGTTGCTCACTATTGAATATCCCGTGTCGACGGTCAGGCGGATGACCCGATTGGTTGCCGGGCTGCCGAGTTTCGACGGCATGTAGACGTATATGAAGCGGTTGTGCACGAAATCAGGATCAACGGCAACTCCGTGCATGCCGCTCTGCCCCCGGCAGAAAAAATCCCCGGCAACCACGGAGGAACCTTTTGTGCCGAACAATCGATGGACACTGCCGTCTGCGCGGCGAACCGACAGTCCGCGGCACTTCTCGGTGAACAGCATCGCCCCATCAGGAGTGAACGCCAGGTCCCATGGATCGCTAAGCCCTGACAGGAAAACCGTACGGGTCAGCCGCGGTTCGTCCCCCGACCGGGACGGCGACTGTGGGAAAGGTCTTGCATCGCTGTCGCAGAGACCATCCGCCGCAGGCAGCGCGACTGCCATCAGCACGGCAATACTGAGTATCATGATGGCTTTCATGGTTGCGGCTCCCAGTTTCCACGGGGTTTGGCAGTAAGCTTGAACATTTGTTAAGCTTGCCACATTCTCTGGTGCAGTCAAGCGATAGGGGCAATTTTTCGAAGCGTAAAAAAGGGACAGGCTACTTTTTGAAAAGTTGCCTGTCCCTTTTTGGATTGAACCCGGTGAAGATGGTAATCGTGTAGCATGGGTTTTTGCTTGCCATGTGCTGATATGGTCGGGTAAAGATTGAAGCCATGCGCGTCAATGTGTCTCCGTATATTCTCCTGATTCTTACCACTCTGTTCTGGGCCGGCAATTTTGTGCTGGGCCGGGCGATGAATACGGTTATTCCGCCAATCACCCTGTCGTTCTGGCGATGGGCGCTTGCACTTCTCATTCTTCTACCGTTTTCCATACGGCACCTGATTTCCCAATGGTCCCTGATCCAAAAGAACTGGAAAAGTCTGATTTATTTCGGGATATTGGGAGTTTCCTGCTTCAACACCTTCGTCTACATCGGCCTCCACTCCACGACCGCTACCAATGCGTTGCTGCTGAACTCAATAATTCCGGTGCTGATCGTAATCATCTCGTGGATATTCGCGAAGGTACCGGTTTCACGATCTCAAATCGCCGGGATACTGATGTCTCTCGCGGGAGTCGTTACCATTATATGCCGCGCCGATATAGGTCGCTTGCTGGCATTACGGGTCAACGGAGGGGATTTGTGGGTGCTTCTGGCGGTTGTCTGCTGGGCCATTCACAGCTTCCGGCTTCGACTCCGTCCTGCAGAACTCCATCCGTTGAGCTTTCTCTCCGCCATCATTGCTATCGGGCTTGCATTCATTTTTCCGTTCTATCTTTGGGAAATCAGCCGTGGCGGCCGGGTTACCCTTGATCTTGTTTCCTGTGGAAGCATGCTTTACGTTGCGGTTTTCCCATCGCTGCTGGCATATCTCTTCTGGAATCATGCCGTTGTCGAACTGGGACCAAACAAGGCGGGACTGTTCATTCATCTGATGCCGGTCTTCGGGACTATCCTGTCAATCGTGTTTCTGGGAGAATCGCTTCAGCTTTTCCATGTGGCGGGAATATGCCTGATCTCTCTCGGGATATATCTGACCACAGCAAGCCGCAGCAAATAATGAAAGGGATAATTAGGGACACTCCCAATGTTTATTCAAAAGCGGTCAGTCGGCCGCCTTGGCGTTTGGAACCACTTTGCTATTTCTATGCTTGTAATTTCCCGACCAGCTGAGCCACAATAGAAGGCATGAATATCCTTTCCTCCCATAACAACACTACCGTCCGCTGCGCACTTCAGAAAACACCGGGAACGGTGAGCACAATATGACGGTGCTCCCATGGCAACCTGGAGATACACCCTTGATGCTGGCGCCGATGCAGGGGTTGACCAACCGGGCCCTGCGCGCCTATTTCATCGAGCATGTCCGGCCCGACGTCATCTTTACCGAATTCATGCGCGTCAATACTGCGCCGGCAGGAGCCGGACTTACCGCTGCCGACCTGCGGGATGTCGCCGCTGAGCAGGATGGTGTGCCGCTGGTGGTGCAGTTGGTGGGGCATGAGCGAGAGGCGCTGGTTCTGGCGGCCCGGGTCGCACAGGGTGTCGGTGCTGCACATATCAATCTCAATATGGGGTGTCCCTATGGGCGTATGGGCGGGGGGCAGACCGGTGGGGGGATGCTCCGCTGTCCGGACAATCTTGCAGAGGTCATCCCCGCCTTGCGGGAGGTTGTCAACGGCTCCTTCTCCGTAAAGATCCGGGCCGGGTACGATGATCCGGAGCAGATTCTGTCGCTGCTGCCGCTCTTCGAGTCGAGCGGGGTGGATTTTCTGGTGCTGCACCCACGTACCGTGATCCAGAAGTACGAAGGAATTGCCGACCATGAAGTGACCGCCCGGGTGGTACGGAGTACACGGCTGCCGGTCATTGCCAACGGGGATATCCGGAACGCTGCCGCTGGCGGACGGCTGCTGGGCGAGACCTGCGCTGCCGGGCTGATGCTGGGGCGGGGGGCTATTTCCGACCCGTCGCTGTTCCTGCGTTTGCGTGGACTGATGAACTCCGAGACCGGCCGGGAAGAGCGGAGAACGGAGCTTGGGCGCTATCTGCGGGAGATGCTGGTCCGCTATGGGCAGCTGTTCTGCGGCGATACGCAGGTGCTGAAAAAGGTCAAGGAGATTGTCGCGTATCTGGATGATCCGGAACTGGCAAAACCGCTCAAGGAACTGCGGCGGGCCAAAACCGTGCGGGCGTTCGAAGCTGCTCTGAACGGTTTCTGCTGATACTCTGAGTTCTGCCTCATATAAAAAGAGGCCAAGGGGCGTATGCCCCTTGGCCTCTAATCATTTATCCTAAAAAAAACAGTTAACCGCCGATGAACGCCGATACACGCAGATAAATCAAGTGCTTGGGACAAATCTTGGTTTAACCAAAAAGGTTAGTCGTTATTTCAGTCTAAAGCTTGGTTTTATCGGCGTGCATCCGTTTTTTCTCGGCGGTTAACTGCCGTTTATAGGTTTATACCTGATTGGTCAATTACAGTTTTACATCCAGCTCATTCTGGACAATCTGCTCACGATCCTGCTTCTTCCTGATAAGAACCAGTTCGGAACTACGTGTTTTCATGACGGCTGGCGGCTTGCGGTGCGAGTTGTAGTTTTCCGGCGACATGCTCTCGGAATAGGCTCCGGTGCCGCCGATGACGACATAGTCACCGATTTCCGGTTCGGCAATCAGCACCGGCACAATGTTGCCGTCGTTGTCCAGACGCACCGAATCGCCGCTTTCGCAACAGCGTCCCACAATCCCGAACGACTTTAAAGTTGCCGTAGGCTTGCTGTCATATTCGCTGGAGAGCAGCGTGCCGTCCTGGCGCACGATAGCAATGGGATGTTCGGAGCCGTACAACAGCGGGCGCGTCAGCAATTCCATTCCGCCGTCAACGATCAGGAAGTTCAGTTCGTTGGTCAGCTTCTTGTCGATAATCCGGGTGATAATATGCCCCGAGTTGGCCACTACATAGGTTCCCGGCTCGATCTCCATCTGTAGTTCACGTCCGGTTGCCTCCTTGAACTCCGTTATCCGCTGTTTGGCATAGGCACCCAGCGCCGAGATATCGGCCTGTTTTTCCCCCGGCATCCTGGCCACTTTAAGCCCACCACCGAAGCTGACCGTGGTGGCATCCGGAAAATAGGTTTTCACAAAGCCCAGCTCACGGTCGATGTTCTGGCGCCATTTTTCCGGGTCGCCACCTGAGCCGATATGGACATGGACCTGTGTAAAGCGCAGTCCCAGTTTGTCAGCCTGGCCCTTCACTGTGGGGACATCGTTCAGGTGTACGCCGAAGCAGGAATATTCACTTCCGGTATCGCGGGTAGCGCTTTCTCCGCCGCCGGTGGCCCCCGGATGGACCCTCATGGAGAGGTCCAGGTTGATGCTTTTGGCGAAGTCGGCAATCAATTGAAACTGTGTCATGGAGCAGACGTTGTACTTAAGGCCGGCCCGGATCATCTCCTCCAGTTCGGTACGCTCCTCACCGGATGGAACCTCCTGGGTCGTCAGCATCATCCGGGTATAGGGGATCCCTGCGGCAAAGGCCCGGGCCGCTTCATTGATTGACGAGCAATCCAGATCCAGCCCTTTGTTGGTGACGACACGCAGTACGGTGCGATCCGAGTTTGCCTTCATGGCGTAGCGTACATGAAGGCCGTACGCATTCGGCATGTTCAGCAACTGTTCACAGCTGTTTTCTATGTATTCCTGATCATGCAGATATACCGGTGTTCCCCACTGCTGAGCTATTTTCGGGATGAGCGTTGCGTCCAGTTTGGTTGGACCAAAGTGTTTCATTGTCATTCTTTCAACCTCACAAATTTGATATGACCCCTTATTCCCGGATACAATCAGGGTAACGTGAAGAGGTTGCATAACTATTAGCATTTTAGACCGTCGTGGCGCAACATCTCTCTTGGGTTGGAAGGGGACAGACTTCTTTTTTGAAAGGTAGTCCACGTACGTGGGAATTGGTTGTATGCCTTGACAGCTTGATCTGCTTGGAGGCTTGACCCTGCAATGTATTCAATTTTTCTTGACAAGCTTCCCAGTTGAGTTAAGATGCCCGCGAACAATGCAGAGTTCAATATATTGGTTAGACGATAATACTAAACCATTCGCGAGAATGGGACGGAAAGCCTACAGGGTCTCACAGAGACAGCCGGGTCGCCGAAATATCCTGAAGATATTTGGTGACCCGGTTTTTTTGTGCAATTAAATCAGGCCAGAGTAAGAATGCAGGCTGCATGATGATAATCAGAAAAGTACAGAGCTGGCTGCAGCAGCGGTGAGTGATTTCCAGATCCGGGCCGAACTTTCAACGTAGGCAAGTATTATATATTAAAAGGGCCTTAATTGCCATGTACCGAATCATTGAGCTGTTCTCTTTAACTAATACGCTCCGACTCATAGCTCTTTTTGTCGTTATCTCATCTCTTCAGGGATGTACTGCAATGATAAGAGCTCATGAGGAAGAACAGCTTATTCCAAGATATCTTGAAGAATATATCGTGCAAAACGAGTTTGCTGTTGCAAAAGGAGAGGATGTCATTGGCCGGTTGAGATACATGAACCTTGAAAAGGGGGATACTCTACCGGATATTGCAAGGCACTTTAGTCTGGGACTCAATGGAGTCAGTGCAGCTAATCCAGGGGTAGATATATGGGTGCCTGAGGCTGGAAAACGCATCATGCTGCCTCTGAGTTTCGTTCTGCCGGACGCCCCGAGAAAAGGAATCGTGATCAATCTGGCCACAATGAGGCTTTTTGAATTTAAAGGGAATAGTGAGACTCTTGAAGTGTTGACCTTTCCGGCCGGTGTCGGTACCGAAGAACGCCCCACTCCCACGGGCCAAATGCGCGTTGATCGCAAGGTGACCCGGCCGACCTGGTATGTACCGGCCTCAATTGCCAAGGATCATCTGAAAAAAGGAGATCCTCTGCCCGCTGCAGTTCTGCCGGGGCCTCAAAATCCCTTGGGAGAATACGCGCTCTATTTAAGTGCGCCGAGCTATTTGATCCATGGCACCAATAAACCGGCCAGCGTTGGTCTTAGGGCATCCAATGGGTGCATAAGGCTATATCCGGAAAGCGTGAAAAAACTCTATGAGAACACTCCGGTTAAGACACCGGTCAGCATCGTTAACCAGCCATATCTCCTCGGCCAAAGTGATGGAGTCGTTTACATGGAAGTTCATGCGTCCACGGAAAAGTCGGACGCCGCTGAATTTGATAAAGTATACGCAAAATTGAAAGCTATTGAAAAGGAATCAGGACGCACGCTTGACTGGAGTAAAGTTAAGAACGTATTGGCCGAGGCCCGAGGGATTCCTGTCCCCATATTCGAGATCAGGCAGGGAAATGGAAAAGGCGTTGCAGAGCCTATAGAAGTCAAGCACCCGGGCAAATTATATGGCAGCCCGGAAATACCGGAACTGAAAACAGATGCGTGGTCTGTTTTGGCTGCTGCTGTACGTGATGAGGTTGATGCTCTGAGGCTCACCGCCATTGTCAACCATCAGGGTCCACATATCCCGGCAAGGGTGATAGCGGAGAACGGTAACTATAGTGTTGTTGCTGGCCCTTTCAGTGATATCAGAGAGGCCAGAGATGCAATAAAGCGTTTGAAAATAGATTTGGAGCTGGATGGTAAATTGATTGAACCTATCAAGAGAGAGAGAGGAGGTGAAAAACTATGAATAGGAATCTTTTAGTGATCTCAATACTACTTGTTTTTGCTGCTGCTTTGGGTGGTTGTGCAACAACAGGTGACCTTGAGAAAGTTCAGTCGCAGCAGATGCTGACAGGTGCAAAAGCTGATCAGGCAGCGCAGGATGCGCAGTCTGCCAAGGCGGCAGCTGATGCGGCCACGTTAAGGGCTGATGCTGCTGCAACCCGCGCAGAAAATGCTTTAAAGATGGCAGAGGAAAGAGCTAAGATCGCAGATGAGAAGGCGAAAATCGCAGATGAAAAGATGATTATCGCAGACGAAAAAGCGAAGAAGGCTGACGAAGTTTTTCGCAAATCAATGAAGAAGTAAGTCTGTTTGGGGAGCTGTTGGCTTTTCAGTCAGTGCTCCGGAAAGGAAGCGGCAGGGTCTTATACTCTGTCGCTTCCTTCTGCTTCCACCGTTCGGTGAAAATTTAAGATGTATAAGCTAGAGGAAGATGAATGGTTCTGCGATCATCAAACATATTACCAGAGGCCACGAAGTCGAACATGGGTAAAAAACAAAGTAGGAAGGGTAAACATCTAATCTCGTTTTTTGCCTTCATCATACTTGCGCCCCTGCTGATATGCGGATGCGGTCACTTTAATGAGGGATCTCAGGCCAAGTTGACCTTCATAGAAGCGAATGATTTTTTCAGCCAGGGAAACTACAAGGACTCTCTGAAAAAATATGAGCAGATTATTGAAAAGTATCCTGCGGCGGGAGACAGGAGCCTTTTTGAGATGGGTATTATTTATGCCTATCCCGGGAATGAGCAGAAAGATTATCAGAAGTCTCTGAAATGTTTTCATGAACTCACAAAAAATTACCCTGGGAGTGAGTACAGGAAAGACAGTGAGTTGATGATGTTTAATATCAATAATGCCATCATTAAAGACAAGACGATTGCTGCGCAGCAGACACAGATTGAGGCTCTCCGGCAAGATGTCCAAAGTAGGGGTAATGATAATAATACCCTGCAAAATAAGATTGAGGCGCTTGAACAAGAGGTTCGGAACAAAGAAAATGAGATTATTAAACTGCAAAAAGAGGTTTATGTCTTACCGAAGGGGCCTGCAGACAAGATTCTGATAGAAAAGAACGAACGACGATTGACGTTGTTATCAAAGGGCGAGGTGATCAGGACCTATAAAATTGCCTTGGGGGGAAACCCGGATGGTCCAAAAGAAAGGCAAGGCGATAACAAAACCCCTGAGGGAACCTACGTTATCGATTCAAGAAACAGGGGCAGCCTTTATCACCTTTCTCTTCATGTTTCCTATCCAAACGAGAAAGACAAGAAACGAGCAAAACAACTTGGTGTTTCTCCGGGCGGTGACATTATGATCCACGGCATTAAGAATGGATTTTCGTGGGCTGGTGATCTTCACACAGAGGTTGACTGGACGAAAGGGTGTATTGCCGTTACCGACGAAGAGATAGAGGAAATTGACAGGTTGGTGCCAAATGGCACGAACGTTGAGATAAGACCTTGAAGGTGTGATGTGCCAAGTTGATTATTGAGGGATCCTTGTCACTCAATAATCAACTTTCAGGATATTCTGACAGATTAATCACAGATGAAAACTGCCTCTATTCGGCGGTTTTTTGCTTTACCAGCCTCGTTTTTATTGGAAGCAATCGGTTTTGCTGTGCCGTATCCCTTCGTGTCAATACGCTTGCTGTCTATTTCGAATTTATTGACAAGATAGCTTCTGATTCTATCTGCCCTGGCTTGTGATAATATCAGATTTGTTGCCTTGCTGCCATCGGTGTCTGTATATCCGTCTATGGTCCCTTTTGAACCTGGGAACTCTTTTAGAAAATTGCCTAATTTGTCAAGCTCAGCATGGTAACCAGCCTTAATATCTGCTTTGTTAGAGTCAAAAGAGATGGCAATAATGGCTGGCTTGTTGCAGAATTTTTTAGCTACTCCTATTGTGCAGCCATCAGCATCCACCGAGGCAGCTACTGGTGTTGCGGGGCACTTATCCAAGGAGTCTACGACTCCGTCGTTGTCTGAATCAAGCGGGCAACCATTGGCATCAACAGCTACACCGGTTGGAGTTCCCGGGCACTTGTCAAGATAGTCTGGGACCCTGTCGTTGTCTGAATCAGGAGGACAGCCGTTGTCATCGACATCTACACCGGTTGGAGTTCCAGGGCACTTGTCAAGATAGTCGCGTATGCCGTCCTTGTCAGAATCCGGTGGGCAGCCGTTGCTATCAACAGCCACACCTGGCGGTGTTTCCGGACATTTGTCCATAGTATCGATTACGCCATCACCATCAGAATCTGATGGAGGAATAATAACCGCAAGGGGGGCAAGGGGCTCCAGAACCTTCTCAAGCTGGGCTCCGCTCAAATCGCTCTCCTTTTTGGGTTCGCTCTTTACTGCCGGTTTGGTTTTCAGCGGTGGAACTGATTTTTTCTTGCGTTCCTTGCCAAAATAATAACTTACACCAGCGCCGATTTCAAAATTGTTTCTTGAGTCATTGTTTTTACTGTAGACTATCAGATGCCGGCCATCGACTCTGACTGCAAAGTAATTTTCAAAGAAATATTTCAGGCCAAGACCGTAATTTAACAGGAGGTTTTTCTCTAAAACAGAATCAACACCGTTATCAATGGCAATCCCGCCGACACCGGCCGCCAGAAATGGCATCCATTTCACACCCTGAACAAAGGGGTAAACAGCATCAAGGCGGACAAGATATCCGGCGGAGTAGTTCGCGTCAGCTTTAGACTTGGCAGCGAAGTAGTTAAATGTCGCTTCAACACCAAGGCTGTCCTCGATAGATTTGCCTATTTTATCATAGCCGATTTTGAGCCCATACAATTGAACCGGATCTCGGTGTTCCGAACCTGCAAATGAATATCCGCCTACAGTAGGAGTAAGAGAGAAACCACCCAATGTGCCGACAGGTGCAGGCTTTGCTTTAGGTGCAGGTTTTGCTTTAGGTTCAAGTTTTGCTTCAGGTTCAGCAGCAAAGGCGGTTACTGAAACCTGCACTGATATGATTGCGGTGAGTAAGAGAATAAAGAGGGGCTTCGCCACGGATATCTCCGGATATGTTCAGGTGTTAGCGATCAAAAACTAGCTATGATCCTGAAAGAATTGGAATTTATTTTGTGAGTGGGAACAATATCACTCGAATGATCCGATCGTCAATTCAATTCAGGGAGATTGAGGGTGGAAGTTCCAAGCATAGTGGTGTAATGTCGTGACCAAGCCGGAACGAAGACCTCGCGCGAGAAATACTTTATTGACTTAGCTGGAGAGTATCTTATGAACGTAGACATAGCTTTACTTAAAAACCTTATAAGCAAACGAAGCGACGAGATTGAGAATAAAGTTGCCGGAACGGGTTATATTGCAAAAACAGTCATCGGCGTCGGTACCTTTTTGCTCGATAACGAAGGGGACATCGATTTGATGACAGCAAAGCAAAAGGTTATCTTTGAAAAATTCCTCCTGCCGCTGCTGGAGACACCCCGCCGGTAGCAAACTCATGACAGAGTAAGCCTTTTTAACAAAGGCGACCATTCGGTCGCTTTTACCTTTCTGGCTGTAAAGCAAAAAAGGATGAGGTGATTACATTCTCAATAAATAACATGCGAAGTTGCACTCCGATATGTTTATGCTACGCTTTATCTCTGGGGAGGAATCTGATTAGATACTGCAGGAGCTTTATATGTCCTTCAATCCAGTCTTTATAGCCGCAAAAGTGGAAAAACCGGAGTGGTACAAGAACACCGCACAGTTTGCCAAGCCGGATACCCGTATTTCGATCCGGCAACTCCTCACCACGCTCATATCCTACCTTGTCGTGATGGGCCTGATGGTTCTGACCGTCCGCCATGGGTACCCCTACGGTGTTACTCTTACCCTTGGTGTGGTGGCAACCGTTTTGTTTACACGCATTTTCATTTTTTTCCACGATTGTACCCACGGTTCATTTTTTCCTTCGCCGCGCTGGAACAGGAACATCGGCTATCTCTGCGGCATCCTTACGTTTACCTCGTTTCACGATTGGCGGCGCAGTCACTCCGGGCATCACATTACCGTCGGCGACCTTGACCGGCGCGGCATCGGGGATATAACTACCATGACCGTGGATGAGTATCTGAAAGCAACGCCACTGAAGCGGATTGCCTACCGGTTGTACCGGCATCCGTTCATCATGTTCGGCATCGGCCCGCTCTATTACTTCCTGATGCGCAACCGCTATCCGTCGCCTGGGGCGAAAAAAATCGATTTTATCAGTGTGATCTGTACCAATCTGGCACTTGCCGCTATAGTAATTACGGCAAGCCTGACAGTCGGTTTCCGGACTTATCTCCTGGTCCAGCTGCCGGTGCTAATCATGGCCGCTACACTCGGCGTATGGCTTTTCTATAATCAGCATCAGTACGAAGGAGTCTACTGGGCACGCCACGAGGAATGGGATCCCTGGCGGGCCGCTATGGACGGCTCTTCGTATTATCAGCTGCCGCGTCTGCTTCAGTGGGCTACCGGCAACATCGGTATACATCACATACACCATGCCCGCCCCGGCATCCCTAACTACCGGCTGCAGGAGTGTTACGATGCAATTCCGGAACTGCGGGCAATCACGCCTCTGACTATCCGCAAGAGCATGGGGTCGTTCCGCTTGAATCTCTATGATGAAGAAAAACGGCAGCTGGTTAGCTTCCGTTCGCTGAAAAGCCTTTAGGGGCGTGTACGCAAAGAAAAGGGGGGAGGCCGCCTGTTTGATCCAGCGGCCTCTCCCCCTTTTTGTGGCTTACTTTTGTTCAACAGATCCCGTTCAGGGGAAGGCCGCCGGCTTGATCTCCTCTTCCAGTTCACCGGGGGGGAGGATAAGGTTGAGCATCACCGCTAGGACTCCGCAGAGGCTGATTCCCTGGAGGCTGAAACTGCCGATCGTTACGCCCAGGCCGCCGATGCCGGTAACCAGGGTAACGGAAACCAGGCAGAGGTTGCGCGGCTTCATCAGGTCAACCTTGCCGTCGATGATCGTCTTTAACCCGATGCCGGCGATGGAGCCGAAGAGCAGAATCATGATTCCGCCCATGACCGGCATCGGGATCGTCTGGAGCAGGGCACCGAATTTGCCGACAAAAGCCATCATGATAGCAAAGCCGGCCGCCCAGGTCATCACCACCGGATTGTAATTGCGGGTGAGCATGACTGCACCGGTCACTTCACCATAGGTCGTGACTGGCGGGCCGCCGAAAAGGCCGACAATGTTGACGGCCAGGCCGTCTCCAAGCAGGGTGCGGTGCAGTCCGGGCTGTTCGGTGTAGTCACGGCCGACGACCGATCCTATGGCGAGGATGCCGCCGACATGCTCGACAATCGGGGCGATGGCAACCGGGATCATGAAGAGTATCGCCGCCAGATTGAATTCGGGGTGGCCGAATTCCGGGACAGCCAGCCATGGTGCGTTGGTGACCTTGCTGAAATCGACCAGACCAAGGAAAAGCGAAGTAATGTAGCCGACCGCAACGCCGACGAGGATCGGCACCAGCTTGAGCAGGCCGCGGGCGTGGATGGCGGTCAGCATGGTTGCGGTCAGGGAAATGGCGGCGACGCTCAGGGCGGTGCCGTACGGGACAACCTGGGCGTCGCCGGCCTTGCCGGTTGCCATGCTGACCGCCACCTGGGCCAGTCCCAGACCGATGACCATGACGACCGGGCCGATGACGACCGGCGGCAGAATCCGATGTATGAAGCCGACGCCGCGCCACTTGACGGTTCCGGCGGCAACGTAATAGAAAAAACTGGCGGCGGCAAGTGCCCCCATGGTGGCAGGCATTCCCCAGGTTTTGACCGAGTAGATCACCGGGGCGATAAAGGCAAACGAGGAGCCTAGATAGATAGGCACCTGGCGTTTAGTGCAGAGCTGAAAGACAAGGGTGCCGATACCGGCGCCGAGCAATGCCAAGCTCGGGTTGAGTCCGGTCAAAAGAGGAACTAGAACCGTAGCGCCGAAGGCTACAAAAAGGATCTGGGCGCCGGACAGGGCGGTACGCCAGACCGGGTCAGTTGGTGTGGCCATGGTAGTGTACTCCTATTTTGTTCCGAAAATTTTATCCCCGGCGTCGCCGAGGCCTGGGAGGATATAGCCGTTTTCGTTGAGGCGCTCGTCGATTGAGGCGACGTAAATCTCCACGTCCGGGTGGGCTATGCTGACCCGCTCGAGCCCCTCTGGCACAGCAACCAGGAAGAGCCCCTTGATCCGCCGGCAGCCGGATTTTTTAAGCATCTCAATGGTGGCCAGCAAGGATCCGCCGGTGGCTAGCATCGGATCAATGATCAGGGCGGTGCGTTCTTCCATTCCACTGGTCAGTTTTTCATAGTAGGCAACCGGTTCCAGTGTCTCTTCGTTGCGGTAAAGTCCCACCACGCTGACCTTGGCGCTCGGGATCATGTCGAGGACCCCGTTCATCATACCCAGGCCGGCCCGCAGAATAGGCACTACGGTGATTTTCTTTCCCTTGATCTGCTGAACGGAGACCGGGCCGGCCCATCCACTGATTGTGATGGTCTCGGTTTCCAGATCCTTGGTAGCTTCGTAGGTCAGCAGTCTGGCCAGTTCTGATGCGAGTTCGCGAAACTGTTTGGTACTCAGCTCTGTCTTGCGCATCAGCCCGAGCTTGTGCTGGATGAGGGGGTGTTTGACTTCGTAGACGGCCACGTCGGGCTCCTTTATTGTTACATTGTTTGTATAGTTGATTGAGAATACAGGTCGACAGCAGGCAGGTCAAGTATCCGGGAATTGTTAACTGTATACGTGTTTCGGGCGGCAGGCTGTTTACCGACCTATTGCACTGCTGGCTTGAGCTGAAGTGTGCCGGTTTGCTGTCGGTGCTGTTGTGCTACGAGCGGAATAAGGGTAAAGTGCTTGACAGGGTGCGTGAGAAGGCATCCTTTGACTGGTGTCTAATTTCAATGAAGGAGTAGTATATACCTGTGAGTTCTACGATATGTTTCCAAATCGGTAGATTGTTTTATTCTGCTCTGCTGGCGGCAGTGCTGGTTTTGCTGCTTTCCGCTTCGACGTTTGCCCAGGATAATTTTGCCACTTATCCCCACCTCCTGTCAGGTTATACTTCCATCAAGGTTTTTGACAACCAGAGACGTTTTGTTGGCCGGATACTGCCGGAGAAAAGATACTGGGTCTCGATCGATCGTATCCCCGCATTCCTGCAAAAGGCTGTAGTAGCTGTTGAAGATGCGCGCTTTTACCAGCATGGGGGGATTGATGTGCGCGGCATAGCTCGTGCCCTGGTGAAGGATGTGATGAAGCGACGATTGGCTGAAGGCGGGTCGACCATAACCCAGCAGCTGATCAAGAACAGGTATCTGACCAGCGCTAAAACCATCGAAAGGAAACTCGATGAAGCTCGCATGGCTATGGAATTTGAAACCAAATACAGCAAACAGCAGATTCTGGAGATGTATTTTAACGAAATTTATTACGGGAACGGTGCCTGGGGTATAGTCCAGGCGGCAAGGCTCTATTTTGATAAAAATCCGGAGGAGCTAAGTGATGCCGAGTGTGCCATGCTGGCGGGCGTACAAAAAAATCCGTCCCGCTACAATCCTTTGGGAAAACCTGCCCAGGTAACCGGTAGGCGGGATATTGTACTCAGCCGCATGGTTGATCTGGGCATGATATCTGAACAGCAAAGAAAAACATTACGAGCTAATCCGCCTTCTGTTGTCAAGCGGGGGCAGGCTCCGCAATATTTAGCCCAGGTTCGCAGTAAATTGATTGAGCGCTATGGAGCTGATGTTATTGAACAGGGTGGTTTGGAGGTGACTGCAGCCCTGGACCTTAATCTTCAGAAACAGGCCGAGCAGGCATTGAGAGAAGGCGTTAAACGGATTTCCCCCGAGCTGCAGGGTGCATTGCTATGTCTGGATCCCAATACAGGAGATGTTTTGGCGGCTGTTGGTGGCGTTGATACTCTCCCTGGCGGCTATAACCGTGCCTACTCTGCCAAGCGGCAGCCCGGCTCGGCGATAAAACCGATGATCTATGCAGCAGCCGTGGAGAAGGGGATTACGGCCGGGAGCATCTGGGACGATACGCCGGCAACCTACAATCGAGGAAATGGCGAAACCTGGAAACCGCTAAACTATGGTCGAGAGCTCTATGGAGATCTTTCCCTCAGACAGGCCCTGGCTTTCTCTAATAATGTTATTGCAGTAAAGCTGCTGGAGACGGTTGGAGTCCCCTACTTTACAGATTTTGCAGGTAAGATGGGGCTGTCGTTGCGGAGGGAGAGCGGCTTGTCCCTGGCGCTGGGAACGGATGAAGTGACACTGAATGACCTGATGCTTGCTTACACCCCATTGGCTAATGGTGGTACTCGTCCGGAAGCAAGGGTTATTATTCGCATATACGACAGTAAGCGTCGCATATGGACAGAGAATCCTCCGGTAGTTACCTCGGTTCTTTCACCAGCAGTTGCCTATATAACCACTCAGATGCTGAAAGACGTACTGACCTATGGTACGGCCAAGAGTCTCAATAGATTCAGCCAGACACATCCCTCCGCCGGGAAAACCGGCACTACAGATGATGGTCGGGATGCCTGGTTCGTAGGCTATACCCCGAACGTCATAACCGGGGTCTGGGTTGGTTATGACAAACCACGTCCAGGCGGTAAAGGTTTCACCGGCGGGGCTGTAGCTGCCCCGATTTGGGAGCGCTTCATGCGCAAGGCGGTGGCCGCAAAACCGTCCGTAGATTTCCCAACGCCGGATACGGTTGTTTCCGTTACCATAGATTCTTCAACCGGCTATCTGGCGACTGCAGACTGTCCGGTAAAGCGGGATGAATTTTATATGGCCGGTAGTGAGCCAAGCGAATATTGCCCCAAGCATGGTGGAGATCCCGCCAATTTGCCTGCTTCTTCGCTCAAACCACTTGTCCCTGATTTTCGTATTCCTTGAGCTTTCGATACAGTGTGGCAATCCCTATGTTCAGTTCGGCTGCAGTGCGTGCCTTGTTGTCTCCAGTGGCGCGCAGGGCGGCTATAATGTAATCCCTTTCAACCTCATCGAGCGGCCGAATCGAGCCTGATACGGTTGGTTTTGGCAGTGCCGCCCGCAACTCTTCAGGCAGGTCTTCAAGATCTACACGGGTGCCATTGCAGAGGGCCACGGAATACTCGACAACATTGCTGAGTTCCCGGATGTTACCAGGCCACTCGTAGCGCAATAACTGGTCTGCGGCCTGATGTGTAAACCCGGTTACTGTGCGGCCTGCCCGCTTGGACGCTTCTTCCAGGAAGATGCGGGCAAGGGGCAGGATGTCTTCGGCCCTTTCACGAAGGGGCGGTACCCTCAGCTCAATTACGCGCAGACGATAATAAAGATCCTGCCGGAATCGCCCGGCCGTGACTTCTTCAGCCAGGTTACGATTTGTAGCGGCAACGACTCTAATGTCCACGGCGCGTATCTTTTGCTCCCCCACCCGGCGAACCTCTCGCTCCTGCAGGGCGCGCAGGAGCTTTACCTGCATGCCGAGAGACATCTCACCAATCTCATCGAGGAACAGTGTCCCCCCATTGGCGGCCTCCAGCAGTCCCATATTATCTTTATCAGCACCTGTGAATGAGCCTTTGGCGTAGCCGAAGAGTTCACTCTCCAATAAAGTTTCAGTTAATGCCCCGCAGTTCACAGCGACAAATGGCCGCCCCGCGCGTGCTGACTCTTCATGGATGAGCCGTGCTATCCGCTCTTTTCCAGCGCCACTCTCGCCGGTTACAATAACTGAAGACTCAACTTTAGCGAAGCGTCTGGTCAGGTCGATGACACGGCGCATTGCTTCGCTCCGGGCCGTGATACATGGTGTATCATCATGTCTGTTGTCAAGGCATGACAGTTGCCGCTGACGTTTTTTGAGACGTTTCTCTGTTTCTCGCAGAGCATCGGTCAGTTTCCTGAACATCTCATCTCCCGACTCTGAGTGGAAGTAGGGCAGATGCGGTTCAAGTGCCGTCCCCCATTTTTCCCTGGAGCGCCCTTCAACATGGCAGACAGCATCCCCTTTTCCGCAGCAGCGGTCTTCAATGAAATAAATTTCCTGCCCTGCCCAGAATGAAACATATCCGCTCGCGAAGCCGGTTAATGTCCAGCATACCGGTTCATCTGACTGTCCTAAATGCAGCAGATGTTGTTCAGCTTCGTACGATTCGTGCCAGAAGGATTCAACCAGCGGGGCCGTCCCGCTGCCGTCGCTTCGCTTGTTCCCTTCGGCAACCATCATGCCGTACAGCATGTGCAGCTTCGGGCCTGTCCAGCTATCAGCAAACAGTTTAGGGAACTCGGTCTTCAAGCTTTCGGCCGTTCGTCTGCCGTGTGCATAGCCGAAGCGGGTCAGGACACTGCGGGCTGCAGATACCCCCAGCGATTCAATAAGCTCTTTACGCAACAGCCCCATTGCAACAGCGTCGAACAGTATCACCCGTTGTCCCATGAAGTGCATTACGCCACCCTCCGGGTTAAACGAAAGCAGTTCTCTCAAGTCCAAATCTTTTGCCTGCATGATGTACACCCCCCTTTCAAAACAATAATAATATTATCAATTTGATAGTAAAAATCAATGGCTAAAAATGTACATTAATAAATACTCTGTAATTCAAGCATGTTAGGCGCTGGCATGGTCCCTGCTATGTACTCAGTGTGTTGCGAAAGACGCGAGAACGAGTCCGGTTTCTGGTCTGGTCCAGGCTTATTGCACTGCAGTATCAGTAATAATTACAGGTGAGAGGGGGTGTGGAGTTGAAAGGTAAAATTAGTGTGACGATGGTGCGATTTTTTGTCCTGTGTGCTGTTGTAGCGGGATTGTCAGTTGCAGCGGGTGCGGTAGAGATCAGGGGGAAACATGCTTCAGAAGGTTTGAAGTGCATTGACTGTCACCAGGTTGACAAGCCGGTGGCTGAGGCTTCTGTAAAAGTCTGTCTTGAATGTCACGGTGGTTTTGACAAGGTTGCTGAACTGACGAAGTCACTTCATGGCAATCCGCATGACTCACATCTCGGCAAGATGCAATGCCTGAAATGCCATCGGGTTCACCGGCCATCGGAAATTATCTGTCTTGAGTGCCACAGTGATTTTGATTTTAAAGAAAAATAGTATTGACGCGGTTTTGTAAGCGTCTGAAACCAACCCGAAAGGGTAACACAGGGAAAAGGGAGGAAGATGATGAGAAAAATCCGGAGTATTGCGACGGCATTGATTGCCATGCTGGCTTTTGCAGCGCCTGCATTAGCTGACAAGGAATTGGACACCGATGTTGTTATTGTTGGTGCCGGTACATCAGGATTGGCAGCAGGCGTCGAGGCTTTACAGGGTGGGGCTAAGGTTATTGTCCTTGAAAAACAGGCAAAAGTAGGCGGTACCGGCAACTTCTGTGAGGGGGTATTTGCCGCTGAGAGTAAGATCCAGAAACGTATCGGTATCGATGTCAGCAAGGACTTTGCCTATAAACTGATTATGGACTACAGCCACTGGAAGGCTAACGGCGCTTTGGCAAAGGCTTTCGTTGACAAGTCCGCTGAAACAATTGATTGGCTTGATGCCCTTGGGGTCAAGATCGAGTATGTCGGCGTTGGCGGTTTTGGCGGCCCGCTGACCTGGCACGTAATTGCTCCAGGCCCGGACTATCCTGCAAAAAACCCACGTGATTTCCACTGTGAACGGATGATTAACGTATTTAACAAATACGTGCTTGACCATGGCGGCAAAATCCTTCTGGAAACACCAGGAACCGGTCTCATTACTGAAAACGGTAAAGTCGTCGGCGTAACTGCAAAAGACAAATCCGGTGAGAAGATTAACATCAAAGCCAAATCGGTCATCATAGCTACCGGTGGTTTTGCCAACAACAAGGAGATGATGAAGAAGTATGTAAAGGATTATCCGGATGTTATCCCGGTAGGCCAGATCGGTAAAGACGGCGACGGCATCAGGATGGCAGAAGCAGCTGGCGCAGGTTTGGAAGGAATGGCTACAGTCCAGGCATATCGACCGGGGCTCGCCGGTTTCCACCCTGCCGACCAGATGATCGCTCTTGCAGTACAGCCTTATTTTTGGGTCGATCCACGTGGTGAACGTTATACGGACGAGTCGAACATTCAATTATGGCCATACTCCGGTAACGCAATAACAAGGATCGGCGGCACAGCGTATTCAATCTATGACGATGAAACAAGAAAGATGACCGTAGAAAAAGGAATCGAAATGCCTCTGGGTGAATGGGTACTCCAGGGGACCAAACTTGTAAAATGGGAAGAGTCCTTTAACAAGGAACTGGCAAAAAAGAGGGGCAACGTATACAAGGCCGACACGATTGAAGGTCTCGCAAAACAGCTTGGTATGGACCCTAAGATCCTTAAAGCAAGTGTAGAAAAGATGAACACAGCAGCAGCAGTGCGTGAGGATGCTCTGTTTGGCAAAAAGTCCAAGTTTCTCCGCCCTGTTGCCACCGCTCCGTTCTATGCGACCAAATTGCTGCCGCGTCATCTTGGAACTCTTGGTGGTGTGAAAGTCAGTGCAAAGGGTGAAGCGCTGAATACGCATGGTGATCCTATCCCTGGCCTTTATGCTGTCGGTACAGATTCAGGCGGCATGTACGGCGACAGTTATGATCTGCTTTTAGGTGGTGGAACCGCAGGCTATGCCGTTAACTCCGGCCGTATTGCAGCGGAAAATGCACTGAAAAATGCAGGGATAACAAAATAGCATCGTCGCATTGCCAATTGTTTACGAGTAACCGCTTGGTTTTAGGCAAGCGAAAAAACAACATGAGGAGGATGAAAATGAAGAAAAGTATAATCGGAGCAGTTGTTTTAGGTGCAACCGTAGCGCTTGCAATTCCCGCCATGGCCATAGATGTCACGCCGTATGGAGCGATCCGGGTCGGCACCTGGTACACCGCAAGCACATACTATAATCCAACTACCGGAGCGTCCCTCCATGATTCCGATTTTAGCCTCGATCTGCAGGGAGACAGCCTGATCGGAATACGGGTTAAAGAAGGAGAATACTCAGGCGTTGCAGAACTGGGCGCCTACAACCCAAAAAATCGCGGAGCCGGTGTGGAACTGCGCATGCTGTTCGGTGACTGGAATTTCGGTGAAGGTAAGCTGCGAGTCGGCTACCTCCCCAGCCCTTATGTCTTCCGTTCAGAACAAGCATTTGACGCCGATGGCGGTTTCAACGGCTACGGCTCCCTTTTTGATGGTCGCTATGCCCAGATCAAGGTTAGCATGAACAACGGTTTCTATGTAGCGCTTATGAAACAGGCACCCGGGTTAACTAAAGGTGTAGTTAACAGTACCACCAATGCTGGTGGAGCTTATGCAAACACCCCATATAACGGCACGGCAACTACATATGCCGCAACCAACACGGACTACGATACTTTCATGCCTAAGACTGTCGCCGGCTATGAGGGAAAGTCCGGTTTTGCCAGCTATGGTGGCGGGGTCGCCGGCAACTTCTACAAGGTGACCAATACTGTTGCCAATGTTGAGACCTCCAGTGACGATATCTTCTCCCTCATGGGTTATGCCCACACGACGATTGACCTGAAGCCGGTCGAGCTGAAGTTCCACGTTTATGGCGGCCAAAACCTAGGTGACTTGATGAGTAACGGTGCTGCCACAGCTGGTTCATATTACTCCGGGAAGAAAAATTCCTATACTTATGGCGGTTTTGGTCAGGTCGGCTACATCGTAAGCGACAAGGTCAAGATCTATTCCGGTGTCTCCTACGAGGCAAACAAGAACGACACCTATATAAAAGATGACAACAAAATGGCCGCATTTGCCAACCTGCAGTACATAGTAACCAAAAACTTCAAGATAGTACCTGAAGTGTCCTTTCTGAATGATCTTGAAAGCAGCACCGGCACCAAGGAGCCACGAGTTTATGCCGCCGGTGCAAAATGGGAAATGAGCTTCTAAATTGTCCTGCGCAGAATTCGGGGCCGGCCTGTCCCAAGACTGTGTAGTCAAGCCCGTGGAGGTCACCCTCCTCCCTCCACGGGCCTTTTCACCACGAAGAGGATTGATCAGTACAGTCAGTCACAGGAGCTCATCATGGCACCATGCAGCATAGAAGCAGCAATCGAAGACATCCGCAACGGCAAGATGGTCATCCTTGTCGATGACGAAGATCGGGAAAACGAAGGTGACCTCACCATGGCCGCCGAATTTGCCACCCCCGAAGCGGTCAACTTCATGGCCCGCTTTGGCCGTGGCCTGGTCTGCCTCACCCTCACCGGAGAAAGTTGCGACAAGCTCGGCCTCCCGATGATGGTTGCCCACAACACCTCATCCTTCGGCACCGGCTTCACCGTCTCCATCGAAGCCAGAACCGGCGTCACCACCGGCATCTCCGCTGCCGACCGGGCACGCACCATCCAGGTAGCCATAGCTGAAGAGAGCACACCAGCCGACCTCTCCCGCCCCGGTCACATCTTTCCCTTGCGGGCCAAAGACGGAGGCGTACTCGTCCGCACCGGCCAGACCGAAGGCTCAGTAGACCTCGCGCGCCTCGCCGGACTCAAACCTGCCGGCGTCATCTGCGAAATCATGAACGACGACGGCACCATGTCGCGCATGCCGCAACTCAAACGCTTTGCCCTTGAACATGGCATAAAAATCTGCACCGTCGCTGACCTCGTCGCCTACCGCCTCACACACGAAACCCTCGTCCGCCGCACCGCCCAGACTGTCTTGCCGACCCGCCACGGCGACTTCCGCATCATCTCCTTTGCCAACGACGTCGACGGCTGTGAACACCTCGCACTTGTCAAAGGGGACATTACCAGTGACCAACCGACCCTGGTACGGGTCCACTCCGAATGCATGACCGGCGACGTATTCGGCAGCCAGCGCTGCGACTGCGGCAGTCAGCTTGAACTCGCCATGAAAGCCATCAGCGACAATGGCAGCGGCATTATTCTCTACCTCCGTCAGGAAGGGCGCGGCATCGGCCTCGTCAATAAACTCAAAGCCTATGCCCTCCAGGACTGCGGCAAAGACACCGTCGAAGCCAACGAAGCCCTCGGCTTCAAAGCCGACCTCCGCGACTACGGCATCGGCGCCCAGATATTAAGAGACCTCGGTGCCCGCAAAATAAAACTACTGACCAACAACCCGAGCAAAGTAATCGGTCTGCAAGGGCACGGCCTTGAAATAGTGGAGCGGCTTCCGCTGGAAACAGCCGCCACCCGCACCAACATCCGCTACCTCCTGACCAAGCAGAAGAAAATGGGACACCTGCTGGCGTGCTGCTGACACAAAGGACATTGTCATGGAACTACAGACATACAGACAACATAACGAACATATCCCTGGCGTGATGAATGAATCCCTGCAGGTTGTCGAGAAAAAGATGAACTATGACAGTCGCTATCGCAGCATTATCACCCAACTGGACGACATGACAGAATTGCTCCGGATACAACCAGGCAGCAAGCTGACTAAGGAATTGGACAACCTTTTGGACGACATGATCCATCACATTGGTTCTGAGAATCGCTTTATGGAGCTGGTGGGCTATCCTCAAGCTGTAAAACACCGAAACCACCATTATTGCATTTTTGAAATCACCGAAGACCTGAACCTGCACTTCAGGATGGGCGAAAATGTGACGCCTGAAGAGTTGGATAATATCCGTTTTCTCTGGTTGACGCATATCCAAAGGCATGACCGAGCCTTCGAGGAATTCCTCGAATTTTAGAGGTGGTACCTATGGAAACACGCAGCCTGTTCCGTGGCCTGTTCCTGATCAACTTCGCCATAACGCTCGGCTTCGGCATCGCCGATGCCTTCTTCTCCATGTACGTCTTCAGTCTCGGTGCGCGGGGGCTTCTGCTGGCGCTGCCGCTCGTGCTCTACTCTCTCTCCAAGATCATCTTCGGACCCTTTATGGGACGGTGGGCCGACCGGATCGGACAGAGAAAGATTGTCGCCATAAGCCTTGGCCTCTACCTGTTCGTCTCGGTCTGCTACTTCTTCACCACCAGCCTTGCTGTCATCACCATACTCCGCCTTCTCCAGGGGATAAGCTGCGTCATGTTCCGCCCGGTCGTTGTCTCTCTGGTAAGTGAATGCACCTCGAACGAGAAACGGGCCACCGTCATGGGGACCTTTGACATCTCCTTCTACGGTGCATTGAGCATAGGGCCGGTCATCGGCGGCATCCTCAAAGACCTCTGGGGATTCAAGGGGATCTTTGCCACCCTGACGCTGCTCTGCATACTGGCCCTGATGGTCGCCTCACTCTGCATCCCCACACAAAACAGTAAACCGCACCTCGATACAAAAGAGCACGAAACAGAGCAGTTCAAAAATCTGCTGCGGGTAACCCGTAACAGCAACGTGCGCGGACTGCTCGCCTTTATCTTCGGTCGCGCCTGCGGCATATCCCTGCTCGGCGCCTATCTGCCGATCATGCTCGTCACCAGGCTGGGGCTGAACGGCACAGAGACCGGCCTGGTGATGGCTTCCAGCACCCTGGTCATCACCCTCATGCTCCGACCGGTCGGCATTCTCTCCGACAAGGCCCCGCGCAGGTCACTCGTGGTTGCCGGGGGTACGATAGTGTCACTCCTTTACTTCCTGATACCGGCGATGGGGGGATTTCATCAGATACTGCTCCTCGGGATAGGGATCGGGCTGTTCAGCGTATTATCCCAACCAGCCAGCACGGCGCTGCTGGTGGAAGAGGGGGCCCGGCACGGCATGGGGGTGACGATCGGGACGTTCAATTCCGTGCTCAACCTGGGATTTGTATCAGGGCCTCTTCTTGGGGCGGGGGTGCAAAGTACTCTTGGGCTGACGGCGGTCTTCTATGCGGCAGGGATATTGGGGCTTGGGGCGGTGGCGCTGTTTGTGGTTAGTATTTCGGGAAAAGAGAGTGTGGTTAAGCAGCTTTACGCCAGTTAAATGCGCGCATTTGAAGATCCAGTATGGTGTTGGGATTGATGCCTATAGACGTGAGTTCAGCTGATGCAGATGACATGTCAAGCTCTTCAATATGTTCCATTATCCGAAGAAGTCCACCGAAGTGCCCTGTGCGATTCATCAGTGCTGAGGCAACTTCTTCGTTAAGGTTGAGGTTTATGATGAGTTCTTCGGTGGAAATATTATAGATCCTCTCCATCAGTGAGAGGATTCCGGTCATAAATGCCCGTTCAGATGATTCACGGTCGCCCAGCAGTTCAGGATGAACCATAGCCAGTTGTTCCATAAGGCCGGCTCTGGTAGCGGCCATATCAAGAAGAGGGTGTTCAAAGGCATCATCGCCGTCTGCGGCAAAAAGTGCCAGTTGTAACCAGCGTTTAATCTGCAGTCTCCCTGTCATTGCGATAGCATGGCGTACACCCTGAATCTTATTGCGATTCCCGAATCCGACTGAGTTGACGATCATCAACAGTTTATATGCCAGAGCCGGACTTACACGAAATGCCTGTTCAATATCCTCGATGCTGGCATCTTCTGCCAAAAGACGTACCAGCTTGAGGAGAGATGCTGTATTGGCGTCCATTTTTTTCTTTTTTAGGATGTCCGGACGCGCAAAATAATATCCCTGAAAGTAGTCGAAACCGAGGGCGTGGCAGGCTGTGAACAGCTCAATGTTCTCGACCTTTTCAGCCAGCAGCTTGCATGGATAAGGGCGCAGGCGCTCAATTATATCAGGCAGTGATTCAAGTGGTGTCAGTAGAAGGTCAATTTTGATAATGTCTACGATGGCATATAATTCGTCAAAGTCCGGGCTGTACTCATGGTCATCCAGGGCCAAACTGAAACCGGCTTCTTTGAGTGCCAGGCAGCGTTCTGTCAAGGCTGGTGACGGCTGAATAGTTTCAAGTAGCTCTATGACGATATTTTCTCTGGGCAGCAATTCCAGGGCTTCGTCCATCAGCATGTCCAGGTCGACATTTATGAAGCCCCTGTGTGCACCGAGGAGCTCAGTAACACCGAACGATGTAATTGTATTGATAATTACATTGGCTGTGGCTTTGCCTGCATCCAGTATGTCTGCTGCATTAACTTCGGTGGAGCGAAAGAGGAGTTCGTAGCCATAAATACGCTCACTCCGATCCAGAATTGGTTGCCGGCCGATTATGCAGTTATCACTCATTCTCAATACCTATTGTCAGTTGATCCGCTGTTTAAGCCGAGGTAATATATCACGATATTCTAGCTTGTATACAGGTATATTATGAACCGCATTTACACGGTTGACATTTCTTTATGAATTGAATAGTTTAATTAACATGTGTATTTCGGGTTACCTATGAACTTTGCGCGAGCATACAAATATCTGATTGCTACTCTACTAGTCGCCGTCTACCTTACTCTTCCTGCAACCAACTTAGCCCGCACTACCACTCTGGAGTCGGGACTGGCCTCGGCGCAGTCCCCCTACTGTATGGCAATTAATGTTCCAGATGAAGATTGTCCCTGTACCGACAAACAAGGGTCAGGCTGCTGCAGCAAGACCTTCTGCAGTTGTGCATGCCACGCCCCGCTTAGTCAGGGTTTATTGATAAATTATGCACCGGTGATTTCTTTTCAAAGCTTTCGAGAACCATGCTGGGTATTACCCAATGTCTATCGCCCTATCTTTGTTCCCCCTCAAAATCTTGCCTGATTCACTTTATAACAAGCAATGTCCATATGGCCGGTCAGAGCAGCATACGGTATTTAAATCAACGGCTAGCCAGCTATTTTACCAGGAGACACTCCGATAAACCCCGGTAAGAAAAGGGGTGTCGGAATACTTTTTAAGGAGAACTAACCCGTGACAACCCCAAATCGTAATTTTCTGCATTCCCTCTGGGATTTTTTCTGTTCACTTAAGCTGACCATGTTTTTGTTGATCTCTCTAGCCGTCCTCTCGATCATCGGGACAGTCATACCGCAAGGGACACCTCCAGAGCAATACCTTGCCCAGATCACTCCCAACAAATTAAAGCTTTACAAATCACTGGGCTTTTTCGACATGTACCATTCGTGGTGGTTCATCATGATGCTCACGATGCTTACCGCCAATCTGATATCCTGTTCCATCAAGCGACTGCCCCATATCTGGAAGATTATCACCCTTCCGGTAACAATAATGAATGACGGTTTGGAAAAGTCACTTGCCAATCTTTCCTCTATAAAAAGCTCGGACGAGCCGACGGCAGTCAAAGAACAGGTTGTCGCCTTCCTGAGTGCAGAATTTGCCAAGCCGATAGTGACCGAGGTTGATGGTGCCTGGCATCTCTTCGCCCAAAAATCTCCATGGTGCCGCCTGTCGGTCTATTTTGTTCATCTGAGTGTCATCGTCATCTTTATCGGTGCCATGATCGGCTCGATTTTTGGGTTCAAGAGCTTCGCAAATATTCCTGAAGGAGGGAGCGTCTCCAAAATAATGCTACGCTCGGAAAAAGAGCTTGATCTCGGTTTCGAACTGCGCCTGGAGAAGTTTAGCGTGGCCAAATATGATAACGGCGCCCCGAAAGAGTTCAAGAGCATCCTGACGGTGCTGGAAAATGGCAAGCCGGTGCCCGACTACACCAATGTTCGCGTTATCGTCAACGACCCGCTTACTTATAAGGGGATTACCTTCTATCAATCCAGTTACGGTAATGCCGGCAATTACTTTTTCACCTTCAGCGAACTGGATGGTAAGAATCCTGTATCAGTGACAATACCGGGCCAATCAGCAGTTAATTTTCCTGACGGCAGCAGCATGCATGTTGTGGAGGCAACTAATGATGTCGCTCAATTTTCACCCGGGCTTTCCGGACCGGCTGCTCAAGTTGAACGGCGCACTGCAGACGGGAAAGCGGAAAGTTTTGTCATTTATGCCAACCATCCGGAGCTGAACATTCAGCACGCCAAACAGAATGGTTCTGGGCCGGTTATCCACTACAAAGGTGCTGAAGAACTTATGTACACAGGACTGCAGGTGGCCAAGGATCCCGGCGTTGAGGTCGTGTGGCTGGGGTGTATCCTGATGGTTATCGGCATTTATGCCGCGTTCTTCATGTCGCATCGCCGCATCTGGGTGCGTATCCAGGATGGTTCCGTCACCATCGGCGGTAATGCCAGCAAAAACCCGGGTGGTTTCCAGCAGAACTTCGAAGGGCTTGTCGAACGTCTTAAATCAGATCTCACTAAGGAGAAATAAACATGACCAGTTCACTGCTTTTTAATATAACAACCTTCGCTTATCTGGCCTCAATGTTACTCTTTTTTGTCTTTCTTGCCGCTCGTACCAAGGCATTTGGTACAGCAGGCATGTTAACTGCGTACTTTGGGCTTCTGGCTCAGACCGTTGCAATAGGTCTGCGCTGGAAGGAATCATATGACATCGGTGTGGGGCATGCCCCGCTTTCAAACCTGTACGAGTCGGTTGTCTTCTTTGCCTGGACGATTGTACTGATCTATGCCCTGCTTGATATCAAGTACAAGTACCGTGTGATCGGAGCCTTTGTCATGCCATTCGCCCTGCTCGGCATGGCCTGGGCGCAACTTGGACTGAACACAGGAATAGAGCCGCTTGTCCCTGCCCTCCAGAGTAATTGGCTGCTATATCACGTTATTACCTGTTTCCTCGGTTACGCTGCTTTCGCAGTGGCCTGCGGTATCTCAATCATGTATCTGATCAAGGCAAATCATGATGCAAACGACCAAAAGACAGGTGAAGCAAGTGTTATGAGTATGTTTCCTCCTGCCAGGGTGCTTGATGACCTGAATTATCAGGCGATCATGATCGGCTTCCCTCTGCTGACACTCGGGATTATTACCGGTGCGGCCTGGGCTAACTACGCCTGGGGAACCTACTGGAGCTGGGACCCGAAAGAGACCTGGTCGCTGATCGTCTGGTTTGTGTATGCGGCGTTTCTGCACGCACGTATTACGAAGGGGTGGGTTGGCAAGCGCGCTGCCTGGCTCTCGATCATCGGCTTTGCCGCTACAATCTTCTGCTACCTGGGAGTCAATCTTTTCCTGTCAGGACTGCACAGCTATGGCGGCGGAAAATAAAATTACTGCTTGACAAGAACAGATCAGTCTTTTAGAATCAACTCTCAATGAAGGGGAGTAGCTATCAGCCGGAGACATGGCTGATCCCGCGTCCGTCAACACAGTCGTAAGACTCGGACCGGGAACGATAACCATCGCAAGCAAGACCTTTATCCAATGCGTAATACGCCGTGGGTAAAGGTCTTTTTTATTTACCCACGACGAAAACCACAATGTCGGAGGTAAATAAAATGAACAACATATTCAAAACCACCTTTCTTCTTTCCCTGCTGACTATTCTACTGGTCGTCATGGGCGGCGCAGTTGGCGGAAAGGGGGGCATGATGTTCGCCTTCCTGATTGCTGCTGCCATGAACTTCGGTTCCTACTGGTTTTCCGACAAGATTGTCCTCAAAATGTACAATGCCCAGGAGATTACCCGTGAGGTTCATCCGTCATTTTACGGGATGATTGAACGTCTTGCCGCTCGGGCCGGGCTGCCGATGCCGAAGGTCTACATCATTCCGGACGACTCCCCCAATGCCTTCGCCACAGGCCGCAATCCTGATAATGCCGCTGTCGCTGCCACACAGGGAATCCTGCGCATTCTCACGCCGGATGAGCTGGAAGGGGTCATGGCCCATGAACTGGCTCACGTGAAAAATCGTGATATACTGATCTCGACCATTGCCGCTACTTTTGCCGGAGCCATCTCAATGATCGGCAATATGCTGCAATGGGGCGCGATGTTTGGCGCCGGTCGGAGTGACGATGAAGAAGGGGGCGGAATCGGCGGTATGGTAGGCTCACTGGCGATGGCGATTATTGCGCCGATCGCGGCGATGCTGATCCAGATGGCGGTATCCCGCTCACGCGAATATATGGCGGATGCCTCCGGTGCGGAAATCTGCGGCAGGCCGCTCGCTCTTGCGGGAGCCCTGAGTAAATTGCACAACGCCAGTCAGGCAATTCCGATGCATGATGCCAAACCTGCAACTGCCCATATGTTTATCGTCAATCCGCTGACAGGGGGAGGCATGATGTCGCTATTCTCGACCCATCCACCAATGGAGGAGCGTATCGCGCGCCTCCAGTCTATGGCAAACAGAACGCATTAACAGATAACCATAACTGCGGGGCAACAAAGCTCCGCATACAAGCAAAGGAGGAAACCATGTCATACAGTAAAAATATTTTTATCAGGGAACCGAAGTCATCAAAAAAGAAAAGAGAAAAGGCAGAACAGCTGCAGAATGTCATCTCACTGCGCATAAATGATGATGAAAAGAGGGCGCTGGAAAAGCTGACAAAGTCTACATCCAAAAGCATCACCGAGATAATGAGAGAGGCTATCGATCTCTGGAGTACCAAACGCCGCAAGCTGTGCATGGATTAACTGTAAAAATGTCATTAAATCAAGGAGGCAGTACACATGGAATGGCTGACTGACCCGCAGGTCTGGATGGCACTGGTCACACTGAGCGCACTGGAAATAGTACTCGGCATTGACAACATTATCTTCATCTCAATTCAGGCGAGCAAGCTCCCTGTGCATCAGCAGGAGAAGGCCCGACTTGTCGGACTCGGGTTGGCGATGTTCATTCGCATCGCGCTGCTCTTCTCGCTGACCTGGCTGATGGGGCTCACCGCGCCGCTGTTTAGCGTGCTGGGCAACGAAATTTCCGGTCGAGACCTGATCCTTATCTCCGGCGGTCTGTTTCTGCTCTGGAAAAGTACGATGGAAATCCACGAGAAGCTCGAGGGTGAAGAGGAGATCTCGGCGGCTCATGTCGGGACAACGTTCGGAGCCGCTATTGTGCAAATCCTGCTGTTGGACATTGTCTTTTCACTCGATTCGATCATCACCGCACTCGGGATGGCCAGCCAGCTCGCAATCATGGTCGCTGCGGTTGTTATAGCGGTTGGTTTCATGATGCTGTTCTCGGGGAAAATCAGCGCCTTCGTCGAGAAACACCCGACCATCAAGATGCTGGCGCTCAGCTTTCTGATCCTGATCGGCGTAGCATTGATCGGTGATGGTTTCGATATGCATATACCCAAGGGATACATCTATTTCGCCATGGCCTTTTCGGTGCTGGTCGAAATGCTCAACCTGAGACTCAGGCGCGGCACGCCGGTAAAGCTGCATCAGCCGCATCTGGCAGAGTCCTCCGAACCCTGAAACAGAGGATACGTAAATCAAATCAATCACAACCGGCTCTGCCGGATACGATGCACAAGGAGTCACTACATGAAAAATCGGGTTGTTAAAGTCTTTACCGTTCTGGCCGCCGTACTGTTTATGAGTATCACCGTCATGGAGCTTAATGCCGAAGCGAGGGCCGGCGGCAGCCGCTCCTCCGGCAGCCGTGGTTCACGAAGCTATTCACGTCCTGCAGCATCTCCATCATACCAGCCTCCGCCACGCCAGCAGGCAGCACCGGGTGCCTTCCAGCAGCCGGCCGGCGGCGGATTCATGAGGAGCATGGCGGGCGGGCTCGCAGGCGGAATGCTGGGCAGCATGCTCTTTAGCGGCATGGCCGGAGCCGGTGGTGGTATGGGGAGCGGTATGGGCGGTGGAGGCATCGGCCTGTTTGAAATAATTCTTCTGGCTGGTGGCGGCTATCTTCTGTACCGCTACATGAAAAAGAAAAGGGCAGAAAGTGCCTCTGATCAGTATCGTCGGTGACCGTAAATCGAAAGCATAAGGGGGGCGGCAATGTTTAGAAACAAGTTTATTCTCATTCTGATTCTGGTATCGGTAATATTGCCTTTTGCTTCATCACTGGTCACATTTTATGCAGATTGGCTCTTTTTCGTTGAGACCGGCTTCTCCTCTGTCTTTACCACGACGCTGACGGCTAAGCTAGTGGCGGGGGTGCTCTCCGGCGCGGTTCTTTTTGTCGTTCTTCTGATCAATGTCTTGTACGCCAACCGGGCCCACTTCCCCGCCAGCGGTGTTTTTATGGTGGGGGGCAGCATCCGTGTACAAAGAGAAGATATCGCCCATTTTGTGAAGCCTTTGGCCCTCCTTGCCACTCTGCTGCTGGCGCTGTTTGCCGGTAACTGGGGCGCCCTGCGTTGGGAAGAGATTCTTCTGTTTACGAACAGGGTGAATGTCGGCACCGTTGATCCAATTATCGGCAAGGATATCGGCTTTTACCTGTTCAGCCTGCCGCTATTGGAAATGCTCAAAGGTTTTGCCGGTTTCGTGCTGCTGGCGTCGGCTGCTTTGGCCGGGGCTGTCTACTTTGTACGCGGCGGCATCATTCTTACGGAGCGGGGTGCAGCGGTTGACGAAAAGGTCCGCCGCCATCTGGCGGTGCTGGTCGGGATCTTTGCCTGCGTGATCGCTGCCGGCTTCTATCTGGACAGCTTCAGGCTGCTCTACTCCAATAACGGTGCCTTTTACGGTGCCGGGTATGTGGATGTCAACTCGCGACTTCTGACTTACCGGGTCCTCACATTCCTGACTCCGTTGTCAGGGATCATGCTGGCGATCGGGATATGGAAAGGGGTCTGGCGCATGGCGCTGCTGCCGCCGATCGTCGTTGTCGCGCTGTATGTCATCGGCATCAGGGTCTATCCTGGAGTGCTGCAGAAATTCAAGGTTGCACCCAACGAACTGGCCCTTGAAACACCATATATCGAAAATAATCTTAAATTTACCCGTTTCGGCTACGATCTGGAAAAAATTGAAACGGTACCATTTGATGTCGATACGAAACTTTCCGCCGCCGACATTGCCAACAATGATGCCACTATTAAAAACATTCGCTTATGGGATCATGCACCGCTGCTCAAGACGTACAGCCAGTTGCAGCAGATCAGGACCTATTACAAATTTTTCGATGTAGACAATGACCGCTACAAGGTGAATGGCCAGTATTCCCAGGTCATGCTGTCCCCGCGTGAGCTTTCCTACGCCGATCTTCCGAGCAAGAACTGGATAAACGAACGCCTCATATTCACCCACGGAAACGGCATTACCTTTGGCCCGGTCAGCCGGATCAGCAAGGAAGGGCTTCCGGAGTTTTTCGTCAAGGATATCCCGGCCGTCAGTCTGGCCGACATCAAGGTGACCAGACCCGAAATCTATTTTGGTGAGCTTTCCAATGATTATGTGGTCGTTAAGACCAAGGTGCCGGAATTCAGTTATCCGACCGCCACCGGCAATGTTAATACGACCTACGCCGGGAAGGGGGGAGTGCCGATCGATTCGCTGCTCAAAAAGGCACTGTTCGCCGCGATGTTCAAGACGGAAAAAATCCTGCTATCGTCGGATATTACCTCCGAGAGCCGCATCATCTACAACCGCAACATCAACGAGCGGATCAGAGCGATTGCGCCGTTTCTCCGCTTCGACGGCGACCCGTACATGGTGGTGGATTCGCAAGGAAAGCTCAAATGGATCGTCGATGCCTACACCTATTCGAACCGTCTCCCCTATTCCAAGCCGCTCAAGGGGGGAATAAACTACATGAGAAATTCCGTCAAGACGGTTGTCGATGCCTATGACGGTTCGGTCAATTTCTACGTTAGCGATCCGAATGATGTGCTGGTAAAGGTCTACAGTCAGATATTCCCGGGTCTTTTAAAACCGATTTCTGCAATGCCGGACGACCTGCGCGCGCATGTCCGCTACCCTCATCAGTTCCTCCAGGTTCAGGCTGCTATGTTTGCCGCCTACCACATGACCGACCCGAAGGTCTTCTACAATAAGGAAAATCTCTGGGAGATTCCTGCCCTTGGTGACAAACCTATGGAGCCGTATTACACGATCATGAAACTGCCGGGTGAAAAGGTCGAAGAATACATCCTGCTGCTGCCGTTTACCCCTTCCAAACGGGACAACCTGGCCGCCTGGCTGACGGCACGCTGCGACGGGGATAATTACGGTAAAATCATGGCCTATACCTTCCCGCGTGACCGGTTGATCTACGGGCCGAAACAGATCGACGCCCGTATCAACCAGGATTCATTCATATCCCAGCAGTTGTCACTATGGAATCAGCGGGGCTCAGAGGTCATCCGGGGGAGCCTGCTCGTGATACCGATCGAAAAGTCACTGCTCTACGTCCAGCCGCTGTTTCTTGCCGCAGACAAGGCCGGGCTGCCGGAGCTGAAACGGGTAATAGTTGCCTTCGACGATCAGGTGGTCATGGAGGAAAACCTGGAGCTGGCGCTGCAGCGTCTCTTCGGAGGTAAAAAAACCGCCGCCGTTGTTACCGGAACAATACCGTCGGTAACGACAGATTCGAAAGCATCGCCGGCCGCGCTGGCCAAAGAAGCGATGAGCCTGTATGAGAAGGCGATCACCTTGCAGCGCCAAGGGAATTGGTCCGGTTACGGCGAGGAACTGCGTAAGCTTGAGCAGGTGCTGAAGCGGATGGCGAAGTAACTTTGCAACTAGGCGGCCTCAGGTCGAACATTACACAGGAGAAGTGATTATGAAAAAATTAGCGGCAGGATTATTGGCAGCGATGGTATTCGTGTTTGCTGTGCAGGCCCAGGCGGAGGTTACCTGGCAGAAGGATATCAAGCCGATCTTTGACAAACAGTGTGTTGGGTGCCACGGCGCCGATTCTCCGGAGCATGATGCGTTTGCCAAAGACAAAAAAGGATTCACTGACAAAGGGATCGGCATGCGGATGGATACCTACAGCCACCTGATCACATACGTTGGCTGGCCTTACACCGGTGCCATGATGCGGCGTCTGGATGACGGCAGTGGCAAACCAGATAAAAAAGCGGGTAACATGTACGAACACCTCGGAGCAACGGAAGTCGAGCGTAAGGCCAACCTGGAAATATTCAAGGGCTGGATCGGCAACTGGAATCTGAAGCGTGGCAAGGACGTCACCAAGGAAGAGTTGAACTCCCTTAAAGTGAAGTACTGAGTTAACGTTCCATAAAGTATCACATCATGAAGCATTTTGTATTAAGGACATTGGGACAGGCCAAGCGCCTAGTTATTATAGTGATCGGCTTCACGATCCTGGCTGCGGGTGTTGCCATGATCGTGCTGCCGGGGCCGGCGATTATCGTTATTCCGGTTGGTCTGGCTGTACTGGCGACCGAATTCATTTGGGCCAGAAAACTGCTGATTACGGTAAAAGAACGCATTGAGCATATGAGGAAATCGAACGGATGTCAGAACAATCAATGATGTGGATGGGCTTCGGAGTGCTGATGGTAGTTATGCTGGCCATTGATCTCGGCATGAACCGCAAAGCCCACGAGGTCTCATTTCGTCAGGCGCTTACCTGGAGTATTATCTGGGTGTCGCTCGCCTTGGCATTCAATGCCGGGATATATGTTTTTCTTGGTAAAATAAAAGCGCTGGAATTTTTCGCCGGCTATATCATCGAAAAGTCACTGTCGGTTGATAACCTGTTCGTTTTCATCATGATCTTCAGCTATTTCAAAATCCGTGGCGAGCATCAGGCGCGGATCCTTAAATGGGGCATCATCGGTGCGCTGGTGTTGCGGGCCCTCTTTATCTTTACCGGCATCGAACTTTTGTCACACTTTCACTGGATGTTCTACCTGTTCGGCGCGCTGCTGCTCTTTACCGCCTGGAAAATGGCCTTTGGCGGGGAAGAAGAGGTGGATCCGGAGCATAACCTTCTGGTGAAGCTGGCCCGGAAGTTGTTTCCCTTTACGAAGCGGGTGCGCGGCGACTGGTTCTTCAAACGCCGGAATGGTTTGTGGGTAGCCAGCCCGTTGTTTCTCGCGCTGGTGATGGTGGAAAGCAGCGATGTGCTGTTTGCCATCGACTCGATCCCGGCCATCTTCGCGGTGACCCTTGACCCGTTCATCGTCTTCACCTCCAACATCTTCGCCATCATGGGATTGCGAGCCCTTTATTTCCTGCTCGCCAGCGTCATGGGGATGTTTGTCTACCTTAATCTGGGGATATCATCGATCCTGGCCTTCGTGGGTGGCAAGATGATCGCGACGGCCATGGGGTTCCACATCCCGATTCAGGCATCATTACTGGTGATATTTACCTGCCTTTCGATGTCGGTCCTCGCTTCGCTGACAATAGGAAAGAAACATGAGAAGAAAGCCGCTACAGTGAAAAACGTTTAGCGTATTCATAATATACAAGGAGGAAGCACCCATGAAATGTCCCGTATGCACAACCGAAAATCTTGTAATGTCAGATCGCCAGGGAATCGAAATCGACTACTGTCCGCAATGCCGTGGAGTATGGCTGGATCGGGGGGAACTTGATAAAATTATCGAGCGCACTGCCGTAATACCTGCTGCACAGCCGGTGCAGCAGGCACCTGATGTTGCCCAGCCGCGCTACCGCGAACCGGAATATCAGCCATCGCACGTGAGGCAGGGTCACGATGGCCATCATGGCTACAAGCAGCAACAGCACGGCGGCGGTCATTACGGCCAGCACAAGAAAAAGTCGCTGTTGAGCGAACTGTTCGATTTTTGATAATAAAAAACAGGCAGAATTAAAACAACGGAATTTATCATGGAACAAACAATTTTTATCAGCACTTTTGGATTGATTTTTCTGGCGGAGCTGGGTGACAAGACCCAGCTGACCGCTATTGCCCTGGCGTTGCGCTATCCGTGGCAGAAGATCTTTGTCGGTATAGCGGCTGCTTTTTTCGTGCTAAATCTGGCGGCGGTCGTGGTTGGCAAGGTGCTGTTCCTGCTGCTGCCGATATTCTGGGTGACACTCGTTTCGGCATTACTTTTTCTCTATTTCGGCTATACCACCCTACGGCACGCCTGTGACAGCCAGGAGGAAGAAGACGGGCCGCCACCCACTGCTGCCACTGCCGCCCGCACCGCCTTCATCATGATCTTCATGGCGGAGCTGGGTGACAAAACCCAGCTGGTGACCGCCAGTCAGGCGGCCCAGCATTCCGACAGCCTGGCCGGGATGAGTATGGTCTTTTTGTCATCCACCCTGGCGTTGTGGTGTGTAGCACTGCTGGGGATATTTGCCGGCAAACAGCTCGTTCGTTTCATTCCGCTCTGCTGGATTCATCGCACCGCCGGATTCATGTTTCTGGTGTTCGGTGTCGCCGCACTCCTGAAACTCAGGGGGATGTAGCTAATTATTATGCCCCTGTTTATTCATAAACGGCTTATGGCCTTTTTACTTGTTGTTGCGGTGCTTTTGGTGCCGCTTCACTCTGTTGCTTCAGCTGCAGCGCAGGATACCTGCGCCTGTCAGATGGTGGCAGCCGACGGTCGTGTGAATAATTCCGGACAACAGCCGGACCAATGTCCGGGCAATAACGCCGGCGACTGTTGCGACAGCGAGGAATGCGGTCAGGAAGCCACGGAGCCTCCGTTTGCCTGTGATGTGAAAGTAAATTCTTCCGTAAAGCAACTAGTATATCCTGATTCCCACAACCAGATTCCCACGGTATATCTCGCTATTTTTGTCCCCCCGGAACGCTAAAACTTTAAAGGCCGTTGCATAAAAGCGCCTCACCCTTGTCCCTCTATTCGGCACGTTTGCCTTGGCCTGCGTGTTTGTGGGCAACACAACAACAATTATAAAAGGAGATGATATGAAAAAACCTCTGGTTGGTATTTTAATGGGAAGTGACAGTGATTTGCCGGTGATGCGCAAAGCGGCGGAAGTGTTGAAAGAAATGGGAGTTGCCTGCGAGATGGATATCTGCTCCGCGCACCGGCTGCCGGACAAGACCGCCGAATATGCCCGCTCCGCCAGGGAGCGTGGCATCGAGGTGCTGATTGCCGGTGCCGGTATGGCGGCCCATCTGGCAGGAGTGATCGCTTCCCACACTACCTTGCCGGTTATCGGTGTGCCGCTCGCTTCAGGAGCAATAGGCGGGGTTGACGCCCTCTATTCCACGGTACAGATGCCGCCCGGCATTCCAGTGGCCACCGTTGCAGTGGATGGTTCCAAGAATGCAGCCTACCTGGCCTGTTCAATACTCTCCATTAAACACCCGGAAATTGCGCAAAGATTGGAAGATTTCCGACAGAAAACCCGGAAGAGTCTTCTGGCCAAGTCTGAATCTCTGCAAAAACAGCTCAAAAAAGAACAATGAAGGATATCGCCCATTTTATAGCCGGCTTCAATCGGTTTCGACAGCACTATTTCGATCCGCATGAACAGCGCTTTGCCGCCCTGCAGCAGGGACAAAACCCGAAAGTTCTGGTTATCGGCTGCAGTGATTCGCGTGTTGACCCGGCCATACTCACCGGCTGTGCCCCGGGTGAACTGTTCGTGGTGCGCAATGTGGCCAACCTTGTGCCCCCGTGCGAGTACGACAACCAACATCACGGGGTCAGTGCCGCCCTGGAATATGCGGTCTGCCATCTGGAGGTCGAGCGCATCATCATCCTTGGGCACTCCGGGTGCGGCGGCATCGGCGCCCTTATGCACGGTATTTCCAATGGCCGTCCAGCCGAGTTTATCGGCCCCTGGGTGAATATCGCCGAAAGGGCCAGGCAGCAGGTACTGCTGGAACTGCCGGACAAGGATCCGGCCACGCAGAGCCGGGCCTGCGAACAGGCGGCGATTCTGGTATCGCTGGAAAATCTGCTCACCTTCCCCTGGATCAGCGAACGTGTTGAGTCAGGTTCCTTACTTCTGCATGGCTGGTATTTTGATATAAGCATCGGACAGCTGTACAGTTATGCCCCCGAAACGGCAGGTTTCGAACCGCTCGGATGACGGGATATTACGTCAATTCCTGCCTTGGCACTCAGAAAAACCTCAAGGAGTTAAAATGAAAAAATACGTAGTCAAAGTAGTAACAATAATGGCGGCAGTACTGTTTGTAAGCATCACCGTGCTGGAGCTGAATGCCCACGCCCGGGCGGGAGGCAGCCGCTCTTCCGGCGGCGGCTCACGCAGCTATTCCAGGCCCGCAAGCTCGTCCCCGCAGTCCAGCCAGCCACGGCAGCAGGCCGCGCCGGCGCCAGGCCAGATGCAACAGCCCGGTGGCGGTTTTATGCGGAGTATGGCCGGCGGGATAGCAGGTGGTATGCTGGGAAGCATGCTGTTCAGCAGTTTTGCCGGAGCAGGTGCAGGTGCGACCGGCGGCGCGGGCGGCGGAGGCATCGGCCTGTTCGGCATAATTTTACTGGCTGGCGGCGGCTATCTCATCTACCGTTATATCAAGAAAAAGCGGGCTGAAAGTGAAACTGCCGCTTACGGACAGGGAGCATATCAGCGCGGAGCGGTTATTCCCATTTCCGGTGTGCCGCAGTATGTAGAACCGGTAACCGATGATGTCGAGACAGGTCTAGCCCACATCCGTCAAATGGATCACTCCTTTGATGAAAGCCGTTTCAATGACCTGGTAATGGACAACTTCTTCAAAATTCAGGGGGCCTGGATGAATCGCGACCTGTCGCCGGTCTCGGGTATTCTGACCGATGAGATGAAGCGGATATTCCAGACGGACCTGGACCTGTTGCTGAGAGATAAACAGATCAACAGGCTGGAAAATATTGCCGTCAGGAATGTTGAGATAGCGGAGGTGTGGCAGGAGACCGGTCAGGATTATATCACCGCTTCTATCTATGCAAACCTGCTTGACTATACGACCGATGAGCTGAGCGGAACGGTCGTGTCAGGCAGCAAGAGCGAGCCGGTTAAATTTGAGGAATTCTGGACATTTACCAGGCCGGTCGGCAACAATCCGTGGCTACTGTCGGGTATCGGCCAGAAATAACAACAAGAAATAATAGTGGTTTAGTGGTATTTGTACCGGCTGCGCAGGCACCTTGGCAAAGGGTGTCTGCGCACCAGCTGTTGTAAGCAGCTCGGATAACGCTCGCATTCTGCAGCAGTCAGTCAAGAATCTTGACACGACAGAACCAATTTAAGTATGATCGAACAATGATCCAGTATAGAAATCTTTTTGCGCTCATACTGCTCGTTATTTCGCTTGCGCTGACAAACGGCGCCGGCGCGACAGTCGAGTTGCTTCTTCAGGAAGAAGCCGCCTCCCCTTGTTGCGTAGCCGATACTGAGAGGTCGGACTCGCCGCTTGAAGTCCCCTGCTCAGATCCCGACTGCCAATGTATTTTCTGTCTTGCCTTTGTTATGCCCCTATATTCACGCCAACCAGCTAATAATAATTTTCACGCCACTTCATCATTCAACACTCTTGTCAAAACACCCCCTATTGAATATTTCAAGGCCATAGATTACCCCCCCGAATTATCCTGACGGAAGCACTCTGATTATCTAAAATATCCATTACGATGTCATGTCGTGTGTATCTACGCGGCAGCGCTAATTCATTCATAATACAGGAGAAACAATGAAAAAAAATATCATTATCGCCGTCGCCATTGCGGTCGGCATCGCCATGTCATATGTACTTTTCTTCAGGGGGGACGCCAATGCACTTCAGGTAAATCAGGTTGGTTCTGACCCTTCTGCCTATAGCGGTACGATAACGGTCGCAGGCATCATGGGTGGGACGTCTCCCAAGGATCCAAGCGTGTTCGGCATGTTTGACCTGAAAGAGCTTCAATGCACAACCCCCAACTGCAACAAGCTCTATCTGCCGGTCAAACATCAGGGTGTCATGCCGAAATTGGGTGATGAGCTAAGGGTCACCGGCAGTTTAATAAAGATGCCGGGTGGTTTCCTGTTTTCTGCCGCAAACGTCAAGGTGGTACGAAACCACAAGATCGGGGGCTAAATGACACCGGTCAAGCTGGTCTTCAAAAATATAACGCGCCGCAAGGGGCGGTTTGTCTTCACGCTACTCGGGATAACCATCGGCATAGCCTCTTTCGTTACTTTCATGGCTATGGGTGGAAATCTCAAACGCGAAATTCATCGTGAGACGGCTGCGCTTGGTGCCAACCTGCTGGTGATTCCAAAAGGATCGTGCGGCTACGAACAGCTTTCGATTCTGACCGGCGACCAGATGCCGACCAATATTTCAGCTGCGGAGATAGCCAGTATCCGGGCCATCAAAGGGTTGACTGTAGTTCCATTTCTGGCTCAGCAGACCGCCATCAACAACAAGCCGGTTACGGTCAGCGGGATCGAGCCGGCCGCGACATTGGCTTTTAAACGCTGGAGTGTCAGCCAGGGTGCCTACTTTAACTCTGCCGAACAAGTCGGCGCAGTTATCGGCGCAATGGTGGCCAGCCAGTTCAACCTCAAGCCGGGTGAAAGCGTTACTGTCCGTGGTGAAAACCTCACGGTTCTCGGTATCCTCGGCGAAACCGGCGGGCGTGACGATGCCACTCTATTCCTGTCGCTGCCGGTTGCCCAGCGGCTGTTTAAATCCTCTGACAAGGTTTCCTATGCAGCAATCCGAACCGAAAATCTTGAACAGTCAGAGGGGTATATCGAACAGATCCGTGTAGCAACAGGATTGGGGGTGGTCTCCGACAAGCAGATGCTCAAGTCGGTGCTGGGTATCGTCGGCACAGTCAACATTACCTTGCAGCTTATCGCTGCAGTAGCGGTACTGGCAGCCGCTTTTGGCATCGTCAACACGATGATGGCTGCAGCCTATGAACGGAAACGTGAAATAGGCATTCTTCAGGCACTTGGTGCGAGCCAGCGAATGATCTTCGGACTGTTCATGCTGGAGTCTGGAATATACGGGGCTATCGGCGGAGTAAGCGGGGTAATTACCGGCCTTTTGGCTGCTTCTGTTGCAGCACCATACATAACCCAAAACGCCTTCACCACCATGGTCAAAGGTTCCGGCAGCGGCTCGCTGCTTGATCCGAAGATCATAGCTGCATCAATACTGTTTTCAACAATCATTGCAGTACTTGCCGGACTTTACCCGGCCTGGCGGGCGGCGCGTCTGTCGCCGGTGGAGGCAATCAGCTATGAATAATATCATCCGTACGGAGCATGCCGCCAAATCATATACTATTGGCGAAATCACCACCACCGCCCTAAAAGACGTCTCCCTGGAGATTCCTCAAGGGTCGTTCACCTGCATCGTTGGCCCGTCCGGACATGGCAAAAGCACGCTCATGCATCTGATCGGCGGTCTTGACCGCCCAAGCGGCGGCAAGGTTTATATCGGCGACAACGAGATAAGCCGGATTACCAACAGTGAACTGGCCACCCTGCGGGGCAAGCGGGTCGGCTTTGTGTTTCAATTTTTCAATCTTCTGCAGGGATTGACTGCAATCGAAAATATTGAAATTGCCATGATGCTGGCGGGTATTCCTGAGAGTAAACAGCGGGTTCGGGCGGAGGAGTTGCTGGCGGTGGTAGGATTGGCGGAGAAAGCCGGCTCCAAGCCGGGGCAGCTCTCAGGTGGACAGCAGCAGCGGGTGGCCATTGCCCGGGCGTTGGCCAACGATCCCGATATCCTGCTTATGGACGAACCAACCGGGAATCTGGATTCAACGGCTGAGGCGGAAGTGCTGGATCTGCTTCAGGCGCTGCACCGTCAGGGGAAAACGGTGGTTATCGTCACTCACAGCGACGAGGTGGCAAAGAGGGCAGAACGGATTATCCGGGTGAAGGACGGGCAGATTGCTGGCTGAAAAAACTCCGATATTATGAGCAGCTGTCGTCAAGTAGCAGGGCTGGTGGAAAAAACTTCTTGAAACTATCAGATTAATCCCTGCTCCTTGACTTCGGCCTTGAGCCACGCATACACAACCGGCGCCGCCACCAGTCCGGCAACACCGAAGACCGTCTCCAGCAGCAGCATGGCGCTTAGCAGCTCCCATGCTGTTGCCTGCACTTCATGGCCGACTATCCTCGCGTTCATGAAATACTCTGCCTTATGGATCAACACCAGAAACAGCAGTGACGCAACACCAATCCCGGCAGAGACGCCAAGGCTGATTACGACGATCAGGGTGTTTGATAAGAGGTTTCCAACTACCGGAAGCATACCGACCGCAAACGTCAGCAGCACCAAAAGTGATGCCATAGGAAGATTTACACCGAAGAGCGGCAGTGCGATCAGCAGATAAATTGCGGTCAGCACGGTATTGAGGGCGGATATCTTTACCTGCGCAAAAACCACCTTATCGAAGGACAAGGTAAGGTTTCGTAACCGGGAACGCATCGCGCCAATAAATGGCGGTGCCGTGTCATGCTCCTTGAAATGGTGCACGGCCGCCATTCCGCCGACGACCATGCCGAGCAGAATATGGGCAAATACCTTTATCCCTTCCATGCCGACAACCGATATCTTCTGAACATGATCACCCAGCATTTCAACAAGCTGCTGGCGCAGCCCCTCAATTGTCGTTGGCAGGACCTCGGTAACCGAATCAGGCAGGGTGCCGCGCAGTTTTCCGAGTGTGTCAACAACTGTCGTCATCAGGGCGGCGATGCCGTGGCTGCTGCCTATGAATGACCAGATGGCGGCACCCGCACTTGTCAGGCAGGTTATGACGCAGAACACAACGACCGCCAGGGCCACCTTATGTGCCACCCGGTTCATGTTTTTGGGGAGATGGAAGGCGAGCTTCAGTGTCAGCACATACACGGCCAGTCCGGCGAATACCGCCGGTAACAGATGAAACCGCAGAACGATGAAAACTGCGGTGACAGCCAGCAGATAACTGATAGTGGTGTGTCTCTGCATTGATAATCCTCTGGAGTCGGACCGAAATCCCGATAGATTTTATATGTTGCCGGTCAAGGGTTTCCCTACTCTATTCCAGCACCTTGGCATCAGCGGCAAAGTATTCCGATTCACCAAAACAGTTAGTGGGGATACCTTTGTGCTGTTCATAGGATAGTGACACTTTTTTGCCCATAGAGGAATTGATCTTGCCGATTACCGTCTTGTCACGCACTGAAAAAACGAATTTTTCCGGAATAGCCCCCGGTACCGGCAGCATCTGTAACTCCCCTTCCCAGGTTTTGCAGAGCCATCCTTTTTCTGAAAACTTTTGGACATAACCGATTCTCTCGCCTTTGGAATAACTCCAGTTAAGGACGATAAAGACATAGCCTGTAAACAGAACTGCCACGACTGCAATCAGCAATACAAATATTTTTACCGCTTTTTTTCCTATTTCTTCACCAGTCATACGTCCTCCCATACTATATAGCTTGATGTCGCTTGATTCATTTCCTTGTAACCCGTAAGCTTGGTGAACATTCAACAGGTTCGGCTCTCAGGATTGTGTGATACCCTAACACAAGAGAGGCTCCATGATTCCATTTTTTTCGCGGTAGTTATGCATCCTCGATAATTATCTGATGTTCAGCTACTCTGCCTTCAAAGGGCGATTGACGATCCCGTAAAGTTCTGCTAGTTTCCAGTCCCGTTTGTGTTTTATCGGAAAGCCCATCCTTTTCAAAGCATTTTTATTGAAGTAAAGAGTCTTTTGCCCACATGTCCAAAGAGCTAATAATTAAAGAAATAATCAGGATCCTCTCTGCAAACCTGACAGTGCTTTCCACTGCGTCAAGAGCGTCCCATGCGGCCGCTACCCATGCGGAATGTCTGCCTGATAATAAGTATGACACAACTGCGCTGGAGGCTTCTTATATAGCCCAGGGACAGGCCAACCGCGCCCAGGAGATCAGGATCGCTCTGGAATGCTACCGTACCCTGACACCCCATGATTTTGACGATGAAACGCCGATCCGGCTGACGGCTCTGGTTGACCTTGCAGATGCGGGCGGGGATGTGAGACGTTTTTTTCTTGGCCCACAGTCCGGTGGTATGAAGATTGGTGATGAAGGTGGGGAGGTTGTGGTAATTACCCCCGGTTCGCCGCTGGGCCGCTCTTTGCTTGGGCTGCGGTGCGGTGATGAGGTGAAGGCCGGAGCAGTATCGTTTACCATCGTTGCGATCTGTTAAGGGCGAATGGTGCATGATATGAAAATCACACTGCTAACACATGAAAAAGAGTTTGCCAAAAGATCCAATACCGGTCGGGTTGTCCTGGATGTTCTGGGTGAGTCTGCCGAGCAGGTCCGCTGGGACAGGTTGAATCCACCGGTTAAATTGCTTGAGGAAATTGCCGGAGGAGGCGTTGCTCTGATCTATCCCGGATCCAATGATGAAGCTGGAGATGACATGACCGGAATACGCCAGGTCGTCCTGATCGATGGAACCTGGCATGAAGCCCGTAAAATCCACCAAAGAAGTCCCTATCTGCAGAATATTCGCCGTATCTGTCTGGCCACAGGAGCAAAATCAGTATACAACCTCAGGAAAAATCAGAAGGAATTCGGTTTGTGTACAGCTGAATGCGTCATTGAAGTACTGCGATTGTCGGGTAATATTGCAGAGGCAGAGCGACTGCATGAGCAGTTTCTGGCGTTTATCAGACCGCCGGGAGTTATGCGTGGCGGGGTTCAGGGGCATTAGCGGTGTGAGGTGTGATATTACAATAAGTAAAGGCGGCCTAATGGCCGCCTTTACTTATTACGCTTTAAATTTATTTTCGCTGCCGGAAAGCAGGCGTTTGATATTTTCATGATGCCGCCATATGACGATCATGGCGATAATAAAAGTCACCGTTGTGACGGTTCTGTTCTCTCCCAACAGAAAGACCGCCAGCGGCATGATAGCCGCCGCTGCGATCGATCCGAGTGACACATAACGCCAGAAAAGCATTAATACGGCAAACAGCGCTATGGCAATGGCAACGGCCAGAGGTGCCAACGCCAGAAAAACTCCCAACGCGGTGGCGACACCCTTTCCCCCTTTGAATTTGAGAAAAACAGAAAAAACGTGACCGCAAAAAGCGGCCAGTCCGACCCAGGCGGCAAATTCAGGCGGGAGGGAGCTGAATTTGACCAGCACGACCGGGAGTAACCCTTTCAGGCAGTCGCCGATCAGCGTAATGATGCCGACCTTGCGCCCGACAGTCCGGTACAGGTTGGTGGCGCCGATATTGCCGCTCCCCTCCTTGCGGACATCTATTCCATACGCCTTCCCGAGCAGAAGTCCGGTGGGGATAGATCCGATCAGATATGCTGCTGCAATAATTATAGACAACGCAAGTATTGTAGTTTCGTACTCTGTCACTTATTCATTACCTTTTTGGCATCAGCTATGAATGAGCTGCCGGGGAATTCCTTGATCAGTTGGCCAAGGACCTCAAGCCCTTTCTCTTTCTGACCGTCCTCCATATATGTTTTTCCCAGGTAAAATAGCACTTCATCGCGGCGTGTCGTGTCGGAGAACATTTTGAGAGATTCCTCGAAACGGGCAATTGCTGCTTTATAGGCATCTGTCCTCAAGTAAAAACGGCCGACATACAGTTCGTACTGCATCTGTTTGTCACGGCACTCACGATACTTCTCTTTAACCTCAGCCAGCTGGGGGCCGTCAGGGTAGAGTCCAAGATAAGACTCAAAGGTTGTCAGCGCATTCTTCACCGGGGTTTGATCAGTGTCGATGCTGTGGATCTGGTTAAAATGACTCATTCCTTGTCTATATAGGGCAAATCCGGCTTGCGGGTGTTTGGGGTGCAGTTTGCGAAAATCCTCATAACTGGCTGAAGCTTCTATGTAATCTTTGTTCAGGAAGTATGCATCTGCAATGCTAAGTTCAGCCTTTGTGGAAATTTCAGGGGACTGGAAGGTCTCCTTAACCTTTTTCCACGAGGAGATGGCATCTTCATACCTTCCGTCCTTGTAGAACTGTTCACCTTCTTTATAGAGAACATCAGCCGATTTGTTTACCAGCGGGGTGGCGCATCCCTGGAAAATGGCTGCGGTAAGAATGAAGAAAGTGATTAGTTTTGCAGCTGTTTTCATACATATCCTTTTTGAATCAAGTGTTGTCGATCCGGGTGTTTCCTTTGCCCAAGTATTATACTATTCCCGTGCCTGATTTGTCCGCCAGCAACCAGCCAATTATGTCGTGATTTAGCCATACGACCGGTGAAACAGGATTCCAGGAGCTGTGCAGTATCAATCTGCCGGTGGCAAGGAACACTATTCTTGACAGTTCGGCGCAGACTAACTGTTTCTGATCGGCATGCATCTCCATCAGCTCGGCAGAAGCGGCAAGCATCAGTTCGGCCTGTTCAAGAGTGTTATGCTGAGGCCAGGTTGGGAAATCCACGATCTTGTCGAGGACCGGGGAGGAAAGATAGCTGTTAGCACGCTCCAGCAGATGGGCCAGGGTTTCCCCCTCCTTCAGCATGGCCTGGCAGCGGGCTTCAATGGGAGCGGCAATCTGCTCACCTGCTTCTCGACGAATAGCGCTAAGAAGCGGGTAAAGAGAAATTTCGACCCCCAGAAAAAGCGCACTCGAATTGGTCTGGATTTCAGGGCAGTTGTAAACAGCCGCCGAGATGCCTTTGGCCGCAGCCTCCGTGGCGATATCTTCAAGCCGCATCTTGGCGATACCTTGAACATACGGCGTATAAGACTGCCAGCGATACTGGCCGTTTACCAGCACTCCGGTGCCGTGGTATCCGTACGCCGAGTAACAGACCCGCGTTCCGCTGTCTGTGTTCCGCTTGCGCAGGGCGCTGGTACCTTCAATCAGATAGCGGAAGGTGTCCGCTGTGACCTCGTTGAAGCTGGTGTTGCAAAGCTCTCCAAGCGGGCTGTTCCAGAACACTTCCGATGACAGATATTTGTCGCCTGTCCCTTTGAAAATCCGGTTTAAGAGTGGCATGAAGACGCGGGCACGCGGGATGCCGCCTGCCATGGAATGGGCAAGAAGAATATTGGCATTCTCCGGTATGCGCCGGATCAGTTCAGCCTCCAGCTGTGCGATATGAGAGCGGAAGCGTGCCGTTCCGGCTGCACAAGCTTTTTCGACACTCCCGTCGATAAAACTGATGGTGGCCAAATCATCAGGTCGGGCTTTTTTCAGCTGTTCAGATATTGAAGGGACGCCATCGACGCTCTCCATGTCAAAGCCTGCCTCGAGCGGAATGTTGATGATCGATCCGCCCAGAAGTGCTTCAGCTTCAGTCAGCTCTTCGTCATTAAGCGGCCTCAGTAAGCCATCGCTTCCCCTGCGTCCGACTGTTGTGCCTATCACGGTCATGCCGATTCTTCTGGCTTCGTCGATCAGACCGTTGGCATAGCCGCGTCCAAACAGTTCCCCTACCAATACCAGAACGTCGCCGGCTTTGTACCCGGCCGGATCAGGCAGCTGCTGCAGTGGTTTGTATTCCGTCATGTACTCCTCCAGAGCTTATAAAAATAAGCAACCTTTTTAGCATAAACAGCCCGCTCATGTGAACATAAAAAGCTGCCGTGACTTAAGGCTTGGGACTGGATTGGCTGAATCACCTTGACAACATTCTGTAGTGCTGTAAAAACCTAATACAGGTCGCATTATTATGTTCAAAACCTGGAGGTTCCTTTGGAAACCGGCAAAACGGGTGACAACACCTCTCGACTATGGCGCAAGCCATTTGTTCTGGCCTGTGTAACTCTGCTTCTTGGATCAGTACTGAGTGTCAGGATGGCAATGATTGAGGCTGAACATAAGCTGACTGATGCAAAAAGCCGGGTAATCAGTGAGCTGTCCACCGTTCGGGCCAGGCTTGAATCCGTTACCAATTCAGTTTTCAGCGCCACATCCGGCCTGGTGAGTGTCATCAGCTACCAGGGTCAAATCACCCCTGATCTCTTTAACGCGCTTGCCTCAGAGGCGATCAAAACTCACCCACATATACGCAATATTGTCATTGCACCTGACAATACCATTTCGATGGTTTACCCATTTACCGGAAACGAGCGGGTGATCGGACTCAAGTATTCAACCATTCCGGAACAATATAGAACAGTTGAAAAGGCGATGCAGAGTGGTGCCCCTGTCCTTTCAGGGCCTCACAGGCTTGTTCAGGGGGGCGAAGGACTTATTCTCCGTTCACCTGTCTTCACCAGTAGGAACGTACCATCAGGAACTGCTCCTCGTTACTGGGGCCTCGCCTCAATAGTAGTGAATGTTTCCGATGTCATGACTGCCGGTGGGGTTTCATCTTCTCCAAATCTGGAAATCGGATTGCGCCAGGATATCGCCGGCACCAATCCGAAACAGTTGATCTGGGGCGATGAATCCGTTTTCAATCGTCAACCTGAACAGATGGCTGTAACAATTCCAGGCGGGAGTTGGCAGATTGCCGCCGTGCGTAGAGGTGGCTGGCCGAGGTCATCAGTCGGCACGTCCCTTGTTTTCTATCTTGGCCTGCTCAGTAGCGTTCTTCTGGCCTGGTTTGTCTGGAATATGTCTTCACGACATTATCGAATGCGGAAAGAAAATCTTGAGCTGACTGAGAGAATAAAGGAAAGAGATAAGGCTGAAGCAGAAATGCGCCTTTCCGAGCAGAAGTATCAGAATATATTTCACCTGATGCCGGATATGGTGGGAATCACCCGGATGGCCGATGGCAAGCTGATAGAGGTAAACAGGGGGTTCGAGGAATGGACCGGTTGGAGTGCAGCAGAAGCTATTGGACACACATCTCTTGAACTTGGGTTGTGGGATGCAGAAACACGTGCCAGGGCTGTTGCGATCGTTATAGAAAAAGGTCGGCTGGAAAATTTTGAGTTTGTATTGGGGACCAAGTCTGGAGAAAAACGAGATGCTCTGATGTACCTGACCACAATTGATGTTAACGGGGAGAAAGGTCTATATTTCATGGCTCAGGATATTACCCCACTGAAACAGGCTAATGATATCCTGGAGAAAGAGCGCAGCAGGTTGCGCATCCTGCTGCAGACCATCCCGGCCCTGGTCTGGATGAAGGATCCCGTCGGTATATACCTCGCCTGCAACTCCCGTTTTGAACGTTTCTTCGGTACCAGTGAACCTGAGATTCTCGGTAAAACTGATTATGACTTTGTCGATGCCGAACTGGCCGACTTCTTTCACGAAAACGACCTGAAGGCAATTGCCGCCGACAGGCCGAGCGTCAACGAGGAGTGGGTGACCTACGCCGATGACGGTCACCGGGAACTGTTGGAAACCATCAAGAGTCCGGTACGCGACTCGCAAGGTAATCTAATCGGAGTTCTGGGAATTGCTCGCGACATCACCGAGCATCGCAGGATCGAGGATGAACTTAAAAACGAACGGCTGCGCTTCAGTAACCTTGTTGATTCAGTCGATGGTATAGTCTGGGAGGTGGATGCCGAAACTTACATCTTTACCTATGTGAGCCAGCAGGCGGAGCGCTTGTTGGGCTATCCGGTGGAGGCCTGGTATCAACCCGGTTTCTGGGTTGATCGCCTCCATCCTGATGACAAGGTGTGGGCGCCGGAATACTGTAAGGAACAAACCGCACAGCGTCAGGATCATGATTTCGAATACCGCTTCATTGCCAGTGATGGCCATGAAGTCTGGCTACACGATATCGTCACAGTTGTCGAAGAAAATGAGCAGCCTCGATGGCTGCGCGGTATTATGGTCGACACAACCGCCAAAAAACGTGAAGAAGCGGAGAAACTGAAACTGGAGGGGCAACTGCGCCAGGCTCAGAAGATGGAGGCTGTTGGCCGCTTGGCTGGTGGTGTCGCCCATGATTTCAATAACAAACTGGCTGTCATTCTTGGTTATGGCGAGATGGCGAACCGGGCAGGAATTTCATCAGATCGCTATCGAGATTATCTGGCCCAGATCATCAAAGCTGCCGAACAGTCACGGGAAATCACCCGCCAATTGCTGACTTTCTCCAGACAGGAGGTGATCTCTCCCCGTGTCATTGACCTGAATGATGTGGTTAGGAACTCCAAAAATGGTTTATGTCGTTTCATCGGTGAAGATATACGCTTTGAGATCAAGCTGACCGAAAAGTTATGGCCTATCAACATCGATCCGACCCAGATCGATCAGATCATCATGAATCTGGTGGTTAACGCCAGAGATGCCATGGAAGATGGCGGCCTTCTGGTAATTGAAACCCAGAACATCCGTATCGACAGTGCCTATTCGGCCCTGCATTCCGAGATGACGGCCGGTAATTACGTGCAACTGTCAGTGAGTGATTCAGGTTGCGGCATGGACAAGGAAACGCTGCAGCATATATTCGAACCCTTCTATACAACCAAAGAGGTTGGCAAGGGGACCGGACTCGGACTGGCAACCATCTACGGTATCGTCTCCCAGAACAACGGTTTTGTATCTGTCTACAGCGAACCGGGAATCGGCACCACCTTCAAAATATATTTTGCACGTTGCGATGAACCGTCTCACTCTGAGGAGTTGGTCGAAGAGACAATGGTGCTGTCTCATCCAGCCACGATTCTTCTCGTTGAGGACGACGAAGCTGTACGCAATATTACTGCTGAAATACTAAAGGAAATCGGTTACAGCATTCTGATCGCAGCAACACCGCAGAGCGCGATTGAGCTCTGTAAAAACAAGGAGCATATTGACCTGTTGTTGACCGATGTCATCATGCCGGGCATGAATGGCAGAGAACTGTCTCAGCGGATCACAGAGCTTCGCTCTGATATAAAGGTGCTGTTCATGTCCGGCTACACAGCAGAGGTTATCAATCAGAAGGGTATTCTTGCCGATGGGCTGCACTTCATCCAGAAGCCGTTTGACAGGATAACCCTGCACCGCAAGATCCAAGGTGTTTTGAGTCACCCCGGATGTCCTGAGGCGCTATGATATTTCAAACAACCCGAAAGGAAGGTGTTTTTCATGAGTTCTGACATGTTTGAAAAGCAGCAAGGAACGAAAAACGTTGCAAATATTAAATCCTTGCAAAAGCTGTTCATGGTTGTCGGGGTATTCTCAATAGCTATTATTCTGTTTGGTTCAACATGGGGATTCAAATCTGTATTTACGGATAGTATCGTAAAGATGGCAGAAGCTGATGCGGTCTCATTCTGCGAACTGTTACTCGATTTTGCAAAGGACGATATTATGAAGGGTGACGCATCAAAGTACGTGGTCGTCACTCCGGATGACATTGTTCGTCTTGACCACGGAGTATCCCCTTTTGTTGATCATCTGAATGTCATCAAGATCAAGATATTTGACCGCAATTCCAGAGTTGTATACAGCACGGATAAGTCTATTATCGGCAAGTTGGATAAAGAAAACCCCAGGTTGTTGCGGGCTCTGAACGGTTCAGTCGATACTAAAATGAAAGAGAAAAAAACGCCGGATCTGCGTGAAGAAAAGATAATTATTCAAAAAATAGTCGAAACATATGTGCCGATCAAAAACGATCTTGGCCTGGTTGTCGGGAGTTTTGAAATTTATCTGCTGGTGGACAGGTACGATCAGGCCAACCGGAGGGGACTGGTGTTGATTACGTTGATTATGGCGACGGTTCTTTTAGGCACTTTTGCTGTGTCATACGGTGTTATCGGCCAGAGCGTGCGACAAGTTCAGGATGCCCACGGATTGTTGCAGCAGGTGGCCATCACCGATGCGCTGACCGGAGTCGCAAATCGCAGGCACCTGTTTATACGGGGAAAAGAGGAACTTGATCGTGTCAGGCGAAGTTGCGGGAAGACAGGAGGCCGTGGACTGGGCTGCATAATTCTTGATCTGGATAATTTTAAGAAGGTAAATGACAATTATGGACATCTGGTAGGCGATCAAGTACTGCTTGAATTCGTCAAAAGAGTCCAGAGTCTCGACCGTCCCTACGATCTTTTGGGGCGATACGGCGGAGAAGAATTTGTGGTGCTGTTGCCTGAAACATCTTCTGAAGAGACCTGTTCTGTTGCGGTTCGGATGTTGGGTGCCGTAAGAGAAAAGCCATTTGAAACGACTGCAGGTTTTATCTCTGTGACGGCAAGCGCCGGAGCAAGCACCAGTATCGGTGAGGATAGCCAGCTGGAAGAGTTGCTGAAGCGTGCTGACGATAACCTGTATCAGGCCAAGCGAAGCGGCAGGGATCGTGTTTTCTGTGATAATGACGCTCAGTGCTAACCTGAACTCCGTCTATCTCTTTGATAGTATCAAGCTTAATTGTTTACCTAATTCATTCAAGCTGTAAGGTTTTGACACTGCACCGGTAAAACCATAGCTGTTGTAGTCAGATAATACCGGATCATTTGAATAGCCGCTCGATACGATCAGGCAAGCCTTCGGATCAATTGCAAGTATCTGTTGTGCCGTTTCTTTGCCCCCCATGCCGCCGGGAATTGTCAGATCCATGATAACCGCAGAAAAGGGTGTCCCTGACTCTATCGCAGTTTTGTACAATGTAATCGCCCTATTGCCATCTTCACAGGTTGTTACTTTATAGCCAAGATAATCCAGCATTTCAGTCGACATATCCCGAATCAGCTTTTCATCATCCATAACAAGAATATAACCGCCAATATGCTCACCGATTGACTCTGCAGCGGATTCGGCCTGGTGCCTTGAGTATGTCTCGCCAATTGATGGAAGGTGTATTGTAAATGTCGTTCCACTGCCTATTACGGAAATGGCACCGATATGCCCACCATGCCGGTATATAATTGAATGAACCGAAGCGAGTCCAAGCCCATTTCCGGCCGGCTTGGTGGTGAAGTAGGGATCAAATATCTTTTTCAGGTCGTTTTCTGGTATTCCGCACCCCTGATCAGTGAATGTTAAACGGATATACGTGCCCGGAGAAAGCGACAATGCATTGTCAGGGGCTAGTGTCACGTTATGTGCGGAAACAGATAGCTTCCCTCCTCCCGGCATTGCCTGTGCCGCATTGATGATGATATTGCTGAAGACCTGGCTCATCTGTCCTTCGTCAGCTTTGATCGCGTGGATTGAGTCCGGGATGTCGACAATTCCCTTGATGTTTGAGCCGCTCAGTACCAGAGAGGCTGTTTCGTTTACAAGATGTTGGATTGAAACCAGCTTCTTGATCGGCTCACCACCTCGTGCAAAGGTAAGAAGCTGGTGTGCCAACTCACTGGCCCTGACCGATGCTTTTTCGGCTTCAGCTAATGGTTTGTATGATTTGTGGCTAATATCAATAAATTTTTGTGCAAAGGAGATGTTGCCCATAATTCCAGTCAAAATATTATTGAAATCATGAGCAATCCCTCCGGCCAGAACACCCAGAGATTCAAGTTTTTCAATTTTTAACTGCTCTTTCTCGTGTTCTTTGCGGTCAGTTATATTGCGCAGAAACGCGATAAAATGCCCTCCACTAAACGGATTGTATGTGGTGCTGACCTCGACATGCCACGTCGACCCGTCCTTGCGTCGGTGAGTGGATTCGAATAGTTCGCTTCCTGTCATTATGATGCGACGAATGTGACCTGCTGTTTCTGCTTGCGATTCTTGTCCTTCCAGATCACATAAATTCATTTTGAGCAGTTCTTCACGCGAATACCCTGATTGTCGGAGGTAGGCATCGTTGACGTCAAGCACGTTGCCTGCGCTGTCAACATGCCAGAAACCATCAGAGGTCGTCGCTATAAGGTTCCTGTAATCACTTTGCTTCTCTTGCAGTTCTAATTCGGCTTTTTTGCGTTCAGTCAGATCAAGGCCAAAAGCGTAATTTATATCTCCAAGGGTGATAAACCCCCACGAGATATTCTTCTTGGACCCGTCCTTGCAATTTACCACAGTTTCCATTGGTTCTATGGGTGTTTGAGTCTCAATCGCGAGTTTTACTCTCCGGTCCCACTCCGCCAAAATTTCCCTGCGGTACACTTCGTCTGGATAGGCCAGTGGCCACCACTGTTTGACGGAGGGAATGTCCTCTTTGGTATATCCAAACATTTTGACCATTGTGGGGTTTATGTATTTGGATGTCTGCTCAATTCCTTCCGTCAGGTATATGGCCAGCGGGATTGTCTCCACCATAGATTTAAACATCTCTTCGCTGGCCTGCAGTTTTTTTTCTGCCTGCTTGAGTTCCGCTATGTAAATGTTGATGCGCTGTATATAACGGGCAATAAGAACATAGAGAAGTGATGCCGTCAGGAGGATAAACAATAAGCCCTTGTACATTGATATACGGGTAATGATCTGGGGATTACTGATAAATAAGCCGAGAAAAGTGTCTGAAAGGTAGATCCAGAGGCCACCGAAAACTGAATAAATTACTACGATTCTTAATATTTCAGATTTCGAAGATTCTGGAGTATTATTTGACATAGCTACCTCTTGCACTCATATTCAGTAAATTACTGGCCGATTTGCTCCGACTTATAATTTGCCAGGTATTCATTGAAGAGCCGACATGTATTAAAACCATAGTCTCTTGGAGGGATTACATGTGCTTAAAACTATTATATAATTTTACGCATCTTGGCGTCTATAAAATTACTCGATATGGAAATTTTCAGCACACAGGGTTTAAAAAACGGTTATGGTTTATTTTAATGGCTCTGCTCAGGCGAAACAAAAAGCTGCTGTGACAGCAGGCAAATTAGTGTTAAAGTGTAGAACTATTTCAGGAGAACCCTTTGCGTGAATAATGACCTTATCCTTCTCGGCCACGGCAGTGGTGGCCGGCTTTCGCACCAACTGCTCGATGAGTTGATCATACCGATCATCAGCGGCATAGCCTCTTCAGACCAGAATGATGCTGCCCTGCTGGATGCCGTCCCTGGCCGAATAGCTTATACGACTGACTCTTTTGTTGTTGATCCGATATTTTTCCCTGGTGGAACCATCGGCAG
>JAAXTM010000001.1 GCA_013336525.1 Geobacteraceae bacterium | reverse complement strand
GAAGATCGATCTGCTGATCACAGATGTGATCATGCCGGGTATGAACGGTAAGCAGCTTTTTGAGCGTATCAATGACGAACGACCTGACATTGAAAGGGTTCTTTATATCTCCGGCTACACAAACAACATAACAGTTACCGGCATTTCATTGGAAGGGGATATGCATTTTCTGCCGAAGCCTTTTACTGTGGATGCTTTGATGGCTAAGGTCCGTGAATTGCTGCAGCCGGTACAGGCTTTGTCCGGCGAAGTGCATGTCTTATGAAAAGTATTCGCAAATATATTCTGGCAAGTTCTCTTCTGGCCATTCTTACCATAATACTTTTTGGGAGTTATTCTCTTAACCAGTATCAGGAGAATGAAGTCAGTGAGGAGCATGAAAAGCTTGAAACGTGTATCCGTACGTTCTGGGAATTGCTGGCCCATAAGGGGACAAATTTCAGAGTCGTCGACGGACAGCTGCTGGTAGATGCGTATACGCTTAACAATAACTTTGAACTGCCGGACAAGGTTCAGTCAATTTTCGGCGGGGTGGCCACCGTCTTCATGGGGAACGAGCGGGTCTCTACCAACGTACTGAATGCTGAAGGAGAGCGGGCAGTGGGCACCAGACTGGTCGGGCCGGCCTATGATGCTATCTTCAAACAGGGAAAGCCGTATCGTGGTTCAGCATCTATCCTGGGTATCCCCTATCTGACCGCTTACGACCCCATCAGGGACCGGAAAGGTGAGGTCATTGGTGTTGTTTTTGTCGGAGTTAAGGAGAGTGATTTTCTTGCTCGCTTAAATACACTGAAAACCCATCTTGCTATGACTCTGATCGGCATGGTGTCGGTATTCTCAGTTTTTATGCTGCTGCTGGGCCGGGCGATGAAGCGGGCTGAAGATGCGAATGAAAATCAGCTCAGGTTTCAGCGGACACTTATGGACACTATTCCCAACCCTGTTTTCTACAAAGATGCAGCAGGCTGTTATCTTGGTTGTAACAAGGCTTTTGAAGCGTTTGTCGGATACACTCAGAATGAACTGAGCGGTAAAATGCCCCACGAACTCTGGCCCGAGGAGTTGGCGGTCAGCTACCGGCAACAAGACCTGGCCCTGCTGGAAAATCCGGGGTTACAAACATTTGAGGCGACCGTCAGGTACGTAGATGGCACTCTGCGCGACGTTATTTTTAACAAGGCGACTTTCGAGGACGGTAACGGTGAAGTGGCCGGTCTGGTCGGTGTTATCCTTGACATTACCGAACGCAAGGCGGCCGAGGAGGCGACGAAGAATGCATATCAGCAACTGTGGGATATAGTTGAGTTCCTTCCGGATGCCACCTTTGTCGTGGACAAGGACAAAAGGGTAATTGCCTGGAACCGGGCCATCGAAAAAATGACGGGTGTGGATAAAGAGGGTGTCATCGGTAAAGGGGATTACGAGTATTCCATTCCGTTCTACGGAGTGCGCCGCCCGATTCTGATTGATCTGATTGATGAAGACACGGATCTGATCGTGCAAAAGTATGATTATGTTACCGTTGAAGGAAGGAACCTGTTTGCTGAAACTGTAATTCCGAACTTCCGTGGTGGTGCTGACTGCCATCTGTGGGGTGCCGCGACTCCATTGTTTGACAGCCACGGGAATCAGGTCGGCGGCATAGAATCCATCCGTGATATTACCGAATACAAAAAGGCAGAGCAGGAAAAAATACGCCTTGAGTCACAGCTTCATCAGGCACAGATGATGGAGAATGTCGTGATTCGTTTGGGGCATGACCTGAAAAGTCCGCTGACCCCCCTGTTTGTCATGTTGTCGCTTCTAAAAAAACGGCTTACCGAACCAGACATGATAAAAAAAGTGGATATGTGCCTCAAGAACGCCACCTCAATAAAAAATCTGGCTGACAAAGCAAGTATACTCGCCACCCTCACATCCAGGACCAAACAATATGAACGGGAAACTGTTTCAATCGCATCCATTGTCGATCAATCTCTTGCCGACTGTGCAGACTTAATCTCCCAAAAGCAGCTTGATTGTATGAACAGTATAGACCCCTCTATAGTTGCCCCTGTGGTGCCGACCCAACTCCGGGTGTTGTTTGTTAATCTGATTTCAAATGCAGTCCAATTCTCAAGTGAAAAAAGTGCCATCGTTGTCTCTGCCGAACGTGATGACGAAGCTGTTGTTATCTCCGTTCGAGACGATGGGATCGGTATTAACCCGGCTCATCTGGAACATATTTTTGATGAATTTTTCAAGGTGGATGAATCGCGCCATGATCTGGATACCTCCGGTCTCGGTCTCTCCATCTGCAAGCAGATTGTCCGGAACCACCACGGCAGGATCTGGGCCGAAAGCTCTGGAACCGGCAAGGGAACAGCCATCAAATTTACCATCAATGAACACCCGCTGACTCCCGATAATAGTAACCTGGAGAAATGTAATGCCGCATAATTACGCTGCCGAACAGATAGATCAGCACAAAAAAGCCCTGCTGGATATTCTGGATACGCTTCCATCAATCATAGCCTTGGTGGATCGTAACGGTCGGGTAGATCTTGTCAATAAACGTTTTGAGCAGTTCAGCGGCGTTTCTGCGGCGGATGCAAAGGGGCTGCAGCTTGAAGCGTTGATCCCCCAGTTCGCCAGCGATCTGCAGCAGGTGGCGGCGGTTATTGACCGTCAGTCTGCGTTGGACAATGCCAGGATTCAGTCAGGCCTCGGCGCAGATATGCGCTATTATTCACTGCAGATATATCCGCTTAATTCCGATGTGTCCGGAATGGCGGTAATTCGCATTGACGACATATCTGAACTTGTTCGCATCGAAGAGATTATGGCTCAGACCGAAAAGATGATCATGGTAAGTGGCCTGGCAGCCGGGATGGCGCATGAGATCAATAATCCGCTAGGCGCCATCATGCAGCATGCCCAAAATATTGAGCGGCGGGTGTCGGCGGAAATTCCGGCAAATTTTAAGGCAGCTGCCGAGGTCGGCGTAGATCTGAATCTGGTTAGAACCTATCTCCAAAAACGGGGCATCTTTGATTTTATCGGTCATATTCGCAACGCCGGGATTCGGGCCTCTGAAATCATCTCGCAGATGCTTTATTTCAGCAGCCGCAACGAGCCAGGTGTCGTGAACGAAGATTTGACTAAAGTGTTGGAAAGGGCGGTGGGACTCGCTGCCACTGATTACGACATGAAGAAAAAATATGCGTTCCGCAGTGTTGAAATAGTGCGGGAATATGCTGTAGAACCTCTATGCGCCGATATAGCACTGCAGGAGATTGAGCAGGTGCTGCTGAATATCCTTAAAAACGCTGCTCAGGCAATATCCGCTACAGCTATGAGCAGGCAGCCGCAAATCATCTTGAGAACCAGCACGTCCGGGGGGATGGCCGTGATTGAGATCGAGGACAACGGCCCAGGCATGGACGAAGCCACCCGTTTGCGTGTTTTTGAACCGTTTTTTTCTACCAAAGAGGTCGGCATCGGTACAGGTATGGGGCTGTCGGTTGCCTATGCGATAGTCACCAAGGGGCACCATGGTTCGATCGAAGTTAGGTCACAGCCGGGTGAGGGGAGCTGTTTTACCCTTAAGCTTCCTCTGCAGGGGAGGGGGTAATGAACAACGCCGATATCAGTGTTCTGCTTGTTGATGATGAGGAAATGATTCGCGATTGTGTCTCTGCTTATCTTGAGGATGAGGGGTTCAGTGTGCATTGTACTGCCAGCGCCGAGGAAGCTTTGGAATCAATAGTTTCTATAAGCCCGGTGGTCTGTATATCAGATCTGCGTCTGCCGGGGATGGACGGTGAGGAGTTTATAGCCAGGGCCCATGCTATCAGCCCATCCACAGGCTATATGCTTCATACCGGCATGCTGTATATCCTGTCAGATGAACTGCGTTCGATCGGTATGACGGCTGATTATGTCCTGTTGAAACCGATCCACAGCCTGTCTAAACTGGTTGAAAAAATCAAGGATATTGCCGAAACAGGGAGACGGTTGTGATGGAAACGCAGGCGGACAATCCGGTGCTATTGACCATTGACGACGAAGAGTCCGTCCGCAGCAGTGTTGCGGCCTTTTTTGAGGACTGCGGCTTTACCGTGCTGCAGGCGTGTGATGGCCGCGAAGGTATAAATATAATCAATACACTGCATCCTGATGTCGTTGTCACTGACCTGCGCATGCCGAATGTGGATGGTATTGAGGTCGTAGATGCTGTCAAACTGATGGATGACAACCTTCCGATTATTGTTCTGTCAGGTACCGGTGTATTGGCCGATGCGATAGAGGCCTTGCGGCGGGGTGCCTGGGATTATCTGAGCAAGCCGGTTGTCGATATGGTCGAGCTGGAAATGATGGTCGCCCGCTGTGTCGAGAGAGCAAGGCTGGTGAAGGAAAACCGTGACTATCATGAAAATCTTGAGCTGCAGGTCAAGCAGCGGACTGCGGAATTGCGAAAGCTGAACACCGCCGTCGAGCAGAGTGCCAATAGTGTTGTTATTACCGATGTCAACGGGATCATTGAATACGTCAATCCGAAATTTTCAGAGGTGTCCGGTTATAGCCGCGAAGAGGTGATCGGACAGAACCCCCGTATCCTTAAGTCCGACAAGCAGCCGGATGAATATTACGCTGATATGTGGAGTACGATTACTGCCGGACAGGAGTGGCAGGGGGAGTTTTGCAACAAAACAAAGGACGGAAAGCGTTACTGGGAGTTGTGTAATATTGCCCCGATCAAGGATGAGAGCGGTGTTATCACCAATTATGTCGCTATAAAAGAGGATATTACCGGCCGAAAGATTAATGAAGAGCAGCTCTATTATCAGGCTAATTTCGATGCCCTGACCGGTTTGCCGAATCGATATTATTTTCAGAAGTATCTTGAAATGCAGATGGAGTTGATCAATCGCGAAAGCCAGTATTTGTCACTGATGGTACTGGATATCGATAATCTCAAGTTTGTCAATGATACCTTCGGCCATGAATTCGGGGACAGTCTGATAAAGGAAATTGCCCGTCGCCTGGAAGCGGTCTGCGGTCACAGCTGTGTAGTATCACGCTTTGTGGGGGATGAATTTACGATAATTCCGCCGATGTCAGCGGATGTTGATGATGCACGTCAACGTGCCGATAAGGTTCTGGGTGCCATGAACGATGCCTTTACCGTCAAAGGTACGGAGATCATTGCAACTGCCAGCATTGGCGTTGTGCTGTACCCGGAAGATGGCGAATGTGTGGAAAGCCTTCTTAAAAACGGCGAAGCGGCCATGTACGAGGCCAAGAAAAATGGAAAAAATTCTATCAGTTTTTACACCCGGGAATTGAACAGCCAGTTGGAGGAGCGTTTTGCTTTGGAGGCAAAGCTTCATAAGGCGCTTGACCTCGGTGAGTTCAGCCTGAACTATCAGCCGCAGATCGATCATACTCAAGGCACAGTCATTGGTGTGGAAGCTTTGCTGCGCTGGACTCCGACCGGTTCAGCCCGCGTTTCGCCCGGCATATTTATTCCGATTCTGGAAGAGAGCGGCATGATCGTGGCTGTTGGTGAATGGGTGCTGTGGCAGGCCTGTTCGCAAGCGGTTGAATGGCAGAAACTGGGTCTTCCGGCGTTGCGTATGTCGGTTAACATATCGGCCTTGCAGTTCATGCGCAGTGACCTTGATGTTACCGTCAAACGGGTACTCGAAGTTACCGGTCTTGACCCTCATTACCTCTGTTTGGAACTGACCGAAAGCATTATCATGGTCGATAGTGTCCGCACAGTCGAAAAAATGGCCGCTCTTGCAAGTATCGGCGTCTTGCTGTCGCTTGATGATTTTGGTACCGGTTATTCATCGCTTGAATACCTGGGACGTTTGCCGATTAATGAGCTTAAAATTGACATATCTTTTGTCCGGCGAATGTTGGCGACCAAAAATGATGCCGCTGTGGTTAATACGATTATCGCCATGGCACAGGGGTTGGATATGGATCTGGTGGCTGAGGGTGTTGAAACCGAGGAACAGCTCGTGTATCTGACTGAAAGAGGCTGTTCGGTTATCCAGGGCTTTTATTTCAGCAGGCCGTTAGCGGCAGATGACTTCGCGCTGTTTTACAAGGGGTGTAAGCACTGAATCTGTCGTAATTGTGCTAGTTGATAATTACTTTCCAAGCGAAATAACTCTGCTTCGCCCCGTTGAGAGCCCTTCAAATCTGAATTTCCCCAGATATACCCCGTTCCGGTAAAAACCCGAATCTCCGGGTGGCAGATACTCCATGCTTGGATTGGTTATTGTGCCGGAAAATTTATTAAAAATCCCATCACCAAAACGCTCATCGGTAAGCGGGAGCTTGTAACTGGCCAATATGGCTGAGCTTCCAGCATGGGGAGTCATAGCGGTTGCAGGCGTGCTGTCGAAAATGGATCCGGATGAAACCAGAACCTGGTGCTCTCCGCTTTTCCCTGAAATCTTCGCTGAAAGCTGTAATCTCGCGGTTCCATCACCATTCAGGTAGAGATTGTACTCCGGCTGCCAGCCATGTTCTGCTGTTGCATAGTGGATTGTAACCTTGCCTCGGGGTGGAGTAACCGCTATCCGCACGGAACTTGCCAAAGAGCGACTCCCCTTTTTGGTTTTGGCAATGTGGGCATCAATTTTATGGATTTCCTGATTTGTCCTGCGCCGCGCAGTATAGACCGCTTCCAGTTGGGCAATGGCAAAGTCTGTCCCCTGGCGAATGGCCTGCATCGGATCGGGATTTGTCTTGCTTTTGCGGGGAGCCTTGCCGCTTTGCGTTTTAGCAGCAGAGGTGAAAATAGCCTCACGTGTTTCTAATGCCTGCAGGCGGTCCTCAAGTCGTCGCCTCTGCTCTGCCAATGTTTCCAGCTCCTTGTCAGGTGTCCTTCCAGCCTCACTCCTGCGTATGTCAACTCCCAGAATAGTCGTGCCTGGTGCCGGAAACACTTTGAGGGACTGCTCCAGCAAGCCGTCTGCAAGTGGCAGGTCTGTAGCCCCTTTAACTGCGGCGACTTCCATTTGATGCAGGGCCCCATCCCGGTAGAAGGTGGTTCTGTTCTCTGCAAAAGCAGAGGATGTTGAAAAGGCAATGAGGCATATACAGATTAGTTTGATGCGCATATAGTTCCCTTCGGCCCTCGTGCGGTTGTTTTTTTGTGTCAATATTGAGATGGTGTTGCGCATAACATCTCTTGCGGCTATACTCGCACAAAACTTTCAGAAAGGCAGCTGACATGGAAAACGATATAGATATTGATGCGGAAGTATCGGTCAAAGACATAGTCAATTTTTATGTAAAAATCAATGACTCATCCAAGGCAAAAAAAGATATTGCCAAGCTTTCGGCCAAAGACAAGGCTGCGGCTTTCGATGTCATTACCTCATCCGCGGCCACCCGTGACTTCCGGATAGATGTGGCACGATATTTCATCTATGACCTGGATGCTGTTGTCCGGAGAAAAGCAGAACATTTTATGGAAGATCTTGTGCCGGACTGGGTCACTGATCCGGCGGAAAGTATTCTGAAACTGCTTAAATCTGCCGATGGCAAGGGCGCTTCAAGCAGGAATTCTGCCGTCAAATTTCTGTTTGGCATTGTTGATTCAAGCAGTCTGCGTGATACCTTCACCACACTGCTCAATAGCAGGAATCGTAGTCATATGTCCGAAATTCTCGCGATCGTAGAGGATTATATAGATTCATCCCGCGATGAAGCCGAGCAGGTGAAAATTTTTGATGCCTGCCTGGATATTGTTGTGTCGGACGAAATCGACCATAATATCAAACATCATGCATCCAACCTTTTAAGCGTCTTTTTCAAAAAAGTGCAGTCTACCAATCTGGGTGAAACCCTCCGTCGTAAGTATATCGAAAAGCAGGTTGATAAGGCTGAAGGGGTATATCGATATCTTTGCAGCGGGGCTTCCGGGCTGAATAACACCTTTTTGGATGATCTCCTCCGGCCTTTGAAGGATGGCGGAAGTCATTATCAGGTCGAGATCCTGAATTATTTCAGGGTCATACTGGAAAAAATAAAGAATCCTGAAGAGGCCGATACGGTACTTGATACCTACCCTGATTATTGGAATCAGGAAGAGCCGACCAAGGAAGAAAAGATTCACTCCATTTGCAGCAAGATTCTAAAGGCTGTTGATGAATTATGGGATGCTACGGAAGATCAGCAGGTTCGTGCCCTGATAGTCCAGATTCGCTTCGGTGAATATGATAACAAACGTGAACTGCTGGAACAGATCCGCTCAAAGGTTACTGATTCTTCGCTGACTCCGTCGGCCCGCGAAAAACTGGCCTTGATGCTGCGCTGTTTTCTTCATCCGGAACAGCCTGACGTTCTTAAATTACAGACGGCACAGCTGCTGCTGTTTGAAGTCGGAGATTCTGCCAGTCGGCTGGCTGCCCTTGATTATCTGGCCTCCTACCTTGAAAACAAAACTCTGAATTATGCCGAGCAGGGGAGTATTGCGACTGTTATCGAGGCGTTTTTAGCAGAAAAACAACTGGGTGGGCCTACCCGGGACAAAGCCCGTTATCTGCTGTTTATTGCTGATCCGAGACGGATCAAGAGTGAAGATGAACAAAAATCGTTACTCAGCTTTCTGCGGGGCATTGCCGAAGGGGATGGTTTTGCCAATAAGAATGCGGAAAAACGGGTGCTTGATGCTCTCGGTATATTTTTAGAGATGGCAATACCGAACGAAAAACTGAAAAAAGCGGCGCAGTACCTGGAGTTCAAGATAAAAACACCAAAGAGTGCCTCCACCTGGAAATAACTTTTAGCTTGCTGATGAACCGGTGATTATTCCGCCGCCAAGGACTTCATCACCCCGGTAGAAAACCAGTGACTGTCCGGGTGTGATCGCTTTTTGCTTCTGGTCGAAGCGCACTTCGCAGCTGTTACCTGCCAGTAACAGCACTTGGCAACTCACCGGCTGATGGCGGTAGCGGATCTTGCACGTTGCTGCAAAATTTTCAGCTTCCGGTGCAACGACCCAACTGACCTCTTTCGCCCGCAACCCGGCCGCATATACATGCTGCTGCTCTCCCACTACCACAACATTTCGTTCTGCATCAATCGCCGTCACGTAAAGCGGTTCGCTCCAGGCGATCCCCAATCCCTTGCGTTGGCCGATCGTGTAGCGGTGGGTGCCATGATGGCGTCCGACAGTCTGGCCGCTCAGATGGACGATGTCGCCATCAGTGGCGCAAAACGCTTCGCTCCCTTCCAGGAAGGTCACATAATCATCATTAGGGATAAAGCAGACCTCCTGGCTGTCACTTTTTTCCGCCACCGGAAGAGCAAATTCGCGCGCCAGAGTTCGCACCTCATCTTTACTTTCGATCTCGCCGAGCGGGAAGATGACCTGCCGCAGCTGATGCTGAGTAAGCGTGTAAAGGAAATAGGATTGATCCTTGCCTGCATTGCCGGCAACCCGCAGGTGGCAGGTGCCGTCCGGATCGACGGTCTTTCTGACGTAGTGTCCGGTCGCGAGCAGATCGGCCCCCAGTTCACGGGCCTTCTCCAGAAGCATGCCGAATTTTATGTAGCGATTGCAGCGAACACAAGGGTTTGGCGTATGTCCGGCCCGGTATTCTTCAATGAAGTCGCCGATGATCTGTCTGCTGAAATCCGGGGCAAAGTCGGCAACGTGGTGTGGAATATCCAGATGCTGTGCAACAGCGGCCGCATCATGAACAGCCGAACCGCTCCCGCTGCAATGGGGTTCAAAAAGGTGCATTGTGATGCCGATGACCTCGTGCCCCTGCTGTTTTAGTAAAGCGGCGGTGACGGAGGAGTCTACCCCCCCGCTCATGGCTACGGCTATTCTGCTCATTCATCTTCCCCTAATAAAATTCTGATGGCCTGATTGGCCTGGTGATGAGCTGCGATGCCGACACGCGGGGCCATCAGGCCGTTGCCCGGAGCAGCTTCTGATACGCCATCACCTGTCATGAAAAGGCGCCGTGAAACTTTACGTGTTGTAATGTTGTTATTAGATCCGTATCCGGCAACCCCGGAAGCGGCAACTACAGTGCATTGGGGCATCGATTCGAGCACTCTGTTTACAAGCATGGCCTTCATCTCAGCGCGGTCGAAGGCTTCAATCACCACAGAACAGTTGGAAAAAATTGGCGGAATATTTTCCGAAGTGAGTAGCACACAATGAACCTCGACAGTTACATACGGATTAATCCGTTTCAGGTTGCTGGCCAGTGCCTCAACTTTAAAATGGCCGATCTGATCGATAAAATACTGCTGCCGATTGAGGTTGGAGGGCTCTACGACGTCAAAGTCTGCGATCACCAGTCGTCCCACGCCGACCCGCGCCAGTGCTACAGCAACTGCCGAACCGAGACCCCCAACGCCTGCAATGCCCACAACTGCCTGTTTCAGACGTGCATGAACGCCGGGAGTGTGTCGTGATGCCATCAGCCCTTCAAGTTCTTCTTTCGTCGGTACTTCTCCGCGCCGGATCAAAAAAATCTCGTCCCCGTCACTCAGTACAGTGTCTGCCGGGGCCGGGAATCCGTTCAGAATCAGTACGTCGGCGCCGGTCCTGTGGAACGCCGCAACGGCTCCAAGGGTCAGGCCATCGTCGATATTTGCTGATACTTCGTTGATACGGATCTTCATGGTTTACCCGATCGCCTGCTGAAGGTCCGCGATCAGGTCGTCCGGGTCTTCCAGACCGACCGAGAGACGCACTAACGTATCGGTAATCCCTTTGCGTTCCCGCTCTTCTTTCGGCACAGATGCATGCGACATTTTTGCCGGGTAGGAAATGATGCTTTCAACCCCTCCCAGACTGACCGCAAATGCTGCCAGGTGTGAATTTTCCAGCAGTCGCTTGGTAGTTTCGTATGAGTCAAGCTCAAAGGAGAATACCGCGCCCGGTCCATCCGCCTGGGCGTTGTGAACTTTGTGGCCGGGATGTTCGGGAAGTCCCGGATAATGGAGTGCCGTGACACGTGGATGCTGCTTCAGCCAGTTAACAATCTTGAGTGTGTTCTGCTGGCTCTGGTCCATTCTGACCTTCAGGGTCTTGACGCCTCTCAGCGTCAAGAAAGAGTCCTGCGGCCCGAGCCCGGTTCCGAAAGCATTCTGGATGTAGCGGATGCGCTGTCCCAGTTCTTTGTCTTTAACGACAGCAAAGCCGCAGAGAACATCGCTGTGACCGTTGATGAACTTGGTGCCGCTGTGCAGGACAATGTCACAGCCGAGCTCCAGCGGTCGCTGCAGGTAAGGGGTCATAAATGTATTGTCAACCAGAGTGATGATGCCGTGGCGGCGGGCTATTTCTGCAGCACCGCGCAGGTCGGTGACTTTCAGGAGCGGATTTGATGGCGTCTCCAGATAGATACCCTTGGTCTCCGGACGAATGGCTGACTCAATAGCCGCCAGATCTGTGGCATCGACAAAGGTGGCGGTGATTCCCATCCGGCTGAAAATGGTTGAAATAACCCGGTAAGCCCCGCCGTAGACATCATCACAGACGACCAGATGGTCACCCGGAGAGAAGATCATGAGCGTGGTCGAGATGGCAGCCATACCTGAGGCAAAAGCGAGGCAGCGAGTTCCACTCTCCAGCACGGCAATGGTATCCTCAAGCGCTTCGCGGGTCGGATTGTCTCCCCGGGCGTAGTCATATTTGCTGAAATGATCGACAGAGGTCTGGCGATAGGTCGATATCTGGTAAATCGGCACCCCCATTGCCCCGGTCTGCTGGTCAATAGTCGGGCCGCCGTGGATCAGTTTGGTAGCGAGTTTCATGGCATCACTCCTTATGCTTCAAGCGCCTGGCGCAGATCTTCAATCAGGTCATCGCAATCTTCGATTCCAACGGAGAGCCTCAGCAGCAAATTGTTTATCCCCAGTCTGGCCCGCAGTTCAGGCGGGATGTCGGCGTGGGTCTGAACTTCGGGAAAGGTAATCAGGCTTTCTACGCCTCCGAGGCTTTCGGCGAACGAGATCAGTTTTGTTTTCAGCAGAATTTGCTCGACCAGCTCATGCTTGTCAACCTCAAAAGAGATCATCGCACAAAAGCCGCGGGCATCACGAGCCATGAGGGCATGATCTGGGTGATTTTCAAGTCCGGGATAATAAACTTTAGTTATGCGCGGGTGGGCTGACAGCCATTCGGCAATCCGTCCGGCATTCTGCTGCTGACGATCCATCCTTATTGCCAGAGTCTTGATGCCACGGATAGTCAGCCAGGAATCCTGCGGCCCCAGAACCGCACCCACGGAATTCTGGTGAAAATACACCTGTTCCGCCAGATCCGGGTCCTTGACGGTCACCAGTCCGGCCACCGTGTCGTTGTGCCCGGCCAGGTACTTGGTTGCGCTGTAGACAGCGATATCAGTGCCAAGGTCAAGCGGACGGAGCAGATAGGGGGTCAGAAAGGTGTTGTCGGCAATCAACAGCAGATTGTTTTCTTTACAGAGGGCCGAAATGGCGGGCAGATCGGCAAATTTGAGTAACGGATTGGTGAGCGTTTCAACGAATACTGCTTTTGTGGAAGGGCAAATTGCTGCACGTATCGCCTCTGTATTAGTCGTATCGACATAGCTGAATGAAAGCCCGTATTGAATGAAAATCTTGTCAAACAGACGGCATGTCCCACCGTAAAGGTCTTCCGTGACGATCAGGTGGTCACCTGATTTGAAAAGCAGCAGCAGGTTGGTAATGGCCGCCATGCCGGATGAATAGGCGAAACCACGGGCCGCTCCATCAAGCCGAGCGATGCCGTCCTCCAGCGACTGACGGGTCGGATTGCAGGAGCGGCTGTAATCATAGCCGGTGCTTTGACCGAGACCCGGATGCCTGAAGGTTGCGGTCTGGTAGATAGGAACGGTGACCGCTCCGGTACGTGTGTCCCACTCCAGCCCGATCTGTACGGCTTCAGTTGCGATTTTCATTATGCCCTCCCAAGCAGGCGCAAAAGGGAAAAGTTGTATTACGCCATTGGCTCTCGAAACCGGGTACGGTCATGCTGCAAATTGATCAGATCCCTTCGAAGAGTGCGGTTGAAAGATAGCGTTCGGCTCCGTCCGGAAGGATGACTACGATGGTTTTGCCGGAAAATTCATCCAGTTGGCCGAGCCGTACCGCCGCAGCCACAGCTGCTCCGCAGGAAATGCCGACCAGCATCCCTTCCTCTTTTGCCATACGTTTGGCGAATTCAATAGCTTCGGAGCTGTCAACCAGTTCAACGCGGTCAACCACAGAGAGGTCGAGAGTGTCCGGGATAAATCCGGCGCCGATTCCCTGTATCTTGTGCGGGCCCGGATGAAGCGGCTGGCCGGCCAGATGCTGTGTGATGACAGGGCTCTCTTTAGGTTCGACCGCTACTGAGATGATGCTCTTGCCCATGGTGTTTTTGATGTAGCGAGAAATTCCGGTAATCGTTCCACCTGTGCCGACGCCTGCAACGATCACGTCAACTCCGCCATCGGTATCACTCCATATTTCAGGCCCGGTTGTCTTCTCGTGGATCTCCGGATTAGCCGGGTTTTTGAATTGTTGCGGCAGGAAATATTTTTCAGGTTCGGCGGCAGCAATTTCTTCGGCACGGTTAATTGCTCCCTTCATACCCTCGGCACCTGGGGTCAGTATCAGGTTGGCGCCAAGAGCAGCCAGAACACGGCGGCGCTCAATGCTCATTGTTTCAGGCATGGTCAGTGTTAATTTATAGCCACGTGCTGCAGCCACATAAGCGAGAGCGATGCCGGTATTGCCGGAGGTTGGCTCGATGATTTCGACACCAGACTTCAGTATGCCGCGCTTTTCGGCGTCCCAGATCATATTGGCGCCGATGCGGCACTTGACCGAATAAGCCGGGTTGCGCCCCTCTACTTTTGCCAGAATAGTCGCTTTTGAGTTTCCTGTGATATTGTTTAATTTCACCAGGGGGGTGTTGCCGATTGACTGCGAATTGTCTGCATAAATCTTGCTCATGATGTATCTCCTTTTCAGTTTGCTAATATCTATAGAACAAGTAGATATTAGTGGCAAAAAAATTAAATGCTGAAATCCATTATTTTTAAGCTGGCACGTTTAGCATTGTCGGAACGTTCGATCATGTCCGCCAGGGTGGTTGTTTCAAGAACAGCGCTGATTGCCAGCATCACATCGGTCATTACCAGTCGTATTCCGCAACTGGAAGAGTCTTCGCATTCATCGCATCCAGTAGCGGTGTTGTCGTTCAGGCATTGCACCGGTGCGTAACCGCCCTCTAGTACCTTTATAATGCTGCCTATGCTGATATTGCGAGGTTCTCTGGCGAGGAAATATCCACCCCCCTTGCCGATTTTGCTCTGAAGCAGACCGGCGTTTTTAAGTGACAGCAGAATGGATTCCAAAAATTTACGCGGGATTTTTTCCTGTCTGGCGAGCTCAGAAATAAGAACCGGTTCTTCTGCAGGTTGTCCCGCCAGATTTAGCAACGCCTTTAGCGCATATTTTGTTTTCTTTGACAACATGTCTACTATTTCTATAGGACATTAAGTTAATTGTCAACATGAATTTTACATTGAGTATGAATCAAGCAGTAACAGAACACTACCAAGGATTATATTCCCCCCAAACAGAGGTATTTAATCTCCAGGAAGTCTTCAATTCCATAGCGTGAACCTTCGCGGCCTATCCCGGACTCCTTTACTCCGCCAAAAGGGGCGACTTCAGTTGATATTAAGCCGGTGTTGATGCCTACCATGCCGTATTCCAATGCCTCGGCAATACGCCATACCCGGCTTATGTCACGGCTGTAGAAATATGACGCCAGGCCGAATTCAGTGTCGTTAGCCATTTGAACGGCTTCTGCGTCGCTGTCGAATTTGAATACCGGAGCCAGTGGACCGAAAGTTTCTTCGCGGGCAACCAACATATCAGGGGTGACATCGGCCACGATCGTCGGCTCGAAAAAAGTGCCGCCCAGTCTGTGGCGCTTGCCGCCACAGACTATTCTGGCACCTTTAGCGGTAGCATCGGCTATATGTTCCTCAACTTTTTCAACGGCTGCCATGTTTATGAGCGGCCCCTGCTGGACATCCCCGGTCAGGCCGTTACCAATATGCATTCTGGCCACAGCAGCGGATAGTTTTTGTATAAACAGGTCGTAAACACCGGACTGTACTAATAGTCTGTTGGTACAGACGCAGGTCTGGCCGGTGTTCCGGTACTTGGATGCTATTGCGCCATCTACAGCAGCGTCCAGATCGGCATCATCAAAGACTATAAATGGAGCATTGCCACCCAGTTCCAGTGAAACTTTCTTGACGGTGGCAGCGCACTGAACCATCAGCTGTTTTCCGATTTCAGTAGATCCGGTAAAGGTCAGCTTGCGAACAAGAGGATTTGCAGCCATTTCGTCACCAATGGCAGAGGCTGAGCCGGTGACAACACTGAATACACCTGCCGGAATTCCGGCGCGCACCCCGAGTTCAGCCAGTGCCAATGCAGAAAAAGGCGTGGCGCTGGCGGGTTTTACGACCATTGTACAACCGGCAGCCAGTGCTGGTCCGGCTTTGCGGGTGATCATTGCGGAGGGGAAATTCCAGGGGGTAATAGCGGCGCAAACCCCGATCGGTTCTTTTATGACAACAATACGCTTATCAGCTGTGTGGCCGGGGATAGTGTCACCATAGACCCGTTTACCCTCTTCGGCAAACCATTCGATAAATGAGGCAGCATAGGATATTTCACCCTTTGACTCGGCCAGCGGTTTCCCTTGCTCTGCGGTCATGATGACAGCAAGATCGTCTTGGTTGGCCATGATTAGTTCGAACCAGCGTCTCAGGATGCTGGAGCGATCCTTGGCGGTTCTGGCCCGCCATGCGGGAAGGGCTGCAGCAGCAGCGTCAATTGCACGGCGGGTCTCGAAAGTTCCCATTTTAGGGACCGTGCCGAGCATCTCACCGGTAGCCGGGTTAGTTACCGTTATAGTTTCACTATTGTCCGCATCGATCCAGTCGCCGGCCAGATAACAGTGGCTTTTCAGCAGGGTGGGGTCTTTCAGTGGCAGCATGATTGATTCCTCCGCATGGTAAGTTAAAGATAATCTTTTTGATATTTCAAAGAATAATTTTGTTGAAGCACTTATCCTGATTACCAGATCTGATTATTGAAAAAGGCTGCCCGAATTCGAGAAGCCTTTAGTAAATTAGAAATCAGTTTCTGGATTTTTAGCAGAAAATGATTTGGTTAGCACACCCATCCTGTCTATTTGATCTGGTCGTTACAAAACAGAAGAAAGAGTATCAGTGTTTGGCACTGAAATCCCGGAAAGAGCCCTTGGCTGGGGTTGGAACACGCCTTTTGGGTGTTGTCGCATCCCAGATCATTTTGGACAGGCTGCGTTCGATCGGCATCATGCTGATCGCAAACAGAAACAAGGCCAAAAATGCCATGGCGAACATGAAAAGCATGCCGGCAGAAATGAGAATTGCTTCCAGAATAACTGGCATAACCACTCCGAGAAAAATAAAAGTTTGTACCGCCTTAAGTATACACGATGATTTTAAAAATGAAAGCGATCATTACCAGAAGAAAGCATGGAGTGAAAATACAGTAAAATTATAGGGAAAGAAAAAAGTGGTGCATTTTTTTTTAAATATGAGGTATTGTCCACAATTGTATTAACGATTTGTGCCTGATTTTGCACAATACTTCTATGTTCTGGAGATTCCATTGGCAACTACTGAGCGAAATTTTATCAACGGCGTATGGGATTTTTTCTGTTCTCTTAAACTGACACTCTTTCTGCTGATTTCACTGGCTTTGACTTCTGTAATCGGCACAGTTCTGCCACAAGGGGCACTGCCTCCACAATATATCGCCCAGATCAGTCAGACCAAGCTGCAGATTTACTCCAAGCTCGGTTTCTTTGACATGTACCACTCATGGTGGTTCATTACCCTGCTCTATGTGTTCAGTATTAATCTTGTTTCCTGCTCCATTAAACGCCTGCCGCATGTATTCAAATTTATCAGTGAACCGACTCTCGTGTTGGGGGAGGGGCTCCGTAACTCATTCCCTTTAAAAAAAGAGCTTTCATTTTCCGGATCCATTGATAAAGGGAAAGACAGGCTTGTTGAGTTTTTGAGTAAAGAGTTTTCCACGCCGGTGGTCACCGAGCATAATGGCGAATACCATCTTTTTGCGCAGAAAACTGTCTGGTGTCGCCTTGGTGTCTATGTTGTTCACTTGAGCATTCTGGTGATCTTTATAGGGGCAATTATCGGCTCTTTATTCGGGTATAAAGGGTTTGTCTCCATTGTTGAAGGAACCAGTGTTAATTCATTTGAAAAACAGAACGGTCAGCAGATGCCGCTCGGGTTTGAGCTTCTGTGCGAAAAGTTTAGCGTCGACTTTTATGCGAACGGTGCGCCCAAGGAATTCAGGAGTATACTGACGGTTTTGGAAAATGGTAAACCGGTCCCAGGTTATTCACAGGTAAAGGTTATTGTTAATGAACCGCTGACCTACAAAGGGATAACTTTTTATCAATCCAACTATGGCCCGGCCAACAATGCCAGTAATTATTTGTTCTCGGTCAAGCAGCGTGATAATGGCAAAACCGAGCAGATTTCACTCCGTCCCAACACCCTGACCAACCTGCCGGATGGTCGCGTTGCCACCATTGTGGATCTGACCGATAATCCAGGGGAGGGGATGGTCGCAGTTGTCGGCGTGAAAGAAAAAAATGGAGAGCCAAAATATTTTAAGGTCTTTAAGAATAACCCCACTTTGGATGAGATGCGGGGGGACAGGCTGATCTTTGTCTTTAACGGTACGGATGCCAAGATGTTTACCGGACTGCAGGTGGCTAAAGACCCAGGCGTCTGGGTTGTCTGGCTTGGATGCACTCTTATGGTGATTGGTATCGGTGTAGCTTTTTTCATGTCGCATAAGCGGGTCTGGGTGGTAGTGTCAAAAGGGCATGCCCGTATGTATGGCAATACAAATAAAAATCAGGCGGCATTCCAAATGCAGTTTGAGGACATCTCGGAAAAATTTGAGCATCTAAAAATCTAATGGGGGTATAAAGTTTATGACCAGTTCAATGCTTTTTAACGTTACAACTTTTATATATCTGATCTCAATGCTTGCTTTCTTTGCGTTTCTGGCCAGCAAAAGCAAATCCATCGGCATGGCAGGCAGTTTCATTGCATACGCCGGTCTTATTATTCAATCGGTTGCAATCGGGCTTCGCTGGAAGGAGTCCTATGATTTGGGTGTTGGACATGCTCCAATGTCAAACCTTTATGAATCAATAGTATTCTTTTCCTGGACGATAGTTCTGCTATTTACCTACATCGACATTCGCTATAAATATCGGGTTATCGGGGCATTTGTTATGCCGTTTGCACTATTGGGCATGGCATGGGCACAGCTTGGTATGAATACCGGTATCGAACCACTTGTTCCGGCGCTGCAGAGTAACTGGCTGCTGTACCATGTAATTACCTGCTTCCTTGGTTATGCCGCATTTGCTGTCGCCTGCGGAATTTCAATCATGTACCTGATCAAAACTGCCGTGGAAGTTACCGATTCACCAGCACCGGCTGGAGGACTGATGTCCATGTTCCCACCTCTGAAGGTGCTCGATGATATCAATTACCGCGCAATCATGATCGGCTTTCCGCTCCTGACACTGGGCATCATCACCGGAGCCGCCTGGGCAAATTATGCCTGGGGCACCTACTGGAGCTGGGACCCAAAGGAAACGTGGTCACTAATAGTATGGTTTATCTATGCAGCCTTTTTGCACGCGCGTATCACCAAAGGGTGGGTTGGAAAACGCGCTGCCTGGCTTTCGGTCATCGGTTTCGCCGCGACTCTTTTCTGCTATCTGGGTGTCAACCTTCTTCTCTCAGGACTGCATAGCTATGGCGGCGGTAAATAGATACAGGTTTAATTTGTTCAGCAAATAAACGTTCCAGACAAAACTCTAACACCGGGCATGCCCGGTGTTTTTGTGTGGCGGGCATATGTCAACTGTTTCCATAATTATTCCTGTAAAGCCGGGTGGCTATGTGGCTGCGTGCCAGCACCTCAAAAAGGTCATGTCTGATGATCCCAGGTATGAAATCATTCTTGCCGAAGGGAGTGCACCCAGCCAGCAGCGTAACCGTGCTGCAAGGGAGGCCGTTGGCGATATTCTGTATTTTCTGGACGACGATTCACTGATAGTCCCTGAAAATCTGGATTGTTGCTGCGAGGCAATGAGTGATCCGGCGGTAGCTGTTGTAGGTGGCCCATCACTTACTCCTGACGAAGACAGCTGGCTTCAGCAGCTGTTTGGCCAGGCACTTGCGTCTAAATTTGGTTCCGGTGCCGTAAACAACCGCTACCGATCATTTGGTCAAACCCGCAAGACAACTGACAAGGAGCTGATTTTGTGCAACCTTGCAGTTCGCCGCTCCGTTTTCATCGATCTTAAAGGTTTTAACGAATGCTTGTATCCAAACGAGGAAAACGAATTTATGGAACGGGTTACATCAGCAGGCTACAGCTTGCTACACGTTCCGTCGATGCTCGTATTTCGTAGTCAACGCAATACTTTGAAGGCATTTATTCGTCAGATGTTTAACTATGGACGTGGCAGGGGGCAACAAACCCTCATTACCCGATCATATTCGGTAACAAGCTTTATTCCGCTCTTTTTTGTCGCATATCTGTTCCTCTCACTTGTTTATATCAAAAATTTAATACTGCTTTCTCCTCTTGTGATATATATTTGTGCCGCTTCAGTCTTTTCGCTCAGTGTTTTGCAGCGGACTGGGCGTCTCTACTCTTTGCTTCTGCTCGGCATATATCCTCTTATGCATATTGTGAACGGCGTCGGTTTGCTGTGTGGTTTACTAAGCGGGAAGCCGGATCAGGTTCAAGACAGTTCAATACGGATAAGAATAATTAAGAGGTTAGGTGAGAGTTTCCCCGAATAGTCGGCTGATATTTGCTGACCAGGAAACAATTAGCTATGTAGTTGCTGGTACTTGATTGATGGAGAAAAACGTGGATATAAGTATTGTTGTACCGGTGTTCAACGAGCAGGATAACGTAGAAGCGGTATATTCTGCGATCAGTTCCGCATTGCAGATGATGGGATGCACGTATGAAATAGTCATGGTTGATGACGGCTCTTCTGATAAGTCCTACAGCGTACTTACCAGGCTTGCTTCCAGTGATACCGCCCTTAAAGTCATCCGCTTTCGCCGTAATTTCGGCCAGACAGCTGCAATGTCAGCGGGCTTTGATTACGCAAAAGGTGACATCATTATTCCGATGGATGGTGATCTGCAGAATGATCCGGCTGATATTCCGCGTCTTGTTGCCAAAATTCATGAAGGATATGATGTCGTCTCCGGGTGGCGTCGTGATCGAAAAGACACTTTCATAAGCCGCAAGATTCCCTCAATGATTGCCAATTCCCTTATTTCCCGACAGACCGGTGTTCATCTGCATGATTACGGCTGTACACTCAAAGCCTATCGCCGTGAAGTGCTGGATGGTATCAATCTTTACGGCGAAATGCATCGCTTCGTTCCGGCGCTGGCCTCCCAGTTTGGTGCCAAGGTGACGGAGATTCCGGTCAATCACTTCCCCCGATTGCATGGGGTCAGTAAATACGGCATTTCCCGCACGCTGAGAGTTGTTCTGGATCTGCTGACGGTCAAGTTTTTGATGGCCTATTCCACCAAGCCGATTCAGCTGTTCGGTAAATGGGGCTTTTACACCATGTTTGCTGCTGCAGGCACTGGAACGATGACCCTGTACATGAAGATATTTGAAAACTTCAGCATGAATAGAAATCCGCTACTGATACTGACGGCATTTCTGCTGTTCATGGGTGTTCAGTTTATTGTACTGGGGCTATTAGGCGAACTGAATGCGAGAACCTACTTTGAGTCGCAAGGCAAGCCAATTTATGTTGTTAAAGACAGGATAAACCTTGACTGAAGACGCACTCCGCGTGCTGATGATCGCACCGACACCCTATTTTGCCGACAGGGGGTGTCATGTCAGGATATATGAAGAAGCACGCGCGCTGACGAAGCTTGGTCACGAAGTCTGTATTGTGACGTACCACCTTGGCCGGGATATGCCGGGGGTCAGAGTTGTGCGAACAATTCAGATTCCGTGGTACAGCAAGCTGGAGGCCGGTCCCTCCTGGCATAAACCGTACCTTGATCTTCTGCTGCTGTGGAAAGCACTGACTGAAGTTCGTTCATTTCGTCCCCATCTTATTCATGCCCATCTGCACGAAGGAACTTTGATCGGTTCTGTTCTCAAGAAATTATTTCGTATCCCACTCCTTTTCGATTACCAGGGCAGTTTGAGTGGTGAATCCCTCAATCACGGATTTTTCCGCGCGACATCGCCGCTGCTGAAAATATTTAAATTGATTGAACGCTTTATTGACCGACGTGCTGATCATATAATAACCAGTTCTGATAAAGGACGGCAGGAGTTGGTAAATGATTGGGGGATTGGACCAGAGAAGGTAACCAATCTGATTGATGGAGTGGATACGGAGGTCTTCAGGCCATATCCACAAAGCGAGGCTCGCAGGGAACTCGGTATTTCCGGCCATGTGAAGCTGGTGGTCTATCTCGGCCTGTTTAATCAATATCAAGGCGTTGATCTTTTGCTGGACGCCATTGCGCTTGTCAGGAAAAAATCGCCGGACATACGGTTTCTGCTGATGGGCTTTCCCGAGAAGGAATATCAGAGGAAAGCCTCGGATATGGGTATTGATGATTTCATCACGTTCACCGGCCGTGTGAGTTATGACCGTGCTCCATTTTTACTAAGTGCAGGAGATCTTGCCGTTTCGCCAAAATTGTCACAAACCGAGGCTAACGGCAAATTGTTCAATTACATGGCTTGTGGGCTGCCGACGGTGGCGTTTGATAACCAAATCAATCGGGAGATTCTCGGTGATCACGGTATATATGTTGAACGTGGAAATACAGCTTTACTGGCAAGCACAATTGTGTCAACGCTGCAGAACAGCAACCTGATGAGTTCTCTTTCAGAGCGGCTTATAGAAAGATCGATCAAAATACACTCTTGGGACAGCAGGTCAAGGCAGTTGGTTTCAGTTTACCGGGCGCTGCTGGCATAGCAGCAGGATATTTCTCCTGTTGAAAAAAATGCATTAGGTGCTAAAAAAAGTTGACACCAATATCTCTATTTGCTATACATCTGGTCTCGCAAGCGGGAATAACTCAGTGGTAGAGTGCGACCTTGCCAAGGTCGAAGTCGCGGGTTCGAATCCCGTTTCCCGCTCCATTATAAGTATAGGGAATCCTTGCGGATTCCCTTTCTTTTTGCCCCGACTTTCACCAGAACTTTCACTAAGAAAGTACTAATGCTAGTCGGGGCATTGTTTTTTAGACAGTTACGACCGGATATGCAGCCTGTTGCATTTGATTCATTTGCCAAGCAAGATGGGGTGCCAGACTCTCATGCATGGTCACGATGGCATGTTGTCTGATCTCGGGCATGATAAAATCCTGGCCAAAGTAGTTGAGGATTTTTAAAGCATCCTGTTCTAGCCCCTCCACATAATTGCCGTAAACCTCAAAAACCATTTTCTTGTCTTTATGTCCCATCAAGCTCACTAGCCTGAGCATATCAACTTTCAATGTCAGCGACCATGCAGCAAAAGAGTGTCTTGTGCAGTAAGGCACTTTGTGGGAAAGGCCAGCCTTCTTGAGTGCCTTTATCCAGATATTATTGTTGAAGTTTGCCGCGTTGAATTTGTCACCGGTCGGTTTGGTAAAAACGTAATCATCGTGTGACCGGCTGAGTGCCATTTCCAGTCGTTCCCTGACGGCATTCGTGATGGGAACTTTCCTTGAGCGGTACTTCGTTTTGGTTTTTTGCTTTTCCCTATTCCTGACGATAGTATTCTGAATCAGAATGTGATTGTCTTTGATATCCGATTTTCTGAGCCCCGCAATTTCTGAACTTATGGTACCGGTGAGAATCATGAACTCGACAATCGGTACATACCATGGGTCCATGTGCTTCAGCAGAAGCTGCCAATCGTCATAGCGAAAGACCTCCCGCTCCTTCTCTTCGGTGTCTGGCAGATGCTTTCTGGTATTCCGGAACGGGTCGGGCAGGTTCCATCGAAATTCCTCAACCGCATCGTTAAAAATGGCGCGAAATGGCACCAGAATGTTCTTGACTCGCTTCTTGCTGAGCAGTTGACCCTTCTTGGCACCTGATTTCCACTTGATTGTTGAGATAAAGTTTTTCAGCTCAGTACCGCAAATCTGGTAAAAAGTCATTTCTCTAAAGTGCGGTAGCAACCAGTAGTTGATGGCACTTTTCCAATCGTCCTTTTTGGTTCCGATTGGAATATGCTCCCAGACTTTCAAGTACCATTGTGCGACGTAATCACCGAACAGAACGTCTTTCGGTTCCGGTTGATAGTCCCAGCCTTCCTGGCGGGCAAACCACGCCTTTTCAGCACTTGGCGCTGCAGGAAACGCATCGGCGAAAACAAACCGATTCGTCTCAATTTTTTTCATCTGACGATCGAGCCATGTTTTGGCTTTTTTCCTGTTTACCGGTGTGTCGTCCAGGCTGGTGGTTTTTTCTACCCGGCGGCCGTAGTAGTAGAACAGCATATACAACTTCTTGCTGCCTGGCTTACGAATAATAGTTCCTTCATGCTTGTCGTCCATATTGTCAAAGAGCATTTCTGCTGTGGGTTTTCTGCGCATGTTATTCTCCTTTTGCGCATCCTACCCACCGAACAAAATCCAAAGTCCGGTGGAAGGATAGCACATTTGTTATGAATAGCAACTGGATCAATAGTTCCAGTCGATTGTCTTTATTGCTGCCACCGGTTTGGTTTTTTTGGAGGCGGACTGCCGCAATTCAGTTGCGGCAGTTGACCGTTCCAGTAATGTAATTACAACGTCATCACACCAGACAAACCTCATAATTCTTCCCACTTTAAGGTAATGTTTACCTGAAACGAGTATGTCCTTGCTTAGCCAGTCAAAGAGCGTCGATCTACCAATTTTAAGCCGCTGGGCAAACTCTTCAGCAGTAAGGATTTCCTGTGTCATAAACCCTCCTGTCTGAAGGCACCGTCGGCCCTGCGCCGTTCGATAACAAATCCGAATGCTTCAATATCCTTCTCCCAGCCATCGGCACTAATCAACCCCGCCTGGAATAGCATCTTGAACTTGGGGCGTTCATAAGACTTTTGGCCCTTGACGACACTGATCATTGACATTCGGTAGAGAGTATCAATCATCTGCGGTTCGGTAACTTTGATATAGCGGCAGATACGGCGAAAATCGGGAACTGTAATACCGTATGCATCCCGTTTGAATTCTTTGTATCTATCCAGCCGCCAACCGGTAGATGAGTGAAACCAGACCGGCAGTAGCATGGTAATATCCCAGAGATTCCAACAAGGCCTCAGATACAGGCTATCCATTGTTGAAAGGGAACTACTGAGCTTAGCCAAGCGAGTAAAATCTTCTCCGGTAATATCTCTTCTATGCGTAGTTGAGCCCATGGTTACACCTCCCGGTAGGGCGAGAAAAACGTAACAAATGTTTTTTCGCTGTGACTGGAATTTAAAAAGAAGTTGGGATCTTTGAGATACAGCCGACTATCAGAGCGTTGCAGCCAGAGATTAACAAGCAGGTGCGGAAGTATCATCACTTCTGGCGAATTTCCGGCCAATTTACGCAACTTGGTAATGAGCCATAGCTTCAATTCCAGAAGCTGTGGCAACGCAGAACGTGCCGGTCGGGTTCTCTCAACCAGATCACGAATGTACGTTTCAATTCTTTTGGCTTTGTATTCCGGGTCAGTAGCTGAGCCGAGCAGGCTTGTAACGTTCTCCCGAAATTCTGCCAAGGAGTTTTCCGCGATAAAGATTTCTAAATGATGCCCGCCTGTATGCTCGACAGAGAACATCTGGAAATCAAGCAGAGTTACTGCTTCGCGCCGCAGATCAATCGATCCGGGGAATGGTGCCTTCTCAAGACGAAAGAACCTATTGCCATGGCGTAACTCGTACCCCTGCTTCAACGTAGACATCAGAATAGGGTCAAACAACTGATGAGCCAGTAAATCTTTCAGCGCCGTACCTCCGGCGTGGCGGCGGTAGAGGTCAAGCAACAGCGCCACTATGCCGGCATCATGGACGCCGAGCCGGTCAAGATTAGCAACCAGGTCTTCAGGACTATAAGTGCGATTTACCGTGCGCGATGCAAAGTGATATCGCTTCTTCCGACCATTCACGTGGGAACGAAAAAAGCCAGTTAGGTGACCACGGTGCCAATCAAACTTTGCTGACAACGGTAGGCGTTGGAGAATTGGCGCCATTATCAGCAGTGCTAGATAGAGATCAACAACCTGAGCATGAATTGCCAGTGCTGCAGAACGATGGAAAAAGTGATCGGTGAGTCGGGTTGCAATAGCCAGGAACGAATCGCGTTCCAGAAATTTTGACAGGTCGCCATTCCCAAAGTGCAAGTAACTTGCAATTGATGACTGGGCACGGACAACAAGATGAAAGGCTGTGCTGTGTGCCAATGTCTCTGCGCGGAGTTTAATGAGTGGCATCGGGTTTGCCTCCATTCTGCTCAGCAGCTGTAGCTTCAAGTTGCCGACCCTGCAGTAACAGCTGCAAGTCCAAGTTGACCTGTTCGTTCTGTTTGGCAAACCAGGGTTCAAAGTCCTTCGAGAAATCAATCTCGGCCTCAAGCTCCTTTGCCAGCTCCATGTTATGGTTGTACTTCTCCCACAAACCTTTGCTAATGCTGATCTGCACGCGATAGCGCCGCTTCTGTTTCATTGTGACTTTAGCCATAATACTTTCTCCTTCGTGTTGAGTTGAAGGAGGCTCTATGGTGACAGCATCGCGGCCTGTTGCTGTCACCTTGATCGACCCGACGGTGGGTTCTTAGGGGGGTATTGCTAAGGCTTGCATGATTGGAGCACAACCAGAAGGGGAGTGCTTTCTTTGGCGCAAACGGCAAAGGGCCATCAATGGTGATGATGGCCCTTTGCATTCGCTCTTGGCGAGTTATAAACCGGGAACAGTACCTCTTACCTGTAAGCAGATGGAAGATTCAACACAACCTTCTTCAGCAGTACAAACGCGTATCGCTGTAACTTACAAATCAGAGGCCCTGTTAATCGGTGGAAGCTTGGTGGCGGTCTCGTGTGTGGCAAGAAACGCTCGTCATTTGAATCTTCGCTGCCCAGGTGGCAGCGTACACAATTCCTGGGGCTCTGGGATATCATCTTGTACAGCCTGGAAGATGTTATCCTGGCGCTCAGCAACATCGTGAGCACCGGCAAAATAATCACGTTTGCCCAGCGTGATTTCATTTCTGCGAATCCATTCGGGGCGGAGTAGGAATGGTATCATGGATTCTGAGTTTGACTACGGCAGTGAGACAACCTGCCTTTCCGTAAATAATGGGCCTCAATATTCCGTCGGTGAGACTGAGTCTCTCCTATGTAGTTAGCTATATCGACGGTATTAAAAATAACTTTAGAAAAATATTTATAACTATCTAATTTGTATACACAATTTAGAAACTGACGCCATTACGCCGGCAACCTGCCGGCAGCGTGTCACCGGAATCGGTGACACGGTTAGCCTATCAAAATGCGAAGCATTTCAGCCGCTTGCGGCTGTACGATTGGAGTGGATATGAAACACAATTCGCAGCTGTTGCTGCGCACATAGTTGAGGTAAATTTATCTCATAACACGCAGCGATTTTGGCTCTGATGCCACACGCAATGAGTGAGTCTCCTTGTGGATTCCGCACTCTCGATTCTGACCCTAGTGTCACACGTTTAAGTACCGCTGCTCTGATGCAGCAGGTGCAACATGGTGAATAAGGGCGGATGATCCCCAGCCAACGGCCATAGGCCGATGATATAGATCAACCGCTGATTGTGATGCCATCCAGCACAATCCAGCAATGTCCGATGCCTCTGTGATGACCGGATTAGCCCTCCGGTCGAAGAAGATCGCCAATCTTTTTCATTACAAGCAGAGAATAAGGACAGGTAGGGAAGCCGTATGCGATCGAAAGACGCACGTACGGTTTTGGGACCAGTCAGCAGGAGCAATGGATGCATTAAGAAAGGTTGCCAGCCTTTCGCATCCGGAGTGACTGTTGATTGAGTCCACAGTAGAAGAAAAAAGTTTTGAGAGTGGTGCGCCTGGATAGGTGTACACGTACCCCGCTAGAGCGGGACCGGGGCTATGTCGAGAGACAAAATACCGGTGTCGGAACGAACGGTTTCAGGGGGCTAAGTCGGCGACTGTTTGGCAACAGTTGCATAAAAGGCTAACGATGAATCCCCTGGGATTAGAGCAGTTCGTTTGAAGCGCGTAAGCGCAACCGACAGGTCTGATATGGTGAGCGAAAGCGAAGCTTCATTTTAAAGTTATGCGTCGGGTGAAAAGTACAGGGAGCCATGACACTCCGTACCCGGAAATTCAGATTCAGTGGCGATAGGCCACCATTTTACGCATAGCACAGAAGCCACCTTCATCAGACTCATGTAAAACGTGTGTGGGGTAAAAGCCCACGGTCGCGTACTGGTCGAAAGACAAAGTGCGGCAACAACTGAATCGGGGAAGTAACCTGGGGTTTCCTGGTGGGAATCCTTGGGCTCGGAGGTCTCGTAGTAACCTCCCGCGTAAGCGGGCAACATCTGCGTCCGAATCCGTGTTAAGAGCACGGAGCACCTGACGTGCTTGGCAGCCAAGAGGGGTAAGCGAAGGACAGATGACGTGCTGAAAAGGCATGTGGGCGAAGGAGGCTACCTACCGTTGCACTGGATGGCTTGGATATTTGGTTGAATCAGTCAGTTCCATGTTGTATTGAGTAGTAAATTTGCAATGGGCAGGTGTCAATCCATAAGATTAACGAAGGTATCTGCGAAAGGTATGTCTTGGAGAGAGCGCACAAGATATTCAATCAGCGGGTGCCGGTTTTAATCGTGGCACAAAATGGCGTCGGGGAGATGATAAGTAACAGTAGAATAGTTATGAAACTCATCATCCGGCGCCATTTTTTAGTTTATATAGATAGTAATTGCACTTTCATGAACCATGTTCTCAGCAGCAACTTGGTAATATGCAGCGGAGTTTTGGTGGTGACGGTAAATTGCTGAGCCGCAGACAGAATGTTCATATAATTCGAACCGTCTGCTTTCCGCTAATATGCTCTAGGACTTCATGCTCCCAAAGTGGGGACGGATACGACCTGACGGCCAAATCATCTGCTCCAGATAGTGATGATAGGTCTTTTTGTTGGGAAACGGTTTGCGAACGCTTGAATATTCATGGCATATCCACTTCATCTGATTGCCGGCTTCAAAGACCACGTACTTCGGTTTGTCACCCAAATATTTCAACAACTTCAACAATGATTGCTTCTAGGGAAATATCTCACCCTTTAAAACCACACGTTTCTGACCATCTATCGCGTGAATAACAAAACCCTTGCTACTGACATCAATTCCGATATAAATCCTGGCCCAAGCCCATCTTGTATGATGTTTGTGCATCGCGTTGGCTGCGCGCTCTATGTAGCATCTACTTGACAGGGGGGCTACTTACATAGAATTTCCTATAGAGAGCATGCAACAACATACTAATGACGGAATATGTCATTAACCTGATTATTGTTGATAATTGTGAAAATTAATGATTCAACAAATGCCGTTGAAAAGTTGGGGCATAAAATATGCGAAATTCACAAGCAATTCTCAAACACTAAAAAATGGAGATTACAATGGATATAACAATGGCCAAACCCGCAGATTATTTTTCAAAGGAAATTAGGGATTCCGCATGCTGCCATGAGGCTGCTCATGCTGTCATATTCTCTTTAGGTGGTACATTAGTCAAAAAAATCATGGTTCATGCCGTCGGAGCCGAGGCGGATTGTGATTCTTATGTTGGATATGGATCCTGCTTTATTGAAGAATACTTTCTGGAAGATTTAAGCACTACACAAGCTAGAGCTTATGCCTGTGGTGTTTTAGCAGGATATATTGCCGAGTCAATGCTCGTGGGTAAGATGGGTGTCTTTCATCCAGGATCAGATACAGAAACCTTTAAAATAGTCATGGATTCACTTCCAGGTGGAGAGAGAGAATTATCTAATCTCAAAAATGAAACGATGCGGGCACTTGATTTGTTTTGGGACCGTATGATTCTAATTGCAAAACTTCTCGAAAAATATGGGGAAGTTGATTTCGAATCTGATAAGAAGTATAGAAAACTTCTGCCACCACCTTTTAGCGGAATTAAAAAATGGCCCAGCGTCCCAAACATATCTACAATAAAGTAAACCACCAACTCATTTGAAGTCAGGAGGAGAGTGTCGGCGGAATATCAGTGCTATTGCCGACAAACGACTTAGATTTATCCGTAAATAACGTCAGTTTTTCTAAGGGCAATAATGGCTGCTGCCATGTGTAATGAGCTCCTCATAGGTAGCGGTGAGCTTTTCATATCTCAACAATAGTTTTCTGAATCTGTTGAACCTGGAGTGTGTAAACGCAACAATCCATCGGCGAGCCAAAAGCATAAACTACTACGCTGCGTACATGGTACATTTGATTGAGTTTGCATAAACCCGGGCCAACACTCAACATCAAAACTATCGCAGATATTTTTCAATCCGCTTGTATGGAGCGCACACAATTAGAAGGCCGGAGGTTCGTGCCCCCCGGTCTTCTTGTACGGAATATAACAATCTTTGTAATGACTTCGTTGATCTACTAGCTTTTACGCCATCTCATCATTACCCCAATAACCGAAGTGGACGCAACCCACAGACAGGCGAGGCAATAACTATTGAAGCCAGACAGATATTGAGTTTCAAACCAAGTGGTGTTTTGAAGGATCAGATTAACAAAGATATTGGACCCTGAAAATATGGATTGATTTCGATCCTTAGTCCAAAGATGATCAAAGAAATCATCTTTAGTACATCAAAAAGGTTGAGTCTGCCAGTTCAGCAAATAAATAAACCCTGCTTGTAGCGCGAAGGATGTGTGGAGCGCCAAAGAGACCAACAATCAAAATTCCGATTTTCAAGGGATGAGAAACATAACAGTGTTATTATTATGAATCTCTTTGCTCGCCGCCATTTTTAATCCGACCAGGTTTATTCTAGTTGCAAGGTATGGATTAATCTATCCTATGCAGCATCTCCACTATATCCATCTCTGTTTCCAGCCACTCCAAATCGGAAAACCATCTGCGTTACGAAGTGTCAACACATCATCACCTTTCTTTACTTCTGCGGCAATTAGAGCAGGTTTGCCATTAAATGTTATAAGTGAACCTTATATTTCTATGTTATCTTTCGGTGCAATTTTCACATCTTGATTTTCGATATACCATCCGGGTCCAAGATGTACAGAAATGGTTTCTTTATCAGTCTTCAGCAGTAGATGGACACCGTAAGACATACTAATGGTAGGCGTATCTTATTATCCGAAACGACTTCTCCAGTGATAGTTTGAACCGTCTGAGGATTGTACATCCTGGAATAAGATGCCCCTGCCCCCCAACCACCGCCACCTTTCCACCTCATTCCTCCTTGAGCCAACGCAACGGAGGCGAATGTGAAACTGAACATTACTATCGCTGCTACTAACGTCATGTACTTTTTCATGCTTAAACCTCTTTCGTTGAGATTAACGGCAATACTCAAGGTAAATTTACATCCTTTACTATATTTCGCAATCCGATCAGAGTTCTAACGAAAGATAAAAATCAGTTATTGTTGTCGCCATTTTTTGAGTCACGACAGAACGATATGATAATTTTAATTTGGAATTTTTCTTCTTCTTTTTGGCGCATTAATTTCAGAAGACATAATAAGTTGTGGAGGCACGTCTTTTGCGCCCAAAATATTAACAACTTGTTCCAACCCCCCTGATATATTTTTCAACTCATGCACGGTAAGTTTCTCAAGTCCATTTACTAAAAGATTTTGCACCACTTCCGGAGAGTTAATCTCCAATTCACTCCCCTGTGCAGTTAGATCAATAAAAACAACTCGTCGATCTTTTTCGGACCGAGTACGCTTGAGCAACCCCTTTGCTTCGAGTCTATCCAACAATCCAACCATTGTTGCCGGATGAAGATACATGCGTCGCGCCAAATCTGAAACTTTCATTGGTGACGTCTCTTTAAGTATTTTGACTACCCACAACTGTGGACCGGTAAGGCTGGTTTCATGCTCTATCTTTCTGGATTGCTCAGTAAGAACCTGAAAGACACGTCTTATATCATCTATAATGCCTGCTACCATAACCGGCTTCAACTTCATACTTCCTCCCATAAAATAATTATTACAAAATGAAATTTTAATTCGCTAATACAAAATATAAACGCGGCAAGTTACGTAATATATTACGTAAATAATAATACGGTACAAAACATTTGTCGTCCATAAATTTATCTTGTAGTAATAATAAAAAACAGTTATATACACAAAAGGTTTGTGTACACAAACAATAATATAATACATATTGTTTTAGTTATTTACAATAATATTTTAATGTTAGAGGTTTTTTATGGCACAAAAAACAGGCGCTTACACAGTTCAAACCGTGCAGAAAGCTTTCGAAATCTTGGAGTATTTAACAGAAGATCGAGCAGTCGCCACTCACAAGTCGATCGCTTTAAAGTTTGAAATGTCGCCAAATAAAACATTTAGACTTCTTGCGACTCTTTGCGAAAGTGGCTTGGTAGAACAGGATATTTCTACCGGAAACTTCAGGCTCGGAATAAATTCATTTTCTCTGGCCCAAAAGCTCGCTGGGAATTCAAATATTATCAGTATTGCTCATCCTGTGATTGTTCAACTTGCAAAAAAACATGACGAAGCGGTCTATATGACAATCATTAAAGGAGATGATGTTTTGTTTTTGGATATGGCCGATTGTCACCAACAGATAAAAGCCGAATCATTAGTTGGTAAATCATTTCCTTATTTTACCAATGCCGCAGGGAAAGTCATGAAAGCGCTGGAATCTGCGGAGGTCATAGAATGGTTGAAAAGCAAAAAATATGGCAAGTCACGCAACATTCCCAACTCTGACTTTTTAGCGTCAGAACTTCTTGAAATCAGGTCTAACGGGGGCGTTGCTATAGATTCCGGGGGGCTTGGAGAGGGTCTTATAAGTGTGGCTGTTGCCGTCAAGGATTATGCTGGGCATGTTATCGGAGCCATCACAATGCATGGGCCATCTTTCAGGCTTGTACGGGAACGGATAGAGAGGGAGATCATACCATCGCTTTTGGAAGCAGCCGCATTAGCATCTCAGAGATTCGGCTATATGCCGGCTTGATAGAATCGTCAAATCTTTTGGAAAGGAGGCGTTGGTCAAAGGCAAATATCAAACAAAACGAAAGGAGTAACTTATGGCAGAAAGACAGTACGATTGGGCAACAATAGCAAAAAACCCGAAGTTCATCGAGTTGCATCACAAAAAGACAGCATTCCTTTTCGGTTGGTGGATCTTCTCAACCGCGTATTACTTCCTGCTCCCCATTGGAGCAGCATATGCCCCCGGTCTGTTCAAGATCAAGATTATTGGTGTTATTAACTTTGGCTATGTATTCGCTCTTTCCCAATTTTTTGTCTCATGGGGCTTGGCACTTTACTATGCACACATCGCTAATAAAGACTTTGACCGTATGACAAGAGAACTGATAAACGAACTTCATCTTTAGAAAAGGAGGATACGACATGACATTTAAGAAAATAATCATCGCAGCAAGCTTAGTTTTAACCGTTGCCGCAGCCGCCTTTGCTGAAGAGCCGAAGAATACATCTGCTGCGGCAGGTGCGCCAATAACTGCAGCAGCTCCAACAAGTTCAACCGAAGTCGCAGCTGTTAGCCCGGCAGCTCAGGCCCCTGTAGCCGCGGCTCCGGTTAAAAAAAGAGAGTTGAAAGCCAATAAGGTCGTCACGCTTTCCATGTTTGCGGTAATTATCGGCATCACCCTCGGCGTTGTTATCTGGGCTGCCCGTCAGACCAAGACCGCTGCCGACTTCTATGCCGCCGGTGGTGGTATCACCGGAACTCAGAACGGTTGGGCGATTGCCGGTGACTACATGTCGGCTGCATCGTTTCTGGGTATTTCCGGCCTTATCTCACTGTACGGTTATGATGGCTTCATGTACTCCGTCGGCTGGCTGGTTGCGTACATCACGGTTCTGTTGATCGTTGCCGAACCGTGCCGTAACGCCGGTAAGTACACTCTGGGGGATATCCTTTCCTTCCGTACCGATCCAAAGCCGGTTCGTGCTTTGGCAGCAGTCTCCACCGTAGCTGTGTCCACCTTCTACCTAACCGCTCAGATGGTCGGTGCAGGCAAGCTGATGGCGCTGCTGGTCGGAGTACCGTACAAAACAGCCATCATTGGCGTTGGTATCTTGATGGTCGGTTACGTTGTCTTCGGCGGCATGACAGCCACTACATGGGTACAGATCATCAAGGCCGGTCTGCTTATGTCCGGTGCTGCACTGCTGTCTGTGTTGGTTCTGGCCAAAGCAGGATTCAACCCGATTTACTTTTTTGACACTATCGTCAACAGCCCTGACATTCAGGACCACGTGTCCAAGCTGGTACTGAAGGATGGAATAACCCTCAACGGTATCGACGCTGGTCAGCGTTTCCTTGAGCCGGGTCTGTTTTTGAAATCACCGCTTGACCAGATCTCCCTCGGTATGGCTCTTGTTCTGGGTACAGCCGGTATGCCGCACATCCTGATGCGCTTCTTCACCGTTCCTACCGCACAGGCTGCTCGTAAGTCCGTTATCATCGCAATGTTCATAATTGGCACCTTCTACGTCCTGACCACCCTGCTCGGTTTCGGCGCCGCCGTTAACCTGACACCACAGGGAATCATCTCAGTTGACCCGGGCGGAAATATGGCTACCCTGATGCTGGCACAGCAGTTGGGCGCCGATATAGCTCCGATCATGGGCGATCTCTTCCTGGCTTTCCTTTGTTCTGTTGCTTTTGCCACCATCCTGGCTGTTGTTTCCGGTCTGGTTCTGGCAGCATCCGCTGCTATTGCCCACGACATCTGGGTTAACGTCATCAAGGATGGTCATGCCGATCAGCATGAGCAGGTTATGGCTGCCCGAATCACTTCACTGGTCGTTGGTGTTGTCGGTATTTTGATCGGCCTCATGGCCGAAAAAGCCAACGTTGCCCACTTGGTTGCTCTGGCATTCGCCGTTGCTGCCTCCGGCAACCTGCCGGTTGTTGTGTTGTCACTGTTCTGGCGCAAGTTTAACACCGCCGGTGTCATCTCCGGTCTGCTTGTTGGTACGATTGCTTCGATCGGTCTGGTTATGGTTTCCCCTAACATGACCTATCCCATGAAAGTAGCTGCTGGCGCCAAGAATGTTGTTGTCGCTATGGAGAAGAAACAGGCAGAATTGCCTGCTGGCCAGATTCTTTCGGAAAAAGATGCCAAAGCGCTTGCCAAGGCTAAAGTTGATGAAAAGCTGACGGGAACATCAATGATGGGTCTTGAGAAGCCACTCTTCACGCTAAAAAACCCTGGTATCATCTCGATTCCACTTGGCTTCATCGCCGCTATTTTGGGATGCCTGTTGTTCCCAAATAAACGTGCTGAAGAGATGTTTGACGAAGTTTATGTCCGCCAGAATACCGGTCTCGGTATGGCAAAGGCTGTTGACCACTGATCATACGTTGCTTGTCAGAGAGCAGATGAAATGAAATATGGGGAAGGCAGAAATGCCTTCCCCACTTTTTATTGGTAGAGATAATTCAGAATCGGCAATAGAGATCCAGCAAATCAAACGAGACAGTACTCGATTAGTGATCTAAAAAAATGAATCAATGACCCTGTCATGACTGATGTTTATTGGTGTTATGGGGGGGGGCAACGGCACGTAACGATTCAATGGTTCCTACCATTGTGTTGAGAAGTCCAAGTAACTCTGATTGGTCGTTCAGGTAATATTTGGCGGCTGTATAGTAGTCTTTGCCGATATGGATGCCAAGCACATCAACACCGACCAGCCGAAAGACCTCTTCATCTGTTACATCATCTCCCAAAAATACTGACCGCACCAACCCGAACTTATCCATCGCCGCTACAAGTGCATCCCCTTTCGTTGTTGCATCTTTCGGAAGCAGATTGACAACAAACTTGCCGCCAATCCTTCTTGGGGAGGGTTCAATAATTTTAATTGCGTCGTTAATACGTAAGAGGGCACTCTCGCGGTCATCTGATTTACGGTAATGAATTGAAACCGATTCACCTTTGAACTCGATCTCTACACCTTCTGTATCACCGAGCCGATTTTTCAGTTGTTCCTGCCACTTGACACACAGTGCTATCTGTTGCCAGTCCCGTTTTCCATCCTGAGCAGGCCATTCGGAGCCATGATTGCCTATAATCAAATCTGGTTCAAACTCAAGAATCTTCAACGCATCGTTTCTTGACCTTCCTGTAATCACAACAACTTTTGCGAGTTGCGCAAGGCGTTTCAAGGTGTCGCGGACCGGCTCTGCTATCGTTACCGCATTGTAATCATCCACAATCGGTGCCAGAGTACCATCAAGGTCAAATGCAAAAAGCGTATCAGGTGTTACATAGCGAGTAAATACAGCAAGCTCCTCTGGATTAAATAAATACGATGCTGTCACGAGTCCCTCCTGATTCTTGTCGCCAGTTTTTCCCGCTGGCGAACACGTGCTGCGTCAAGAAGCATTCTGCCAGCCCAGCGGTAAACATTGAAGTCACTAACCAGAGCGCGCATGCTACGCATCCTCTCCTGCTGTTCATATTCCGGCATGGTGAGCCCTTGGTAGAGTGCTTCGGCGGTCTGTTCTACATGATAGGGATTGACAATCAGCGCCTCGTGCAGCTCGTGGGCCGCGCCGGTAAACTGGCTCAGTACCAGCACCCCGCGTTCATCGTCACGGGATGCAACGTATTCTTTGGCGACCAGGTTCATACCGTCATGAAGGCTCGTAACCATGCAGACCTGAGCTGACCTGTAGTATCGGTTAACCTCTTCAGGTTCGTGGTGCTCAGCTTTGAGGATGATTGCCGGCCGGCCGTCACGTGCAAACCTGGCATTAATACGCTTCTCCAAGGCGTGCACTCTTGCCTCAAAAGTCTGATATTCCTCAAGAGCCGAGCGACTCGGGGCTGCGATCTGCACAAAAGTGAAACGTCCCACTAGCTCAGGATGAAGCTCAAGCATCCGTTCAACGGCACTGAAACGTTCAAGAATCCCCTTAGTGTAATCCATCCGGTCAACACCAACCGCCAGCATTTGATCGGAGGGGAGGCCCAACTTTTCCAGAATCTCCTTCCGGGTCTGTTCGACCGGTGGGACTTTTCCCTGCCAGGGGGGCGGCCATTGGATCGAAATAGGGTAGCTCTCAACCAATGTGAACTGACCGCGCCGGGAAATTGTTGAAGACGCGTGTTCAATGCGTGTTTCAAGGTAGCGATCCACCGTTTCAAGGAAGTTTTTACAATGATACGGTGTATGGAAACCGAGAATGGTACTCCCCAACATCCCCTTCAGCAGTTCTTCGCGCCAGGGACAGATGCCAAATGACTCAGGGTTTGGCCATGGAATATGCCAAAAAGTGATGATAGTAGCTTTTGGCAATAATTTGCGGATCATCCCCGGCAGCAGGGCAAAGTGATAATCCTGTACCAATACTACAGGATTATCGCTGTCCGCTTCCTTGGCGACCGCATCGGCAAAGCGCTGGTTGATCTTCACATACTGTTCCCAGTCGCTGGTACGAAAAATCGGTCGGACATGGGCAATATGGCAGAGCGGCCATAGGCCCTCATTGGCAAATCCATAATAATAGCCCTTTTCCTCTTCCTCGCTCATCCATATCCGCCGCAGATTATATTCTGGTTTGTCCGGTGGAACCATGACACGGTCGTTGGCGTCTACGGTTTCCCTGTCTGCTGTGCCGCTGCCATGGGCAATCCAAGTACCTGAGCAGGCACGCATGACCGGCTCAACCGCAGTTACCAATCCGCTGGCTGGACGGTGTACTTCTATCCCGCCATCTTTTTTACTGTGAATGTACGGTTCGCGATTGGAGACAACAATAATCCGCTCTCCGACCAACTGCTTGTGAAGCAGGATTTTAAGGGTTTCGGGACTCCAGGTTATGGTTGAGTCATCGGCCAGACGGCGTTCAGCGTCAAGGGATCGCAACAATGTTTTCAAATCCCCCACCAACGGTTGCAGCTCAGAATTGACGTCCTGATGAGAAAATGGCTTAAGAAACCCTTCGCCCTTGAGCATTGCCCTGACTCCGTCCATCCATCCTCGCCAGCTCAGGTGGGCCACAAATACCGTTATCAGGGAGGTTACCAACCCAAGCACAATAAATAATAAAATGATATATTTACGGGTATCAGCGCTGCGTAGTTCGATAAAACTTGTGTCATGGACAAGGATTAGCTGTCCTTTTAAACCACTATCCGTAGCAATCTGATGACTAGCAACATGCACGGCCCCCTCGGGGAGTCTGGTGATCTGGTTTCCAACTTTATTATTAATGGCCGATGAACAGCTTATGCTTTTGGGAAAGGTCGGAGTCCGGTATAATAGATCTCCTTTGTCGCTGCAAAAACCGAGCGCCAGCAGGCGCTCGTCCTGTATAGAACGGAGCAGTAGAGAGTTTATTCTTGATTTGTTGCCCTGTTGGAGGAGTTCCACTAGTGGTTCATGAAGAGTATTAGCTATCAGGCTGGAACGAATATCCATGTCCCTGACAAACCAACGTAGCGTCAGATTGTCTACCAGTGGAACGACTGCATACGCGAGCAATCCCATGGCTATTGCCAGAGGGAGAATAAAACGTAACGAAAGCTTAAGTGATCTAAATCCGTTCATTAGTTGTCCCTTTTAATAAAGCGGTGTGAGCTGACTGTAATCGAAGTTATGCGCTTGCAGTGAAATCTCAGGAATTTCCGCGGTGAACAAAATCTTGTCTAACCATGTAATGGTTGTGGGGTGAGGTGCTCTGCTCCGAGTATCCGTACGATCTGCTGCATGCCTTCATCAACCCGATAAAACTGTTCGTCCGAGAGTTCTTCGAGGCCTTTCATCAGCATAACCTGAGCAACTTCAGGGGACTTTGCCGCAACATCCAGGCCCTTTTCGGTAAGATGCAGATCCACGACCCTGCGGTCTTCCTTTGATCTAATACGTATAACCAACCCTTTTGCTTCAAGCCGGTCAAGTATTCCGACAACAGTCGCAGGGCTTAAATGCATCAGGTGAGCCAAGTCAGAAACATGCAAGGGGGCAGCATTTGATAGGATGTTCAGCGCCCAGAGTTGTGGTCCGGTTAAGCCGGTTGATCGCTCGGCCATTTTTGAATATTCAGAGACGATCTGAAATATTCGACGTAAATTATCGATAATATCCGGGGCTGCATCTCTCTGTTTTCTCATAATATCTCTCATAATTAGTTGGCAGGCTATTTTTAAACACAAATATTTTGTAATGCAAACAATAAAAGTTTTTTGTTATAGAAGTCAAGGTTTGATTTTATTGAAGAACCACAACTAACTATTATGATTTATTCTTCTTATAGGAGAGCATGTGAAGGAATAAACTGAGTATATAAGAGTGAAATGGATACCCGCCGCTTAATCCGTATCAGCATTACTAACCGTGAAAGATGGCTGTTTATACGATTCAGATCGAAACGACTCCGGCACCGTTGTACAATTACCGTCACGCAGTGATGAATAATGCGGAGACATGATCTCAACTCCTGCTTCATTAAACTTTTCCTGAATATTTTGGTGGAGATCAGAATAGGTACGGGCCATGACGGATGGTTTCTCGGTATAGGCATTGAGCTCATAACTTACGAAGAAATCATCAAGGCTTGTTTGTAAAACGAAGGGCGGCGGCAGTTCAAGAATGTTTTCTGTGGCCTTTGCCGCTGATATCATCAACTCATGAACCTGGCGCCAGGGGACGTCATAGCCGATGGTGATGGTTGTGTGAAGGATCAACCCGTACTCAAACGCCGAAGAACTATAATTAATTATATGGCTGCCGAGAACCATGGCATTCGGAACCGTGATATCAACATTTTTGATTGTCCGGATTCGGGTTATCAGCAGGGTTTTCTCTACAACGTCACCTACCGTATCTGCTATTTTCACCCTATCTCCCAGCTTAAAAGCCCGCATATAGGTCAGAATTATTCCCGCCACAATATTTGCTACTGCAGATGATGAACCGAGAGAAAAGAGTACGCCGAGAAAAACCGAGACCCCCTTGAAAGCCGGAGAATCCGAACCTGGCAGGTACGGAAAGGCAACTACAGCCGCAAAGGCAATCATCATAAAACGGGCAATTTTAAAACTGGGCTCTGCCCACTCAGGGTAAAAACCAGGTATGGTTATGGTCTGTTTACCAATCTCGCTAGAAATAAAGTTGGCGAGTTTAATGAAATAGTGGGTGATGACAGCTATGACCAGCAAAAAGAAAATATTAGGCAGATAAGAAACAATAGCCAACCCGACTTTTTCAATCGGCATCATTATGTAGCCGAATAACTTGGTTGCCATACCATGCGTCCATGGAAAAAAACTCAGCACCAGAGGAATATAGAAATATAACAGGACGAGCAGGAGTATCGTTTTTGTGCTGCGAACGACCGTTATTATTATCGACGTAATCCGCTCTTCATTCAGTATTTCAATAGATTGGAAGCGGATGGAGCGGATGTAGATGCCACGCCAGGCTTCAATTTTTGTAATGATTTTGGGGAAATATCGGTTTGAGATAAAAAGTGAGACCATAAGGACCAGCGTAGCCAGCACACTATATAGCATACCAAGGATTACGCTATGCATGCTGTACTCTTTGGTGCGCGCTTCCACGGCGGTTCGGATTTTGGCCGCAAACTCCTCCGCCAGATCCAGGCGTGATTTACCTTCGGCCTGAGCATCACTTTCGGTTACGCTCATGAGGATCATTTCGCCGGCAACAATATCGCTGGTACTATCACTATCCGATATCTTCACGGAATCGACACGGAACAACGGGTCTTTGACAAGTTTTGACAGCCGCGTGGATATCGCTTTTGCACGGTCTTCCGGTGAAAAAGAGAGGATTTTGGCTTTGATCGCAAGCACAGGCTTGCCGGCAAGCAACACCTGCGCTTCAGGGAGGAGAGGGAGTGTGACTGGTACCATTGCAGGTGCAGTGTTTGTTGTTTTTTTTTGCGGCGCTGCAGAGGCCATTGTTATTGTCATTGCTGCAAAAATGGCAAACGCGACCAAAATCCTGGCCATATTCATTCTCCTACTCTTCAGGAACTCACTGGGCAAAAAGAGTATGAAGCTCGGGGACCGCCTGCTGCATGAGTGATCGCAGTGTCTCCAGCAGAACATTTCCGGCGAGCAGGTCTCGATCCCTGATATCAGCTTTTGAGGCCGACGCTTCATACTGGAGCCGCTTGATCAACTGGCCGCTCTTGTACACATCCATACCTGCCAACACCTGACATGTTACCTTAATATTTGTCAACTCAGAGGTTTGATCCAGTCTGATTTCGTTTTTGGTAAGGTCAATGACGCGCTGTACGACGTCCGGACGTTTTGTGACAGGAATAACAGTATATCCGGCCTTTTTGAATTCAAGACGAAACGCTGCCTGGATGATTTCAGCCGGTGAACGGGAACTGATAACCTCGTCAATTTTCCTGTTGTCACTATCTAAAACTGTCCCAAGCATCCGTTTGATATCAGGTGATTGCGTCTGCTGGCTCTCCTGGATGACAATATAGACATCCCCCTTGCCGCCAAGAACAGTTGCAGAAGGTTCGTAGAGCATGTCCACCGTACGGGCGTAACGGGCGCATCCACCCATAGCAAATATCATAACGGCAAGTGATAAAAACATAACGAGTCGCAACAGTTTATATTTCTTGCTTGCTGACTTCATAGTCCAACTCCTTGTTTGATTTGACATCATTTGTCTTGAATCCCATTTATCGTCATAAACTCTGCCGCATTCTTTCCCTTCTCCTTGGCAACATACATCAGCTTGTCAGCCTTCCCCAGCAAGCAATCATAGGTATCACAGATCTCCAGGCAGGTCACCACACCGATGCTGGCGGTTACCTGCCACCCGGATTGACTGGTCATGATATCGAGAGCCTGCACCAGTTTGCTTATCGCTGTGCGCACACTTTCTTCGTCAGCTTCCGGAAAACAGATGGTGAACTCGTCTCCGCCAATACGACCAGCGATATCGGTTTTGCGTATCGACTGCACAATGGTTTCGCTGACTGCCTGCAAAAGCTTGTCGCCACGGGCATGTCCCTCTGAATCGTTAACCTGCTTGAAGTTGTCAAGATCGATAAACGCCAGTGATAGAGGGTGGTTATAGCGTAGTGCCCGGTTCATCTCATCTTCCACCCGCTCACGAAAAGCCCCTTTGTTCAATAAGCCGGTCAGACGATCCGTATCAGCCCTCAAAATCTCCCGTTCAAGCGCTATTCTCAGCTTTGTCTGGAGTGAGACGGAATAGGCGATCAAAACAAAGATACCGAGGCGTGATATGGCGTTCCATGAAAAAATGACATCGATTTCTTCCGGTATTGTGTGAAGTATGTTGACTGTTAACCAGACGATTGCAGCACAGGTGGCAACAACAATCCCTTCTATTCTGCCGCAGAACCGTGAGGCAATAAGAATCGGCACGGCATAAAAAATCATCATTGAAACATTGGCGCCGGTAAGATGGTCAATGTAACCGACCAGAATTGTAACCAGCAATGCAATGGCGAATATGAAATGTAATCCTCTCATGATGCGTGCTCCTCGACGTCTTTGCTGCTTTCTGAACCGATAAAGAACATGCCGATTGTCAGAAGAATGTTTGAGATGATTATAACACCGAATGTTATGCCGACAAAATTATCCGTTCCAGTAACACCGGCGGCGGCAGGCAATGTTGCCAACACTGCAGAGGCAAGCCCGCGTGGCATCATCAACATGATCAGAAACCGCTCCGGCTTCTTTTCAGGATATACACGCACTGTTATCTCGGTGCAGATCATCCGCAGCAGAATTATGATCAGCAGCATGACACCGCAAATCGTTAGGAACTCTATATTGATAACCCTAAAGGTAAACATCATCCCCAGATAGACGAAAAAGAATGTCCGGATGAAGAAGCTGACCTCCTCATGCAGGAAGCGGATGCTCTGATCGACCGGCAACGGTTTCTTTATTTTCAAAAATTTAGTAAACGCATCCGAATTACCCAACACTAACCCTATCACCAGAACCGCAATTGAACCGCTCCCACCCAGAATCCGGACACTGCCGAAGGTTATCAGGATGGCGGCCAAGGTAAGCATATATGCCAGTTTCTTCCCGCGCATCAGATCAAGCACCTTCATCCAGATTAGTCCGACAGCGCATCCGATGACGATGGCCGTAGAAAAGGAAGCGACTACGGCCTTGAAAGGGGCTGTTGGGTCTTGTTGCCCGATATGGATGGCATCGATCAGGGAGATGGTAATTACGACGGCAAGTACATCGCTGAGCGCCGATTCTACCGAAAGGGTGGCCTTTATCTCTTCCGAGATATTCAGCCGGTTGATGATAGGAATGACGATGGCTGCGCTTGTACAGCCGAGGATCGTACCAAGCAGCAGGCTTTGCTGGGTCTCCCAGCCAAGAATGTAATGCAGGTAGGTGCCTATGCTTCCTGCCGTAAAAATGAAGGTAAGTAGAACCAGAAGAGCTGCCGAACCGAACTCGCTTAGCAGCTTGTCAAGATCCAGATCCATACCCCCTTCAAACAGGATGACCAGCAGTGCAAGAGAGCCGACATATTCTGCAAGATGTTGAAGCCGTTCCGGGCTGACAAATCCGCTGATCGGTCCCAGAACAATGCCGATTGCCAGCAGGGCAATGACATCCGGGATCTTGGTCTTTTCAAAGAAGACATTGCCGAAAAATCCGGCCAGGATAACGATCCCGGCTAGGATAAATGCGTACGAAACTTCTGTCATTGTTCGCTCACCTCGATAGTAATTGCATTTAATTTGGCTATTTATAACAAAAAACCGAACCGGGCCAAGCAAGGCATCTGTAATCACTAGTCGCTGCATGGCTCCAATAAGCACACAATATTTTAAGACCCGTTATCCGACTTAAATATTCCATTAAAACATTATGTTACAGCTTGGTATTGAAACTAAAGTTTGACAATCTAACGTTTATGCACATATAGTGCTATCACAAACAATATGTATTACAAATAGTTTATAACACAAATAATAACGGTATCAAGCCCCACCCGGTGTAAAGAAACAACTTCGTCTCTCGCATCAAAGCAACTTTAGGCAATTATGCCGAAGAAAATTTTAAATACAGGCAAATTGTTTTTCACAAAATCACAATTAGGAATGCTGTCGCCACAGTACAGCTTACCATAAAAAAAACGTATGATAACTCTAGTCTACGCTCAGTAATGTCCACCCCCTTGAATTTGAGATTAGTCTGTGTGTTTTTAATGTCGAATAAAATGTTGTTGTGAAGATGGCAATAGATTAAGGAATCCGATGCAGATAATTAATCGAATACTGGTCCAGTTACTGCTGATTGTTTCAATTGGTAGTCCATGCCGAGGCGAGGTTTCTACGGACATGTGCACAAAAGCAGATGTTATCGTGTCTACCCTCAGTGGACTTACTCCAAACGAATTATCAAATATGGAGGAAGAAGTCCTGAGCCTTTGCCCGGACGGGTCTTCCGGACATTTTATTAAAGCCACTCGCTATGTGCGCAATGGCAAACCTGAGCCGGCAATCGCAGAATTTAGTCGGGCGTTGGCCGTGGCAACCGGCATGGCCGGCACAAGTGAACTTCTACGACTCGGAGACGCCTATCTGCTGGCGCGGGAATACAATAAGGCGATTGCAGCCTATTTAAGCAACCTTAATGAACGACCCGGGAATGTTATAACATTACAAAAGCTGGCTGATGTCCACATGGCCGCCGGGCACGATGAGCAGGCGATAGAGGTTTATCGGCAGTTAGTCGGTATTGACGGAACAAACAGCGCCAGTCGTTACATGCTCGGTGTTTTATATGAACGCCAGGGGGAATTGGATGAAGCAGAAGAGCAATTCCGGTTGGCTGTGCAGCATGATCCGAAAAATGGTGATGCACGAAGGCATCTTGCGGACATCTATACTCTTCACGGTAATTTCCCGCTTGCCATCAAGGAATACCGGGAGCTGTTAACCGAATACGGTGAAAATCCCCTGCTACATTTCAAGCTTGCTAGAGCGTATGAGAGAGACGGTAAATACAATGATGCCATCACCGAATATCTGGAGGCGATCACGCTCGCCCCTAATAATGTAGAAGCACACAAAGAGCTTGCTGCACTTTACATGAAAAGAGGCAGAGGACCTGAATCAATCGATCAGTACCGTAAAGTTCTCGAACTGAACAAGGATGACGCAACTGCCCGGAACGCGCTAATTACTCTCTACGTGAAACTCAGGAAGCATGAAGAACTGTTCACACTTGTAAAGGAAGGAGCAGAACATTTTCCCGACGACGCAAACAGCCATTTCCGGTTGGGTCTGATGTATGAATATCGGCTTGCGTACGAAGATGCCGTTGCCGAATACCAGAAGGCGCTTGCTCTGAAGAGTGACCATGCGAAAGCGTTGAAGGGAATGGGGAAGGTGTACATTAAAACCGGCAGACTCGCAGAAGCCAGAAAATATCTGGAAGCGGCTAAAATAGCCGACCCTGACCTGGTTGGTGCGAGTGAGTTGTTGAATGACCTTCTCAGAGTGGAACGGAAAAAACAGGCAAAAATCAGTTCAAAAAATGCTAAACGCTTCAGTAAAAAAATGCTGAAGAAAAAAACTTCAAAAAAAAACAAGAGCAGCAAAAGTATGAAATCTAAAAAGAAACGTTCGAGTCATACATCCACACAGGCAAAGAAGAGGAGTGCAAAGGGAACGAGTGCGACCAAAAAACAGAAAGGAACCGCAAAAAAATAAACGAAGAGCCGGACTAACAGCATACGGAAAAGGGAGGAACTATGAGTGACATAATAGAAACCATAGGCAGTTCTATAATTCAGCATGGCCCCACTAATGACCGGTTATACTTGGTGAAACTCCACCCGGATGATTCCTCGCAGATCATTGGCCAACTTGACCAGCTGGCCAATGCATGTGGCTACTCAAAGATTTTTGCAAAAGTTTCGAGATGGAGTATAGGCCGCTTTGTTGCAGCTGGGTACGAAACTGAGGCTTCAATACCGGCATTTTTTCCTGATGGTGCCGCCGTCTGTTTTATGGGTAAGTATTTAACCAGTGCTCGCAGGACTGAGTTTAGTCCACACATCGTTCAGGAGGTTCTGGCTGTCTCCAAGGTGCAAGGGACAATCCGCCCGTTGGTTCCGCTCCCATCAGGCTGCACCGCACGAGTGGCACAAGAAGTTGATGCCGCTGAAATGGCAGCGGTTTACCGTGAAGTGTTTGCAACCTATCCGTTTCCGACCCATGACCCTGATTTTCTACAGGGCGCTATGAGAAACGGTACCATTTATTTTGGTGTTTGGAAGGAAAATAAAATAATTGCACTCTCTTCCGCTGAAATTGATATTTCATCACGCTCGGTGGAGATGACCAGTTTTGCAACCCTGCCGGAATATCGTGGCCAAGGCCTTGCCCTCAACCTGCTACAACAGATGGAAGAAGCCGTATACTCCCTCGGTATCCGGTCACTTTTCACTATTGCCCGTGCCTGTTCGTTTGGAATAAATATAACCTTTGCCAGAGATGGCTACAGGTTTGGCGGCACTCTCATCAATAACACCAATTTTTCCGGTAGCCTGGAAAGTATGAATGTCTGGCACAAGATATTAACATGAGTTGCTTTGAACAGGGCCGTGTGAAAGAGTATTTTATTAAAGAGGTTCATAAGTTATGTGGATTATATCGAACGAAACTGCAGCACTCACGCTGAATATGCTGATTACGACAGGCGGGTTTATCATTGGAAGTGTCGTCATCGGCCTTATCATGGAAAAAATTGTGTTGCACCGTCTGGAACTGCTGACGCGGCAAACTTCCTGGGAAGGTGACGAAATCATCGTCACCTCTCTCAAGGGGATCACCTTTTATTCATTCCTCCTGGCGGGAATTTATGCGGCTCTGCTGCGTCTTCCCCTTGTTGACCGGGCGCAAGATATTGTCGGAAAGGTGATTCTCGTAATTCTTCTGCTCTTCGTTACGGTACTCATGATGCGACTGGCAGTCGGTTTCGTTCTACACTACGCAAAAAAAGCCGTGCTGCCATCTCCGTCGATCTTTACCAACCTGGCCAAAGTCACCGCATTTTCCATCGGAATGCTGATAATTTTGCAGTCGTTGGGGATTTCAATTACGCCGATGCTGACCGCGCTTGGGGTCGGTGGCCTTGCGGTGGCTCTGGCGCTGCAGGATACACTGTCAAATATTTTCTCCGGCTTGCAGATAATAGCCACCCGGCAGATCCGCCAGGGGGACTACATCCGTTTGAGCGGCGGCGAGGAGGGATATGTCACCGATATTACCTGGCGCAATACCCTGGTTCGTGCTCTTGCCAACAACCTGATACTGATTCCGAATTCCAAGCTTGCCGGAGCAATTGTCACCAACTGCCAGCTTCCCGATACGGATATGGGGGTACTGGTCCAGGTCGGGGTCAGTTACGATAGCGATCTGGAAAAGGTTGAACAGGTGACCATTGATGTGGCCCGGGAATTGTTGAAGGAGGTTCAGGGAGGCGTCAGCAGTTTTGAACCGTTTATCCGGTATCACACCTTCGCTGACTTCAGTGTCAACTTTACTGTGATCCTGCGCTGTCAGGAGTACGTTGACCAATACCTGATAAAGCATGAGTTTGTGAAACGGCTTCACCGTCGATATTGTGACGAGAGGATCGAAATTCCCTTTCCGATCCGGACGCTCCATCTCAAAAGGCAGGAGGGTTAAACAGACGCCCAAAAACTTAGTCTCCCACACTAACAAAGCACCCCGGTCTGTACAGATATACTCATGTCAAGAAAAAAGTACATCATTTCATTATTTTGAATAGTCGCCTCACCAATACGCATACTCGTATGTAAGGCCAAGGATCAGAGCCAGGTCGGAGCTTTTTTTACCCGCTTCGGGAGAACCGTTGTAGCGGTAGTCAATCTCGAAATTGGCGGCAATTGTATCAACCAGTGGGACGCGAAATCCCTGGTCCATGCGCAGTACCACCGAATTAGCGACAACACTGTAGTATCCTTCCTGGCGATGGAACAGCTTGAGCCGCTTTGGGACGGCTTCCCAGTCAAGCCCGACCGACCATCGTGCTGCCGCATCTCGCTTATCCTCGCCGACATTCACATCTTCGTTGAAATAAGAAATTCCAGCCTCGGTGAACAGGCTGAGTTGCCTGGAATCGTAAAACTGGTAACCCATACCGAGACCCTCGGTGTTGCGGAGATTGAGATTTGCGAAGGAATCCTGCTCGCTGAGTGACTGGGCATAGGAGTAAACCTTGCCACTGGCGAAAAAATCATACTTCAGGCTCCCGGAAGCATTGCGAGCAGTCTCTTCGCCGTTAGCCTCACCGTAATTGTATTTTGCATCAACGGTGAAGCGATGTTTATGAGTCTTTACCTGTAAGCGGGTTGCAGTGTTTAAAGCCTTTGTATCTGTATTGCCGCTATTTAAAGTGCCTCCAAGGGACAAAAGCCCGGAGTAGGTTGACGGGTTGACTGCCCTTAAGGTACTCAGGTCAGTTGGGGATGATTTGCCAAGGAGCGTACTTTCAATCTGGACTTTACCACTCTCCGGGCAACTGATCGTGCCGATGAGAAATTCGTTGTCACTGAATTCAACAGGAAGTGTACGGTCGGATACGATACAATCAACCACTTTCCAGGAGATGCTAAGCTTTTCCTCAGCATAGTTCGCCCTGAAGATCAAAAGTTCCTTTTCCATTCGGATAATTTCACCTGTAAGCCGATCGCCGTTTTTCATTCTTACTTCGTCGGCTGAAGCGGAAAGAGGTGCAAGTAAAAACAGAAATAAGCCGAACCAGAATATCAAGCAGCCTTTACAGACCATAATCAACTCCCATGGCGCTCGGTACGCCACATTTTACATCAGCAACGGATGGCACTTCTAGACAAGCCATTACTCATTACAATTTACAACGACAATCCTTCACCAGCATTTCGATGCCACGCAAAGTGAGGTCAACCCCGTCAGGACGGTTGTTTAACTCGCAACCAAGCTCGTGGACCATTTTTTCAATAAGGAAACAGCGCAGCATGACGGCAAGCTCATCTCTGTTGGCTGGCAGCAGCGGCGAACCCTTCATGGCGTGCAGATACGCTTTCAGATAAGAACCGCTGACATAGACATACCACGCCTCAAGCCAGGGTTCGAGCAGATTGATGTCGTCAGTGTGGCTGGCGCCGTGATGAACCAGCGTAGTCATGGCGGCATAGTGGAGCGAGTGGATCATTCCGGCTACATCACGGAGCGGAGAGCGTTTCAACCGCCGCTCGCTCAGTGTATGGTACGGTTCTCCTTCGAAATCGATAAAGACAAAATCCTTGCCGGTAAAAAGAGCCTGTCCCAGGTGCAGATCGCCGTGAATCCTGCACTTCATGGCAGAAAGCTTCCGTCCGGTAATTTTCTGCAGGCAGGCAATGATCTCTTTTTCAGCATCCAGTATACTCAAGGCTCTCCGCTGGACATTTTCAGGAAGACGCCCGATATTTGCCGCCAGCATCTGGAAAGTTCTCCGCACATTCCCCCGCATTGACTGGAAGATTGAGCGCTGGTAGAGAGTGGAAAATTCTTCCATATCCCATGTGCTGTCCGCAGTATCGGCAGCAAGTGCCCGGTGCATCTCAGCAGTGCGGCGACCGAGCAGCAGGGCCATTTCCAGATGAAGTCCGCGCACCAGTTCGCGGAACTGATCCGGAATGCCGCTGTCGCAGACGTCTAGGAGTGTCGGAAAGGGTGACGGGAGCTTTGGCAGGTCGTGTTTGTGGGACAGCAGGTGCTCGACGAATTGTGTAAGACTCGTCAGGGTGTTCCGCCAGGCATCACCATGGCTGGATACATAGGTTTGCAGAACGCCGATATCATATGTGCTGCCGCTGCCAGTTCGATATTCAATTTTTCCGGCATAGGCAGGAGCATTCCGGAACAGTTTCTTTCCGGCCAGCATGCGGAGAATCTCTGGTTCGGGATTGACGCCCTCCTCCAGCTTTCGGTACATCTTAAACAGCAACCGATCGCCATACATGATGCTGCTGTTATTCTGTTCGACCGCGGCGACCCTGCTGGGAAAAAGCTCTGCGCGGGGCGGAGAGCTTCTAGTTATCCCGCTGCCACGCAGACCGGCCAGTTGTGAGCCCTTTGTTCCATGTACTTTGCCCCGCCCACTTATCAACCCCAATAGCAGGGTTCTGAACTCCTCGAAGTAGATGGCATCGCACAGCACGCCATCGACATCTCCAAGCGCCAGTGTTGTTATTGTTGCCAGCGGATGACGCTCCGCCATGGTCTGTACCTGCTCGCTGGAATACCAAGTTAAGGGGATCATATATGTTTCAGGATTCGACTCGGTATAGGTGACCTTTATGAAGGTCAACATAAACTGCTGGTCATCCTGTTTCAAATGACAGCGGTCGAGCACACTGATCTGTCTGATGATGCGCCCTTTGCCGAAAAACCAGAAGACTCGCTGCAGATAGTGCGGCATGACGGCATTGCACAAGCGCTCTCCTGCTTTGCCTTCCAGTACATCCCACCAGGGATGCCCTTCCCGCAGTTTCAGTTTCATGCACTCTTCATCACATGGCTCGGCACGCGCTTCAGTACCGAGTAACACGAACCAGAAATAGTCATATGAACCCATGGTGAAGTGGTATCTGGTTTCCTGGATTATCGGGAAGCGGTTGCGGCTAAAAACCTCTTCTGGGATCATGCCGGCGTAGCGTGACAGATCTACGGTAACCGTCTGGGCAAAGCGGGAGAGATTGATGACTACCAGGAGTTTTTCGTCTTCAAAGCTGCGAATAAAAGTCAGCACCTTTGGATTGTCCGACGGCAGCATTTCCAGCGTGCCGCAGCCGAAAGCCTTGAAGCGCTTGCGCATAGCGATCGTGCGCCGCATCCACCAGAGCAGCGACGAGGAATTGCGCTCCTGATTCTCCACGTTGATCGATTCATAGTGGTATTCTGCTTCTATTATGACCGGCAGAAACAGTTTCTGGGGGCCGGCCGTGGAGAAGCCGGCGTTCCGGTCCGGATTCCACTGCATCGGGGTGCGGACGCCGTTCCGGTCTCCGAGGAAGTAGTTGTCTCCCATGCCAATTTCATCGCCATAGTAGATGATAGGAGTGCCAGGCAGGGAGAAAAGGAGCATGTTCATCAGTTCTATTTTACGGCGATTATTGCCCATCAGAGGGGCCAGACGGCGTCGAATGCCGAGATTAATGCGGGCCTTGGGATCGGTTGCGTACACTCGGTACATGTAGTCCCGCTCTTCATCAGTTACCATCTCCAGGGTCAATTCATCATGGTTGCGCAGAAAGATAGCCCACTGGCACCCTTCGGGAATGGCCGGTGTCTGGTCAAGGATATCGACGATCGGGAAGCGATCTTCCATCTCGATAGCCATGAACATGCGCGGCATAAGCGGAAAATGAAAGGCCATATTGCTTTCGTTACCTTCGCCGAAATAGGCGGCGGCATCTTCCGGCCACTGGTTTGCTTCTGAGAGTAGCAGACGGTTTTTGAAGTTAGTATCAAGATGGGCTCGTAACTTTTTAAGGAAATTGTGGGTTTCGGGAAGATTTTCGCAATTGGTCCCCTCCCGCTCGAACAGGTAGGGAACGGCATCGAGCCGAACCCCGTCAACCCCCATCTTCATCCAGAAATCGATCACTTTCAACATTTCGGTTTGAACCTTCGGGTTGTCAAAGTTGAGGTCCGGCTGATGTGAATAGAAACGGTGCCAGAAGTACGCCTTGGCCACTGGATCCCAGCACCAGTTGGAGGTTTCGAAGTCCTTGAAGATAATCCGCGCATCGCGGTACTTTTCCGGCGTATCGCTCCAGACATAGTAGTCCCGGTGAACCGAGCCGGACTTGGCCCGGCGGGCACGCTGGAACCAGGGGTGCTGATCCGAGGTGTGATTGAGAACAAGTTCGGTGATCACCCTGATACCGCGACCGTGGGCTTTATCAAGCAGTTGCTTGAACTCACGGAGGGTGTTATAGCTGGGATTGACGCTAAAGTAGTCAGAGATGTCGTAGCCATCGTCCCGCTGCGGCGAAGGATAGAACGGGAGGAGCCAGATCGCGGTAATCCCGAGCTGCTGCAGGTAGTCAATCTTGCTGATCAGACCGAGAAAATCCCCGGTGCCGTCAGCGTCAGAATCTGCGAAGGCCTTTATGTGTACCTGGTATACAACCGCATCACGGTACCAAAATGGATTGTCTTCAAGAATTGAATCTTCATGACGCATAGTTTTTACCTCCATTGTGTCCCCTGTCGTAGCGCTCCACCTGGCTCCGTACTGAAGCCGCCAGATCTTGCGGAAGCATGTCCCAAGTGAAGCGCCATTCCCAGTTACCGAAGGGGGTACCTGGGATATTCATACGTGCCTCGCTCCCCAGTTTTAAAATGTCCTGAAACGGTATAATTGCAGTATTAGCGACCGACATCAGTGCAGCACGGATCAGATTACCGGCACTGTCATCCCCGGAACAGCCAAGATATTCGTTCATCACAGTTCGCTTTACGTCAGATAGAGAATCATACCACCCTTTGGTCGTGTCGTTATCATGGGTGCCAGTATAGACGACCGCATGCTTGACGTGATTGTGCGGAAGATTTACCGGCTCTTTTTCAAATGCAAACTGAAGAATCTTCATGCCGGGGAAATCGTACCGGTCACGAAGTGCCAACACTTCAGGAGTTATTACCCCCAAATCTTCCGCAATAATAGGAAGAGACCCGAGAGCTATCTGGAGGGCATTAAAAAGTTTTTCTCCCGGACCCTTAATCCATGCCCCTTTTTGAGCTGTTTTCTCATGTGCCGGAATGTGCCACGCCGCCTCAAAACCGCGAAAATGGTCGATGCGGACAAGGTCAAAGAGCTCACACGTCGCCCTGAAACGATCAATCCACCACTGATATCCGGTCTGCTCCATTATTTTCCAATTATAGAGTGGGTTGCCCCACATTTGGCCTGTTGCGCTGAAATAGTCGGGTGGAACTCCGGCCACAAATGCGGAATCACCTTTCTCGTCCAGAAGAAAAAACTCGCGCCGGCTCCAGACATCGGCAGAGTCATACGCGACAAAAATAGGAATGTCCCCAATAACGGTGATATCCCTCTGGTTGGCATAGCTGCGCAGTTGCTGCCATTGTCGGGCAAACTGCCACTGCATATATTTCTGGATCGCAATTTCAGATTCAAGTTCCACCGATAATCTTTGATGCATTGCAACTGTTGGTCGTGCCGCATCCTCTGGCCACAAATTCCAGCAGATGCCTTTGTAGCGCCGCTTGAGGGCCATAAAGAGCGCATAATCATGGAGCCATGGTGTAGTTTTACAGAAGAGGCTAAATTCAAGCGTACGGGAAGGATCGTCCCTGGACAGAAAGGTTGAAGCGGCCTGATATAACAGTTCCATTTTGAATGCGATGACGGCGCCGAAATCAACCCTCTCTTCAGCATAGCTGCAGTCGCAACAGGCCGGTGAAAGATCCCCCTCATTTACTATCAACTCCAGATCTATCAGGAGCGGGTTACCTCCAAAAGCGGTAAATGCGGAATAGGGGGAATTGCCGCAGGCGGGGGGCGACAACGGGAGCAGTTGCCAGTACGACATACCCATTTCGTGCAGCAGGTCAATAAAGCGCCTGGCATCCGGCCCCAGTGTCCCAATACCCCCTGCGCCCGGCAGCGATGTCGGGTGCAGCAGTATTCCACAGCCACGTTTATTTAACATCAAAGCTCCTTTTCCAGATTAGGGAGCGGGTCAATCCTTTCCAGCAGGGCGACCGGAAATACCGAGAGTATTTTCTCAAGAGCAAGGCTTAACTGTCCATTCTGCTGATCGAGCTGCAGTATTTCTCCAGTGAATATATTGCGATAGCGGCTTGTCGCAATATCGAATGTTTGGATGATCCGAGTGCCCTGCCATACGTCCGGTCCCAGCGGCAGATCGCTGAAGTTCTGAATAATGCGGCTACAAAAACGAGGTACAATCACCATGATCGAAATGCCGTTAACCGAGCGTTCAAAGGCGCAGACATGATCCTGATATGTACCTTCTACCGTCAGCGGCAGATATCTGCCGGATTCGAACAGTGCACGGTTTTCCCGGCGATAGTTGAGTGCTTTGTGGGTGAGGTGAAGTTTTATACGGCCGTCGTTACGTGTTGCTACAGTATCTCGTGCCGTTTCAAGGAGTCCTGAGGTCTCTTCTTTTTGCTTCAGATCTTGCAAAAGTTTTTTTCTTAAACGGTAATCTACCTGCCTGCGGTTGTCAGGGTCTACCAGGCTGAAATCCCACAGTTCGTTTCCCTGGTAGAAATCTGGGATGCCGGGCGAAGCAATCTTCAGGAGGGTCTGCGACAGGGAATTAAATATTCCGTAGCTTGCCGTCATTTTTTGGAACGCAGCAAAATCGTGCAGAAAGTTGTTGTGAGGAGAATCCTTCAGGATCGAGTCGACAAAATACATCACCGCATCCTCACGCAGAGTATTAGGGCTGATCCAGCTGGTGTGCACCTTGGCTTCCCGCATGGCTTTTAACATGTATTCCTTCATCCGGGTACGAAATATCGCGAACTCTTCATCCGCAACGCTGCAGAAGGGCCAGGTACCAACCAGTGTCTGATAAAGCAGGTACTCCTCATTGCGGCTCGGAGCAGGTTTGCCGTCGACAACCATTTTGAGTTTGCGGTTCTGACGACTCCAGCGGGAAAGCCCTTCCCGCCATTGTTCAGGAATTTCAGAGAGTACGGTTATCCGTGCCCGGACATCCTCACTTCTCTTGGTATCATGGGTTGATGTGGCCAGCATTGCCAGCGGTCGGCTCTTGCATCGTTCGATATTCTGGCCGTGGAACGCCTCCATGGTGATGCCGAAACGCTCCGGACTTCCACCCACTTCATTCAGGGACACCAGCCTATTGTACAGATAGAATGCCGTGTCTTCGACCCCTTTGGCCATAACCGGGCTGGTTATCTGCTGAAAGCGCATCACAAAATCAAGCCACTCCATTTTGTGTTCGTCGATCATGGCGTAAGGAAAATGAAGGAGGAGAACATCGCGTATGAAATCAAATATAGATGCGCTGATGGCTGGATTCTGACGTTTTGCCCAGCCAATAGTAGATTCAATGTACTGCCGGTCCCGCTCCATAACTTCAAAGCTGTTGGTGTATGTCCGATATACCGGGAAACAGGCGATCACCTCAACAATCGACTTAATCAGACTGTTAAGGGTAAAATCCCGCGTATGCCGGTTCTGTTCGGATATTCTGTTTAGATAATGCCCCAGCGTGTTAATTTCACTAGACATGGCTACCTGCATGACAAGTTTTTTCTTGTCATAGACGGCCTCCTGAAAGTCAAGGCGATGCTGCATAAACCGTGTGTAAAGAGTATCAAATAATTTGGCATTTGAGGTTTCTACAAGCACACCGTTGGCCTGATTGGCAAAATCGTACCCGGTGGTGCCGTAAACTTTCCAACAATCAGGCAGTCTCTCTGCTTTGAGGAGTATTTTTTCTCCAACGATGTAGAACGGCTTGTATGAAGGGTCTGCGGCCACTACCCTGTCATATTTATCTCTAACAGCTATTTCAATCTCCTCTTCACTGTTGTCTGCATCCGGGGTGGCACTATACATCCGGTTGAAACAGCCTGATTGGAGTCGTCTTACGTAGTCTTCAGGGTCCAGCAAGCCATCGGCATGGTCGATACGCAAGCCGGTTATCTTTCCGCTCTCCACAAGTTTGAAGATAAGGCGGTGCGTTTCTTCAAAGACGTCAGGATCCTCTACCCTGATGGCGCCGAGGGAGTTAATGTCGAAGAATCTCCGGTAGTTGATCTCTTCGGTTGCAACCCGCCAGTGGGAAATTCGATAGACCTGTTCCCGAAGGAGCGCATCCAGCATATCAAAGTTGCGCGGATCTCCTTTTATCCCGTTGAAGGTGGCAACGTTACTATCAATGAAGTCCCTTATCGCACAGCTGTTTTGATAGAGACTCCAGAGGCGCCGTTTGACGACCTCCTTTTCACGGTAACGCTCAGCGATTCGTTCGGAATTTTTTTCAGTTGCAGGCGGGAGGTGTCTGAGCGCCGTTACAACGCTCATAAATTCCTGAAATTGGGGTGCAGTGCTAGTAAGCTCCTGTTCAAGATTTTCGATATAGAGAGTCAGGATATTACTGTAGGTCTTGGGAATAATCGGCAGTTTGTGTTCGTAGTAACAGACGAAAAAAGACCCCTCTTCAAAGGATAGGTGTAACTCCCCGTTCTCGAGTACCGTTCCGTACTGGTCACCCAGGATCGGAATCAGGATCTTATTCTCCAGTTCTTGTTTGACCGGATGCCAGTCGATATCGAAAAAACTAGCATAAGTCGAACTGGGTCCGTTTTCCAACACATCCATCCAAAAAGCATTTCCAGGCCCCTCTATGCACATATGATTAGGGACTATATCGAGTATCTGCCCCATATCGAACCGCTTCAGCTCATCGATCAGTTGCTCATATTCCTCCTCCGTTCCGACCTCCGGATTCAGGCTGTTCTGGTCCAGGATGTCGTAGCCGTGGAGACTCCCCTCACGTGCTTTAAAATATGGTGACGCGTAGATGTCACTGATGCCGAGGTCCTGTAGATAAGAGACAATTTCTCTGGCGTCGCTGAAGCCGAATTGTCCGTTGAACTGAAGCCGGTAGGTTGATACAGGAATTCTGAGTCCAATGCCGATCATATGTTCCCCTTTACTTCTAATTGAGTGTTTACATTGAAGTATAGCAGCTCTCCAAGCCTTCTGAGAGATTCGAACCAGAATGTGCCGTTTTTGTCCGCAACCTTTCTGTTAACCCAGAACTCAGAGTCGCGGGAATGCAGCAAGGCCCAGTAAATATTCTGAGCCTGCCAGAGGTTAACATCAATCGGCAGTGACGCTATCGCTTCCGTCAACAGAAGAAGTTCGCCAAGCTGTTCAGCGTTTTCCGGGTTTTCAAGCAGTTCGGCCATTGCCGCTTCCAATCTGCGGCGGATGATGAATTCCAGAGCAACTTTATCCACTGCGACATCCCAGCCTGTAATCTCTGTAATAACCTCCTTTAGTCTGTCAATATCGACCTCTTCCGAGGTGAACAGTTTTTTCAGCTGCAGATTGAGTGCCGTCTCGGCAGTAGTCATAAAACGATGCGGCACCGGCATGCCGGTGTCCCTCAGGAACCCCATCAAACTTCTGCTGTTTTCGTAGAGGCTGGTAAATTTGTCTTCAAACTCCTGAAGAGTACCGGCGATGATAAGCTGTAGAATATGACGCTGTTCATCCCGAAATAGAGCCTTGAGTGAGTAGTTATGCATGCCGAAATGGGTATCCATCAGGCGGATGATCGTAGCAAAATCGGCTTCATTGAAGGCGGTAACAACCTCTTCCTTCATTGATTGATAGGCTTCATCTCCAAGGAAGGAACGTACTCCACAGTTCAAGGCATGACCGCCGAAATAGAGGGTACAGAAACTGATCCGGTCTGCTTTGTGGGTAATGGACGAACGGATGAATATTCTCCCTACGGTCAGGCTCATCTGTCCGGTACGGAGGATCATGAAATCTTCCCGGAATGCTCGATAGCTGAAAATATCAGTTTCATCTCCGTATTCTTCAAACACGGAACTGACGGCATAGTGCGCGCCGACCTTGATCAGGTCAATCATGGCGGGCTTGACAAACTTTACATAAATTTCAGCACCGTTCCCATGTTCGGTGATATTACTTCCGGCCAGTGTCAGCCGTTCGAGAAATTCGGTTTCTATAGTCCGGAGGCAATACCGCTCTGCCAACTGTATTGCCCGGGCTGCGTACTGGATGATCTGAACCGTTTCCAAACCTGATAATTCGTCGAAAAACCATCCGCAGCTGGTGTACATCAGCAGGGCATGACGTTGCATTTCCAGCAGGCAGAGTACGGCTAAGGTGGCATCTTCATCCAGCGGATGCAGGGAATGTCTGAGTAAAAATGCGGCAACATTCCCCTCTGAACGGTCGAGCATGACAGATATATATTCATTCCGTACTTCCCAAGGGTCTTTAAGGTGAAGCGCCAAACTCTCTTCATAGCAGACTGCCAAATGTTGGCTGAGCCAGTCTAGTGCGTCCCGTAGCGGCCTACGCCACTGCTGGTCCCATCCGTGATTCCCTCCTGAGTTACAGCCGCAGTCACTCCTCCAGCGCTCGATGCCATGTATGCAGCTCCATGAACTGTTCTCTACAATCTCCGCCTCATGGGTTGGTGGGTGAAACTCCAAAAATTCGCCATAGTTGGTCAGCCTGGCAAGGCCATGACCTTCAATGTGATTCAGAGCATGCCCCAGAGCCATTTCACCGAAGTGGTGATGATGACCATAGGTTTCGCCATCGGTGGCGATGTGTACAAGTTGGGGGTGTTTGCGGTTACGGGAAAAACCGGACATCAGACGGGTGGCAAACTGTTCTCCGCTGTTCAGGAGTTTTTCGAACGCCACTGCCTGTGAAATGGGGCCGTCGTAAAAGAAAATGGTGATACTCCGTCCGGAAGGGAGTCGGCAGAGGTAAGCACGTGATGGGTCGATATGAGAACCGCTGACATCCTCCCACTTGTCACCATCGATTTTCCGCATCCGCCCCGCCTGGTGAGAAGCAAGTATGGTGAAGCTGATCCCTTCTTCGGCAAGCACCTCAAGAGTTTCTGTGTCTACGGCTGTTTCCGCCAACCACATCCCCTCTGGAAAACGCTGAAAACGATGTTCGAAATCACTGATGCCCCAGCGCACCTGAGTTTGTTTGTCGCGCCTGGTTGCCAGAGGCATGATGATATGGTTGTACACTTGAGCGAGGGCGGCTCCATGGCCGGAGCGCCAGTCAATGCTCTGACGGTCGGCTGCCAGTATCGCCTGGTAGGTATCATGCGAATACTTTTCCATCCATGAGAGCAGGGTCGGTCCGAAATTAAAACTGATCCGGGCATAGTTGCTGATGATCCCGGTGATGCGGCCTTCACCGTCCAGATAGCGCGAAGCGGTATTCGGTGCATAACATTCAGCCGTAATCCGTTCATTCCAGTCATGATATGGGTAGGCTGAATCCTGGATCTCAACAGACTCCAGCCAGGGATTTTCACGGGGGGGTTGATAAAAGTGGCCATGTACGCAGAGGAAGCGCTGCATTAACTACTCCTTTCGGTCCGATAGACAATGACGCCAAAAGGGGCCAGAGTTGGGAATGTTTTGGGTCTGGTAGCATATACGGTTATGCAACTGTCCGGCGGGTATTTGCCGGTTGAATCGAGAAGAATATGCATTGTGCCGTTCGCCAGCGGCGGACCGATCACGCGATTCTGGTCACTGAAGTTGAACAGGCAGAGCACCTGATCGCCGTCGGCTCTCCGGACCACAGCCAACAGTTTTTCTTCTTCGCAGGAGATAATCTGCATATCCTCCCTGCGGTGTCCGGCAAGAGGTGTACATTCCTTCCGTAATTTTATCAGTTCACAGTAGAAGTCGAAGATGATGTGGTGCTCCCCTTGACGGCGCAGTTCCTGATCCAGTTTTGCAGAAAGAAACGTTGCCTCGGACTGTGGATCCGGGGGGGAACCTTCAAGAGCAAATGCGGCGAATTCCTCAAGGCGTCCCCGCCTGACACCATCCACCAGATCCGCATCGCCATGACTGACGAAATAAGGGAACGGCGCCGATTCCGCATATTCTTCTCCCATGAAGAGCAGCGGCAGGTAGGGAGATAATAACGTAGTTGCGGCGGCAAGCTTGAGCTGTTGGAGTGTAAGATGTTCGCTCAGTCTCTCACCGCGCATCCGGTTGCCCACCTGGTCGTGATTCTGGGAAAATACCACCAATTTAATGGGAGGAATTTTTGCCGAGGAACTGCCGTGCCGTCTTCTTCTGAATGTCGAATACCCACCGGAGAGAACAAACCCCTCTTTAATGCTCTTAACCAGGTCTGAAAACTCGCCGAAGTCAGAATAGTATCCGTCATTGTCCCCAGTCATAAGGGCTCGCAGTGAATGGTGAAAGTCGTCGTTCCACTGGGCATCTAGAGCGTAACCACCGGACTCCCGGGTATTGATCAACCTCACATCGTTCAGATCACTTTCGGCAATAACGTGGACCTTCCGACCGAGCGCGGCACACTGCATGTGAACAGCCTCGGTCAATTCCTGAAGGATATGCCTGGCGCTGAAATCAAATATGCCTTGGACAGCGTCCAGTCTTAGCGCATCGATATGGAATTCAGTTATCCAGTAGAGAGCATTTGAGATGAAATAATGGCGGACCTGGTCACTGTCGGGACCATCAAAATTGACCGCGTCTCCCCAGGTGCTATGGTAGCGATCAGTAAAGTATGGACCAAAAGCGTGTAGATAGTTCCCCTCCGGTCCCAGATGGTTGTAAACCACATCGAGAATTACGGCCAACCCGCGAGAGTGACAGGCATCTACCAGCCGTTTCAGACCATCCGGGCCGCCATAACTGTTTTGCGGAGCGAATATAAAGGTGCCGTCATACCCCCAGTTGCGTTCACCAGGGAACTGGGCAACCGGCATCAATTCGACGGCGGTTATGCCGAGTTCGCACAGGTAGTCGAGGTGTGATATTGCTCCGTCAAAAGTACCCTCCGTAGTGAAAGTGCCGACATGCAATTCATACATGATGTATTCATCCAGTGGTAGACCTCTCCATTCGTTGTCACTCCATGCAGAATAAGTCGGGTCAATAATCTGTGAAGGCCCGTGTACGCCTTCCGGTTGGTAGCGGGAAGCGGGATCTGGACGACGTAATGTGTTGTCGATTTTGTACCAGTAGAGGTCTCCTGCTTTTGCCCGAACAGTGCCCTGAAAGTATTCACCATCTTTCTGGAGAATTGTATTCGGATGATCGCTGTCAACAAGTTCAACTTCTATAGATGAAGCTTTCGGAGCCCAGACTCTGAAGAGAACAGAGCCCGCTTTAGGGGTTGCCCCGATATTTAGTGAAAAAATATCCACTGTTACCTCCTGCACAGCATCATCCTCTAAGGCAGCAAAATGATCCTGTATTACTTAGAGTTTGTTTAGTTTTCCCCATTTTCCTCCAACACCTTAATCCGGTATGCTTCTCCGGAAGCGTTGGGAGTGACATGTCCAACAGTAATGCCCGATTCTTTTTCCAGATACTGTTTGAGCAGCTTAGCTTTTTTATGGTTTAGGGCCGTCTCGGCACGGCTTCCTCTTGGGTAGTTTATCGTTAACTGTACCGGAATATTTTTTAGCGTAAATTCCTTGAGCATCGCCAGTTTCTTTATCTCGGTATCGTCAGGAATACCTTTGTCACTCAGGGATAGATCTGGAAATAACGGGACTAATTCTGTTTTCAGTATGACAGACGAATCAAGCTTCTTTTCAACAGCAATGGCAAGCCAGCGCTGTTCCTGGTCGCTCAACGCAAAATCTCGCCCAATAGTAAGAAGCAGGGTTGTCTGGGCAACTCCGTTGCTGAAGCTTACGCCGCAGCTTTTGACCGGCCAGGGGGCGAGAAAGATTCCTGCTTCGGTACAGACTTCTTTGATTGCACCCAAGGTCTTGCCGCGCAGTGTGGCAAGCGTTTCTTTGGCTTGCGGAGTTGCTGCGAGAATGTTTTTTGCAAGGGAAACCTCAGGAGTGTTAATTGCTCCCACTTTGACTATGATCTGTTCGAGGTCAAGTTTGACGTGAAGTGCTGTCACATCAGAGAGTGCTTTGTTAAGCCTGCTTTCGGTTGCTGCATCTATCTCGTTGACAGTGTTTACGGATGCCAGAACCTTTATCCCTTTTTCCTCCTGACTGACGGAGAATCCAGTGAGTCGGGAGTTCCCATCGAAGCTTAAATATCCGTTGAGGGTCTGTTCTATCCGTTTGGTAAGCTTCAATTTGCGAATGTCGCTCACCAGGGTGATAATTAGGGGTATGGAGATGACAAACAGGGTAACTGCAAGGATTCTCACTCTGAGCTTGAGCGGGTAAATGCTTTCTTCGACCATGGATGAGCGAAAACGCAACAGCATGAAAACAATATTTGAACTAATGACTATTGCAACAAGGTTGGTGAAAAAAAGGAGGAAACCGCCCATGGCCATACTGATTTGCATGGTGCCAACACCATATCCCACAACACTAAGCGGGGGGATGACCGCAGTGGCGATTGCAATTCCGGTGGTGGTAAAAAGATAGTTTTTGCGGGTGCAGAGGGCGATTGCGCCTATAGCACCAGCAAAAATAGCAACCAGCAGGTCATAGATGTTTGGATGAGTACGGGCTAGAATTTCGGTCGTTGCCTCCTTGAGTGGAGATAAAAAGGTGAAAAAAGCGGCGACCACAACAGTTATCAGAACACTGATGCTAATAATTTTAGCGGCCTTACGAGCAAGAATCAAATGCCCCATAGCAAATGAGAGCCCCAGCGAAAAGATTGGCCCCATAAGCGGTGAGATGAGCATGGCACCTATTACGACCGCTACACTGTTTGATAGTAACCCCAACAATGCGATCAGATTAGAGAAAATCAGCGCTGCTACGTAACTGCCGGTCATTTCTGTGCGACCATAGAGTTCTTTTATAATATCATGATGCTGCACATCAGATGACTTCGAGTCCAGGTACTGTCCAATTGTCAGGCGCAGCTTTTGAAGCGCTCTCCACATGGGAGTATGTTCAGGTGTGGTTGAAGGCATATAAATCCTTTGCCTGCTTAAATGGCAATCGTATTATTCCGTTGCTTCAATGGAAATATTTTCCGTTCAGAAACAGATGGGCGGCGATACTGGCGGCATACCCCAGAGCGATAGCCCAGCTCCATTTGAGATGTGCGCCGAAAGTGTAGACACCGCGGGCCGATCCCATCAAAGCCACCCCGGCGGCGGAACCGATAGAGAGCAGGCTGCCACCGACTCCTGCGGTAAGGGTCACCAGTAGCCACTGGCCGTGAGACATCTGCGGATCCATGGTTAGTACCGCGAACATAACCGGAATATTATCGATAATGGCTGACAGGATTCCAACCAGCACATTGGCTGTGGTATGCCCCAGGCCGTCGTACATAAAACTGGAAATACCGGCAAGATATCCAAACTGGCCCAGACCGCCCACACAGAGGATTACCCCATAGAAGAACAACAGAGTATCCCATTCGGCATTGGCCACTTTATGAAAAAAGTCGACGGTGGAGTGCTTGTGGCTCGTGACATCAAGAGGTGACTCATCACTTAAAAGCCGTCCCTCCACTTTTTTTAAGTAGTAGGAAAAGAAGGAAAGGTACCCGAGGCCGAGCATCATTCCAACCGCCGGTGGCAAATGCAGGAAATTGTGAAATGAAACGGCGGTGGCGATGGTTAGCAGAAACAGTGCCATGATCCGTTTGGCGCCCAGCTTCATCTGTACCGTTTCATCATGTACTTCCGGTTTCTCTTTTGACACAGCCAGGCTCATAAAGACCGCCGGGATGAGCCAGTTGATGACCGACGGGATAAAGATGGCGAAAAACTCAAAAAAACTTACTTTTCCCTTCTGCCAGACCATCAGGGTGGTAATGTCACCAAAGGGAGAGAAGGCACCGCCGGCATTGGCTGCCACGACAATATTGATGCAGGCAACCGTCACGAATTTTTTGTTGCTTCCACCCACCGCCATGGCGACAGCTCCCATTAGCAGCGCTGTGGTTAGGTTATCCGCTACCGGCGAAATGAAGAAAGCCAGCAGACCGGTCATCCAGAAGACCGTGCGTAGCGTAAAGCCCTTATTGACCAGCCAGGAACGCAGCGCTTTAAAGGCATTGCGCTCTTCCAGGGCATTAATGTAGGTCATGGCGGCTAACAAAAACAGGAATAGTTCGGCATATTCGGTCAAATTGCCAAGGATTACGGCGTGAGCATGGTTAGGCTTACCGAGTGCCTGATAGGAAAGTGCCACCAGAATCCAGATAATTCCGGCTGCAACGATGACCGGTTTGCTTTTGCGCAGGTGTAGCTGCTCTTCAAATATTACCAAAGCGTATGCACTGACGAAAAGCACGAGTGCAAAAATACCCATCCCGCTGCGGGTCAGATCTAGTATCTCACCACCGCCTTCTGATGCCATGGCAAATTGCGGTGACAATAGAGTAGTGATGGTAATCAATAGCTTACTTATCATTTGTTGCTTTCCTTTTTTGTGTCAGTAATGGATTGGTTATAGAAAGATAAACTATACCATGGTTTTATTTAAAGGGTGCAAACAGGTCATGTCAAACAGTGATGAGAGCCTCCGAAGTACCTTGAGAATGTCCAACAACTCTTGATTATCTGTAATTCCCAGGCAATGCTTCATGCAGCCATGTGTGATGTCATGTAGGACCATCTTGACACCTGCAGCCTTCTCCGTGAGCTTAATTTCGACAACGCGACGATCTTCTTTTGAACGCGTTCTGGTAATGAGCCCTTGTTCCTCCAGATGGTCGAGAATTCGCACCATTGTAGCCGGGTTGAGATACATGCTCCTCGCCAGTTCGGAAACGCGGGCAGATGGTGACCGTGATACCGCCTTTATAGTCAGCACATGATTCCTGCTAAGACCGGTTAATTTTTCAACCTCACGTGACAGCCCTTCAGTTGCATTAGATAAGCTGTTAAGCCTGTCAAGTAACTCATCTATTAGTTCTTCACGTAGTTCTGTGTGGATGAAATTCATCACAGTATCGTTGGTTTTGTTTGTGTTAACCAGCTTCATAGGGTGATATCTTTTTTAATTTGACATATAAATAGTTTGTGTTGTAAATTATTACATGTTGTAACATATTCTGTCAATAGACATGTAGAAAGGAGTTCCATGATGAAAGGTTATAAAAATGTTGTGCTGGCAATCGGGTGTATTAGTGTGATGATCAGTGCCTCGGGGTGTGCCAACAAGGATGTTGTAAAAAAGGATGAATCATTAGGCGGCAAGGAAGTGACTGCAAAAACAGTCGTAGCTCCAGCAAGCACTAAGGCGGCATCCGATCTTAAAAACGAAGAGAAAAAAGCGTCACCGTCTATACTGGTTCAGCCGGCAGTATCTACACAGCAACCTGTAAAGCCAGCTGCACGCCAGACAGCGTTTGAAAAAGTTTACTTCAACTTCGATAGTTCAGATTTAAGCAAGCCATCAAGAGATACATTATCCCGCAATGGGGAGATTCTGCTGAAAGAAAATAAAGACGTGAAGATTCGTATTGAAGGAAATTGCGATGAACGTGGTTCTGCAGAATATAACTTGGCCTTGGGTGAGCGGCGGGCTAAAGCGGCAGAAAAATATCTGGTGACTCTTGGTGTACAGCCTGATCGGTTGTCGATAATCAGTTATGGTAAAGAACGCCCAGCCGTTCAGGGTGAAGATGAAGCCGCATGGTCTAAAAACCGTAGAGATGAATTCGTGATTCAGAAGTAGTCGTTTATAATTAATGAAAGATCATTTATCAGAACAACTCACAATTTTTGCTAGTATCATCAAGTGGTCTGTGTATGCAACGGTTGTAGGTATACTTTCAGGTTGTGGTACTGCGATATTTTTAAAACTGTTATCAGCGGGCAGTGATTATTCTGGTGAGCACCTCCCCTACCAGTTTTTCCTGCCCGCAGCCATTCTGGCAAGCAGTGCCTTGGTACGATATTTGGCGCCGGATGCCGCCGGACATGGGACCGAAAAGGTCATAGAGGCTGTCCACCAAAGAATGGGTAGAATCGACTTTAAGGTGGTTCCAGTCAAACTAGTGGCGACCATTGTAACCTTGGCAGGTGGCGGTTCAGCCGGCAAGGAAGGACCTTGTGCGCAAATAGGGGCAGGCCTTGCTTCGGCATGTGGTACGCTTTTGCGATTTTCTGACATCGACCGACGGAAATTAGTTATTTGTGGCATCAGCGCCGGCTTTTCAACCGTATTCGGGACTCCTATAGCCGGGGCATTATTCGGTATAGAGGTGCTGGTTCTCGGCCAGGTAATGTATGAAGTGATGTTTCCTTCCTTTGTTGCGGGCATAGTTGGCTATTATGTAGCCACCATGCTTGGTGTTACCTATCCTCACTACCTGCAACTTAATATCTCCAATATTGATAGCATCATGTTTTTCAAGATGCTCATTTTCGGCATCTGGTGCGGCGTCATTGCCCTCTTCTTTGTGCAGCTACTTCGCATAGTACATAACCTTTTGGACCGCTACACCTGGAGCTGGATCGACAAAGCTCTCATCGGCGGCTTATGTCTTGTGTTGATCGGCATGTATGTCTCTAAGGACTATCTTGGTTTGGGACTTGAATCAATTGAGGCAGGATTGCGGGGTGAAGATCTGCCAGCAGCGTCTATCTTCTGGAAGAGTATTGCTACGTCAATTACTCTTGGTTGTGGCGGAAGCGGAGGTGTTCTTACTCCAGTATTCTTCATAGGGACAGCTGCAGGCAACCTGTTCGCCTCATTGTTTCAACCACATAATCTGGCGCTGTTCTCGGCTGTTGGGATGGTTGCAATGCTTGCTGCGGCGGCGAATACACCAATTTCTGCATCTATAATGGCAATGGAGTTGTTTGGGGCTTCCATCGGGCCATATGCGGCTGTGGCATGTATGACCAGTTTCCTGATTGTTGGATACAATAGCGTTTATCCAAGCCAATTGTTGGGAATACAAAAGAGCGGATCACTGTCTGCACCGACCGGAAGTCAGCTCGGCAATATAGATTATGCTTCGGTAGTGCCTCGTGAAAAATCACTCCTCCAGTCACTACAGACATTTATCAGGAGATACCGCAATAAGAAGCGTAATCGTAATAAAGACATTCGACAGGACAAAAAATGAAAAATCTATTTACATTCCTATTGGTTGTTTCGCTGTTTTGCAGTGGTTTTACTTGGGGTAAAACTAAGGAAGGACGCTGCAAGGAGGCAAATGAACTGGTCTTCAACCAGCAAAAAAACGATTTTAACGTATTGCCCGATGGTCTGGAAAGCAAAGTGGCTGAACTTTGCCACGATGGTGCTGCAGTAAAATTTGTAAAGGGGTTGAAATGTGAATTCGGCAAGCAAATTGATCAGGCTGTTCTCAATTACAACAGTGCAATAACAATCGATGAACATTTTTCCGATGCATATATAACACGTTGTAATTCATCGCAATAATGGGCCTTTTTTCCAATTGCACTCATGGCTGTGTTGTGATATTAGTTTTGAAACGCAAATTATATGCTTTGTATTAGTATTATTTCGAATGTAGTTTAAGGCCGAAAGCACACATATAAGCTGACTTCGAATGTTGCAGTAAAATTATTATTGTAACTTAATTATCTCATGTAAGGGGAACTCCATGTCCAAGAAAACAGTTGTATTCACAATGCTTGTCAGCACAGTCTTTACCGTTGCAGTTTTTGCTGCTGATTCTGCTCCCGTCGTCAAGCCAAACATCGCTAAAATTTGTACAAGCTGTCATAAAGCCGAAGCGGATGCGTTACGAGGCAATTTTGATAACGTAGCGTTTAAGTCCAAAACGATCCAGCTTAAAATTGACGATGCCGTCGAGTTGGTCAAGTTTGATGAAGATGAGATTAAAGTTATAAGTGGTGAAGGAAAGAGCGGTGATGGTGAGCTGCTTCGTGCGATCAAGAAGGGTCACGAGATTAAGATCGAATTCCTTGAAAAAGGCGGTGTGAAGACCGCTGTAAAAGTTATCGAAAAACCCCCGGTCAAAGTTTCTAAAGAAATGTTGATGACAACTGCTGATGTTGAAAAGTTGGTTGCAATGGGTCCTGAAAAAGGGAAATACTTCCTCTTTGATGCTCGTCCGTTGCCACGTTACAAGGAAGGCTTTATTCCTACAGCTGTCAATCTTCCGTTCCCTGCATTCGACAAGATGGCCGAAAAGTTGCTGCCAAAGGATAAAAAGGCCCTGATAATTTTCTACTGTGCCGGACCTGCCTGTAATATGAGCCCTGGTTCTGCTGCTAAAGCCATGAAGCTTGGTTATACAAATCTAAAGGTTTATGTGGACGGCATGCCAGCCTGGTCGGAGAAAAACTACGGTCTACTTTCTGCCCAGTTTCTGAAAGAGTCCTGGATCGATAAAGATATTCCACATGTACTGCTTGATGTTCGCTCTGAAAAAGATGTTGCCAAAGGCTTCATCAAAGGTGCAGTAGCTTTTCCGGCTAAAAATTCTGAAAAGCTGATTAAGGCGTTAGAAATTAAAAAGGGCGCTCCTGTCATGGTATATGACCAGAATGGTGGCCATGACGCTAAGCTAGTTGCATCTGCCCTTGTTAAGGCTGGATTCAAAAGAGTTGTTGTCCTGAATGCCGGATTTGATGCTTGGCAAACATTAAAATATGATGTTTCGAGCGGCAAGCTTGCGGCAAAAGCCACCTACACCCCCAAACCACGTCCAGGCGAGATCGATCTTGCTGAGTTTGAGAAGTATGCTGCAAATTTACCGGCCAACGTTATGATTATCGACGTACGTAATCAAGATGAAGGTAAAGCTGGCATGCTCAAAACTGCCAAGCTTATTCCGGCTGAAGAATTTAAGGAGCGTCTGGCCGAGTTACCAAAGGATAAACTGCTTATTACTCTTTGCTCAACCGGTGTGCGTGCAGAGATGGCATACCATGCTCTGAAAGAACTTGGTTACACAAATGTAAAGTTTGTTAATGCTAAAACAGATTTTGCGAAAGATGGGAGTTACAAGACAACAAAAGATTAGAGGAGTAATGCGGGGCATTGATTCCAGTTACTACCCTTGCACAGGATACTACAGTTAATTTATTTTGAATCAAAGACAGGTTATATCAATTGATGTAGCCTGTTTTTGATTGTGATTGTTTTTAATAAAGCGGAGCAGCTACATGAAAGAGTTTTTACTTCAACACCTTATCTGTCCTTCTTGCCTCCCTAAAGAGAATTCACTTGCTGTTAAAGTGCAGAAAATAGACCGGCACTGTAACAACGATATATTGTCTGGAGAACTTCATTGCCTGAAATGCAAGAGAGACTTCCCTATAAAGAATGGGATTGCCAATCTTCAGGTGAATCAGGATGTAAGGGGTATAAGGTATGAGGACCCCGACATGGTTGATCGTTACTTATTGAGCCATTATTCGGATCTACTTGATTCTACTGAATTAATTTCAGAACCATTCTTTTGGGACTCGTTGCTTGAAACAAACCGCTCGTTATCGTTTGATGCTGGATGCTCTGTAGGTCGCCTTGTGTTTGAAATGGCCAATAAAAGCAGTTGGGCTGTTGGCTGTGATCTTTCTGAAAGTTTTATCAGCACAGCACGTAATCTTATGAATAGCCGTAGATACAAGTTTTCTCTGCCATTAGAAGGAAAATTGAGGGAAACATTCGATGTGAATCTGCCTGATTCCTGGCGGACTGATAATGCAGAGTTCATTGTTGCAGATGCACAGTATTTGCCTTTCCGGCGGGAGACCTTTCAGCAGGTGTCATCCTTGAACTTGCTCGATCGTGTCCCTTATCCGCTGGCACATCTATATGAAATGAACCGCGTAGTATCTCAAAAAAATGCATCATTTTTGTTTGCAGACCCATACTCTTGGTTGACTTCTCCTGCACCTGAAGAGAGATGGCTTGGTGGGAGCACTACAGGTAATTACGCCGGGAGAGGCAAGGATATAGTTAGAGAATTATTGCAGGGTAAAGGTTCCATATTAATGCCAGCATGGCAGATTGAAGAATCTGGTCGCCACAAATGGACATTACGTACACATCGAAATCATATTGAGCTTGTCTACAGTGATTTCATGGTTGCGAAACGGTGATGCCTTTGCACCAACCAGAAGCTTTAGCATTATTGTCATTGTACTGATAAATTTTGTTCTACTCATCCCCTCGCTCCAAGCTTCCACTTCATCTGTCAAAGTCGGAGCCGAAGTGCTCAATGACAGAGGCTACAATGATCTGTTCGGCAAACATATCGGTCTGGTTACAAATCATACCGCTGCTGTCGGTGAAAAGCAGTCCGTTTGTACTGAATATACTTTTATGGCTTTGACCAAACTTTGACCAAAAGTTTGTTAAATGACGCATTCTGCTGAACGTTTGCAAACTAAAATCGCCGAACAAAAGTTGTAACTAGCTGTAATTGTAGTATTTGTAAATAATAATTAGTTTGTATATGTTCTTTAAGCAGTGGTTAGAATCCTGTTTCCCGCTCCATTGAAAACTTAATGATGTTGATGTGTTACAAGAATCAACGCAGCGACTGTGCCTGGTACCGTATCTAAACGGTATCGGGTTTTCTCGTTTCTGGGGCGTAAAGTCTTCCCCAAAGTGGTTGTAAATCGCTTAAGCATCCTTTTCAAAACCTCACCCTGTCTTGTCTTTTGTTAGGGCTGCAAGTTCTGAAACAATCATACCAGTCAGTATCATCAATTCAGCAATGGGGCGGTAATGGTCTTCCAGGTTGTCAAAGAACAGCTCCTATTCTCGGAAGCGGAGTGCTAAACGTTCTTTCTTTTCGGTCTTCGGCAGTTTCTTGTGAATGCCGTCAAAAGGGCTTTTGATTGTATTGAAGTGAAAGTTGGCAAGGTTGTAACAGCAGTAATATTGACGGACAAGGTATATTCGGCTAAACTGTTCGGGTTGATAATCGTCAGGAGAAGCAGATGCCATCACGTACAGTCAAAAACATATCACCGGAGGCATTGAAACAGTTCCATCCTTTCAAGATGAATCCAGGGATAGGGGCGATCTCCACTGTCCGCCAGGAGTCTGCGAAGGATACCGCCAATGCTCTGGCTAAGGTTCTGAAAGAGCGCTTTCATGCTTCAAAGGTCATGCTTTTTGGGTCTGTGACTCGCACTGACTTCAGCCAGTGGTCTGATATTGATCTTGCTGTTTGGGGTATTTCAATCTCTGATTATTATAAGGCAGTGGCCTATGTGAGCGGTTACAGCAGTGTTTTTAAAGTTGACCTTGTGGATGCTGAAGACTGCTCGCAGTCGTTACGTCAGCATATTATTCAAAACGGAATTGAACTATGAATCCCAAAGCAGTAATCCTTGCAGCCAGAATCGATACTGAACTGTCCGAGCTTAAGCTGGTAGTAGATAGAACAATGCAGGCTTGGGATAAAGCGACAAAACAGGATGATGATTTTTATCTGGATAGTGTTGCCCTGAATCTCCATGCATTCTATTCCGGCTTGGAGAGAATATTTGAAAAGTTGGCATCAACTCTTGATAGGGCTGTACCCAGTGCTGCAAACTGGCATCAAGAATTGCTGACGCAGATGCAGACGGAAATTCCATCAATTCGGCCAGCTGTAATTTCTGCACAGTTAAAGGAATCACTCGAGGAATACAGAGGATTCCGACACGTAGTACGGAACGTGTACACCTATCACCTAAAGCCTGAGAAACTGAAAATGCTTGTGGGCAATCTTGAAGGAACGTTTATGCTTGCATCTGAAGAGTTGACCGTATTCGGTGAATATTTGAAAAGGCTGGATGAATAGAACAGATTCTAACTGAGGTAGAATATCTCAAAAGCTTTCACTCGACTTTCACCAATAGGACAATTTTTACTGAATCTTGATGGACGAAGATGGACTTTGCTCGGTGAGGTAGATGCTTGAAATTGTGAGATATTAGGTGGTTATTGCTATTTTAGTTCGGTGCTTTGGCAGTTTTCGAATCCCGTTTCCCGCTCCAAAGTGAATTCAGGGCTAGCTCAAAAGGCTAGCCCTTTTTCACGTCTTTTTGCCCCTGTTCCTGTTCTATGGTTAGATAGAAAATCTTCGATTCGTCTCCTTCGCAGGACAAATATTCGACATTCCAGCTAGCAGCATGTTTCCTACCCACTAATATTAAGTGTCAGTTCTGCCACAATTCTATTTGGTCCCAAAAAAACGGCAAGTTTCCCTGTTTTCTTTGCGCACAGAAGCGCATCACCAGGTCGGTTAGTGCGGAATGATTAAATGCGTTTATTGTTTATGAATACTATGATATGAAATTCTGTCGATCATTGGAAAATCACCAATAGAAACTTGTTTATACAGGTATAAGCTGGCTTCTACATGTATTAACCTGGCCCTAAGGATTTCGGTCAGGCACTCTTATGCCTCATAATGACGGAGTAGGATTACGCCTCTTACTTCACTAACATAAAAATTCCCAACTAGTCGGCGGCACACGGTCTTCGCTCCGCCGGTGCACCCCGGTCCCGTTGGACGCAAAGGTAATACATGCTGAAGATGTTACGTTACACCCTTTTCATTCTGTCATGGTTTGCCTGCTCCCATGGCACTGCCTACGGCGACTTCCTGACTCCGGAAGCCTGGGACTCCACCAGTAATACTTTTACTGAGGGGCGTCTCAAATATCGCCAGTTCAACATCCCTGTCGCACCCGGCATCAAAGATTCCGCCTCTGCAAGCAAATATCTTCTCATCGACTCCGGTGAGAACTTCCTGGATACTGTTGTCAAAGCGCCCGACACCATGGTCACGATATACGTCAGCGGCATTGTGGGCAATTTCGTCCAGTACAAGGGGATGGTGTCTGACAACTGGAACTTTGCCAAGCTGTCACAAGGCGACTTTTCCGATGCCGCGGAAGCGTATGCTCTGGAAGGAAACTGGGGGATAATTCAATCCACCTATTACGTGCTCAAAGGGTCATCCCGAGTTGTCTGGGCCGTGGCCATCCTGAATTCCGGGGAAGCTCTGTTTCAAATGGCGAAGGCGGTCGGCCAAACGGCCTACTATCTGGTGCGCTATCCGGTGACCGGTGTTATCGAAGTGGCTGCCGCACCCGTGGTGCTGGTCGGCGGTACGGCATGGTCTACGGCGGCAGCCGGCGTTACCACCGGATGGGCACTGCCGGTGACGGCAACAATCGATGGCGTGAAGTACGTCGGGGAGAGCGTATGGCCAAAATAGTTCTCCTGATATTAATGACGCTGCTGCTGCCGATAACGGTTTCAGCCGACAGCGGCTACTTTCGTGGTACACGGACCGGGTGGAGTCTGACGGAGCAGGTTTTTGGCGAGGGGCACTACAAGAAACAGAACCTGTTCATTGTCATAGGCGCCAAACCGACCACTGACGCACTGCGCAACATCAGCCGCTGGAAGAGCAGGACGACCTATCTTCAGGACCTTGGCGAAGGTGTCGACACCTTTGGCGAGCAGCTGTCAAAGTCTGCCGCGTCGATTCCAGACAACGGTTCAGATGCCGGGAACAGCATCGCAGATCTGTTCGTCGATCCGGTCACTGAGATTCGTGACTTCAATCTTATTAGCCCGGCAGCGATTGTCTACAAAACGGTGGTGAATATTCTGAGAGTCGGCTGGAACAGTGCGATGGTGGTGGCAGAGCCGTTTGCCAGGGCCGGCTACGGAACTGTGGCCATAGTTGGAGCGCCGTTAATCAAGCCGGTATCGTATGCCGGAGTGGCACTCATCTATTCCGGCACCGCGCTGTACGGCTATGGCTCGTCCGCAGCGGCAGGCGCAGTGATGACGGCAGCCAGCAGTGCCGTCCTGGCACTGGATGTTGCATCCACCCCGGCAGTGGCGGTTTATGAGGCGTTTCAGCCGAACACAGCTGCAGAGACGGAAACGGTGCCGGAAGATGACGGAGATGATGACCCGAAAGCGGATGAATCTAATCTAGCAATTGGGTCTTGAGCAATGGCAAAGATCAGCGTGAAAGTTGCTGGACGGAGAGCATTGCCGTTGGCGGTATCGGTTTTGTTGAAGAGACAAAGTCCAAGCTTGGGATTATGGGAATGGGGAGAAGAATCGAAGAGTAAGAGCTGGACTATGTGTGCTGAGAGAGGAATTCTAACCTTATAGTGGCGTTTTTGACCATGAAAACGGACGTTTAAGCCTGAATAATAGCTATATTTGGGATGTTTTCCTGCGGATTCAGTAGGTTAGTTTGGTCCGACCCCGAGCAGATTATACCAAAACAAAAAGCTGAATAGTTTTATATACTGTCCCCAGAATTCTTAGAAATTGGTCTGATGTTTTTGATGACTGGGCTCCCAATACAGATATATCCAAAGGGTGGTAATTATGAAAATGTCGTTGTGTTGGTTTTCTTCTCTTTTTTTATTGGCAAGCCTGTTTGTCATGGCAGGATGTAGCGGCAGTGATTCTAACAATAGTGCGCCGAAGAGTATGACCGCTTTCTCCTTTATCATTCCTGCGGCCACCGGGACTATCAACGAGAGCGCCAAGACCATCGCTGTGACCGTACCCTATAAAACGAACGTAACGGCACTGGTGGCAACTTTTACCTCAACAGGTTCAAATGTCTATGTAGGCAGCACGGCCCAGATGAGCGGAACAACGCCGAACAACTTCCTTGCTCCGGTAGCATATACCGTGACCGCAGCTGATGGTTCAACGGCAATATATACCGTAACCGTGACCGTGGCCGCACCAACCAAATTGTTTGCCTATGTGGCGAACTTGAACGGCAACTATGTCTCCCAGTACAACATCGGCGCAGATGGTAGCTTGACCGCCATGAGCACTGCAACTGTGGCAGCAGGGACAGGACCTACCTCTGTCACCGTCGATCCCAGCGGAAAATATGCCTATGTGGCGAACAATGGCAGCAACAATGTCTCTCAGTACAACATCGGCGCAGATGGTAGCTTGACCGCCATGAGCGCTGCAACTGTGGCAGCAGGGACAGGACCTGCCATTGTAACCGTCGATCCCAGCGGAAAATATGCCTATGTGACGAACTTTTCCGGCAGCAATATCTCCCAGTACACCATCGGCGCAGATGGTAGCTTGACCGCCATGAGCACTGCAACTGTGGCAGCAGGGACACAGCCTTTCTCTGTCACCGTCGATCCCAGCGGCAAATATGCCTATGTAGCGAACAGGATCAGCAATAATATCTCCCAGTACACCATCGGCGCAGATGGTAGCTTGACCGCCATGAGCACTGCAACTGTGGCAACAGGGTCTACTCCTTGGTCTGTAACCGTCGATCCCAGCGGAAAATATGCCTATGTGGCGAACTTTGGCGGCAGCAATGTCTCCCAGTACACCATCGGCGCTGATGGCAGCCTGACCGCCATGAGCACAGCAACAGTGGCAGCAGGAGCTGCTCCTGTCTCTGTCACCGTAGACCCCAGCGGAAAATATGCCTATGTGGCAAACTGGGGCAATTACAATGTCTCCCAGTACAACATCGGCGCAGATGGTAGCTTGACCGCCATGAGCACTGCAACTGCGGCAGCAGGGACACAGCCTGCCTCTGTCACTGTCGATCCCAGCGGAAAATATGCCTATGTGGCGAACATTGGCAGTGACAATGTCTCCCAGTACACCATCGGCGCAGATGGCAGCCTGACTGCCATGAGCACTGCAACTGTGGCAGCAGGGACATCTCCTTTTTTTGTCATTACCTTTGGGAGATAAGTGTTTGCGACCGGTCAGTGCTAAAAGGAGAATCGGCTGTATTGAGAAATAGGTTTAATAGTCATGATGATTGGCAGATTCACTGTAGTTTGGTTGTTAATGGATTTTACGGCAGCAGAAATAGTTTAGTGGAATGATCTTAAATAGTAATTTCCAATAACACTGTTGGACACCGACCTTCTGATGATGCTACCCGCACGGGTCAACGGCGACCGCATTACAAGGATAGACTTCCTTCCCATTGACCACTTCCGTCCGCGACGGGAAGCCATTGTGGAATCGAGCAAACCTGTTCCCAAGGTGTTGCTGCTTTAGATGAATTTAGATACTTTTCCTTGAACTAATCTGGACTATTGACGAACCAAAGGAAAGGCAAGCATTTAATTTTATTTATGTTTATAACTGACTGTTTTTTTGACATCTTTTCTAGCGGTCTTTTGAATCCCGTTTACCGCTCCAAAAAAAAATCAAGGATTTAGGCTTAATTGCTTAAATCCTTTTTTTGCGTGCATTATCGTACGACCTTTATTTGTCCTGCCTGATTGTGTACATCCCTACGAAGTTCCACTTCTTAATAAACACCTTTTCCGGATCCTGACTGGAATCTCTCCACGTATGGCGTCTATCAACAACTTCATCTTCGTTTCAAACAGCTTAACTATCTAAAATAACAATGTAATTCCATAGAGCTATTGATATTATCAATTTGACTTATCGTAAGCAGTGATATATAAGACAAAAAAATATTAAAAAGCTGCTCATGTAATATTTCATGTTCACAAAGTGTTTAGATGCACTCACTTTTTTTGGGACTACAACCATAAAAGTAACGGAGCTGCATTCCTCCGTATATGGTTTCCATTAGTAGCATTTCTAAAATATGCATTAACAGGTTACATGTTTGTTCCAGTATCGGTTTTGCCTACATTAAGATCTTATTAAATGAGGGACAGTGCATGAGTTTTTCAAACTATCCAGCAGAGCGTTTACGGATTGAAAGCATAGCATCTCGCTTGAACGAAAGAGAGGCTATGGTAAGAGACCGGCTCATGGATGCCCTCATCAATAAAAGGCGACCGGTTGGCCTGTCCGAGTTGACAGCCGAGGGGTTGATCTTGCCAGAACTGTCAAAGGTCATTAAAAAACTTGAAGATAAGCGGGCCATAGTTCGGGATGAAGATGAAAACATCTGTTTTGCCTATCCTGTTTCTGCCCTGCCGACGGTGCACCGGGTTACCTTGGCCGATAGACGGGTTTTTCATGCCATGTGCGCAGTTGATGCCATGGGGGCAGCCTTCACTTTCCGGCAGGATGTAAGGATCTCTTCCCGTTGCAGCGAATGCCGGCATCCGGTGGAAGTTGAAATCCGGGATGGACGGTTGTCGGCATTTTCCCCTCCAGAGCTTCACGTTCTCCATGTGGATCTGAACCGGAATGATAACTGGGCCGGCAACTGCTGAAACGTTATGAACTTCTTCTGTACGAAGGAGCATTACGATGACTGGACCGGCCGAATGAAGCTTTCAACTGACGACATTTTCTGTCTTGATGTCCATGAAGCACTTTTGGTGGCGGAGATGCTTTTCGACAACCCGATGTTAACCTGAGTATATGAAAAGGAGTAGCCACTTTCGCTTATGAATGTCACCACGAACACGGAATCCCTAAAGGAATCGACCGCTGCTGACTTGGCAATTTCACTGGCTACTGTTTCCGCCGGCTGCACTCAATGCGGCTTATGCGTCGAAGAGTGTCGATTTCTACAGCGCTACGGTACGCCGAAGAAGATTGCCGACAGCTTCGATCCGTCGCAGAAAGAACTGTTGGTTATGCCTTATGAGTGCAGCCTCTGTGGCCTCTGCACGGCAGTCTGCCCCGAACCTGTTGATCCGGACGCAATGTTTCTTGAAATGCGCCGTGAGGCGGTGAGAAGAGGCAATAACCAGTTCTTCGAGTACGGGGGACTGTTGGGCTACGAACGGAAAGGGGTTTCCAGACGATTCAGCTGGTACGGATTGCCGACAGGATGTGACACAATCTTTTTCCCCGGTTGTGCACTGCCCGGCACCCGCCCTGCACAGACCCGCACCGTATTTGAAACTCTGCAGAGCAGCATTCCTGCTTTGGGTATCGTCTTCGATTGCTGCACCAAGCCTTCCCATGATCTCGGCCGCCAGGAATATTTCAACGCCATGTTCGGCGAGATGAGCGATTATCTGGTCGGCCGGGGTGTGAAAACCGTCCTGGTTGCCTGCCCCAACTGTTACAAAATGTTCAGTGAATATTCGCCGGATCTCTCGGTGCGGACGATCTACGAAGCCTTGTTGGAATCAGGTGCAGGGGACATTGCCACGGTGACAGGTACCGTAACCATTCACGATCCCTGTGTCATCCGCAGCTTTGAACGACCTCAGGATTCGGTCAGGGCTCTGGTGGTCGGCACCGGTCTCACTATTGAGGAGATGCCCCACAATCGGCAGACCACTCTCTGCTGCGGTGAGGGTGGGGCGGTTGCCTGCCTGGAACCAGAGTTTGCCGATGATTGGGGGAAAAAACGCAAGCGGGAGGCAATCGGTCGTCGTACTGTCACCTACTGCGCCGGTTGTACCCACATGCTGGGCGCTCACACTCCCACCAGTCACGTAGTAGACCTGCTGACCGATCCGGCAGCAACTATCGCCGGCAAAGCCAAAGTTTCAAAAGCCCCCTTTACCTACCTGAACCGCCTGAAACTAAAGAAGCATTTCATGAACACGCTGAAGACTGCTTCCAGCCGTGAGCGGATCTTCAATGGCGGCGAAGAACCTGGCAAAAGGGGATTCCTCAAGCCTCTGATCATCTTCACGTTTCTGGTGGCGGCCATCATGGCGATACGTATGAGCGGTGTCGGCCAGTACCTGGAACAGGAAAAACTTCGTTCCCTCATTGCCGGCTACGGTGTCCTCGCGCCGGCCATCTATATGCTGGTCTACACAGTTGCGCCTGCCCTTTTTCTGCCTGGTCTTCCAATATCCATCGTTGGCGGCGTCCTATTCGGTCCATTCTGGGGGGTGATATACACAATTGTCGGCGCAACTGCCGGCGCCTGTGTTGCCTTTCTGGTGGCGCGCTACATGGCAAGAGGTTGGGTGGCAGGCAAGCTTTCCAGCCCCCGCTGGCGAAAGCTTGACAAGGAGGTTGAGAAAAACGGCTGGAAAGTGGTGGCCTTCACCCGCCTCATACCGCTCTTTCCCTTCAATCTTCTTAACTACGCCTTCGGCCTTACCAGCGTGAAGTTCAGCCACTATGCCATGGCAACATTCCTTTTTATGCTGCCGGCCACCATTGCCTTTATCACCTTCTCAAGCTCACTTCTGGACCTGGTACGGGGCAAGGTTTCCCCCACCTTCCTGGTGGGATTGGTGCTGATGGTGCTGGTTTCCCTACTGCCGATGTTTTATCGGCGCTGGTCCCGGAAGCGCGAAGAGGCAGCAGAGAAAGCTGCCCGTGGTGAGGTCGATCCACCTAAAACCTACAGCCTTTCCAGCAGTCTGAAGCTCAAAGGGATTGTCCTGGTCGCTGTCGCCCTGCTGGGGGGCGCTGGTGTGGCCTTGGTACGGCATTTTTTCTGGGCGCTGAACGCGTACCTCTATACCCTGGAGTTCAACCTGCTGACCGTCCTTGGGCGGCTGCGGGATGGCGATTTGACGGCAGCCGTTGATTATCTTCAGGCGATGAGTCCACTGCGAGGCACCTTTACCCTCTTCTTTGCCCATCTGGCCCAAGGGTTCTGGCTCCCTTTCTCCTCCAGAGTCTTCTACGGGGCCGTCAACACCGCCTTCGGTTTCCCCGGAGCAATTTACGGCGGCGTGGCTCTGCTTGCCACAGCACTGGTGGGTTTGGGCCTCGGCAGATTTTTTTTAGGAGACATCCGACCCATTATGCGGCTGGGTCGTGGTGAGGCACCACTAGCACCGCCTGTGAACAGTTTTGCCTTGGTGCCGCTGCTGGCGGCCATCCCCTGGCTACCACTCTCGATTGCAGCAGTGGTGGCCGGTGGCTTGAGAATTCCTGTGGGGCGAGCTATGGCCGGCTTTGTCGTCGCCATTGTATTACGGATTGTCTGCATCACTTTGTTTGGATTGTGATGTTAATTTCTAGAAAATAAAGGGGGATGTGTCATGTCTGAAAACGAGAAGAAAGAAGGTTGTTCCTGTTGCAGCGGCGATTCACGGTCGGTACTTTTTCCCAACGGTCAGGAGGCCGCTGCTTCCATTGATGAGGCTCAGGGAATGAAGCGTGGCGAATTTCTGCGGATTTTGGGGGCCGGAGTCGTTGGGTTGAGCTGTATTGCCGGCACCCAGGCTTTTGCTGCAGCCGAGAAAAGCAGCAAGGCCAAGATCGTCAAGGGGACCAGTGACCGGATGATCGTAGACAAAGAACTGAGGGAGTTGCGCATCTCCGCCACCATCACCAAGGACGCTTCACAGCCCTCCGTGGCCGACTGGGGTCGCCGTTTCCAGGCGTTCTTCGGGGCCAAGGGTGGGAAGATGGAACCATACTTCGTCTTCACTACCGACGTGAGTCGGGTGGATATTGACAAGGCTATCCGCGGACTGGGGGTTCGTTCCCGCCGCCAGATCCCCATGAGTGAAGTTGCCCAGCGTACCGGCCTGAAAGCCACTACAGTCCGCGAAGATTATCTGGACGGCGATCCCATGATCTGCACCATCCGCTTCCAGAAGGGAAAGGAGATCGTCGAGGCAGCCATAGAGGACTTCATCGACGAGAAGATAATGGTGGATGGTAAAGAGGTGTTCAAACCCTACACACCTCACTTCATCTACCACGGCACCGCCGAGGCCATCAATTTTCCTTCCGGCTGTATTCTCTGCCCGTCGGACTGCAATGGCGGCATCATCACCGATAACGTTCTGCCGCTCAAAACAACAGTCAACTATTACAAGGTTAACTGGAACAGAATGCCGCCGGTGGGCTCAAAGGTGGAGGTTGTGCTGAAGTCCATCTACGGGCCGTATATGATGTCGTCAACCAAATAGTAAACATCTGATAAATAATGTAATATGCACAGATGGGTACTTTATTTGCTGATTGATGTCAGGCACACATGCCTTTCATGACGAAGGTTGCGAATCATGGTAGTAGTCCATCGTACCGAACGCTTCGATCGCTGTCTTGAGGAGATGAGGCAAGACGGCGGCGAAGCGGTAATTGCTGCCGAGAAGGCCGAACAACTGATTCGGGAAATTGCCCAGGGAGATTCGTCACAACTTGAGCAGCGCTGGAAGACCAATAACGGTGAAGCTCGGATCGATGGCTGCCGTAAATTTTATATCGGCCGGCGCTATCGGCTTGTATGTATCAAGCAGGGTCAGCAGATACTCCTCCTCCATGCCGGAACCCACGATGATTGTGACCGCTGGCTGGATAGTAACCGGGGGACTTCATTCGGTTTGGAGCAGATGGCAGCCGCCAGACCTTCAGCACCTGAATCCACCATTACTGCTGCTGCATCCGATGGCGTCCCGGATGACGGTGTGATTGCGGATGGCAGCGAAAATCCATCCCAACGGGAATTGAGGATCATCTTCCGGGGATTGTGCTGAAGTTGGGATGTTCATGATGTGATATTTTTTTGCCTCAACTGACCAATCTCCAAACTTTCCAAGTTGTTTGCAGCCCTCTAGATGCCACTGATTTAAAAACCCACATCATTTTGAATATTGCAGAAAGCCGTTTTGCAGTCAAACTCCATTTTTGACGGACTCCTTGAAAAAGATGCTATCATGGAAGGCGAGCACTGGATTCCGTTTAACAAGGAGAATAAGCAGTGAAAAAAGGCATGACTGAAATAGTTACAGGAACAACAGCTGTAAACAGTGTGCGACTTGGAGAGGAAGAGTTCTGTAAACTTCCTTTTGAAGACAAACGCATCTATCTCGAAGGGGTGCTTCCCAAGGAAAAGCTGGCCCTGATTCTGGGAAATCTTGACGGCAAGAAGCTGGCCAGGGCCATGCAACCTCAGGAGTTGTATTGGCTTTTCAAGGAAAATAGCGGTCCTGACGCCATGGAATTACTGGGTTTGGCAAGTCCGGAGCAGTGCGTTTTTATACTGGATATGGAACTCTGGCGTGGCTGGTCGTTTTTTGAAGACAAGGCCGTCGAATATCTGGAGTATATTCTGAAAGGGAGTGAGGAACATTTTCTGGAATTACTCCCGCACCTGGATTTCAATCTCCTCTCCCTTTTTCTGGGGAGGGAGCTTGTTGTCGCGGGGGGGATTGGCGATATCAATACCGATGAAGAACGTCAGACGGATTGGGACCATACCTTTGACGATGTGTTCCTGATAAAATTCAAGAACCCCAAACATGCTGAGACAATCGGTTTCTTTCTTGAGTTGGTCTGCCGTTTGGACAATCCACTCTACACAACACTCATGGAAAGTGTCAGTGGTGAAATAGACATAGAGTCAGAGGAGGAATGCTATCGCATAAAATCAGGACGTCTTGCCGATTATGGTTTTCCTCCTTATGATGAAGCGCTTGAGATTTATTCCCGTATCAACCCGGAGACTTTTGCCCCCAGCCAGAACAAAGTGCTGCTGCAAACAGATGAAGCAACCACGCTTCCCGAGGCGTTTTTGACCGGAAAAACGTTCCTGGAGAGGGTTATTCTCCTTATGGACTCGGAACTTTTCCGTATGGAGCTGAATTATCTCATCAATACTGCACTTGTGGCAGATCAAGCAAATCTTGACGGCACGGAATACATGAAGTCTGTAGTGGAAAGGGTTTACGGCTACTTGGACATTGCCCTTGAGTACCTGAGCCAAGGGGATGAAGCTAAGGGGGCGGAAATCCTTGCCGGCGAAAATCTGAAAAGTTTGTTCCAGCTCGGGTTTAGCATAATACTCGGTCTGAAGTTCAAGGCGGAAAAACTCGCAGATTCAAGTTATGCCACCAGTAAAGCCCTTTCGGGATTGAAGAGATCCAGGCCCTGCTACTATCGCGGTTTTGATGCCGATGGTGTTGATGGCTACAGGGAATTCAGGGAGATGCGGGACGTGAAGAGCATGTCCGATTTTCTCACAGGGTTGACAGGATGAAAGAAAGCCTCAGGCTAACACTTTTGACGTGGACTGATTGAAATAGATTGGACTTAACTGGACTTAACTGGACTTACTACCGTCGGAATTGGGATGTCTCGTTTTTCTTGCACGTAAAAAAACTGGCAATCTTTAACTTCTTTTGATATATATAGATATATGGATATAGTAAAAGGAGTAATATTATGAAAATTACAGATGAGGCAAAGAGTGCTCTGGAGCCTATCTTGGCTCAGAACCCCGACAAAATGCTGCGGGTGGTGTTTGAGGGTTTTGGTTGAGGAGGCCCCCGATTGGGGCTGGCTCTGGATGAGCCGGGTGATGATGACAACAAAATGAGTGTGAATGGTATTGAGTTGCTTGCAGAAAAGAGTCTGAGCTCCTTTTTGGAGGGGCAGCAAATTGATTTTGTTAATTCTGGAGACCGTGGTGGTTTCGTGATCTCGCAGGAGTATGGTTCCTCCTGCGCATAGAATTACTTTAATAGTTGGATGAAGTAGGGGGAAGGCCGGTGCGGGCTTTCCCCCTCTTTTTTTGTCCAGCGCAGCCGGTAATCCCGACATTTGAAAGCCGGTGGCAACACCATAAGCCCGAGCCTCTCTGTCATCTCCGGCAAATTACTGAAAAGCATAAATTGATTAAAATAGATGTGCTGCTTGCCTTGTCTCACTTGGCATCTATAATCTTTACAAGCCAACGAAACAGTTCTCCCGAAAGAAGGGTGTTACCACCCTTCAATTGCGGGCAATATCTCATGGTTGCAGTTGGCTGAAACTATTCAACCTCTTCCGGGGCACAGGCACCATGACCGCGTTTCAAGCTGGCGATGGCTTTTGAAGTAAAAAATATCAGTGAATAAACCGGTACTAACACGGGCAGCATGCCCGAATTCCAGGGGAAATGCCATGAGCTACCGCAAAATATTCTCCGTCATCAACGAACACACGGTCTCCACGGTTATCGCCCGTTATGCCATATCGATGGCGGCAGCGTGCAAAGCCGAGCTTGTGCTGTATGCCGCTCATGACAAGGGAAGTAACGAGACCGTACTTGCTCACACGGATCGCCATCTGGATCATCTCACCACGATCGCTTTTGAATTGGATATCCCCGTGACCCGGATAACCGAGATCGGTGATATCAGCAAGCTGCTGCCGAAGAGGGCGCAGGTGGAAGGTGCCGATCTTGTGTTTTACCCAATGACGCCATTTGAACGCTACGGGGCGAACCTGCAGCGTCATACCGTTCACCACCTGTTGAGGACAGTCAGCTCCGATTTGGTGATCATGCGGGCGATCACCATGGCCAAACCGCACCCCGGACATATCCTGGTGCCACTTGGAAAGAGCATCAGCGACAAGGAAAGTCGCCTGATATTTATCACCGAACTTGCCAGGAGTTTTCACGCACAGGTCACGCTGTTTCACCTCTCCGCAGTACGTGACGCAGGCGGAATGCCTGACGGCATCACAGAGTTCAGGAAACAGTTGCAGCAGAGACACGTTACCGTGCTGGAACGTGGCGGCAGCGGCCCTTTAGGCAAAGCCGTTACCGTGGAAGCGATCACCCGCCACAATGATCTGATCATACTGGGGGCAACTGAGCGCGGTCTATTGAGGCGAATTTTCTTTGGCAACCCCGCCGGTGATGTCATGCATCAGCCACCCTGTAATGCTATACTGTTCCGGGCGGGGCACTGAACCGACATGAAAATACAAGCTCTTTCAACGGACAAGGTATTTTCGAGTTTGCTGAGCAGCCCTCAGGGGATCACGGCCGAAGAGGCAACGCGGCGACATGCCGAGTATGGATGTAACGAGATCCATGAAGTGCATGGCCGTCCCATGATCTCCCGTCTTGCGGCACAATTCACCCACTTCCTGGCCCTGCTGCTCTGGTTTGCCGCTGCCCTCTGTTTTCTGTCCGAATATCTCCACCCCGGCGAAGGGCTATTGCGCCTCGGGGTTGCTATTCTGGCCGTCATCTTCATCAACGCCATCTTCACCTTCATTCAGGAATACCGCACTGAAAAGGCGATTGAGGAACTGCGCAAGATGCTGCCGTTTCGGGTTGCCGTGATCAGGGACGGAACTGAATGTGAGATAGATGCGACTGAGGTTGTGCCGGGAGATCTGGTGCTGCTGCGAGAAGGGGACAAGGTGCCGGCCGATGCGCGGGTCGTGGAGACAAGCAGGCTGACCGTTAACAATGCCCCGCTGACCGGCGAATCAGATTCCAAGCAGTTAACGGAGGCTCCTTCTGAGAGTGAACTGCTTGAGAGCGAAAACCTCGTGTTTGCGGGGACGCTTGTCGTGAGTGGCAGTGGTAAGGCGGTAGTCTATGCGACCGGCATGGCAACCGAATTCGGCAAGATCGCCCAGATTACCGGCAAGGTCGTGGAAGAGGTGAGCCCGCTTCATGTCGAAATAACCAGGGTGAGCCGCATTGTCGCCATCATCGCAGTGGCTGGCGGCGCCTGTTTTTTCCTGATTGGCGGCTTGGTCGGGAGGGGGTTCTGGGATAATTTCCTCTTCGCCATCGGCATCATCATCGCCTGCGTTCCTGAAGGGTTGCTGCCGACGGTAACCCTTTCACTGGCTATGGGCAGCAAGCGGATGGCGAGCCGGAACGCACTGGTGAAAAGCCTGAACGCCGTGGAGGCGCTCGGCTCGGTTGACCTGATCTGTACCGACAAAACCGGCACGCTGACGCAAAACCGGATGACCGTTAAAACTTCCTGGAGTCCTGATGAGGATGGCACAATGGCCCGCACCGTTGCCCAGCTCTGCAACAACGTCACCGTCACTCCGGAAGAGGTCAAGGGAGATCCGACCGAGACGGCGCTTTACAGCTATGCGGCCCGGCAGGGTGCGGTAAGCGGTGAGCGGCTCGGCGAGATCCCCTTCGATTCGGAGAGGAAGCGGATGGCGACCCTCCATCGGATGAACGGAAAATTATTCGTGTTGGTCAAAGGGGCGGGCGAAAGTGTACTGCCGCTCTGTACAATGCTCTCTCAGGGCGGTTCTGCGAGTCTCCCGCTAGATAACGCCACCATTCCGGGACTTCAGGATCGTTTGCAGACCATGGCCTCAGAGGGGCTGCGGGTGATCGCACTCGCATTCAAGGAACTTGATGGACTTCCGGCTGGAGATATTCCTGAAGAGGGGTTGACCTTTGCCGGTTTTATGGGACTGCTGGACCCGCCACGCCCCGAAGTGCAGCAGGCCCTTCAAGATTGTCACAGCGCAGGCATCAAGGTCATCATGATTACCGGTGATGCCGGGCTGACGGCGGCGGCTATCGCGAAGGATATCGGTTTGATTACCGGAGATCCGGTGGTCATCGAGGGGCATCAGTGCGCCGGTATGCCGGACGAACGTTTGCGTGAGGAACTTAAAAAAGAGAATCTGATCTTCGCCCGCATGTCACCGCAGAACAAGATGCATGTCGTCAGTCTGTTGATCGAGGAAGGGCACAGGGTTGCTGTTACCGGCGATGGCGTCAATGACGCACCGGCCCTGAAAAAGGCACATGTCGGCATCGCCATGGGGTTGTCCGGAACCAGCGTTGCACGTGAGGCGGCGGATATAGTGCTTCTGGATGATAACTTTGCTTCCATCGTACATGCCATTGAGGAAGGGCGCGCCGTTTTTGAGAACATCAGGAACTTCACTACCTACATCTTCGCTTCCAACATCCCGGAATTGATCCCCTACATCGCCTACATCCTGTTCGGCATACCGTTGCCTCTTACCATTATGCAGATCCTGGCGGTGGACTTGGGTACCGACATGTTTCCGGCGCTGGCCCTCGGGGCGGAAAAACCGTCGCCAGACATCATGCAGCGGCCTCCAAGGCCAAAAAACGAACACCTGCTCACGAAGGGCGTGCTTATAAGAGCTTATCTGTATCTGGGGCTGCTGGAGGCGTTTGCCGGGATGACGGCCTATTTCTACGTCATGTACGGAGGTGGCTGGAGCTGGGGGCAGCCGCTGGCGACCACGTCAACGCTCTATCTTCAGGCGACCACCGCCTGTCTCGCCGGTATCATCGTGACACAGGTCGCCAACGTCTTTGTCTGCCGCTCACCACACACGTCGCTTATGACGCTGGGTTTTTTCTCGAATCGACTCGTATTGGTGGGGATAACCACTGAAGTCGTTCTAGCGGCTCTTATTATCTACACATCACTCGGTAATTCACTGTTCGGCTGTGCCCCCATCGGCGCAGACGTCTGGATATTGTTGATCCCGTTTGCCATATTGATGGTTGCAACTGACGAAACGCGCAAATATTTTGCCAGACATAACAAGTTTTTTTAGATCAATCCGGACGGAAACTAGTTAATCAGAGTTTTTCTTGGCCGCACTTTGGTCAGGAGCAGAGCCATATAGTAGTACACGACCGGGGTGATGTAGAGGGTCAATAACTGTGATGTCAGCAACCCGCCCACCACCGCAAGACCAAGCGGTTGCCGGGATTCGCCGCCGGCGCCAAGGCCGATGGCAATCGGGAGGGTTCCCATCAGGGCCGCCATAGTGGTCATCATTATCGGCCGGAAACGTACGATCGCCCCTTCATAAATTGCGTCAATTGGCGACTTCCCTTCGTTTCTCTCGGCTTCCAGAGCAAAATCAATCATCATGATGGCGTTCTTTTTGACGATGCCGATCAGCATGATGATCCCGACAAAAGCATAAATGTTCAGTTCGCATTTGAAGATCATCAGGGTGATCAGTGCCCCGAATCCTGCTGCCGGCAGTCCGGAGAGAATCGTGATCGGGTGGATATAGCTTTCGTAGAGTATTCCAAGCACAACATAGATGACAAAAATGGTCATTACCAGCAGCATCCATAACCCGCTGAACGAGGACTGAAATGCCTGGGCGGTACCCTGGAAGCTAGTGCTGACGGATGTTGGGAGTGTCGTGTTTGCAAGATTGTCAACAAGCTTTATCGCATCTCCCAGCGCCACCCCGGGACGGAGATTGAACGAGAGCGTTACCGCCGGGAGCAGCCCCAGGTGGTTGACCGCCAACGGGCCGATGGTCTTGGAGATGGTCGCGATGGTTTCAAGCGGTATCAGCTGCCCGGTATTGGCTTGTATGTAGAGCATCCCCAGCGCTGCCGGATCTCCCTGATAAATCGGGTCAAGTTCGAGGATTACCTGGTACTGGTTGGTCGGAGCAAAGATGGAGGAAACCTGACGCGAGCCGTATGCATAGGCAAGGGCATCCTCCACCTGCAGTACGGTGAGTCCCAGTGCTGCGACCTTGTCCCGGTTTACCTCGACATGCACCTGCGGGTTGCTGATCTGCAGATCGCTGGTCACGTCCAGGAGCTCCGGGATTTCACGCAGCTTTGCCTCGAAATCAGTTGCAGAGCGGTACAGCTCATCCGTATCCTGACCCTTCAGGGTGAACTGGTACATGCTTTTGGAACTGGTGCCGCCGATCTGGATCGAGGGGACGTTTCTCAGGAAGGTGCGGACTCCAGCAACCTTGGCCAGCTTGGGGCGCAGTTCCTGAATGATCTCATCTGCGGAGAGTTTTCGTTGATCGTGCGGCTTGAGCCGCATGAAAAATCTGCCTTCGTTACTGCTGCGGATTCCCCCGATAAAGGACATGAACCCGTCAATATTGGGATCCTTGGCAATGATGGCCGCCACCGCTTCCTGATGCAGTTTCATGTCAGCGAAGGATGTTCCCTGGGCCGTTTCGGTGTCGGCGTTGAGCCGTCCGGTGTCTTCAGCCGGCAGGAATCCCATCGGGATCCTCGTAAAGAGCCAGACGGTCAGCAGCGTGATCAACAGCGTTACTGCCATGGTCGTGCGCCGGTACTGAAGCACCTGTTTCAGGGTGCTCTGGTACAGGTGCAGCGTGCCGTCGAAGAAACGCTCCATGGCCATATACATGCGCCCGTGATGTCTGGTCGTCGCAGGTTTCAGGAAGCGGCTGCAGAGCATGGGGGTCAGGGTCAGGGAAACGAAGCAGGAGACCAGAATCGCCACGCTGATGGTTATGGCGAATTCGTTGAGCAGCCGCCCCATAATCCCCCCCATGAACAGGACAGGGATGAAAACCGCAACCAGTGATATTGTCATGGAGATGATGGTGAAACCTATCTCCCTTGAGCCTTTGAAAGCGGCCTCCATGGCGCTTTCCCCCTTTTCCATGTGCCGGACGATATTCTCCAGCATGACAATGGCGTCATCCACGACAAAACCGACCGCAAGGGTCAAGGCCATCATGGAGATGTTGTTGAGGGAAAAACCGAGGAGATGCATGACGGAGAAGGTGCCGACAATGGACATCGGCACCGCCAGTGATGGGATGACCGTGGCGGAGAGATTGCGCAGAAAGAGGAAGATCACCATGACGACCAGGCAGATCGTCAAGACCAGGGTGAACTTGACGTCGTGCATCGATTCACGGATCATGATTGAACGATCAAACAGTACGTCCAGTTCAACAGAGGCCGGCATCTGGCTCCGGAAGGTCGGCAGCAGTTTTCTGACGTTGTCCACAACCTCGATGGTGTTGGTTCCCGGCTGGCGCTGGATGGTCAGGACGATGGCGCGTGTGTTGTTGTACCAACCTGCGGTCTTGGCGTTCTCGACACTGTCGATGACCTTCCCGATCTCCTCCAGGCGGACAGGAGAACCGTTCCGATACGCTACCACCATCTGTCGGTAGGCGGCCGCTTTGAACAGCTGTCCGCTGGTTTCGATGGTGTATGCCTGTTTTGTCCCATCAAGGACCCCGGTCGGCAGATTGACGTTTGCCGAGTCGATTGCGGTCGCCACTTCGTTGATGCCGATCTGGCGGGAGGCGAGCGCTTTCGGATCAAGCTGGGCCCGCACAGCATATTTCTGTGAACCGTTTACGTTGACCTGGGCTACGCCGCTGATGGTGGAAATGCGGCTCGCTATCAGGGTCTGAGCGTACTCGTCAATCGTGGAGAGCGGCAGTGTGGGGGAACTGAGTGCGAGGTAGAGGACCGGCTGATCGGCCGGGTTTACCTTGCGAAATGAAGGCGGCGTCGGCATGTTTTTCGGCAAAAAGCGGGTGGCCAGCGATATGGCCGCCTGGACATCCTGGGCAGCTGCATCGATATCGCGGTCCAGATTGAACTGGAGGGTGATTCTGGTCGTGCCGACACCGTTGGTCGAGGTCATGGAATCTACGCCGGCAATGGTCGAGAGCTGGTTTTCCAGCGGGGTTGCCACCGCCGATGCCATGGTGTCAGGATTGGCGCCGGGCAATGAGACATTGACCTGGATGGTCGGGAAATCAACGTTGGGAAGGTCGTTAACCGGCAGCTGGCGGTAGGATACCACCCCGAAAATGAAGATGGCGATCATGACGAGGGAGGTCATGATGGGACGGCGGATGAAAATATCCGCGATGTTCATGGTTTCTTGCCCGTTACAGGCTGCTTCACTGCAGGTTGTTTGTCTTTGCTCTCAACTATCGCCCCCGGTGTCAAGCGCAACTGGCCGTCGGTCACCACGGTTTCACCCGCTGCTACCCCCTTCTCGACCACCGTCTCTGCCCCCGCTGCCGCAGCAGATGTTACCTGCCGCATCTCCACCGTATTATCCGGCTTCACCACATAGACAAATTCTCCCTGCTGGCTGGTCTGGATGGCATGGGTCGGGACGACTACGGCATTTTTGCGGGAACCAAGCGTTATGAGCACATCGGTAAACTGGCCGGGCCAGAGTTTTCGCGATTTGTTGGCAAAAACGCCCTTGAGCTTGATCGTTCCCGTCGCCGGATTGACGGCATTATCCAGAAAACTGATCGTACCGGCCTCGGTAACACCCGGTTCGTTCGGAATGACCGCCTCAATCTTCAATTGTCTGCCGGCCATGGCCCGCTTTATTTCTGCAAGCCGGTTTTCAGGAAGCGAAATGGTAGCGTAGATCGGAATTAGCTGATTGACCGTCACGATTGCCAGGTCGTTTGCCTTCACCAGGTTGCCCGGATGCAGAGCGATCGTGCCGGTACGGCCGGAAATAGGCGACCGGATGGAGCAATAGCTGAGCTGGATTCTGGCGTTTTTTATGGCGGCACGATCAGCAACAACTGCGGCAGCCAGCGATTCGGCATTCGACAGCAGCAGCTCATACTGGTCCCGGGTAACAATCCCCTCTTTAAGCAACACCGCATAGCGCTGCGCCTGTTCACGGGCGAATTTGGCCTGAGCCTGATCCTTGGCCAGAGCGGCCTCAAATTGGTTTAACGTCGCCTGGAACGGCTCCGGATCGATGCTGATCAGCAAGGCTCCCTTCTCTACATCCTGCCCTTCAGAGAAATGGATTTGCGCTATCTGGCCGCTTACCTGTGACTTGATGGCAACAGTGGTGTATGCCTCGATGTTGCCGATTGCCTTAACCTGTACCGGCACATCTTTCTGTAGCGCCTGAGCCACCTTTACCGGCACCGGCGGTTTTACCTTGATTTTTTCTTTCTTGGATGTACAGGAAGCGCAGAGAAGTACTGTAATGCAACAGGATAACATCATTATTTTTTGCTTCATGGTACGCTTCACTCCCGATACGTGTATTACCGCAAATAAAAAAACTCTCCCATCCCGTCGCAGGAATGTTGGAGAGCTTACACTAAACTTTAACTATTTGACAGTGCTCCGAATTTATTTTCTGCTTTCAGGCCACTGAGTACCATTGCGAAAAAATGGATGATATCCAATTTCCTGAATCCCGGTTTTGGAGAAATCGGTGGCTTACTCGCGTTTCTGATCTTTACAATTGGGTCACAGTAGTTACAATATAGTTTGGTATCACTACAACTAAACAGGGAGAATTAATTAATGAAAAAGCTCATCGTAGTAGCATGCCTCGCAACAACAATTTCTATGGCAGCAGATGCCTCAATGGCCGACAGCATCAAAGGAAAACTCGGAATTACGGGTAAAATGGGCTTGCTGAACCCTGCCGACAACAACGCTGAATATTATGACAACAGAACCGATGTTGGCATTATCGCCGGTGGTGGGCTGATCTACGGAGTCGATGATCACTTCGCCGCAGAGTTTGATTTGACCCGGGCATATTTCGACTCCGATACCGGCGATTTTGGAGTTACAAATCTTTCATTCGGAGGTCAGTATCGTTTCGCAATTCAACAGCGCCAGTTGGTTCCATACGTTGGGGGAGGACTGGATATTCTATTTAGTGACTATGACGAAAACGGTGGGGCAAGAAGCGATGTTGACACGACGGTAGGGTTACACGTAAACGGAGGCATTGATTACTTCATGCAAAAAAATCTGGCATTGACCGCAGAAGCAAAAATTGTTGTCGCCCCCGACGCTGAAATAACCGACCGTCAAACTGGTAACCATTACGGTGATTTTGATCCGTCGAGTTTTTCCACTACAGTTGGTATCCGCTATTTCTTTAACTGATTATCTAAGGGAGGATCAAATGCAGAAGATACGTTACGTACTGATCGCGCTGTCCCTGCTGCTGTGCTCTGTTACCACCGCTCCAGCCAGCGTGAGCATCGGTATCGGGCTGCCAAACCTGAGTATAGGCATCAACCTGCCGCTGTTTCCGGAACTGGCCCCGGTTCCTGGCTACCCGGTTTATTATGCTCCAAGGGTTAATGCCAACTATTTCTTTTACGATGGCATGTATTGGGTGTATCAGGACGATAACTGGTACGCCAGTTCCTGGTACAACGGCCCATGGGGCTTTGTAGAACCGGAATTTGTACCGTTGTTCGTCCTTCGTATCCCGGTACGCTACTATCGCCAGCCCCCTCGGTATTTCCGTGGGTGGCAGTCCAATGCTCCTCCTCGCTGGGATCAACACTGGGGTCGTGAATGGGGACAGCGCCATAGTGGCTGGAACCGGTGGGATCGTGCCGCTGCTCCCAGGCGCGCTCCGCTGCCCGCCTATCAGCGGCAGTATTCGGGCGATCGGTATCCACGGGTAGAGCAGCAACATGAACTGCGCGACCGGAGTTACCGATACCAGCCGCGTGACAAAATCGTCCGCCAGCATTTTAATCAGCGAATAGAACATCAAGGTCCGGTACCTGCACAGCAGGGAAGGCAGGAAGCGCCGCAGATGAGAAGTCCAAGGCAACAGAGTGCTCCGGCTGAGCAGCACTCACAGTCACCGCAGCGTGGCGGCGAATCTGCTCAAAAACCGGCTCCTGACCGCGCAACACCTCAGTCGCGTGGATCTGAATCCAGAGGGCAGAGGCAATATCCAGCTGACCCACCTCGTGAACAGCAGACACCAAGGGTGAGGGAGCAGCAGAGATCGCATGACAGGGGCGAGCAGCAGCGACCCGGTCGTGGACATGGACAGGATCAGGACAGAGATGATGATCGAGGCCGGGGACGGGATAAATAATTAAACCAGTATCTTATGATGGCAAATGCCCCCTAAGCCCCCTTTGAAATGGAAAAGCTGAGGGGGATTTGCTTTTGAATGCACTACCTGGAGCACCCATGCAGACCCTGATTGACCTTTTTAATACGTTTGAAACACTGGGTGATAAAACCGCCTTTGTGAACCGCACCGGTGTGCGCCGGTTGGTCGTATCCTACCGGGAGTTCCACGATCTTGCCCTGAAGATGGCGAATCTCCTGGCGCAAAATGGTGTAGAATCTGGTGACAGGGTGCTGCTCTGGGGGCCGAACTCTTCCTGGTGGGCTACCGCTTATTGGGGCATCATCATTCGTGGAGCGATTGCTGTTCCGGTTGATTTTATGTCTGACCTGGCGCGTGCGGAATCCATCCGCAGCCTTACGAAAGCTAAACTCGTATTGCAGAGCAGATTCAAGCCGGAGCGAATGGACGCAACCGGCTCAATTTTACTGGAAGATCTTCAATACCTGCTCGAAGAGACCGGGCCGATCGGCGGACTTGCATCGGTATTGCCCGAAGATACGGCACAGCTAATCTATACTTCCGGTACCACCGGCAACCCTAAGGGTGTGGTTCTGACCCACAAAAACCTTATTGCCAACATGACCCAGATAAACCGGCAGGTGCCGATCATTACCTCCAGTTTCAACTTCCTGTCTCTTCTTCCGTTATCCCACATGTTCGAGCTGATGGGTGGCTTTTTCACCCCGCTATATCGCGGCGCAGCAGTAGTCTACCTGCGTACCCTCAAACCCTCTGCGATTATGGACGCTCTGAGCGAAGAGAATATCTACGTAATCATGTCTGTTCCTCGCCTCATGCAACTGCTTAAAAATACGATCGAGCTGGAGCTTGAGGATAAACACCTCTCCGGTCTGTTTAGATTTCTGGCAACTATCACAAAGCCTCTTCCATTGGGGCTGCGACGACGGCTCTTTTTCCCGATACATAATAAGTTTGGTCGTAATTTTACAGTTTTTGTTTCAGGTGGTGCTCCACTTGACCCGGATGTGTTTAATTTTTGGAACAGCATCGGCTTCACTGTTCTGGAAGGGTATGGACTCACCGAAACATCGCCTGTACTCAGTGTTAACACCATGGAGCGTCAGGTGGCAGGCTCGGTCGGTCCGCCTTTGCCTGGAGTTGAGGTTAAAATCGAGAACAAGGAAGTCCTGGCCCGCGGGGATAACGTCTTTCCTGGCTATTACGAGAACAAGCAGGCGAGCCGTGAAGTATTCACCGATGATGGCTGGTTCCGGACCGGTGACCTTGGGGAAATTGCCCCGGACGGCTGGCTGACCATCAAAGGGCGAGAGAAAGAGCTGATCGTTACCGGTTCGGGGATCAACGTGTATCCGGACGAACTGGAAGCAATCCTGAGCAGGATCGCCGGGGTGAAGGAGTCATGTGTTATCGGCGTGGAGAGGGGAGGGGGGGAAGAGGTGCATGCCGTGCTGCTGCTGGACGGAAGCGGTGTAGCTTCTGAAACGATCATTGCTCAGGCAAACAGCCGTCTGGACACGCTGCATCAGATTACCAGCCATACAATCTGGAAGGAACCGGAGTTCCCCAAGACTACGACACTGAAAATCAAGAAGTTTGCGGTTAAGGAGGCGGTCAAAAAAGCGTCGGAGGGGGGGCATGCGGCCGTCAGCCAGGACAACTTACTCAATCTGCTCGCCAGAGTGACCGGCGCCGATACAGCACAAATCCGCGAAGAATCACTGCTCGTGGCCGACCTTGGCTTGACCTCAATAGACCGGGTGGAACTTGTCAGCTTTCTGGAACAGGAATACCGCTTCGATATCGAGGATTCACAGATCGGTCTGCAGACGAAAGTATCTGACCTGCGCCTGATGATTTCCAAACGGGAAAAACTGACCCGTCATGACCATTTCCGCTTCTGGACCAACGCCGGTTTCTTCAGGGGGGTACGGACGGTTTTGGATACTCTGTTTCACCGTCCGCTTTTACGAAGTTTTATCACGCTTAAAGTGCTGGGTCTTGATAAACTGGAAAACCTGGAGGGGCCGGTTTTCTTTGTATCCAATCATTTAAGCTATCTTGATCAGCCTTCTATAATGCTCGCGCTGCCGCGAAAAATCCGTTACAGAACAGCCACCGCAGCCTGGGAGGAGTTTTTCTTCGGTGACTATCACGGGTTCAAGAAAATATTCAGGCTTTTATGTTATGAATACGGCACTCTGCTTTTAAATCTGTTTCCTCTTCCGCAGTCAAAGGGGTTCAGCGGTTCGCTCAAATATATGGGAAAGCTCGCTGATACAGGTGTGAATATCATTATATTCCCTGAGGGAGGTCATTCCAGAGATTGTAAGTTGCAACCCTTTCAGTTGGGTCTTGGTCTCATGGTCAAAGAGTTGGGGGTTCCGGTTGTGCCGATAAAAATCAACGGCACCGATCAGGTACTTCCACCCGGAGCGGGTTTTCCCAAACGGGGTAAGGTAATGGTAACTTTCGGTGAGCCGCTGCACTTTCGCTATGAGGAACCGGCAGACATCGTGGCAGAGACGCGCCAGGCGGTGGAGAAACTTTGAAATACAGCTCTACCAATTTTTTCCACGCGACGACGCAACTAAAGGCCTAAATGTAGTTTTGGGGATATGATTTAAAAAACGTTGCGGCGCTGCGTGAGTAATGCCTTTCTTAACACATCTTAGATAATTTGGAGAATATTCTATGGGTACAGGGTCGACCATATCGCTACCTTACCGCCGCTACGCCCTGGGTCTGCTGCTGGCGGTGAACCTGCTTAACTACATCGACCGGCAGGTGCTCTTCGCAGTATTTCCTCTGATCAAGATCGATCTGAATCTTTCCGATACAGCATTGGGTTTTCTTGGTAGTGCTTTCATGTTCAGCTACATGCTCTTTGCCCCGCTCTTCGGCTGGCTGGGGGACCATTGGAGCCGGACTAAGCTCGCTTGCGGAGGGCTTGTGGTCTGGAGTCTGGCCACAGCCTTGGCAGGTTTTGCTCCCGGTTACAGGACATTGTTGGCTGCCCGTGCAACCGTCGGGGTGGGTGAGGCGAGTTTCGGTACGGTATCACCAGGTCTGGTTGCCGATTTTTTTCCGAAGGAGCGCCGTGGTCAGATTCTTTCCTGGTTTTATGTCGCTATTCCTGTAGGCAGTGCGCTTGGTTATCTCCTTGGCGGGGTGCTGGGACAGCAGTATGGCTGGCATGCCGCTTTTTTGCTGGTCGGTTTGCCGGGCCTGTTTTTGGCAATTCCACTCGCACTGTTGCGTACACCTCCTCGTGGCGGCGTTGATGCCCCTAACCCGGCGGGAGAGGGGAAAAATTCGATCGCAAGCTACGCAGCACTGTTCAAAAACCGCGCGTTTGTTTGTAATACTCTCTCAATGGCGGCGATGACATTTGCAATCGGGGGGTTAGCCCAATGGCTTCCGTCGTTCCTGCATCGTTTCCACTCGCTAGATGTGGCAAAGGGGAATACGCTGTTCGGCGCTACCACGGTGATGGCCGGGATACTGGGTACCATGGCCGGCGGCTGGCTTGGCGACCACTGGCAAAAAAGAAGCGGTAAGGGGTATCTGCTGGTCTCCGGTTGGGGATTCCTGGTCGGCACACCGTTTGCTGTATGGGCTCTCCTTGCTGCCAACTTGACCTCTTGTATGATCGCAATTTTTATCGCTGAATTTTTTCTCTTTCTTAATACCGGTCCTCTTAACACCGTTATCATAAACGTAACAAAGCCGGCAGTCCGCGCCATGGCTTTTGCGGTCAACATTTTTTTCATCCACGCCCTGGGAGATGCGGTCTCCCCATCAATTATCGGCTGGTTCTCTGATCGGTGGGAACTGCGAAGCGCATTGCTGATAACCCCTTGTGCCATGCTGCTGGCCGGCCTGCTCTGTTTTGTCTGCGGCAGGTTCGTTGTGCAGGATATGGCCAAGGTTGGGTCACAATAACTAATTGGACCGCTGTAGAACCGCCGGGCAATCCGGCAGAGAAAGAATGTTAGCTCTAGAAAAGAGCAACTCCGAATAATTGCTATTGAAACCACTTCATAAAGCAAGTATTGTCCTACCACCCAAAGATAAAATCCTGTAAAATATCAAATTGCAGGCATGGTCAAAGCAGTTTGGTTTTACACCGGTTTATGCGGCGACTTCGTTCCGCTGCCGCATAAAAACTTGATTGTTGGCCGGCAAGACAAAGGAAGATGACAGCATGAAACATTTGATGATGATTATTATGATCTCGGTTTTTGGTCTGACAGCAAATGTTGTAGATGCTTATGATTTCTATGGTGCATCAGTTGCTGATAAAGACGTCCCGTCATCTTATATGAAATATGGTTTAAATGGTTTAATTGGTTACAGGCCCACTGTAATGGCTATTTCTTATGATTCCCCAGCAGACAAGGCCGGGTTAAAACAGGGTGATATTATTCTATCAATTAATGATAAAGCTGTGAAAAATACATTGGATTTAGATAAATTCACGGACAATACAATATCAGTGAATTTGTTCAGAGGCATTGAACGAATGGTATTGACTATAGATAGGCTTGCCATAGAAACAGAAAAGGCGAATCGCATTGCTAAAGAAAAAAAAGCGGCTGAAAAAAAAGTAAAAACTAACAATGCTGCTTCGTCAAATCTTGCCGATTCAGCGTTAGAAAAAAAGTATGGCAAGTCTGTGTCTATCGAGTTGGCAAGGCAAAAGCAAGCCATTGAAAATAGGCGGTTAATCGGGGAAAGTGACAAAAAAAACGAGTATACAAACTCAGAAATTAAAATAAATGAGTGGGATGTCGCAGGTTTTACTCATTTTCCAAGTGTTATTGAAAACATAGTTTTGAGAGGTGATAGGGTCAATGTCAGAACAAAGGAATTATGCACAACCCCATATTATGTTCAGGAAGAGCACTGTATGATTAATTTTTCAAATGGATCTGTGTCAAAATTGGAATGTGGAAGTAGTAATAATGATCTTGTTGAAATTCCGGATAACGCTGTTAAAAATGCTATCAGAATGAGCTTGCGGGGACAATGCTGTACAGGACAAGAAAGGAACCTGAATTCACCTGTTGTATGTGGAGTAAATTACTGACGGTGGTCAAGCGGATCAATTAAAAATTAAGCTTGTTTCGTCCAGGTTTATAAAATGTTGTCTAATGTTTTCCTCTGCCATCCAAACTGATACCTGCAATTGACGTAATGTTGATAAATAAATGGACATAAGTTGTTTCTGGGTATATATGGTACAAAAATTTCGCTAGGGAGGTTTTATGAACAAATCAGAATTAGTTGCAAAAATTGCAGAAGGTGCGGAACTGACCAAGATTCAAGCAGAAAAAGCACTTAACAGCTTCATGGCAGCTACCACAACCGCTCTGAAAGCAGGTGATAAAATTGCTCTTGTTGGTTTTGGCACATTCAGCGCGGTGACACGTGCTGCCCGTACCGGTAGAAATCCGCAGACCGGTAAGGAAATGAAGATTGCTGCCAAGACAAATGGCAAGTTTACTCCCGGTAAGGCCCTCAAGGATCTGAATGCAAAGCCAGTGAAAGCTGCAGCAAAGGCTCCAGCTAAAAAGAAATAAAAAAGTCAATCCGGGGCTTACTTAGTCTCCAGTTGGACACTCGATGCAGGCTGTACTAAATGCCAGCCTTCGCACCGCTAAAATGACAAAAGGGGGTACAGTTCACGCTGTGACCCCTTTTGTTTTTTTTACGGTTTGTTTCGTATGCCGTAACACGCATATTCAAAACAAAATAGTTATTCTCGCTGACATTCTTTTGATCCTGTGCTATTAACCCATGCAAGCTGGCGGTAAATGTCACTTGCCAGAACCAAACACCAAGGAGAACTTATGACAAAAGCAGAATTCGTAGCAAAAGTAGCAGAGGAACTGGAGGTCCCAAAAACAGTTGCAGCTGAAACAGTTGATGCATTTCTGAAGGTAACAGCGGATTTGCTGAAGGCCGGTGACAAGGTCACTTTTCCAGGCTTTGGAACCTTTGATGTTGCACAGCGTGCCGCTCGCAAAGGCCGTAACCCTCAGACTGGTGCAGAGCTGAATATCGCTGCATCAAAAAGCGGTAAGTTTTCTGCAGGCAAGAACCTCAAGAACCTTTAGCCTGTCTCTAGCAGCAGAAATGCGACCAGGTGATGCCAGTCCTTTGGATTGGCATCACCTGTATTTTAAAAACCAGCAGCAGTATTGCTGTTTGCTGCAGTATTAGTGGTACCTATGAACAAACTTGGTTTAATATTTCTTCTTGTTTTTGTGCTTGGACTGGTTGTCTTTTCAACCTGGCAACTCTATGCAGGCAACTTGGCCGCTTCCTTTGCAACACTTCCATTCCTGCTGATTACCTATTTGTTTGTTATAAGAATACGGAAGTAATCGGAATAACTTATACAGCCTGCTGCAACAGTAGCCCTGCTGGCGTACAATTACCTTTTAGTGTGACGGTTTTGTGTCAGATTAAGCTATAAGATATATATCTGCCGCAATTGTTGCTATGTTATAAATGTATATCTGACACAACTTTATATCAGGGGGGATATACTAGATGGAAGGCCATAAAATCGGATATATAAGGGTTTCCAGTACCGGACAGAACAAAGACAAGCAGCTTGATGGATTGAGATTTAACCAGACTTTTGTTGATAAGGCTTCAGGTAAAGATATTAACCGGCCGGCTTTAACAGAAATGCTGAAGTTTGTGCGGAAAGGCGACCATGTTGTTGTTCATTCACTTGACCGCATCGCTCGTAATTTGGTCGATCTCAGAAGGATTGTAGCCGATCTCACCGGGCGTGGTATAAGCATTGAATTCGTGAAAGAGAAACTTACCTTTTCAGGAGAAAATTCACCAATGGCGACTTTGCTGCTATCTGTTATGGGAGCTTTCGCAGAGTTTGAACGGTCGCTGATTCGGGAGCGCCAGCTTGAAGGCATAGCCATCGCTAAGCAAGCCGGCGCATATAAAGGGCGAAAGCGTGAAATGACTGATGAACGGATAGCAGAGATCAGGCAACGTGTCGCCAATGGCGATAAGAAGGCCGTGATAGCCCGTGAGATGAAGATAAGCCGGGAAACGTTGTATCAGTATCTATGACTAAGATATCAAAAGGTTTAATTTTAAAGGCTATCTGATTCAGTTGTTAGTAGGTAGTTGTACAGAGATGGATATGGAAGATCGTATTATATGTTCCAAAAATTATAATACGGCGTTTACTACGGAGTATTAAAAAAGGACTTAACCGCATCGGCTAAGTCCTTTTTTAATTTGGTACGCCCGGCACGACTCGAACGTGCGACCTACGGCTTAGAAGGCCGTTGCTCTATCCAGCTGAGCTACGAGCGCATGAAATCATGCATTAACATATGTTGTGTTGATAAAAAGATTAAAAGTCCCGGGACTATATCGTCCGCAGTTAATATTGTCAAGGTTTGTGGCTGTTGACACATACTTTTGGCTGCTCATGAGAATCAAAATAAAAATCTGATAACCCTTGATGAGTTATCAGATCGGAATCGCTTGGTACGCCCGGACCGATTCGAACGGCCGACACCCAGGTTCGAAGCCTGGTACTCTATCCAGCTGAGCTACGGGCGCATAGGTCACGCGGGTAAAGTATCATACTGTGGAATAAAACTGAATCAAAATTATCAGATTTATGGATGATATTTCCCGTACTGATCTATAAAAGACTGTACCTGTCGCGCCGATTCACTTTTTGAATCCAGTTTGATGTACTGACGCCATATAGTCAGGGCTTTCGGTATATTGTTCAGGTCGAAGGCGTACACATAACCACTGTTATACAGGCTTTCAAGATTATATGGGTCCAGTGAGAATGCTTTTTCAAAATTTGCCAGGGCATGTTCAAAGTCGCCGATCTGGCGATACATTGCGCCCTGGTCATTTAGGATATCGGTGTCATTGGGTCGCAAAGTCAGAGCGCGATCGTAAGCATGTATTGCCTGTTCAGTCTGGTCGGTGTCAAAATATAAATTTCCAAGCTCTTTCCAGGTTTCAGCAGTCGCTTCATTTGATTCTGCTTTTATTTTTAGGTCCTCTACCTGCTTCAGTTTGTCGCTGCTCAAGGTCAAGCCATCGGTTATATCCTGTTTGTCTGTTTGCTCAGATATTACGAGTTCAGTGTCTTCTTCAGGATCCTCATCCAGAACCGGACAGATTCGCTGTGCCAAGCTTTCAAGCACCGAGCCTGGGAGTATAGGCTCTGGCTTGGTGCCACCCTGCAGTCGTTTCAGACGTACTCGTGATGAGCCTAAAATATCGATTAAGCCGAGTACTGCCGACTGCTCACTGCAATCTATTTCGTAGTACTCAAGATGTGATTGATAGCGCTTTTCCTTGTAATCTGCCGCTGCCGATTTACGCTCAGCTTCTCCCCGGGGAAGAAAGCGAATCCATATTTCAAGGCGACCGAGTGAATTCAGGCGGATCGACTGCTCGTCATAAGCTGCCTTATAGCCGGATGTGCCGTTAATTGTTTGCCACTGTACTGCCTGGGCATGGCTCTTCAGCCCGCACAGTAACGTTAACACTAAACAAATCTGTAAGTAAAAACGCAGCATAATTGCCCTTAATGTTAAATATATACAATAACTACTTTTTGAATAGTACGGAATGCTAAAGGCCTAATTATGCGTATGATGTGTCCATTGTCAAGCGACTTCAAGTAGTTCGGACCGGTTATGATAAATTTCTTATACTAAGTGTAGGGTAAATGTGACAATGTTGAGTCAAACAGTATGACTGAATGGGGCGCTTTAAAATGAAAAAAATTTACAACCATGTCCATCTATGCTAAGTTTCATAGCTTTTTCATGGATAAATATCCCTTTTTAAGGATGCTGCATCGGTTGCTGTAGAGGAGTTGAACTGTATGAAAATGCACAAATATTCAATTTCAAATTCTCTCACTTCGTTTAATATTCAAACGTCTGTTTCTGATTCAAAAAATATCGTAAAAACCCCCGGCAAAATACATCACCTCCCTCCTACAATCTGGAAAAAAATGGTTGGTGATGCAGAGAATCCTCTTGATAAGGCGATAGAGAGAACCCGGGACTTCTTTTTTAGCGAACAGCTGCCTGATGGTTACTGGTGGGCAGAGCTTGAGTCCAATGTGACAATCACTGCAGAATATATCATGCTTTTTCATTTTCTCGGCATGGTTGACAAGTTGCGCGAACAAAAAATGGCGAATTATATATTGAGCAAGCAGACTGCAGAGGGGGCCTGGTCGATATGGTTTGGCGGTCCAGGAGAGCTTTCTGCAACAGTAGAAGCCTACTTTGCTCTCAAGCTTGCTGGCTATGCTGCAGATGATCCTGCAATGAGCAGAGCACGTGACTTCATTCTTTCAAAAGGCGGCATTCTTAAAACCAGAGTGTTTACCAAAGTGTTTCTCGCTTTGTTTGGTGAATTTTCATGGCTTGGAGTGCCGTCAATGCCAATTGAGCTCATGATGCTGCCGAAATGGGCATACTTTAATCTCTATGAACTTTCCAGCTGGTCACGCGCGACAATTGTTCCGCTTTCAGTTGTTATGTCGGAAAAGCCGGCGAGGAAGCTGCCTCCGAGAGCCAGAGTTCAGGAACTTTTTGTTCGTCCGCCACGCCCTACAGATTATTCATTCTCGCGTCAAGACGGGATTATGAGCTGGAAAAACTTTTTTATTGGCGTTGACCATCTGCTTAAAGTCTATGAATCTTCCCCTATCCGCCCATTTAATAAAAGATCAGTTGCTCTTGCTGAACAGTGGATTCTTGAGCATCAGGAATTGAGTGGCGATTTGGGCGGGATCCAGCCAGCAATGCTTAATTCCATTCTTGCATTGCACTGTCTTGGGTATGCCAATGATCATCCGGCTGTTGCAAGTGGACTTGAAGCGCTGGCAAACTTCTGTATCGAAGATGATGAAAGTCTGGTGCTGCAGTCGTGTGTTTCTCCTGTATGGGATACCGCGCTGGCCCTTGTTGCAATGCAGGAGGCTGGAGTTCCTGTTGACCATCCGGCTTTGGTAAAATCTGCCCAGTGGCTGCTGGACCGTGAAGTCCGTTCAAAGGGAGACTGGCAGGTCAAATCTCCCGATCTTGAGCCGGGTGGCTGGGCATTTGAATTTTTGAATGATTGGTATCCTGATGTTGACGACTCCGGTTTTGTCATGTTGGCAATCAAGGATATCTCTGTTCGTGATAAAAAACAGAAGGACCAGGCCATAAAGCGCGGCATTAACTGGTGTCTTGGGATGCAGAGTGAAAATGGCGGCTGGGGAGCATTTGATAAAGACAACACAAAACACCTTCTGAACAAGATACCTTTTGCCGATCTGGAAGCGTTGATTGACCCTCCGACTGCCGATCTTACCGGTCGTATGCTTGAACTTCTCGGTACATTCAACTACCCTAAAAACAATTCAGCAATTGTCCGGGCTCTTGATTTCATCAAGGCAGAGCAGGAACCCGAAGGCCCCTGGTGGGGGCGTTGGGGAGTAAACTATATCTATGGTACATGGTCAGTGCTTGGAGGGTTGGCTGCAGTTGATGAAGATGTGACTCAGCCGTACATCAGAAAGGCGGTCAACTGGCTCAAGTCCAGGCAGAATCAGGATGGCGGCTGGGGAGAAGTCTGCGAATCCTATGAGGACCGCTCTTTGATGGGGTGTGGCCCCAGCACGCCGTCGCAGACAAGCTGGGCGCTACTTTCGCTTTTTACTGTTGGAGAGGTACATTCAAAAGCAGCTTCACGAGGTGTCGAGTATCTTGTTGCAACCCAAAAACAGGATGGCTCCTGGGATGAAGATGCTTTTACCGGGACCGGGTTCCCCAAATTTTTCATGATCAAGTATCACATCTACCGAAACTGTTTCCCACTGACGGCGCTTGGCAGGTACCGTCGACTGCTGCTTGAGGGTGCAAAAGAATAATGAAGACCTTTGTTACCGGTGCTACCGGTTTTATCGGTTCCAGTATCGTTCGCGAATTGCTTCGTGATGGGCGCGAAGTGCGCGTGTTGGTAAGACCAAACTCTATTCTTTCCAACCTTAAAGGGCTTGATGTTGAGCTGTGGAAGGGAGACTTGCTCGACACAGCAGCTTTGCGCAGCGGACTTAAAGGGTGTGATGTCCTGTATCATGCGGCGGCAGATTATCGACTCTGGACGCGCAATCCTGAAGAAATGTTCCATACCAATGTGGGAGGAACGGCTGCTGTTCTCGAAGCAGCAATTGAAAATAATATTTCACGGGTAGTCTACACCAGCAGTGTCGGGACTCTTGGAAACCCGGGGGACGGTACACCGGGAAACGAAGATACGAAAGTATCTCTGGCAGATATGGTCGGGCCGTACAAGAAAAGTAAGTTCCTTGCTGAACGTGAAGCAGAGAAGTTTGTTGCTCGAGGATTGCCGCTGGTAATAGTCAACCCATCAACTCCTGTTGGACCTTGGGATATTAAACCCACTCCTACGGGGAAGATAATAGTTGATTTTTTGAGACGGAAGATGCCGGCCTATCTTGATACTGGTCTGAACTTGATTGATGTCGAGGACTGTGCTCGCGGACATATTCTGGCAGAGCAGAAAGGCTGCATAGGGCGTAAATACATCCTTGGCAACGCCAATCTTTCTTTGCGGGATATTTTCATGATGCTCCAGGAGATAACCGGTATCAAGGCACCAAAAGTCCGGTTGCCGTATGCTCCGGTGCTTGTTGCCGCTTGGCTCAATGAGGGGTATTCCAGAGTAACCGGGTGCGAGCCTTTGATTCCTTTGGCTGGAGTCCGGATGGCAGCGCATCATATGTATTTTGATTCAGGAAGGGCTGTGATGGAACTCGGTTTAACGCATAGACCCGTAAAGGAAGCACTGGAACGCGCGGTAGAATGGTTCCGCAAAAACGGCTATGTTTAGGAAAAAACGAGGTATTAATTAATGCTGTTAGAAGCTATAAACTCCCCGTCAGATCTGAAAAAACTAAAGCCGGAACAGTTACCTGAGCTTGCAATAGAAGTTCGGAAATTTCTTCTGGAAACGGTTTCTGCCACCGGTGGCCATCTCGGTTCTAATCTGGGAACAGTTGAGCTGTCAATAGCCCTGCACTATTGTTTTGACTCCCCCAGTGACAAAATAATCTGGGATGTCGGACATCAGGCCTATACTCACAAAATACTTACCGGACGACGCGACCGTTTCCATACCCAGCGGCAGTACGGGGGTATTTCCGGTTTTCCAAAGCGCTGCGAATCTGAGCACGATGCCTTCGGGGTCGGCCACTCATCAACCTCACTTTCAGCTGGCTTGGGTATGGCTGCTGCGGCAAGCCTTGACGGAAAACGAAATCACTCAATTGCGGTAATCGGTGATGGCTCCCTGACCGGTGGTATGGCTTTTGAAGCACTGAACCAGGCCGGCCATCTCAAAAAAAATCTGATTGTCATTCTCAACGACAACGAAATGTCGATTTCAAAGAATGTTGGCGCTTTTTCCGCTTTTATTTCACGCAAGATGACCGGCCGTTACTACCGTGATCTAAAAAAAGAGATGCAGGTGCTGCTTAAGCATATTCCAGCGTTCGGTACAGACATCCTTCACTTTGCCCGTCGTGCTGAAAACTCACTGAAGGGTTTTCTAACCCCCGGTTCCCTGTTTGAAGCACTCGGGTTTGATTATCTTGGCCCTCTGGACGGGCATGATTTGACGCAGTTGGTGGAAGTGTTCAAAAATATAAATGAACTGGACGGCCCTCTGCTGGTTCATGTTATGACAACCAAAGGGAAGGGGTACAGACCTGCCGAAGAGACTCCGGCCAAATATCATGGCGTCGGCGCCTTTGTTGTTGCCACCGGCAAAGGAGCCGGCAAGCCGGCTGTAAAATCATATACTGATGTTTTCGGCGAGACTCTGGTGCAGTTGGCGCAAGAAGATTCAAAAATAATTGCCATAACCGCTGCCATGCCTGATGGAACCGGGCTCAATCCGTTTTCAAAGCGTTTTCCTGATCGTTTTTTTGATGTCGGCATAGCTGAACAGCATGCTATGACTTTTGCGGCTGGTCTGGCTGCCGATGGATTCAAGCCGGTGGTCGCAATCTATTCAACATTTGTTCAACGTGCCTACGATCAGGTCTTTCATGATGTCTGCCTGCAAAACCTGCCGGTAACCATAGCCATGGATCGTGCCGGACTTGTTGGGGATGACGGCCCAACTCATCATGGTGTCTTCGATCTGTCTTATTTGCGGCATCTACCCGGAATAACTGTCATGGCCCCAAAAGATGAGAACGAATTGCGTCATATGCTGAAGACTGCCATTTATTCTGATCTGCCGATTGCGCTACGCTACCCGAGAGGTGCCGGCTATGGTGTCGAGCTGGATGCTGAACTCAAAAACATAGAAATAGGGAAGGGCGAACAACTTCTTGATGGCAATGATCTGACTATTGTCGCAATTGGATCAACGGTATATCCTGCGCTTCAAGCTGTTGATGTACTCAGATTAAAGGGGTTTTCCGTCGGAGTCATCAACGCACGTTTTGTGAAACCGCTTGATGGAGAGCTGATACTGGGAGCTGCCCGCCGGACCGGCAGGATTATGACAGTTGAGGAAAACGCCCTGCAGGGCGGTTTTGGCAGCGCCGTGCTGGAATTGTTGTATGACAATAACCTGCAGGATGTAAAAGTGCGGCGCCTTGGTCTACCCGACCACTATATCGAGCAGGGGAGTCAGGCCCAGTTACGCAAGGATGTTGGCATTGATGCGGACGGTATTACGTCAGCCGCTTTAAACTTTTTAAAATGAGGATTCTATGACTATCGAAGAAGCACGCAAAAAAATCATATTCGCCCTGGATGTACATGGTCTGGATGATATCGACCGGTGGGCAGAAGCATTGACCGGAAAGGTCGGGATGTTCAAGGTCGGCAAGGAGCTGTTTACCTCCTGCGGGCCTGCCGCTGTCAAAGCTGTTCAGAAGCATGGCGGCCAGGTATTTCTCGATCTTAAATACCATGACATTCCGAATACGGTTGCGAATGCAATGTGTGAAGCTGCACGTCTTGGTGTTCAATTGGCCAATCTGCATGCGCTGGGCGGCGCAGAAATGATGGGAACTGCCGTATCCGCCGTACACAAGGAATTCAGTGATGCCGAGCGCCCACGGCTTCTTGCGGTGACTATTCTGACCTCATCAACGGTTGAGACATTGCGGCAGATCGGAATAGAGCATTCTATTCAGGATATGGTGGTGCGACTGGCGCGGCTGGCCAAATCATCCGGCATGGATGGAGTAGTAGCCTCTCCGCTTGAAATCGGACTGATAAGAGAGGCCTGCGGCCCCGATTTTCTGATAGTTACTCCTGGAGTGCGCCCATCTTTTGCCTCTGCTGATGATCAGAAGCGTATTATGACCCCGGCAGAAGCGGTTTCATCGGGAGCAGATTATCTGGTGATTGGTCGCCCGATAGCCAAAGCGGCAGACCCCGTCCAGGCAGCTGAATGTATTGCGAACGAGATAGTGGAAGGTGCCCTATGAAAGGTGAACTGATATTTGGTGTCAATCCGGTAAAAGAATCTTTGCAGGGGACACGCGGCGCTTTCAACCTGTATGTGCAGATTAGTGCTACCGACCATCGGGTTGAAAAGATTATCAGGTTGGCCGAGGAGCGGGGAGTTGCGGTACACCGTCGGGATAAGCTGGACCTGACTAAAATGTGTGCATCTTCGCATCACCAGGGTATCGCATTGGAAGTGGAACCCTTCCGCTATGCAGACTTTGACGATCTGCTGACCTCTATCAGTCAATCCGGTTCTACAGGATTTCTTCTTGTTTTAGATGCCATCCAGGACCCGCATAATCTGGGTGCCTTGATCCGATCTGCTGCCTGTGCGGGAGTTGACGGTGTCCTTATCCCTAAAGACCGTGCCTGCGGGATTACTGCCGCCGCTGAGAAAACGTCAGCTGGTGCTGTAGAGACGGTACCGGTTGCCATGATTACCAATGTGGCACAAACGCTTGAAACATTGAAAAAACAAGGATACTGGGTATATGGGCTAGATGGCGCTGCCAGGCAGTCGGTCTATGGAACGGACTTTTCAGGAAATGTTGTACTTGTGGTTGGCGGAGAAGGGGAGGGGATCAGGCCTCTTGTGCGCAAACAGTGCGATGTCGTGATGTCAATTCCGCAATACGGAGGGGTCAGTTCCCTCAATGCCTCGGTTGCCGGGGGGATTGCTCTGTTTGAAATTGCGCGGAAGGTTAGGGGTTAAACTTTCTTTCTACTTTCATCGATGAGTCTGAAATATTCAGCCCTGCACCAGTTCTCGACATCAACCAGTCCCTGAAACGCTTCACGGAAATCGGTCATACCGATACTGAAGACTCCGTGACCGTACACAACTGCAGAACCGGTTATGCCAATAACAGGCGGGACATTCCTGGCGATTCCGCCAGCACCAATTTCTCCTGCTACCACCGGGGTGTTGCCCAAAAATCGCACTTTTGAGCAGTCCTTCCAGCAGTCCGTCACTTGACACGATTTTTTTTCGCTGCAGATCATACTCATGACAACCGCAAAGCGCGGATGTCCGTGCAAAATTGCACGACAGCCGGTAGTTTCAAAAATTGATCGGTGCGCAACCAGTTCACTGGAGGCGGTTATACCGACCGTGGAGCTGTTTTCAAAAGGGACCGGATCGATGCAGCCGGGTAGTTCGTCCAGGCTTGATGCGGTTTGCGAGATATATATCAGGTTTTCGTTTGAATAGGAAATGTTGCCGAAAAAAGAGTCAACAAGACGTCTCTGTACAGTATACTGACCTACGCGGGCTATCTCCTCCAGGATGGCCTGCTTTTCTATAAGAGGCCCCTGCCGGAATTCGAGCCCATCAGTTGAGATCGGAACTAGTATGGCGTTGCGAAAGCTGTTAAAAGCATCTTCTTCACCCGGAAACATGAAGCCGTATTCGAGCAGATCTTCAAGGTATTTGATATAGGTTGAATGAAAAACTGAAGACCAGTTGATATATGCCTGTTCTACTGTCAATGACCCTGCAGCGATGATCCCGATGCCTTCAACTACAATCCCTTTGCGGTTTCCTAACAAGGTTGAAATTGACACTGCAGGATCAAAAGTCATCTCGGTTTTGCGCAGAATCGGTATGTCATGCAAGAATGTACGGGTTTCCGTGTCTCGTGGAATAATCTCATGATCATGGATAGCGGACCGCTGAATAAGAAAATCCGCAAAAGGAAGCGAAGGGGCGGCTGCAACAAGCGCAAGACAATTAAGGCGGACAAGGATAGATTCCGAAAGTGCAGCAAGCGTTGATTTGCCCGCCGAAATTATTATGTCATCCTGAGCAGCAAAGGCAATCTGATCAGCCTGTGCAGAGCCATCTGAAATCAGTTTGGCTGTATATTTGGCAATTTGTCCATGCATCAGGGAGTGGATGAGGGGATATTAGTGAACAGGATCGAACCGTCAGAAAGAACCTCACTCCGGAAACGTGGCGCCCGCTGACTGCTGGCGACCAGCGTTGCTTTAGGCAGTGTCATGCCGCTGTTAGGGAGAAAGGCCATCGTGATATTTGCCCCGGACTGCCAAGCCTCAAAGTGGAGATGCGGCCCGGTAGATCTTCCGGTTGAGCCCGAAAGTGCCAGGATACTATCTGATGTGACCGGTTGTCCCTGTGTTACCATAATCTGGCTGTTGTGTGCGTATAGGGTAATGATCCCGTTGTCATGCTCAACTACGACCGTGTTGCCGTATCCTGAGCGACTGCCGCTATATACGACAACCCCTTGAGCTACCGGTCTGATTGGGGTTCCCGTAGGTATAGCAATATCAATACCGTTGTGCTGGCGCCAGATCCCGTCGACAGGGTCTATTCTCATGCCGACTTTCGAAGTTATCGTTCCACCGACATCAGGAAGGCTTGGTTCAAAGTCTCTTTGTTCCGCTTCTTGCGGGTTGAGAGCCGCAGTGACGGCTTTTTGTACAATTTCATTCAGCGAAATGTCATGAGTTTTCTGCTTTGACGATGATTTGCGCCGCTTGGAGGTTAGCTGCCGGTCTTTAATGACAACAGTGGCACTTTTGTTATTCGGAGCGTCGGTAAAAGTTTCAACGCCTTCAATTGTTACAAAACGGTAAATGTCCGCTTCTGCAAAAGAGCTGGACATGCATAAAACAAGGGTCAGTGACAATGCGAGCACATTATTGAAAGTATTCCAAAGCATGCGTCGGACTTTGGTATAAACTGTCAATTGTGCTTGTTGTTCGGTGCTTTTTCTGATAGTTAAATTCATCGTCCGAATATAGCCGGTTTTTAAAAATAATTCAATTCATCATCTCTAGGGGTGCCTTGGGTGTTTACATATTACGACAAGGTTGTACGAGGGACGGAACAAGAAGATATGCTGGTTATCATCCAGTTTTTGCAAGGGATGATAGGTCAGCAGTTTTCGTTTTTGAACTATTATAAAGAAATTCCTGTTTCATATAATGCTACTTTACTGAGTGTGGAAAATGAAATGGCAGAGTTTGCTGTTCACGAGTATCAGGCAAAAATCATCAATATGGAGAAACAAACGCTCATCTATTCACATAAACTAAGCTCATTTCCGGAAGATATGATTGGTGAGGCTTTTTATGTGAGTTCTTCCAAGAAACGTGTTGTTCTGTGTAACTTTGGATATGCAAAAATTCGATCTGACATGAGGAGATTTGTGCGGGTCCTTCTTGACAATCCCGTTGAGGCGGAAATTGTATTAGAGGGAGATATTTTGAAAGGCAATGTTAAGGATCTATCGCTCGGCGGTGCCGCCATCAATATGATGTCTGCTGATCTTATGACCCCAGGCCTGGACATAAATATTTTTTTAAAACTGCCGGATTTTAATGGTAACTCGGTGCGTGAAGTAGCTCTTGGTGCGACAGTTCTCAAAGTCATCGGGACAAAAGCTCCTTTTACCTGTTTAATAGAATTTCACGCAGAAAAGCATTCTCAACAGCAGATTGTTTACTATATCAACCAGCGTCAGGTCGAAATAATCAAAGAACTCAAGGATTTTAATACGTGAAATTCATCAGTCTGTAGTGCCTTGATTATGTGCAATGTCGATTGCGGTGACTATATATTAAGCAGGTGCGTGCTCTGTAGGAATAACAGCTTTTGTGATATGTTTCTTAACTATTCAAATATGTGACCATAATAATTATATAACTAAATTGGCAAGGAGCTTGCTTTTAGTATTGAAGATAAATGTTTTAAGCTAGGTAAATCTGGTTTCCTTGCTTTCATAAAATCTTAAGTAACGGGAGGTTGAAAACGTGAAAAAAGTAGAAGCGATCATAAAACCGTTCAAGCTGGATGAAGTTAAGGAAGCGCTGAACGAAATCGGCATTCAGGGGATTACAATAAGCGAAGTGAAGGGTTTTGGACGCCAGAAAGGTCATACTGAACTATACAGGGGGGCAGAATATGTTGTTGATTTTATCCCTAAAATTAAGTTAGAAATTATTGTTGCGGATTCGATTCTTCCTCAAGTTGTCGAAGCAATAGAAAAGTCTGCCAAAACCGGACGTATCGGTGATGGTAAAATTTTTGTAACCAATATAGAAGAGGTAATTCGTATCAGAACTGGTGAAACCGGAGAAGATGCACTGTGACAAAACCAAATACCGAAAGGAGCAACAGATGACCCCGAAGCAAGTACTTGAATTCGCCAAAGAAAACGGCGCGAGAATGGTTGATTACAAGTTTATGGATTTTATTGGTACCTGGCAGCACGTTTCAGTGCCAATGTCCGAGTTTAGCGAGGATACATTTGAAGAGGGGCAGGGATTTGACGGTTCTTCAATCCGCGGCTGGCAGCCTATCCACGCTTCTGACATGATCCTGCTTCCTGACCCTACCACTGCCAAAATGGACCCTTTCGTCAAGGTTCCTACCATGTCGATTATTTGCGATATTTTTGATCCGATTACCAAGGAAGATTACACACGTGATCCACGTAACATTGCGAAAAAAGCCGAAATGTACCTGAAATCAACAGGCATTGGCGACACCGCTTTTTTTGGACCTGAAGCTGAATTTTTTATCTTTGATGACGTACGCTTTTCTTCAACAGCCAATCAATCTTTTTTTGCCGTTGATTCCTCTGAAGGCGCTTGGAATACAGGCCGCGAAGAGTTCCCGAACCTTGGATACAAACCACGCCACAAAGAGGGCTACTTCCCATGTTCACCGGTTGATTCGCAAAATGACCTGCGTAACGAAATGGTAGAAGTGCTTCAGAATGTCGGTATCCGTGTAGAGTGCCAGCATCATGAAGTTGCTACCGGTGGTCAGGCAGAAATCGACATGCGTTTCTCATCATTAGTTGATATGGCTGACCAGCTGCAATGGTTCAAGTATGTTATCAAGAATGTTGCTTACCGTAACGGTAAAACAGTAACCTTTATGCCCAAGCCGCTTTATGGTGACAACGGCTCAGGTATGCACTGCCACATGTCGATCTGGAAAGACGGACAGAACCTGTTCGCCGGAGACAAATACGGCGGTCTTTCCCAGATGGCGCTTTGGTATATCGGCGGTATCATCAAACACGCCAAGGCACTTTGTGCCATTACAAATCCTACCACCAACTCGTATAAGCGATTGGTGCCAGGTTTTGAGGCACCGGTAAATATGGCTTACTCAAGCCGTAACCGTTCTGCTTCACTGCGCATTCCGATGATGTCCACCAACCCTAAAGCAAAGCGCGTTGAATACCGTACTCCCGATCCATCTTGCAATGGCTATCTGGCCTTTGCTGCCATGCTGATGGCCGGCCTGGATGGAATTGAAAACAAAATAGATCCTGGTCAGCCTCTGGACAAAGATATTTACGGTCTTTCTCCGGAAGAGCTTAAGGATATCCCGTCAGCTCCGGGTACACTTGAAGAAGCTCTGCAATGCCTTAAGGATGACCATGAGTTCCTCCTGAAAGGTGACGTATTTACACCTGACGTAATCGAAAAGTGGATCGAGTACAAGACTGAGGCTGAAGTCAATCCTGTTCGTATGCGTCCGGTGCCTCTAGAGTTTGAGCTGTATTACGATATTTAATTAAAACTAAAGCTGCAACAACCTTGAAAGGCGGGAGAAATCCCGCCTTTTTGCATTTTAAACCTTGGACAACAGTTGTTTGCTGCTCGCCACGTTCAGGACCTTGAGTATTGACTATCTATGGAATTAGCCTTCGAATTGGGGAGGTGGGCACGGCGCAGCGCGTTTGCCAGATCCACTCTTACCCCCATAACGACATGCTTTTCAGTTGTAAAAGGGCAAAATGATTTTTATTGCTGTTCTTGTCACAAAAAAGGAGCCCCCTGGAGGAGGCTCCTTTTTTAGTCAAACATGTAGAGATACATGGATTACAGAATAAAAAGCATTTCCCCATAGGTTGGTAGCGGCCAGTATTTGGCCGCAATGATTTTTTCCAGAGCGTCACCATCGGCACGTAGTTCAAGCATTTTTGTAAATACCTTTTCCCTGAACGCAACGGCCTGTTTTTCAATGTCGGCGATGTTCAGTGCACTTTCAAGTGTTTTCTCCAGTGCTTTAACATTGCTGCTCGCAGAGGCAAGTTTGTCGGAGAGCTCTTCCAACAGCGCCTTCTGTGTCGAGACGTTCAGTTTGCCGGATACTGCAGTAACGGCTGAGATGGATGACGCCAACGTAGTCGCATATTCGATAGCTGCTGGAATTATGCTGTGGTTGGCCATGTCGATCATGGTCAGTGCTTCAATATTCAGGGTCTTCACATATTGCTCGACCACGATTTCATAACGTGCATGAATTTCTTTCTCGTTAAATACACCGTGTTTAACAAACAGCTCAACGGCTTCTTTTGATACCAGCTCTTTTAGTGCCTTTGGAGTGTTGGGAATGTTAAGCAGACCACGTTTTTTGGCTTCCTTGACCCACTCTTCGGAGTAATTGTTGCCGTTGAACACAACGCGATTATGTTTTTTGGCAGTTTCCTTAAGCAGTTTCTCAAGGTCAGATGAAAAGTTTTTAGATTTCTCGAGTTTGTCAGCAAATTCCTTCAGCGCATCGGCAATGATTGTATTTATGATAATGTTAGGACCGGAGATGGAGAAAGATGAACCGAGCATTCTGAATTCAAACTTGTTACCGGTAAAGGCGAACGGTGAGGTTCTGTTTCTATCGGTCGCGTCTTTGGGCAGTGCAGGAAGAGTGGTGACGCCAATCTTCATATCAGCGTTGGTTGAGGATGATTTTGTTTTACCAGCCACTATCTGGTCGAGAATGTCGGCAAGCTGATCGCCAAGGAATATCGAAATGATTGCCGGGGGTGCTTCATTGGCACCCAAACGGTGGTCATTACCGGCGTTGGCACAAGAGCAGCGCAGGAGCCCAGCATACGTATCTACAGCTTTAATGGTTGCCATCAGGAAGGTCAGGAATTGAGCGTTTTCATGTGGGGTATGGCCCGGCTCAAGCAGGTTCTGTCCGTCATTTGAGCTCATGGACCAGTTGTTGTGCTTACCGGAACCGTTTACGCCGGCAAATGGTTTTTCGTGCAGCAGGCAGACCAGGTCATGTCTGAGAGCTATCCGCTTCAGAACATCCATAACCATCTGATTGTGGTCTGTGGCAATGTTTGTGTTCTCAAAAATCGGGGCTAGCTCAAATTGTCCAGGTGCAACTTCATTGTGTTGTGTTTTAGCGGTAACGCCCAGTTTCCAGAGTTCTTCATTTACTTCTTTCATGTAACACAGCACTCTTTCCTTGATAGTGCCGAAATAGTGATCTTCCAGTTCCTGCCCTTTTGATGGCATGGCCCCAAAGAGTGTTCTGCCGGACATCATCAGGTCGGGTCTTTTCAGAAAAAAAGACTTGTCCACAAGGAAGTATTCCTGCTCAGCACCGACAGTTGATGTAACCCTGCTGACAGTAGTATTTCCGAACAATCTAAGTACACGCACTGCCTGTGTAGAAAGTGCTTCCATGGAGCGGAGCAGAGGAGTCTTTTTGTCCAGGGCTTCTCCGGTATACGAACAGAAAGCGGTGGGGATGCAAAGAGTTATGACATCAGCTTCTTCTCTCAAAAACGCAGGAGATGTGCAGTCCCAAGCTGTATAGCCTCTGGCTTCAAAGGTTGCTCTCAGGCCGCCGCTGGGGAAAGATGATGCATCCGGCTCACCCTTGACCAGCTCTTTGCCGGAGAACTCCATCAGAACACCATTTTCTGATGGTGAAATGAATGAGTCATGTTTTTCTGCAGTAATACCGGTCATCGGCTGGAACCAATGGGTAAAATGTGTTGCACCTCTTTCAACAGCCCACTCTTTCATCGCAGTCGCGACAACATCTGCGATTGTAGGATCCAGTGGCAGACCTTCGTCGATGGTTTTTTTCAAGTTTTTGAAAACACCTTTCGGCAGCCTTTCTCTCATAACAGTCTGGTTAAATACATTTTTACCAAAAATTTCCATTGTACAGCCTCCTTTTTGGGCAGAATTGAGTAAAAAATAAGCAAAGGGCTTATTCAATATAGTCGTTGTTTTAATTGGTTACGGAAATGATACGTTGAATTTGCTGGTTTATTAGCAAGAAAAGTGCCAAACATTTTGGTGGAGGGCGGTAAATTGCTGTCGGTTGCGGGAATCCACCAGGCCATTGATCACTTCGTTTTTTTTGCCGCAGTTTGTAATACATAGATTGTATTGATGGACATGTCGCTGTTATGCAGATCAAACATCCCGTCGACCAGATCTGCCTTAAATGATTACCGTGATATTGTATGGCTTGCCGTGAGCCCCCCACATTCACACCTACGTTCTCATTTACAGTAGCAGTTTTTATTATCGAGTTGAAATACTGTAATTATGGGTGGTTGTAAGTGTGGGAAAGACTCGATCAATCCAGCCTTTTCTGTGTTTTGAGGGTGCCTTGTAATTGACTTTGCCGGTCCACTCTGCTAAAAAAGATAAGATTTACTCAGTTTAAAGGACTCATAATGGAAAGCTTCTTTCTAAAACTCTCAGTAATGCTTGTGCCGGGAATGTTGGCAATTGTTTGTCATGAAGTTTCACATGGTTACGTCGCCTGGCGTTTTGGCGACCCAACAGCCAAGATGATGGGGCGACTTACTCTTAACCCTTTGAAGCATATCGATATCTTCGGTACACTTATGATATTTTTTATCGGCATAGGGTGGGCCAAGCCGGTGCCGGTAGTGTCGGAAAACTTGCGCAATCCCAAACGCGACATGATCTGGGTGGCCGCTGCCGGACCGATTACCAACATCATGCTTGCAACGGTTTCGGCGTTGCTGCTAAGAGGTCTTGTAGCTTTTGGCAATCCTGCTGTTTCCGGTTCGCCGCTTGCCATGTTGACTGAACCTGTAGTTATGATGCTGGCCTTTTCAGTTTATATTAACCTCCTTCTGGCTATTTTTAATATGATACCTGTACCACCTCTGGATGGTGGCCGTGTATTAACAGGATTACTGCCGTATAAACAGGCTGCAGCCTTGTCTAGCATTGAGCCGTACGGGATGATTATAATTATTGTACTGGTGTTCTTTACAAACATGTTTTCGTACATTATTTCTCCGTTTCTTAAAATTGGCGTTCAGTTGCTGGCTGGCCCGCAAAGTGGTCTTGTTCTGGGCGTTACCAGGCTGATGATGCATTGAATACTTCCACCATCTTTGAGGTGTATTGATGAACGATCCGAGAATTCGGCAGTTTGCAGAGATACTGGTTGATTATTCTACCAGGGTGAAAAAGGGTGATGTCGTACTGATTAATGCTGCCGGTCTGGAGGCAATGCCGTTGGTGAAAGAGTTGTATGCACTCTGTCTCAAGCGCGGCGCTAAATACGTGGAGTACAATTTTTCGGTGCCGGAGATTGATCGCTGTTTTTACAACGGCGCCAATAAACAGCAGCTTGATCACTTTCCACAGCATAAACTCGATTTTTACAAAAACGTAACAGTCTATATCGGCATTTCTGCCGGCAATAATTCAATGGTTATGGCCAATGCCAATCAGGATGCGGTGGTCACGTATGCAAAGCTTACCAGGCCTCTGGTTGATCAGCGAGTTAAGCATACACGCTGGTGTGTGACCCGCTACCCTACCCATGCAGCTGCCCAGGAAGCCCGTATGAGTCTTGACGAATACGAAGATTACCTGTTCTCGGCCTGCTGTATTGACTGGAAAGCTGAGTCAAAGAAACAGGAAAAGCTCAAAAAACTGATGGATCGAACCAAAAAAGTAAGAATTCTTGCTCCTGATACGGATCTTCGTTTCAGTATCGACGGTCTGCCCGGCATAAAATGCGATGGTCGCCTCAATATGCCGGATGGCGAAGTGTTTACCGCTCCGGTAAAGAACTCTGTTCAGGGGCATATCAGCTATAACTGTCCGAGCATCTATCAGGGCAAGGAATATAACGGTGTCCGCTTTGAATTTGCAGATGGTAAAATAGTCAAGGCCTCTGCAGAAGTTGGTATGAGCAAGGCCCTCAACAAAATTCTGGATGCTGATGAAGGTGCCCGCTACATCGGAGAATTCGCGATTGGTGTTAATCCCGGGATACGTCAGCCGATGCGAAACATTTTGTTTGATGAAAAGATCTTTGGTTCGATTCATTTTACACCGGGGCAGGCTTATGACGAGTGTGATAATGGCAATAGTTCATCCGTACACTGGGATCTGGTACGAATTTTAGCCGATGGCGAAATCTGGTTCGATGACGTTCTGATCCAGAAAAACGGCCGTTTTGTTCATAAAGAATTGCTGGAACTTAATCCTGCCTGAGAGAGAATAAATAACAATATGACACATTGTCCTGAAATTGAATTTGAGCATGATGATTTCGAGTTTGACACTATTGACGAGGAGTTGCTGGTTGACGAGCGCTGCCAGCAGATTCTGAAGCAGTTCTATCTGTTTCTCCAACAGCAGGGAATGGCTGCAGAGCAGGCTTCTGAGCTTGCATTCAGCGCCGATCTTTATCTGCGGGATTACCTCATTGACTTCGGCCGTCAGAATATAGTTCGACCTCAACCAGGAATTGTAACCACTTTTGCCGGTTCATGGTTTATTACCCATACACTGGATCCTGATGTTGTCCTTCTTGAGCGCCATTTAACGGCTATATCAGAGTTGTATCGATATATGCATCGTCAGCATCTTATTTCTGCTGGAGAGCTCTCATTTCTTATCGAAGAGGCCGGACAGCTGGAATTTTACCGGCAGCGGATAGACTCTTTTATGAATCTTACCGGAGACGGGTTTATTGAATGGGATGCCAAGTGCCAGTCACGCTTGTGACGGCTGCTACGGAGTATTTAAAATGACTGGTAAACTAACAAAACAGATGGTCATTACAATTCTTGATCAGAAACACCTTCGAAATGATTGGTGCTTTGATTTTGACGGCCAAGTCTTTCAGGACTTTCTTGCTGGAACGATCGCAGAAATGGAACGGCTGGGAGTTCTTTTGACCGTTGTGCGCAATCTGGATGTGGTTATTACGATCAATAGTTATGCGGACCTTTTGAATACCGTAAAAATATCTTCTCCCCAGGATGGGCATAGTAACCAGTGCGTTGGTCATGTCATCGGAAAAAGCCAGCACCTTGATATTATGGAAGATATTAGTACAGCCGTCCGGCGTGTGGCGTTTGCACCTGAAACGGTTGCCCCTTCCAGTGAATTCAGGAAAGTGTGTCATAACTGTGGATGTGGGTGCTAGGTACAAGCTGTTGAGATCAATTTAGAATAAAATTGTTATCCACCTGAATGTATTAAGGAGATCCGTTATGTCAACAGCAACTATTCCGGAAACCGTAAGAAGGTTACTCGCATCACAGCCGATTGAACTGCCGATCTTCCATCCAGTTGCATTAAAACTTCAAAGAATGCTTTCAAATTACGATTTTACGGTTGACGAAGTGTCTCAGGTTGCCAATGAAGATATGTCCCTGGCCAGCCAGATGCTTAAAATTGCCAACTCCCCAATGTATATGGGGCGGACCAAAGTGGCTACGATCAAGGAAGCGGTTATCCGGCTCGGAGCTCAACAGGTAATCAATCTGGTGATCGCGGCTTCTCAGGCAGCAGCCCACTCATCAAGCAATCCGGCGCTAGACCATTATATGAAAGAGCTTTGGCTGCACAGCCACAGCAGTGCTCTCGGGGCCCGCTGGCTAGCCCATTCCTGCGGTATGCGCGGAGTTGCGGATGAAACCTATTTAGCAGCGCTTCTGCATGATGTTGGCAAGCTCTACCTGTTGAAGTCAATTGAAAAGCTTGTGACAGCAGGGGTGATCAGTTCAATGTTTGATGATGAGCTGATTATGGAAATCTTTGAAGCGATGCATGTAGAACAGGGATATCGCATGATGCAGCATTGGAATTTTCCAGCGATGTATTGTGATGTCATCCGTGACCACCATTCAGAAGAGTGGGATACCGTCAACAAGATGCTGGCAATTGTACGGTTTGTCAACATGGCCTGTCACCGGGTAGGGCTTGGACTGAAACATGAGCCGGATCTTGTTTTGATAAGCACGAAAGAGGCGGAGATACTTGATATAACCGATACCCAGATTGTCGAGCTTGAGGCGATGCTGGAGGAGTCACGGGACGTTTCTCTGGAGTGATAATACGGGCTGTTTATGTTTGGCAGCGAACTGCATAAAAATAGCCTAAATCTTTAAACTCTACTCTGAAAGGAGAATATTTCTGTGACGTTTGCTCCTTCATCAATTATTGTTACCGGAGGAGCCGGTTTTATCGGCTCCAACTTCATTCACTCATTCATCGCCAACAATCCGGGATGTTCGGTTACCAATCTGGATTGCCTGACTTATGCCGGCAATTTAAAAAACCTGACCGCGCTTGAAGGGAATCCGAATTACCGTTTTGTAAAAGGGGATATTGGTGATGCATCTCTGGTTGCAAGTCTGCTTGCCGACCAGGGAATTGATGCGGTGGTACATTTTGCCGCAGAATCCCATGTTGATCGCTCTATCACCGGCCCGGAAATTTTTGTGCGCACGAACGTCCTTGGTACGCAGATTTTGCTCGAAGAGAGTCGTAAACATTGGCAGTCCGGTGCTGTTGCTGATTTCCGTTTTCTTCAAATTTCAACTGATGAAGTATATGGCAGTCTGGGTGAAACCGGCTATTTTACTGAAGAAACGCCTCTGGCCGCAAATTCGCCTTACTCAGCGAGCAAGGCAGGAGCAGATCTGCTGGTGCGTGCTTATAATGAAACGTTCGGCATGCCGACACTGAATACCCGCTGTTCCAATAACTATGGTCCCTATCATTTCCCGGAGAAGCTGATTCCGCTCCTGATTCACAATATCATCAGCAAAAAGCCGCTGCCGGTCTACGGCGACGGGCTGAATGTCCGTGACTGGCTGCATGTACGCGATCATGCCGTGGCAATTGAAACCGTTCTCAAAAAATCGACCCCCGGTTCTGTTTATAATATCGGCGGTAACAATGAATGGAAAAATATCGACATTGTCAATCTGGTTTGCGACCTGCTGGATGTGCGGCTAGGTCGTGCCGGCGGAGAGAATCGCACACTGATAACCTTTGTCAAAGATCGCCCCGGCCATGACCGACGCTATGCCATTGATGCCTCAAAGCTTCAATCCGATCTCGGCTGGAGTCCCTCATATACCTTTGAACAGGGGATCGCTGAAACGATTGACTGGTATCTTGCCAATCAGGAATGGGTGGCTGAGGTCACTTCCGGTGCGTACCGTGAATATTGTAACAGTCAGTATGGCGGAGGTGCCGCTTGATTCTTGTTGTAGGTGCTAACGGCATGCTGGGTCGCGACCTGATAGCGCTCCTGGGGGACAGGGGGCACGGTATTGACATTGATGATATCGATATCACGTCACCCGAGTCGGTGTTTAAGGTCATCAACGATCTAAAACCTGAGGTCGTGATTAATTGTGCTGCCTACACCGATGTGGATGGCTGTGAAAGCGACATAGAGAAAGCAATGGCGGTTAATGGGGAAGGGGTTGCATATCTTGCTATGGCTTGTCGTGACCTTGGTGCCCTATTGGTACAGGTCAGCACAGATTACATTTTTGACGGCGGTAAGGGGACACCGTACAGTGAGGATGACGCCCCCTGTCCAATCAATGTCTACGGAGAATCAAAACTGGCTGGCGAAATGAATGCCGCTTTCTCTCCGGATCACCTGATTGTGAGGACTCAGTGGCTTTACGGCCTGCATGGCAAGAATTTTGTCGAGACCATGCTGCGTATGGGAGCTGAAAAGGATGTGTTGACCGTAGTCGATGATCAGATTGGTTCGCCGACCTGGACGGTGGACCTGTCCCGGGCAATCATTGCCCTGATCGACGGCGGTTGCCGGGGTATATATCATGCTGCCAATTCGGAATACTGCTCGTGGAACGGGTTTGCCAAGACGATCTTTGAGGAGTCCGGCTTAAAAGTTGAGGTCAAGCCGATGACGACCACGGAACTGGATCGTCCGGCCAGACGGCCACTGCATTCGACGCTGGAGTGCAGTAAATTGACCGGCGATACCGGTTTTTACGCTCAGTCATGGCGTGATGCCCTGCAAGAATATCTGAAACTTCGTACCGCTAATCTAAGTTGAAAGGATCAACAATGGAACGTGGTGAACGCCCATGGGGTACTTATACCGTTCTCGATGAGAACACGAATTATAAAATAAAGCGTATTGAAGTCCTGCCAGGTCAGCGACTGTCGCTACAGAAGCACCACCATCGCAGTGAACATTGGATCGTGGTTTCCGGCACCGCTCTGGTTACTTGTGGTGAAGGGCAGCAGACCATTAACGTGAATGAGTCAACATTTATTCCGATAGGACAGAACCATCGCCTTGAAAATCCAGGCAAGATACCGCTTGTGATTATTGAGGTTCAGAGTGGTGAATATCTGGGTGAAGACGATATTGTCCGCTTTAATGACGATTACAACCGTTGTGGAAGCCAAAACCCAGCAGAACAGGATACGTGTGTTGAATAGTGCTGATTCGTTAATGCGTTCCTTGCGGGCTCTTTTTTGCTTATGTCTTTTGTACATCACAGCTGGTTGTGCTGCTTCTTCCACTACGATCATAGAGGAGGAAGTTGTCACCAATCCAAAGCCAATGTACAGCTATACTTCACTTCTGATTCAGGATTTCGAATTAAAACGTGAATTGTATTCTGACGCGACTGATGCCCGGATGAGTCAGCGCGACCTCCGTTATGAGAAACTACCCGGAGAGCTTTCCGGGCATATTGAACGCTATATCAAGTCGCGTCGCATTTATAAGAATATTTCCCGTGACGGGAAAGCTGATGCTGCGACACTGGTGCTTACAGGGAAATTTATTCGCCTTGGGCGTTTTAAAATATCGGTTGCCGTCAGTTTACGTGATGGTGTCAGTAATCAAGAAGTTGCTTACTTCCGGCAGACCCTGTGGGATGTGCTGGATACGACAGATTCGTTCAGCGGACTTGGCCGTGAGATCGCGGATTTTGTGAGTCGGATTCAGTATAAATAACGAGGAAATAGCTATGTATATTGTTATACTTGCCGGTGGATCAGGAACCAGATTTTGGCCGCTTTCACGGACTGCCAGACCAAAGCAGTTGATCTCTATTACCGGAGATCAAAGTATGCTGCAGAGAACGGTTGAGCGTGTACTGCCGCTTCATCCCAAGCGGATCCTTATTATAACAAACCACCTGCAGGCCGTCGAAACCGAGCGACAGATGCACTCCTACGACTCGGTGCCGATTGACGTTATAGCTGAGCCTGCTGCCCGTAATACCGCACCGGCCATCGGCCTGGCTGCTGCACTGATTGCTGCCCAAGATCCATCAGGAATTATGGTTGTTCTCCCTGCAGATCATTTTATTAAAAACGAAAGCATGCTTCGAAATACATTGACCTTTGCAGGGCAGGCTGCGGGCAACGGTTATCTGGTAACGCTTGGTATTTTACCGTCACGTCCGGAAACCGGGTACGGTTATATTGAAGCGGGAATGGATGCATTCAATGAAGGAACCTCCCATGGGCCATTCCCGGTAAAGCGCTTTGTTGAAAAACCACCGCTGGCCGAAGCACTGCGTTATCTGGAGGAGGGAAACTACTTCTGGAACAGCGGCATGTTTATCTGGAGGGCCGATACTATTCTGGCGGAGATGCAAACGTTCATGCCGTCTCTGTACAACAAACTTGTAGTGTTAAAAACAAGCATAGCGGCAGAGGGTCACACGGTTGTTAACGAGCAGATCGCTACGCTTTATGAGAGCATCGAAAGCGTTTCTATCGATTACGGAATTATGGAAAAATCTACCAAGGTCCAGATGGTGCCGGTTGAGATGGGATGGAGCGATGTCGGGAGTTGGAGCGCATTGCCGGAGGTGATTGAGCCTGACAGTGACGGGACCGTTTGTGTTAACGCTGCCGGGCATATTGCAATTGATTCCTCTGACTGCCTTATTTATGCCGACAGGAGGATGGTTGCTACTGTCGGTGTCCATAATATCGTCGTTGTCTCTACGCCTGATGCGATTCTGGTCTGCGACCGTGAACGCTGTCAGGATGTGAAGAAAGTTGTCGAGCAGTTGGGTACAGCCGGGATGACGGACTACCTGTAGTTTTATAATACCAGACACAGTTTTTTTTGAACCCATTGTCAACCAGATGTTTTTTAGCCGGTTGACCATTGAAAAGGCCTGTTATGCTGAGAACAATCGAGAGTGAAATTGAAGACATCAGGAACCGTGGACTGCTCCGGAGTACCAGGCTCATCAGCAGTCGTCAGTCGGCGCATGTTACCTGCAACGGGAACGATGTCCTGCTGCTCTGTTCCAATAATTACCTCGGCTTGGCCGATCATCCGGCTCTTGTTGCTGCTTCGATTGCTGCTGCTCAGCAATATGGAACATCGAGCGGCGCCTCCAGGCTGGTCTCAGGGACCATGGAGCTGCACGAGCGGCTGGAAAGTTCTGTAGCCGACTTTAAAAACAGTGAAGCTGCACTCCTCTTCAATAGCGGCTATGCTGCTAATACCGGCATTATCCCGGCTCTTATCGGCCGTGGGGATGTCGTCTTTTCTGATCGACTCAATCATGCCAGCATTATTGACGGTATATTGCTTTCCGGGGCACGTCTGGTGCGATATCCACATAACGATTACCTGCAGCTGGCGCTCCTCATGGAAAAACATGCCAAGGGGCGGTGCCTGATTGTAAGTGATGGTGTTTTCAGCATGGATGGAGATATTGCGCCGCTCGCGGAACTGGTCAGGCTCAAGCACAAATACGGGGCGCTGCTTATGGTTGATGATGCGCATGGTTGCGGGGTCCTCGGAAAGCAGGGGAGAGGGAGTGCCGAACTGTTGGGTGTCGGGAGTGAGGTTGATGTTCAGATGGGCACGTTTGGCAAGGCGCTGGGAAGTTTTGGTGCTTACGCTGCTGTTTCGGCTGAGTTGCGTGAACTTTTGATCAACCGTGCCCGCAGCTTCATTTTTTCAACATCATTGCCTCCTTCCGTACTGGCCGCATCGCTGGCGGCTGTCGAGCTCGTGCAGACACCCGAAGGAGATCTGTTGAGAGAGCAACTGTCCGCCAACACCTTATTTTTCAGGGATAGTCTGGCAAATGCCGGCTTCAGAATACCGGCCGGTTCGACTCAGATTGTGCCGATTCTGGTCGGCTCTGCCGCGACAACAATGCAGTTTTCAGAAGCGCTGCTGGCAGAAGGGCTTTTTGCACAGGGGATAAGACCTCCAACGGTGCCTGCCGGCACCAGTCGTCTCAGGTTTACGCTGATGGCCACTCATACACACTCTGACCTGGCCGATGCAGTTGAGCGTATCAGTCATGTTGGCCGTGCTCTTGGAGTGGTGTGATGCCGTATTACCATAATCGCAGAGGGGAAAAGTTGTGGTATGAAGATGCGGGGGGCGGCTGTCCGGTCGTACTTGTGCATGGATGGTGCATGTCCTCGGCAGTATGGAAATACCAGTTCGAAGGACTTGCGTCTTCAATGCGTCTTTTGGCGCCAGATCTTCGTGGACACGGCCTTTCTTCAGGGATTTCAGGTGGTCTGAATTTCAATAATTTTGCTGAAGATCTGGTTGATCTTTTTGATGTCCTGAATCTTGCAAAGGTACTTCTTGTTGGATGGTCAATGGGCGCTCAAATCGCTCTTCAGGCGTGCGCTGCACTTTCAGGCAGGTTGGAAGGAATGGTGCTGGTGTCTGCAACTCCCAGTTTTAATGCCTCAATTGATTTTCCGTACGGTCTTGCCAGTAATGAAGCGAGCGGGATGCGGCTTAAAGTTCAACGTAACACGCAGCGTGCGTTGGACGGATTTTATACCCGTCTGTTTGCGGAAGGTGAACTTGAAAGCCATCGCTACGCAGCGGAAATCAAACAACTTATATCTTCGATACCGTCACCGGATACCGCTGCTGTGCTTGATGCGCTTGATGCGCTTGCCCGTACAGATATGCGTCATCTACTTGCTGCGATATCTGTCCGGACTTTGATTCTAAACGGCGGACATGACCGGATCTGTCTGCCTCAGGCATCCAGCTATCTGAAAGAACACATTCCCAATGCCCAGCAGACGGTTTTTCCGGATTCCGGACATGCCCCTTTTTTGACGCAGAGTGGTCAATTCAATGCCGAAATTATCAGATTTGTAAGGAGCATTCATGAATAAAAGGCCTGATGCCGTTAAAATAGCGGACGCCTTTCATAAAAAAGCTGTCGATTATGACCAGCATGTTCTTGTTCAGAAGCGGGTTGTGGCAAATCTGGCCCAATCGCTCGAACTGAATCAAAATCTGGCTCCAGATAGCATTCTTGATGTGGGTACAGGAACAGGTGCATTACTTGAAAAAGTGCATGCACTTTATCCCGATGCCCGTTTGACTGGAGTTGATTTAGCTCTCAATATGTGTCTGCTTACTCGGCAAAAACTAGGCTCTATCTGTCAAACAGTAAACGGCAATGCAGAATGTCTTCCATTCAAAACCGGAACCTTCGATCTGGTTGTGTCGTCGTCTGCATTGCAGTGGGTTGGTAACCTATCCGCAGCAATTCATGAAATGGGTAGAGTAGTGCGACCGGGCGGGGTCATCAGCCTGGCTTTTTTTTGCCATGGCACGCTGGGTGAGCTGCAGCACTGTTTCAGGGATGCAGCCGGTCGGGGTTGTCCGGACAACAGTCAAAGAACATCACGCCTGCATGATTTTTGGACAATTGATGACATGAAGTCAATTGTGAATGAAATGAATTTTGAACGTTTTGTTGTCACGGTTGAAACTGAAGTTGACTGGTACGATGATCTGTATGCTCTGCTGAGATCCATCAAAAATATCGGGGCTGGAACGGTGTCCGGTGGGACTGTAAACGGTTTGGGGTGGAGGGGGATATTGCAGGAAGCTTCCCGGCTTTACCAGAAAATGTACAGTGTCAACGGACGTATTCCCGCGACATATAAAGTGCTTTATCTGTCAGCTCAGACCAGACAGGAGCCACGCTGAATATTGAAACCCGATAATGTTTTACCTTGGCAACAATGAATTTATAATTCTTTTGGCAAATTCATTGATGACGCTATAGTGTACTTCAACACCATCCCGCTTGCCATCGATTATTCCCTTGTTCTTAAGCAGCGCCAGATGTTGTGAAACCGTTGCCTGCGGCAATCCTAAGCATTCCCATATGTGCTTTACATTGCATTCTTGCGTACAGAGCCCGGCAACAATCTTCAGGCGGATCGGATGGCCAAGTACCTTTAAAACTTCTGCATCTGCTGAAAAATTCATACTTTTATCAAAGGCCATCGTTACGACTCCCGAAAATTTTTGATTATCATATATATGGAATTTACGCTCGTCAATCTAAAACTTGAATTTAAAAGGTGAATGCCGGTGCGGCATCCTTTCAGCCATACAAGCTGCCGCTCAGATGGCAGGCTGCCGTATGGCCGCTTGCATATTCTATAGTCTTGGGGACCTCTCTGCGGCATAGTTCAACAGCATGACGGCAGCGGGTGTGAAATCGGCATCCAGGCGGGATTGATAGAGCTGATGGCAGGTCATCCCGCAATAATTCAACCTTGGGTGTTGATGCCGGGTTTAATCCCGGAATTGAAGCCAGGAGGGCCTCGGTATAAGGATGGCGGCAACGGTTAAACAGTTCTGAAGCTGGTCCGCACTCAACAACTGCTCCAAGATACATGATAATTATCCGGTCGCAGATGTGGCGTAATACCAGCAAATTATGCGAGACAATCATCATGGATAACTTGAATTCAATTTTCATCTGCAGCAGGATATTAATTATCTGGGCCTGAATCGATATGTCGAGAGATGAAACCGGCTCATCGGCGATAAGAATATCCGGATAAGCAGCCAACGCCCGAGCAATGCCGATACGTTGTCGTTGTCCTCCAGAAAATTCATCAGGAAAACGATTGACGGCATCACCAGGTAAACCGACCGCTGCCATGATGCGGGAGACCTCTTCACGTTGCTGCAGAGAAGGTATGCCGGCAATTTTAAGCGGTTCTGAAATGCTGTCACCAATCCGCATACGAGGATTCAGAGATGAAAAAGGGTCCTGAAAGATCATCTGTGTTTTACGTCGGAAAGTAATTTTATCGTTTTGCTCAAGCTGACTCAATAGAGTGCCATTGTAAAGGACACTCCCGGCGTCAGGCACCAGAAGGCCGGCCATTACTTTTGCAAGAGTTGATTTGCCGCAACCGGACTCGCCGGCAATCCCGAGTGTTTCACCGGCAGAGAGATGCAGTGTTACCAGGTCAAGTGCTGTCAGAGTACGGGATGAATGATTCTGCCCGGAAACTCTAAAAGTTTTGAGCAGATCAACCGCGCTGAGAAGAGGTGTATTGTTCATGAGCATTTCCAGCAGCGAAGAAAATGATTCGGAGCGATTTCGAGAAGATTCTGAGTTTCAGCCCGGCACCTGGCAGTCGAGAGTGGACAGCGTTCTGCAAAGCTGCAGCCGCCGGCATAAGCCGTAAGAATGTTTAACTGGCCGGTCAGTGTGGGCAGTGGTTTGCCCGGTTCAGCATGTTGAGGCAGGGAAGCCAGGAGTGCCTGAGTATATGGGTGACGCGGTGCCGTCAATAGCGAACCCGTTGGGGCATACTCAACAACCTGACCTGCATACATGACAGCAGTATTGTCGGCCCGTTCGGCGACTATTCCAAGATCATGCGTAATGAGCAGAATCGACAGTCCGCCCGATTTTCTTTGAGCATCAAGTAGTTCCAGTATTTGAGCCTGAATGGTGACATCCAGTGCAGTTGTCGGTTCATCAGCAATCAGCAATGATGGTTGGCACGCCAATGCCATGGCAATCATGACCCGCTGCCTCATACCGCCGCTCAGTTGGTGCGGATAGTCACGCATTCGCTCGTCGGCAGAAGGAATGCCCACGTTTGTCAATAATTCAATCGCTCGCTCTTGTGCAAGGGTGCGAGTCAGACCCATATGTAAAATCAGAGGTTCACAGAGTTGATCGGCAATTTTTAAAACCGGATTAAGTGAGGTCATCGGCTCCTGAAAAACCATTGAAATTCGACGCCCACGAATTTTGCGTAAAGCCTCTTCCGGCAGTGCCAATAGATTCCGGCCTTCAAAAACAATTTCACCTGAGCTGATAAATCCGGGTTTGGGAACGAGCCGCATAATCGAGAGAGCCGTCATGCTTTTTCCCGATCCGGATTCTCCAACAAGTGCCAGTACAGAACCTTTTGTCATGGAAAAAGAAATGTCCCGAACGGCATGAAAGGTGCTTTTTCCCGACGGGAAGGATACATTCAGCTTATGTAGCGATAGAAGCTCTGTCACAGGAGTCTCGCAATAAATTAATTGACTTTAGAGTGATGCTGATACGAAATAACTGCAGATTATATGTGAATATAATTTGTCATGAGAAAGCAGAGGGCTAAACATACAGCATGGGTTACAAAATGTGCAATAATGATCTACACCGACAATCAAAAAAATTGACACGATACGGCTTTATATGTTTTTATCCACAGGTTTTGCAGCCATTAAAACGTATGCGCATATTTGTCCTTCTGGCGCTGGTGACAACTATTTTGTTGCGGCCGGGGATGAACAGTATTAACGCAGCAACCCTCGATGAAACTATCAGGATTGCTATTGTTAAATCAGCTGCCGAAGTTACGGTGTCCGGTGATGGGCTTCTTGTCACTAATGAGGCAGGTTCGCCGCTCGTTGTGTCGTTGCCTGCCAGGGTAAAGTTTTTGAATAGTGGTTTGCTGGTTGAGGGGAAACGTTTTAAGCGGCTGTCATTTTCTGCCTCCTCCGCAGTCTATGTGAATAATAAACCGTACCGGGGACTTGCTGAGTTGACCGTGGCAGACAAAGGTATTCTGGTGGTAAACCAGTTGCCGCTTGAAGAGTACCTGGTCGGGCTGATTAATTGCGAAATATCTTCTGCCTGGCCTATTGAGGCGGTAAAAGCCCAGGCCGTCATCGCCAGAACATACGCTTTGAACAAGAAAAAAAGCCGTATGCTCTCCACTTATCACTTGGAATCATCAGTAATTGATCAGGTGTATGAAGGTTCTCTTATTGAGGACAGCCGTTCCCGTCGTGCAGTTTTTGAGACAGAGGGAGAGGTGCTGACATTCGACGGTGCCATCATTCAGGCCTTTTATCATTCCAGTTGCGGTGGAAGCACCGAAGCTTCAGAAAATGTATGGGGGTTTCCAATACCATATCTAAAAGGTGTCGAATGCCAGTATTGTCAAACCTCACCTACTGGCACTACTTGGGAATACAAACTATTTCTGAAAGAGATTGAGGAGAGACTGCTGTCGGCAGGGCATAAAGTGTCAGGTCTGTATGATATGAGACCGGGAACGTCTAATTCTAGAGGTCGTCTGAAACAGGTTGTACTGAAGACGTCAAAAGGTAGCAGCACGATCAGTGGTGAACAGTTTCGCAAGGCTATCGGGTATTCTTCAATAAAAAGTACCCGGTTCGTTGTGAGTAATTCAAACAATGAAATCAGTTTCTCCGGCAGCGGTAACGGCCATGGTGTCGGATTATGCCAATGGGGTGCCAAACAGCGCGCGCTCGACGGCTTCGGTTATGGAGAAATTCTTTCATACTACTACCCCGGCACGCAGCTGAAAAAGCTCTCTGATATCCGTTGAGTACTCGAATAAAAGTATGAATTTAATGAAGGCATTGAATGCTCGTTAAGGATTTTAACTTTCATCTGCCGCAGGAGTTGATTGCTCTTCATCCGGCAGCAGAACGTGATGGGTCTCGCTTGATGCTGCTTGACCGCTCGTCAGAGTCAATCTCTGAAGATATGTTTTGTAATCTCCGGCGGCATCTGAGGGCGGGCGATCTGCTGGTTATGAACGATACACGCGTCATACCGGCACGGTTGTTTGGACGAAAACCGACTGGCGGAAGGGTCGAGATTTTCCTGCTGCAACGATTGACCGGTGGAGAAGAACGATGGGAATGTTTGCTCAGGTCGTCGAAGAAATTTTGCGAAGGGCAGGATATTCTTCTTGAGTCCGGTATGACTGCTGTTGTACTGTCCCGAAGCGGTTCAGGAAACTGGTTGGTTGAATTCAGAGGCGACGAACCGTTTAACCTCTGGCTGGAGCGTGAAGGTCACATTCCTTTGCCCCCTTATCTGCAGCGCGATGATTGCAAAGCTGATCGAGAGCGGTATCAAACTGTAGTTGCACGTGAGCCTGGTGCAGTTGCAGCACCGACCGCCGGTCTTCACTTTACTAATGAATTACTTGCCCAGTTAGCATCGGACGGTATTGAAACCGCCTTTATTACGCTGCATACCGGATTGGGCACTTTTCAGCCGGTACGTGTTCTGAATGTGGAGGAACATCAGATACATACTGAACGCTTTGTCATCCCGCCAGTTACTGCTGATGCAGTTAACAGGGCGAAAGCAGCAGGTGGCCGGGTCATTGCGGTTGGAACGACATCCGCCAGAACACTGGAGTATTCGGCACAGCAATCAGGTCATGTTGAAGCAGGCTGTGGAGAGGCGGATATTTATATCTATCCCGGCTATCGTTTCAATGTTGTTGATGCCATGATTACCAATTTTCATTTGCCTGAATCGACGCTGCTCATGCTGGTTTCTGCTCTTGCCGGCCGTGAGTTTGTGCTTGAGGCTTATCGTGAGGCTGTATCACGGGGATTCAGGTTTTACAGTTACGGCGATGCAATGTTCATCTCCTAGCCCAGACAAGCTGGATAAGTTCGTAAACGAAATTATTTTATTGCACAAAAGCGCAAGAAATAATTTCTAACTTACTAAAGGGGTAGTGTGTCAGAAACATTTTCTATAATTCATCGCGATTCATCCTGCAAAGCGCGGCTTGGTTCTCTGAAAACGCCTCATGGTGAAGTTGAAACACCGATATTTATGCCCGTTGGCACCAATGCAACCGTGAAGGCGATGACGCCGGAAGATCTGCATTCCGTCAAGGCACAAATCATTCTGGCCAACACTTACCACCTCTACTTGAGACCGGGGCATCAACTGGTTGAAAAGCTGGGTGGACTCCATAGTTTCATGAACTGGGACCGTCCAATTTTGACCGATAGCGGCGGTTTTCAGGTTTTCAGTCTTGGGGAGTTACGCAAAATAAGTGAAGAAGGGGTCAAGTTCCAGTCTCACATTGATGGCTCGTATCACATGTTGACACCGGAGCTTGCAATAAATATTCAGGAAGCGCTGGGTGCCGATGTCATCATGTGCTTTGACGAGTGTCCGCCAGCTACAGCGGATTATCAGTATGTCAGCAGTTCCCTCGAATTGACGGCCCGATGGGCGGTTCGCTGCAAAGAAGCCCACACACGTGCCGGGCAGCAGTTGTTCGGAATTATTCAGGGCGGTATGCATTATGACCTGCGGGCCCGCAGTGTCAATGACATTTGTTCCATCGGCTTTGACGGCTACGCCCTGGGCGGCCTGTCGGTCGGCGAAGAAAAAGAACAGATGTACGGTGTGATGGAGAACTGCTCAACCCTATTGCCGCAGGATGCCCCGAGATACATTATGGGTATAGGCTCCCCTGAAGATCTGGTAGAAGCGGTTTGGCACGGGTATGACATGTTTGATTGTGTTATGCCGACCAGGAATGCCCGCAACGGTATGCTTTTTACCAGTCAGGGACGGATAAATATCAAGGCGAAGATATACGAAGATGATGCGGGACCGATTGATCCTGCCTGCAGCTGTAAGGTCTGTAAAAACTATTCAAGGGCCTACCTCAGACACCTGTACCGGTCTGGTGAAATCCTGGCGTCACAATTGAACACATATCACAATCTTCACTTTTATCTAGATCTCATGCGTAGAGTCCGTGAAGCGATCCGGAATAACGGTTTTGACGAATTTCGCAGACAATTTAAATCGATGATGTTACAGAAGTAATAAACTACAAGGGGGATATCAACATGTTTGGATTGGCTTTTGCGATGGGAAGTGCTCCGGGTGGGGCAGCAGGTGGAGCTGGCGGTGGAATGGCGGCGTTTCAGCAGATAATTCCGCTGGTGTTCATGTTTGCAATCTTTTATTTTTTACTTATTCGTCCGCAGCAGAAAAAGGCCAAAGAGCATAAAGCACTCCTGGAATCGATGAAAAGGGGTGATAACGTAATCACTGCCGGTGGAGTTCATGGTAAAATCACCGCTGTTGAAGACGAACTGGTGACACTGGAAATTGCAAACAACGTAAATATCAAGATTACCAAGAGTTATATAGCGGCAATCAAGAAGGACTAGAAAAAATTTGAAAGGAGAATGAGCCTTATGCCGAAAGGAACTGGCTGGCGTATAAGCCTGATTGGTATTTTTGTTGCGCTTTCGTTTCTGTACCTGACACCAACGCTGGCAAGCAAGTTGCCGTCATGGTGGGGAAACCTGTTGCCAAAGGACAAGATTCATCTAGGGCTTGACCTGCAGGGTGGAACACACCTGGTGATGGAGGTTGATACACAGAAAGCGGTTGAAGGTTCTCTGGATCTCGTTGCAACAGACCTTGAAGATACCCTGAACAGCAAAAATCTTCGTTTCAAGCGTATTTCCAGAGATGGTTTTGATAAAGTGTCCTTGGTGCTGTACGAAAAGGGGACTGCCGAAACTGTACAAAAACTGATCAAGGACAAATATCCTTCCTACGAGCAGAGTCCGACTTTTGATGAAGGGGGCTTTGTTGCCATGACGTTGCGTGTCAGCGAAAAGGACGCGCAAGATCGCAAGGATAAAGCTGTTCAGCAGGCTCTTGAAACGATCCGCAACAGGATTGACCAGTTTGGTGTTTCAGAGCCGACTATCCAGCGCGAAGGGATCAATCATATAGTCGTCCAGTTGCCTGGTATCAAAGATCCTCAGCGGGCGATTGAGCTTATCGGACGTACTGCACGGCTTGATTTTAAAATGGTGCGTGAGGACATCTCGCCAACATCCGGAACCATTCCGGATGATGCCGAACTGCTCAAGGAAAAAACGGTAGATCCGGCAACCGGTGCGGTTACTGAAATTCCTATTGTAGTGCAAAAAAAGTCGATGATCACCGGCGACCTGTTGACCGACGCTCAGGTCAGAATTGATTCACAGTTTAATCAGCCATATGTCGGTATTGAATTCAACTCTCTTGGTGCCAAGCTGTTTGATCAGGTTACAGCAGCAAATGTCGGCAAACGCTTTGCTATTGTTCTTGACAACAATATCCATTCCGCTCCGGTCATACGCGAACGTATTTCAGGCGGTAGTGCTCAAATTTCGGGTAACTTTACTGAAAAAACCGCTGCGGACCTTGCCATTGTACTGCGGGCAGGGGCATTGCCTGCTCCGGTCAAGATCATTCAGAACGTGACCGTAGGCCCCTCTTTGGGACAAGACTCCATCAACAAAGGCCTGTATGCCGGCCTGATTGGAGTATTGCTGGTTGTTGTCTTCATGGCGGTTTACTACAAACTGTCTGGAATGGTTGCCAATCTGGGTATGATGCTGAACATCCTTTATTTGATGGGTGCATTGTCCGTATTGGGCGCCACTCTTACACTGCCCGGTATTGCCGCTATCGTGTTGCTTATTGGTATGTCGGTAGACTCGAACGTAATCATATTCGAGCGCATCCGTGATGAGCTCAAGTTGGGCAAGTCCCCAAAATCGGCGCTGGATGCCGGCTATGACAAGGCTTTTCTGACGATTATGGACTCCCATATTACAACCCTGATAACGGCAGCGGTTCTTTTTCAATTCGGCACCGGCCCGGTGAAGGGGTTTGCCGTTTCCTTAAGTCTCGGGGTTATCATAAACCTGTTTACCTCACTGGTAGGCACAAGGGTTATATTTGACCTCTTTCTGCACAGGGGAACAGTCAAAAAAATGAGTATATAAGGGGGAACATCGTTCATGGAAATTCTTGGCAAGACTAACATAGACTTTATCGGCAAGCGGAATATTTCGTTTGTAATTTCGTCGATAATCGCGATTATCGGCATTATCGGCATTATCCAGATCGGTCGTGGCGCCGCTAACATGGGGATAGATTTTTCTGGTGGCACCGCCATGCAGCTGAAATTCAGCAAACCGTTCTCGATTGCCGATGCCAGAGCCGCCCTGCACAAGCATGGCATTGCCAAGGCAGACCTGCAGGAAATCAAAGACGGCAACATGCTTTTGGTCAAGATGGCCGGAGCTGCTGTCGGCAAGCAATCTGAAATGGTTCAGAACGCCTTCAAAAAAGAGTTTACGGATAACCCGTTTACTGTTGAAAGTTCGACTGAGATTGGTCCTTCTGTCGGTGACAAACTGCGCAAAGATACGTTGATCGCAGTTGCTCTCTCGCTACTCGGCATTATCTTGTATATTGCCTGGCGGTTTGATTTGAAATTCGGAATCGGGGCAACGATTGCCACAATGCATGATGTTCTTGCCATGGTTGCTGTTTTCTACCTGCTTAACAAAGAGATTAATCTTCTTTTTATCACGGCGGTGCTTACAATTGCCGGTTATTCGCTGACCGATACGGTCGTCATCTTTGACCGTATCCGTGAAAACCTGCATAAAAACCTCAAAGGTGCCCTGCATAACATTTTTAACAGCAGCATAAACGAGACACTTTCCCGTACTATAGTGACCTCATTGACAACTTTTTTGGCTGCTGCGGCACTATTTTTATTCGGCGGCGAAGTAATACATGATTTTTCTCTTGCTCTATTGATAGGGATAGGGGTTGCCACTTATTCATCAGTGTTCGTTGCTAGCCCTGTTGTGGTGATTCTTGAAAATCGTGCTTTGGCAAAACAGGCTTTAACAGAGTAGTCCATTATATATCTTCACACGAGGAGATGCCCTGTGAACAAAGACTCTATTCTGATAGTAACGGTTGCTATGATTGTCGGATTGTTGGGGGGGTATTTGATATTCAGCATTAGCAACGCTGGTAAAGCCCAACAGCCAAATATGGTTGCAAATAGCGGTGGCGGATCACTCGCTGACCAAACACAGCGTATTGCCCAGGCAGAAAAAGTTGTCGCTCAGGATCCAAAGAATCTTAATGCCTGGATATCTCTAGGTAATGATTATTTCGACATGGATCAACCACAGAAATCTATTAATGCGTACACTAAAGCGCTGGAAATTGATCCGAATAACCCTAATGTGTTGACAGATCAGGGGGTTATGTTCAGAAAGGTCGGCTGGTTTGATAAGGCGATCGCCAATTTTGAAAAAGCCAACAAAATAGACCCCAAGCACCTTCAGAGTTTGTTTAATATTGGGTTGGTTTATTCAATCGATCTGAAGGATCATGTAAAGGCAAGGCCATACTGGAAAAAAATTATGGAAATAGACCCAAATAGTCCAACAGCCCAGCAGGTCAAAGGGATGATGGGACAACAGGGTGGTGCGATGGCGCCGCCAATGAAATAAACGTGTCCTGACAAGCAGGCTAAGTGTGTTAACGAAGATGCAAAACAACTTCTGACTTACTAAAAAATCCCCCGCATGTCGGGGGATTTTTTTTAACAAAGGAATCCACTGTATGCAGCAAAAATGGGTCGTTAAAACTGCTGCAGATACTGAAGTTGAGTATCTCTCCCGGACACTCGGCATGAGTTCTATAGCCGCGCAAATTCTGTTCCGCAGAGGTATAGGCAGTGTTGAAGAGGTAAGACAGTTTCTTGCTCCTGCACTCTCTGCTATGGCAGATCCGTTTCTTTTGAAAGATATGCAGGCTGCCGTAGAACGGTTGCTGATAGCGCGTAAAAGCGGTGAATCTGTCTGTGTCTACGGCGATTATGATGTCGATGGTATTACCGGTACCGCTCTGCTGGTTTCGTTTTTGCGCCATGTAGGTTTTGTTTGTAATTATTTTATACCCAATCGCTTTGATGATGGCTACGGACTTAACGAAGAGGCTCTTCAACGTATTATTGATTCCGGTGCGACACTTATTATGTCTGTTGATTGTGGTATAACTGCAGTAAAGGAAGCTCAATTCTGCCGACATGCCGGCGTTGATCTGATAATACTCGACCATCACACGCCGAAAGAGAGTATTCCTGTTGCTGCTGCAGTGGTAAATCCTTTACAGCCTGGCTGCGCGTATCCATTTAAAATGTTGGCTGGTGTCGGCGTAGCCTTTAATCTGCTTGTTGCACTGCGTAGCCGTTTGCGGCAGGAAGGTTTTTTTGCCGGCGGTGATGAGCCGGATCTTCGCGACTGGCTTGATCTGGTCGCACTCGGGACAATAGCAGACGTAGTTCCGCTCGTTGGCCAAAACCGGATATATGCATTTTGTGGATTACAAAAGCTGGAAAATAGCCACAGGCCGGGCATCAGTTCGCTCAAAAAGGTTGCTGGAATCAAGGATACCGTTAATTGCGGTCAAGTCGGATTTCGTCTGGCACCACGGCTGAATGCAGCCGGTCGTATGGAAAGTGCTGTGCCTGGTGTTGATTTACTGCTGAGTAGTAACACCGATGAATGCTCAATAATCGCCGATGAGCTTGACACTGCTAATGCCGAACGGCAGGCAATCGAACGCAGCATACTAGAAGAGGCAGTTGCAATGGTTGATGGCGGCGGGAGATATCCCGCCTGTAAAAGCATCGTGCTCTCTTCTTCTGACTGGCATCAGGGGGTAATTGGAATAGTTGCGTCCCGCTTGGTTGAGCGCTATCATCGCCCGACAATCCTGATTGCAATTGATGAGCAGGGAAATGCAAAGGGGTCAGGGCGCAGTATTCCCGGTTTTCACCTTCTTGATGTGTTGACATCCTGTTCTGGGCTTCTTGAGCGTTTTGGCGGGCACCGTTATGCGGCGGGTGTCGGCTTGAAAAGGGTCAATATCGACAGCTTCTCAGCAGCCTTTGAAGCTGCAGCTCTTAATGTTCTTGGGGATTCCGAACTTGTACCGATCCTTGATGTTGATGCTGATGTATGCCCGGCTGAAGTTGATCTCGCTTTGGCAAAAGAGCTGCAGTTAATGGAACCGTTTGGGGCCGGGAACCCGGAGCCTACCCTCGTGATGCGTGGAGTAACCGTTATAGAACGCCGGATTGTTGGGGACGGACACCTGAAACTGAGAGTTTCCGCCGCTGGGCAGGTTTTTAATGCCATTGCATTCAGGCAGGCAGATTGTCCGACGGACGGACTGCAGGATATCGCATTTTTTCCAGAGTGTAACCTCTGGAATAACTCAACTACACTGCAATTAAGGATTAAAGCTATTCGAAAGGCGGAAGCTTGATGCAACGGACTGAACGTTTTGACAGTGCCGACCGGATCATAAAGATCGGTTTCTGGGTTAATGCCTTTTTGATGATCCTGAAGTTGTCAGCCGGTTATTGGGGACATTCCGGAGCAGTTTTTGCCGATGGTATCGAGAGTGCGTGCGATTTCATTGCGATTTTTGCAACCATGATGGCACTGAAGCTGGGTCGCCAGCCGTTTGATGCCAACCACCCTTACGGACATGGCAGGGCTGAAAGCCTGGCAGCGCTGTTTGTCTCGCTGGTAATAGGTCTTACCGGCGGCTGGATCCTGTATGAATCCATTGTTACGGTTATATCTGGAAAATTCAGTTCCCCAGGTTGGATTGCAGTCGCTGCGGCTGCTGCCACAATTGTCATTAAAGAGTGGCTCTATCGCTTTTCCACACGCACAGGTAAAAAACTCGAAAGTCCGGCGCTGCTGGCAATTGCCAAAGACCATCGTAAAGATGCTCTCACATCAATTTCAACACTGATCGGCGTCATTGGTGCATTTTTTGGATTTGGGATTATGGACCCTCTGGCCGCAGGTCTGACCTCGTTCTTTATTTTGCATATCGGTTATCGGACGTTTCGTGAAGCGGCCCATGACCTGATGGATGGGACTGCCTCGGCTGATTTTATCGATGCTCTGCAAGCCCTTGCAGAAAGTGTAGATCTGGTTGAACACGTCCACGAAATACGTGCCCGTCGTTCTGGTCAGTATATGATCGTTGATCTGAAGCTGGAAATGGACCCGAATATGACGGTCAAGCAATCACATGATGTTGCTACAAGTGTCAAAAAACTTATCTTCGATCAATATCCGGGGGTGGGAGATGTCATGATTCATATCAATCCTCACGACGAGGAACATGAAGACCTGATTAGATTGTGATGCCCTGAGGATGGTTCACTGCAATTCCGGAACATTCTTCACCATTACTGCTTGTTATCAGAATAGAGACCACTTTGTTAACAAGGGACTTTGATCCAGGAAAAGAAACAGAGATATAATTGCGTGATAGCCCCTTGCAATTACCGTTTTTATTATTATAACCTTGAACCAGAATATCAAATTCCCTGCCGATAAAACGCTCCAAAAAAACAGATTTCTTTAGTTTGGCAATACTCCGCAAACGGGCTGCCCGCTCAGTAACAATCCAGGCTGGGACGTGCTCCGGCATGCCGGCCGCCCTGGTTCCGGGGCGACTTGAATAAGGGAAGACGTGCAGATCTGAGAATGGCATCTCCTCAAGCAGCTGGACGGTTTCTTTAAACTCTTCCTCGGTTTCCCCCGGGAATCCGGCGATGACATCGGCACCGATAAATGCGTCCGGTAAAGCTGCTGAAACTTGCGCCATCAAATTTCGGAAAAAGCTGGATGTGTAGGGCCTTCCCATACGCTTCAATACAGAATCGCTGCCGCTCTGCAGCGGCAGGTGCAGATGCGGACAGATGCACTTTGATGTGGTCATCAGTTTAAGCAGTTCTTCGCTGACTTCATTCGGTTCGATCGAACCGATGCGCAAGCGCGGCACAATGCCTTCAGTATCAATATTTCCTGCAAGAGATGTCAAAGATGTCGCAGGCGTCAGATCAAGACCATAGGCGCCCAGATGAATGCCGGTTAGCACAACCTCTTTGAAGTCGTTATCAGCGAGATCCCGCATTCCTTGAAGAATGTCGTCTGTTTTGACGCTGCGACTGCGACCACGGGCGTAGGGTACAATGCAGTATGCGCAGAACGAGTTGCAGCCGTTCTGGATCTGGAGAAACGCGCGGGTATGCTCGGCAAAACTGGTCAATTTAAGCGGTTCGGCCGTGCTGATGGCATTGATGTCAGAAACAGAATGTTCTGCAGATTCCAGAAGGTCCGAAATGTTCTGCTTTTCCTGGTTGCCGAGCACGCAATCAAGTTCCGGCATTTTTTCAAGTTCACCCGGTGCTACCTGTGCATAGCAACCGGTTGCAATAATGCGGGAGTCAGGATTCAGGCGGCGGGCGCGGCGGATGAGGCGACGGGTTTCAGCGTCTGTTCTGGCGGTGACAGTGCAGGAGTTAACGATATAAATGTCAGATGATTCAGTGAAGGGGACGACAAGGTACCCGGCGGCTTTTAACTGTTCAATCATGGCGGCGGATTCAAATTGATTGGTTTTGCATCCCAGTGTACTGATAGCTACGCGTTTCATGTGGTAATCTGTCCCTTTTCAAGTTCGGCAAGAGTTTTGTTGACATAGAAAACGACGACCAGTGCTGCTGACCACGTTACCCCGAATATCCCCCACCAGATGCCGATCAGCCCTAATCCCAAAACAGTCGTGAACAGGTGAAATACAAAGACAGGTCCGGCAATCTGGCGGTAAATCCCGATCATAAGACCGAACATGGGCTTCTTGATCCCCTGCATGGCAGATATACAGATGTATAGCAGAACATATGCGGGAAATACGTACGCTTCTATAGTCAGAAATCCGGTTCCGAAGTCAATAACGGTCTGGTCAACAGTAAAAAAAGCCATTAATTGTCGACTGTACAGGAGCGCCGCAGCTGATCCGGAGACAGCCAGAAGAAAGCCATAACGTAGCGACACCCGGACTGTTTCTCGGATGCGATCAATTCTCTCAGCCCCGAAATTCTGGGCTGTCAGTGCCAGGGTTGACATGTTCAGTCCCATGACCGGCAACAATGCAATTTGTTCAATTCGTGTGCCAATACCATAGGCCGCAACAGCCTGTTCACCAAAGCGACCTACAAACCAGGTGATAATAAAGATGCCGAGGGAAACTGTCATCATATTCATGGCCGATGGAAATCCCAGCCTGAAAAGCTCCCGGAAATAACTCCAGCGCGGACGAAGATCCGCAAGAGTTAGTGATGGCATGCTGCCGGTTTTAGACAATTGACTGAAAAGATAAAAAACACCGAGACAGTGGACTAAGATAGTCGCAAACGCGATTCCACCAAGACCGAGCGCCGGAATTCCGGCTCCGCCGTACATAAACCAGGGGTCGAGAGCAAGATTGAGAAAAAAGCCGCCGATGAGGAAATTGCGGTAGGCCGAGGTGTTGCCATGCGCGTTGAGAATGGCATTCATCACAAAGTTGAGTAGAAAGAATGAGCTGCCGGCAAAAATTACATTCATGTAGCTTAAGGCGAGTGCAAGATATTCACCACGTGCTCCCATCAGGATGAATATTTTCGGGGCCAGCGCCAGGCCGGCGGCAGTCAGCAGCAATGCATGAATCAGGGCGAATGAGAGTGACTGGGACAGATAGAGTCTTGCCTCCTCAAAATCTTTACGGCCAAGGGCGTTGCCTATCAGCGTGGTGGCGCCGGTTGATACACCACTCCCTATTGCCAGAATAAGAAAGAAAACAGGGAAGGAAAGAGACATGGCGGCAAGGGCGCTGGTGGAAAGCTGTCCACCGTACCAGGTGTCCACGACATTGAACATGGTATTGAAGAAAAAACCGGTTCCGGCCGGTATGGCAAGGCGCCTTACGAGGTGTGGGATCGGTGCGGATGTGAGATCGGAAGTCATGAAGACAGGGTAAGGGGTCAAGGGGCAAGGGTCAAGGAAAAACAGTTTGCTGCCAGCCGTTTTTGTGTCAGTCGTTTTAGTTGAAAAATCTGTAAAAAACAGCTAAAACGGAACACGATTTTATTTATCAGAAAATCAGTACCTTTTTTCTACTTTCGGGAGGAATTCATGAGTTTAATCAAGTTGTATGACACAACCCTGCGGGATGGTACCCAGGCCGAAGACATCTCCTTTCTGGTTGAGGACAAAATTCGCATCGCTCATAAACTTGACGAATTGGGTGTTCATTATATAGAGGGCGGGTGGCCGGGAAGTAATCCAAAAGATGTAGCTTTTTTTAAAGATATCAAAAAAGAAAAGCTGGCTCATGCCAAGATTGCTGCGTTCGGTTCCACCCGTCGCGCCAAAGTGACTCCTGATAAAGACAGCAATATTATTACGCTGATAAAAGCCGAGCCGGATGCGATTACTATTTTCGGTAAAACCTGGGATTTTCATGTGCGCGAAGCGTTGCGTATTTCACTGGAAGAAAATCTGGAGCTGATCTTTGATTCGCTTGAATATCTGAAAAAACATGCTCCGGAAGTTTTCTATGATGCCGAGCATTTCTTTGACGGTTACAAGGCAAATCCAGAATATGCGATCAAAACCCTTCAGGCCGCAGAGAACGCCAATGCCGACTGCATCATTCTCTGTGACACCAATGGCGGTACGATGCCGTTCGAGGTCGCTGAAATTATCAAAACAGTAAAAAAACATATCAAGACACCTCTCGGTATCCATACTCATAATGATGGTGAGTGTGCCGTGGCCAATACCATGATTGCAGTCGAACAGGGCATCGTCCAGGTTCAAGGCACCATCAACGGTTTCGGTGAGCGGTGCGGTAATGCCAATCTCTGCTCAATCATCCCGGCGCTGAAGGCCAAGATGAAAAAGGATTGTATCTCGGACGAGCAGATGCGGCATCTGAGGGATGTTTCCCGTTATGTTTATGAACTGGCCAATATTTCTCCCAACAAACACCAGGCCTACGTCGGTAACTCGGCTTTTGCCCACAAGGGTGGGGTGCATGTCAGTGCTATCCAGCGTCATCCGGAAACCTATGAACATATGCGCCCTGAGCTGGTCGGCAACTGTACACGTGTGTTGATCTCTGATCTGTCAGGCCGCTCTAATATTTTGGCCAAAGCAGAAGAGTTCAATATTAATCTGGACAGTAAAGATCCTGTTACTTTGGAAATCCTCGACAACATCAAGGATATGGAAAATCGCGGCTATCAGTTTGAGGGGGCAGAAGCATCCTTCGAACTATTGATGAAAAAGGCGCTTGGTGCTCACAAAAAGTTCTTTACCGTACTCGGTTTTCGGGTGATCGACGAAAAGCGTGGTGAGGACCAGAAGCCGATGGCCGAAGCGACCATTATGGTAAAGGTCGGCGGTAAAGTTGAGCATACCGCTGCAGAGGGCAATGGGCCGGTCAATGCGCTTGATAACGCCATCCGCAAGGCTCTGGAGAAATTCTACCCCAAACTGAAGGAAGTGAAGTTGTTGGATTACAAGGTGCGCGTCCTCCCTGCAGGTCAGGGTACCGCCTCATCGACCCGCGTACTGATTGAATCCGGTGATAAGCATTCTCGATGGGGGACTGTCGGGGTTTCGGATAACATTATCGATGCGTCTTATCAGGCGCTGATTGACAGTATTGACTACAAGCTTCACAAGTCGGAGGAGTAGACTGGGGACGGAAAAGATGCGGCGGGTAGTAATGGTTGCTTGTGCATCACTGCTGCTTGTGCCGATATATATGAAAAGCCGTACGAGTCAGGATATTCCTGATCGTGCGGCTTTTCGTACTTTGTCAAGCGGAATGGTCAGGGTTAAAATCTCCGGGGATGTTCACCATCCGGGTATATATGCTGTATCAGCCAACTCATTGACGTCAGACGTCATTAAAATGGCGCATCCGATGCGACCCCTGAAACAAAACGACTCCGGCATAATTGCTGCTCGACTACAGGATGGAATGTCTTTAAAGCTTGAATTGCATGATGACGGGTCTCCTGTTGTGAGGTCCTATCAAATGACGGTCCCTGAGCGTCTGGCTTTAAAAATTCCGCTGGATATTAAAACAATGACGGAGTCTGATTTTGACTATTTACCCGGGATCGGCCCCGCTTTGGCAAAGCGTATTATTGAATATCGTCAAAATAATGGCGGTATTTTGCGGGTTGAGGACCTTTACTTGGTAGAAGGGATTGGTGAAAAGAAGTTTAAAACTCTTCATGGTTACTTCGATGATATTGTAATCACTAAATAAATATTTTCTATCCCTGGTTGTTGTCGATGGTTCCATTTATTGGCATATAAAATGTAGTAACCTCACTGTCTATTTATTAAAGTCAGTCGGGGGGTATTCCATGCATTGTCCACGTTGCAAAGGTCGCATGTTCGCCGAAAAGTTTTATGATTTTGTCCGTTCTTTCGACGCATGGAAATGTACCTGTTGCGGAGAACTGCTGGATTCAACCATTCTCGCAAATCGAGCCAGGAACAACAATACCCATCTCGGATAGTTTGAAAGTAATCTGTTTTTTTATGCACTACAACCTCAAGGGGATCTGATATCAGGTTCCCTTTTTATTTGACTCTCCATCGCCGACGGGTTAATGAACAGCTCATGTTTTGATTTTTATGAAGTTGAGGAGTTATTGAATATGAGGAATGAAGGTCGTAGTGCCACCGCTTTGCGTTCGATTAAAATTACCCGTAATTTTACCAAGCATGCTGAAGGTTCTGTTCTAATCGAATTCGGTGATACCAAGGTGCTTTGTACGGCATCGGTAGAGGAGTCAGTGCCACCTTTCCTGCGGGGCAAGGGCACTGGTTGGGTAACTGCCGAATATGCCATGCTTCCGCGTGCTACGCATACCCGCTCTCCCCGCGAAGCCGCTAAAGGGAAGCAAACCGGTCGTACACTTGAGATACAGCGGCTGATCGGTCGTTCCCTGCGGGCAGTGACCGATCTGGCTAAACTTGGTGAGCGCTCAATTTATATCGATTGTGATGTTATACAGGCAGACGGAGGCACTCGTACCGCCTCGATAACCGGTGCCTATGTAGCCCTTGTTGATGCGTTAACGACTTTGAAAACAAAGGGACTTTTGACTGAAATTCCTCTCAAGGAAGCTGTTGCGGCGGTCAGTGTTGGTATCGTTGGTGGGTCCGCTCTTTTGGATCTTGATTATATTGAAGATTCTTCCGCAGAAGTTGATATGAACTTTGTCATTACCTCCAGTGGTCGCTTTGTGGAAGTGCAGGGTACCGCTGAAGCCGAGCCATTTACGAGTGCCGAGATGGATACGATGCGTGACCTTGCTCTTGACGGTGTTCAGCAGCTCTTTGCATTCCAACGGGGAGCTCTTGTCGGATGAAACATTTGGTTGTAGCGACCCGCAATAAAGGTAAAATTCTTGAAATCAACTCGTTGCTTGCCGGACTGGTTGATCAGATAAGTTGTGCTGCAGATTTTGTTGATTTTCCTGAAACGGTTGAAGATGGGGCTACTTTTGAAGAGAATGCTCTCAAAAAAGCCCGCGAGGCAGCAATGTTTACCGGTTATCCTGCGCTGGCAGATGATTCCGGTTTAGTGGTTGATGCACTGGATGGCCGCCCCGGTGTTTTCTCTGCTCGTTACGCCGGTGCCGGAGCAAGCGATGCAGATAATAACGCACGTCTTGTGGAAGAATGCCGAAATATTCCTGAAACGCATCGTCAGGCGGCTTTTGTCTGCGTGCTGGCGTTTGTAACTCCGGAAGGAGTAGAGCGTGTTTTTAACGGCAGGATAAATGGGCAAATTCTTTCCGCAGCCAGGGGGGAGGGGGGCTTCGGGTATGATCCTCTTTTTCTTGTCGATTGTTTTGGGCGGAGCATGGCAGAACTGACCATAATAGAAAAAAACCTGGTGAGTCACCGGGCAAAGGCTTTTATAAAGTTCCGGGAATATCTCGAATCTATGAAGTAAATCGTTTATTGCGATAAAAGCAGATAGCTAAAAAGGAATAAAAACTTTGAAGAATAAAAAAGCATTCGAACATACCAAGACAAGAGCAGCACGCGTACCATTACAAAAACAGGCTGATACGGCATCTGTTGACAAACCATTTGTGCCCTTAACCCGTAAAAACGTATTGGAGTTGCGCATAGCTTCTCTGGATGAAGATGGCTACGGAACAGCCCGCAGTGAAGATGGTATGACGCTTAAAGTCGGCGGAGCGTTGCCTGGTGATGTTGTCCTGGCAGGTGTCGATCATGTTGCCGGCGGCACTGCCTTTTGTCACATGAAAAAACTGATGCAGCCATCTCAGCTGCGCAGTAATAATCCCCCCTGTCGCGAAAGCGCGGATTGTTATGGTTGCCCGTTGATTGCCATGAAATATTCTGAACAGAAAAACTGGAAACGGGGCATGATTCTGTCTGAAATGGCTAAATACCCGAGCTTGTCAGGTGTTGTAGTGCATCCGCTCCTTTCGCCAGACAATCTGATTCATTACCGCACAACGGCAAAGCTGACAGTGGCCGGTAAGTTTTCGGAACCTTTTATCGGTATCTACAGGCGTTCCAGCCACGATGTTTATGATCTTGAACAATGCCCGATTCATCATCCGCTGATTGACAAGGTGGTCGAAGCGGTCAGGAAAGGGATCAAAAAAGGTAAGGTGCAGGTTTATAATCCGCAAAGCAAAATGGGTCTGCTGCGCTATCTTGTTGTTCGTGTTTCGACCTATGAGAAAAAGGCGATGGTGGTCTTCGTTACTTCCAAACGCTCCTTCAACGAGATTCATCACCTGGGTCGATTTGTACAGGATCAGGTTCCAGAGGTTGAAATAGTTGTCCAGAATGTGAACGCCACTGAAGGTAATGTGATCATGGGTCAGAAAGATTTCTTTCTGACCAAGAAGCTGTATTTGACAGAGCGTATAGGAGATGTTTCTTTCAGACTTTCTCCGCGCTCATTCTTTCAGGTTAACAATAGCGGCGCCAATCTGATCTATAGCAAGGTGCGGGAATGGGCCGGGCTTACCGGTTCTGAGACGGTGCTCGATCTATATTGCGGTATTGGTGGGATTGCTCTTTTTTTAGCTGGGTTCGCCAAAAATGTTATTGGTGTTGAGGTTGTAGAAGAGGCCGTTGCTGATGCTACTATGAATGCTCGAATAAACGGCATCAGGAATTGCCAGTTTGAAGCTGGAGATGTGGCTGATTTGCTTGATGAAATGGCAGGGGACCATCTGCCTGTCAATGTGGCTGTGTTAAATCCACCACGTAAGGGGTGTGATCAAAAGGTTCTGGAGAGTGTTGCCGCCCTGGGACCAAAATTAATACTCTATGTTTCGTGCTCTCCGCAGAGTCTGGCGCGAGATCTTGAAATCCTTAATAAACTGGGGTATCTTTGCTCTGAGATTCAACCGGTTGATATGTTTCCGCAGACGGTGCATGTAGAGAACGTGGCCCGGTTGGAAAAACAGTAAATCAGTAAAATCAGCTTGACATCCATAACTTATCTTGCTATTACTCTCCAGCTTTTTGATGTAGGCGCGTAGCTCAGCGGGAGAGCGCTACCCTGACACGGTAGAGGTCGGCGGTTCGACACCGCCCGCGCCTACCATTATAAAGCAGAGCTGAAGCGAGCAGGATGCAGGCATCGATGTATCGATGCCTTTTCTGTTTGACTTCTAAAGGAAATCTTATGGCAACCATATCTATAACACTTCCCGACAATTCTTCGCGTGATCTGCTTGAAGGCTCTACAGTCTATGACTTGGCCGCCTCGATTGGTGCCGGTCTTGCAAAAGCTGCGCTTGCTGGAAAGATCAACGGCCAATTGGTTGACCTTTCATGCCGATTGACTGATTCTGACCGCGTTGAAATAGTTACCGAAAAAAGTCCGGAAGCACTTGAGATTATCCGCCATTCCGCTTCACATCTGATGGCTCAGGCAGTTAAAGAGCTTTTTCCTCAGGCGAAGGTAACGATCGGTCCTGCCATCGAGACCGGCTTTTATTATGATTTTGATATTGATAAGCCGTTTACGCCTGACGATCTGGAGCGTATTGAAGCTAAAATGCTGCTGCTGGCTTCCGCCGATCAAAAAATAGAGCGCCATGAATATTCAAGCGCAGATGCGATCAGTATGTTTGAAGCCATGGGGGAGCCGTATAAAGCTGAATTAATTAATGATCTTGGTGTAGAAAGTGTTTCAGTATATAGCCAAGGTACATTTGCCGATCTCTGCCGCGGTCCGCATCTCCCCTCTACAACTCGGATTAAAGCCTTTAAGCTTCTCTCGATTGCCGGTGCTTACTGGCGCGGCAATGAAAAAAACCGCATGCTGCAGCGCATATACGGGACAGCTTTTGTTGATAAAAAGGAGCTGGAAGCGTATCTGAATCGACTGGAAGAGGCAAAACGTCGTGACCATCGTAAGATAGGCAGGGAGTTGGATCTGTTTTCGTTTTCGGATGAAGTCGGTGCCGGTTTCCCGATCTGGCATCCCAAAGGTGCCATGTTGCGCACCGTTCTGGAAGATTTTGAGCGAAAAGAGCATTTAAAGCGGGATTACGATATCGTTGTTGGTCCGCAGATTCTCAAAAGTGAACTCTGGCAACGTTCAGGGCATTACGAGAATTACCGTGAGAACATGTATTTCACTGAGGTTGATGAGCAGAGTTACGGCATTAAACCGATGAACTGTCTCTCTCACATGATGATCTACAAGTCCCAGTTGCGTAGTTATCGTGATCTTCCACTTCGTTTTTTTGAACTGGGAACTGTGCATCGCCACGAAAGGGCTGGAGTTCTTCATGGTCTTATGCGGGTACGATGCTTTACGCAGGATGATGCCCACATTCTTTGCACTCCTGAACAGCTTGACGCAGAGATTAAAGGTGTAATTGCATTCGTTAATGATGTAATGGCCATATTTGGTTTTGAATATGAGATGGAACTCTCAACACGCCCGGAAAAGTCTATAGGATCCGATTCCGACTGGGAACAGGCTACGGAAGCATTGTTGTCGGCTTTGAAGGACTCCGGCCGCCCATATGAGATAAATGAGGGTGATGGTGCGTTTTACGGGCCTAAAATAGATATAAAACTGCGCGATTGTCTTGACAGGAGGTGGCAATGTGCTACTATCCAGTGCGATTTTACCCTGCCGGAGCGTTTTGATCTGACTTATGTGGCGTCTGATGGTGAGCGCAAGCGCCCCATTATGGTGCATCGTGTGATCCTCGGTTCGATTGAACGTTTCATCGGTGTTCTGATTGAACATTTCGCCGGTAGTTTCCCGCTCTGGATTTCTCCTGTTCAAGCGATTGTTGTTACGGTGACCGATAGCCAGATTCCATATGCTCAGGATGTTTATCGGCAGTTGCGTAACGCCGGAATTCGTGTTGAGTGTGATGTTCGCAATGAAAAATTGAGCTTTAAGATTCGCGAAGCACAGCTTCAGAAGATTCCATATATGTTAGTTATCGGGGATAAAGAGGTCGAGCAGGGCACGGTTACACCACGCTTTAGAGACGGAAAGAACCTGCCTGCCATGAAACCTGAAGAGTTTGTAGATTTTGTAACCATGGAATGTAAAGACTATAAATAGCTGTAAGTCAGATAGTAGCGAAGAATAAACTGCTGTCAGGAGGTGTCGCCATAGCAAAACCGACCGTCAATATTAATCAGGCAATCAGGGTTTCAGAAGTTCGCGTAATTGGTGCATTAGGAGAGGCGCTTGGTGTACTTTCTCTTTCAGACGCACTTGCCATGGCTGAACAGCAGCAACTGGATCTTGTTGAAGTTTCACCAACAGCAGTTCCTCCTGTCTGCAGAATAATGGACTATGGTAAGTTCAAATATCAGCAGAGCAAGAAACTGCAGGAAGCAAAAAAGAAACAGGTTCATGTGCTTCTGAAAGAAGTGAAGTTGCGGCCCAAGACTGATAGCCATGACCTTGAATTTAAAATAAATAACGTTAAGCGTTTTCTTGAAGAGGGCAATAAAGCAAAGATTACGCTTGTATTTCGTGGCCGTGAAATTACCCATATGGATGTTGGTCGGGCAGTGATTGAAAGAGTCGCTAAAGAATTACAGGATGTGTGTGTTATAGAAAACCAACCCCGTGTTGAGGGGCGAAACATGTACATGATTGTTGCACCAAAGCCGAAAAAATAGAGTATTTTATTGTTGCCTGCACAGGTAAGCTTTTATAACTAAGAAGGAGTTTCTCATGCCAAAAATTAAAACTAATCGTGGCGCCGCCAAGCGCTTCAAAAAAACAGCGTCCGGACGGATTAAGTGTGGATGTGCATTTACCAGCCATATTCTGACCCCTATGTCCCGTAAGCGTAAGCGTAATTTGCGTGGCGGTTCCATGGTTGCAGCCGTTGATCAGAAGAATATTGCTCGTTTAATTCCTTATAAGTAAAAATTTTCCCTGCTTTTTTTGTGGGGATGCATAATGCCAAGAACCATGAGGAAATTGTCTCCCCTTATGGATCTGGCCAATTCAGCAACGAAGGAGTAGTGACGTATGGCACGTGTAAAAAGAGGATTTAAAGCGAGACGCAGACGCAACAAGGTATTGAAGCTGGCTAAAGGTTATCGTGGTGCACGTAGCAAGTTGTTTCGTAGTGCTACAGAAGCGGTAGACCGGGCTCTAAACTATGCCTTCCGCGATCGACGCGTCAAAAAACGTGATTTCCGCAGCCTTTGGATTGTTCGTATCAATGCGGCTTCACGCATCAATGGTATGCCTTACAGTAAATTCATTTTTGGTCTCAAAAAGGCCAATATCCAGATTGATAGAAAAGTTCTGGCTGACATTGCTGTGACCGATCCGAATGGTTTTTCACAGATCGCAGCGCTTGCAATGGCCGGTATTTAGGTCCTTTGTAAGTTTGTTTTGGTAAAGGGGATGGGACTGGTTCCCATTCCCTTTTTTGTACATTGTACGAGCTGTCATAAAAACTTGTGTCGAAGGTAATCAAATATGCGGGAACAACTTGAGCAATTGAGGAATGGAGCCCTGCAGGCAATTTCCAAAGCGTCCTCAGTAGAGCAACTTCAGGATATACGTATTAGCCTTCTCGGCCGAAAAGGTGAATTGACGGCTCTGATGAAGGGGCTTGGCTCGCTGTCGGCAGAGGATCGGCCAATTGTGGGGCAGTTGGTTAACACGGTTCGTGATGAAATTGAATCGGCGCTTGGTGCTGCAATTGAGTCAGCACATGAAAAGTTTATTGCTGCCCGACTTCAGTCCGAGCGAATTGATATATCTCTTCCAGGGCGTCGACCACTGAAAGGTACAAAGCATCCGGTCTCACTTGTTATTGAAGAAATATGCTCGATTTTTGCCGGGCTTGGCTTTGCTGTTGCCGAGGGACCTGAAATTGAGCATGACTGGTACAATTTCGAGGCACTTAATTTCCCTCCCGAACATCCTGCCCGGGATATGCAGGATACTTTCTTTGTTGAAAACAACATGCTGCTGCGGACGCACACCTCACCAGTACAGATTCGCACCATGCTCAAACAGAAACCACCGGTACGCATCATCGCTCCTGGAACCGTGTATCGTTGTGATTCCGATGCCACACACTCTCCAATGTTTCACCAGATAGAGGGGTTGATGGTTGACTCCAAAGTGACATTTGGAGATCTCAAAGGTATACTCACAGTCTTTACAAACCAGCTTTTTGGACAAAAAACCGGAGTACGCCTGCGTCCCAGTTATTTCCCTTTTACGGAACCATCGGCAGAGGTGGATATTGCTTGTGTGATCTGTGGCGGCAAGGGGTGTCGTGTTTGCAAAAACAGCGGCTGGCTCGAAATTCTTGGTGCCGGTATGGTTGATCCGGAAGTTTATCGTCACGTACAGTATGATGCCGAAAATATCTCAGGTTTTGCCTTTGGAATGGGGATTGAGCGCATTGCAATGTTGAAGTACGGCATTTCCGATATGCGCCTCCTCTTTGAAAATGATGTACGCTTTCTTCGGCAGTTCTAAATAAATTACATTTCGTGGTGCATTGATATGAACGTTACGTACAATTGGCTAAAGGAATTTGTAGACTTTGATGTGACATCTGATGAACTTGCGTCACTGCTGACAATGCTTGGACTAGAAGTTGAGTCTATGGTGAAGCTTGGTGACGGATTGGATGATGTCGTGGTTGCGCTGGTTGAAGAAAAACGTCAGCACCCCAATGCCGATAAACTCTCGTTATGTCGTGTGAATAACGGTAAAGAAGTTCTTGACGTAGTCTGCGGAGCCCAAAATTTCAGCCAGGGAGATACTGTAGCTCTTGCTCAGATTGGTGCAATACTTCCCGGTGATTTTAAAATAAAACGATCTAAAATTCGTGGTGAAGAGTCATGCGGGATGCTTTGCTCTGACAAAGAGCTCGGTCTTGCAGAAGAGAGCGCCGGAATTATTGTGCTGCCTCCCGGCATCGCAACACTTGGTACGCCTGTTTTTACCGCACTTGGCCTTAAGGATACACTTTTTGAGATCGGCCTGACTCCCAACCGTTCAGATTGCCTGAGTGTAATCGGCATTGCGCGGGATATAGCCGCCAAGCTAGGTCTTAAGATGAAATTTCCTCATTCCACTTTGGTAGAGTGCTCTGAAAGAACCGATTCAGTTATCAGCGTGACGATAAAAAACCCTGATCTATGTCCACGCTACGCCGCTCGCTATATATCAGGTTGCAAGGTGGCCCCTTCTCCTGAATGGCTGGTTAAGCGCCTCAATTCAATCGGTATACGCTCAATAAACAATGTGGTTGATGTCACTAACCTGGTCATGATGGAATTAGGGCAGCCGCTGCATGCATTTGATTGTCTCCGACTTTCCGGTAAACAGATTGTCGTACGTACGGCTGAAGAGGGTGAACAGTTTACTACACTCGATAATCAACTGCGCACACTGAACTCGACTGATCTCGTTATTTGTGATGCTGAGCGTCCGGTTGCTTTGGCTGGTATAATGGGTGGGTTAAATTCCGAGATTGAGAGTACAACGACCACGATTCTACTTGAGAGCGCTTTTTTCAAACCGGCCGCAATTCGTAAAACAGCCAAGCGTCTCGGACTACATACGGAGTCATCACATCGCTTTGAGCGAGGTATAGACATTGATAGTGTAACTCGTGCTCTTGATAGGGCAGCCACACTTATTGTTGAGCTGGCCGGCGGTTTACTGTCTCATGGTTGTATTGATGCCTATCCAGGGAGGAGCGATCGAGCCGCAATCCTGTTTCGTCCCGAAAAAGCAAATGAATTGATTGGTATTAATCTGGAGCGTGTTGCCATCATCGACATTCTGACAAGGCTTGAATGTCAGGTCTCTCAATGTGCTGATGGATCAGTGTCTGTTGTTCCGCCACATTACAGAATTGACATAGAACGTGAAATTGACTTGATTGAAGAGGTCGCCCGTTTGAACGGTTATGATCAAATTCCTGCTACCATGCCTATAGCTAGAGTTATTTCAGACAGACCGACACGTCATCAGGAAATCGAAAAGAAGGTAAGAGACCTGCTTGTTAATAACGGTATGACAGAAATTATTAACTTTAGTTTTACTGCTCCTGAATCTGTCCGCAAGTTGCTGCTGAGTGTTGATGACCCGCGACACACCGCCATTAAATTGGCTAACCCACTAATCGATGAACAGTCAGTAATGCGTACCACCCTGTTGCCCGGACTTCTGGAGACAACAGCCAGAAATATGAACTTTCGCTCGCTGGATCTTAAACTGTTTGAAATTAGACGTGTTTATCTTCCTGGTAAGGGAGAGGATATGCCTTGCGAACCACTTTGTATTGTCGGTGCCATAACCGGAACACGGGATGGAGATGGTTGGAGTCGTCCAAATGAACTTGTTGATTTTTTTGATGCAAAGGGAGTTGTTGAGACAGTACTGGATTTTCTTGACGTCGGAGGTATATCCTGGGTAACTGAAAATCAGGAATCCTATTATCACCCTGGTAAATCATGTAAAATCTTTGCAGGTCGAGAGTGCGTTGGATCAGTTGGAGAGTTGCACCCATCAGTTCAGAAAAACTTTGAAATTGAAAAGCCTGTTTTTTGCTTTGAACTGGATTTTGAAAAACTTGTCAAGCTATCACGAACCAAAAAAACTATAACAGCCCCTTCCAGGTTTCCAGACAGCACCCGCGATGTTGCCATGCTGATACCGGAAGAACTTGCTGCAGCCAAAATTATTGATTGTATCAGGGCGGAAAAATCAAATGAAATTGAGCATGTTCAAATATTTGATGTATATCGCGGAAAAGGTGTTCCGGATGGGTATAAAAGCATTGCAGTGCGTATAAGATACAGATCCTTTGAGCGTACACTCGCTGAAGAAGAGATTGCTTCGCTTCATAATAAAATTATTACCAACCTGACGAATAAATTAAAGATAACAGTACGATAAAATTTATTGCGTAATAGATGTCCCTGTGCTATAAAATTTTTCCTTTTGAATCAGTGCATTAACGGTAAATATTGAGGTAAATATGACAAAAGCAGATATAGTCGAACGTATTCATCAGCGTATTGGTTTCTCCAAAAAAGAATCTGCAGAAATGGTTGAAACAGTTTTTGGGCTTCTAAAGTTAACATTAGAATCCGGCGAAAAAATTAAAATTGCCGGTTTTGGTAATTTTGTTGTAAAGCAGAAGGCGGACCGTCGCGGACGAAATCCTCAAACAGGTGAAACTATAACTATAAATGCACGAAGAATTCTGACTTTCAAGCCTAGTCAGGTCCTCAAAAATGCAATAAATGCTGAAGTTAAATAAATTGTAGTGCTGCCTGAATCTGTTATGGTTTCTGCATTAAATGAAAAATTGTTTTATAAAATCGGCGAAGTAGCTGAAGTTGCCGGTGTTAAAACATCCGTATTACGTTTTTGGGAGTCTGAATTTACATTTCTCAAGCCGTTAAAAAGTAATTCTGGACAGCGACTGTATTCAAAAGATGAAGTAGAATTAGTTTTACAGTTAAAAGATCTGTTATATAAAGAAAAATTTACAATAGAGGGTGTAAAAAAACGTATAACCTCAAAAGGGAAGCTGATTAAAACTGAAGATCTTTTAGATAGTGCGAGCGTTTTAGATTGCAGTACAATGTTAAAAAATGTTCGTAATGAGCTCAGAGTTTTACGAGACTTGCTGTAAATATGTATTAACAGTTCGTAGCACTGTGAATACAATCAACTGCCTGACTTCAGGAACTTAACAGAAGCATATTATTAAATGATGGGTTACGAGCAATCGTAACCCATCATTTTTTTAGTAATAAGCGTTGACTTCCCAATCAAGAACCTACGAAAGTTATCCCATGCCACTTAAAAATGATGCATTATTTCCTGATGAAAATCAGTTACCAAAGCAGTATCGCAACTGGCAGCCGACCAGGCAGGACTACTACCTGATAGATGGCAATCTGCGCAGATGGGAAGGAGCGATGCAGGAGGTTTATTCGCCGGTCTGTACACGTACTGCCAAAGGGTGTCAGCAGAAATTGATTGGAGTAGCTCCCCAGTTGACTGAAACTGCGGCTCTGGAAGCCCTCGCTGTGGCTGTGCGTGCCTATTCAAATGGTCGCGGTGTCTGGCCTACAATGTCGGTGGGCGAACGCATCCAGAGTGTGCAGCTCTTGACGGCCGCAATGATTCATAAGCGAGCGGAGATTGTACTGTTTCTTCAATGGGAGATTGGAAAATCACTACAGGAAGCTGAGCGCGAGTTTGATCGGACGATAACATATGTACATGAAACGCTTGAAGCACTTAAGGAACTTGACCGGGTATCATCCCGTTTTGTCATTCAGCAGGGGATAATAGGGCAGATACGCCGTGCTCCACTGGGTGTTGTGTTATGCATGGGCCCTTATAATTTTCCGCTCTACGAGACGTTTACGACTCTAATACCGGCACTGTTGATGGGGAACACCATTGTATTAAAACCACCTAGATTCGGCATACTGGTTTTTCAACCGTTACTAGAGGCCCTTCGCGATTCGTTTCCGGCCGGAGTGATCAATACGGTCTACGGCGAAGGTGAAACAGTAGTGCCCCCACTGATGGCCTCTGGACAGGTGGATGTGCTTGGTTTTATCGGGACCCACCGGGTTGCCGATGCTCTGAGGGCAGTTCATCCGCGTCCTCATCGCCTTCGCTGCGTTCTTGGTCTGGATGCCAAAAATCCTGCGATTATCCTGCCTGATGCCGACCTCGAACTGGCAGTTGCCGAATGTATCCAGGGGAGTCTGGCCTATAACGGTCAGCGTTGCACCGCGCTAAAGATTATGTACGTGCACCGTTCGATTGCCGATGACTTTCTACTGCGGATGTCAAGTGGGATAAGTGCTCTTAAGTGCGGGATGCCGTGGGATGAGGGGGTGATAATTACTCCTTTGCCGGAACCTGAAAAGCCGTCCTATCTGGAGGGTTTGGTCACTGATGCAAAGGCTCACGGTGCCCGGGTTGTGAATAAAGGTGGTGGTGCCAGAAACGGTTCATTTTTTTATCCAGCTTTGTTGTTTCCGGTTACTCCTGCTATGCGTATCTACAACGAAGAGCAATTTGGACCCGTCATCGCAGTTGTGCCATTCGACGACATCCAGGAACCTATTGAGTATGTTGTTGCCTCGAACTACGGTCAGCAGGCAAGTATCTTCGGACAAAATACAGACCTTATGTCTCAATTAGTCGATGCCCTGGTTAATCAGGTCTGCCGTATTAACATAAATAGCCAGTGCCAGCGAAGCCCTGACAGCTTCCCGTTTAATGGACGTAAAAACTCTGCTGACGGGACCCAGTCAGTAGCTGATGCCCTGCGGATCTTTTCAATCAGAATCGTCGTAGCGGCTCGTGAGACTGCGGCTAATCGCGATATTATCACCAGCATTGTACGAGAGCGTAAATCTCATTTTCTTTCAACTGATTACATGCTGTAGACAAGGAAGGTTGTCATTATGAACATATTACTCCAGGACAAAGCAGATAAACTTCGCATGATTTTGGCAGATATGGGTGGGTGTGTGATCGGTTTTTCTGGTGGAGTTGATTCTACACTTTTGTTTGCAGTAGCGGCCGAGGTTCTGGGGCTCAACGCCCTGGCGGTTACTGCTACTTCACAAACCTATCCGGAGCGTGAATTGAATGAAGCCCGTGAGTTGGCCGAACAAATCGGCGGCCGGCACTTGGTGATAGTTTCAGAGGAGCTGGATATTCCCGAATTCCGCAATAACCCTCGCAACCGCTGCTATTATTGCAAGAAAGAGCTTTTTGGCAAGCTGAAGGTGATTGCAGAAGCAGAAGGTTTGGGGCATGTACTGGACGGTACTAACATTGATGACGCATGTGATCATCGCCCTGGGCGGATAGCTGCAGAAGAGTTGCAGGTAGCCAGCCCACTGGAGGAAGCCGGTTTTACCAAACAGGATATTCGTGACCTTTCTCGTGAGATGGGATTACCAACCTGGGATAAACCTGCTTTTGCATGTCTTTCAAGCCGTTTTCCTTATGGTACTGCCATTACTAGTGAACGTGTCAGTCAGGTAGGTATGGCTGAGGAGTCGTTGCATAACTTGGGATTTCGTACGCTTCGGGTGCGCTATCATGGTTCTGTAGCCAGGCTTGAATTGGGTGAACAGGAGTTTGAGAGTGCTACTGGAGTTTTGCGGGATGAGGTAGTCAGGTCGGTTAAAGAGGCAGGGTTTACCTATGTAGCGCTTGACCTCCAAGGGTATCGAACCGGGGCTATGAATGAAAGTATACTTTGATATTCAGTAGGGATAGTATAAACACAAAAAAACCTAACCATATTATGGTTAGGTTTTTTTGTGAATGGTGGGCGAAACAGGGATCGAACCTGTGACATCCAGCTTGTAAGGCTGGCGCTCTCCCAGCTGAGCTATTCGCCCTAATTTATGGCGGGGTTGACGGGGCTCGAACCCGCGACTTCCAGCGTGACAGGCTGGCACTCTAACCAACTGAGCTACAACCCCTCAGGAGCTCTACAAGAAATTACTTCTTTTTCTTGGGAACAACGTTAACAGCTTCTTTTAAAGTCTTACCTGGTTTAAACTTTGGAACAGTTGCAGCAGGAATATCAATCTTTTTGCCTGTCTGTGGATTCTGGCCTTTACGGGCAGCACGTTTAGCGGTGGAGAATGTACCGAAACCGACCAAGCTGAGTTTGTCTCCGCCTTTCAGCGCAGCAGTTACGCTAGCAATGAATGCGGAAACGGCTTTTTCAGCCTCAACTTTTTTCAAGCCAGCCTGCTCTGCTACTGAACTGATCAATTCTGCTTTTGTCACGTTACACCTCCAAATTTTTTGTTTGTTAAAACAAAGCGAGCCACTGTTTATCAGATAATCTCAAATTGTGTCAAGTATTTTTTTTGTGCAAACATGCATATTATGGGCAGTTGAGCATGTTTACGATAATATAAGTAACTGTGGGATGCTGACAAAATATCTAAAACTAATACTAAGATACTGATTTAATGGTGAAATCAGGCCGCCTCTTTAAGATCCTGCTCATACACGATAATAGGCTTTTCTTTTTGATATATAACATCTTCATTGATAACAACTTCCTGAACATTCGGTTGTGACGGGACTTCGTACATAATATCGAGCATCGAATTTTCAAGAATTGCGCGCAATCCACGTGCACCGGTGTTGCGTTTTAACGCCTCTTTGGCAATTGCAATCAATGATCCGTCAGTAAATCGTAATCGAACTTTCTCCAGCTCAAAAAGTTTTTGATACTGTTTCACTAAAGAGTTCTTGGGCTCCTTCAAAATCTGAACTAAAGCCTCTTCATCCAGTTCCGTTAGAGTGGCCAGCATAGGTAGTCGGCCAATGAACTCGGGAATATAACCGTACTTGAGGAGATCCTCAGGAGTCAGACTCTTCAGGAGTTCTCCAAGCTTCTTCTCATCACGTTTTTTGATGTCCGCTCCAAACCCGAGCGATTTTTTCCCTATACGCTGTTGAATAACAGATTCCAAACCAGCAAAAGCTCCGCCGCAAATAAAGAGAATATTTGTCGTATCAACCTTCATGAACTCTGACTGCGGATGCTTTCTGCCACCCTTCGGCGGGATACTGGCGATGGTGCCTTCGATGATCTTGAGCAGTGCCTGCTGAACCCCTTCTCCCGAAACATCGCGGGTAATCGAAGGTGAATCGGACTTACGAGCGATCTTGTCAATTTCATCTATGTAAATAATGCCTTTTTGCGCACGTTCCACGTCATAATCCGCTGCCTGTAGCAGGGTGAGGATTATATTTTCAACATCTTCTCCGACATAGCCAGCTTCGGTAAGATTTGTTGCATCAGCCATTGCAAAAGGTACTTTAAGAATCCGGGCAAGAGTTTGAGCAAGGAGTGTTTTGCCGGAGCCTGTTGGCCCGAGCAGCAGAATATTACTTTTCTGCATTTCTACTTCACCTGGTTTGCCGCCGGACTCAATTCGTTTGTAGTGGTTATAAACAGCAACAGAGAGAACTTTTTTTGCTACTTCCTGGCCAATAACGTACTCGTCCAGGATGTCCTTTATTTCTCGAGGTTTGGGAAGTTTTTTAAGGTCCGGTCCGGTTGTTTCTTCCAGCTTCATCTCTTCAGTGATGATGTCATTACAGAGTTCAATACATTCGTCACAGATAAAAACGGAAGGTCCGGCAATAAGTTTTTTAACTTCTTCCTGGCTTTTTCCGCAGAAAGAGCATGTCAAGTGTTCCTGTGTTGTGTCGCGACGACTCATGGTGTGTCTCCAGTAGACTGCTTACGCGTGAAGATGGCGTCTATCAGGCCATATTCTTTTGCATCCTCGCCAGACATAAAGAAGTCACGCTCGGTATCTGCTTCAACTTTTTCTTTTTTCTGTCCCGATAGTTCTGCGAGAATCCCGTTCAATTCATCTTTCATGCGCAGGATTTCCTTGGCGTGGATGCTGATATCGGATGCCTGCCCCTGGAAACCTCCAAGTGGTTGATGAATCATGATCCTGGAGTGGCTAAGGCTGAATCGTTTTCCTTTTTCACCGGCAGTCAGCAATATTGCTCCCATGGATGCAGCCTGGCCCACACAAATAGTTGATACTGGCGCCTTTATGTAGCGCATTGTGTCAAAAATAGCCATCCCGGCAGTGACAACACCTCCAGGAGAATTAATATACAGATGGATATCTTTGTCAGGGTCTTCAGCCTCAAGGAACAGCAGTTGAGCGATAATAAGGTTGGCTACCGTATCGTCAATAGCGCCACCAAGGAAAATAATACGTTCTTTGAGTAGACGGGAATAAATGTCATATGCCCGCTCACCCCTTCCGCTTTGCTCTACAACCATTGGGATATACATGCGTTTCTCCTTAGGCCGCTTTGAGCTGCTCTGCATCAACTTCAGTAATGACAGCATTTTTAATCAGACAGGCAATTGCCTTGTCTTCTTTTATTTCTGAAATAACCGAACCTTTGGCATTCTGGTTGGATGAGTAATACTCTTTGATGCGATCAAGCATTTCCACATTTCCGGCTGCTATCTTTTCGTAGTGTGAAGCCAGATCATCATCAGTTACGGTTACGTTCTCTTTTTCTACCAAAGCCATCAGCAGCAAGCCGCCCTTAACTTTGTCAATGGCGTCTTCTTTAAAGCGAGCTCGGAAACCTTCTGCATCAAGTCCCATCATATCAAGCGACATCTGCTGACTCTTAAGGCGGTTTTTGAGGTTCTCGAACATATGATCGAGTTGCCGCTTAACCATTGATTCAGGCACATCAAGCGGGTTTTTCTGAATAAGAGCCTGTATGACACGCTCTTTAAATTCATTTTCGATACGATCTTTTTCATGTTTTTCGTGATACTCGACCATCTTGGCGTGCAGCGCTTCCATGGTTTCGTATTCACCGAACTGCTGTGCGAAATCATCATCAAGCTCAGGAAGCTCTTTACGCTTGATTTCTTTCACAGTAACAGAAAAAAGTCCTTTTCTGCTTGTGGTCTCAGTTTCTTCTCCCACTGCAGGAAGTTCAAGGGTGAATTCCTTTGAGTCGCCAGACTTGAGTCCGATTAACTGCTCTTCAAAGCCAGGGATCAGGCGATTGGCTCCGACTTCAACCTCAGCTGTCTGAGCTCCGCTGTTTTCTTCTGGTGATCCCTCTACCTCAATTGAATAATCAACAGATACAGTGTGGCCATTTTCAACGATAGCGCTTTCATCAAGTGGAATAAGCTGTGCCATGTTTTCCTGCATGCGCTTCAGTTCGCCCTCAACGTTTTCAGGTTTGGCAACGTACTTTTCTTTTTTTACGATCAGGCCTGTGTATTCGTTTAACAATATCTGCGGCATGACATCAAAAACTGCGCTGTATTTGAACGGAACTCCCGGTTCGAGTACGTCGCTCTCAATTGTGGGTGAATCAATCGGTTCAACCTTTTGCTCATCCATTGCTTTGTACAATGTGTCCTGATACAGGCGGCGCATTACGTCATCACGCATTGCATCGCTGTAGGTGCGTTTTATCAGATGCATTGGCGCTTTGCCGGGTCGGAAACCCTGGATCTTGGCTTTTTTCTGGATCGCTGAATATGCTTTGTCGATCTCTTCGTTAACCCGTTCAGCTGGAATTTCGATAGTAATCTTTTTTTGAACCGAACTGATGTCTTCGACGTGAACCTGCATGGTGGCTATCCTCTTCTATCGTGAAATGTAATGTTTGTATGTGAAGTACTTCGAAACAAACATCGGGAAATTATGGATGGTGCGAGAGAGGAGACTTGAACTCCTATACCGTGAGGTGCCAGATCCTAAGTCTGGTGCGTCTGCCAATTCCGCCACTCTCGCATCTGTCTTGAGCCATGAAACGATTGATCATGGTCGTTGCCTGCTGGGATAATAAGATTTGCAAAGATAGGTGATTATTTTGAATAGGTCAAGAAATTATTGAATTAGGTCTGGTATACGGCACTGTTTTATTATCCACCAGACAGTTTGATTTTGAAGCCCCGAGCTTGTAGTTCAGCTGATAAAGCGTCTCTATGATCACCCTGGATTTCAATCACTCCATCTTTAACGGTCCCTCCGCAACCGCACTTTTTCTTCAATACGCCTGCCAGTTCCTTGATTGCGGCTGCGGGAAGCGGAATGCCGCTGATGACAATCACGGTTCCTCCGCCCCGTCCTTTAACTTCACGCCGCAACCGCACGAAGCCGTCATTCTTTTGGGCAGCTGTTTTGTGTACGGGAGCACTCTGTTTTACCCGCCCCGATTCTGTTGAATAGACGAGGATGCTGTCGGACCAGTTTGTCATTTTCCCCAATCCCTCGCATATCTGAAATCACGGTCAATAGTACGGTTCGAAACTTTGGCAATGACCGGGAGGCGGCGTTTGAAATGAGAACCTTGAATCTTTAAGTATATTGAATCAATAAACTCATCTTCAAAGCCCTCTGCAGCAAGCTCCTGCTTTGTCAGCCGCTGGTCGACCATGCGATACAGGAGTTCATCCACCTGACGGTATGAGAACCCCAGCTCTTCTTCATCAGTCTGTCCGGCCCAAAGGTCAGCAGAAGGTTGCTTTTCGATAACCTCAGCCGGTATTCCCATTGCTCTTGATAGTTGCCATACCTGGCTTTTGTATATATCACCGATCGGGTTCAAGGCCGAAGCCATATCACCATAAAGTGTGCCATACCCGAGCAGCAGTTCGGTTTTGTTGCTGGTGCCGAGTACAAGAGCGCGCAAAAGTGCCGAGTGATCAAAAAGAATAGTCATCCGCTCGCGGGCCATCTTGTTGCCACGGCGCATATTGTCTGCATCGGGGAACATTTCAAAATAGGCGTCGACCATTGGTGTTATCTGTATTACAGAAAAGTTGATGCCGCACGCTGTTGCCACCAGCCTGGCATGTGCCTCACTTTCAGGATTGCTGCAGCTGTAGGGCATACAGATGGCGTGGACGTTCTCAGGGCCAAGCGCTTCAGCGGCTATAAAAGCAACAAGCGCTGAATCAATTCCGCCAGAAAGCCCCAGCACTACTTTACTGATCCCTACTTTGCGGACTTCATCCCGTACGAAGCCGACCAGGAGTCTTCTGAGTAATTCCATGTTTGCTCGCAAACCGGCCATCATCGCCCCCTTTCGTGCGCGATGCGCCCAAGTTCCTGCATTGTCACAAACAGATTCTCGTCACGCATCATTGGTGAAAAGATCCGCTCCCGGCGCAGCGCCCCCTCATCAATTTCGACTGTGACAAAATCCTCCTCAAACAAAGCGCCGCGCACAATGGATTCTCCTGATGGTGCGATATATTCCGATCCACCCCAAAAATTGACACCATCCTCAAAGCCGACACGATTGCTATAGAGAATGCGGCAGTTGAGAAACAGTGCGGTGGTGGAAACCAGTTTCTGCCAGGATGAGGCTGAGCCAAGAGAGTCTCCATCGATACCGCGAGCCGGACTGCTTGAAAGGCAAATCAAGGTTGTTGCACCATCCATGGCGAGGATATAGGAAGCTGACAGGTGCCACATATCCTCGCAGATCAGCATGCCGAAACGGCCAAACTTGGTATCGAATGCCCGGAACGCTGACCCGCGGGCAAGGTAGCGCTGTTCATCAAACAATCCGTAAGTAGGCAGATAGACCTTGCGGTGCAGGTGGCTGATTGCACCGTCTTCAAGATAAATAGCAGAATTGAAAAAGTGGTAGTCATCGGTTTCTTCGACAAATCCGATGGCGATTGATATGCCACGGGAAAGCTCGGCCAGGCGCTGTATCTCTGGAGAATCAATTCGCAGCGCAACTTCGGGCACGAGATCCTTCAGGAAATAACCGGACAGGGCTAGCTCGGGGAAAACAATCAGGTCGGCTCCGGTCTCCCTCGCTTTTGCGATCTGTCCTTCAATGATAACAAGGTTGTCGGCAACGCAGCCGAGCTTCGGTTTTATCTGAGCCAGAACAGCGGTAAAATCCATGGTGACTCCTATTGACTCTGATAAACAGGATAAGTGCGTTAATAAAAATAATTTCTAACTTGCTAATACGCCACATCAAAAGCGTTTTTGATGTGATCAATGGCGTGTTGGCCGTCAGTATGCAATAAAATGGCAATAACGTCAAATCGTGCGTTGGTGTCATGCATACGGTTTTTTGAAAGCCACGTAAGTGCCGCTTTGGAAATCTGTCGCTGTTTGAACGGTGTCACCGCCAGTTGCGGTACGCCGTAGGAAAGCCCACGTCTGGCTTTAACCTCGATAAAGACGATGCTTTTGTCCTCGGGGTCACGGCCAATAATGTCAACTTCGCCTCCCTTGCAGCGAAAGTTGAGCTCTACAATCTGATAGCCAAGTTCGATCAGGAAATTTTTGGCCACCTCTTCACCAAGCTCGCCGGTCCCTTTGTTGCCGGTGACCGGGGAAGGGGAGGGTGTTTTGGAGAGAAGTTTTCCGAAGAGGTTCATTGGACTTCCATCTTTGACTTGTTTGGATAGAGACGGCGCACTATAGCATGAGATTTTGATTTTAACAGCATTTACGGAGAGTTGGAGGCATTGGCGATACGGATACAAGACACTAAGAAAATTTCTTGGTTTGACGAGGTGGGGATTGAGGGGTACGCTTATTTGCGATGGAATCAGTATTTTCCCATATTAGTCCATAAAACTCTGTGAGGAGGCCGCCCATGCTATTCTATTTCGGGTTGCTTATTGTGTCGCTGATACTGTCCACAAGCGCTTATTCCGCAGACTCCTGCCGGGACTGCCATGAGAATAACCAAAAGATGTCCTCGCTTGGTTATGCGGCTTTCGCGGTGACTCAGAATGAGGTTGAAACACAGAGTCACATGCCTGCCGGTTGCAGCGATTGCCACCTGGGAAACCCGAAAGCGACTGATAAAACCACTGCCCACCAAGGCATGGCACGGCTGTTAGTGGTACGGAAAAAAGGGCTGACAACTGATACATCGCCAAGAAAATTCCCGCTGGGATTTAGTGCTGATGTGACTAATAGGGTCTTTACCGTGACCGAGGAAAATGGAATTAAGGGTAAGGATTCATCTGTGGCGGCGTTGTCGTGGCACGACAAACGGAGCGATTCATTGACTCAGGACTTTGGGGTCATGAAAAAAAGCTGTGGTGCCTGTCATGAAAAAGAATTTGCCGAGTTTGCCAAGAGCACCATGGGGACAAACGGCAAACAGAGCCAGTACAAGGGGTGGACCAGCCCACAACGAGGCCCTCATAATTGCGGTCCCTGGTTCGAGGGTGCATATGACCAGATGCAGGCCAATACAACTGTGCCAATTGACAAGAAAGGTCATGCCATCAACCAGAAGGTCTGTAATACCTGCCATGTCGGATGCCTGGACTGCCACTACAACCCCATGCCTAAAAGCGCTACTGACCCTTCCATGGGAAGCCACACCTTTGCTAAAACACCTCCTGCGCTAAGCTGCTACGGCAATGGACGCACCTCCATCTGCCATGCCGGACCCGAGGACCGTCGCCGTGGCGCTGGATACTTTGGCGGTCTCTTTTCATTCCCGGAAGGCAATGAACCGGATGTCCATCTCAAGGCCAAGGTCGGTTGTCTTGATTGCCATGACAACTCAAAATCAGACAAAACACTTGGCCATGGCATGATCAGGCGTCAGGCCGACAGCTCCTGCAAGCGGTGCCACTCGGAAGCGGTGAAAAGTCATGCCGGCTCACTCCACAAAAATCTTTCCTGCGAGGCTTGTCATGTCCAAAGTGTGGCCGGCTATCAGGGAACTTACTGGGGACCGGGGACATTGGCAGGAGCGGCGACACCATATTACAAATACAAAGCTTATTATGGAATTATAACGGAACCTGTCCTGATCAAAGACCAGAAGGGGCGCTGGATACCGGTCAAGCCGTTTCCCATGGCGGTCATGAACCAGAAAAGCTCACCCTACACTCCGGGATTTTATTGGCGATTCCCGGCAACGTTGCCTGACCTGCAGCGGACTGATGACGCCTGGGCATACGTCGGTCTATTTGGTGGGCTTCCGGAAAATAACAAGGCAATGTTATGGATTCAGATGGACAAGATGTCGCATAAGCTTGGCAAGAGCCGCAGCTGTGATTCATGCCACGCTGACCTGCAAGGCGCTCAACGTCAGACGGTAACATGGGATTACAGTGACCGGGGTGCGCTGCCTTTCGACGGCAGACATACGGTGCTGGCCGACCGGAAAGGCCTTTCCTTTCGGGATATGCGCTCAGAAAAGATCGAGCCGGACAAGGGTGTAGCCATCTCTTCGTTCGCACCGTGGATCTATCTAAAGGACGCATGGCAGGTGTCAGGTGACTTTTCATTGCCGGTTATCCGTGACAGGAAAACCTATGACAGTATCAGAATTAGCACCGAAACAGCCCGTGCGGCCGGTGCGCTGCACAGAAAATAACCAAAACATTGAAAAAAAGTTTCTTATACTTTAGACTCACAACAGTTTGATTCAAATGACAATGAGGTTAATCAGCATTGTGAATGTCGTCTTTTTGTTTATATCCTTGGAAATGGTGATACTGGCAGCGGCACTTGCCGGAGCTTTTACTGATCAGGTGACGATTGCCATGGAGATCAGCGCGATATGACCCGGCGTACATGCGCAGTTATGTCCACTCTGCTTTTTCTAGCACTCACAGTACCTGCTCTGGGTAAAAATTATTCACTTCACTCTCCCAAGTTGTGGACTCCGCAGGAAAAAGAGCAGTATGAGAGGGAAAATCCGCCAGTAGTCAGTGAAAAAGAATTGGCCGAAAAACAAAAAGAACGGCTCAAAAAGGAAAAGGAACAGGCCGAGAAACTGAAAGAACAGGCCAAAAAGGAAAAAGAGCTGGCTGATAAGCAAAAAGAGCAGCTGAAAAAAGAGAAAGAGCAAGCTGAGAAGCAGAAGGAGCTTGTCAAAAAGGAAAAAGATCAGATCGAAAAACAGAAGGAATTGATAATAAAAGAAAAGATGCAGGTCGAGAAGGAAAGAGAGCAGGTTAAAATAGAAAAGGAACAGGTCGAGAAGCAAAGGGAACAGGTAAAAAGAGAAAAGGAAAAAGTAAAAAAAGAAAACGAGCAGATCAAGAAGAATCAGATACTGGTCAAGGATGGTGTGTCATATCGCGAGGTGACGGTGCAAAAGGGTGACTCTTTGTACACTATCTCCCGTAAATACAGCAAAGAAGGTTCTTCGTATGCCGAAACGCTTAGGTTTAATGATATTCAGGATCCTGACCAGATCGTTAGTGGTGATATAATTAAAGTACCTCTGTTTCAGGAGAAGAAAACGAAACAACCTGCAACTGCAAAACAGCTCAAACTACCTGCGGCACTCCCAAAGCAGCGGACAACAGCCAGCATAGCTGACAAGGCGGTACGCGAATCTCCTTTGAGTTATTTAAAAGATACTGCTGCCGGCAAGAAGGGTCTACCTGTAAAAACAATCATCTCGTCCCCACTGTCATCCTCGACGGCGCCTGCCAAAGCCTGCATACCGCAGCAACTGGCATTTTCCAACAATTCCTCTTCAGGCCCGAAACTTTTTGAACAGGCGGTAAAATCGTATCGCAGTGGTGACTGCCAAATAGCAATTCAGCTTTTTGGTCGGTATTTGTCCGAACAGAGCACCTCAGCACTGGCGGCAGATGCGAGCCTTTTTATCGCTGACTGCTATCTGAAACTATCTGGAAAGTAGTTTTTTGGGATTATTTACTAATTAGCTTAATGAATCATTCAGGGTGATTGATTCACGGTAATAACAAAAATCTTTTGGCTTTGATTGTCCCCGTTTGTATTGTCACGGACAACAATCGTAACAGGATAAGAACCGCTTGGAGCAAACGGAGTGGCTGGGGACCCACTATACCCTATTTTTAAGCCTGTTGACGGTGTTGCTGTCCCCCAAGATACTGTTGTTAAACAATCTGCACTAAAAAAACCGCTTGTGCCTTCAATAGCAAAGCCAGAGGCTTGAATGTTGCTATTAACACAAAATTTGTAGGTTGAAGGTGAGGTGGCAAACGGAACACCGCCATCGGCGATAATAGTTGCACTATAGTCCGCTTTAGTCTCTCCCACAGGCAATTCATTGTTTACGATCTTTAGCTGTGGCCCCTGACAGCCAATCTTTGTGCGCAGTTCATCAACTGTAACAAAACGGACCATATCACTATTTGCGGCATCTATGTTCAGTGTACCGGTGATTGCCGCTGATCCGGTAATCACAGTACCGCCAACATCACTTTTAAAGGCGTATTCCTCCGTGCTGCTTACAATCGCAAAGGCTACGTTGTTTGTTGTTACATCGGGTTCTCTGGTGTGCACTGTCAGGCTACTGGAGCGGCGTCCGCAAATGGTGTCCTTCGTCGGTGCGGCTGAATAAAAATTGGTATCATACAGGTAGACAAAATCCTTGCCCCAACTGCTACGAGGCACAGAAACGATAGTAGCGATACTGTTAGGAATTGAATTGTGTGATGCCGTATATCCAATAACAGATTGAACGGCGGTATCCAGACGTTCTTTTGTTTCGCGCATCTTTACAATCTGGTTTATCGGGCCAACAATCTTAAGCCCGGCGCTAATAATAATACCGATGATCACCAGAACGATGGAGAGTTCTATAAGAGAAAAACCCTTATTATTGTATTTGCGCATAGTATATCCTGATCCTGGATCCTGTGGGACGTTGTTATCTATTTGGGATCCTGTGGGACGTTGTTATCTATTTATCTAATTGGCCTAATATCTCTTTCATTCTCACTGGATCTGCCTTCAATGCCTTCTCTCCACGTTTTGCAGCCAAGCTAACGCCGGTTGGTCCCATGTGAAGATAAATACCAACCTCGCTGCCGGTATAACCCAGCTCAAATATCGCCAGATGGCAGATTATACCACGCGCAGCCGCCGGCACTCTGCATTTACTTGGTCTGCTCACAGAATCAGGATCAAGCTTCATAGTGGCTGATACAACCTCCAACAGATGTGCAAGAGTGATGGTCTTATTCATCTTGCTCTTCAAGTTGGCTTCCTGTTTAAGTCCGTCTACAAAATCGCCGGAACCCAGTATCCGATCATCATAGCTTTCGTATTCATTGGCTGGTCGTTCTCCCTGACTGCGTTTAAGTCCGCCGCCGACAAGATCCTCACGATGTCCCGCTTTGATTCCGTCATAGATAAATTGACGGTAATTCTGAAGTGCCACAGATTTAGTTTTTCCAAATCGCTCAAGAATGGAGGCTGTGTTTTGTGCATCAAGCTGCCTATTGCCAAGTAGCACAGAATGGCCGGTCCAAGGATAGCTGTCCAGTTCTTCAAGGCTTTTGACCATACCAGCCCGGAGTGGATTCAGGTGAATGTATCTGACCAGTTCAAGCAGATATGGTTCTTCCTCGCAGACTATGGACTTGTAGCGATTTTGGAACAGATGTCCGGATCGTTTATTGTTGCGGTTAAAGGATACTGCGTACCCGGTAAGAAGTCTGCGCATGAAATACGACAGGGGAGCAGAAGTCGGCATTAATAACAGGTGAAAGTGATTGGACAACAGCGCCCATGCATAACATTGCACGCCGGTTTCGGAGAGTAGTGATGAGAAACGGTCGACGAAAAGTTGTCGGTCATGATCATTATTGAAAATGTCACGTCGTTCAATTCCGCGTACGATAACGTGCTGGAGAAGTCCGGCTATGTCAAGTCTTGCTAAACGTGGCATGCCAGCAGTTTAACATAGGCCATAAAGGAGTCAATAGATAAATAGATAACAACGTCCCCTTTTGCCCTTTTGCCCCTTTTGCCCTTTTGCCTCATTCGAGGCGATAAAAAAAGGGAGGCTTTTGCAAGCCCCCCCCATTGTCGTAATATATATATTGATTAAGTTAGTAATTCTTATCAAAGAGCCAAACAGCAGCACGAGGACCAGATGCCCAGGCTGTCGAAGTTCCGGCAACAGTATTAGGAACCGATACAACGCCAGCAGCGGTAAAGGTAGCTGACCATCTGCCATTCACTGCACCAGCTAATGCAGGTGCAACAGGATCTAACGTTGGGGCGGTAGTCACGGCTCTGAACGAGCCCATGCCTGCATCAGCACCTCCATCCAAGGAAGTATCAATAGTTTTAATAATTTCAAGCTGATTATCGGTAAAAACATTCGCACAGGCTGAATCGCCACAAACTAAAATTGCGTTACGGGCTCCATTGGGGCCGGTTGTGTTACCCATGTAGACATAAAAAGATGTGCTACCGACTATTATCGGATTGTCCGGAACATTTTCCATGATGGGTGCAAGTTCTGCAACGGCGCTGTTAGCTGCTCCATTTTCTGCAGTACCCGTAGCAACTAACTGGTCACCGATAACACCATTTTTTTGTTGATCGCCAGGAAACCTGCCGTTGCGGTCCAGGAAAGCCAAAGTCAGGTTGCGCCACGAACTTACAGCTGAAACGACCTTCTTTGCCTGTGAGTTAGTGATCAGGTCCTGTCCCTTGATGATGGCAGCAATAATAATACCGATGATCACCAAAACAATTGCCATTTCGATCAACGAAAAGCCTTTGCGGTTTCTAAGTTTTGCCATGATGCCAGATTTTGCCAGTGTGTCCTTGGAATCCATTCCTAGCTCCTTTTACGTATTTAATTAGATTCTTAAATAAAGTTTTCAATCCAATATAGAAGTTCAGTCGAGCTTGTCAAGATAATTAATACATAACTTTGCATAACTTACACATAATATAATAATTTTAGCCCAATATCCCTACTCTTCCAGCCGCACGAGTTTCCCTTTTGCCTCCCTTTTTAATATTGAGCTTGCATTTGGTAGTGCCATTATCAGCCGGTAGGCCCTGACCGCCTCGATCCTATTTCCTTTGCGTTCATAAATCCTCGCCATTCCCTGCAGAGCGAGCGGATCATCGGCAGCAGCCAATTGGCGGTATGTAGCCTGAGCTGCGTCAAGGTTTCCTGCTCTTTCGTGCAGAATTCCCAGATTTATCACAAGGCTCCTGTTGCTCGGGTCTAGCGCACTAGCATAGGTAAAAAGCCGCAGGGCTTTTTGTGTGTTTCCCTTGGAAGAATTTCCAATAGCAGCATTGATCAGAGCTGGGACATAATCCGGCTTCTTACCCAGTGCCCGCTCGGCCTCCTGTATGCCATCGTCGAACATACCAAGATTGTTGAGTGCTGCGGCGACGTTGCTCATGATTTTATAGTTATCAGGATCAATATCCTGTGCCCTGCGATAGTTGGCAAGGGCCGACTTCCAATCTGATGCCTGTTCGGCTGAACGTGCCGCATACAGTAGAGAGTCACGCATTGCAGTGTCAATTTTACGCGGTGCAACAGCCTTCTGTCTGGTTGGTGCAGGCGTCTGGAGTGGTTGGCGCTCTGCCTTTTGCACCGCATGTTGCGAATTTATTGCTTTATGCGCTCGGACTGTTTTCTTTAAGGGCTCCGCTGCCGTCGGCTCTCCCAAAATTATCCTTGCTTTATTTACCTGCTCAAGCGGTGGTGCTGCAGCAGGTGGCGGCAAGGCGACTTGCGGCGCTGCCGCACCGGGCGCAATAACCTTGGCAGGAACGGTTTGCGGCTTTGTTTTGCCTAATAGACTTAATTTTGCCGTCATAAATGCACCAAGAGCAAATAAAACAACAAAAATCAACGTCAGCTTCACATATCGGTTGTTTAACGTGCGAACTGGAGCGGTATTCCCCTGTGCCTTGGAAAGAGTCGGAGGAACATTAAGGGGTAACGGTGGGTCATTACCGCCGTTTGATGAGCCCGTTTTGTTCTTAGATAGAAGGTCTGCAAGAAGACTCATACAATGTACTGGCTGTTCGTCATTGGAGTGTCCTTATCAGCATAAATACTAAACGTCAATTTATCTCTCGCAAAGGCGCAAAGCCGCAAAGTAAACAAAACAAGAGCCTAAAGTCTTTAGGGTTGAACCTGAATTTTTCTGACTTTCTTTGCGCCTTTGTGACTTTGTGCGAGATGTCTTTACAGTATTATACAGGTTCTATTTTGTCGGGCCGTCATTTTTTAATGTGGGGCGAAAATAGCCGGAAGCCGCCTGATACAGATAGAGCAGCGTCTTTGGGCCGGGTCTGCCGGTAACTTCAAGCCCCTTCAAACCCTGAAAAGACTTGAGAGCATCCACCGTCTTCTGATCAAACGCCCCGCTTTTTTCAACGGCAATGCCTGCATTGCCCAGAAGTTTCTGTAGGCCGACAGTTGCTGCGGTGCGGTCTCCATTCGGAAGCCAGGCCGGAATTTTTTCATAGTTTTTCCACAAAATTGCCGCTTTACCATACCAGATGCTTTCCAACTCAGCTCTAGTGAGCCGTTGTTTCCCGCCAAGACTTGGAGAGATGATGTACTCTCCGTTGGATATTCCAACCAGTGCCGTATATATTTCCTTGTCATTATCGGATGGTTTGATGTGCAGTATCAGTGGATATCCCATTTCGATAATCCCCTCTGCATTGCCGTCGAAGCTGATCAACTCCATCCCGCGCTGCAGTGCCAGGCTTGCGAGGTATTTATTCGGGGCATCTTTCTTTTTCGTAAACTGAGGAATCAGCGGAAGATTCCATGCCGTGGCCATGGCGTTGAATGATTGAAAAACAGTCATATTGGCATCGGCGGCAGCACTCTCCTTTGAGACGGCTGCTGCAAAGGAAACCGGTACAGGAGCTGCAACGGTTTTATCTGCCGGAAGTGGATGAGCGGAACTTATCTGTGCCGCTATAGGCTTTGGCGGCGCTTCCTGATTGGCAACTGTAGGGGCTTTGCTTGTAAAAAAGTAGATCGCTGCTCCGAGGGCAACAGCTGTAAATACAGCAGCTGCGGCAACTGCAATCGTACGAAAGGGAAAAGCACGAGGGGTGTGGACGGGAACAGTTGCTTCCATGACATCCTTGGCCCCCTGTTCGATATGCCTCTCAAGTACCTCATTGCTTCTCTCCAGAAAAGCGGCCATGAGGCCCCGCGAGGCGAGCAGGTTTATGGTGCGGGGTATGCCCTTGGACAGGTTAAAGATCAGTTCCTTGGCCTTCTGGTTAAAAAGAAGGGAACTATTGCCCCCTTTGATCAACCTGGTATTGATGTAGTCGGAAGTTTCGGGTGAAGTGAGCGGCTTGAGTTTGACGCGGACCGTAATGCGCTGGTTCAGCTGACGCAGAGGATTTCTGAGCAGTTTGTTGGACAGTTCAGGTTGGCCGATGAGGATAATCTGCAGCAGTTTTTCTTTCTCGGTTTCCAGATTGGACAGCAGCCTCAGTTCTTCAAGAGTGCTTTCCGGCAGTTCCTGGGCCTCGTCCACAATGATGGTTACCCGTTTGTCATGTGATGCATGGGTGAGGAGAAAATCCCGGAACGATTTCAGCATTTCGTTTTTACTGTCGCTCAGAGGTATTTTGAAATCATCCAGGATCGCCCGAAAAAACTCATCAGCTGAAAGCCGTGGGGTCATGATCAGGGCAATCTCGGCCTTTTCTTTCCATTTTTCGGTGAAGAGCCGAAGTATTGTGGTTTTTCCGGTCCCCGGTTCGCCGGTGAGGATGCAAAATCCTTCCTTATGCGTCACACAGTATTCAAGCGAGAGAAAGGCTGTTGAATGAGCCGGTGAATTGTAAAAGTAGGCGGTGTCCGGCGTAAGACGGAACGGGTCATCGTTGAGGTTGAAAAATGAGAGGTAATCCGTTGCCATGCTTTGTAAGAACCTCCTAGCCTTTCCCGACTTTGGAAACCAGATCGTAAATCGGGAGCAGCAGCCCCATGATGATGATGGCGAACAGTCCGCCGATTACGGTCATGACCAATGGTTCAATGATCTTGCCCAGGTTCTCGGTGGCATCGTCCAATTTCTTGGTGTAGTACTTAGCCAGAAAATCCAGCTGTTTGTCAAGGGTTCCGCTCGTTTCACCGATACGAATCTTACTTATAACCAGAGGAGGTACTATATTTTGCTGTTCGAGTGATTCGGAAATGGTGTTGCCATTGAGAATATTCTCCTTGGCTTTGAGGAGGTTCACTCCAAAATATTCATTGCCGAGAGCCGGAACTATCAGGTCAAAAAGTCTTTTTAAAGGGATGTCTGCCGCAATCATCATTCTGAACTGCTCAGCGAAAGTAGCCAGCAGTTTGTTAAAGACAATAATTTCCAGAACCGGCATTTTTACCAGGATCTTATCCATCTGGTATCTGATTGCAGGCTGCTTCCCCAGCAGGAATATGGCGAGCGGCACGAGAACAAATGCGAGAGGTAAAAGTTTCCAGTGCGCCTGGAACAGGCTGCTGGAGTTTATGAGAAACAGGGTCAGAGCGGGGAGTTTAACCCCCATGCTCTTCAGAGTCGAGGTCAGGCTGGGTATAACGAACAACATCCAGAAAATCAGGGCGCCGAGAGTGGCGGTAAAGGCAAAAAGGGGGTACATAAGTGCTTTTTTAATGGAACTGGACAGGTTCTGCAATCTTTGAAGATGTTCGGTCGCTTCCCTCAGGCTTTCATCCAGGCGCCCGGTTTCCTCTCCGACCGCGACCAATGTTTTGATGATGTCCGGAAAAACAGCTCCCTGGGCTCCCAGTGCCGTAGAAACAGAACTTCCACCCCTTAATCGGTGCTGGATATCCATCAGGACAGGCTTGAAAGCGTTGTTGGTCGTAGTGGCTATGAGGTCATCCAGACAGGTGATAATAGGAACCCCCGACTTCAGCATGACCGAAAAACTGCCGGTGAATTCGAGAATATCGGACCTTTTGATCTGCAGTCCGAGAAAGAACTTTCTGAGAAAGGCAAACTGATCGGTGGTTTCACTGATCGAGATAATGTAGAGACCTTTGGCACTCACATCCTGAGAAGCGGCTTCCACCGTTTCGGAGGCGACGTTCCCCCTGACAATCTTGCCGGAATAGTCGGTGGCGCGGTACGCGAAGTTTTTCATCCGACCACCCTTTGGACCTCTTGGAGGGTAGTGTGTCCGGCGATAACCTGATTGAGCCCTTCTGTGAAGAGGGGCACTAACCCGCCGCGCTGCGCAGCCTGAAAAATGGCTTCCATAGAGGCACCGGCATAGATCTGTTCCTTGATCTCCGTATTCATGACCATGACCTCGGCAATGGAGGTTCTGCCGGCAAAACCGCTATTGCCGCATCTGCTGCAGCCGGCACCGCGATATGCCCTGGCTACATCCATGCCGGCCCGGTGAAAGACTTTCCGCTCTTTTTCACTCAGTTCATATTCCTCTTTGCAATAATGGCATATCCGGCGTACCAGGCGCTGGGCCAGAACAGCCAGCAGGGTCGAGGAAAGAAGCAGTTTGTCCATTCCCAGTTCAAGGAGGCGGGGGATGGAGGCGACCGCATCGGTGGCATGGAGAGTGGAAAGCAGCAGATGTCCGGTAATGGAGCCACGGATGGCGATCTGGGCTGTTTCCTTGTCACGTATTTCGCCCAGCAGCATGACGTCGGGGTCCTGACGCATGAAGGTTCTGGCGGATGATGCGAAGGTGTAACCGGTCTTTTCATTCACTTCTGTCTGGCGAACAAAGTTGAGGCGGTATTCGACCGGGTCCTCGATCGTAATGACATTTTTTTCCAGCAGGTCGATCTCGCGGAGGCAGGAGTAGAGTGTTGTCGTTTTACCGCTGCCGGTCGGGCCGGTGATGAGTATGATGCCGTGAGATTTGTTGAAAAGCTGCCGCATTGTGTCGACAATATCTTCGTTGAGTCCCAGAGTGGAAATATGTTTGAGGGCTCCGTTCGTTGAAAGAACCCTTGTGACGATGTTTTCACCATAGATGGAGGGTGCGGTAGATATACGCAGATCATATTTTTTCTTCAAAAAAGCCAGGGTGAATGAACCATCCTGCGGAAGCCGCTGCTCTGTGATATCCAGGTCGGCCAAAATCTTGATCCGTGATGCGAGCGGCGCCTGGATGATCTTTGGCAGGCAATGGCCGTAGGTCAGCACGCCATCTATACGATAGAAGATGTGCAGAACCTCGTCTGACGGGGTCATGTGGATATCGGACGCCATTTTGAGTATGCCGTCCATGATAAGGAGTTCGGTCAGTTCCGGGACTATGGCGCCCGGTATGACCTCGCCGTTTTTGAGGGTTTCGGCAAACTCTTCCAAGCGTTGTTGTACCGAGTTTTTTGAAAAATAGTAGGCCCGCTCAAAGATATCCCCGTAGGCTTCCTGATCCACAAGATAAACCTTGGGGGGCTTGCCGGTCAGGCGTAGCACGCTGTCGACCGCCACAACGTTACTGGGGGTCATGATTCCGATGGAGAGGATTCCTTCGTCCAGTTCCAGCGGGATATAACCGTTAGTTAAAGCCGTTTCTTTGGGGATGAGACGCAGTGCCTGCTCTGACAGGGTGAATGTGCGGAGATCAAGATATTCAAGGCCGGACTGCAGGGCGATTGTCTGGGCAAATTCCTGCGATGTCAGGAATCCGAGTGATATGAGTGTTTCACCCAGTATGGTGCCGGTCACCCGCTGCTGGATAAGGGCAATTCTGAGCTGCTTGGCGCTGATCTTCCCGGTCGATATCAGGAGATCTCCAAGGTTATTCGGTGCAAGTATCACGAGCGGTTCACCTTTGTACTTCACTCATTGTCAACAATATGAGGCCGAAGGAGCAGCACCAGCTCGGTTCGCGATTCCTTGTTGTCAATTCTGGTGAAAAATTTGCCGAGGTACGGAATATCGCCGATGATCGGTACTTTCTCTTCGTTTGAGGACTCTTTCTTCGAAATCAGGCCGCCGATGATGACCATTTGGCCATCACGCATCTTGACCGTTGTGGTCATTTCTCTGAGGGCAACTGTGGGGATGGTTATGGTGACCTGGTTGCCGGCGGTGCCGAAGGTTTTGTCCTTCAGGTCTATCAGATCGGACGTTATTGGCGTGATATTGAGTGTGATGTCACCCCGTTCGGAAATATAGGGGACGATGCCGATAATCATGCCGGAAAGGACGCTGGTGGTTTCCGGGGTGAAACTGATCGAATTGCCGGCAGCGGTGGCGGTTGTGGTGGTGGTCACCTTGGAGATGAAGCTGGTGTTGGTGCCGACGGTCAGAATGGAGGCATGTCCGTTCATGACATTGATTTTCGGATTAGAGAGGGTCTTGATGTCACCCTGCGTTTTCAGGGCGGTTAAAAGCCCCTGGAAATTGGCTCTGGTGATTCCGACTTGAAACTTGGAGGCACTGGCTGCAGCCGCGGTTGCATCATTCAGCGTAGTGGTGCCAACGTTCAATGTGCCAAAGCCGGCGTTTAAGGGTCCGCCCAGCCCTTTAACATTTTCGAGGAAGGACCAGTCAATGCCGTAATTCAACCCTTCGCTCAGTTGAACTTCGATGATCCTCGCTTCAATCATCACCTGGCGGTTGAGTACTTTTCTGACATTGTCCAGGTATTGCTCAATCTTCTCCAGGTTCTTCCGGGAGGCGGTCACCATGATGGTCCCGGTCAGGCGGTTGATCGTGATGCTTTGCTGGCTGCCGGTAGCTTTCAATTTTGAATCGCCGGTAGCGGTATCCTTCTTGTCCATGATGCCGGCCAGTGATGTTTCCATGGAACCCCAGAAATCGTGTGCCTTTGCGTCAGCCTTGCTGCCCGACGTAATGGCACCGCTCATGCCGGCGCCCGAAATATTCCCACCGATATCCATTGAATAGGAGTTGACCAGGGCGGGGTGACCAAGTTCGAAAACCCTGGTTCCGGCTGATTCCACCTTGAGCACATTATTTGTGATGGTGTAGAAGCAATCTGCGCTGGAGAATATGGCCTTCAGGGCATCCTCGGCAGTTGCGTTTCTGATGGACAAGGTCATGGGTTGATCGAGGAAGACATCCTTGTCAACCAGAAGATTGAGTCCTGTTGCATTGGCGATGATATGCAGGACATCGCCGAGCGTACTGTTTCTGACCACAATATCGACGATCCTTGTTTTAAGCGGGACTATTTCTTCTGTCATGGAAACAAAAGCGGGGGGCAGTGGTTCACCTGGAGCGGTTTTCGGCTCAACCTTCCACTCCGGTGAGCGGGGAATGCTATCCTTTATGAGATGTTCATCAGGCTTTGCGGCCTGTTTGTTGGCCGAGCAGGCTGCAAGAACAGTCATTGCCATGATCATCAAAATATATCTCAATGATTTGGCAGCAGTATTTATTACTCTGTTGTTAGCCATATATCCTTCCCGGTTTTTCGCATCAGCACCCGAGTTTTTTCAATTTTTACAATCACGCCGCCATTCAGAGTTGATCCCTCATTAACTACATGGTTGTCAACGATGGCCATTCTCGTGGAACCGGCAAAATATATCATGGAAACAACCGGGAGGCTACCCAAAGAAAGCCGCTGGTTACTCTTTGCGTTTGAGGGTGTAGTGCTTGGTGTGGAAACAGGTTTGCCGCTTTTGGCAAGTATGTCACCGATTGGTTTTGAAATTCCTCTTAATGGGGAGGCCAGGCCGGAAAAAACGACCTGTGTCTGCGGTGGCGACAAGGGAACCGGCTTGCTTGAAAAGTCTATCAGCTCTTTTTCAGAAGGGGTCAGGTCGGCGTTGGGCAGTTTCCGGAAAAAAAGTATAGCCGGTATGGCGATCACCAGAAGTGGCACAGCAAGTATTGTGGTAATAGTACGGTCGAGGGTCATGGTTTTATTTTCTCGCTGGTGATTACTTTACCCGTAACCTTGAAAGAGGTTCCACCGGTTCCCTTTAGCTCGGATTGCGTGATAGCGACAGAACTTACCGGGGCTATCGGGAAAACGGATCCGTGCAGATAGTTGATGGCGTTAAGCAGATTGTTGAAATCCTGATTACTGAATGTGAGGGTGTACTGGAGAGAAGCTTCCCCCCCCTTTTTCTCCACTGTGGCGATGGTCATGTCATTCGGGTTGAGGCGCGCCTTGATTTCATCTATTTTGCCATAGAGAACCATTTCCGGGGATATATTTTGAGTGCCCTGTCCAAACTGTGATTTCAGCGCGGTCAGGACCTGCCTCCGGTTGGCATTGGCCTCCTTGACTCTGGACAGCCCGACTTGTGCCCGGGTCAAATTATCAAATGTTTTTTCAAGCTGTCTGCGGCTTCTTTGCAGCGTGACAAGGGCGATGGCTGCAATAAGAAACAGCAGTACCGCGATGAAAAAGCGTTTTTTTAATGGCTTGAGATTGATTTCATATCTGCTATCGATAGGGTTCATTTTATCTGTTGCCCCCACTGCTGTAGCGGGCCTGTATGCCGAATGTTTTTTGTTTTATGTCAACGCTGCTGGATGATACACCATATCCGGGGAGTTTTGCGACGTGTGCAACGAGCTTTTCGAAGGATGCCTGGGTGTTGCTGTAGCCGGAAGCATTTATTGCCCCTGTGATCTGGACCGGCAGGGAACTCCCTTCACTCTGGATGGTGATCCCATTAATTATGTACTCCGGGGATTCCGGCAGGATTAAAGCCGCAAGGGCTTTTGCCGGATTGGGTGAAGAGTTGCGTTTGTTGGAAAAATCCAGCGGCTGTTTGAGCAGATTTACTTCAGCATCCAGTTTTTTAAAGGCAGCTATTTCGCTTCCGGAGCCGCTTAATTCGGTTCTTACCCTACCGGTTTTAGATTTCAGTTCAGAGACAATCATCATCTCCGTTACAAAATATCCCCCACAAAGCAGTGCCAGGACAAACATAAGCAGGGCCGCTGCAGTGAGAAGTTTTTTGTGAGTGATGAAGGCTGCATAGTCTGACGGCAGTATGCTGCCGACGCGAGGTGATTCGACATAGTGCATAGCTGCGGCAAGCGGGGCAATGTAATCGGCAATAATATCATGCGGTACGCTTGCCAGAACTGGCGGCAAAGCTGATCTCATTGGCACGGAAAGAGGAGCAGGCTGTTCGTCACCTGTTTCTGATTGTTGAAGTATGACCGCTTCCGCAGGCTTTACGCGAAGGGTCTGGAAACAGTAATCCAGCGTCATGTTAATATTCTGGAAATCAATCGGGAGCAACTCTGCGTCTGACGATGGAATTTTACGGATAAATTCGAGTTCACCGTTTTCTCCCACCAGGAGAAGCTTCTCGCCGGGAAGTGATGCAATGAAAATGCGTGACTGGTTTGCATCGTTGAGGCAGGTTGAGGCAATCAGCTTGAAAATGGAATATGGGGCGGCGTAGACCTGCAAAACGACCTTGCCCTGTTTGTTGAATGTCGCGAGTAAGCCGGAGAGAAACCCGTCTGCATAGCTGAATACCGCTATTTTATTAAACACTTTGGAATCAATTGTGGCTTGGCCGACAGCAGTGTGAAAGGTGGAGAAGGATGTCAGCTCGGGATGAAGCTTCTGCGCTTCGGCACGGACCAGCTTATCGTATTGCCTGCCGGCGGCAGGAGGAAGATAGATAATATCCTGATGGAATGACAACGGATTGCAGCAGATTATGAATCTTTTTTCCCTGCAATTTGAGAGATAGTCATCCAGTTCGTCAAGAGGGAATGTGTGTGCCTCTTTAACTGTTACCGTGCTGCCGGAAATGCAGGCATTTACGATTTGGACAATTGCACCGTCGAAGTAGATAGAAGATATGCTTGTCATGGCTGTTTTTCCAGGAAGTCTGCATCATCAAAACAGCCATTTTTATTCAGACTGCGGATGCGGTAATACTTTTCCAGCTCCTCATCAAAACGCCCCCTGTCAAGCGGGTGAATGTCGATGCCGTCTCCGCTGCTGCCTGACTCGGTGAAGAACCGTTCCGGCAGCATGTCGTCGTTGCGCGTAAAGCCGTTTTTGCAGTTGTAGTAGCGCTCAGTCAGCACAATGCGGCGACCTATCTCCTTCAGGCGCTGGGGCGAATAGGCGACTCCGGTGACGGCGGTCAGCAATTCGGCGTACTCTTCCAAGCTGGCGCCGAAGAAGGCAAACTTGCAGGCGACGAGGGAGTCCACTGCGGCGTTGGTGTCCTCTGCGATGCTGATGATGCGGGCCTTGCCGGAAAACGAAAAGCGATCGGTCGGTACCGGTTTGCGCAGGATTTCGTGGGAAATGGGGTAGGCGCGCAGATGGCAGCCGCCGCGGTTACTCGTGCAGTACGCCAGCGCCATGCCGTAGGCTCCGCGCGGGTCGTACGCCGGCAGTTCGAGCGACTTTACGCTCATCGACAATTCCGGATGCCCCATCTTTTCGGAGAGGCGGCGGGAACCTAGCGACAGTATTTCACCATCTCCCCGGCGCAGGGCAATGTCGTCCAGCAGTCCAGGTATTTCGTCAGCGCCTGGAAAGGTGCCCCTGATTTCTCCCCAGGCGGAGAGAGTGGCAGCCGCAGTGATCGTGTCCATACCAAGTTCGTTGCAGAGGTCGTTAGACTTGATAATAGAATGCAGTGCGGTCACATTGTTCAATGCGCCGAAATGGGAAACGGTCTCGTATTCCGGAAGAGGTTTGCCCGCTCCGGACGATTTTTTACATTGGATTGGACAGCCGTAACAGCCGTCCTTTTTTGCTCCGCAGGCATCTTTGATGGTCGGGGCGGAATAGTTGGCAGAATGTTCAAAATACGTTTTGCTGAAGTTTGCAGTTGGAGCCATGCGGCGCTGCGCCATCAGGTCAACCAGTACCGGGGTGCCGAACTCGGAGAGGCCCAGTGGGCCGAATATAACGGGTGAGGCCTTGAACAGACGCATGATGTCCTGACGTGATTTTTCAAACAGCGCCGGGTCGGCGACGCTGTTTTTTCGATCTCCGTTTACCGTCACCGCTTTAAGGTTCTTGCTCCCCATGACAGCGCCCATACCGCCACGACCGACTGAATTTCCCTCTCCCATCATTATGTTTGCAAACAGGACGCCGTTCTCGCCGGCCGGACCGATAGCGGCAACGCTCCCCCGCTCCTTAAGCGCTGCGACGGTTGTCGGAATATCACACCCCCACAAGGTGACAGCAGGCACTATTTCTACCTTTTCAGCAGTTACCGTTAGAACCACCGGCCATGGACTCCTGCCGGTTATGAACAGCACATCGACGCCGGCCGCCTTCAGGCGCCAGGCAAAGCGTCCCCCGGCGGAACAGTCATAGATCGTGCCGGTCAATGGTGAGCGGGAAACAACGGAAAGGCGGGCGGATGTCGGAGCGGGTGTGCCGCATAACGGGCCGACGGCAAAGATCAGCGGCATGGCGGGATCGAACGGGTCTAGCTGATAATACTCACGCATCAGACGCACACCAAGGCCGCGGCCGCCCAAATACTCCTCAAGCAGTGTGCGGGGGATCTCGTCAATCGAAGAGGTTCCGGTTGTCAGGTCAACCCGGAGTATTTTGCCGTTCCATCCGTTCATAAATTATCTCAGGCCCGCCGCGATAGTTACAAGCAATTCTTGAGGAGTGCAGGCCAAAGTATCAGCACCTGTCAGTTCGTCATCCCCGCCAAATCCCCAAGTGCAGCCGATCGAAGCGATGCCGGCCAGTTTGCCGGCTTCAATGTCGTTGATGCTGTCGCCAACCATAACGCATTCATGATATGCGACCCCGAGTTTTTCAGCCACCTTCAGCAAGGGGAGGGGGGAAGGTTTTCTTTCCGGATAGGTATCGCCGCCGCAAAGACATTCAAACAGGTCATTAATTCCGAAAAACTCAAGTATCAGCGCACTCAGATCTTCATTTTTATTCGTAATAACCGCCATCTTGATATCACGGGCTGCAAGGCTATGGAGCACACCCAGTATTCCGGGATAGAGCCTGCTTTTGTCGGCGATGTGTTGTCTGTTGAAGTCCAAAAAGAGGTCGAGAGCGAGGTCGATGTCAGTGCCTGAAAGATCCGGCAGGATCTGCTGTACCAGATGACGCGCGCCTTTGCCAACTTTGCGGCGCACGTCATCCATTGTCAGCGGTGGACGCGCATGGACACATCTGACATGATTAACGGCATCTGTCAGGTCTTCCAGGGAGTCAACCAGAGTGCCATCAAGGTCAAACAGAACCGCCCGGATGATCATACAGAGGTCGGATTCACGGGCGATTTGAGAGGCGGGTCAGCTTTAGGTAGAACAATAACCGGCGTTTTAGCGGCACGGTAAAGGAGGAATGTTTTGCCCAAGATCTGCGCAACATCGGCGTGACAGGCTTCAGCCAGAGCTTCTGAAGCTTCATGTTTATCCAGCATGCAGCTTTCAAGGAGCTTAACCTTGATTAGTTCGTGGTGATCAAGGGAGGCGTTGGCTTCTGCAATCAAAGCAGCTTCAATCTCTTTTTTGCCGATCTGGATAAGGGGTTTCAATTTGTGCCCAAGGGCCCGCAGATGTCGTTTTTGTTTTCCGGTCAGCATAAGTTTGTAAGCTCCTGATGGTGCAAGGTGAAAGAATAACAAATGCTATATCATACTGGGTGAGCCGCTGGCAAATCACAATTCCATCATGTCCGGCTATTCCCGCCGGACAGCCCGCTTTGCTGAAGAAGGCGCTCCAGTTCCTCCGGAGTGGAAACGGCAGGGTAACAGGTGCCATGACAGCAAAGTGAGAGAGATAAAGGAACTGGCTGGTCATCACACCTGACGATCAGGTTCTTAAGCGCGCTGTTATGCAGAAGGGTGTTGAGTGCGAAGGCCCCAGAAGAATCGGTTTCTCCTGCAAATACGGCAATCGCCGGTTCACTGCCCAATTGTGTGAGGACCTGCAGAGCGCCGAGATGTCCCAACGGGTTCTGCTGAATTTCGCCCAGAATCCCGTCCAGAGCTGCGCGTGCAGTTTCAAGCAACTCAGGATTGTCGTCGATCCACGCCAAACGGTATAGGACGTGAGCAGTGCTGGCAAGAGCAGATGGTGTCACTCCGTCGTGGTCGGAAGAAACCCTGGCTGGCATCTGTTCGGCGTCGTGGCCGGTCAGGGTAAATTCGCCGGAGTCAGGATCCCTGAAGGTGTGGAGAAGGTCTTCGACAAGTTGCCTGGCTTCGGTCAGCCAGCTGCGGTCGAGAGTCGCTTCGTACAGATCCAGCACTCCCCCTGCCAAAAATGCGTAGTCCTCCAGAAAGGCGGGGATATTAGATGCCCCGTTCAGATAGCTGCGCAACAGCCTTCCATCGTCGCGGCGGAGGTGTTTGAGGATGAATGAAGCCGCACGGACGGCGCTGATGATCTGTTCCTGCTTGCCGAATACAATCCCGGCGGTAGCAAGTGCCCCTATCATCAGGCCGTTCCATGAGGTAATAATTTTGTCGTCCCTGAGCGGGCGGATGCGTTCTTCGCGACGCAGCAGCAGTTTTGTCAGGCACCGTTCCAGCTGTTCACGCGTATCTTCAATATTCAGACCTTGATCAGGGCAAAATTCATCCAGAGCGACCGGGGCGGTAAGGATGGTCTGCCCCTCAAAGTTCCCGCCATCGGTTACTGCATGGAAGCGGCAGAACAGCCAGGAGTCTGATCCGAGGCAGTCGTCAATTCCACTTTTGTCCCACAGATAAAACTTGCCTTCAACCCCTTCTGAGTCGGCATCCAGAGCAGAATAAAAAGCACCTTCTTCAGACCGGAGCTCACGCTCCACAAACAGGAAGATCTCTTCCGTCATAGTGCTGTAAAACGGCTCTCCTGTGGCTTTGTAAGCCTCGATTGCTACCCGGGCCAGCATGGCCTGGTCGTAGAGCATCTTCTCAAAATGCGGCGCAAGCCAGGTTCTATCGACTGAATAACGGTGCAATCCGCCGCCAAGCTGGTCCCAAATGCCGCCGGAACGCATCTGTTGCAGGGTGTGGAGTGCCATATGAAGAACCCGCTCGCCCTTTGGGAGAGGGGTGTGGTGAGGGCCGGCCTGTCCGATAAGCCAGCTCAGATAAAACGGCATCGGAAACTTTGGGGCACTCCCGAAACCGCCGTATTCCGGGTCATAAATTTTCTTCAACAGCTGCAAAGACTTTTCAGAAACGGCTTTTAAATCCGGAACTGTCGCATCTGGATGCAGAGCGCGCGCATCCTCCAGTGCCTCCATAATTCCCTGGCAATTCCTCTCGATCATATCCGGCCTTTGTCGCCAGAGCGTGGCAATGTTAGCCAGCAGCTCCATCAGGCCGCTCATGCCGTTTCGTTCACGTTTGGGCAGGTAGGTTATTGACATAAAAGGGTGCTTGTCCGGAGTCATGAAAATATTCATCGGCCAGCCGCCGCTGCCGGTCAGCGTCTGCGCAACTGCCATATAAAAATCATCGATGTCAGGGCGTTCCTCGCGATCGACCTTGATGCAGACAAAGTGGCGGTTAAGGAGTGCAGCAACTTCCTGGTCCTCGAATGATTCATGAGCCATAACATGGCACCAGTGACAGGTGGCGTAGCCGATTGAAAGCAGGATTGGCAGACTCTCGCTGCGTGCTCTGTCAAAGGCTGCAGACCCCCATTCATACCATGATACATGGTTTTCTGCATGCTGCAGCAGGTAGGGGGAACGGGCGAAGATCAGGCGGTTGAAACGTTCGCCGCCATCGGCAGGGAGGGTGGATGTGTCGATCGCCATCAGGGAAGCGACGTACGCGGCACTGTTCTGTGAGGAAGCCATGTCGGGGGGACTCCTGTGGAGGGATTACAGCCTGAAGTTGGCCATTTCCTCCTGAAGCAGCTTAATCTGCAGGGAAAGGTTTTCGCTTACATCGTTGAGCGCTTTGGTAGAAGTTGCATTGGAGTGTGCCGAATTCTGGATTGCACCTATTGATTGAACTATCTGGTCACTGCTAATACTTTGTTCATTAGTAGCCTGTTTGATCTGGAGGATCATGTTTGTGGTCTGCTCAGTATTTGTGGCTATGAAGTTACTGACTGAAGCCTGCTCTCTGATGGAGATATTGACCTCACCGGTCAGCGTTTTCATGATCTCAACCGACTCCCTGATTAGTTCACTTCCTTTGTTCTGTTCGCTGGTGGCATTGGCGATCTGTTTGACCATTTCCGAAACCTGGCCAATTGATTTGCTGATCATCTGGCTCCCTTTGGCCTGTTCACCGGTTGCCTTGGCAATCTGATTCATTCGATCAGTGGAGCGTTGTATCCCGACGACTATTTTCTGCAACGCACCTTCGGACTCTTTTGAAAGCCGTTCACCGTTAACGATACTTTTTTCAGCCATTACTATGGTGCCGGTCGCCCTGTGGGTATCATTCTGAACCGCCTCGATCACATGGGCAATTTCCATGGTGGACATCTTGGTGCGATTGGCAAGTTCCTTGATTTCATCCGCTACCACCGCGAATCCCTTGCCGTGTGAACCTGCCTGAGCTGCGATGATTGAGGCGTTGAGTGCCAAAAGATTGGTCTGTTCAGCGACGTCGTTGATCACCTCAAGAATTTTGCCGATATCCCCAGCCTTGGCATCAAGGGCCGTGATTGCTTCACTCGTGAGACTGGAGGCTTTGCGGATCTCCTGTATTCCAATAATGGTTGCTTCAACGGATTCCTTGCCCAGTTTAGCGTCGTCCAGGAGTTTGTCGGAAATTGCGGCAGTCTCGAGTGCGTTTCGCTCGACTTCATTTATCGAATAGTTCATTTCAACTATTGAACTTGATGTTGACGAGGCGATGTCCGACAGTTGCTGGACACTGCCATTGATCTGTCTGACGGTTGCAGCCATCTCGGTGATCGAGCAACTTACATCAGCTACGGATTTGTCAAGTCCCTCTACGTCGAGAACAACCGCCTCGATGTTTGCTGCCATTTCAAGCGTAGATGCTGAGCTCTCATTTGCTGAAACGGAGAGATTCTCTACGCTCTGTGCCACACTCTGGATCGAAGAGGTGATTTCCATTACGGCACGGGAGGTCTCTTTGACCCCGGTAACCTGGATATCGGAGGCTTCAACAACCAGCTGGGTCGTTGAAGCGATCTGTGTAGAGGCCGATTGTAACTCCCCGGAGGTGTTGGTAAGCTTCACTACCATGTTACTGAGCTTGGTTACCATGGTGTTGAATTCTGACGCCAAAGTGCCTAGTTCATCCTGGGTACCGGTCTCTATTTTTTGTCTAAGGTCTCCGGTCCCTACCTTTGAAACGGCTGAGACAAGTTTCTCAAGGGGGCGCAAAACACGTTTGAATGCGATGAATACGGTGACAATCATTCCAATCATTCCCGTCAGTAAAAGACCTGAAACCGCCAAACGACCTTTCAGAATTGTTTCTTTATTTTCCTTTATGGATGCTGCCAATTCCTTGTCCTGCTCGGCTTTGGCCTGATCGATGATTTCTTTGATGTCTCGCAAAACTTCAGTGTCTTCGCCGATCTCTGACATCGCCTGGTCGCGTTTTCCTTCCTGGATCAGTCGGACTATCCTGTCTTTAATCGGGTCAGCCGTGGTCCAAATGGTGACCGCTTCTCCCATAAGCGCCCCAGCCTTGCCATCATTTACTTTACGCGATTCATTAGCCTTGGCGACAAATTCCAGTCGTGCTTTTTCAAATGTCATGGCCGGTAATTCGTCCTCTGGATCTATCGCCATGGTTCTCAGGGCGATACCTGCGCGCAGAGCATTGTTGTATGCCTGATCAACTGCTCTGGAAAAGGCAAAATCTCTGGTGATCAAATGTTCAAGCTTATCACCCTGGTAGTTGCTGAAGGCAATAAAACCAATCATAACTAAAATTAAGATGATGGCATTGGCGATGCTGAAAGTGATTATAGTTGTTCTGATAGTCACGCCTGATTCTCCTGATAATTCTGGTCAATAAAGGCCAAAAAAATTTGGTTTATATGCAATAGGATAGGAATCCTATTTTTCGGGCAAGACAATACCACCCGGAACAAGCGGCGTCAAAGCTATTGTTAATTGAGGGTATTAGACTTTCCGGATATTTTTATTCTGACTCCGCTCAGGTGTTGATGAGGCCAGTCGGTGAGCTGAGTCTAACGCTTATTACCCCAGCATCCGTGCAAAAAAATCTGCAGCCAGGTCTACCGGTTCAGCCGTTTCACCTTCTGCTCCTCCTGCTGTACCATTCAGCAGATGCTCCGGAATTTCGGCCAGAAACCGGCTCGGTTTTTGCCCCTCCACCGCACCATATTTGCGCCGAGTCATGCATCGCGAGATAGTCAGGTATTTTCTGGCCCGCGTGATGCCGACGTAACATAGACGCCGCTCTTCGGCTACGGTCGGATCCTCTTCGATCGAGCGTTTGTGCGGCAGAAGATTTTCTTCCATCCCTACCAGCCAGACATGGCTGAATTCCAGCCCCTTGCTGGAGTGCAGCGACATCAGCGTGACGGCGTTGGTGCCATGCTCCTTGCCATCTTCAGACGGTTTGTCCTCATCCATAAGCGAGATCCGTTCGAGGAATGCCGACAGATTTGCCCGTGGTGTCTGTTCTTCGTAAGCCGCCAGTGAGTTCACTACCTGCTCGATGTTTTCAATCCGCTTGCGACTCTGTTTGGCGTCGTTCAAGGTGCGATACAGTTCGTCCTCAATGCGCAGGCGGTTGAATAGGGCATTGACCTGCGCCCCCATGTTTATATTACTGAAACCGGCGATGACATCTTTCATCATGGAGTGAAAGGCGATCACCGTTTTTCGGCACGATGGTGAAAGGTCCTCAATTTCACCCGCTCGCCCCAGTGTCTCAAACAGTGGTACGTCATGATTCATCGACCACTGGTTCAGCTTTATCAGGGTCGTGTCGCCGATTCCACGGCGGGGAAAGTTGATGATGCGCAGCAAAGAGGCTTCATCGCTCGGATTGTCGATCACCTTAAGATAGGCGATGGCATCCTTGACCTCTTTCCGCTCGTAAAACTGTTGCCCGCCTATAACCACATAAGGGATACGCTCCATGCGCAGCTTTTCCTCGAAAGCCCGACTCTGCGCGTTGGAACGATAGAGGATTGCAAGATCCGCCCAGCGCAGCTTTTCACGATACTGCTCCAGCATGATCTGCTCTATGACCTTTGCCGCTTCATCCTCCTCGCTGTCAGCCACAATCAGATCGATCTCACGCCCTTTTCCGCCGGATGTCCAGAGCGCTTTGTCAGTTCGCACGGTGTTGTTTCGTATCACGCTGTTGGCGGCATCAAGAATTGCTCCAGTGGAGCGGTAGTTCTGTTCCAGTTTGATGGTCACACAGCCTGGGTGATCCTGGGCAAAATTGAGAATGTTCTCCACCTCCGCGCCGCGCCAGCCGTAGATTGACTGGTCATCATCGCCGACGACGCAGATGTTGCCATGCTTTTTCGCAAGAAGCGAAATAAGCAGATATTGCGAGGCGTTGGTATCCTGATATTCGTCAACCATAATATACCGGAAGTGCTCCTGCCAGTGGGCGAGGATGGCCGGGGTGGTTTGCAGCAGGCGCACGGAGAGCATGATGATGTCATCGAAGTCGATGGCGTTAAAGCCTTTCAGCAACTCCTGATAACGGGGATACACGGCGGCAACCGCGATTTCCAGGGGGTCGTTCCGGTCCGGGGTAAACTCCTTTGGTCCGATGAGGCGGTTCTTCAGTCCGGAGATGTGCCAAAGAATCCGGTCCGGATCTATCTTTTTCGGGTCGATATCCCGTTCGCGCACGGCCTGACGAATGACGCCTGCCTGATCGGAGGTGGAATAGATGGAGAAATTCGGCTTGAAGCCGAGTGCGCGGATATCACGGCGGAGGATACGGACTCCGAGTGAGTGGAAGGTCGAGATTACTATCCCTTTGGCAATTGATCCAGCCATGCCGAGCACCCGCTCGTTCATTTCGCGGGCGGCCTTGTTGGTAAAGGTTACCGCCAGGATATTCTCGGCCGGGACGTGCAGGTCTTTCAAAAAATGGACAATACGAGTGGTAATTACCTGGGTCTTCCCGGAACCGGCTCCGGCCAGGAGCAGCAAAGGGCCATCAACCGTGTTGACTGCGCGTTGTTGTTGTGGATTGAGTTTTTTCATGGTTATAGGTGTACCACGGAGGGGGGTACGGAGGCAATTTTGTATAAATTTATTTAAATTAACATATCTTCCCTGTGGCAGACTCCTTAGTACACTTCAAAATCAAGGGTATTGGATTTAAAAGTCGAGACTGTTGCATATACTTTATATCTACCGGTTTTTTTTTGCATGCGGACAACTTTCACCAAGTCAACATTGACATAACTTTCAATGATTTGATCGGGCAATTCTTCCCTCCGTAATGTTTTTTTTGACCGGCCGGGACTCGGGATAGAATGATCCATATTGGGCATCTTGCCGGAATAGGTAATATTGGTTTCCCTATCTACAACCGTGAAAACTATTTCGTTTTCGACGCGTTCCAAGACCCCTAAATCCCTTCTTAGTGAAAAAGCAAAGCTGCAAGCCACTTTCACTGACAATGCGGCAGAAAGAGGCACTTTTGGAGGCGTATTGATAAGCAATCCTTCGAAGGTAGGAACAATGATTTCGGGAGAACACGAATTGGCCGAGAAACCAGGGTAGACATCCTCGAAATTACAGTTTTTAGTGATTTTGTAATCGGGCATTTTTTTACCAGCCCCTTCAGAGTTGAAGCTATAGCAAGACAATAAACAAATTATTCCAACAATATAAAGGGCTAAGGATTTAATTGTATCCTCCTTAATAGGACCTTCTTTTCAGAATTATGAAGACTGTATAAGTAATTGACAAGCATTTTGTGTTTTTTATATCAACCGCTTGCGGTTGAGCATAAACAATGTAGTATTAATCTATCAACTACCAATGTAAGGGAGCTTTCCGGTGCCAGAACAAGAAAATATTGAGTCGTTTTCATCACCAATTGATGTCGTTGGCAGCAGTTTGTTGTCTGCCGATGTTAATGTGACCAACGCCAAGAAAAATGATAAACAAAAGCTGCTTAAATCAAATTCAGTTAAGACAAAGGACGATAAGTCCAAGAGCTCCAAATCGAAAGTTGCTAAGCAGAAAAGTCCCAAGTTGAAAGTGCCTAATACAAAAGCTGTTAAGTCATCTGGCAATCAGGCGAAAAACAGCAAATCCAAATCCTCAAAACTTGTGTTTACAAATGCGAATGCAGCGGCGAAAGCAAAGAGTGATATTTCAGCCAATGGATCTGAACATTATGATCTGCATGACAGCCAGTGGTTCCTGAACCGTGAGTTGACATGGCTGTCGTTCAACCGTCGTGTGTTGCATGAAGCTGAGGACCAGCGCACACCTTTGCTGGAACGGCTTAAATTCATTGCAATTGTCAGTGGCAACCTAGATGAGTTCTTTATGAAGCGTATCGGCGGCCTGAAACAGCAGATCGGGGCCGGGATGAGGGAGTTGTCCCTCGATGGCCGTACTGCACGCCAACAGGTAACGGAATGTTATGCCGAAGTCCGTGATATCGAGGCACGCAAGGAGAAGTCGTTTTGTGAAATCTGCACTCTGCTGGAAGAAAAAAACATTTTGATTGAGCAATATGACGAGTTGACTCCCAAAGAAAAAAAACTGCTGAGGGAGTTTTACTATACGAATATTTTCCCGCTTCTGACGCCGCAATCTATAGACCCCGCCCATCCTTTTCCGTTTATATCAAATCTGTCGCTTAATCTTTTGGTGGCACTCCGTTATCCAAAAGCCAAACATAATTCACTGGTACGGATCAAGGTGCCGGTTAATGCCGGTACCCCCCGATTTATCAGGGTCGGCAAAGGGGAACATTTCATCAGGCTTGAAGAGGTCATGATGAACAATCTGGATATGCTTTTTCCGGGTATGGAAATCGTATCGTGCGAACTTTTCCGGGTTACCAGAAACGCCAATACCGAACAGGATGAAGAAGAGGCGGACGATCTGATGGCGATGATCGAATCTGAGCTTAAAGAACGCAAGTTTGCCCCGATCGTACGGCTTGAGATCGGTGCCGGCATGGATCCGGTACATCGCGGTCGCCTAGCGGCAGAACTTGAACTGGATGAAGCGACTGACGTGTTTGAAGTTCCAGGCCTGCTTGCGATGCGTGACCTCTTTGAGTTGACTCGACTCGACTTTGCCCGGTTACATGATCCTCCACACTATCCGGTAGACCACCCGAAATTGCAAACGACGCGCAATATTTTTCATATAATTCGCGATGCTGGTGCGATTCTGCTGCAGCACCCTTATGAATCCTTTTCAACTTCAGTCGAACGCTTTTTGCGTGAGGCGGCGACCGATCCCAAAGTTCGCGGCATCAAGATGACTCTTTATCGCACCTCGCGCCAGAGCCGCATTATTGATGCACTGATTCTGGCTGCGCATAACGGTAAACAGGTCGCCGTCGTTGTCGAGTTGAAGGCCCGGTTTGACGAGGCGACCAATATCAGTCTCGCGGAACGAATGGAAGAAGCCGGGGTGCACGTCACGTACGGTGTCGTCGGCTTAAAGACGCACTGCAAGGTCATTATGGTTGTGCGTCAGGATTACAACGGCCTGCGGCGCTATCTGCACCTCGGCACCGGCAATTACCATGCTGATACCGCCCGGTTGTACAGTGATGTCGGTATATTGACATGTGATCAGGTAATCGCCGAAGATGTTACGGAACTGTTCAATTTTTTAACTACCGGCTTCATGCTCAAACGTAAATATTCAAAGCTCGCACTTGCTCCACGGATGCTGAAAAAAGCGCTGCTTGATAAAATTGAGCGTGAAATAAATGTGCACCAGTCTGCCGGTGGCGGTTTGATTCAGTTTAAAATTAACGCCCTGGAGGATGGAGATGTAGTCAGGGCGCTATACCGTGCCTCAATGGCAGGTGTCAAAATTGATCTGATTGTTCGTGACACCTGTCGTCTGCGCCCTGGAATTGCCGGGCTTTCTGACAATGTCAGGGTGGTCAGTGTTGTCGGGAGGTTTCTGGAGCATGCCCGCATCTACTATTTCCGCAATGGCGGTGCTGAAGAATATTTTATCGCTTCTGCTGATGCCATGAAGCGAAATCTTGAGGCTCGGGTTGAGATCCTCTGTCCGGTAGAGCCGCCTGAGTTGACCAAAGAAATTCGCACGATATTTGAAACACATCTGGCGGATCAACGTTCTGCGTGGGATATGCAGCCTGATGGCAGTTACATCCAGCGTATTCCAGCTGAAGGGCAGGGTGAGGGGAGTCATCGGCTTTTGATTGCAAGGGCTGAAAAGCGGGTCAAAGATAATCTGAAAAAGAAGAAGGCCAAAAAAACAAGAAAATAAATCTGTTCGATTGTTGATTGTTGCAGTTGCCGTGATAACCTTACTAAGGTTCTTTAAAATCAGCTATGCATAAAATATACATTGTAATAGAACTTATTTATATTTATAACCGCAAATAGTTAAGGTGGAATTGTATGACATATCCAGGTACCTACGTATAAACTTCTGAAAGGGGGTCAGGTATGAGTATGCAAAAAAACGATGATGAATCAGGCAAATCAGAACAGGGTTTAGAGCTGCGGGGATACTCCGTAGGAGAGATTCTCAAGCAACGTGGGGTGTCCCGGCGCGACTTTCTAAAGTTCTGCTCTGTGATGACGGCTGCAATGTCTCTGCCCGCTTCGTTTGCTCCTTCTGTTGCTCAGGCTTTGGACGAGGTCAAGCGTCCAACGCTGGTCTGGCTGAACTTCCAGGATTGCACCGGAGATACCGAGGCACTGCTGCGTGCCGCCAATCCAACCGTTGGTGAGATCATCCTTGATATTCTGTCGGTTGATTATCATGAAACTATAATGGCCGCTGCCGGCCATCAGGCAGAAGAAGCACTTGAAAACACCATTACCAAGTACAAAGGCAAATACCTCTGTGTTGTCGAGGGCTCCATCTCCATGAAGGACGACGGAGTGTACGGCTGTACGGGCGGAAAAACACATTTGGAAATTGCCCGGCGGGTCTGCGGGAGCGCCGCGGCTACGATCGCTATCGGTACCTGTGCCGCTTACGGCGGCATTGCCGCCGCTGCTCCAAACCCGACCGGTGCCGTCGGTGTCACAGAAGCGGTGCCGGGTGCTACCGTCATTAATCTCCCCGGTTGTCCGTGTAACGCCGATAACCTGACCGCTACGGTTGTACATTATCTCGTTTTTGGCAAAATCCCCGCCATGGACGGCAAGGGGCGCCCGCTGTTTGCCTATGGCAAGCGCATTCATGACAACTGCGAGAGACGGCCGCATTTTGATGCCGGACAGTTTGTCGAGCATTGGGGTGACGAAGCACATCGCAAAGGATTCTGTCTCAACAAGATGGGATGCAAGGGGCCCGCAACATTCCATAATTGCCCAACCCAGCGCTACAACGAAAAAACCAGCTGGCCGGTTGCTTCAGGTCATGGCTGTGCCGGTTGTTCGGAACCGCAGTTCTGGGATACCATGTCGCCGATGTATCACCGGCTGCCTGATGTTCCCGGCTTCGGTGTCGAGGCGACCGCTGACAAGATCGGTCTTGGTCTGGTGGCAGGTGCCGCTGCGGCCTTCGCTGTCCATGGTGTCATGAGTGCGCTGCGCAAAGACAAAAAGCCTGCAGAAACGAAGGAGGGATAAGCAATGACCAGGATTGTCGTAGATCCGATTTGCAGGATTGAAGGGCATCTTCGTATTGAAGCAGAGATCGAAGGGGGATTCATAAAAGATGCCTGGAGTTCAGCTACCATGTTTCGCGGTATCGAAAAAATCCTTCGCGGTCGTGATCCCCGCGATGCGTGGTTCTGGACGCAACGTTTCTGTGGCGTATGTACCACCGTTCATTCAATTGCATCCATCCGTGCCGTTGAAGATGCCCTTAAAATAAAGATCCCGCCCAATGCCCAGTTGATCCGTAATATCATTATTGGAATCCAGAATGTGCAGGATCATGTCATTCATTTCTATCATCTGCATGCGCTTGACTGGGTTGATATCACCTCCGGCCTGAAAGCTGACCCAACCAAAACAGCCGCTCTGGCTGCGTCACTTTCCGATTGGCCGAACAACTCAGCTACCTATTTCAAAACGGTACAGGACAAGGTAAAAGCGTTTGTCGCGTCAGGCCGTCTTGGTCCATTCGCTAACGCCTATTGGGGGCACCCTGCGTATAAACTGCCGCCAGAAGCTAATCTCATGGCAACCGCCCATTATCTCGAAGCGCTGGAATGGCAAAAAGATGTCATCAAAATTCACGCTATTCTCGGGAGCAAAAATCCTCATCCGCAGACTTTTCTGGTTGGCGGCATGTCGATTCCGATCGACCCGGATTCCCAGAATGCCCTTAACGCCGACAAACTGATCGAGATCAAGCGCTTGCTGAAAAAAGCGCAGGATTTCGTAGAGAAAGTATATATCCCGGATCTTTTGGCAATTGCTTCCTTCTATAAGGAATGGGCCGGTATCGGTGCCGGTGTCGGCAATTATCTGTCATATGGCGAATTTCCTGACGCCAACGGCAACCCCTGGTTCCCTGCCGGCGCACTGCTGAACAAGGATCTCTCTAAAGTTATTCCGGTTGATCAGGGCAAAATAGCCGAGTACGTCGATCACTCCTGGTTTGAAAACAGCGCCGGAGCAGGGAAGGGACTGCACCCGTTTGAAGGGGAAACCGATGCCCGCTACACCGGGCCAAAACCGCCATACAAGAATCTTGATACGACCGCGAAATATTCATTCGTGAAGGCACCCCGCTATGAAGAAAAATCTATGGAAGTCGGCCCGCTGGCCCGCATTCTGGTGGCCTATGCTTCCGGGCATAAAGAGACCAAGGCGGTAGTGGATCTGGTGCTCGGCAAGCTGGGAGTCGGTGCCCCGGCACTGTTTTCTACGCTCGGGCGTACCGCTGCCAGGGGTATTGATGCTCTGCTGATTGCTCAACAAACACCGAAATGGCTTGATGAATTGATCGGTAATATCTCCAAGGGTGATTACCGTATTCACAACAACGAGAAATGGGATCCCTCAACCTGGCCTGCTGAAGCCAAAGGATTCGGTTTTCATGAGGCCCCCCGTGGTGCGCTTGGTCACTGGATCAAGATCAAGGATATGAAAATTCTCAATTATCAGGCGGTTGTCCCTTCAACATGGAACGCGTCGCCGCGTGATGCCAAAGGTCAGCGCGGTCCATACGAAGCGGCTCTGGTCGGAACGCCGGTGGCTGATGAGAATAAACCGCTTGAAATCCTGCGTACTATTCATTCCTTTGACCCCTGTCTTGCCTGCGCTGTCCATGTCATGGATGTCAATGGTAATGAGGTGGTTAAGGTCAAGGTAGTATAGGGGAGGGGCCAATTCATGTCGAAAACACCAAAATACAAACATTATATCTGGGAGTTGCCCGTACGTATAAATCATTGGGTCAATGTGTTCGCTATTGTGATTCTGGCGGTAACCGGTTTTTTCATCGGTTCTCCATACAACTTCGGTCAATCGGCTTCGGATTTTAGCATGGGTTGGCTCCGTTTTTTTCATTTTACTGCCGCATACGCCTTTGCAGTCAGTGTTGCTTCCCGTGTCATCTGGTCGCTGATCGGCAACAAGTATGCTTGCTGGCGGGAATTTTTCCCTTTTGCAACTGTTTCAGGGCGTAAAAAAATGGTAACTATGTTTCGCTACTACATGTTTTTGGAAAAGAAGGTGCCGGAAACTTTTGGCCATAATCCGCTTGCCACCACCGCCTATGTCATTCTGTTCGGCCTCTATATATCAATGATCCTGACCGGATTTGCACTGTATGCCCAATATGATCCGGGAGGACTGATGTATAAAACGCTCGGGTTTATGTACACGCTTTTCAGTAGTCAAGGTATGCGTCTGGCACATCATCTCGGACTATGGTTTATCACAGGATTTATTATAAATCATATATATAGCGCTGTACTGATGGACATTAAAGAGCATGACGGCGAAATATCCAGTATTTTCAGCGGGTTTAAATACCGCATTAAAAAGCCGGAATAGAATCATTTCCACGATAAATTGGTGTTAAATGTAAAAAATGCACTTACAACGCAAAATGTTGCTGGAAGATTGTTTAATTGCATGTTATTGTCCCTACGTTTGATTGATGCCGGTCCGCCGGTACACCACACACTAAGGGAGAATAGCAATGAAAAAAATCATGGCAATGATAGTAGCAGCAATGATGGCAATCAGTTTTTCGATGGTAGCAGTTGCTGCAGAGGAAGCTGCTGACAAGAAGGCTGAGAAGAAAGACACAAAGAAAGACGCCAAGAAGGACGAGAAGAAAAAAGAAGAAGCCAAGCCTGCTGCCAAGGCCAAGAAAGAAGTTTCCGGTTGCTAGTAGTGTTATTCCACCTTGCATCCGAGACTGGCATTTAAACTAACCTCCGGGGTTTTATATACCTCGGAGGTTTTTTTCAGATAAATTCCAGCTTGATTACGAGAGCTAATAAACTAATTGAACGCCGAAAGTTATTACATTGCTTTGAAAGGTTGGGGGGCAAGTTTTATGAATTTAAGTATTAAATCCAAACTAATGGGTATTACATCTGTTTTGCTTCTCCTGATGGTTGTTGTCGGGGTTATCGGCCTTGTTGGTTTCAGGCAGAGCAACCAGGCTTTGGAACACGTATTCCAGGTCAACTTGAAGAATACCGGCATGTTGTCCAAAATTGACGGTTTGATGCGTGCCAACCGGATCCAGTTGTTGCTGTCACTTCAGCATGACCCTAAAAGTGAAGTCAGCGCCATGCATGATCACCCTACCAGCCAACACGCCGACCTGATCAAAAAAAATATTGTCTCTATCAATGAACTCTGGAGTGAGTACTATAAAAGTTTAACACTCAAGAGCTCCCGTGATCTGGCAGATGTTTTTCATAAAGATCGAACGGATTTTGTTAAGGAAGGTCTTGAGCCAGCCACGAATGCAGCACTGGCCAATAACTATAGCGAAGCAAATAATCTGACTTTTGAAGTAGTAAACCCGGCTATCCAGAAAGCCAACAAATCGATGGAAGCGCTTATGCAGAATGAGGTTGACCTAGCCAAGGCTGCTTATGCAAAAAGCCAGCAGCAATATTCCCTGTATCGTAACGTCATTGTCGGCTCAATACTGGGTGCGCTTGTGCTTGGGTTGACGCTCGGGATGCTGATTGGCGGTTCCATCGGGCGCTCATCAGTATCGCTCAAGGAGATTGCTTCACAGCTGGCATCTGGCAACCTTACGGTTCGCGCTGCTGTTACTTCCCGTGATGAATTAGGGGTGATCGGGGATAGTTTTAACCAGATTGCCAACACACTCCAGTCGGCAATGGAGCGGATTCATTCCTGTTCTGATGCTCTTACGGATGCAGCTGGCGAGTTGAGAGCAAACGCCGAGCAAATTGCGACCGGTTCAGAGCATGTTGCGGCCCAGGCTGCGTCCGTTGCGACAGCCGGTGAGGAGATGGCTGCCACTTCAAATGACATCGCCAGCAACTGCACCATGGCGGTGGAAAGCGCCAACCGGGCCTGCAACACAGCCACCAGTGGAGCCGTTGTCGTTCAAAAAACCGTTGACGGGATGTCCCGTATCGCTGTCAAAGTCCAGGAAAGTGCTCGCACAGTTGAAAGTCTCGGTGAACGCTCCGATCAGATTGGTGCAATCATCGGTACTATTGAAGATATCGCCGACCAGACCAATCTGTTGGCGCTGAATGCAGCTATCGAAGCCGCCCGTGCCGGCGAGCAGGGGCGCGGTTTTGCAGTCGTTGCCGATGAAGTACGCGCCCTGGCTGAACGGACCACCCGTGCAACCAAGGAAATTGGCGGGATGATAAAAAACATCCAGATGGAAACCCGCAGTGCGGTAACTGCTATGGAAGAGGGCGTGCAAGAGGTTGAGCGTGGTACTGAGGACGCTTCCCAATCTGGCAGTGCACTTGAAGAGATTCTGTCTCAGGTAAACGAAGTAACCGGGCAGATTAACCAGATAGCAACAGCTGCAGAGGAACAGACTGCCACGACAAATGAAATCAGTGGCAATATGCAGCGTATCACTGATGTAGTTCAGGAAACAGCCACCAGCTCCCAGATGACCGCCGCCGCAGCCAGCCGTCTTGCCGACCTGGCCGAAGAGTTGAGGGGTATTGTTAATCAGTTTCAGTTGAAAGCGTAGTCAAAAGAAACCTCCGAGGTTTTAAAAACCTCGGAGGTTTTGCCTGAAAAATTATAATGACGGTGCAAACGGCAAACCACAATCATCAACACTACAGGATAAAAAATCTATCTCTGCTGGTGCCTTTCTGAAAACCCCCCTGATTTCTTCGATAAAACTGACAAGCAAACCATTTGAAGCAGATCCGTTGTTGACAATAAGCGTACGTTTGAACCCATGATCAAAGCCGGTAACGCGATGGGCACGCAGGGCACCCTCATTCACAAGTTTTTCAACAACAGATCTGGATAAAAAAGCAAGGCCATACCCTTTGAGAACAGAACTGATGATGAGGTGAAGGTCGTCGTAATAAATTATCCTGTTGAATTCCGAATTATCCCTGCCAAGTCTTTTAAGATTATACTCAAGCAGTTTGTTGGAACAACAGCCTTCCTTTCTGCTGTATAAATCAAAGCAAGACAGACGCTCAATGGGCAATTCCTCTTCTGTGATCCCCAATTGCGGAGAGCTGACAAAGACGACTTCATCCCCCGGTAGTTCGAACGTCTCCATCCCGGTAAAATCATAATCCTCTTTGTGTTCAATAACACCTACTTGGTACAGTCCCTTCCGCATTCCATCAACAATCTTGTCCGGCATTTCAAAAGAGAACTTTAACTCAAGCAAGTCTGGTTTTAAGAGCATAAAGCCTTTCATTATTTCCGGCAGGTAGGTGATGCCAAAGGAAGGTGTGCAGCAGAAGGAAATTTCCGGTTTTGAGGAAAGTGATCGAAGGTCATTCACCAGTTCGTCTTCAATCTGCAATATTTTACCGGCTTTATCTATTACAACCTGTCCAGCTTCTGTGGCAACCAGAATCGGTCCACTGCGATCTATAAGTGAATAACCGTATTGATCTTCCAAAAACTTGATTCTGCGGGACACTGCGGACTGAGTAATAAAAAGATTTTCAGCCGCCTTTGAAAAGCTGCCGGTAGCAATTGATTCTACAAGTGTCCGTAAATACTCAGATTTCATTGATGCTCCTGTAAACCTATGTTTTGTTAATGGAAACGCATAGACTCATGACTAAAATTCATTTTCATAATAGCAGATGACAAGGCTAAGATGCAGTCAAATTTGTTGCCGGCGCGATTTCTAGGCTGAATAAAAACCTGCAGGTCTTAAAAACAGGGGATCACACGCCAAATGAATATTTTTAAAATTGTCCTGTCCGCCATTGTAATTCTTTCATACAGCGCAATCAGCCAGGCCGATTCCGTTGTCATCAGCTTTGCAGATGGAAAAACCCAAACCATACCCCTTGACGGTTCCGTCAAATCAATAACTGCTGTGCAGTATCTTTCCAGCAGCGATCAAACTCCGATACTGCCGCAAGCAAAAAATATAATCTTACCACAACCTCAAGAGGCAAAACAACCCTCACAGCCCCAGATTCCTGCAAAACAAAATGTCAGATTTAAGTGGGCTGACCCAATTACCGGACAATAAATCGTAAGCTTTCACACAATTCTTAGTTGGGTAAGTGGCATAAAGCCAAGTTGGCTTAATTAATCCAGAAGGAGGTGAAAGTACGTAGAACCTTTGTAGAATGGATCAACATGGTATCAGCTGTATTCTCACACTTTTTTACGAGGAGGAATTATGTCGGAAAAGATTATGAAGAAAAGCAGAGTGCTGATAGCAGCACTGCTTGGAACAGTAATGATTGCCGCACTTACTTTGTGGGGTTGCGGGACGAGTAGTTATGATGATCCAAATGCATCCATAACAACGACAAAAACTGCCAGCGCTTTGATTGATGCAGCTACGCTCAAGCAATGGATGGATGAAGGTAAAGTGAATAATAATGATCCGGCATCACGTGACCGTGTAGTAGTTATAACTGTCAGTCCCGCAGCAAACTATGCCACCCATATTCCAGGTGCGCAGCTATTGAAAAGCGACAGCGAACTGCTGATGACTCGTATGGAAGGTGTAGCCACAAGTCCGACTATGATGCTTGACGGCTCTTCGATAGACGCTCTGGTCAAAAAATTCTGCATAAACAAAAACACAACCATAGTCTTTTCCGCTGGCAAGGGTTACAACTTTGCCCATGCCGCCCGTGCTTATTTTACTTTTCGCTACTGGGGCTTCCCCAAGGAACGCCTGAAGTTCCTTAACGGAGGGGATAATGCCTGGGAAGATACGGCTACAGCTAACAACTGGGGTGCTTCATATGCCTTGACAACTGTGGCCCCAACTGTAACTCCATCAACTTTCAGCGTTAAAAACTTTTATACTGGCAGTACTACCAATTTCAACTACCGCTATTCGATTGGTGAAATGTTGGCGCTGGTTGACAAAATCAATGCAGGGACAGTTAAAACCGATGCCACCGGCGTTTCAATCATGGACGTACGTGGTGCCACTCTCCCAACTGTCTTTATTCAAAACACTGCTCTTGCCGCCGGTGTGCCGGATGACTATAATCTGTACGCCACTATTCCTAGCGGAAAAACGGCTATTTTCAAGAACTCAGACGATATAAAGGCCCGCCTGGTCACCTTTGGTATCACCGCCAGCAAAAGCATGAATTACACCTACTGCGTGTCCGGTGTCCGAGCATCCTTAGCATTCTTTGTACTTGACGGCATTTTGGGGTGGCCTGTCACTCTGTATGACGGTTCTTGGGATCAGTGGAGTTCTTATGCATCCACCGCGACTGCCAACAAGGTTGCAGCCGCTTGGCAGACAGATGCTCTCTCGTCAGGAACGGCTTTTTCAAGGACATCTGGCTCTATAACTACTGCTGGGACAAAAATAACTCTCGACCCAATATCCAACGCAATGTTCACCTCCATAACCGATCCCCGTGCAAACCAGATACTGAACGAGGATAAAGCCTACTTCACCAGTGGCGGCACAACAACCACAACATCAACTGGTGGAGGTGGTGGCAGTGGCAGTGGTTGTTAGAGTTGCTACTCTGATTTAAATATCTTCAGCGATTACATTAACTAAGTGAAGGAGAATACATATATGTCTAAAATTGGAAAAATAAGTGTATCAGCGGCCTTATTGCTGGGCTTTGCCGGCACAGCATTTGCCGGGCCGCAGATGAGTTTTGGTCCTAATAATGAGGGGACTCTGCAGCTGGATTACAAGGGACAGTTCCAGGCGATGGTTCGTGATAACGGGAGCGGAGCTGCTAAAGATGACGGCACCGCAGACTTCAACTTCCGTCGCAACCGGCTTGCCTTGATGGGTGCTTATGGTGATAACATGAGCATATATGTACAAACCGAATTTCTTGAAAATCAGAATATTAAACCGATTGATGTCCAGGATGGTAATGCAGGATCCAATTTTTACATGCTGGATGCACAGATGCGTTTCAAATTCGACAATGCTTTCAATGTTCACGTTGGTAAATTAAAATACAACATGAACCGCGAAAACCTGGAGGCGTGCGAAGCGCCATTGACTCTTGATCGCTCGCTTTTTATCCGCGCTCCGTTTGTCGGCACGACTGATAAAGGGGTTGCCGTCTGGGGTAATCTGTTCAACGACATGTTCCAGTATCGTGTGGATGTAATGAATGGCCGTAGTGCGACAGGAACGGATACCCCCAAATCCAACTTCCGCTATTCCGGTCGCGCCCATGTTTCCCTGCTTGATCCAGAAACAGGATATGGCTACAAAGGTACGTACCTTGGCAAGAAAAAGGTGCTGACAATTGGCGGCGCATATCAGCAGGAGTCGGATGTTGCTTACAGTGATACTGTTGCTAAAAGCGGAGCTGTTGATTACAAAGGGTGGACGGCTGATCTCTTTTTTGAGTACCCGATTGACGGTGTTGGAACAGTTACCCTTTCCGGCGCATACGAAGATATCGATCTCGGCGGTGCATATAAAGGTGCTAATCCGGATTCTGATACAATTGGCCAGAACGGTGAAAAGAACGGCTATTATATGAAAGCCGGTTACATGCTGCCAAAACTTCCGTTACAGCTCTTTGTCAGATACGAAAAGTGGTCCTTTGCTAGCCTGAACGGCGTATATGATCAGAGGGTCGACTGGTACGGTGGCGGTGCCAACTATTATTTACGAGACCAGAACTTGAAGTTAACATTTGAGGCCAGCAACACCGGCTTCCACAAAGGATCCGGGACTACTGTTGACGGGTCCAAAGATTTTATGACCTATATTACTCAGTTGCAGTTGATTTTCTAATCAACTGACCAAAAAGTTGTAACAAAAGTGACCTGACGGGTAACTACCCTGTCAGGTCACTTTTTTATTCTGGATAGTTAAAATGACGTGCTATAGTTTTGGCGCTGAATATTGTGGATCTTCTGCTATATCCTTCTCCCTGAGGGAGAAGGTGGCCAAAGGCCGGATGAGGGGATGACGGTGCTGCAGAATCCACCTCTGCCCCCTCACCCTGACCCTCTCCCTCATGGAGAGGGGACTAAAACGTAAGATAAGCGTAGATAGAGACTTCATGCTATAAAAAGGTTTCCTCCGAAAAATGCATATCCATACTTTCGCTCATGTCAGAATCCATATTATTTTTCTGCTGCTTCTCTGTCAGTCAATCTTCATCTCCGGTTGCCACACGGGAATAAAAGAATCCTCCTGCGTCCGCTGCCACAAAGGTATCGAACATGTTTCCAAAACCCATGGCGACTGTGTTTCCTGCCACGGTGGCAAACCACTGGAAGAAGGGAAGGAAAAAGCGCATCAGGGCATTTTTGGCATCTCCAACCCTGAATTTATGGGGCGCTGGGAAAATGGTTGCGCTCCCTGTCACCGCTATCAGCTTGAGCGGATGCAGAGCAACCTGATGTACACCGCCGCCGGAATGATCCGTAATGCCCAGTTGACTTGGGAAGGGGAGGATGGCAACAGCTACACCACTCACGGAGAAAAACAGTTTGATGCCGACGGTAACCCCTTCTCACCCAAACCGGTAGCCGAACTGGATAACCTTTCCGGCGAGCTGTATCGCAAGTTTTGCGCCCGCTGCCATGTCGGCGCACAAACTACCGGTGTCTACAGTGCCAGCCACGATTCCGGCTGCGCCGCCTGCCATTTCCCCTGGAATAATGAAGGGGTTTATACAGGGGGCGACAAAACCATGAAAGGGAAGGCGGGGCACTCTGCTACCCATACGATGAACTCACTGCCGGATATTCAGGTCTGCGCCCGCTGCCACAACCGGAGCGGCCGGATTGCGTTCTCGTATCAGGGGCTAAACGACGGCAACAACAGCTATGTTCCGACCAGGGGGGGAGAGGGTGGCCCTGTGATGGCAAGCGGCGCGCGCAATTTAACTCATATTACAGCTGATGTTCACTTTGCTGCCGGTATGGAATGTATAGACTGCCATACTTCGCGCGACGTGATGGGGGACGGTTTCGCCTACCGGAATATGTACCTGCAGACGGAAGTAGCCTGTGAAGATTGCCACGGCGGGGCCAGAGAGGTGCCACGCTATCGTGAGATCACCCGTGAAAACGCTGAGGCGCTGCGGGAGTCCAAAAACTACAAGCTGCCGGTGACCTCAGGTATGAAGATGATTCAGACATCCAAAGGGCGAAGTTACTCCAATGTCTTTTATCGCGATAATACGATCTGGGTGGCCGGTAAAAAAAGCGGCAAGCTGCACCGGAGCAAGGTGATTACCGGTACGCCGGAGCATAACGTTGTCGGGCATGAGCGTCTTGAATGTTATAGCTGCCACTCCCGCTCTGTGCCGCAATGCTACGGCTGCCATACGACCTATGACAAGAGCCAGGACGGGCATGATTTCATCAAGGGTGCTGATACACCCGGCGCTTTCAGTGAGAAAGAGGATTATCGCATGCTCAGCCCGTTTCCGCTGGCGCTCAACCAGCGGGGGCGTATTTCTCCCGTCACCCCCGGCTGTCAGACGTTTATAAATGTGATAGAGCCTGACGGCACGCAGTCAAAAACAGAATATGTCGCAAAATACAAAGGGAAACAGCAGCTTCGCTTTGCGCCGTTCTACTCCCACAACACGAGCAAAAAGGCTGTCGGATGTGCCGAATGCCATGGTAATCCGGCTTTTCTCGGTTTTGGTCAGCATGTGATCGAAGGGAACAGTATCAAGGGGACACTGATCTGCGAACGGTCCGACAGTAAGCCGCTGGATGGTTTTGTGACGATGAAAAACGGGCGGGTAAACGCCTATTCCGCCATTACCCGTGAGAATGCCCGCCCCTTGAGCGGTGCCGAAGTGAAGCGGACGCTTTCAGTCAACCTCTGTCTCCCTTGTCACGACAAGGCTCGTGACCCGATCTATCGGAAAGGAATAAACCTGCGTGCATTGGATGATACTCTCCATCGTCGGCTTCTGTCTGGCCCTTAACCTGAATGTTGCATCCGCCCACGTCGGGCTGGCCTGCTCCTCGTGCCATCGTCAGGGCGGAAACGCAAGCGACCCGGCCTCCCGTTCCGGTCGGGCAAACGGCTGTGTCGTCTGCCACACCGGGCATGAGCGGATTTTTGATCACGCCATGGGACAGCGCTCCGGCGAAAAGCAGTTTGTGCAGCGCAGCTACGGGCGCTTCGATTCCGGTTTCTGGGATAAAAACTGCAGCTCCTGTCACCTGAAGGGGTGTCTTGACTGCCACGGTGGGGCGGGACTAGCAAAGCCGACTGTTGCGGTCTGTCAGCGCTGTCATAACGGTTATTTCACCGGATGGGACTATTCGGGGCGCGCTCCGCGAGAAGACAATATGCGCTATCAGCGGGGTATTGAGGTTAATGGCAGTACGTTTCTGAAAATGCTTCCGGATGTACACTACACCGCCGGTATGACCTGCGGTGCCTGTCATTCAATGGACAGTCTTGCAAACGGTAAAAAATCATCAAAAGGGTGCCGTGACTGTCACAAGCCGAGCCAGAAGGTTCACGAACACCGCATTCCGGCTCATCTGCAGCGGCTGGAATGTTACGCCTGTCATTCAGCCTGGGCGCCGCAGGAGTACGGCACTTTTTTTCTCCGCTTTCGCAATAACCGCCTGAAAGATGATTTTGATCTTAAGCCTTTATCAAGCGCGGAATACCTGCGCAGCGCCTATCTGAAAAAACAGGATGCACCGCCGCTGGGGATCAATGCGGCAGGGCGGATCAGTCCGATCCGGCCGATGTTCATAGCGTATTATACCGATATTATGACCGCCAGAAACAACGGCCCGGAAAATACATTGCTGGTCGCTGAATGGCGCGCCTATTTTCCACATACTGTTCAGCGCGGTAGTGTGACCTGCGAAGGGTGTCACGATAATCCGGCCCGCTTTCTGTTTGAGCCTGAATCACGGCGAATCTATAATCTCGAAAAGGATGGTATGGGGCTGGAATCGTTCTGGCTTCAGAGAGGGCAGCGGGTCAGTAACGGCAGTTTCATGGATGCCGCCCGTTATCTGCGTATGAGCGGTAAAAGCCCGGCATATACAAAAGCGTACATTGAAAAATGGAAGTCGTTTCTTAATCGAGTCGAAAAATAGAAAGGTATTGTTCATGAATAACTCAGCCAAGCCTAACCCAATGATCGAACTGACGATAACTCTGATTATCCCCTCGATCATACTGATGAAACTCTCCGGTCCGGAGGATCTGGGTACGGTCAACGCACTGCTGTTGGCTCTGACTTTTCCGCTTTTCTGGGGTGCACGGTCGTTATTGCGTGAGCGCAAGGTCAATATGATTGCAGTGCTGGGACTTGTCAGCATCCTGCTTACCGGCAGCATCGGACTGCTGCAGCTGGACACACATTGGCTGGCCGTAAAAGAAGCGGCTATTCCCGGCCTGGTCGGCCTGGTCGTGGTCATCTCCGCCTATACAAGCAAGCCGCTGGTGCGCGTACTGTTGTTCAGTCCTACGCTGATGAATGTTGAGCTAATTCAGGAGAACCTTCATCAGCGGGGGAACGCAGCAACCTTTGAGACGCGTCTGAAGGTCACCACCTGGATGCTGGGAGGCTCATTTTTATTCTCCTCTGCCATGAACTATTTTCTGGCCACATGGATTGTTAACAGCCCGGCTGGCACCCCCGCTTTCAACGAAGAACTAGGGCGCATGAACCTGCTGAGTTATCCTGTGATCGCGCTGCCGTCGATGCTTATTATGATAGCGGTATTCTATTATCTGTCCCGTACTATTTACGAACTTGCAGGGTTGAAGCTGACGGAAGCGATCAAGCACTGAATCACTGAATATTAATCCTCAGCTCAACAGCCAGACCGTGAGTGGCAGGGTGATAAATGACAGTCCTGTCTGAACGGTGATGATCGCGGCCATGCTGTCATGATCGCCCCCCATCTGTCTGGACAGGATGTAGGCTGACGGGGCGGTTGGTACGCTGAACAGCAGCACGACAACGCTCAATGCAATCCCTGACAGCCCAAGATATGTCGCCAGCCCCCATGCAATAAGAGGTTTACAGAGGAACTGCACGGTGCTGGTCACCAGCAGCGGATGCCAGTGCAGCATCAGGTTTTCGGCCCGATATGCCGCACCAACGGCCATCAGGCCCACCGGAAAGGCAGCCTTTCCACCCAGTGACAGTATGCCGTCAATTGCCAGCGGCAGTTTCAGTCCCGAAGCATTTAATCCAACCCCGATGACGCAACCGATAATGAGCGGGTTGCGGAGCAGATCAATCACCAGTCTCTTGAAGTCGACCTTTTTGCCGTCGTTTACCGCCAGCGAGAAAGCCGATACGCAGAGCACGTTGATCAGAATGATCATAAAGCCGGCTCCCATGGCGGCCAGGAACAGGCCATCCTTGCCGAACAGGTTTTCCGCGAGCGCCAGTACAACAAAAGTGTTGAAACGCACTCCTCCCTGAAAAAGCGAGGTGAATGCTGCGCCCCCCATGCTGCGGTTGGCGAACCACCAGAGAGTTACCAGAAGTGCGCTTGCCAGTACCGCTCCCTCCACAGTCAGAAGGATCTTCAGCCATGGCAGGGCGCCGATCTGCTTACCCGCCAGACTGTGTATCAGCGTGGCCGGCATGAGCAGGAAGTAGGTCAGCTTTTCCGCTGATGGCCAGAATGTGGGTGGCAGGAAATTTGTGCGCTGGATGAGAAAACCGACGAAAATAAGGGCCAGTACGGGAAATAACGCATTGGTGATGATCATCATAATGCCGTCCTGTTTTATGTTAGGTTGTTGATATAACCTTTAAAAAAGCAGTTATCCGCAGATATACGCAGATTTATTAAAGGCTTGAAATAAATACTGGGTTTAACCAAAAAGGAGAGTATGTTTTTTTAAATATCTATTGGTTTTATCTGCGTTAATCTGCGGTATCTGCGGACCAACAGCAGTTTGTGGGATAATTGTTCCATAGTTTGCTGCGTACCTATAAAATTATCTTCACAATTGATCACAATTACTTCACACAATATTCTTATTATTCGTATAGTGTCAAATCATCAGTTAATTCCATTTCTAAATCAAGGCGCTATCTTCGTTGGCTCGTCTTCGGCTCCTCAACATACTGTCTGTATGTCTCCGTCGCCTCAGTCCTCGCCGCCTTGATATCACTCTTGATTTAAAAATGGAATAACCAGTTTATAAAGGGAGGAAGTAGAAATGAAAAAAATGTCCGTAGTAGTAATTGCTTTAAGTCTGGCGGTATCCATGTTCAGCGTTGCTAACGCCGGTTACAGAAATGGTATGGGTGGAGGTTGCGGCAACTGTGCGCAGGGTGGCGCGTCTTCAGATCAGTTCCGAAAATTTCAGGCGGATACCATTGATCTGCGTCAGGAAATGATGACCAAGCGTTTTGAAATGCAGCGCGAAAATCTGAAAGGAACACCGGACAGTGGAAAGATCGCTGCACTGCAGGCAGACATCAAGGCCATTCAAACAAAGATTCAGGATGTCCGCAGCCAGAGTGGCCTGCCTGTCGGTATGAGAGATGGTGAATGCGGCCAGAGAATGGGCAAAGCTGGTAAAAAAGGTATGGGCGGTTGTGGTAAAGGAATGGGCGGTTGTAACAACGGTCCATGCGCTCAGTAATAAGTTTTTATGGTGGTTGGGAGCATATCAGACCCAACCACCAGTTTTTTTGGAGTGCTGAGTATGAAATATTACATCTTGTTACTGCTAAGCGCATTGTTACTTGCCGCACAGTCTGTTGTCGCTGCTCAGGCTGAGAACGATGTGGTTGAAACAAAACCGCGCAGACATGCCATGAAAAGGGATTGTGATGCTCCTCCGGATTGGTGTAATAGTGATGGAGTCACTTGCAAGCCTGAAATCCGCGGCCAATGCGGCAAGCGTCGAGGCGATTGGTACGGCGCCCGTAAACCGGTGGCCAACGAGGCGGAAGCGCGCACACTTCTCCTGAATTATTTCGCCGGACAGGGGTACACTGTTTCGGAGATCACAGAGAGAAGATGGGGTTTTAGGGCCGAAATAATTAATAAAGACGGCAAGGTTGTTGACCGGGTTATGATCGACAAGCGTTCCGGTCGCATACGCTCAATGTATTGATTCCAGCCCAGATAAACTGGATAAGTAAGTTAACGAAATTATTTCTTGCCAAAAAGCGCAAGAAATAATTCTAACTTACTAAAAACGAGGTCCATGTGCTTCCACCCGTTCTGATTGTTGAAGATGACACAAAGCTTGCCCGGATTGTGAAAGCATACCTTGAAGGGGCTGATTTCAGGACGGTTCATGCGTCAACAGTTAGTGAAGCCCTTCAAAAGGCCGAGTCAGAACTTCCACTGGCAGCCATACTTGATCTCGGATTGCCTGATGGAAGCGGTGAAGAGTTGTGTCAGAGTTTTAAGGAATTGGGTGATTTTCCTGTCATTATGCTGACGGCAAAGTCGTCCGAGGAGGAGCGAATTGCCGGTTTTGCCCTCGGGGCTGATGACTACATGGTTAAACCGGCCAGTCCCCGTGAACTGGTCTGTCGTCTGAAAGCTGTGCTGAAACGCTATGAACACAGTTCTGCATCACCGGATAGCATTGTGTCTTTCAATGACGGTACGCTTGTTCTTAACAGCCTCCGCCATCAAATCAGCCTGAATGGCTACCCCGTTTCCGTTACCCCCACCGAGTTTAAACTCCTCCTGATTCTGGCCTCATCACCCGGCCGAACGTTTACCCGCGACGAGCTGGTTTCACGTGCGCTCGGATACCAATTCGAAGGGTATGATCGCAGTATAGACGCTCACATCAAGAATCTCCGGCACAAAATTGAAAAAGATCCCCGCGTACCGGAATACCTCAAAACTGTGTATGGCGTCGGGTATCTGTTTGCCGGAGAACGAGATGCGCTGTAATTTGCGCTGTAAATTCCTACTGCTGTTTGTGCTGATTTCTGCCATTGCCCTTTCATCTGCTTTCGTACTGCGTGGGCTTATCATGCGTGATTTTGCCAGGTACCTGGACGGAGAATCCCAGGATCGGATCCAGCGTGTCGTTGCTCTCCTTGAAGGGGGTTATGAACAGAATGGCGGGTGGCAACAGAGCCGCCTGACTACGGATCTTGCCTGGGCGCTCCAGTTGGGAGTTGAGGTTCACCTGTTCGATTCATCCGGTCAGGCGGTGATAGATTCCGAACAGGCCGTTTCGGCTTTGACGCCACTGATGCGCAGAAGGGTGCTGGAGGTAACCGGATATGACCCCCGCGCAGCAAAAACCGATCCGGTTCCGTACCCACTTTATCTGCGTGGTGAAGAGATCGGACACCTTGAAGCACAGTTGCTGGATCGGGTTAAGGAGGATTATTTCGTACGATCCTCAAATCGGGTTTTGCTGGTTTCGGTCACTATTTTGGGATTAATATCGATTCTCGCCGGCATTATAGCTTCCCGAAGAATGACCCGCCCTATTCTTGAACTGGTAGATGCTTCCGGTGACATTGCGGGTGGTGATCTGTCCCGGCGCGTTAAAAACTCGGGAAATGACGAAATCGGCCGCTTGTCACAGAGCTTCAACAGTATGGCCCACGGCTTGGAAGCACAGGAGAAATTGCGTCGTACCCTTCTCTCCAATGCAGCTCATGAACTGCGCACCCCATTGGCAATTATCTCCGGGGAGCTTGAAGGGATGCTGGATGGTGTTCTGCCGACTGATCGGAGTGCGCTCCAGTCACTCCATGATGAAGCGCGGCGCCTGACCGCTATTCTGGATGGCGTGGACGAACTGTCACGGGCTGAGTCAAGTACACTGAACCTGCATAAGGAAAGTTTTGAACTCAAGCCGTATCTCTCCACCATTTCAAGCCGCTTTGAACGGATTGTTGCTGATAAAAATGCCGTCCTTTTGCTTGACTGTCCCGAAAAGCTAATTATCAATGCCGATCCTGATCGCCTCAGCCAGATTATCATCAACCTGATCAGCAACAGTATCAAGGCGATTGTTTCGGGTGGCCGGATAACGATCAGTGCCTTTTTAGAGGGTGATTGTGTCTGTATAGAGATAACCGACAATGGCTGCGGAATTCCGGAAGAGGACCTGCCGTTTATTTTTGAGCGTTTTTACAAAGGGAAGAATGGCGGTTTAGGGTTGGGATTGACCATTGTGCAGGAGTTGGTTGCAACCCATAGCGGCTCTATTTCGGTACGGAGTTCGGTCGGATCGGGTACTTCTTTTCGTGTCATGCTGCCTTGTACATGATTTAACCTATAAACGGCAGTTGGTCCGCAGATACCGCAGATTAACGCAGATAAAACCAATAGTTATTTTAAAAACATGATCTCTTTTTTGGTTGAACCAGCATCTGTTTTAAGCCTTTAATTTATCTGCGTATATCGCTTAGAAGCGCCTACTTCTGGCTGCGTTAATCTGCGGATAACTGCTTTTTATTGGTTTAAACCTGATAAACTGAAAACTTGCTTGTACCATTTGACATTATAGCTTCATTGCAGTACTGTACCAACCCAACAAGGCCCTGGGGGAGTTCATTTGAACTGAGATCCGCTCATGCAGAACCGTAACACGTTCTGAAAGCGGGAACCCTTTGCACCTGAACCGGGTAATTCCGGCGTAGGAAAGCGGCTTGCGGGATTTTAACTCTATCCAGCCGCCTGATGTTGTACGTCAGTGCGGTTTTTTGTTTTACACTTAGGGGCTTTTCTAAAAAGGCTTCTGTAATTCACTTCTCCCGTTTATCGGGGCTAGGATTTCCTGAGTGAGTAACGCCAGACCATTACGCCTTGTCGTAAATAAGGCCGCACATCTCCCTGATATTACGGGCGTCTATCTGATCACGGATCAGGGCGTTGATCTGATAGACAGAGTCAGTCGGGCGCTCAGCGGCGGAGTATCGGTACTGCAGTACCGTGCCAAGGGTATGGAGTATGGTGAGCGATTAGCGGAGGGTGGCGAGTTAAAGCAGCTCTGTACCCGTTTTGGAACAACGTTTATTGTTAATGATGATCTTCAGCTTGCCAAAGAGCTGGATGCCGATGGCGTACATTTGGGTCAGGATGATGGCGATGTTGCCGCCGCACGGGCGCTGCTCGGGCCGGATAAAATTATCGGTAAATCGACCCATAATCTGGAAGAAGCTCTGCGTGCGGAACTGGACGGCGCCGATTATATCGGTTTTGGAGCATTATATCCGACCGGAAGCAAGGTTGTTACGCATCTCCCCGGTGTTGAAGGGTTGGAGGCGATACGTGCCAGCATAAAGATCCCGATCGTGGCAATTGGCGGAATAACTACAGGAAACGCCTGTCGGGTGATCGATGCAGGTGCGGATGCTCTGGCAGTAATTTCATCGGTGCTTTCGAGTCCGCGACCGGACATTGTAGTTGCGGAACTTTTACTGCTGTTTAATCGTGTCCGTCCCTTTCCGCGCGGGGCTGTTTTAAGTATTGCCGGAAGCGATTCCGGAGGGGGGGCAGGTATTCAGGCTGATATCAAGACTGTTACCCTGCTTGGGAGTTATGCCGCTACGGTCCTGACCGCTCTGACAGCGCAGAACACCCGCGGCGTCTCTTCTATCCATGGGCTGCCGCCTAGCTTTATATGTGATCAGCTTGATGCTGTACTGTCAGATATTCCAATAGATGTCATCAAAACCGGAATGCTGCATACTCCGGCAATCATTTCGGCTTTGGCAGAGCGTCTCGGAGAGCGGAAGGTTCTCATACCGATGGTGATAGATCCGGTTATGGTCGCCAAGGGTGGGGCAGCGCTGCTTGAACGTGAAGCAGTACAGGTTTTTTGCCTCCAGCTGCTGCCTCTTGCCTATCTGCTGACCCCTAATGTTCCGGAGGCGGAGCGTCTCCTAGGGAGATCAATAAAAAACGAGTCGGAGATGGAGCTGGCTGCTAGTGACCTGCACGCGTTGGGGGCGGCCAATGTCCTTATAAAGGGGGGGCATCTGTCCGGACGTTTCTCCACCGATGTTCTTTTTGATGGTAAAAAGTGCCACCATTTCAGCTCTGAGAGGTTTTTTACCAGCAACACCCACGGCACCGGCTGCAGCTACGCATCGGCTATTGCCGCTCTGCTTGCTCAGGGCGAGCCTTTGCTGACAGCGGTTGAACGGTCAAAATTGTTCATCAGTACTGCTATCCGTCTTGCCCGGAGTCTGGGGAAGGGTCATAGCCCGGTTAATCACTTCATGGCGGCACGCGAACTGCTGCAAACACCATAAATGTTCCGAATTTTACGAAAAGGATAAAGGATCACGCACATGACTCAGCTCGAATACGCCCGCAGAGGCGTCATCACCGAAAAAATGCAGATTGCCGCTGCAGCAGAAGGCCTTCCCCCCGAATTCATCCGTGACGGCATTGCCGCCGGTAACATTGTTATCTGCCACAATATCAAGCATCTGAATGGCATCCCTCTGGCTGTCGGAGCCGGTCTGCGCACCAAGGTTAACGCCAATATCGGTTCTTCTTCTGATGATACGGATATGCAAAAGGAACTGGAAAAGGCGCGTATTGCAGTAAAATATGGTGCCGATGCCATCATGGACCTGTCTACCGGCGGTCCGGTGGACGAAATAAGAAAAGCGATCATTGCCGAAACAAATGCCTGCATCGGCAGTGTGCCGCTGTATCAGGCAGCTCTTGATGCAGTGCGCAATAAAAATAAAGCGATCGTAGACATGACGGTAGACGATATTTTTGCCGGGATCATCAAACACGCAGAGGATGGGGTCGATTTTATCACCGTTCACTGTGGTGTAACGCGCGGTACTGTCGAACGGATGAAGAACGAAGGGCGCATCATGGACGTAGTATCGCGCGGCGGGGCCTTCACGATCGAATGGATGAGCTACAACAACAAGGAAAATCCACTCTTTGAACATTTCGACAAGCTGCTGGAAATCACCAAAGAATACGACATGACCCTTTCGCTTGGTGACGGATTCCGTCCCGGCTGCCTGGCGGACGCTACCGACCGCGCTCAGATCCACGAGCTGATCCTGCTCGGCGAGCTGACCCAGCGTGCTCAGGAAGCCGGTGTGCAGGTTATGATCGAGGGGCCTGGTCATGTGCCTTTAAACCAGATTCAAACCAACATCCAGCTGCAAAAAAGACTCTGCCACGGTGCCCCGTTTTATGTGCTCGGACCGCTGGTTACCGATATCGCTCCTGGATACGACCATATTACCTGTGCCATCGGTGGTGCAATTGCGGCAGCCGCCGGAGCTGACTTCCTCTGCTACGTAACCCCTTCCGAGCATCTCTGTCTGCCCAATGTGCAGGATGTACGTGATGGCGTCATTGCCACACGCATTGCAGCCCATGCTGCAGATATTGCCAAGGGTGTCAAAGGGGCTATGGCTAAGGATATTGCCATGGCAAAATGCCGTAAAAAGCTGGACTGGGAAGGTCAGTTTGCCCTGGCGATGGACCCTGACAAGGCTCGCGAATATCGGGCTAATTCGCCGGTGTCTGACCACGGTGCCTGTACGATGTGCGGCGAGTTCTGTGCCTACAAGCTGATGGATGATGCTATGAAGAGATAAGGGGCTGTTTTTTACTTCGCAAAAAAAGACCACCGTGGTTTCTGAAACCCCGGTGGTCTTTTAGTATCTTTTGTATGCCTGAAGATTAACTCAGCAGATGTACAAACAGGCCACTGCGGAGCTTTGGTTCGAACCAGGTTGATTTAGGCGGCATGATCTGGTCCTGATCCGCCAGTTCGATCAGTTCGAGTATGGAGGTTGGATGGAGGGCGAACGCCACGGCGAATTCACCGGAATCTACTAACTTGACCAGTTCATCGTTGCCGCGAATGCCGCCTACGAAGTGGATCCTCTGATTGGTTCGCGGGTTGTCTATGCCGAGCAACGGAGCCAACAGGTTGTTCTGAAGAATGGAGACATCCAGTCGACCTACGGTATCATGCTCATTGACAAGCGCAGGCAGGGCGTCCAGAAGGTACCAACTGCCATCCAGGTACATGCCGAATTCGTGTCTGTCAGCCGGAACAACCGGGACAGGAGAGGGGGTTATATGAAAGCTACTCTCAACCTGTGAAATAAACTCGTCCACACTCCGTCCGTTAAGATCTTTGACAGCGCGGTTGTAAGGCATGATATTGAGCTGGTTTTCAGGGAAAATTACCGTCAGGAACGAGTTGTACTCTTCACTTCCGTTATGCACCGGATTTTTGTCCAGGCGCATGTCGCGGACACGACTGGCGGCAGCGCTGCGGTGGTGTCCATCGGCGACGTACAGTCGCGGAATAGCCGCAAAGAGTACAATCAAGCGGTTGATCAGGGCTTGGTCGGAGAGGATCCAGGCGGTGTGGCCAACCCCGTCATCGGATATGAAATCATATTCCGGAGGGTTTTTTGTAATCCCCTCGATGATTCCTTCAACTTCAGCGCAGGAGCGGGAGAGGTAAAATACCGGTTCATCATTAGCATCCAGATAGTCAATGTGTTTAACCCGGTCTTCTTCCTTGTCGGCACGGGTATGCTCGTGCTTCTTTATAACACCTGACTGGTAGTCGTCAACGCTGGCGCAGACCACCAGACCGGTCTGGCTGATAGAGCCCATTTGCTGGCGATAGACATAGAAACAGTCGTGCCGGTCCTGGATTAATATCCCGCGCTTGATGAAATCGCCAAGATTCAGTCTTCCCTGCAGATAAACGGAATCGTCATGGGGATCAACCTCTGGCGGAAGATCTATTTCGGCACGGGAAATATGAAGAAAGCTGTTGGGATTCCCGGCCGCCATGGCACAAGCTTCCTCAACATTCATCACATCGTAGGGGAGGGCTGAGACCTTCTCAGCCAGATCTTTAGGCGGGCGCAGAGCCCGGAATGGTTTGATGACTGCCATACATTATCTCCGTAAACTTACTGAAAATATCTTCGTGCTCCGACAAAACGCTTCTCAAAATAACTTTCATTGACCTCAGTAACACGGATTTCTTCACCCCGGCGCGGGGCATGAACAAACCTGCCTCCTCCGACATAAATGCCGACATGGTTGATCTTGTCCGCTGAAGAACCGAAAAAGACCAGGTCGCCATCCATCAGATCCGCTTTAGACACACTCTCACCCGCTTTGAACTGGTCGCTCGAGGTGCGGGGAATACTGAGCCCGCACAAATTGTAGACTGCCCGCACGAAGCCGCTGCAATCCATGCCTTCTATAACGTTATCGCCACCCCATCGGTACGGGATACCGACAAAGCGTTCGGCGGTGCGGGCAGCGATTGCCCCCATGTCACGCTCTTTACTCACCGTTTTTGGAGTCGGTTTTTCAATATCCTCTTTCGGGACAATTGGCTGTAGCGAAGGGGACGGTTTTCGAATCTCGTCCGGTTGCGGTTTTTGCCACCCTGGCCCTTTTGAACGGCTGAATACGACCTCGTTTGGTGGGGCGATGTAGAAGCTGTCAATCAGACGTTCTGCCACAAGTTTTTTTGCCTCGGTACGAGCCTTCTCTTTTGTGGAAAAGTCACCGAATCGCACCGCGTACATTCCGTTGTCCTTTCGGAAATAGAACGCTTCAATCCCTTTTGACTGAAGTTTAGCTGAAAAACGCTCTGCGTTTTTTACGTCGGAAAAAGCGCCCATCTGGATGGCATACCCAAGCCGACTGATACCGGCAGTTTTGGCAATTTTGGCAGCGTGAGCTGTCAGAACGGAGAAACAGAACAGCAGAACTAAAAGTTGTGTACGAAAAATCATGAGGCGCCATTTCCTGAAAAAATAAAACTGCAACGAGTGGACGATACTAGCCGTTATCCGGGCGGCGGTAAAGCAGAAATTTGATTGCAGAGTACCTTATGACATTGACAGTGGTCACACTTTTAAGGTATTTTCACATCCTCCGAAGGCCGCATGCACAAGAAAGTAACAGTGCCGTTTTAGCTCAGTTGGTAGAGCACATCACTCGTAATGATGAGGTCGTCGGTTCGATTCCGACAAACGGCTCCACCAGACAGCAAAGTAGTCCGTCTAAGTTAAGAAGCCCCGATAAAACTGGGGCTTTTGTTGTTGATACTCTTGCAAAACGGGTAAACAAGATTGTCTGAAATAAAGTGTGTAATTCAGCTGTTTTTTATTGTTGCTGTCAATCTAAAAGCAGATTTATTGACATGATTGAGTTGGATGATAGCATCAAAGTAACCATTTAGACATTGTCTTTACCTACCTTATAATGGTCCATTAATGATCCAGAAAAATCGTAAAATAGTAGCATTGCTCCTATTTGTTTTTATCGGTCTTTCGATAGGGCTTAGCGTGCTTTTTTACGCCAAGACCGAGCAATATGCGCTTCAAGAGGCACAAAACCAGGGCAAAAATATATTATATGCACACCGTGCAGTACAAACCTATATTACCAAAAACCTGCGCCCCGAACTCTTTCGTCTTCAAACAAACGGGCTACTGAATCCAGAATATTTTTCTCCGGTTATCTTTTCTTCTACGTATATAGCCCGCAATATTACCGCCCTGCTCAATGAGGAACGCCGAAAAAACGGCTTGCCGGAAATATATTTTAAATTGGCTTCTGATAACCCGCGAAACCTTATCAATCAGGCTGACCCAGCGGAGCTTGATTTGCTTAAACGCATAAACAACGAGGGTCTGAAAAACTATAGTCAGATGATTGACCGACCTGATGGTAAATGGCTTTACATGGCGGTCCCTACTCAGCCAGCTGATTTAAGCTGCCTCAGATGCCATGGTGATCCTGCCAATGCTCCTAAAGATCTGGTTCGTCTCTATGGAAATAAAGCCGGTTTTTTTGAAAAGGATGGGCGTTATCGTGCTCTCATCTCTATTCGCGTTCCATTAGCTTCTGTTTTAAGTAAATCCCATAATTTATTTTTTATTCTTACGGCCATAACCCTCACATGCCTCGCCCTTATTTATCTGATTATTTTTCTTTTCATAAGGCATCTTGATGCCAAACAACAATCACTTAACCAAACGGCGCAACGACTTGAACTTGCTTTGAAATCAGGACATTTTGGGATATGGGACTGGGACATTCGGAATGATATTCTCGTTTGGGACGAGCGGATGCGGGAGCTCTATGGCGTCAATAATGATTCTTTCAAAGTGGAAATAGAAAAATGGGAAAATACTTTGCACCCTCTGGATCGTCCAATTGTCATGGCTGCAATAAAAGCAGCTCTTGATGGCAAAAATGATTTTGATACCTCATTTCGTATTGTCCGGCATGATGGAGTAATAAAATTTATAAAAGCTGAAGGGCTCGTCTTAAGGGACATGAACGGTGATGCCGTGAGGATGATCGGTTTGAGTTCCGATATCACCGAGAGTAAAGAAGCTCTCAGGTCTCTTGACAGGGCCGCAAACGAGTGGCAGGCGGCTATGGATGCATCAGACGATGCTATATATCTTCTGGACCTTGACAGAAAACTTTTGCGTGCGAACAAAACGTTCTATCACATTTTTGGTGAGACTCCAGAAACCTCTGTGGGGCGGCACATTAGTGAAGTCATCCATCCATGCTACTCCGGGCCATGTACGTTTTGCCAGGCAGAAGAGGATAGGCATGATTTTATCACCGTGCTAGAAGCTGATCATCCTGATAACCATACAGGAAAGCCTGTTGAGGTCGCTATAAAGATGGTGCGCGACAACAGTGGCGAGCCAATCAGCATTTTGGTTACTCGACATGATCTTGCTTTTGACCGGAAAATTCAGGAGGTACTGGGCGAGACTGAAGAGCGCTATCGCCAGTTGGTAGAACTTTCACAAGATATTATCTTAATTCTGAGAGAAGGGAAGATCATTTTTATCAATGATGCCGGCGTACGCATGTTTGGTGCATCCGATCCGAATGAACTTCTTTTAAGGCCGATGATGGATCTAATACATCCGGATTCCAGGGAACATTGTGTAAACCGTATGGATGGAACAGGCAGATACACGGGTAAGCTTCCTGTAATGGAAGTAAAATACGTGCGGCTTGATGGTACCACGTTCTTTGGTGAAGTAACCGCGACCTCCATGCAGCATAAAGGTAAGCCGGCAGTTCATGTGTTTGTACGTGATATCACGGGACGTAAAAATTTAGAAGATCAACTCAGGCATTCGCAAAAAATGGAAGCAGTTGGGCATCTTGCCGGGGGGATTGCCCATGACTTTAACAATATTCTCACAGTAATAGGCGGATACGGCTCGTTACTGGAGATGAAGTTGTCGCATGATGATCCTAACAAGGAAATGGTTGATCAGATTCTTGCTTCTACGGAGAGAGCGGCCAATTTAACACGCGGGTTGTTAGCCTTCAGTCGTAAGCAGGAAATGTCACCTCAGTATGTAAATATTAATGAACTGATACAAGGTGTCGGTAAGTTTTTACGAAGGGTGATTGGTGAGGATATTACGCTTACTACCACATTAAGGAACGACCCTATTACCGTTTTTGCTGATAAAGGGCAGATTGAGCAGGTGCTTGTTAATCTGGCAACCAATGCAAGGGATGTCATGGAAGATGGTGGGACGTTATCTATTGAAACCCAAATTATTGAAATAGACAATTTATTCGTTGAAGTCCATGGTTTTGGAGCTCCCGGGAAATATGCACAGATTAGCGTATCAGATGATGGCCTGGGGATGGATAATGTCACAAAAAACAAGATATTTGAGCCATTCTTTACAACCAAGGAGACCGGCAAGGGAACCGGGCTCGGCTTAGCTATCGTATATGGGATAGTTAACCAACATAACGGACATATTGATGTTTACAGCGAGCCTGGTAAAGGAACTGCGTTCAAAATTTATCTTCCAATGACTGACAATCAACAGTCCATGGAAGGAGAAGATATATCTTTTGAAAGTCCCGTAATGGGTTCTGAAACCATTCTTGTCGTTGAAGACGAAGCACCTGTCCGGAATCTTGTTGATACAATTCTTAAACAGTATGGTTATAATGTCATACTTGCAGAAGACGGTGAGGATGGAGTTGATAAGTTTTTGGCAAACAGAGACAAAATAAGCCTGATTTTTACAGATTTAATCATGCCTAAAAAAAGCGGAAAAGAGCTTTTTGATGAGGTCAGAGCAGTTGAACCTGAAATGAAGATTCTTTTTACAAGCGGCTATACGGCGGATATGCTCCATAAGAAGGGGAATATTGCAGAACACTTTGACATTGTTAAAAAGCCGATTACTCCACTGGAACTTGCCAAAAAGGTTAGAGATATGCTTGATGCCTTCTGAATGAATTGCTAGTACAGGTCACTGTTTTGATTGCGAGCAATTGGTCCCATGAGGTATTTACAAAAGTTACAGAGTGGGGGGCTTATGAGAATAGGTTCAGCTGTTTTATTTGTCCTGATGTTAGCTGCAGTACAGGCTCATAGTGACGATAATAAATGGTACATCGGTGATGAACATTGTCCGCCGCCCAAAGATGACGGGACATATTCCGCCCCATACAATGCACTGGACCATCGTCAGGAGTATCCAACCTTTTCAGGTTCAGACAAGCCGGGATGGTCCTGTTCCTACCAGCGGCAAGACGGTGTCATTGTCCAGTACGGTGACAGTCGAACGCCTCAGCAGCAGTGGCTGGATGTATGGGGTGGCAATGACAACAATTTACCTTAAAAAAACAGATATCCACAGATCGACTGCAGTTTATAGAATTTATATCCATTGTGAGTGAAAAACTTCGTGAAACAATTTTGTGATTATGGAAAGAAAGGTAGCCATGTTTGATCAGCCGGATGAAAATATTCCAGAAACGGAATGCAGTTGCGGGGAAATGCACAAGGGCCATATCTGTTGGCTGTCTCATATGGGGCTGCTAAGTGAGGTATACCACCTGAGCTGTACTCCGACTGTTTCGTGTTCCAAGTGTGGAGCAAAAGCTAATTTGCCGCACAATGTCTGTTTTCCTGCTGCAATGGGGTCTGGCAGGTTGGATTAGCACAACCTGCCAGAAAAAAAGGTTTTTATTCTGCATCCCCGATATTTCGTCTGACCCCCATTAGATATGCCACTACAAATTCATCCAGGTTGCCATCCAGGACAGCATCCGGGTTGCCTGATTCTACACCGGTACGCAGATCCTTTACCATCTTGTATGGGTGCAGAACATACGAGCGAATCTGACTACCCCAGCCGATTTCTTTCTTTTCGGCGGCGATTTCGGATGCCTTTTCCTTGCGCTCTTCGACCTCCCGTTCATACAATTTGGCCCGCAGAACTTTCATGGCAGTAGCGCGGTTTGATATCTGGCTCCGCTCAGACTGACAGGCCACGATGATGCCTGATGGAATATGGGTAATACGGACGGCCGAATCAGTAGTGTTAACATGCTGACCGCCGGCGCCGCCAGAGCGGAAAGTATCCACCTTCAAATCGGTATCACTGATTTTGATATCGATATCATCCTCTTCAATTTCAGGGAAAGCGTACATTGATGCAAAAGATGTGTGCCGGCGCGCATTGCTGTCAAAAGGGGATATGCGTACAAGGCGATGTATGCCTGCTTCAGCCCTGAGATAGCCATAGGCATACTCGCCGCTGACGTTAAACGTTGCCGACTTGAGTCCGGCTTCGTCACCGGCCTGATATTCAGTTATTACCGTCTTCCACCCTTTTTTTTCACAGTAACGGAGGTACATGCGCAGGATCATTTCAGCCCAGTCCTGGGACTCTGTGCCGCCCGCTCCGGGATTTATGGTAATAAAGCAGGAGTTGCGATCATGGGGCCCGGAAAGCATTCGCCGGAACTCGGCAGCCTCCACCTCCTGAATCAGCTGGGCGGTCATTTTTTCAACCTCAGGCAGAGCTTCAGCATCCTGAGCTTCTTCTCCAAGCTCAATCATCATGCGGATATCGTCCGCCTGATGCACAAGACCATCCCACATCTGCACGATCTTTTCCATTGCCGTACGTTTCTTGATGAATTCCTGGGACTTTTTGGTGTCATCCCAGAATCCGGGGACAGTCATTATTGATTCGATCTCCATGATCGACTCACGATTGGCATCTACGTCAAAGTGCCCCCCGAAGCTTGGCGATACGTTCTTCACAGTCATTTAATTTTGCTATTTCTTCACGGTACATTTCTATTGCTCCTTAGTAACTTCGTTAAAGCGCTTATTATATTTTATCAGGATGTTTTCTTTCGTTTGGTCCAGGTTAACAAAACTATACCACCGGTCAGCAGAACGCAAAGCCATGCCGGGAGATCACCAATAGTGAGGTAAATCGATTCACCGCTCCCCGGCTGAATTTCGCCGGTGCGGTACGCTTCAACAAACAGGCCGGTCATGGTGCTGATGTGACCGTTATGGTCAACAATTGCGGTTACTCCGGTATTCGCCGCACGGATCAGTGGAGTACGGGTCTCAATCGCACGGAAAGTCGAGATGGCGAGGTGCTGATAAGGTGCTGATGAGCGGCCAAACCAGGCATCGTTGGTGATTGCCACCAGAATTCTGGCGCCGGCCCGGACGTATTCGCGGGCCAGTTCCGGAAATATGACTTCATAACAGACCTGAATACCCAGTTTAGTGCTCCCTGTATCAAGCACAACAGCCCGCTCGCCAGGGGAAAAATCGCCGATGCCGACAACAAGCTTGTTGATGAAGGTTAAGATGTTGCCCAGTGGTACATATTCGCCAAGAGGCACCAGATGCATTTTGTCTGCACGGCCAACAGTTTCACCGTTCGGTGATAGCATGAAAGCGCTGTTCAGAAAGGTGCTGCGGCCGTTGCGAAGCTCATGGGCAGGGCTGCCGAACAATATGCAGGCATTCATCTCACGCGCAAGATTCCTGATACGTTCCGCTTGCAGTGGTTCATCCTGAAAAAAGAACGGTACGGCGCTTTCCGGCCAGACAATCAGGTCAACTCCGCCTTTGGATGCTTCTCTTGTGAGTCGCTCGTAGGTTTCTATCGTACTCTCTCTGAAAGCCGGGCTCCATTTTACGTCCTGAGAAATATTGCCTTGGATCAGGGCTACTCGGAGCGGTTTTGATTCGTTTATTTCCGGTTCATTAAGTCGGTTGAAACCGTAGAAAAGTGTGCCAAAAAGCAAGAGCAGAAGTATAACCAGACTCTTTGCCGGGTATGGGACGCCCGCTCCGGAAACAGCACGCAGGGCGCGATGAAGGACGACATTCGCCAGAACTATCAGCATGGTTATGCCGTAGACGCCGGCCAGATCGGCAATCTGGATCAGAGGCAGCGTACGAAACTGTGAATGTCCCAACATGGCCCAGGCAAAGCCGGAAAACAGGAACGAACGGATAAAATCAAAGGCGACCCATGCGACCGGCAGAGTAAATGCCGCTTTTATGCCGGCTAATTCTCCAAGCCTGGCAATGCCGGTACTCAAACCAAAAAACATTGCCAGCCAGAGAACCAGTAACAGGTAGACCGGTATGCTGACTGACCAGGGAAGATGGCCGTAGCGGACAAAAACGATGTTAAGCCAGTAGAGGATTATCGCGTATGCGGTGATACCGCAGGTCAGACCGATGCGGAAGGCCGTCTGTGGAGCAATATCTTCAAGTGCTATCAGTAAGGGAACCAGAGCGACCCATGCCAGGAAGGAGAAGCCTGGATTCGGAAAGGAGAGGGCTATCAGAATTCCGCTGGCGATTGCCAACATTCCCTGACGGTCAAAAAACTGTTTTAACAAGGATAAAGATACCAGAAAGTTCACTCGCGCCCCATGTTTTCAGAGGGAACGCTGTTTTTCAGGCTGATAGCAACTTTCTTAACCCGCCGCAGATCGGCGTCAAGTATTTTCAGGCATAATCCGGCGCCATTAATGGTGTCTCCTACTGCCGGGATTTTCCCGGTCAGGTGGAATGCAAGCCCTCCGACGGAATCAAAGTTGTCGCGCTCGATCTCAATGTCGAAATGTTCTTCTAGCTCTTCGACCGGAAGGCGTCCATCGGCTGTGATACTGCCGTCAGGGTTGACTGTCAGAAGTGATTCCTCCCGATCGTATTCGTCCTGAATGTCCCCAACGATTTGCTCCAGGAGGTCTTCTATGGTTATCAGACCGGATGTGCCGCCATACTCGTCAATGACGATCGCAAGGTGGATACGTTTGCGTTTAAACTCCTGCAGCAGCTGCTCCAGGTTTTTGGATTCGGGGATAAAATAGGGCGGTCGCATTATTTCGCGGGCAGAGAGGTGATTTTCATCGGTACCCCACTGCTTGAGAAGATCTTTCGCATATATCAGGCCGATGATATTGTCGATGGAATCTTCATAAACCGGGATTCGAGAATGGCCGCAAGCTATGATCGTATCAAGCAGTTCCCGTACTGTGGCATCTACGGTAACACAGGCCATTTCAGTACGTGTGACCATGACTTCACGCACGATAGTCGTGCTGAGGGAAAAAATCGAGCGTATCATCTCGCTCTCTTCTTCGTTAACCAGACCTTCTTCTTCAGATGCTTCGATAAAGTCGTTGATATCCTGTTCAGTTGTCCTTTTGCGTCCGGTTACTAATCGGCTGACGCGCTCGATAAAACCGGACCTTCTACTGTTACCTTCTTCCACTGCTTTTTCCTCCTGATTGTTTTGGACGGGATGATTTTACAGGTCTGTCAGACTTGTCCAGGCGGGCTGATTTTACATAAGGGGGGCTCTTTATCGGTTCACCGGACAGCTGATGCACTTCGGCTTCTGAAAGATAGCGGAATTGCCCCGCCCTGAGTGTGCCAAGTGCAAGAGTCCCGTAACGGATGCGCTTGAGGCGTACCACTGAAAGGCTGACAGCCTCGCACATTCTGCGCACTTGACGGTTGCGTCCCTCATGGATTGCAATCGATATCCAGTCGTTTTGCTCGCCGCTCTTCACCAGGCTAACAACCGCCGGCGCTGTCATGCCGTCTTCCAGTTCGACCCCTTCAGCCAAACGTTTCAACTGCTGGTCTATCACCTTGCCGCGTACCCGGACATGATATTCTTTCTCAATCTCATTGCTGGGATGCATCAGGCGATTGGCCCACTCTCCGTCATTGGTCAAAAGCAGAAGACCCTCGGTATTGTAATCCAGACGACCCACCGGATAGACGCGATCCGCCACGTCTTTCAGCAGGTCGGTAACCAGGGGGCGCCCCTGGCTGTCTTTCAGAGCGGTAATATAACCTGGTGGCTTGTTGAGCAGGATGTAAAGACGCTGTGCGCTGATTTTCAGAGCTTTTCCGTCTACCGTAATGGTGTCAATTGACGGATCAGCCTTACTCCCCAGTTCGGTTACTACTATACCGTTAACGGCCACCTGGCCATTCTGGATCAACGCTTCAGAAGCTCTTCGAGAGGTGATTCCTGCAGCAGATATTATTTTTTGCAGACGTTCGAGCATTTTATTCCTTTAACCCTGACAAACAGGATAAGTACACTTGCAAATTTACTTCTTCATAAGGCCGCAGAAATAAATTTTACCGTACTAAAATAAACAGGGGCGGTTAAACCGCCCACTGAGTAAATTCTTTATTCAGCAAGTCGTGTCATGGCTCTGAATTTATTGTAGCGCCCTTCCACGAGTTCATCTCCGGAAAGTTTGTTCAGCTCCGCCAGGTTGCGGGCGATCGCTTCTTTCATGTTACCAGCGGTGAGTTCATGGTCGCGGTGGGCTCCGCCTACCGGCTCCTTGATGATTTCGTCTATGACTCCCAGTTTGATGATGTCCTTCGCAGTCGGCTTGAGCGCTTCAGCTGCCTGGGCACCTTTTGTACCGTCCGACCAGAGGATAGCGGCGCACCCTTCTGGCGAGATAACGGCATATACTGAATGTTCCAGCATCAGGATCCGGTCACCGACAGCAATTGCGAGAGCTCCGCCAGAACCGCCTTCACCGGTGATACATACGATAATCGGGGTGCGCAGACTCGCCATCTCGCGTAGATTACGGGCAATTGCTTCGGCTTGTCCGCGCTCTTCGGCGCCGATGCCGGGATAGGCTCCCGGGGTGTCGACAAAGGTGATAACCGGCAGCTTGAACTGCTCAGCCATCTGCATCAGACGTAGCGCCTTACGGTACCCTTCAGGATTTGGCATGCCGAAGTTCCGGTAGACCTTTTCCTTGGTGTCGCGACCCTTCTGGTGGCCGATGACCATTACCGGCTGTCCATCAAAGCGTGCCAAACCACCGACTATAGCGTGATCGTCTCCGTAATTACGGTCGCCGTGCAGTTCGACAAACTCGGTGAACATGAGATTAATATAGTCCTGGGTAAAGGGGCGGTTGATGTGTCTGGCTACCTGAGCGGTCTGCCATCTGGAGAGGTTGGCAAAAATATCTGCTCTCATCTCCTCTACGCGACTCTCAAGAGCGTTCACATCAGCACCGATATCCAGCCCGTCACTCGCCAGTGCATTCAGTTCCTCAATTTTCTTTTCCAGTTCAACAATAGGTTTTTCAAATTCAAGATAAAACGGAGCAGCCATATTAATCACCTCATATATTTACTCAAAAGTGGCGGCATTATACCCTAACAGTCTCTCTACATCCAGCCTTAAATCATCACTGGCCGCTACACTCATACCGTTAGCCAGAGGCATGACCGAACGGCTCCTCTCTGGCAACAGGAACTGTATGGATGCCGGTACACTGCCGGGATGCCGCTCAATGACCTCCTTGAGGAGGGTGATCTGCTCTGGCGGGGTTTCATTCATACGCAGGATAAAAGACACCTTTTTGGTTGTCTGAGACCTGGCCTCGGACAGCAGCTTGATGTCACCGGCCGGACCGCGATCACGCTGGAACTTCCTTCCGTTATTCTCCTCGCCACCCTTCATGATTAACAACTTGCACCCTTTTTCGCCCTTTTCCAGTTTGCCGACCACCAGCAGCGGATCATCAGATTTCAAGAGTGGAGAAGCGGTTGCGTAGATATCGGAAAAGACGGTTATTTCAACTGAACCGGTGAGGTCTTCAATTGTTACGAAGCCCATACGGTCACCCTTTTTGGTTGTTATCTCCTTAAAGGCGGAGACAATGCCGCATATCCGTACCTCGCTTCCCTCGGCCATTTCAAACATATTGGCAATGTCGGTGTTGGCGAGACGTCTGATATCATCGATGTAGCGGTCAAGAGGGTGACCGGTAATCAGAAAGCCGAGTGCCTCTTTCTCATAGGCCAATTTTTCCTTGTCGTGCCATTCGGGGGTGTTGGGAAGTTTCATGCCACCGCTGGCGTTGCCGCGTGACACCTCTTCCGTACCGAACAGCGAAACCTGGGCGCTGGCCTTTTCTTCCTGAATCTTTTGCCCATAATTTGAAGCAGCTTCTAATCCCTCAAGCTGGGCGGAACGGGCAGCACCGGTGGAATCGAACGCGCCGCATTTGATCAGCGATTCTATTACCCGCTTGTTCACTCTGCGCAGATCAACACGCTCGCAGAAATCATAAAGACTTTTGAAAGGCATGTCGCCACGCGCTTCCAGGATGGCCTCTATGGCGCCTGAACCGACATTCTTTACCGCTCCCAGACCGAAGCGCATTGATGTGCCGACAACGGTAAATGACAGGCCTGACGTGTTAATGTCCGGGGGAAGTACCTCGATGCCCTGTTCGCGGCAGTCGCTGATGTTTTTGACGACCTTGTCGGTGCTGTCCATGTCGCAGGTCAATAGCGCCGCCATGAACTCTACCGGGTAGTGAGCCTTCAGGTAGGCGGTCTGGTAGGCAATCAGCGCATAGGCGGCAGAATGTGACTTGTTGAAGCCGTACTCGGCGAATTTGTGCATCAGGTCAAAAATCGCTTCGGCCTTTTTCGGGTCCAGTTTGTTTTCCTTGGCGCCGTCCAGGAAGAGCCCCTTCTGGCGGGACATCTCCTTGTCATCCTTCTTACCCATGGCACGCCGCAGCAGGTCGGCCTGTCCCAGCGAATAACCGGCCAGCGAACGGGAAATCTGCATGACCTGTTCCTGATAGACGATGACCCCGTACGTGTCCTTCAGGATCGGTTCCAGCAGCGGCAGGTCATATACGACCTCCTTGCGTCCATGCTTGCGGTCAATAAAGTCGTCCACCATGCCGGAGCCTAACGGACCTGGACGGTACAGAGCGCAGGCGGCGATGACATCTTCAAAACAGGATGGTTTCAGCTTGACCAGCATCTCCTTCATGCCGCTTGACTCGAGCTGGAAAACCCCGGTGGTGTTACCGGCGGTGATCAGGTTATAACTGGCCTGATCGTCATCCCGCAGTGTCGTGATGTCGAACTCAGGCACTTTCACTCGCACCAGTTTAACGGCGTTCTCGATCACGGTCAGGTTTTTAAGCCCCAGAAAGTCGAATTTGACCAGTCCGACGAGTTCGACATATTTCATCGAGTACTGGGTATTGATCGAACCGGTCTTCTGATCCTTGTAGAGCGGCAGGAACTCCTCCAGCGGTTCCGGCGCGACAACAACAGCGGCGGCGTGGGTTGAAGCGTGACGGGTGAGCCCTTCGAGGCAGAGGGCCGTGTCCAGCAGATCCTTGACCTGCGGGTCTGCTGCGCACATTTCTTTAAGTTGCGGTTCCTGCAGCAACGCCTTGCTCAGGGTCATTTTCAGATCGTCCGGAATCAGCTTGGCAATGCGGTCTACATCTCCATAGGTCATGTTCAGCGCACGGCCGACATCCCGGATGGCAGCCTTGGCACCCATGGTTCCAAAGGTGATGATCTGACAGACACGGTCGCGGCCGTACTTTTCGACCATGTACTGAATCACCTCGGAACGGCGATCCTGGCAGAAGTCGACGTCGATATCAGGCATGGAGATTCGTTCAGGATTGAGGAATCGCTCGAACAACAGGTTGTAGGGGAGCGGGTCGATATCGGTGATCTTGATCGAATACGCCACCAGCGAACCGGCGGCTGACCCCCTGCCGGGGCCGACCGGAATCCCCTTTTCCTTGGCCCAGCGAATAAAGTCGGAAACGATCAGGAAGTAGGCGGGAAACTTCATGTCGCGGATACAGTCCAGCTCAATTTCAAGACGGTCAAAATATCCCTGCTGCTGCTCCAGCGTCATATCCGGATACTTGGCCAGGATGGTTACCATCCGTTCTTTCAGGCCATCGGTGGCCAGATCACGCAGCATGTCGTCGTGATTCTGCCCTGCAGGCGGGTCGAAGTGCGGGAAGTAGTAGGTCTTGCCGTCCACCGGCAGCTCAAGGTTACAACGTTCGGCTATTGTCAGGGTGTTGCTGATTGCTTCCGGTGCATAGGAAAAGGCCTGAGACATCTCTTCCGGCGACTTGACGTAGAACTCGTCCACCGAAAATTTCATATGGGTCGGATCTTCCATGGTCTTGCCGGTCTGGATGCAGAGCAGCACCTCATGGGCGCGGGCGTCTTCGCGGTTCAGGTAATGGCAGTCGTTGGTTGCTACCAGTGGCAGTTTCAGTTCGGCCGCCACCTCCATCAGGCGCTTGTTGACGACATCCTGCTCGGGGATGGTGTTTTCCTGCAGTTCGATATAATACCGGTCGGGGAACAGTTCGCTATACCACTTGGCGGTGGCAAGCGCCTCTTCCATGTTGCCGCGGCCGCACTGCATGGCCACTTCCCCTTTGAGACAGGCGGAGAGGGCGATGAGGCCGCCGGAGCGGCCCGTAAGCAGTTCCCGGTCGATACGTGGGCGGTAGTAGAACCCTTCCTTGTAGCCGGCGGAAGTCAGATAGGAAAGGTTCTTGTACCCCTCCATGTTTTCGCACAACAGGATCAGATGGTAGGCCGCATCGGAGATCCCTTTGGAGTCTCGCGAAAAACGCGATCCGGGCGCCAGATAGAGCTCACAGCCGATGATCGGTTTGACCCCGGCCTTCTTGCATTTAAGATAAAATTCCGCCGCCCCGAACATGTTGCCATGATCGGTGATAGCGACTGCCGGTGCATTATGCTCTTTTGCTTTTGCGATCAGGTCATCAAAGCGGATTGCGCCGTCCAGCAGGGAATATTGGGTGTGGAGGTGAAGATGAACAAAATTGGCTGGTTCCATTGGAGTGTTCCTGTAAAAAAGAACGGGAGACCCAGTATGAGTTCCCGTTCGGATGATATGTGCCGTCAGTATGCCTCGATTTCAGTTGTACGTCAATTGTGATATTGTGTTTATAAATAAGCTGTTTAACGCTAAAGTGCTGTAATGGTTAATGTTATTTTATAGAGGTTGATTCAGGTCCCATTTTGGCGCCTTGAGCGCTTCCAACATCGCCTCTCCCATTCGTGTCGGGCTTGTTGCTACAACTACTCCGCACTCCATCAGGAGCCGGATCTTGTCTTCAGCCCTCCCTTTTCCGCCGGTGACAATCGCCCCTGCATGTCCCATTCGTCTGCCGGGTGGTGCGGTGATTCCGGCGATAAAGGCGGCCACCGGTTTTTTCATGTTCTTCTTTATCCACTCGGCAGCTTCTTCTTCGGAACCTCCGCCGATTTCGCCGATCATGAAGACCCCCTCGGTGTCCTGGTCCTGATTGAAGAGTGCCAGAACGTCGATGAAATTCATACCGATGATCGGGTCGCCGCCGATTCCAACGCATGTAGATTGCCCAAGCCCGAGGTCGGTCAGTTGCTTGACCGCTTCGTAGGTCAGGGTGCCGCTGCGCGAAACTACTCCTATCTTTCCCTGTTTATGAATATGCCCAGGCATTATGCCGACCTTGCATGCTCCGGGCGTAATAACACCTGGACAGTTGGGACCGATCAGTCGGGTTCTGCTGTTTTGAAGAACCGCCTTGACCGGCACCATGTCGCGGATCGGGATTCCTTCGGTGATGCAGACCGCCAGATCAATTTCTGCGTCAATTGCTTCCATGATTGAGTCTGCTGCGCAGGGTGGGGGGACAAATATCATCGAAATATTTGCCCCTGACAGTTTGACGGCCTCGGCAACAGTATTATAAACCGGAATCCCTTCTATATGAATGCCACCCTTGCCTGGAGTGACACCTGCTACGATACCGGTGCCGTATTCGCGGCACTGCTTGGTATGGAAGAGACCGCTACGCCCGGTTATTCCCTGGACGACAACTCTGGATTTATTATCGACAAGTATGGACATGGCCTATCGCACCTCATCCCCAAGCATCTTCACTATTTTGGCGGCGCCATCTCCGAGTGATTTGCCTATCTGTACGTTCAGGCCGGATTCCTGAAGCAGTTTTTTTCCTTCCTCAACATTGCTGCCGTCCATGCGAACAACTATCGGCAGGGTGCATCCGGCCGCACTGGCTGCCTCAGTAATCCCCTGTGCGATAACATCACAACGCATGATACCGCCGAAAATGTTGACGAAGATCCCTTTTACATCACAATCCTGCAGGATTATCCTGAATGCCTCCGCTACTTTCTCGCGAGTCGCTCCGCCCCCTACATCCAGAAAGTTTGCCGGTTTGCCGCCGCACTCATGCAACACATCTAGAGTTGCCATCGCCAGTCCGGCACCGTTGACCAGGCACCCTATCGTGCCGGATAGTTTGATGTAGGCAAGGTCATACTTGGCGGCATTGATCTCCAGCGGGTCGAGCTGGGAATAATCAACCATGTCAGGATATTCGCGATGTCGATAGACGGCGTTGTCGTCAAATGTGATCTTGGCGTCCATGGCTATCAGCCAACCGGCCCTGGTCACCACCAGCGGATTGATTTCGATCAGTGAACAATCTTTTTCCTGACAGGCTCTGTACAGGTTAAGTATCAATTCGACGCAGTCCTCACAGATCGTTCCTGTAAGCCCGAGTGCCAGGGCAATCTTGCGTGCCTGGTAGGGGCGCAGGCCGGTAAACGGGTCAATTGTGAGGGTAAGGATTTTGTCCCGGTTCCTGCTTGCAACATCTTCAATGTCGATGCCGCCTTCTGCGGAGGCAATCAGTATATAGCGGGAACTTTTCCGGTCGAGCGAAATGGAAAGATAAAACTCGCTGGCGATCTCTACCGCCTCTTCCACCAGGATGCGGCGTACCTTCAGGCCCTGTGGTCCGGTCTGTTTGGTAACCAGAGTGCGCCCAAAAAGCTCCTTGGCATATTCTTGAGCTTCTTCCGGATGATGTATCAGTCTTATGCCGCCGGCTTTACCACGACCGCCGGCATATATCTGCGCCTTGATGACACATCGTCCACCCATCATTTTGGCGGCTCGCTCAACTTGGTCGGATGTCAGCGCCACGAGTCCGCGCGGAATCGGGATGCCATAATTGTTGAGAATTTCCTTGGCCTGATACTCATGAATATTCATGGCGTATCCTCCAGCGGAAGGATTTATCTTAAGTATAGCAGGGACGGTTGATTGTACAAATGGAGGGGTAAAACTATTCAGCGGGGGGAGCTGCTTTCAGCGGTTGCTCCCCCCCCCGACTGCCCTAATCGATTCTGTTAATTGATATTACGGACTTCCCTTTGTTAAAGAGCCCAGGCTTCTGAACTACTTCCAGCAGCAAAACCTCTCTGGAAGCCTGATCAAAGGCGTAATCGGCAAGGTAGCCGGTCGACCGGCGTGTATGCCACTTTTCTTTGAGTACGGCACCGGTCCACTCGAACGCGAACAGGGAGTGTTTGTCGAAATTCCTGATGTTTCCAAAGCCGAGAGTGCCTTCGTTGCGTGGAACGATCAGTGTTCCGTCCTTCAGCAGCATAATTCTCTGTTCAAGAAACATCCACCTATTGGTGTCCCTGCTGGAGCGTGAGTTTGAATGTGATTCGTTATTAAAAAAGCTTTCCGAGCCACCATATTTTTCTCCGCTTTTCCATACTTCACTGTCGGCAGATGAATACACGACAAGATAACCATCCTCATCCAGCGCGATAAAAATGTCTTTGCCTGAGGCTTCTGTAATGCGATTGAAGTTGAAGATGTTTGCCGAACGGGGCAGTTTGAGAGGCTTTACAGCTGTGAAGCGGGTATTTGATTTCGACAGCTCTTTTACATCTCCATAGTATTTCCCGTCGTTGTCTATTTCCTGAGCGTAGATAGTGCGGGAGGTGACGTCATGGCCGATACCACGAAAGAACCATGGCAGGTTTTCTGCAATCACAACAAAGGCTGTTCCGTTAAATTGATATACGCGCGAACGGGGCATTTTTCTATCTATGATGGTAACGTACAGTTCCGGTGAGCTGTCTCTGTCAAGATCTGCTGTATCGATGGCAAGAATCTTTCCGGTGGCTGGAATTGTAATTTCGGCAACCAGATTCAATCCGCTTCCCTTTATGTATGCCCGTACAGTCTGTTCACCGGCTATGAAAAGTTCCCGTTCTCCTGCAGCGCTGGTACGCCCCATCGCAATACTGCTGAATGCTCCATCCAGTGGAGTGCTTGACCAACTGTCTTGTGAATCTTTTGTGGAGGGGTCTGTATGAAGTACATATTTCTCTTTCACGGTTATCTGTGATGCGACAGGTGAGATTGGGAGTGGCACAGAAACCGGAATCTTCGCCAGTTCAGCATCGATCTTTCGTGCAAGCCTTCCTAGCGCAGGGATAACGTCTTCCTGACCTTCCCCCTGCTCAAAAACCTTGATTAAGCCTCCGTTGCCCTTGTTCTTAATGAGAACATCGAGGCTGAACATCTTCCCGAACAGAGCATAACTGCCGATAACAAGAAGTTCGGCCTGATCCGGTTTTTCAACCAGTTGGACCAGATCAGGGCTAAGGCGCGAAGTCAGAATGCCCTGGAGTGTTTGTTTGAGATTTTCATTGTTGGGAGCGTTGACGACATTGAACTGCTCAACATGGGTTTTCAAGGGTGCTGCTTGCACAACTCCTGAAGTTGAAAAGACAAGGATCAATGTGGCTATAACCGGAATAATCAGTTTCATATTCTCTCCAGTTCATCAGGGTTGTAATATAGGCCGCTTTCATCAATACATCAGGCGAGATCTGTCAAGCCGCCTTTACCTTCATCAGTTCGGCATCGGACGCACGCAGGTAGGCAGGCAGCAGTTGTGATGGTTCCAATAATACGCCATATTTGGATGCATGCAACGCCAACAGGACACCGTTGGCGGAATGGGGTGAGTGGAGGGAAAAGGGGGCAAAAACCGCCTGTTCACCCAGCTTTTCTGCAATCTGTGCATGATAGAGTAAGGCGCCGTCTCCAACAAAAATGACCGGTTCTTTGGTCACGGCAGTAATATTGTCTATAAATGCCGCAGGAGGCAGGACGCTATCGTTAATAACAGGGGAGGGAAGTGGGGATGAACAGTCATAAAGCGCGGCATAAATTTCGCCTTTGCGGGCATCAAGCATAGGGCATATTAATGACTTGGAGAGAGAAAAATTCATAGCCAACATGGCAAGCGATGAAAATCCGGCGCATGGTTTTGCGCCGGCAAGCGCCAGTCCCTGAATTGTAGCGATACCTCCTCGCACTCCGGTGAATGAACCGGGGCCGATGGCAGAAGCAAATAAGTCGATATCCGCTATTGCCAGCCCTGCGGTTGCCAGAAGACGCTCAATTTCCGGTACAAGTCGGGCAGAAAGTGTTCGGTTTGTGTTGAGCAATGATTCGGCAACGATCTGTTCGCCAACACCTATTGCAATACTTGCAAATGATGTTGATGTATCTATGGCAAGAATGTTCATCACTACCCCTGGCGGGTGACAAAATACCTGATGATATCATTGTAGAAGGCCAGAACCATTAGCCCCAGCAACAACACCATCCCGAACTGCTGGGCGTATTCACGAATCTTTTGCGGAACCGGTCGCCGGAAGATTAACTCCATAAAATAGAAAAGCAGATGACCGCCATCAAGTACCGGCACCGGCAGCAGGTTGAGTACCCCAAGATTAATAGAGAGCAGCGCCATGAACGCCAGGAAGCTGGTGCCCCCGGCTTCTGCCATGTCTCCCGCCATCTTGGCGATCATGATAGGGCCGCCGACGCTCTCCATGGGAACAATACGTTGTGCCATTTTAACCAGTGACATGACTGTCAGGTCAATGACTTTCCAGGTCTGCTCGGTCCCTTTAATTACCGCCTCAAAAGGATTAAAATGCTCGGTAACGATTTCACCTGCCGAGGCGACTCCGATTGCATAGCCATTGACCTTCTCTCCGAACAGGTTTTTTGTGACACGGGGTTCAGGAGTGATGGTGAATGAAATTTCCCTGCTGTCACGCTTGACCGACAGAGTGAGCGGCTGCCCTTTGCTGGCGGCTACGCCTTCGGCAATTTGATCCCACTGTTTTACAGGTTTATTGTTAATGGCGGTAATGACATCACCCTTTTGTATGCCGGCTTTTGCGGCAGGTTTGTCTTTAAGGGCTTCGCCAATTTTAGGTGTAACGGTAGGGACCCCGATCATTGAAAGTACTATGAAGATTAGCCACGCGAAGAGCAGATTGAAAACCGGTCCGGCCATGACGATTGCAATTCGTGCCAGCACCGGTTTGTGGGCAAACGAACGTGCCTTTTCCGCAGCTGTCATTTCATGAAGAGATCCATGGGGGAACTCATCGGCAGGAGCTTTGTCAACTCCACCGGGGTTATGAATTTCACCCCCCTCGATGTATCCCCCCTCTCCGAACATCTTTACATATCCACCCAGCGGGAAAGCCGAAAGGAGATATTCGGTCTCACCTATTTTCGTACCGATCAGTTTGGGACCAAAACCGAGTGAAAACTTTTCGACGCTGACCCCCATCATCTTGGCCAGCAGGAAGTGCCCTAGTTCATGGACAAAGATCAAAATACCTAAAACTATAATTGCATAAATAACGGTCATGTCAGTGTACCATCCCCTTGCAGATTTCTCGGGCGGTCTCTCTGCCCCAGAGGTCAGCCTTCAATACTTCTTCTATGGATTGCAGATCGTGTGCGGTGTGGGCATCCATTGTGCGTTCAATAGTCTCAGCGATCTGGGTGAAGCCGATACGTCCCTCCAGAAACTCTGCAACAGCAATTTCGTTGGCGGCATTCATGACGGCAGGCATGCTTTCTCCGGATTTTATAGCGCGATAGGCGAGATCCAGGCAGCGGAACTTGTCGCGATCAGGGTTAAAAAAGGTTAGGCCTGAAAATGCTGTTAAATCCAACGGCTTGACGCCGGTCGTAATTCTTTCCGGGTAGGCAAGCGCATAAGCGATGGGGGCTTTCATATCCGGAGTACCGAGTTGAGCAATGACACAGCCATCAACATACTCAACCATTGAGTGAATGATGCTCTGTGGGTGAATATTTACCTGTATCTTATCTACTGGAGTATTAAACAACCAGCGGGCCTCGATTACCTCAAGCCCTTTATTCATCATGGAGGCCGAATCGATGGTGATCTTTTTACCCATGTTCCAGTTGGGGTGGTTGAGGGCATCACGAACGGTAACATTTGAAAGTTCCGAAGCCGGTGTTTTTAGAAAAGGGCCTCCAGATGCTGTCAGTATTATCTTCTGAATGTCCTCATTGCGGTGTCCCTCAATCGATTGAAAAATAGCGCTATGTTCGCTATCAACCGGAAATAGCCTGACTCCGTACTCTGCAACAAGATCCATGAAGAGATGACCCGCTGTAACCAGAGTCTCCTTGTTGGCCAGTGCTATATCCTTGCGGGCTCTAATGGCGGCGGCTGTAGGAACCAGGCCGGCAGCACCGACAATTGCTGCCACAACCATTTCGGTTTCATCAGCTGTAGCCGCAGCTATCAAACCCTCTACGCCGCCCAGAATGGTCACATCCAGACCGCTGCAAAGATCTTTCAGGCGGGGAACATCCTCAGCTGAGGCAACGACAGCAATCCGTGGCGAAAACTGTTTGATCTGCCGCACAAAAAGTTCCAGATTTTTACCGGCTGTCAGGGCAATAACCCGAAAACGGTCTGGGTGTGCGCTGATGATTTCGAGAGCACTGACTCCTATTGAACCGGTAGAGCCAAGGATAGAGATGCTTTTCATGGGTTAACCTTTAAAAAAGAAGAGAACGTAATAGTAGGTGACCGGGGCGGCGAAGAGGATGCTGTCAAGACGGTCAAGCACTCCGCCATGCCCCGGAATAATCGTCCCTGAATCCTTTACGCCAAAGCTCCGTTTTAACAGCGACTCGAACAAATCTCCGGCCTGGCCAACCACACCTACGACAAGAGCGGTGGCAACAGCATCAATAAGTGTCAATTGCTGGAAAAAGGTGAATTTAGCAAGCAGGGTGCCGCAGAGGCTGCCTATGAGGCCACCTACCGCTCCTTCAATACTTTTTTTGGGGCTTACCAAAGGGTACAGACGGTGTTTGCCAAAAGCACATCCTGTGTAATAGGCTGCCGAGTCGTTGGTCATGACGATAAGCATGATAACAAACAGCCACTGAATGCCGAAGGTCGTCTGCCGCAGCAGAACCATGTGCATCAACAAAAAAGGGATGTACAGGAACGCTAACAGTGCAAAGGCTACTTCGCTGGCGGCAGTGCTAATGGTACGGACACGGAACAAAAACAATAGTGAAAATCCGATAAAAAGGAGGCCAATGCATGGAAAAAGCAGCTTGCCATCGCCTGCCAGCGGCATAAAAACCAGTACCGATCCGGCAAGAGAAGCCAGCCATCGTTCCAAAGTCCGTTCCGGTAGAGCCATGCGATAGAATTCAGTAATGCCAATAGAGGAAATCAGAGCTAAAAGGCAGGCAAAAAGAAACGTACCCCCTTTTAGTATGATAAAGGCGACGATTGGTAACAGGATGATCGCAGAGATCAGGCGTTTGATAGGCCGCCCCTTTCAGTTATCTGGTCGCCTGTCATTCCGAACCGCCGTTCCCGCGACTGATAGTCGGCAAGTGCTTTGTGGAGTTCATTAATGGTAAAGTCGGGCCAGTTGGTATCGGTAAAATAAAGCTCCGTATAAGCTAGTTGCCAGAGTAGGAAGTTGCTGATACGCATCTCACCACTGGTCCTGATCAGGAAATCCGGGTCAGGTAGTCCGCCGGTATCCAGATAACTGTCGAAAAGTTCAGTAGTAATGTCATCTACAGATAATTTACCATCAACGGCATCCTGTGCAAGGCGGGTAGCAGCCCGGCACAATTCCTGGCGACCGCCGTATGAGAGAGCGAGAGTCAATACCATTCCGGTGTTAGCGGCGGTTTTGCGGATGGCTTCTTCCAGTGTCTCGTTGACATCATCCGGGAGATCACGGCGATTGCCAATGACGTTATAGCGGATATTCTTGCGCATCATACGCGCAGTTTCCTGGCGGATGTACTTTTTTAGCAGAGTCATCAATGCTCGCACTTCAATAGCAGGCCTGGACCAGTTTTCTGAGGAGAACGCGAACAGGGTCAGGTATTTGATTCCAAGCAGGGACGACTGCTCAACAACCATTTTAACCGTTTCGGCGCCTCGCTGATGCCCGACAATACGTTTGAGCATACGCTGCTGTGCCCAGCGACCGTTACCATCCATTATAACTGCCAGATGGGTCGGCAGTTTTTGTGATTCAAGCGGCTTCATCAAACTTCCAGAACCTCTTTCTCTTTATGTGCAACGGCCTCATCCATTTTCAATTCGAAGCTTTTGGTAATGTCCTGAACATCTTTTTCATACTTTTTCAATTCGTCTTCTGTAATGGCTTTATCTTTTTCCAGTCTTTTCAGCTTGTCAATTGCGTCACGGCGGATGTTTCTTATAGCTATCTTGTCATCTTCAGCCTTCTTTTTTAGCCCTTTTACAATCTCTTTACGGCGTTCTTCGGTCAGTGGCGGAAGATTAAGGCGAATTGACTTACCGTCGTTAGAAGGTGTCAAACCGATATTGGCGTTCATGATAGCCTTCTCGATAGCCGGGATTATTTTAGCCTCCCATGGGGTGATAGTAATCGTACGCGCTTCTGGAACTGCTAGAGTTGCAACCTGGCTCAGCGACGAGGTGTTGCCGTAATATTCAATAGTTACAGAATCAAGAATACCGGTAGTTGCACGTCCGGTACGGATCTTCTGGAATTCATTTTTTAGAACCCCTAAAGTCTTTTCCATATGGATCTTCATGTCATCAAGCACGTTCTTTGGCATGTTTATTCTCCTTGTACGATGGTACCGATCTCTTCACCGAAGATAACTTTTTTAATATTACCTTCTGTTGTCAGATCAAAAACAATAATTGGCAGATTGTTGTCCATGCAGAGTGAAATAGCAGTGGCATCCATAACCTGCAACCCTTTTTTAAGAACTTCAATATAGGACAGTTTAGATATTTTGACCGCGTCGGGATCTTTTTTGGGATCGGCAGTGTAGATGCCATCCACTTTAGTCCCCTTAAGGATGACCTGGGCGTTAATCTCCATGGCCCTTAAGCTTGCAGCTGTGTCGGTTGTGAAATAAGGATTTCCGGTGCCGGCACCGAATATCACAACTCTCCCCTTTTCAAGGTGTCTCATAGCCCGACGGCGAATATACGGCTCTGCCACCTCCTGCATAGCTATAGCCGTCTGGACACGGGTCGAAACGCCCTGTTTTTCAAGGGCATCCTGCATTGCCAACGAATTTATGACTGTGGCTAACATCCCCATGTGGTCGGCGCTTGAGCGATCCATCCCTTTGGAAGAGGCAGTGAGGCCGCGGAAGATGTTGCCGCCACCTATGACAAGCGCTAATTGCACTCCGCTGTCGACAACTTCCTTGATCTCGCTGGCGATATTGCTAAGAGTCTGCGGGTCAATGCCGTAACCCTGATCACCGGCAAGTGATTCACCAGAAAGCTTCAAAAGTACCCGGCTGTAGGATTTTCTGCCCATGTCGTGCCTCCGGAATTATGATGTACGTAACTTAAGTACAAGATGATGAATATTGGAATGACTCGGGAAAAGTATAAAAAAAAGCCGGCCATTTCAGGCCGGCTTCGATGAAGGATTAAAGGCCGGCTGCTGCCGCAACCTCAGCGGCAAAGTCGCATTCTTTCTTTTCAAGACCTTCACCGAGGGCATATTTTGTAAAGCGGGTGATGGTAATTGTTGTGCCGAGTGATTTACCGACTTCTGCTGCCAATTGCTGGATAGTCTTGTCGGTGTCTTTGACAAACTGCTGCTCAACCAGGCATATATCTGCATAGAACTTGTTAACCTGACCGTCGATAATCTTCTCTACGATATTTTCAGGTTTACCGGACTCACGTGCCTTGGTACGGTATATATCCTTTTCCCGCTCAAGTACATCGGCGTCTACTTCAGATCGCTGGACATACATTGGTGAAGCAGCAGCTATGTGCATAGCCACATCTTTTACAAAAGTCGCAAAGGCCGGGTCTTTTGCAGCAGTTGCGCTGTCGCATGTAACTTCTACAAGAACACCGATTTTACCACCGGCGTGAATGTATGAACCTACTGCGCCTGCACCCGGAACGACATAGCTGCTGAAGCGGCGGATCTGCAGGTTCTCACCGATGACAGAAATAGCCTCATTCAGCATGATCTGGATGGATTTGCTGCTGTCACCACAATATGGTTGTGCAAAAAGTTCCTCAACAGACGCAGGATTAGTCTGCAGGATATGGTTTGCGATGTCTTTAACAAAACCCTGGAAGATCTCGTTCTTTGCAACGAAGTCGGTTTCACTGTTTATTTCAAGCAAAACACCTTTATCGCTGTTTTCTGAAACGGCAGCAGCAACCATTCCTTCAGTAGCCGCGCGTCCCGCTTTTTTTGATGCGGCCGCAAGCCCCTTGGTACGAAGGAAGTCTACCGCCTGATCAAAATTGCCGTCAGTTTGTTCAAGTGCCTTCTTGCAATCCAGCATCCCGGCACCGGTTGATTTTCTCAATTCAGATATCTGTGCAGCTGTTACAGCCATTTCTATCCTCCCACCTGTTACAACAGGAATTATCTATTAGAATTTATTCGCCAGCTACTTCTGCTGCTACTTCTTCGGGAGCGTATTCATCAGTACCCTCAGTATCTGTCTGGAGGGCTACCTTGCGTGCCTGTACTCCTTCGAGAATTGCATCGGCCATTTTGGCAGAGAGTAAGCGGATGGCGCGGATAGCATCATCATTGCCCGGAATAACATAATCGATTGGATCAGGGTCACAATTAGTATCTACTACTGCAACAACAGGGATACCAAGTTTATTGGCTTCCTGGACGGCGATCTCTTCATTTTTAGGGTCAATAACGAACATGACACCAGGCAATTTGCTCATTGTTTTGATCCCGCCAAGGGTTTTCTGAAGCTTTTCCCGGTCGCGAGTAAACTGCAGTGCTTCCTTTTTGGTATAGGCTTCAATGGTACCGTCTTCAAACATGGCATCGATTTTTTTCAGGCGGTCGATACTCTGTTTTACAGTGGCAAAGTTTGTCAGCATGCCGCCCAGCCAACGCTGGTTTACATAATGCATGCCGCAGCGGGTTGCTTCTTCAGCGACCGAATCCTGAGCCTGTTTTTTGGTTCCGACAAAAAGGACCGTGCTTCCATCATGAGCGGCTTCCTTGACAAAACTGTACGCAGTTTTGAAATAGCGGACGGTTTTCTGCAGGTCGATGATGTAGATTCCGTTACGTGCCCCGAAAATATAGGGCTTCATTTTGGGGTTCCAGCGTTTTGTCTGGTGACCGAAATGGACGCCAGCTTCCAACAGTTCCTTCATGCTGATACTTGACATGTTCTTCTCCTTTGGTTTTCCCTCCGCCTCGCCGAATCCCCGACATCTAATACAAATAGGGACACCACCGGATCTACCGAAGCGTGTGAATTAAACAACGGGATTTTATAGCACAGTGATTTCAAGTAAATCAAGGAAAAATGCAATGCTGGATTACCCGAACACCGCTAGAGAGTCCGTGATAAATGTGGCCTGATCCAGTCTGTCGGCAGGGTAGCTGTTTGTGACTGCACAAACCATTAATCCGGCGGTTTTGGCAGAGGATATTCCGGCAGGTGTATCTTCTATGGCAATTGTTGTGTCCTTAGAGATAGGGGTTTTGTGTGCCGATTGCAGCCGCTCGAAAGCAAGTAGATAACTTTCAGGGTCAGGTTTGCTTGCTGCAACATCATCTGCGGTCACGACAACATCAAAACATTCTGAAATATCGAGCATGGCCAGGATGGGATCAATGTCAGACCTGAGCGCTCCGCTGCATATTGCCAGTGGAAACTTGTTTGCGTGAAGACGGAAAATCAGATCCAGCACACCAGGGTATGCTGACACACCAGCTCTGATAACTTCTGTAAAGAAGTCAGCCTTGTTTTTAATCAGTTGGTGTAATTCCTCCTGACTAAGTGTTCTTCCATTCAAGGAAAAGGCATGTTTGAATGCATCCCTGTCATCGAATCCGATATATGTATCAACGTATTCCTGCCATGTAAAATGCAATCCGATTGGCTCTAATGTGCGTTGAAAAGCTGCATAATGAAGTGGCTCAGTATCGACAATAACCCCGTCAAAATCGAATATGACAGCCTCTACCGGCATTCCGTTTGGTAAAACAATCATTGGTGTAGTGACCTGTTTCCTGTCTTTAGTATCATACGTCATATCATTAAATATCATTTCTGCTATGCGCATAACAATAAAAAATCTCCTGCATTGTTATATTTATATAAAGTTATATTTTTGTAAATAAAGGCAATATTGTCTGGTGCTCTAATCTGCATAACAGGAATACCGGGTTAGTAAGGCATTTTATTTAAACCTTAGTCTTAAATAATGTTGACGATTTGTTATTATTCTCTATTATTTGATAAGTTTTTTGCGGTATACCGGTGTTCACGCAGGATATCTTTTTAATTGAGGAGGCAGTGATGGCGTTACGAGTTGCAATTAACGGTTTTGGCAGGATCGGAAGAATGGTGTTGAGAGCAGCAAGTAAAGACAAGAACATTGAGTTTGTAGCGATTAATGATCTTACCGATGCAGCTACACTTGCACATCTATTTAAGTATGATTCCGTGCATGGCACCTTTCCTGGTACGGTAGAGGCAAAAGATAACCAGCTGATTATCAACGGTAAGGCCATAAAAATCTATGCGGTGAAAAACCCTGCCGAACTCCCATGGAAAAAAGACAAGATCGACGTTGTTCTTGAATCAACCGGTATTTTCACCTCCAAGGAAAAAGCCGGAATGCATATTCAGGCGGGAGCAAAGAGGGTTGTTATCTCAGCGCCTGCAACCAATGAGGATATTACTATCGTCATGGGGGTTAACGACCATCTGTATGAGCCCAAAAAACATTTTATTATTTCCAACGCATCGTGTACGACCAACTGTCTTGCTCCTGTAGCAAAAGTTCTCCATGATACATTCGGTATTGAGAAGGGATTGGTAACTACGGTTCACTCTTACACCAATGATCAGAATATCCTTGATTTGCCCCATAAAGACCTTCGTCGTGCCAGGGCTGCTGCGATGTCAATGATTCCGACAACCACCGGAGCTGCTAAAGCTGTCGCCCTTGTCTTGCCTGAGCTGAAAGGCAAACTGGACGGAATGGCTATCCGTGTACCGACCCCGAATGTTTCGGTGGTTGACCTGGTAGTGACCTTGACAAAAAAAGCTGACGCAGCCAAGGTAAACGCTGCCCTCAAGAAAGCATCCAAAGGGTCACTTAAAGGTATATTGGGTTTTGAGGAAGCGCCTCTGGTATCAATTGATTTCAATGGCAACCCGCTGTCATCAATCGTGGATGCGTCCTGTACAAAAGTAATAGGCGACACAATGGTAAAGGTGCTCTCATGGTACGATAACGAGTGCGGATTTTCAAGCAGGGTCGTTGACCTTTTCCACTTGATCGCTTCCAAAAAATAACAATCGACAGGATTTTATGTGAGAGGGGGAATTATTCCCCCTCTTTTTTTGCCAAACAAAGGTTGCTCCCACTATTACGGAGGTGAACGTGTCTATTCGTTATATCGATGAAATTAAGGATCTGAAGGGGAAAAAAGTATTCATTAGGGTCGATTTTAACGTCCCCCAGGATGACAAGGGCGTTATTACCGAGGATACTCGCATTCTCGGGGCGGTACCTACGATAAAATACGCTTTGGAACAGGGTGCCAAAGTTATTCTGGCTTCCCATCTTGGCCGTCCCAAGGGGGAGAAAAAAGCCAAGTACAGTATGGCACCGGCTACCACTAGACTCTCGGAATTGCTTGGCAAGCCGGTGATCCAGGCGCCTGACTGTTTCGGCCCGGATGTAGATGCGCTTATAAAAGCCATGAAGCCTGGTGAGGCGGTCATGCTTGAAAATGTCCGTTTCTACTCCGAGGAAGAAAAGAACGACGCCGATTTTGCTGAAAAACTAGCAAATGGATGTGAAATTTACGTTAATGATGCTTTTGCTGTTTCGCATCGCGCGCATGCATCTGTTGAAGCGATAACGAAACATATTCCGGTTATAGCTGCCGGCTTTTTGATGAGAAATGAAATGACTTTCTTTGATAAAGCCATGCAGAATCCTGTCAGGCCGTTGGTCGCGATATTGGGCGGTGCCAAGGTGTCGGGTAAGCTGGAGGTTCTTGAAACTCTCATTAACAAGGTTGACAAGGTTGTTATCGGCGGCGGGATGGCTTTCACTTTCCTGAAGGCCATGGGCTACAACGTAGGTAAGTCGCTGGTAGAGGATGAACTGATACCTACAGCACGTACCATCATGGAAACAGCACGTGAAAAAGGGGTTATGTTCTATCTGCCGGTGGATTGTGTTGTTGCAAACGCTTTTGAAGCCAACGCAACCAACTTTATCACGACTGCTCAGGAGATCCCTGCAGGGTGGATGGCTCTCGATATTGGGCCGGCGACGACAACCCTTTTTGCAGAAACCCTGCGTGACGCTAAAACCGTTATCTGGAATGGTCCTATGGGTGTTTTTGAAATGGATGCCTTCTGTAGGGGTACGTATGCAATGGCTGAAGCCGTTGCTAATTGCTTTGCCACAACAATCATTGGCGGAGGGGATACGGATTCTGCTGTTCGCAAAGCTGGTGTGGAAAACAGGGTTAGCTATATTTCAACTGGCGGAGGCGCTTTTCTTGAGTTGCTGGAAGGGAAAACGTTGCCTGGTGTAAACGCGCTTGAAGTTACAGAAAAATAAAAGGGGAATCTTGATGCGAATACCGGTTATTGCAGGAAACTGGAAACTCTTTAAAACTATTGCTGAATCTTTAGATCTGGTGAATGAACTTAAGCCACTCGTTGCGGGTAATCATGGGGTGGAAATAGTTGTGGCTCCGGTATTCACAGCTTTGAGTAGTATTAACGATGCTATTAAAGGTTCAAATATCAGTCTGGCGGCTCAGGATTGCTATTGGGAGGAGGAGGGGGCATTTACCGGAGAGGTGGCTCCTAAGCTGTTGAAAGACGTGGGATGCAGCCATGTAATCATCGGGCATTCCGAACGCCGCCAATATTTTGGCGAGACTGATCTGACTGTCAACAAAAAAACCAAGGCTGCTGTTTCCGCTGGATTGAAAGCAATTGTCTGTGTTGGAGAATTGTTGGCCGAGCGGGAATCAGAACAAACATTCTCAGTTATTGAAAAACAGATTCAAGGCAGTTTGGCAGGGCTTGCAGTAGAGGACTTTGCCCATGTTATTATCGCATATGAACCGGTGTGGGCAATTGGAACCGGTAAAACAGCCACTGATGGCCAAGCTCAAGAGGTACATGCTTTTATTCGTAAGCTGATAACCAGGCTGTTTAATCAGTCTGTCGCAGATGCTGTTCGCATACTCTATGGCGGCAGCGTTAAGCCTGATAATGTCAAAGGCTTGATGTCTCAGCCTGATATAGATGGTGCGCTTGTTGGCGGAGCGAGTTTAAAAGCAGAAACTTTCGCGGCAATTGCCAATTTTAATGTATGATTTGTGGCCTGTCTATGTTTAGACTGTATTTATAGCTTTACAGTATGCAAATTGCTATGCTATAAAATCTCTCTTTAAAATGTTGCTAGGGGATCTGGTATGACAATAGTTCTTACAATTTTACATGTGCTAGTTAGTCTGTTTTTGATTGCTGTGGTTTTGCTTCAGTCCGGAAAAGGTGCTGAGATGGGAGCCTCTTTTGGCAGCAGTGGAAGCCAGTCTGTTTTTGGAGCAGGTGGCGGAACCTCTTTTTTAAGTAAATTAACTACAAGTGCTGCTGTTATCTTTATGTTGACTTCATTGACCCTTGCTTATATTTCCGGTCAACCGTCGTCTTCCTCTATGATGTCTGGCAAAGGGAAAACTGCTCCGGTTCAGGCGCCGGCTTCTGCACCTGTTTCGCCTGCTGTGCCAGCACAGAAATAAGTAATATTTGCACTTGATAAATCCGGACGGCTGTGTTAGAAAAACCTCCCTTGTTGAATAGGCATACAGATATAAAATTTTAGATATACAAGGTGCATTTTAATTTGTGCACTCTGCTTGCGGTGGTGGCGGAACTGGTAGACGCACCAGCTTGAGGGGCTGGCGGGGGCAACTCCGTGATGGTTCGATTCCATTCCACCGCACCAGTTAATAATCCGGCAAAGTCCGGATAACAAAAAGGCCCTGAGAAATCAGGGCCTTTTTGTTATCCGGTATCCTATGTAATCTGCCTGTGTATTGAGTCCATATGTTTACAAGTATGCCATAAATTCTGTGGAGCCCAGATCAAGCAGCTTCTAGAAATTCTCTCTCCTCGTATATCATCTTATAATCAACTTCCCTCAATCTCATAAACTGATACAGTTCCTTAACCTGGACAATAATTTTATCCTTAAGTGTTATATAGGTCTCCATGTCCTCAATAGAAACACCATCCCAATCCATGCCGCCTGCATTTGTTCCGTCGTAGCCCTTACCATCCTTTATTTCCCAGCAGACGCCATAGTCGCCTACAGCCAGTTCCACTTCTTTAACTTCTTCGTTCAAGAACTTAACTTCCACCATGTCATGTCCCCCCTGATGATTTGCTAGATAGCAATCTGATAGGACTGAGATAGCAAACATCATCATCCATGTCAACACTTATTTACTTATCTACTTACTTACTGATATAAGTAATTGAGTATTGACTTAATGCGATATAAAGCGGATAGTGATAATACTAAAAATATGAGGTTATCAATCAGATGACACCTGATAATAAAAAGGTAGTACCTGAAGGTTGCATTAGGTTTAATGCTAACATCAAAAAAGACTTTCACCTCCGTCTGAAGGTGATGGCTGCAATGAGCAGGAAAACAATGGGAGAGATTGTTGAAGAGTGGATAGAGAGATACGCTCCAACCCTATAGTTCCGGCCTATATTTTATCTGGATTTATGATACAAAATGCTCATGTATAGACTGCATGAGTATTTTGTTTTTTATGCATTGCACACAGATAGCAATTAAACTACGATGCTCTCACTTTTTTATGGGGTGGTGAAAAATGAAAATTAGATTTTGGCTTGCTATGTTTGTTGCGTTAAATATTTTTCTTTTCGGCCCTGTTTCGGGGAATGCTGCAGAAACAGAATCCCCACTTGAAAAATGCATGTCAGATACTCTGGATACCTGGCGTGAGGGCCGTTATGAACAACTTTTTGAGCAATTGGCGCATCGAGGCAAAACCTCTCGCGAAACGTTTGTTAAAAAAATGCGCGAGTCGACAATCCGTCCTGCCTGCTGTTGGCAAAAAATGGAAAATTTCAAAATTTTAAATGAAAAACGTACCGAAGCTACGGTTTATGTAAAAGTCGGGCTCGAGGGCACGCCCGGCACTACAGATTCCACGACCCGCGAATTCAAGATGACTCACCAGGAAGGCGTCTGGAGGATGCAGCTTGCAGATGTACTTTCAATTGCTGGAATGACTGGTAAAAAAGGGAATGCAGCAAAACGTTATTGAAAGGGAAATAATCTTTATCAGAATTAATCAAAATGACTGACGGACTTATGTTGTCCAGCAATCGGGGAAATAAGATGAATGATTCAATTGAACGAAGCGATCTGGCCGGTTATGCCTGTACCAGCGCGACTTCTCGCGGGCGTAAGCATTCTGAAGAACTCCGCGATAACCGCCCGGCTTTTGAACGGGACCGTGATCGTATCATTCATTGTGCCGCGTTCAGGCGGCTTGAATATAAGACGCAGGTTTTCGTAAATCATGAAGGAGATTATTATCGCACCCGTTTGACCCACTCGCTTGAGGTTGCTCAAATCGGCAGGGCCATTGCCCGTAAACTCCATTTGAACGAGGAGTTAACAGAAGCTCTGGCCTTATCACATGATCTTGGCCATACCCCTTTCGGGCATACAGGAGAGGATGTCCTAAACCGATTGATGAAGGGTTTTGGCGGTTTTGAGCATAACATGCAATCTTTTCGAGTCGTGGAAGAACTGGAAGAAAGATATCCCGGATTTAATGGTCTAAACCTGACATGGGAGGTGCGTGAGGGGATCATCAAGCATTCAACCCCGTATGACGCCGCCAGTGAAATAATGGCTGAGTTTTTGCCTGGAACCGTCCCATCCATTGAAGGCCAGATCATTAATTATGCCGATGAAATAGCTTATAATAACCATGATATTGATGACGGCCTTAAATCGGGTTATATAACGTTGGACAAACTGGAAAAGGTGGATCTGTGGCATGAAGTCTGTTCCGGGGTTCGTAAAAAGTACCCGACTATTGACAACAGACGCCTCGTCTACCAGACAATCAGTGCGTTGATCGGTTTGTTAATCAGTGATATATGCGTGACGACATCAGCAAATATTACAGGTCTGGGCATAACCTCACTTGATGACCTGCGGCGTGTAAACCTTGCCGTAGTGCATTTTAACGAAGATATAACAGGTCGTAGTATGGCACTTAAACAATTCCTGTTCAAAAACCTGTACCGCCACTACAAGGTTGATAAAATGCGGGTAAAAGCTGAGATTTTCATTACCCGTCTGTTTGAAACATATCTGCGTTATCCCAACCTGCTTCCGCCTAAATATCAATCCAGACTGGAACTCTTTGGCCTTCATCGGGTTGTCTGTGATTATATTGCAGGTATGACCGACCGGTTTGCACTGGATGAATATAAACGGCTGTTTGAGCCATACGAGAGAGTGTAGCAATGGAACAGGTTGCAAAAACGGAACAGTATGATTTTTTTGCCTTTCTCTCCCGCATGCGTTATATCAGCCGCTGGGGACTAATGCGCAACACCGTGCCGGAAAATATTCAGGAGCACAGCCTTGATGTTGCCGTTATTGCCCATGCGCTGGTCATGATCCGTAATACCTATTATGGTGGCAGTCTCGACCCTTCCCGTGCAGCGATGTATGGGATTTTTCACGATGCCAGTGAAATCTTTACCGGTGATATGCCGACGCCAGTAAAGCATTTCGATCCCATTTTAAAGAAGTCCTTTCATCAATTGGAGGATAAAGCCAGAAGGAAACTTCTGGAGATGCTGCCTCCGGAGCTTGCCAAAAAATACGAACCACTGTTCTTTTTCGATGATCAGGAAGAGTATATGCAGGTGGTGAAGGCTGCAGACAAGATTGCTGCACTGACAAAGTGCATTGAAGAAGGGAAGAGTGGAAACCATGAGTTCCGCCGGGCAGAAACAGAGCATTTTGAACAGTTGTCTGCCAGTGTGCTGCCCGAGGTGACCTACTTTCTGGAAAAATTATTGCCTGGCTACCGGTTATCGCTGGATGAGTTGAAGTTGGGGTAAAAATAACGGGCCTCCGATAGGAATCGGGGGCCCGTTACGTTTTGGTTCACAATCAGGTCTGCTTGTGCATGATTGATACTGTTATGCCACCAGATACTTCTCCACCGCTTCCGGCCCCATATCATTGATAACGGAAAAAATCTGTTTAGAATCATTGGTACGCAGCTCAATTCTGCACTCTGAACCAGGTTCAGCTTTGGTATATCGCAGCATTATTCTGGCACTTAGTCTTAAATTGTCATCGTCTTGGTTGCCGATGATAATAGCTACCGGGGTGTTGCCGTCAAGCCAGGTTAGAGCAGCTTCTCCCGGTTGACGGGTGAGCTCAAGCTGGTTGTTATCCGCCTCACTGCGCCCCATGATCGCTTTGCTATGCTGGTCGAGCCGGAAATGACGACCTGTCTTCAGCAAACGGAAATCACGCAGGTTGAGCTCTTCAGAATGATCGAATACATCACGAATCTTTGGGACGTATGAGAGTTCAGTCAGCAGGCATCCCCCGGCCGGGCAGGGGTAATCTTTTACATCCAGATCCTCAGCCATCTGCATCTGCACAGCGCGCGACCGTCCTTCAATTGCCATAAGTTTGTTCCGGTCAACCCACCCCTCTTTTTCCGGGATTGTTGGTTCAAAATGGCGGGCAGAAAGGGGGCGCAGCAGCAGTCCTTCCAGGCCACTTTCTTTCTCAATGACACGTAATGTGTCCCGGCGCTGACTCATCGGTCTCTGGCCCAGTACTTCACCGGTAAAGACAAAGTCTGCGCCGCTCTCAAGCATGTACTCTTTGGCTTTTTTGAGCAGAAATATCCTGCAGTCTACGCAGGGATTGACCCCTTTTCCGTAACCATGGACGGGATTGCGGACGATGTCGAGATACTCCACCCCTTTATGCATTACCTTGATCGGAATATTGTATTCCTGGGCGACTCGAACCGCTTCTGATTTACAGCCGGAGTTTTTTCCGGTGCAGGTGCAAAATGGGGAGGTGAAATTGAGGGCTTCGACTTCTATGCCGAGATCAAGCATCATCTTGACAGCCAGAGTAGAGTCGAGTCCTCCGGAGAGGAGAGCGATTGCTTTTCGTTTCATTATTTTACTCCTGGGGCTCCATGACGAGAACAATCAGAAAGAGAGGTGACCGTCACAGGACCAAATTTTTACAAGGCTAGCATGATGCTCAAGCGAATGTAAAGCTGGAAGTCGTAATTTAACCATGTGATTGCTTTTGACTCGTTCGGGTGTCTGACGTATAATTCGCAATCCGACCGGATGCCACCGTCGCCCTCCGTTCCTAATTACCTCTTCACAAGGAATACGAATGCAATTTTTTATCGACCCATATTTTCCGGATACAATCAATGCCGTTGGCGACGCAGGAATGGCCGGCTTTGATGAAAAACGGTCACTTTATCTTTCCGGCTGTAAAAACTTTCTGGCAAAGTATCGTGATGATATCAGGCAGATGCACAATTCCGGTGCCAGTGGCAGCGATGTAACCCACCTGCTCAGCGATATGATGGACGAGTTGAACAACAGACTGTTCCTTTCCATCATCTATGACCTGGGTGGCGGTGATTCCATGCTTGAACATGTTTCACTGGTTGCAGTGGGAGGATATGGCCGCGGCGAGCTCAACCCCTACTCAGACATCGATATTATGTTTCTGCATGACGGTATTTTACCAACTGCGACAGTTGAGGATATCGCCCAGAAACTGCTTTATTTTCTCTGGGATATGCGGCTTGATGTCGGTTATTCGGTACGGAAAATTGCCGACTGTATTGAAATGGCCGCAGCTGACGGCACTGTCAAAACAGCTCTGATGGATGCCCGCTTTCTTTCCGGTAGCCGCCCGCTTTTCGCTTCTCTTCACAAGGTTATTTTTCGCCAGATTCTGCCAAAATCGAGTGACTCATTCATAAAGGAAAAGGTGGCTGATATGAAGAGTCGTCGTGAAAAGTACGGCTCCACAGTATATCTTCTCGAACCGAACCTGAAAGAAGGGGAGGGTGGCCTTAGAGACCTGCAGACCGCAATCTGGGTAGCACGAGTCAAGTACAAGTTTTCTGAACTGCGTGAGCTGATAATCAAGGGTATTGTGGATGATGAAGAGCTTGAAACGTATCATGCGGCGCTTGACTATCTATGGCGTATCCGCAATGAGCTGCATTACTTCAACGGCCGTAAAAACGACCAGTTGACCTTTGATGCCCAGGTTCATCTGGCCGGTTTTTTTGGATATAAGGACAGCGGACGGGTGCTGGCTGTTGAAGATTTTATGAGGGATTATTACCGTCAGGCCAATAAAATCGAACATTTTACCTCCAGCCTGATTTCTCGCTGTATCTGGCGAGATGAAGGGGCTTTGAAAATATTAGGCTATTTCGTTCGCAGGCCGGTCGGTGACGGCTGTTTCGTGCTCAAAGGGGAGTTGATTGTACCGGATGAATCCATAGTTGAAAAAAATCCGGGTGTCATGATGAAAATATTCGAGCTGGCCCAGAAGCATGGTGTCACACTCAATGTCCGGGTTAAAGGGATCATCAGGAAAAATCTAGCTTTGATCAACGATAAGTTCCGTCGAAGTCGTGAGGTCAATCTGTCGTTCATGAATATTTTGCGTTCAACCAAAGGAGTCGCCAGTACATTGAACCTGATGCATCATCTGGAGTTTCTGAACCGCTATATCCCGGAGTTCGAGCATATATACTGTAAAGTTCAGCACGACCTGTACCATATCTATACAGTTGATACCCATACTCTTTTTGCCGTAGAACAGACGGAAAAGATGCTAAGTGGAGAGTTGAAAAAGATTATGCCGCTTCCCTGCGCCATTGCTTCGCAAATTGGCAAACCCGAACTGCTGATTCTGGCGGTGCTTTTTCATGATATCGGGAAGGGTTCGGGAGGAGGGCATGCCGAGAAGGGCGCAACCATGATTCCGACAATTTCCAGAAGGATGGGGCTTTCCAGGGAGGACAGCGAACGACTTGAATTCCTGGTGGGTCAGCATCTGCTCTTTGCCCATATCTCACAGCGCCGCGACCTGAATGATGAAAAGATGATTGCCCAATTTGCCCGCCAGATGGAAACCAGCGAAAATCTCAAGATGCTTTACCTGCTTACTGTTGCCGATGTTCGGGCAGTTGGATCGGATGTCTGGACAACCTGGAAGGCCTCACTCTTCCAGGAGTTATACGAAAAGGCATTCAGTATTCTTGACCGGGGAGGATTCCAGCTGGAGGCAAGCAGTGAGCGGGTCAACTCTGTCATCAAAAGGGTTACTGATTTGTTGGAGAATGATCTTCCTGCGATTCAGGTGCGGCAAGAACTGAAGGCCATGCCTGTACGTCTGCTTCTTTCAAATCCGGCGACGCTGATTGCTGAACAGGTTCGCCTGTTGCAGGGCCTGGAACAGTCCGATATCCTCCTGCGCCTGACCCACCAGCCGGAGAGCGGTTATTCTGAATACACCATCTGTGCCCATGACTTACCAGGGCTTTTTTCACGGATTACCGGTGTCATGGCTGCCAACGGCATAAATATTCTGGGGGCACAGATCAACACCAGCAAAAACGGCAAGGTACTGGATATCTTGCAGGTTAATTCGCCGCAGGGCAATCTGGTCACCGATTCGGCGCGCTGGGACAAGATAGAGCAGGATATGCGTCAGGTTATTCATGGTGAAGTCCAGGTGTCGACTCTTGTCTCCAAACGTAAGCGACCGACCCTGCTGACGGCACGTCCGGCTCCCCGTTTTGCAACGAAGGTGGATATAGATAATGAGGTTTCAGAAGAATATACAGTTATCGATATTCTTACCCATGACAAGGTCGGGCTGCTGTATCTTATTACCAGCACGCTTGCTGAAATCGGGCTTTATATAGGCGTTTCCAAGATATCCACCAAGGTGGATCAGGTTGCTGACGTATTCTATGTGCGGGATATTTTCGGTCATAAAATAACCGATCAGGAGAAGCTGAATGAAATCTGCAGCAAGTTGATGTCAGCAATTGACGATTGGGTATAGAAACGCAACTTTAGTTCGACATCTGCTTTTTTTCTAACGTATCTCGACCCTGTCATTGCCGGAACGTTTCTGCTTTCTACGCCGCCAGACGGCGCGAGAGCCGAAGAAAGTTCCTGCTGCCGTTAATGCCCAGATCGTGATTGTGACAGCTATTTCGCTGGTAGTAATCATATTTAGCTCCCGGTTAAGCTGAAATTCTGTTTTCACCATAGCACAAAGTGACACTCTTTATTTTGATGCAGATCAAGTCCTTGATAAAGCAAATCCATTTGTCACAAAAGGCGAACCGATTGAACGACTACCTTGACCTTTTCATTGCCTATCTAACAGTAGAAAAAGGGCTTTCAAGCAACACTAAGAGTGCATACAGCTTCGATCTTGTCCGCTATCTGAACTTTCTGGAAAAGTCCGGACGGCATAAACCGTCCGATATCGGTCCGGCTGATATTGCTGCTTTCATGGGTTCCCTGCAGAAACTGACTATCGGTCCGCGCAGCCGAGCCCGCTGCCTGTCCGCCATACGTATGTTCCACAAATTTCTGATGATTGAAAATTATGCGGACAGCAATCCGGCGACAATAATTGAAGCGCCGCGTACTCTCCATAAACTGCCGCATTTTCTGGATGGTCGTGAAGTTGATGCGCTGTTTGCTGCCTGCCTTGGGGATCTTCCTGAGGATCTGCGCGACCGTGCCATGCTGGAACTGCTTTACGCTACCGGTCTGAGGGTGTCGGAACTGGTTAATCTCAAAGTGCGCGAGGTTAATCTCGATTCCGGCTATCTGATGACGGTCGGAAAGGGAAACAAGGAACGTCTGGTGCCGATTGGCGAATCTGCACGGGAGAGGGTAGCTGCATATCTCGACTCTGTTCGACAGAACATTGATCCACTTGGCAAGAATCCTTATGTTTTTCTTTCCCGTCTGGGTGGGGCTATGAGCCGCCAGGCTTTCTGGAATATCATAAAGAAACGTGTGAAAATGGCCGCTATCAGTAAAAATGTATCACCACACACCCTGCGACACTCTTTTGCGACCCATCTGCTGGAAAACGGCGCTGATCTGCGCAGTGTACAGATTATGCTGGGGCATGCCGATCTGGCCAGCACGCAAATATACACCCATGTTACAAGGGAGCGCCTCAAACGACTGCATCAGCAGATTCACCCACGCGGTTGACAGGTCTGATGCTGCACACCGTTTTGAAGTAGTTTTATTGACACGTTTGCGTAATCAGACTAATATTCAAAGATTATTGTGAACGCTGAAATCCAAACATCCAGTGGCGCGTTTAATCTATGGCTGAACAATCCGGTAGTAATAAGGAACAGCATACGCTGACGTATTTGAGCCAACTCGGGTCGAATTTTCTTGATTCTCTGGTCAAGAAGTTTTCCAATCCTGAAACGGCCCGTCGCAACCGGTTTATTCTTCTTGTCTCTACCGCTCTGCTGCTGACATTTACCATCCTTCCCAGTCAAAACACCTCTAAACTTTCCTATAAAGTTGGTGATATTGCGCCATCCGATATTCGTGTAACCCAGGATCTGCTTGTAGAAGACAAGGCATTAACGGAACAGCGTCGTAAAGATGCCGCCAACAACGCTCCAGTCATTTATAATCTGAGCGATCAGGTGCCTGGCGCTCTTCACGACAAGCTGCAGCAGGTCCTTGCTGCTATTCGTTCAGGCCGTGATGTAAAGCCTGATAAAAGCATTTCGGAGTGGCGTGCCCAGCTAGTACCGCTGCTGGATACAGAGCTAAGTGAAGCTGAAATTCAGGCTTTGACCCGGGTCAAGTCAGACAAGGTCTTTCTCGCAACTCTGTCAGAATTGCTGAACGAACTGTATCAACGGAAAATAGTCCTGGATGGGAAGGCTTTTCAGACAGATGCACGCCGTGGGCTGGAAATATCTGATAACAATGGTCATCCTATTGGCGGAGGTGACTTCTCCAGTAGTTTCACGGAGATTGACGAGGCTCGCAGGATCGTCAGCAACTGGAATTTAAAGGGGGTGGGATCGACTTCTGATAATGTCCGAATTGCGTCAGTGATCGCCAGAATACTTCTGCCCAACCTGTACCATAACCGTGAGGCATCCGAGGAGCGATCCCGTGTAGCGATGGAGACAGTGAGGCCGGTACTCTTCAAACTTAAGAAGGGTGAGATGATCGTACGTGTCGGAGAACGGATAACCCCTGAAGAGGCTCATAAACTTCAGGCCATCTACGGCAACCAGCGCAGCGGCAGTCGCATTTTTACTGCGTTTGGGACCTTTGCCCTGATTCTCGTGCTGTTTTATTTTCCCTACAGGTTCGCCTGCAAAAATATTAGAAAATTCAACCCGACCAACAAAGATGTTCTGATTATCTCCCTTCTGGTTACCATCAGCTTTGTCTGTTTTAAGACAGCTCTGCTGATCACTCACAATATCGGTTCGGTATTTCCATCCGTAGATGCTTCAAGTTACTTCTATCTGTTTCCGTTTGCCGCAGGGGCAATGATTGTCCGGGTTTTTATTAACTCCGAGGTTGCGCTTGTCTATTGTGCAATTCTGGCTCCGCTTCTCGGAATCATGTTTGAAAACAACATGCTGGTCGTTATTTATTCGCTGCTCGGGAGCATAGTCGGCGCTCATGGAGTTCGTCATTGCGCCAATCGCAGCACGTTATACGCTGCAGGCTTTAAGGTGTCTGTTGTCAACCTGGCTCTTGCCCTGTCATTTCAGATTATTAATAATTCCATCTTCACAACACAAACTCTTTATGTAGCTGTCTTTGCACTTCTCAGCGGATTTATCAGTGCCGGCTTCGTATCGAGCCTCATACCGATTATTGAATCACTTTTTCAATATACGACCGATATCAAACTGCTGGAACTGGCAAACCTTAACTCTCCGGTACTTCGGGAACTGATGGTCAAGGCCCCCGGTACCTACCATCACAGCGTAGTTATTGGCAACCTGGTGGAGGCGGCCGCTGAATCAATCGGTGCAAATCCCCTGCTGGCAAGGGTTGCAGCCTATTACCACGATATCGGCAAGATTACAAAACCTCTCTATTTTATTGAAAATCAAGCGGGCGAAGAAAACCGGCATGACAAGCTTGCGCCCAGCATGAGTGCCCTGATCCTGATTTCCCATATCAAGGAAGGGGCGGAGTTGGCCCGTGAGCACAGGCTGGGGCAGCCAATTATAGATATTATACGCCAGCATCATGGCACAGCGCTGATCAAGTTTTTTTACGAGCGTGCCAAGAACCAGGCGGCGTCAAGTGGTCAGATTGTTGAGGAAAAGGATTTCCGCTATCCCGGGCCCAAGCCGCAGACACGAGAGGCAGGCATTGTCATGCTGGCAGATTGTGTTGAGGCGGCTTCCCGCACCCTCGTAAATCCTACGCCTGACCGTATTCAGGGCTTGGTTCAAAAACTGATTAATAACGTGTTTATGGATGGTCAGCTTGATGAATGTGAACTTACCCTGAAAAACCTGCACGAAATAGCCAGAAGTTTCACCGCTATTCTGAATGGCATTTTTCACCAACGGATTGATTATCCGGAGCCAGCCCACAAAGGTGGAGACAGTCCCAGAAAGTCTGAAGTCCGGGACTATACTAAAACTGAACATGGAGCCTTGTCGCATGTTGATACTGTTGAACAATCGCCAGAAACGCCACCGCCTCAAGAGTCAGCAGCTCAAAAAAGTGGCGGTAAAAATATTAAGCGCCTTGGGATGTTCTGAGGATTCGGAGCTGTCCGTATCGATTGTGGGTGACCGCTCGATCAGGATCATTAACAGGGAATATCTCGCTAAAGATCGCCCGACCAATGTGATCTCTTTTTCACTGCAGGAAGGGGATTGCGGAGGCATAAATCCTCATGCGCTTGGTGATGTGATAATTTCGGCTGATACCGCTGCCCGTGAGGCAGAAGAGGGTGGAATGGAGTTTTTTGAACGCCTGTCGTTTCTGCTGCTGCACGGGATACTGCATCTCTGTGGCTATGATCATGAGCGGAGCGGTGAAGCGGAAGCACAAAAAATGGAGCAGAAGGAGCAGCAGATATTCAGAATCCTGAAGAAGGAAGGGTTGTTAAGCCCGACCGGTTTATAGAATCAGCAAACTGCGCAGTTGAAGGAATCCTGCACGCAGCCCGCACTGAAAAGCATATGCGTATTCATTTCATTGCGGCAATTGCCGTGCTCCTGGCTGTTTTGTTTCTCAAAGTCAGCGCTCTGGAGTTTGCACTGCTTGCGCTTTCAATACTGGCGGTACTCTGCGCTGAGATGTTTAACACCGCAATAGAAGCGGTTGTTGATCTTGTCTCTCCCGAATACCACCCGTTGGCAAAGATTGCAAAAGATACAGCTGCCGGGGCTGTGTTGATTTCAGCCTGCGGCGCTGCCATTATGGGGTACCTGATCCTGGCAAAATACGTTATGCCGTACTACGGGGAGGTTCTTGCGATGTTTGGCACTGCATCTGACATTGGTACGCTTGTGTCGATATTGATTGTGATTATTGTTGTTATTGTCTTAAAAAGTGCCACCGGAACCGGTAAGCCGCTTTCTGGCGGAATAACGAGCGGGCATGCTGCCGTCGCATTTTCAATTGCAACTGCTGTATCGCTGAATACCCGCGATCCTCTAATCTCCCTGCTTTCATTCTCGTTGGCAACGATGGTAAGTCATTCACGTTTATTGATTAGAATCCATACGCTGCGGGAAATTATCATTGGTGCCTGTATCGGTACAGTAATCACGCTGCTGGTTCTTCAGCTTTTCAAGATGTATGCATGACTGTTACAGAAAACAGATTGGTTCCTGTTTACTTAAAACGGGCTTTTTGTAACTTTTCCTGAAACAGTTCCGGTGTAAATCCTTTCATAATGATCTCATCGTTGCCCTTGCCAAAGATAATTACCGGCACTCCGGTACTATTGTACTTTATAGTTAAATCCTGCATAGCCTTGGTATCAACCTCGACATCGTAGTTAATAAACGGGATGTCGTTTTTAGCCAGGTATTCCTTGGCTTCACGGCAGCGGGGACACCAGGCGACTGAATAAAGTACGATCTGGGGATATTGTTTTGAAGCCTCAGCTTTTGCAGGACTCAGCTTGCTCTGTGGAGCCACTTCAGCACCAGATGGTATGTGGAAGAGCAGGGTTATGGCCAAAGCTGCATATAATGATCGTTTCATTTTAAATTCTCCTCTGTTATTTGTCAGAGTATCTATCATATTGCAGTCGGCAAGGTCAAACAAACAAGCTGGCAGGAGCGTCGTATGAGGACACGGATTAAAGAAGTAATTGAACAGGGGACCGTTTCTTCAACCTGTTGCTTTTCAGGATGGGTGCGGTCAGTCAGGTCGTCAAAGGGGGTCTGCTTCATTGTTCTCAATGACGGATCATCAGTTGATGGTATTCAGGTGGTAGCAGAGTCTACCCTGCAGAATTTCAATGATATCTGCCGGATTGGAACCGGAACAGCTCTTACCGTGGAAGGCACCCTGGTTGAATCCCCGGCAGCCGGCCAGAAATGGGAGCTGTTGGCCTTTTCGATTGTAATAATCGGAGCAGCAGATGAATCATACCCCCTCCAGAAAAAGCGGCATTCATTCGAATACCTGCGGACTATTTCTCACCTCCGCCCCCGTACAAACACTTTCGGGGCTGTATTTCGCCTGAGATCAAAGCTTGCCCAGGCTATTCACCGTTTTTTTTCAGAAAACAACTTCCTCTACGTCCATACACCCATTATTACCTCCAGTGACTGTGAAGGCGCCGGTGAACTGTTTCGCGTCAGCACGCTTGATGCACTTGATCCTCCTGTTCTGGATGGGCAGCCTGACTTCAGCCAGGATTTCTTTGGACAGAAAACCGGCTTGACCGTCAGCGGCCAACTTGAAGGGGAGCTGTTTGCGCTGGCTTTCGGCGATATCTATACGTTTGGTCCGACATTCCGGGCAGAAAACTCCAATACCGCCCGGCACGCCTCAGAATTCTGGATGATAGAACCGGAGATGGCTTTTGCAACGCTTGCCGATGATGCCGACCTGGCGGAAAAATTTGTCCGCTATCTCTGCAGGTTTGCTCTCGAAGAGTGTGCCGACGATATGGCCTTCTTTGACAAACATATCGAAAATGGTCTGCTTGAACGCATCGGCAAGGTAGCTAATGCCGATTTTGTGCGTATGGAATATTCCGAGGCGATTGACAGGCTGCAGCGATCCGGAGCCACGTTCGCTTATCCTGTTGAGTGGGGGCTTGATCTGCAGACGGAGCACGAACGCTACATCACCGAGCAGATAGTCGGCGGGCCGGCCTTTATTCTCAACTACCCGAAAGATATCAAAGCCTTTTACATGAGGCAGAACGAAGATGGTCGTACCGTGGCCGCCATGGATCTGCTCGTGCCGAAGGTAGGCGAAATCATCGGCGGCAGCCAGCGCGAGGAGCGGCTGGATCGTCTTGAAAACCGGATGGGTGAGATGGGAATAGCAAAGGAACCGCTCTGGTGGTATCTGGATTCCCGCCGCTGGGGGAGTTGTCCGCATGCCGGTTTCGGGCTCGGCTTCGAGCGACTGGTCATGTATCTCTCCGGTATGGAGAATATCCGCGATGTGATCCCTTTTGCGCGTACGCCGAGGCATTGTGAATTCTGATACACAGGCTTGAATGAAACAAGGGGATTACATGAGTACGTACGAAAACTATCTGCAAGAAGCCGTAATAGCCGCCCGGATCGCCGGACGCTATCAGAAGTACCGTTTCGCGTCAGCATTGAATATTGAGATGAAAGGTGACAAAGATCTGGTGACCGAGGTTGACAAGGAATCGGAGCGGCTGATTGTTGAGCATCTGCTCTCACGCTTTCCGGATCATGACATCGTCGCCGAAGAAAGCATCTATCCTCAAAACGGTTCTCCGTTCCGCTGGGTCATCGATCCGGTTGACGGCACCACCAACTATGCCCACGGTTTTCCCTGGTTCTGCGCCTCGATCGGGCTGCTGTCGGAGGGAGAGCTGGTTGCCGGGGTAATCTATAACCCGGTGTATGATGAACTCTTCACCGCGACCAAAGGGGGCGGTGCCTTCCTGAACGGTGTCCGCCTGTCTGTCTCCTCCCGCACCCCCCTGAAAAGCACTCTGCTCGGAACCGGTTTTCCCTACGACTGTGCCACTGATTCGGCCAACAATTTTACCAACTTCATAGCCTTTCAGAAAAGTGCCAGGGGGATCCGCCGTGCTGGCGCCGCCGCACTGGATCTGGCTTATGTGGCCGCCGGAAGGCTGGATGGTTTCTGGGAGCTGAAGCTGAAGCCGTGGGATGTGGCGGCCGGGGTTCTGCTGGTGCGGGAAGCGGGGGGCATGGTGACAACCTTCGACGGTTCCATCTACGATATTTTTAACAACCGGATCGTAGCCAGCAACGGCCTGATCCATGACGAGATGGTGGCGATGCTGGCCGCGGTTGCCTCCGGTAAAGAGTAAACATGCCGTAAGCAGAAGAAACAGATATGAAGAAAGGAATAACTGTGCAGGTACTTGATGACAACCGCTGCTTCATCTGCGGCAAGGATAACCCGATCGGCTTCAAGGCCGAATTCATGATAGATCCCGAACAACGCCGGGCGGAAACCACAGTACGGATAGACGAAACCTTCCAGGGATGGCAGGGGATAACCCATGGCGGCATCATCTCGGCCCTGCTGGACGAGATCTGCGCTCAGGCCTGCATGGGGAGCGGTATCATAGTCGTCACGAGCGAAATAAAGATCCGCTACCGGGCACCGGTTCCGACCGGATCGCTGGTAACCGTAATCGGCGAGGTGGTCGGCGAGCGGCGCAGGCTGGTGGATGTGAAGGGACGGCTGGAGCTGGATGGAAAGGTCATGGCCGAAGCCGAAGTGACCATGTACCGGACGAAGGAAGGTTAGCAGGCAGGTTAGAGGTCCTGCATGACCGATCACTACGCCATGGCACGGCGATCCTGGATATTCTTCAGGACAAAACCGTTTTCACGCAGCGACGCAGCGACGCAAAGCCGGTCAAATGCCGGCCAAATCAGCTCTATGTACATTTTAACCGGAAATTGTCTCGGCCTTTTGATTAATTTCGATGAAAATCTGATAAAGGACGGCTTCAAGCGGGTCGCAAACGGACTCGACGTTTTTTGATGAGTACAAACATTTACAGCTGTTTCTTACTTAGCGACGCAACGATAAACCAGGACAATAAGATTTAAGCCTTTCGTTGCGTCGTTGCGTTGCCGCGTGACACCGGTTTTGGTCTGAAAGAATGGTCAAAATTCGTTGTAAGGATACGAAGCCGGAAATCGCGGCCAGGAAGATGCTGCACACCGCCTAGCTTAAATCCCGAATTAATTGACAACCTGCCCCTGTCGCTGTAATGTGAACAATCTTTTATGTTGTGGCACTTATGTTTGTGTCATGGGATTGCCAATGGAGTGGATAAAAAACAGATAACAGAAGCCGCTGTGCCGGTATTTATCCGACGGAGCGGCTTTTTTTGTTTTTTGGAGAATCGCATGACTCAAGGCAAACGATGGACACACGATGATTTAATGCTGGCAATGAATCTTTATTGCAAGCTTCCATTTGGCCAACTGCGCCAAGGCAATCCATTCTTTCATAGGAGGGTCTATGAAGACCAATGAATTATCTACGTGTTTCATAACGAAGAATGTGGATAACTGCCGCGACTTTTACGAACGACATTTTGCAGCTAAAGCCATTTTTGATTGCGGTTGGTATGTCAATTTACGTATTGCAGGAAATGGCCCTTCGATTCAGTTCATGCAACCGAAAAAGGGCTTGCCGGAATTCAACGGCAAAGGAATTATGCTCAATTTTCAAGTTGATGATGTAGATGCAGAATATGCAAGACTAATGGAGGCGGGACTCCAAACAGCAATGCCACTAGAGAACCATCCTTGGGGCGACAGAGGATTTTCCGTAACAGATCCCGCTGGAAACTCTGTCTATATATATTCCGATCGAGAACCGTCAGATGATTTCAAGCAATACTTCAAGATCTAACAGGGTGTTACATTTACCATAAAGCTTGTGAACGCCCACTGTGTTGAACGAGGTGATTAACAAAACAGGAGACCCTATGGCAGACAATAATCCAATGATTTTGCGAGCAATGAATAAGGGTAAATTTGTTCGCGTCAACGATTCGTTCAAGGCCAAGGTAGGTTTTGACGCCACTGAACTTGCTGAGAAACCGTTCCTCGACTGGATCGACCAATGTGACCGCGCGATTGTACAAGCTGCGCTTGAAAATGACGAGAGGAGGTTTATCGCACGTCATACAACGCGAGACGGAAGTACGCTTCAATTAGAAATACAGGTAGCAGAACACGAGGAGGGCCTTTTTGTACTAGGCCGGTGCGCTAAGGGTACAACTCAGCTCGAATCTGATAAAGCAAGGTATGCCGAGGCTACGGTTTTGGGTACGCTAGATGCAATAGCTCGGATCATTGAGGAGCAGAACACTGGCTTCAAGTGCTCAATTTTACTTGTTGCAGAGGGCCGCTTTGTTTTCGGAGCCGGACCAAGCCTGCCAGAAGAATACAACTCGGCTGTAAATGGCTATGCGATCGGGCCGAATGTCGGATCCTGCGGCACGGCAATCTTCTGGAACACTCCAGTCATCGTTGAGGACATACAAGCGGATCCGCTTTGGGCATCTCTGGCCGAGCTCGCCAAGAAAGCGGGCGTAGCAGCGTGCTGGTCCCACCCCTTTACCAGCAGTTCTGGCAACGTGCTGGGAGCCTTGGCACTTTACTCCTCCGAGCCTTGCGCTCCGACGACTGAGCAACTAAGCCAGCTCAAGGCAGCTGCGCGCATAACCGGTCTGGCTGTTGAGCGCGGACGTGCTGAAGAGGAGCTAAAACGAGCCGATGAAGCCACCAAAGCGGCACGCGACTTGCTGCAGCAGGTCATCGACAATGCGCCGATCCGCGTCTTCTGGAAGGATAGCGACTGCCGCTACCTTGGTTGTAACCCCCTGTTTGCACGCGATGCCGGCAAGCAAAGCCCGGCAGAGCTGATCGACCAGGACGACTTTACCATGGGGTGGTCCGCGCAAGCCGAGCTTTACCGCGCCGACGATCAGGAAGTCATGCGCACCGGCCAGGCCCGAATCAACTTCGAGGAACCACAAACCACCCCTGATGGTAAAAACATCTGGTTGCGCACCTCCAAGGCTCCGCTATACGACCGGCAAGGCGAAGTCATGGGCGTGCTCGGGCTTTACGATGATATTACCCTGCAAAAACGGGAAGAACGTCGTCTCGCCCTGGCCATGGACGCTTCCAAGAGCGCGATATGGGAAATGGATTTCACCACCGGCAAGCTGGACTACGATAGTAGCGCCCTGAAGGTCCTGGGCCTGTATACTCCCGAAGCCCCCGACACCCTCGAAAACTGGCTGGAGCGGGTACACACTGATGACCGTACGCAATTCACGGCAATGTTGGAGCAGGCGCTGCACCCGGACGACACACGCGGCTTCGATTGTGAATACCGCTTCTACGATAACGCTGGCGGCTACCACTGGCTGCAATCAGTGGGCCGGGTGGTGCATCGTGATGCGGTCGGACAGCCACTGCTGGCGGCAGGCTATTCGGTCAACATCGACGAGCGCAAGCGCGCCGAAGAAAAAAAGCTCCTCCTCGAACAGCAGTTCCAACAGACACAGAAACTGGAAAGCCTTGGTGTACTGGCCGGCGGCATTGCCCACGACTTCAACAACATCCTCGCTATCATCATGGGGTATTGCTCCCTGACAAAGATGAATTGTGAAGATGCCGATAAGCATGTCCCCGAAATAGAAAAAGCCGCCGAACGTGCCGCCGCACTGTGCAACCAGATGCTGGCCTATGCCGGTAAAGCCTCGCTCACCCAGAGTCTGATCAATACCCGGACGCTGGTGGATGAGATGCTCGCCATGCTGAAAACAACCATCCAGAAGAATGTTGTGATCAAGCCGGAACTCGGCACCGATATCCCCTTCATTATGGGTGATGCCAGCCAGATCAGACAGGTTGTCATGAATCTGATCATCAATGCAGCCGAAGCTATCGGCGATGCAGAGGGTGAAATCCTTGTTTCGCTGGCAAAGACAGAGTTCAAAGCGGAGCAACCGGAGAAGGACCACCTCGGCTTTATCATACCGGCAGGGCGCCATATCTGCTTTGAAGTCAGCGATAACGGCTGCGGCATGGATGACGACACCAGACGTAAAATATTCGAGCCGTTTTACTCCACCAAATTCACCGGTCGTGGTCTCGGCATGTCGGCGGTCCTCGGCATCATTAAATCACATAACGGGGCGTTAAAGCTTGAAAGCCGCTTGGGAGATGGCACAAACTTTAGAGTCTATCTACCGGTTCCGCTCAGCGAATATGAGAAAGAAGAAGCACAGCAGACAACAGCTTCAGCTGCGTGGCAGGGGAGCGGCACCATCCTGTTGGTAGAGGATGAAATGCAGGTCAAAGCCATCGCAACTGCTCAGTTACAGCATTTGGGATTCAAAGTACTTGACGCCGCAAACGGCAAAGAGGCGCTGGAGCTGTATCAGCAGAACGTCGCAGACATTACATTAGTAATATCCGATATAGGTATGCCGGTTATGAACGGTTATGATCTGTTCTATAAACTGAAACAGCTCGACCCGAAGCTGCCGATAATTATTTCCAGCGGTTTTGGAGAAGTTGATATTGGCTCTAAGATTCCCCGTGAGGAGATAGCTGGATTGATCAACAAGCCGTACCGGTTTGATCAGCTGCGAGAGGTGTTAAGTGGGGTTGTGGAGTGGGTAACGCCAGATAATGCTTAAAGGTCCACTGCGCCTGCACCAGCTGTCGGGGCGACTCTCCGGATTGCACTCGGTTTCAATCAATCTGTCCTATCGTATCACTCTGGAATTTTTGCTAAAAGACCAGGAAATTATTCCGGTAAATGTGGGCGACCACGATATGGTGTATTAATAAAGAGGTGTATTGGCTTGCCTTATCGACATTTGTGAAACCTGCGGGGACGGTTGTGACTTAGTCTAAGCGAGTTCGGGGGACACCTTACTTATCTCACTTGAATTAAGTAAGGTGTCCCCCGAAAACCGCAGGGTTATTCAGATGGTCACAATGATATTACGAGGGTATGGATCAAAAAAAATAAAGGAACAAAGTAAATCATACCAAGAGTCATTCCCACGAGGGATTCAGTCCAAAACTCAAAACAAAAGTAATAAGTCGAGAGAAACTGTGATTCCAACCAGAAAGAAGCACCGGCCTAAAACCGCCGGTGTTCTTCCACTACGTTGGGCATCAAAATGTAAAAAACCAACAAGGAGAAATAAACATGAAATGGACTTTTGTTGTTTTAACCGCTGTTATCTTTCTTTCTGTTGGACAGGCGTTCGCCGACAACTTCCGCTGCCCAAACGGCAATATAGTTTCCACCGGAGACAGTATCTCTACAGTTGCAGTAAAATGTGATCCTCCTGCTGGCACGTTCAAGCGCGAAGAACCCATGGAGATCGGAGTTGGTAAAGTAGAAAGCAAGAAAGGGACAAGAATCATCTATATCGAGGTGCAGGAGTGGGTTTACACTCAGGGTTCAACTCTGCTGCATACGTTGATATTCCGTAACGGGGTACTTTCAGAGGTTCGTACGGGTGGTTTTATACAATAATCAGAATGAATCGGTATGAAATATCTTTCAACTTCTCATACTTTCCCTGCTTCTCCTACAACAAAACCTCACCACTCTCGCCCGCAAAAACCGTAACAACCCCACTGCTTCCTAAGCCAGAATACGGGAAAAAGTCCTGCGAATACGGAAATATCTGTGCTTTTCTGCCAACGAGTTATTCATATACTGAATACACATTGGAATTTTTCGTGCACCTCTGCTACCATCTGAACAATATTTGCACCCGTATTGAAGGTCCGGCCTCTCTATGCCGGACTTTTTTATTTTTGAGGTCTTATGATTTTTCCACAGCTTGACCGAAGTCGAATTCGTCTTTTTAAAACTGAAGGGCGCGCCCTGTTAAAGCTGGCGGCCCCTATACTGGCGGCCCAGCTGGCCCAGCAGACACTCGCCTTTATCGATACGGTAATGGCAGGACGTGTCAGCGCCACCGATCTGGCAGGGGTCGCCGTCGGCACCAGCCTGTGGGGACCGCTGCTGCTGTTTTTGTACGGTGTGCTGCTGGCGGTCACACCGCTGGTGGCGCAACTGCACGGATCAGGGCGGACGGAGGAAACGGGACCGCTGGTTCGTCGGGGGATGCTAGTAGCCCTGCCGCTGGTGCTGATTGCGGTCATTATGCTGCGCAGTGCTGGGACTGTCTTTACCATGATGGCCGTTGACCCGCAGATAGCCGTCATTGCAACAGGTTACCTCAAGGCGATCTCCTGGGGGGTGCCGGCCGCGGCATTTTTCTTTCTGTTGCGGAACCTGAGCGAAGGGCTCGGCCTTGCACGCCCCGGCATGATCATAGGCCTAGCCAGCGTTCCGGTCAACGCTGCCCTGAACTACATCTTCATATACGGCAAGCTCGGCCTGCCGGCGCTGGGAGGAGTGGGGTGCGGCTGGGCAACGGCGATCACCCTCTGGTTCATGGGCGGCGGCATGCTGTTTATCATTTATCGTGCGAAAACCTGCGCTGTCACCCGGTTCTTTGATCTGGCCAAGCGACGCGGCCGGGAGGGTGCGACACAGATCATCCGTCTCGGTCTGCCGATCGGCTGCTCATTGTTGGTCGAGGCAAGCATCTTTGCCCTGATTGCACTCTTTCTTTCCCCGCTGGGCGCAGATACTGTTGCTTCGCACCAGATCACCCTCAACTATTCATCATTGATTTTTATGATACCACTCAGTATCTCCTGTGCTATTACCATCCGCATCGGCCACGCCATCGGCAAAGGGCGGCCGGACCGGGCAAGATTGGTCAGCCGCACGGGCCTGTTGCTGAATTCGCTGATCGCGCTGACCACCGCCGGCCTGACGCTGTTGTGTGCCGAAAACATTGCCGGTATCTATACCAGTGACAGCCGCGTTATCACCGCTTCTGTCGCCCTGCTACATCTCAACGCCCTTTATCAGTTCTCCGATGCCTTTCAGGTTTCCGCTGCTGCAGCCCTGCGCGGCTACAAAGACACGCGGATGCCGTTGCTGCTGGTTGTGGTCGCCTATTGGGTTATTTCCCTCCCCCTAGGCTACAGCCTGGCCCTTACCGATGTCTGGGGCGCACCGATGGGAGCCAAAGGGTTTTGGGTCAGCCTCATTATCGGTCTCAGTATCGCCGCAATCCTGCTGGGGATTCGCTTGCACCGGGTGGAGCGTTTCTCTGTTCCGGGCTGCAGCAGGTAATCCAAAGGGTTGCTGCAACAATGAAAAACAGCCGACATGCGCCCGCAAAAGTTAAACAGCTCAGGATAAATATATTTCTCCGTAGTTCTCATTCCGGTACGCTTTGACTCAAACCTCTTGATTTCTCTGTCCGACTAACGAATACTTGGAAGGTATAAGCTGTCATCAAAAGTCGAACAGGATAAAGTGAGATTATGTCTGATCACTCATTGATACTCTGGATCTTCAGTGCAATCTGCACCATAACCGGCCTGTCCGGGCTGCTGCTGCCGGTTGTACCGGGGGCGCCGGTTCTGTTTCTGGGACTGCTCTTTGGGGCCTGGGCGGAGGACTTTCAGTATATCGGTGTCTGGACCCTGCTGATCATGGCAGGAATGGCTGGACTGACGTATGTCGTGGAGTTTGCCGCCTCCATCCTGGGAGTCAGAAAATTCGGCGGTTCACGCCGGGCCATGGTGGGCGCGGTACTGGGTGGGATCGTGGGGATTGCTCTCGGGATTCCCGGCATCCTCTTCGGACCGTTCGTGGGTGCGGTAATCGGAGAGTTATCGCTGCAGCGGAGCCTGGATCAGGCAGGGCGGGCCGGCTTTGGTACGGTGGTGGGCCTGGCTTTGGGAGTGGCGGGCAAGCTTGCCATCGGCATCGCCATGATCGGTCTTTTTCTGCTGAAACGTCTGCTCTGACCAATAGTTCTATAAACCTCAGTTAACCGCAGATAAAATCGGATACACGCCGATAAAAACAGGGCTTACTTCAAAAAAACGAATCATCTTTTTGGTTAAACCTGTGTTTCGTTCAAGTCTTTGATTCTGCGTGTATCGGCGTCCATCGGCGGTTAAATGCTTTTTTAAGATAGTTTTCCGGAGCTTATGGAATCAACCAATAAACATGTAAAGAATCCGTTCCTGCGCTGGATCTTGATATCCTGCGGCTGGCTTGCCGTTGCGGGAGGTGTCGTTGGGATTTTTCTTCCGCTGCTGCCGACCGTACCGTTTTTGCTTTTGGCTGTGGCCTGCTTCGCCAGGAGTTCCGAACGGTTCCATCGCTGGCTGGTGGAGCACAACCACCTGGGGCCGCTGCTGCGTGATTATCTGCGAGGTTCAGGCATCCCTCTCAGGGCTAAAACAATTGCCATAGGCATGGTATGGGTATCGTTTCCAGCAACTACAATTTTGTTCGCCCGGGACTTCCGGTTGAAGATATTGCTGATAGCGGTTGCTGTCGGAGTTACCCTCTATCTGCTTTCGTTGCCTACAGCCATGGATGATAATTCAGATCAATTAAATAAAAAGGAGCTACCATGAAAAAAACCATCCTGATTCTGCTGGCACTCTGCTGCACCGCCCTGACCGCCTGTTCCGGCGACGGGGGGAAGCAGCAGCTTGAAACAGCACAGTTCGAAGAGAAGCAGAACAACCGGGAGCATGCGCTGAAACTATACGAAGAGGTCGCCGCCAAATATCCGGGCACGCCAAATGCGAAGATTGCCCAGGAACGTCTGAATGCGCTGAAGGGCGGCAAGTGAGAAATCTCCATGAGTGACGGGAAAGAGCCGGTATGCGCTCTCTGCGGGCAGACGGTCAGCGAGGACGAGTATGATTTTTGTCTTGCTAATTCCGGGCGTTTCAACGGTCAGGTCTTCTGCGCCGAGCACCAGAAACGCTTCAGCGCCTGCCCGGCGATGCGATGGCAGCCGGGCGGACGCGGTTCTTATCAGTAACAATGTTACCAACCGGTAGAACCACTGCCGACACATTGACAGAACAACCGGATATGGCGTATATAATGACGCGAAAAGAGTAAGCTTTCCATTTTGAGGCTCTGGAAAAACGGGGTAACACCCTGTAAATCCCGGGCCTTTCGCTTTGCCCGCCAGGGCAGCTGCTATTTCAATACACAACAGGATCGGCTTCTACTGCATATGACTGAAATATCCCCATTTGATGTAGTGCTACAGGAACAGCAGCGCCTCAACGACGTGCTCACCTCAATCGAAGAGACGGCCCGGCAGACCAGGGCGAAGATCGCCCATCACCACGCTTATACAACCGAGCTGGAGAAGGAACGCCTTGAATCGGTCAGCTGGCATGAAAAGAACTCGTTGACGGAGAAGCTGATAGAGCACGACAAATTTGATCCCGCCCGGTATCTCACCGCGTTTGAAATGACCGACAGTCCGTACTTCGGCATAGTCGGGATCAACGACAGCGACAAAAAAATCGGAGAAAAAGAATATCTCATCGGCAAGCAAGGGCTCGTTTCCCATGACAACCGGGCCCTGGTCGTGGATTGGCGCAAAGCCCCGATCTCCCGCTTCTTCTATGATTTTGATCCTGGCGATGAATATTTTGAAACCATTCAGGGGAGGGATCGCGAAGGGGTGATAACCAGGCGCGATACGGTTGAGATCGCTAAACGCACGCTGCGGCGCATGGAGTGCGGCGGTGATTTGTTCGAACTGGCCGGTGACACGTGGGTAAAGAACGCCAAGCAGTTTCATACGACGACCGATACCAAGGTGGCGAATCAGGACCATCGTATGGTGGATATCGTTTCCTTGATCTCTCCTGACCAGTTCCATATGATTACCGCGGAGGCTACCGACGGCTGTACCCTGATCACCGGTGGCGCCGGCAGCGGCAAGACGGTGGTGAGCCTCCACCGGCTCTCCTGTCTGCAGTTCAACGAGCCGGACCGTTTCGCGCCTGAGCGCTGCCTTGTGCTCATGTTCAACAAGGTGCTGCGCAACTACGTCAGACAGACCTCCTCCGACCTGCTCGGCAGTACCCGGGTGGATACCTTCAGCGCCTGGGCGTTGAGCGCAATCACCGCCCTGACCGGCAAGGTTATCAAACCGGTGGTGGGCGATGCCTTGACGGCGCAGAAAAAATCGTCGCAGTTGTCCGGCCTGCTGGTCCGCTATGTCGCGGAAGTACAGGAGTCAGGGCCGCTTCAGGATCTGTGGCGGTTTTACGGCCAGCCTTACGTTCTGGATGTCCTGTTTGTCGATGAAAAGGGGAAAGAAGCGTTTCTGGCGGATTTGCGCCGGCGTTATGCGGTCAGAAGCCAGACAGTGTCGTTTGCCGACCTGAGCGTTCTGCTGCGGCTTTGCCAGCTGCGCGAAAAGGAGGGTCCGATCCGCGATGCTCTCGGCTGGTACGCCCACATCATTGTCGATGAAGGGCAGGATTTGTCGCTTCTGGAGCTTGAGGCTATTCTCGCGGCAACTGACAGGCGGAACAGCATCACGCTCAGCGCCGACAGCAAGCAGAAGATCCTGTCGTGGGTCGATGCGGCCGACTTTGATATTTTTCGCGGCAATCTGAAGGAGGTCGGGGTGAGCAACGAGACCCTGTCCGTTTCCTACCGCTGCCCCAAAGAGATTATGGCGCTGGCTTCACGGATCAGCAACCGGGAGAACGAGCAGGTAGGCAGGCATTCCGGCGTCCTTGAGTACCACAGGGGAGCGGATGAGGAGAGCGCACTGGTCCTTTTGCGCCGGCTTGTCGAGAAGCTGGTGGATGAAGACCCGGACAGTCTGACCGCCGTCATCTGCAAGAAAAAATCGGACGAAAAGATGCTTCACCATGCGCTAACCGGTATAAAAGGGCTCCATCCTCAGGGTGAGTTGACCTTCGAACCGGGAGCTCTCGTTACGATTGCCCATCAGGTCAAGGGGGTGGAATTCGCCAACGTGATCCTGTACGACCCGAATACGAAGGATTTCCGGAAGTCGGCGCTGGACCGGAATCTGCTTTACGTCTGCGTTACCCGTGCCTGCAGGCGGCTGGACATCGTGCATTGGCGGGAGCTTGCCGCAGGGCTGGCGTAAGGAGTGGAAAATTGGCAGGACACAGCTGTATTTTTTTCTTGAGGATAATTCCTGGGGATGTATAACAAAGAAAAACGGATATCCCGGATATGCCCATGTTTATTTTTTGTCTCGAAATACATCTTTCTCTCCCGTCGCATTCGTTGAAAGAAAAACGCGGCATCGTCAAGAGCATCCTCGGACGGGCGAGAAACCGTTTCAACGTAGCGTGCGCGGAGGTTGACCGACAGGATAATGCCGCCGTGGCGGTGCTTGCATTTGTTACCGTCAGTCCGGACAAGCTGATCCCCAGACAGGCGCTGGAACGGGTGGAAGAGTGGATTTACGAGGGATGGCCTGATGTTGAAATAACCGGGGCGGATATCTCTGAAATATGAATAGCGGCTCCCCGATTTTAACGATAAACCTTGAAACTGATGCCTGCTTCAGTGTATAAGTACTGATTGTTTGAGTTTCGTCCGCACCATTCGATACTTGAATATAACCTGTTGAAGTTCCTCTGCTTTAGTCGGCATTCTCTGCCTGCACCATTAACCTGAAATTCCTGGAGTCTTAGTGAAAATCTGTTCGCTGGCGAGCGGCAGCAAGGGCAACTGTCTCTACCTGGAGAGCGGGGATACCCGTGTCCTGATAGATGTCGGCCTGTCGCTGCGAGAAACATTGCTGCGCATGGATGAGGTCGGTATCGATGCTTCAGGCGTTCACGCGGTGCTGGTGACCCATGAGCATATCGATCATATCCGGAGTGCGGGTTCTTTTGCGCGCAAATTCAATGTGCCGGTTTTTGCCAGCCATATGGTTCACGCCAAAGCCGATAAATATTTCAAGAAGACACAGGTCTGCGAGTTCGAATCCGGTTTGGCCCTTACCTTCAGGGATATCAGGATCGATCCGGTTCCGATCACTCATGACAGTTGTGATCCGGTCGGTTTTGTCATCGAATCCCGCGAAGGTCGCGCTGCTTCCGTTACAGACTTCGGTATCGTAACACGTCTGATTACTGAAAAGCTGCGCGGCTGCCGCTTTCTCAATCTGGAGTCAAATCACGATGTCGATATGCTGATGAACGGCCCCTATCCGTGGGAACTGAAGCAGCGTATCAAATCCCGTCATGGCCATATCTCCAACGAGGAGTCGCTTGAACTTCTGCATGAACTTGCCCACGAGGGATTGGAGGCGTTGGTAATGGCACATCTTTCCGAGGTGAATAACCATCCGGAACATGTGGTACGCACGACCCGGGCCTTTTTGAATGACCAGAATATCTGTGCTCCGCGCATTGTCATCGGTGATCAGTACCGCGCCAGCGCGGTTATGGTAATATAGTCTACGTACAAATAAAACGAGGAGTTCTTACATGATTGAACGCTATTCCCGCCCCGAAATGACCCATATCTGGACCGCTGAAAACCGCTTTCGCATCTGGCTCGAAATCGAAACACTGGCCTGCGAAGCTCAGGCTGAACTTGGGGTAATCCCCAAGGAGGTTGTGCCGGTTATTCGTGCCAAAGGTAATTTCGATATTGCACGCATCGACGCCATTGAGCTTGAAGTAAAACATGATGTGATCGCTTTTCTGACGTCAGTTGCCGAATATGTCGGCCCGGAAGCCCGTTTTATCCATCAGGGGATGACCTCTTCCGATGTCCTTGATACCTGCTTGTCTGTCCAGCTTGTTCAGGCGGCCGACGAACTGCTGGCTGATCTGGATATGCTGCTGGAGTCGCTGAAATTACGGGCATTAGAGCATAAGGACACGGTCTGTATCGGTCGTTCGCATGGCATTCATGCCGAGCCGGTGACCTTCGGACTCAAGATGGCCTCTTTTTATGCCGAGATGCAGCGTAACCGGGTCCGTCTGCTGGCAGCACGCGAAAATATCGCCACCGGCGCAATTTCCGGGGCGGTCGGCACTTTTGCCAACATCGACCCGTTTGTTGAAGAGTATGTCTGTGCAAAAATGGGGCTCAAGCCGGAGCCGGTTTCGACACAGGTCATTCCACGCGACCGCCATGCCGAGCTTTTCTGTACGTTTGCCATTATCGCCTCCTCCATGGAGCGTATCTCAGTAGAGGTGCGCCATCTGCAGCGTACCGAAGTTCTTGAGGCGGAAGAATTTTTCAGCAAGGGACAGAAAGGGTCGTCGGCCATGCCGCACAAGCGTAATCCGATCCTGTCCGAAAACCTGACCGGCCAGGCCCGTTATATCCGCTCTCTCTGCATTCCAGCGCTTGAAAATGTCGCATTGTGGCATGAACGGGATATTTCCCACTCCTCCGTTGAGCGCTACATCGGACCGGATGCCACCGTGGCACTCGACTTTTCCCTGCGACGCCTCAACGGCCTGATCAAAAATCTTGTTGTTTACCCCGATAATATGCTGAGAAACCTTAACCAGATGAAAGGGCTCGTCTTTTCACAGAAAATTCTGCTTGATCTTACTCAGGCCGGAGTGTCGCGCGAAGATTCATACAGCATGGTGCAGCGTAATGCCATGAAAGTATGGGAGAAGGGCGCTGACTTTCAGACGGAACTGCTCGCTGATCAGGATGTCGTCGGAGCGCTCGGCGAAGCAAAAATCCGTGAATCATTCGACCTTGCCTACCACCTGAAGCATGTGAACACTATCTTCAAGCGTGTGTTCGGTGAATAGATTTCTTGATTTCATGCTGGGACTGATCCAGTCCCAGGAGGGGGACAGTTCCCTGCTGTTCTGGGCCAAAGAGATCCTGGAAGCACTGCTGATTCTTGCCCTGTTCTGGGTTATGTCGCATCTGGTCATAATGGCACTGAACAAGTGGGGGAAGCGTTTGACTTCCTTCACTACAACTGATCTGGATGATCGTGTTCTGCAGCGGGTGATCCCTTATGTGTCACGACTGTTCGTGGTTATGGGATTCTATCAGGCTATCCGTTCTCTGCCGCTGCACGAAAAGCTGGTCTTGATTGTCTCCGGCTTGATTTATGTCATACTGGTGGTGATCATCTGTAACCTGATCTACCATGTTCTTGGCGAACTGATGAGATGGTATGTCTCCGGTCAACAGGATACCGCTGCAGTGGTCATGTCGCGTCAGATGATGCCGGTAGCAGAAAAGATTGTGTCCCTGTTTCTTATGGGTGCGGCGCTGATTGTCGTACTCAAACATTTCAACTACGATATTTTTTCGCTTGTTACCGCTCTGGGTATAGGGTCTCTGGCCATTGGTATGGCTGCGAAAGACACGCTGGCTCATATGATTTCCGGCTTTACCATCATGCTTGATCGGCCGTTTCGCATCGGAGACCGTATCCAGTTGGTAGGCGGCCAGATCGGCGACGTGGCGGATATCGGTCTGCGGAGTACCAAGATAAAGACATTGGATAACCAGCTGCTGATTATCCCCAACTCAGACCTGTGTAATTCCATGCTGACCAACCAGGCTTTCCCCAACAGCCGGACCAAGGGACGCATCAATATCGGCGTGGCATACGGCAGTGATGTTGACCAGGTAAAACAGCTGCTGGTGGAAACCGCCGCTGAAGTTGACGATGTTTTGGCAGATCCTCCTCCCGAAGCTTATTTTGTAAGCTTTGGTGATTCTGCTCTCAATATGGCGCTTTTTTTCTGGGTCGAAGAGTACAGCACGCTGTTTGCCGTTACCGACAAAATAAATTCGCTTATTCTTAAGAAGTTCAGCGATAACTCTGTTGAAATCCCGTTCCCGACGAGGACGGTTAAAATGCAAAAAGGATCAGACTGATATGGCTAATAGAATCGAAGTAGCACTGAAACCGGGAAGCCGGGATGCCAGAGGCGAACGGATCAAGCGAGAAATTGAGCACTTCCTCCATCTTGAGGTTGAAGAGGTGCGTACGCTTGACGTGTACACGCTGGATACAGACCTTGCCATGAACGAACTGGAACAGGCCGCTGCCGGTCCTTTCAGTGATCCGGTCATTCAGGTCTGGAGCATTGACCGACCACTTGCCGCCGGTTTTGATTTCGCCGTGGAAGTCGGTTTCCGCCCGGGTGTTACGGACAATGTCGGCCGTACCGCCAGAGAGGCTGTTGCATATCTCACCGGCCGCTCTTGCACTGACGGCTCCGGAGTTTATTACTCGGTGCAATACCTTTTTAAAGGGCGCCTCTCCTTAGCTGACGTTGAAAAAATTGCTACCGGACTTCTCTGTAATACACTCATTCAGCGCTACACTGTTCTTTCCGCCTCCGACTTCGCGGAAAAAGGCGGCTTTCCCGCCTATGTGCCGAAGGTTAGCGGTGAAACAAAGGCTGAGGTTCGCGAGATAGATCTGGAAGTTTCTGATGATGAACTGATGAGGATCAGCAAGGATGGCGTCCTGGCTCTGACCCTCGATGAGATGAAGATCATTCAGTCGCAGTACCGTGATCCGAAAGTGCTGGCAGGGCGTAAGGAGTTCGGACTCGGCGCGAAGCCGACCGATGTGGAACTGGAGTGCCTTGCTCAGACCTGGTCGGAGCATTGCAAACATAAAATATTTGCCGGAACCGTGCAGTATGAAGATGAAAAGGGCAACAAACAGGAAATTAAATCCCTGTTCAAGTCGTTCATTCAGCGTACTACAAAAGATGTTCGAGAGCGGATGGGAGAGAAGGATTTCTGCCTGTCCGTATTCAAGGACAACGCCGGCGTCATTAAATTCAACGACAAGCACTCACTTGTATTCAAAGTGGAGACCCATAACTCCCCATCGGCGCTGGATCCATACGGCGGAGCACTGACCGGCATTGTCGGCGTCAACCGCGACCCGTTCGGCACCGGCATAGGATCAAAACTGATCTTCAACACCGATGTCTTCTGTTTTGCCGACCCGTTTTACGCCAAGCCGTTGCCGTCACGCCTTTTGCATCCGCGCCGGATCTACGAAGGTGTTGTTGAAGGGGTCGAGCATGGCGGCAACAAGAGCGGCATCCCGACTGTTAACGGTTCGCTGGTTTTTGATGACCGTTTTGCCGGCAAACCGCTGGTGTTTTGCGGCACCGCCGGATTTATGCCGGCCGTTGTCAATGGCCTGCCGGGGCACGAAAAGTCTATAAAACCGGGTGATCTGATTGTCATGACCGGTGGACGGATCGGCAAGGACGGCATTCACGGTGCAACTTTCTCTTCAGAGGAACTGAATGAAAATTCGCCGGTAACGGCGGTGCAGATCGGTGATCCGATTACCCAGAAGCGGATGTTCGACTTTTTGATCCGGGCCCGTGATAAGGGACTGTACCGTTTCATTACCGACAACGGTGCCGGTGGCCTGTCCTCTTCCATCGGAGAAATGGCCGGTGAGTGCGGCGGTTGCCGGATGGATCTTGCCAAAGCGCCGCTCAAATATCCCGGTCTGAATCCATGGGAAATACTGATTTCTGAAGCTCAGGAGCGGATGTCACTTGCCGTTCCACCCGAGCAGATCGACGAATTTCTCGCCATGGCTCTCCGCTTTGGCGTGGAGGCAACCGTTCTTGGCGAGTTTACCGATAACGGCGTATTCCACATGCTCTATGGCGAGCAAACCGTTGCCTGGCTGCCGATGGAGTTCATGCATGAAGGTCTGCCGCCGATGCAGCTGCCTGCCAAGTGGACCCCTCCGCAGCATGAGGAGCCGGTTCTTGAAGAAAAGGGAGACTACACCGGCGACCTGAAACAGCTGTTGTCGGCGCTTAATATCTGTTCAAAGGAGTCGGTAGTCCGTCGCTATGACCATGAAGTACAGGGGGGCTCCGTCGTCAAGCCTTTCACCGGTGTCGCCAATGATGGCCCCTCCGATGCAGCAATAGTCAGACCTCTCCTCGATTCATTCGAGGGTGTTGTCACCGCCCACGGTATCTGTCCCCGCTTCTCGGATATCGATACCTACCATATGACAGCCAATGCTGTTGATGAGGCGCTGCGCAACTATGTTGCCGTTGGCGGCTCGCTGGAGCTTGTTGCCGGTCTCGACAACTTCTGCTGGTGCGATCCGGTTCAATCGGAGAAAACCCCGGACGGCTCCTACAAAATGGCCCAGTTGGTACGCTCCAATCAGGCGCTCTACGACGTCTGCATGGATTACAATCTGCCGCTCATTTCCGGCAAGGATTCGATGAAGAATGATTTTTATGACGGCACGACCAAGATATCCATCCCGCCGACGCTCCTTTTCTCGGTCATCGGCAAGATAGACGATGCCAGAAAAGCAGTTACAATGGATGTCAAGAAACCGGGTGATGTTGTCTATCTGCTTGGAAAAACAGCGGACGAACTGGGTGGTTCCGAATATCTGGCGCTATCCGGAACAATCGGCAATAAAATTCCCAAGGTTGATACTTTGAAAGCGTACCAGCGCTATCAGGCCTATCACAAAGCGGTTAATCAGGGAACAGTTGCTTCCTGTCATGATCTGTCCGACGGCGGGCTGGCGGTAGCGGCTGCAGAATCGGCTTTTGCCGGTGGATACGGCATGACACTTGACCTTTCCCGTTTGCTCTGGAAGGGTGATGCTGCCGGCAAGAGTGATTGTGCACTGCTCTTCTCCGAATCAGCATCCCGTCACCTTGTTACTGTTCACCCGGAAAAGCGCGACCAGTTCGAGGCTGCTATGAGCGGCAACTGTTTTGCGTCGATCGGTGTCGTGACAGAAGGTCAGGAACTGTTGATCACCGGTTTGAATGGTGCCCCTGTCGTTAAAGCTGATCTGGCCGAGCTGAAAGAAGCGTGGCAGAAAACATTGCGGGAGCTGTAATAGCAGCCTGTGCCTGAATCCATTCACCATACCCTGAAAACCGTCTTCGGTTTTAACCAGTTCCGGGCACCTCAGCAGGATGTCATCGAACGGGTGGTGGCTGGTGAAGATGTTTTTCTGGTGATGCCGACCGGCGGGGGTAAATCGCTCTGCTATCAGATACCGGCTCTGCATCGGGATGGTGTGGCAATTGTCGTCTCCCCGTTGATCGCTCTGATGAAGGATCAGGTCGATGCGTTGGTTGCCAACGGCGTGCGGGCTGCATGCCTCAATTCATCCCTGACTGCTGCAGAGGTAGGGCGTGTTTTTCAACATATGGATTGCGGTACGCTTGATCTGTTGTATGTCGCTCCGGAACGGCTGATGATGCCGGAATTTTTGGCGCGGCTTAGGCTTTTGAAACTGTCACTGTTTGCTATTGACGAGGCGCACTGCATTTCGCAATGGGGGCATGACTTCCGCCCTGAATATACACAGCTTGGACGGCTGAGGACGCTCTTTCCGGCAGTGCCGATCGTTGCGATGACCGCCACTGCTGATCCGGAAACGCGCAAGGATATTCTCGGCCAGCTGGGATTGGCCGATGCGACGGTTTTTGTTGCCGGGTTCGATCGTCCCAACATAACCTACACGGTTATTCCGAAGCAGAAGCCGCTCGTTCAGATGAGTGCCTTTCTGAACGGAAGGCGTGATGAAGCAGGGATTGTCTATGCTTTGAGCCGCAAGCGGGTGGAAGAGGTGGCGGAGCGGTTGCAGCAGGCCGGTTTTTCTGCGGCAGCCTACCATGCCGGTTTACCTGACCATGAGCGTAAACGTGTACAGGACGCCTTTCGCAAAGATGATATCCGTATTGTTGTGGCGACCGTGGCTTTTGGAATGGGCATAGACAAGCCAAACGTGCGTTTCGTGGTGCATTACGACATGCCGAAAAGTGTCGAGAGCTATTATCAGGAAACCGGCAGGGCCGGGCGTGACGGTCTGCCATCCGAGGCGCTGATGCTGTTCGGTATGGGTGATGTCATGACCGCCCGCAAATTGATTGAGAATAGTGATAATGCCGAGCGGGTCAAAATCGAAATCCAGAAGCTGAATGCCATGGTTGGGTATGCCGAGGCGCTGACCTGTCGCCGCCGTGCACTGTTGTCCTATTTTGGCGACCTGCGCGAACATGATTGTGATAACTGTGATATCTGCACTGATCCGCCACAGCGATTCGATGCTTCAGAACAGGCAAAAAAAGCGCTTTCCTGTGTCTATCGCGTTGGCGAACGTTTTGGTATGATGCATGTCATTGAGGTACTGCGCGGCAGTAAAAATCAGCGGGTACTGGATTTCAGGCACAATCAGCTTTCAACCTATGGCATCGGTACGGATACGTCGGCGAACGATTGGGAAAACATTATCCGGCAACTGATTCATCTTGGCTATCTGGCTCAGGATTTTACCAGGTTTGGTGTCCTGAAGCTGACACCGGCGGCACGTCCGGTTTTAAACGGTGCAACTCAGGTTGTCCTTGGCAAACCTCGCGATGCGGTGGAGACAGTTAAAAAAGGCAAGAAGCGCGCCGGCGGCCGAAAAGATTATGATCAGGCACTGTTCGATATGTTGCGGTCAACCCGCAAACAGCTTGCCGATGAAGCAGGTGTGCCACCCTTTGTAGTGTTTTCCGACGCAACCATGGCAGAAATGGCGCGCAGCAGACCGACCCATTCGCGCGAAATGTTACAGGTGAGCGGCGTGGGAGAGCACAAGCTGCGTCAGTATGGTAAAGCCTTTATGGATGTAATTTCCTCATATAGTAAGGAGAGTAATAATTAATGAAACCAACACGCGCAATCGTCATCACCGGCAACGGAACCAACTGCGAGATGGAGGCTGCCCATGCCTGCCGTCTGGGGGGCTTTGATGAAGCGGTTATCGCCCATATCGCCGAGATTCTCTCCGGAGAGATCCGCCTGGATGACTTTCATTTTCTCAATTTGACCGGTGGTTTTCTCGACGGGGACGATCTGGGAAGTGCCAAGGCTCAGGCCAATCGCCTGAAAAATGCCTCAGTTGCCGGAAGTGGTGAAAAGCTGGTTGAGCAGTTTACCCGCTTTATCGCCGATGGCAAATTGATGCTCGGGGTCTGCAACGGTTTCCAGTTAATGGTAAAGATGGGGATACTGCCGGGATTGGATGGCAAATATCTGAATCAGACCGTCACGTTGACTCATAACGACTGTGGCCGTTTTCAGGACCGCTGGACATATCTGCAGGTTGACGCCGCCTCGCCGAGTGTTTTTACCCGTGGGATCGACAAAGGTATTTACCTGCCGGTACGCCATGGTGAAGGCAAGTTTCTGTGCGATTCAGATGCGACGCTGGCACGAATTGAAGACGGACATCTGGCTGTTCTGCGCTACAGCAATGCCGACTACAGCCAATCAACCATGGAGTTCCCTGCTAATCCTAACGGCTCAACTAACGCCATTGCTGCACTGTGTGATCCAACTGGCCGCCTGATGGGGCTCATGCCGCATCCGGAGGCGTTTGTTCATTACACCCAGCATCCTCGCTGGACACGCGAAACCTTGCCGGAAGAGGGTGATGGGTTGATTCTCTATAAAAATGCCGCCGAGTATGCGAGAAAAAACCTGGTATGAGTCAAAATAACGTGGAGCGATTACCTATGAAGCTGTCCCGTCCTCAAGAAGAATGTGGTGTTTTTGGTATTTACAATCACTCCGAGGCATCAAACCTGACCTATCTTGGCCTCTATGCCCTGCAGCATCGCGGTCAGGAAAGCTGCGGCATCGTCTCCTCCGACGGTGATTCCCTGCACGCTCACAAGCGGATGGGACTCGTTGCTGATGTATTCAGTAATCCGGACGTCTTTAAAAAACTGCCGGGCAAGTCAGCCATAGGGCATGTCCGCTATTCAACCGCCGGGGCTTCGGTAGAAAAGAACGTCCAGCCGATCATGGTCGATTATTCTCGTGGTTCGATTGCAGTTGCTCACAACGGCAATCTGGTCAACGCACAGTTGTTGAAGGCCGAGCTGGAGGCCTACGGTTCGATCTTTCAGACGACGATGGATACGGAAATAATTATCCATCTTATTGCCACTTACAAGACAAACTCGCTTGTTGATCGTATTGTTGAAGCATTGAAGCGTGTTCAGGGCGCTTATTGTCTCCTTTTCCTGACCGAGACCCGCATGATTGCGGTGCGTGATCCGAACGGCTTCCGTCCGCTCTGTCTCGGCAAGCTTGGTGACGCCTGGGTGGTTGCCTCGGAAAGCTGTGCGCTCGACCTCATTGAAGCCGACTTCGTTCGCGAAATTGAACCGGGTGAAATGATTGTCTGCACCAAAGACGGTGGCATCAAGTCGCTATTCCCGTTCAAAAAAATTGACCCGACCCCATGTATTTTTGAATTTGTATATTTTGCCCGTCCCGACTCAACTATCTTTGGCAAAAATGTTTACCTGGCGCGCAAAGAGCTGGGCCGACAGCTTGCGAGAGAATATCCGGTGGATGCCGATGTCGTGATCGCGGTGCCGGACTCAGGTGTGCCGGCCGCTATGGGGTATGCCGAGGAATCTGGAATCCCGTTCGAGCTGGGGTTGATTCGTAACCACTATGTCGGGCGGACATTCATTGAGCCTGCCCAATCCATTCGTCACTTTGGTGTCAAGATCAAGCTTAACCCTGTGCGCGAACTGCTTAAGGGCAAGCGTGTTGTTGTTATTGACGATTCGATCGTACGCGGTACCACCTCGCGCAAGATCGTCAAGATGGTGCGCAATGCCGGTGCCAAGGAAGTGCATCTCCGGATTTCGTCTCCGCCTACGAGCTATCCATGCTATTACGGCATTGATACTCCAAACCGCAAGGAACTGATTTCGTCATCACATACGATTGATGAAATCTGCCGTTATGTTACCGCTGATACTCTGGGGTATCTTTCCGAAGAAGGGCTGGTCTCTTCAATAGGCGATGGTAACACCCACTACTGCAAAGCCTGTTTTGCCGGAACATACCCGGTTGCATTCCCCAAGCCTGTAGAAACTTCGCAGCAGGGACTATTTGAAGAGGAGAGGAATAACCATGAGTGATCGCGACCAATTGAAGAAAATTATCCTGGAATTGTCATATGAAAAACGCCTGGTAACACTGGCTTCAGGCCGTCAGAGTGATTTTTATTTCGATGGCAAGCAGACTACGCTGCACGCTGAAGGCGGCTTTCTGGTCGGCAAGCTGTTTTATGAAGCCATCAAGGACGTTGAAGGGGTTCAGGCCGTTGGCGGTATTACGCTTGGTGCCGATCCTATCGCCACAGCTACATCGATTGCTGCTCATCTGGACGGCAAAAGCATGCATGCTTTTATTATCCGTAAAGAGCCGAAAGGGCACGGAACCGGTCAGTGGCTGGAAGGACGCAAGAATTTACCCGCCGGAACCAGAGTTGTTATTGTAGAGGATGTCGTCACCACCGGCGGATCTTCTATGAAGGCGGTACGTCGCGCCGAGGAAGAGGGGCTGGTGGTTCTAGGTATCGTGACTCTGGTTGATCGTGAAGAGGGCGGCCGTGAGAATATTGAAGCTGAAGGGTACTGGCTGAGAGCGCTCTTTACAAAGAGTCAGCTGGTTGGTGAGTAAGTGATGTTTAGAAGTCCCGCTGGGTTCAGCGGGACTTTTTTATACTGGATATAGTCCGCAATGGTCAAACAACGCCTTGATAAACTTATTTTAGAACGCGGACTGGCTCTTACAATCGAGAAGGCTCGCGCCCTGATCATGGCCGGTCAGGTGGTCGTTGACGACCACACTATTGACAAGGCCGGGCAACTTGTAGCAATTGACACGGATATTCGTCTCAGGGGTGAGAGCCTTCCGTACGTCAGTCGGGGCGGGCTCAAGCTGCGCAAGGCACTTGATGTATTCGGTATTGATGTCACGGGCTTGGTTGCAGTCGACGTCGGATCATCCACCGGCGGATTTACCGATTGCCTGCTGCAGGGTGGAGCCGTCAAGGTCTTTGCGGTAGATGTCGGCTATGGCCAGTTGGCCTGGAAACTACAGCAGGACCCACGTGTCATCAGTATGGAGAGAACCAATATCCGTACAGTGACTCCAGATCAGCTTGATGATACACCGGCGCTGGCGGTTGTTGATGCATCATTTATCGCGCTGGCCAAGGTGCTTCCTGCTACGGCAGGTCTGTTGAAGCCGGGTGGGCGAATTATCGCCCTGATTAAGCCGCAGTTTGAAGTCGGCAAGGGTGAAGTAGGTAAGGGGGGTATTGTTCGAGACCCTGCAGCCCATGAAAAAGTTATCGAAGATGTCAGCCAGGCCGCACATGATCTGGGGTTATCAGTTTCAGGGTTGTGCGAATCTCCAATCACCGGAGCTGATGGTAATCGTGAATTTCTGATACTGCTGCAAAAGACATAAGGAGGGATAGCTTGGAAAACTGTGTTTTCTGTAAAATTATAAATGGTGACATACCTTCAAAGAAGGTGTACGAGGACGAACAGCTTCTTGTTATTGAAGATATTGCTCCACAGGCGCCGCTGCACCTGCTGCTGCTGCCGAAGAAACATTTTGTCAACTGCCTTGATATGACCGTAGAGGAAGATGCGCTGGTTGGTTATGCCTGCCGAAAGGGGGCCGAGATTGCCAGAGAGAAGGGACATGCTGAAGCAGGTTTCCGCATCGTGCAGAATAACGGGGCTGGAGCTGGTCAGTCGGTCTTTCATATTCACTTTCATCTGCTGGCCGGGCGAGGATTTTCCTGGCCTCCAGGGTGATTTTTCTCCATTTAAGGATTGTTGCTATTAAAAAGCCATCAGTCGCTTGATTAATCCGGGAAATACAATATCAACAGTCATAACCACCGTCAGAATTATCATTGCTGCCACTGTAAACCTGGCTATAAAATTGAACAGCGGGCCGTTGACATAGGTCCCCATCAGGTTCTTGTCATTAATCAGTTTGATCATGAAAATCAGAACAAACGGCAGAACTGCTCCGTTAACAACCTGTGAGATGAACATGATCGCCATTAACGGGGCATTAGGAATAAGGATCAGCCCGGCACTGATTAAGATGATGATTGTGAATAGCCAAAAAAACTGCGGAGCCTGTTCAAAATCCTTGTCAACTCCGGATTCCCACCCCATACCCTCGCAGATGTAGTAGGCAGTAGAAAGCGGCAGAATGCAGGCGCCGAAAAGGGAGGCGTTGAACAGGCCGAACGCGAATAGCGTCGAGGCGTATTGACCTACCAATGGCTTCAGTGCCAAGGCCGCATCGGCGGCAGTTTCTATCTTCAGCCCGTGCAGGTGAATTGTTGAGGCGCAGGCCACCATCATGAAGAATGCCACAACTATGGCCATTATGCAGCCGAAGATGACATCCACACGGGAAAAGTTGTACTGGTCTGCTGTGATTCCTTTTTCAACTACCGCCGCCTGTTGATAGAACTGCATCCATGGCGCAATGGTCGTGCCGACGATACCGATCAGCGTCATCAGGTAGGCGCTGTCGGTCTTGAATGTCGGAGTAACAGTCGCTTTCATGACTACCGTCCAGTTTGGCCCTGCCATAAAAGCGGCGATCGGATAGGCGATATAAACCAGGCACGCCACCAAAAAGACTTTTTCCACGACCTTATAGGAACCTTTGACAATAAGTAACCAGACAAGCACTGCACAAGCCGGCACGGAAATATATTTACTGATGCCGAAAATCTCCATACTTGCCGCGATCCCGGCGAACTCGGAAATAGAATTGCCCATGTTGGTCAGCAGAAGTGCGATCATGACGTAGAAGGTGACCTTAACACCAAAGGACTCTCGGATCAGGTCCGACAGGCCTTTGCCGGTAACGGCCCCCATTCTGGCGCACATCTCCTGAACCACAACCAGTGCGATTGTGGTCGGTATCATCATCCAGAGGATTGAGTAACCGTAGTTAGCCGCGGCGAGAGAATAGGTGGTGATGCCGCCGGCGTCGTTGTCGACATTGGCGGTTATGATGCCCGGCCCGAGGATGGCCAGAAAGATCATGACATTCCGGGGGCTGAAGCTCTTGAGTGGCTTCAAAAATCTGAATTGTGAAATATAGTTGAACATAAGGCCCGGTTTCTAGCGCCGCTTAATTTTAATGATCTGCGGCAGGTAATGAGCCAGTACATCGTCAACAGTGACGATGCCGGCCATCTTTTCTTCAGAGTCAAGTACCGGGATGGCAATCAGGTCGTACTTGGCAAGCGTTTCCAGCATGTCCTCAGGCTCAGCATCTATATGAACAAATTTGATGTTTTCTTCCATGATATCGGTAATAAGCGTTTCCGGCGGGTTCATGATCAAACCTTTAAGAGAGACTACTCCTTCCAGTTGATCATCTGCTGTGACGATATACCCGTAGAAGATTGTTTCTACCTCATTGGCACATTCCTTGAGAATTTCCAAAGCCCGACCGACAGTGATGTCAGATGTGAGCCTCAGGTAGTCCGGGTTCATCAAACCACCAGCCGAATCCTCTTCATGCTCCAGAAGTTCCTGGATGTCCTCAGCATCTTCCTGGTCCATCATTTCCAGCAGTTCCTGCGCTTTTTGCTCCGGCAGGTCGCTGAGGACGTCAGCAGCTTCGTCCGGTTCCATCTCCTCCAGAATATCGGTCATCTGTTCATTGTCCAGCTGACTGATGACAAGGTTACGCATGTCCGCTTCTAGTTCATAAATGGTGTCGCCGGTTGTCTCGGCATCGATGGTATCCAGCACCATGCGGATGCTTTGGATCGGAATGTTTTCGATAATATCGGCCAGATCGGCAGGATGCATTTCGTTCATCTGGTCCCTGGCGATTTTAAGAGCCAGTTTCGAGGAGTTTGCCTCAAGCGGCTGGACATATTCCCAGCTGATCTCACTATGCGGGATGTCGCGCTTTATCACCCTGGCAAAACTTTCTCCAAAACGTTCATACCCCAGACGTCTGAGCAGTCCGCGAAATCCTATATCTACTGAAAAAATACAAAGCTTATGATTTAACTTTCCAAGCTTTATGTCATTAACCCGAACAACTTTGGCCCCGTCTACATCAACAATCTGTTTGTCAAGCAGGTCACGCTTGACGAGGATATCACCTTCTTCGGGTAGATATATGTCAAGGCGTTGCGGCTTTACGCTTCCTGTTGAAATCACCACGTGAGTAAAGAGCGAAACCTCGCTCCACGGGAGTGTTTTTATCCCCTTACGCGATTTGATTACGATGTGTGAAACCTCAGGGAATACTTCACCTGGAACCATGATCAGGTCGCGCAGAATGCCGATCTTGTCACCGTTGCTGTTGATCACCGAACGGCCGATAACCGAACTGAGATAGATTTCATTTATTTCAATCATCATAAGTCAAGCCTTTGTAAAACAAGTAGAGGCCCTTTCGGGAAGAAAGGGCCTCTACAAAAAATGCGACCAAACCACTTCCCCCCTGGTTGACTTTCGGCAGTGCACAACGTAGGAAAATTTCCAGCTACATTGGGTCAAGCCTTAATCCGGCAAGACCTGGTAACCACATTGGCGTCTTTCGACGTTTCTGGGTAGTAGCATCTTTTTGTGCAAACGCCTCAATCTAACGAGGAATATGTAATCTGAATTTATAGTCGCGGGACTTGGGATTGTCAATGCTAAATAAGATACGACCTGCTTATAAAAAAGCAGGTCGTATGAATAACAGCGTCACAATTTTTAAGCGTAGGTAGAAAAGTTGAAGCCGCTGCCCCCCTTAGCGGCAGGCTGCGGAGCCTGCTTGACATTCTGGGCAAGAACATTGGCCATCTTGTTCTGCTGTTCTGCAGCCTGTTTCATCATGGTTACCGAAAGGGCCTGCTGGGTAGAAGAACCGGAAATTGAGCTGGTTTCCATTTTACACCTCCTATTTCTTATAAAATACTACATTTTTAGTATGTTATGCAACTGAAATATAATATTCACAATATTTGAGATGGCCATATTCATTCAGATTCTAAGCATTTCTTTCTTACTTGATCCAGATGAAATCATATTTGCGCAATTGCAAAAAATGTTGGCGACACTGTTTGCAATTGTGCAAAACCACGTAGTAAGACGCGAAATACATCTAAAAAACAATGGGTTGTCATATGGATAGTTCGATGCCTGCATCTGCTGTTCTATTCATATCAACCAGATGCAATTAAGAAAAACGAAGAACTGTTTGCATTTATGCAAAGATTTGAAGCTGGTATTCATTAATAAAGAGAGAGCTTTAGCAGAGCAATAGCCGGTAATAGAGGCATTTTCCAGTTGCTGCCGACTTGGCACGGGTAATGCTGTATACGGTTTGAATACGTTACGAAAGGACATCAATGGGAAGTGAAGATATTTGTCCATTTTATGGCAAAAACGATGATTACTGCGATGTCGGGTGCGAGTATATATCTCCGCATGATGTGAACATGATTATAAGATACTGCAACGGACGGCATTCCCAATGTACCAAATATATGGAGTTAGCGGATCGTTTTCATGACGAGCTGCCTAATATTGTTAAACACTGAAAATCAATATAGCCGGCCAAATGGAAGGAGTAAACAATGCTGTACAATCTTACGTTGAGTCACAATGGTTTCCATCTGGTCATGGCTCTGACAGTTTCCATGCTGTTTCTTGTAATCACGTTAACAAAGGAGAAGAAAAATGAGCGAAAGAGAGCTTGAACTACTTAATAGAATCGAAGAACTGGAGCGTCATACCTGGCGTAACAGTGCTATCCTTCGTTCTGTTGCCATGGTGGCATTCACTGCAATTATTGGATTTGTGATCGCTTCCGGAGTTGTTGGTGGTGGACACGGCAGCCACTGGTCAGGCCCGGCCTGGAACACAATGTGGCTATACGGCCTTTTTGCTGCAAACGCAGTGTCGATGTTCTGGACCACTCACAAGGAATAGGGGGAATACTCAAATGCCAATGAAAATTACTCATGCAATAATGCTTCTGGTGGTCTGTGTTCTCTGCGCGGGCTTTAATATGCAGCTTTTTGGTGGTCTGGATGAGATGATGGGTGACCAGTACTGGGTTGTAGATTCAACTCAGGGTGATCACGGCTGGTATGCAATGGGTCTTTTGCCACACGTCCTGAAAGTACCAAAGGATGTAGTCAAGGCAGCCAATACCGATGCTGATCCTACTAATAACTATGTCATCTATTCACAAAACGGCGACTTTGCGGGTAAGTCTGTTTACGGAATCTGTTTCGGCATACCGTTGATCATGTATTTGATCTGGTTCGCCTTCATCATCGGTTTTCCCGACCGTGTCGATCCATACCTGCTTCCGCGCAAAATCTTTACCATAGCTGTCATTATCTCTTGTTCAGTCATAGCCAACCTGTTTCTTATGCGAATAGCCGGCGACTTTGCTCGCGATCCTATGGCACGCATCGCCAACGTGGCTGGTAACCATGCCTCGTTACTGTTCCATAACGCCGGTATCTGGTTCGCAATACTCTTCTCGGCGCTGGGTACTCACAGTCATTCATTTGATGAAGTCAAAGCACCAGACAGCCGCAACTGGCAGACCCAGGCAAACGAAAAGTTCAACTGGATGTTCACTTTGCTGGGTGTCGTTACAGTACTTGAGGTCATACTTGTCAAAAACAAGCTGGCGCTGCCGGATGCCGCTGTTGACTACTCTGTCTGGGTTATCTGGGTGGTTATATTTATGCGCATGTACGGTTTTTCGCCTAAGTATTGGATCAAGCGTCCAACCGGTATTGCTATTATGGTAGTCGGCACCCTGCTTACCCTTCCACTGTTCTATTTACTTGAACGGATGACCGGCACACTCGGGGCCGGTTTTGCTTCACCGATTCTGGCTAAGGCTCTTGGTGCCGAAAACCAGAATGTAGGACTTTCGCTGATGATTTCTATCTACCTTGTTTTCTGGATGGAGTTCGCAGCCGCCATAAGAATGAACGGCCCGGATAAAAAAATTGCAGCCCAGAAGCTCTAGGCGCTTTTCTTGAGAAAAGAAACTTTTTACATCAATTATCCTGTTTGTCAGGGTTAGCCCGGAGGGGGAATAAATAATGACTGATATTAAGAACAAGGGCTGGACCGTAGTCTCCGCAGGTCTCGCCATTAATCTGGCGCTTGGGGTGCTTTATGCGTGGAGCGTTTTCAAGGGAGCCATAAAGGCTTCTATAGAGAAGGGCGGTCCTGATGCATTTCAGTGGGATATTGCCTCCATCAATGATCCTTATGCTATCTGTTGTCTGGCCTTTGCCTTCTCAATGATCCTGGCCGGAAAATGTCAGGACAAGATAGGTCCGGCCCGCACCGCACTCATCGGTGGTGTTATGGTTGGAGCTGGTTTCATGCTTATGGCATTCTCCAGCACCTACCTCTCATGGGTGCTCGGCTTTGGTGTCCTGGCAGGGAGCGGCTTCGGTTTCGGCTATTCGGCAGCCACACCACCGGCTCTTAAATGGTTTTCGCCTTCCAAAACCGGCCTTATTGCCGGGATAGTTGTCGGCGGCTTCGGCATTGCCCCGGTCTACATTGCGCCGCTTGCTTCCTACCTTATCGGCGCATTCGGCATCCCGAAATCCATGCTGTTTCTCGGCATCGGCTTCACAATTATTGTCTGTGGCCTTTCTTTTCTGCTTGAAAATCCACCAAGTGGGTTTGTGCCAGCCGAACCAGCTGATCCGGGCCCGCTGGCCAAGCTGAACGCTAAAAAAACGGTAGTAAATGCAACAGTCAGCGAGATGCTGCGCAACTACAAGTTCTATGTTCTTTGGGTAACCTTCTTCATCGGTTCGGGTGCCGGACTGATGGTTATCGGCAGCGTGGCCGGACTGGCCAAGAAGAGTATGGGGCCGATGGCCTTCGTGGCTGTTGCCATCATGGCTGTAGGCAACGCCGCCGGTCGTGTTGTTGCGGGTGTACTCTCTGACAAGATCGGCCGCCGCGCCACTCTCTTCATCATGTTGTCACTGCAGGCTCTGATGATGTTCATCGCCATGGCGGTTATCAACTCCGGCAGTGCCGTACTGCTGGTACTGCTGGCTTCCTTCATCGGCTTCAACTACGGCTCGAACCTCTGCCTTTTCCCCTCCTTTGTCAAAGATTACTGGGGAACAAAGAATTATGGTCTGAACTACGGCGCTCTCTTCACCGCATGGGGTGTCGGCGGCTTTGTCATGGGTAAGGTCTCCGAGATGATTAACGCTCAACCGGGTGGTCTCGGTAAATCATTCATGTTGTCCGGGCTCTTGCTTGCTGGCGGCGCCGCGATGACTATCTTCCTAGCCGAACTTAAACCTGTTACTGCTGCTGAAGCAGAACCTTCCCAGTGGAAAGAATTCTGGTCGGAGTTCATGCTTGGTGCCAAGGTCTTTGCCGGTTACGAGCAGGCACAGGTTCGTTTTCCACGCCAAACATTGTAATCAAGTATTACTGCATCACCTGTAGCACCTGAAATAGCCTTTCGGCACTGTTTACTGCCATTAACAGGAAAAGCCCCCGGGAAACCGGGGGCTTTTCGCATCTGTTTATGTTCAACTGCATTAACGTGAGTTTGGATCTGTTATTGTATTATTCAGTTAATCCCTTCATAGGCATCTGAATGACAACTGTCGACTTTACACCCTGCTTTTTCAGTTCCCGAGCCATCTCCAAAGCCGTCTCCCGAGAATTATAACTGCCAACGGTCAGCAAAAAAGTAGGTAATGAGACAACTACTCTTTTCGGACTCAAGTTTATGCCCAGACCGGAAAGTCGCTGCAGCTCCTTAGATGCAAAATCATGGTCTAAGTAAGCTCCGACACAAACGTGCATTATTTTGCTTCCATCGTTGATAATATAACTGTTTACATTGGCGGCCCGTAGCTTTTCCTGTACCTTCCTGGCTGATTCTTGATCTGAAAATTCACCGGCATACAAACGTATTATCGTTTGATCCATCTTCAAACCCTGATCAAGTAATGGCGAAAGTCCAGCTTTGTTGATTTTACTCATGGTATCAATCATCATTGACTTGTCTACGTACGTTCCTAAATCCAAAGTGTATGTCACGTTTTCGGTGGATTTATCAGCTTTTTCGGCCAAACGGGGAGGGGGTACATTTGGCGTTACAGGTATAACAATCGGAACAATGGCATTGGTTTTTGCCGTTGATTCAGCAGGGGATGTCCGTAGTACATTTGTTGCCGAAGGTTTAATAACTGTTTGTGTCGATTGGATAGCTGGTGTTACAGAAGATTTAGGAACATTTCTGGCAGTTTCAGTTGATCTATCAGACTTTCCGGCTAACCGGGATTTCTCGATATTCGGCGTTGCAGATACGTCAGTCGGAAGAATGGTAACAGTTTTTACCGCTGATTCAGCTGTTTTAGGCACTAGTGCTGCTGTCACCGCCGGTTTAATAGCTGTTGGTGTAGATTGCATTAGTGGTGTAGCAGTTGTTTTTTGAGTATCTTTGACTGTTTCAGCGGGTTTATCCGGTTTTTTGGTCAACCGGGTTTTTTCCATAATCGTTGTTGCAGGTGCAGCCGTCGGAGGTGTAATAACAGTTTTTGCAGTTGATTCAGCTGGTGTCGCCGGTAGTGCTGATGCCGCTGCTGATTTAGGAATAATTTTAACAGCTGTGGCTGCTGTTGCGGCTGTCTTTGCCGGTTCGGCTGGAGGGGGCAAGGAGGATGGTTTTTTTCCAGCTTGTGCAGCAGGTGCAGATGGGATGGCAATAACAGTGGAGGCTGATTCCGACAGAGGAATAGAATCTGCCAGTTTAAGAAGCGTAGGATCCAGTGAGACCACCGCTTTCGGATACTCTTTCAGTAGGGTACGCAGAGTCTTTGCTGCTCTCTCGTCGCGTCCTGATGCGGCGTATGCTTTTGACAAGAGCAATAAAACCTCTTCGCGTTTAAGAGTCTTAGGATAAGTTTTTAGAATTCTCTCAAGCCAACTGGTCGCAAAATATAATTTACCTGAACTAAGCTGGAGTTTAGCCTGCTCCATCATTGCTGTTTCGTCTGTTTGTGCATTAGATGAGGCTGGACCAAAAAAAATAACCAGCATAAATGCCAGTATCAGCCTTATGAGTGTGCTCATGCGAAATTCCTCGATATTAGTTGTCGTCTGAAAAATCACGATTAATTGTAATTTTGAAAAGATCTAACCCGTCTGTCTTTTTACTCTACATAACTTATGAATATTGTTCGACGATATCCAGCCAAGCATAGGCATTAAAAACCATTACACGTTACATCTCAAAACTCTGCTACATTGATGTGTTACACACTTTGCCAGATTCTCTGAACCATTACATCTTTAGCGTAAGGGCTCTATAAGGTCAAGTAATCTCTAGTGTGGAAATTAAGTGTGCCGGTTAAAATTGGGCGGGCACATGAAAACTATGATCTTGGTGTCTGCAGGGAAAGGTGTAGGTATGGGTATACTGTCCCTCACATCAGGTAAATACGTGGATGCAATTGTATTATTAATGTGAAAAGTACAACGGAAATACACATAAAAAACAGATAAACTGGTCGGAGAGCAATTGAGGGCTCTTTGCATAGAATGCTCCCCAGCTGGAATATGCACTGCCGTTACTTCAATCTATCAATATCAGAACATGAACCGCCGCATACTGATATTCTGCAGCAGGCCGATTCCAACCATAGAGGTAATCATGGATGTTCCTCCGTAGGAAAAAAACGGCAGCGGGACACCGACCACCGGGAAGAGACCGATTACCATTCCAATGTTAATAACGGTATGCCAGAAGAGCATGGCGGTGACGCCGACAGCAAGCAGGCCGCCAAAACGGTCGTTGCAGCGTCTGGCGATGTTTAGCCCCCATAGCACCAAGGATAAGTAGATAATTATCAGCAGCAGGCAACCTATAAAGCCCCACTCTTCGGCGAAAACGGAAAATGCGAAATCAGTATGCTGTTCAGGGAGAAAACTGAGCTGTGACTGAGTTCCTTTGATATATCCCTTGCCGGTAAGACCGCCTGAACCGACGGCAATCTTACTTTGAATGATATGATAGCCAGTTCCGAGGCGGGATCGTTCCGGATTCAAAAAATCAAGCACACGGTTTTTCTGGTAGGGGCGCAACAGGTACGCCCAGCCGATCCAGAACATTGGGATCGTAACGCAGACAAATGTAACAATAGTCGACCAACGCAATCCGACGTACATGATCATAGATAGAGCAATTAAAATGACTATAGTAGCTGTACCCAGGTCCGGCTGTTTCATAATTAACGCTGCCGGAACAGCTAAAAGGCTCAAAGGAATTAGTGCTTCTTTGACTGTCAGGCCGCCTGCTGATTGAAAGTTATTAAAGAAACGGGCGAATGTCACAATAATGACCAGCTTCATGAGTTCCGACGGCTGAATAGTGAAAAAACCGAGGTTCAGCCAGCGGGTGGCTCCCATTGATCGTTTGCCGACAATTAGCACAGCAATGAGCAGCAACAGTAATAATCCGTAAACCCAGTAGGACAAGTCTTCCAGTATATGGTAGTCAAGGCTGCATATAAAAAGAGATATTATTATTCCCAGCAGCATCCAGTAAAACTGTTTGATGTAGTAGGCCGTGCCGATAATTTTATATGGTGTCGTTGCACTGTAGATATTTAAAATTCCGAGGAGGCAAACAGTTACAACCAGTCCGGCCAGAACCCAGTCAATATTGATTAGAAGACGGCGATCAATCATGGGCAGCGTCCAAGTTAACAAGAGGTTCTTTGACTATGGATGGCTTCTTCATTTCTTCAATTTCATCGGTATTTTTATCTTCATCTTCTTCTTGTTGCAACCCGACAGCTTCCTTGTGAATCGGTTTCTTGCTGTCAAAATATGCTCTCAGTATCCTGCCGGCGATAGGAGCTGCCGCCGCTCCCCCATGTTCTCCATGTTCGACCACAACAGCAACAGCTATTTCAGGTTTTTCAAAAGGAGCAAATGCCACAAACAGTGCATGATCACGGTATTGGTAGGGGATACCTTTTTTACTGTCGCGTAGTTTGACAACCTGTGAAGTACCGGTTTTACCGGCAACTTTGACGTCATAAAGTCTGGCCATAGCTCCGGTTCCACCCGGTTCATTAACAACAGACAGCATTCCGGATTTTACAAGACGGAATGATTCTTTGGAAAAAGATGCGGTCCCAAGGATTTCATTTTTTGTCTCCTTGAGGGTCTTCCCCTCGGAATCAATAATCCGTTTAACAAGATAGGGCCGATAAATAGTACCTTCATTGGCAATTGTTGCTGTCATGGAGGCCAGCTGAATAGGGGTCATGAGAACAGCACCCTGACCAATTGAGACCGGGAGAGTCTCACCACGAAACCACCTTTTTCCGAAACGCTTCAGCTTCCATTCCGATGTTGGAATGAGTCCGCTCTTTTCATTAAGCAGTTCAACTCCGAGTGGTGTTCCAAGCTTGAATGCTTTAGCGGCCGCTGCTATTTTATCAACGCCCAGTTTTTCACCTAATTGGTAATAAAAAACATCACACGATTCTCGTAAAGACTTGCGCAGATTAGTGGCTCTGTGCCCTTTTTTGTTCCAACATTTAAAGGTTGATGTTCCCAAATCATAACTGCCGTTGCAATCTACTGATGTTGACTCGTTTATCATGTTGTCCTGCAAGCCTGCCAAAGCGGTAATCATTTTAAAGGTGGATCCGGGTGGATATTGACCGCTTAGTGCCTTGTTTTCGAGCGGATGGCGTTTGTCATCCAGATATCCCTGCCAAACATCAGTCGGCAATTTTCCGCTGAAAAGTGCAGGATCAAAACCGGGGTTGCTTACGAACGCCAGTATTTCACCATTGGTGACATCCATGGCGACAGCTGCACCGGCTTGATCACCAAAGGCACGTTCAGCCTGTTTTTGGATCAATGCATTTATCGTAAGCACTACACTGTTTCCGACAGTAGGAAAACTTTCTGAAACAGTGCGCAAAACCCTGCCCCGCGCATCAACTTCAAGTTGGCGCCCACCGTCATTGCCGTGGAGCTCTGCTTCCAGAGCACGTTCTATCCCGTTTTTTCCGATGTAATCACCGAGGTTGTAATCCTCAAATCCCTTCGAATCCAGCTCTTTCTCCGAAACTTCGCCGATATAACCGAGCAGATGAGCAGCAAGCTGCTTGCTTGTGTATTCACGCACCGGTTTCATCTCAATTTCGATGCCTGGCAATCGCAAACGGTTTTCCTCAACGATCTCAACCTGGTCTCGGGTGATATTTGAAGCCAGAACAATCGGATAGTATTTGGCACGCCCTAAATTCTTTTTCCACCGCTCCGACATTTCAACTCTATCAAGGCCTAGCAGATCGGAGAGTAACGTAAGTAGTGCTTCTTTGTCCTTAACCTCCTGCGGAATTACCGCAAGACTAAAGGATGGGCGGTTACTGACCAGCATCACGCCATTACGGTCCAATATGGTTCCACGGGAAGCCGCTACCGGGACGAAACGAAGCCGGTTGTTTTCTGACCTGGCATGATAGTCGTCTGCGTTTAGTATTTGTAAATGCCATAACCGTATAACAAGAAATAGGAATGCAACTCCTACAACAAATGAAAGAGCCAAGATTCGCTGTTTTGACTCCAGTAGTTCCCGAACGAAGCGGCGCTCTTTCATGATGAGGCAACTTGACTGTCAAATCCAGGCAGTGAAGAGACTATTGATGCAATAAAAGAATTGACCAGCAGTCGCGGAAAAATGTCTGAAAGCATTGAATAGGCAATTCCGGGTGACGCAGTAAACATGACAGTCAGAAGCAGATTCAGAGTGAATCCGGCAAGTGTTACGCCGGCAACAGTCAGGACGAAAAGTATGGCGCTGTCGGCATATAAACGCTCTGAAACGCTTCTGATAACCAGATAAGAAATCAGAAAGGTAGCAGCATTAAGGCCAAGGTATAAACCACTGTAGACGTCGTTGAACATACCAAGAAGCCAGGCCATGGCCCCCCCCACTTTGAACGATCCGTGCAGTGCGATGTAAACCATGATAACCAGCAATAGGTCTGGTTTGAAGGGTGATCGGACAAAAACAGGTAGCAGTGACACCTGGATGACAATTGATGTGATTATAAGGAAGGAAAACAGAAGTGTAGCACGTCTATTCATAACCACCCCGTAAAACAACCAGAACCTCTTCTAGGTGGGGGAGGTTGACGGCAGGGCGTATTGATACGGTTTGGAAGATACCGTATTCCCCGCGCTTTACCATGGTGACTTCTCCAATTGGTAACCCTTTTAGAAAGATCCCGCCGATTCCGGATGTAATAACCGTGTCTCCGACTTTTACATCTTCTTCGCGGGTTGTAAATTCAAGTGCACAGAGCATCTCACCCTTACCCTTTACGACTCCCCTGGCCCGTGAACGCTGAATTGTAGCGGCAATGCCGCTGGCATGATCCGTAAGTAAAAGTACGCGTGCAGTTGATGAGGATACTTTAACTGTCTGGCCTACAACGCCATCGGCGGAAACCACAGCCATCCCTTCACGAATACCGCTTGAACTGCCGTGATCTATTATCAGTGTCCTGAACCATGAAGTAACATCTTCGCCAATAACTGTTGCAGCAATTGTTGGTACTTTGACGCTGGTTTTCATATCAAGCAGTCGTTCAAGCCGCTGTTTTGCCTGAACCGCTTCATTCCCTTCCAGCACCCGCAAATTCAGACTGCGTATGTCTTCTCGTAACTGCTTGTTTTCGCTATTGGTGTCAACCAGTAGGATGTAATTATCCCATATATCTTTAACAAAACCGCTCACCCATGAGGCTGGCAGAAGGAGAGGTGACAAAGCGCTGAAAACTGTACGCTCTATTATATTTGCCTCTCGATTGTTTGGGATGTTCAGCGAAAAAACCAGAAGAGCAGCGAAAATTGCGATTCCGGTAAAGAGCGGATACATATATTTTTTTAAAAAATCCATTGAATCAATCTCGTCCTGTTAAATTCCGCATAATTCGGCTTCGTTGTGGACCCGTTGGAGATATTCCTTGTACGAAGAGTTGGGAGTAGCTTCAATAACCTCTTTCATCTGCTGACAATCAATAAAACCGCGGCGAAGAGCTATTTCTTCAAGACAGGCAATCTTCAACCCCTGTCTCGATTCAATTGTTTCAATGAAATTACTCGCCTCCAGTAAACTCTTGTGAGTACCGGTGTCAAGCCAGGCGATTCCGCGCCCAAGGCGCTCAACCATTAATTCTCCCCGCCGCAGATATTCAAGGTTTATATCGGTAATCTCCAGCTCACCACGCGGCGATGGCTTAATGGATTTGGCTATGGCTACAATTTTATTATCGTACAGATAAAGGCCTGGTACAGCAAAGTGAGATTTAGGATGCTGCGGCTTTTCCTCAATACTTAGAACCGTTCCGTTTGCATCGAAGGCAACAACACCATAGCGTTCAGGATCGTTAACCTGATAGCCGAAAACTCGTGCCCCTGTCTTAAATTCAGATACAATTTTGTCGAGGTTCATTTTGCCATAGAATATGTTGTCTCCAAGAATCAGACAGACCGGCTGGTTATCAATGAACTCTTCGCCAACCAGAAACGCCTGGGCTATTCCTTTAGGCTCTGGCTGAACCATATATGAGATGGTTATTCCCCAACGCGAGCCGTCACCCAGAAGCGCCTTGAATCGGGGGGTATCGTGCGGAGTTGAAATCAGAAGTATATCCTTTATTCCGGCAGTCATAAGAGTTGCCAGAGGATAATAGATCATCGGTTTGTCATACACCGGCTGCAGCTGTTTACTGGCAACCAGTGTCAGAGGGAAAAGACGACTACCGGCTCCACCCGCCAGAATTATTCCTTTTTTTATGCCGTTGGACATAATATGCACTCCGTAATATTTTCGTGACAGTCTAGGTAGCATGTTAACTGGAGCGGTGTCAAATCTGATTGATTTATTTCAACAAATATTTTACAGCAGAGAGGATATCATCACAGACAACAGTTTGAGGACCGACGCTCTTTTCATCCTCCGCACCGTATCCGGTTCGAACCAAAATAGTATGACACCCCGCGGCCTTTCCTGCTTCAATATCGGCAATTTTATCTCCAATAATAGTGGAATTATCCATGTCTATATTATGTCTCATTGCAGCTTCTTGCAGCATTCCTGGCAACGGTTTCCGGCAGTTGCATGGGAGTGCATAGCTGCCGCGGCCGGAAGGGTGGTGCGGACAGTAGAGCCAAGCATCTACATGAGCACTGTACTGTTCAAGTTTACAGGCAATGTGACGGTGCAGGTTGATGACATCATCTTCTGTGTAATAGCCACGTGCAACTCCGGACTGATTGGTTACAACCACAACCATAATTCCTGCCTGGTTTAGCAATTGAATCGCTTCAGGGGCTCCAGGAATAAATTCAAAATCCTTGATCAGATACAGATAATCCTTTTCAACATTGATGGTACCGTCCCGGTCCAGAAATACTGCACGCCGCATCAATCCCTCCTAACTCTGATAAACAGGATAAGTGTGTTAACGACTTTACTATCCGCATGTAGTGCACAGAAAATAACGCCTGACTTGCTAACAAATGTTTCGTGATATTTAACCTGCTGATTTAGTGAGTAATTCATATAGAGAAGCATTGACAATCTGATATGTAAACCACTATAACACCAGAAACAAACATAAAGGGAGAGCTGTCAAGTGATCAAGACAAATAATCTCAAAATTACCGGCATTACCCCCATAATAGCACCTGCAGACCTGCGTCAGGTTTTTCCGTTATCCGAAAAGAACCGTGTATTTATCAGTAGAAGCAGGGAGCAGATAAAAGAGATCATTCAACGTCGTGACAAGCGACTGATCGTTGTAGTCGGTCCATGTTCGATTCATGACACTGAAGCAGCCCTCGAATATGCCGGAAGATTGGCAGAGCTTTCGCGTAAAGTTAATGATCAGCTTTTGCTGATTATGCGGGTCTATTTTGAAAAGCCTCGTACTACCGTTGGCTGGAAGGGTCTTATCAACGATCCTGACATGGACGGCACCCATCTTATCTCCAAGGGACTTGGTATTGCCAGAGGTCTGCTCAGCCGCATGACAGCTCTTGAGGTCCCGGTAGCCAATGAAATGCTGGATCCTATTACTCCGGAATATGTTGCCGATCTCATCTGTTGGGGCGCCATTGGCGCGCGTACTACAGAGTCACAGACCCATCGTGAAATGTCCAGTGGCCTTTCTTTTCCGGTCGGTTTTAAAAATGGAACCGATGGTAACCTGCAGATTGCTATTGATGCCATGAAGGCGGCTCAACATCCGCACAGTTTCCTCGGCATAAACCGTGAGGGGCGGACTTCCATTATTCAGACCAGCGGTAATCCTGATGTGCATATAGTTCTGCGGGGCGGGTCCAGAAAAGTCAATTATCACCCTGAAGATATTGCTCATACTGAGGAACAGCTCAATAAAAACGGACTGTTGCCAACAATAATGGTTGACTGCAGTCATGGAAATTCAAACAAGGATTATCAGAAACAGCCAGAAGTTCTAGAGTGTGTTGTTGATCAACTGCTGGCCGGCAACCGCTCTATCTCGGGGGTCATGATCGAGAGCAATATTGAATCCGGAAGTCAGAAAATTCCGGCCGATATCAGCCAGCTAAAATATGGTGTTTCAATAACCGATGCCTGTATCGATTGGGCAACTACTGAAAAAATCCTGATTCGCGCACATGACAGGTTGAAAAACAGGAAATAATTATGTAGAGGCGTGCTGATGGAGTACGCCTCTACTCGTACATCATCCTCATTCCGCCGTTTGCCTTGCCAAGTGGCCCGTTGAATGTTCCCTCAGCCCCTTCGATCAGCAGGTCCATGTAATCTACCTTTTTCTTGGGCGGTAGCTGCAGCTCTGGTTCACCTGAAATGCCGGCAAGCCTTCCAGCCTCCTCAATCGCATCCTGAAGAGTTCCCAGACGATCGACCAATTTATATCCTTTGGCCTGTTCGCCAGACAGTATCCGACCGTCCGCTATTTTACGCACATCTTCGATCGACAGATTACGCCCTTCTGCAACCGCTTTGACAAACTGCTCGTGAGTATTGGTAATTACCGACTGCAGCATCGCCCGATCTTCGGCGGAGAATTGACGCAGCGGTGATCCCGAATCCTTGTATTTACCTGTTTTCAGCGTGTGAGATTTTATTCCTATCTTATCCATCAACGATTCGATGTTTGATAGTTTAAGAATGACGCCGATACTTGCCGTAATCGTGCCGGGATTCGCATAAATCATGGTCGCCGGTGCAGATATATAATAACCGCCGGAGGCGGCAAGACTCCCCATTGATACAATTATCTTTTTCTTTGCAGCGAACTTTTTAACCTCTGCGTATATTTCCTGCGACGGTGCAACAATTCCACCTGGAGAGTCCACACGCAGCACAACAGCCTTGACGTTATCCTGCTTAAGGAAATATCTCAACTGTCTGATAGTTTCTTTGGAGTCGAGAATCATCCCCTTTACCTCAACAAGACCGACTCCGACCTTGCTCTTTAAAACTGGGGTATCTCCGTTGCCGAAAATAGTACCGGCAATCTTCATGGAAGCTACGAACAAAATAAAAACAGAAAGTATTACGGCAGCGGTTATTAATGCGGTTTTTTTTGACATTTAAATGTACCTTTTGAAGCTTTTTATCTTTAGAGAAGGACACACATCTGCTACAGTTCAATGATGAAAGCTCTCATCATATCGGATACTCATGGCAACTATAACCGTGCTTTTAATGCCCACACCCTCTGCGATCCGGTTGATGCAATAGTGCACCTGGGAGATGGGTCAAGCGATGCAGATTTATTGCGAGAGGCATTGGATATTCCAGTTATTAACGTAGCTGGTAATTGCGATGCCGGTTCAAATGCCCCGCGTGAACTTATGTGGGAGTGTGAAGGGAAAAGGATTTTGTTGACCCACGGGGATGCTTATCATGTCAAGTCAGGGTTGGCAAGGTTACGGCAAAGAGCTAAAGAAATCGGGGCTGACGCTGTTTTATTCGGCCACACTCACCAAGGTATGATGGAATGTTGTACAGGTCTTCTGATGCTGAACCCTGGTGCACTATCAAATAATGCCCATCACCGCAGTTATGCTGTACTGAGGATTACTCCTGATGGCATAACATCAGTACATTATGACATCGCTTAAGGGGCGTCACCTTCCCTGTTAAAAACCTCCCGCCCTTTGTGTACAGCCTTTTCCAGCCTTCGCCGTCTCGGCCAGGTAACAACAAAGTCCACCGGTCCGGAAAGGACGTACAGTAGTAGTACCGCAAACGTCATGACGACCGGTTCAGCTACAATTATTATTAACAGCACTACCGCAAGCAATAAAAATCCAAATGGCTGTCGTTTTATAAAAGCAGGATCTTTGAATGAATTGTATTTGAAATTGGAAACATTCAGGAACGCCAGTAGATAAATCAGACCCAATATAGCAAGCTTTTTATAGGAGCTTGGCCAGTTGAAGTGATAGAAAAGAAGTACCGTCGAGGCGACCATGCACGCTGACGCCGGTGTTGGCAGTCCAATAAAGCGTTTACTTTCAACGGTATCAACCTGAACATTAAAGCGGGCAAGACGTAACGCTGCACAGATAAGAAACAAAAAAGCCGCCACCCAGCCAAGTCTGCCGAAAGGCTTAAGCGCCCAGGCATACATGAGAAATGCCGGAGTAACTCCAAAGGCAACCAGATCTGCCAGAGAATCAAATTCAACGCCAAACTTGCTGGTAGTACCGGTCATGCGGGCTACTTTGCCATCAAGTCCATCACAAATAGCCGAAATAAAAATCCCGATTGCAGCCGTTTTGTAGTCTGCGTTCAGAGTTGCTACCAAACTGTAAAAACCGGCAAAAAGACTTGCTGCAGTTATCAGATTGGGCAATATGTATATGCCGCGTCTCATGCTGTCTTTTTTTTTGCCTGTCTCTGGTACCGTTTCATCACTCATGAGATTGTTTCCTTGCTAGGCGATTCTAGCCAGCACGGTTTCGCCCGCGACAGTTTTGTCACCAAGTTTTACCAGAGGTTCAATTTCCGGTGGCAGATAAACGTCAACCCTCGAGCCAAAACGAATTAAACCATAACGTTCGCCGCGTACCAACAGATCTCCGATCATTGGATAACTGATGATCCGGCGCGCTATCAAACCGGCAATCTGAACAAATGCAATCCGGACACCTCCGGAAATCTCCAATACTATTCCGTTACGCTCGTTTTCGCAGGAAGCGCGACCATCTCGGGCATCAAAGAACTTCCCGCTATGATGGAACGTATCAATAACCTTTCCATTAAAAGGAACGCGGTTAACATGCACATTAAAGACTGACATGAATATGCTGATTTTTAAAGCAGGGACACCAAGCGGTGTTTCAGGAACAGTTTCAACTACGATTACGGTTCCATCTGCAGGAGCAATGACCGTTGTACTGTCAGCAGGAGCTGTTCTTTCCGGATTACGAAAAAAATAGAGCACGAACAGTGTTAATAAAAGAGAAAGCGCTGTAGGAATAAACATAACTGCTGAAAGTCTTACGGCGGCAACAGCAAACAGAGCAGTTAATCCTACAGAATACGCGATAAAAGGATACCCTTCTCGGGCAAATGGTGATGAGTTATTCATGTACCTGCCTAGGTCATATAAATTGGATAAGTACGTTGACTAAAATATTTTCTGACTTGTTAATGTGAAGACACCCCTCTCCTGGCGGAAGAGGGGTGTCTGGAATTCGTGCTGTGGAATTAGTTTTTGGTCTTGTCGACTATCTTCTTGATCCATGGCATCATGCTTCGCAGTTTCTCGCCGACCTGCTCGATCGGATGTGCAGCATTGAGACGACGACAAGCTGTCATTTCGGGGTAGTTTGACGCCCCTTCGAGAATGAAACGCTTGGCATAATTACCATTCTGGATATTGGTCAGACACTCTTTCATTGCAGCACGGCTCTGGTCGTTGATAACCTTTGGCCCTGTGACATATTCGCCATATTCAGCATTGTTGGAGATGGAGTAGTTCATGTTGGCAATGCCGCCTTCATACATCAGGTCCACAATCAGCTTGAGTTCATGCAGACACTCAAAATAGGCCATTTCCGGGGCATAGCCGGCTTCTACAAGAGTCTCAAAACCAGCCTTTACCAGTTCCACTGCGCCACCGCAGAGAACAGCCTGCTCGCCGAAAAGATCGGTTTCAGTCTCGTCCTGGAAGGTTGTCTCGATGATGCCTGTGCGGCCGCCACCGATAGCGCTGGCGTAGGAAAGAGCTAATTCCCGGGCCTTGCCCGATGCATTCTGGAATACGGCAATCAGGTCCGGAATCCCGCCGCCTCTGACAAATTCAGAGCGAACAGTGTGACCGGGCGCCTTGGGGGCGATCATGATGACGTCGAGGTCGGCGCGCGGAACGACCTGGTTATAGTGGATGGCGAAACCGTGGGCAAAGGCAAGTGCTGCACCTTTTTTGAGCTTTGGCTCGATCTCATCACGGTAGAGGGTAGACTGGAACTCGTCAGGAGTCAGAATCATAACCAGGTCAGCAGTGGCAACAGCCTTGGCAACAGTTGCTACCTTGAGGCCTGCATTCTTTGCTTTGACAGCTGAGGTTGACCCTTCACGCAGCGCTACTGTTACATCAACCCCTGAATCCTTCAGGTTACATGCATGGGCATGGCCCTGAGATCCGTAACCGACAATAGTAACTTTTTTCTTCTTAATCAATTTGAGATCACAATCGCGATCGTAATAAACGTTCATATTGGTAAATCCTCCACAAAATTATTATCCGGCAAACCGGTCTAACTCATATGCAAAACGAACGAAACTGATACTACATTCAACCGAGGCTGTCAACGTAAATAGCTGTTTTGACCGCTATCGAAGGGTGAACTATTCTCTTCGTTCGAAGACAGCCGTCCGTTTTCTTGCGGCTGATCAGGCAGGCTAAAAAAAGGTCCATCTGCTACCCTTTCCATCCCTTGGCCCCGCGCCCGATGGCTACCGCCCCGGTTCGAACCAACTCCTTCAGGCCAAGTGGCCTGAGCAGATCGAGAATCGCCTCAATTTTAACCGGATTGCCGGTTGCTTCGATGGTATATGACTTTGGGGTAACATCAATAATCTTGGCCCGAAATATGTCTACAATGCGCAGGACCTCAGCCCGGCTCTCATCTTCAGCCGTGACCTTGATCAGCGCCAATTCGCGCTCAACGCCGCTGCCATCAGTGAAATCAATGACCTTGATAACGTCGATCAACTTGTTTAGCTGTTTGTTGATCTGCTCCAGAATCTGATCATCGCCGCGGGTGACAATGGTCATGCGCGACATGCCCTCCTCGTTGGTAGGGGCAACCGTAACGGAATCGATATTGAAACCGCGACCTGAGAACAGGCCTGCCACACGCGACAGTACACCGAATTCATTTTCTACCAGTACAGAAATTGTATGTTGCATGGAAGAATCCTCCAGGATTTCAAATAATCGTTTATGCGTTCAGTACCATTTCATTCAGAGCCGCTCCTGCCGGAACCATTGGCAGAACCTTTTCTTCACGGGCAATCTTGAATTCCATGATCACCGGACCTTTTTCCTTAAAGCCCTGCTTGATAATCTTTTCAACATCAGACGGCTTGGCGGTGCTGAAACCCTTGGCTCCATATGCATCAGCCAGTTTGACGAAGTCTATCGGCAGCTCCATGCATGTGCTTGAGTAGCGCTTGTCAAAGAACAGCTCCTGCCATTGGCGCACCATGCCGAGGAAGTTGTTGTTGAGGATTACAATCTTCACCGGCAGCCTGTTCTGGACCAGCGTAGCCATCTCCTGAATGTTCATCTGGACACCGCCATCTCCGCAGATGGTGATGACCTGTCGCTCTGGGAAGGCCGCCTGGGCGCCCATGGCAGACGGGAGACCGAATCCCATAGTGCCGAGACCACCGGACGTCAACAGGGTGCGCGGCTTGTTGAACTGAAAAAACTGAGCCGTCCACATCTGGTGCTGGCCGACATCGGTGGAGATGATGGCGTCTTCGTCAGACAGTTCACGCAGTTTCTGGATGACAAACTGCGGCTTGATGATTGTGCTGCTATCCTTGTACCCGATGGGGTGCTTTTCCTTCCAGCCGATGATATCCTTATGCCAAGGTGCAAGTGCAGCCTTGAACTCGGCGACCTTGTCCTTGAGCTTGTCAGCCTGTTTGATCATCTTGGTCAGGACATCCCGGACATCGCCAACGATCGGCAGATCAACGCGAACATTCTTTTTGATGGAAGTCGGATCCACATCGATATGGATAATCTTGGCATGTGGTGCAAAGGTAGCCAGCTTGCCGGTTACCCGGTCATCGAAGCGTGCCCCGATAGCAATAATAAGATCGGAGTTGGTCATGGCCATGTTGGCACAGTAGGCACCGTGCATGCCCAGCATGCCCAATGAATTGGGGTCATTCTCTGGAAAGGAGCCCAAGCCCATAAGGGTCGTAGTAACAGGAATAGTCAGCTTCCTGGCCAATGTGGTCAACTCGTCCGAAGCATTGCCCAGAACAGTCCCGCCACCGACATACATTACCGGTCGGCGTGCGTCCAGTGTCATGGCCACGGCTTTTTCCACCTGCCGTGGATGTCCTTCCAGATTAGGTTTGTAGCTGCGAATCTCAACGGTTTCGGGATAGATAAACTCCGTCTGGGCCATCTGCACATCCTTGGGAAGGTCAACCAGCACCGGACCAGGACGTCCGCTGCGGGCGATATAGAATGCCTTCTTCATGATCATGGCCAGGTCTTTGACATCCCTGACAAGAAAACTGTGCTTGGTACAGGGACGAGTGATGCCGATAATATCGACTTCCTGAAAGGCATCGTTGCCGATCAACGGAGTCGGCACCTGACCGGTGATAATCACCATCGGAATCGAGTCCATATAAGCAGTAGCGATGCCGGTGACCGTGTTAGTTGCACCGGGACCGGATGTCGCGAGACAGACCCCTACACGGCCGGTGGCACGGGCGTAGCCATCGGCGGCGTGGGTGCCTGCCTGTTCGTGGCGTGGCAGGATATGACGGATTTCCTTGAAGCTGAAGAGCTCGTCATAGATATTGATGACAGTGCCGCCGGGATAGCCGAAAATTGTATCGACCCCTTCCTTTTTGAGACACTCCAGCATTATTCGTGCGCCGTTCATTTTCATATTTACCTCTGAATACTGAAATTTCACCTCTTGATAAGAGGTGGAAAAACTTATCTATAATCCCGATAAACGGGATAAGTGCGGTAACGAAGTTTCCCTGCCGAAAAGCGCGGGAATGACTTCTGACCTACTAATCTGCAGTTGTTATTGCTCCGGTGTGAGCTGATGTGACAACCTTGGCGTAGCGTGACAGCCAGCCCCCCTTGATCTTCGGCTGGGGAACATTCCATGCAGCCCGGCGGAGTGCAAGCGTCGCGTCGTCGACCAGCAGTTCCAGTCGCCGGTTCGGGATGTCGAGCAGAATCCTGTCGCCATCCATGACCAGAGCGATCGGCCCGCCTTCGGCCGCTTCGGGTGAAATATGCCCGATACAGGGGCCACGGGTGCCGCCCGAAAAACGTCCGTCGGTGATCAGCGCTACGCTGTCTCCCAGGCCCATCCCCATGATGGCTGCCGTAGGGGCAAGCATTTCGCGCATGCCCGGCCCACCTTTTGGACCTTCATAGCGGATTACGACAACATCACCGGATGTAATTTTACCTTCCATGATGGCCGCCATCGCCAGCTCTTCCGCATCAAAACAGCGGGCAGTACCTTCAAAATTCATCATCGCGTCGGAAACTCCCGACTGCTTGACGACGGCCCCTTTGGGAGCGATGTTTCCGGAAAGAATGGCGATGCCACCTTCCTTCTTTATCGGATTCCCAAGCGGGCGGATAACCTCCTCGTCCACATTCTGTATGCTCTCGGCCAATTGGTGCGTGGTCAGGCCGAACAGTGTGGGCGTATCTTTGATTTTGCTGCCAAGTTGTTTCATGACACCGCTGACGCCGCCGGCGATGTCCAGATCTTCCATGAAGTGTTCGCCGGCAGGGTTCATTGAAGCGATCTGCGGGGTATCTTTGCCGAGCTCGTCAAACAGTTCCAGCGGCAGTTCGACTCCCGCTTCGTGGGCAATTGCCAGCAGGTGCAGTACGGTGTTGGAGGAACCGCCGAGAGCGAGATCGACACGGATGGCGTTCTCGAAAGCGGCGCGGGTCATGATGTCACGCGGCTTGACGTCATTGAGCACCAGATCGACAATCTTTTCGCCGGACGCAAAGGCGATGCGGCGTTTAAGCGCGGAAACAGCCAGGGCGGTACCGCAGCGAGGCAGACTCATTCCCATCGTTTCGGTGAGTATAGCCATGGTATTGGCGGTAAAGAGCCCCTGGCAGGAACCCATGCCGGGACAGGCGTTGTCTTCACAAACCTGCAGCTCCTTATCATTAATGACGCCGGCCTTGTAACGGGCCATCGCCTCAAAGGTATCGGATACGAAGGAATATTTACGCCCTGTTTGGCCGCGACCGCTCATCATCGGACCGGCAGTGACAACTATACAGGGTATATTCAATCGGGCAGCCGCCATCAGCATTCCGGGGGTGATTTTGTCACAATTGGTCAGCAGTACCAGACCGTCCAGACGATGTGCTTCCGCTACCGACTCGACCATATCGGCAATCAGTTCGCGCGTCGGGAGTGAGTAATGCATCCCCTTGTGACCCATAGCCATGCCGTCACAGACGCCGGGAATGCCAAAGAAAAAAGAATGGCCGCCGCCGGTGTGGACACCCTTTTCAATGAAGCGCTCCAGGTCGCGCATACCGACATGTCCCGGGATCAGATCGGTAAAGCTGGTTGCAACGCCGATAAACGGCTTGTCCATCTGGCTTTGCGGGACGCCGGTACCTTTAAGCAGGGCGCGGTGCGGTGTTCTCTCCAGCCCTTTTTTTATCATGTCACTACGCATATGATTGTCCTCGGTTCAAGATTAGTTTGATGCCGCTAAACCCTTGATTGACCAGAATTTACGGGTTGTGAAGAATAATATAGATAACAAGATGTGTCAACCGGAATGGCCAAATCGGTAGTTTATTCTCCGGTACCTTGTTTCGCAGCTACACCCCTGTTCCGCACTGTCAGCCCTTGCAGAAAATTTCTTAGAAATTGGTCGCCGCATTCTTTGAAATGTTTATGCCCTTTATTTCTAAACAGTGCGCTCAGCTCTGCCTTCGAAAGCTTGACTCCTGCCAACCCCATGATCGCAAGCATGTCTTCCTCTTTCAAATCGAGAGCGATGCGCAGTTTTTTAAGAATGGCATTGTTGTTTAGCGATGCATCAGGTTTTGGAGGCTGCTCATCAGCAGATTCCCGTCTTCCCCGTTTATGTACGATCAATCCATCAAGGAAAAGTGACATCAGAGGATTGCTACAGGCGATAAACTCATCCTCCTCTTCTTTCTTCAGAAGTTTGATCAGTGTGGGTTGCTCTATGGAACAGCCGGAAAGCTGGAAAATTTCAATCATCGTGGGATTACTGATATCCAGTGCGTAGCGCAGTCTGCGCAATACATCGTTGTTATTCATATATTGGTCTCCAGGTGAATATGTTGCTCTGATTTATTTAAACGCCGCCACCTGTGTCTGATACATCGTAACCGGCACAAAACGTACGGCAAACTCCGTAGAGCATCTGACACATGCCACAAAAAAAGGTTTGCCGTTTTTACCTTTTTCAAACGGCAGATCCTGTTTGTGGCTGCAATAGGGACAGGTGGCCGCGACAACGGTCTGAATGATTTTTACCGGCTTTAAATCTGCGGTTGCAGACTTCTTTGCAGAAGCATGTGCAGGTTTTATTACTGGCTGTTGATCTTCAGACAGGTCTGATATGGAAACGGTATTTTTTGGCATGGCAGTTCGCTCCTTTTTAGTCGAAGTAGTCACCGGCAGATATTCATCTTCAGGATAATCGACCACCGGCGCAGCCGGCGGCAGAATACCTTTCATCGCCTTTTTCCAGACAGTCGGCATCGATGTTTTGGAGTAGTGCAGTGGCCTGACACCCCTCATGAGGGCAGCGCCTCCAACGACTACATAGTATTTATCACGATATAGAACCAGAGTCTCCCTGCCTATTTCAGATACCTTGAAACCGGAACATATTTTGTTGTCGAGCCAGAAAGTGATTGTCTCTTCCATCTGCTATTCTCCCTTCTTTGCATGATCAATAGGTAACTGTTACCAGAATCCGGAGAGGCTTACCAATAAAAATAATGAATGTGCCTCGGATGATTGTGCTATTTTTGAGTATGATGCTGCAACCTGCACCACAAATTTAAAATATACAGGATGACTTAATGACTGAAACTGCCCACTGTACGGTACTTCGTAAAGATTATACAGCCTTTGACTACATTGTCGATAATATAGACCTTCGTTTTGAACTTGGTGAAGATACAACTATCGTCACCACTCGCATGGTCCTCCGGGCCGCATATGATATCTCGTCTGGCAAGCGTCCGCTTGTACTGAACGGCAAGAACATTACCCTGTGCGCGTTAGTGCTTGACGGAGAAGTACTTGATCAAGGTTGTTACAGCGCAACTGCAGGACTGTTGACGATCCATGATGTCCCTGCCTTATTCAATCTCGAAGTGACAACCGAACTCCGCCCCCAGGATAATACCTCCCTGGAGGGGCTGTACCGTTCGTCCGGAATGTTCTGCACCCAGTGCGAGGCGGAGGGGTTCCGGGCCATCACCTATTACCCTGACCGTCCCGATGTCCTGACGCTCTTCACCACAACGATCATTGCAGATCGCAAGCGTTATCCGGTGCTGCTCTCCAACGGGAATCTCCGGGAACGGGGCGAACTGCCGGATGGTCGCCACTTTGCCATCTGGGATGATCCATTCAAGAAGCCGAGCTACCTGTTCGCCCTGGTAGCAGGCGATCTGGTCTGTATTGAAGACACATTTACGACCTGCTCAGGGCGTGAAATTGCGTTGCAGATTTATGTTCACCAGCAGAACAGCAGCAAGTGCGATCATGCCATGCACTCCCTCAAGAAGGCGATGCGCTGGGATGAAGAGGTTTACGGCAGGGAATATGATCTCGATTGCTATATGATAGTTGCGGTTGATGATTTCAATATGGGTGCCATGGAAAATAAGGGGCTCAATATCTTCAACTCCTGTTATGTCCTCGCCAGTCCGGCTACAGCAACCGACAATGATTACCACGCTATTGAAGAGGTGATCGCCCATGAATATTTCCATAACTGGAGCGGCAATCGGGTGACCTGCCGCGACTGGTTCCAGCTCTCCCTGAAGGAGGGGCTGACAGTGTTTCGCGACCAGGAATTTTCGGCCGACATGCAGTCACGCGGGGTAAAGCGGATAGAGGATGTGAGGGGTCTCAGGACATCACAGTTTGCCGAGGATGGCGGCCCGATGGCCCATCCTGTTCGCCCGGATTCATATATCGAAATCAATAATTTCTACACTGCTACTGTTTATAACAAGGGGGCTGAACTAGTCCGGATGCAGCACACTATGCTTGGGGCGGAAAAGTTCAGGCGCGGCATGGATCTCTATTTTGATCGTTTCGACGGCCAGGCGGTGACGGTTGACGACTTTGTTCAGACCATGGCTGAAGCCGGGAATATTGATCTTGAACAGTTTTCTCTCTGGTACAGCCAGGCCGGGACACCTCAGATCATTGCCGGTGGTGCATATGATGCCGCCGGCAAAACCTTTACTCTGACGTTCAAGCAGAGCTGTCCGTCAACCCCGGGACAGCCGGACAAAAGTGCGCTTCACATCCCTCTGAGTCTTGGCTTGCTGGGGCGGAACGGTGAGGAGTTGCCCCTGACACTGCTTGGTGAGCCTGCATGTATGGATACCACGCGACTCCTGCACCTGCGTTCAGCCGAGGAATCTTTCTGCTTCACCGGTCTGAAAGAGGAACCTGTCCCGGCACTTCTGCGCGGTTTTTCTGCACCGGTCAAGCTGGATTATCCATACAGTCATGAACAACTTGCGCTGTTGATGGCCCATGAGGCGGACCCGTTTTGCCGATGGGAAGCGGGGCAGCGGATGGCGGTTAAGATCCTTCTGAATATGGCCTCCGATTGGCAGCGGGGTGCCGAACTGGCTCTTGATCCGGCATTTACTGACGCCTTTTTGGTGACTCTCACGAACGGGGAACCGGATCGCGCTTTTCTGGCTGAAACGCTGACATTGCCTTCTGAAAAATACCTTGCCGAGCTTGTGCAGGTTGTTGATCCGGCGGCCATTCACGCGGCGCGGCAGTTTGTTGTCCGCACTCTTGCGGAACGCTTTAAAGAAGAGTTTCATGCGCTGCGTTCGAATTGTCTGAGTGATAAGCCATACGCCCCGGATGACAGGCGCTCCGGCGAACGTCGTCTGGCTAATCTCTGTCTCTCCTATCTGATGAACTGCGGCGGACAGAGTGAGATTGATCTCTGTCTGCAACAGTACCGCAGGTCGGACAATATGACCGATACGATCGGTGCGTTGATTCCGCTCGCCTCATGCGACTGCCAGCAACGGCGGGAAAATCTGGACGATTTTTATCAGCGCTGGCAGGGTGACCGCCTGGTGGTTGATAAATGGTTTTCGCTCCAGGCAACCTCAATTCTGCCCGGAACGTTGGACGATGTTCAGGCGCTGCTGAATCACCCCGCCTTTGAATTGACAAACCCTAACCGTTTCCGTTCCCTTGTCGGAACTTTCAGTCAGGGCAACCAGGTACGTTTTCACGATCCGGGAGGTGCGGGATACCGCTTTCTTGCCGATCAACTGCTGCGACTGATTCCGGTCAATCCGCAGGTATCTGCCAGGTTGATGGCGCCGTTGACGGCCTGGCGACGTTTTGAGCCTGGGCGGCGTGCGTTGATGCGCGAGCAGCTGCAGCGGATTCAGGCTGTTCCAAATCTGCCTGTCGATGTTTATGAAGTTGTCACCAAAAGTCTGGAGGGTAATCAGCCATGAAGTCATTTCGCAAGGAATTGTGGTTTGAAACCAGAAATCGCCGTGAGATGATCAATATCACCCCGGATGTTTCCGAATGTCTGCGGGAAAGTGGTATTACGGACGGCATTCTGCTCTGCAACGCCATGCATATCACGGCCAGCGTATTTATAAACGATGATGATTCCGGCCTTCATCAGGATTTTGAAACATGGCTCGAGGGACTGGCACCCGAAAAGCCGTATTCCCGGTATCATCACAACGGCTATGAGGATAACGCCGATGCCCACCTGAAGAGAACCATCATGGGGCGGGAAGTGGTGGTTGCCGTCACCGCTGGAAAGCTCGATTTGGGACCGTGGGAGCAGATATTCTATGGGGAGTTTGATGGCAAAAGGCGTAAACGGGTGCTGGTGAAAATTATAGGAGGGTAGGTGGGGTATAAGAGTTGCTCACTTGTTTTGGATCTTTAAAAACTGAGGGGACTGAAACTCAAGACAGGCCAAACAGCCATACGAGCCCAACCGCAACAAAGACTGACGGGAGCATATTGCCGACCGGCAGGCGCTTGATGCCGATAAGGTCCAAACCGATCGCGACAATCAGTAGGCCGCCGACCGCATTCATCTCAAGTATCACCGTTTCGGTCAGTATTGACTTGGCTGATTCTGCCGCAATGGTGATGCCTCCCTGGTACATGGCTACCGGCAATGCCGAGAATAGTACACCTATTCCTAGAGTAGAGGCCAGCGCGATTGCAGCCACGCCGTCCAGTGCAGCTTTTGCGTAGAGAATCGTCGGCGTCCCGCTGAAGCCGTCCTGAAGTGAACCCATAATCGCCATGGCGCCGACACAGTACAGCAGGCTGGCCGCAACAAAACCTTCAGCGATATTGCCCGCACCGGCAAAGCGCCCCTGCAGCCAATTGCCAAAAGACTCCAGACGTGCCTCAATCTGCAGAAGTTCTCCGATAATTCCGCCGACAATCAAGCTGCCTATCACTATCATCGGTTGTTTGCTGTTCAGGGCCAACTGCAGGCCGATTAACAGCACCGTCAAACCAAGGCCTGACATGACCGTTTGTCGTATCCTGGCTGGAATAAGTCGACCTGCATAGCGCCCGATCAGAGCGCCTGCACATATTGCGGCAACGTTTACAATAGTTCCTGTCAAAATCATTTTGCCATATCCTTTTGTACTTTCTGCTTATGCGTTGTCTGCTGTATCAATTTTCAGGAGAACTACGTCCCCGGCTTTTTCTGTGGAGATTAAATAGAAAACTTCTTCGTTTTTGTCAGAAGTTCCCTGGTTCAGGAGCGCCTTAATCTCCAGATGACTGTTGCCAGACTGGAATGTGTCCATCACAGTGTTTCGTATTGTGCAACCGGAGCAGTGAATGGTCTTTCCACAACCCTCAGGCAATATTGAGTATGCACATTCAAAAATAACTCCGCCAGCAAACCCCACAATTTCCGGCAACTCTTTTTTCAGTATCTTTCTGGCTGCTTTGTTGGCGGTTTCTGCCATCCCCATAGCGTCAACTAAAACAATTGGCATATTGAGGCTGTCAAGAAATGTCATTAATTCAATTTTTTCTGGTCCAAGAATCTTGTCTTTGCATCTGGCACAGATACCATGTGTAATACTATTTCCAGATTGACCCTCTAAATGAGTTGATTCCATCTCAATCTTGCACCAAGCGCAAATTCGTTTCATGTATTTGCAACCTACCTTACTTTTTTATTGCGCAAGTATGACAGACCCTGCAGTATTTCCAATATCATAAATGCCAAACTGTTGAACATCTACATTGAGGTACAATATAATCCTTCCATATACTCAGCCGCACTGTTCGTGATCGCCGCAGGATATCCAATTACACGCCATTCAATGTCCAACTTTGCCCGCCCCACGCTAATCAATAACTTGTCATTCATAGGTGGTTCTGGGTAATGTTCTAACCTGATTTAGTAAAACGGCGATGCGCTGGGTGTGCTTCTTCTGGTTATCATCAAGAAGGCTCAAGACATTTTTCACCTCAGTTGTATCGCCACTAAAGCGCTGAAAGACGTTGCGTTCAATCAGGGCATTTTCAAAACTAGCCACAGCCGTCACTGCCTGAAGTTCTGTAAGCTGACCAACCTCTAGCCGTTTATAAAACTCCTGAACGTAATTAATCATGTTACTGATTGTATAACTGCGTGTTTTGCCCTCGCTAAAACGAGCTTTGCCAGACAGGCAGGCTTTATGAAGCTGCTCGATCCAGCCGGCATGCTCCATTTCTTCCGCCAGGAAAGTATGGTAGCTGTCAGCATTATCAGGAAAAAGTATAGCAAGTTTTTGATAGATTGAGGCCATCAGCAGTTCCTGTTGTTTTAATAGTTCCAGTATCATATGCTGGTACGGCTCAAGATTTGATGTGTCGTCATGGGCACACTGCGCCGGTTCATTTTTTTGGTCAGTTATGCTCACTGATTCAAGCTGGATGGCATTGATTTCCCGTGTATCCATTTGCACGTAGTCTCCTTTAATCTCCGAAACATATCCCTAGATCACGTCCTGTTAGCACTGTATCTCCATCGGCACGGACCCGTTTTTGTATCCCCAGCGCCTCTCCCAGAGGCACCAGGGCGATATCTGGCGATTGGAGTGACACCATATGGTCAAATTTCCCCAGCTCGATGGCCCGCACGGCAGCTGCGCCAAAGCGCAAGGAGAGGAGTCGGTCGAAGGTTGTAGGGGAACCGCCGCGCAGCAGGTGACCCAACACCATGGAACGCGAGTCCTTGCCGGTGCGTCGTGAGACCTCTTTGGCCACATATTCGGCAATGCCGCCCAGAACCACGTGCTGGCGGCCGGCCTCTCCGGTACCTTTGGTTATCACTTCACCCCCTTTTGGAAGCGCACCTTCGGCTACTACGACGATGGCATATTTATGGCCGTGCAGCTCGTTGTCCATGATCTTGTCACAGACTTTATCGATATCGAACGGAATCTCCGGAATCAGAATCACATCAGCATTGCCCGATATGCCGCTGTTGAGGGCGATAAAACCGGCATTGCGCCCCATTACCTCCACCACCATAACCCGATCATGCGATTTGGCGGTTGAGTGCAGGCGGTCGATCGCCTCGGTGGCGATGCTGACTGCCGTATCAAATCCGAAGGTAATGACGGTCCCACCCATATCGTTGTCAATGGTTTTGGGAACGCCTATCACCGGCATCCCCTTTTCGGCAAAGCGGTGGGCAATCTCAAGGCTGCCGTCACCACCGACGGCAACGAGGGCATCAAAGCGGAGACGGCGGAAGTTGTCCATAACCTTGTCTGACAGGTCGCGCTGCTCCGATTCGCCGGCTGCGTTGCAGACCGGCATCATGAAAGGGTTGCCCTTGTTTGTGGTGCCAAGAATGGTGCCGCCGATACTGGCAATGCCGTTAACTTTTTCCGGAGTCAGGGTGATGATCTCTTCGGTGTTCAGGAGGCCGGTGTAGCCGCATTTGATACCGTATACTTCCCATTGCCGGTTATAGGCGGCCATGGTGACAGCCTCTATGACGGCGTTCAGCCCGGGCGCATCACCGCCGCCGGTATTAATACAAATTTTCATTCGTTTTGACATATGTTACCTCCGCTTGAAATGCGATACGATTGGTAAGTTTGTGTTGAAATTATTCTTGTAATTCGATTGAATCAATATCACAAGCGCCGATAATTAAAAAATGATTTTATGGGAATTATCAATATTGCGAAATAAACAATCCCCTCTCCATGAGGGAGAGGGCTAGGGTGAGGGGGCAAAGTTGGATTATGCCGCGCTGTAATTCCCCTCATCCGGCCTTCGGCCACCTTCTCCCTCATGGAGAAGGGACTGGCACGAGATCTGTGCTAATCCGGCTTTCTATGAATATTGGTTGCTCCAGGTTTCAATGCATTATATAGGTAGAGTTACTGACTGAAGAGGAGTGAACTATGGCACTTAAGATGATGGAAGATAATCCCTTTGCCAAGCATATAGGCATTAAAGAATGGACCACACGGGATGTCAGCGCTCCGAAGCCGGAGGAATACACCATTGCGGAAATAATCCCAGCCAATTCGCTGGTCTGCCTAAAGACAAACGGCATCTACGGTAAATCTACACTGGCAATGCAGGCTGCTATGTCTGTCGCGCTCGGGCTGCCTTTTCTTGGTAAATACAAGTGTCAGCAAGGTCATGTCATTTATCTGAGCTCCCAGGATACTGACGACGATAATTGCCGGCGTTTTAAACGACTCTGTCGCGAGTGGCAGAAATCAGAGCCTGATTTTGATAATATGCTGGAGCAAAATGGCGACAATCTGACTTGTATCTCGATGTGCGACGACTGCTACGGAACCCAATCCCATCTGGTGGATATGACCGGCGGCCACACCAAAACGCTGACATATCTGATGAAATTTTGCGAATACTATAAGGTAAAGCTTGTTGTTCTGGATCCGATAGAAGATTTTTTCCCGGAAAATATCAAGAACATTGCAGAGTTTTATCGGACCTTGCGTCAGTTGAACACTTCTGTCCTGATGCTTTCCAATGGCGCGGGTTCTTCAGATGTTTTCCATGGTGTTGAAGTTGGCATTCAGTTGAGCGATGACAAGCTTCAGTTGAAAAACTTCTTTGCAGGCAAAAAGGATGTTCCGCTTGAAATGGGTATTGGGATCTGGTCAACTATGTAATTTTCGCCACTACTGTCGATTTATTTTACAACACACAAAGAATGTCGAAAAGTTTATAGGTTATACTCCACAAAATCAGCTATTTAAATAATTGGCTCCCGAATTGCATTGACAATTTCAAAATTAACTCAAATTACATCTTATTGACTTGAATTAGCAGTACTAAAGGGAGAATAACTATGAAAAAAATTATTTTGACAATTGCCGCAATTCTGAGCATGTCTACAATGGCTTATGCAATTCCTGCACTCCAGCTTGATATTGTCGGAGGAGCTTATAACACTACGACTGAAACTATTATAGCACCCAGCAGTATTTTCACTCTTAATGCACTATTAAATGAAGATAAAGATAACACTATAGGTGATACTTATTTCCTCTCAGCAGCTCTATTGCCTTCAACAAATATTGCGTCTAATTACGGTTCGATTAAGATCAACAACATTGTCTATAATGTAACAGCTGATATGATTTACGGAACTCCACCTGTTGATGCGTTATTTCCAGACCTCGGATCACATGGAATATTTGCTGATTTTTATAAGGAAATTAGTTTTGTGTTCCCTTCTTCACAATTTAATCCATACAATTCACAAGATAATCCAGGGTCTACGCCAACGGCTGGAACCGGTATGTACGTAACTAGCTTTGATGTAGATATTTCTGGATTGAATGCGGGCTTGGGGATTCATTTTGACTTATACAATGAAGATATTTTTAATAAATATAATAAGGATGGGTCATTGAAAAGTACAGATTATAGTACACAATTTGCACCTTTTTCACACGATGCCGAAGGATCGAATACTCCCGTTCCAGAACCAGGCACCATGATGCTCCTTGGTGTTGGCATGCTTGGCCTTGCTGTCTTCGGCAAACGCCGCATGAACAAAAACGTATAACAACTTGTTCTATATATAGCTTAACAAGAAGAGGCATCGCATTTGCGGTGCCTCTTCTTGTTTGTCGGAAAACATTACACTCTGTCGTAGCCCAAAAAGGTGATGTGCCGGTTGTTGACTTAATAACCCGACAAATTTAGCGAAATACTACATTATTACTGTAAAGATTCTCGACAGACCCAAATTTACAAAAGCCGATTAAGAAAACCCCTGATTCTTTCATTGTCGTGTGCCTTGCTGAAGACCTCCTCTGGCGCCCCTTCGGCCAGAAAATTCCCCGACTCCATGAAGATAACCCGGTCAGCCAGTTCCCGTGCAAAACCCATGTGATGGGTAACAATAATCATGGTCATGCCCTCGTCAGCCAGAGTATGGATCGTGTCAAATACTTCGCCGACCAGTTCCGGGTCAAGGGCCGAGGTTGGTTCATCAAACAGCATCAGCTTAGGGCGCATGGCCAGGGCGCGGGCAATTGCCACCCGCTGCTTCTGCCCCCCTGAAAGGGTGGCCGGAAACACATCGCGCTTGTCGGACAGGCCAACCTTGATCAGCATATCTGTTGCGATGGAGCGGGCCTCTTCGACTGATTTGCGTTGCACGGTCAACGGCCCTTCCATCACGTTACCGAGTACAGTCATGTGCGGGAAAAGATGAAAATGCTGGAATACCATGCCGATCTCGGCCCGTAACGCGCTGATCGCCTGAGGGTGGTCAAGGTGGCGTTTGCCGTTGCGCAGTACATAACCGACTTCATTTCCTTCAAAATGAATGGTTCCCTCGTCAATCTCTTCAAGCAGATTAATCGAACGGAGCAGGGTAGACTTGCCCGAACCGGAAGGACCGATAATAACCAGTTTCTCACCGTGAGCAACTTCCATATTAACGCCATTAACCGCTGTCAGTTTCTTGAAGCGTTTGGTTATGTTCTCCAGTTTCAGGAGTGGTTGATTAGCGATGCTCATAAATACCCGCCCGGTACTCTATCTTTTCAAATATGAAGGTGAAAATAGTTGTCAGCACCAGATAGATAACTGCTGCCAGCATCAGTGCCGTGATGTTGAAATAGGTGTTAAAGAGTTGATCTGCCGCGCGCATCAGTTCAACCATGGCGATGGTTGAGACGAGGGCGGTGTCTTTGATCAGGGCGATAAATTCGTTGCCGATCGGCGGCATCAAACGTTTGTAGGTCTGGGGAATTATAACCCGCCGCATGGCCTGGCCATAGCTCATGCCAATGGCCTTGGCTGCCTCCATCTGGCCGTGATCAATGCTCTGGATTGCACCACGGATGATCTCGCCCAGATATGCGGAATAGTTCAAGCCGAGACCGATTACCGCAGCAGTAAACGGCGCAAGGGTGATGCCGAGTGAGGGGAGACCATAGTAGATGAAAAACAGCTGCAGGAGCAGGGGGGTGCCGCGAAAGAACCAGATAATGAACCAGCAAAGCCATGAAACCGGCCGCAAGGTGCTGATCCGCCCCAGTGCGATTAACAGTCCACCCAGTGGTGAAACCAGCATGGTAGAGAGCACCAGCAGCAGCGTCATGACTGCGCCCTTGGCCAGGGAGGGCAGAAAACGCAGAGTATCAGACAGGACAGTATGCCAGCCCGGTTTGAGCTGATCTTTTAATGCGGCGACGAAGTTACGCGCTTCGCTGTTGTCCGGGAAAAGCTTCAGAACCTCCTGACAGACCGCAAGTGCCCTTGTCGTTTCATCCTGCGAAGCCAGGATTCTGGCGGCCTGCATACGGCTTGAGACAAAGGCGCCGGCCTCTTCACCGGCTGCAGGTGTCGGAACCTGTCTGAGCAGCTCCAGTGCACCGTCGAGATCACCCTGGGCCATTAAATCGCTGGACTGGCGGAAAAGCTGGTCGTAATCAACAGCTCCTAAACAGCTTCCGGTCAGCGTCCACAAAAAAAGCAGGGCCACGAAGGCCCTGCCAGCTAGATATTTCATCGAAACCTTCACGTACTAAAATTTCTTTGGATTAGTCAGGTCTACGGCAAACCATTTCTTTGAAATCTTCGCCATTGCGCCATCCTTGACCATTTTGTCCAGAGTCTGCTGCACTTTTTCACGCAGATCGCTGTCGCCTTTGCGGAAAGCTACACCGAACGGCTCTTTGCTGATCATGCCGGGGATGATTTTAAACTTGCCGGGGCGTTTGGCAATCATGTCGCGACCGGTGACATTGTCAACCACAACCACATCGATGCGGGCTGCTTCCAGGTCAAGCAGGGCCTTTGGATAGTCCGCATATTCCTTCAGCTCGGTCGGTGCGCTGGCCAGTTTCTTGACGGCCTCTATACCTGAAGAGCCCTTCTGGGTACCGGCTTTATAGTTTTTGAGATCCTTGAGGCTTTTGAAGCGCTTTTCCTTGAAATTAACAATAGCGATCTGGCCGTCCATGATGTAAGGCTTGCTGAAGGCTACCTGTTTGGCGCGTTCTTCGGTGATGGTCATACCATTCCAGATGCAGTCGAATTTTTTGGCGTCAAGTGAGTGAATCACGCCGTCCCAGGCGGTTGGCTGCCACTCGATCTTGATGCCGAGACGTTTGCCGACCTCTTCAGCGGCATCGATATCGAAGCCGACCAGTTTGCCGTCTGCCAGGCGGTAGCCCATTGGAGGGAAAGAGTCGTCAAGGCCGATAACAAGTTTGCCATCTTTTTTGACTTTGTCCCAGGAACCGTCACCGGCAAAGGCGCTGACAGCAAACAGTGACAGAACGAGGCACGACAATAACAGCAGCATTTTTTTCATGTTTTTCATCTCCTCAGACAAAGATTTGGTAAAGCGGCCGAGAGTATTTCAGAAAAGGTCAGACCAGTCAAGGCATATTGGCTGGTGCAAAAACAGGTGTTGCCAGAAGCTATTCGGCAAGCAGTGCCCGGTCATTTTCAAAGCCGTGATGGCGCAGTTCATGAAACTTTTCGATCAGTTTTTCTACGGTCAGTTCCTTCTTTGCGTCACCGGATACATCGAAAATAATCTCCCCCTGATCCATCATCAGCAGGCGGTTACCGTACTCGATGGCGTGGCTCATGTTGTGGGTGATCATCATGGAGGTCAGTTTGTGCTCCTTGATAAACTTGTCAGTCAACTCCAGAACGATCTCGGCATTCTTGGGGTCAAGTGCCGCTGTGTGCTCGTCGAGAAGAATAAGGGCGGGCTTGGATAGAACCATCATAAGCAAGGTCAAAGCCTGACGCTGCCCGCCGGAAAACATGACCAGATTCTCCTTCATGCGTTGTTCCAGCCCCATCTTCAGTTGGACCAGTTCTGAGCTGAAGTACTCACGCATCTTGTTGTTAAGGCTCCGCTTGAGCCATTTGAAGCCCTTGCGGTAGGTGATCATCATGTTGTCTTCGAGGCTCATGTTTGAAGCGGTGCCTAGCAGCGGGTTCTGAAAGATTCTGCCGATGTATTGAGCCCGTTTGAATTCCGGTTCGCGGGTCACATTGCGGCCATTGACGTGGATGGAACCTGTTGCCGGGGTAATCGTACCGGCAATCAGATTGAAGAGGGTCGATTTCCCGGCACCGTTGCTGCCGATGATGGTGATGAAGTCGCCTTCTTTGACGTTCAGGTTAATATCGCGCAGGGCTTGATTCTCATTTACCGTACCCTGGTTAAAAATAACGGCAGCATTTTTAATCGCTATCATTTTTGCACCATCGCTTTGAAGGTTGCCATATTGAATTTTCTGGCCTGGGTTATAATCAACAGGACAATAATCAGAAGACCTTTAATAAGATTCAGGTCGTTTGGGGTCATATCGATGACATAACCGTAATAGCGTCCCACGTACATGACGGCATGGAACAGAACAGAACCGGCCAGCGCACAGAGAGTCAGTATGCCGATTTTATTGCTTTTCATGATCAAAAATTCGCCGATCATGACCGAGGCGAGGCCCGAGATGATGATACCCTGGCCGAGTCCTACATCGGCAAAACCGAGGTACTGTGCGGCAAAAGCACCAGAGACAGCTACCAGTCCGTTCGACAGTCCGAGGCCGATAGTTTTCAAAGTTTTGGGGTTGATTCCCTGAGAGATGATCATCTGCTCATTGTTTCCCATCGCTCCGATAGTCATGCCAAGGTCGGTACGGAAAAACATGTCGACCAGCAGCTTGATGACCAGGGCTACAACTACGAAAAACAACAGCATGATGTATTCATCCGGAACTACACCTGACAGGCGACTTGAAACGTCGGACAGAAGTGTCTCTTGGTCAAGTACCGGGACATTGGCACGGTTGCCGAGGATGCGGATATTGATCGAGTACAGCATCGTCATGGTTAAAATGCCTGCCAGCAGGTTGGGGACTTTAAGGTGGTTATGAATCAGTGCCGTGACAACGCCGGCAATCACTCCGCCGATAAAGGCAATCAGAAGAGCCAGCCAGCCGTTCATGCCAAGCAGAATGCCCTGCACCATCAGTGCCGCACCGAGCGGGAACGAACCATCAACCGTCAGATCCGGAAAATCCAGTACCCTGAAGGTTATGAATACTCCCAGCACCATTATTCCATAGATCAGGCCTTCGACCAGAATCGCTTCAATCATATCAAAACCGTTTATCCTTTTTGTGGGCGTAAAAAAGCCCGGCAACCATCAGGTTACCGGGCAAAACAGACTACTTCTTGGTCAGTTTGCCATTCTCTACGATCTTGTTAGCGCTTTTTACAATGTCACTCGGGAACTTCAAGCCGAGTTTTTTGGCAACATCCTGATTTATCAGCAGGTCAATATCAGATGTCTTGGTCATAAAGCGGGTAGGGATCTGCTCCGGCTTTTTGCCGTTCAGGATTTCTACAATAATCTTCCCTGTTGCCCTGCCCATTTTGTAATAATCGAAGCCCCAGGCAGCCAAAACCGGATACTTCTCGGCGGAGCTGGGATCGGCTGACATGATTGGGACTCTGTTCTTGGTGGCGACGTCAGCTATGGAACTCAAAGCTGACACAACGGTGTTGTCGGTGCTGATATAAAGGGCATCCACACGCTTGATAATTGCCTGAACCGCCTGCTTTACCTCGGCTGATTTTGAAACGGTCGTTTCCACATATTCGAGGCCCAGCTCTTTACACGCCTGTTTGACGACGCCGGCCAACACGACTGCGTTTTCTTCGGAACTGGTGTAGATATGGCCGAGACGCTTGATCTTTTTGATCTTGAGCAACAGTTCTATCTGCTGTTTGACAGGAGTCATGTCCGATACGCCGGTGACGGGCTTCTGTGCTCCTTTCAGCGATGGGACCAGGCCGGCTTTGACCGGATCTGTTACCGCCGAAAACACAATCGGAATGCCCTTCAGTGTGTTGACCAGTGACTGGGAGGTCGGTGTCGCAATACCGACAGCCAGAGTCACCTTTTCTGACTGAAACTTGTTGGCGATCGAGGCGGCTGTGCCGATATCGCCATTGGCGTTCTGCAGGTCAAAGGTGGCGCTGATTTTTGCGGCGGCAAGCTCGTCCTGAATTCCTTTTTCAACAGCATCCAGAGCGGGGTGAGCGACGATCTTGGATATGCCTATGACAACCTTTTGCGGCGGAGCAGCAGCAAAGAGCGATGATGCCGGCACGAGTGCAACCAAACACAATGCAAAAACCACTTTCATCAATTTTATCACCTGAAACCTCCTGAATAAATTTTACTATTAATGTCGCTCCATCCGGGTTAATCCGGCTGAAGCGGCAACGAAAGTATCACTCAAGCTGCTGTGACGTCAACATTGTTTATCTGTTTACAGTGAATTAAAGCCCGAATATCCCGCGTAGGCTATTGCCGATATCTTTAGTCGGGCTATTTTTTTTGGTGTCAGTATCTTCGCGTCTGGAGCCTTCCCCCTCACTTACCATCAACGGCATCATGGCGGTCGACTTCAGCCTTACCTTGGCCGACCATTCAATATCCCAACGCTTCTTCGGATCTTTCGGTTTTGGCGGGTGTGTAAGGTTTAATTCTTCGCCGTACGCAATAAACTGCATCATACCCGGTTGTCCCTCTTTAAAGATCGGTGGAATGGTACAGCTTGTTTTCGAAGGATCAAGAATGACTTTTTCCTTGATAAATCGTGCGACATCGCCAGGTGTCAGATAATCCTGCAGTGCAAAGCCGGTCTCAGGGACTTGGCTTGCTGACCAGAAGATCGATTCACCGGTCTCCTGATTGTGTCCAATGGCAGTTGCAAAATAGCCGATAGCGGTGGGGATATGCTTCCACTCCACCAACAGTCCTCCTGTGGCTGATTTCTGAAGTGGCGAAAATTCAACAGGATTCATAAAGTCCCGTTTTTTATCCAGTACAAATGATATGTCCGGGGCGTAGTTTCCTTTGACAAGGTGGCTCCCTACGAGCGAACTCTCTGCCGGTATTTCTGTTTTATCATCCCTGTTCGGCCATTCGCCGTAGGTCCACCCCTGACGCGGTGAAGGGGCGTTCTGTCGGGTTGGAGCTCGCCCGGCAAATGCTCTGCCGAAATCAGCAGGCTTCATGGTGGCGGTATCGATCACTTTTGGCTGCCCTTTGCCGATTGTCTCGCCGCATCCCCAATAGATGAGCATCCGCGCCTTCGGTTTCTCAAATTCCTCCGGTTTTTTGCCCCGTTCCGGCGGCACATAATCTGATTTTTCAATTTTGGGTGTTACAAGCGGCAACGACGCCCCCATTTTCTGTCCTGGTGGAATTTCGTGATCAGCTTTTGGCACATCGGTTGGCACGCGGGGAGATTCGAGCTGCAGCAACAGATCGCGCTGTGGTCCGAACATCTTTTTACCACCAAACAATGAAGCAATTCCGCCCATTCCAGCCGGCATGCCTGGCATGCTCTGATTGCTCGTGGCTACGCTCATCCAGTAATGCGGGTACGGTTTCTGTTTCTCCGCCCCAAAGGCAGAAACAACCAAAGACAATGACAAACAACCACATACTATCCACGGCAATGTTTTCATAGATCCTCCTGACAGATTTTGTTAACAGGCTCTTGTCCGAATTAGGGTATAGTGCTAATTCTTTTGTATTATACCAGTATTTTCATACCTATCAATTTGTATGAAATTACAGTAAGTTGAGAACAGATTATCTGCCGTGACATTACAAAGCGGTCGTGGGAAAACATCAACTGCATGATAATTTTTCCCAGAAACGGCAGTTGAACCGCCGAACACGCAGATGAACGCCGATAAAACCAAGCATTTCATGAAAAAGCAAACCAACCTTTTGGGTTAAACCAATATTTTTCCCAAGCCTTTGATTTATCTGCGTGTATCGGCGTTCATCGGCGGTTAACTGCTTTTTTTTAGGTTTATTGATACGAGCCTGAAGGGCTATTTTAAAGGAACGGAGTAATTCATGAAAAAATCAGTCGGAGCAAAAACATTGCTTTTCCCAACCCCGGTCCTGATGGTCGGCACATATGATCAGGCGGGCAAACCAAACCTGATGAACGCAGCCTGGGGCGGCATCTGCTGTTCGCAGCCACCGTGTGTTGCCGTATCGCTGCGCAGTGCGACCTATTCGTACGGGTGCATCATGGAGCGCAAGGCCTTCACCGTCGGCATAGCCTGCGAGGGGAAGATGGCGGAAGCGGATTATGTCGGGTTAACTTCCGGGCGCGACGTTGACAAGTTTGCCGCAGCCGGGTTGACGCCAGTGAAAAGTGATCTGGTGGATGCCCCATACGCCGCCGAGTTTCCTGTCGTTCTGGAGTGCCGCCTTCTCCACGTAGTAGAAATCGGTCTGCACACTCAGTTCATCGGAGAGATTGTCGATGTTAAGGGCGATGAAAGCGTATTCGGAGATGATGGCCTTCTCGACATCATGAAAATCAAGCCGCTCATCTTTGATACATCTCACCGTGGGTACCACGGCGTCGGGCCGCTCCTGGGGAATGCATTTTCTATCGGAAAAACGCTCTGCTGATTAATCGGGGAGAGAGGAATGAAAGGGGGATGGCAGGATGAAGAGGTTCCCGACAATTACGACTGAAAGCGGCAGATACTTCCTGACCGACCGGATCAGGGAAGAGGTCGATTTCCAGACATCAGCGCAATCCAGGGGGATTCGCCCGCCGTCTGTCCAGAAACCTGTGCCGCCCGACAGCAGGATAGTCGTGTTGCCAGACCGTGAGTCATGGTCGATTCCACCTTGCGACCTGCAAGCTGCCATTGCCGCCCGTGAAAGCCATCGAAGCTTTACTTCTGGGCCGCTCTCACTCGATGAACTGGCTTTCCTCCTCTGGGCTACCCAGGGGGTCAGGGCGGAACTCCACGAAGCGGCAGTCCTGCGCACGGTCCCTTCTGCCGGGTGCCGCCACCCTTTTGAAACCTATCTTGCCGTCATGAGGGTAGATGGGCTTGAGCCCGGAATCTACCGCTACCTTCCGCTTGACCACTCACTGGTAATGGAAAAAGAGATGGATAAACTTCCTGCTCATCTCGCCGCCGCAGCCCGAGGTCAAAGATTTTGCGGTCAGGCAGCGGTCACCTTCATCTGGACAGTCATACCGTCCCGGACCGAATGGCGCTATGTGGAAGCATCCTACAAGGTGATCGCGCTGGATGCCGGGCATGTCTGCCAAAACCTCTACCTGGCATGTGAAGCGATCGTTGCCGGAACCTGCGCCATTGCCGCCTACAACCAGACCCTGCTCGACGAGTTGCTGGGAGTGGATGGAGATGAGGAGTTCAGTGTCTATATGGCCCCGGTAGGGAAGGTTGCAGTGTAACGAGCCGGATTAGATTAACCGCCTGGATGACTACCTTGAAAATTACCACCATACGGGTACAATTGCACCACCGGTACAGACTATCTCACACTGTTTCAGGAGGATCGCATGGACAGACGAACATTCATTAAAGCCACAGGGAGTGCGGTTTTGCTGGCACCTGTGCTGATCAGGGAAACTCTAGCGGCTCGCGAGCCGTCACTCGTGGCTGTGGCGGAAGGGACGGATTATGCCGCGACAACCCGAAAAGCCATCAACGCCGTGGGTGGCATGAAGCGCTTTGTCAAGAGTGGTGACGTGGTTGTGGTAAAACCCAACATGGGGTGGGACCGTGCGAGCGAGTTTGCCGCTAATACTCATCCACTTGTTGTGCGGGCGGTCGTGGAGGAGTGCCTGGCGGCGGGGGCTAAAAAGGTCAAGGTTTTCGATTACACCTGTAATGACTCACGCCGTTGTTATGTCAACAGTGGTATCGAGGGCGCTCTTAAAGGGATGAAGAACGTTGAGTGCAAACAGATAGAACCGGAGCGATTTAAAAAGACCACCCTAAACGGACAGTTTCTCAAGGAATGGGAGCTGTATGACGAGGCGCTCTCGGCCAATGTCTATATCAATGTGCCGATCGCCAAACACCACGGGCTTTCAAAACTGACACTCGGCCTGAAGAATGTCATGGGAATCATGGGGGGCAATCGTGGCTATGTTCACCGCAGTCTGGATATTGCCCTGGCGGATATCAACGCTCATGTCAAAACTCATCTCACGATAATTGATGCAACACGCATCCTGACAGCCCACGGACCTCAGGGGGGCAATATTGCCGATGTCAAGGTGCTGAACAAGGTCATCGCTTCGACCGATACGGTCGCCGCAGACGCTTTTGCCACCACACTGTTCGGTATGAAACCGTCAGATATCCCGGTGACGGTTGCCGCCTACAAGCGCGGCCTCGGTGAGATGAATCTGGACAAGATCAGGATTGTGAGAGCGTAGCGTCGTGAAGCTTGCCCCGTCCCGCATCTGCCAGCTGTTCTTTCTGGCCCTGTTCCTGCTCCTGTTCGTACAGACTGAATACCGTGGCCGTGATGAAATCAATGCTGCGGTCAATGCCTTCTTCCGGGTTGATCCATTGGTGCTGTTCAGCTACCTGCTCGCTGTAAAATCGTGGAGCTGGCTGCTGCTGCCAGCCCTGCTGATGGTCGTGGCGACACTGCTGTTGGGGCGCTTTTTCTGCGGCTGGATCTGTCCGCTCGGGACGCTCCTCGATCTGGTGACATCAAAAATTCGCAAGAGCGCACCGATCAAGGCGCTTAAGGGAAATACCAAGTACTGGCTGCTGCTGCCGCTGCTGTCGGCATCACTGTTTAATCTTAATCTGAGCGGCCTGCTTGACCCGATCGCCATTCTACTGCGTGCGTTGACATTTCTGTTCTACCCGATACTCGGTATGGCAGCGCGGGGAGGGTGGGTCAGCCTGTACAGCGCTATCGGTGAGCGGCGCGATACAGTGGCACCGGCGTACAATCTGATTCGTGATAATCTGCTCCCTTTTCGCGATACGATCTATCCGTTGGCATTCTTTTCCGCAGCTGTGCTGATCTGCATTATCGCGCTGGAGCGTTTTGAGACACGCAACTGGTGCCGGAACCTCTGTCCACTCGGTACGTTGCTGGGGTGGCTGGGTCGTTTTTCACCATTCAATCGGTTACCCACCTCTTTATGCGGTGACTGCGGGAAGTGTCGTGAGTTGTGCCCGACCGGTTTTGACCGGGATGTTCTGATCAAGGAGGAGTGTATCCTCTGTATGGAGTGTCAACGTGGGTGTCCTCACGGCAGGATATCATTTCTTCCTGGGCTGATGAAGGGGAACGGACCGTTGCTGCCTGAGCGGCGACTGCTGCTGGGCGGCATGGCAGGCGGGATGCTGCTGGCGCTTCCGGCCCGCTTCCGGCCTCCAGAAAAACAGTCACGCCTGCTGCGACCACCGGGAGTACAGGATGAAGATGATTTCCTGAAAAAATGTGTCCGCTGTGGAGAGTGCATGAAGGTCTGTCTGAAGAATGCGCTGTATCCGGCTGCATACCAGGCGGGGCTTGAGGGAATTTACACACCGCTGGTGATTCCGAGGTTGGGGTATTGTGAGTATAATTGCACTCTCTGCGGCCAGGTCTGCCCGACCGGTGCAATACCTTCCCTGCCGGTAGAGGCGAAGCGACGCGAAGTGATCGGCAAGGCGGTCTTCGACAAAAATCATTGTCTGCCGTTTGCCCGCAAGATCGATTGCATTGTCTGCGAAGAACATTGTCCGATCCCGGAGAAGGCCATCCGTTCTCGCGATGTTCAGGTTTCTGGGCTGGACGGTCTGGTCAAGACGGTCAAGGAACCGTATCTGGTTGAGGAAATCTGCAACGGCTGCGGCATTTGCGAAAATGTCTGTCCGGTTGAGACAAAAGCCGGCATAGAGGTGTTTGCGGTGAAGAACCGTACGCCGATTCCAGTGCAATCCGATGGGCATGAATCAAATTAAATGTTAGAAGCAGTGTTACGGTGCACGGTTGCATCAGAATTGGTGTGTGATAAGCTGTTAACAGATGTGACAACAATGAGTCTAGGAGGTAAACCATGTTGGAATTACTGGAAAAAGCTGTCATGGCTACAATCGGTGTTGCGGCCATTACCCAACAGAAAGCCGAGGATTTGGTGGCAGAGATGAAAGACCGCTTCAAGCTGAGCGAGGATGAAGGAAAAAGCCTGGTTGACAGAATTCAGGCCATTGCAAAAGAAAACAGGGAGAAAGTCATGGAGATGGCTGAAGCTGAAGTCAAGAAGGTTGTTGACCGGTTGGGGCTGGTCTCCAGAGAAGAGTTCGACCGCCTTTCCAAGCGGGTTCAGCATCTGGAATCCCGTTGTAACGACTAGGCAATGTTAAATCTTATGGGGATTAACCGGAACATCCGCAGTATCAGGCGCTACCTTAATATAGTTCGTGTTCTCAGCAGGTATGGTTTTGACCAGGTACTTGAGATGTTGGGGCTGGCAGATGTGATTGTGCGAAGCCGGAGGCTTCTCCGCCCCGAAGCGCCTGATATTGCCAGGCTTACTGCCGCCGAGCGGATGCGTCTTGTATTGGAGGAGCTTGGTCCAACATTTATTAAATTGGGGCAGATCCTTTCAACCAGGCCGGATGTAATACCGCAATCCTTTGTGCTGGAGTTTGAAAAACTGCAGGATGATGTTCCGAGCTTTCCGTTCGAAGAGGTACTGGCCCAGATATCTGGTGAGTTGGGAGGGCCTGTAGGACAATATTATGCGGAAATAGATCCCGTGCCACTTGCCGCAGCATCTATTGCACAGGTGCATAGAGCCCGGCTGATAACTGGTGAAGATGTAGTCATCAAGGTTCGCCGTCCCGGAATTGTCGAGGTTGTTGAGTCTGATATCAGTGCCTTGATGGCATTGGCTGGTCTGGCCGAACGTCATATTTCAGGCAGTGAGCTCTATGACCCGGTTGGCATTGTTCGTGAGTTTGCTCGTACTATCCGCAGGGAAATGGATTTTTTGCGCGAAGGGCATACCATCGAAAAAATTCGCGACAATTTCATCAGAACACCATGGATGTATTTTCCCCACGTATATTGGGAACAGAGTTCCAAGGCCATCCTGACCATGGAATACATTGCAGGGATAAAGGTTTCAGATAGAGAAAAGCTGACTGAACTGGGACTTGACGTTAAGCTGATTGCTCGCCGTGGTGCTGATTCTTTTCTTGAAATGGTCCTTCATCACGGCTTATTCCATGGAGATCCTCATCCTGGAAACGTTCTTATTCTTCCAAATAGCGTCATCTGTTTGCTTGATTACGGCATTGTTGGGCGTTTGGACGAGGATCTGAAAACTTTCCTGACAGACCTCCTCACAGCTGTAGTTAGTCGGGATATGGACGAGATAGTTTCACTTCTGCTCTTTGCCGGAGATATATCAGAGAGCCTTGATGTTGTGGCCCTTAAGCGGGATATATACAATTTTATTGACAGCAGCTATGAGATTCCCCTCAAAGAGATTGAAATCGGGAATGTGCTGATGGAGTTCGTTGAAGTAATCACCCTCCACCATATCAGGATTTCTCCAGACCTGATGCTGTTGATCAAATCATTGGTGCTGGTGGAGGGGATGGGACGATCACTTGACCCTGCTTTCGACATGGTGGAACACCTGCGACCTTTTATTGCAAAGGCACTTCGCCAAAAAATCTCACCACTACGGATTTCGCGCGATTTCAATAAAATCCTGTTTTCGTACATGAACCTTGCGCGTAACATTCCTCGTGATCTGAAAGAAATAATTAATCGTATCAACCGGAACAAGTTCAAAATCGACCTTGAGCACCGTGGACTGGATAAATTCACCACCGAGTTTGACCGCTCAATTAACCGGCTTTCTATCAGTATGATCCTGGCATCCATAATTATTGGCTCATCGATCATGATGCAGATCGATAAAGGTCCAAAGATCATGGACTTTCCAGTGTTTGCCTTTATAGGATATACTGCGGCGGGTATTGTCGGACTCTGGCTGGTATATGCTGTCATCCGTTCCGGGAGGATGTGAGGGCTATTATAGCGTGTTGCTGATTTTGACAGCTTCAGTGGTTTTAAACTGTCATTATTTCCCTTTTATGGTCAGCTGGACATGTCTTGTAAATGATTTCAGCATGCTGTCAGGCACATCTTCGATCTTATAATAAACTCTCCCTTTATCCACAAAAGAGATTGAGAATGGTTCATTGGGGTTACTCTCAACGGCCCATAGACTTATTACTCCTTCCGGATCTTTAATAACCCGATAAGCACCATGTTTATAATGACGCATTAGTATTTGCACTGCCAATTTTGCACTTGCTGTAATTTCAGTGTTCATACCGATGTCTAAATCTCCACCGTCATTATGGACAGTCCGGGAAGCAGCTATAAAACAGGGCTGTTAAGATATGAATTAGGGCGGATAGAAGTACCGGAATGGGTAAAAGCCTTGATGAAGAGAAGATGAAAACTATTGGGCTCTGTTTGTGAGAAACCTGACTCCCATGTTAGCCGAGTCCATCCTGATTACCCTGCAGGTATGCTTTACCGGGCATGAGTCGGGATCAGTGCATAACATCAAGTCGCATACGTCACCAACTTGAAATTTGCCAGGAATAGAACTCATTTTAACCAATGCACCGCCTAATGAAATATCCCCTAGCATTGCTTCATAGGTGCTGCCATCAATATCCATCAGGATGCACTGTGAATCGCACTTTATTCTAATATATTGTCTGTTGCTCCCCATCTGGATTTACCCCCCCTATCTAAAGAAAAAATCATTTTGAAGGATAGTAACATTTTCTGAATAAAATAATCCAACAAAAGAATTGATCTGAAACTAAAGCCTCTGAGGACGGGTCACCTTAGCGGATTATCGTCCACATAAAGACTGACAGATCCCCTCGGACACCCTGATCCCGCTCGCCCAGGCACCGGTAATGCCCCGTGATGTGCCTGCACCATCACCAGCCATGTAGACGTTTGAGCTCACTCTGAAATGGCGATCCAGAAAGGTGGGCTTGTTGGCGTACATTTTGATCTCCGGATAGTACATTATGCTGCTCGGATGTAGAATCCCCGGGACTATCGTGTCCAGTTTTTTCAAGGCCTCCCAGAGATGGCGCATGATCTTTGCCGGGACTGCCAGCCCCAGGTCACCGGGCGTGACCTGACAGCTTGGGGGGAAGTCGTATAGGTCTTCATTAAAGGTCTCTACACTAGAGCGTTTACCCATACGGAAGTCTCCTACACGTTGCATTAGCGGCATGCCACCGCCGATCTCATTGGCTAGTCTGGCCAGAAAAACTGCCATCTGCTGGCCGCTCCGTACCGGATTTTTCAGGCCGATGGTCTTGAGCAGGGCAAAGTTTACGAGATTATTACCGGACTGATGTTCTGAAAGGGCATGGCCGTTGACCAGGGTGAATCCCTGATAACGCTCCAGCACAACCCGGGCATGCCCGGAGTTGGTGCAGAAGGTGCGCACACTGTTGGGAAAGTGAAACTTGGGGTCATAGTAGTCATTTACAATCGGGTAGTTCTCACGCTTTGTTTCTATGCGGATACCAACATCCACCACATTGTCGATATAGGAAATGCCCATCCGCTCCATCACTTGCTGGAGAAAGCTGAAACCTTTCCGTCCAGGCGCGACAATAACCGTTCGCCCACGAATTGTTTCGCTGTCAGATAAAGCAATACCGGTACCCGATGCGTTATCAAACACGTCAGTTACTTCCCGCTCCAGCAAAAACTGTACTCCCCGTCGCGAGAGTTCGTCGCGAAGGCGCTGTATGAGTGCCAGGCTGCGATCGGTTCCGACATGGGACTGGCGAACATCAAGAAGAGACGTATCAAGCCGTTCTGCCCGTTTTCTGTAAACGTCAATATTCTGTTTTTCTTTAATAACCGGCTGTAGCCGCATTTCCACCAACGGCAGCAAGCGCTCGGCTTCCTCTTTGCTCCAGTTTTCGATGTCAAAGCCAATCGGGAAAGTATAGTTCTGTTTGCAATCGTTCAGCAGGCCTCCAGAACAAATTTTCTCCCTGTCGACCATAAGAATGGATAGGGGAGGGGAGTGTTCAACAAGGTGAAATGCGGCTCCAAGACCTGTCGGTCCGGTCCCTACAATTATGACATCGTAGTCAGGATTTGGCACGAAAGGCTCCTTCAGAGAGCGGAACTTTATTGCTGGGCTGCTTTTTTGTTAGTCAGTTCACTCTATCAGGTTACTGCAATGCTGGAGGTAGTCAAGTTGTACAAGTCGATTGTTAAGCCATGCTTGACGAAGCGAATACGGGTGGCATAATTAGGATCAAGACCAATGTTAGATAACAGAGAGATAAAAAGGGTTTCGAATGGGAATGCCATAGTAAGCGGATGGCATACGGAGTGTAGGGCAATCATCCGCGACAGTGCGGAGGAGTTGTAATTATGAAATCAATTGATCGCCAGCGTGACATCATGATTCGGGAACATTTGGAAGCCCGCGGCATCATAGATAAAACGGTACTGAAAGCCATGTGTGAGGTCCCTCGAGAAGAATTTGTCAGCGGACAGTTTTTGGATAGGGCCTATGGAGACCACCCGCTTCCGATTGCAGAGGGACAAACCATTTCACAACCATACATAGTGGCATATATGACCGAAGCGTTGGAATTGCGCGCCACTGATAAGGTGCTTGAGATCGGAACCGGATCAGGATACGCAGCTGCCGTACTGAGCCGGATCGTGACAAACGTCTACACCATAGAAAGAGTGAGCGGATTGGCAGCGACGGCGCGGCTGCTCCTTGAAAGGCTTGGTTACACAAATATTGTAATTCATGTAGGTGACGGTACTCTTGGCTGGCCTGAACACGCTCCCTACGATGCTATAGTCGTGACCGCCGGCGCGCCAAAAGTACCACAGCCACTCCTTGAACAGCTTGCCATAGGAGGTCGTCTTGTCATTCCGGTCGGCAGTTCCTATGACTTGCAAGAGTTAATCAGGATACGACGGCTTTCAGAGCATGACTACCGGAGTGAAGACCTGTGTGGAGTCCGCTTTGTCCCCCTTATTGGAGCGGCAGGATGGTGACAGGAAACGGAATGATAAATACTCGAGTCAACCAGCTCCCGCTCATTCTGTCACAACCATGCCGGCTGCCGCATTGGCGACAGCTGTAAAGAATCCTTGATATCACCAGCGGTCCGGCACTTTTCAGGGACCAGAGCGGCCTCATTCCTTTCGCAGAAGGAACTCGGTTCATAGGTGTGCCCCGCTGCCAGCCGCACTTCCTCTCTCTTCAAACGACTATAGACATACCGGCCGATAAACGGGGCCACCAGGCGAGTAGTCCAGCCGAATTCGATATAAATGTCAGTTAAAAGCCCTTCCGCTTTTTTTCGGAGCTGCAGGTCATGTCGATAATATTTTTTCATCGCCCAGACTGCTCCGGCGTAGGTGGAACGAAGCGGCGAGGCTTCCCATGCGAGACGCTCACGGACACCTTTGGAATGTGATTTATGCATCTGCCAGCCGTTGAGAAGTACCCGGAAAAGACGCATTAAGCTGGGGCCATTGGCCTCGAAGTCACGGCGGAAGGCCTCCAGCAGGTAACTCTCCTCTTCCCCGTTTTCAAAATGCGGATGGCGATAGTTGAAGCGGTACTGCCCATGGGCATCGGCAAAAGGGAACTGGGATTCGGGGAGCAGGTTTCCCTCCCGCTTGTGCTTTTCATAGAGCGGGGTGCCGGGAATCGGTGTATAGAGCATGAACTGATGAAAAACCGTATCATGGCGGACAGCATAATCGATGATCGCCCCCAACTCTTCCGGACGGTGGTCTTCAAGACCGAGAATGGATGAACCGAGAACACGGATGCCGTTTGCCTGTAGATGCTGAACCAGGCCAAGAGTATCGACCCCTTTAAGTTTATCGTAGGCGCTTTCCTCTCCTTCAAGCCCCATCCAGACAAAGCCGACACCAAGTCCCAACAGCTGATCCATAGTATAAGATTTCAGAACCCGTGCCGAGCTGAATACTGAAAGTGACCAGTTTTTGCCATTGGCCTCCATCAGTTCCAGCAAACGTAGCGCCCGCTTCCGGTGCATGAGGAAGTTCTCGTCGAGGACAAAGAAGGAGCGCACTTTCAGCTTCCGCTCGATGTCGCACATGACATCATAGAGTTCATCTCCCGTCTCAAAGAAATTGATGAATTTGCCTTTCCCGCCGAACTGGGCGGATGTGGAGCAAAAATTACACCCCATTGGACAGCCGACGGAGGGGATCAGGATCGCGGCCGTCCGGTCAGGGCTGTCGCCAAGATCAAGTCCCATGGTTTTTGAGCCGAAGCCTGAAAAGGCTGCGGGGTGCTTGATCGGAGTCTGGTCGTCCTGTCCGAGGTAACGCTGAAACCAGCGAATACCTTCACCTCGAACAATAAGGTCTGCGTCAACCAGCTGATCAAGCCCCTCCTTATTTGCGATATGCCCGCCGATGACAATGGTTGCTCCCGGCTGATATTGACGGATCAGCTCACACATCCTGGCCACTTTGCCGACATTGGCAATAATGCCGCTGATGCCGATAACATCGTAGCTCTGCTGACTGATCTGTTCAGTGAAGATTTCCAGAGTCGGAAAATCAAGTAGGGTGCAAGGGGCATCGAGATTGGCCTGAATCATCATCAGCCCGAACGAGCGGTGAAACATGCGGAGGGAGAACACTCCTTGAAGACGGGTTACCTGATTCTGGTACAGCTCCATCGGATTTGCTTTACGACTTCCGTACTGATCGTCTTGCGCATAAGGACCGAAGACGCTTGTTAGCAGGACACGGGCTCTGGTTGCCAGAGGATGGAGGGGGTGACTTGCGAGGGGGGACTGCGACATGATGTTCTCCTTTAAGTGTACAGCTCTTTGTTTCTGTTATTATAGAGAAACATGCCTAAAAAAAGAGATATAAAATGCTGTTTTACAATACTTTTACAATGCCATTTAATCACTCCGTAGAATTTCATCCGTAACTATATTCGTGACAAACATTAACAAATTTTACACTGCTTGACGAAGCTAATACCCATGGCATAATTACAACCAGGATCATCAAAAAACGGTAACGACTATCGGTGCTGACTGATAATTTGGCCGGGTGGACTTTGTATCCCGGAGTTAAGGGGTGTGCTGATTGAGGATATGGTAAGTGCCGTGGAACAGCTGAAAAACGTGAAGATTACGAGAATGCTGTCGCTACACATAAAAAGGGACAGGTCATCCGCTTCCTTCTCAAGCGTGGCGACAGTACACATCTATGTTGCAGCCACGCTTGATTAGATACAGACCCGTTGCTTGAACTTTGTCTGACAGGGAGGTCGACATGAGAATTGAAGAACGGATAGTAAACGAGGTTGCCGCTGTGCTCGAACGTGAAAAGAGTGTCAATCTCCACATGTTTCCGTTGAACCTCGAGTTAACTGATGGAACCCTTATCATGTCTGGAGAGGTCGAGCACATCATGGCAAAAAAAGGGCTCTGGAGGTGTCGGCAGCTGTTCCGGGTGTCGCAGGGATCGTTGACCGGATCCGCCTTGTCCCGGCGACACGGATGGAGGATGGAGAGATCCGCGACCACGTCTGTGCTGCCCTGCTTGCCGAGAACCTGCTTTCTACTTGTGCCCTGTGGGCTATTGTCAAGGGAAAGCCGGAAGTGGTGCGTGAAACTGATGAGGCAATCGGCAGCATCGATGTGGATGTACATGAGGGGGTCGTGACCCTGAACGGTGCAGTTACCGGTCTTTCTGCCAAACGGCTCGCCGGGGTGCTTGCCTGGTGGGTGCCCGGGAGTCGGGATGTGATCAATGGATTGGAGGTATCTCCTTATCAGGAAGACAGCGACGACGAGGTGGTGGATGCCGTCCGACTCGTCCTGGAGAAAAATCCGTTTATTGACGCTGCCCAGATCAGGGTCTGCTGCAAAAGTTACATCGTTACCCTGGAGGGACTAGTGAAGAACAGGATGCAAAAGCAGATGGCAGAGGCGGATGCATGGTACGTTTTTCGGGTCGACCGGGTTGTGAATCAGTTACAAACAGAGGAATAGAGGGATAACGCCAGATTGATGAATGAAGAGACTTTGTAGAATCTGCATATTGCAACGGGAAAAGGAGCTTCGCCTATGAGATGGATAATACACATCGCCATTATTTCTCTGTTGTTTATGTCAGTATTACTACCCGGCTATGCCGTTGCGGCAGAAGATACAGCAGAGGCGGAACTGTCAGTTACAACTCGAGAACCTACTTCAACATTATCAGAGCCTGTCGCTGCTGCAACAGATAATCAACTTGTTGCAGAAGCACAAAAATCCTCATCATTGTGGAAAAAATAGGCGGGTGGGGAGCTGCCGGCGCTGCTCACATTTATTTTCCAACTATCCATGAGGAATTTGAGCAGGCCAATATCCGGCGATTTAGCCAGCTCATGCCGCGCACGGATTCCATGCTCCTTTCTGCGGTCAAGGGAATTGTAGAGGGGCGTGAACACCACTGCGTACTCGGACTTCTCAATGAAGAGTACCGGAAAGTTTTTTTTACCGGTAAATTGCCTGTTCCGATGGAATAGTATCCAGATTCGCCCCGAAAATTATGAACAGCGCCAATGGCCGGGCGGTGATCCTACTCAGTTAAATCCCTAGGGTGGCTGGCGGAACATGCTGTCGCAGGCACTGCATTTCCAGCCGCATTCCTGTTCCGGCGGGTAGCCGAAAAATTCAACTCCGCTCCACACTGCCCATACAAAGGTCCGCTCTTCTTCACAGACAGGACAGAATAAGGATGTCATCTCCCCCTGTTTTTTATCACATTTATCTGCCATTTAGACCACCTCCCGCCATTCCGTAGTCAAGCCCCTGAAAACCGTCATTTCCTGTATATGTCAGAATTATAGCTCGGTTATTCAATAATTCTACCCTCCTTTATAAATCGGAATTATCAGCTATACTCTGTTAGGCAGCAAGAAAAGGAGCTGGTTAAAGGAGCAGGTAATTCCACCATCACGATAAGGGGCGACCATGAAGCAGTTACAACTGGCTGTTATCGGCTTCGGTATGTTGGGAAAGGCCTGCGCAGCTGCAATCGTTGAAGATGATCAGCTGTCCCTGGCCGGCATCGTGCGACGCCCGGAAAGCCTTGCCGAAAAAATTCCCGCCCGTTTTTCTCATATTCCGGTGGTCTCTCACGCCAGAGAGCTGGTGCGGGTCGATGCGGCACTCATCTGCGTGCCCACCATGGAGGTACTGCCGACGGCCCGAGATCTACTCCAGCACGGTACGCCCATCGTAGAATGTGCGACGCTGCATGATAAACTGTTCCGGGAACACCGTGACGAAATAGACCGGATTGCGTCCCTCCATAAGGTTCGGGCTATAGTCGGGGCTGGCTGGAATCCGGGGGCACTATCGCTGTTTCGCGCCCTGTTTTCCCTGCTTACCCCCAGAGGGCACACGAAAACCTCATGGCATACGGCGCCGAGCCTCCACCATACCAACGCCGCCCGCGCCGTCCCGGGGGTGCGGGCGGCTCTGTCCACCGAACTCCGCTCAGCTGATGGAAAGCTGCAGCGCTACGTGTATGTTGAAATTGAGAAAGGGGCGGATTTGGACAGGATCGAGACAACGATCATGAGCGACCCGCTCTTTCTTGACGAGGAGACACTTGTTTTTCCTGTGGAGGATATTCGGGTGCTGGAAGAGGAGGGATACGGGGTGCTTCTTGAGAGGCGCGGCTCTGCGGCTGATAGCGATCACCAGATGCTGCTGCTTGAAGGGCGCTATTCAGAGCCGGCACTGACCACCGCAGTCATGACCGCCGCTGCAAGGGCAATTCCGGCTTGTCGTTACGGGGCATCCACCCTGTTTGATCTGCCTCTCGGTTCTCTGTGGGGGAATCTGAAGGGAAAGATTGAACAGGAGTGGCTGTGAAGCAGTTACTGGCTCAGTCATGGCATGACATCAACTGGAGGAAGCAAATCAGGATAAAAGCGTCCGCGCCGGTGCGGATAGCTGAAACCGCTGCACCCTATGAACGGTTCGGCCATATCAGTCACACTTCTCAATTTTCACTGTTATCACCGATTGCTGGATTTTCAGGGTTTCCGCGCGGGCGCAGCCACTCATCCACATCCTGCACTGTCAGCGGAGCGGGTACGAGATGCATCGGCAACGGCAGGATTGTTGTTGTCAGGGGCGGGTGAAGTTCTTCGTAGAGATCCACCGTGCGGAGAAGATAGCTCTTGGAGAGATGCATCGGCAGCAGAAAACGCGGCGCCAGTCCGGCGGCCAGAACGTTCAGGTCGGCAGTGCATAAGTGGTACGATGCCCTGGCCTTGTCGACGTCGGCCGCCAGGAAGGTGCATTCGGAGCAGAGCAGGGTAACATCGCTCAGGAACGCTTCTATCCTTGCACGGTTTTCCGTCGTCCACCCGACATCGCACAGATAGCCGATCGAGGCGCAGGACTGCCTCGCCTCAATGCCTTTGTAGAATCTATGCGGATCATCTACAGCTTCCTCCCGCACGGCATCGCCGTCGCGGCGGATCACCGTGACCTTTGACTCCGAGCGCCCCTTCCAGACACGGCTCTTCAGATCACGGATCCAGTCACCCGGCAGAAGACCCTGCTTCTCCATAAGCCCGGGATCGATTGCATAGTGCGGCCGTTCCACGATTCTGTAGGCCAGAACCGGTATTTTGTGATCCAGCAGTTCCGCCTCGACGGCAGCATAGCTGCATGACCATATTTCCCGTCCGTTGCGCGGTTCTTCACCGTCAAAGTGGCGGGCGAACCCCTCCGGACCAGGGAAGCTGTAGTGGAGTATCATATTCTGTCCAATCTCGTGAACGCGCAGCGAGAACCAGTCCGCTTCGCAGAGGTTCCAATCGAAACCCATCAGGAGATGGTAGACCCGTTCGGCGATCCCGGGAGGACCGAATATGTCAAGAGGGCGAGGCGATACATGATGATGGCGGACGAGGGTGGGGATGCCCATGATATGGTCCATATGGGCATGGGTGATGAAGACCGCATCAATAGGTTTGACGACCCTTTTGGCAAGATGGGCGATTTGGCCGCAATCGAAGAGGAGCGCTCTCTTCAAGGGGCGGATCCGCAGGAAGAGAAGAGGATCATCCAGCAGTCCACCGAAGAAAACCGGTTCGATGTAGCGAAATGGAAGGCGGCGTTTCATCGGATCACACAACCAAAAATTATGATGGATAAAACGCCTGGCCCCGACCTTTTTATTACCATGTCTCCTCCATAGGAAGGGAATGCCATGGACATGATAGTTTTATACCATATTACATGCACCCGGCAAGACAGGTAGGGAGACTTTAATTGATTACAGGCGGCATTACTATTTTTGCAGGTGGGGAGGATTCTGATTATCCGGTGGTATAATTTACGGATATGAATATGTCATAACACAAAGGTACAGCCAGTTTTCACAGGATGAACCGATGAAAAATCCGGAGTCCAGAATTCCGCCGCTGATTTTCCTTATCTCCATGGCGACCCTCGCCTTTGAGGTGCTGCTTACTCGCGTCTTTTCCATCACCATCTGGTATCACTTCGCCTTTATGGTTATCAGCATTGCCATGCTCGGCTTCGCCGCCAGCGGCACTATCCTGGCAATCTTCCCCGGCATGAAAAAGCTGGACCGTATCAGCTGGTATGCGCTTGCCCTGGGTATCGCCATGCCGGGCGGCTTCCTCCTTGCCAACATGGTCGCCTTCGATCCGGTCCGACTGGCCTGGGAGAAATGGGAGCTTATCAACATCCTGCTGACCTACCTCTGTCTGGCGCTGCCGTTCTTCTTTACCGGACTCGTCATTGCTGCAGCCTTCAGCATAGAAAGCTATCGTGCGGGGCTGCTCTACGGCGCGGATATGATTGGCGCAGGGATCGGTTCGATCGGCATTCTGCTGCTGATGGGACATGTTCCCCCCGAACAGGGGGTCTTTATCATCGCTCTGGTCGTGGTTGCCGCTGCATGTCTCGTGGGTGACAGGCGACTCAGGGTAGCCGCACTTCTCCCTGCAGCATCCCTTGTTGCCCTTCTCATTATCCAACCCGACTTCTGCCGACCGCGGATGTCACAATTCAAGGGATTAGAGGCGGCCCTGAAATTTCCCGGTGCAGAGCATATCCGCACCTGGTATACCCCATTTACCCGCATCGACACGTTCCGGAGTCCGGCGGTCCGCTACGCTCCGGGCTTAAGTCTGCGCTATTTGGAGCCGCTGCCGGAACAGATCGGCGTCAGCATCGACGGCGGCGAGGTAAATGCCGTTACGTCGGCTGCAGATCCGGAAAAACTGACCTTTCTTGAACACCTTCCAGCCGCACTTCCGTATGCACTCGGCCCGCGCGCCCAGGTACTGATCCTTGATCCAAGGGGGGGACTGCCGGTTTTAACAGCGCGCCGTCATGGTGCCAGGGAGATTGCAACGGTGGAAAGTGTAGCCGCACTGGAGCGGGCCATACATGAGGAGCTGCAGCTTTTCTCCGGTGACATCTATGGGGAAGAGAGCCGGGTCGGCCTCGGAAGATCGTGGCTTGCCGGAGAGACGAGGCGTTTCGATCTGATCGAAATATCGCTTCAGGGTACAGAGCCATCCGGTTCCTTCGGCCTTTCCGAAGATTATCGTTTCACCGTGGAGGCTTTCAGAGAGTATCTGTGGCATCTTCGTGACAACGGCATATTGTCGTTCAACCTGTTTATCATCCCGCCGCCGCGAACCGAACTGCGCATTATGGCCACTCTGGCAACAGCCCTTCAGGATATGGGAGTAAAGGAGCCAGGCAGTCATCTGGCCGCTATCAGAAGTTGGGGAACCGTTACGATACTGGCCAAAAGATCACCGTTCACTGCGGGTGAAACGGCGGCGGTCAGAAAGTTTGCCAGGGAGAAGCGTTTTGACCTGGCCTGGCTGAGCGGTGCTGAAGCGGGGGAGAGCAACGTCCATGTCAGGACGCGGGACTTCGACTATTTCAATGGCTTCCGCGCCATCATTTCGCCAACGGAGAGGGGTTCATTCCTGAACGGCTATCTGTTCGACGTCAGGCCGGTATGGGACGAGGCGCCATTCTTTTCACACTTTCTGAAGCTGGACAGGATTCCGGAGACATTCCATGCCATGGGGGGGAAATGGCAGTTTTTTCTTGATGGCGGCTACATACTGCCGGTTATTCTCGTCCAGGCCGTAGTGATCAGCGCCCTGCTGCTGGCGCTGCCGGCTTTGGCCGGAAAACCTGGCACAAGATACGCTCGCTCTGCGCGGCGGAGTTTCCTGCCGTACTTTGCCCTGCTTGGCCTTGCTTATATGTTCGTGGAGGTGGCGTTGATTCAGAAGCTGATTCTGCCGCTTGAAAACCCGCCGGTGGCGGTGGCGGCGGTGCTCGCCTCGATCCTCATCAGTTCCGGGATCGGCAGTTTCCTTAGCCACCGTTATCCGGTCGTGTCGCAGCCGGCCACGCTTCTTCTGCTGGCAATCCTTGCGGCACTCTGCGCACTCCTGCTGCCTTCACTGTTCATCATCGCCGCGCCCTGGCCGCTTCTGCTCCGCGGTCTGTTTTTCTGCCTTATTGTGGCGCTTCCCGGTTCGCTGATGGGCATCCCGTTCCCCTTCGGCCTCAAGCTGCTCGGACAGGTGGAGCCAGCGTTGATTCCATGGGCCTGGACCGTCAATGGTGTCTTTTCGGTACTGGCTCCGCTGCTGGCAGTCATGACAGCCATTAGCGCAGGATTCCGGTCAGTGCTCCTGCTGGGTGCCGCCGCTTATCTGCTGGCTTTTCTTATTCTCCGGAAGATATCCGTTCAGTGATTTTTTCTCGCCTCGCCGGTCATCGGCACAAATCTGACCGGGTCAAGCTGCTGAACGTCTAGTTCGCCACCCTTGAGTTTTGTCACCAGTGTAAGCGTCTGGTAATATACCGTGCTTGCGAGAGGCAGGATCAGGCGCCCCCCCTCTTTAAGCTGTTTGATGAGAGGCGGCGGGATATGGTTCACCGCTGCTGTTATGATGATAGCGTCGAAGGGGGCATGTTCCCCCCAGCCGAAGTAGCCATCGGCGTACTTCACCATCACATTGGCATAGCCAAGTTCCTTCAGTCTCGCAGTCGCTGTTTGAGCCAGTCCCTGCCGGATCTCGATGCTCTTGACATCCCGGACTATCTCGGCCAGAACCGCCGCCTGATAACCGGAGCCGGTCCCGATTTCCAGTACACGGTCGGTGGATTTCAGTTTGAGCGATTCCGTCATCAGGGCAACCACGTAAGGCTGGGAGATAGTCTGTCCTTCGCCGATGGGGAGCGGGTGGTCGGCATAAGCTTCATGTCGGTAGCTTTCACTCACCAGCAGATGGCGGGGGATTTTCTCCATCGCCTCCAGCACCCGCAGATCGCGGATGCCGCGCCCCTTGATATCTCGCGATACCATTGTTCGGCGCTGTTCCTGGAATATATCAGAAGCTGTCAGATCGGGGGAAAGTGCGGCTGTCAGCAGCAATGCAATTATCAATATTCGTATCTGCATGGTTTTCCCTCCGCTGCCCGGATGTTTTCACGCAGTCAGAAATTCATCCGGGTCCAGACTTGTGGCCAGCATGATCTGCTGAACGATGGGATTGCATTTATATTTTACCATCTGTCTTGAGTTCTTTCCTGATACGTTCCAACCCCTTGAGGTAACTTTCTGCATCGCCGAACTCAAAGAAACGTGGATAGCGGGAATGGGCTGCTTTGATGCGGCGGGCATGCTTGATCGGGCACCAGTACTGTTCGGTGCGCGCCGTAATTTCCCGGAAATAGGCTGCCATACCGTTGCCGTAGGAACAGTAAAAACAGTTGAATTTCTCTATGATGTTCAGATATGGCAGGTCCTCACGATCAAACACCATATACTCCGATCGTTTGACTTTCGTAATGCCATAGATCGGGAAGCAGATTATCTGGTAGAGCGATAAAAAAAAGTCGAGAAGAAGGAACGGTACAAGGCCTGAGTATATGAGTGGAGCGGTCAGCACATTCAGCGGCTTTGATTTGATCAGGTAGCTAAAGAGCCCGGTCTTGAAGCGGCGCTGCTGCCGTGCGACCTCTTCGGCGAAACGGACCCGTTTCTCATCAATAATGAATTGAAATTCATCACGTCTTTTCCTGAGTTCCACCTCCAACTCTTCTTCCAACGTCTTTATCTTCTCGATAAGCTCATCAATTTGCCGGTTCATGCGTATTCTCCGTTCTTACATCCGCAGTTTCCGGACAATGAATGTTTTTAGATTTGTGATACATGATGGTTTGAATGCTGTTTCTTTCTGCCTGTATATGGATTAAAGGTATCATTCATGATTTCCTTGTCAAGGCTGGTGAACTTTGACATGGATATAGGTTTTAAGGGACATCCGGAAGGCTTTACCAGCGCCAACGGTTTCTGGCATAATGAGGACCTCGGCACGAGTCTGTTACTGGGCAGGACATTCTCCCGCGGGAAGGAGCTGAAACGTGAATAATGATAAAATCAAGCCCATGGACCGGTCTTTGGCCAGAATATGCGAGTTGTGTCCGGTCTGCCGTCACGCTCGCCTCAGTCAGGAAGGTATCTCTTTTACCATCGTAAAGAATGTAGAAACCGCTATTTGTCCCTTTTGTAAAGCCTATGAACGTGTCCATGGCAAGAAAGCCCATGAGAAATGAGAGTATGATCTCCTGCCAGGAACTGTTGCAGGAATTTTCGGGGATCTATGTTCAGATAGATGGTGCCCTGACGGAATGGAACCTGTAATGTTTCCTGATGTTATCACAGGCTTCGCAGAAAAATAAACAGTCAGCATAAGTAGTTTTGAATTTTGCATACTAAGAGGATGGAAAAGTTATGAAAAAATCATACTTGATTTTGCTCATTATTATGGTTGTTGGCCTGCCATTATCAGAGTCATACGCAATTCAATCTTATGAAAGTTATGGCCGAGTTGTAATCGGTAATTTTTCTCCACAGGCGGGGATGGCAAAGGTTGTTTTTGACCATTGGCTGCACCGTTCACAATTCACCTGCAGAGTTTGCCATGTTGACATAGGTTTTCTCATGGAGAAGGGTGGAACCCGTATTAAAGCGGCCGACAACATGAGGGGGTATTACTGCGGTGCCTGTCATAACGGAAAATTGATGGCCAACGAAGGTCCTGTCTTTAAAGCATGCTCAATACCACCTGATCTCAATGAAATGCCTCGTTGTGACAGATGTCACTCTTTCGGCAAGGTTGTTCAGAAAAAATATGATTTTTCAACATTTACTGAAAAATTACCCAAAGCCAGTCTCGGAAATGGAATCGACTGGGAAAAGGCCGAAAAATATGGATTAATTAATCCGAAAGACCATGTCAAAGGCAGTTCCTTATTGAAAAAGGCAATACCTGCCCAGAAAGATTTCTCCCTGAATTCAAAAACGCCATGGATGGGTGATATTCTGTTTTCTCACAAGAAACACTCCAAGTGGAATGGCTGTGAGTTGTGCCACCCGGACATTTTTATCGGTGTAAGCAGGGGGGCCACTAAATACAATATGATGCAGATATATGGAGGGGAATACTGCGGTGTATGTCATCTTAACGTGGCATTCCCATTACAGGACTGCTCGAGATGCCATATAAAACCGGTGAGATAACCGGTGGTTACAAGTACGTATTTAATTTAAGCCAATCAGGCTCAGTTGCTAGAGAGTTGATATACGCTGATACCGCGACTACGGAGCGAACTGACGTAGACTTTGTTTTGTCTGTCTACCAGAATATCATCCGGTCCAATCAGATTGCCAGGTTTGAAGCCCCGATTACCAAATTCCTTGAGCATGGCGAAGTTGGTGCGATCAAAAACCATAACGACACAGCGCAATTTGTCCGCTACCAGGATATTTCCGTTTTTGTCCAGAGCAACACCGGTTGCGACGCCGAATCTACCCGGGGCACTGCCCCGCCTTCCGAATACCCGTGTTTTCCCGTCAGGTGATAACAGATATACCTTGGCCGTGGCCGGGATGGAAAAAACGAAGCCGCCATCCCGATCGATTGCAAAGCCGCCGAGTCCTGAATCTTCACGCTCCTTTTCGCTCATGCCGAGTTCTTTTGCGAGATCTATTCCTTTGATAAATAGGCCATCCTCATCGATAATCATCACTCGCATAGTCGATAAACTTACCAGGTACAACTTGCTGTCGCTGTAATAAACTCTGTTCGGAGAAAAACCGCTGTAGTCGGGCGGGAACCCTTTGATGTCTATGTCCCCTAATGGTTCCGCCCGGAAATTGCATCGTACAAGCCGAGTCAGAGGTCCCTTGCTTGCCAGTACGGCGAGTTGACCGTTACCTAATACCGCGACATCGGATACGATACCGATGTTAGAATCGTAGTCGAAACGGTATATTTCCATACCGCTGGAATTGAATATTGAAACAGCCTCTCCTATCATCGCGTATATCTCGTTTTTGTTCAAATCCTGATTTATTCTGGCGGAACTGAACGGTTTGGTGCCGGAGAAATCGGACAGAGAGTAGAGGAAGCTGGCTGTATAGTCGCCTGCGGATACCGTTAGTGTGGCTGTGACCAGAATAAGAGCTGTAAGAAGGATTATTGTCTTCACGATGTAACTTTAAACCTCCGTATCAATCTACTTGAGTATACTAAACCCTTCATGTTTTCTTGTAAACTATTATGGTCAAGAAATGCTGAATGACAATAAGCATTTGTTCTGTTAGAATTAAAACCATTGTTTGGCATATAAATATTTGTTCCGGAGGAAATCATGAGATTACCTGCTACTCTGACAATTGCGTTTGGCATTGCTGTCTTGACAGCCGCTTCAGCTATTGCCGACTACAATGCCGGCCTGAGGGCGTATAAGGCCAAAGACTATGTGCGAGCCCTTAAGGAGTTCAAAACTGATGGTGGCAAGGACTCGAACTACAATCTTGGTGTGATGTACTTCAAAGGCGAGGGGGTCAAGGCTGATCACCTCCAAGGCCTGGAGTTATTCAAAAAGGCTGCTGCACAAGGTCATGCAAACGCTTGTTTCCTCTTGGGCACCTCCTACGACAAAGGTGTGGATGTACAGCAGGATAGGGAGGTAGCAGCAAAATGGTATCTAAAGGCTGCAGCGCTGGGCCATGCGCAGGCACAGTTCAATATAGGTCTTATGTACACCAATGGTGAAGGCGTTGAAAAAAACCGCAAGGAAGCGGTAGTCTGGCTGAAAAAGGCTGCTACCCAGGGGCACAAAGGCGCCGGTAAGCTCCTGAGTGTTATGGGCGAAGAGGTCCCAAAGGCGGCCAGGTCCAAATCAACATCCAAATCAACTAAAAGCAAGAACGTGCAACCTGGCGAATTGCCACCCGGGCATCCAAAGTAGTCATCTAACAGTTTATTTGCTTTCCCAACTTCCCCCCGCATTTGTCACGCATGGGGTGTTTCGCCCCATGCGTTTATTTAACTCCCATTCTCTTCAAAGCCTGCTTGGCATCAAGGTTACCGTTCCGGGATGATTTATTGTACCAGGCGAGAGCCTCATCCCGGCTCTGATCGACACCAAGGCCTCGTTCATATAGGCGTCCAAGCCGGTACTGCGCTGAAGAATAGCCCTTTTCTGCCGCCTTGCGGAACCAGTTCGCCGCCTCGGCCAGGTCGGTTGAAATGCCATCTCCTTTTTCGTACATAATGCCAATCATGTAGAGTGACTTGGCATCGTCTTCTGAAGCTCTGAACTCACGCATCGCAGTTTGGTGGTCGTTTTTCCGGTACGCCTCCATGCCGTCGAAATAAGAGGCCTGTGCCGAATGGCTTAAAGAAATCAGACAACTGAAACTAAGCAAAATTCCAATAAATAATGGTTTCATCTTTCTACCCCTTGTTATTTGCTGGTGTATCTTTGGTACAGCTCTTTGCCCAAGGTGCTTTCAATCCCCAAACTCTTGCCATCCAAGGTTGCGGTAAGGTTTTTACGGGTTCCCATGAAGTCGACGTCCAGAACGTATTTGTTTGTTGCTGTACGTTTCCAGGAAAAGGCGAGCGGAGCATTCTGGCTTTTAGGATACATGAAAACGCCGGTGCCATCCGGATTGAATTCCAGTATTTCAGCTGACTTGACATTGAGCCACTCTCCGGAAACATCCTGGTTTGTTTTCGAGCAGCCAAGGGCAAGCAGTATGACTGACAAAAATATAAAAGCCGGCTTCAAAAAGAATGGTGATTTTTTACCTGATGATTCTGACATTTTGTAGATTCCTTCCCTTGCTGTTTATTTTTGAATTATTAATCCTAATCCTTTGCATGGCATTTACTGCACAAGCCACGCTGAAACACCGCAAATGAATCGGCAGGGCGATCATAATAAGCTTTTCTGGTCTCGGCAGAGGTCCGACCCTGGGCAATATAAGTGGGAGCCCCGGAGTCGATGCCGGGAAACTTGCCATCGTATACAATTAAGTCAGCCTTGGTGTTCCATCTCGTGATTGAGTCCCAACCTCCGGCATGAGCCCGGTGACAGGTGAGGCATATAATGTTTTCACCGGCTAACGGTCCGCTCATGTCCCCCCCTTCTCCGCCGTTGCCGGCCAGTCTCTTCAGTTCCATGTAATCCTTTGTCCCAACTTCAAACGGTACCAGTGATGAGTAGGATGACGATCTTAAGCCGCTTATATCTCCGGAGGCGATATAAGAGTTATATTCTTTTGATTTTGACGGTGTGATCTTTGCTGCATTACCTGTTGGGTGTTTGTGAGGCTTGTGGCAATTCTGGCACCATTCAGACATATCGCTGCCGTAAGCAACCCTTGTATCGCGATGTTTTGATTCAGCCCGGTTATATTTGTCCGGTGCGACTGCTGTAGGAGGGTCGGAGGTGAATACAACTGAACTATCTGATATAGATGGTGAGTACCCTTTGCCAGCCAGCAGACGGTAGGAACCAATAGCATGAGCAGTATCCGGCAAGGGGCTGCTTTTATAAGAACCGGATGCAATTGCGGGAATAGCACTGTTTGTGCTGAAAGAACCGTCTGAGAGCATGCGGTAGCCGCCGTGTGGATCGTGGCAGCTGGTACAGGTTAACTTGCCGGACGGGAAGACGCCGCCCGGTGCCGTGACATTGCTGGAATCGGGATTGTAGCTGAACTGGGAGGCGACAATGTTGTGTCCGTGGCGCTCCCCCGGGCTTTCCCCATCTTTTATCTTGCCGGCGTCCAGAGTTGCCCAGTGATAAGATTTTCTGAGCCAGCCGAAATCGCCACCAGGCGTCATCTGGCCAGGCGACAGGCCAGCGGCAAGATCTTCATTGCAGGTCGCCACAAAGTACCCTGACGGCTGTTTCTGGCCTTTTGGTGCGGTATGGCAGATAAGACAGGTTGAACCTGGATCCTGGCCATTTAACATACCTCGACCAGCATCGGAGGACAGAGTGTCTTTGGCCGCTGTAATGGCCGACCCTGACTCCGGTACTTTTTGTGTTTTGGAGTGGCAGCCTTCACACGGGCCGATGCCGCCATTATGAAAGCCGTTTGGAAACTGCTCGCCCCCCGGAAATGACACAGAAGGTGCAAAAAACAACAGGCTGATGATAACGGTAAGGTGTTTGATCATGACGTTATCGGATCCCATTAAAGTTTACTGAACCTTGAACAGTTGAATACGGCTGTTGTTACGGTCAGCGATAATCATGATACCGTTTTCAGTGAGACACGCCTGACTCGGGTAGTTGATTTGTCCGGCCCTCCAACCGTAGGAAAGATAACGCCCCTGGAACGATCCGTCAGGACCGAGCAGTACTACAGCACTATCGTTCTGGTCCAACAGGTATATCCTCCCTTGGGGGTCTGTATCTATGGAAACTGCAAGGTAGATATGAGCCTGCAGTCCTGATACAAACGGCTGAAACAGCTTGCTGTCAGGCGCGGCCTTGTATACCTGTCCCTTCATGCTGTCAAGAATATACACCCCCCCTCGCTGATCAACAGCCACATCTGAGATGAACCCGGTTTCTTTCGGAAACGGAAACTGGCGCAAAAATGTTCCGGTTTGATCCGTAACAATAACCCTCATGCCCAGAGCATCGACTACATATATGTTGTCCCCGGCGTCTACGGTCATACTGCGAGGGACGATATCGATGGGTAACGGTACGTTTTTATAGTCCAGATAACTGACAAAACTTCCGTCGGCCGCCAGAAACGCGATTTTGCGGCTCTTGCCGTCCAGGGCAAGTACCTTGCCCTGGACGGTAGCCTCCAGCCTGATTGGATAGGGAACCTGTTCCAGTTTGATCTCTACACCGTTTTTCAATTCATTATTGTTCCTGGCATAACTGACTAGTCGTCCATTACCGGTATCCGCCACCAGTACCGCAGTTTTGCCGCAGGCAACACCCTCGGGATTTTTTAGCTGGATCTTGTTTGCATCCAGATAGAGCTCTGTAAGCGGCTTGAATTTTGCGACATCGGCGCAGTAAGCGGGGAGAGCGCAGATGATAGGGAGAAGGCAGATGAGTGTTTTTATGGTTATTGTCATGGATCACCTCTTTAACTGTTCATGGCACTGGATACACATCTCTGTGGTTGTAGGGTAATAAAGCAGCTTTTTGAACTCTGTGCCGTGGGCTCTGTGGCAGCTGCCGCATCCTACCGACAAGTTCTTGTTTCGCGGGTCGCGGACTTTTTCGCCGATCGGGTGGGTCGAGTGCTGAGTCCAGTCGTGGCAGGTCGTACAGAGATCAAAATCGACCGGTTTCTTTGCCAGGAACATGTTATTGGATGAGTGGGGGTCGTGGCATTCTGTACAACGGCCATCTACTATCGGCTCATGTTTAGAGACATTTTTAGTCTGGCGCTTCATCGTATCCAAGTGGCAACTGCCGCATAACTTTGCCATAGGTTCGCGAAGTAAACCCTTGTCCACTGAGGCATGTGGGTTGTGGCATCCCAGACAACCTTCTTTGGATACCACCGGCCAATGCATCCGGTTCTTTTCAAAAGTTTTGTTGTACATATCGTTGTGGCAGCCGCGACAGAGCGTCGTTCCCTCTTTCTTTGTCTTCAGCGGATTTGGTGCAGCGGCTTCCTCATGACATTGGTTGCACATCCGCTTGGCAACAGGTGAATGGACGTTTTTAAGGAGAAGACCAGTAGCGTCGGAACCGTGCGGGTCATGACAGCCGGTGCAGCGTGACTCTGCGACCGGATACCCCATATGTTTTTTTATAAAAATCGGTTTGTCGGCCTTGTGACAGCCTAAGCAAACCTGCGTAATATTGTTTTTAAGCAGAAACGGTCCAGTGTCCGAGGAATGCGGTTGGTGGCAGACAAGGCAATCCTTTTCAACCGGGGAGTGACGCACCTTAATCTTGGCCAGTTTTTCCCCAAGTGTCTTGTGGCAGGAAAAACAGAGCTGTTTTCCTTCCATGACCAGATTGTTCTTATTGGCGGCGGCATGAGGATCGTGGCACTTCATGCAGCTACCCTCTGCAACAACCTTATGAACGCTTTTCGCCTTTGCTGAAATCATCGGCGGGTGGCAGACAGAACAGACTGATTTAGAATCGGAGGCCAGCATCTTACCGTGATTTGAGGTATGCGCATTGTGGCATCCGGTACAATCATTTTTCTTCAGCGGGCTATGCACAAACTTCCGCGCCAATTTTTCCTGGAATGGTTTATGGCATTTCATGCACAGGTTGCCGCGCGCACCAGGTTTAAGCTTGAACTGCTGGTCAGTGGCGGCGAGCAGGGACTGCGTCAGTAATATCAGCATTATCCCTGCCAACAGTAACGAGAAACTACGTATTCTCATGTATTTATCTCCTTGTCACTTCGGTAGCTTGATGTATCAAACTTGTCTGAAGCAGGGGCATCATGTTGCCGCGATTATGCGTCTGGAAGACGCCCCTGCTTTACATGCCTATTTACGCCGCAAAATCAAGGTTTGGCGACAATATGGCACTCTTCGCACGTGCGAGCCGCAAAGGGTGCATGCACCGAGTCCTTGAAAAACTTCGGATCCTTGGAAGCATGTGGATCATGGCAATTCATGCAGGTCATGACCGAAGCCTGGATTGAAAGATGAGCCTTTTCGAACGGCGCCTTGGATGATTCGTGGCACTGCGCACATAAATTGGTCACCTTAGTCGGCAACAGTTTTTTGTCCATGGCATAATGCGGTTTGTGGCAATTGAGACAATCCTGCTTTGCCGGGTTATGAGGTTTTTCTTTGGCAAGCTTCTCTTTGATATCTTTGTGACAGGTGAAACAGAGGTCATTGCCCTGGGCCGGCATCAAGGTTTTAAGTTTGGACTTGTGCGGGTTGTGGCATTTAGTGCAGCTTCCCTCGGTGAACGGAACATGTTTCGAAATTGACTCCTTAAGCCCTTTGTATGGCTCGTGGCAGCTTCCGCACAACTGAATCTGCGGTTTGTTAAGCATGCCGGATACGGCGCTGCCGTGCGAATCATGGCAGGTAAGGCATTGTCCGCTTTTAAATGGTTCATGGTTCGAACCCCCTGACTCAGCTTTCATCATGTCGGTATGACATTTTGCGCAGAGTTGCGGGGCTGTGGCTTTAAGCAGTTTCTTTTCAGCGGAGCTGTGGCCATTGTGACAGGAAACACAATCACCGTTTAGTACCGGCTTATGAGTGGATGTCTTCAGGAATTTCGCTTCTGAATCTGAATGACATGAGTAACAGAGCTTGTCACCACGGTCTTTGGCCATTGCGGTAAAGTTAGACCCGTGAACATTGTGGCAGGTGATGCAATCTCCCCCCTTGAACGGATCATGCACTGTTTTGTTTTTAAGGGCATCCATAGTTTTTGTATGGCATTCAGAGCATAAATCACTCCCCTTTTTGTCTACAAGTCCCTTGAACATGGCCGCATGTGGTTTGTGGCACGAGAGACATCCCTTGCCGGCGCTCATCGGTGCATGTTTGAATGCAACCAGCATATCTTTTTCTTTGTGGCACCCAAAGCAGAGCTTGTTGTCGTCCCTGATAAGCAGCTTTACTGACTCTGATGCATGAGGATTATGACAGCCGAGGCAATTGCCCTCCTTGAAGGGGGCGTGTTCATTGGTCGCTTCGCCTTTCAGGGTTTTCAACTCATGACATTCAAGACAGAGGGCCGCGCCTTTCCTGGTAACGGCAAATGGTTGCTGTGAAGTATGGGGTTCGTGACACGCAGAACATTCATGCGCAGCTACAGGGCCGTGCAGACTGGTTTGAAGCAACTTGGGCTGCTCAGATGTGTGCGGATTATGACAGGATGAGCAGCGCTTCCCTTCGACCGGATAGTTAGCATGAGCCTTTTTAAACGCACTGCTGCTCTTATCGTGACATTCCAGACACAGAGCCGGCTCAGATTTGGTCAGCAGATGCTTCTCATTCGAGCTGTGCGCACTGTGACAAGCTTTACAGCCCTCCTTGAGAATGACCTGATGAACGACCTTTTTTTCAAATAGTTCCTTCTTGTGACATTCATAGCAGGATGCTTTGCCTTCAGATTTCAGCAGCCCCTTGAACTGCGAACCGTGAGAATTATGGCACTGGCTGCATTTACCCGCCTTTACCGGGGTATGGACATAAGGTTTGGCAAGGCCGATTTTATCCTTAGAATGGCAATCCAGGCATATCTGGTTGCCTTCCTTCTTGAGCATAAGCTTCGGAACCCTGCCGTGGCGGACATGGCAATTTTCGCACTTCTTTTCTTTCACATCTGTGTGCAGGTATTTCATGGAGAAATACTTATCCACAAATTTGGTGTGGCAGTCGGTACAGTCCTTGGAAGCGAATTTTTTAGGTGCGCTATAACTGTCAGCGACAATCCACGGCAGAAAACCCATGCACAGAATAAGCATGATTACCGTTACAGCACCGACTTGCTTATTTTTCGACATGATCATGGCGTCTCCTATTGTCCGAAATCAGCGTATATTTTGACGTCTGAAGTACTCTTAAGTTTTTCTCCCCAAGTTTCCACGCCTTTATTGAGCTTTTCGTAGAATACCGCCTCCTTGATGGCATCTTCCACTTCCTCATAAGTCAAGGTCCTGGCAGGAGCAAATTCAACTACAGAGATGACATAGCCGTGGCCGCCATCCACATATGCCCGGAAATCACCACTGACGGAGCCGGTAAGGGCTTTTTGAAGTGGTTCGGGCAGGTTTGGTTTTGCGATAGCGTCACCGGTGAACATATTTATATACGCCTTGCTGATACTTTCCTTGTTATCAGCATTCGCCTTGTACCATTTAAATTCTGTTCCCTTGCGAATTTTTTCGATCGCTTCTTCCGCTTTCTGCGGAGAATCAAAGGCAATGGCGTCCAACTTGTAGGTCTCGATACCGGAATATTCTGCTGCGTGTACCTTGTGGTAAGCCTTAAGTTCATCTTTTGAAACGGTGATTTCCGACCGGATTACCTTATTGACGAAGGATCCGAACAAAAGAGAATTGGAGTAGGAGCGTACCTTGTTGCGGTATTCGTCAGATTCATTGATTTTTCTGACCTTAGCCTCCTTGTTGAAGACAATGTTGCCCAGAAGCTCGTTCAGGATGGCCTTTTTTTCCTTGTTGATTTTTTTGCCCTCTGCAGCGCGTTCCACGCCGTGGTAAAACTTTTGGGTAATGGCCTCGGCCATGTCGGCCACGGTAATCGGTTTTTCTCCTTTAACTTCTGCGAGTACACGCTTGTCCTTGAGGAATGTTTCAAACTTGACCTTCTTGTTTTCGAAATCGAACTTGTCGAACAGCTTCTTTTTTGTCACATACTTTTTGATGAGAGATTCCTGGAAAGTTTCAAGTGCAGCAATACGCGCTTTGGCATCCAGTTCCTGTCTTACCTGTTCCTTTACAGTCTCATCAACTTTAAGGCGTTTTTCCTCCAAACGATAAAATAAATAGCCTTTTTCCAGCGGCGTCATTTTGCTGATTTCGCCTGTCTTCATCTTTACAAGCACAGCCAGCATTGGTGGAGCAATGACATCTTTGGCCAGGAATAGGTCCGATTTCCCACCCTCTTTGGCAACACCGTCTTTTATGCTCTTGTCGAAGAGGTCATCGAATTTTTTGCCGGCTTTGAGAGCTGCCTCGACTTTCTTTGCATCTTCAAGCTTATCGACGATCAACGATTTCAACCGCCATTCAGAGGCGCGCTCCTGATATGTTTTTTCCACCTCTTTTGCATCAGCTTTGACATTCAATACCTGCTCCTTGAGGAGCATCTCACGAAGATTTTTGCTAGAGTAGTCGTCTATTGAAGACTTGATCTCTTCCTGCTTGTCCAGCTCCATGATGCGCGCTTCCTGTATGATAAGAAGGGAGTTGACAAGGCGTTTTAAAAGAACCGGGAAATTTGTTTTCGGTGCCGCTTTTCCTTCGCTCATTCCCTCATGAAGCGCGCCTATCGATTTTTTTAAATCTTCGATGGTGATCGCTTCGTCATTTATCATAGCCAACGGTACTTTGGCAAAAAGCGGCGAAAAAATCGGAGCGTTCATGCGGATGGTTACTTCATCTGCTTTGGAAGCTTTCGCCTCTTGAACCGGTTTTGAAATGTCTTGCGGAGTTGGTGAGGCGGAGTTGGTTTGAATCGCCGGAGTGGGAAGTGATTCAGATGCGCCCATTGCTACGGTGACAGTGCTGATAATGGCAGTTAAGGCAAGTGTGGCAAACATTCTCAATTTCATGATAACCCTCTTTCTCGGTGGTTTTGATGAGTCACTTTTGGATTGTGCCGTTATCCTCTACCAGTCTTTGTACCAAGATGCGGCACATTTTGTCGGTAAGGGCGGCGGCGGTGGTGATTCGGCCAGAGTCGAAAAAATAAACTCCGTCGTCACCTTGATTGTAGCTGTGAGAGCTCCACAGAATTCTTTTATCGTCACGATTAAAAATCTGCGATGAAAAATCTACCTTCGGATTCGACCCGTAACCGACCGTATCCAAATAATCGAAGACTACTCCGTTCAACAGCAGGTCGGCCCCCAGAGAAATGGTTATAAGGTCGATAATGGGGAGTGAAACGCCATCGCTCATGACAACGTGCATGTTAAGCATTCTGTCTCGAATCACTCCAAGTTCAAGAACCCGGAAAATATGCTTTTCTACAAGCTGTCCTGCCAGATGGAGCGCTTGAAGTTCTGCTGCATGTTTCCTCGTGCTTCGATTGAAAAACGGTATGATTGCGATAGTGCGTTCCTGGTTGGCAAGTATTTCCCTTGAGTTATACCAGCCAATCGGATTGTAGAGTGACATGAAGGGATTCTCTTCATCAATCATGGTGCGTGGCATGTCATCCGGTGTGGATAGATTGTCCTCAAAAATTGGCCCCAGATGAGATACTGATGCAGGATTAAGCAGCTGTTTTTCTGACTTGATTTCCTTGATAAGATCATCGAGGCGGAACGAATATTCTCCCTTTTCTCTGGTGATTGGGCTTTTTTTCTGTGTGGTTGCATTCCGGGAGTAGAACAGAAGAGATTTGGCAATTGATTCGAGGCCCTTTCCTCTCAGTTCCCTGATGTCATTGATCAATCCAAGCCCAAGGATTCCTGGTGTGTCGTCGCCGGCAATTCCTACGCTCTTCATCCAGACAATTTCCGGAATGTCGTTCAGTGATACAAGCCGAGATATGAGTGAAAACTTCGGTGGATCAATATCATTATAAAGCTCCAGCGAGGTAATCAGCACGGATTCGGCACCGGTTTCAGCGTTCAACTGGCCAGCTGTATTTTCATCAATACCTCCTAGATAGCGAACTTGATGGCTGTTAATAAATTTTTCAATCGTCGCGGTTTCTACTATGTGTACTCCGGCTCTTTTCAATACGGCGGCAAGTTCGGTGTCAAGCTCTCTAAGCGGAGCGGGTGTACCACTCAGGTTTTCTATCGGAAAAACGGCAATACGTTGTTCGGGCCCCGGCAGAGCGGCATTAGCCACGGCAACGCAGCAAAGCAGCCAGCAGGCCATTATGCCTGTAAGCAGGCTATTCAAAAAGCTTGTTGATGAGATCATTGACTGCCTTCTCCGTGATATCGTTAAGCGGTTTACCTCCGCCGCCGAACAGGCGATCCATCAGGCCTATACCTCCCTGGGTCGTCCCGGCCGACCAGACAATTCTTCCGGTCTGTCCCTCCATCATTTGCAGGCTGAGCGAAATCACGTCGGCGCTGGAAGTACCGGAACGCACATCGCCGTACTCCCTGATCACTCCAGAAATAACGGCGTCCACCTTGATGCTTTTGGAGATTTTAGTGACTTCATCGGCTGAAGGAGTGGTCGGATTTGCCATGCCTGCAGCGACAATACCTCTTGCCGCCTCTCCAACCGGAACGGCATACACAGCCCCGGACGCCATCAGCATTGTGTTGAAAGAATCGCGTACCCGTTCCCCGGCCAACTGGTCCCTGGATAGATTGGCGAAAGGCAGAACCGCCACCGTTTTGATTGAACCGAAATCCATGGTGGTATCCCGAAACACATCACCCGTTCCAGCACAACCCACTAGAGAGCCAAGGCAAGTCGTAATAAAAATAACAACAAATAAGTGCCTGAATGAAACGTGTGGTACTGTCATTGCCATTAATGTTTCTCCTTAAAAATTAATTCTTTTGCATCCTCACCCGTTATCGGGATCAATAAGCTCACAAATTCATCTCTATCGTACTAAAGACTCAATCTCAGCGCTGTATTGAATACTTGAGTATCGGTTTCCTGTGATGTTGCCGAATTTTTAGATATCAGATAGGAAACATCCAGATACCATCCGGAACGGATGTTCCATCTCAGGCTCTGGACGATGGCGCTGTCCTTGTTGCCGCTGTTGTCAATATTCTCGCGATAAGATGTATTCAATAACAAAGCACCGCCTCTGAATGGAGCCCATGACCCGCCAATGCTTTGTGCTGTCTGGGTTTTTCTGCTTGTCTGAGCGTTAATGCCGAACGAACCGAACAGGTAGATTGCAGGAAGTGGATTGTAGGTTGCGGTTAGATCTCCTGTCTTTGTGGAAGAAGAAGTTTCCGGTTTTCCTGTGGCAGAAGCCCACGTTTCCGAATTGCTGGCGCTCAAATTGATGCTGACCGTTTTATGCGGCGTCAAGTTCAGGCCGCTGGTCACGGTCAAGCTTTTCTGGTTCGTGCCGTTGGAGTCGGTAACTGCACTTCCGCCACCGCTGAGGCTCAGACTGATGCCGCGGTATAGTTCCGCAGAGTTGGAAAGATTCATCGAGTGTGAAGTTCTGGAAACTCCCGTGCCATTTTCCACCCTGAAACCGTAAGTTGCTGATTGGGAGAGTGTTGGTAATGTCTGTGAGGAAAGCGAAATACTGGCGCTGCTTGAAGAACGTGTACCTGCCGTCGGATCAACCGCATCCTCACGGGCGACTCTGGTGCTGGTGTTTAAAGTCTGGCTGAGACGGTGGTTAAAATTCAGTCCGTTGACAACTGTGTAGCGATAGGTAAACGCCTGGACGTCGCTTTTGGTGTGATCCAGATTGAACCCGAAATCATAAAAGAGCGCGGCTGTGTTTAAAAGTTTGGCCTTCATGTTCAGATTATATAGCCCGGAAATCTGTGAAGAGGATCTGGATTGGCCGGGTTTAAGTGGGGTTGTCTCTTGTTGAAACACCTCTGGAAAAGCAAGGTTTATTGACTGGATAGAGGATGTATTGTTAGGGATATTCTTGATCGTTTCAATCTCAACTTTGATTGTGGTGCCGAAAGGAATTGTCTCTCCAAGAACAATTTCAAATCCGATAACTTTCGTTTTCGGATCGTAAGTGGGATGTTCTAGTCTTTTAAATGATACAGTCGCTGACTTTATCAACCCCCACACTGTGCCATCAGAATTTGGGTTTTTGTATACTTTGATCTTGTGGCCTCCGTCGGGTGATTCACTGGACAGAAAAGTGGCGTTAATATTAGTGATATCAATATCTTGTATATAATTATTAATGATTTCATCTTTATTGTTTTTGAACGTTACCGGCATTCTTATTACATTTATATCTGAGTTGGATTTGATACCCACATTTTTGCGGATAGTTGTGGTGCTTTGTATATATTCATTTGCCAAATCCGTGGCATTCACGACCTGCAGGGCATTCAGTAGTGGGAAGTCGGTAGGCAAGTCGCTAAGCGTACTTGTGGCAAAAGAAATCTGATTAATTGTTAGCAGAGTTAAAAATGATACTGGAGCTGTACCATTATTCTGAGTCGTTGAGTCCTGCGTGGCGATGTTGTAGCTGGTGCTGATTGATATACGGTCCCTGAAGAACATGTCATTGTATGATACACGGAGACTCTGGCCAAGACTCTGCGATTCAAGACCGGCCAATCTGCTGTTCAAAGTGGAGTAATTGGCCGAGTAATTTATATCCATTGTCTCATGCGGTTTATAGCGGGAGCTCACGGTGAGAGTGGAAGCTGTATTATCCTGTGCAGTACGATATTCGTCATAGTTGTTGAAGATCGAATAAAGTACATCCAGCGAAGGGAAATCTTCCGGTTTCCAGCCGAAACGGGCATTATATGAATCTGAAAACAGGGTAGGGGTTGGAACCCCGTTGGACTTTGAGGTTTCCTGCCGCTTGCTGAAACCGGCTCCGCCGTTAAATATGCCGTTTGTGTAGGAAAGGTCGGCATTGGTATTGATACGCGAGGCGTCTGATGTTGTGGTTACACCGTCGATGTCGTTATCGGCACTGCCCTTATCAAAATTTCCCATAGCGGAAAGCCTGAGTGTGGGAGTAATGCTCTTGTCCAGGGTAAGGCTATAGCGCTGATTAAGGGATGAACTTTTAGTTTTTGTTATGCCGTTAGTATTGCTCAATTTCGAATCCAGTAGGCTGTAATTGTACTCTGCGTATCCGCCGATTCCATCAGCGGCGGCTATTGTTGCACAGTTCAGCAACAGGCAGATCACGGCTGCGGTAATTGACGGGTTTATGAGTCTGACTGTCACGACCACATACTCTCCTGCCGCCTTTACCGCTCTCCGAAGATAACAACATCATAAGGCTCTGCACCGGTATCCAGCAGGCCGCGTTCTTTTTTGGCGATCAGATTAATAAAACGCAGCAACTTATTGCGGGGGTGAATGACCAGCAAATTGTTTTCATCACCATCAATGGTCATGTAGCCGACACCACCGTCGGCGTTGAGAAAATCTACTGCAATAAGCGTGAATGGGTCGTATACATCGATGGCACCGCCGAGTCTGGTACCGGCATAAATCTGGTCGGTAACCGTGTTGATCTTGAGAGCTTTGATACCGATGCCGGCATTGATTCGCCTGGTCATGGTCTGGCCGTCCAGCGCAACAACCAGAATATTCGGAGACATTTCGTGGTAGACAAACAACCGGTCCCCTTTGCGACTGAACTGACCGTAGAGCGGTCCTGATTCGGTCTGCAATGTGCCGGCAACGACCCGGGTTGTAAGGTCTATCACCGTTATGCTGTTAGAAAGGCGGTTGAAAACGTAAGCCCTTCTGCCGCTACGGTCCATCAGAACATATTCCGCCCCGATTCCAGCCGGCAACCTTGCAACCTCAAGCCGTGACTGCAGGTCGATGATGCTTGCCGTGTTGGAACGGCTATTCGCGGTAACCGCCAGTTTCCCGTCCGGGGTAATTGCCAGAAAGCGCGGCGCATCACCGGGGGTTAGCCTGATCCGATCTATGAAACTGTTCTCCCTGACATCTATTATGCCGACCGTATCTTCACCGGTCATGGCCACATATACCAGCATGCGTAGCTGATCAAGAGCAATGCCGGCCGGACCCTTGCCGGTCTCGATCATCGCGCCGATCCGTGCTGACCGCTTGTCGAACACGGTGATGGTGTTATCTGCGTGATTGGTCATGTAACCGGTCAGTTCCGGCAGCGGCACCGGGGGGACGGTGGAGGTGAAGATTGGCCGGAATATAATCACATCACCGATGGCATCGCGGTATTTCAGCTCCATTGTCACAACGGTTGCCTTGCCGTTTCTGATCGTGAACATGGCCTGGTTTTCATAAGGTTGTTCTGGCACCAGCAAACGGCCCTTGCCTTCCTCACTGCTAAGTATTGCATTTTTAACTTTTATGGCGATGCTACTGTAGCGTCCCGGCGGCGCAAAACCCTTGGCGAACAGGCGCTGACGCGACAGGCCGGCAAGATCAAAATTCTTGAATTCGGGTGTCAGGGTAACGGCCAGTCCATCATCACGAACTGCGGAGACCTCTTCGATGGTAAACTGTAATCTGCCGGCATCCTGCGGGAATGGCTCGCAGTAGAGAAACAGCTCACCGTCATCGCCCAGCGGTCGTTTTACCGCCTCACGAACCTGCATGCAGCCGGCAGTCAGGCATGTTAAAACCATGATCATGACGATGCGTATCAGCACATTTGCTCCTTGCTATTAAACATTTCCATTACTTGGTCCCGCTGGAATGGCACTTGTAGCATAACGGGTTCTGCTCGCCGGCAAAAAACGTTGCCGGAATATCATAGTAGGCTTTCTGTGCCTCTAGTGTATTTCTACCCTGTCCAAAAGGCTGGAAAGGATCGCTTTCCTGGGAATATTTGCCGTTATGCACAATTTTGGTAGTCTTGTTGTTCCAGCGCATGCTGTCGTCCCACCCGCTGGCGTGAGCCCGATGGCAGCTCAGGCACATTACTGCAGGGGAGTCGCTTGTGGTTGATGGTCCCAAGGTAGGCGTTGTGGTAACAATCGACTTAAGAGTGGCGTAATTGGCAATGCCCAGCTCGAAGGGGACAAGCGACAGATAGGCGTTGGACTCGATGCCGGTCAGGTCGCCGTCTTTGACATATTTGTCGTAGTATGCACTGATATTGCTTCTTCTTAATTGGCCGGCATTGCTATCGGCCGGGTGTTTGAACTGAGTCGGGCCGGAGTCTTTATGGATGTTAGCGTGGCAGTTTCGGCACCAGTCCGACATGCCCGACCCATAGGCTACCCTGGTCTGTGTCAAGGACTCGGATCGGTTGTAAGTGTCAGGGGCGACGGCAGCGGGAGGGTTATAGATGAAGGCGAAGCCGCCTCCCAGTGATCCTGGTTTATATCCAACTCCACCAAGAAGACGGTAGACGCCCACCGATTGTTGCGTATCGGGTTCCTGCCCACCTGCCAAAGAGCCGGACTCCTTGATTGGCTTGCCGTCTTTGGCGATGCTGCCATCAGCAAAACGGCGGTATCTACCATGAGGATCGTGACAACTTGTGCATCCCATGTTTGCTGCCGGATAAAATCCTCCTGGAGAGGTGGTCTTATAAGAATCTGGAAAATAGCCGTAATCCTGTGCGACTAAATTGTGACCGTGTTTGTCGCCCGGGCTGGTCAACGGCGAAGCTCCGAGGGTTGGAATCCATGTATAGGTTTTATTTAGCCAACCGAAATCACCACCGGGGGTCAACTGGCGCGGCGGCGAACCTGCCGGCATGTCTGTGTCTGCAGTGCTTACATGGAATGAAGTAGGACCGGGATCACCACTCTTCTGGTGGCAGCCCAAACAGACCGAACTCGCGTCGCTACCCTTCAGCAGATAGGTACCTACGCTTCCAGCAGGGCTGTTAGGTGTAACCGGCATCCCTTCAGATGAATTATGCATAGTGTGGCACCCTTCACATTCACCAGCTCCACCCTGATGAAAGGCTTTTGCTTTTCCGGAAGCAACGGCAATAACAACCGTGGTCAGAAAACTCATGACAACCAATTTATGGTGCGTATGGCGCATTTTCAACCTGTAGTGTCCCGGCTAATCTGGCGTTTTCAAAAAACTTGATACTGCTTCGCTGCTGAAAGTTACTTAGGCCAATTTCAAGCTGTTTTGCCAATATATTTGTACCATGCTTTGATTAAAAGTCTATTCATCCCGACCAATCTTGTCAACAAATAAAACTTCACTTGAACATGCGCGACATTAAGTCACAAAGTATGATCCATGGCAATTTATCAATGACAACCAAAGCACGATGATTTAAATGTTGCCTGCACATTGACAATACCGTTTGCGTGCAGCAAGGGATTGGTAATTGTATCTCCAGCACCGTTGCCCGGACTGCTCGCGTCTGGATGACAAAACTGGCATTGATTCTGGGTAGCGGTAGGACCTCCATTGCCATGATAACCACTGTGCCAGACATTGGATCCGTTACTGCCGTTAACAGGTGGATTGCCGTGGCAGGTAGCGCAGGCTGAACTTCCGGTGGAGTACCATGAGGGTGTTACAACCATCGTGGAACCTCCATAACTCACGGTATTAAGAACAGGTTCACCGTCGCCCCCCTGGAAGTAGTAACTGAATGTACCCGAGGGTATACCGTGACAGGCAATATTTGAGCAGGTCTTGGTTGTAGCATTAAATGCGGGAGCGGGTTTACCAACTGAGTAGGCTGGACCGTACTTATCAAAACTGAGTCGTCCTCCGATCTTGTGACAGACTTTGCAATCATAAGCGGAATGACCGGGAAGCACTGTTGCCGGTCCACCATGTGCCCCGGTGGGGGTGCAGGATGGGTCACCATCTGCGCAGACATCGCTTTGTATCAAAGCGGTACTCTTTGCTGAAGATTTGGTGGTGTAAAATGTATCGATGGAACGGTCATGAGGCACCCATTGTGAACCGTCGAAGATGAATTCTCGGTTGTTTGTCGTGTTGATATAAATCATACCGAATACCGCTACAGATGGGGGAGCAGTCAGTCGTACTTTCCCACGTTTTGGCAGATGAGTTGAATTTGCTTCTTTTACCACGGTCGAGTTACTTTCAGATGACACCTGTGGAGATTGGGAGAGTTCGCCGCAGGCAGATACAAACAGAAGCGCCGCAACACTCAAAACAAGAACATTGCGGCCGGCTGAATTCGGGATAGAACAGGTCATGCAGGTTTCCTCCATAAATTAAGTCCCACGCGCACCGAGCTTATAACACGGTTGGATACTGGAAACTGGATCATGCCTTAACCTCAAAAAATCATCGATCTTTGAAAACACACCAATGGCCGGGGATTTCTCCCCGGCCATTCCTGCTTTATGCATTTACTGCAATGTCAATTAACAACTAGTCTTTAGCGTGGCACTTATTGCAAAGGTCACGAGCATTTGGACCAAAGGCGGTTGCAGGGCGGCCGTAATATGCAGCGGTCTGCTCGGCGACGTTTTTGCCGTGGTTGATCTTGCCTTCAGTTGTGCTGGCGTCATAAGTTGCAACACCGGCGGCGTCTGCAATAGTCATGAACTCGTTAACCAGATTGTAGCGGGTCATGCTCTCGAAGCCTGAAGCGTGTGCACGGTGGCAGGAGAGGCAGGATACGTTGCTTGTTGTAGTTGCTGACTGGTCAGCGGTATCGGTGTTGATGGCAAGCGGCTTCAATTTGGTGTAGTCGCCAGTGCCGAGTTCGAAAGGAACCAATGAGCTGTATGCTTTGGTCATGTCGCTATTAGTCATGATTCCGGAAGTCACATAGCTGTTGTAGTTGGCAATGATCGGAGCGGTCAGCTTGGCGTTGTTGCCGGCCGGGTGGCGAAGGCCTTTCATGCCGGAGGTGTAGCTGTTTTCAAGCATGCCGGTGTGGCAGTTTGCGCAGTACTCGGACATACCCTGGCCGTAAGCGACGTGGGTCTGAGCTGTGGTTTCAAGACGGTTGTAGGTGGAAGGTGAAACTGCATCAGGAGCCTGATTGGCAAAGGCAAAGGAACCGGTCAGGGACGCTGGCTGGTAGCCAACACCACCGAGGATACGGTAAACACCAACTGCTGATAGGCCGGCGGTTGGGTTAGCGCTGTTCTGGTAGGATCCGGAATTGAAAATCGGCAGGCCGGTTGTGGCCTGGGTGCCGTCGGCAAAACGGCGATACTTGCCGTGTGGATCATGGCAGCTGGAGCAAGCAAGGTTTGCAGCAGGATAAGTGCCGCCGGGAGCTGTGGTCAGGGTCTTGTCAGCTGTGTAGCCGTAATCAGAAGCAACAATATTGTGGCCATGACGGTCGCCGTCTTCGGTGTTAGCAGCGCCACGGATGAGGAAGGCGTAGGTTTTTTTCAACCAGGCAAAGTCGCCGCCCGGAGTGGCTCCAACAGGAGCAAGACCAGGTCCTAGCTTGGAAGAATCAGTGGAAACATGGTAGCTTGAAGGTGCGGTGTCAGGGGCGTTGTGACAGTTCAGACATGCGCCGGAAGCGTCATTAGCCTTGAGCAGAAAAGGGCCGGACTGGTACTGTGGGAGGCCGGTTGCATTAGCTGCGCCATCCAGCGAGTTGTGCATTGTGTGACAGCCTTCGCACTCGGCGACGCCGCCGGAGTGGAATGCAAAGGCAGGTGCACTGATCAAAAGAGCGGATACTGCTGCGAGAACTACACTAGTACTTTTTCTCATTTTTACTTCTCCTTTTTTTTCATTTTTTTTCAGATGATGTGGTGTTGACTTGCGACAGGTTAATGTTGATATGGTTCCCTTTTGATATTTAACCTCCCCGACCGGTTTATTTGTACCTTGTGCTCACCTTACATTTTTGATTCTTACATGAGCGTTACAGCAACATTACATTTCTGTCAGGTTCACAATAATTTTAGTAGAGAACCATTCATTAATTTCAAAATACGCCATTAATCATTACCTGAGGGTTACGGCTACATTACAATTCCGTCAGGTTCATTTTGGTATTGGCAAAGAACTAATCGTTAAATTCAAGATGCGCTCTTTATTGTTACCTGAGCATTACTGAGACATTACATTTTGGTAAGGTGTGTGATTGATAGAGCTGGATAGGCAGGTGAGGTTTTGTTTGGCAGCTTACAAGCTGATACAAAAAAACCCCCTTAAAAAAGGGGGATCTGGATTAACTGACGGTACAGTTTATAAAGGCTGAGGTTAGGCTGCGATTTTAACCGGATTTAGTGTGGTGGGCGGGAAAGTGCAAAGTAACTGTGGTGCCTTGACCGAGTATGCTCTGTATTGTGACTGTTCCTTTATGCAACTGCATGATGAATTTGACGATCGAAAGCCCCAGTCCGGAACCTTGTGGATAGCTGGAACGACTGCTCATGACACGGTAAAAGCGGTCGAAAACATGGTTCAAGTCCTCCTCAGAGATGCCATGTCCGGTATCACTCACCACCACATCGATGTAGCCGTCCCTGCTCTTTATTACGGAAATACTGATTTTTACCCCTGGAGACGAATAATAAAGTGCGTTTGATACCAGATTGTTCATGACCCTGCAGAAAAGAGTCGGGTCTCCGTATATGAGGCCTTCGCCGTTTGAGCTGATCTGAGCCTGCTTCTCCTCAACCAAAGCCTCATTAAAGCAGCATACTTTTTCTATTTCATTCATTGGATCAAATAATGAATTCTCGATTTGATTTGCAGGATTCTCACCACGCGCCATAAAAAGGAGCGCATCTATCATGCGCATTAGACGCATGTGCTCATCGTGACCGGATTCGAGTACCATACGGTATTCCTCTGGTGTTCTCTCTTTGGAAAGAGCAATCTCCGCTTCACCCATAAGGTTGTTAACAGGCGTTCGCAATTCATGCGCCAGATTGGCTGTGTACTCAGAAATTTGTGCAAATGAATTTTTTAACCTGTCCAGCATGCTGTTGAATGCTATTGCCGAGGAACGCAGTTCTACGGGCCAGCATGTTGGATCTTTAATCCTCAAGCCGATCTTGTCGAGGGTTATAAGATTGGCAACCTTGGCCAAATCACCGAGAGGCGTAAGGACCTTTCGTGCGACAACGAAACTAAAAAAAATAGCAAATAATATTAAGACCATAAGTATCGAGACAATAATCCGGTGTTTTTTCGCAATAAGATCTGTTTCTGCGGTGACATCCTTTGCAATCAGGATTTCAATGCGCTGAGAAGGGGCTAACGTGTCAGCCCAGAAAGACTTCAGAAGGTATGACCGGCCATTATTACCCTTATATAAAAAATGTTTTTTAGGGTCCTCCTTGATTTTAGATTTATATGTGTCGGGAAACTTATCCGTTGGTATTAATTTATCCATGTCCAGAGTTTCAATAAGGATGCCGGCATTCCTGACTTGAATACGGGCATAGTATTCAGGGAATGCGGCGTAGACGCCTTCCCATTCGATAACTTGCTTGATGACGTCGACAAAGTCCGGCTGTGTTTCAATAACGGCCCTGAATACATGATACCGGTCATCAATATAATTACTTTCGGCTGTCTCCAGAATGTTATTGATGTTCGTGTGGAGGAAGGCGGTTGAAATGAGAAGCAGCGTAATTGCGGAAATTGCGTAGACAAGCACCAGTCGCATGGTGAGTGATAATCGACAGGTTTTAATGGTGCCACACTGGTCGAAATATTCGTTGTCTTCTGATGGCATGTATTGAACCTTTCCTGATTTCCGTAATCTATTAAAGACGCTCGTTTCCTGAGATCATTACGAACCTGATTACTGTGCAGTTACATTTGTTATAATACCTGGATAATATCTATGCCGTCAATTAGGACCGGGCGGGAAAATACAGGATATTGTTGTGCCCTGCCCAAGAACGCTTTGTATGGTGACTGTGCCTTTGTGGAGGTCCATGATGCATTTGACGATTGAAAGCCCCAGGCCCGAACCATTGGGGTTGCAAACATTGCTGGTCTCTTCGCGGAAAAATCGTTCAAAAATACGACTCAGGTTTTTGTCGTCGATGCCGAATCCGGTGTCGCTTACGACCAATTCGAGGGAATTGTCTTCCAACTGCTTGACGGTGATGTCTATCTTAACGCCGGGAGTGGAATAGTAGAGCGCATTTGAAACCAGATTGCTTATGACTCTGCGGATAAAAATCCGATCACCGCTAACAAGACCATCGCCATGGCTGGTAAGTTGAGCCTTCTTATCCGCTGCCAGAGCTTCATAAAAACTGAATACCTTCTCAACCTCTTCTAATGGATTGAACAGAGAGCGTTCGATCGCAGCAGATGGATTTTCCGCTCTTGACAGAAAAAAGACCGCTTCGATAAGGCGTGAAAGGCGCATATGTTCTTCGAGGCTTGATTCTAGGACCTTGCGATACTCATCCGGGCTTCTCTCCTGAGAGAGAGCGACCTCTGCTTCACCCATAAGAATGTTGATGGGCGTCCGCAAAGCATGGGCCAGGTTGGCTGCACTGTGAAATAGACAGATGAACGAATTTTCCAGGCGGCCTAACATTTCGTTGAAGGCAATTGCGAGGGTTTGCAGTTCCACCGGCCAACGCTCTGGATCGGTGGCTCTCATGCTGATCTTGTCCATACTTATCTGTTTGGCTGTCTCCGCCAATTCATTGAGTGGACTGAGGACCCGTCGGGCAACAACAACACTGAAAAGAACCGCAAATAATATTCCGGCCATAATAATCGCAATCATTTGCCGTTGGTTCGTCTGGATGATGTTTTCCTGGGATGTTATGTCAATGGCTATCTGGATTGCAACGGGTTGTGATGGTTCTACCGTTTTGGTCCAGTACGTTTCCAGGAGGTATGACCTGCCGTTTTCACTCCGGTAAACAACATTGTTGTCCGATTTCGGGCGCACTTTTGAAGTTTCTTTGGTTACGCATGCATCTGGAAATTTCTCTATCGGAATCAATTTATTCATGTGTGCTGTTTCAATAATGATGTGGCACTGGTCATTCAGGAGTCTTGCATAATATTGTGGATATTTTACGAATGATCCCTGCCATTCAATATCTTGCAGAACAAAGAAAAGAAAATCCGGGCTATGTTCGATAATGCCCCGGTATACGCGTATACGGTCGTCGATATAGTCCTGTTCTGCTTTATGGAGGGAACTATGGAGAGTCCAGTTAAGGAAGATTGCGGTAATGGCGAGCATGGCAACCGCAGAAAGGGTGTAGGTGACAACCAGGCGTTGGGTGATTGACCACCGGCGACGAGGCTCTGCATGAGGTGCCTGTTCAGCGCTCTTCAAGGACATAGCCAACCCCTCTTAATGTATGAATAAGCTTGGCTTCATGTGGATCGTCAACCTTGGCCCTTAGCCTGCGCACGGCAACGTCTACTACATTGGTGTCGCTGTCGAAGTTCATGTCCCAGACCTGTTCAGCTATAAGCGTGCGCGATACAACTTCTCCGGTTCTGCGCGCAAGAAGCGAAAGCAGCGAGAATTCTTTCGGAGTCAGGTCGAGACGCAGGTTGGCACGCGTAGCCTTGTGTCGCACCAGATCAATAACAAGGTCACCTACAGTGAATACATCCGGCTGTTTTAAAGGTCCTCGGCGGAGAATTGTCCTCACCCTGGCAACAAGTTCGGAAAAAACAAATGGCTTGACAAGGTAGTCGTCTGCCCCGAGTTCCAGCCCCTTGATCCGGTCTTCCACTGCATCCCTGGCGGTGAGAAAAAGTACCGGCATCTCTTTTTCTTTACGGCGCAGTTCCGATATTACCGACCACCCTGATCGTTCAGGTAGTCCCACGTCAAGAATAATAAGGTCGTAATCGCCGGTTAGTGCCAGATGCAGGCCGTCTTCTCCATCATTGGCAACATCTGAGACAAACCCGTTTTCGGAGAATCCCTTTCGCAGGTACTCGGCCGCTTTAACTTCATCTTCTATGATTAAAATTCGCATGTTCGGCCCATACCCCAGTTTCTTGGTCAAAATGAGTGGTATTTTTCAAAAGGTTGTTGAGGGGGGAAATTACAGGGTGATTAAGCAATTTTATGAACATTGGAAAAGATTTACAGACTCCTTCAGTCTGGCAGTCTCGGATTGAAGCATTGCAATATGAGTCATGGAAAGTCTCCTGTTATTCACTGCGCTGTCGATATCTAAGATGGCGGAAGAAACAGCCAACTGCCGATCTTTAATCAGTTCAAACTTGTCTCTGAGCCCTTGTCTCATCTGCTCAAGTTCACTCGCTAACTCCTGGAATTCTTCACCCTTGCAGAGACTAACTTCGCTGGTAAGATCGCCGGAGGCGATGCGCGCAAGATCCTTTTTTATGGAATAGAGCGGCGGAGAGAGCTTTTTCATGATTGAACGCATGGTGTACGCCAGAATGGCGGCAAATAGCAGAAAGGAAATCAGATGAGTTCCAAGTGTAATAGGCAGGAGCAGATCACCTGTCGTTTTAATGTCGACATGCGACGAATAGCGGAGGGCGTCCAGTTTTTTCTCCACCAGGGAGGAATATACCCAGACGGTTACAGCCGCCCAGCAAATTACAGCCAATACGAATTCCAGTATAAAACGGGTCTGGAATTTTTTATTTATAAAATATATTTTTCTGAAAAACATTATGTTGTCTCCGTTCAATTGGTGCGATCACGATATCACTAGACACGGTAAGGTTATCAGCTTCAGAATCCACTCTGTTCCTGTTCAGGTTCTGATCTCTGCTAGGCAGTCGTCAATGGCATTACTTTTCCTGGACATTTCTTCTGCAGCTTGTTTGAGTGCGTTGTCATCGTTCCCTTGCTGAGCAAGGACACTCATCTTTAGAGACAGTTCCTCGATACTGGCAAGGTGTTCCAGAACAGCCCCGATATGTTCACGGTACTGCGATGCAACATCATTCATGGAATCCGCCATGTCCATCAGATTGTCATGTTTGCGAAACTTTATGATTCCTGCCAGATTTCCAAGGGCTATTTTGGCTGCTTCCTGTCCGATACGGTAAGCTGGTCCAGCGATCCGGTGAGAATACAAGAGGTGCAGCACAACCATCGCAACAACAATGATGAGGATCGCGATCGAATAGAATAGGGTGATTCTAAAGAAGAGTACCTGCTGGATTCCACGCAGCATCGCCTGGACGTTGTGATACCCTTCGCCGAGGTTGCCCGGCAGCGACCAGATTACACCCAGTCCGGCGAATGAAGCGCCAAGCAAAACGATCACTAGAGAATATACATAGAGAAGAATTCGGTAATTTTTTTGTGTAATTAATCCGGTAGCACGACTCATGATTTCGGCATCCCTTGAAAAAGGTATTTATGATACTATTACGATTATCTGGAATGCAGTCAAGAACTATGATATTTATTTATTGATTTATTTTGTCGGATACAAAAAAAATTGAATCGTGCAGGGGATTCATATGGTGCAAATATACAGAATAATCATGGTTTTGTTGTTACAGATCCCCATTGTTTTTTTTTATAGCTCCATGGTGGAAGCTTTTGGGAAGGTTGGTGCCGAGTGTACCGAGTGCCACAAGGGTAAAAACGCTACGGGCGCTACCGGCATTAAAAAATTTCATACAGGCAGCACAAGTGAGTGTAAAGAATGTCACGTGGGGAAAGGCCCCTCATTAAAAGCTTCGGATGCCAGTTCCACCTGCCTCATTTGCCATGAGGCACCACAAGGTACCCGTAATCCCACTGGTCATTATGTGTCGACCAACACAATGGATCTGCGATCCGGTCTTCTCCCCTCGCAATTGACTCCTGGAGGTGATTTCGGCTGGCTGAAGAAAAACTACTCCTGGAAATCATCCAGGGAATCAGGTTCCAGCCCAGGTGAACGGCACGGTCACAATATTGTCGCTACTGATTTCGGATATGTGTCGAGCAGCGCGATGAGAACATCGTCTAATGGGCGTTATCCCAGCAGTGAATTGTCCTGTATCAGTTGCCATGACCCTCATGGGAAAATATCCAAAGGTGCCACTGCTGGTGCATACAGAATGCTCGGCGGCAGAGGGTATAAAACAAGTTCCGTGCCGGGTATGGTTTTTACTGCTGACCCTCCGGTTGTCAGTTCACCACGTGACTATAACAGGGCAGAAAGTATGACTGACACGAGGGTTGCTTATGGAGCAGGAATGTCGGAGTGGTGTGCAAACTGCCACGTTTCCGGTTGCGCCGGACGTACGCATCCATCCGGAAAATGTGCCAATTGCGGTCGTGAAACCATTTCAAACTACAACGCATATGTGAAGTCTGGAAATATAAATGGATGGGCAGATAACGCATACACCTCACTTATCCCCTTTGAAGAGGGAACCGATAATTTTTCTCTTCTCACTCAGCATGCTCAGAATAACGGCAGTTACACCAAGGGCCCAGAGCAAGGTTCCAACGTCATGTGTCTTACTTGTCACAGAGCCCATGCTTCGGGGTGGAACAGTATGGCTCGCTGGAACATGGATACGGATTTCATTGTGTTTAATGGCAAGTATCCGGGCACAGACAATGGATCCCCCCCTGAGTATGCCCAGGGAAGAACATCTGCTGAAACCAAGTGGGCTCTGTATGATAGGCCGGTAAACCGCTATGCGGCTGCCCAGCGCGGTCTCTGTAATAAGTGCCATACAAAGGACTGATGCTTACTTCGAACAGTGTAGAAACAAAAGACCTCATCATAACGATGAGGTCTTTTGTTTCTACACAAATGAATAACTACGGATTACGGCTTTACGGACTCATCAAGTAAGAAGTTCATAAATCCGATAATAGTTTTTATATCATCACGACTCATGTTTGAATTTGGCTTACGGAGCATTTTAATGCCATAGGACTTTGTTGCCATCTTGTCAAACGGCTGTCCGGTAACCGGGGCAATTCCAGAGGTTATAGCAAGCACTACACGTTCAAGTGAATGGCACGCCTTGCATTTAGTATTCATGACATCATATCCAGGCTTCATGTTGGCTGGAAAACCGGCAGAATCAAATCTCATCCGCTCACCCTTGCCAAGTACCTTGAGCTTGGCATCTGCATCAGTCGCACTCAGGCACACCATCATCAGAAATAATAACAATCTCATTTCGACCCCTATTATCGCTTTTAAAAAGTGAACCTAAGTCCGAGCAGCAGTTTTTGATCAGTTGCAACGGTAGAAATTTCATTATCAGATCTCTGATATTGATACTCCATGGTGATTTTTGTATTTTCAATCGGTGCATAGGTGACTGCCGGAATTATACGGTGAACAATGACACCTGAGTAACCGATATCCTGATACTCGTAACGGACCAAGCCAAGAAGGTTTAGTGCCAACATATATTCAGCCTGAGCAGCTAACACGTATGAATCGGTTTTCAACTTGGAACCAAAATCGGGGTTATCATCTTTGCCGACAACACCGGAAAGACGGCATCTGAAGTTCATGTACAGTACATCCAGGTCACCACCAAAGCGAAAAAACTTATTACGTTCAAACGACGAATCTCCGGAGTTTTTACCGAAATAACCATACGCTGCCAGTGTGATGGCGAGATAATCCGTGAAATGTTCATTATCAAGATCTACTTCAGGCTCTTTGCCTAACAGATCGGTACCGCCTACTTTATAAGAGATATGTCCATATCTCTCTTTTTGCTCCTGCCCATTTCTGTCGACAATACCTGCAGCTACAAACAAACGGTTGCCAATAACCGCATTTGCTTCAATTGCATCTTCAGGTGCATCAAGCGTGAATTTTGAACTGCCGACCTGATAGGTGTTGGTTGCAAAATCAGACACGGAGGTTTTGTTGCTCTTTTTCCAGAGTGACAGTTTTGGCCTGAATCTGCCGACCTTAATATTGACAGGTGTCTCAAACACCTTGCGGTACATGAAAGCAACCTCTTCAATATCAGGAGCAGCGTTCGGACCGCTCCCCGCTGTGGTATTAAGTGGTGTATTGCTGACAGCTGGATCAAAGGCTCCTTGTGTATACAGGTTGTATTTGACCCAGAAGCTGACCTTATCCCTGAAAACACCTCCGGAAAGAAGAGAAAGAGCCCTGGTTGAAAAATCAAGCTTGTCTTTGTCGGCAGCATCTTTGTTATAAGCCATATTCAGAGTGGCGGAAAGTGACAAGGGCAGTTTTTCCGGTAAACCCGAAATCCAAAGTGGTTCATTTTTCCTCTGCTTGGGAGCATAAACCAGATCATCATCTTCCTCCGCAGACAACGAATCTGCTTTCAACTGTTCCGGGAGAGCCTGGTCACCCACGCCCTTGACCTCCGGTTTCTGCACGACTGGTTTTACTGGTGTTGTTTCTTTGGGTGCCCTGAGTTTTTTAGTCCAGACATAGCCGTTCTTGAGGAAGGCCTCTCCATATTCGTTCAGTTCCGGGTAGATTGTGTGACAGGCCGTGCATTCCGTATTGTGCTCATAGCTGAACGCCGGAATCGCACTGGCCTGGTTTACAAAGACAATCGGCAGTGCCAGCAGTATGAAGAGCAGTAACTTGTTATATTTTTGCATCATTTTCCTCCCGTAATTACATTGAGGGGTATAGATATTTTCATTATAAACCGCCCGGACGACCGTTAATTGCATTCAGATAAAGCTTTGCATTTGTTATGTCAGTTGGAAGCAAAATAGCAGAAGTAAATAAGGCATTATTGGTGAAATCTATTGCAGAACCAACCGAGCCGTTCAATTTGCAGTCATCCAGCCAATCGATCGAATCATAAATAATCCGTTTGACATAGAGATCATTATGTATAAAACCGCCAGGATCATTGTTAAGGTAGCTGGAATTTATTGATGCACCCATATTTCTGATACCCAGCACATAATCAGAGTAAGTGGTTCCACCAGCGGAGGCGGGTTTGCATGCGGTCTGATCGAATCCTGCAGTAGTGAGGGCGGGGGCATATGTTGCTGATCGAAGCCAATTTGTAGTGCTAAAGCTGCCGATGGACTTCACTGCCAGCCAGGCATTCAGTGCTTTTAATGCTGCAGTGTAGCCGGTTTTTTGAGTATTAAGTGTCGCAACGCTGCCTTTAAAATTGGAGTTTACATTACCAATACCAGCTGTGCCGTGACAGGTTGAGCAGAGCATGGTGTTAATAGAAGTAATAGTAGTATTATCATCATCTTTCGAAACAACCTGAAACGAGTGTTGTTCTGAGCTTGACATGTGACATGTCACACAGGGGCCTTTGCCGTTATCCATCCCCAATTGATCATGTTTATAGGGAAGACCGGACGGCTGATCATAATGGGAGGTCGAATAAAATTCGAATCCCAGTTTTTTAAACATTGTACCCGCCCCGGCAACGTGTGTACTCACCCGACCGTGTCTTCTCAGGTTAACAATTGAACCGACCTGCTTGATCAGTTGATCGTTGGCCCTGCCGGCATGACAGAGGATACAGCGATCAGAAATACCAACATTCGGGAAATCAAGGTAACTGTTTGCACCGGTAATGCGGGCGGGGATGAATATCTCGTCTGCATTCTCATTCTCGGTTGTATTTGCCACAACAGATGATGAATACGGGTAAAATACTCGGATCCCCCCGGTAGCCCCTTGGGCAGGGATGCTCCGGAGGTTGTAACCATAGGCCTTGCCGCTGCCGTTATCGTGACAGACATTGCAGTACAAAGTCTGTTTTGTCATGCTGATCGGCTTACCATCAGCACCTTTACCCCATGGAGATACATTCTTCATCCCGGAGGTAACCAGATTTACATAACCGGTCGTTGTATGGCAACGCACACAGTTTTCACCAACAACCTCAGTCCTGAAATCACCAGGTGAGCCACGAAACTTTAGATCACTCCTCAAATAGCTACTGTTGGTTTTGCCATGGCCTGAACTGGCCCACTGTGTATGCTGCGGGAGTACATGGGTGTCGTGCGGGTTATGGCACCAAATACATTGGCTCTCGTATGGGGTACCACGCATTACCACCCATCCTGCGGTGGTGTCGGCTGTTGTCAGAGGGTTTGAACTGTTGTTGTACCCCTGAAGTGCACTCGGTATGGTTGAGGTCGTTCCACTAAAGTTCGAATTAAGTTCAGGCTGGTGATTGCTGTTGAGGGCACTGACAACATTAGTACCCAGATGGCACACCTTACAGGTTGCTGCCGCGTCCTGCAGATTCATTGCTGTATTTTGTGGCGCGGACCCGCCATGACAGGAACTGCAAGAATTCGTGTGGGCATGGCCATGACAGGTCGTGCACCCGGCCATGTTGAGCAAATAATGGCTTGAGGCTTTCCATTCTTCAGCAATTGCCCGGCCAGTGACCGTAGAAGCCTTTGTGCCATGGCAAGACGATGCGATACATCCGTTTGCTGCTGACACCGGATTTGCGGTTGACGAACCTGAAACCCCTCCGCCGCATCCGGCAAGGGTTGCAAGCGCAAGTGCTGCTACAAAATATCCTGCTGGATGCCGTAAATTCATTCTAGTATCCTCCTATCTCAATTAATCTTAAGAGATATACAAATGTTTCGACAACAGAGAAGCTTGAAAGCAGTCCGAATATCTGATTAATGAGCAGGGCAGAGTTTACCCGCAACTAATACATTATCAAAGTCAGTTTTCTTACCGTGCAGCCTTTCAAATATCAATATACTTTAGAATAAGTTCGATTCTATGATGCCCTCTGAATTGAATAGATAGGAATATGTTTTTTGAGAGGTTGAAAAATACACGCGGTGCGGGGATAGTGTCAACGCAATTCCAGAGGACACAGTGGTTAGTACGGTAAAGCAAAAAATGAACAGGATTGGTCAACCTGCCAGTATTTTTCCTTGAGTACGGTATAATTCATCAACAAGGTAGGTCTGAGCAGGTGAAAGGAGAAAATAATGCAAAAACGCAAATCAGGAAATAGTGGGCTCGAAGTTTCGGCTCTGGGGCCAGGCTTCATGGGCATGACAATCAGTAACGAATAATACCAAGGCTGATACAGCCATAAACAAAGCCAACAGGAGGATACATCCATGTACAAAGCAAAAGCCTATTCCGTTGCAAGTGCAGCATCACAGTTTGCATCCGGCACCATCACGAGACGTGAAACAACCGAACGCGATGTGCAGATCGAAATTCTCTTCTGCGGTATTTGCCACTCTGATCTCCATACGGTCCGTGACGAATGGCACAGTGTCATGCCCACAACTTACCCATGCGTTCCTGGCCATGAGATAGTCGGCCGGGTTACCAAGGCCGGTACCGCTGTAACTAACTTCAAAGCAGGTGATCTGGTAGGAGTCGGCTGCATGGTGGATTCCGACCACACATGTCCCAACTGCCATGATGGCCTTGAGCAGTTCTGCCCTGGCTCAACCTTCACCTACAATTCCCCGGATAAGCATCTGGGTGGCGTGACCTACGGCGGCTACTCCGAAAGCATTGTCGTTGATGAACGCTTTGTGCTGCGTGTGCCTACGAATCTCAACCTGGCCGGAGTAGCACCGCTGCTTTGTGCGGGTATTACCACCTATTCACCCATACGCCGCTGGGGCGACATCAAGGGCAAAAAAATCGGTGTGGTCGGCCTCGGTGGTCTGGGTCACATGGGGGTCAAGTTTGCCCGTGCTTTCGGGGCTCACGTCGTTGTCTTTACAACTTCGCCAAACAAGAAAGAGGATGCAATCCGCTTGGGAGCCCATGAGGTCATCATTTCCACCAACGCTGCAGAGATGAAGAAACAAGCAGGGACGTTTAATTTCATTCTAGACACCATTGCCGCCGATCATGACATAAATGCTTACATCAACATGCTTGGCCGTGACGGTAACATCACCCTCGTCGGCGCACCGGAAACACCGCTCCAGGTTTCTGCTTTTGCACTGTTGTTCGGTCGCAAAAGCCTCTCCGGTTCACTTATCGGCGGGATTGCCGAGACTCAGGAAATGCTGGATTTCTGCGCCGAGCATGGCATCACCTCAGATGTCGAAGTCATCCCCATCCAGAAAGTCAACGAAGCCTACGAGAGACTGGTTAAATCCGATGTGAAGTATCGCTTCTCCATAGATATGGCGTCGCTCAAAACTGAGTAAAGGCAAGAAAAAGAGGGGTAGGTTTAGCCGGTCGCTGCAAACTGATATTCAGCGACCGGCTATATTGAGGTTCACTCCGAAACATGTCCGCTAAAAATTTGAAATTTACGGGTAGGTCATGGCAGTTCTGGAGTTTTAATTTATCCATGCTCATCAATAAATGAATTCCTCATTTACTTTTAGATGGCTGCTCCTTAGGCTTTCGTTTAGTCGGACGATAAGCATCTACCTTGTTTCTTGATTGCATTATTTGTTGTTCTTCTTCGCTCATGCTAATAGCATTGATCGTACTGTCTTCGTAATGGCCTTTCTTCGCCTTGCTTGCCCGCTTCTTCTTTTTTATCTTCTTTTCCGTCTTCAATGTCGCTGGACTGGACACTTTAGCAGCGTCTGAAAGTACAACTTCAGGTTCACTTTTTGTCTCAGGAATATTGCTGTCGGCAGAGACTAAAGCTGGTACGGCAATGAGCATCAGAAATATTATGGAGAGTTTTTTCATAATCTTTAAGTGAATTCCGTGATATATCTTCAAGTTATTGATCTTTTGATGCTTGTCTTGACAACTACCTTAATTCTGATAATCTGGCAATACTCTAATACAGGTTGGTGTCTAAATATGCCCTTTGTTAATTGGGATGAAAGCTTTGAAACTGGTATAAAACAGTTTGACGCTCATCATCAGCATCTGGTTGGTTTACTCAATAAGGCCTATGATGACTTTATTTGTGCCGCTCCAGATGAGAACCTAGGATTTATTATTTACGAATTGATTGACTACACCATATACCACTTCACTGCTGAAGAAGATGAGATGCAAAAGCACTCATATCCTAATCTGGTAGAGCATAAACAGGAACATGATAGCTTTGTTCAAAGAGTCTCAGGTCTTAAGGACGCTTTTGATAAGGGGAACAGGCACCTCTCTCTTGAAGTTCTTACCTATCTTAAAATATGGTTAAAACATCATATACTTGAATCTGATGCTGAAATTGGTCGTTTTTTGTCTGTCAAGGCAACAGGTATGTAACCCCGCTACACCTTGTCTGTCTTGACAGTCGAAGTCAATTAATGACTAACGGCAAACCAGGCATTCAGTGCTCTTCACGTAAACTACCCCTAAATTGAGACATGTTAAAAGTAGAGCTTTCCGGCATTGGTCAATTCATCACGTAACGAAAACCCTGCCTGTATTCTGCTGGCATTATGAGGATTCGCCATGCTCACCTGTGATCAATCACCTCCCGGTCAATTTTTACTGGCTATCCGACAGTTCAACAGCCGTGAATGGTACGACTGTCACGAAACAATTGAAGATCTGTGGCTGGGCGAAACTGGTGAAATGAGGGACTTTCTGCAGGGGACCCTTCAAATCTCAGTAGCCCTGCTTCACTGGCGTAACGGAAACCATGGCGGTGCGGTCAGTCTCCTTGCCAGTGGAGTCAACTATTTGAAGCGCGTTCCTGATGTATGTCTATGGGTAGACGTGCCGTCTCTTATAGCTGATTCAGATAGAGTACGTATCGCCTTGGAAGTGCTTGGCAAAGATCGCATGGAATCGCTGGAATCAACTCTCATTCCGCAGATAAAGACAGTTTCAGCGGCTCGATATTCAAGGACGCCTGAGGAATAATGGCTGAATACTCTGGATCATCGGGGGCTAACCCACTTGTACCGCAAGCATTGACATCGACCCACCATCGAATCCTTCCACGGGAAAACTGACGTTCTCGTTTTCCTTGCGTAGACCTAATATATACAGTAGCGGCAGGAAATGATCCGGTGTTGGAACGGAGAACATTGCATCCTCCCCAAGTTTTTCAAATGCAATAACATCGGCATCATCACCAGCAAGTATGAATTCACGAATCTTATTTTCAAATCGTACTGCCCAGTCATAGGGTTCAGCCGCACTGTTTCCCCAAGCATAGGCGTGTAGACTGTGCACTATATTGCCGCTGCCGACAACAAGCACTCCTTCTTCTCTGAGCGATACGAGACGTTTTGCCAGTTCATAATGGTATTCAGCCGGTTTAGTCCTGTCTATGCTCAGTTGGACGACCGGAATATCTGCTTTCGGAACGAGATGACGTAAAACTGTCCACGTTCCATGATCCAGCCCCCAATCGTTGTCCAGCTCAACTGCTACAGGTGAAAGCAGATCTTTAATATGTCGGGCAAGTTCAGGACTGCCTGGGGCGGGATACTGGACCTCATGCAATTCTTTCGGAAATCCACCAAAGTCATGAATTGTATCCGGGGCTGTGCTTGCTGTTACAGCCGAACCAGCGATATACCAGTGAGCTGACACCGAAAGTACCGCTTTAGGGCGGGGCATCAATCTGCCGATTTCCCCCCAGGCTTCTGTATAGGCGTTTTTAGACAGTGTTATCATTGGGTTGCCATGCCCGATAAAGATCGCCGGCATCAAAGTGCTCATGGTAATTTACCTCGTTAAAGCGATACGCAGAACCGCTAAAAAGAATCTTCAAAACATATTTCGTCCAACGGCAGTTTGCCGACTCGCGGAAAAGACTCCTGGGTGCGTTTACCCACTGCTATCATTAAACTGACAACATGATCTTCCGGCAGATTTATCAGTTTGCCTACCGCATCAAAATCAAATCCGTCCATGGGACAAGAATGCCATCCCTGCTCCTGAGCCAGCAGCATGATGCTCATGGCGATCATCCCGCATGAACGCATTGCCTCGTCCCGTTGCACCTTTGGTTTATCCCGATAATAGGCGTCAATGGCAGGTATAAGCATATCCTGGTACATTTGTGGTGCGTCTTTCCAATATCGGGCTGGTTCTTTTGCCCAGGCATTCAAATCAGCACAGAGCACGAATAAAAGAGAGGCATCGGTAACTTTATCCTGGTTCCATGCAACTTCACGTATTTTCTGGCGCAATTCCGGATCCTTTACTCGGACAATGCGCCAATTCTGAATATTGAACGCCGTTGGAGAAAGAACAGCTTTATCTAACAGCTGTGTTACCTGGTCGTCATTAATTACAAATGTGGGGTCAAACATTTTCTCGGCTCTACGTTCAAGAATTGCTGTCGATACATTCATGATATTTCTCCTTGGTTTAATGTTAAGCTATATACTTAAAAAAAACTGCTACGGTACTACCTTCCTTTCACGCCTAATTTTTTACACAATTTACCAAGTAATTCCTGTTCGTCCTCTTCAATCGAAGCCATTTCCAAAACGATTGCTGCTTCAACATCTGCGAATACTTTGGCGATCAGAGCTGTCCCGGATTCTGTAAGGTTAATGGCGAAATAGCGCCTATCGTTTTCGTCTCTGACCCGACTCACCAGGTTCTGTTTCTCAAGGTTGTCAATCACCAATGTGATGTTTCCCGAACTCTTGAGTATCTTTGCTCCGATATCGCGTTGGCACAAAGGCCCTTTATGATAGAGCGCTTCAAGTACTCCAAACTGGCTAATGGTGAGTTTTGGCGCTGCCAAAACACGATGAACTTTGCTGGTGACAGATTCTGCTGCCCGCATCAGTTTGGTGTAGGTATTCAGGGCGCGGTATGATGATTTTTCTGTGGGCTTCATTGCTAACCTCGGTGAACTTAAAACAATTGCATCAATGTCAAATAGCTTAATATCAAGTTATATTGTTTGATCGACACTGTCAACAGTTTTTTGTTTGAGCAGGCACGAGTAAAACACCAGAAATCAGTGATTATCCGGGAGACCCTGCATTAATCAGCTCGCCAGAATCACCACCTTGGGTAATGCACAGGGTATCCCGGTCGTTACTCCCATTAATGGTAAGGCGGAGAGAATGGCCGGATCAATGGGTAGATGGCGCTGATGGGGAGAGCTGGATAAGCTTCATAGGTACAGAGCGGGTTCAGGTTATGGGGCGAAATTATTATTCTGTTTGACCAGTGGAATCACACCGATGAGTGATTCCACCGGCCATGCTTGTTGAGAAATGTACCAGTGGTTACGCATAATCAGGCAGTGCAGTGGGAAAATTAAATACGTTTATTGTTTTTAGATACTATGATATGAAATTCTATCAATCATCGCAAAATAATCGGGGAATGCATGAAAACGCGATTGATTCTGAAGCCTGGGCAGAAGGGAACGAAGAGACTTACCGAGAAGTATGGAGATGCTCTGGTATGTGGACTACGATTGCATTGCCGACACAAAACCGAGCAAGTTTATACATGTAGAAACCGCACAAAATATCTGAAAGCCTTTAAGTTTATACATATAGAAACCTAATGTTTCAGAAAACCACAACAAGTTTATAAATATAGAAACTTATGATGTTTATAGATATAGAAACTTGTTTATACATTTATAAACTTATTTCTACATATAGAAACCCGGCTCTAACCGGTGATTAACGAGTTCAACTAAAAAACCAATAATATCAAATACATACAAGGCGCAAACAGAGTCGAAACTATCAAAAGAACTGCGGTCAAATTGCACTGAATCCAATCTTGTCGGCAGTTGCAATACATGGAAGATTAAAAACCTGGAATAAAACCTAAAATCATGCTATGCGAAGCAGCGTTTCGCAGCTCAACGCCATCGAGGCGTTGGAGCAGACGATAACGCAGCTTCGCTGCGGTTAATTGTTTATTCCCGCCTTTTAGTCTTTTCCTTGTGTAACTCCCGACGGATTCAGTGGATGTACCGGTGTTTTTAAGTTGAACCATCGGCTGGACACGGACGTCGCTTCGCTCCGCCGGTCAGCCTCAACCCCGTTATGGCAATCAAAGAGACCAAAATGACTGAGATTGAATTTTGGAAAGATTATGAACTCACCAGAGCCGAGGTAAATACCGCGATTGAGTGTTTCTACACCTATATTGAAATCCATAATTACGCAGCTGAAGACAAAAAAATCTTTCGTAGCCTAAACGAGGATGCGACGTTCTGGAACATTCAACTTTACAGCCTACAGGCATCTTTTTTTATTGCACTTGGCCGTATTTTCGACAATGGCCCAGACACTCATTCAATTCACAAACTCCTTGCAGCTACAGTTGCACACCCTGAATACTTCTCTAAAGATTCGCTCGCTATCCGAAAGTCAGAGGGTAAACAACGGCCTGCATGGCTGGATGATTATCTTGTTGATATATTTGAACCTCAAGCATCTGATTTAAGAGCATTAAAAAAAGCTCTTTCACCACATAGAGCAAAATTCAAATCAGTATATGGCGATATTAGAGACTATGTTTTTGCACATAAAATCCTCAAGGACAAAGACAAAGTTTCAGAGCTTTTCGGTAAAACGCAAATTAAAGATATTGATGAAATGCTGTACTTTTTCTACGACTTAATTGAAGTCCTCTTCCAGCTTTTTCAAAATGGCAGAAAGCCTGAGTTGGGAATTGGGAAATACGACTATAAGGAACGCATCAAGAACACAACAAGATCTGCAATGCTGAAATTCTCGATAGCCAACTCAGAAAAGGCATAATATGGACAACAAGATAAAGTATTTAGAGCGTGAATTGTGGATTTTGGCATGGAACGCATCTGTACAGCACGCAGCGATTTATAAAAATGGCGCATGGCAAACTCAAAGGGATCAGATCGACACTTTTAAAGGTAAGGTTATTAGTTACATAAGGGGTAGTGTCATCCCAAAATACCGAGAAGGAGTAAATGAATCAAGCCATTGCGGGAATATCAGAGGTTTGATCGATTACGCGAAAGTTGCAGACACAGGTGTACTTGGAAGAGACGGCTACAAATATGGAATTGCTCAGAAGTTGTTGAATCTCTCTCTAAAATATTACTGGTGTCTTGGATTAATTGCCGAACCACCACATTGCCCAGTTGACAAGATAATAATCGACAAAACCGAGTTTCGAGGCAAAGTCAACTGGACCCAAATGTTAGCAGAAGAAGAATACGTCGATATCATTTCAGCTATCAAGGTACTGGCAAAGAAAGAAAATTGTTCAATAGCTCAATGGGAATTAAACAATTATGAAAGGCGGTAGCCATAACCAGCGCTCCGACCATGACCGGGCATAAAGACGCCCGGCAGGTCAAGCGCAGCCCCGTTGAACAACATTTAAAAAAGCAAAAGGAGAAGTAAATGGAACTGCAGAATACAGGGAACACCGCAGTGATTGCCGCAGTGGCGGCGGCAGCAATAGCTTTTCTGGCTAACATCATTACAACAATAATCACTTTTAAAGTCGCTAAGTTAAATACGAATAAGGACCTTAGACTACAAAATGAACGCTTGCACGATGACAGAAATAAAGCGGAGATTTCTTTTTTAAGAGCAAAACTGGAAGAGGTACACAATATAATATCAAAAACTGAATTAGAAAACTCACAAACAATCAGTTTTTTTCATTCAACTTCCGGAATACCCAGAGATGAATTTCGCAGTAGATATTTGGAGAATTGTGAACGAATACACAAAGCGGTTTGCGTCACAGATCTGTATTTCGTTGAAATAAGTCCAGCCATAAGAAACATTTACAATCAGATGAACCTCTTTTGGGGTAACCAAGAGAGTTTGCTTGGTATCAATGCGTCAGCCAATCAGCATGCTTGGGACAGTGCATACGCCAAACTTTTGGATGCCTCTAACATCATAAGTTCCAAAGCTCAAGAAGTTCAAAGAGAGATTGTCTCGGCGAGTGAAAAGCTTAGCAGCAAATTGAATTAATAGAGTATTCAACCAGCGCCAAGACCGGCCCAAAAAACGGCCCGTCAAGTTTTTGGCGTTGGTTTAGAAAGGGACGTTATGGGAAGAAAGAAAATATTCACAATAGGATTTGAGCTGCCGGGTGAAGACTTCGAATACATTCCGTTTGAATCAGACCAATCACTTCTAGACGCAGATATTATCTTGTTCACCCCTGGCTTTGGGCCTCACTATCCGTCAGACTCATACCAGGGACAGCCCCTATTCAGTCATACCTCTTCTGTGGCTGTCTCTCAAAACATCCAACACTGGCGAAATGAGTTATCAGCTGCAACGAATGTGGGGAAATTAGTAATAATATTTCTAGTAAAACCACTTCATTACTATCGTTACACAGGTGAACAACAATACTCTGGAACGGGACGTAGCCGTGTTACAACAAATATTGTTACATCGATTGGGTCTTATTCAGCAGTACCGAATATCAGTAAGGTTGAAGCAAAAACGGGACGAGAAGTACGACTAACCAAGGAAGGCGGATATCTGGCACCGTATTGGAAGGAATTTGAGAGCTATTCTCCATACCAAGCCTTCATTGAGGGCAAATTTTCCCATAATGTTTTGACTACAAAATCTGGCGACAAAGTTGTTGCAGCTGTTGTCCGAGGAAAGGGAGCACTTTTGTTCCTTCCTCCACTTTCATACGACGAGAATAAATTTACAAAATACGATGAGAAAACTGAACAAGAATTATGGACCGCAGACGCCATTAGATTTGGGAAAAAACTATCATCCGCATTAGTTGGTCTCTTTGAATCTCTAGCAAAGGGACGATCGACGACTCCACCGCCTTCATGGGTTCTTGACACAGCATTTAGAACGGATGAAGAAGTTAAGGTGCAGGGTAAAATTACTGAAATCACTAAACGGATTAGCAAACTTCAACAGCAAAAAACGGAGTTTGAGCAACGGCTTGATGAATTAGGGTCATTTCGCGCCCTCCTCTTTGAGCAGGGTAAACCACTGGAGCGAGCGGTTCGCGATGCCTTGACGGTTCTAGGTTTTTCAGCTGTCCCGTTTGCCGACAGCGACTCTGAGTTTGATGTAGTTTTTGAGTCGAAAGAAGGGCGATGTTTGGGCGAAGTCGAAGGAAAAGATAACAAAGCTGTGAGCATTGAAAAGTTCAGTCAGTTGGAACGGAATCTTCAGGAAGATTTCGCACGAGAGGACGTCAGCGCTTATGCTAAGGGCGTCCTATTTGGAAATTCGGAGAGGTTAAGCCCGTTAAACGAAAGAAATGACCCCTTTACCACGAAATGTTTAACGGCATCAACACGAGTCGGGGCTGCACTTGTTAAGACGAGTGACCTTTTTCCCGCCGTACGATACCTCTTGTCTAATAATGATCCAGATTATGCAAAGTCTTGTCGTGATGCCATATTGTCAACAAAAGGTTCCGTGGTAATCTTCCCACCACCTCCAGAAAGTGTCGAATCTAAAATAACTGAAGAGCCCTCTCAAGTATAACCTTTGGGGACGCCCTTCACATATTCACATTTGAGGAAAAGGCTGTTACAACTCTCGTGTGGACTCGGTCGCGGCGGAAAACCTGCCGCGCCGGTCACACTCCTGCCCGTTGTACATTTGACAAACTTACGCTTTCTCAGCAGAACTACTAAAAACAGGAGTGCCACAGTGAAACAAATCGGCATTATCGGCGGTCTTGGCCCAGAATCAACGGTTGATTATTATAAAAGAATTATCGAGGCATTCCGGACGGAGGGGAGTTTAGCCGCCCCTGAAATCATTATCTATAGCGTCAACATAGAAGAGGTGCTTACACTAGTCTCCAGGAGGGAATGGAGTAGTCTAGTTTATCTGCTGGTCGCAAAGATCAAAGCGCTGCATCGAGCCGGCGCGGATTTCGCCGTAATATCAGCCAACACGCCGCATATCGTTTTTAACGAGGTCCAGGCAAAGTCACCCATCCCCTTGTTGAGCATTGTCACGGCGACACGTGATAAATCAATTGAACTGGGGCTAAAAAAAGTAGGGCTGTTGGGGACAAAATTCACCATGCAGACCAACTTCTTTTCTCAGCAATTTTCAGAACAGGACATCTCCGTTGTAGTGCCTCCACCGGCTGACCAGGACTATATCCATGACAAGCTGATGACCGAAATTGAGCTCGGGATTATTACTGACGAGACGAGAAAAGGGTTGCTGGCGGTTATCGAACGCATGATAGCCACGGAAAGGATCGACGGGGTAATTCTCGGCTGCACGGAATTGCCGCTGATCCTCGATAAAAGCGAATTCGGCATCCCGTTTTTGAATACGACTGCTATTCATGTGGAGAGTATTGTTGCCTACATGAAACAGAGCTGACAGGCATCGGCAGCAGGTAGTTTTAACAGACCGTAAATTGGAAACCCCCAGTGGGGTCAATATTTGACACGAGACAAAGCGATAAAAATGTCCCAACCAGAAAGTTGGGCCGGCCAAAACAATACTAAAGACGGCGGGTCAACTTCATGCCAGTTAAGTGAATGCGGCGCAACGCAGCGTTTCTTGCATTATTGGTCATGGGGTGTAACGGTGAAAAGTGACAGGGGAAAACATATTTGCCGAATCCGAAGATTTTTGCATGCCATAAACGAGATGTTGAACAAAAGAAAAAGCCCTTGATTTCTCAAGGGCTTTCGTATTTGTCCGGATGGTGCCGGACTGCTAATTGGTGGAGGTGGTGGGAGTCGAACCCACGTCCAAACGCTCTTCGATACTAACGTCTACGCTGATAGATTGACTATGGTTTTAAGTTCACGGTAAGCCATCAATCAAGGCACCACGAACCGATTCCTAAATACGACGATTATCGGATCATCCTCGCCGTCCCATTACAATTACTTATTTTTGACAGCCGAAGGGTTACACAGGGAGTTAAGTCTACCCTCTAGCTCGCTTGGATTCCGAAGATTCCAAGGCTGGTACTAAGCAGCAAGTGCACCCGCAAAGGCGTAATTGTCTGCAGCAGTTGTGTTGTTTGCATTTATTGTTTAGTGGATTATTCTAGAGGCCAACCACTATCCTCCCAGCGCAATCAGAATCTATCTTCGCCTGTCGAAACCTTTACACCCCCCTATTGAAATATTGTTACAATGTAAATACTAATCTCTGTTTCTTGCCTTCAGCGCCTGCGACATTTCGCGATGACTGTCTTTTGTTTTCATATCCTCACGCTTATCGTACAGTTTCTTACCTTTGGCAAGACCTATTTCGACCTTGACCAAGCCATCTTTGAAATACAGCTTAAGAGGAATGACTGACAAGCCTTTCTCACGAATCCTGCTGTATAATCGCTCAATCTCACGACGGTGCAACAACAGTTTGCGGTTGCGATCCGGCTGATGATTCTGGCGATTGCCGAATTCATACTGCGAAATGTTCAGGTTATGTAGATACGCCTCACCATCACGCACCAGCATGAATGAATCGTTCAGATTCGCCTTGCCAGCCCGCAACGACTTGACCTCTGTCCCTTGCAGAACTAACCCCGCCTCAAACTTCTCTTCAATGAAATAATCGTGGTAGGCTTTTTTATTATTACAAATCAGTTTCTCACCCATAATTCATCATAACAGAGATTATGCTAAAAAGAAATGCTCATCCTTGCATTAAACAATAGAAATCTATATAGTTTCGATCTTTAAGCCCTGTATAAAATGTACTGCCAACTAAACTTGTCCCAGAGGATTAATACTATGGCAACCGTTAATACGACTCCTGCTTGCGATAAGAAACCAACAGTTGCAGATCTGCAGCGCTCATTTCTCCGCCACCTGCAATATACTTTGGTAAAGGATAAATACTCCGCCACCAAGGCTGATCTTTTCCTGGCACTGGCTTATGCTGTGCGCGATGTACTGGTCGACCGCTGGCTTGATACCCAGCAGTCCTACTATATCAACGACGCCAAAAGAGTTTACTACATATCTATGGAATTCCTGATGGGGCGCACGCTTGGTAACAGCCTGATAAACCTGGGGATCATGGAGGATTGGCAGACAGCTCTTAAGCAGATGGGAATCGACGTTGAAGAGTTGCAGGAACAGGAATGGGATGCCGGACTCGGTAATGGCGGCCTGGGACGTCTCGCGGCTTGCTTCCTGGATTCAATGGCCACGATGAGCCTGCCGGCCTATGGTTATGGTATTCGCTACGAATACGGCATGTTCTACCAAAAGATAGTCAATGGTGCACAGGCCGAGTTTCCGGATAACTGGTTGCGATACGGCAACCCGTGGGAGTTTGACCGTCAGGAGCATCTGCACCAGATAAAATTCCACGGCAGGGTTGAACAATATCATGATGAGCAGGGTGCAACACGCTATTCATGGATCGATACCACCGATGTTATGGCCCTTGCCTACGATTTTCCGATTCCCGGTTACGGCAATGAAACTGTTAATACCATGCGGCTCTGGAGTGCAAAATCAACCCGTGATTTTGAACTCGGTTCCTTTAATCAAGGGAACTACATCGGCGCCGTTGAATCCAAAATGCGCACGGAAAATATTTCCAAAGTACTTTATCCGGCCGATCATATGGCTGAGGGGAAAGAGTTGCGCCTCCGTCAGGAGTATTTCCTTTCTGCAGCCACAGTGCAGGACATTTTCTATCGTTTTTCAAAAAAGCATGACAATCTCGCCATGTTGCCGGAAAAGGTGGCAATACAGCTGAATGATACCCATCCAACCCTGGCGATTCCGGAACTGATGCGGATTCTGCTTGATGATAAACGGCTCGGCTGGGATGAAGCATGGAAAATAGCTCTGAACACGTTTGCCTACACCAACCATACTGTGCTTCCGGAAGCGCTTGAAAAGTGGCCTGTGGAGATGATGGAGAGGGTATTGCCGCGCCATTTGCAGATCATCTACCGCATAAACGAGATTTTCATTCAGCAGATTGTCGCCCGTTTTCCTGGTGACAATGATCGACTGAGGCGTATGTCCATAGTGGGCGAGGATGGTGAACGGTGCGTACGTATGGCACATCTTGCGATCGTCGGCAGTCACTCGGTTAATGGCGTCTCGGCTCTGCATAGTGAGATTCTTAAAGATGACCTGTTCAATGATTTTTATGAGCTTTGGCCGGAGCGCTTTAACAACAAGACCAATGGCATCACCCAGAGGCGCTGGTTGAGGTACTGCAACCGCTGGCTGTCGGATCTGATCTCGTCGAAGATAGGCGAGGGGTGGGTTACAAATCTGGATGAGCTGAAGAAGTTGATTCCACTGGCTGAAGATCCTGAATTCCAGCAGCAGTGGATCGAAGTCAAGCGGGCCAACAAGCAGAGATTGGCCGACTATATCCGCGAGCATAACGGCATTGAAGTGTCACGCGATTCAATGTTCGACTGCCAGACTAAGCGTATTCACGAATATAAACGTCAATTACTCAATGTACTGCATGTCATCACCCGTTATAACCGGATCAAAGCCAATCCAGGAGGAAGTTTTGCCCCACGGACCGTTATTTTCGGCGGTAAGGCGGCCCCTTCATATTATATGGCCAAGCTGATCATCAAGTTGATCAACTCGGTAGGTTCGGTCGTCAATAACGATCCTGCGGTAAATAATCTGCTGAAGGTTGTTTTCCTCGGCAATTACAATGTTACTCTTGCCGAGATGATCTTTCCGGCTTCCGATCTTTCGGAGCAGATTTCTACGGCCGGTACCGAGGCGTCAGGTACCGGAAATATGAAGTATTCATTGAACGGTGCCTTGACGGTTGGCACTCTGGATGGGGCCAATATTGAAATTATGGAAGAGGTTGGTCTCGATAACATATTTATTTTTGGCCTGACAACCGAGCAGGTAACCGGTCTTAAAAAGGCAGGATATCAACCGCATGATTACTATTCCCATAATCCGGAACTGAAGCAGGCTATTGATATGATCGGCAACGGCAGCTTTTCGGAACAGGATCATAGCCTGTTCAAGCCGATTGTCGATACGTTGCTGGGTCTGGACCATTATCTGTTGCTGGCGGATTATGCCTCTTATATCTCCTGTCAGGACGAAGTCGATAAATTGTATCAGCAGCCAAACGAATGGGCCCGCACATCGATTCTCAATACCGCTGCAATGGGCAAGTTTTCCAGTGACCGAACCATTGCCGAATATGCCAGTGAAATATGGGACATCAAACCCGAAAAAATCAGCCGCCACAGCCGGCGTGACCTCCGCTAGGGAAGCTGTCGGCCATGAATACGCCAGATCTTTGGGATCAAACCTCCGGGGTTTATACTGCAGCAGAAATATCAGCACATGCGCCTCTTGCCGAACGTATGCGTCCACGCTCTATCGCTGAATTTTCCGGTCAGGAACATCTGCTTGGTGACGGTCGTATTCTCAGGAGCATGATTGAAACAGATTCTCTTGCATCGCTGATTCTCTGGGGACCGCCGGGTTGTGGGAAGACAACACTGGCCCACATCATCGCCGCCGAAACAAAGTCCCACTTTATCTTCTTTTCTGCGATTCTTTCAGGCGTCAAGGAAATCCGAGAAACTTTCCGTGAAGCCGAGCGCTATGCTTCCCGAGGCATCCGTACCATACTGTTCATCGATGAAATCCATCGTTTTAACAAATCCCAGCAGGACGCGTTCCTCCCTTATATAGAAAAGGGGGTTGTCACAATTATCGGAGCTACAACCGAGAATCCTTCTTTTGAAGTTATCGCGCCGTTACTCTCACGCTGTCGGGTTTTGACGCTGCAGCAGCTCGAACCTGATGTTGTGAGACGCCTTTTGATCGAGGCTTTGGCTGACTGCCAGCGTGGCCTCGGGAAGTTGTCTGTTTCGGCAACAGATGAAGCACTGGATTTTCTTGCAGCTCAGGCCGGCGGTGATGCCCGCTCTGCTCTTAATACCCTGGAAGTTGCCGCTGGCCTTGCGGAGGGTCGAGTGTCAAGGACCCAAACGGCGGGCCTAAAGGTCGAGGACCTAAACGGCGAGCCTAAAGGGCAAGGGGTGATAACTCTGGAAATTGCCCAGGAGGCGTTGCAAAAAAAAGCGTTGCTATACGACAAGGGGGGGGAGGAACATTACAACGTTATCTCGGCTTTTATCAAGTCTCTGCGCGGTAGTGACCCTGATGCAGCTTTGTACTGGCTGGCCCGCATGCTTGAGGCTGGAGAAGATCCTGTTTTTATCCTCCGTCGTATGATTATTATGGCTTCAGAAGATATCGGTAATGCCGATCCAAGAGCTCTTCAGGTGGCCGTTTCGGCTCTTCAGGCGTTTCAAGTTATCGGGATGCCGGAAGGTAGAATTATAATGGGTCAGGCGGTCACCTATCTAGCCACTGCTCCCAAATCCAACGCTTCGTATGTCGGTATAAATTCTGCCCTTGCCGAGGTCCGCAAAAGTGGTGCCCTGCCGGTTCCTATGCACATCCGCAATGCTCCGACAAAGCTGATGAAGGAACAGGGTTATGGAAAGGGGTACCAGTATGCCCATGATTATGATGATGGCTATGCCGGGCAGAAATGCCTGCCGGAGCGGTTGGCTGGTCAAAAATATTATGAGCCTAAGGGGTATGGTTATGAAAAGAGCATTGTTGAAAGGATGGAGTGGTTGAAAAACAGAAAGGATAGAGAGTCATGAAACCGTTTACTTTTGAACGAACTCAAATTCTGCCGATCTCTCTTGAATCCGCCTGGAATTTTTTTTCCAATCCTGCCAATCTTGTAAAGATAACTCCACCGGATATGGATTTTCGCATCACTTCACCTGTGCAGAGCGGAATCTACGCCGGTCAGATCATTACCTATACAGTACGACCGTTATTTCGGGTTGCCGTCAACTGGACAACCGAGATCACGCATGTGGAAGAACCAAACTTCTTTGTTGACGAGCAACGTTTTGGACCTTATCGTTTTTGGCATCATCAGCACCGGTTTCGCGAGGTTGAAGGGGGAGTCGAGGTATATGATCTAGTCCACTATCTTCTTCTCCATGACCAGCTAGCCGGCCTGGTAAATCGTTTTATTGTTGCGCCGCGCCTCAGGCGTATTTTTGATTTTCGCAGTACGGCACTTACGAAGTTATTTTCAAATAGATAACAGTATATCCTTGTATCGAGGAGGAATTATCCATGAAACGACTTGCAATTTTGACCAGCGGCGGCGACTGCTCCGGCATGAATGCAACCATCCGCGCGGCGGCCCGAACGGCCATAGCAAACGATATAGAAATGATTGGCTACCGTAAAGGATATGCCGGCCTACTGAAAAACGATTTTATTGTTCTCAATAGCCAGGCTGTTTCCGGAACACTTCAGCGCGGCGGGACTTTTTTGCAGTCGGCCCGATCGGCGGAATTCCGTACCGAAGAAGGGCGTAAAAAGGCGCTGGATAATCTTCTCAAGGAAAAGGTTGAGGGGTTGATCGTGATCGGTGGCGACGGCTCATTGAATGGCGCTCTGGCGCTGGACAAGATGGGCTTTCCGGTTATAGGTATCCCGGCCAGCATCGATAATGACATAGCTTATACCGATATGGCGCTGGGGGTTGATACTGCACTCAACAACATCATTTATGCCGTAGACTGCATCAAGGATACCGCCAGTTCCCATGACCGGGCTTTTATCGTTGAAGTTATGGGGCGCAATTCCGGCTATCTCGCTTCAACCACCGCCATTGCTACCGGAGCCGAGTTTGCCATTGTGCCGGAGGTGGAGCTTGACCTTAATGAAATGTGCCACCAGCTTCGACAAAGGTATGATGAGGGGCGGACTAATGCCCTTATCATAATGGCGGAGGGTGCAGGACATGCGCAGGAAGTCGCTGATGGCATCAAAAATGCCGTCGGTTTTGAAACACGTGTGACCGTGTTGGGGCACTATCAGCGTGGCGGTGCGCCTTCTGTTTTTGACCGCCTCCTCGGCAGTCGCTTCGGCATGAAGTCGGTGGAACTCCTGCTTTGCGGTACAAAAGGTGTCATGGTCGGGTTATCGGCAAACTCGCTCACTACAACGTTGCTGGAGATGGTTGTCAACGGCGGCCAGAAGAAGCTTAATGATGATCTGCTGCATATGTCAGAGGTACTTGGAATTTGATGCGAAACAGTTCACGTTTTCATAAAAAGCGCTCTGTAAAAAACGGCCTCCCTCCCGGTACGTTGGTGCATATCGGCGATAAGTCTGAAAAATCAGCGCAGATTTCAGTCATAGGGTATTCACCGGACGCGGTCGAGGAATATCAATTCGAGCAGATTGACCTGTATCTGCAAAATCCATGCGATAGCCCGGTTGTGTGGGTTAATGTCGAAGGGGTGCATGACGTCGAGTTGATCCGCAAGCTGGGTGAAAAGCACACGTTACATCCGCTGGTTCTGGAAGATGTTGTCAACACCGTGCAGCGCCCCAAGGTCGAGGATTATGGCGATTATCTTTTTATTGTTTTAAAGATGCTGCACCCTACGAAGGAAGGGGACTTCAATTCGGAACAACTCAGTATCATTCTTGGCCCCGACTATCTCTTCACCTTTCAGGAAGGTATAACTGGCGACTCGTTTGACACGGTCCGTGAGCGCATTCGGAGTGGCAAGGGGAAAATCCGCGGCATGGGGGTCGATTATTTGGCCTACGCCCTTATAGATGCCATTGTTGACGGTTATTTCACCGTTCTTGAAGGCTTCGGCGAGCGGATTGTCGATGTCGAGGAAAGGTTGACTCAATCTCCAGACCATGGTTCCCTTCATTTGATAAACAGCATGAAAAAGGAGATTATCTATCTGCGCAAGTCCGTTTGGCCGCTGCGTGAGGCGATCTCTTTCCTCGAGCGGGGTGACAGCCCTCTGCTTCATGATGCTACCCGCATCTATTTCCGTGATGTCTATGATCACACCGTACAGGTGATTGACACAGTCGAGACCTATCGCGACCTGCTTTCCGGCATGCTGGATCTATACCTGTCCAGCATCAGTAACCGCACCAACGAGGTGATGAAGTTCCTGACCGTGATCGGCACTATTTTTATGCCGCTGACCTTTTTGGTTGGGGTTTATGGCATGAATTTTAAATATCTTCCGGAACTGGAGTGGAGAAACGGTTATTTTATTCTCTGGGGTTTAATGATGGCTATGTCGCTGTTGATGGTCGCATATTTCAGAAAGAAACGCTGGTTATAGGGGGGAGTAATGACGCGACTTGTACTCAAATGGGCACTCAATTCATTTGCCCTTTTTTTGGTTATGAAGCTGATTCCAGGTATTCAGATCAACCGCTTTCAGGACCTGCTGCTGGCAACGCTGGTAATCGGTTTGTTGAACGTTTTTTTGCGTCCTATCATAATTCTCCTGACCCTTCCGGTTACTCTGCTGACACTTGGCCTGTTTACTCTCGTTGTCAATGGGCTGATGTTCTATCTTGCAGCTCATCTGGTGTCAGGATTCCAGGTCGCCGGCTTTGGATCTGCATTTTTCGCCGCTCTCCTCTTTAGTCTGTTCAGTTTCATTCTGAATACGGCTTTTGGAACAAAGCTGTGACTCTATCCGGTTATACAGTGCACTCATGACTGTCGCTGACAACTTTCTTATAAACCGGGTAGAGCGCACAGTTCGCAAACAGAATCTCTTTCTGGCTGGCGATACTCTCGTGGTTGCAGTTTCAGGCGGGGCAGACTCGTCTGCGCTGCTTGATCTGTTGATAAATCTTCCCTGCTATAATCTCCACCTGATCGTCGCTCATCTGAACCATTGCCTGCGTGGTGATGAGTCTGACGCAGATGAGAACTTCTGCCGTGATCTGGCATCACGCTACTCACTCCGGTTTGAAGAGCGGCGAATCGATATTAACAGCCTGGCTTCCGACCTTCACCTGAATATTGAGGATGCGGGACGTCGAGCCCGTATAGAATTTTTCAATGAAATCAGCAGGAAGTATGGAGCGGCAGCGGTAGTGCTGGCCCATCATGCCGACGATCAGGCTGAAACCGTGCTCATGCGACTGCTCCGCGGATCTGGTATGACCGGATTATCCGGGATGGCGTATCGTAATGCGCGTGGTTATGTCCGACCGCTTCTGGATATAACGCGTGTTGAAATCGAACAGTACCTCAATGAACGCAGCCTTGAGTGGCGCGAAGATGCCAGCAACAGTGACACAATCTATCTGCGTAACCGTATTCGTCACCATTTGCTGCCGCTCCTTGAAGATTACAATCCTGCCATTCGCTCCTGTCTTGCCACAACGGCATCAATTATCAGCGGAGATGGGGTTTTGCTGGAGGAATTAACGGAACGGTCATTTTTAGAGTCATGCCGGATGGGGGAGGGGAGGGCAGTATTCTCCCTTTGTAAATTCCTCACGCTCAACACCGCCCTGCAAAGAAGAGTTCTGCGCCATGCTTTTAAACAGTTGACCGGGACCTTGGAGGGAGTGAGTGCGCGTCATCTGGAAGCAATATTTGATCTGACTGATTCCGATCGGCCAAACTCCCGACTGTCCCTCCCGCAGGGGATTGTAGTTGTCAGAGAATATGATACTCTTATGCTGATACGGACTGGTGAGGTTGTTCTTGATACTGACTATGAACTGCTGATAACAGAACCGGGTTGCTATCATCTCCCATCTGGCGGTTCCGTTGTGGTTGACTTAACAAGCGAAGTAAGTTTTGCTACGGGTTCTCAAATCGCTTGTTTTGACATAACCAAGACCCCTTTCCCATGGTTTGTCCGCACCTTTCGACCTGGGGACCGCATTACGCCATTTGGTATGTCTGGCAGAAAAAAGGTCAAGGAAATATTTATCGATAGAAAAATTCCAATCAGTGAGCGCAGACATATTCCGCTTGTTTTTTGTGGCGACGATCTGATCTGGATTGCAGGTGTATGCTGTTCTGAGTTAACACGGGTATGTGAAGGTGTGGATAACGCTGTAAAAGCAACCTTAATAAGGCCATAAGCCGCAATTCAGCTTGTCAATCCACCTGCCAATATGTTAGCCTCACAAAATTTTCAACGCCGCATTACACATTTATTCGGAGGTTTATTTTGAACCAGTTTTACAAGAATCTTTCACTTTGGCTGGTCATCAGCCTTATGATGATCCTGCTTTTCAACATGTTTAACAAGCCGCGGCCATCCGCCGAAAAGCTTAACTTCAGTGATTTTATTGCATTGATAGAAACGGGGAAAATTACCTCCGTAGTTATTCAGGGCAATGAAATTACCGGTAAGTTTGAAGGTAAGGATGGCAAGGATTTTCACACTTATAAGCCGTATTCTGATGCAGACTTGACCAAAAAGCTGCTGGAGAAAAAAGTTACGATCAACGCCAAACCGGAAGAGGAAAAATTTTCCTGGTTTTCAATGTTTATTTCCTGGTTTCCGCTGATTCTGCTGGTTGGCGTCTGGATTTTCTTCATGCGCCAGATGCAGATGGGCGGGGGCAAGGCAATGTCGTTTGGCAAGAGCCGCGCGAAGCTGCTGACCGAATCGCAGGGAAAGATCACCTTTGAAGATGTTGCAGGTATTGAAGAGGCCAAGGAAGAGCTGGAAGAGATTATTGCCTTTTTAAAAGAACCGAAAAAGTTCACCGCACTCGGTGGAAAAATCCCTAAAGGGGTGCTGCTGGTTGGCCCTCCAGGGACTGGAAAGACATTGCTTGCACGCGCTGTTGCCGGCGAAGCAGGTGTCCCATTCTTTTCGATATCCGGCTCCGACTTCGTGGAAATGTTTGTTGGTGTTGGTGCCAGTCGCGTACGTGACCTCTTTTTGCAGGGTAAAAAGAGCGCGCCGTGCATTATCTTTATCGATGAAATAGATGCAGTTGGTCGTCACCGCGGTGCCGGCATGGGGGGAGGTCATGACGAACGTGAACAGACACTCAACCAGTTGCTGGTGGAGATGGATGGCTTTGAGTCCAATGAGGGCGTCATCCTGATTGCTGCAACTAATCGCCCCGATGTTCTTGATCCGGCGCTGCTCCGTCCCGGCCGTTTTGACCGTCAGGTTGTTGTTCCACGCCCTGATGTTAAAGGGCGTGAAATGATTCTGAAAGTACACTCCAAAAAGGTGCCGCTCTCTCCAGAAGTTGATCTGGCAGTAATCGCACGCGGTACACCAGGGTTTTCAGGAGCTGATCTGGCTAATCTTGTTAACGAGGCGGCTCTGCTGGCAGCCCGCTTGAATAAGACAGTTGCAGAGCCGAGTGATTTTGACAGCGCCAAAGATAAGGTTTTGATGGGAGCCGAGCGACGCAGCATGGTTATATCTGATGAAGAGAAAAAGAGTACCGCCTATCATGAAGCTGGCCACACTCTGGTCGCAAAAATGGTGCCTGGCACCGATCCCATCCATAAGGTATCCATTATTCCTCGTGGACGAGCACTTGGCGTTACGATGCAGCTTCCGATCGAAGACAAACATAGTTATTCCAGAGAATCCCTGTTGGCACGCCTTGCTGTCCTTATGGGTGGCCGTGCTGCCGAAAAACTGATTTTTAACACATTCACGACTGGTGCCGGTAACGATATTGAACGAGCTACCGATATGGCTCGCAAGATGGTTTGCGAGTGGGGTATGAGCGACAAAATGGGACCGCTTTCTTTTGGCAAGAAGGATGAATCTATTTTCCTTGGTCGCGAGATGGCAATGCACAAAAATTTCAGCGAAAAAACCGCTGAGCATATTGATGATGAAATTAAGCGTATTGTTGATGAATCATACGAACGGGCACTCGGTCTGCTGAGTGACCATATTCAGAGCCTCCATGACCTTTCCGAGTGTCTCATTGAAAAAGAAAATCTTACCGGCGATCAGGTTGATGAAATTATCGCCAACGGCAAATTGCTCTGTCCGGAGTCTAAACCACCGGCATCGGTTGAGCCCGCTGTAGCACACACCGATATCGAAGCGTAGAAATGGCAAGATTTGCCCCTCGATTGCTGGTCCTGCCAACTCCTGAGGATGCGGCACGTGAATTAAGGCGCATTGCGGTTGATAGCTGCGGTATCGTTGAAATGGTCCCCAAGATGCGGACGCTCTGTATCGGACTATCTCGGTTGGAGTGCCGACAGGCAAATATCCTTAAGCAGGAAATGCTTTCTGTTGGAGGGGATGCTGCCGTTGCCAGGGGTACAGTTGCCTGCAGCATTAAAACCACTGATTGTATTTTGATCGGAACAGTTAAACAGCTCAGCCGACTCATCCAGAAGCTTAAAGCACAGCCTTTTGGTCTCCCTGAACTGGCAGGGGAACTGAACAGGTTGCTGGAGGTTTCCATCTCGGCGCCTACTGAGTGGAAAACGTCACGCCGTCTGTTATCTCTCCAGCGCCCGTTGATTATGGGCATTCTTAATATCACTCCGGACTCTTTTTCTGATGGGGGCCGCTGCTTTGATCCTGATATGGCATATGAGAGAGCCTTGCAGATGGAAGCTGAAGGCGCTGATGTCATAGACATTGGTGGCGAAAGTACCCGTCCAGGAGCTACACCGGTATCATCTGCGGAGGAATTTAACCGCGTAATTCCCATTATAGAGAAGCTTGCTGGTGTACTGAAATGCGCTATTTCGGTAGATACATGGAAAAGTGATGTCGCCAGCAGGGCTCTTGTCGCAGGAGCGGAAATTATAAACGACATCAGTGGTTTTAATTTTGATCCACAGATGGCCGGGGTGGCCGCTGCAAACGGAGCGGGCGTTGTGCTGATGCACACCAGAGGCACACCGGATAACATGCAGCAGGATACTGTCTATGATGATATGATGGGCGAAATAACCGCCAGCCTGGGTGCATCAATAGTTCGCGCCCAGGAAGCCGGAGTTTCCAACAGTTGTATCGCAATTGATCCCGGTATTGGTTTCGGCAAGGATGCCGCCGGGAATATGGAAATCATAAGGCGACTGGCTGAATTTAAAGGCATCGGTTTTCCCGTCCTGACCGGTCCATCGCGCAAATCATTTATAGGTAAAGCCCTGAGACTCGAGAGTAGCGATGATCGGCTCTTCGGCACTGCTGCCGCCGTTGCTCTTTCCGTATCCCATGGATCATCAATTATTCGTGTTCATGATGTGCGCGCAATGAGAGACGTTGCTGATATGGCACATGCCGTAATGTGCAGTTGAACGCCAACCTCAAAGGGGATGTATGGCTTCATTTTCCGATAACGTCATCCTGCTTGGTTTACTTGACAATCTTATTGTTGTGGGACTGGTTTACGGATGCGCGCTGATCCTTAGAAAAGAGGCCGCCCTTCGCATTGTCGCAATAATAACCGCCATCTTTGTGGCGGAGTACGGCTCAAAAAAACTAGGTCTCGCCTCTACCGCCTCCTTTTTTCATCTGCTGCTTTCCTCTGCGCCGGTTATTCTGGCAATAATTTTTCAGAGTGACATTAAACGCGCACTTTTTTCATTTTGGAAAAGACATAAGTCAGGTGACAGTGATAACCAGGATGTAAGTATGACTGTCGATGAACTGTCAAAAGGGCTTCACGAGTTAGCTGAACGAAGAATTGGTGCCCTGATTGTTATAATCCGTCAGATGTCAATTGATCATCTTGTCCAGATCGGTACCGAGATCGACGCCAAGGTCACCAGCGAATTACTCAACTCTATTTTTCTTCCATATTCACCGATTCATGACGGCGCAGTAATTATCCAAAGGGAAAAGATCACCTCGGCCGGTTGCATTCTCCCGCTTTCTCAAAACCCGGACATTGCTAAAAGCTTTGGAACCCGCCATCGTGCTGCACTTGGCATATCAGAACAGACTGATGTACTGGTACTGGTTGTCTCTGAGGAAACCGGAAAAATATCAATTGTGCATGAGGGTAAAATCACCTATGACGCAGATCCGGCTGAGATTCGACGCCTTTCCCGCAAGGCGATTGAAGGACGGCGCGCACCAAGGATGACGGCTGTACCGGAACATTGACTTTTGTAAGTTATAAGTTGTTTTCTGGTGAAAATTAACTTCATTAACACAATTATTCTGTTTATAAGGCTACTTAAGGAGATATATAAAATGAAGAAACTATTCGGAACTGACGGCGTCCGCGGCGTTGCCAATGTTTATCCAATGACGACTGAGATGGCGATGCAGTTGGGCCGGGCCGCTGCCTATATTTTCAAGGGTAGTGGAAAACGGCGTCATCGCATCGTGATAGGAAAGGATACCCGTCTCTCCGGTTATATGTTGGAGAATGCCCTGGTAGCCGGCATCTGTTCAATGGGGGTCGATGTTCTGCAGGTCGGGCCGTTACCGACGCCCGGGATTGCCAATATAACGACTTCAATGCGTGCTGATGCCGGAGTTGTAATCTCTGCTTCGCATAATGCCTTTCAGGACAATGGCATAAAGTTCTTCTCGGCTGACGGTTATAAACTGCCTGATGAGCTGGAACTGAAGATTGAAAAACTTATTGAGTCTAAAAAAATTGATGAACTCCGACCGACCGCTACTGAAGTTGGCAAGGCATATCGTATAGAAGATGCGGCTGGCCGTTATATTGTGTATCTCAAAAACACATTTCCTCAAGAGATGGATCTTTCCGGGCTGAAGATCGTGCTGGATTGTGCCAATGGTGCGGCCTACAAGGTTGCACCTGCTGTGTTTGAAGAGCTGGGTGCCGAAGTGATTCCTTATGGTGTTAAGCCGAATGGCACAAATATAAATGCTGAATGTGGTTCTACCTGTCCGTCTGTTATCAGTGAAGCGGTTAAGCTGCATCGTGCCGATATAGGTATCGCTCTTGACGGTGATGCTGATCGTGTAATAGTTTGTGATGAATTCGGCAATGAAGTCGATGGTGATCACATCATGGCCATCTGTGCCAGCGACATGCTTAAGCGCAAACTGCTCAAGAAAAAAACACTTGTTGCGACAGTCATGAGTAACATGGGGCTTGATATTGCGCTGCGAAAGTGCGGTGGTAAAATTATTAAAACAGATGTCGGCGATAGGTACGTTGTTGAGGCAATGCGTAAAGGAGGCTACAATCTTGGTGGCGAGCAGTCCGGGCATATGATCTTTCTGGATTACAACACAACCGGTGACGGAATTCTTTCTGCACTACAGCTTCTTGCCGTCATGCGCCGCGAAGACAAGCCTCTTTCAGAGCTGGCAGATATCATGATCCCTCTGCCACAGGTGCTCAGCAATACCCGTGTCAAAGAAAAAGTGGATATCTATACAATCAGCGATGTCGCTGCCAAGATTGCGGATGTTGAGGAAAAACTTGGTAATGAAGGTCGGGTGCTGATCCGTTACTCCGGCACTGAGCCGCTGCTCAGAGTAATGATCGAGGGGCAGGATAAATACGAGATCACGACCTGGGCTAATGAAATCTGTGATCTTGTTAAGAAACATATCGGAGAGAATTAATGGCAAAACTGGGACTTAACGTTGATCATATAGCTACTGTCCGCCAGGCGCGCGGCGGGGTAGAACCGGATCCTGTGACTGCAGCCGCCATCGGCGAGATGGCTGGGGCTGAAGGAATAACAATCCACCTGCGTGAGGATCGGCGCCACATACAGGATCGCGATCTGGAAATATTGCGACGCACGGTTAAGAGCAAGCTAAACCTTGAGATGGCTGCTACCCAGGAGATGGTAGGCATCGCTCTGCGCGTCAAGCCGGAGCAGGTCACCCTGGTTCCGGAAAAACGGCAGGAATTGACTACAGAAGGCGGCTTGGACGTAATAGTCAATCTCAAGATGATCACCGATACTGTCAAGCGCCTGAAAGATGGTGGAATAGTTGTCAGCTTATTTGTAGATCCTAACCAGGAGCAGATCAAGGCGTCCAAAAAAACCGGTACAGATTATATCGAGATTCACACCGGGGCTTACGCCGAGGCGGCGACCTGGACTGAGCAGCAGCATGAACTGGAACATATCGATACTGCCATAAAGCTGGCCCGTAAGGTCGGTCTGGGCGTAAATGCCGGACATGGCCTTAATTACGTCAATATTAAGGCCATTGCCGCACTTGGCGGGATAGAAGAGTACAACATCGGCCACTCCATAATTGCCCGCGCAATGCTGGTAGGTTTGGATCGAGCGGTGCGCGACATGGTTGAGCTGCTCAAGTACGCATGATCTACGGTATCGGCACTGATATTGTTGCTGTGGAGCGTTTCCAGCGGTTTATAGATAGTGATAATTCTGCTGTCATTGAAAGGCTCTTCACGTCGGCTGAACGTTCCAGGTGCTGCAGCAGAAAAGATGCCGCATCCTGCCTGGCAGCAAGATTTGCCGCGAAGGAAGCTTTCCTGAAGGCTCTCGGGACCGGCCTTAGAGACGGTATTTCATGGTTGGACATGGAAGTATCTAATGATAATCTTGGAAAACCGGAGCTGTTGCTTTCCGGTAAGGCAACAGAACAGTTTGAAGGCAAGAAGTTGATCAAAATACATCTGTCTCTATCTCACGATAGCGGCAGTGCTATTGCGATGGTGGTTTTGGAGTCATAAATGAGGGTTGTTACCGCACATACCATGCAGGAGATCGACAGGCAGACGATTAATGATTATAACATTGCCGGTCTCCAACTAATGGAAAGTGCCGGTAGTCGCTGCGTTGATGTGATAATCTCCAGGTTCGGGCTGATCGGTTGCGCTGTAATTGTGGCCGGAAAAGGCAATAATGGTGGTGACGGCTACGTCATTGCCCGTCTTCTCAGCCAGAAAGGGTGGAGTGTCAAAGTCATTGTCCTTGCTGATCGTGATCAGGTCCGCGGAGATGCAGCTGTAAACCTCGAAAAGCTCCCCGGCTCTGTAGTCAGTTTTTGTACACGAGAAGGACAATTATCTTCCCTTCATATGGAAGAGATCTTTCAGGCGGATGTGATAGTCGACGCTCTGCTCGGCACCGGTCTCTGCATCAATGTCAGCGGAGTTTACCTCGAAGCGGTTGATCTGATAAATGCATCCGGTCGACCTGTCGTTTCGGTTGACATCCCTTCCGGTGTCCATGGCACCACAGGACAGGTGTTGGGAGACGCGGTCAGGGCAGATATAACAGTTACATTCGCCTTCGCAAAACTTGGGCATGTTTTATACCCAGGTGCCGAATATATCGGGCGACTGGTGGTGGCCGATATCGGGATTCCTCAAAAACTTATGGAAGATGCGACTTGTTACAATTTTCTGAATGCAGAGGCAGTAAGACCTCTGTTGCATAGGAGAGATCGTCAAGCACACAAGGGCCGTTTTGGTCATTGCCTTATAATCGCAGGGTCTACAGGCAAAACCGGTGCTGCGGCATTGTCAGCAAATAGTGCCGTGAGAGCCGGTTCCGGTCTGGTAACCCTGGCTGCAGCCGAAAATATTCACAGTATTCTTGAAATAAAAACAACTGAAGTTATGACATTTCCACTTCCTGATTCCGGCAGTGGTCACCTTGCAAGCAGTGCATTTAATGCAATTGAACAGCTGCTGGTCGGCAAGAATGCCGTTGCGATAGGTCCGGGTCTTGGTACTCGTTCAGGTACATATGAACTGGTTCAGAATCTGGTTGAGACTGTTACGTTGCCGATGGTCATAGATGCTGATGGTCTGAATGCACTGGCAGAAGACATAACCGTCTTGAATCGGAAAAAAACAAAGCAGATTATTCTCACCCCACATCCAGGAGAGATGTCCCGGCTATTGGGCACTCCAATCCCTGATGTTGAGGCAATTCGTATTTCTGTTGCCCAGGAATTTGCCAGTAAATACGGCGTTTTTATGGTTCTTAAGGGAGCTCGTACTGTTATTGCTTCACCCGATGGCAGCGTGGCCATTAATGGCAGTGGCAACCCGGGCATGGCCTCAGGAGGCATGGGCGATGTACTGACCGGCATTGTTGTCTCCCTGCTGGGCCAAGGCTATACTGCGTGGGATGCCTGCTGCCTGGGGGTGTTTCTTCATGGTTTAGCTGCAGACATGGTTGCAGAGGAAAAGGGAGAAATCGGTATTAATGCATCCGATGTAATTGAAGTGTTGCCGTATGCGTATAACGAATTATTTAAAACAAACTGCTGTCGAACCTGAAGATGTTCGGTGGGCTCAAAAAGGAGTGTTACCATGCTGACCGTTGCTGATATTATGACCAAAGACGTAGTTACAATAAGAGGAAACACAACCGTGCGTGAAATGGCCGGTATTTTCGACACCATGCGCTTTGGATCGCTTCCGGTTGTTGATGAAACCGGGAATTTGACAGGAATAGTTTCCGCATCCGATTTGGTCGAACAAGATCGTCCTCTGCATATCCCGACGGTTATCTCTCTCTTTGATTGGATCATACCTCTTGGTGGGGAAGGATCCCTGCAGCGAGACCTGAATAAAATTACAGCACAAACCGCTTCAGAGTTAGCATCAACTGATGTCACCACCGTCACGCCTTCCGATTCTGTCAGCAGCGTTGCTGAGATTATGAGCAGCAAAAAGTTACACTCGCTTCCTGTTTTGGAAGGCAAGAAGCTTGTCGGCATTGTGTCCAGGATAGATATCATCCGCTCAATGAACAGGTAATGTCAGGTTTGCAGATTACTACAAATTCTCCTGGTGAGACTGAACAACTTGGCAGCATTCTTGGCTCACTGCTTTCACCCGGTTCCTTTCTGGCTCTTCGAGGCGACCTTGGAGGTGGAAAAACCTGCCTGACCAGGGGAGTTGTCGCCTCGCTGGCTCCTCAAAGTACTCATTTGGTGGCGAGTCCGACATACGCAATTATGAATTGTTATCCGGGTAGTATTCCGGTCTACCACTTTGATTTCTACCGTCTGACCGGTGATGATGACATTGCCGAGCTCGGATTTGAAGAGTTCTTTTATGGTGATGGCGTCTGTATTGTTGAATGGTCTGAGCGCCTCGTAGAGCTGATGCCTTCTGATGTGCTGACATTGCTGTTCGAGTATTCAGAAGGAGATCGACGTCTGATTACCATAACAAGCTCCGGGCAAAAATATGACGTTGTCCTTGAACAGCTTTCAGGCAGGCTTTGAAAGCAAAAAAAACTTTGACCTGACAGTATGTTGTCTGTTATAGAGCACCATCCAGCGGTTCATATTATCAACCATTTCCCAACAAGGAGAGCAGTATGGCGCTTGTAGTACAGAAGTACGGTGGCACCTCGGTCGGTTCACCCGACCGCATCAAAAACGTTGCCAAACGCATCATCAAGACATATGACGCTGGTAACGACGTGATTGTTGTTGTATCCGCCATGTCCGGCGAAACCAACAAGCTGGTTGCACTTGCCAATGAAATGTGTGAAATACCGGATGGTCGTGAGTATGACGTTCTGGTCGCGACCGGTGAACAGGTCACTATCGGGCTTCTCTCCATGTATCTCAAGTCACAGGGGTACAAAGCAAAATCTTATCAGGGGTGGCAGGTTCCAATTATTACGGACTCTACTGCGACGAAAGCCCGTATTGAAAGTATCGGTGATAAAAATATCCGCGCCGATCTTAAAGAAGGCACCATCATTGTACTCGCAGGTTTTCAGGGGATTGATGCCGTCGGAAATGTAACCACTCTCGGACGCGGTGGATCAGATACATCTGCTGTTGCTATTGCCGCTGCACTTAAAGCGGATGTCTGTGAGATTTACACCGATGTTGACGGTGTCTACACCACAGACCCCAATGTCTGTAAAGAGGCCCGCAAGATCGAAAAGATATCGTATGACGAGATGCTGGAGCTGGCCAGTCTGGGAGCCAAAGTACTCCAGATACGTTCTGTTGAATTTGCCAAAAAATATAACGTGGACGTACATGTCCGCTCAAGTCTTAATGAAAATACCGGTACAATGGTTACCAGGGAGGACAAGGATATGGAAGGAATACTTGTTTCAGGGGTTGCGTACGACAAAAATGAGGCTAAGATCGCTGTCAAAGGAGTACCTGACAGGCCAGGCATTGCCGCTAAAATTCTTACACCACTCTCTGATGCCGCTATATCGGTAGATATGATTGTGCAGAATGTCAGCGATCATGGCATGACCGACTTTACCTTCACGGTTACCAAGGCTGATCTAAAACAGGCTCTGATGATCACAAATGAAGTCGCGAAGGAAATTCAGGCTAAGGAGGTTATTTCCGACGAGAACATCAGCAAAATTTCGATTGTCGGGCTTGGAATGCGCAGCCATGCCGGAGTGGCGACACAAATGTTCAGTGCGCTCTCCCAAAACGGCATCAATATCCAGATGATTTCTACATCTGAAATAAAAATTTCGGTAGTCATTGATGAAAAATATACCGAACTGGCCGTACGCGTCATGCATGAAAGCTTTGGTCTTGCAGGCTGATATTATTATTTGCAGGTAACCCGTTTATCCGGGGGGAGAACGATTAATGTTCTCCCCCTTCTTATTTTAATGAAGTAGTAGTGCCGTTTTTTTTCCGCGTGCGTAATTGGGTAAAGAATTCACTCAACAGTCCGGAACATTCGCTTTCAAGAACACGCGGCAACAGTTCAACTTTATGATTAAGTCTGGGATCGCTTGAGAGGTCATATAGAGAACCGGCCGCTCCACCCTTTGGGTCGTAACAGCCGAAAACCACAGTGGAGATGCGCGCCAGTATGATCGCTCCCATGCACATCGTGCAAGGTTCAAGGGTAACATACAGGACAGTGTCAAGCAGCCGCCAGGATCCAAGTTTCCGGGCGGCTTTTCTGATCGCTATCATCTCGGCGTGTCCGGCTGGATCCTGACTTGTTTCACGGAGGTTATGGCCACGGGCGATGATTTTGCCACCCTTGACGATAACACAGCCGATCGGTACTTCGTCCTTGATCCAGGCCTTGCCGGCTTCGGCTATGGCACGGCGCATCCAGTATTCGTGGGAGCGAGGCGGGGCTGCCTTTATAGGGGGGCTGTAGAGTGTAATGCGTTAATTTCCTTTGGTGTTGTGGTTTGTGGATTATAACATGCCAGCTTCATCTGTTTGAATAAGTCGAAATAAGCATCATTCGGTATCCTCTTGTCAAGTGCGAAAGTTATAAAGCATTGCTTGGTGACTTTGCCCTTTTCCCCTTTACTTTCGGGCCATCTTTATTTATTCTTCACAGTCCTAATTTTTAGAGTACGAAGGAATTCATGGAAATCAGTAAAATCCGCAACTTCTCCATTATCGCTCACATCGATCATGGCAAATCAACCTTGGCAGACCGCCTTCTTGAGTATACCGGCACGGTTTCCGATCGGGATAAACAGAACCAGTTCCTTGATAAAATGGATCTGGAGCGTGAACGGGGTATTACCATAAAGGCCCAGACTGTTCGTCTTAATTATCGTTCTGATGCCGGAATCGATTATGTACTCAATCTGATAGACACCCCCGGCCATGTTGACTTCACCTATGAAGTATCACGTTCGCTGGCCGCCTGTGAAGGCGGATTGCTCGTTGTTGACGCATCTCAGGGGGTAGAAGCCCAGACTCTTGCAAATGTTTATCTCGCACTTGATATAAATCTGGAAGTTTTTCCGGTCCTTAACAAAATTGATCTGCCCGCAGCCGATCCGGAGCGGGTTAAGCAGGAGATAGAGGAGATTATCGGCATTGATGCGCATGATGCTGTTCTGGCAAGCGCAAAGGAGGGGATCGGTACTCACGAGATCCTTGAGGAGATCGTCAAAAAAATCCCGCCACCAGTTGGTAATCCTGATGCGCCTCTAAAAGCGCTGCTGTTTGATTCCTGGTACGATCAGTACCAGGGGGTCATCATTCTGGTGCGTATCTTTGACGGAACGCTTAAAAAGGGTGACAAGATCCAGTTGATGTCAACCAACAGCTCATTTGAAGCGCTGAAAGTAGGCGTCTTCGCACCGACAATGATAGAGGTGCCGGAGCTGGCGGCTGGTGAGGTAGGTTTCATTATCGCTGGTATCAAGGATGTTGCGGATGCCAAGGTTGGTGATACGGTCACTTTGCTGCATCGGCAGTGCGAACAGGCACTGGATGGTTTCAAGGAAGTTAAGCCGATGGTTTTCTCCGGCCTGTATCCGATAGACACCGTTCAGTACGAGCAGTTGCGGGATGCGCTTGCAAAACTTAAATTAAACGATTCATCGTTCTCTTTTGAGCCGGAAACTTCTCTGGCTCTAGGTTTCGGTTTCCGTTGTGGTTTCCTTGGTCTGCTGCATATGGAAATAATTCAGGAGCGGCTGGAACGTGAATTCGGGCTTGAGTTGATTACTACTGCGCCGACAGTTGTATATAGAGTTCATAAAATGAATGGTGAGGTATACTCGATTCAGAGCGCCAATCAGATGCCGGAGCTGCAAAGTACGGAGTATCTGGAAGAGCCTTTTATTCTTGCCCACATTCATGTCCCGAATGAATTTGTTGGCGGTGTGCTGGCGCTCTGTGAAGACAAACGTGGCGTTCAGCGCGAGATTAAGTATCTGACTCCGACACGCGTCATGATCATTTATGAACTGCCTCTTAACGAGATTGTGCTTGATTTCTACGATCGTCTCAAGTCGATTACCAAAGGATATGCTTCTCTTGATTATGAACATCTTGAGTACCGCCAGAGTGATCTGGTGCGCATGAATGTTATGATAAACGGTGAGGTGGTTGATGCTCTGTCGCTGATCCTGCACCGTGAAAAAGCCTATTTCCGAGGTCGTGATCTTGTTTCCAAGATGAAGGAGCTTATTTCGCGGCAGATGTTCGAGGTGGCTATTCAGGCGGCCATCGGTAACCGGATTATTGCCCGGGAAACAGTTAAAGCCATGCGTAAGGATGTTCTGGCAAAATGTTACGGCGGTGATATAACTCGTAAGCGCAAACTCCTTGAAAAACAAAAAGAGGGGAAGAAGCGTATGAAGAATGTTGGTAATGTTGAGTTGCCACAGGAAGCTTTTCTGGCAATTTTGAAGGTTGACTGATAATTGAATTTTTAAAAGGAAACCGTATGGAAGAAGATTTGAAATCATCTCAAGCAGAATTCACCCCGGTCCAGCATGAACTGGTCAAGAAGAAAGGTCTGGTTCGGGAGTATGCCGAGTCGATCATAATTGCAGTACTGCTGGCCTTGGTAATCCGCACATATCTGGTTCAGGCGTTCAAAATTCCGTCCGGGTCAATGGAGGATACGCTTGCTATCGGTGATCATTTGCTGGTCAGCAAGTTTATGTATGGTACCAAGATCCCGTTTGTCGACCAGCGAATACTTAAGCTTCGTGACCCACGCCAGGGCGATGTGATCGTTTTCGAGTATCCTGAAGATCCTAGCAAGGATTTTATCAAGCGCGTTGTCGGGGTTCCCGGTGATGTGGTTGAGGGTAAAGATAAGAAGGTCTATGTAAATGGCAAGCATTATGAAAATTCACATGAGGTTCATAAGGAAAGAGATACTATCCCGAAAGAAATGAATCCGCGCGATACATTCGGTCCTGTTACCGTTCCGGCAGATTCTTACTTCGTTATGGGCGACAATCGCGACCGATCTTATGACAGTCGATTCTGGAAGTTTGTCCGGCGTGATCAAATCAAGGGTTTGGCATTTATAAAGTACTGGTCATGGGATCGTGAAAAATTTATGCCACGGTTTGGGAATATCGGGAAATTGATAAACTAATCAACATTTTAGCAATAGGGGGATTTTATGGATTTTCTTGGAAGTTGGAAACGAACACATTACTGCGGAGATCTGAAGGCTTCAGATATAGGCAGTGAGGTTATATTGATGGGATGGGCACTGCGCCGTCGCGATCATGGCGGGCTCATTTTTATCGATCTGCGTGACCGAGAAGGGATAGCCCAGATTGTTTTTGATCCGGAAGTCAATCCATCCGGCCATGCCGTTGCCGAGTCAGTCCGAAGCGAGTTTGTTCTGGCTGTCAGGGGCACTGTTATCCCCCGGCCGGAAGGAACTGTCAACCCGAACATGAAGACTGGTGAAGTGGAAATTCAGGTGCTCGAGTGCAAACTGCTCAACCGTTCCAAGCCTCTCCCGTTCATGCTCGATGAACATAGTGACATCAATGAGAACATCCGTCTGAAATACCGCTATCTTGATCTTCGCCGCCCACAGCTGCAGTATAACCTGATCCTCCGTTCGAAGGTCGCCCAGTTGACCCGTTCATACCTGACCGATAACGGATTTATTGAACTTGAAACCCCGTTTCTTACCAAATCCACCCCGGAAGGGGCACGTGACTTTCTTGTCCCGTCCCGAATCAATCAGGGACATTTTTACGCATTGCCGCAGTCTCCGCAGATCTTTAAACAGATCCTTATGATTTCCGGTTTTGATAAATATTTCCAGGTTGTGCGCTGTTTCCGTGATGAAGATCTGCGGGCTGATCGCCAGCCTGAGTTCACTCAAATTGACTGCGAGATGTCCTTTATTGACCAAGAGGATATAATAACTGTTATGGAAGGGCTCATTGCCCGTGTTTTTACAGAAGCAAAGGGTGTTACGGTTCAATTGCCGGTGGAGCGGCTTACCTATGCCGAAGCAATTCGTCGTTTTGGTCTCGATAATCCCGATCTCCGTTTTGGTATGGAACTTTGCGATCTGACCGATATTGTAAAATCCTCCGGATTTAAAGTTTTTGCCGATGTTGCCTCCAAGGGGGGAGAAATTAAGGGTATCAATGCCAAGGGATGCTCAAAATTCTCCCGAAAGGAGATTGACGATCTTACGGAGTTCGTAAAGATCTACGGAGCCAAGGGGCTTGCTTACGTCAAGATCGAGAATGGCGAGTGGCACTCTCCGATCGCCAAGTTTTTTACTGCGGAAGAAATTGCGACTATGAACAAAGAATTCGCCGCCGAAGAGGGTGACCTGTTGTTCTTTGTGGCCGACAAGTCAAAGGTAGTCAACGATTCACTCGGCAAGCTGCGTAACCATCTGGCGAATCTCCTCAAGTTAACCAGCAAAGATGACTATCGTTTTGTATGGATAACCGAGTTTCCGCTGCTTGAGTGGGATGAAGATGAAAAGCGCTGGTGTGCGGTTCACCACCCATTCACCGCCCCGATGGACGAGGATCTGGAATTTGTTGAGTCGGATCCTGGTCGCTGTCGTGCCAAAGCGTATGATCTTGTGTTGAACGGCAACGAAATCGGAGGTGGCTCCATCAGGATTCATCAGGAACACGTCCAATCCCTGATGTTCAAGCTGCTTGGAATGAGTGTGGAAGATGCACGCAGCAAGTTTGGCTTCCTGCTTGATGCACTGGAGTTTGGTACACCACCACATGGAGGGATCGCATTTGGTATGGATCGATTGATAATGCTGCTGACCGGCAGCGACTCAATCCGGGATGTTATCGCCTTTCCAAAAACACAGAAGGGTACTTGTATGATGTCTGAGGCCCCCTCGCAGGTTGATACCAAACAACTTCGTGAACTGGGTATCCGTTTGGCCGAAAAGCAGGCTTGATAGTGGCAGGAAAAGGCTGCCAGGTAGTTTGCATATTGTTGATTTGTGCTCTCCTGGCGGCCTGTTCTGCTTCTGTGCCTTCATGGCGCAGCAAGACGGCCCAAATTGTCGATGTGCTTGGTTCCCAAGATGTCCCCGCGATTTTCCCTCAGGAGTATCTCAGTTTACTGGAAACTTTTGAGCATGGTGAAGCGCTTTACCATGTTCGTGAGGATGATAAAAAAGCAGATATTTACTATCAGCTTGCATTCCAGAAAGCAGAATTATTACAGGCTGAAGCTGACAGATACAAAAAAAGGCTTGCTGTCGAGAAGCAGCAACGTATCGCAGAGCTTGCAGCAAAAGCCGAAGAAGAGCAGTTGATGCGTGCTGCTGCAGAAGCCGAGATAAAATTGAGAGCCCAAGAACTTGCCAGATCTGCAGAGTCCGCCCTAGCCGTACAGAAGATCCCCAAAAATCCTCCTACCCCACTGCCTACTTCTTACACCGTTCGTCGTGGCGAAACGTTGCCGCAGATTTCAGCTCGAACAGAGATCTATAATGACTCAACGCTATGGCCGATTATCTATCGTTCCAATCGTGACCAGATCCGCGACCCCAAGCGGTTATGGCCCGGACAGATTTTAGTCATTCCTCGTAATTTCAGTCGTGATGATGCGGATGAAGCACGGCGATATTCGAATAAAAATAACTGATATTCATGCAGTGTCCTGTTAATGTAACACTTTGTCTTAAATTGATTTTTTCTTGACAGTCAAATCGCTTTTGTATACTGTATACAGGATATTTATCCTGACTATAAAGTATCGTTATATCGTATAGTTTTATCAAAAAACACACTGCTTTTGCAGTGGTTTTTTTCAGGATAGCAGGTGCTCCACGGTTCAAGCACTGACCTTCTGATATTCCGGTAAAATCCGTTATACTCTATTCAAAGAGCCTTTGGCTTTCTGATTAAAAACTAAGGAGAGAATATGACAACGCAAAAGATTATTTGGTCAAAAATTGATGAAGCCCCCGCACTTGCAACGTACTCTTTACTTCCAATCGTTAATGCATTTACAAAAGCTGCCGGCGTTGTCGTAGAGACAAGGGATATTTCAGTTGCAGGAAGAATAATTGCCAACTTTCCCGACTATCTTACGCCAGAGCAGAGAATGCCGGATTATTTGGCTGAGCTGGGTGAACTCACACAGAAACCAGAGGCCAACATTATCAAGCTGCCAAACGTTAGTGCTTCCATTCCACAGCTGAAAGCAGCTATCAAGGAATTGCAGGAGCAGGGCTATAAACTTCCAGATTATCCGGAAGATCCACAGACAGACGCAGAAAAAGAACTGAATGCACGCTATGCAAAATGTCTGGGATCGGCCGTAAACCCGGTTCTGCGTGAAGGTAACTCTGATCGCCGTTCGGCGCGTGCAGTTAAGGAGTATGCAAAGAAATATCCACACAAGATGGGAGCCTGGAAGCCGGAATCAAAAACCCATGTATCACATATGTCGGCTGGAGATTTCTATCACAGTGAAAAATCAGTCACCATGGAAAAAGCAGGCAATGTAAAGATCGAGTTTGTAGATCAGGCCGGTAACGTTAAGGTGCTGAAAGACAAGCTTGCTCTTCAGGCTGGTGAAGTCCTCGATGGCGCATTCATGAGCGCAAAGGCACTGCGTGCATTTATCGCAGAGCAGATTGAAGACGCAAAGGCAAAGGGTGTTTTGTTCTCTGTTCACCTTAAGGCCACCATGATGAAGATCTCTGATCCGATCATGTTCGGTCATTTTGTCTCCGTATTCTACAAGGACGTTTTCGAGAAGCATGCCGCTACCTTCAACGAGCTGGGTGTCAATCCAGATCTCGGCATGGGTGATCTTTATGCTAAAATCCAGAAACTGCCGGCAGCAAAGCAGGCTGAAATAGAAGCAGATATCCAGGCAGTTTATAAAAAACAGCCACCTCTGGCGATGGTTGACTCTGATAAGGGTATCACCAACCTGCACGCCAGCAACGACATCATCATTGATGCTTCCATGCCTGTCGTAATCCGTGATTCCGGCGGGATGTGGGGACCTGACGGCAAACTGCACGACGTAAAATGTGTAATTCCAGATACATCCTATTCTGAGTGGTATCAGGAATGCATCGATTTCTGCAAGAAGAACGGCCAGTTCGATCCGACCACCATGGGCAGTGTTTCCAACGTCGGTCTCATGGCTCAGAAGGCCGAAGAGTACGGTTCACACGACAAGACCTTCAAGGTTGCTGCAAGCGGTACAATGCGTGTTGTTAATGAGGCAGGCACTGTCCTGTTCCAGCATGAGGTGGAAGAGGGCGATATCTGGCGCGGCTGCCAAGCAAAAGATCTGCCGATCCAGGATTGGGTCAAGCTGGCAGTTCGTCGTGCACGTGCGACAGGAGCACCTGCTGTATTCTGGCTTGACAAAAACCGTGCTCACGATGCCCAGATGATTCTGAAAGTAGAAAAATATCTGAAAGACCACGACACTAATGGTCTGGAAATCCATATCATGTCTCCTGTAGAGGCGATGAAGTTTACATTGCCACGTGCAAAAGCTGGTCTGGATACGATTACCGTTACCGGAAATGCACTGAGGGATTATCTGACCGACCTGTTCCCTATTCTTGAGCTGGGTACCAGCGCCAAGATGCTCTCCATCGTGCCATTGCTGGCCGGCGGCGGACTGTTCGAGACAGGTGCAGGTGGATCTGCTCCGAAACATGTGCAGCAGTTCGTCGAGGAAGGTTACCTGCGTTGGGATTCACTGGGCGAATTCCTGGCTCTAGGGGTGTCGCTGGAGCATCTGGCCGCTACTTTCAAGAATGAAAAAGCCCAGCTTCTGGCTGACACGCTTGACCAGGCCAACACCAAGTTCCTTGATAACAACAAAAATCCGGCCCGTAAAGTTGGTCAGATTGACAACAGAGGCAGCCATTTCTATCTGGCAATGTACTGGGCAGAGGCTCTGGCAGCACAGAACAAGGATGCAGATCTTGCAGCTCGTTTCGCCAAGGTAGCCAAGCAGCTTCAGGAAAATGAGGAAAAAATCAATGCGGAATTGATCGGTGCTCAGGGCAAGCCACAGGATATCGGCGGCTATTTCAACCCGAATCCGGTAAAGACAGAAAAGGCAATGCGTCCGAGTGCAACACTGAACGCAATTATTGACGCTATCGCTTAATTCTTATGCAATACAAAGCTCTTTTATAATTTATTAACTGTGCTAAGAGACCCGGATGGAATATACATACGTTAAAGTCCCTTCAGGGGAAAAGATCATCATGGGAAGTGACGGTATGCTGAAGGTGCCGAACAACCCGATCATTCCCTATATTGAAGGTGATGGTACAGGTATAGATATCTGGAAAGCTTCAGTACGCGTTTTCGATGCCGCCGTAGGAAAGGCCTACGGCGGTTCGAAAAAAATCAGTTGGATGGAAGTGTATGCCGGGGAAAAACCATTTAACCGGTTCCGTGCTGAAATGGGTGATAAAGCCTGGTTGCCGGATGAGACAGTGCAGGCATTCAGGGAGTTTCTGGTTGGAATCAAAGGACCACTGACAACTCCTATCGGGGGCGGAATACGCTCGCTGAATGTTGCACTCAGGCAGATGCTTGATCTTTACACCTGTCTTCGTCCGATTCGGTATTTTCAGGGTGTTCCTTCACCAGTTAGAAAGCCTGAAGATGTTGACATGGTGATTTTCCGCGAGAACTGTGAAGACATTTATGCCGGTATTGAGTGGATGACCGGTACCGATGAATGTGAAAAGATCATAAACTTTCTGATTAACGAAATGGGGGTCAGCAAGATCCGTTTTCCCGGAACTTCATCAATCGGGATTAAGCCTATCTCTAAAGAAGGTTCAGAGCGTTTGATACGGGCTGCAATCCGGTATGCACTTGATCATAAACGCAAGTCAGTGACTATTGTCCATAAGGGCAATATCATGAAATTCACCGAGGGTGCGTTCAAAGATTGGGGATATTCCTTGGCTACCTCTGAGTTTCGCTTGAAGATTGTAACCGAGAGAGAGTCATGGATTATTAATAATCAGGATCGCAATCCTGATATTTCAGTTGAAGATAATGCAAAGTTGATTGACCCCGGCTATGAGATGATGTCATTACAGCAGCAGCAGGTAATCTGTGATGAGGTGGAAGAAGCTCTTAAGCTTTTACCGACGCACGGAAACGGTCAGCTGAAAAAACTCCTGATGATCAAAGATACTATTGCCGACATCACTTTTCAGCAGATTCTGACCAGAGCCAAGGAATTTGATGTAGTTGCCGCGATGAATCTAGAGGGTGATCTTCTTTCAGATGCCTTGGCTGCCCAAGTGGGTGGTATAGGTATTGCCCCTGGTGCAAACATAAATTATGTAACCGGGCATGCCATTTTTGAAGCTACTCATGGCACTGCTCCCAAATATGCCAATCTTGATAAAGTTAATCCAGGCTCTGTCATTCTTTCAGGTGTTATGATGCTTGAATATCTAAAATGGCAGGAAGCTGCAGATCTGATAGTTAAAACTCTTGACAGGACTATCGGCCAGAAACGAGTAACCTATGATTTTGAACGGATGATGCAGGGGGCAACGTTGCTTTCCTGCTCAGGTTTTGCTGATGCTTTGATTGAAAATATGTAAACGTTACAAGAAGTAGTCTGTAGGGGCTGGGATACAACTCCCCGCTAAATTTTAAAAAAAAGAAAGAGGAGGTAAAGTATGGCTCGTAAAAAGATTTCACTTATCGGTGGCGGACAGATCGGCGGCGTTCTTGCTCAGCTTTGTGCATTGCGCGAACTTGGGGATGTTGTCCTTTTTGACATTGTTGAAGGTCTGCCACAAGGCAAGATGCTTGACATTGCCGAAGTTGGTCCGGTTGATCGCTATGATGTCAACCTGAAAGGTACCAACAGCTACGAAGACATCAAAGGTTCCGATGTTGTTATCGTAACTGCAGGTCTGCCGCGTAAACCGGGTATGAGCCGCGATGACCTGATCGAAGTAAACTCCAAGATCATGACTTCTGTTGCTGAGGGAATCAAAGCTTATGCTCCAGAGTCAATTGTAATCGTAATTTCCAACCCGCTCGATGCTATGGTTACTCTCTGCCAGAAGATCACCGGTTTCCCATATCACCGTGTAATTGGTCAGGCCGGTGTACTTGACTCTGCTCGTTTCGCCAGCTTTATTGCCTGGGAACTGGGTGTTTCTGTTAAGGACGTAACTGCAATGACTCTTGGTGGCCACGGCGACGATATGGTTCCTCTGGTTCGTTATGCTAGTGTTAATGGCATTCCTGTTACCGAACTACTCGAGCAGAAATACGGTGCCGAGAAGGGTAAGGAAGTTATGGAAGCCATGGTTAAGCGTACCCGTGGGGCAGGCGGTGAAGTTGTTGCACTGCTCAAAACCGGCTCAGCATTTTACTCACCAGCTTCTTCAGCAATCGCTATGGCTGAGTCGATTCTGAAAGACCAGAAACGCGTTCTCCCGACCTGCTGCTTCCTGCAGGGCGAGTTCGGCGTCAACGGTTTCTACGTCGGCGTACCTGCTGTTCTTGGAGAAAAAGGCGTTGAAAACATCATCCAGTTCAAGCTTGATGCTGAAGAACAGGCCATGATGGATAAATCAGTTGCTGCTGTTAAGGAACTGGTTGGCAGCATGAAGTAGTATTTGATTCCAGGTTTCTGGAAGTTAGCAAAAGAAGGGTGGAGTTTGCGCCCTTCTTTTGCTTCATTTTGGAGCCTGAATTTACCACCTTTTATTACGGAATAAAGGAGTCTTGCTAGATGGAAAAAACATTGCCAAAAATTGAGATTATCGAGAAGTACTGCAAGGGGTGCCACATTTGTGTTGAATTCTGCCCTAAAGACGTACTTGAGATGAAGGGTTTCTGTGTTTCTGTTAAGAATCTTGAGGCCTGCATCAAATGTATGCAGTGTGAACTGCGCTGTCCCGATTTTGCTATCAAAGTCATAACCGAATAAATCTACAGGAGGAAATGAACAGTGTCCAAAAAAGTAGCGTTTCTTCAGGGTAACGAAGCTGCTGCACACGGAGCATTATATGCCGGTTGCGACTTCTTCGGAGGTTATCCGATCACCCCCTCGACCGAAGTTGCCGAGGTAATGTCAGTTGAACTGCCGAAAGTTGGCGGTAAATTTATTCAGATGGAAGACGAAATTGGAGCTATGGCTGCAATTCTTGGTGCATCCTTGGCGGGAGCCAAGGTGCTTACCTCAACATCTGGCCCCGGTTTGTCCTTAAAACAGGAACTGATCGGCTACGGTTGCATCGCCGAGATACCTTGCGTTATTTATAACGTCATGCGTGGTGGCCCATCAACAGGTATGCCGACAGGCCCATCACAGTCAGATGTAATGTGCGCCAAGTGGGGAACACATGGTGACCATCCGGCTATCTGTCTGACACCTGCTTCAGTTCAGGAAACTTATGAAGAGGTAATCCGCGCATTCAATCTGTCAGAGAAATATCGCACACCAGTTATGGTTATGCCTGACGAAATCATTGCTCATATGCGTGAGCGGATCGTTTTCCCTGAGAAGGGTGAACTTGAAGTTGTCCCACGAAAATCTCCTACAGTATCGCCTGAACAGTACAAACCGTACGACACCAGTTTCGGTGATGTACCACCATTGGCAGCTTTCGGTTCAGGCTACAAGTTCCATGTTACCGGCCTTAATAAAATGCAGGACGGTTTCCCTACCACAAAGGCTGAGATAGTTCAGGCAGAGGAAGAGCGTCAGGTACGTAAGGTAGATGCAAATGTTGACGACATTGTCACCTTCGAAGAGTATATGCTCGATGACGCTGACGTTGTAGTTGTAGCATACGGCTCCACTTCAAGATCTGCTCGTTATGCTGTTAATGTTGCACGTGAACAGGGGATTAAAGCAGGCATGTTCCGCATCAAAACCTTCTGGCCATTTCCTGACAAGCAGATAAAAGCTCTGGCTGGTAGGGTCAAAGGAATAGTAATTCCAGAAATGAATCTTGGGATGTGCTCTCTTGAGCTTGAGCGTTGCGCGCAAGGAAAGGTTCCGGTACTAGGAATCTTCCGTGTTGATGGCGAGCCAATTAATCCCGACCAGATTCTCGAGAAGATCAAGGAGGTTAAATAACCATGGCATTTGATTATGATAAATGGATTCGTCCCGGCAAGTTACCTCACATCTGGTGCCCTGGCTGCGGTCACGGTATCGTCATGAAAGGTCTTATCCGGGCGATGGAAACGCTTAACCTCAAAAAGGAAGAGACCGCTGTTGTATCAGGTATCGGCTGTGCCTCGCGTCTTCCAGGTTATATTGATTGCTGTACCCTCCACACTGCCCATGGTCGTGCCGCTGCATTTGCAACCGGTGTCAAAATGGCTAAGCCTGAAATGAATGTTATTCTGGTCGGTGGTGATGGCGATGGTACTGCAATTGGCGGGAATCATTTCATTCACGCATGTCGTCGTAACATAGACATGACATATATCATCATGAACAATTACATTTATGGTATGACAGGTGGACAGTTCTCCCCTTGCACACCTACAGGCCATAAGGCCTCAACAACTCCTTACGGCAATCCTGATCCAGGTTTTGATATCGCAAAGCTGGCAATCGGAGCCGGTGCTACCTTCGTTGCCCGTGGCACTGCGTTCCACGCCAACCAGATAGATAAGCTGATTGTTGAAGCTATCCAGCATAAGGGTTTCTCGGTCGTTGAAATTCTTGATGACTGCCCGACTACTTATGGTCGTCGTAACAAGTATAAGTCGGTCATTGAAATGATGAACCGACTGAAAGAAGTTGCTGTACCTGTTAAGGCAGCCGAAAAAATGACCGCTGAACAACTGCAGGGCAAAGTTCTGACTGGTGTTCTCTACAAGGAAGAAGTTAAGCCTGAGTATACTGCCGAGTACGCTAAAGTTATCGAGCGTGCCAAGGCTTCCAAGTAATAATTACAGGAAAAGGAGCGATATATTCATGTCAAGATATGAACTCAGATTTTCCGGTGCAGGTGGTCAGGGTCTGATCACTGCCGGGATCATCATGGCCAAAGCCGCTTCGATCTACGAAGGGAAACAGGCCGTTCAGTCGCAAAGCTACGGCCCTGAAGCTCGTGGTGGCGCATCAAAATCGGAAGTTATTATTTCAGACGGTCCGATTGATTATCCTAAGGCCACTACGGTAGACGCATTGCTGGCCATGACTCAGGAAGCGTGCGATAAATATACTCACGACCTGAAAGATGGTGGTATCCTTCTAGTGGATTCTGATCTCGTCACAAAGCTTCCGAAAGGAAATTATAAGATCATCTCTTTCCCGATTATCAATACCGCCAAAAATGATGTTGGTCGTGAAATCGTTGCCAATATTGTTGCACTTGGGGCAATGGTCGCGTTGACCGGTCAGGTAAGTCGTGAAAATGCCGAAAAAGCAGTTCTTTCTAGTGTCCCAGAAGCATTTATTGAGCTTAACAGGAAGGCCTTTAGTATCGGTTTTGAAAAGGCTATGGCAGCCAGCGCCTAGAAATGATACTTAGGTAAATTGGTAAATAGAAAGGCCCGGTGAAATAACATCGGGCCTTTCTATTTATAAGCAGTCTTGATTTATATTCATCGTTCTTGCCGTTATCAGCATAGTAATGATAGACTGTTCAACATAGTAAGCTAATTCCAAGTACACTCATCGTGATTAATATAAAGGAATCGTTAATGTATCAGTCTGAGTACCTTATAACAGTTTTGGTTAACCTATCATGAAAACTCCGGAGTGTTTTGAAATACTGGTTCGCAACGGTTTGGTGGATGAGGTTATATCCCGGTTAATGAGTGGTAAGGAGGCTGACGTTTATGTAGTTCAGTCAAAGGGGGAAATCTGTTGCGCCAAGGTGTACAAAGACGCCCGCACAAGAAGTTTTAGTCAGCTGGCCCAGTATCAGGAAGGACGAAAGGGACGTAACAGTCGTCAGGCGCGAGCAATGCAAAAGAATTCCAGGTATGGGCGCAAGGAAACTGAAGATGCTTGGAAAAACGCTGAGGTTGACGCACTGAGAACATTGTCAGAAGCCGGTGTACGAGTCCCGCGGGTCTTTGATTACGCTGAAGGTATTCTGTTGATGGAATTTGTGATCGATGCAGACGGCAATGCAGCTCCCCGTCTGAATGATCTTCGATTGACTGCGGTAAAGGCCCGTGAATATCATCGTGAGTTGATAAGAGAGATTGTCCTCATGCTTTGTGCCGGAATTATCCATGGAGACCTGTCTGAGTACAATGTTCTTGTCGGCCGTGACGGTATGGTAATCATCGATCTGCCGCAGGCTGTCAATGCTTCCGGTAACAATAATGCCCGCAGTATGCTTGAACGAGACGTTGGAAACATAACGGCCTATTTTAGCCGCTTTTCACCAGAGCTTAAATCAACCGACTATGGTAGAGAAATCTGGAAGTTATACGCAAGTGGAGCACTAAGCCCAACCTCAGAGCTTACCGGACTCTTTGTACAAAACGATAGTCCGGCTGATGTTAATGGAGTCATGCGTGAAATCGACTATGCAAGGATTTTACACGAACGCACTCTAGCCAGATCTTCTCAAATATCCTGAATATTATTGCTGCAGTCAGAAAGGGTGTCTGCACTCTCGAAATGAAACATATACAAAAATACATTACTGTACCCCTACTTGTTTTTTTTCTAATGTTATTGCATGTACCTCTTGCTTTTGCCGGTGAAGATTACAAACAATTTTCCCTGGGGGCCGACAGTCTGGGCATGGCTCCTTCTGATGCAAAATCCCCCGATCCTGGTGTTGTAACGGCAAAATACGGCTTTAAAATTGCGAAGGACTTCATGCCATATATGGGGACTGGACTGGCGTACACTTATCAACCGGACTCAAAAACAGGTGATATAACAAAGATTAGAACAGGTGTGGCTGCCCAGTTTGGTTTCAAATATCTCCTTGGCACAAATTCTACCTTAAAGCTGGACTACAAATACCTCTCTGTATCACCTGATCTTCCCCGTGGCGATTCCAGAACACCTCCGCAATCGCTCGGCATCGGGTTCGATATTAAATTTTAGTTTCAACTTACTAATAAGGAGAAGCAAGCGTGCCGAGCTACATCGAACCATTGTTTCGCCCTCCCAGTGAAGCACGAAGTCTTATCTTCCAGATTACGGTTGGCTGTTCACAAAACCAGTGCCGCTTTTGCGGAATGTATAAGGGCAAGAACTTTCATCTTCGACCGGTTCAGGAAATATTGACAGAGATCTCAGAAATCCCTTTAAGCCATCGTCCTCGAATAGACAGGATATTTCTGGCTGATGGCGATGCGCTCGTTTATCCTTTTGATGATCTCTGCACTATTCTTGATGCTATGGCATTGGCGTTTCCATGTCTAACTCGTGTTTCTTCTTATGCTTCTCCTAACAGCCTTACTACAAAGAGTGCCGATCAGTTGGCCATACTGCGTGGAAAACGTCTCAAGATTCTCTATTTTGGTCTGGAGTCGGGTGATGATGAGACCCTGCTGGCTGTTAACAAAGGTTTTGAGTCCGGAAGGATGGCGGAGTTGGCTCAGGTGGCACGAGAAGCTGGAATTAAAATGTCTGTAACAGCAATCCTTGGTTTGGCCGGGCGTGGCCGAAGCCTGCAACACGCAGAGGCTACAGCAGAGTGGGTAAACCGCGTAAATCCTGAATATTTCTCGCTGTTAACGATGTTCCACCGACACAATGATGATTTTATCAGAGGTCTCCAGCAATGTACCAGGCGTGAGTTGATGTTGGAGGCGAGAGAAATGCTGTTGCTACTGCATCCTGCTAAAACTATTCTTCGTTCGAACCATGTATCTAATTTCCTTAACCTGGCCGGTAGTTACCCAAAAGACAGAGAAAGGTTGATTGCAGATGTGGATTTAGCTTTAAAGCAGGCATCAGTGCGTGTTGGTTTTCTGGATCAGGTCCCCTCGTACCATGAGGAGTACTACTGACCTCTTTTATCTTGCCGTAATCGCATCATAAATGGTATTTTGCCCCCGCTTTGGATCATCTTCGGAGGTTTTTTGTGAGTATATTTCGTTACCTGACGGCCGGAGAGTCTCACGGGCCACAGTTGAGTGCAATTATTGAAGGACTACCGGCCGGAATTCATCTCTCTGCCGAAACGCTGAATCATGATCTGTCACGTCGTCAGCAAGGGTATGGACGCGGTGACAGGATGAAGATCGAGAAGGATACTGTCCAGCTGCTTTCTGGCGTCCGCTGGGGAGAAACAATCGGGTCCCCTGTGACGCTTGTGGTAGAGAACCGAGACTGGGAGAACTGGTGCGAGAAGATGTCGCCTCTTCCGGAGTATCGTGATGACTCAAGCGCTGTGACCCGTCCACGCCCAGGTCATGCTGATCTTTCTGGTGTTTTAAAATATAACCATAAAGATGTGCGTAACGTGTTGGAACGTTCAAGTGCCCGTGAAACCGCTGTTCGTGTTGCTGTCGGTGCCGTAGCTAAAGCATTGCTGGCCGAGTTTGACATACGTGTGGGTGGTTTTGTGGTAGAGTTAGGTGGCATTTGTGCCATAACTCCTCAGGAGCCGATTGAACTCCTTTGGCAGCGTGCAGCTAACTCGGAAACGTTCTGCTGTGATCTGTCTGCTGAAGTGGATATGAAGAGGGTTATTGATGCAGCTAAATCCGGCGGCGATACGTTGGGGGGGGTTGTTGAAGTACAGGTGATTGGTCTCCCTCCTGGTCTTGGAAGCTATGTGCAGTGGGACCGCAAGCTGGATGCGCGCCTTGCCATGGCACTGATGAGCATTCAGGCTATCAAGGGGGTAGAGGTTGGAATCGGTTTTGACGCTGCCCGCAGGCCAGGTTCTCGCGTTCATGATGAAATTTTTTACAAAGATGGCTACAAACGAGACAGCAATAATGCCGGCGGCATTGAAGGTGGTATGTCAAATGGTGAGCCTGTTGTTGTGCGGGCCGCTATGAAACCGATCCCCACGCTCTACTCGCCACTTCGCTCTGTCGATATGCGTACACATGAACCTTTTGAGGCAACTGTTGAGCGTTCAGATACCTGTGCGGTGCCTGCCGCCTTGGTCGTTGCAGAAGCTGTCGTTGCGATCGAAATTGCCAATGCTTTGCTGGAAAAATTTGGCGGTGATTCGATTTTTGAAATCCGGCGTAATCTGGAAGGATATCGAGAGCAGATTAGTAATGGTTGAGCGGCCGTTGATCATGACTGGTTTTATGGGAAGTGGTAAAAGTACTGTCGGCAAAATTGTGGCTGAACGACTTGGTTATCGTTTTATAGATCTGGATGCTGAAATTGTAGCTGCGGCTGGATGCTCAGTTAATGATATTTTTGCCAACAAAGGTGAACCGGAATTTCGTGCACTTGAAAGCTCTACGCTGGAGCAGATTCTGTCAGCGGAAGAGCGATGTGTAGTTGCTACCGGCGGCGGTGCGGTGATTTGCCAGCAAAATCGCACTTTAATGAGGAGAAGAGGTGTAATCATAAACCTGATGGTGACACTGGAACAGATGTTGGTCCGCCTGAGTGGGTGTAGCGACAGGCCTCTTCTGGCTGGTGATGACGCCGCGAAGCGCGCAGAAACCTTGATGAATGAGCGTGAACAATTTTATGCTGATGCTGATATTAGAATTGACACGGATGGGAAATCCGTGGAAGATGTCGCGGCAGAGATTTTGTGCCGTTTGAAGGGGCTTCTGAGTGAGTATCCTGTCTGTAAATCTTGCTGATAACAGCTACGATATTGTTATTGAACGTGGCATTCTTGCGTCGCTTGGACAGCGGTGCCTGACTGTTGGGTTAAAGGGGATGGCTGCAGTCATTTCAAACCCGGCGGTTGCTGCACTGTATGGAGCGGCTGTGCAGGGATCTCTCGTTGCTGCCGGGTTCACTGTTGTACGTATTGAAATACCGGATGGCGAAGAGTATAAAAACAGTACAACCCTGAATCAAGTCTATGATGATCTTCTTGCGTCAGGTGTTGATCGCAGCTCTTTTATTGTTGCACTTGGCGGGGGTGTTGTGGGGGACTTGGCCGGTTATGCCGCCGCAACCTGGATGAGGGGTATTCCGTTTGTTCAGGTACCAACCACGCTTTTAGCGCAAGTTGACAGCAGTGTCGGTGGGAAAACCGGTATTGATCACCCTAAGGGCAAAAATCTGATAGGTGCCTTTTATCAGCCTCGTCTGGTTCTGATTGATGTTAATACTCTCGCTACACTTGATCAACGCCAATTCTGTGCAGGTCTTGCCGAAGTGATTAAATACGGTGTGGTTATTGACCATTCTTTTTTTGAATTTGTAGAAAAAAATAGCGACGCAATTTTAGCTAAGGACCCTGATGTTCTGATTGAGATTATTCTTCGCTCCTGTCAATTAAAGTCACAGGTGGTAGAACTCGACGAAAAGGAAGCCGGTTTGCGTGCGATCCTGAATTACGGCCACACGCTTGGCCACGCTTTTGAATCTATCTCCGGTTATAGTTCTTTGGTGCATGGTGAGGCGGTTGCAATCGGAATGGTGTTGGCAGCCAAGGTCTCTGTTGCAAAAAGCCTGTGCAGCGAGGAAGAATTTTCAAGAATTCATGCTCTTATTATCAAGTGTGGTCTCCCGGTTGAGATCCCGAGCTATGATCGACAGCAGTTGATTGATGTTGTTGCCGCAGACAAGAAATCCAAAAGCGGCAACATTAATTTTATCTGTAACCAGGGCATTGGCATGTATGCAATGTCGCAACATACTCCTGAAGAGCTGCTCGCATTGAGCGGGCTGGAGACGTGACCATGAAAGATTCTGCTTCATTCTGGACGGATATCAAAACTCTCGAGGAACGTCTCGCAAAATCACCAGATTCGTTCTGCTTTGCTCAACTGGCTGATGTATATCTAAAGGTTGGGCTGGTTGATGATGCCCTTCATATTGCAAGGCAGGGAGTTAAAAAGCACCCTGGCTATCTGTCTGGTCAGCGGGCCCTTTCCCTTTCTTGTCACGCCAAGGGACTAAATGATGAGGCTCTGGCTGCTTTAAAGCTGGTCGTAAAGGCGATGCCAGAGGATATTTCTTCTCAAAAACTGTTGGGTCGACTTCTTGCTGATGCTGGTGATCAGAACGCTGCCTGTCAGGCATTTAAGACCGTACTGGAGTTTGCACCAGATGATGTTGAATGCCGTCTTGAGCTTGAATCGCTTGAAAGATCTGCGGGTGGTATGAACTCTACCTGTGAATCGGATGAAGATGATGAAGAGATTATAGAAGATCTCGAAATAGTAGAAGATTTGGATGCTATTGAAGATGAGTCCACAGAATTAGGTGATTATTCCCAAGATTATTTCGCAGAGTCTGCCGGTTTAGCCGCATCACATCACGACCCTCTTTCTACCGGTACCTTGGCTGAACTGTACGTAAAACAGGGATTTATCCATAAAGCACTTGAAATATATCGTGCCATTCTGGCTGACAATCCTTTAGATAGGGTAACGGCTGAGCGTGTAGCTGATCTTGAGGCTCTCGATGCTGGTTCATCGCCGATTATACAGGAGACAGCATACATAGATGTCTCGGAAGGCTCTGACCTGTCTGAGTTCGAAAGTCAGCAGGTAAGCGAGAGAGGCCCTTCTTCTGTGCCCCTGCAGGGGGTTGCAGATAATGCCATTTCTGCACTTGACGGGTGGCTTGAAAATATCAGGAGGATTAAATCATGTCGTTAAGAGATGCACTGAGCTCGATTATCCAGTCCGTTGATGGGGCTTTGGCCGCAATAATCATGGCCTATGACGGCATTCCAATTGATGAAGTCTCTGTTAATCAGTCGGAGTTCGATACGCAACTCCTGTCGGTTGAGTATGCAACTGTACTTAAAGAAATCAAGCGTGCTGTTGATGTTATTAAAATGGGCGAACTTGAAGAGGTTTCAATTACAACTACTCGAACCTGTCTAGTTGTTAGGATTTTAAACGAGGATCTCTTTGCCGCCCTTATAATGGGTCGTGATGGAAATGTTGGCAAGGGCCGCTATATGCTCAAGCTCAAGTCTTATGAAATGCTTCAGGAACTTTCATAACTATGAAATTCCTAGTTCTTCATGGACCTAATCTTAATCTGCTTGGAAAACGTGAGCCCGGGATCTATGGCACTCAAACTCTTGAGAATATAAATTCTTCTCTGGTGGAGCTGTCCTCTGTTTTGGGGTGCGAGCTCTCTTTTTTTCAATCTAACTCTGAAGGCGAGCTGATAGATAATATTCAGGCCGCTGCACGTGAGTGTGACGGTATTCTTATCAACCCAGCCGCTTACACCCACACCAGTATTGCGATTAGTGATGCCTTGTCGGCAGTCGGGATTCCGTGTGTAGAGGTGCATCTATCCAATATCCACCGCCGGGAAACTTTTAGGCATTCCAGCATGGTCGCCCCGGTTGCCGTTGGCCAGATTTGCGGATTTGGTAAGGACAGCTATCTGTTAGGCTTGCGTGCATTATTTAATCACGTTAAAAACATATAAATATCTATTTGTTCATATTGCCTGCTATAAGGTGATGAGCAAAAACAGTTTGTAGTCAGGCTTTCATTTATGCTAAAAAACAGATGTTCTCGTTTGAAACGGTTTTTTGAAGAATATGATCTTAAAGCCGTGTTAATAACTGATCTCAGGAATATTCGTTATCTCTGCGGCTTTACTGGCAGCGAAGGTGTGTTACTTATATCGCAGGATCACGCATGGTTTTTGTGCGACTCACGTTATACTGCACAAGCTGAAGAAGAAGTTAAGAGTGCCGAAGTCAGGGAATGCGGTGTAATTCGTATTGACACAGTTGCTGCATTGGCAAGTGAATATGGTTTAGACAGAATCGGTTTTGAAGCTGCTCACACTACTGTAACGGCCTTTCGGCGGATGTCTGAAAAACTGACCGGAATCGAACTGGTAGAGCTTGGCACCAATCTCGATGAAATCCGTATTTGTAAAGATCCTGCTGAAATTGAGTGTCTTAGAACGGTTGCCACACTTTCGTCATTAGCTTTTACTTCGGTTTTATCCGACATCAAGCCAGGGATTAGAGAAGTTGATATCGCCTTAGCACTTGAGCTTGAAATGAGACGGCGTGGTGCAGAGGGTAAAGCGTTCGATTTTATCGTTGCTTCCGGTGAACGTGGCGCCATGCCTCACGGCAGGGCCAGTGAGAAGATTGTTCAATCAGGTGATCTGGTCACAATCGATTTTGGCGCGTTAAAAGATGGCTATCATTCTGACGAAACGGTTACAGTTGCTTGCGGAAAGCCGGAAAGCCGTGCGCTGGAAATTCATGCAATTGTCAGAACAGCCCATGATCTCGCTATTGATGCGGTCAGACCTGGCATCAGCTGTAAAGATCTGGATGAGGTCGCCCGCTCATATATCCGCAACAATGGATATGGTGACTACTTTGGGCACGGATTAGGACACGGCATAGGACTGGAAATTCACGAAATGCCGACGCTTTCTCCGCGAAGTACTGCAGTATTAGAAGAGGGAATGGTGATTACTATTGAACCCGGTATTTATATCCCAGGTTTTGGGGGTGTCAGGATTGAAGATACCGTGGTTGTGACTGTAGATGGCTGCGACGTGATTACCAGTGCTGATAAGCAGTTGTTGGTTTTATAGTTTTTGGTTAAGGTGTTTTTCAGACGAACAAGGTTGAACATGATTAAGTGCAAGTTGAAGAAATTAGATTTACTACTATCAGACTTACTGTAAAAGGAGACAGACTAAAATGGATATCAAGGACTTGAGACTGCTTATTAAGCTTGTGACAGAAACAGACATAACCGAATTTGAAATGGATAATTCTGACGAAAAAATAATCATTAAGCGTGGACAAAAACCGGAATATGTTACGTTTGCAGCTCCCGCAGCACAACAGTATGCCCCATCCAGCTATCAGCAAGCTCCAGTTGCTGCCGGCTCTGCTCCAGTTGCTCCGGTTGCTCCGGCCGTTGAGGCTGGTGATACGATTAATTCTCCGATTGTCGGAACTTTTTACGCAGCCCCGGGTCCAGAAGCGGCTCCTTATGTTACAGTAGGTCAGGTCGTAGAAAAAGGTCAGGTTCTCTGTATTGTTGAGGCCATGAAATTGATGAATGAGATTGAGGCTGAGTGTAAATGCAAGATATTGAAGGTTTGCAAAGATAATGCTCAGGCAGTAGAGTATGGAGATCCACTGTTTGTAATCCAGAAACTTTAAATTTTATTCCACAGCGGGGTCGACTTCATGTTTCATAAAGTACTTATTGCCAATCGCGGAGAAATTGCCGTCAGGATTATCAGAGCTTGTAAAGAGCTGGGTATCAAGACTGTAGCTGTTTATTCTCAGGCGGATGTTCATTCTCTTCATGTTAAATTGGCTGACGAGAGTGTTTGCATCGGGCCGGCTCCCAGCGCCCAAAGTTACCTGAATTTTAATGCCATTATCAGCGCTGCTGAATTGACCGATTCCGAGGCGATTCATCCTGGATACGGCTTTCTATCAGAAAATGCCAAATTTGCAGAAGTATGTGAAAAGTGCGGTATTACTTTTATCGGTCCAACAGCTGAAAGTATGCGTATTATGGGGGATAAAATCAGTGCACGTCAGGCGGTTATCGAGCAGGGAGTGCCGATTCTGCCAGGGACCAAAGAAGGTGTAAAAACGGTTGAGGATGCTGTCAAGGTTGCAAAGGAAATCGGCTTCCCGGTGATCATAAAAGCCACTGCGGGAGGTGGCGGACGCGGCATGAAAATTGTTCATTCACAGGCCGCACTGCCGAACGCTTTTGCAACGGCTAGAGCTGAAGCGCAGTCTGGATTCGGCAACCCGGAAGTCTATATTGAACGTTACTGCGAAAAACCTCGTCATGTCGAAATCCAGATTCTTGGAGATAAACATGGTAATGTGATTCATCTGGGGGAACGGGATTGCTCAATCCAGCGCCGCCATCAGAAATTGATTGAGGAAGCCCCCTCTACAGTTGTAACGCCAGAAATTCGTAAGGCCATGGGTGATGCTGCCGTTAAGGCCGCAGCTGCAGTTGGTTATAACAGTGCTGGTACAGTTGAATTTCTGGTTGACAAGCAAAATAACTTTTACTTCATGGAGATGAATACCCGTATTCAGGTTGAGCACCCAGTAACAGAAATGATTACCGGTGTAGATTTGGTTCGGGAACAGATACGTTCAGCTGCAGGAATTCCTCTTCGATATAAACAGGAAGATATACAGTTCAGAGGGCACTCGATTGAGTGTCGTATAAATGCTGAGGATCCCTTTAAATTTACACCATGTCCCGGTAAAATAACTGCATATCATCCTCCGGGTGGTTTTGGTGTTCGTGTTGATTCGTTTGTGTACGATCAGTATTCTGTTGTGCCAAATTATGATTCACTGATTGGGAAGTTGATCGTTCATGCCGATACTCGTGAAGAAGCTATCAAGCGGATGGCCCGAGCACTTGACGAATTCCGTATTGAAGGGATCAAAACCACCATCTTTTTTCATAAGCGCATCATGGCCCATAAAGATTTTATTGATGGCGATATAGACACCTCTTTCCTTGAAAGAATTGTGCTGGAGTAAATGCCATGGACTTTCCAGATGAACTGAAATATTCCAAGGAGCATATTTGGATCAGGATTGAAAGCAATTCAGCCGTTATTGGTATAACCGACTTCGCTCAGGAGGACCTGGGCACAGTCAGCGGTGTAGAACTTCCTGATGAAGGAGATGTGATAGAGCAGGATGACTCTATTGGCTCAATTGAAGCACGAAAAACTGTTGCTTCAATTTATGCTCCCTTTAGCGGGACTGTTCTGAGCATAAATCACGAAGCATTGGACAATCCAGAGCTGCTCAATGATGATCCGTATGATGGTGCCTGGCTGATTGAGGTGTCGCTTGACGATCCAGAAGAGCTTAAGAATCTTCTGTCAGCAGATGATTATGCCGACTATATTGAAAGCAGAGATTAATTTTAATACAAATTATGCTATAAGGGCGGGGTCATGAGATGATCTCGCCCTGTTTTATTTGAAAGGAACCTAGCGTGCGTCTGCTAATATATGTATCACTTTTGATGTTGATAATTCCTGCTGCTGTACATTCCTCCGAGGATTCACTTTTACTGACTTTGAACGACGCCATTCGAATGGCTGTGGAGAAGAACCTGGACTTAAGGGCTGAGCTTTATAACCCAGCCCAGTTTGAGGCCGATATTAACATTAATCGCTCAATATATAACCCTCTTCTTATACTTCAAGCCAGTTATACTGATTCTGACGTAGCTCCAGGAACTTTATCCAGTTCTCCGGGTAATACCTTGGCACTTAATTCTTCTCTCAAGCAGCTTCTTTGGACAGGTGGTTCGGCTGAAATTAAATTTAATAACTGGCATTCTGATACTCCTTCCAGCAGTTGGCAGACTGGACTTGGAGCCAGCATTAGCCAACCTCTTTTGAAAAATGTTGGACGTGAGGCGACCGAGATTGCTATCAACATATCAAGATTCTCGAAATTTGCATCGCTAGAACGGTTCAATTCCCGATTGCTGACAACAGTTGCTCAGGTTCGAACAGAATACTTCAAGCTATACAGCCTGCGAGAAGAGCGAGAAGTTAAAAAAGTTTCTCTGGAATTGGCTCGAAAGATTCTTTTTGAAACTCAATCTAGAGTAAAGGCCGGAGTCCTCCCTGCTATGGAGGTTCTTAACGCTGAATTCGGTGCTGTAACCAGAGAAAAAGATCTTATTGATGCTGAGCGGGCTGTGAGTGATCAGGTCGATGTACTGCGCCTTCTTCTGCAGATTAATGCAAAGGTAAGCGATTTAAAAACTGTCGATATGCCAACTCGTGATCAGGTTGTACCTGTTGAGAATGATGCAATTCAGAAAGCGTTGAATAGGCCGGATATTCGGGAGCAAAAACGTAATCTGGAATTGTTTGAAATTCAAACCAAAAATCTTAGCCAAAAGACACGTCCTGATTTGACCTTGACCGCATCTGCCCAGCTGACAGGCCTCGATAATGCCTATCAAAAGAATATGGATAAGGTTCTAACCTTTGATTACCCGGTCTGGAATGTAGGGATCAATTTGAGTTATCCACTGGGAAATGGTTCCGCAGAAAACGATTATCGTAAAAGCAGGTTGAAAACCGAACAGGCCTCCCTGCAACTGCGAAGCCTTGAAGAAAGTTCAACAAAAGAGGTTAAGGCTGCTATTCGAGGTGTTGTCGTCGGCTATAAACAGATTGAGGTTGCTGATCGTGGTAAAGTTTTCGCTGAAGAGCGCCTGAGAGCGTTTATGCGTAAAAACGAAGTAGGTTTGGCGACTACCAAGGATGTTCTTGATGTCGAAAACGATCTTGCCGTTTCAAAGAGTAATCAGATAAAGGCGGTTGTTGATTATGCAAAGGCTTTGACCACCTATTGGCAGGTAACTGGAGAGCTTCTGGAACGGGAGGGGGTACGAGTAGTGGAAGGTGATGCTGATAAACTGTACTCTGCCACCCGCTGATGCTTAGAATAGGCCAGATAGATTACGCAAACTGTACTCCGCTATTCCATGCTCTGCGGAAGCAATTCCCCTGTTCCGGGTATGAATTTGTTGCTGGCGTTCCGGCCGAACTGAACAGGATGCTTCTGGCAGGTGAAATTGATGTCTGCCCATCTTCTTCAATTGAATATGCATATCATCCGGATCGCTACACGATTTTACCGCAGCTTTCCATTTCAAGTGTAGGTGCAGTGGCGAGTGTGTTGCTCTTTTCCAAAATTCCTGTCGAAAATCTTGATGGCTGTAATGTTCTGCTTAGCTCAGAATCAGCCACATCAGTAAATTTACTTAAGATTCTTCTCCGCCAAAAATTCGGCTGTTCATGTACTTATGAAGTAGCTCGGCCAGATGTTGCAGTTGCAGATGGAGATTCGACCGCGCTGCTGCTTATAGGTGATTCTGCGCTACGGGCTTCTTTGGAAAAACAGGATCTGTTCGTTTATGATCTTGGTGAAGTGTGGTATGCATGGACCGGCTACCCTTTTGTTTTTGCTCTCTGGCTCTGCCGTAATGAGATTGCAGAACGGTTGGAGCTTATGGCACTTGCCCAACAGTTAGTTCAGACCAAAGAGCTTGTCCCACAGCAACTCGAGCAGATTGTGTTGAGTGCAAAAGAGGCTGGTTGGCTGGGGCAGGATCGGTTGCTGGCGTATTGGCGGGATAATATTTCATATGATCTTGATGAGTGTGCGCAAGCGGGTTTGATGCTGTATTATACCAAATGTTTTGAGCTCGGCTTGATAGCGGCGGTACCTTCGCTCAAATTTATTTCGACTCAAATCTAAAAACTTTAGTGCTGATATTATTACGCTATCAGTAATGCCTTGTTTTTGGTAAGTAATGCAGCATAATCGGCAAGTATCCGGGCGTGGTCAAAGCAGAGTCTTGCCGGTAATGAATCTATCTTGAAAACAGCCAGATTCAGTGCGTCATCAGCGGCGTGTGGAATGCCTTGGCTGACTGCAATATAAACTGTCGAAATTGTATGCATCCGGTCATCACGGGCCGGATCGGAATAACATCCTAATAAGCGCAGATTTGAAATATCAAGCGATGTTTCTTCCCTTGCTTCCCTAACAGCAGCAGATTCTAAAGATTCCCCATAATCTACAAAACCACCTGGCAGAGCCCAACCATAAGGCTCGTTCCGCCGTTCAATCAGGACAATGCCACCGTCCAGCTCTATAATAATATCTACAGTTGGAAATGGATTTTGATACTGTTTTACAGTGGATCCGCAGGAAGGGCAGGTGAGAGTGGTGAAAGACATAAAAGTACCTCTGGAATAAAAAAAAGGGGGAATGGAATTCCCCCTTGGTAACTACAATATTGAAGCGTGAAACTATTTCTTTTTCTTGGCACCAGCAGCTTTTTTGGAAGCTTTGAGCGGGTTGACCTTAAGCTCAGCAATCGATAGATCGACTTTTACGTGGGAAGCAAAGTTACAGATTCCGCCGGTCCATTTTTTAGCTGGTGCAGGATATGCGCTGCATACCTGGCCAATGCTGCCGGTCACAACACGTTCACACCCTTCACAATTTTCTGCAATAGTCTGGCAGGAACCATCAGGAAATATACACCCCTGTTTTCCCCAAAAGGTACACTCGGTACCTGCAAGTACGGTCTGACACTTCATACTTCTTCCTCCTGAATTTGTGCTTGAATGAATTGTTACTCTAACAATTCTTGCCGAGAAATGTCAATGTAAAAATCACGGGAAATCGGACTCTTTCAAGAGGTGATTGCGAGAATTAGATGCTGCTGATGGTTAGGAAATTACGAAGCAGATCCATTCCACCCTCGGTCAGGATTGACTCCGGATGGAACTGCACACCCCAGATGGGAAGTTCTTTGTGGCGTAGTCCCATGATTTCACCATTTTCAACCCAGGCGGTAATTTCCAGACAATCTGGCAGGGTGGGGCGATCAACAATCAGAGAGTGATAACGAGTCGCCATGAATGGGTTCGGAAGGCCTGCAAACAGCTCAAGGCTGTTGTGAAATATTGGTGATGTTTTGCCATGCATAAGAGAGGAGCTTCTAAGCACCGTGCCGCCAAAGGCATATCCGATAGATTGGTGCCCTAGGCATACTCCCAAAATCGGGATCTTACCGGCGAAGTATTTGATTGCTGCAACTGAAATGCCGGCTTCTTCAGGAGAACAGGGCCCAGGGGAAATAACTAGTCGTTCGGGTCTGAGGGCTTCAATCTCGGCTAAAGATATTTTATCATTACGATGTACCTGGACGTCCTCACCCAGTTGTCCGAGATACTGGACAATGTTGAAGGTGAAAGAGTCATAATTATCGATCATCAGCAGCATTTATACTAAACCTTTCTCAGCGATTTCTACCGCCCGCATAACGGCCATTCCCTTGTTGACGGTTTCCTGCCACTCTGCAGCCGGATCCGAGTCTGCAACAATTCCTGCACCTGCCTGTAGGTGAATCTTTCCGTCCTTTATAATCAGGGTGCGGATGGTAATGCAAAGATCCATGTTTCCGGAAAAGGAAAAGTAGCCAACTGCGCCACCGTAGATCTCGCGGCGTACAGGTTCAAGCTCATCTATAATCTGCATTGCACGGACTTTTGGAGCTCCTGACAAGGTGCCTGCAGGAAATGTGGCACGAACCAGATCAAAGGCATCTCGATCGGCAGATAACTGTCCTTGTACGTTTGAAACTATATGCATGACATGTGAATAGCGCTCTATGAGCATCAGCTCGGAGACGTTGACAGAACCTGTCGTGCAGACACGTCCCAGATCGTTCCTTCCGAGATCCACGAGCATGACATGTTCGGCACGCTCCTTTGGATCAGCAAGAAGTTCATCAGCCAGTCTGGCGTCATCATCGGGGCTTGCTCCACGTGGGCGTGTCCCGGCAATTGGGCGCAATTCTACGCGGTCTCCCTCTTTACGAACCATTACTTCAGGAGATGCACCTGCAATCACCGTGTCGTCGAGGCGTAGAAAAAACATGTACGGAGAAGGATTTAGAGTCCTGAGTACACGGTAGATATCAAGAGGGTCGGCGGTAAGCTCACCGCTGAAACGCTGGGAAAGCACGACCTGAATTATATCGCCTGATCGTACGTATTCCTTTGCCTTTTCAACAGAATCCTCAAAAGAGGCGCGAGTCATATTTGAGACAAACTGGACCGGTTTATCAGTTGTTAAGGTCCCCTGTGGAGGTATAGGTGAACGCAACCGTCTGATTATTTCATCTATTTTTTCAGTAGCCAAAGTATATGCTTCTGTTGGAGGCATATCTTCAGTTATGTGAGCGTTGGAAACTACTTTGATTTTTTGACGCATGGTATCAAAAATTACAATTGTATCTGTTATCAGAAAATATGAATCGTATGAATCAAGAAGAGCTGGTTTTTCCGTCGGTAAAGATTCAAAGTGTCGAACCATATCATAGCCGAGATAACCAACAGCGCCACCAAAGAAGCGGGGTAAGCCATCTACTTCAACAGGGGTGAACTGAGCCAGAAGGTCTTTGATACAAGCAATGGGATCGGAGGTCTCCAGCTGTATGGTATTGCCATCTGAAATAGTTTCAACCAAATTTCCTTTTGAGCGAATGATGACAGAGGGCGTTGAACCAAGAAAACTGTATCTCCCCCATTTTTCTCCACCCTCAATGCTCTCAAGGAGATATGAAAAACGCCCGTCATCAAGCTTTCTGAAAGCTGATACCGGTGTATCCATGTCGGCCATGATTTCCCGATAAACCGGGATCAGGTTGCCTTTTTCAGCAAGCATGTGAAATGTGTTGCGTGGTGGGAAAAACATTACGTACCTCTATGTTGTAAATTGGGAGAAAAAGCTAACACAGGCTTAAAGGAGAGTCAAGTTCAGCCGGATACAAATACTGTATCTAAAAAATAGATTTTCTTTTACAACATACTATATTTTATGTAAAAGCGTGCTATACTGGCTCATTACTGTGATACGAAAGGTTCTTATTTATGCAGCAGAGCAAAATACTTCTTGAAAGCGACACCAACGAGCTTGAAATAGTTGAGTTCAGAATCGACGAAGTTGACGGAAATGGCGTTGTACTCCCTTGTTACTACGGTGTCAATGTAGCTAAGGTCCGTGAAATTATCCGCCTGCCGCAAATGTCTCGGGTGGTCAATGCCAAGCTGGGTGTTGAGGGAATGATCAAGCTGCGTGACAAGGTTATTACTATTATTAATCTTGCAACGGTACTCAATAAGTCTACCGGGGATCTCGTTGCAGACCGGGTCGTAGTCCTTGAATTTAATAACCTGATGGTGGGCGTTCTGGTTCATTCTGTTTCCAGAATATACCGAATTTCATGGAAGAACGTAGAAGCCCCCGCGGCATCAGTACATAGTGATGAGGTTACCGGTCTTGTTAAAATGGATGATCGTATCATTTTAGTGCTTGATTTTGAGAAGATTGTTGCTGAGCTCTGTTCTGAAAGTGCCCTTAAGCCGCTTGACTCACTCATGATGAATCGCGCAGAAACTAATCCGGAACGTGAGAACAGAACCATACTTGTTGCTGATGATTCCGTTTTTATACGCAAGACTCTCAGCAGCAGTCTCAGATCTGCAGGATACACAGTTGTTGAGGCAGAGAATGGTGCCGAGGCATGGAGCATTATTCAGGAAATTCTTCAAAAAGTTGCTAAGGATGGGGGAACATTCCGGGATCATATACACATGATGATTACTGATGTTGAAATGCCCCAGATGGATGGCCTTCATCTTACTTCTCTTGTACGCAAGGAAGATTCATTGAAAAACATGCCTGTAGCTATTTTTTCCTCACTTGCTTCAGAAGATAATAAACGTAAGTGGATCGGACTCGGTGCCAACTGTATTCTAACCAAGCCTGATTTGCCGAAGCTGGTAGAAGTAGTAGATGAATTAACCGCGTGATTCTAGCTTGACAATAGGGATGTCTCTGTGATTTAGTGCCAAACTATGAACTCAAACCGCTTCTACATCGCATTCAGCTTTTACTTTTGGTTCGGCTTTTATTTCAGGTCGTCTGCCCGGGTAGAGGTGTAAGCGAAGAAGCTATCACACAAAACCACAAACCGGGGCAGACGAAAGTCTCCCCGGTTTTTTGCTGTCTGTGCACAGATGGGTAGGAGCCGGGGAAAACTTCCGGCTCTAATTATTTGTGGGAAAGGATCAAAGAATGATTATTGTAATGAAAGCGGGGGCTGCAAAGAAGGACAAGGATGAGGTTCTTAAGCGTATCAAGGAGTTGGGTTACACACCACATGTGATTCATGGCGCGACGCGTGACGTGATCGGAGCAATTGGTGATGAACGCGCCAAGTCGGCTTTGCAGGCGCTGGAATCCCTGCATGGTGTGGAGAATGTTGTTCCGATCCTGCAGCCGTATAAACTGGCTTCACTTGAAGTCAAGAAGGAGTCCAGTGTGGTACGTATCAGTGACAATGTTGTCATAGGAGGCTCGCAGATTGTTGTCATGGCAGGCCCCTGCTCTGTGGAGAGTGAGGAACAGATTATTGAATCTGCTCTTGCTGTAAAAAAAGCCGGTGCACATATTCTGCGCGGTGGGGCTTTCAAGCCGCGCACCTCACCTTATTCATTCCAAGGACTTGAAGAGGAGGGGTTGAAACTGCTGGCCAAAGCGCGTGATTTGACTGGCCTTCCTTTTGTGACTGAAGTTATTAATCCGGAAACGGCCGAAATGGTGGCGGAGTATTCCGATATACTGCAGATCGGTGCCAGAAATTCACAGAATTTTGCGCTACTCAAAAAAGTTGGTCAGCTTGGCAAGCCGGTTTTGTTAAAACGTGGTATGGCGATGACAATTCAGGAACTGCTGATGAGCGCCGAATATATTATGAGTGAGGGCAACCAATCCGTGATTCTCTGCGAGCGTGGTATCCGCACCTTTGAAACGGCCACTCGTAACACCCTTGATCTGTCGGCGATTCCGGTTCTGAAGGGAAAAACACATCTACCGGTTGTTATTGACCCATCACATGGCACCGGCAATCATCATTATGTAGCTCCGATGTGCTATGCGGCTGTAGCTGCCGGGGCAGACGGATTGATAGTAGAAGTGCACCCGGACCCTGAACACGCATCGTCTGATGGTGCCCAGTCTCTGAAACCTGCCAAATTTGAGAAAATGATGCAGAAGTTGCGTCTGTTTGCCGAGGCGGATGGAAGGAGTCTTTAATCTCCAAGAAAGCAATTGCCACATAGTCACAGGGAATATTGTTAATATTTCTGTGTCTATGTGGTTAAAAAATATTCAATTAAATTGGTAAAAAATTGATCCAATCCATGACTAAACTCCCAATTGATGACATCCTTCCACTTCTCCTTGAATCAGTCTGCAATAATCAGAGTATCATTCTTCATGCCGCTCCCGGAGCTGGTAAAACAACACGCGTCCCGCTGGCCTTACTTGATGTAATTCCCCCCGCTGCCGGCCGCATTATTATGCTGGAACCGCGGCGTATCGCTGCAGTGTCTGCTGCCCGCTGGATGGCAAAAAGTCTTGGTGAAGAGGTCGGGTGTACAGTTGGTTACTCTATTCGCTTTGAAAGCTGCACTTCTAAAGCCACGCGAATTGAGGTGGTTACTGAGGGTATTCTGACCCGTCGGATTCAGGCTGATCCTGAGCTTGCCGGTGTGGCACTGGTTATTTTTGACGAGTTTCACGAACGGAGTATCCATGCTGATCTCGGGTTGGCTCTCTGTCGTGAGGTACAGCAGCTGCGCACCGATCTTAAAATAATGATCATGTCAGCGACGCTGGATCTTCAGCCGCTTGCCCGGCTGCTTGATAACGCTCCTGTCATTAGTTCTGAGGGGCGATGTTTTGCTGTTGAAATAAAATATCTGGATGATAAAGGGCATACTCGTCTTTCACAGCGAGTTGCATCCACAGTTATACAGGCGTTGAATGAAACGGAAGGTTATATCCTGGCCTTTTTGCCCGGTTCCGGCGAAATTCGTGCTTGCGCTGCCCAGTTGGCAGAATCCGGAGCCGTACCGCAAAATATCGTGGTATGCCAACTGTATGGTGATCTGCCGATTGCCGAGCAGCAGAAGGTTATTCAGGCAGGCCGGCAGCGTAAAATAGTGTTGGCAACCAGTATTGCCGAAACCAGTCTGACCATTGAAGGCGTCCGGACCGTTATTGATTGCGGCGTGTCCCGGCGGTTGCAATATGATCCCGGTAATGGTTTAAATCGTCTGGTTACAGTTCGCGAATCGCGTGCTTCTGCCGAGCAGCGTGCAGGCCGTGCAGGGCGGACCGCTCCCGGCGTCTGCTATCGTCTCTACACTCCTCACACACTTCATGCGATGTCCGCACACACTCCACCTGAAATCAATGTCACTGACCTGTCGCAGCTTCTGCTTGAGCTGGCAGCGTGGGGTGTAACTGACCCGCAGCAGCTTGGCTGGCTGGATACGCCTCCTGCCGCAGCTCAGGAGTCGGCCCGCCGCCTGCTTGTAGAACTTGACCTGTTTGATGACACCGGCAGGGGCACAGCTCTTGGGCTGGAAGTCGTGCGGATGCCGCTTCACCCACGCCTTGGCCGACTTCTGCTTCGTTCCAGAGAACTTTGCTGTCCAGGTTTGGGGTGCCAACTGGCGGCGCTTCTTTCGGAACGTGATCTGTTCCGCTCCGCCGCCGGGGACAGCATGCCCCAGGTAAGCCGATCAGATATAGCCGATCGCCTGGAGGCTCTTAAAGGCTGGCGATTATCAGGGTGTAACGACCGTAGAATGGATCTTTCGTCCTTAAGAAACGTGGAACGTGTTGCTCGCCAACTGGAGCGTTATATGGCCATCTCCGCAGCTGAAAAAGATTGGGAGTGCGATGATGAGCGTATTGCCCGGTTGCTTCTGGCGGCTTATCCCGATCGTCTTGCTAAGTGCAGAGGAAATGGCGGTGGCGGTTATTTGCTTGCCAGTGGACGCGGTGCACGTATTTCTGAGCGTAGTGCGGTAAGAACTGCTGATTATATTATTGCATTGGCTCTGGATGCAGGCAATCAGGCCGAAGCGATTATCCATCTTGCCTCTGAAATATCCGAAGCGGTTATTCTTGAGGAACGAGCAAAGCATATCCGTTGTGAAACAGTAGTGAGTTGGGATGATCGTGAGGGGCGCGTTATCGCCCGGCGGTTGGAGCGGCTGGGGAGTATTCAGCTTTCTGCCGAAACAGTTATTCCGTCTGCAACCCAGGCGGTGCCTGCTGTCATCGGTGCGCTACGTGCATCCGGATTGACGCTTCTGTCGATGAATGAAGCTGTCCGCCTGCTGCAAGGGCGACTGCTGCTGGTGCGCTCCGCCTTCCCGGAGCGCGTTTGGCCGGATGTCTCTGATTCAGTGCTGCTTGAAACTCTTGAAGAGTGGCTGGCGCCGCACCTTGAAGGGATTAACACCGCCAAAAGAATCGCTCAGCTGGATATTGCCGAGATTCTGAGACAAAAACTGGACTATCGGCTGCAACGTGAACTTGATGAATTCGCGCCGATGCATCTGACTGTTCCGAGCGGCTCTCGGATAAGGATCGATTATTCCGGTGAAATCCCGGTGCTGGCAGTAAAACTTCAGGAACTGTTCGGTTTGGCAGTTGGACCCACCGTGTGTGACGGCAGGATCCCTGTGCTGTTGCATCTGCTTTCGCCAGCCGGGAGGCCGATTCAGGTGACTCGGGATTTAAAGGGATTCTGGGATGGTTCGTATCAGCAGGTAAAAAAGGAGCTCAAGGGGCGTTATCCAAAACACCCCTGGCCTGATGATCCTTGGAGCGCGGCTCCGACGCGCAGGTTGAAACCAAAGGGGAGTTAGTTTCCGTCCGGGAAAAAAATCGCGGACGGAAACTGGCTAACTGGCTAACTGGCTAACTGGCTAACTGGAAAGTTACCTCTGCCATCTGATCGGCGCTATTCTGGATAATCCCGCGATCCGGGTTGGCCGCTAAATGCCTCAGGATAGCAAACACCATCTCCGCTTGTTCTGCATTTCCCAACAGTTCTGCAACAGCGTCAGCCGTCATGCTGCGCTGCTCTCTTTGTAACAGTTCCACTACTGATTTCTGGAGTGCTATCACGGTGCCGGCTGCTTTCTTGCCGGCTTCTACACCTGGCTGGTGGTAAGCGTTGATATTGATCAGGCTGGCATAGAAACCGACGGCCCGTTCGAACAGCGCTATCAGGACGCCAACCGTATATGCATCAACCTTATTGATGGTGAGTGTTATAGATTCCCTCCCATTTTCATAAAGCGCAGTACGTGTGCCCTGGAAAAAACCGAACAGGAAATCTCCGCTGGTAATCCCATCCTCGACTTGTAGTGAACTTCCGTTTCGATCATTCAGAACTTCAATAAACGTGACAAAGAAATTTGCCACTCCTTCGCGCAATTGCTGAACATAGGCGTGCTGATCGGTAGACCCCTTGTTGCCGTACACCGTCAGCCCCTGATTGACAGTCACGCCATCACGGTCAAGCTCTTTGCCGATAGATTCCATGATCAGCTGTTGCAGATAGCGGGAGAGTAGCAGCAGACGATCCTTGTAGGGGAGCATGACCAGATCTTTCGTGCCGCGACCGTCTGTGGCGTAATGCCACATCAGCGCCATAATTGCTGCCGGATTCTGTTCAACAACCGTTCTGCTGGTAACTATGTCACACTCTTTGGCACCCTCAAGCAGCGCATTGATGTCGATCCCCTGCAGAGCTGCAGACAACAGCCCACCAGCCGAGGTTATGGATGTTCGCCCTCCGACCCAGTCCCACATCGGGAAACGCTCTAGCCAGCCTTCGGCCAGTGCCAGTCGGTCCAGCTCACTTGCTGCTCCGGTCACTGCAACGGCATGCTGTGAAAAATCGAGTCCGGCACGTTGATATGCTGACTTGGCCTCCAGCATTCCGTTGCGGGTCTCTTTCGTAGAGCCACTTTTTGATATAACTACAGCCAAAGTTTGTGAAATAGATGCACCTAGTTCCGCGAACACCTTATCAAAGCCGTCCGGATCAGTGTTGTCGAGAAAATACGCCTTCATCCGGTCTGATGAAGATGTCAGTGCGTCGGCCACAAACTGAGGTCCCAATGCTGAGCCGCCGATGCCTATTATAAGAATATTCTTAAAAATAGAGCCGTTCTGAGCAGTTATAGCACCGGAATGGATTTTGGAACTGAATGTCTGAATTTGTTCAATGGCGACTTCAATTTCATGCTGAATGATTTGTGAAGGGGAGAGCTTCGGGTTTCTCAGCCAGTAATGTCCGACCATGCGCCCTTCATCAAGGTTGGCAATTGCACCACCCTCCAGGTCGCGCATTTCTGAGAACGCATCCTGTATTTTGGGCTCCATCTGCTTAAAAAAACTGTCAGGAAATTTCATGCGACTGATATCAAGCGCAAGTCCTATTTCAGGGCAGTGGCAGAGATGTTTTTGGTAACGATTCCAAAGGGTGGTTTCATTTTGCATCCGTTCCTCCCGTTCCACTTCAGATACACAAAAGGCGGAGAATCCTCCGCCTTTTGTGTCTGCTTCTATTCTAGGTTCTACTTCTTTATGTTGTAGAACACGTCGTGTCCTTTGAACAGTGATGTGCTGTCGAGCTCATCCTCGATCCGCAGCAGCTGGTTGTATTTGGCGACGCGGTCGGTGCGGCAGAGTGATCCGGTTTTGATCTGACCGGAGTTGACCGCAACAGCCAGGTCGGCCAGGGTTGTGTCTTCTGTTTCACCTGAACGGTGCGAAATAACAGTCGTATACCCGGCACGTTTAGCCATCTCAATTGCTTCGAGAGTTTCAGTCAGTGTCCCGATCTGATTCAATTTAATCAGGATAGAGTTTGCAATCCCCTTCTGGATTCCTTCTTTCAAAATCTTCGGATTGGTAACGAACAGGTCATCGCCAACAATCTGGACTCTTTTGCCGAGGCGGTCGGTCAACAGTTTCCAGCCGTCCCAGTCGTTTTCTGCCATGCCGTCTTCGATGGAGATAATCGGGTATTTGTTGACCAGATTCTCATAAAAATCGACCATTTCTACCGCACTCTTTACTTTTTGAGTTTCATTTTCCAGAGTATAAACTCCATCCTTAAACAGTTCGGATGAGGCAACGTCCAGTGCCAGAAGAACATCTTCTCCCGGCTTGTATCCGGCCTTGACAATCGCTTCCATGATAACTTCAAGCGCTTCTTCGTTGGACTTCAGGTTTGGAGCAAAACCACCTTCATCGCCAACAGCGGTGTTATAACCCTTGCCCTTCAGAACACTCTTAAGCGCATGGAAAATTTCTGCACCCATGCGGAGAGCCTCCTTAAAGCAGGATGCGCCGGCAGGCATAATCATGAATTCCTGGATGTCAACGTTGTTATCGGCGTGTGCACCACCATTGATGATGTTCATCATCGGCAGAGGCAGTTCGCGGGCGTTGGCTCCGCCAATATATTTATACAAAGGCTGTCCGGCTTCTTCGGCTGCAGCTTTGGCAACGGCAAGTGATACACCAAGAATCGCGTTGGCGCCTAGGTTAGTCTTGAATTCAGTGCCATCCAGTTCAATCATTTTAGTATCTACACCGACCTGGTCGTCGGCTTCCATGCCGATGACTTCTTCGGCAATGATATTATTGACGTTGTCTACAGCCTTAAGAACACCTTTGCCGAGATAGCGCGATTTGTCACCGTCACGCAGTTCCATTGCTTCGCGCTCGCCGGTTGAAGCACCTGATGGCACGGCAGCTCGACCAAAAGCACCGGATTCAAGAAAAACTTCAACTTCCAGAGTCGGATTTCCTCGGGAATCCAGGATTTCTCTGGCATAGACGTCAACGATCTCACTCATGTACAGCCCCCTTGCATGGAATAAATGTAGTCTGGAGAGAATGTACTCCAGTAAACTGTGTTTTTATAACACATTAATTTAAAAATAACAGCTCACTGGTACAATTAATTACAACTATTTTTGTAGCGGAGGCCTTGTTGCCGTGATTGGAATACTTCACAATAATTCATAGATGTGATATGACAAAAAACGGCACTCGGTTTTGTGGATTGGTGCGATAAGGAGCTCCGATGAAAATAAAAATACTTGTTGTCGATGATGAGCTGAGTATGAGGGAGTTTCTCTCAATTCTGCTGGAGCGGGAAGGTTATGACGTCACTGTCGCTGGATCCGCCGAGGATGCGCTGCGTACGATGGAGTCTGCACTGTTTGATCTGGTGCTGTCGGATGTCAATATGCCAGGGCTGTCCGGCATTGAGCTGTTGGCACGCATCAAAGAAAAATCTCCCGAGACCGCTGTTTTGATGCTTACTGCTTTTTCAGCAGCTGATCAGGCGGTTGAGGCGATGAAACTTGGAGCATATGATTATATTGGCAAGCCGTTCAAGAACGAGGAGATAAAGCAGCTTGTAAAAAATGCCCTTGAAAAGCAGGGGCTAAAACGGGAAAACGTCCTATTGAAAAAGAACGTCAATGAGCGGGATAGTTTCTGCGGTATCATCGGCAAAAGCCAGAAAATGCGGGAACTCTTCGATATGATCCAGAAGGTTGCTGCCAGTCAAAGCAGTGTGCTGATTCTTGGCGAGAGCGGAACCGGTAAAGAGTTGGCAGCATGTTCGATACACACCTGCAGTCCCCGCAAAACAAAACCGTTTGTTGCCGTAAATTGCGGTGCGATACCGGAAAACCTGATTGAAAGTGAACTTTTCGGGCATAAAAAAGGTTCTTTCACCGGCGCGGTGGGTGATCGTCCAGGACTTTTCGAACAGGCCGAAGGGGGGACGCTTTTTCTGGATGAAATCGGCGAACTGCCGCTGCTGATGCAGACCAAACTGCTGCGGGTGCTGCAGGAGCGTGAATTCAAGCGGGTAGGGGACGCTGTCACCCGCAAGGCTGACGTACGGATCATTAGCGCCTCAAACCGTGATCTTGAAAGCCAGGTCAAGGACGGATCGTTCCGGGAAGACCTGTTTTACCGTCTCAACGTCGTTCAGCTTGTCATGCCGCCGCTGCGGGAGCGGATCGAGGATATTCCGCTTTTGATTGAATATTTCTGTCGTAAATTTCTGGCAGGTGGGCAAAACAAGCCGGCATCAGTTACTTCAGGTGCCCTCAAAATACTCATGAATCACCCCTTTCCAGGCAATATCCGCGAGTTGGAAAATTGTATCGAACGGAGCCTGATTATCGATCCAATGGTTATTTCCGAGAGCAGTTTGCCACAACAGCTTCTGATCAGCAAAATGCCCTGCCTCACAGCCGATTGTGACATCCCGGAGGGGGGAATGATGCTGGAACCGCTATTAGAGGATTTGGAGAAAAAATACCTGCTCAAGGCGCTTGAGAAGACCGGCGGCGCGAAAAAGAAAGCGGGGGAACTGTTGGGGATGTCGTTTCGCTCTTTCCGGTATCGACTGGCTAAATTCGGGCTGGATAGTGGGGATGAGTGAGCCCCCTGAAATAATTATGGTATCAATATTGCTTTATGATGATTAGAGGTTATAATTATGAAAGAAGTTACACTTAATAATTCAGGTTTTACTTTAATTGAACTCTTGATCGTGGTGGCAATCATCGGGATTCTGGCTGCCATCGCCATCCCTCAATTTTCCGCTTACCGTGCAAAAGCCTATAACAGTGCGGCAACAAGTGACTTGAAAAATGGCAAAACCAGCCTGGAAACATATTACACAGAATATCAAACGTATCCTTATTAAGAATGATAGCATTATAAAAGTGGTGACAAAATATGTCAGTGCTTTGTGACAAGCAGGAGTATTGGAAGGTTAATCAGGTTGCAACTGTAATTAATAAATGATATGAATTCAGAGTGTTTAGATAGTTTACTGTTTGTTGGCACATTGATTGCTAGTTAAATTGTCACATTGACGTAGACGTTGTTTTGTAGTCAGATGATTGAAACTGTTTTAATAAACGCCTGTTTTTCAGGCGTACAAACCAAGAAAGGAGAAAGATCTATGTTAAACAAGATTAGAAACAGAAAAGGTTTTACCCTGATCGAGCTATTGATCGTTGTCGCGATCATCGGCATCCTGGCAGCTATTGCCATCCCTCAGTTCTCTGCATACCGCGCAAAGGCTTATAACAGTGCTGCAACGAGTGACCTGAAAAATGCCAAGACAACTCTGGAATCCTATTTTGCTGATAACCAGACCTATCCGTACTAATTTTTTCAACTTAGAGAAAGGAGTTATATTATGAAAAGTAAAGTTATTTTACTCGCTGCTGTTCTTACATTGACCTGCGCTGCAAATTCATTTGCAGCTTTTGCGTGGATCACTACCAGTGCCGCTGGAGAGGCCGTTATTCCGGTAACAGGGACACGTCCGGCACTCAATCTTAAGCCATCTGCAAACGTTGTTGTTGGTTATGATACAGTTGCAGGTACCGGCGTAGCTTATTCCTTGGGTACTTTCCACACAACAGGTACCAAGTCGTTCGGCACCAACTCGACTGATACTAATATCTACTATTTTGATAATGCAAATGCTGCTACTCCGATTGCAAATACTATCGCTGCGGCAACAAAACCACCAAATGCACCGCCCACTTCTGCTTCTCAGGTTGCCTGGCCTACAGGCTGGACCTCTGCAAAGTAGTTCAATTTTGTTTTAGAAATGAACTGCGGGATGCACCTTCATCGGTACATCCCGTTTTTTTTAATTTGTGAGGTGCCCATAAGTGAAAAATTTCCGTGTGATATTACAGGCAACGCTCAAAAGTTTTATTCGTGACCGCTTACTGCAACTCCTCCTTGTGTGTGCCCTCTGCATTTTTCTAATAGTTCCCGCACTCAGTCTTTTCTCCATGCGCCAGGTTCAAGAACTGTCAGTAACGTTATCGCTTTCGGCAATATCTATCATTCTCCTTACCCTGACCGTAATTCTCGGTTCGTCATCGGTCTGGCGGGATCTTGATCGTCGCTATCTGGCCTCAATTCTCGGACTTCCCGTCTCCCGGACCAGCTATATTCTGGGGAAGTTTACCGGGATTGTTATATTTATCCTGCTTGGATGCTTGCTACTCGGCCTCGTGGCTACGGCTGTCATTGCGCTTGTATCAGCACAATACCCTTCTGACGTTCCGCTTAGCTGGCCTCAGATATGGATAGCAATACTTTCAGACGGGCTGAAATATGTACTTGTCGCTGCGGTGGCAATGCTCTTTTCTTCCCTCAGTACCTCATTTTATTTTCCGTTCATTGCCACGCTGGTTATTTATTTTTGCGGCAGTGCATCGCAAGAGGTGTATGAATACATTACCAGTGATTATGGCAAAACGTTGTCAGCGGTGACGCGCTCGGCTATCAACTCGATATATTATTGTATCCCCAATTTTGCCGCATTTGATTTCAAGGTTCATGCCGTGTATGCTCTTACTCTCCAGTTACCGGGGCTTTTGTTTGCCGGGACATATTTTATTCTTTATACAAGTATCATATTGATGATCGCGGTGTGGGCATTTAACAGGAGGGAACTGGCGTGAGGTATCGCCTTTTATTTGTCCTGTTAATAGCCAGCTACGTAGTCTGTATCGTTCCGTTTGCCTCCTACATGAAACGGAGGCCGGTAGCGGTCAAATTAGGCTATGTACCCAGTGCGGAGGTTCTTCGTATTGTGGTCGGTGATCAAAAATTACTGGTGGCTCATGCAGCTATCGTTAAAGTTTTGGTATATTTTGGTACGTTGCTTGATAAGCATCCCGATAGTAAGCTTGTTCTCCCGGCTGAATATCTCAATATGTATAAAACTCTTCAGACCTCTGTAAAACTTGATCCGTATAATAATGATGCCTATTATTTTGCTCAGGCGGCGTTTACCTGGGAGGTCGGTCGGGCGCAGGAAGTAAATCTTATGCTCGATTATGGCATGAAATACCGGACTTGGGACTATATGCTGCCTTTTTATGCCGGTTTTAATGCGGCATATTTTCTGAAACTATATGAGCCGGCTGCGAGTTATATGAAGAAGGCCGCAGAAATATCCGGTAATCCGTTGCTGACAAACTTGGCAGCCCGCTATTTTTTCGAGTCTGATAAAAGTGAACTTGGCATCAAGTTCCTTGAAATGATGGAAAAAAGCACCAAAGACGAACAGGTCCGCAAGTTGTATCACGTGCGCAGGACCGCATTAGTGGCGATCTCAACTATTCAGGGTGCCGTTAACCGGTTTAAAGAACAGAATGGTCGTCTCCCTGAACGACTCGATGAAATAGTTGAACAGAATATTTTGAAGCAATTGCCGGTTGACCCGTACGGAGGCCGGTTTTATCTGGATAATTCAGGCAGTGTCAAAACGACCAGTAAATTTGCATTTGGGGAGCATAAATAGTGAGTGCGCTTTCGATTACAGGATTGAGCAAAACGTATCGTGATAAAAAACTTCAAAAAGTGAATGCTCTTGTTGGACTTGATCTTGCTGTTGCACACGGAGAGGTGTTTGGTTTTCTTGGGCCGAATGGCGCTGGCAAAAGCACTACCATCAAGTCGATAATGGGACTGCTTAAGCCGACCGCCGGGACGATACAGGTTTTTGGTGTTACGGCAAAAGATCCCGAGTCCCGTCGCAGAATAGGCTATCTTCCAGAAAATCCCTCTTTTTTCGATTTTATGACAGCCAGAGAGTATCTCAAGTTTGTCGGCTCTACATACGGTATGGAGCTTTCTGCCATACGGAATGAGTCGGTACGGGTATTGGAGCTGCTGGATCTTACTCAGGCGGCGGACCGTCCAATCCGCGGCTATAGTAAGGGAATGGTGCAACGGTTGGGACTTGCGCAGGCATTGGTTCATGATCCTGATATGTATATCCTCGACGAGCCGATGAGTGGTCTTGACCCGATTGGCCGGGCGTTGGTGAAAGATATTATCAGGGACCTGAAGCAGCGGGGGAAAACGATCTTTTTCAGTACCCATATCACGGCGGATGTGGAAGCGGTGTGCGATCGGGTCGGTGTTATTGCGAAAGGAGTTCTTGAGTCTGTAGATACCGTTGATAACATTCTTGAAAAGGGTGTAGTTGGCTATGCCATCCGTTTTTGCCGTGCTGAAGGAGCGGAAGAGGAACAACTCGTTTCCCGTGAAGAACTTGATGCCACCCTGCGGCAACTTCTTGAGTCAAGTGCCGTCATTAAAACGGTTGAGCCGAAACGAAAGGATATGGAATCCTTCTTCCTGTCCGTTGTGTTGAGGTCATGAAATTTACCGTCAGACCAGGATTGAAGCTCGCTCTTACGCTGCTCTTCATCCTGGCGGTTTATTTCCAGACCATACATAACCCGTTCAGCCGGTTTGACGATCCATTCATTGTTGAACATTACGGAATCAACAGCACTATTTCGTTTCTGGATGTAATTACCCCTGGAAGTGGTTTCTATTACCGCCCGCTTATCAACCTTTCCTATTGGCTTGATTCTCGATTGTGGGCAATGGATGCCACATTCATGCATCTGGAAAATATTATTGTCCACTTTGCAAATGTGTTGCTGGTGTTTCTGATCGCATCACTTCTTCCTGTCTCATCAAAAACAAAAAGCGTACCCTTTCTAGCGGCCCTTCTTTTTGGACTTCATCCTATTAATAGCGAGTCAGTTAACTGGATTGCCGGAAGAACAGATGTTTTTGCCGGTTTTTTTGTCCTGCTTGCATTCTATTGTCTGATTCGTGCCATCCAGGAACAATCTTCCCGGCGTGCTTTTTTTGCCTTTGCTGTTGCCTTTGCAGGAACATTGGCGAAAGAGACCGCTATCATGTTTATTCCCGCCGCCCTTCTGGCTGTCTCTTTCTGGCCTGTTGTGCCTCAGGATGTTTCACGCTATAAAATCTGGCGCACGCGTTTTCTTCTTGTGCCAATTGTTGTGTCATCATGTTTGATAGTAGCAATACTGGTGATGGTATATGTTAGAGGACATGGCAATAACGCAGTTTCGCTACTATTTGAAAGCGGCACAAATATTTTCGTCCGTTCTTTTGAGGCGTTTGGATTCTACGCAAAGAAGCTGTTCCTGCCGCTTCCGTTGAACGTGGCGATTGTGGAAGTCAGCTCTTTGTATGCAATTCTTGGCATTATTGCTCTCTCTGTATTAGTAGCAACCGTGCGCAAAAGCGGAATTCCCGGAATTTTCCTGGTGGTTGCGGGTCTGTTTATTCTGCCGGCATTAGTAGTAGCCACTACTTCCATTACCTGGACGCCGTTCGGTGAACGCTATCTGTATATTCCATCCGCCTTTGCCGTTATCGGTGGTCTCGAGCTCTTGCATCGGTTCCTGGCACGGTGGAATTCAGCTTCATGTTTTTTACCCATCGTAAGTATTATTATCATTGCAGCTGCTATAATTACCTTTCAGCGGGGCATGCTGTGGAGAGATAATTTCGCACTAATAGAGGATATTGTTGCAAAATCCCCGAGTTTTGGTGTTGCGCGTAATGAGTATGGGATTTTGCTAAAACAGGCAGGGCGCTTTGACGAGGCAGCAAAACAGTTTAAAATTGCTGCGGAACAGAAGAATCGTGAGAATGTAAGCAGAATGATTCGCCTTAATCTCGTCGGCATGAAGCTGCTTGGAAAACAGCACGACGAGATACGAAGAATTCTGCTGTCGGAAATCGGCACCAAGGCTGATGGCGATGTTGAGCTGCTGAAACTCCTGAATATCTATGACGAATCCCTGTTCATAAATACTTCAGCCATAAAAACTAAACGGTTGATAGTCGCTGATATTATTGAGACAAATGAGAACTTATTTTTAAAAACCCGTGATCCTCATTATCTCTACAGGTCCGGACAATATGCATTGTCTATCGGAAATGATAAGCAGGCGGCTGAATTTTTCAAAAAAACATGGGAAAATGCCAGTCCCGAGGCGTATTATCGTGAACCGGCACGGCATCTTGCCGAAAAATTGGGTGCACAATGATTAGTATGAACTATTTAATACTATTACGACCGAAACAGTGGATTAAGAATTTGATGATGTTTTTTCCGTCATTTCTCACTGGGTCTCTATTCTCTTCCTCAAGCATGTCGGTAACGGGACTTTTAGCGTTTACTTCATTTTGTTGTGTTTCCAGTGCTCTTTATATTTTTAATGATCTGAATGATATTGAGCGGGATGTTTTGCACCCAGTAAAACGCTTACGTCCGCTTCCATCCGGAGTCATATCAAAGCTAAATGCTGCTGCCGGTGCACTATTACTTGGCTTACTGAGCCTTGCTGTTGCACTTTTATTTGTTACACCGATGGTGCCGTATCTCCTGTTATACGCAGCAGTTACAATTGCCTATACGCTGTGGCTGAAAAATATTCCGGTTGTTGACCTGTTTTGCATTTCCTGCGGTTTTATTGTAAGACTTCAATCTGGTGGCGCCACATTTAATGTTGAAATATCGGAGTGGCTGTTTTTAAGTGTTTTCTTTCTGTCACTGTTCTTGAGTTCTGGCAAACGCTTGTCGGAGCAGGCTTTATTGGGGAGTGATGCTGCAGGCCACCGCACCAGTCTGTGCGGATATCCGCAAGGGACTTTGGATGCGGTGCTTCTGGTGACAGCGGCTACTGTTCTGGTGACGTACAGCATGTATACCCTTGTTCATCCCCACCTTGTGTATACGGTTCCGCTCTGCACCTTTGGCCTGTTCAGATACATTCTCAGGGTTAAAAGCGGCAACAGTGGCGACCCTACGGAATCTCTCCTCAGAGATGCTCCTCTACTCTGCGTGAGTATAGTGTGGGCCATGCTTGTGGGGTGGAGTATTTATCTGTGAGCAGGGTATATATCATTGTTGTTAATTGGAATGGCTGGAAGGATACTATCGAGTGCCTCGAATCGCTGTTGCTCCTTGATTATCCTGATTTCCGGATTGTCGTTTGTGATAACGGTTCACACGATGATTCTATTACAACGTTACAGGAGTGGGGTCGCCAGAAATTTAGTTCCTACCCTGCCAAGTGGCAGTTTTTAAGCCGGGAAGCTGCTGAAAAAGGCGCCGGTTTTTCTGACGCCACGGTTACCCTGGTATCAAATAGTTCAAATCTCGGCTTTGGCGGTGGTACCAACGTTGGCCTCAGATATGCGATGGCACGTTGTGATGCCGACTTTTGCTGGCTTCTGAACAACGACACGGTGGTTGACGTATCGGCCCTGACGACGTTGGTTGAGAGGATGCACGATAAACCGGATGCCGGCATGTGCGGATCCACGCTGCGGGAATATGGTAACCGTTTGAAAGTCCAGGCATTGGGTGGGGCTGTGTATTATAAATGGCTTGGGGTTGCGTGGCATATCGGCCGGACTATCCAGGGAGATGTACTCCCGGATCCGCTTCAGGTTGAGAATAAAATGGATTATATTGTTGGAGCCTCTCTGCTGGTACGATCGTCATACCTGCGGGATGTGGGGCTTATGGCAGAAGACTATTTTCTTTATTTTGAAGAAATTGATTGGGTGTCTCGTGGACAAGGGCGTTACTCACTCGCGTATGCTCCCGGCAGCATTGTGTACCACAAAGTAGGTGCGAGTATAGGAACTGCGACCAATATAATGCGAAAGAGTTATCTCTGTGACTATTATACGCTCCGTAATCGTCTTCTCTTCACTCGACGGTACAGTCCCGCGGCTCTTCCCGGAGTATATGCTGGCCTGGCAGGGGAGCTGCTTGTTCGTCTGCTGTGTGGGAGGATGGATCTTGCGGGAATGATCTGGCACCTGCTATGGAAAAATGGAAGTGAATCAGAAAAGCCATGACCATGCGAATCTCAGTCATAACGGTAACTTTAAATTCTGAGCGTTTCTTGGCGGAATGTCTTGCTTCAGTGGCCTCTCAAGGTGACGGTCTGCATGAGCATATCATTGTCGACGGCGGTTCTACCGATGCAACAGTTGAAATAATCAGGAAGCATGCTGCTTCAGATGCGCGCGTGCACTGGATATCCGAGCCTGATAATGGTATCTCCGATGCTATGAACAAAGGTGCCGCGATGGCAACCGGCGATGTCATCGCACATCTTAATTCTGACGATTACTATGCAGACCCGCGTGTCCTTGCAACGGTTCTGGACTGTTTTTACCGGAACCCGGAGTATTCCTGGCTGACCGCAGGTTTTAGCTTTGTCTCCGGGAGAGGAACATTCATTCGTGATATCAGAGTGCGAAAATTTTCCTTCAGACGTCTGGTGCGCGGCAATATTATCCTGCACCCTTCAACATTCATCAAGCGCGATCTCTTTAATTCTGTGGGGGGCTTCGACGTGTCCCTATCATATTGTATGGACTATGATCTTTTTCTCCGTGTGGCGATGGTCTCGCCACCGCTTGTTGTGGATAAGCAATTAAGTTGTTTTCGGGCACATGCAGGCAGCCGTTCAGTTTCTCAATCGGAGCAGGCGTATGCAGAGGAGTTTCACGTCAGGATGGCGTATCTGCGAAGCGTGAAGCGTTCTACGCTCTATTATCGGTTTGATTACGGTATTAAGCGCTACCTGAACAAACTATTGTACCGGAGGCTGCTTGCAGAGAGCGGTCTCTAGCGGATTAACGGGATTGAAATGCCAAAGGTGAGCGTTGTCATTCCCTGCTATAATCATGGTGCTTTTCTGATGGAAACACTGGATTCACTGCAGGCACAAACATGTACCGACTACGAGGTCATCGTGGTTAATGACGGTTCAACGGACGCTTCCACCATTGCCGTATTGCAGAGTCTAAAATCGGAAAAAATTCGGGTATTCCATACCACTAATCAGGGTGTTTCCGCCGCCAGAAACAGGGGCATAGAAGAGGCACAGGGCGACTATATTCTGCCCCTTGATGCCGATGACAAAATCGGGCCTGACTACCTGATGCGTTCGGTTGATGTGCTTGAATCACGACCCGACGTTGCAATTGTCTACGGTGAACGGGTTTTATTCGGTGAACGCGAGGGGATGGATCCGTTACCTGACTATAATGCCAAGGCACTTCTGATAGATAATTGTATCTATCCAGCAGCATTATTCAGGAAAACTGATTGGAAGATGGTCGGCGGTTACAGTGAAAAAATGACCTATGGATGGGAGGATTGGGACTTTTGGATTTCCCTGTCCGAACTAAACAAACAGGTTGTGAAGATTCCGGAGATATTTTTTTATTACCGAGTCAGGAGCAGTTCGCGGGATCATTCGATTCGATTTCATCAGAAAATACTATTAATGCTTTTAATCGTATTGCGCCACAAACGGCTGTATCTTTGCAATCTTGACCTGCTTGTAAAAAGAATATTCACGCTTCTTTTTTAAACGAAATGGGTGTGTTGTCTAATTGTTATCAATGCTACAACAGCCAAGAGGATGCACGTACAATGCAACCAGTCGATACATTGCCCAAAACGGTTTATACTCCTGAATCCCAGATGCATTCGCCCGCAAAGCTTGCCAAGGCTATGTGGAATGATCTTAAAGATTCCAGAGAGCTTGCATGGCGGCTTTTTGTGCGCGATTTTTCCGCGCGTTACCGGCAGAGTTTTCTTGGGATATTCTGGGCTTTTTTGCCGGCACTGCTTTCTGGGCTGGTGTTTATTTTTCTTCAGGCTAAGAACGTGGTTAATCTTGGTAGTGTTGATATTCCATACCCGGTTTTTGTCATCATCGGAACGACTCTTTGGCAAACTTTTTCTGAGAGTATCAGCGGTCCTCTAAAAGCAGTCCACGATGGCAAGTCGATGCTTGCCAAAATAAACTTCCCCCGTGAGGCGCTAGTTGTTGCAGCACTATATGAAGTTCTTTTTAGTGTTGCTATTAAGTACGTTGTAATTGTAGCCGTTCTGTTGTTTTTTAAGATGCCACTGGGGCTTGGATTGATCTACTCAATCCCTGCGGTCCTGTCCTTGATATTTCTTGGAATGGCACTGGGTTTATTTCTTACTCCGATCGGTATGCTTTACAGTGACATCGGCTCTGCATTAACGATTTTTATTCAGTTCTGGTTTTTAGTTACGCCGGTAGTCTACGCACCCCCTCACTCTTTTCCGTATTCTCTGATAGCTACTCTTAACCCAGTAAGTCCGCTTCTTGTTGGAACACGTGATCTTATGACGAAAGGCATTATTCTTGATACAACGCTATTTATGTCAGTAAGCGCTTGCTCCGTGATTGGCTTGTTTGTGGCTTGGGTTGTATACCGAGTCTCAATGCCGATTATCATTGAAAGGATAAGTTCCTAATGTCAGACGTACTGGTTTCAGTTGAAAATGTAGGTAAAAAATTCTGTCGCAGCCTCAAGAAGTCACTCTGGTACGGAGTGCAGGATATGGCTGGTGAGATACTTGGCTGTTGTAGGGAGCATGATCTGCGAGCAGATGAATTCTGGGCGGTCAAAGATGTTAGTTTTGAGTTGAAGCGTGGCGAGTGTTTGGGGTTGATAGGTCGCAATGGTGCCGGCAAGACTACGCTGCTGAGGTTGCTTAACGGCTTAATTAAGCCCGACCATGGCCGGATCGAAGTACGCGGTCGGGTTGGAGCGCTTATCGCTTTGGGTGCAGGGTTCAATCCAATTCTGACAGGTAGAGAAAATATTTATGTAAATGCTTCTGTGCTGGGACTTAAAAAAAAGGAGATTGACAATAAAATTGACGAAATTATTGATTTCTCTGAGATCGGGGAGTTCATCGATTCTCCGGTTCAAAATTATAGTTCTGGAATGAATGTCCGGCTGGGATTTGGAATTGCTGCGTCGCTCGATCCGGATATTCTTATTCTTGATGAAGTTCTTGCTGTAGGCGATATAAGATTCCGTGCAAAGTGTTATAACAAACTACAGAGTATGTTTGATCGTTGTGCGGTCATTTTAGTATCGCATAATACTGAGGATGTCGCACGACTCTGTACAAGGGTAAATCTGCTTGAACATGGAGGATCTCAGTACCTCGGTCCCGTTGAGGGAGGCATTCGAAGATATCTTGAAGCAAATGGCCCTATGGATAACAAGGCACTTATTGTCGCTGCGGATTATTTAGACATCACCGTAACGAACGTTGTAGTAGATATCGAAAGTGCATCGAAAAACGTTGGGTCAATTAAAATACAAGCCCATATAACGGCAAAATATACTACATCAGAAATCAGGCTTGTATGGTGTTTGCTCGATTCAGAGGGCAGAAACGTATGCGTATCTGTGGCCTCTCCCCTTGACATTATTGCTCAAAGATCATATTCGCTATTATCAGAGCTGAGCGAGTTGAGGTTATGCCGGGGCATATATCAAATAGCCGCCAATATTATCAGGGTAAATCCCGCACCTTCCGGACAATACCCTGAATATCCAGATAACTGGGAGCTTTTAGCTTCTTTCAGAAATCTTGGTCAGATTATATGGAACTCACAAAAAATAATCCCATTTGGTTCAAACGTATTTATGCCTTCTGAAACTACTTTGCATGATATTGGATAACCGGGTGACTTATCTAATGCAGCTACGTCCTGTAACGGTTTCTCACGGGAATTATTCGTGGTAAATAAGTTCATTGATATACTGAAATTCTTCTACAATCCTGTTTCAGATGCTGACAGAAAAGCTGTAAACAATGATAGCTCTGGTCAGGAATATGTAACAATCAATGACACGCGCTTTAAAGTCGCGCCCCATTGGTTCTGGAAAGAATTTTCACAGCAGATGTGGGAACCGTATACCTATGAACTAATGCGAAAATGTCTTAAAGCTGATAGTGTTTATGTTGATGTCGGCACATGGGTTGGCCCAACAATCTTATATGCTGCTGAACTTGGAGTAAGAAAGATTTATGGCATTGAAGCTAATCCATTAACGTTTAATCTGCTAACGGACACTATTTCATACAATGAATGTTTATTCGATGTGGTTTTAACCAATAACTGTGTCACCGATAAAGATGGCGTAAATGTGTCGTTCGGGGGGAAAACGGGAGAAGATACGTCAAGCGCGTCTTCAATTCGTGGGGACTGCTGGAGTGTAGAATCAACAACGCTTCTCGGGTATATTAAACGGCACAACATCACAAAAATTGACTTTCTTAAGATAGATATTGAAGGCGCAGAAACTTTCATTATAAATGATTTGATTGAATTGAGTACATTGCCTCAATTGACAATTTCTCTCTCCCTCCACCCACCCATGTGGGAGGATCGAGAAAAAGCCGCAGCATCTTTTGTTTCAGTGTTACATCATTTTTTACTATTTCAGTCAAATGACAGAGCTATTGATATTGATGAGATATATCACCGGTTAACCACATCTGAATCTCACCCCGACTGGGGGACCTCTTTCGGTAATTTTTTTGAAGTAATCCTGAGGACAGGGAAACGTAGATGAATATTGTACATTTTTCTGTCACTCCATTAGCCGGCAGCCCAATCCGCATAGTAAATGCGATTAATGCACATACAGATATGCATGCTGAATTAATCGTTCTGGATCCTGATGCTTATGGAGCACGGACATTCGAAGGAGGTTATGGTTGGAATCAGGATAGGAACAAATGTCTTGAGATAATCAAATCGGCAGATATTTTACATCTACATCACTATTTTTCTCTTGATAGTAGTGATAATCCATTTGATTTCAACTTTTCGGCTACAAACACTCCTATTATCAGGCAATTTCATTCTCACCCATTAACAATTGCTCACGGTAACAAGCCGTTGGCAGAGTCCATTATCAATGACAAAACTCCAAGTCTGGTTATTGCCCAGTACCCCGAGCGGTCGTTCCCATTCTCGAGAATTGTGCCCAATATCGTACCAATACACGATCCGGGATATACTCCGTGTGAGGACAGTACTGGATCTCACAAAATAGCTTTCAGCCCCTCATTCAAATCCTCGGCGTGGGATAAGCAAAACTATTCCCGTTTCGACACTAAAGGTACTCCGGAAACAATTCGATTACTTAAACGTATACAATTGAGAAACAGGCACACACAACTGGAAATAATTATGGATAAGCCTCATATTGAGTGCTTGCGCCTTAAGCGTGAGTCCACATTGGCTATTGATGATCTTATTACCGGCTCATATCATCTCTCAAGCCTTGAAGCTCTTTCAATGGGGAAACCTACGCTCTGTTATATTGACGGAAGAACAGAGGATATTATTAAGGAAATAACCGGCTGTGACGAAATACCATGGGTAAATACCAGGATCGAGGAAGCGGAATATGTTCTTAATGAGTTGATTTCTGTTCCAGGTCTGAGTCAAACATTAGGTAGAGAATCCAGAAGATGGATGGAGCGTTATTGGAATGATGCAATACTGATAAAATACTTTGAAACGGCATATTTTGATCTATTAGATGCACCAGATAAATTTACCAAAGCACGATTTGATAAGGATGATACTCACGCACGCTGGTTGATCGAAGGTCAATTTGAGGTGAAATGGAAAGCAAGAAAGGCTCAGGCTAATTCTTGGAAATTGAGTACTTTATGGTCCCATTTCTTTAAAACATGTGAGTTCTAAAGAGTCTTATGATTTCAAAACTTACATCTGTAGAATTGGATACGTTTGCATGGAAAGCTATCTGTGGATGGCCGACCCGGTCAAATTTCAATTTCTGCGGCTATACGGATGACTACGCCGAACTTACCCGTTGGTTTCTGTGGGATAAAGTTGGCAGAGCACTCCGTTTTTCATCTGATTTACAATCGTTTGCACTCGAGAGAGAGCTGATCGAAGCTTCCAATTGTTCATCCAGGACCTGTTCAGTTGCATCATCTTTTATTCGTACACGGCTTACACCTCAATTAAGCCGTTTTTTTTCATTGATCAAGAAAAAGCCAGAACAGCAAATCCAGCCCGTTTCCAATTTTCTACGGTGTCAGGGACCGTTGGTGTATGTCCCTGTTCTGTCTGATCGTCTGAAAAACGCTACCGGTGAGCTTATCCGGGAAAATATGTGCCAGGTTGCTACCGGTTATTGCGAAACAATTGCAGGGGCGGCAGTATTTTGTCCTAATATAACGGTGCACCCGGATGATGATGTGACAATGATGCTTTACTATGCAATCATTGATGGCTTGAAAGGGTTTGACATCACGTTGATGAGAGGTGATGAAGCGACGTTACGCACTCAAATTAGTACTCTGACATCACACGTCACGTCTGTTCGAGCCGAGTTGGAAACATTACAGCCTGATGCAATCCTCGTGCATGGCGACAACCATCCTCCTTTCCAGGCGTACGTATTGTCGGCGAGAAAGATGGGAATTCCTGTAGTCATGCTGCAGCACGGACTTGATTGCGAACATCGATATCTGGACGAAGCATATGCCTCCAATATTGCCGTATGGGGGGGCGAGCGGCAGACCCGATACCGTAATAAATCAATCTGGCAGCCTCATATTTCTGTTACCGGCAATCCTGAGTATGATTGTTTACGACCACCAACTAGAATTGATCCTGCGGGTACCTATTGGCTTTGGCTTACCCGGCCTCATACCCCTGAAAAATGCTATGCTCCTTCACGTACACCGGATGAAGGGCTTGCACTATTGAATGCTTTGATTGATGCTATCAAAAAGTCGCCAGGAGCACGTTTAGTGATTAAGGCCCATCCCTATGACTACGCAGCTTTGTATCAAAGAATAATTCTGGACCAGAGCCTGCACGGTGTTGTCGAAATTTCCGGGCAAACGGTTCACGAACTTGCTCTCCATGCCTCACTTGTTATTACGGAAGATTCTTCAGCTGGTTTAGATGCGTTGTTTGCAGGGAAGCCTATGGTTCATGCTCACTTCACGGAAAGCGCACCCACAATACCTTTTGTCGAGTACGGAGCGGCATTGCCGGGATTTACGAAGGAACAACTGGTTGAATCCATACTGCGCATATCAGCATTTGATTTCGAGCAGGCACAAGGTTTCCTGGCCGGCCAGATCGAATTCATCAGAGACTTTGCCGGACCTTGCGATGGCAATGCTGGTAAGCGGTTTGTGCAGTATGTCGGTGAGATCGTATGTCAAAAATAAAACTGTTGAAGATATTTCCCTCTACTATACGGGGTGGCGTAGAAGAATATGCACTGAAGATGGCATCTGCTGCTGTAGGCAAGGGGTGGGATGTTCACGTGGCGTTTCCCAGTAGAGCGCGTACAACGACACTCCGGGACGATTTCTCTAAAATCGGTGCCTGTTGCCATACGTTAGAAATACCTGCTGAGGCGCGAGGAATAATTCCGTTTCTGATTAAGGTTGTGAGAACTCTAACTTTGCTCCTGAAAATCAAGCCGGATGCTGTGCAGTTATCACTTCCTTTCCCTGACCAGTGCCTGGCCAGTATGACTGCGTGTGCATTGCTGAAAATACCTGCAATTGTGGTCTTTCAACTTGTGGCGGAGGGGGTGGGCGTTGGGTGTAAGCAGCTCTCACTGTACCATTGGGCAAGAAAAAGAAATCAGCAATGGATTTCAATATCAGAGAATAATCGAGAACTCCTGAGTGAACTTTTTCATCTGCCAAAAAACGACATTGCCCTTGTCTATAATGGACCCTGTTTTAGCAGTGATAATGACTTGAAAAATTGCAAGACAACCATATCCAGAGACGTCCGCAATGAATTAGGTCTCTCGTGTTCGGATAGTATTATCCTTACCGTGGGGCGGCTGCATCAGCAAAAGGGGTACGCATACATAATTCCGGCAATTCCTCACATACTCAAGAAACACCCTGCTATCCGATTTGTCTGGGTTGGAGAAGGAGAACAGCGAAGTGAGCTGGAGTCGCTTGTAAAAGAATACGAAGTCGAAAGCAACGTATTGTTCCTTGGATATCGTACTGATATTCCGAGACTGCTTCTGGCTTCCGACCTGTTTCTGTTTCCTACGCTCTATGAAGGCGGTTCATCCATGGCCCTTCTTGAAGCAATGGAGTATTGTCTGCCGATTGTAGCATCCGGAGCAAGTGGTATCCCGGAAGTAATAGAAGATACCGTGCATGGTCTTTTGTTTAGAAAAGCAGACAGTTGCTCTCTTCTAATGGCGTTACACCAGGCGCTTGACCATCCTGCAAAGATGGAGGAGATGGCGGTTAATGCCAGTATGCGGGCAAAAGAATTTTCATACGAAAAAATGACTGATAATACACTGGGGTTACTAGATGCGTTAGTGTGCGAGAAATGTCAGACCCTGTCCTGACGCACGGCATCCTTCAACTTCCCTCACCAGACGGCGTACAAACAATTACGCCCTTGGAGCCGGAGCCTTTAACAAATCTGTGGGGTCACCCAAAATATACATGAAAAAAGTTCTTTTCTTCTTTCCACATAACCCCTATCCACCAAGAAATGGTGCTCACAAACGCTGTCTTGAGCTGTTATCCGGGCTGAATGAGCTCGGTTATCAGGTTGTTTTTGCCAGTTCGACCCTTACTGATAGTCCATGGTCGGAATCGAGCATTGAAAAACTCCGGGAATTATACGGATGTACCGTAACGATATACTCGCCAAATTATTTTGATACCAGGTTGACGTACTATATCAAAAAATATTTCCCGTCATGCCAGAACACGTTCAATGCGTGGGGCACCGTTGGAATGAAATACTGGCTTAAAGGTGTTGTAAAAACATTTCAGCCGGACCTGTTTTTTATGAATTATGCCTTTTTTGATGGTTTGGTTACGAAAAAGTTACTGTCTCGCCAGACCAGCGTCATTGAAATTCACGACCTGGTTACTCTGAATCAAAAAAAGCAGGAAATATTCATGCGTGCTGCTGGAATGGATACGATTTCGTCAGGATATCTACCGGAGTCGGTGCTGGATCTGGACTTTTACAGGACCCAAGGTCTAACTGCCGACCAGAATGAATTCGATATTTATGATAATTACAAATACACGCTATGTATTTCAGAAAGCGAACAGAAGCTGGTAGCCCAAAATGCTCCCAACACCCGGGCGGTCTATTTGCCGATGACGCATAATATCTGCCGTCTGAACAACAATTATGCTGACGCCGCTCTTTTTACCGTGGGACCTAACCCCTTTAACGTGCAGGGTTATTATTTTTTCCTTGATACCGTACTTCCACTGGTGAAGGTGCACTGCCCCGATTTTAAATTAACGGTGACGGGATCATTTTTTTACCATGTTATTCCGAGAGTAGCAGATGGTGTTACCTTTCAAGGATTTGTTGATGACCTGCGAGCAGTGTACGAAAATGCGGCTTTTTTTATTTGCCCAGTCTTTGGCGGCACCGGCCAGCAGGTTAAAATTGTGGAAGCAATGGCTCACGGTCTACCTGTGGTGGCTCTGAAAGATGCTGCTGCTAAATCACCCATGTGCCATGAAATAAACGGATTAATCGCCGATTCAGCTGATGAATTTGCTGAGCATGTAATCCGGTTCTGGCGGGATCGGAAACTGTGCCGTCGTCTTGGAGAGGAGGCACGGCATACAATAGAGCAGGAATTCAGTCGTGAACGACTGGTATCCGGTTTGGCGACCCTTCAGTGAGTTTTTTTTGAATATTTGCCCGTTAGCATAACGTCCATGCAAATACTAAGGTCGTGTGTATGAATATTCTTATTTTGAGGCCTGACAATATCGGTGATGTTGTGTTGTTCAGCGGTGCCATTCAGCATATCAGGAACCGGTATCCGGAAGCGCACATTACACTGGCGGTACAGGCACATATCATAAATCTTGTCGAGCTATGTCCCTATATAGATGCTCTCGTTCCGGTTGAACAGGTAACGTGGTGGGGTAGGGGGGGGAGGACATATTTCCCCCTTAAACACCGATTTAAGATGGCAATACATCATATGAACAGAGTATGGAATGCCATCAGAAAGCCATATGACAGTATTATATATCCGCTTAAGTCACCTTCGGTAAGTCATTTAGAGATATTATCCGCTCTGCATTCAGAGCAGACCTATGGAATTATTGGATGCTACCTTTGTGCTCCGAAGACAGGTTTTCCTCCTGAACTTCATCCAGTAAAACTGTTTACGCATCACTATGACGTTTCCAAAATAAATCCGTGGCAACATGAGTCTCTTGTTACGCTTGAGTTTTTGCGCTTTCTTGGCTGTTGTGTTACCACTGTTGGTGAGCTGAAACCACAATTCTGGCTCTCAGGTTCCGAACACAATTACCTTGATATGGTGAAAAAGAATGGCAAAAAAATAATCGGGATTTTCCCCGGGGCTTCCTCCGAAGGCAGGCAGTGGGGGGTGGATAATTATGGAGAACTCTCGAGATTGCTGGGAGGGCCTTTGATCTATGCCATATTTGGGGGCCCTGCCGATATGGATTTGGTTAATCGGGTATCACATTTAATTAAAGAAGGTTCCAAAGATGCCAAAGTCCTTAATCTAGCGGGCAGGACCAGTCTCAGAGAGTTGGTAGTAAGCATCAGTTCCTGTGACCTTTTCATCGGTATGGATACCTCTGGCCTGCATATGGCCATTGCTACTGATGTCCCTACCATTGGCATAGTCGGAGGTGGTCACTTTGGTCGCTTTGTTCCGTGGGGTGACCCGGAAACGAATATTTTCCTGACATATAAAATGGAATGTTTCAATTGCAACTGGAGATGCGGTACAAATATGGAGTGCGTCAGGAATGTGTCTCCCCATGAAGTTGCAGACGCTGTGAAAAAATTGTTGATAGTGGATCTCTCCAAAAGGAGTGCATAGATGTTGAATATGTTAAAAAGCCTAATAAGGAAAATTATAGGTGAAAAACATGATGATAAGCTGAGGTTCTTAAGGAGATTTATTAATGATCCTGCGGTCGGCATCACGTATGCGTTCACAAATGTTTTACATGAACCGGACCTTGCAAAAATTGGCACATTCCATAAAACTGATAAAGCAGACAGTAATCATTCTTTTATGAACCTGTCTTATCTGGATATTTATGAAAAGTATTTTTACGAATTGAGGGATAAAAATATTTCGATTCTGGAAATTGGGGTAAATGACGGCGCATCTCTCAGAGTGTGGAAATCATATTTTAAACATGCCATGATATACGGAATTGATATTGATCCCCGGTGTAAAAGGTTAGAAGAAAAAAGGATCAGCATCGAAAACGGCAGTCAGGATGATGTGGATTTTCTGCAGAATTGTTTTGGGCAGGGTACGAAGTTCGACGTAATCATTGATGACGGAAGCCATATAAACAGCTTTACGATTAAATCCTTTGAGTACCTCTTCAACAACAGACTGAATTCTGGTGGCATTTACATAATTGAGGATTTGGGGTGTTCTTACGATAAATTACAGACAAATCATAACATTATTGAAACGTGGCCAGGCATGAAATTCAATGATCCCACCAAGATGTATGACAACAACAGAAAAGATATGGATGTATTTTTTCTGGATAAAATTAAAAAACTTGATCATCTTGAAGGAAATATCCTTAGTATTCATTTTTGGTCGATGTTTTGCGTGATCATAAAGGCTTAGGCAGGGTGTAATCCGAAATGAATATATTAATCAACTATGCGAATGATGTTTTCCGTGAAAGTCAGAAACTGAATAGTATTGCAGGAAAAGAGGTTGGTCTCTTTGATGAAGTAATTTCGTATTCCCCGCAAGATATAGATACGGATTTTTTCAATAGAAACAAAAGAATACTACAGCAGAATAGAGGCAATGGCTATTGGTTGTGGAAGCCATACTTCATAAAAAAAACATTGGAAGCAGCGAAATATGGTGATTTTGTATTCTATTGTGATTCAGGCTCTTATTTTATCAGGCCGGTCACGCCATTAATTGACAGTAGTGTTGCGACCGGGCAGGAAATTGTTGTTTTTGATCTTACATATTTAGAACGAGAGTGGACCAAAAGAGACGCGTTCATACTGATGGATTGCGATAGCGAAAAATACTCTGAGAGCATTCAACGCCTTGGATCGTTCAGCTTGTGGAAAAAATCAACATTCACAATGAATTTTGTGGATGAATACTTGCGATATGCTCAAGATGAAAGAATCATTTCGGACATGGAGAATCAGTGCGGTTATCCGAATTATCCAGAATTTAAGGAGCACAGGCACGACCAGTCCATTTTTAGTTTATTAACGAAAAAATATGACTTAAAGGCGTACAGGGATCCTTCTCAATTTGGTAATGGTAAAACACAACAGTATCCAAATTCAGAATATGAGCAACTCATTGAACACACACGAATGAGAAGTAAAAAAGTGCCTTTTATTGTCATGATGATGGATAAAATTAAAACACTTACCCGTACCTGGTGAATTTATGAATTTGTCACGATCTTCGGAAAAAAATATTCAATCTGGATGGCCCTGGGAAGCCGATGAAGTGCCGTCAGAACCGCTCTCTTCCGAAGATACGACGCTTCCTGTGATTACAATAATAACACCCTCCTATAATCAGGCGGATTTTCTCGAGGCGACGATTCGTTCGGTGTTGATGCAGAATTATCCCAATCTTGAATATATCGTTATTGATGGGGGGTCTACAGATGGTTCAATCGAGATAATCCACCGTTATCAGGATCGGCTTGCCTACTGGGTTTCTGAGCCGGATACGGGGCAGTGTCAGGCTCTGAACAAGGGTTTTGTGCGGGCAACCGGTGATTGGATGGCGTGGCTTAACTCAGACGATATTTTTCTTCCTGAAGCGTTGTGGGCTGTAGCCCGGACTATAAGGTCAAACCCGGAGTGTGAATGGATTGTCGGGGCGGTGGATTTTGTTGATGCAGATCTGAAGCCGATGGGTGTCTTTAAGCCGATTTGCCGTACAGATGATTGGCTTGATTTTGTCTGCACCAAACGTAAAAACGGCACTGCCCTGCCTCAGGCTGGGTCTTTTTGGTCCCGGAAGGCGTGGAATGCTGCCGGTCAGCTTGACGAATCATTGCACTACGCGATGGATCATGAATATTGGGGGCGCCTTGCTTACAACGGTTTCAGGCCCGTCTGTCTTCAGCAGACTATGGCATTGTTCAGGTTGCATCAACAGGCTAAAACAGCCCGGGGTGAGGATGAATTTTTTGCAGAAGAGCTGACTATTGTTGATAACTGGTCAAGAAAGGTTACGACTTCAGCTGAGGTTCAGGTGCTAACTAATTATCGCAGAACCTTTGCATTAAGACTGTTGATGCGGGACATGCAGCATCGATTAAATAGTTGCCTGGCTCCACTTCGCACCCTTGTACAACGTTTGCGCGTGGCTTTCAATTACGATGTTCGTCAGAATAGTTAAGAATTGGACCTTTCCAGACATGTTGCGCCAGACCCCTGGTGGCGACGGTGTTTGGGGTGATATCTGCTTCACGCTGGAACCAGTTGTGGAGTGTGACGCTGTACTGATACTTAATGAGCTGAAAGAGGATATTACTGTTTGCTGTCCGCCTGAGAATATCTGGTCGATATTTCAGGAACCGTATTATCCCGCTTTTTTGCCATGGATGAAGGAGGGACATAGTCAGTTTTTCCGGGTCTATACCCCTCATCCGCCGAATTCCAATATACGCTACCGGCCCTCACATCCGTTAGTTCCGTGGCATGTTGGTAAATCTTATGATGAATTGCTCATAGCTGATAAGCAACCCAAAAACAATGACATTGTCTGGATAACCAGTGCCTTACAGGTGTTGCCAGGACATTTTAAACGAAATGCATTCCGTCGGTTTCTGATGGACTCAGCATGGTCCGACCTGAATGTGTGTGGTCGGGGCATCAAAACTGTTGAGGATAAATGGGCTCTGCTGGCACCAAGCCGCTATGCAATTGCTGTTGAAAATTATTGTGGTGATAACTACTGGACTGAGAAAATTGCGGACTGTTGGTTGGCGGGTGCGCTTCCATTTTATTATGGGTGCCCGAATCTGGAGGACTATTTTCCTGTCAAATCATTTATTAGAATTGACCTCGATGATTTCGACAGCGCTGCCCGTATTATCCGCCAGATGGTTGACTCAGGGGAGTACGAAAAACGTTTGCCGGCTATTCAGGAAGCACGTGATCTTGTCTTGAACCGGTATCAATTCTTCCCTTTCATGGCCAGTGAACTTAAAAGCAGCCTGAAAAGGTCGTCTTCGGCGCCTGTTCATATCTCGTCCTTTCGTCAGAGTCATTTTGGTGAGCTTCGAAATCATTGCGTACAGATGTACCAACAGTACAAGGCACGTAATTCCGTTGGTTTTTAATATGGTTTTACTACAAGTCCATGGATATATTTAATGCCACCAGAATCCACTAACATACTTGTTTCAGTTGTAGTCTGTACCTTGAATCGTGCGCAATTGCTGCAAAAGTGCCTTGAATCCTTGGCTAATCAGGATGCCGACGTTAGGCTGTTCGAAGTTATCATTGTGGATAACGGCTCAACTGACGATACGGGAGAGGTAGTAAACAAATTCCTGCGTAACAATGAACACTTTCGTAGTGTTAAGGAAGAGCAGCCAGGGTTAAGCTTTGCGCGTAACAGAGGATGGCGCGAAGCCTATGGCCACTATGTAGCGTATATAGATGATGATGCTATTGCGTATCCCGACTGGATTTCCTGTATAGTCGATTATATTGAGCGACAGCCCGATGCAGGAATATTCGGAGGTCCGTACGAAGCATTTTACCTGGTATCCACACCGGAGTGGTTCCCTCCAGAATATGGATGTTTAGATTTGGGGGATCAAGAACGCCCTGTCAAGTTGGGGGCCGAATGGATAATTGGTCTAAATATGGTGATTAGAAAAGATCTGTTTTACCTTTATGGTGGCTTTGATGTGAGGCTGGGAATGATCGGTAGCAAAACGGCGTATGGGGAAGAGGTGAATTTTTTTCTTTCCATGTTTGACAAGGGAATCCAGATATTTTATGTGCCTTCAATGAGGGTTAAGCACCTCGTCGCCGAATATAAGATGAGTTTACAGTGGCTGCTTCTTTCGGGCTACTCAGTTGGAAGACACTACGAGTTGACATTCAACGTAAAGAGATCCCTGTTTTCTCACCTTTCCACCTTAATCGTCTCATGTGGCGGAGCCGTTTTTACACTTTTGCGTCCTGCTCCTATGCCGTGGAAAAGAAGATTGTTTTATTCTTTTCACCGGGTATATTACGAGGTGGGTGCGGTGGTTGAACATTGTCTAACGTATTTTAAAACAGAGCATAATAGTGCTCCTCGGACCGGTTCAGGTATGTACAATGGCCAATGATATATTCGAAAGAGGTGACCATACGCTACTGGATTCTCAGTTTACCTCATTTCATGCATCCATCAGAAATATAGTCGTTTTTGAAATGACAAGTTTTCTGGGCAGACTTTTCATGGGTACCCAGCCGCCTTTACACACAGACAAACCCAATTTGCTTAATGTCGGTTGTGCCGTAACTCCCTTTCGCAATTGGGTAAATGCTGATTTTTTCAGGTTTGATTTCTTATCAGGTAAGCACGTTGAACGACCGGACTGGATGCTTGACTTGCGCTATCCATTGAATTGTCCCCCTGATGTTTGGGATGGCGTATTCTGCGAGCATACGCTGGAACATATTTATCCGCTTCATGTGTTCAATTTCCTGCATGAGTTGCACAGAACCATGAAACCTGGCGCTTGGTTGCGGTTATCTGTGCCCGATCTTGAAAAGTATGCAGCGTATTACTCCGGTGATGTTCCCCATGAAAATTTTTACCAATGGTCAACCGGGTGTGAAGCTATCAGTTATCTGACGCAAAACTATCATCACAAGTCTGTATGGGATGCTCATCTGTTGGGTTACTATCTGGAAAAAGCCGGTTTCAAAAATGTTGTCAAGACCGGGTTTCGTGAAGGAACAGATATACGTCTACTCAAGGATCAAGAGGAGCGCAGGTGGGAAACTCTCTACATGGAAGCACAGAATAGCTGATGGGCTACGGTGCTGAATAAAAAAAGGTATAGTTTATATCGCACGAATACGTGTTGGAAGGGTTGCTTCTCTTATGGTTAAAAATAAAAAATACTACGAACTCAACCATGAGGATAACGCCAGGCATTACAAAAACTATATTCATGGCGGCAAAGATGAAGCACATGCAAAAACCTGGTTAGATCCTGATACGGTTGATGCGTGGCGTCACAGGCGTATGTATTCTGCACTTAATCCACTGTTGAAAGATGAACGCACGACATGGCTTACCATCGGAGATGGTAGGTTTGGTACGGACTCCCGATATATCTGTGAAAATGGTGGCGATGCAACGGCTTCAGATATTGATGATAGTCTGCTGCAAGAGGCGGTCACTAGTGGTTTTATTTCAAAATTCAGTAAGGAAAATGCCGAATCCCTCTCTTTTGAAGATGGGTCATTCGATTATGTTTTTTGTAAGGAATCGTATCATCATTTCCCCCGTCCAATGCTGGCTTTATATGAAATGTTGCGCGTTGCCTCCCGGGGCGTAGTGCTAATCGAACCGAATGATCGATATATCAGCTACAGTACGATCCGGAATATAGGTACATCCGTCATTAACAGGCTGTTGTCGTTGGTTGGCAGGAGCATTGACAGGTTTAGTTTTGAAGAGTTTGGTAACTATGTGTACTCTATTTCACAGCGTGAGCTTGAAAAAGTGGCCTTAGGCATGAACTATCGCTATCTGGCATTCAAAGGTATCAACGATAGTTATCAGTATGGTGTTGAATTCGAAAAAGTGTCGGAAAATGCCAGCTTATTTCGGAAGGTGAAATTTAAAATATTTTTGCAGAACGTATTGGTGAAGTTGAGGATATCTGACACGGTACTGGCGGCGGCAATTATATTCAAGCAGTCGCCGACTGCTGAACTTGTCTCACGATTACAAAAAGACGGATTTACGGTAGTTGAATTGCCGCTCAATCCATATTCCCACAGCGGTAAACGGGAATAAATAGGACCCTTGCCCCATGCCACCATTTGAAGTTCCAATAGTCTTCCTCGTATTCAACCGACCTGATTCTACGGCATTGGTTTTTGAGGAGATACGGCGAATCAAACCGCGTAAGCTATTGGTTGTCGCCGACGGCCCGCGGTCAGACCGCCCTGGGGACGTAGAAAAGTGCACCAATGTTCGTTCTGTTATCGAACAGGTCGATTGGCCCTGTGAAGTCATAAAAAATTATGCAGAGTCCAACATGGGTTGCAAGAGAAGGGTTGCAAGCGGTCTGGATTGGGTATTTGACCAGGTGGATGAGGCAATTATCCTGGAGGATGACTGCTTGCCAGACAAGTCATTTTTTACTTTTTGTGAGCAACTTTTGGCTTACTACCGTTATGACGAGCGTATTATGCATATCGGAGGAGTTAATTTCCAGTTTGGTGCCATCCGAGGTGATGGCAGTTACTATTTCTCTCACCTTAACCATGTCTGGGGATGGGCAACATGGAAAAGGGCCTGGAAGTTCTACGACGTTGACATGACATCTTATCCAAACTTCTGTGAGTACTATAACCTGAAAAACGTCTTACCTGACAAAAAAATGCAGGGTGCTTGGCTAGAGAGTTTTAAGCAAGTATATGATAACCAGCTTGATACTTGGGATTATCAGTGGACGTATGCAATATGGCAGCAAAATGGACTGTCTATAACCCCTAATGCCAATCTGGTGTCTAACATTGGCTTTGGATGTGGTGCCACACATACAATTGATAGTGATAATCCCTTCGCTGATGTTTCACTGGAATCCATAATTGATTTGGTGCATCCGATGTTTATGGTACCAGATCTTGCCGCAGATGAGTTTACCTTCAGGGCACAGACACGAATTAATCCGTCGAAGTATTTCCAGTGGATCAAAAGACAATTCGGCAGGTGCAAACATGCTTAAAGCGGAATCTGCCAGTATTTAAAAATGTGTCTGATCTAAAACGTCGCTCCGACGCATAGACTTTGAAGTGCCGACGCGCATCCAAGAAAAGGCGAAGCAATGAATACGCTCGATCAGGAAGTATATGAAAACTATTTTTCATTTCGAAATGTGGCCCCGGATTTTTATTCCGAGTATGCCCTGCCTGCCTATTTGAAAAGGGAATTACCGAACGATCCCAATGCTGCCATTCTGGACATCGGCTGTGGTTTTGGCCAGATGTTGAAGGCGTTGCACGCAGAAGGCTACAAGGACCTGACTGGGATTGATATCTCAATGGAAGCAATAGAATTCTGTTCCGAACAGAAACTGAACGTTGAAAAAATAGATTCTATCATCAATTATTGTCGGATCGTCAGTAGAACATATGATTGTATTGTCATGAGTCACGTTATTGAACATATAGATAAAAACGAAATTATTGAAACACTTCGTTCTGTCAGGACGCATCTTCTCAAAGAGGGCGGGTGTTTAATCGTGACAACTCCCAATGCACAGTCCACCACGGGATGCTACTGGGCTTATGAGGATTTTACCCATACCACAATTTTTACCTCAGGCAGTCTGTTGTTTGTCCTCAAATGTGCAGGCTTTGAGCATGTTGATTTTATCGATACGCTAGGAACTGCCGGTTCACATCCTGTTGCACGGTTTGCCAAGCGGATCCTGATAGCTCTGTATTCGGCGCACCGCACCTTCTGGAATCTGGTGACAAACAGTTCGTATCATCGGCCGAGTCCTCAAATATTTACATTTGAATTAAAAGCCGTGGCTCGTTGAAAACATGGATGCACAGAAGAGTGGGACATGAGTAACAAATTCCATGAGTTCATCATATTTTTACGAAACTTTATCTGTGACTGGGTAATGTCACTGCTGCCTCGTTCGGATACATCAGTTGGCATAATGCCTTCAATCCTGCTGGTCAGACTCGATGCCATTGGAGATTTTGTTCTTTGGCTGAATGCGGCGAAGGATTTACGGAGGTTGTATCCTCCCAATCGCTATAGATTGGTACTGTTGGGAAATGCCAGCTGGTCGGAACTGGCAGTTCAACTCCCGTATTTTGATGAAGTCATTCCTGTCGAGAGAGAAAGTCTTTACTACTGTTTTCGTTACCGCATTAAAATATGGAAACTACTTCGAAGCAGGGCATGGGCTGTCTCTATTTACCCAACGTATTCCCGCGATGGTAGTTGTGGGGACGCTGTGGTTAGGGTGTCTAATGCAGCCGAACGTATCGGCTCGAAGGGTGATTTGTACAATCAACCTGCATGGCATCGATGGATCAGTAACCGATGGTATACACGGTTGTTACCTGCGAGCACCAGAACAATTATGGAGCTTGAGCGCAATGCAGAATTCATGCGTAATCTCGGTATAAAGGATTTTAGTGCTGGAATGCCTGAACTTGCTGTAAGTGCAAAGCTACCACGCAATTTTGATGTACATAATTATATTGTAGTTGTCCCTGGTGGGAGTCTAACACTTAAACAATGGCCTGTTGAGAGATTTGCGGAGCTTAGTGAGCGTATTCATCGTGTACTTGGTGTTATGGTAATAATCTGTGGTAGCCAGAGTGAAACTGTTTTAGGCAGACGTTTGATTGGACTGACAGTAGATCAAGAAACAGGATGGATGGAGGATTGGACTGGAAAAACATCAATTTTAGAATTTGTATCTGTAATAAAAGGCGCAAAGATGCTTATTGGCAATGATAGTAGTGCTGTGCACATAGCAGCAGCAGTTGGAATCCCGTCGTTTTGTGTAGTCGGCGGAGGCCATTTTGGCCGTTTTGTCCCCTACCTTCTTGAAAAAAAAACTCCCGGGCCTTTACCAGTTGTAATATTTCACCAGATGGAGTGTTTTGGCTGTAACTTGAAGTGCGTCAAAGCTACGGGCAGTATTGATGCTGGTAAATGCATAAAATTAGTAACTGTAGAAGATGTATGGCAAAAGATAGTTGAATTAGTTTTGTAACGCAATCGGAGGCTACCTAATAGTGACAGTTAAATTATCGGTTATTATGCCTGTTTATAATGAAAAGGCCACTATAAGAGAAATATTGGATTGCGTTAAGTCTGTAGATATTGATAAAGAGATAATTCTGGTTGATGACTTTTCTCATGACGGAACCCGCGATATTTTGTCCCAAATCAGGGACGAATCAATAAAGATTTTTTATCACGGCCAGAATAGGGGTAAAGGTGCCGCACTGCGAACTGGAATTTCTAAATGTTCTGGTGACATTATTATAATTCAGGATGCGGACCTTGAATACGATCCAAATGACTACCATAAAATGATCGCTCCCATAATTTCAGGAAAGGCTGATGTTGTTTACGGTTCAAGATTCATGGGCGATCAGGCGCATAGAGTCGTATTCTTCTGGCATAGAGTTGGAAATGGTTTCCTGACTTTTTTCTCGAACATGTTGACTAATCTGAATCTCACCGATATGGAGACAGGATATAAAGCCTTTCGACGCGAAATAATCCAGTCGATAGAGATCAAAGAAAATCGATTCGGGTTTGAGCCTGAAATCACGGCGAAGATTTCAAAAATGAAGTGTAGAATTTATGAAGTAGGTATTTCATATTACGGCAGAACGTACGAGGAAGGAAAGAAAATTGGATGGAAGGACGGTTTTTCTGCCATATGGTCCATTTTCAAATATAATGTTTTGAATAAATAGAAGGCATACTTTTAACCCATCCGCCTGATCAGAGAAATATGGCTAATGACCGTTTGAAAAATAGGATAGCAATATATATCATTTTTATTCTGTCTGTTTATTTTCAGATTGTTCTCAATCTATATGACAAGTATGTAAGTTATAAAGATCTAAAAAATTATCATAGCTATATAGAATCTCTGGACGCTATCAAAGACCGCTCTGGGGGTGAAACTCATTTTAAACATGACTCCACCGAGGTGACCAATTACTTCATTCCAAAGCAGGCTCAATACGTCAGGTCGTATGTGAGGCAATCGCAATTACCCTCAATCCGCTTGTCATCGTCTATTATCGGAATTTATAATAGATATGCAATTATAGAGGGGGCATATCCTATACAGGTTTCAGAATCATCCCCTTATGTGATAACGGCAAGTGATGATCAACTGCCGGAACGATGTCATGTGCTGGATTCAAAAGAGGGGGTACAAATTGTATATTGCCCTTAGTTTATTCATACCATATTTCCTGGGGCTGGGTCTCTTGGTGCAATCAGTTGTGCCTGCGTCTCTTCGAAATATTCCGAAGACCAACCAGGAAGTCGCCCGGTTTCTTTCCTTTACAATTCTGTTGGGAATTTCGATTAATCACCTGATTATGTTATTCATTCTCAATATGAATATGTCACTTATTATTGGCGCTCTTTTGTCAGTTGTCGGGTTTTGTTATGCAATGTTTTTTACTCGAGGTGCTTTTACCCACTATTTCAAAATGGGATATTTTATAGGGATAGCAACTTTTCTCACAACAATTGTATTTATAATTGTAATAGTAAATACGCAACTGGGGTGGGATGCACAGTATATCTGGTTCTTTCATGGCAAAATGATATTTTTTAATAACGGCCTTTATCAGACTGCTGGCTGGAGCAACCCTGCATATCAGTTTTCACATGTGGACTATCCCAAGTTACTTGCCATTCTTGCAGCTCAATTCTCTTGTTTGGTTGGTTACTGGAATGATTATGTGCCGAGACTGAGTCTATTGATACTTCTGGTTCCTGCTGTTCTTGGAGTCGCAAGTTTTTCAGAAAAAATTACCATCAGTTATATTTACTTATATCTGATGGTCTTTTTCAGCATCAATGAATATACTACGAACGGGTATATGGATGCCTATTTGGCAATTTATGCAAGTATCTCGCTATTGTTTTTCTGGAGATGGGCAAAAACTGAGATAATAGATGATTTTCTGACCGGTTTTGCCTTTTTAGCAATCATACCTTTAATGAAAAATGAAGGTATGCTGTACCTTCTTTCGGTGACTTCAGGTTTTGTGCTGTCTTACACCTTTTTAAAAGATAAAAAATATCAGGTACTTACCGTAATAAGATCTGCAATATTCAGGTATATATCGGCGGTATTGGTTTTAAATATAATGTTATGGTCATGGATAAAATATGCATGGGATTTAAAAAATGATCTTAATTTAGGTTTCGATTCTATTACGCTTATTACGGATAGAATAAGTGATGGCTCGATGTTCACAGTTCTCAGGTTGATGTTAGCAAATGTAACTATTGGTGCTTCAATAATTATTCTATTATTCACGGTATTAATAGCCATTAAGTCGCGAGTTTTTTATTTAAAAGATATTTTATTAAGCGCTACAGTGACATCAATATATTTTGCAGGAATTTTTGTTATTTATATGGCAACTCCACACGATCTTTCCTGGCACCTTACCTCCAGTACGTACAGAACGATGATGCCGGTAAATATGTCCATAATAACAATTACATATATGGTGCTGGCCACAATAGATTCATCGCGTGGAACAAAGATGAAATAATTGCTCATTTTAAAAACACATTATAACGATCCAGAATTATGTCATGCTTGAGTGTCATGCCAGAAATTAATGCTAAATTAAATTTAGTTTTTTGGCAACGGCACCATATCTGTTTGTTTTCTCTCTGATGTCGGGGCCAGGATGTTCAGCATATTATTTTTAAAGTCATTCGACAAAACAGTAGGCCGTTTGCTATTCACAATTTTTCCACCATCTTCGGTGAATGCTCCGGATACGATTTCAAAAATACTTATCATCCGACCCGGCGGCATAGGTGATGCTGTACTGCTTGCCCCGGCAATTAATTCCCTTAAAAAAAACTATCCCGACTGTCATATCACTATACTGGCAGAACGGAGAAATTTGGGCGTTTTTCAGTTAATACCATTTGTAGCCAAGGTGATGCGTTATGACCACCCTCTCGAATTTATTCAAGCTCTGTGTGATAGATATGATGTCGTAATTGATACAGAACAATGGTACCACTTGTCAGCGGTGGTGGCTAGATTAGCACGCGCCCCGATCAAGATCGGTTTTGACACCAACGAGCGACGAAGGATGTTCACTCATGGCATACGGTACGATCAGAGTGCCTATGAAGCTGATAGTTTTCTCGCACTGCTGAAGCCGTTGGGAATTGATTGTAAGCGGGATAATGGAATAGTAGTTTTATCATTGCCGCTACAAACCGTGTCCAGCTCAAATGAACTGCTGCAACATTTCTGTACTGAATCGTTTGTTGCAATTTTCCCCGGCGCGTCAATTCTGGAAAAGCGCTGGGGTGCTGACCGTTTCCGGCGTGTGGCTGAAATGTTATCCGCTTTTGGAATCAAGGTGGTCGTCGTAGGAGGAAAAGAGGATTGCCAACAGGGAGAGGTAATTGCTGGTGGAGGTTTGGGGCTGAATCTGGCGGGAATGACTTCACTGCCAGAAACCGCTGCTGTTATTCAAAAGAGTTCTCTCTTGATAAGTGGCGATTCCGGTGTGTTGCACATTGCAGTTGGGTTGGGTGTGCCAACGGTATCTCTGTTTGGGCCGGGAAATACCATAAAATGGGCCCCGCAGGGGGAACGTCACATAGTGATCAACAAGGGACTGTCATGTTCCCCCTGCACTGTTTTTGGGACCACGCCCACCTGTCCCATTAACGCAAAATGCATGAGTGATATCACCGTTGATGAAGTGGTAAATAGCGTCATGATGCTGCTAACGAGTGTGGGAACCATGCCGTCACAGTGCTGCAAACGGGATTGGATCGAAATAAAATAAAAAGCCCCTTTACTCTTCAATCCTCGGAAACAGGGCTTCAGCCTTGGTAATAGTTGTCCCAGTCTTTAATCCACCCCACACTAACCCCTCTTTAGAAACCGCTTCATTCCATCCCAAAGAAGCCAGTGCCTTTTCCGACGTTGCCGGCAGGAAGGCCGACAGGATGCATTGCGTAATGCGTTGCGATTCAAGCAGGGTGTACATGACTGTGGCAAGACGGTCGCTGTTGGCCGGATCTTTGGCAAGTGTCCAGGGGGCAGTTTCGTCAATGTATTTATTGCCGGCTGAGATGACTTCCCATATTGCCTGCAGTGCCTTACTGAAAGCAAGCTCATCAATAAAATTATCTACAATAGTTACCATCTCTTCTGTCTTCAGTTTCAGAGCCTGATCAATTTCCGCCAGTTCAGACGGCGCCGGAAGAATACCGCCAAAGTATTTAACCGCCATAGCGGTGGAGCGACTGAGCAGGTTGCCGATGTCGTTGGCCAGATCGGAGTTGATCCGCTGGACAAGTGCGGTGTGAGAGAAGTCGCCGTCCAAGCCGAACGGGACTTCACGCAGCAGGAAGTATCTGACTGCGTCAACGCCGTATTTATCAATCAGCATGTTAGGTTCGACAACGTTCTGGAGGCTCTTGCTCATTTTCTGCCCTTCGACAGTCCACCAGCCGTGGGCAAAAACTTTCTTCGGTAGTGGCAGTCCGGCCGCCATCAGAAATGTTGGCCAGTAGACAGCGTGGAAGCGGAGAATGTCTTTGCCGATCAAGTGAACATCTACCGGCCAGTAGCGGCCGTAATTTCCGGTTTCATCAGGATAACCGAGGGCGGTGATGTAGTTGGTAAGGGCATCAAACCAGACGTAGATTATGTGACGGTCGTTGCCCGGCACCGGGATGCCCCAGGTAAAGGTTGTGCGCGAAACGGACAGGTCCCGCAGACCTTCCTTGATAAAGGAGATGATTTCGTTACGCTTGCTCTTGGGTTGGATAAAGTCAGGATTCGACTCGATGTGAGCTACCAGCTGCTCCTGATATTTGCTCATACGGAAGAAGTATGATTCTTCTTTGAGCTTTTCAACCGGACGGTTGCAGTCGGGGCAGCGCCCTTCTATTATCTGTGTTTCGGTCCAGAATGTTTCACAGGGGGTGCAGTACCAATCTTCATACTCGCCAAGATAAATATCCCCTTTGTCGAGGATGTCCTTGAAAATCCGGCTGACTCCGTTTTTGTGGCGCTCCTGGGTCGTGCGGATAAAGTCGTTGTTGGATATCCCCAGCCGCTCCCAAAGTGCCTGAAAACGTTTGACGACACGGTCAGCCAACTCTAATGGCGTTTCACCTGCAGTAGTGGCGGCTTTTTCAACCTTTTGTCCATGTTCATCACTGCCGGTCAAAAAATAAACATCATAGCCCATCAGCCGCTTGTAGCGGGCAAGTACATCACCGGCTACGGTTGTGTAAGCGTGGCCGATGTGCGGCACGTCGTTAACATAATATATCGGTGTTGTTACATAAAAGGTCGGTTTCATATCAGGCTCCTGATGATGGTGTCGGTGTGTCGCCCGACGGCTTGCGGCTGCCATGTTTGCGGGAACGATGTTTTTTGCGCGGTTGTCCGGTTTTGGGTGTATCTGTTGGAGCCGCTGCTAGCGTAGTTTCCTGGCGTGCCGGCGGGGTGGGTGCAATTTTTGCGGCACTTTCAGCTTGAGTGTAAGATTCCAGTGAAGTCTTTTCCTGCTTGCGACGCTGTTCAGGCCGCCGTTCGCGCGTACGTTGCGGAGCCCGAGGAGCCACTGGTGGGGCGGCAGCTATCGGAGCAGTTACCGGTGCGCCATCTCCCAGGATTTCATCACGTTTGATGACGATTATCTTGTTGTCGTCGAGCTTGAGTGTAATGTTTCCGGTCAGGATGTTGACTTTATCGACCACTCCGACTGCGTTAACGGTGCGGACCCGTTTGCCTGATTTCGGGAAGTTTTTGCGCAGGCAGCAATAGGTTTCGTATTCATAATCAAGGCAGCAGAGCAGACGTCCGCACTGTCCGGATATTTTATTGGGATTGAGAGCAAGATTCTGTTCTTTTGCCATTTTTACTGAAACTGGCTGGAATTCGCGCAGGAACGAGCTGCAGCAAAGTTCGCGACCGCAGATGCCGATGCCTCCGGTCATTTTGGCTTCATCACGCACCCCGATCTGCCGCATTTCAATTCGGGTATGGAAAGAGTGGGCCAGATCTTTTACCAGATCACGGAAATCAACGCGACCGTCAGCGGTGAAGAAAAAGACCGCCTTGCTGCTGTCGAACTGATACTCGACCTTTACCAGCTTCATCGGCATGGAGCGCTCGATAATACGATTGACGCAAAAACGGTATGCTTCCTGTTCCTTCTGGGAAATACGTTCAACTGTTGCCATGTCTTCGGCTGTAGCCTTACGCTTGACAAGTGTCAGAGATCCGGTTGCCCCAGCCTCCATTTCCACTGGTGGTTTGACAAGCTGTCCGACCCCTACGCCCCGTTCTGTTTCGACGACAACGTGATCTCCCTTGGCAAGTTCAAGCAACCCGGCATCAAAATCATACATTTTGCCGGCTTTTGTAAATTGGATGGTTACGATATGTGACAAAAAGACCTCCTGTAAATATGGGGAAAGACTTATCTGGCGCCGTCGGCCATGTTCATAAATAAATGATCCAGAGACAGCTTTGGGTTTGCATTGCGCTGTACTGCGCGCCTTGTTTCATAAATACGTTCAAGCAGTTCCATATTGCGCGGCAATGACTGCTTGGATGCAATCGATTCGATCGCGGGCCTGACCGAACTGTTGATTATTTCTCCACTACCGGCTCCAAGATGAACAGCATCCCGGAAGAAGGAGAGTAACATGTCAAGCAGCTCAAGTGTTGCATCCCGGTTGCCGGACAACTCCTCGGCGGCATCAAAAACTGTTGCTATCCGATTGATATTCATCTGGCCAACTCTGGATAATACCGCTTCACGGCGCAGGGCCAGTGATTCATTGTCTAGCTCCAGTGCTTTCTGCAGACTGCCGCCAGACATGGGTGCGACAAGCGCGGCCGTTTCGGGTGCCATGCCGCTTCGCTCAAGGAGTGACTGTACATGCTCCGGAGAAAGAGGGGCAAACCTGATTAGTTGGCAGCGCGAACGGACCGTTGAAAGCAGCATCCCGGCATTTTCGGTCAGCAGGATAATCAGAGCGTTGCCGGGCGGCTCTTCCAGCGTTTTTAGCAGGGAATTAGCGGAACTGACGTTCAGTCGCTCGGCTGGATCGATTATGCATGCCTTACGAGGTGCCTCATAGGGGCGTAATGATAATTCACGTTGCATTTCCCGTAATTGATCTACACTTATATCCCGTTTGTCTGGCAGTGGTGCAAGCAGATGGATGTCAGGGTGGTTGCCACCTTCAACTTTACGGCATGAAGGGCAGACCCCGCAGGCATCATCCGGCAGAACTGCACAGAAAAGCGCCTGGATAAGTGCTAAAGCGGTTTTTTTTCGACCACACCCTGGTACCCCTTCAAACAGATAGGAGTGTGCGGTTTTACCACCCCGCATAGAGCGTCGCAGTACCTCAATAATCCTGTCATGCCCGAGGATGTCAGCAAACGGCACGTAGCGCCTCCGGAATACGGATAGACACTTGCTTAGAAATAATGGCAAAAATGTTATTAATATTATCAGAACCGTCGATGACCAAAAAGCGGTCTGGCTGGTCAGCTGCAAGTTGCCGGTAACCGTCGCGGACTCGATGATGAAATGCCAGCTCTTCCAACTCAAAGCGCTCTTCTCGTGGGCCGCTGGTTGCTTCAATTCTGCGGCGCGCCCGCGCCAAACCAAGGGTCGGATCGCAATCAACAAGAATCGTCAGGTCGGGTGACACCCCTTGGCATGCCTGAATATTAAGTTTGTCGATGATGTCACGGTCGATGCCACGACCGAAGCTCTGATACGCAACAGTTGCATCGCAGAACCGGTCGCAAAGCACAACTTTTCCCGCCTCCAAAGCTGGATGAATAACTTCTGTGACATGTTGGGCTCTAGCCGCAGCATATAACATCAGTTCGGCAAGAGGAGACATAGCGCGGTTTTCTGCATCCAGAAGGATTGCGCGGATTTTATCTGCAATCGGGCAGCCGCCCGGTTCACGGGTCAAAACAGTGCCGATTCCTCGGGTTGTGAGGAACTTTGACAGGAGCTTTGTCTGGGTGGTTTTGCCACACCCTTCCACACCTTCGAATGTAATAAAATAGCCCACGTGCATCACCCTGATGTGTATGGTAAAAATTGAGGCTGATTTAAAAAGGGAATTATAGGGAAGCGCCCCTGAATTATCAACTTAAATTCCCATTGAGGGTCTTTATACCGCGACTTTCGGTTGCCAAATCCGGACCGTGTGGCTATAGTCTGAAAGCTTTGAGGTGCATTATGACTACAAATATACAACAACTTGAACAGCTGCTTGAATACACATTTCATGACCGGACTCTTCTTGTTCAGGCGCTGACGCACCCATCTTATCTGCATGAAGCCAGTAAAAATGGGGGGGGGGATTACCAGCGGCTTGAATTTTTAGGAGATGCAGTATTGGGCCTGCTGTTGGCTGAAATGTTGTATAATCGATATCCGGATTGGGATGAAGGTGCACTATCGCAACTGCGCTCCCGTTTAGCCGGCCAGGACATACTGGCTGATAGAGCGCGAATGTTGGGAATAGGCTGCTACTTCCTGCTTGGTCGTGGGGAGGAACAGACAGCAGGTCGAGAGAAAGATTCTATTCTTGCTGATGTTATGGAGTCTCTGATTGCAGCTCTGTATCAGGATGGCGGCCTTCAGGCAGCTCGTACTTTCGTCGTACGACTCTTTGAACAATTAGTGGGTGCCCCGGAGATGCTTGTGTTAGGTCGAGATTCGAAGAGTGAATTGCAGGAATTTCTCTCATCAAACGGCTACCCTGTTCCGGAATACCGTTTGGTGGAGGAGTCAGGACCGCCTCACGACCGCATCTTTGTTTTCCAGCTTATGGTTGGTGATAATGTTGTCGGTGTGGGCCAAGGAAAGTCGAAGAAAATTGCTCAGCAGGCTGCCGCTGCCAAGGCGCTGGATAAACTTCAGTCGGTTACTGGACAGTCATAGTGAGGCCGGTAACAGTACCTTTTTTCATCAGTCATCAGGGATGTCCGCATACCTGCGTATTTTGCGACCAGCGCACTATTTCCGGAGCGAGTGGTGTTCTCCCTGCAGCGGAGCAGATTCATAAAAAAATAGATCTTTGGCGGTCAACAGCCAGGGGTCGCTCCCTTGAGGTCGCTTTTTTCGGCGGCACCTTTACTGCACTTCCTGAAGAAATTCAGTCGGGACTGCTGGCTCCATTACAACCTTTTCTGGCCGACGGAACCGTTGGTTCGGTCAGAATCTCTACCCGTCCTGATTGTATTGATTCTGGTCGTGTGGCGTGGCTGTCGGAAAGAGGTGTCCGCACCATTGAACTGGGTGTGCAGTCAATGGACGACACTGTTCTGGCGGCATCAGGGCGTGGACATTGTTCAACAGACTCGCTCGCCGCAATTCGCTGTGTCAAGGAACATGGACTAAAGGTTGGAGCCCAGTTGATGCCGGGGTTGCCTGGTGATACGCCGCTCTCTTCACTATCCTCCTTGGAACGGGTTGTTTCTGCCGGAGCCGATTTTATTCGTATCTATCCGACGATAGTGCTTCAAGGAACAGTGTTGGCGCGACTTTATGAAACAGGTCAGTTCATTCCGTTGTCACTTGATCGTGGGGTGGCTCTCTGCAAGATCCTGCTGCAGCGGGCCATGCAGGCCGGTATACCGGTTATCCGCATCGGCTTGCAGGCTGACCTTGGTCTTAATACTGAAAGCGTGCTGGCCGGTTGCTGGCACCCGGCGTTGGGACAACTGGTTCGTTCGCAGCTTTATGACGACCTTATCAGTCATGCTGTCCTAGCCGGTCGACGTGTCACCGTTCATTGCCACCCGGCGCGGCTCTCTGATGTGATCGGAGTAAATCGTACTAATCTGCAGGGGCAACTTGAGCGAGGGGTACAGATGCTGGTCATTCCGGACGTCACTCTTCAGCAAGAAGAGCTTAAAGTACTGACAGAAGAATCGTGTATAACATATTCAATAATCTCAGATATTAACTACTCAATTCACGAGGTGTAATGATGCGTAAAGAATCACTGAAATTTCTTGAACAGCTACTTGACGCCCCTAGTCCTTCCGGCTATGAACAGCCGGCCCAGCGTGTTTTTCGCGATTATGTTGCCCCGTTTTGTGACGAACTGACAACCGATGTCATGGGCAATGTTTTTGGTCGTATCAGCGGCAAGGGTAAGGATCTTCCCAGGGTGATGATAGTCGGTCATACCGATGAGATTGGCCTCCAGGTCAAGTACATTGACGACAAAGGCTTTCTTTATTTTGCCGCTGTAGGTGGGGTGGATGCCCATCTGACCCCTGGCAAGCGCGTTGCAGTACATACGGCAAATGGTGCAATTGCGGGAGTAATCGGTAAAAAGCCGATTCATCTGATGGATGCCAAAGACCGCGAAACGGTGGTGAAGTTAGAATCTCAGTACATAGATATTGGTGCGGCAGACAAAAAAGAGGCACAGAAGCTCGTCAGGGTAGGGGATGCGGTGACTTTTGATAGTGCCTTTACCCGTCTGCAGGGTGACCGGGTCGCATCACGCGGTTTTGACGATAAGGCCGGCTGTTTCGTAGTCGCAGAGGTGCTGCGACAGGTAGCAGCTTCCGGTAAAAAACTTGCCGTTGATCTGTATGGCGTCTCTTCGGTTCAGGAGGAGATTGGTCTGCGTGGGGGAACGACCAGTTGCTATACAGTCAATCCTGATGTAGGCATCTGTGTCGAGGTAGATTTTGCCACCGACCAACCGGATGTGGAGAAGAAACATAATGGCGAAGTTTCACTTGGTAAAGGGCCGATTCTTGCTCGTGGTGCCAATATTAACCCACACCTGTTTGAATTGCTGTCAAAAACTGCGGATAAGGAAAAGATTGCGATCCAGCACACCGCCACCCCGCGTGCCACCGGAACCGATGCAAATGTCATGCAGATTTCACGCGGAGGAGTTGCCACTGCGTTGGTTAAAATACCACTGCGCTATATGCACACACCGATTGAGACACTCTCTCTGGCCGATCTGGAAGGTGCAGCTAAATTGATCGTAGCAGCGCTCGGAAGGATAACATCCAGGGAAGAGTTTATACCGAAGTGATTTATTACGGGCAGGCAATTGACAATAAAAAGTATACATAGATTTCTGGCCATTTTTCTTGACTTGATCGGTACACTGTACTAACTTCTATAAAATTTTCATCAGCAAGGAGTTGTCCATGCACTATGACAAACTGACAGAAGGGTTGACCTTCGATGATGTCCTGCTTGTTCCTGCCCATTCTCTGATTCTCCCCCGTGACGCCAACATTACAACTCGAATTTCCAGAAACATACAGTTGAACATTCCACTGGTGAGTGCGGCCATGGATACGGTTACCGAAGCCCGTACTGCCATCTGTATGGCACGTGAAGGGGGTCTTGGCATCATTCACAAGAACCTCTCGATTGCGGCTCAGGCATATGAAGTCGATAAGGTAAAAAAGAGTGAGTCAGGAATGATCGTTGATCCCATCACGATGCGACCGACGCAGAAAATAAGTGAAGCGCTGGATATCATGCAGCGCTATCGTATCTCAGGTGTGCCGGTCACCAAAGCAAACGGCAAACTGGTCGGTATCTTGACTAATCGTGATCTGCGCTTTGAAACCGATTTCGATCTGCCCATTTCGGCTCGAATGACCAAACGCAATCTGGTTACCGTGGAAGTTGGGACAACGCTTGAACAGGCGAAAGAGCATCTGAAGCACACGAGGGTCGAAAAACTTCTTGTGGTGGATAATGACCGCTTTCTTAAAGGGTTGATTACCATCAAGGACATCGAAAAGGTCAAAAAATATCCCTTTGCCTGCAAGGACAGTCTTGGTCGCCTTCGTGTCGGTGCAGCGGTTGGACCTACCGATGAAATGGAAGCCCGTATGGAGGCTCTTATCAAGGCCGGAGTGGACGTGATTGTTATTGATACTGCGCATGGCCACTCTCAGGGAGTTATTGATGCGGTGCAGAGGGCTAAATCAACCTTCCCCGGCTGTGAGATTATTGCCGGTAATATTGCTACTGCCGAGGCGGCTGAAGCATTGATCAAGGCCGGTGCTGACGGCATAAAAGTCGGTATCGGGCCGGGTTCGATCTGTACAACCCGTATCGTTGCCGGTGTCGGGGTGCCACAGATTACCGCTATCCATGAATGTGCCCGCATGGCTCATAAATACGATGTCCCGGTTATTGCAGACGGCGGTATAAAATATTCCGGTGATCTTCCCAAAGCCGTAACTGCCGGTGCTGATTGCATCATGATCGGTTCGCTGTTTGCCGGTACAGAAGAATCTCCTGGCGATACAGTTTTGTATCAGGGTCGTACTTACAAAAGTTATCGCGGTATGGGTTCAATAGGGGCCATGAAAGACGGCAGCAAGGATCGTTATTTCCAGTCAGATGTTGGCGAGGATGTCAAGCTTGTTCCTGAGGGGATCGAAGGGATGGTCCCACTGCGTGGGCCGCTCTCGGCTAACATCCACCAGTTACTTGGTGGGCTGCGCTCAGGAATGGGATATACCGGTTGCGCTAGTATCAAAGAGCTGCAGGATAAGGGCCGTTTTATCCGCATCACTGGTGCCGGCCTTAAAGAATCTCACGTCCACGATGTCACAATAACAAAAGAGGCGCCAAATTATAGAGTAGGCAACTAAAATGCCTGAATTAAAATGCCCCGGGTTGTATAACCGGGGCATTTCTCATAGTTGCTTCGTTTTCGATGGTTGACATCTAATGAGCTGCGGGTATAACAAATCAATGCAACTGAATTCATAATTGTTCTCTCCTGTTTAATGAACACTTTTCCAGTCAGATTAACCTAAAAAACTAATTTATTACAAAGGTACCGCTATGTCTGATATCCACAGCCAAAAAATTCTGATTCTCGACTTCGGTTCTCAATACACCCAATTAATAGCCCGTCGTGTTCGAGAAGCGCATGTTTATTGTGAGTTACATCCTTTCGATATGGATCTTGCTGCAATACGAGCCTTTGCCCCAAGCGGTATTATTCTTTCAGGCGGTCCCTGTTCGGTATATGACGATGGTGCTCCTTCAGTTACTGAGGAATTGTTTGAACTCAACGTGCCGGTGCTTGGAATATGCTACGGTATGCAGTTGATGAGTCGCCATTTTGGCGGTGAGGTTGTGCCTGCCGGTAAGCGTGAATTCGGCCACGCCGAGTTGTTGTCTGTCGGACAGCCGGGGCCGCTATTTGACGGTTTCTTTATCGAAGGTTCAAGTCAGGTCTGGATGAGTCATGGCGACCATGTAGCCCGTGTACCTGATGGTTTTGAGGTTGTTGCCGAAAGCGCCAACGCGCCTGTTTGCGCTATTCAGGATGTCAGCAGAAATCTTTACGGAGTGCAGTTTCACCCTGAGGTTAACCATACGCCACGCGGTGAACAGTTTATCGACACTTTTGTGCGTGGTGTCTGTGGTTGCAGCGGACAATGGACTCCAGGCCAGATTATTGAGGATTCAATTGAACGGATACGTCAGCAGGTTGGTGGTGATACCGTTATTCTCGGACTTTCAGGCGGTGTCGACTCTTCCGTTGCCGCAGCTCTGATCCATCGTGCCATTGGAAAGCAGTTAGTCTGTGTTTTTGTTGATAACGGTCTGTTGCGATTAGCTGAGGGTGACCAGGTTATGGCCACTTTTGCCCAGAATCTTGGTGTCAAGGTAATCAGGGTTGACGCTGAAGAGCGCTTTCTGAAAGCTCTGGCCGGTGAAAGTGATCCGGAAAAGAAGCGTAAGATTATCGGCGGCCTGTTTGTTGATATATTCGAAGAACAGTCAAAGCTGATAAAAGATGCAAATTGGCTTGCTCAAGGGACAATTTATCCGGATGTTATTGAATCAGCCGGTGCAAAAACCGGCAAGGCTCACAATATAAAAAGTCATCATAATGTTGGTGGATTGCCGGAATATATGAAACTGAAATTGCTGGAACCGCTGAGAGAGCTGTTCAAAGATGAGGTTCGGGCTATAGGGGAAGAGCTCGGTCTGCCTCGCCAGATGGTTTGGAGACACCCGTTTCCAGGTCCAGGGCTAGGTGTAAGGATCCTTGGTGAAGTAAAAAAAGAGTACTGCGACATTCTGCGCCGGGCAGATGCCATCTATATCGAGGAACTATATGCTTCGGGCCACTATGACAAGATCAGTCAGGCATTTGCAGTGTTTTTACCGGTCAAGAGCGTCGGCGTTATGGGCGATGGGCGTACTTACGAGTATGTCGTTGCGTTGCGGGCTGTTGAAACCAAAGACTTCATGACCGCCGGATGGTATCCGATGCCGTATGAAGATCTTGCACGCATCAGCGGGCGCATCATCAACGAGGTAAAGGGCATTAACCGTGTCGTCTATGACGTTTCCAGCAAACCACCGGCAACTATTGAATGGGAATAACTTTTTGTATACACACTTTCAGCGATCAATGCTGATTTATTCCGAAAAATAACTTGACAGTATAAGTACCTCCATATACAACAGAGCAACAAGATCAATTTAGTCCGACATTGGAAGGCCTATATGATTGCACTGCCTGAAAAGCTGTATTCATTTTACCGTGATGGTTTCCGCTCTATGGTTTTAGGCAGAACATTATGGAAGATCATTGTAATAAAGTTGTTCGTAATCTTCGCCGTCCTCAAGTTCTTTTTATTCCCCAACTATCTTAACAAAAATTTTAATACCGAGCACGAACGGGCCGGACATGTTCTGGAAAACCTTACTAAATCACCTTAGGTTTAGTAAGGTTTAATCTCGTTTTTTCTCATTATTTTATTAATAATGGCAGGAGTACGAACTTGCCGACAGTACAAACAAAGGAGGGTATTTTGGAAGATCAAATTATGAACACTGTGAATTGGGCCAGGGCACAGTTCGCCCTGACGGCGATGTATCACTGGATTTTTGTGCCGTTGACCCTGGGACTGGCTTTTCTGGTCGCATTTTTTGAGTCGATCTACGTCAAAACCGGCAATGAGGAGTGGAAAAAGCTGACCAAATTCTGGATGACACTCTTCGGCATCAACTTTGCCATCGGGGTCGCCACCGGCATTATCCTGGAGTTCCAGTTCGGCACCAACTGGTCCAACTACTCCTGGATTGTCGGAGATATCTTTGGCGCCCCGCTGGCGATCGAGGGGATTTTCGCCTTCTTTCTAGAGGCGACCTTCTTTGCCGTCATGTTTTTCGGCTGGCACAAGGTTTCCAAGGGGTTTCATCTCTTTTCGACCTGGATGGTGGCAATCGGCTCCAACCTGTCTGCCGTCTGGATTTTGGTGGCAAATGGTTGGATGCAGTACCCTGTCGGCATGGCTTTCAATCCGGATAAGGCTCGTTTTGAAATGCAGAACTTCTGGGAAGTAGCCCTTTCGCCGGTGGCTGTGCACAAGTTTACCCATACTACGAGTTCGGCCTTTCTGCTCGCCTCCCTCTTTGTTGTCGGGATATCGTCGCTCTTTCTGCTGCAGAAACGGCATCAAAAAATGGCGAAGCGAAGTATGGTTGTGGCGGCGGTATTCGGTTTCATCGCATCGACCTTTGTTGCCCTTACCGGAGATGAGGCCGCCTTCAACGTGGCTCGGCACCAGCCAATGAAGCTTGCGGCTATGGAGGGTTTATACGTCGGCGCAGAAAAAGCCCCGATTGTCGCAATGGGTATTGTAAACTCAGCCAAGAAGCCTGGCGATGACCAACCGGCATTTATACAGGAGGTGAAGATTCCTGGTCTGCTTTCGCTGCTCGCTAACCGCGACGCCAACAGTTTTGTTCCCGGTATCGATGATCTGGTATTCGGTAATTCCGGACGCAATATTATCGGTGCAGAGCAGCGCATGGTTACCGGCAAGATTGCCGTAGCTGCACTGGCCCGCTACAAGGAGGCCAAGGCTAAAGGTGATATGGCGGCAGCAACGGCAGCTCTGGCTGTCTTTGACCAGCACAAGGGCGATCTCGGTTACGGCTATCTGAAGAGTCCGGTTCAGTCTGTGCCGCCGGTTTCAACCACATTCTACAGTTTCCATATCATGGTAGTGCTCGGCACCATGTTCCCGCTGATCTTCATGCTGGTTCTCTACTTTATTTTCAAGGGGACTATAGAATCTCAACGCTGGCTGAACCTGGCGTGCTTTGCTTCTATCTTTTTAGGCTATGTGGCACAGCAGTCGGGCTGGGTCGTAGCCGAGGTAGGCAGACAGCCCTGGGCGATCCAGGGGATGCTCCCTGTCGGCGTGGCAAGTACCAACATCGCTGCCAGCAACGTGCAGACGACCTTTTTCATCTTCCTGACGCTTTTTACCGCACTGTTGGTGGCTGAAATCAGTATTATGGTGAAGCAAATCAAGATCGGACCGGAGGCATAAGAAATGATAGGAAACCTTGATTACTCAATTCTGCAGCAGCTCTGGTGGCTGATATGCTCCGTCGTCGGGTCACTTTTTCTCTTCCTGACCTTTGTTCAGGGGGGACAGACCCTGATCTTTACTACTGCGACAACAGAAGAAGAAAAGTCGTTGATCATTAATGCCATGGGGCGCAAGTGGGAGCTGACCTTCACGACGCTTGTACTCTTCGGCGGCGCACTGTTTGCGGCTTTCCCGCTCTTTTACGCCACCAGCTTCGGTGGGGCCTACTGGGTCTGGATGCTGATATTGTTCACCTTTATCCTTCAGGCGGTCAGCTACGAGTACCGCAAGAAACCGGACAATTTTCTAGGGGCGCGTACCTATGAGATTTTCATGTTCATCAACGGCAGCGTCGGTATCCTGCTGATCGGGGCCGCGGTCGGAACGTTCTTTACCGGCTCACGCTTCAGCTTGAACCTGTACAACTCCGTGATCTGGGGCACGCCGTACCACGGTCTGGAGGCGGCATTTAACCTGTTTAATCTCTCGTTCGGGCTGTTCCTTGTATTTCTCGCCAGGGTTCTCGGCGCAATGTATATCGTTAACCACGTTGATTATGATCCTCTGGTCAAGCGTGCCCGCAAGGCTACATTGATTAACCTCCTCTGGGCCCTTCCGTTTCTGCTGATTATTCTGTTCAAGATTGTCACTATGGATGGGTATGCCGTAGATCCTGCCACCGGTACGGTGTTAGTTGAAAAGGGGAAATACCTCCACAACCTGCTCGGGATGCCGGTTGTACTGGCTCTTTTGCTGGGTGGACTGATCTCGGTGGTTTACGGCGTGATCGCCACGGCGTTTCTCGGCAAGAACTGCGGCATCTGGTTTGGTGGTGTCGGTACGGTGCTTGTGGGGCTGGCTATATTCTCGCTGGCCGGTTATAGCAACACCGCCTTCTACCCGTCCATGACTGATCTGCAATCAAGCTTGACCATATACAATGCCTCCAGCAGCAAATACACTCTCACCGTTATGAGTTATGTGGCGATCGCTGTGCCGTTTGTACTCGGGTATGTTGCTTATGTGTGGAAGCTGATGAATGCGAAAAAACTGACTCTGGCCGAGTTGACCAGCGAAGATTCCAACGAGATGTACTAAATGAAAGAAAGGTGTACACCATGAATACAATTCTGCTCGTAAGCTGGCTGCTGGTAATTGTTGTCTCGTACCAGGGAGCCGTCCTTCTACTCAAGAAGACAGACCTGCTGTAACATTAACGATCAAAAACAGGCACAGGAGAATATCCTGTGCCTGTTTTTGAGTGGCTCCAATCCTGAACTTCAGTTTCAATAAACACATCTGAATTTAACAATTTAAAAGTATTGTTGAATTTGTGGCCGCTCTGAAATAGAATGCCGCAATAAATATACAATTTTTATGGAGGGTACTCTTTTGGCTGCTATTTCATTTGAAGAAATCATGTTTACAATTATGTCCGCTACTCAGGATACTTTTAAAAGTTATATGAATATTGATCTGCTGGCCGGCAAGGTTGAAAAAAAGGTTGAGCCTGTTGATTCTGACGTGACCGGCATCGTAGGTATTGCCGGTGACCGCGTCGGTTACATTATTATCTCAACTGACAAAGCGAGTGCCCAGTGTGTTGCCAAGGAACTGCTGATGGTTGATGAAGCTGACGAAGAGTGCATCCGTGATGCTATGGGTGAGCTGGCAAACAATATAGCCGGAGTTTTTAAAACCAAATATCATGAACAGTATGGAAGTGTAGCTCTTGGTCTGCCGTTGGTTGTTTCGGGGCAGCTTCGTGCCATTTCGGAACCTCCAGATTTGTCACCAACAGCGAGCCTCAATGTGCAGTGTAAAGGGGTGACAATACCTTTCAAGACGGCCGATGGCACAATTTCCATTACCGTTATGGTATACATGTAGAGTCCAATGAACGTAATTTTAGACAGCTATGGCGCCTTGCTAGGTGAGGTTGACGCCTGGTTCCGGCGCTGCCTTGAACAGCATCCTGACATGATAGCGTGTTGTAATGGTTGCTCTGAGTGCTGTCGTGGTCTTTTTGATATTACCCTTCTTGATGCATTCTATCTCAAACTCGGTTTTGACAAGCTGTCAGAATCACTGAAAACAGAAATACTGAAGGGGGCATCCCGGCGTCTGGAGTCGCTCTCGCTGCAAAACCATGAGTTTGTCGAGCCATGGCTGTTAAACGGGATTCCAGAAGATGATTGGGATGCGCTTATGCCTGAAGAGGATGAAGCTCCCTGCCTGTTGCTGTCAGAAGCCGGTGAATGTCTGATCTATGAGTATCGACCGATGACCTGTCGTCTGAATGGTATTCCTTTGATAGATATTTCCGGGGAAGAGCTGTTTGATGAGTGGTGTACACTGAACTTTACCAAAGAAGACCCTCGGCAGCTTGACAATCTGCGTTTTGGTTTTACCGATTTATTCTCCCGTGAACTGCTCCTGTTTCGGGATTTTGTTGCCAGCCTGACCGGCAGCCCACTAAATGAGGTTGATCTGTTTATACCAGCAGCAATTGTTATGGATGATAAAAAGATTGTATCTGCAATCAATTCGTTGAATCCACACAGTGGATGATCGACATGTCTGATTTGCTACCGTTCAATTCCTCAATGATATGCGGCTTGTTTACGCCGCTTCCGCCTGAGCAGGCCACTGACGATACTCCAGGATTCTGGGTTGTTTTGCAGGGATCTTCACTCCTGCTGCTTGCCGGCCCGCAGCAGTCGGATCTTCCTGAAGGAGCACTGCCGGCAGTTGTTATTCCGCAAAATGAGCCTCTTAGGATCGGGCTTTGGAAAGGAAAACCGCTGCGTGTGGTTAGAATTGCTCCGGATGTAAATTTACCAGAGGAGTATGAAGCTCTTCCTTTCCAGGGACCGGATACCAGATTGGACAATGCTTTGGCAACAATAGCCGGACGAGCGTCTCAGATCTTGCATTGGGAAAGGCGTAGCCGTTTCTGCTCTCATTGCGGGAGCGGACTGACCAGGATTAAAGCCAGCTGGGGCAAGCATTGTCCTTCTTGTGGTGATGACCACTTTCCTCATATTCACCCATGCATCATCGTATTAGTCAGGCGTGGCACAGAACTGCTTCTGATACGCAATGCCGCATGGAATCCAGGACGTTTTAGTCTGGTTGCAGGTTTTCTTGATTTTGGTGAATCTCTGGAAGAGTGTGTCCAGCGGGAAGTCCGTGAGGAGGCCGGAATTGAAGTGGCTAATATCCGTTATGTGGGGAGTCAGTGTTGGCCCTTTCCCAGCCAGCAGATGATCGGTTTTCTGGCTGACTATGCCGGGGGAGAAGTCAAGCCTGACGGTGTGGAAGTTGTAGAGGCAGACTGGTTTGGTGCAGATGCTCTTCCTGCGTTACCTGGTAGTAAACGGAGTATTTCCCGTTGGATTATGGATGCTTACGGTACAAATATTACAGCAGCACATTCAGTAATCAAACCTTGAATCTCCCCATTTCATACTGAAGTGCCTCTATCTGCTGGGCAAGTTTAACCAGGACCTCATCCATGACCAGGGTTGAGGTGACGTGCACGTCTGTTGACTCCTCGATCTCCTTGAGAGATTCCCCGATCCGTTCGGCACTGCTTGACTGCAGTAGGGAAGCATCGCAAATTTCTGTTACCATGACATTGATCTCTTCATTGGCGTTCACAACCTGGCAGGCTGAATTCTGGTGGGTGCTGATGGAATGCATGACCTCCCGGGTGAGCTTTCTCATGCGCTCAACCGCTGTGGTTATCAACTCGCTACCATCGCTCTGCTCCTGAGTTGCGCGAGCGATCTGTTCTACCATTTCGGCAACATTATCCATTGCCAGTCTCATGGCTCTACTCGCTTCTGCCTGACTGACAGCCGTAGTGTTGATTTCCATCATCTGGCTACTGGCTGCCTGAATGCCGTCAACTATTTTCAGTAGAGCTTCGCCGGATCTTTGCGATAGAGTACTTCCCTCGGAAATACGTTTTTCTGAAAGTGTGATGGCCTTTACAGCTCTCTCGGTGTCTTCTCTGACCCCCAATATTATATCGGAAATCTCCTTGGTATTGCTTCCGGTACGCTTAGCCAGATTTTTGATTTCCATTGCAACGACTGAAAAGCTTTTGCCCCTTTCTCCTGCCTGAGCGGCGATTATTGATGCATTCAGAGCCAGAAGGTTTGTCTGTTCTGCTACCTCGTCTATTACAGAGAGGATCGTGCCGATATTTGCTACCCTTTTAGACAGATTTTCAATGGCGTCGAAGGTAATAGCCGATGATGAACGTATCTCGTTGATGCCGGTAATGGTTGCATCGACCGCCTTCCATCCTTCTTCGGCATCTTTTTTTACTGTCTCGGCAATGCGGGAGGTATCGGCCGCCTGAGACCCTATCTGTTTAATTGCCCTGTCCATCTCATTGACAAGCTCCGCAGTTCTGGTGGTGTCTGTCGCAAGAATGGCAGCATTTTCCTCGATCTGACGAACGGCCGACGCCATTTCAATAATTGAGGAACTGACCTCTTCTACTGATTGCACAAGAGATTCCAGGTGCGACGTAGTGGATTCGAGGCTTTGCGACATACCGGTCATGGATTCTGTGTTACTTGATGACAGGGTGGACAGGGTGACGACCGACTCGGAGATGTCTGTTATGGAACGGTTAATTTCCCGTATCTCCATGGAAGTTTTCTTGAGACCCTCGGATTGAATGGCTGCTGATGAAACCCCGTTTTCCGAGAGTTGCCTGATGGTTCCGGAGATGTTTCTGAGTTCAAACAGTGAAGAATGAACCTTGGTGATAGCCCCGGCCAATCGCTCCATCATGGAGTTAAAGTTTTCGGCCAATAGGGACATCTCCGATTCACCCATAAAACTGACACGCTCTGTCAGTTCTCCATCGGCAGCCTTGTTCATTGCACCGGCAATCTGCTTGATGCGTACGACCAGTTTACGGGTAACCAGGATCCAGATGACCGACACCATGAAGATCGCGTTAAATGCATAGAGAGCAGCAAGAAAAATTCGATCGTACATGTCTAGCCAAAGTGTCGTAAAGAGGCCTGTTAGAGAAAGGATAATTCCAAGCACAAGGAACGTTCGGATAAGGTTTGTCCCTGTTTTCAGCTTCTTCATGCAGCATTCCTCCTGTAATCAGGAATTGTTACCCGTATGGTTTTATCAATATTCGTGTGAAACTAATTAAAACTACTGCCCGTAATATCACCCTATTCTGCAATTGTAACCAAGTTATTTTTTTTGTTCTCGCAGAATTGTGCAGATTATGTGGCGTGTAAAAAAATTAATAATGTATGTTTAATTTTATTGGATGTGAAAGTTTGTATGAATTATTTTTTGCAGCTCTTCTATTTTGATCATAGCGAGACGAATTTGTTCCCGCTCTACCGTTGGAAGCAGGTATGGATTGAGGTAATGTGAATCATTCTGGATTCCTTTTAGGGATTTTATCTGTATGAGTATGCGCTGCTTGGTGAGAATGTGATAGGCGTCTACCAAGTCGCGTGCAAAAGATGAAGAAAAACTCCCTTCCTTTTCCAGAAGTGAAATCCGCTCTAAGGTGTTCGTAGCGGGGATGCTCTGGTTTATTGCCAAAATACGGACATTCATAACAAGAGGGGCCCAAGCCAGTAATTTAACATTAAATTCACCTTTGTGCTGTCCTGTACCCTCCGTCCAGATACGCTTCATAAAACCCAGAGCCAGTTTCATCTCCGTTGCGGCCTTGGCCATTCCCCATAAAACCTGGAAATAATCCCTTTCCATAGATCGGATCATTTCAATCAATTCAGAGGCTAATTTCTGATCGCCGACTACATAGCGGGCATCTGACATCACAATCAGATCCATGACATTCTTGCCGATGTCCTCAACTTCATATCTTACTATTGAAAATAGTCGCTTACGCCATTGGCTGAAAGAACCACGCCACGTTTGATTGGTCGGCATTATATCGCCGGTGCAGCGCTTGAAGCCGGCCTCTTCGAGTCCGTCTACCAAACGGCTTGAAAACTCCATGAAATAGGCATCAGCCGCTTCGCCTCCACCATCGCCGTATACAATCAGGTTGTCCTGATCTGTGATAAGAGTCTGCTCTTCTCGGCCATCGCTTCCCATGCTGATAAGTGCAAATGGCACTGGCGGGCGCACGAACCCTGATGCGTCCATGTCTGCTAAAACCGTATCCATAACCCTCGCTGACAGGACATCGCGGTAGTGTGTACATGACCTGTGCAAATCATTTACAGAGGGGATGAGCAGAAAACGTTCCAGTTCAATCTGATTCAGGTTCTCATGAATTATTTTGAGCTGTGGGCCCTTAGAATCTTCGATTGATGCAACAAGATGCTCTTTCTTACTTCTCCACTCGACAAAGTTGTTATGATCCGATTTTACTGCAAACAAAATCATCTGCAGGAACGGTTCAATGTCCTCAATACGGCAATATCGCGTGATATCGGTGAGGTCTGGTATGGAAGGGGGAGTTGTGTATGTAGACAAGTTCATATTATTTGACTCCAAGAATACATAGAAACGGCAGAAACTGAAATCGACTATAGCACAACCTTCGGTTAATTTAATGTCTTTCGTTGTTTTATTTATTAAGATATGAGATAGGAAAGTCAGCCGTGCAATTATTATCGTATCTTATAAATCTTGAAACTTCTGAATACCATTATTTATGTTTATCAAGTGCAAACGGAGCATTGCATGACTCTGTCACATCGAAAAATCCTTGTTATCGTCTGCACTATCATTGTTCTACTATCAGTTTTAACGATCACTTCTGATTGCATTCTTCTCTATAGTTACTCTTCACTTGGAAATAACATTCTGTCTGAGAACGGAAAAATTACGATAGCCTATATTGTTACGGCATTTGTTCTCGTCGGCGGTGTAATATGTTGTGCAGTGCTGTTTTTTGTTCGGGGGGCGATGTTGCTGCGTCTGCAGTCTCTTACTGCCAATGTGAAACGCATAACTGATATGCCTGATATTTCAGCACGACTCCCCTTGTCTGAACATCAGGACGAATTAAATGAGCTTGCTGGTTCCATAAATAGCATGCTTGAGTCGCTGGAAAATGCCGAAGTTGGGATGCGTGAAAGCGAGGAGCGCTATCGAATGCTGTTTGAGCGAGCTCCGGATGCCATTATAGTTATTGGCCTTGAGGGAGATGAGTCCGGGGTAATTGTGGCGGCCAATCAGGCTGCTGCTGATCTGCATGGCTATTCTTTGGATGAACTTTGCGGGATGCTTATACATGACGTTAATACTGCCGAAACAAATAAAATAGCCGATGATCTTATCGCCACTATTGCCAACGGCGAATGGGTTACTGCTGAGATTTGGCACCACAAAAAAGATGGCACCCAATTCCCGATCGAGATACATGCCGGTCTTATTAAGTTTGGTGGTAAAAAATATATATTAGGTTTTGACCGGGATATTACGCTACGCAAGATCACTGAAGAAACATACCAAATCCACCTGGAGCAGATTAACAAGCTTAACGAAGAGCTGAGCCGAAAAGCTATCGATCTTGCGGCTGTCAACAACGAGCTGGAAACATTTAATTATTCAGTTTCACATGACATGCGCGGACCACTGACCAGGATTTCAGGTTATTGCCAGCTTCTGCTTGATGATGACAGCGCTCTTGATCCGGTTGTTCGGGAATATATTACTCGAATCTACGAGTCTGAAATATGGCTTAATGAAATGATTGACGCTCTGTTGCAGCTGGCACGCATAACTCGTGCTGAGATTGTTTCAGGGACTGTTAACCTGAGTGCAATTGCTGAAGCTACTTTGAAAGAGCTCTCTTTAGAAAGCCCGGATAGATCAGTTAAAACGCTCATTGAGCCGGATATTTTTGTTGCCGGTGATTCCCGCCTTTTAAAAATGGTTATGATTAACCTGCTGAACAACGCCTGGAAATACACCTCAGGCAAGAACGATGTGCTGATTGAGTTTGGTGTCGATCGGACCAGTTTCGGACCGGTTTATTATGTCCGCGATAATGGTGCAGGTTTTGATATGAAGGATGCAGGTAATATTTTCCGCGTATTCACTAGAACGCACGATCCCAGTCAGTTTGCGGGTACCGGCATCGGACTAGCGACGGTTCAGCGTATTATTTTCCGCCATGGTGGCCGGATCTGGGCCAAGGGTGAAACCGGAATCAGTGCTACCTTCTTCTTTACTCTGCCATAGTTTTTCAACAGCGTACTCTACGTTCCGTTTTCCAGCTTGACTCATCTGTCTCTCCATGTTATCTAAAAAACCTGTAAAAACGTGATGTTATCCTTGTTGTATGTATTTAAATATATTGAGCAATATTAATCGGAGGTTCTTATGTCCCAACAACTAACCTACACAGTCGGTTCCCTGCTGGACGAAATGGCTCGCCGCTATCCTGATAACGAAGCTCTGGTCTACCCTGAACGCGGCCTGCGCTACAGCTATAAACAATTTAACGAAAGCTGTCGCCAGCTAGCCAAAGGGTTGCTCCGGCTTGGCATCAAAAAAGGGGATAATATCGCCATTTGGGCCTATAACGTCCCGGAATGGGTTCTGCTGCAATTCGCTTCCGCAAAGATAGGAGCCGTCCTTGTAACTGTTAACACCAGTTATAAATCAGCTGAACTTGAATATATCCTGAGGCAGTCAGACTCTACCTCGCTATTTATGGTCGGCTCCTTTAAAGGCACGGACTACATCGAAACGCTCTCCAGCATTGTCCCGGAACTGACGGAATCAGAACCGGGCAAGCTCAACAGCCCCAAGCTGCCGTTCCTTAAAAATATCATCTTCATTGGAGGGGAAACACCTGCGGGCACGCTCAACTTTGACAACATCATAAAAATGGGGGAGGGGGTGGCAGATTCGGAGTTGGATGCCATAGAAGCATCGCTGGATTGTCATGAAACTATCAACATGCAATACACCTCCGGAACCACCGGTTTTCCCAAAGGGGTCATGTTGACTCACTACAACCTGGTGAATAATGGTTTTCAGATTGGTGAATGCATGAAGTTCACCGAACATGACCGGCTATGTATTCCTGTGCCGTTTTTCCACTGCTTTGGCTGTGTGCTCGGGGTGATGGTCTGTGTTACCCACGGTTCAACTATGGTGCCGGTTGAGATCTTTGATCCGCTGAAGGTGCTGCAGACCATCGAGAAGGAAAAATGCACTGCTGTCCATGGCGTTCCAACCATGTTCATTGCTGAGTTGGAACATCCGGACTTTGCAAAGTTTGATCTCTCCAGTATGCGTACCGGTATTATGGCTGGCTCAGTCTGCCCGATCGAAGTAATGAAACGTGCCGTCAAGGATATGCATGTCACGGAGATCACCAGCGTTTATGGGCAGACAGAGTCCTCACCCGGCATTACCCAGACCCGGACTGATGATGCAATTGAACTTCGGGTGGCGACGGTGGGTCGTGCTCTTCCAGGCGCAGAGGTGAAAATTGTCGATATCGAGACCGGGGCTACTTTGCCTCCGGGAAAGCAGGGTGAGCTCTGTGCTCGTGGCTATATGGTGATGAAGGGTTATTACAAGATGCCGGAGGAAACTGCCAATGTTATAGACGTTGACGGCTGGTTACACACCGGCGATCTTGCCATCATGGATGAAAACGGTTACTGCAAAATTACCGGTCGCATAAAGCAGATGATCATCCGCGCCGGTGAAAACATCTACCCGCGAGAAATTGAAGAATTTCTTTATACTCATCCAAAAGTATCAGATATTCAGGTCTATGGTGTTCCGGACAGGAAATATGGAGAACAGGTAATGGCCGCAATTATCCTTAAAAAGGGGATGGAGATGAGCGAAGAAGAGGTTCGTGATTTCTGCCGGGACAAAATTGCACACTATAAAATTCCCAAATATGTCAAATTTGTTGACGGATACCCGATGACCGCCTCCGGCAAAATCCAGAAATTCAAAATGAGAGAAATGGCGATCAAGGAGCTACAGTTGGAGGATATGGAGGAATCAGCTTAGATTTTTAAAGCTGCAGATAAGATGACTTACGAAGAGAAGGCGAGCTGTCGGCATTTACCGTAACAGCTCGCCTCTGTATGAAAACTTTACCTCAGTAATCTTCCTTCCTGATGCCATACCTCTTTATTTTCCTATACATGGTAACCATATTCATTCCTGCTTCACGTGCAGCCGAGTCAATGTTGCCGGCATGCCGTTTTAAAAGACCTTTGAGCAGATCCGCCTCAAAATGCTCAAGAGCGGTGCTGTAAGGTACGTCAAGGCTAATCTGTCCTGCTTCTCCCGAAGCACTGTTCCTGCAAGTGTCGGCATCGATAAACTGTGCCAATGTGTCTTTGGATATATATTCCCCTGTTTCAATGGCCATACAGGCTTCTACAACATTTTTGAGCTGCCGTATATTACCCGGCCATTCGCATGAGCACAAGATGTGCAGGGCTTCGCTTTCAAACCCAATAGTAGCCGTTTTAAACTTCTGGTTCTGTAGCGTTATGAAGTGTGCGGCGAGTAACGGAATGTCGCTGCAGCGCTCACGAAGAGGGGGGAGGTGAATGTTGACAACATTCAGGCGATAGTAAAGATCCTCACGAAACGCTCCACTCTTGATAGCTTCTTTCAGATCAGAGTTAGTAGCCGATAGAACCCGTATATCAACCCGTGTAGGGCTTGTATCCCCTAAGCGGTGAAACTCCTTTTCCTGGAGAAAGCGGAGCAGTGTCTTTTGAACATTCATCGGCAGGTTGCCAACTTCATCCAGAAAAAGAGTACCTCCGCTGGCCGTTTCCAATAGCCCGCTACGACTCTCGGTTGCTCCGGTAAAGGCCCCCTTCTTATAGCCAAACAGTTCGCTTTCCAGCAGGTTCTCCGGTAAAGCACCGCAATTGATGGCAACAAATTTTTTTTCGCGGCGTGGAGAATTGTAATGAATCGCCTGGGCGATCAGTTCTTTGCCGGTTCCGGATTCTCCGGTAATAAGTATTGATGTGTCACGAACGGCAACTTTGCCAACACGTTCCAATACACTTTTCAGCCCCTCGCAGGCTCCTATGATGTTTTCAAAACGAAATTTTTCCTCGAGTTCTGCGCGAAGTTCACGGTTTTCTTCGAGCAGCTGCCGTTGCTGCAGAGCATTTTTTACCCGGTAGACAAGCTCGTCAGGTTCAAACGGTTTGGTCAGCATGTCGTACGCCCCTTTTCGAAGCGCCTGGATCGACATTTCAACAGTTGCGTATGCCGTAATCATAATGACCGGAATGTCATGCTGTTTGGCTTTAATTGCCTGCAATACCTCCAGGCCGCTCATGCCTGGCATTTTAATGTCACTGATAACCAGATCCCACGCAGAGGCCTTGAACTCTTCAACAGCCTGGCGTGGTGATGTATATGATCTTGGTAGATAGCCGTGATCCAACAGAATCTGCTCCATCATTCGGCAGAGTCCTGCTTCATTGTCAATAAGTAAAATACGTTTTTTATCAGACACTTACAACTCCTCTTGCTCAGTCGGCAGCGTAACTGTAACGCACGTACCGCTGCCGACAGTACTTTCTATATGAATCTCGCCATGGTGCTGTTCTATGATCTGCCGGGTTATGGCAAGCCCCAGTCCAGTGCCACGGGCTTTGGTCGTGTAGAATGGTTCGAATATTTTTTCCAGAATCTCTGCAGGAATACCATATCCGCTGTCTCTGAATGTTATGCGCACATGCGTGGCATCAACCGCCTCGGTGCCGACAGTCAGGTTTCCGCCGTCCGGCATGGCTCCACCGGCATTCAGGATCAGGTTTATTGTGACCTGACGCATCTGGTCACCATCCAGCTCAACCAGTGGCAGGCAGCTTGCGAACTCGGTTTTGATTGTTATGCCGCGCATATCTGTATGATTGGCGGAAAAATCGACAATCTGTTGCAGAAGATCATTGAGATCGGTTGGCTCTAAGGTCGGGCGTGGCGTACGGGCGTAGGAAAGCAGATCCTGAACAATCTTTTTGCAGCGTTTGCTTTCTCGTTTGATTTCATGAATATATTGGTAATTGGGGTCATCTTCACTCATCTTGCTTTCCAGGTAGGCTGCATAGCCGAGAATAACACCCAGCGGATTGTTTATCTCATGGGCGACCCCAGACGACAGTACGCCCAGGGAGGCCATCTTTCCCTGCTGGGCAAGGCTTGATTCAATATCCTTGTTGCGCTGGATAATTTCGGTCATACGGTTGAAAGCACTCCCCAGTTCGGCAAGTTCGTCCTCACCGCTGACGGAGATCCGTTCGTCCAGATTGCCACGCTTGATACTTTTGATGACTGACATCATTTGTGTAATAGGGTCGGTGAACACTGCCGAGGCCCGGACAACCAGAGATATAGCCGCCGCTCCCACCACCAGTATCAGAAGCGCCATGATGAACAGAATATGGCTCTTGATCTTGTGAGCTTCCTGATAAAATTCATCCTCATATGATCCGACAGCTACGATCCAGTCCCAAGGTTTAAAATAATCATACCGTACAATTTTCATTCGGGCGGCGGGATCGGTCCTGTTTTTCCAGGGATAGCGGATCCAGCCGATTTTATTGCTGATCATTTCTTTTATGAAGCTGTTTCCGTCCAGATCCTTTGCATTGATCAGGTTTTGCCCTTCGGAATCAGGATGGATCGTAAATGTACCTTTACTGTCCATGCAGAATATGTAGCCGGTCATGCCGACTTTTTTGGCTCGTATGCTCTCTTTGAGTTTCGCAAATGCCTGCCGCTCAAAGGCGGCATCTCCTGTTGCTTCATCCGGATAACTGCCGGATGCAATTATCCAGTCCCATTCCCGAAAATATTTGTAGGCAACCACTTTTGTGCGAGGCTTTGTATCCCCCAGGATCGCATTGCGCCAGGGATAGGTTGTGAAGAGAATTTCACCCGGTTTGCTGGCACGGGCCGCCGCACACATTTCACGGATGAAGTAGCGGCCGTTCTCATCCCTCTCGTCAAATACGTTTTCCCCCTCCCTGGCAATATGGGCCTGAAGTTCACCTCGGGTTGTCATGGCATATATATAGCCGCTTTCGCCGACATTTATTTTTTTCAACGCCTGCCGTGCTTCCCTCTTGGCGGTTTCAAGATCAATTTTACCCTGCGTATGCAGATGCTGCTCGGCGGCAACAAGGTTGTAAGAAAGTGCGGTCAATGTAGCCAATTCATTGTTGAGATGGCGTGCTTTATCCTGTTTGTAAACCTGAAATTGCTGATAATGTGAATTAAGCAGGTCAATGCAGAATTCAGAAAGGTGTTGCAGATCGTCCTTGCTGGTTTTGGTGATGCCAAGATATGCTTGCTGGTTTGCAATGAGGCCAATGACTCCGGCCACAACAAAAATTGGAATTATCACCAGTGGTAAAACCAGTGCCAGCAGTTTTCCACGAAGTTTAAGTTTGTTAAGTAATGAATTCATTGCGTTCCGATATTTGAAATTTGCCTCTATTGTATGTTTCGGTTTATAAGGTAAGTCGTACCTAAATGCAATAGTGTCAGGTTGTAACCGGTTTTTTCTGTGTTTCAAGCTTACAGCCAAGGGTGTCCAAAAATGTCCAAAAAACGTGTTGTCATAGCCGGAATGGGTTTTGGCGGGTTACGGGCCGCCAAAACACTGTCTGAAAGCGATGTCGAATTAATTATGGTTGATCGCAATAATTACCATCTGTTCCAGCCTTTACTGTATCAGGTAGCAACCGCTGGTCTTGAACAGGAAGCGATAGCCTATCCCCTGCGCGGCTTGACCCGACGCTGGCGGAACGCTTCATTTATGCTTGCCGAAATCAGTGGAATTGATCTGGACGCAAAAATTGTTCTTACTGATGGTGGCAATGTCCCTTATGATTATCTGATTGTTGCTGCCGGTAGTCGTACTAATTTTTTCGGTATGGAAAGTGTTGCTGCCCACGCATTTGACCTCAAACGGCTCGATCAGGCTGAAGATTTGCGTAACCATATCCTTTTGATGTTCGAGCAGGCTTCCCGTGAATCGGACACAAAAATTAAATCGGCTTTACTGACATTTGTTATCGTCGGTGGAGGGCCGACAGGTGTTGAGTTTTCCGGTGCATTGCGTGAGTTGATTGTATATGTCCTTTCTAAAGATTTCCCTACCATTTCAGCCAACGAAACAAGAATTATCCTTGTTGAGGCTGCAGATTCACTGCTAACAGCAATGCCCGCCGATCTCCGTGAGTACGCGCATCAAAAACTGAACTCCATGGGAGTTGAAGTTCTTCTCGAGAACCGGGTTGTCGGAGCTACGCCTGAATCTGTTGTACTGTATGGAGGAACTGTGATTACGTCTCACACTTTGTTCTGGTCTGCCGGTGTGGCTGCAGCAGAGCTTGCGGGGTTTTTGAAGGGGGTTGAGTTCGGTGCTGCGGGCAGGGTCGTTGTCCAATCGGATCTCAGCATTAAAGATCATCCGGAAGTGTTTATAGTTGGTGATATGGCATGTTGCCTGGAAAAGGGGGTGCCATTGCCGATGATGGCTCCGGTAGCAAGCCAGCAGGGTGATTATGTCGCAAGAAGTATACTTGCACGTGAAGAGGGCAGGTCTCTGCCACCGTTTCATTATTTTGACAAAGGTGCGATGGCAACTATTGGCAAGAGTTCTGCCGTTGCCGCAGCTGCAGGCTTTAAATTTAGTGGTTATATTGCCTGGCTAGCCTGGTTGTTGCTGCATCTGTACTACCTGATCGGTTTTAGAAATAGACTTGTTGTCATGATGAATTGGACATATGCCTATTTATTTCAGGAACGCCAGGTTCGACTTATTACGGCAAAAAAACGTAGGGCTGTTACAATACTGTAAATATGGATTAATCTGGTTGGGAAAGTCCCTGTTGGCCTTGACTTTTGATGTTTATATTCTGTATTGTTCCTTGGATTTATTTAAAATAATAAAGCGTGTGGTTTTTGGTTCCTTAAATGGATCAAGCGGAGATGTTTTGAAGGCATTTGTTATTATACCAACCTACAATGAAAAGGATAATGTCAGCTCTTTGACAAGTGCTGTCCTTGCACAACATTCCGACCTCCATATTCTATTTGTCGATGATAATTCTCCGGATGGGACCGGCTCTTTGATAGATGGTCTGGTTGCAGAAAATGAAAGGGTTCATGTACTTCATCGCTCGGGAAAGCTCGGCTTGGGCTCAGCATATCGCGAGGGGTTTAAGGCCGCACTCGCGATGGGTGCGGATTATTTGCTGGAAATGGATGCAGACTTTTCTCACGATCCGTCAATGTTGCTGCATTTTCTCACTGCGATCAAAGATAGCGATCTGGTTGTCGGTTCCCGCTATCTTAATGGGGTAAGTGTCGTCAACTGGCCGATAAGGCGCTTGATATTGAGCTATTATGCGAGTGTGTATGCCCGGTTGGTTACCGGGTTACAGCTTCGAGACTGTACCAGCGGATATAAATGTTTCCGCCGTTCTACTATCGAAGCAATAGATCTGTCACGTGTAACATCAGAAGGCTATTCATTCCAGATTGAGATGAATTATCTATGCATGGAAAAGGGGTTTAAAATTACCGAAATACCGATTATTTTTATCGACCGCCATTCCGGCTGTTCAAAAATGTCTGGTTCCATTGTCCGGGAAGCTGTAATATTGGTTTGGAAGCTTCGTCTGCGCACAATTCTTTTAAGACTGATGGGGAAATAATATCATTATGTGGCGCGATGTCTGGTCAGTCATTCTTATAACCGGTTTAGCATGTTGGCTGTTCTGTAGCATCATGTTGATGTTAAGGGCGTTTCCACAAAGAAATGTATTTGTGGTTTCGAGTGGAATACGGTGGGGGTCTGCAGCGATAATTGCTTTTTTTATATGGGTTGTTGGTATGCTAAATGCCTGAATCTAAACTTGAATATGGTATTATAAACCACATTAATCTTTTACGGATGCCCCTGTGTTGTAACATTGTGCAATCTGTGGTATTAAATTAAAATTATGGCTCTTTATTCATGCAAACTCGGTGCATCAGACGGTAAAGTTCTCATCAAGGATTTTGAGGCTGCAGATGGCGATGTTCTGCGCAAAAATCTGGAGGATCAGGGCTTTTTTGTATTTGAAGTAAAAAAGAAGCCGTTTCAGTTTTTGTTTGATAAAGGGATCAAGCGCAGAAAGATTGATAACAGGTCACTCCTGACCTTTAATCAAGAGATGCTTGTGTTAATTAAAGCCGGGATGCCGATCATGCAGGTGCTTGATGCAATTCTTGAGCGTCATGATTCCGGTTCATTATCTGAAGTTCTGATTCAGGTGCGCGACGATGTCAAGGCGGGTACTGCATTGTCAGCTGCAATGGAAAAGCATGGCCGGGCTTTTCCGCATTTATATATTGCCTCTATTCGTGCAGGTGAGCGGACAGGTGATCTTCCGCAAACCATCAGGCGTTATATCGAATATTTGAAACGAGTCGGCACACTCAAGAAAAAAATAGTGGCAGCCGTATTTTACCCTGCCATTCTGGTTGTATTCGCCTTTCTTGCCATTACGCTTTTGCTGGTTTATGTCGTGCCTACGTTTAGCCAGGTTTACACAGATTCAGGATCGCAACTCCCCGCTCTGACTCAGTTCTTGATTACATTTACTTCGCTGCTCCGGCGATTTTTTGTCTTAGGAATCATCGTTTTATTCGGTTTGTTTGCAGCATTCAGATCATGGAAAAACAGTGAATCGGGACGATATGCGTTTGATCGATTCAAGCTGACTGTTCCGGTTGCCGGGGATGTTTTTTCCAAGTATTCGGTTGCAGCATTTACACGCACGCTGGCGACAGTCCTGGGCAGCGGTATTCCGATCATTGAATCACTGCGCATGTCTATCGGGACCCTCGATAACGTATTCATGGAGAAACGACTGTTTGAGGCGGTCCGTATTGTTGAAGAGGGTGGTCGGCTTTCAGTTGCGCTCGAACGTATCAATATTATGCCACCATTGGCGCTGCGCATGCTTGGAGTGGGTGAAACTACCGGGTCACTCGAAGATATGCTGCTTGATATTGCCAATTATCTCGAAGATGAACTCGAAGAGCGGATGCATCTGTTGACTACTGCCATCGAACCGGCCATTATGCTGATCATGGGTGTAGTAATCGGTGTTATCATTATTGCTATGTACCTCCCAATTTTCAAAATTGCCGGCACGGTAGGATAAAAGGATGGCGATGCAACCTTTCAGAAGAAAAAATATCGGCGTGATTCTGATTGATAGAGGAAGTTTGAATCCTGACCAGCTCCCAATTATTGTTGAAAAGCTGGCTACAACCAGACAGCGATTTGGTGAAATTGCTATTCACGAAGGGTTTATTACTGAGGAAGATCTGGCACGTGCGTTAGCGGAACAGTTCAATCTTGAATACGTGGATTTGCGAAATTTCAAAATGGACTCTGATCTTCTTAATCAATTGCCGCCGGATGCAATTTACCGTTTTCATTTTGTGCCGTTGGAGATGCAGCCGCATGTCATAGTTATTGCTGTGGCCGATCCTACTGATGTTGTAAGGCTGGATGAGCTTGAACTGCTGCTGGACCGTCAGGTTCAGCTACGTGTTACATCTGAATCGTCAATCGCAGCGGTAACAAAAGCCGGTGAGGGAACACGCCGAGTACTGCGTGAAGTCTCTGAAGATTTTATGCTTCAGCTGGTCAAGGAAACAGATCGGGGTGAAGAGGTACTATCGGTTGAAACTTTGTCCGATGATACCAGCCCGATCATCAAGCTGATAAATACGACTATTCTGGATGCGCTGAGCCGCAGGGCAAGTGATATCCATATTGAAACCGGGGCTGACGGAGTCGATATCAAATATCGTATTGATGGTGTTTTGTATAAAGCTAATGATACGATCGACCAGCATTTTCAGGCTCCGATAATTTCTCGACTGAAAGTTATGAGCGAACTGGATATTTCAGAGCGGCGCATTCCGCAGGATGGTCGCTTTAAAATCCGTTTTGGAGAAAAATCGATCGACTTCCGCGTTTCGATTATGCCAAGTTCAATGGGTGAGGATGCCGTTATCCGTATTCTCGATAAGGAGAGCATCGCCAGCGATCTGAAAGGATTGACGCTGGAAAACCTGGGCGTCAGTGAACGGGAGATCAAACGGTTGCGGAGAAAAATCCGTGAGCCATACGGCATGGTTCTGGTGACAGGACCGACAGGCTCTGGAAAAACAACAACACTTTACGCCGCATTAACTGAGATTCATACCGGAGAGGATAAAATCATTACGATTGAAGATCCGGTTGAATACATGCTGCGTGGAGTACTGCAAATCCCGGTTAATGAAAAAAAAGGGCTTACCTTTGCCAAGGGATTGCGCTCAATTCTGCGCCATGATCCTGACAAAATCATGGTTGGAGAAATACGGGATTCGGAGACCGCACAGATTGCGGTACAGTCAGCCCTGACAGGGCACTTGGTCTTCACAACTGTTCATGCCAATAATGTTTTTGACGTTATCGGCCGTTTTATTCATATGGGTATTGATCCATATAACTTTGTATCCTGCCTTAACTGTGTTCTTGCGCAAAGGTTGGTGAGGAAAGTTTGTGCAGCCTGCCGCCGTCCGGTAAAGTACAGTGACGAGCAGCTGGTCGATGGTGGTGTAGATCCTGATCGTTTTCGGGGGATGACTCTCTATGAATCGCATGGTTGTGACGAATGTCACGGCACCGGTTATAGGGGGCGTGTAGCTATTGTTGAACTATTGGAACTGAATGACCAGATTCGTGATCTTATTATTGCCAAAGTACCCGCTACTCAGCTGAAAAAAGCTGCTCGTGATGCCGGTGTTTTGTTTTTACGCGATTCAGCCGAAGAGAAGTTTGCGGCTGGTATAACGACACTCAAGGAGATAAACCGCGTCACTTTTGTTGAATGACCGGATCAGGATGCGCCATGCTTTTTGCCAGTGATATAATTGGAGTCGAAATAAGCTCACACGGTGTGACATGCGCCTTGACTGGTGGCAGTGCCGCTTCTCCGCGTGTCGAACGGGTGGCTTTCGCCCCGTTTCCTCCCAATACTATTCAGATCTCACTCCGTGAGCAGAACGTCCTTGATCCCGACGCATTTGTTGCCACCTTGAAGTCAGCATGCAATCTTTTGCTCTGCCGATCTCAAAGGATTTCGGTGTCTCTGCCTGATGCAACCTGCAGGATTTCTCTGCTTGATCTTGAGGGACGTTTCAAGAGCCGTAATGAGGCCATGGATCTGATTCGTTGGAAACTGAAGAAAAATATACCGCTCGACAGTGCCGATACACTTGTTGATTATCAAAAATTAACTGTTCGGGAGAATGGTGATCTGGCGCTTTTGGTGGCAATAGCATCGCGCACGGTGATCTCCCAATATGAAGATCTGATTGCCCAGGCGGGCCTTTCACCTGCACGTATTAATTGTAACACTTTCAATATCTGTCAACTTTTTGATCGTCGTCTGTCGCTTCAGGATGATTACATACTTATATCTTTTTATGGCAGTACCTTGTCGATAGTCGCCTTTGCTGAGGGAATCCCTGAATTTTTCCGGGTCAAGCATCTATCCGGAACAATGGCGACTGACAGCCGAGTTTATATGGAAATAAACAGCTCTCTGCTGGTTTATAGGGAACGTTTTCCAGAACGGTCTGTGCAGACGGTCTTTTGTGTCGCTGCGCCAGAAGTGGCTCAGGACTTTCAGTCTATGGTAGCTGAAGCGGTAGAAATTACGCCGATACTGCTTGAAACAAAAGGTGCTATCACACCGGGTAATTCTGCACCGGGCGATCAGGAGCGTTTATTCCCTTGCACAGCCGCCATTGGTGCCGCTTTGAGGAGTACCTAGATGCGTTTCACTATCAATCTTGCGACGCGCACCTCTCTTGATCATCGCTTGCTCAACAGGCTTGCCTATTGCGCTATTGCTGTGCTTTCCGTCATAGCTGCTTGGGATATCAGTCGGGTATCATCAAATATGGGTGAGCAAAGCCGTCTGAACGCCGAAATTGCTGCAATTGAAAGTAGGCTCGGGGCCAAACCGAGTGGTATTTCCGAATCCGAATTAAGCCGTCAGAAGGGTCGTATCCGCTTCTATAATGAAATTATTGAGCGTAAAAGCGTAAACTGGGTCAATTTGCTTGAGCAATTTGAAATGGTTACACCTGAAGGGATATCATTGTCGTCACTCACTCCAGGTAAGGGACATGAAGAGTGGAAACTGGAGGGACGCGCCAAATCTTTCAAGGTCGTACAGCAGTATCTTGAAAAGATGGAATCATCCAAAAACTTTTCTAATATTTTGCTGTTATCCCATCAAAATATGGCTACAGGTGAAAAAGTGCGTGGCGTACAGTTTTCTATCTCCTGCAAGGTAGTTAATTTATGAAACAGTATTTTTTCGAAATAGTCCGTCAAAAATGGCGCCTTCTGATGGTCATATTGTTCCTGTTGCTGTTCAATATTACACTTGGTATTGTGGTGTCTGCTTATCAACTCCCTTCTTTGATTAATCTGCAAATAAAATGGAGCGATCTGCGTCATAAAGCCTCACTTTCTGGACAGCTGGATCCAACAACTCTTCATCAGCAGGGATCTGCCGATCTCGAAAAACTGAAGGCCAGCATTCCTGAAAAACGCCAGTTTGCAAGAGTGTTGAGTGACTTACTTGAAGCAGCTGCAAGCAGCGCTGTCGAAGTTGGTCCTCTTAGCTATAAACCGTTACAGATCAAAGAAGAAGCCTTGCTTTCTTATAAATTGTCGTTTTCAGTCAGTGGCAGCTATGCTGCAGTAAAAAGTTGCCTTGCTGATCTCCAGAAAAATCCGGAATTAATAGTGGTAGATTCAGTCTCTTTTTCAAATAATGATCTTTATGTCGAAAACGTGGTCATGGATCTGCATCTTACGGTTTATCTCCGGGAGGGTGCATGAATCGCCAGCGTTTGATTCTGTTCGTACTGGTGATACTTTTTGCTATTACCATTCTCTGGAGCTACAGCGCGATACCGCGCCCAAAAACAGTCGGCACGCTGACCTACAAGCCTGGTCAACAGGCAACAACAAAGGTAAAAGCGAATGAACCTGCTGCGGTTAAATCAACCGGTAATACGGATGATGGCACTCGATTGAAAATTGGTCTGCTTGTTCAGGAACAATCCGGCTTTAAGGGGTATCGCCGTAATCTTTTCAAACCTGTTTTTGTCGATGAGCTGAAAGTAGTTAAACAACAAGCTGTAGCAATCAAACCGCCACAAGTAGTCGCAGCTCCACCCGTGCAGCCGGTGATAATGAAGCCTGTCGCCGCCCCGCTGGCACGCTTTACGTTTCTGGGCTTTTTAAAAAAAGGGTCTGTCAAAACGATTTTTTTGGCAAAAGACAATGATATTCTGCTGGTCAAAAAAGGGGACAAAATTGCCATCCGTTATGAAGCGACCGATATTTCGGATCAGTCGTTAACACTGACGGTTACCGATACCGGTGACAAGATTGTCATCCCTTTGATCGAAAACCGGTCGCTTGCTGCGGCGAGATAACTATATCCCAAGGAGACGCACTCAATGCGCTACCTGAATCTGATTTTACATAGTGCTTTTTTGTTTGCTTTAGTCCTGCTTTCGGCGTGTGCTTCCACCGCTACCCGCTCTTTCAAGGCTGCTGAAAAGCTTGAGGCTGCGGGTAAGTACGAAGAGGCAATGTATAGTTATGCAGAGTCTTTTAAGAGCGATCCAGCGGTTAATGAAACAAGGATCAGGTTCTTGAAAACTCGCCAGAAAGCGGCCGAGCAGCGCTACAAACAAGGGATGGCGTTCGCTGAAAAAGGGAATTATATCGACGCATTGCCTGAATTTCAGGCGGCATATGGTATTGATCCGACTCAGGAACGTTTCAAGCAACAGGCTGAAATTTCAGCCCGATTCAAAGAAGCTCAACAGGTGTTCCAGGATGGGCGTGAATTTGAAAAAGGAAACAAGCTGAAGGATGCCCATCGTCAATTCATCAAAGCTGCCGAACTGTTTCCAGAAAACAGTGAGTATCAGGCGGCCATTGAGCGAATTATCCAACTCCGCAAGAGCAAGCTTGATGGTTATGAACTGCGTTTGAAATCGACTAAGCCGATCACACTTAAATTCAAAGAAGCTAAGATGAAAGATGTCTTCAATATTCTGACTCAGCTTTCGGGAATAAATTTTGTTTTTGACGAAGGCATCAAGGATGCACCGGTTTCAATTTATCTCGAAAATGCGTCGTTCCAGCAGGCACTGGACCTGCTGTGCAACATGAACAAGCTCAACACAAAAAATCTTAACGAATCAACCGTGCTGGTTTTTATGAATACGGCTGAGAAAAGCAAACAGTACGACGATATGGTGCTTCGTACCTTTCACCTCAATTACTTGGATGCAAAAAAAGCCATTAACCTGATCCGTACGATGATTCAGGTACGTAAAATTTTTGTGAACGAAGATTCAAACTCGATTGTCGTGAGGGATACGGAAGATGTTGTATCAGTCGTTGAAAAGATCCTTGATGCCAATGACCTGCCCGAGGCAGAGGTTGTGCTTGATGTTGAAGTGATTGAGATCAGTGATAAAAATGCTGAAAATATCGGTTTGCTGCTGAGTAATTATAATGTGCAGTTGGGGGCGTTTTCGCCGGATAATAAATTGTTGGCAACTTCGCTTACTGGTGCTTCTACTACTGTTTCAACCGGCTCAACAACGGTAACAACAGGTGGTGGAGATATATCAAATCTGGTGCGCGCTTTCACCATGAAAGGTTTTGGCGGCTACGTCACCGTACCGAATGCGACCTACAACCTCGGCAAAACCCTTGCCAAGGGTGAAGTGCTTTCAAATCCAAAAATCCGGGTAAAGAACAGGGAAAAGGCCAAATTCAATGTCGGTACCAGGGTGCCGATTACAACTACCACTCTGAATGGCACTGTGTCGCAGGTAAACGTCCAGTATGTCGACGTCGGTGTTAAAGTGAATGCTGAACCGACTATTCAGATCAATAACGAAGTCTCCATTAAACTCAATCTGGAGGTCAGCTCAATACTGCAGAAAGAAACAGTCGGCTCAGACAAGAGTACCAGTGTTGTAACGATCGGTACACGTAACGTAGAGACGGTACTCAGCTTGAAGGACGGTGAGACCAGCATCATTGGCGGTCTCATCCAGAATAGCAGTAACAATGATAAATCCAAAATATATCTGTTAAGCGACATACCTTTGATAGGACCGCTTTTTACAAACTCCAATACATCCAAAGACAAGACCGAACTTATGCTGGCAATTACCCCACGTCTGGTTAGGGGGCTTTCGGTCCCACTTCCTGGTGTTGCTTCGTTTGCATCCGGGAAAGAGGACCATCCGTCGCTTGTCAGGCCAATGTCGTCTTTTGATGTTGAACCGGTTTTTGAAGGAGAAGCTTCACCTAACGGGATTGACAAGAATAAGGCAACTCCATTTTCTCCTGCCAAAAAAACTGATTTGCCTGCTTCCGGGGCGGCTGTTCCTGCACCTTTACCAACTACTATAGTGCCTGTACCGGCTGTTATTCCACCAGTTACGGCGCCACCCGCAGCAGTTGATTCAGCAGCAATTGCTCCAATTCAGCGTAGTCTCCTGCAGATTGCCGCACCTTCGTCAGCATTAGTTGGGCAACAGTTCAGTCTGGATATAAAGATCAGTGATGTCGATGACCTTGCCAATGCGCCGTTTGTACTCACCTTTGATCCTGCCCTTGTGGATTTCGTTGCAATCAGTGAAGGATCATTTATGGCAAAGGATGGCAAATCAACCGTTTTTGACATTACGACAGATCCTGTTGCCGGTAGGGTGACCGTTACATTGGAGCGGACACCAGAAAATGGCGGCATATCAGGTGGAGGCCTGCTTGCAACGGCATCATTTCTTGCAAAAAAGCAGGGAGCGGTAAACTTTGCTTTTAGAAATACGGTATTTAAATCGTCAACCGGTTCTGCTCTTAACGTTCTCCCCTTCAGCACGGCGGTGGATATTCGTTGATGAACATCATCAGGAATAAGAATGGTTTCACCTACATTTTCGTTCTAACAATTGTGATGATCATGGGGATTATGCTTGGCATGGTGGGGCAGTCGTGGAAAACGATAAAGCAGCGGGAACTTGAAGAGGAATTGATTTTTCGGGGAGATCAGGTTGCAGAGATTGTTTATCAAATGTCTCTCCCTACGGGAGCTAATGTAATACCTCCTCTTTGGCCGGTTAATTCAACCCCTAAAGGTATTCTTGATGAACTTGTAAATATGAAAACAGTGCCTTCTAGTGGCAACAAACCTGAAAAAAAGTATCGCCTTAGGCCATCCGCAATAATTGATCCAATGACAAATAAACCTTGGAAAATTGTATCTCCTGTCGGTAGTGCTAACAGTTTTGCAGGTGTTATGAGTGAAAGTATGGACGAACCGTTAAGGAAAAGTTTCAAAGAGATTTACGATTCAAAATTACTTGATAATAAAAATCACTACAGTGACTGGCAATTTACGTCTGAATTAAAACAGCCACTTGCCTCATCAGCTACTCAAAAAAAGGGTCAGTAATGATATGTTTGCACTGCTAAAAGTCTGCAAAGGACTTTCGCTCATAGAATTGGTTGTGACCATGACGATTCTGGGCATTCTGGCGGCCGGAGTTATCCCGTTGACTCGTATGGCATCTCAAAGGACAAAAGAGATCGAGCTTCGCAGGAATCTTCGTACAATCAGAATGGCTATTGATGTTTATAAAAAGAAATTTGACAAAATGCCGGAGGGGCCCAGCAAAACCGGATCTGGCTATCCAAAAGATTTACAGGAATTGCTTGATGGTCGTGATTTTGGCGACGCAAAAGCCGTAAAAATAAAATTTCTACGGCGTAAAATATTTGATCCGTTTCATCCACCTGAGAGTGACGAAGATGATATGTGGGGCTGGAATTTACGTTCCTCTGTAGATAGGCCTGATTCAACCAATTGGGGTAAAGAGGATGTTTTTGATGTTTACTCGATGAGTGAAGGAACTGCACTTGATGGTAAAACAAAATATAATGAGTGGTAATAATCTGATTCCTGATTCCACTGTACCTTTTACCGGTGCAAAGCGGAAATTCAGTCAGAGTGGATTTACTTTGATTGAATTGCTGATTGTTGTTTCGATAATCGGCATCCTTGCCGCCATTGCCGTGCCAAACTATCAATGGGGTGTAATAAAGGCGAGAGAAGCTGTTTTGCGCGAAGATCTCTATAATTTCAGGTCAATCATTGATCAATTTTATGCAGACCGTGGCAAATATCCCGATTCTATATTAGAGTTAAAAGAAAAAAAGTATATGAGGGATATTCCTAAAGATCCCTTTACCGGTTCGTCAGAATCATGGGTTGTTATAGCACCCCCACCAGACACAACTCCCGGTGGAAGCGTTAGTATAGACTCTCCTGGGAATGTCTATGACGTTCATAGCGGTTCGGACCGCATTAGTTCAGATGGGACCACCCCCTACAATGAATGGTGATATATGATTCAGCTGCATAATGTGTCACTTGCTTACCAACAGGATGCTTCGGCACTTAACAATATTGATCTTAAAATTGCTAAAGGGGAGTTTGTTTTTCTAACCGGACCTTCCGGCGCTGGAAAAACCTCTCTGTTGCGCCTGCTGTACGGAGCGCTGACGCCTAATCGTGGGCAGGTTCTGATAGATGGACAGAATATTACCCGTCTGCCTGCATCTCAGATTCCGCTTCTGCGGCGCTCAATCGGAGTTGTCTTCCAAGATTTCAAGCTTTTGCAAAATCGCACCGTATTCGAAAATGTTGCTATAACTCTGGAAGTTCTTGGGTGGGGCAGGGCGGATATCGGCAAGAAAACGATGCATATTCTCAAACTGATGGGGATAGAGTCCAAGTATAACCTTGTAACCCAGCGTCTTTCTGGTGGAGAACAACAGCGGGTTGCTCTGGCTCGTGCATTGGTAAATGATCCAAAAATCCTGCTTGCTGACGAGCCTACCGGAAACCTTGATGATGCAAATAAAAACCAGATACTAAATATATTCAAGGAAGCTAATATTCGCGGTACAACAGTGGTAGTCGCTACTCACGATCGTAGATTGATTGAGCAGAGTTATAAACGGCTGGTTACTTTGAACAAAGGGGAAATAGTTGAACAAGTGGAAAAAGAAACAGCCAGCGACGACAAAGACCTTTAAGCGCCCGACGCTCGCCGGTGACGGGTTCGGCGGCAGAGCAGGGTTTTTCTTTTCTCGCGCTTTAACAAATATTCGTCAAAATGTTTTTGTTAATGTTGTAACGGTAGGTACGATCACGCTGGCATTGCTGATTGTTTCCCTGTTTCTGCTTGTTTTTGTGAACCTTGAAAACGCAGCAGAAAACTGGAGTGAGAGGGTACAGGTAACCGTCTATTTTGACAAGGAATTGACAGCCCAAGATCAAAGCGCTTTCCGTGAAAAAATATCTATGCTCCCCGGAGTATCAAAAGTCAGTTATGTAACCCGTGATGAAGCCTTAAGGCGTTTTAAAAGCCGTTTAAAGGGGCAGGAAACTCTTTTGGAGGGAGTAAGGCCAGAGGTTCTTCCAGCTTCGTTTGAGATCGCTTTGAAACGTTCCTATCGTGATACTGTATCAGTTGAAAACTTTGTGACTGTGTTGAAGCGGATTCCCGGCATAACTGAGGTTCAGTATGGTGAAGAATGGGTGCGGCGTTTCAACTCGTTTTTAAACTTCATGCGTCTGCTTGGCGGTCTGCTAGGTGGATTCCTTGTAATTGCAGTGATTTTTATCGTTTCAAATACAATAAAACTTACAATTTACTCCCGCCGTGACGAATTGGAAGTCATGGCTCTTGTAGGTGCAACCCGTTTTTTCATTAAAGCACCATTTCTTCTCGAAGGATTGATGCAGGGGATGGTCGGTGCAGTTCTCTCTGTCGTTCTGCTGTTTGGACTGTATGAAGGATTTCTGCATAATGCCGGAAGTTTTCTTACCTTTAACCCTGTCACTTCCGGGTTGAGCTTTCTTCCGCCGGAGTATATTGCAGGATTACTTCTGGCCGGTGCTCTACTCGGTTTTATCGGTAGCCTTACTTCACTTAAGCGCTTCATAAGTGTTTAATTGATGAAATTGTTTTTAGGTATATTTGCTACTCTGATGGTTGCTTCCGTGGCGCTCGCACAGAACCCAAAAGATGAGTTAAGTGGTGTCCGGAAGGAAATTAAGGCTCAAAAGCAACTCATCACCAAGACCCGTAAGGTCGAAGCGGTTGTGTCTACTGAACTTCAGGAAATTCTGCGTAATCTTCAGCAGAAAGAATCTGATCTTGTCAGGATGGGACGGGATCTTCAGGGTGTTGAAACTAGTCTTGACCGTACAGGGCGAGAGATTCACCTGGTGACCGAAGAGGCGAATCGCAAGCGTAAGGAAATTGAACGACGTCTGACTTCATTGTACAAAGCCGGCGAATTAGGCGCACTGCGCATGTTTTTCTCGGCGGAGTCGTTTCCACAGCTTGCTGAAAATATTCGCTATATGAAGTCAATACTTGAGAATGACAAACGTATATTTACCGAATATAATCAGAAAATCGATCAGCTTAGGAGCCTTAAGTCCGATCTGGAACATGATGCTTTAAAAAAAGAGCGCATCATGACGGATATTGAACAAAAAAAACGAGAGATTGAGGAAGAGAAAAGCAAAAAAGCTGCTTTTCTCGGTAAAGTACGTCAAGATCGCAAAAGTTATGAAGTATCCTTGAAGGAATTGCAGGCCAATGCGAGTCGATTACAGGCCATGATTACCCGGTTGGATGCTCTGAGTCGTCGTAAGCTTTCATCCCGTCACGAGAAACCGGGTGCTAAAACAAAGCCGCTGGCTGAATTACCGCCGGTTCCTGATCGTGGCTTTGGCTCACAAAAAGGGCGGATGAATCTTCCGGTTCGTGGCGAAATTATTGAGTCGTACGGAAAACATAAACACGCTGAATTCAATTCGTTTACCTTTAGTAAGGGATTGTCAATTTCTGCACCAACCGGAACTGAAATAAGGGCAATATATGAAGGCACCGTTATTTTTGCAGAGTATTTTAAAGGTTTTGGTAATATGATGGTAGTTGATCATGGCGGGGGGTATTTCAGCCTGTATGCTCACGCATCACGATTGGCAAAAAAAGTAGGTGCAGAGGTTGCCAGGCACGAAACAATCGGAGCAGTGGGTGACGTTGATTCAACGAAGGGTAGTATCTTATATTTTGAAATTAGACATCAGGGCAAGCCGGTAGACCCAGCCGGATGGGTCCGTTGATAACTAAATAGAAGTAACACAATATCTGGAGGAAGCAAATGATTGCACCTGGTAGTAAAAAGACAAAGATGATCTTTGGTTTTGCTGTAATTGTAGCATTTTTATCAATCTTTATTGTTAGTTCTCAGCGCCACAGTTCGGCGGAGGCGAAGGGGAGCGATTACGAATCAATTGAACTCTTCACTGATGTTATGGCGATTATCAAGAAAAGTTATGTTGAAGATGTTGATACAAAAAAACTGGTATACGGGGCCATTAATGGAATGCTGTCATCATTAGATCCGCATAGCTCCTTTATGCCGCCAGATACTTATAAAGAGATGAAAATTGACACAAAGGGAGCGTTTGGCGGATTGGGTATTGAGATATCCATTAAGGACGGAGTCCTGACAGTAATTTCGCCTATAGAGGATACTCCTGCATTCAAAGCAGGTATCAAAGCCGGTGACATGATTCTTAAGATTGACGACAAATTCACCAAGGATTTGAATATTAATGATTCAGTAAAGCGCATGCGTGGCCTTAAAGGATCTAAAGTCATCCTCACTATTATGCGTGAGGGATTTGAAAAACCGAAAGAGTTCCCGATTGTCCGTGATATTATCCAGGTCAAGAGTGTCAAGTTCCACCTGATGGATGGCGGCTATGGCTATGTTCGTATCGCCCAGTTCCAGGAAAAAACCGATGAGGATCTGTCAAAAGCCCTAAAGACCATGAAGGAAGAATACAAGTCTGAGCTTAAAGGGTTGGTGCTTGATATGCGTAATGATCCGGGCGGTCTGCTTGATCAGGCTGTCAAAGTTGCCGATCATTTTGTTCCTGAAGGGCAGATGATTGTTTATACCGAAGGGCGTGAAAAAGACTCTAAAATGCAGTTTACCTCCAAAAGGGGTGGCAAGGAGCCTAATTATCCGGTAGTTGTCGTAATTAACGGCGGCAGTGCCAGTGCGTCTGAGATTGTAGCCGGTGCCCTGCAGGATCATAAACGAGCAATTATTCTGGGAACCCAGAGTTTTGGCAAGGGGTCAGTACAGACCATTATTCCGATGTCGGATAATTCCGGACTCCGTTTGACAACAGCACGTTACTATACACCCAAGGGGCGCTCAATTCAGGCCAAAGGTATAACACCTGATATTACGGTTGAAGCGATTGAACTTCCAAAAGCAACCGGTAAAAAAGACGGCTTGCATTTGCGCGAAAAAGATCTTGAGAATCATTTTGAAACGGAAGATAAATCAGGTGCTGGTGAAACAAAAAAAGATGAGAAGAAGATTGATAAGAAAGAAGATAAAACAGAGAAAATTCCATCTAAACTGGAGGATAATCTGAAAAATGATTATCAGGTTCTCCGGGCGCTCGACCTGCTTAAAGGGTGGGAACTTATTAAATCGATGGGTAGTGGAAAGTAATAGATGATCTTTTCTGTCCCGGATGTATTTTTGTTTGTCAGGGATGGAAATTCCGCCATAAAGAGCATTAATTAATAATGGCCTTTTCAGCCAATAATAAATCACGAAAGCAGACTTCCGGAGCCAGGATAGCTGCTTTCGTGATTTTGTTTCTGGTAGTATCGCTTGTCGCCGGATATTTTTTATTTTCTCCAGTCAGGAAGGAAGAAACAACATCAATAAAACCAGAATATTCCCGCATTAAGCAAGGTATTACGAGCTCTTCCACTCTTCCAGGTAAGATAAAAACCTCTCCGGATGCCCCACCTCCTTACAAAGCTCAAAATGATTATCCGTCAGACACAGTTTCTGAAACTGAAGTATCCGGATCGGTTGGCAGACTCTCTGGACGATTGGCGATTATTATAGACGATATGGGAAGTAGCATGGAAGAAGCCCGATTGTTGGCAGGAATCAAGGTTCCACTGACATTTGCAATAATTCCGGGTCTGCGTGTAGACAAAGAAGTCGCGACCTATGCGGCCGGAAATAATATTGAAACGATAATCCATATTCCAATGCAGTCCAAGGAGTGGCCGAAGCGGCGTCTGGAAGCGAATGGTCTTTTGGTGTCAATGGATGCGGATGAATTGCAGGAACGGGTTTCCAGGTTTGTGCAGGAGTTTCCGGGAGCGGTAGGGTGCAATAATCACACTGGCTCGGAATTTACCGAGCATGAAGAAAAAATGAAGAATGTTCTGCTGGATTTGAAGAAGAACAACCTGTTTTTTGTTGACAGTTTAACGTCGCCCGATAGCGTCGGTTTTAGAGTGGCACAGCAGTTGGGGGTCAAGTCAGCACGACGGAATGTGTTTCTAGATAACGAACAGGAACGGGGATATATTCTGGGTCAGCTCAATCAGGCGGTCAGAATGGCCAGAAAGAACGGCTCAGCGATAGCAATATGTCATCCACATCCGGCAACTATTGCGGCACTAGCAGCTGCGCTGCCGGCATTAACCAGGCAAGGTGTAAAACTTGTTCCAGTATCACAGTTAGTCAAATAGATAAGATTGCCTCAGCAAAGTGTTTCTGCAGCCGGTGGATGCTTTTATAAGAATCTTCATGCAGGACAGCCTCGGGATTTTCCGGATCTACTGGATATACCGACAGCCAGCTCCCTTTGCGCAAGGCACCTTCAAATCCCGCCAAAGCTTCGTTTAACAGCAGATATAAACGATCATGTACGCCATTAAACTCCCCGGCATCAAAACCTGGCATTTCAACGCTCTTCTGAAGAAGTTCTTCTCCTGACATGCTGAACTGACGATAATCAAGCCGACTTGCTTCAGGACCGATCTCAGGCAGCAGAAGAGATACAGAACCGGCAACCTTGTCAGCAACAAGGGCCTTGGCCTTGGCAAATGTATGATCGTTTTCCTGAAGGCCATATAGAGCAGAACAGAGCATGCTGCTAACACAATTTCCGTGTAAAAAACCACGGGCGGAACGATCGGATGTTTCGAAGTAGAAACAGCGGTCATCAGAATGTTCAGCCAGAACAGCGCCGCAGATCAGACAGCGCTCAGCCAGACCTTCCAGACGGGCTAGATAGGACTCTTTTTTGCTGGCTTCCTTTTCAAGCAACCAGGTGTGGTAAAGGCATGCCCTGGTCTCTTTGGTTGCATCAACACTTCTCAAAAGGTCACGGGTTATTTCCATGAATTGGCCATGTACTTCGGTACCACGGGCATGGGTCAGGATAGGATAAATTTTGCCCTCCGGATTAGTATTCAGGCTTTCTACTTTCGGACTCTTTGAAATATATGAGTCCAGACAACGATAACCGCGATTGACAGCAATTGCCCGCAGGAGCGTCTTCTGGTCTTTAAAAATACCATCAAACTTGATACGAGAGTCTATCAGGCAGGGGATCAGTGCTAATGACTTTTTGTCGATGCCTCGCTGATCAAATAGTGAAAAAATGTTTTTGCAGTTTTCAAGGCTGGGCAAATCCTTTACTGGTATCAGCACCCGATCGGCGGCATAGAGAGCATTCTGGGTCAGGATATTAAGATCCGGCCGCGTATCTATGATGACAATACCGGAAATGCCGGACTCGGCAAGCATTCGTGTCAGTGTCATCGGACCTTTAAAGCGTTCGTGGATATCACCCAGTTCGGTTGAAGATCTAATATAGCCAACCCCGTACTGCCCAGTCTGAACAACTTCGCTTGCTTTTGCCCCCATCAGAAGGGCATGAACATCGTGAGTATCGTCCTCACATTTTTTAATTTCAAACATTTTGTCAATTGTGAAGTGATTGTCAAAAGAGAATATTGTTACCGGCAGATCTTCACGCATCGCTTTCAAATAGATAGCTAGATTGGTCGCGAGGGTTGTTTTGCCAACGCCACCTTTTTCGGAAGATATTGTTATTGTATAAGGATAGACATGCATTTAATAAAGTACCACCGTAAAGAGATTTGAAATTGACAGTTTTGAGTCGGGGGATGATATTAGACAATTTGCAGTGACCGGTCAACCGTTTGCTGGATGGTTTGAAGTACGTATATAGCTCATACCTTGCTTGCATACTGCAAAAACTTGTTTATAATTCGACTGCTCCAACTTTATCCTGCCGATCCAGTCTACACAAAAAATGAACTTAAACCTGCTGAACAGGAGAATCTGATGCGCCTTACACCCGCAATAGAGCTTGAACACCGCTGTAAAAAACTTCAGGACCAGATGGTTCTGGATTCACTGGATGCAGTTATTATCGTCCAGAACGCCGACCTGTTTTACTTTACCGGAACCGTCCAGAGCGGAAATTTATATGTTCCAGTTTCTGGCCAGCCTCTTTTCATGGTTAGAAAGGATGCAGGTCGGGCCCGTATGGAGTCCGGCCTTAAGGAGGTGATACCCTTTGGCTCGATGAAGGATATTCCATCAATTCTGGCGAAGTACGGATACCCCGAACCGAAGCGAATCGGGTTAGAGTTCGACGTTCTCCCGGTAAACTTTTTTGAACGATACCGTGCTGTTTACCCGAATGCTGCTTTTTCTGACGCAACACCTTTGATTCGCAAAGTAAGGATGATTAAATCTCATTACGAGATCCACCTTATGCAGGATGCTGCTGATCAAGTCGATAGGATATACAAACGTGCCAGAGAAATTATACGCGTTGGCATGACTGACCTTGAGGTTGCTGCCGAACTCGAGTTTACAGCAAGAAAAGATGGCCATCAGGGGTTAGTACGTATGCGTGGCTTTAACTCCGAACTTTTTTATGCACAGATATTTTCCGGAACCGATAGTGCAGTACCTGCCTATGCAGATACACCGTTGGGGGGAATGGGGCTTAATCCCTCTTTCGGTCAGAGCGCCGGACTGAAACGGATTGAACCTCATGAACCTGTCATTATTGACTTTGCAGGATGTGTGGATGGATATCTAAGTGATCAAACCCGGGTTTTTTCAGTTGGTAATCTCTCTGACCGGTTGCGGAGAGCTTATGACGACATGCTGGAGGTTCAGGCCTTAATGATGCGGTTAGCGGAAGTAGGAATGAGTTGGGGCGCTCTGTACGATGCATGTTTGAAGTATGCCGTTGACATGGGCTATGCCGAAAACTTTATGGGAGCAAAAGGGTCACAGGTCTCTTTTATTGGACATGGTCTGGGGGTTGAAATAGATGAATATCCTTTTATCGCCCGAGGGTTCTCCCAAATGCCACTGGAGGTCGGTATGGCGTTTGCTTTTGAGCCAAAAGTAGTCTTTCCAGGTGAAGGTGCAATCGGGATTGAGAACACGTTTTATTTGAGCAATGAAGGTCTTAAACGCCTTACTCACTCCAGTGATGAGCTGGTAATTCTGAGCTGATTTCATCGTGCAAAATTTTTGTTGCATTTTTCGTATACGGTCGAGTATAACAGCCGTACAAAATTGTATACAGTATGCCAAGAATGAGTCGAGTTTCTCCCCGTACGAACCAATGGATCAGATGTTAGGAAGCCGAAGAGCTTTTCATCCGGGTTTAACCCCAACACCACAAAAAGGAGAGTAAAACAATGGCCCTGAAAGACACGCTCAAGCTGAAGATCGAGGAACACCGTCCCCGCACCACCAAACTTGTTAAAGAATTTGGTCAAGTTGTTATCGACAAAGTTACCATCGATCAGTGTATCGGTGGTGCTCGTGATATCCGTTCACTCGTAACCGATATCTCCTACCTGGATCCGCAGGAAGGTATCCGTTTCCGCGGCAAGACCATTCCTGAGACCTTTGCAGCGCTGCCCAAGGCTCCTGGTTCTACATATCCTACCGTTGAGTCCTTCTGGTACATGCTCCTTACAGGAGACGTTCCGACTGATGCTCAGGTTGCTGAAGTTGTTGCAGAGTGGAAAACCCGTCAGGTTGTTCCTCAGTATGTATTTGACGTAGTACGCGCTCTGCCGCGTGACAGCCATCCAATGGTAATGCTTTCCGTTGCCATACTGACACTGCAGAAAGACTCCAAGTTTGCCGGTTTCTATAACTCAGGCAAATTCAACAAAATGACCGCATGGGAATATGTGTATGAAGATGCGTGCGATATCGTTGCCCGTATCCCGATCATTGCGGCCTTTATTTACAACCTGAAGTATCGCGACGATAAACAGATCGCTATTGATCCAAGCCTCGACATGGGTGCCAACTTTGCCCACATGATCGGTCAGAAAGAGGAGTACAAGGACGTTGCCCGTATGTACTTCATCCTTCATTCCGATCATGAGTCCGGTAACGTTTCGGCACATACAACACACCTGGTACACTCCGCACTTTCCGATCCTTACTATGCATACTCTGCAGGTCTGAACGGCCTTGCCGGACCTCTGCACGGCCTTGCCAATCAGGAAGTTCTCGACTGGACTCTTAAGTTCCAGGAAAAATACTGCAAGGGTGTTGAGCCTACAGCTGAACTGATCAAAGCTGCTCTCTGGGATACTCTTAATGCCGGTCAGGTTATTCCTGGTTACGGTCACGCCGTTCTCCGTAAGACCGATCCACGCTATACTTCACAGCGTGAATTCTGTCTTAACACTCCTGGCCTCAAAGACTACCCGCTGTTCAAAGTTATCGCCATGATCTTCGAAGTTGCTCCTGGTGTTCTCACTGAGCACGGCAAAACCAAAAACCCATGGCCAAACGTTGATGCACAGTCCGGCGTTATCCAGATGTACTTTGGTTTGACAGAGTTTGAATTCTACACCGTTCTGTTTGGTGTAGGCCGCGCACTCGGCTGCATGGCTAACATAACTTGGGACCGTGGCCTCGGCTACGCTCTTGAGCGTCCTAAGTCTGTCACTACTGCAATGCTCGAGAAATGGGCTGCTGCAGGTGGTCGTGAGATGTAAAAAGTTTGGATTTAATTTTATTTACATCAGAAAGGGGACACAGAAATGTGTCCCCTTTTTATTTTAGTGATCGAATATTCATTTTCCTGCTTGCAAAAAAAATTAAGTGCGGTATAAAGGACAATAACAGTCGTATTTAAATATATCAATCAGGGGGGATAATGACAGCTTCAATCAAAGGGACGAAGACTGAGCAAAATCTGCTCAAATCTTTTGCCGGTGAGAGTCAGGCGCGTAATCGTTATACATATTTTGCCGGTGTCGCGAAAAAAGAAGGCTTTATTCAGATAGCGGATATTTTTGAAGAAACTGCTAATCAGGAGAAGGAGCATGCCAAACGGTTTTTTAAATTTCTTGAAGGTGGTGATCTCGAAATAACCGCCTCTTTCCCGGCTGGTAGATTAGGTACTACCGCAGAGAACCTTCTGGAATCAGCTAATGGTGAGCATGAGGAGCATATGCTTCTTTATCCCGCTTTTGCTGCAATTGCAAATGAAGAGGGTTTCCCATTAATTGCTGCGGCTTGGACAGCAATATCGGTATCTGAAAAACAACACGAAAAACGGTTTCGTGACCTATTGGCAAATATCGATGCCGGACGTGTATTTACAAGGGATGGTGATTCTGTTTGGCGCTGTCGCAACTGCGGTTATCTCCATACCGGCAAGGAGGCGCCGGAAGTGTGCGTAGCCTGTTTACATCCTAAAGCCCATTTTGAACTGCTTGGCGAGAATTGGTAATTATCAGATCCCCTTTTCAGGGGCTATTTCATGACACAGGAGATATTAAAAATGGCAAAATTACTTGAAGTTTACAAATGTGAGTTGTGCGGCAATATTGTTGAAGTCATTCATGCAGGTGGTGGTTCACTGTCCTGTTGTGAACAGGAGATGGTTCTTCTGACAGAAAATACTGTTGATGCTGCCAAGGAAAAGCATGTACCTGTAATCGAAAAAGTTGATGGTGGATATAAAGTCACCGTTGGCAGCGTGGCTCATCCTATGGAAGAGAAGCATTACATCGAGTGGATCGAGTTGATCGCTGATGGTAAGGCCTATCGTCAGTTCCTGAAGCCGGGCGAAGTTGCTGAAGCTGTGTTTAAAGTTACAGCAACTACGGTGACAGCCCGAGAATTCTGTAACCTGCACGGACTTTGGTCTGCTCAGGGCTGATTTTAGATAGAATAATGCATATAACGGGAATCCGGCAACGGGTTCCCGTTATTAGTTTGCTGAGTGCTTTACACAAATCCCCCTCTCATGTATCATCCCCCCTGTGAAACGCATTATATCCCTCTACATAATTCGCGAAATTTCCGCGCTCTTCCTGCTGGGCATCGTCATTTTTACATTGGTTCTGCTGATGGGTCGCTTGATCACTTTGACTGATCTGGTTGTGTCACGTGGTGTACCGCTGGCAGATGTCAGCAGAATGATCCTGTATCTTATTCCGTCATTCCTGGTGTTCACAATTCCAATGGCTTTTTTACTGGCGGTGCTGTTGACGTTCGGACGACTTTCTGCTGATAACGAAATTATTGTCATGAAGGCCAGCGGTTTAAGCCTGCTTCAGGTTATGCCACCTGTAATTGCCTGTGCTCTTGTTGCCGTGTTGCTGTCCTTTGGGGCAAGTGCTGTTGGCGTGCCATGGGGCAACAGCGCATTCAAAGAGCTCACATTCCAGGTGTTGAAGCAGAACATCACGGCCACTATTCGCGAAAAGACCTTCTGGGACGATATTCCTGGTATCGTCATGTATACCGATCAGTATGATGAACGCAGCCAAACATTGAAAGGTGTCGTTATTAATGATGGTCGCAACCCAGATCAACCAATGACAATCTTTGCACGTGATGGGGTAGTAACAACCACTGCCGGCAGCCAAGCGCTACTGCTCTCTTTACATGACGGCTCCATCCATATTGCCGGTTCCGGTGGTCTCTATCGATTGGTCCATTTCGGTGAATACAGTATGACCGTTGGCGAAAAAGCGAGCAGCAACGGGATATCCAGCAATGAAAAGGATATGTGGTTGTCAGAGCTTCGACGTCAGATTGATGATCCCGGCACTTCTGCCGTCGACCGGCTAAAATCGCTTGCGGAGTATTACAGCCGTTTTACTTTTCCATTTGCTTCGCTTGTTTTTGCTGTCCTGGCGGTCCCTCTTGGCATACAGAACCGGCGTACCGGTAAATCTGGCGGTTTCACTGTCAGTATCGCAATCATACTTACCTATTACATTCTGATGTCGGTTGTTCGCACTCTGGCGGATAAGGGTGTTGTCCCCCCGGTAGTTGCACTCTGGATTCCAAATCTGATTTTCTTTGTAATTGGATGTTGTTTTTTGAGATTGGCGTCACTTGAGAAGAGAATTCCTTTGTTACCGATAAGAAGATTGCTGAATTATTTTCGGAGAGCAGCCTGATATGGGTATTCTAAACCGCTATATTGCGAAGACCTGGCTGCGACTGCTTATGCTCTGCTTGAGCGGTTTTGTAGGTATCTATCTGGTTATTGACCTGATAGAAAAAATCCCGCGTTTTATGCGTGCCGGTGGTGTTGCCGGCGATATGCTGCAGTACTTCGTCTTGAAGCTTCCTGAAATGATCAGCCGTACAGCCACGTTCTCGATTCTTATGGCTACTTTACTGACACTTGGGGTGCTTTCACGTGACAGCGAAATCATTGCCATGCGCAGTTGTGGTATCAGTTTGCTGAAAATTTCGCTGCCGATGCTTATTCTCGGGTTACTTGCCAGCATTTTGTTACTGATCAACTCCGAATTGCTTTTGCCGTATAGCTATGCACGTACTGAAATGATTGAAAACGTCAAAATTAAGAAAAAAGGTGATAGAATTGCATTTAAACGCAACAATATCTGGTTTCGTTCCCAGTCGATGATCCTCCAGGCACGTCTGTTTGAACCTAAAACAAGAACCTTGAGCGGGGTTGTTGTATGGAGCGTAGATGGCTCTATGAATCCGGTCAGCAGGATTGACGCCGATACTGCCGTCTATCGGGAAGGGCGTTGGGTTCTGAATTCCACTAACACGAGAAGCTTCCAAACGGGCGCCGGGTATTCAACACAGGCTGCTCAAGCGATGTCACTGGATCTCGATCTTAAAGTAGATGATTTAAAGGTCTTGGATAAAGATGCCGATAACATGAGTATTTTTACTTTGAAAGAATATGCGGAAAATTTGCGGCGTGGCGGTTATCAAGCCCACAGTTATCTGACGCTGATGCACACCAAAATAGCTTCACCATTTGCCGCACTGATAATGGTTCTGCTCGGGATTCCATTTGCACTTCGAAACAGTCGCTCCGGAGGTATCGCCATGGGAATCGGCACCAGCATCGGAATCGGTTTTGCGTATTTTATTGTTAATGCGGTACTGCTTTCATATGGGCGGAGCGGCGTTTTGACACCAATAGTTGCTGCCTGGGGTGCCAACTTCCTTTTTATGTTAAGTGGAATCTGGCTGTCGATGTCAGTTAAAGGCTAATATATAAAATCTGTCTTAACGAGGAAAAGTCCATATGCTACTAACATCTATACGAATATTTGTTTTTTTATTCTGTTTTTCTCTGTTGTGCGAAGCATACGCCGCAGAACGTCCGAAGCGGATAAATGGTGTAGCAGTACCAAAATCTGTTCCTGCGATAGTACCGGTTACTGTTCTTAGTATCATTCCGGCACAGGCTGAGCCCGGTTCAATGGTGACATTGTCCGGATCAGGATTTGGTGAAAACGCCACTGTTTTTCTTGGGAGTGTTGAAGTTCCAGTCCGTATTACCGCTTCCAGACAGGCTGAATTCAATATCCCTCCACAACTGGAAGCTGGGCTGTATGCTCTTTATCTGAAACGCTCCGACGGAATGATCGGCAGATCCTATAATTTTACGGTTCTCCCGCTGCGCCCTATACTTAGTTCGCTGCAACCGGCCATGATAAGCTCCTGTGCTGTCGGCAAGGAACGCGAAGTTATTGCCCGTGGCAAAAACTTTGGTAATACCTCGATGCTTTTCTTCGATGGGGCCACGCTTACAGCTACATTCCTCTCGCCTGAGTCGATCTCTTTTAATGTTCCGACCGTTCCGGGTGGGCTTCATCAAGTGCTTGTGAAAAACGCTTCTGAAAACAGTTCGGTACCACTGACATTCGTTGTGGAAACCAGGCCTGAGATAGGCCAGGTTACCGTTGGAAACGAGCATGTAAACTTATATGAACTGATTATTAGCGGAAGAAACTTCAATCAAAACTCATCGCTGTATGTAGATGGTGTTCAGATCGGTGGTCGTGGCGGACAGGATATGGCTGAGCGGGAAAAGTTGATCTATGTCGATTGCACAAAATTGATCTACCAGCGTCATCCATTCTCCCCGGTCAATAAGGATTTCCGTCTTCAGGTTGTTAATACCGGAGGAGAGGGAAGTCAGGTAATCACCGTAACGGCCCCTTGATTTGTTTTTAAGCGCACATAGACACTATTTTTGTCATAGTTGCAGATTATTGTGCTGGAAGTGCTGCTAAAATGGCTCTGTCGGTAAAGAATGCGAAATACTTCTCTTCCGGCTTAGCGCTTACCCCACAGGCTTAACAACGCCGGCAGAAACACCAGAAACGCCGCCACGCTGGCAACCATTCCGAGCGACATGACTGCACCGATGCTGAATACCCCTTGGTGGTGTGCCACCATCAAGGCGCCAAAACTGAACAGGATCGTAAGAGCGTTCAAGAATACACCGATGCCAGCGCTGCTTACCGCCACCTGTCCTGGAGACTCATTTCCCTGGCGGTAGCGGTTCATTATATAAATAGCCGAATCGATTCCTACCCCCAGAATTAGCGGCAACACAATAATGTTGGCCGAGTTGAAACGGATTCCAATCAATCTCATGCCGCCGACCATCAATAACAATCCGACTCCAAGCGGCACGATTCCCAACAGTGCATAGCGAATGCTCTTGAAATTGATCAACAGGATTATGGCGATTCCAATGAAGGCATAGATGAAGGCCTTCAGGTAGGCATCGCGCAGCACTGAGATGGATTCATACACCATCACCGGCTCGCCGGTAGCTTTTGGCGAGATACTTTTGACCTGGCCGATAAATTCCTGCAACGGTTCACGCTCGAATATTTCCTTCTTTGCTGCAACCTGCAACAGTAGTTTGCCGCTTTTGCCGACAAAGCGCTGCAAAAGTTGTAGCGGGACGTCAGCTTGAGAGATCGGTGCTGCCTCCAGGCTCTCCTTCATCATCCGTAACTTTTCAGGCAGTTCGGCAAACATGCTCCCTTGAAATTCCCGCAGTAATCCCAGAGCATTTTTGTCCTTTTCTGCTTCCAGATTTCTAAAAAAACTGTCCAGAGTTGCCAGGAAGGCCGCTGCCTGCTCTGCTTCCGGGGCTTTACGTGCCTCAAGTACATTCTTGAGCTTTTCCACACGGTCACGGAAATCTTCAAATACCTTCGGAAGCTCCATAACCTGCAGATTTTCTTCATAGGGTACCGGCTTAACCTGGGCCATAATCTGGCGCAATGCCGCAAGTTCGGCCAGCTTTTCGCTTTGCTGCTCCGGAACAAAAGTCAATCTGCTGACCACATGGTCCACGGCAGGTAGTTTTTCCAGTCTCTCAGTCAGAAGTAGAGCTTCCGCTTCGTTTCTGGCTGTGACCACGGCAAAATAGCCGGAGTTTTCCTTGCTGCGCATCAGCTTGTATGCGTACTCCACCGATTGCAGTCCCTTGGCCTGCAGGTTCATCAGGTTGTAATCAAAGCGCATGGTCAGGGTAGGGTAGAGACAGATAAACGACAGCAGCAGCGTAGTGGCGATGATGGTCTTTGGTCTGGCAAAAAGATGTTGTAAAAAAATAATCTCTTTTTTAGGCAGAGGCTTGCGCTGTGCGGAGTCGAAGGGAACAGTTTTTCTGAAACGCTTCAGAAGTACCAGCATGGCTGGCAGGACAGTGAATGTGGAAATTACGCAGATAAAAATTCCGCCTGCTGCAATGATGCCCAGTTCTGCAATACCTTTAAAGTCCGTCAGGACAAATGTAACAAATGCTAGTGCAGTTGTGGCAGCGGCCATAACCACCGAACGCAAATTTGTTGCAAGCGAAATGTCGATTGCAGCCGTCTGTTTTGATTCGTCAGTCAGTTCTTCCTGATAGCGTAAAACAACCTGAATGCCGTATTCAATACCCAATCCGATCAACATTATGGCAAAAACCATTGAAAGAATGTTGAGGTGACCGATTGCCAGAGTTGCAAAGCCGAAGGAAAGACTTATTCCGACAATCAGCGAGACCATAGCAGCAACAACATTCAAAAAACCACGGAAGGCAAACAGCAGCAGGAATATGGTCAGAGACAGAGAAAGTATTGTGGCGGTGCCAATGTCGCTCTGACTGGTGGCCATCTCTTCATACTCCAGAACCGGCACACCGGTGAGACCGCCCCGTATGCCTTTGAATTCCGATTTCTTCAGAATTTCATCCAGTGCCCTGCGGGCGGCTTTGATAGACTTTTCCGAGGCGACAAAACTCCCTTCCTCTTTGACCGGCAGCATCGTAATGACCTGCTGTTTCCCGGCACTCTCCAGCATGGAAGATTTGTCGCTACCGCCGCCTTTCAGGAATGAATCCATGGATAAACGGCTGGATTTGCCGTCAAAGGCTTTAAAACCCTTGCTCAATGTGGTCAGCATGAAGGTCAGGCTCTCCAATGAAGCCGGATCGTTGTTTTTCAGATACCCATCGATCTGCCCGGTCAGGCTGGTGAAAAGAGTTTGTACTGATGGCGCAGCTGATAAATCCTTCAATACCGGAGTCGCCATTGTCAGAGTATGACGCAGGTTTTTGATGTCATTCAGCGGCATGAAAAGCAGGCCGTTTTTGCGGAAGAAAGGGAGCCCGCCGGGGTAAAAAACATCTCTGAAAAGCTCTTTGTCCTGGCTCAGAAGTGAGTAGAGAGCATCAGCAGCGCGGGTTGATTTCTCGGCGTCATCCGATTCGATCACCGCCACAATCTCTTCCTGATCGCCGAATTCTGCGCGGTAGGCACGATAATCGACCTGAAAGGGGGCGTTCTTCGGCATCAGGTCATCTCGACCGGTCAGGAACTTCATGTTCTTGACCGTGTATATTACGGATATGGAGGAAAAAAGGAGGGCAAGAGCTAAGATCAGGCGCGGATATTTCGATACGAAGGCGAACAGGCGACTATGTTTTTGGGACACGGATACTCCTTGGTAAATTAAAAGCTATATTCTGTTTTAGTCTGAATATAGCTTCGTTTTCGCACTTCCTGTTTAAAATACTTGCTAGAATATAGACCCTGAATACCACTCTAGGTGGTGAAAAGTCAATCTGATGAAGAATCCTGTCTTGGTAGTTATGATAGTTTATCTACTGAATATCGACCGAAATATATTGCTCCAAAGACAAAACATATGATATTGTTTTCAGTTAGTGACCACGGAGCTCACATAAGCCCTGTGGTTTTTTATTTCTAATTGAGGAGCACCAGACCAGCATGATTGCAGCATCTAATATCACCCTTTCCTACGGTAAACGAGTCCTTTTCAAAGATGTTAACATCAAATTCACCCCAGGTAATTGCTATGGATTGATCGGCGCAAACGGGTCCGGGAAGTCCACCTTTCTCAAAATCCTTGCCGGTGAACTTGATGCAGATAAAGGGGAAATCATAGTCGGGCCCCGCGAGCGAATCGCCGTTCTCCGTCAGGACCAGTTTGCTTTCGATGATGAAACCGTATTCAATACGGTCATCATGGGACACAAGCGGATGTACGATGTCATGACCGAGCGTGAGGCGATTTACGCCAAAGCTGAATTCAGTGAAGCGGACGGGGTACGTTCTGCCGAGCTTGAGAGCGAGTTTGCCGAGATGAATGGCTATGAAGCTGAGTCCGAGGCTGCCGTACTTTTGAACGGACTCGGTATCCCTGAGGAGCTGAGGACAAAGCAGATGAAGGAGCTTGAGGCGGGTGACAAAGTGCGCGTACTTTTAGCGCAGGCCCTGTTTGGCAGCCCTGATGTGCTGCTGCTGGATGAGCCGACCAACAATCTTGACCTTAAATCCATAAACTGGTTGGAAGAGTTCCTGTTCCGCTTCCCCAATACGGTTATTGTTGTTTCACATGACCGTCACTTTCTGAATCAGGTCTGTACGCATACCGCTGATATCGATTTCGGAAGGATTCAGATTTATGTCGGCAATTATGATTTCTGGTATCACGCCAGCCAGTTAAACTTAAAGCAGAAGCAGAACGAAAACCGCAAAGTATCTGAAAGAGCTGATGAACTTAAAGCTTTTATCCAGCGCTTCAGTTCCAATGCATCCAAAGCAAAACAGGCGACGTCGCGCAGGAAGCTGCTCGATAAACTTACCATTGAGGATATGCCAACCTCATCAAGAAAATACCCGCATGTTGTATTCAAGCCTGAGAGACCATGCGGCGATATCATCCTGGAAATTCAGGGGCTGAGCAAAGAGATTGATGGCGTCAAGGTGTTGGATAATCTCGACCTGATAGTACGCAAGGGTGACAAAATTGCTTTTGTCGGAGGTAATACTCTAGCTCGTACGACGCTTTTTCAGATTCTGGCCGGCGAACTGGAACCGGACAGCGGCAGCTTCCGCTGGGGTATTACTATTACCAGCGCCTACTTCCCTAAGGAAAACAGCCAGTACTTTGAACGCGAGATGACTCTGATTGAGTGGTTGGGTCAGTATTCTCCTCCAACTGAGGGTGAAACTTTTGCGCGTGGATTCCTCGGTCGTATGCTTTTTTCTGGTGAAGAGGCCATGAAAAAAACCACCGTTCTTTCCGGTGGCGAAAAGGTCCGCTGCATGTTGTCACGCATGATGTTGACCGCTGCCAATGTGATTATCCTTGATGAACCGACCAACCACCTTGACTTGGAGTCAATCACCGCACTTAATGACGGCCTGATCGCTTTTACTGAAGTGATTCTCTTTGCTTCACACGACCATGAATTTGTTTCTACCATTGCTAACAGGATAATCGAGATTACACCTGGTGGAGTAATTGACCGCACTATGGGATTTGAAGAGTATCTGGAGAATGCGGATGTGTCACGGGAGCGGGATGAACTGTATCATGGCCATGCTGATCTGAGTCTGTAGTCGGTTATATGTTTTTACCTTTAAAAAACCACAGGGATACAACCCTGTGGTTTTTTACGCAGCGGAGATTCCATGATTTCTCACTCAACTCTTTCTATTGACTGGTTAAAGCCGGATATTGAAGAAGAACGATGGGAGTTTTTCAATCATCCTGCCAAGCAGGAGTGGTACCGATCTCATGCTGTTACGTGGGAGCAGATCGTATCCTGCTTTGATTGCGGGGAACTGGTCTCTTATCAGCGCTCAGCTGCAATCGGTGAAGTTCCGGTTGCGCTTTCATACCACAGCTATGATGACTACCAATTCTACCTTGCAAAAGCTAAGCGTGGCTACCGGAAGAATTATTCCCAGATGGAAGATGCACTGCAGAGTGGCGGCTCTCTGAGTCTTAAGGCTCCGATAGTTCTCTGTTATGGTGGTGAAGGTTTGCTCTTTTCCGGATACAGGCGCCTCTGTCTCGGGTGGAATTACGGCATGATTCCGTCTGTATGGTTAGTCCAGCTTGGATAAAGTCATGCTATTGTTATTGGTAATATTTTAATAATCAGGGAGTTTTACGAAGATGGTTCAATTATCAAACATATCCAAACAGCACGGTTCTCAGATTCTGTTTCGTGATGCATCCTGCCAGATTCTGCCAGGTACACATACCGGTCTGGTAGGACCTAACGGTGCCGGGAAAACAACAGTTTTTAGAATCATAGCAGGTGAGGAGGAGCCGGACTCAGGCGAGGTGATCCTGCCCAAAAAGACAACTATCGGATATTTTTCACAGGATGTTGGCGAAATGTTCGGGCGCTCTGCGCTTGAGGAAGTCATGGCTACCTGTGGATCAACAGTGCAATTGGCGGCAGAGATGAAGGAGATGGAGGCGGCCATGTGCCTGCCACAGTCTGATGATGAAATGACTGCCCTTCTTGAGCGTTATGGTAATGCTGTTGAAGAGTTTGAACATATGGAGGGATATGATCTTGACTCACGCGCTCAGGCAGTTTTGACCGGTCTCGGTATCGGTCCTGATCGCTATAATCATCCGGTTGAATCGTTCAGCGGTGGATGGAAAATGCGTATAGCATTGGCCAGTATTCTGACTCTAAAGCCTGATGTATTGCTTTTGGACGAACCGACCAACCATCTTGATGTCGAATCTATCGTCTGGCTGGAGGAGTGGCTTTCCAGCGAGTTTAAAGGTTCGCTGTTAATGACGAGCCATGATCGTGATTTTATGAACCGGGTTGTAACTAGGGTCATCGAGGTCGCTAATACAACGGTAACCACCTATGGTGGGAATTACGATTTTTATGAACGGGAGCGGGATATCCGCCTGGAGCAATTAATCGCTTCGCACAAGCGTCAACAGGATATGCTGGCCAAGGAAGAGGAGTTTATAGCCCGCTTTGCAGCTCGTGCTTCCCATGCTGCCCAGGTGCAATCCAGAGTCAAAAAGCTGGAAAAGATAGAGCGGATAGAGATACCTGCTGAAGAGAAAACGGTACGTTTCGGTTTTGCCGAACCACCTCGCAGCGGCGATGATGTTGCCGCTTTTGAAGGTCTGGGCAAGGTTTGGATAACGCCTGACGGCCAGGAAAAACCTGTCTTTCACGGCGTTACAGGTATGGTTAAACGCCTTAACAAGATCGCTGTTGTAGGTGTAAATGGCGCCGGTAAGTCAACTTTTCTCAAGATTCTTGCTGGTCAAACCGAGGCAACAGACGGCTGCGTGACCATTGGTGCCAATGTAGAGATAGGATATTTCAGCCAGCATGCCATGGAGCTGCTTGATCCAAAGAAGACTATTTTCGAAACCATGCAGGATTATATGCCGCTAGCGACAATCGGTATGATCCGTAATCTGCTCGGCGCTTTCCTTTTTTCCGGAGATGCTGTGGATAAGCGTATCGAAAACCTCTCGGGTGGCGAGAAGAGTAGAGTGGTGCTTGCTACGATTCTTGCTCGCCCGGTTAATTTTTTAATCCTTGATGAACCTACCAATCATCTGGATATCCGATCCCGTGAGATGCTGCTGGAAACACTTATAAACTTTGGCGGGACAATTATTCTGGTCAGCCATGACCGACATTTTTTACGATTGCTGGTTGATCGCGTTTTTGAGGTTGATCATGGTGAGATGCGGGTGTATGAAGGGAACTATGATTATTACCTTTCAAAGAGTCATCATACGCTAGGTTAAAGTTATATAATTGTAACAACCAACAAGGAGAACTACTATGGCCAAGCCTAATTATTCGTTTGAAAAGCGCAAGAAAGAGCTGGATCGTCAGAAGAAAAAGGATGAAAAAAAGGCTCGCAAGGGTGAGCAAAATGCTGAAGGTGCCGAAATAGCCGGAGATGCAGAAGAAACTGATGCAGTTGCCGTGGAAGAATAAATTATTCATTCAGGAAGATTTGAGTGATAATATTTGCATATTACCTGTTGGAGCCTGTCTATGAGTGAACCCGTTCCGGCTGAACAAAATACTTTCCCGATTCTTATTGTTGACGACGATCGGCTTCAACGGAGTGTGCTGGAAGCAAACCTCAAAACAGCCGGGTATAATGTTGTCTCCGCTGAAAACGGCAGGGAAGCACTGGAAATATTCCGCAAAGGATATTATCCAATAGTTATGACTGACTGGATCATGCCGGAGATGAGCGGACTGGAATTATGCCGCGAAATCAGAAAGGATGATTCGGGGCGCTATACATATATAATTATTTTAACTTCTCTTAATTCCAAAAATGATATTATCGCCGGGCTTGAAGCTGGCGCCGACGAGTATCTGGTCAAGCCCCCACATCAAGCTGAATTAACTTCACGCCTGAAAACAGCAAGGCGTATTCTGGATCTCGAACAGTCTCAGCAGCGTTACATCGAGACCATTAAAAACCTTTCTCTGGTTGATCCTGTTTCCGGTGTGTTCTGCCGTCGTTACATGGATGAGCGGATCCATCAGGAGATTAAGCGTGCATATCGTTATGAGCGTTCCCTTTCAGTTATTCTGGTAGGCATCAATCTGTTTGAGCAGACTGTAGTTACTCATGGTCATTTTGCAGGAGATCTTATTCTCAAATGTTGTGCTGACAGTCTGGTTGAAGCTGTGCGTAAGGATGTTGACTGGGTAGCGAGGTATGGGCAGGATTCTTTTGCCGTGATAATGCCTGAAACAGATTCAGCCGGTGCGATGATTGTTGCCAAACGCTTAAGGATCAGAATTGCATCTCTGGTTATGAAGATGTACGATAAGGAGTTGAAGGTGACTGCCAGTTTCGGTATTTCAGGCTTTACGGCCAGTCAGCAGAAACTTGGTTTCACTGCTGATATTCTGCTTGATAAGGCTGACCATAATCTTTCTCTTGCACTGGAGGAGGGGGGTAACACAATTAAAGGGGTTCAGATGGGGTAGGGCTCGGGTCTGTATTGCCTTTGAAAATATTGTTGATAAATCAGCAACGCCCCTCCAGTTTTTTTAGGAAGGGCGTTGCTGTTATTATGACTGTTCGGTTGCTTTGACAACGGCTTGGTCACCGGACGGTTTCGGCTTTCTGTTACGACGGCGAGGTTTCTTTTTGACTTCACCCTCTGCCTGGGGAGCGGCGACGGTCGGCTTGGCAACAACATTTGATTTCTTTTTAATAGGCCGCGCAGCAGGTCGCCCAACCTTGTCATTACCACGGCCTGCACCCGGCTTATCTCGTTTTAAATCCTGCACTCTTTTCGGGCGTGGTGTACGAACGTAATCCAACACGTACAGCTCGTCATCAGCCCATTCTGTTGGAATCTTCGCTTTTATGTACTCTTCAATAGCCTCCAGAAAAAAAGCTCCATCCTCATCTGCCAGAGAAATAGCTTTTCCCTCGGCACCGGCACGGGCGGTACGTCCGATGCGATGGACATAATCTTCACAATCCTGCGGCATATCGTAGTTGATAACGTGGGAGACACCATCAATATGCAGACCCCGCGATGCAACATCAGTCGCAATAAGGATCGGCAGCGTGCCGTCTTTGAAGTTGTCGAGGATTTTCATTCTTTTGCGCTGTTCAACATCCCCTGAAATGACCTTACACGGAAAACCATTTGCATTCAGTAAGTTATGAAGATGCTCAGCCTCACGCTTGGTGTTCATAAAAATCATGGTGCGTGCCATGCCTTCGCGCCGCAGAAGCCCCAACAGGAGAGAAAATTTCTCTTTGCGGGAGCAGTGAAACAGGAGCTGTTCAACCCGTTCGGCAGTCATTGTTTCCGGAGTAACTGAAACCTTGGTCGGTGAGTTCATGAATTCATATGCCAACTCCATTACCCGTGGGTTGAGGGTCGCTGAAAACATCATGTTCTGGCGTTTTTCGAATGGCGGCAATTTACGGAGAATATAGCGCAGATCAGCAATGAAGCCGAGATCGAACATGCGGTCAGCTTCGTCAATAACCAGTACCTCGATATCCTTTAAACTGTAGATCTTCTGCTTTAAGTAATCGATCAAACGTCCCGGAGTTCCGACTATTATATCAGCGCCGTCGAGAAGGGCGTTCTTCTGTTTCATATAATCAACGCCACCGTATATAGCCTGAACCGCGAAACCGCAGTGGGCTCCCAGTTGTTTGGCATCAGCTTCTATTTGCACTACCAACTCGCGGGTCGGTGCAAGAATCAAAGCGCGTGGTCTGCCGACAGGGTGTTCATTTGCCAACAGTCTGGCAAAAAGTGAAATCAGAAAAGCAGCCGTTTTGCCGGTTCCTGTCTGCGCCTGACCAGCAATATCGATACCTTTCAGTGTTGTCGGCAAAGTTTGTTCCTGGATTGGGGTGCAGATACTAAAACCGGTTTCAGTAATGCCGCGAAGCACCTGCTCAGGAATCGGAAGTTCATCAAATCTCATACAAAGGTCCTTTTTTATAAAATCCGTTAGTTACTATTTAAACACCATATACTGTGGAGTTACGTCTGGCAATCGAAAGATGATGCTGTTCCGGCCACAAACTGCCATAAATCCTTGCCAAAAATGCTTTGACAAATCGGAAACCATTCCATTACTATAGATCGAATTTACCTTAAGGATGTCATCTCATGCAGGCTGCACTTGCCATTATCGGCGAAGATCTCAAACTGGTTGAACAGCAGTTCCGTAAAGATCTGCAATCAGATGTACCGCTGATTCGAAAAGTTGGGGAGTATGTACTCTCGAGCGGCGGAAAACGTGTGCGTCCTGCACTGCTCCTTCTTGCCGCCCGTTTGTGCGGATATACTTCCGACAAGGCCGTTCCGCTTGCGAGTGTCGTTGAGTTTATCCACACTGCCACACTGCTTCACGATGATGTTGTAGATAGTGCCACTCTACGGAGGGGACTGGCATCTGCCAACACTCTCTGGGGCAATGAAGCCTCTGTACTTGTTGGAGACTTTCTGTTTTCCAAGTCATTCTCTCTTATGGTTGGTGTTGGCAGTCTTGATATCCTGCGGGTCCTTTCAGATGCCACAACTGTAATTGCAGAAGGCGAGGTTATGCAGCTTCTCTGTACCGGTGAGATAGATCTTACAGAAGAGCGATATATCAATGTAGTACGGTCCAAAACCGCTATTTTGATGTCAGCTGCCTGCGAAGCTGGAGCAATTCTTGGCGCTGTTCCGAAAGCTCAACAGCAGGCATTGGCTGATTTCGGGATGGATCTAGGTATAGCGTTTCAACTAATGGATGATATTCTCGATTATGTTGCCACTGAGGAAGAGTTTGGTAAAAGCATAGGTCATGATCTTGAAGAGGGAAAAATCACACTGCCGTTGATTCATACCCTTCGGCATTGCAGCGCTTCTGAACGTGCTGTGATAACTTCGGTCGTCGAGCAGGATGAAATGTCGCTGGACGACTTCCGTGCCGTTTCCGGTTTGGTTAAACAATATGGTGGTATTGAATATACTGTTGATGCTGCCCTTGTTTATATTGAGCGCTGCAAGAGTCATCTGAATCTGTTTTTGCCTTCGCCGGTTCGTGAGGCTCTGCTCAGTCTGTCTGAATATGTTGTCACACGCAGTAAATAATTCACCGGAGGTTTTATGAAACGGATTTTTTTTCTATTAGTAGGTTGCCTGTTTCTGACACTGACCGCCTGCTCCAAAACAGATACGCCCAAAAAGAGCGCTGTTGCTGTTGAAAAAAGTCCTGCCCCGGATGTTTCTGTCATATCTGTTACCAATGGAAGCACTCTGAAATTATCAGATCTTAAAGGCAAAGTTGTCCTGCTTAATTTTTGGGCGACCTGGTGTCCACCCTGCCGGGAAGAAATACCTTCCATGATGAAGCTGAACACTCTTATGGCCGGTAAACCGTTTCAGATGGTGGCAATATCGATTGATGAAGGTGGAAAGCAGGCAATTGAATCATTTTATAAAGAGTCCGGATTTTCGCTTCCAACATATCTTGATGAGAGCGGAGTCTCAGCTAAAGCTTACGGGGTTACAGGGGTTCCGGAATCTTTTATTATTGACAAACAGGGAGTCCTGGTTAAAAAAATCATTGGTGGTGCTAATTGGGATTCACCTGAAGCCGTCTCCTTTATTGAAGGATTGATGAAATAGGGAACCGCCATGATTAGCCATGAAGTAACTTATATTGGAGCATTCGTCGCCGGCTTGCTCTCTTTTCTGTCTCCGTGCGTCTTTCCGTTGATCCCATCCTATATTATGTACATCACCGGCATTTCTTATGCCGATTTACAGGCAGAGCACCCTTCTCACATCATCCGGCAAAAATCAATTCTTCACGCGTTGTGTTTTATCTGCGGGTTCACAGTTGTATTTGTCCTGCTTGGGGCTTCCGCAACGTATATTGGATCGTTCCTGTCCGAGAATGCCGCCACAATCAGAAAAGTGGGCGGGGTTCTTCTGGTTCTGCTTGGCATCCATGTAACCGGTATCCTGCATCTTAAATTTCTTTTGGGCGAGAAAAGAGTTTCAATTAAACACAAACCGGCAGGGTATGCCGGAAGTTTTCTGGTCGGCATCGCATTTGCCGCTGGCTGGACCCCCTGCATAGGACCAATACTGGCTGCTATTCTTGCTATTGCAGCTACCGAAGAGAAAGTCTATCAGGGGATAATTCTGCTTCTGCTTTACTCCCTTGGTCTTGGAGTTCCTTTCTTTTTTTCGGCACTTGCCATGCACCGCTTTCTGGTGTTATTCAATCGCTTTAAAAAATATATTCATGCTTTTGAAATAGTTACCGGGATTTTATTGATGGTTGTCGGTGTGCTTATTTATTCTAACTGGCTTTCTCGTCTTTCCGGTTTTATGAATACTATTTATAAGGGAATCGAGTGAAGGCACATCGTGCCCCACATTCAATTCAGCTAACCGTATCTCAACTCGTAGTAACGGAAGCTTTTTATTCCGGCATACTGGAGTTGCCGGTGCAACGTTCGTTTACATCGAAGGGTGCGCCTGATCATCTGGTTATAGATATGGATGGCATGGCGATTGTTTTTGTTGAGGAAGCGGACGTCATAAAAGCCCACCCGGTTCTTGGGCCGCGTTTTAGTATGTTTCCTCGCGGCATAGGTGTTACACTCCATTTTGAAGTGCTTGATATAGAGGATATACGTGATGCGATAATGGAGGAGGGGCTTGAAGTTCTCTATCCTTTGGAGATTAAGCCGTATGGCGTTAAGGAAATGTGGTGTTTTGATCCTGATGGTTATCTGATAGTTCTTGATGAGTCGATGCCGATACAAAAAAAGGCTGGGCAATAGCCCAGCTTTTTTTTGTAAGCAAGGAACTAAGACTCATTTGATTACCTCGGTTGCAAGTTTGAGCAGGTTGCTGCTGATATCAAGACCCATGGTTCGAGCACTCTTCAGATTTATTTCAAATGTCATGCGATTGTTAACAAGGTGCAGGGCAATCATTCCGCCGTTGTGGCTGAACCCCTCAATTTCACTGATTGTAAGAATAGAATAGTCTTTAAGAACAGCTAGTATTCTGAGTACATTCTTTCTCTCTGATGATTCAATAAAAACGAGTTGGCAATTTACCAGTTCGTCGATGTCAGTGAATCTGCGAACTGTTATTTTCCGTCCATGAACAGTTTTACCTTGTAATCCTCCCCATTGGGAAACGCTGCGACCCTGTCCAAAAATTCCTACTGTAAAGCTCTGGCCATTATTCATAGTTGAGGCCGGCCATGTCACATATCTGGCAATATTATATACTATTGCAGATTTTAGCTGCTGTTCGCTCAATTGCTGATTTTCTGCATGCAGACGTTCTGCATGCAGAAAAAGCGCTGTGATTAAAACAAACATATATATGCGAGTTCTGAAAATCATTGAAATCCGTAATTAAATGTCTTGAAGGTGATGGTTTAATATTTCCAGGTAACTTTTCCGTAGGCGCTTCTGACTACTTCCGATGGTTGGGTATTTATGTATTCAGGAATGAATTCAGGGTGCCGATTGTGGAACAGATTTTGTCCTACAATTGATAATTCAAGGTTCTTTACCGGTTTCCATGCCAAGCGGGCGTCCATTGTTACATATCCCGCTATCGTATTTTCGTCGATTGAAGCAAGGCGGTCTGTTCCGCGCAACCAAAAATCAAGCGTTACCTGTCGCCCCATGTCGAAGCCGGAGCGGACTGACAGCTGATGTCGCGGGGTGTCTCCCTCTGCATTTCCTTTGTTGATTTCATCTTCACTTGCCCCGTCAAGTTGCATTTTCAATTTCTGATAGCTGTAAGCAGCCTGAAGTCTCCACCAGTCAAGTGGAGTCCAGTCAGCAGCCAGTTCAACTCCGATCGCCCGGCCATGCATGTCATTACTGAGTATATATGGTTGAACTGCATAAAGTGGATTTCCCTCAAAAGTGAGTGTGCCAGGTGTTATCACGCGCAAATTTTTATATACGTTGTAGTAAAGTGCCACATCTATGGAGAGGCGTGACATTACTTCGGTTCGGTAGCCGATTTCATACGCCAGCAGCTCTTCTGATTTGAAATTCTGATTGCCATTGATCTCAAGTTTCAGTGGAGTCGGAGGTTGATTTGGGAATATAGGTACCAGCAGTGTCCGATAGTTGTAATTTACGTCTTGTTCACTCTTGGTACTTGATCGAACTGCCCTGGAAACGGAACCCCAGAGCGAGTCGCGTGGAGTTACAATCCAGAGTAAACGTCCATTTGGTTGCACAGAAAAACCGGAATAATCATTCTGTTCAAATCGTGAGCCGATTATCAGGGAGAGTTTTGAAGGAATCAGTGAAATCTCGTCATGGAGAAACGCACTGTAAATATCGTTGGTTACGTTTGTAGTGTCAAATACCAAGGTAGGGGTGTTAATTAGTTCGTACTTATTGTAGCGATAGCCTAGTCCCCATACAATCTCCTGCTGTGTTCCAAGCGAGAAGCGCTGCTGGAAGTCAAGGTCGACAGTGTTGAAAGTCTGTGGCGAAACAAGCATGTTATTTTCTGAATGATCAAAATACAACTGTAATGACAGGCTGTTAGTATCTGATAAAGTCCTCTGCCATCGCGAGAGAATATTGCCGCCATTTACAGCCGTTTTATGATTGACGTCACGCTCGTATGGCGGATTGGAGGATGCCGGGTGATCGTAGAGTTTATAGGTTTCATCCAGTCGCCCGTCATAATAATCACCCTGCAGTGTTATGGTGTCTCTTACGTTAGGCTGCGCATCCAGCCTGAATCCACCTCGAGTTGTATGCCACTTGTCATTGCTGCTTGTGCCGGATTCCAATTCAAAACTGTCCCGCTGATTATGTTTTGCATAAAGACGTATGTTAACTTTCTCACCTAGTGTTGTACCAACACGGGCCGATGCAAAAGCTTTTTCGTATGATCCTCCTCCAGCGGTAAGAAGAGTGCCTTTAGTATTTTCAGCGGACTTTGTAATGATGTTGATGACACCGTTAACAGCATTTGCCCCCCAGAGAGCTGCCCCTGGACCGCGAATGACTTCAATCCGGTCAATATCATCCAGTACTGTATCCTGAATCTCCCAGTAGACGCCCATGAAGTAAGGTGTATACAGGCTGCGACCATCCATAAGCACCAGTAGTTTGTTTGCAAAGCGACCATTGAAACCCCGTGAGGTGATGGCCCATTTATTGCTGTCTATTTTGGCCACCTGCACCCCTGGAGCCATTCTGAGAGCATCGGCAATGGTGGTTACACCGGAGCGCCTGATGTCTTCCTGGGATATTACAAACACGGCAGCAGCGGCATTAGTAATCGGCTGAGATTTTTTAGAAACCGAAGTTACCATCAATTCCATCAGCGATTCCAATGGAAGGTCGGTTAGATCACTGTCGGGAGCGGCTGATGCAAAAGAGGGAGATAATAAAAACAGTGCAAGTACATATGGCAGAAGGTAGATAGAAAATAATTTCATGACAGCTCCTAACTCTATGGACAACTGAAAAAATGTAATTTTAAATAAATACGTTAAAGTATGTTATGCGTCAATTAGAATTGGCGCTATGATAGAGGTTGCAAATTAAGGCACTTAATCAGTCGGTGGAAATGAGAGTTTATTGGTGTTATAGTCAGCAACTGATGCTCACAGCTGAATAATTTAGATTCGGGTAAATGAGGGGTGGACTATGAATGAAATGATTTTCCTTTTGCTGGTTTTTGGCCTTCCGGCTGCCATTGGATTCAAACTTGCGAAGTCTCGAGGTAAAAACCCATTTCTGTGGGGGCTTTTATGTGTATTTCCATTTTTCCTTATAGTCCTGCACTTTGAAAAACCAAAGCACGAAATAAAAGGGCATTTCCGCGTTTGCAAACAGTGCGGTGAAACCTTTCCATGGAAAGCCACCGCGTGCAAATATTGCGGGACTGCTGTTTAATGCTGACTTTTAGAGTCGGTCAATAACAGGTTGTCTTTACCTGTCCCTCGGCTTTAATAGTTTCTGTGTCCTCAAATCTGTTTAATATTCGCTGTAAAATATTTCTTTAATCTTGCTAAAACAGCGACTTTTGCGTATGGTAGCTAGGTTAAAATATCCATTTTATTCGGTTCGGAGGAAGCATGGCAACCCAGGCAGGTAAGACTAAATTTCAGATAGATTTGCGCCAACATCTGCGTGATCAGAACATCAGCGGCAATCTGGTCCATCTTATCTGTGAAATTGCTGAAGCAAGCAAATATGTAATTAACGCAGTTCGAACCGGTGAGCTTGGCGTAGCCGGTACCTCAAACCTGTACGGTGAAGAACAGCTTGCCCTTGATGTCCTCTCCGATCGTATTATGCGCAAGCGTCTGCAGCATTCAGGCGTTGTGTGTAACATAGCATCAGAAGAGATGGAGGAAATATTTCAGGTTACCAGTAACCCGCAGGGGATGTTTTCCGTAGCGTACGACCCTTTGGATGGCTCTTCGCTGGTTGATGTTAATCTGGCGGTAGGTACAATTGTTGGCATTTATCAGGGGAATGATCTGCTTCAGCCGGGTAGAAAAATGGTCGGTTCAATTTATATACTGTATGGTCCTCGCGTCTCTTTGGTTTATTCTGTCGGTAAAGGCGTTTTCGAATTTACTATGAATCAGCTGATGGAATATACACTTACCCGTGAAAATATTCAGATGGCACCATCAGGCAACATTTATTCGCCAGGTGGTTTACGCAAAAAATACAGTGAGGGAAATGAGCGTTTTATCCGCTATCTTGAAGAAAAAGGTGCTAAATTGCGTTATTCCGGTGGTTTTGTGCCTGATTTCAATCAGATATTGATGAAAGGAAAGGGGGTCTTTATGTACCCGGCGCTTAATGACAGCCCCAATGGAAAACTACGGTTACTGTTTGAGCTCAACCCCATGGCGTTCCTGATTGAACAGGCCGGTGGCGCTGCCACAAATGGTGAAATTCCTATCCTTGACATTATTCCAGAAGGCCTTGAACAGCGCTGTCCGGTATATATCGGCTGCAAGGAGGATGTTGCCAAAGCGGCAGAGTTTTTGAACGGCACCTGTTAAAACCATGCAAGATTCTGATCAAACTCCAGATATTCTGCCTAAGCGCCTTTGTAGCGAGATTCAACTTTTTGATCTATGTGATCTTGATTCTTGCGCAAGTAAAAACGGACGTTTTTGCACAGACTCATTATTGCTTGATCGGTTTGAAAAAATTGCCGAGAAGGAACTCGTCTCTTCAGACAGCTATATTGCAGAAGAGATTGATGATGAGGAAGCCGCTGATAACTACGGTTATGATGAAGAAGATGAGTTTGCCGCGGATGATTTAGATGACTGTGAGGATGACTGCTGGGAAGAAAAATAGTCGTTAAACATATTATTTGCTTGCTACGGGGTTCGGATTCGTCTGACCCCGTTTTTTATTTGAAATGCTTTCCTGCGCAATCTTCCCAGTGCTTACGGGGAATTGAAAGAAAAAGGTCGGCGATGGCCGGGTCGAATTGAGTGCATCTGTATTTGATGATTTCCGAAGTAACTATGTCAAAAGGGAGCGCCTTGCGGTATGGTCGATCCGAAGTCATGGCGTCCAGAGTATCAATAACTGAAAAGATACGGGAGCCGAGCGGAATTTCTTCTCCTTTGATTTGTTTAGGGTAGCCGGTTCCATCAAAACGCTCGTGGTGGCTGAGGATGATTTCGGCCGGGCCCTTTAAAAAATCTATTTCGGACAGAATTGCATAACCAACTTGCGGATGTTTACGCATCTCAATCCACTCGTTATCATCAAGTTGGCCGGGTTTGAGCAGTATGTTGTCTGAAATGCCGATTTTGCCAATATCGTGCAGCAGCGCACCTTTCGCCAGATCCTGAATTTCCCTGCCCACCATCCCAAGCTTTCCACCCAGAAAAACAGCAAAGTTCATAACGCGTTCAGAGTGAGATCCAACCTCCTTCTCACGGGCATCCAGAGCTTTTACCAGTGCGGTCAGTGTGCTGTCGTAGGCACTTGAAAGCTCATCCATCGCTTTCCGGATCTGGGCTGTCTGTTCCATAACCTTGAACTCAAGGCTTATCTGATAGTTTTTCTTTTCAATGGCAAGGCGGCGACGCTCAATCAGGTTTTTTACTGTCAATACCACGCGGTTAATGCCGAACGGCTTGGTAATATAATCATCGGCCCCCAGATGTACACATTCCATTGCGGTATTCATGTCTGAGAGCCCGGTTATCATTAAAACAGCGATATCAGGGTCAATCTTTTTAAGGTCACGCAGTAATTCCACCCCACTTCTGCCAGGCATCATGATGTCTGAAATAACAAGTTCGACCGGTTGTTCGTCCAGAAGTGCGAAAGCTTCTTCTACATTGGATGCCTGATGACAAACATAATCATCCTGTAACAAAGCGGAAGAAAGCAAATCCCGAATCATCTCTTCATCATCAACAATTAGAATATGTTCTTTCATTCTTTTTGTTCTCCAAACGTTTATAATAGCCCGTGCCACATTGTTCTATCATTCAATTGTCCTGTTTTCAAGTGGCATAAACTTTGGTATAAATTTACCTGTTCACATCTCACATGAACTTCAAACAATCCTGGTGATTCATGTCTCGCTTTCCTATTTTAATAATTACTAGATAAATGACCAATTTATCGAACCGCTGGCCTTTTCTGGTCCCATTTTTGTTCATGACAGCCGGCATGGTTCTGTCTGTTTTTATAGGCTATTTTTCCGATACAACTACCGTTGTTGCAGCCTTTTTATGTCTTCTGCTTGCGGTTTTTGTACGCAACTCTTATCTGTTTTCTGCCATTACTGCATTGTTTTTCTTCTTATGGGGGCTGTCTGCTCTGCAGCCCTGGCTTTCTCCTGAAACATCACCTTACTCCATTCGTAATATGGTTTCCGGCACTCCGATTGTTATTGAAGGAGTTATAACAACACGCCCTTCAGTGTCTCCTGATGGTAGCCGACTGACTGTCAGGGTAGAAAGCGTGAACAGTGGAAATCAGACAGAAACAGCAACCGGTCTTCTCCTACTGTATGTCAGTGAGGGATATGTTTATCTGGCCAGAGGTGATCGTATCCGTTTTATCTCCCGTATTTCTGTGCCTCGTAGACTCGGTCTGCCGGGAGAATTCGATTATCCCCGCTATCTTGCACTTCAGGGGATATCAGCCACTGGTCGTGTCGCCTCTCAAGCCGATATTGTTCTTATTCGTGGCGCCGCAGTGGAATCACCACAACGTACAATTGATATGACAGCAAGACACCTAGGTGACGCTATCCGGAAATCAATTCCAGATGAACGTGTTTCTTCAGTCTTGACTGCGCTTCTTATTGGCGATCAAAGAAGAATTCCTGCGGAGTTGGCCGAAGCCTATACAAGGGCCGGGGTCAATCATATACTTTCAATTTCCGGTTTCCATATAGGTATTATTGCAGCATTCATTACATTGTTGGTGATATGGCTTCTGACCCGTTTTGAATACCCGGCACTGCGCTGGAATGTGCGAAGAATAGCAGTTTTGATTGCCATTCCAGCCATGCTCGCTTATCTGTTTCTGACCGGCAACGCTCCGGCGACCGCGCGGTCTGTGATTATGCTGGTTGTCTTTGCTGTGGCTCTGTTTGTAGAGAGGGAGCGTGATTCGATCAATACGCTACTGCTTGCGGCTTTTTCTCTGGTTGCGATCAATCCGCCAACCCTTTTCGATATATCATTTCAACTCTCTTTTTTATCCCTGTGGGGAATACTTATCGCCGTTCCGCTGTTCATGAAATATAAGGCAGCCGTGAACTCTCAATGGCTGCGCAGTACGATCCAGTTTTTATCAGCATCTGTAGCGGCATCGCTTGTAACTCTGCTGCCGGTGCTGTTTTTCTTCAAGGTTGCCTCTATTAATGGCATCTTGACTAATTTCTTGATTGTGCCGCTTCTCGGCTACGGTGCGGTGCTGGCCGGGTTTATCGCTCTGCCGCTTGTGGTTCTGTTTCCGTCGTTTGCTCCTCTACTTCTCTGGCCGGCAGCTGCACTGGTTGCTATCTCAAACCAGTTTATCATGTGGTGTACATCTCTTCCCGTACTTGCCTTCCACGGCATTACCTCTTGGGACATGTTCTTTTTCCTGCTGTTCATGGGCAGCATGACTTTTTTGAGGGGACGATTTCTCCTCACTGTTACCGGATTGCTGATTGTGTCGACGGCATTTGCTCTGCATCTGTTTGCCACAACGGCTTCAGATGGCCGTCTCCATATTACTATGCTCAGTGTCGGACAGGCCGAATCCTTGCTGTTAAAGCTTCCTGATGGTTCGGCTCTTCTTATTGACGGTGGCGGATATCTGCACGAAACCGGCAACGATTTCGGGCAGCGGCTGCTGGCTCCGGCGCTGGGAGCACTGCGCACTGTAAGGGTCGATACGATGATCGCCACTCACGATCATCCCGATCATAGCGGCGGCCTTCCTTTTATAATCAAGAACTTCCCGGTCGGTCAGTTTTGGAGTGGTCCTGAAGTGTCTGCCGAGGTACAGAGAGAGCTACTTAAAGGATCAGTGCTGCAGCGCACTATTACTGCCGGAGATGTCCTTGCGTTGCCAGGTCCCGTAACAATCACGGTCCTTTCGCCTGCTGGATACGATAAAATACAGGCAGACGGCGACGAGTCCAGCACAAATGAACAGTCACTGGTTTTTCGCCTGAGTTACGGCACCTTCAGCATGATTTTCTGCGCTGATGCGGGTTTCGAGGCTGAACTGCGGATGCTTGCCGGCCGATATGATTTGAAATCGACTGTTCTTAAAGTCGGACATCATGGTAGTCGTTACTCAACATCAGAGGCGTTTCTTGAAAAGGTAAAGCCGGCCTTGGCTCTAATTTCTGTCGGTGCAGGAAATCGGTTCGGACTTCCTTCAGCAAGGACAGTTGATCTGCTCAGATCGAAAAAAATCCCGGTATATCGCACGGATCGTGATGGAACGATTGAGTTGGTCACTGACGGAGTCGGCTGGTCAGTTTCAACCCCCTATAAACCCGATTGACGTTGACTCTGTACCGTAAAATAGAGTACAAAGATACGTTATTTTTTGCAAAATCCTTTATTGAGCGGCGTTAAATGGATACTATCTTATTAGTTGAAGATGACCGGTTTTTTCGTGAAATGTTCTCCGGCCTTCTGCAGGCCGAAGGGTATCAGGTTGAGACCGCTTCCTGCGGGAGTGATGGGCTTGAGATGCTTGCCAAAGGGCAATATTCTCTGGTTATTACCGATCTGGTCATGCCTGATATCAGTGGTCTGGAGATCCTGTCACGTGTGCGGGAAAGCCATCCGACTGTTGATGTTATAATGGTCACCGGCAATGCTAATATGGAATCTGCCATTTTAGCTCTGAAGCATGGTGCCAGGGATTATCTCGTAAAACCGGTTAACCCTGATGAATTCAGACATTCTGTTGCCCAGTGCATCCAGCAGCGTCATCTCCTCGATGAAAATGACGAACTGAAAAACATGCTTTCGCTTTTCAGGTCCAGCCAGGCTATTGCCGGATGTCTTGACAGTGAACATCTCTACCACCTGCTGGTTGAAACAGTTGCCCGTGAAGCCGGACTCACTAACGCCCTCGGTTTTTTCATGGTGGATGAAACCCTGGAACTCAAGATCGCCAAAGGAATTTCCCGTAAATTGGGCAGACGTCTTTTAGATGAAATCCCTACCCTGCCTGCCACATTGATGTCGGCAGAGTTTTCAATCAGACATCTGCAGCTTTCATCACCGTTCAGTTCAGAAGGATTCACCGAAGCCTTCCTGATTCCGGTTGAAAATTCTTCTGCAACTTTAGGAATGATTTTACTGCTGAATGAGCCTTCCTGTACACTTCCTGATATTGCGAAATTTAGAAAAAATATCCTTTTTTTGGTCGAACAATCATTGCATGCCTTTGAAAACGCTGAAAAGTTTTCCAAAGCAAAAGATCTGTCTTTTATTGATGATGTCAGCGGGCTTTATAACCATCGCTATCTTGACGTTGCTCTTGAACGTGAAATGAAGAGGGTTGAGCGTTATTCATCGCACCTTGCGGTTCTCTTTATCGACGTTGATTCATTCAAACAGGTCAACGACGTTCATGGCCATCTTGTCGGCAGTCGGGTTCTGGCGGAATTCGGTGCACTGATTAAAAAGTCTGTCCGCGACGTTGATATCGTTATCCGTTATGGTGGCGATGAATATACCGCCATACTGGTAGAAACAACCTGTGCTGTAGCTGAAATTGTTGCCGAACGTATTCGCAAAAATATCGAAGCCAACCATTTTTCGGGTTCTGATGGTCAGGTCATTAGACTGACATGCAGTATCGGTTATGCCTGCTGTCCTGATGATGCTGCAACAAAGGATGTACTGCTTGAAATGGCTGACAGAGCCATGTATGTAGGGAAAACAACCGGTAAAAACCGCATTCAGCGGGTAACTCGCGGTGATTGACAATTCGCCTTTGATACTTTCATTGGTGTTTTAATATTATGAGGTGAACAGTGGCACTTACAGCAGTTAAGGGTTTTAATGATATTTTGCCTGATGAGTCCGGGCGTTGGCAGTATATTGAGCAGACGGCCCGCCGGGTCTTTGAGCTGAACGGATTTGGTGAAATCAGGGTTCCGATAATGGAAAAAACCGAACTTTTCAGCCGCTCGATCGGCGATGCAACTGATATTGTAGAAAAAGAGATGTACACGTTCACTGACAAGGGTGAGAACAGCGTCACACTGAGGCCGGAAGGAACAGCAGGCGTTATGCGCTCCTTCATCGAACATAAGCTGTACGCACAGGACCCTATTGCAAAGTTGTACTATATGGGGCCGATGTTTCGCTATGAACGCCCACAAAAAGGACGCTACCGGCAGTTTCATCAGATCGGTGCCGAAATTACCGGTGTCAACGACCCACTGGCCGACGCCCAGGTATTGAACATGCTGACAACATTCTTTCGAGAAATCGGCTTAACAGAGCCGACTCTTCAGATAAATTCACTGGGTTGTCCGGAGTGCCGTCCTGCATACAGAGCGACACTGCGGAGCTTTCTGGAAGAACGGATGGGGCATCTTTGTGAAGATTGCAAACGGCGCTTTGCCACAAATCCTCTGCGCACACTGGACTGCAAGGTTCCAGGGTGTATCGCTGCTACGGTCGGGGCTCCGTCGGTGCTGGAGCATCTCTGTGGCAGTTGTGACGATCATTTCAGCAGTGTTCGCCGCTATCTTGATCTGTCGTCCACTCCGTACAGTCTCAATTCCCGAATGGTGCGCGGCCTTGATTACTATACCCGCACTACCTTTGAGATGGTTACTGGCCTATTAGGCTCGCAATCCGCTGTTGCTGCAGGGGGGCGCTATGATGGACTGATCTCGCAACTTGGGGGACCGGCCATTCCAGGGATTGGTTTTGCGATGGGGCTTGAACGCGTCGCACTGTTACTCGGCGCCAAGGATTTTGCTACTCAGCCAGATCTGTTTATCGCAACAATGGGGGGAGGGGAGAGTGACATCGCCTTCTGCCTGATGGATGGTCTCATAAAATCAGGAGTCAGGGTAGAAATGGATTATGAAGGTAAAAGCCTGAAGAGTCAGATGCGCCGTGCCGACAAGCTTAAAGCTCGCTATAGCGTCGTGCTCGGTGAAAATGAGCTGTTGTCAGGAAGTGCCTCCTTCAAAAGGATGTCTGACGGCCTCATGACAGAGACAGTATTGACAGTCGCCGCTATAAAAGCACTGGTCAGGATATCTGAACTGTGATGGATTCCAGTATAAACCGTACAATTACACCTGAAAAACGAGACGATGACTCCCAGTATGACGCAACACTGCGCCCTCGATCCTTTGATGACTATATCGGTCAGGAGAAGATCAAGGGCAACCTGCGCCTGTTCATAGATGCCGCCAAGGGGCGTGGGGAAGCGCTTGATCATGTCCTGCTGTACGGCCCACCTGGGCTTGGAAAGACGACGCTGGCCAATATAATCGCCTGCGAGATGGGGGTCAATATCAAGTCAACCTCCGGGCCGGTTATTGAACGTCCTGGCGATCTGGCCGCCATTCTCACCAACCTTGAACCGCATGATGTTCTTTTTATCGACGAAATTCACCGCATTTCCCATATAGTCGAAGAGATCCTCTACCCGGCCATGGAGGATTACCAGCTTGATATCATGATCGGTCAGGGGCCAAGCGCCCGCTCAATCAAACTGGATCTTCCCCGCTTTACTCTGGTGGGCGCGACTACCCGCGCCGGACTGCTTTCCTCGCCTCTTCGCGATCGCTTCGGGGTTATTTCGCGCCTTGAATTTTACACCTATGAAGAACTTGCAACCATAATCAGTCGTTCCTCCGGCATTCTGGGGATGGAAATCGATCCACGCGGGGCGGCCGAACTGGCTCGTCGTAGCCGCGGAACCCCCCGGATTGCCAACCGCCTGCTTCGCCGTGTGCGTGATTATGCTCAGGTGCGAGCGGATGGTGTCATCACACTGGAAGTCGTGCGGGAAACCCTCAAACTGCTTGAAATAGACGAGATGGGATTTGACCAGATGGATCGTATGATCCTGTTGACAATTATTGACAAGTTCGGAGGCGGGCCGGTTGGACTTGACACAATTGCCGCTGCCATCAGCGAAGAGAGCGATACTATTGAGGATGTCTACGAGCCGTTTCTGATTCAGAACGGATTTATCAATCGCACTCCGCGTGGTAGAGTGGCCACCCGTGCGGCCTATCTACATTTTGGCCGTATTGCGCCTGAATCACCACAGGCACCTCTTTTTTAACCATGCAGCAGTTCTTCGATTTTCCCATTACCCAAAGCTTCAGTTTTGAGAGCTTTGTCCCCTGCGAAGGAAATGCCGCTGCACTGCGGTTTGCACTCCGGATTGTCGATCCTTCCGATTCAGAGTGCCTGCTTTACCTGTATGGTCCACCAGGATCCGGAAAAACCCATCTGCTTCGTTCCATCGCCGGGAACAATTTCCCATATCTTTCGCTCCGCGAACCTGCAACACCTGAACAGCTTGTATCGATATTTTGCAATGCTGGCGGTTTAGTGGTAGATGACCTGCAAAATATGCCCGATGATCCTGGCATGCGGCGCTCTCTCTGGCAGCTGTTTAATGAATTTCATACATCCGGTCGTATAATTGCCATGGCCGGAGCCACTCCGCCGCGCGAACTTGCCAATATGGACGATCATCTGACTTCTCGTCTGTTATGGGGGTTGGTTGCCCAGCTCGATACCTCTAACGACAACTCCCGGAGAATGATTATCAAGAAGGTGGCCGAGGATCATCAAATAAGGATACCAGATGATGTCGTCGACTATATACTGGCTACCACCAGCCGCGAAGTTACAGCTTTAATAACTTTTTTCAATCAGTTGTACCGCTTCTCTATGGCGGAGAAAAGGCGTATAACACTGCCGCTTGCCCGTGAAGTGCGCGAGATGTCTTTGAAGGAACGAATATTATGACCCCCTTCAAAAACCGGCTGAAAACCCCTGAAGAAATAGAGCTGGAACACAAATATCAGCAACTGGTACAGGTTAAAGCAGATCTTCAGCGCCGAGAGCAGGATTACAGTCGTCTGAAGTCTGAAATAAAAATATTCGAACAGGTGTATGAGGATATACTTGGTGTCCGTATTGAAACTTTGGAAGACCTTGAATGGCAATTAAACGGTCTGTTGGGTGAGATGAAGGCAGCAAAAACGACCGAATCACAAAAACAGTCACCTTCCTATACTCACTTCAAACACTCAACAGATCTGCTTGATGATGAAGAGGCACCTCAGAATGTAGCCGATTTAAGTCTGAAATCTCTATACAGAGGTGTAGCCAAGGCGGTTCACCCCGATCTTGCTGCTGATGAAATCGAACGCCTGCGCAGACAGGAGTTGATGGCGCTTGCCAATGAAGCCTATCAAACCGGTAATAGACAGGCGCTGATAGACCTCTTGAGTGAATGGGAACAAGCACCAGTTTCATACGGATCAGATCTGGATATAGCGCTTGAGCTCGTACGCGTTATTCGCCAGCTTGCTGCGGTTCAGCAAAATATCCATGCGGTTGTCCGCCAGACCGAAGAGCTGAAACAGACGGATATTTATCTTTTCAAGATACGGGTTAATGACGCGCTGGCTGATGGTGTAGATCTATTGGCAGAGATGGCTGCCGCTGTTGATCTGGATATTGCGAGAGTCAGGCGGCGCCTGTCAACCGCTCGCGGTGAGTCAGGTGAATTAACCGGCGATGATGAAGCACTCTTCGAAACACGAATTGTCCGCTTTCCGTCAGAACAAAACTGCGGAACTCTTTTTGTGCGGAAATCTTCTTCAATTGATTTTAGAGATTGGCAGCGAATTGGGATAGCTCGGGGCGTTAAAGAGGTCTTTCTTAATACATCACTGCGACTTGATGTGAAAGTAGACAATGGTATGGATACAGACTTTTTGAAAGATCTTCAGTCTGGTGATCTTCAATCCCTGTTTCTTTATAATTGCGATGACACTATTATGAGCCGGATTTTGCATCTTACCGGACTTCAGGAGTTATATCTCTCCGATACAAAGATTACCGATCGTGGTTTGGCGCTGCTGCGTCCCTTGGTCACACTGCAGCGGTTATCTATCTACCACACTGCTGTTGGTAATGAGGGAATCTTGAATCTTTCTCTGCTGCCGGGACTGAAATGGCTTACCTGCAGCGGAACCGATGCCACCGAGGAAGGATTTAATCTGTTCCGGAAGGCCATGCCAGGGTGCAAGACGGTTAATTTTAAATGGCGATATTAAAGTATAAACCTATAAAAAGCAGTTGATCGCGCAAAGGCGCAAAGTTCGCCAAGAAAATCAAACCGATATAAGCAATAATCTCATCTCCAATTTGGTGGGTGTATCATAGATTCTAAGTTGCTGACTTTCTTTGCGTCTTTGCGCCTTTGCGAGAGTGAATTGCCGTATTTAGGATAAAGTAAGGTAGGGGGAATTATATGCTTCAAATAGGTAACTACAATCAGCTCACAATCACCCGTATCACTCCATCCGGCGCTGTTTTCAAGACTGACGAAGGGGACGTGCTGCTCCCTTTGAGGCTGGTACCGACTGGTGCGGAAGCCGGCACCATGCTGGATGTATTTGTTTACGTAGATTCTGAGGAACGATTGACTGCGACTACTAAAAAACCGCGTGCCGTTGTGGGCGATTTTGCTATCCTCAAGGTACTGGAAACAACAACCGTCGGTTCGTTTCTTGACTGGGGGCTGGAAAAGGATCTGCTGCTGCCGTTTGGCGAACAGACCGAACCGGTTAGACGTGGCGATCAGGTGCTGGTGCGGATTTACCTGCACTCAACCGGCCGGATTGTCGCCACCACCAAACTGGATAAATTCATCATACCGGTGGATGACAGTTTAGCCGAGGGGGATGAGGTCGATCTGCTGGTTTATGCCCATACCGATCTGGGTGCCAAGGTCATTATCAACAACAATTTTGGCGGGCTTCTCTTTCATACCGAGCTGGTCATTAAGCCGAAGTGCGGTGAGCGTCTGCGTGGCTATGTCAAAAAAATCAGAGATGATGGCAAGGTCGATGTAACGCTGAGGATCGGCGGGGCGCAGGAGGCTTTCAAAGACCGTGAAGTTGTTCTGGCCGCTTTGGCTGCTCACAACGGCTTTCTGCCTCTGACTGACAAAAGCTCTCCGGAAGCTATTGCCCAACAGCTGCGCCTGAGTAAGAAAAGCTTCAAAAAAACGATTGGTGGGCTCTACAAGGAAGGCCTGATCTCAATGCTTCCAGATGGCATACGGCTGCGGGATGTACAAGCGCCATGAATATTCGTATCTGCATCGTATTCATAATTCTCTTGTGCTGTGGCGCACTTGTTTTCGCCGGATGTAAAAAAGCGGAAGTCAAGCCTGCAACCGGCCTGCAGGTGGTAACGACCCTGTTCCCCCTCTATGACTTTGCCCGCACCATTGGCGGTGACAAGGCCCAAGTGACCATGCTGCTCCCCCCCGGTGTCGAACCGCACACTTTTGAGCCTAAGCCGGAGGATATGATCAGGATCAGCCGGGCCGGACTGTTTATCTATACCAGCAAATACATGGAACCGTGGGCGGAGAAGATCATCACCGGGATTGACAGCAAAACAGTGCGGGTTGTCAATGCCGGAGAACGGGTCAGTTATCGCGCCGGTGCCGGTAAAGACAAACATGATCATGGGTCTGAAGAGGGGAGGGGTCATGATCAAAAAGGGATGGATCCGCACTTCTGGCTCGATTTTACCAATGCCGCACTTATGATTGATACCATTCTTGACGGTTTTATCGCCGCTGATCCGGCAAACAGTACGCTCTACCGTAAAAATGCCGAAGTCCTGAAATCCCGGCTGACAGCGCTTGACGAGCGCTACCGGAAAAGTCTATCAACCTGCGCTACCCGTAAACTCCTCCATGGCGGACATTATACCTTCGGTTATCTGGCTGGTCGCTATGATTTAGAGTATCATGCGCTCAGCGGAGTCTCTTCCGATTCTGAACCTTCAGCTGAACGTATGGCTGCACTTGTCCGTGAAATCAGATCATCCGGCACCAAATACCTTTTTGCTGAAGAGCTTTTATCACCGCGCCTGACAGAAACGCTAGCTCAGGAAGCTGGAGTTGGTGTATTGATGCTTCACGGTGCTCATAATCTGTCACGTGATGATCAGTCCAAAAATACCACTTTTTTTGACCTGATGGAGCGGAATCTTGAACAGTTGCAGAAAGGTCTTCAATGTCAGGAGAGATAGTCAGGGCAGAGCTGCTGTCGTGCAGTTATCGTGAGGGGCAGGTACTAGAGGATATTTCCTTTCAGGTAGAGCGTGGCGACTACGTGGGAATAGTCGGACCGAACGGGTCAGGCAAGAGCACATTGGTCAAGGCGTTACTCGGTCTGGTGAGGATCAGCAAAGGATCTGCATCTTTGTTCGGAACTCCTCTGTCAAACTTCAGGAATTGGAGCAAAGTCGGCTATCTGCCGCAAAGCCTCCATCTGGTTAATCCGATTTTCCCTGCAACAGTGCATGAAACTGTAGGTCTTGGCCTGTTGTCCCTGAAGAGATTCCCAAAACGGTTGAATCGTGCCGATAATATCAAAATTGATAAAACTCTATGTGAATTAGGTATATCAGAATTAAAACATAAACTGATAGGTGAACTATCAGGTGGCCAGCTGCAACGTGTTTTACTTGCACGAGCCATCGTAAACGATCCTGAATTGCTGGTTTTGGATGAGCCGACTGCGGCTCTTGATCCAGAAACAAGAGATCGTTTTTATGCCATGATAGCTGATATCAACAACTCGCGAGGAGTAACTGTCCTGCTTGTTACCCATGACAGCGGTGCAATAGGGGAATATGCCTCAAAAATGCTCTACCTTGACAAGAAGATACTTTTTTACGGCAGTTTTGATGAATTCTGCTGTTCACCGGAGATGTCGTCGCTGTTCGGCGAACACTCACAGCACCTTATGTGTCACCGGCATTAACCATGAATCTACTGGAAATACTTTCATACGGCTTTATTCAACGGGCTCTGCTGGCCGGGACCCTGATCGCGCTGCTCTGTTCGGTGCTGGGAGTTTTTCTCGTGCTGCGGCGTCTGTCGCTGATCGGTGACGGACTGGCGCATGTTACCTTCGGCAGCACTGCCATCGCTCTGGCTCTTAAGTTCTACTCTGCTATGTCGCTGCTGGTGACGGCGCCGATTGTTATGCTGGCGTCTCTCGGTATACTAAAGCTTACCGAGAAGGGGCGATTGAGCGGTGATGCCGCAATCGGCCTGGTGTCTGCTCTCGGTATTTCTGCCGGAATTATACTGGCGAGTGTTGGCGGGGGGTACAATGTTGACCTGCTCAGTTACCTGTTCGGCAATATTCTTTCGATAAAAAAGGAAGAGGTGGTGATCGCCGGATTCCTCTGTCTGGGAGTTATGCTGCTGTTAACACTATACTATCACGAGCTGTTCGCAATTTCATTCAGTGATGAGCTGGCAAAAGTATCAGGCATCAGGACTTCGTTCATTAATTCAATTCTGGTGCTGCTGACCGCGTTGTCGGTCGTGTTGGCGATGAAGCTGGTCGGCATCATGCTGATTTCTTCATTGTTGATTGTTCCGGCTGCAGGAGCCCTGCAGCTTGCTCGCGGATTCAAAGTCTGTATCGTTCTGGCAGCGCTTCAGGGGTGCAGTTCGGTGATTATAGGAATTATTATCTCCATCATGTCCAACCTTCCTGCCAGTGCCTCAATAGTCATGGTAAATCTGCTCTTTTTTGCCGCCGCTTGTGTAGTCCGCAGAATTATATATCCTAGAAATAGTAACTGAAATCCTTCATCTCGAACGGCGATTCCTTTAAACACTCAATAAAAACATCTACAATGAACGGGTCGAACTGTGTGTCTTTTTTCTTCACAAGTTCACGCAGTACGGTCTCTTTATCAAGTCCGTCCCGATAGGAACGGTTTGAAATCATTGCGTCGTACGCATCAGCTACCGCTACGATGCGTGCATGAAAAGGGATCTGCTCGCCTTTCAAACCGCTGGGATATCCGGAGCCGTCCCAATGCTCATGGTGATGGAGAATAGTCGGACCGATATGACTTATATTGTCGATACCCACAACAAAGAGTGTTCCTTTCAGAGTATGCTCACGAGTTAACGTCTCCTCGCGGAGACTGAGGCTGTCAGGTTTGTTGAGGAGATCTTCAGCAGTATTGTACTTACCGATATCATGCAACATCGCGCCCAGATAAAGATCACGCATCTCCGATTTGGACATTTTCAGTTTTAATCCGATATTCAGGCTGTGTTCAGCAACCCTGCGAGCCTGTCCCTGAGAATAACTGTCTTTTAGTTCCAATGCACCAAGCAGGGCCTGTACAGTACTATCGAATAAATAGGGGCTCCATATGTCCCTCGGTTTATCCTGAAACAGTATGGCTTTGGAAATTTCATCTGAAGTCCGGTACCCTGCCAGTCTGGTGACTATTGCGAGTCCGAAGTTGATAGCTGTTCCCGGTCCCTGGCTGGTAATGAAGGAACCGTCTGATACTATCGGTGTATCTTCATATATGCCGCCATTTAATTGATCACGATATGAAGGGTAACATGTTACTTTTTTACCACTCAGTAGTCCGGTTGTAGCAAGTACAATCGGAGCAGCGCAGATGGCACCAATCAATTTCTTTTTGGATGCAAATTTACCGAGAAGTTTGTGGATGCGTTTATCTGTGTTGAGATTGTCAGTGCCTGGCTGTCCGCCTGGCAAAATGATCATGTCAAAGTTACTGGCATCGATGGTGTCTATAGTTGTGTCAGGGACTATGCTTATGCCGTGGGCACCTACTACAGTACCGGGAAGAAGTCCTGCAAGGACTACCTCAATTTCAGCCCTGCGGAGTATGTCAATAACTGTAAGGGCCTCAATCTCTTCAAAACCTTGTGCCAGCGGCATGATAACTTTTGCCATATATTTTCTCCTTAGTTGTATGAGGCATCATAAATCATAAAAATCAAACTGTCACTACTCTGTTTCTACCTTCACGCTTGGCAGTATAGAGTGCGTCATCAACACGGCGGATAAGACTGTCTTCATCATCTCCATTTTGAAGTTGTGCCACACCGAAGCTTGCTGTGACAGCGAACGGCGAAGCACTGCTTGGTTGTTGCTCAAAATTTGAGCGTATCCTCTCGGCCAGAGCTGCGGCCGCTTCGCTTGCAGTGTTAGGCAGCATGATGATGAACTCCTCACCACCCCAACGGCTGGCGACATCTTCGATGCGCACCATATCTTTTAGCAGATCGGAAAATTCCTTCAGTACCATGTCACCGATAGTGTGACCATAGGTGTCATTTACAGTTTTAAAATGATCGAGGTCTATACTGATCAACGAAAGCGGATGGCCATGTCGCCGGGCCGAACTCAGTACCAGAGTAAAGGTTTCATTAAAAGAACGGCGGTTATGGAGGCCGGTTAATTCGTCCGTTCGAGCAAGCTCAAATATGGTCTCGGTGGCAGATTCCAATTTATAAATTTTCTCAGCCAGTGCTTCATGAAGGCGGGTTATCCGGCAGCCGACATTAACCCTGGCTCGTAATTCAGAGTTGTTAAACGGTTTGGTGATAAAATCATCCGCACCGGAATCAAGAGCTAATGCCAGCGAATTTTCACTCGTTCCTGATGTCATTATGATGACGTAATGAGGATTATTACCCTCTTTCATCCTTAACCGTCGGACAATTTCAGGACCTTCAATTCCAGGCATCAACCAGTCAAGAATTACCAGTAGGGGGTGCACCGGATCACACAGGATTTTCCACGCTTCATCGCCGTCAGCGGCGACCGTGACATCATACCCCCATTTGGTAAGAAGTGACTGAAGCATGAAGCGGGAAGGTGCATCGTCTTCAGCTATCAGTATATTCATAAGCGCACCTTTTCCTGAGAGGTAACAATAAAATTCTTCAGCGCAATTTCTGCCTGATCAAATTGAAGTTCTAACTCTGGTAAAAGTTGCCGGTTTATCTCGAAATCACCAGTCTGGGCAATTGTTTCGATCCTGCCGGCTATCTTGGACAGCGAAGATAATGCGAGATTATCCGCAGCCCCTTTCAGTTTGTGTGCTGACTGGCGCAGGGCCACAGAGTCGAAAGCATCAAGTGCGTTGCGGATTGATTTGATATATTCCGGAGCACTGTCGAGAAATATTGTAGCCACATCTCGGGAAAGGTCAAGATCACCAAGATTTCGGTGCACAAATTTGTCCATGTCGAAAATATCAATTGTTTCCTGCCCCTGGTCTCGGCTTGTCACTTGATCATGGCCTCTTCGATGCTTGAAATTAGTGCATGGTGGTTTACTGCTCTGATTTTAAGAGTTTTTTGCGGGGGACTGTTGGTAAGGAATTTCATAGCATCGCCTCAAACTGAAATTGGGGCAGCAAAATCATAACTTCTTGTTGTGGGACAGATTACGGGAACAAGTCGGCGTCTTTAAATGACTGTCCCTGACGGTCTTTGGCTGAAATATTTGGCGCTGTTGCCAGAGGCCAGGTGATATTCAGGTCGGGATCGTTCCAGGCGATGCAGCGTTCATGCTCAGGGGCATAATACTCCGTCGTCAGATACAGGAACTCGGCAACATCGGATGTTACACAAAAACCATGGGCAAAGCCGGGTGGCACCCACATCTGGCGTTTGTTTTCTGCCGAGAGCATGGTGCCGAACCATTGACCAAAGCTTGGAGAACTACGTCGTATGTCAACAGCGACATCGAATACTTCACCGACAACGACTCGCACCAGCTTCCCCTGAGGCTGCTGAATCTGATAATGCAGACCGCGCAGGACACCACCTGCAGATCGCGAGTGGTTGTGCTGGACAAAGTTGAGGTCCACTCCGGTCAAGTCGTGCCAGTTGCGCTTATTGAAGCTCTCAAAAAAGAAACCACGATCGTCGCCGAACACTTTCGGCTCCAGAATCAGGACATCGGGAATGGTCGTGGGTATAATCTGCATAAATGTAACTCCCAAAAATGTTAAACTTAACGATTACTGCTGTTTCTGTGAAACGTAGATACTGCTGCGCCTTTCGGCAAAAGTCAGGTGGTGAATCATGGCATCGCGGGCGGCTTTGGGGTCTTTAGCCTTGATTGCTTGCACGATAGTGCTGTGGTGCTCAAACAGAAGCTGGTGGTCTTCCTGAGTCAGATATACTGCACGCCATACGGTTTGCTGAAACTCTTTCATGGCATCAAACAGGCTCTGCATCAGGTGTAGCCAGACGATATTATGCGTGGCTCTGGCAATAACTATATGCAGATTGGCATCAAGATCTTCAGAAGGCTGCTTCGTTTCAAGATTGTGCTTCATTCCGGCGATAATCTCCTCCATACGGCGGATATCATCTGGAAGAGCTCGTTCTGCGGCATACCATGCGGTCCATGACTCCATGGATTTACGTACTTCGATTACATCAAGCGCACGGTCCTGCTGAATACGGATCAATTCACTCAACGGATTGGATGAAGATGTCTCCACCAGAGACATGACAACCGTGCCACCACCCTGATACGACATGACCAGCCCGGACGAAGCCAGAACGTTCAGTGCTTCACGCACTGATGGACGCGACACCCCGAACATTTCTGCCAGTTCGCGTTCAGGCGGCAGCTTGTCGCCCGGGGCAAATTCACCTGCCAGTATCGAGGAGCGAATCTGGTCTGCTATCTGTGTTGAGACTTTTTTTGGTTTTATAGGTTGAAAATTCATGGTTTTATCCAATCAAAAAGGGGTGTCATCGCGGCACCCCTTCTTTTATAGTATTTTTAGTTGTTCTGCAACCAACACGATGTCAAGAATCCATGCTTTGGGACAGTATTTCGGTCAGGTGCATAATTCTGACATCCGGAAGATGATCAGCCAGCCCTTTCTTCAGTTGCAATAAACACCCTGGATTGCTGGTCACAAGTATTTCGGCACCGCTTGCACGTACCGTATCCAGCTTGCGCTGCAGGATCATGTCGGACATCTCAGGTTTGGTGATGTTGTATGTCCCGGCACTGCCGCAGCATGCATCGGCAGTTTCCAACTCTTTGTATATCAATCCCGGTACCAGTTTAAGCAGATCGCGCGGTTCCTTGCGAATTCCCTGACAATGGGCGATGTGACAGGGATCATGGTAGGTGACCTTCAGCGGTAGAGGTTTCAGGAGTGGTGCCAGTACGTCGGCATGCAGTGCCAGTACCTGAGAAATATCTCGAACCTTGGCGCTGAAAGCCGAAGACAGATCGCCGTCAATATGATGTCCGTATTTCTTGAGTTCAGCTCCGCAACCGCCACAATCGGTGACGATGAAATCTACGTCATAGCCGCCAAATACCTCAATATTGGTACGGGCGGCCTCTTTCAGTCCATCAAGGTCTCCACCAAGCATGTTTGGAGCACCACAGCAGACCTGATTGCGCGGGGTTATGACCTTGTAGCCGAGGGACGAAAGCAGTTTAATTGTGGCGCGACTGGCATCTGAAAAAATCAGGCTCATGACACATCCGAGGAAGAAGCCGACTGTGCCGCGCTCTATGCCGATCGCTGGCGTTATCTCCATAATTTCCTGGCGTAGCGGCCTGGAGGGGAGGGGAGGTAAAAGCGCTTCCATCCGTTCCAGCGGTTTTGGAAACATCTTGAGGATACCGAGCGTTCTGACCAGCTTTTGCAGGCCGGTGCGTTGGTAGATTCGCATCGGCATCATTGATGTTTCCAGGCGGTCCGGGTGCGGCACCAGTTTGCGGAGGATCAGGTCTTCCATGTAATTGAGGCCGCTGCCGTCCTTCCTCTCACAAGTGAATTCAGCCACCAATTCCCCGGCATTGACGCCGCAGGGACAGGCCGAAGCGCAGGCCTGGCAATCCAGACAGAGCGACAGGTATTCCAGCAGTCGTTCTGACTGGTCCAGCTCGCCTTCTTGCAGCTTGCGGATCAGAGCCACCCTTCCACGAGGAGATGCAGTTTCCAGAAAAGTTTCCTTGTAGGTAGGACAGGAAGGAAGGCACATGCCGCAACGCATACAATTTATTAGTTTAACGTAGTCCATATAGGTCACCGTAGTAATAAGTCAGAAGGTTAAAATATCTTTCCCGGATTCAAAATCCCCATCGGATCAAATGCCTGCTTGATACCCCGCATGACCTTGATTCCGGACTCACCGACCAGCTTTGGCAGGTACTTCTTTTTTGCCAGTCCGACACCATGCTCACCGGTAATGGTGCCCCCCATGGCGATTGCAGCATCAAATATTTCCGCAAATGCGGCGTGGGCACGGGCTATTTCATCTTTGTCACGTTCGTCAGTCAGGCAGGTGGGGTGCAGGTTGCCGTCCCCGGCGTGGCCGAAGGTGCCGATGACAACATTGTGTTTTTTGGCCGATGTCTGAATCACCTGAAGCATGGCGGCGATACAGCTGCGCGGCACAGTGGCATCCTCCAGAATTGTAGTCGGCTTGAGGCGGGCCAGAGCTGACAGGGCGGTACGGCGCGCCTCGGTCAGTTTAAGCGCTTCGGCAGGGGTTTGTGCGGTCTGAAAGAATGAACAGCGGTGTTTCTTGCAGATGTCTGCCACCGCTGCCGCTTCCTCTGCAATAACCACCGGATGGCCGTCCACCTCGATCAGCAGCACGGCGTCTACATCAAGCGGCAGGCCGACATGGGCATAATCCTCGACGCACTTGATGGTGACCTTGTCAAGGAACTCAAGCGTGGCCGGAATCACCTTGGCGGCGATAATGGCTGAGACTGCGAGGGCAGCATCCTGCAACACCGGGAAGTGGGCCAGCATGGTAATTTTCCCCTGCGGTTTGGGTATCAGCTTGACAGTAATGCCGGTAAAGAATCCGAGTGTCCCTTCAGATGAAACAAGCAGTGGATTAAGGCTGTATCCGGCGACGTCCTTGACTACCTTGCCTCCGGTTCGAAGAAGTTCTCCATCAGCAAGTATGGTCTCTAAACCCATAACATAATCTGCGGTAACGCCGTATTTGAGTCCGCGAAGGCCGCCTGAATTCTCGGCCACGTTGCCACCCATGGTGGAAATGTTCATACTGCCCGGATCTGGCGGGTAGAACAGGCCGCGCGCTTCTACTTCGCGGTGCAGGGCACTGGTTATCAACCCGGGCTCCATCGTGGCAGTAAGATTCTCTTCATCTATTTCCAGCAAACTATTCAGCCGACTGGTCTGAACAACAACACCCCCGGCAGATAGTGAGCCGCCCGACAGGTTAGTGCCTGATCCTCTTGGTGTTACTGTCACGCCGGCTTCATGGCAGAGTCGCATGATGCGTGCAACTTCTTCGGATGTGCCGGGCAGAAGCACAGCACCAGGAAGGCTTTCAATTTCCGGAGTGGAATCATAACCGTATACGGCAAGTGATTCTCGGTCGGTAAGAGCGTATTGCTCACTTACTATGTTTTGCAGCTCTTTTATGAATGATGGTTGCATGAGGAACTCCTTTAAGGGTCAAGGGTCAAGAATCAAGGGTCAAGGTTTTTTGATTCTACTTGACCCTTGCCCCTGACCCCTTGACCCTGTTTAAGCTAAGGTATCATCCACTGCAGATAATACGCCTGCAGATACACTATTACCCCGACGATCACCGTCAGGAAAATAGAGTGCTTGAGGGTAAAGCGGAACAGGGTCCCCTCTTCTCCTACCATACCGCAGGCGGCTGTGGCCACGGCCAGTGATTGCGGGGAGATCATCTTGCCCATAACTCCGCCACTGGTATTTGCCGCACCCATAAGAATCGGATCCAGACCCAGCTGTTCGGCGGTGGCTTTCTGCAGGCCGCCGAAGAGGACGTTACTGGAAGTGTCGGAACCGGTCAGAAAAACTCCAAGCCAGCCAAGGAACGGCGCGATGAACGGGAACCAGTGGCCGGTCTTGGTGAAAACCAGGCCGAGACAGTTGGTCATGCCGGAGGCGTTCATGACGTACGCCAGGCCGAGTACGGAGGCAACGGTGATCGCAGGGAAGCGCATGTCATAGAGGGTCTTTCCGCCAAGCTTGATGACATCGCCGAAACCTACGCCACAAAGCAGTGCGGACAGGAAGGCGGCGATCAGGATTGCTGTGCCGGCAGCGGACATGAAGTTAAAGTTATACTTCGCAGGAATTTTAATAGGTAGCTGATCTGCTGTAGCTTTGCCCAGCGCTTTGAATTGGTCCTTGGCTACCAGTTTGTTTTTTTCGAGATCATCCTTGACCAGTTTCTGGATGTCGGCACTCTTCTTGGCAATTGCATTGAATCCGGCACTGCGCTCTTCGGTCAATATGGCTCCCTTGCCGGCCATACCCTGTTCAACCGGCAGGAACTTCTCCTCTAGTGCTTTAAGTTCATTCAGCATGGTGATCGCACCGGCCATCTTTGGCTCGGTTGTCGGCAACAATGCCAGCAGTTTGTCAGCCTCGGCAGTAACAACAGCAATTTTCTTTACGCCATCCTCCGGCTTGGAGACTTTTTTGATGATCATGCTGTCCAGGCCGGCAACGGTAATGACAACTTTGCTTTTGTCGAGTTCGGACTTGATGGAAGGGATGCCCCACAGCAGCACCATTACAGTCAGGGCCAGATATGGTGACCAGGCGCGCAAGACCTCAGCAACTGTATAGTGATGCTGTTCTTTCGTTCCGGTGTGTGTTTCGTGGTCGAATACGTAGTTTTCTTTCGGCTGCCATACCTGGAGCAGGGCTACCAGGGCAACCATTGATGCCAGCGATGCGGTAATGTCAGGGAGGTAAGGGCCGAGGTAGCTGGCCGTGGCCCATTGGGAAACAGCGAAGGTCAAACCGCAAACGATGATGGCAGGCAGTACTTCTATAGTCTTTTTCCAGCCGACCATGATCATGATTACATAGAATGGTATCACCACGGAAATGAAGGGGAGCTGTCGGCCAACCATGGTGGATAGTTTCATCAAACCGTCATCACCGTACCCCATGACACCGGCCAGCGCAACAACAGGAATACCGATGGCACCGAAAGCGACCGGCGCTGTATTGGCGACCAGACAGACGCCGGCAGCATATAATGGGCGGAAACCAAGGCCAACCAGGGTGGCGCCTGCAATTGCCACCGGTGTACCGAAGCCGGCAGCACCCTCGATAAATGCACCGAAACAGAACGCAATCAAAAGAGCCTGAATACGGCGGTCACCGGTTACTCCGGCAAGTGATGCCCTGATTATTTCGAATTGACCACCTTTAACGGTAATGTTGTAGAGAAAGAGGGTGGTGATGACTATATAGAAGACCGGAAAGAGGCCGAAGGCCGCACCCTGCATAAAGGCAAGTCCGGCCAGTTTAGCCGGCATTCCCCATGCCAGGATGGCAATGCCGATCGCCGAAGCTACCGCCAGGGGGCCAGCTTTGTGAGCCTTCATCTTGAGTAAGGCGAGGCAGACAAAAATAACGACAAGTGGGATGGCGGCTAACAAAGCCGACAAGCCGAGACTACCTGCTACAGGTGTGTACGTTTGAATCCAGGGCATGATGTTTCTCCTTTCCATTCCAGGGGGGGTGAATCACTACAGCGCGGTGATTGTGTTTTAATCCTTGATGTGTGTCTTGGCTTTTCAGTGTAAAACTAAAATATAAACAGGTTTTGTAAACTTGTATTACCAATTACGTGTTTTGAAAAAAGCTGTCAAGTGTTATTTTATAATCTTTGTATAATGCCTGTTGACAAGGGATGTACAGATGAAATAGTGTGACATGTAATGTGGTTATACAACTTGTATTCATGTTTCCTGCATTAAACATATTCTGCGCATTGTTCGTATTACTGAAACTCAAGTAAAACTGTTTTTCACTTGATAAAATGCTGACAGAGGGGGCACATCATGTATGAGCAATTCAAAATCAGGGCTGAAGGGGTCAGTGCCGAGGTATATCACTACGCTACAAAAGAAGCGGCACTTGACTTTCTGATCGGGTTTCTGCAGGGGGAGGGACTGGCCGATACACCACAAGCGTGTGCTTTGTGGGCTGAATGTTCATTTCTTGATAACCTTGACAGGAATGTGCTGAAGAGGGTCCCGGGATTGAAATTTGTGGTTACCAGAGAACTTGCAGCGGAGGCCCGTTTCGGAATAAGTCAGATGGATTGGGCTCTGGCGGATACCGGTTCACTTGCTCAGAACTCTTCTGCCATTGAACAGCGACTGGTATCTTCACTATCCAGTATACATATTGCTATTGTTCCGACAAACGGGATACTGCCTGATATGCCGGCACTGTTGTCCAGAGTTCATCCCGGAGATTGCGCGTACCTCGCCATAATCACCGGCCCCAGTCGTACCGCAGACATCGAGCGGGTGTTGACTATCGGAGTACATGGACCTGAGAGGCTGGTTATTGTGTTTGTAGATGAGTTGGGAGGTACAATCTAATGGGTAATGAATTCAAGGAATCCATCACCAAGGCTGTGAATAACGCCAATCTGACCGGTGCACTAGGTAAGTTCTCAGAGGCATACAAGGTTAACCGCGCCAAGGCGTATGAGGGGATCGACTTTGAGGAGCTGCGAGGGAGGATTGCCGAACTGAAGAGCTATGCCGCTTCACACCTGGATGAATTGTCCGAACAGTTTGCCAGTAAGGCTGAATCCTCCGGCGCCAAGGTCTTCAGGACTAATGATCCGGCCAAGGTCAGGGAGTACATCCTGAAGGTTGCACAGGATAACAACGTCAAAACAGTTGTAAAATCAAAGTCAATGGCGACGGAAGAGATTCATCTCAATCCGTATCTTGAAAAAGCCGGGATCGAAGTCGGGGAAACTGATCTGGGTGAGTGGATTATTCAACTGGCCGGGCAGACACCATCGCACATGGTAATGCCTGCTATCCATATGACTAAGGAGGAAGTTTCTGATCTGTTCAGCAAGGAGGTCAATGAAAGGCTGACTTCAGATATTCCCAGGCTTGTAAAAGTTGCCAGAGAGCAGCTTCGTCCAGCCTTTCTTGCCGCCGACATGGGGATTTCCGGCGGTAATATCGCCGTAGCGGAAACCGGCAGCATCGTGCTTATGACCAACGAGGGTAACGCCCGGCTTGTTACATCACTTCCCAAAATACATATCGCGCTGGTCGGCATCGAAAAGCTGATTGAGAAGTATGCGGATGTCGCTACAATTTTAAAAGCCCTTCCCCGGAGTGCTACAGCCCAGCTCCTGACGAGTTATGTATCGATCATTACCGGCCCGACGCCGAATCCTGACGGGAGTATGAAGGGACTTCACATTATCCTCATGGATAACCGCCGCTCTGAAATGGCGGCGGATCCCAAATTCAAACAGGCGCTGCAGTGTATCCGTTGTGCATCCTGTCTGAACGTCTGCCCCATTTTTCGCCTGGTCGGGGGGCATGTTTTTGGCAAAGTCTACACCGGTGGCATCGGCACAATCCTGACTGCCTGGTTCGATGAACTGAAAAAATCCGAAGATATTCAGGGGCTCTGTATCCAGTGCGGTGCCTGTAAAGATGTCTGCCCCGGAAAAATTGATATTCCGGATCTGATAATGGAAATCAGGCGGCGGTTAGTGCTTGAGCAGGGGGTGCCGCTACTGCAAAAAACGATCTATGCCGTGGTGAATAATCGCAAGCTGTTCCACGGCATGCTGCGAGCCGCTTCAGTCGCTGGCAAGCCATTTACATCAGGTAAGTTTATCCGTCATCTGCCACTGTTCCTTGCGGACCTGACTGACGGCCGTAGTCTGCCGGCAATAGCCGCCGAACCATTCCGCGATCGTTTCAAAAAAATCATTCAGCCAAAGTTGAAGGAGAGGGTGGCTTTCTATGCCGGCTGTCTGATTGATTTTGCCTATCCGGAAATGGGTGAGTCGCTGGTGAGAATACTGAACAAGGCTGGTTACGAGGTGTTATTTCCTGAAGATCAGACCTGCTGCGGTGCTCCGGCCCGTTACAACGGAGCGTATGAAGTGGCCGCAAATAACGCTGTCGATAACATCAAAGCGTTGTTGAGCGTGGATGCAACCTACGTTATTTCCGCCTGCCCGACCTGCACGGTGGCGCTGGCACACGAGTTCATCAGCACTTTTGAAAGTCTGGGACAAACCGAATGGATGTCGGAGGCCAGGGAACTGGCTAATAAAACGATAGATTTTTCCACGTTAGTCAAGAAATTGGTCGATGAGGGGCGCTTGACCATGAAGGAGGGGCAGAAGCTCGGCAAGATCACCTACCACGATTCATGTCATCTGAAACGGACGCTGAAGGTGACGGAACAGCCGAGGGAATTGCTGCAACGTGCGGGATATGAACTTGCCGAGATGTTCGAGTGCGACACCTGCTGTGGTATGGGTGGTTCGTATTCACTCAAGCTCCCGGAAATATCAGCGCCTATTCTGCAGCGCAAACTGAAGAACATCAAGGATACCGGCGCTTCAACCGTCGCTATGGACTGTCCCGGCTGTGTCATGCAGATCAGAGGGGGGATGGACCAGGATGGAACGCTGATAAAGGTCAGGCATACGGTTGAACTTCTGGCGGAGCAGTTAATAATCTCCTCTCAATAAGGGTGAGGTGGAGATATGCGGCTATACTTGTAATATGTCACTGCCTGTTTGAACAGCTTATAGTTATATAACAATTTATATATAAAATTGACGTATTTGCTTTAATTGTTCATAAAAATATACTATCTGGCAGCTCAAATTACAGGAGGTAGATGCATGAAAATTCGCACCAGGGTTGCAGCAAGTTTGGTAACGCTCATTACAGTGTCTATGTTGGCCGGTTGTAGTAAAACCAGACCATTGGTAAAGAGTGAGACGCCGGTTCCTCAAGCAGTTCCTGCAGAAGCGACAAAGAATGACGCCAACAAGGTTCGTGGTACTGTTAATACTGTTGTTGGAAAGAGCAACACCATCTCTATAAAAATTTCGGATAAGGAGATGATGGTCTTTAAGTTCGACAAAGAAACCGTTTTCAAAAATGCGTCCGGTTATAAGGACCTGTCTGCCGGCGAAAAAGTGGATGTTGTATTCAAAGCTGTCGGAGCTGAAAATATTGCCACCGTGCTTTCCAAAGTTTTGGCTGAACTGCCAAAGGGCACCAGCGAAATTAAAGTTGATGAGCTCAAGGCCCTGCTGTCAAAAAGTCCTGAAGACGATAACTACCTGTTGTTTGACACCCGACCCGCAGGACGTTTCCATCAGGCAACAATACTGAACTCACTCTCGCTGCCAATTACCGAAATGGAAAAAATGGATAAGGAAGGTAAAGTTTCCCCCTATATGCCTAATGACAAGAACAAGATGCTAATTTTCTGGTGCGGAGGAATTACGTGAGGCATGTCTCCTAAAGCTGCCGGTCTGGCAGTTAAGTATGGTTACACAAATATAAAAGTATTTTCCGGTGGTGATCCTGAATGGGCAAAAGCTGACCAGCCCTTTGTATCTTCTGCAAAATTTGTCAAAGAAGACCATATTCTGCTCCTGGATTTGCGGGCAACAGATAAGTTTGCTGCAGGTCATATCCCCCGTGCCCTGAACCTGCCTGCTGCCAATCTGGATAATTATCAGGCGGCTAATTTCCCTGATTACAAAGGCACCCCGATCGTTTTTTACAGTGACAACATGGATGATATTGCCAAGGCTTTGGAACTTATGTGGGATTACGGCTATACCAAGGGGACCTACTTCCATGGTGGTGTTGCCAAATGGCAGAAACTGGGTAACCCGGTTGAAACCGGCCTAAAACCTGCTCCGGCTAAACTCACCTATATCCGTAAGCTGGCACCGCATGAAATCAACATTCCTGATTTCGTAAAGATGCTGACTACCCCCGGCGTTGTGATTCTTGATGCCCGCTCTTCTGATGAATTTGCAAGCGGCAAATTCAAAGGCGCCATCAATGTTCCGTCTGAAAATATGGAAAAGCGCTTTAACGAGGTACCCAAGGATAAGCCTGTCTACGTCCACTGCGCCACCGGAATGCGTGCTGAAATGGCCTATGACATCCTCAAGGCAAAAGGTTACACTAACGTCAAGCTGCTTAAGGCAAACGTCAACTTTACAGGGGACGAGTACAAGATTACTGACTAAACTGCTGTTTTGATAGAGTCATGGCAAGTAATAAAAAAGGCGACCTTCTGGTCGCCTTTTTTATTACTGAATTATGCCAACTGATTACGGCTTATACACCTTCATCAACGCCTGTGCCATCTCGGCCGGACTGGCGGCTACACTGATGCCGCACTCTTCCAGTATTGCCACCTTTTCGGCAGCGGTACCCTTGCCTCCGGAGATGATTGCACCGGCGTGTCCCATGCGCTTTCCGGGGGGGGCGGTGCGGCCGGCGATATATGCTGCTACCGGTTTGGTCATATTTTCCTTAACGAACCTGGCCGCCTCTTCTTCGGAATTGCCGCCGATCTCACCAATCATGATGATCGCATCGGTGTTGGGGTCTTCTTCAAAAAGTCGCATCACGTCAAGGTGATTGGTCCCGTTGACAGGGTCCCCGCCGATGCCGACGCAAGTGGACTGACCCATACCCAGGCAGGTGAGTTGCCAGACCGCTTCGTATGTCAGGGTACCGGAGCGCGACACTACTCCGATTCTGCCTGGCTTGTGAATGTAGCCTGGCATGATACCGATCTTGCATTCACCAGGGGTGATAACGCCGGGGCAGTTAGGTCCTACCAGTCGGGTCTTTTTGCCGATCATGAAGTGTTTAACTTTAACCATGTCTAGAACCGGGATTCCCTCGGTGATACAGCAGACCATATCAACCCCGGCATCAACGGCTTCCATAATGGAGTCTGCTGCGAACGGTGGCGGAACGTAAATTACAGAGGCTGTTGCACCGGTCTTTTCAACGGCTTCCTTGACGGTGTCAAATACGGGGAAGCCGTCAATATAAGTGCCACCCTTGCCGGGAGTTACGCCGCCAACCATCCGGGTGCCGTAATCTCTGGCTCCTTGGGCATGAAAAAGTCCGGTAGCGCCGGTGATCCCCTGAGTGATTACTCTGGTGTTTTTATCTATCAGAATACTCATTGGTTGGCTCCTTTCACGGCCTGGACTATTTTTTGAGCTGCGTCAGCCATGCCGTCGGCGGCAACGATATTCAGGCCGCTCTCTGCCAGAATTTCTTTGCCCCGATCCACGTTTGTTCCTTCCAGGCGAACAACCAGCGGAACGCTGAGCGATACCTGGCGGGCGGCTGTTACAACACCGGTGGCAATGATGTCGCATTTCATGATACCGCCGAAAATATTGACCAGAATGCCGCGTACGTTCTTGTCGGAGAGGATTATTTTGAACGCTTCGGTAACGCGCTCAATAGTTGCCCCGCCCCCAACGTCCAGGAAGTTGGCCGGGTCGCCTCCATAATGTTTGATGATGTCCATTGTCGCCATCGCCAGTCCGGCACCGTTGACGAGGCAGCCGATGTTGCCGCTGAGTGAGATATAGGAAAGTTCGAATTGGGATGCTTCAATCTCCTTGGGGTCCTCTTCATCATAATCACGCATGTCGGCGATTTTTGGATGACGGAACATGGCGTTGTCGTCAAAACCAAATTTTGCGTCCAGAGCCAGAAGATTGTTTTCGGCGGTGACTACCAGTGGATTTATTTCCAGCATGGAACAGTCGCAAGCCATGAAGGTTGTGTAGAGACCCTCCAGCACGGCAGTAGCTTTGCCTACCAGTTTTCCGGTCAAGCCGAGGCTGAATGCAATGTTGCGGCACTGAAAGGCGGTCAGGCCGATCAGCGGATCGACTGTTTCAATAAAGATTTTTTCTGGAGTTTTGGCAGCGACCTCTTCGATATCCATCCCCCCTTCTGTGGAGGCCATGACGGTAACTTTGGAGGTGGCTCGGTCTACCAGAAGGCTGACGTAGAGTTCGTTGGCGATATTACACCCTTTTTCAACCAGGACACGTGTAACCAGTTTTCCTGCGGCACCGGTCTGGTGGGTGCGGAGAATCATACCAAGCATCTCGCGTGATATGTTGCGAACTTCATCCGGGGAGTGGGCAAGTTTCACGCCCCCACCTTTTCCGCGTCCGCCGGCATGAATCTGTGCTTTAACGACCCATGGTCCGTCACCCAGGCGTTTGGCCCATTCACGGGCGCCGGCGCTGTTGTAGCAGACATGTCCATCCGGGACAGGCACACCAAATTTTCTGAGTATTGCTTTTGCCTGGTACTCGTGAATATTCATAAAGTCTCCTGTTCTGAATTTTCGTATACCGCTGCGTTAGGCTGTGAATGTGAAATCAAAGATATTACATAAAGATGTGGCTTTAGCAGAAATATAAATAAGTTATAAGGTGTGGTAATACCAGTTATTACTTTGACTGTTTAATGTCAACTCTTTTTTAGCCATCTGAAAATGTGATGTTAAAACAACATTCTTAAAAATTACTAGGTTGAAATAGTAAATAAGTAGGGTATGATTTGGAAATGATAACTACAACCACACTTGATAATGGTATCCGTATAGTCACCCAAAATATTGACTATATGCACACAGTAACAACCGGCATCTGGGTCGCCAACGGCACCAGACATGAATCTCCCGTTGATAACGGCGTTGCTCATTTCATTGAGCATATGCTGTTTAAAGGGACGAAACGACGCAGTGCTCATCAGATTACCCGTGAGATTGATTCAATGGGCGGGATTCTGAATGCGTTTACCGGACATGAATATGTCTGCTATTATGCCAAAGTTCTGGCTAAATTCCTCCCCGGTGCTGCCGATCTGCTGGCCGATATCTTTCTGAATTCCACCTTTCCTACCGATGAGATTGAGCGGGAGCGCAAGGTTGTTCTTCAGGAAATTAAGATGCGCGACGACTCTCCTGAAGAGTTCATCCATGACCGCTTTCATCAGAACTTCTGGCGTGGACAGCTGGTCGGCATGCCGATCCTTGGAAGTGAAGAAACTGTTTCCAATTTGTCACGAACTTCAATCCTGTCACACAAAGAGAGCCGCTATCGTCCCCAGGATATAATTATCGCAGCGGCTGGCAACGTGCATCACGATGAGTTGGTTGCTCTTCTGGCTCCACTGTTTTCAGGAGTTTCTTCTCTGTGGCGCCCCCAGTCAATTGATGAATTTCCGGCTGCTGAAAAGAAACTGAATCTCATAGAACGAGAAATGGAGCAGACTTTGGTCTGTCTTGGTACACGTTCGCTCCGTTATGATCATCAGGATCGTTATGCACTGTTTTTGCTGACGACAATTTTGGGTGGTGGGATGAGTTCGCGGCTGTTTCAGGAAGTTCGCGAGAAGAAGGGGCTCGCGTATTCGGTCTACTCTTACATCATATCTCATGTAGACTCAGGTGCGCTGGTTGTTTATGCAGGGACTGAAAAGGATCATTGCCTTGAAGTGATTGATATTGCACAACGTGAAATGTCCCGACTTGCTGCCGACGAGGTGCCGCAGGACGAACTCGACGCGGCACGTGAGCAGCTTAAAGGTAAAACCCTCATGTCGCTTGAAAGCAGTGACAGTTTAATGACACGTCTGGCAAAAAACGAGATTTACCACCAAAAGCAGCAGTCAATTGAGGATGTTATCGCTAATTACGATGCGGTTAGCATTAATGATATTCAGAGGGTGTCACAGGAGTTGATCCGTAGTGAATATCTTCATCTTGAAGTGATGGGGCAGGTTGCCGATCTGGGGCTGTCTGCGGAGATGCTGGCGGTTTAACCGTCTGCATGAATAAAAGTATTTTCTTTTGAAATCGTGCTTGACCTGTTTCCGTTTTGAGTGGTAGAGTGCCGCTACTACATACACACCCTTTTAAATTAGTCCGAGAGACTAGCAAAGGCGACACAATGAACAAACTTAATTCATAACAGAAGGGGTCTTGCCGCTTGGCGCGGGGAGGCTCTTTTTTTGTGCCTGAGGAGGATCTTAAATGGCTACTGAGCAAACTGTACTTATGGATGGTGAAGGAATCAAGCGGGCTTTGACTCGCATTGCACACGAAATTCTTGAACGCAATAAAGGGGTTGCGGATATCGTGTTGATCGGTATCCGTTCGGGCGGCGCATTTCTGGCTGACGGAATTGCACAGCAGATCAGCGTCATCGAGGGGGGAGCTGTTCCGGTGGGAGCGGTCGATATTACCCTTTATCGCGATGATTGCTCCGGCCAGATGCCGCACCATCCGGTCGGTAAAACAGATATTCCGTTTTCCGTGGAGGCGAAGAAGGTCATTCTTGTTGATGATGTCCTCTACACAGGCCGCACCATAAGGGCTGCAATGGATGCCTTGATGGATTTTGGCCGCCCCCAATCGATTCAACTGGCGGTGCTGATTGACCGTGGTCACCGTGAACTGCCGATTCGCGCTGATTTTGTAGGACGTAATGTTCCGACAAGCCAAAAAGAGAATGTTCAGGTCGTTTTCGACGGATTAAACCAACCGATTGAAGTTGTACTCGAAAAATAGGGGGAGGGTTAACTGATATGGCCGAGTTTAAGCACAAACACATTATTGCCCTGCGGGACCTGTCAAAAGAGGATATCGAACTCCTGATCTCAACAGCCGAGAACATGAGGGAGATCAACTGCCGCGATATCAAGAAGGTTCCGACGCTGCGCGGTAAAACCATTATCAACCTTTTTTACGAAGCATCAACACGCACCCGAACATCCTTCGAAATTGCCGGCAAACGGCTTTCTGCCGATACTGTCAATATCGCCCCCTCGAACAGTTCGGCGACTAAGGGCGAAACGTTGGCCGATACGGCCTTGAACCTGCTGGCGATGAAGCCTGATATCATTGTTATGCGCCATGCCGTTTCCGGCGCACACTATTTTTTGGCGAACAAGCTAAACTGCTCGATAATCAACGCCGGAGACGGTGCCCATGAGCATCCTTCACAAGGTTTGCTGGACATGTTGACCATGAAGGATCGTTTTGGACGGTTGGACGGTTTAAAAGTTGCCATTGTCGGAGATATAACGCATAGCCGTGTCGCCCGTTCCAATATTCAGGGGCTGACCAAGATGGGCTCATCGGTATTTCTGGCCGGTCCACCTACTATGGTTCCACCCGGGGTAGAAAAACTTGGTGATGTTACGGTCTGTGCCACAATGAACGAGGCGCTGCAGGATGCGGATGTAGTTATGATGCTCCGTATCCAGCAGGAACGGCAGGGCAAAACCCTGATGCCGAATGCCCGCGAATATTCCCGCTATTTCGGTCTGAACCCGACTAATATAAAACTTGCCAAGCCAAATGCGATGGTTATGCATCCAGGCCCGATCAACCGTGGAGTTGAAATGTCCTCCAGCATGGTTGATGGCGACCAGTCCTGGATATTGAAACAGGTGGAGAACGGCGTTGCTGTTAGAATGGCGATGCTTTACCATGTTTGTGGCGGCGAACTCGAATAAATCGGCCACTTTCACGCCAGCTCGGCGTAAGTCTTCGGAATAGCTTGTGCGGCGTAGCGGTGCTACGCCTCCGCGCCATCTCTCGACAGCCTTGATCTGACGCGAAATTGACCGATTCAGGGCAGCGTTAGATGTTTAAAAACTTTATTTACGAGGTGACTATATGAATATGTTGATAAAAAATGGACGGGTGATCGATCCTTCTCAGAAGATTGACGGCATGCTTGATGTTTTAGTGGAGAACGGCCTCATTAAGGAGATCGGCAAAGGATTGTCTGCGCCGGCTGGGGTTGAAACCATCGACGCTAGCGGGAAATATGTTGTCCCGGGGCTGATCGACATGCATGTCCATCTGCGCGATCCGGGACTGGAATACAAGGAAGACATTATTTCCGGCACTAAGGCGGCGGTGGCGGGCGGTTTTACCTCGGTCTGCTGCATGCCGAATACGAAGCCGGTCATTGATAATAAAACTGTTGCCAGCTACATCATTAACAAGGCCAAAGCTGAAGGGTTCTGTAACGTATTCCCTGTTGGCTCAATTACCTACGGACTTTCAGGCGATCGTATGTCGGAAATGGGGGAGCTGAAGGAATCCGGCTGTGTTGCTGTCTCTGATGACGGCAAGCCGGTTGGCAACAGTGAGATGATGATGCGCTCTCTGCAATACGCTGCGGGGATCGGCATTATGGTGATTTCGCACGCCGAGGAATTGGAACTGGTAGGTGAGGGGGTTATGAATGAAGGCTTCACTTCTACCGAACTGGGGTTAAAAGGGATTCCCCGTGTTGCGGAGGATGTTGCTACGTCCAGAGAAACGCTGCTGGCTGAGTATGTCGGTGCGCCGATACATATCGCTCACGTTTCCACAAAAGGTTCGGTGCGGATCATCAGAGAAGCCAAAGTACGTGGTGTAAAAGTGACCTGTGAGACGGCACCTCACTATTTCACCCTTACCGATGACGCTGTGCGCGGCTACAACACCAACGCCAAGATGAATCCGCCGCTTCGTGAAGCTGCTGACGTTGCTGCTATCAAAGAAGGTTTGAAGGACGGCACAATTGATGCCATTGCTACTGATCATGCACCTCACCATCAGGACGAAAAAGATGTCGAATTCAATGTTGCAATGAATGGCATTATCGGGCTGGAAACATCTCTTCCGCTGTCATTAAAGCTTGTGCAAGATGGAGTGCTTACACTTAACCAATTGGTTGAAGCCATGTCGCTTAACCCATCTAATATACTTGGTTTAAATCGTGGTACACTTAAGGTGGGCTCAGTTGCTGATATAACCCTGATCGATCCGGAATTTGAGTGGGTAGTGGAGGTTGACAGGTTGGCCAGCAAGTCAAAAAATTCACCGTGGCTTGGTCAAAGACTTAAAGGTGTTGCTGCAGCGACCATTGTGGACGGTAAATTGGTATACAAACGATAAAAACGGAATCCAGGAGTTATTCTCTATGAAAGCAATCCTTGCGCTCGCCGACGGGCGCATTTTTGAAGGCAAGTCATTCGGTGCAAGCGGCGAATCCACCGGTGAGGTCGTATTCAACACCGCGATGTCAGGTTATCAGGAAGTTCTGACCGACCCGTCCTACAAGGGGCAGATGGTCACTATGACGTATCCGCAGATCGGCAATACCGGTATCAATCCTGAAGATGTTGAAAGTCGAGGTCTGTTTTTGTCCGGCTTTATCGTCAAGGAGTATCTTGAGTGCTATTCAAACTGGCGTGCCACAATGAGTCTTGCCTCCTATCTTATGGAGAATGGTGTAGTCGGCATCCAGGGTATCGACACACGTGCCCTCACGCGCCATCTGCGTGACAAAGGTGCCCAGAACGGCATTATTTCATCTGTTGACTTAGATCATGCCAGCCTGATTGCAAAGGCCAGGGCCGTGCCAAGCATGGCCGGACTCGACCTCGCTTCCGGAGTTAGCTGCGGCAAGCCATACCACTGGACAGAAGGGGTTTGGGATCTTGCAGATGGTTACTCTCATGTGGACAAATCCACACTGAAGTATAAGGTCGTAGCTTACGATTTCGGCATCAAATATAATATTCTGCGGTGCCTTGTGGATGCAGGTTGCGATGTAACTGTCGTACCGGCAAACTTCCCGGCAGAGGATGTTCTGGCCATGAATCCTGACGGAATCTTCCTTTCTAATGGTCCTGGAGATCCTGAACCTCTGGTTGAGATACAGGCTGAAATCAGAAAGTTTGTTGGTAAAAAGCCGATCTTCGGTATCTGCCTCGGGCACCAGTTGCTTGGACTGGCCTTGGGTGGCAAGACTTCAAAGCTCCCATTCGGCAACCATGGCTCAAATCTTCCGGTTATGGATATGCAAACGCGCAAGGTGGAGATCACTTCCCAAAACCACGGTTTTGCCGTTGATCTCGATTCACTTGGGGATGCCGCATGTCTGGGGCATGAGAACCTGAACGATCAGACCGTTGAGGGTATCCGTCACTGCAATCTGCCGATTTTCTCGGTGCAGCATCATCCGGAAGCCTCGCCCGGCCCGCACGATTCGCAGTATCTGTTTGAGCGTTTTGTGGAGATGATGGAGAAGCACAAGGCGGTGTAGGTAGTGGAGTATGTAGCTCTTTATCAATCCGGTGAACTGCTCCGGCGCGTTCAGAAAGCTTACCGGCGGTTGCTGTCCTGTGATCTCTGCCCCCACAATTGCGGTGTCAATCGTATCAAGGGAGAAAAGGGAATCTGCGGGGCCGGACTGAAACCGAAAATTGCCTCTGCCAATGTTCATCGGGGCGAGGAACCGCCGATATCCGGGACAAAAGGATCCGGCACAATCTTTCTGTCAGGTTGTTCTCTAAAATGTGTTTTCTGCCAGAACTTTCCAATCAGTCAGTTTGGTAATGGCGAAGTAATTACCACCAGGGAGCTTGCTGCACGGATGCTGAAGCTGCAAAAGCAGCGGGTTCACAATATCAACTTCGTTACCCCGACCCATTACCTGCCGCAAATCCTGGCGGCGCTCTGGCTGGCGATTCCTCAAGGTTTTACTTTGCCGATTGTCTGGAATAGCGGCGGGTATGAAAAAATTGATTCCTTGCAGCTTCTGGACGGGGTCGTCTCGATCTACCTGCCTGATATGAAATACAGCGAAGATGAATCGGCGGTAGAGATATCTTCCGCGCCGGGTTATTGCCGGATCAATCGCGCTGCAGTGACTGAGATGCTGCGGCATGTCGGTCATCTTCAGGTAGATGAGAACGGTATTGCCGTCAAGGGGCTGATTATCCGTCATCTTGTCCTGCCGGAGGGGAGGGCGGGATCATCTGAGACCCTGAAGTGGATTGCCGAAAATCTTGGCAGGGAAACTCACATTGCGCTGATGAGTCAGTATTTCCCAGCCCATCTGGCCGTGAATATTCAAGGAATGAAGAACAGAATTACTGCTGAAGAGTATAGTCAGGTAGTTGATGCGCTTGAAGAGTTGGGGTTTGAGAACGGTTGGGTGCAGGATCATGATGAAACTTGATCAGGGAAGGTTGTCTTTATGTCCGGCGTAACCATGACAATATCCGAACAGATTCTGCTTGAAAAATGCAGGGAAATAGAGCTGCTCTGCAAGGAACTATATGATTATTTCACGGAGCTTTATTCGGATGACGAGGATGCTGTCAGGCTCTGGTCCAAGACGGCTGCCGAGGAAGAGAATCACGCGGCACAGTTTACAATGGCCCTCAGGCTTATAAATGACTTGCCATGTATTATTCTTGTTGACGCAGCACGGGTTGAGTCGGTTATTCTCCAGTTCAGGGGTTTGATTGAGAAGGTAAAGTCGGCTCCGCCAAAGTTTGTGGATGCTCTGGGCTCTTCAATTAAGCTGGAAAAATACCTTGCCGAATTTCACCTCGGATGTGTTGCCATGTTTGAGGATGACTCGTACAGGAAGATGTTTAATGCCATGATGTCGAGCGATAATGAACATGTAGAATCACTCCAAGCGGCTTATGATAAACTGATGGGCGCTCAGGACAAGTCCTTTACCGGTTAATACTGAAAGAATACGTGTAATGAGAACAATAGTACTATTGGTCATATCCAACATATTCATGACCTTTGCCTGGTATGCGCATCTTAAAAATTTGAATAACAGGCATTGGATGATTGCAGTGCTGGTTTCCTGGGGGATCGCGTTTTTTGAGTATCTAGTACAGGTCCCGGCAAATCGAATTGGTTATTCCGGGTATTTTTCACTTGCTCAACTTAAGATAACCCAAGAAGTGATCACGCTTTGCGTGTTCGTGCCATTCGCGGTTTTTTATATGGGTATTCCCCTTAAATGGGATTTTCTCTGGGCAGGTTGCTGTATGGCCGGAGCTGTATTTTTCATATTTAGATAATTATACAAAAGGAGTATTGCATAAATGCCTAAAAGAACTGATATAAAAAAAATCCTCATTATCGGTGCCGGCCCGATTGTCATCGGCCAGGCCTGCGAATTTGACTATTCCGGTACTCAGGCCTGCAAGTCATTAAAAGAAGAGGGGTATGAGGTTATACTGCTGAACAGTAATCCGGCTACCATTATGACTGATCCTGATTTTGCCGATCGGACTTATATTGAGCCGGTAACACCGGAAATACTTGCCAAGATAATAGAGAAGGAACGTCCTGACGCTGTTTTACCGACATTGGGAGGGCAGACGGCACTTAATACTGCGGTGTCCGTTGCCGAGATGGGAATTCTGGAAAAATTCGGTGTGGAGCTGATCGGTGCCAAACTTCCGGCTATCAAGAAAGCGGAGGATCGTACTCTTTTCAAGGCGGCAATGGAGAAAATCGGGCTGGCAGTCCCAAATTCAGGGCTTGCCCACAACTATATTGAGGCCATGGAGGTAATCAAGACCATCGGTTTTCCGGCAATCATTCGGCCCTCATTCACACTTGGAGGGAGCGGCGGCGGTATAGCATATAACCTTGAAGAGTATGAAAAGATGGCGATTGGCGGTATTGATGCGTCGCCGACGGATGAGATTCTTATTGAGGAATCAGTTATCGGCTGGAAAGAGTACGAGCTTGAAGTTATGCGCGATACTGCTGACAATGTCGTAATTATCTGCTCAATTGAAAACTTTGACCCGATGGGGGTTCATACCGGTGATTCTATTACGATCGCTCCCGCCCAGACGCTGACCGATAAGGAATATCAGATTCTGCGTGATGCCTCGCTGAAGATTATTCGTGAAATTGGTGTGGATACCGGCGGTTCCAATATACAGTTCGGCATTAATCCACGTGACGGGCGTCTTGTTGTAATCGAGATGAATCCGAGGGTATCTCGATCATCGGCGCTGGCTTCTAAAGCAACCGGTTTCCCGATCGCTAAAATAGCTGCCAAGCTGGCGGTCGGCTATACATTGGATGAAGTAACCAACGATATAACCCGCGAAACTCCGGCATGTTTTGAACCGAGCATTGACTACGTTGTAACTAAAATTCCGCGTTTCACATTTGAGAAGTTCCCTGCAGCTGACGCAACGCTGACGACGCAGATGAAGTCGGTTGGTGAAGTCATGTCTATTGGTAGAACCTTCAAGGAATCATTTCAGAAAGCGATCAGGTCGCTTGAAATCGGCGTCAGCGGTTTTGACTCAAAAATGTTTGAACTTGGCAGTGAAACAAGACGGGCTCTGACCGGCAAGGAACAACAGTTGCTGCTGGAAAAACTGCGGGTACCGAACGCAGACAGGCTCTGGTATGTCGGTGATGCTCTGCGCAGCGGGATGACCGTAGAGGAAATTTATAAACATACCGCCATTGATCCATGGTTCCTGCACAATATTCGCCAGATCATTGAGAAAGAGGATGAACTGAAATCTCTTGCCCTTACCGAGGTTTCAGCTGCTGCGCTACGCGACGCCAAACAGTACGGCTTTTCTGATAAATTTCTGTCGCAACTCTGGAGATGCCGTGAAGATGAGGTTCGCGCCCTGCGTTGGTCTCTGGGAGTACGCCCCGTTTACAAGCGCGTTGATACCTGTGCCGCTGAATTTGTTGCCTACACTCCCTACATGTACTCAACGTACGAAGAAGAGTGTGAGGCTGCACCGACAGACCGGAAAAAAATCATGATTCTGGGCGGAGGACCAAACCGGATCGGTCAGGGGATCGAATTTGACTACTGCTGTGTGCATGGTGCCTTCGCGTTGGCTGAAGATGGTTATGAAACCATTATGGTAAACTGCAACCCTGAAACGGTATCCACCGATTATGACACTTCGGACCGGCTTTATTTTGAACCCTTGACACTTGAAGATGTCCTTGAAATCGTTGCAGTCGAGAAACCGGTCGGTGTGATCGTACAGTTTGGTGGACAGACACCGCTTAAGCTGGCGGTTGCCCTTGAAAAGGCTGGTGTGCCTATTATCGGAACGTCACCTGATGCGATTGATAGAGCCGAGGATCGGGAGCGGTTCCAGGAAATGCTTCATAAATTAGGGCTGCTGCAGCCGGAAAACGGCACTGCCCGTTCTTTTGAGGAAGCAGTAAAAGTTGTTGAACGTATAGGTTATCCTGTTGTAGTTCGTCCATCATATGTGCTGGGTGGCCGTGCGATGGAAATAGTGTATGATTCGGAAAACTTGCAGCGCTATATGAAAACAGCTGTTCTGGTGTCTCCTGAACATCCCATACTGATCGACAGTTTTCTGGATGAGGCGATCGAGATTGATGTTGACGCACTCTGTGACGGGACTGATGTGGTGATTGGCGGAATCATGGAGCATATCGAGGAGGCGGGTATTCATTCCGGAGATTCTGCCTGCAGTCTGCCGCCATACTCTATCAGCCAGGAAATAGTTGCCGAGATTCGGCGCCAGACTGTTTTAATGGCACTTGAGCTGAACGTTAAAGGACTAATGAACGTACAGTATGCTGTCAAAGGCACCGTTGTATATATCCTTGAGGTAAATCCGCGTGCCTCACGCACATCACCGTTTGTATCCAAAGCGACCGGACGTCCGCTTGCCAAAATAGCAGCCCGCGTTATGGCCGGTAAAACACTTAAAGAGCTGGGGATAATCAACGATATCATTCCAAAGCACATTTCAGTAAAAGAAGCGGTCTTTCCTTTTGTAAAGTTTCCCGGTGTTGATACTCTGCTGGGACCTGAGATGAAGTCAACGGGGGAGGTTATGGGGGTTGGTGAAACGTTTGCCGAGGCCTTTGCCAAATCGCAACTGGGGGCAAATGTAAAGCTGCCGCTGTCCGGAAACGTCTTTATCAGTGTGCGGGATGCTGACAAGAAACATGTTGTCAGCGCTGCGGAAAAACTGTATAAATCCGGATTCGGTATTCTGGCCACCGGTGGTACAGCCCAATACCTGGAAGATAAGGGAATTCCGGTCAGGCGCGTCAACAAGGTGCTGGAGGGACGGCCTCATATTGTTGATGCTATCAAGAACGGAGAAGTACAGTTGGTATTTAACACCACCCATGGTGCTCAAGCGGTGGCTGATTCTTTTTCAATCCGTCGTGAGGCCTTGATGCATGGTCTCGCTTATTATACAACCGTTGCCGGTGCAAAAGCGGTAGCTGATAGTATTCTTTCTCTGCAGACTCAGGATTTATGCGTCAAGCCGATTCAGGACTATCTTTTAGTAAGTTAGAAGCTGTTTTCTGCATTATTTGTTGCAGAAAACAGCTTCGTTAACGCACTTATCCTGTTTATCAGGGCGAACTGAATTTTTTTACAGGAGCAGACTACTCGATGTCTCATTCAATACCATTAACAAAAGAGAGCTTTGAATCACTTCAAGAAGAATTAAAGAGACTTGTCCGTGAAGAACGTCCCAAGGTAATCCAGGATATTTCTGAAGCCCGCGATCATGGTGATCTGTCAGAAAATGCCGAATACGATGCTGCCAAGAACCGTCAGGGTTTTATTGAAGGGCGCATTCAGGAAATAAATGGCAAACTTGCCCGTGCGCATGTTGTCGATCTATCCGGCATGAAACCGGATAAAGTCGTGTTTGGTTGCACTGTAACCGTATATGACACTACTTCAGAGGAAGAGGTGACCTACAAGATTGTCGGTGAAGATGAAGCTGATATAAAGCTGAGCAAGATATCCTGTACTTCACCTGTAGGAAAAGCTCTGATCGGCCATAAGCTTGACGATTCCGTCAGGGTAATAGTTCCATCTGGAACAAAAGAATACGAAATTATCGATATAAAGTACGAGTAGGCGCTTAATGAGCGCTCTATCTTAATAAAAGGAGCCACCATGGCAGACAAAATTTCCAAAGATATGACATTTTTTGAGTTAATGCGCACTTATCCCGAGTCAGTCAAGGTCCTTCAAAAACATAACCTTGGATGTGTGGGGTGCATGGGAGCTCAGAACGAAAGCCTTGAACAGGGTGCCAGAGCACACGGCCTGGATGTTGATACACTTTTGAGTGATTTAAACGCAGCGATTGGTTAATAAAGGCCACTGTAATACTTACAACGACCCCCATGATAATTTTCATGGGGGTCGTTCAGTTTGATGTTATGCTGTTACTAAATCAGATGATTTAAAGAGGCTTTTTGTGAATAGATCAATTCATCCACATGCTTTTACGAATGTTTTTGAGACTCTTTCACGTGATTATTTACAGGGTAAGGATGAGGTGTTGCGCTTATCTGTAATCGCACTCCTCGTGGGCGGCCACATTCTTGTAGAGGACTTGCCAGGCCTTGGCAAAACGACTGTTGCCCTTGCACTTGCGGGCGTTACCGGTCTCTCCTTCGGCAGAGTACAGTGTACCAGTGATCTTCTGCCATCCGATATCACCGGACTATCGATCTATAACCGTGAAGAGGGACATTTTAGTTTCCAGCCCGGCCCGATCTTTAACAATATTGTTCTGCTGGATGAGATCAATCGTGCCATGCCGCGCACACAGAGTGCCATGCTGGAGGCGATGGAAGAGCGGCGGGTTACTATTGAGGGTGTAACACATCCACTGCCAGATCCATTTATGGTATTTGCCACTCAGAATCCATCCGATCAGAGCGGCACCTTTTTGTTGCCGGAATCACAGCTTGATCGTTTCTTGATCTGCACGGGCATCGGTTATCCTGATGAACAGCTCGAACGACAAATTATTGCCGGCGGTGGTATTCGCGAACTGGTCAGCAATCTGGTGCCGCTGGTGACCTCCGCTGAAATTATCGCAGCCAAGAAAGAGGTTCACGCGGTCTATTTGTCTGACAAAGTGCTTTCCTATATCCATAATATAATATTGGCCACCCGCAGGCACGATCTGATTCTGACCGGACTTTCAACACGAGCCGCCATCAATCTGGCTCAGGCGGCCAAAGCGTCCGCTTTTCTTTGCGGGCGTGATTATGTTGCCCCGGATGATGTTAAAAGTATCGCTGTTGCTGTCTGTGCGCACCGACTGATCATGCGAAATGAAATGACAAACGCCGATAGGGGAGGGGTGGTACGAACAATCATCTCCAGCATAGCGTTGCCTTTGGCCTGAAAATCAGCAAATCTGGAGCGCTCTTCGTTCTGATTACGCTCCTTCTCGGTTTTGCTGCGGTCAATACCGGTAATAACCTGCTGTTTCTGATAGTTGCCGGTTTGCTCGCCTTTATGTCAGTTACCGGTCTGGCCGGAATGTATAATATTAAGAAGCTGGTCCCTGATCTGCATCCACCAGAAGAAATCTACGCCGGGATTCCGGCAACCTTCCGCCTCTCTGTAAAAAACAACGGTCGTTACCTGCCATCATTTCTTATCCGCCTTGAGTGCCAAGCTGATCAATTCATTGTTTTGCCGGTTGTTCTCCAAAACTCGACAAGTTATGGCACGGTTTTGTTTACCTTCAGCCAGCGTGGACGTGTACCTCTTGGCAGGATAACAGTCAAATCACCGTATCCGGTCGGTTTTTTTACCCGCTACTGGAGTTTTGAAATTGATGGTGAAATGACAGTCTTTCCGCATCCAATCCCCACCACCTCAAGCGATGGTGGGGATGAATCTCAAACAACCGGAAATGCCTTGCGCCGTGAACGTGGCTTGAGTGGAGAATTGGAGCGAATCTATCCATATTCAGGTTCAGAACCGCTCAGGATGATTCATTGGAAACATTCGGCTCGCAGTCACGATCTTATGGTTAAGGGTTTTGGTCGATGTGTGGTTGATCCACTGGTGATTGATCTGGATGCTTTGCCTGGCCAAGGAGTAGAAGAACGCGTATCAAGGGCTGCCTGGCTGGTTAAACGCTGGGTGCGTGAACGACCGGTCGGGTTGCTGCTCGGAGGACGTGTTCTTTTGGCTGGAATTGGCAAGCAACATGGATTGATGTTGCTGAAGGAATTGGCGTTATATGGTAGCGATTAGATCACTGACAGCCATATTGACCTATGTCATAGGATTATGCGGAATGATCCCGCTTTTTCCATGGTTGAGCGCGTTTCCCCGCGTGATTCTTATAGTCGGGCTGCTGATCGGACTCTGGCAGGATCGCAGGGGGGAGTGGCTGCTGAAACCATGGATGCAGAATGTCGCTATTGTTCCAGTTTTTATTTATTACGCACTTCAATTTAATCGTACTAATCCAGCTCAGCCTGTAATCAGTGTGCTGGCAGTCATGCTGGCAGTGCGCCTTAGCGGTGAGAAGTCGGTTCGCCACAGTCTGCAGATATATACCCTTTCGATGTTCTGCCTTGCCTCCTCCTCGCTTTTTGATTTAAACCCGGTTTTCCTGATATATCTCGGCTTGCTGTTGTTTCTGGTAGCTCTCGCGCTGGTGTTATTGACATTTCAAAATCAGGGTCACGACATGACAGTGTCAAAGCCGGATCTTAAAAGAATTATTTTTTCTGCCCTGTTGATGCCTGTGCTTACCGTCCCGCTGTTACTGTTGTTTTTTCCAATCATGCCTCGCACTCAAATGCCTCTCTGGCATTTTCTGAGCCCCCCGCCAACGCGAATAACCGGTTACTCAGACGCGGTAGAACCTGGCAGTCAGAGCAGTATAGCCGAATCCCGCTCGCTGGCTTTTCGGGCTGAGATGCCGCGTCAGGTGCAGAAGCAGCTCTATTGGCGCGGAACTGTATTCAACTGGACAGATGGAAATAAATGGACACGGGTAAATAAAGCTCCCACTGAACAGGCTGAATTCACCGGGCAGACCGTCAGGCAGCTTATCTATCCGGAGCCTTCAGCCGTCCGTACTCTCATAGCGCTAGATCGTCCTGCAGTTTTTGCTCTGCAACGTGCATTACGTTCTCCGGACGGGGTTTTTGAGCTCTCGCGAATAACCAGTGGACGTCTTAGCTATACGGTGGATTCTCAAACAAATGGTGTGATTGCACAGCGCAACGCTATCAACAGGCGATTTTACACGCAATTACCTGACCTGCTTCCGTCCAGGATAAATGACCTTGCCTCGGAAATTATTAGTAGTGGAGAAGATGATCGTACCAGAGTCGCACTTCTGGAGAATTATTTCCGTAATGGAGGCTATCGCTATTCGACAGTAGATCTGGTGACCGGTAACAGGGCTCTCGAGCAGTTTCTCTTTAATAAAAAGCAAGGAAACTGCGAGTTTTTTGCTTCTTCATTTGCCCTGCTTTTGCGTGCTGCTGGTGTTCCATGCCGATTGGTGGGTGGGTACCTTGGGGGTGAATATAACGACTTTGGCGGTTATTATCTTGTCACAGATGCCAAAGCTCATGTCTGGGTAGAAGCTTATATCGAAGGGAGTGGATGGGAAAGAATTGATCCAAGCAGTTTCGCTGCTAACGCCGGAGAGGTATGGGTAGCATCAAGATCACGTTCTCTTTTTCTTCGTTTCTCCATGGCACTTGATTCGTTAAATTACTTTTGGAACCGGTCTGTTATAAGCTATGACTTTGAGCAACAGGTGAATATTGCCCGCCAGGTTGGCTCACGTTTACAGGGGATCAACCCATCAAAGATTCTGCTGAATTTTGTCCCATATTTAGCTGGAATAATACTGCTTGCCATTCTATTATTTGCTGTCAGGAGGACGTCAATTTTTCATACCCGTGAGCAGCGCGTATTGAGCCGTTTTCTGGAAATTGTTGAGCGTGATTTCTCCATTTCAACAGCGGAAGGCGGGGTGGGGTTGTTTGAAATAGCATCGTTAGCAGATAATAGTCATGTTTCAAGCTTTGTAGAGATTTATGCTGGAGCTGTATATCATGATCGTCGGCTTACGGATGACGAGTATCTCACTTTAAAGCATATACTTCTGAGCTTGAATTCTTTTGGATCAAAAATATCTTGACTTACGGACACCATTTAAGCTATTAAATTCCTTCTTATATGGTGGCTGTGGTGAAGCGGTCAACACGTGCGACTGTGACTCGCATATTCGAGGGTTCGATACCCTCCAGCCACCCCAAACATTCAAAAGCCACGTCGATTGACGTGGCTTTTTTTATTTTTCTTTCCCCCCCACTTTCCCTCACTCGCTACTATCAGTTGAAACAATTCAGTTTTTACGTTACGTTAACAAAAACAAAAAATAGGAGGAAGCAATGAAACTTGCAAACTGTTTGTGCGTCTGTATGTGTACGCTAATTGTAAATCTTGCCTTATTCGGAACCGGATTTGGTGCTGAAAAGAAGGATACACTGATAGTAGGAATGGAGTTGGCTTATCCTCCTTTTGAGATGACTGACACAAAGGGGCAACCGACCGGAGTAAGTGTTGATCTTGCAAAAGCTCTTGGAACTGCTCTGGGGATTCATGTGCAGATCCAGAACATGTCCTATGACGGCCTTATCCCTTCACTCAAGACCGGTAAGATCGACCTGATTATTTCGTCAATGACAGCTACGGCAGAACGGGCCCAGTCGATCGATTTTTCTGATCCGTATCTACAGACCGGCCTCTGTTTGCTGGTACGTAAAAATTCTACGGTCCAGGGGGTTTCTGACCTGGACAAAGCGGGCATGACGGTTGCGGTAAAAAAAGGGACAACCGGTCACAGTTATGCCAGCAAACAACTGAAACATGCCAGAGTATTGGTGCTGGACAAGGAAGCGGCTGCTGTACTGGAGGTTGTACAGGGAAAGGCTGATGCCTTCATCTATGACCAGATGTCTACCTACAGCAACTGGCAGCGCAATCAGCAAACAACCAGGGCCTTATTGAAACCGTTTCAGCAGGAATCGTGGGCGGTCGGCATTCGCAAGGGTAATGACCCCCTTAAAATCCGCATCAATGCCTTTCTGAAGGAGTATCGAGCGACCGGGGGGTTTGAAAGACTTGGAGATACCTGGTTGAAGGAGCAAAAACAGCAATTCAAACAGCTCGGCTATCCGTTTTTTCTGTGAGCAGTCGTGGTAGATTGATACCGGCAATATGGTTTCAGCCTGATGACGGCAGTAATGCAAGGCTGTTATCGCGAATTGTGGCATTTACCGTCGTGTTTCTGCTGGTATCAGCCGTGTTTTTGTTTGCCTTCAGCCAATTGCAATATGGCTGGAACTGGCAAGCGGTCTGGCAGTACCGGCAAAAGTTTTTACAGGGCTGGCTGATCACTGTTTTAATCTCAGCTGTAGCCCTATGTCTCAGTCTTTTGATCAGCGTTTTCTTTGCCCTCGCACGTCGATCCTGCCTGCTGCCGCTCCGTTACCTGGCGATGTTGTATGTCGAAGTTGTGCGTGGAACACCTCTGCTTGTTCAAATCCTGGTTTTTTTCTATGTAGTGGCCGATGCATTCGGCGTCAGCAATCGCTATGCAGTCGGTATTTTGACGCTCGCCCTGTTCGCTGGTGCCTATCTGAGCGAAATCATTCGGGCCGGTATTGAGAGCGTTGGAGAGTCACAGCTTGAATCGGCATATGCCATTGGTCTGACACGCTTCCAAACCTACCGTTATGTTATATTTCCTCAGGTTGTACGGCGTATTCTGCCACCACTGGCAGGGCAGTTCGCTTCACTGATCAAGGACTCCTCGCTACTGTCAATCATTGCAGTCAGCGAATTTACCCTTAACGCACAGGAGGTTAACTCTTTTACTTTCAGCACAATGGAAAGTTATCTGCCGCTGGCAGTGGGATATCTGCTTCTAACCCTGCCAATTTCCCTTCTCAGTCGCTATCTGGAACAAAAATACCGTTATGCAACTTAGCCTTACAAACATTACTAAATCCTACGGCCAGAATCTGGTACTGAACAACATTTCCTTTGATCTGCATGATGTTCATTCCCTGGTCGTAATCGGTCCGTCCGGAGGAGGTAAGACAACCCTGCTGCGGACGGTTGCCGGTCTTGAACGACCGGATTCAGGGCAACTGTGCATTGACGGAGAACCGCTTCATTTTGATGACGAATCACTTCTGAAGCATCGTCGCAGCATAGGGACGGTTTTTCAGGCTTTCAACCTTTTTCCCCACTTGACTGCGCTTGATAACATTCTCCTGCCTCTTGAAAAAGCCCATGGCTATGAACATCTGCACGCAGTTGAAACCGCTCAGGCTATCCTGAAACGCTTTCAACTGACGGGTCATGCCGATAAAAAACCGGCTCAACTATCAGGCGGCCAGCAGCAGCGGGTGGCCATTGCCAGAGCTATCGCTATCAAGCCGCGTTTTCTCCTTTTTGATGAACCAACTTCAGCTCTTGATCCAGAAATGACCTCAGAGGTGTTGGATATAATCGGAGAATTGCGGGAAGAAGGTCGTGATCTACTGCTGGTAACACATCATATGGGGTTTGCCCGCACTGTAGGCGACCACTGTCTGTTTGTAGCTGAAGGGAAAGTATTGGAAAGCGGCCCGGCTGAACGTTTGTTCGCCGAGCCGCAGAGTAGTGAGTTACAGCAGTTTTTAGGCAGGGTAATGAGGTATTAATTCCAATTTCAAATCAAGGCGCTATCTTCGTTGGCTCGTTTTCGGCTCCTCAACATACGGTATGTATGCCTCCGTCGCCTCAGTCCTCGCCGCCTTGGTATCACTCTTGATTTAGAAATGGAATAATCTATAAATCTATCCAACTTCTGCATATTCCCGCACCCGGAACTCCGCTCCCAGTGATTCCGCAAGGGTTCTGCATGCATCAACATCAATCCCCGGCACTGTCACTGCAGTTGCCACTACCTGCGGAATGTGCGCAGATGCAGCACGGATAAAGTCACAGACACCACTGAAACCTTTTTCACCAAAGGGTGTGTTGCAGAGGCGGCTGTATGTTGCAGCATCCGGGGCATTCAGGCTGACGGAGATGCTGTCCACAAGGCCCGCCAACTCCGGCAGAATATCCCTTCCATGGGCCAGATTGGCCTGTCCATCGGTGTTGATACGAATCTTGTAGCCACGGGCCTTAAGGGCACCAGCTACCTGTTTAACCAGATCCAGACGGATCAGCGGTTCACCGTAGCCGCAAAAGACGACCTCATCAGTTCCCATCGGTTGACCTATCGCCTCCATAATTTCATCGAAGGATGGTTCCCTGTCCAACAGCAAATTATGCCCCTTAACTGTGAAATCGTCGAATTTAGGGCAAAATGTACAGTGATTGGAACAACGGTTGGTTATGTTCAGGTAGAGCGAGTTACGAATTTGGTAGGCGATCTTCGTCGATTGGTCCCAGAGTCTTATTCCGAATAAGTCGCCGGCATTTTTGGTCGTTATACGGGCAACGTCTTCCAGAGTCAGTCCCTTCACTTCAGCCAGTTTCTCGGCAGCCAGACGAACATAAGCAGGTTCGTTGCGCTTGCCACGATGTGGAACAGGAGTCAGATAAGGACAGTCGGTCTCGACCAGCATACGGTCAATACTGACCGCCTGAACAACATCCCGAAGAGTTTGGTTTCCAGGATAGGTTATTGTTCCTGGTATAGAAATATAAAATCCAAGGGCAGATGCGTCTAAAGCCATAGTTGCATCTCCGGAAAAACAGTGCAGCACTCCCCTTCGTACGGTTTCCTCTCTGAGGATCATCATGACACGGTCATGAGCTTCACGATCATGAATGATAACCGGTTTGTTCAGTTCAGCTGCGATCTGGAGAAAATGGCGAAAGACAAGCTCCTGCAGGTCGCGTGGCGATCGGTCGCGGAAAAAATCAAGTCCTATTTCACCGATAGCAACAACCTTCTTGCTGGAGAGCGCAAGATTTCGAATGATATCGTAACAGGCATCGGTAACTCGGCCGGCATCATGAGGGTGAATACCGACAGCGGCGTATAACTGCGGGTATTTTTCGGCAAGCTCGACCGATTCACGACTTGATTCGATATCGGTGCCGACTACCAGGATAGCTGATACACCGGCATCTGCGGCACGATTTAACATGTCATCAAAGTCGCCGGCATAGTCGCGGTAGTATATATGAGCATGAGAGTCGATCAAGACGGGCTTTAGGTGCGGCATTGTTACCCCTTTAATTCTTCTTTGAGACCTTCGATAACTGCCTTGACCTCGCCGATCATGTCTGTTGCCTGGGCTGACTTTTCATATTTCAGGTAGCTCTCAAAATATGCGATAGCATCGGCCGTGCGGTCCTGGTCCATGCAGATGCCACCCATTGTCAGGTATGCCATGCTGTATGTCGGGTCACAGCGAACCGCTTCAAGGCAGGCATCCTCTGCTTCTTCCAACTCTTCCAGATCATAATACAGCTCACCCAGATTAAAATGGGCCGCCGGATCTTCCGGATCAATTTCAACGCCTTTAGTGAAGGCGGCGATAGCTCCATCGACATCTCCCTTTCCGTAAAGAGCGTCCCCCATGGCATTGAGTGCAAAGACATTGTCAGGTTCGAGCTCAAGTGCCTGACTAAAGGCAGCAATTGCATCGTCACAGCGATCCTGGCTGTTGTAAACCAGGCCGATACTTACGAGTGCATCAGCATCCTTCGGATCTATCTCCAGTACTTTTTTATAACAGGCGAGCGACTCTTTGTGGTCGCCGGCTTCCAGCAACATATCCCCCAGAGTTGTCAGGGCGTCGGCATCATCAGGTGACAGTTTTAGACCTTCACGGTAGCGGGCAATTGCATCATCCAGTCGTCCGTCTTCAGCCAATGCATCTCCAAGATAGAACCAGCCATCAGGTTTACTTTTGTTGCTATTCAAATACCCTTCAAAAACAGAAATGGCTTGCTTTGTATCACCATGATCGAGGAGATCAAGCCCCTTTTGTACTGTTACGTTCAATTCTGTATTGCTCATGATCTGCTCCTTTGTTTTTAATATTTTAATATTTTGCATGGAGGATATTTGGTGCTTTAATTAGTTTGAAGTTGTTTTTGGCATAAAATAACTTCGTTTACGCTTTTAATGCTGTTTAACCGTATCAGGTAACTAAATCAACAACCAACCCCTTGATTCCAATAACCTTTGCGGTGATTGCCATAGGGTCGCGATTTTCTTTGACAATAAGATTGTAAAGGCTATCGGCTTCTCTATCAATTACCGTGATTATTTCGTAATAGCGTGGATTCTGAGGCGTTCCGCCGGTTTTATCAAGACGGTATGCCTCAGCATTCACCTTCTTTGCAAGCTTACTTAACAGATCGCGAAACTGCTTGAAGTTAGTCAGTATTGGCTCAGATGTCAGGAGGTTTCCTGCTTTCTCAATTTCAGTCCTGAGGTTTTCAATGTCATCTTGATATGTACTGCCCGCCTCCTCATGGTGGCTCAATTCTTCCGCAAAAAACGAATTCATGATTTTCTTAATTGGAGAGGAACTTCTTGTGTTTTTATCAAGTTCCCGTAGTGATGATGAGTCCTGAATGCGCATAACCTGACTCCAGTCAATTTATTGTTTTGAACAGTATCACATCAAGACCTAATCGGCAATTGATGCAAAAATGCAACAATGAGTTTTAAACAAATCCTGTCTATGTTAATATCGTCAACAATATTAGTGGAAAGGAATTTCGGCCGAATGAATACCAGAGTTTCACAGGAAGAACGGAAAAAAAGATTTCGCGAAGCGATCATTATCGTATTGGCCGTCATATTAATTGCTTTTTTGACCAGAACTGAAATCAGTCTGACTCAGCTAAGCGTTGGTGCCAAACTGGGCAGTAATATTGCTATTTTCGCAGTCATTAATATAGTTATTTTACTCGTTATTCTGCTTGTTTACCTGGTTAGTCGCAATGTTGTTAAACTGTTTGTAGAAAGCCGCTCAAACCCGTTTGCGAAAAAACTCCGAACAAAACTTGTTCTTTCATTTGTCGCACTTTCACTGGTTCCAACTCTGCTTCTCTTCTTTGCCGCTGCCGGTTTTATTAATAATACCGTACATAACTGGTTTAACACTCAGGTTGAAACATCATTAAGTGAGTCGCTTGAAGTTGCACAGACATATTACAAAAATTCAGCTGAAAACTCTCTGTATTACGGCAAACAAATTAGCAATTTCATTAAAGATCAAAAATTGCTTAACGAGGAGAATCTGCCACAGCTCAAGCGGCTTATCCACCAGAAGCAGCGTGAATACAATCTCGGAGTGGTTGAAGTCTATTCCGCCCAGCGTGAAGAACTGGTGCGAGCCTCAAATCCATCTGTACCCAAGGGTGAATTTACTAATCCATCTTCAGAAGATATCAAGCGCGCCTTGTCCGGTGAAGAACTTACCAGGGTCAACCAGGCAGGAAAGGCTGATTTAATACGCGGCATTGTGCCGATCCGTTCTACCTGGAACGAGTCGGATATTGTCGGCGTTGTTGTCGTTAACTATTATGTGCCATATTCACTGGTGAATAAAATGAAGGAGATTACTGCGTCGTACCATGAGTTTCGTCAGCTTAAGATCCTGAAAAATCCGATCCGAACCGCTTATATAGCCACACTGTTTTTAATAGCAATGGTGATTGTTTTTTTTGCGTACTGGATGGGCGTATATCTTGCCAACAGTATGACCAGACCTCTTCAGGAACTGGTAGACGCAACTCACGCAGTCGCAGGTGGCAACCTTGACGTTAAGATTGATTCTTATTCAGCGGATGAAATAGGTATGCTGGTGCAATCATTCAATCTCATGACAGATGATTTACGTGCCAAACAGTATGCACTTAATGTTTCCAATCTAGAACTACTCAGAAGTAATCAGGAGATAGAACGTCGTCAACAGTATATGGAAATTGTTTTACGCAATATTGCTGCTGGCGTTATATCAATAGACAGCGAGGGAATTCTGCGTACACTTAATACATCTGCCGAACGTTTGCTGGGATTAAGTGCTGCGAACGTGATAGGTAAAAGCTACCGCGAGGTTATAAGTGAAAAACACCTCGAGATGGCATCGGAATCGATCAGAGAACTTTTAAATTCAAAACAGGGTGCCATCAGTAAACAGGTTTTTCTGGATCTACGCGGCTCCCGGCTTGCCTTACAGCTTCATTTAACGCTGCTGCGCGCTGGCAATGGTGAAATACTGGGGATGGTAGCAGTGTTGGACGATTTGACTCAGATGATGCGGGCACAACGGATGGCGGCCTGGCGTGAGGTCGCACGTAGAATAGCCCATGAAATTAAAAATCCGCTGACCCCGATCCAGCTTTCTGCCCAACGTCTCAGAAAACGCTATCTTTCTCGTTTTAGTGACGATGAGAAGGTTTTTGACGAATGTACCGAGATGATTATTAAATCGGTAGATGATCTTAAAAATCTGGTCAATGAATTTTCCAATTTTGCCCGCATGCCCGCCATACAACCTGAACCCAACGATCTCAACAGGTTGATTCGCGAGTCTTTGACGCTGTATCAGGAAGCGCATCGCGGCGTTAAATTTGATGTCACTATGGATGACCGGATGCCGCTTTTATTGATTGATCACGATCAAATCAAACGAGTACTGATTAATATACTTGAAAATGCTGTCGCAGCTATGGCGGAAGAGGGTACTGTTACCCTGACAACATACTTTGATAGTGTGTTGAAAATGGCGACTATAAGCATAGCTGATGATGGACCTGGAATTTCGCCAGAAGACAAACCGCGCTTGTTTGAGCCATACTTTTCAACCAAAAAGAGTGGCACCGGACTCGGGTTGGCCATTGTAAGCAGTATTGTTACTGATCATGGTGGTTTTGTACGAGTTCGCGATAACAAGCCGCATGGAGCAGTATTTGTTGTAGAGTTGCCCGCCGGTTGACCGTTAAGAATATTAAGGAGATGTCATGCAACACACTATTTTAATTATTGATGATGAGAAGGATATTAGAACCGCACTGACCGGGATCCTTGAGGATGAGGGGTATCTGGTTCTGAACGCAGAAAGTGGAGCTGAAGGTATTGAGTGCGCCCGGCATGAACTCCCTGATCTGATTCTGCTTGATATTTGGATGCCAGGTATGGATGGCCTGGAAACCCTTGAAAAGCTTAAAATACAGTTTCCTAATGTGACCGTAATCATGATTTCAGGACATGGTACGATTGAGACGGCGGTTCGTGCCACTAAACTGGGGGCATTTGATTTCATTGAAAAACCACTTTCGCTGGAAAAAGTATTAATAAGCGTTGCCAACGCGCTACAGTTGCAGGAATTAAAAGTGGAAAATGCCGAACTTAAACGTTCAGTGTCTACGGAAGCAGAGTTGATAGGAGAGTCTGAAGAGGTTGTCAAATTACGGGAGCAGATAAAACTTGTAGCATTAACCTCCGCCTCTGTGCTGATTAACGGTGAAAACGGTTCTGGAAAAGAACTTATCGCGTGTTCAATACACTGCAACAGTCAACGGCGGGAGCGACCTTTTATCGTTGTGCACTGCTCTGCGATTCCGGAAGAGTTGATTGATAGTGAGCTTTTTGGCCATGAGAAGGGTGCTTTTATCGGAGCATTATCACATAAAAAAGGGCGCTTTGATCAGGCTGATGGTGGCACACTGTTATTGGACGAGATCGGTGAGTTACCACTCAATACACAGACAAAAATTCTACGGTTTATTCAGGAAGGCCGTTTTGAAAGAGTTGGCGGTATCCGCCGTCTGACTGCCGATATCAGGATTGTAGCTGCTACCACTAAATCCCTGGAGCAGGATATGGCTTCAGGCAAATTCAGCTCCGATCTTTATTATCAATTGAGCACAATACAATTTAGGGCACCGGCATTACGTGAGCGTTTAGATGATATAGGGCCACTTGTTCAGTATTTTGTTTCTCAGTTTTTTCGCAGGGAAGGCGGTGAAATTAAGACTTTTCTTCCGGAGGCACTCGACAGATTGCGTCAATATTCATGGCCAGGCAATCTGCGTGAATTAAAAAATGTAATTGAACGAATACTTATTGTGTCACCAGAACACGTTATATCTGCCGAGGACATACCCATTTTATCAGTAGAATCGTCAACTGGCGCTGTTCTGGAAGGTTATCATACACGTTCGGCACTGCGAGACGCCAGAGAGGATTTTGAACGGGAGTTCATTATTCAAAAACTTGAGGAAAATGACTGGAATATTTCACGTACTGCTGAACTGATTGAGCTCGAACGGAGTAATCTACATCGTAAAATTAAAAGTTATGGAATTGATGTGCGGAGATAATTGGAATGCTGCCTGTCCTTAATATACGCTCCAGGAAGTCGACCCTGATAATATTATTGGTGACTGCTGCATGTCTAGTGGTTGTTTTAGCTGTTCAGTGGCGTGTACGCAATACCGCTACTGATGAAAAATATCTTATTCTTCTGCGCGAAGCATATTTGACTGTTTTAGAGAAACATGTGGAAAAACCTGATTCAAAAAAACTGGTACTTAAAATGGTGGACGGCATGCTTGCTGCCCTTGACCCGCACAGTGCCTATCTGCCTCCAGAGCCGTACAACGAAATGGGAATTGCCATGTCCGGTTCATTTGGTGGTGTCGGCATTGAACTTGGAACAAAAGATGGCAAACTGACTGTTATTGCTCCAATTGACGACACCCCGTCTTCCCGTGCCGGAATTCGGGCTAATGATCACATCTGGAAGATCGATGGGATACCCACCGATGGAGTTAATATCACGAATGTTGTTAAAAAACTTCGCGGCGAGAAGGGAACGCCGGTAACCTTGACCATTTTACGCGCCGAAAACGCCAAGCCACTGGTTTTTAAATTGGTACGAGATATCATAAAGCTGAAAAGTTTGAAGTCAAAGCTGCTTGAATCCGGTTATGGATTAATCAGGATATCACAGTTTCAGGAGCGTACTGGAGGTGAGTTCAAGGAGGCCTTGAGAGATCTTCATACTAAATCTGGTGGACTGATGAAGGGGCTGATTCTGGATCTGCGTTATAATCCGGGCGGTTTGATAAATTCGTGCATCGAGGTTGTGAACTGCTTTGTAGGAGATGACATTAACAACGCTGTAGTTGTAAGTATTAAAGGTCGGACCCCTGAATCAAATCATGTTTATAACGGGACTGTGGGGTCTAAGGAACCGCAATATCCGATAGTTGTGCTTATCAACGGCGGCAGCGCCAGTGCTTCTGAAATAGTTGCCGGTGCTCTGCAGGATCATAAGCGTGCCATCATAATGGGAACACAAAGTTTCGGAAAAGGCTCTGTCCAGTCAATTATTCCGATGAAAGGTAATGCGGCTCTTAAGCTGACAACAGCACGCTATTATACTCCGAGCGGACGTTCAATTCAGGCAAAAGGGATTGTTCCGGATATTGAGGTACCAAATATCACACCTTTGCCGGCAAAAGAGAAGGGGATGGAACTTAAAGAAAAAGATCTGGAAAAAAGCCTTGCTTCAGACGGAAAGCAGGAAGCACAGCAACCCAATAGTAAAGAAATTCATCATGGGGTTGCTGGCAAAGTTACTGATATTCAGAAAGACTATCAACTCAGACGGGCTCTTGAATTGCTGCAGTCCATCAGCATGTTAAAGCAAAAAGGGTTTTAGTAAACTCTACATAAGCGGGATTTTACTGCGATGGTCGAGCTTCACCAGTATAGATTGTTTTTAAAAAAAATCTCAGTCGTTCAGCAGTTCCTGCAGTTTAGCTCCGATATCGTCTTCCCTCATCATTGATTCTCCGATTAAAAACGCACCCGCGCCCTCTGCTTTCAGCCGTACAATGTCCGACCGGTTGTAAATACCACTCTCCGCAACCAAAAGGCGATCTGACGGCATCATTAAAGCGAGGCGGCCGGTTGTGCCGAGATCTGTTTCAAACGTTCTTAAATTGCGGTTATTAACTCCGATCAGGGTACAATCGGTTTGAAGCGCTTTCTCCATCTCCGCTTCATCATGTACTTCCAGCAGAACATCCAGGTGTATCTCGTCTGCTGCTGCGCTGAAATCACGCAATTGATTCAGATCAAGCATGGCAGCGATCAGCAAGATTGCGTCGGCTCCGGCGGCGCGGGCTTCATAAATCTGGTACGGATCACATATAAAGTCCTTACGCAGCAACGGTAGTGACACAGTCTCACGGATCAAGGCCAGGTAGCGAAGGTTGCCCATAAAAAACTTTTCATCAGTCAGCACAGACAGGCAGGTTGCGCCATTGTTCTGGTATATTTCTGAGATTTCCATCGGGTCGAAATCTTCTCGGATTATCCCTTTACTTGGTGAAGCCTTCTTTATCTCAGCGATGATGGCGGTCCAATTCGAGGCAACAGCGCCGCGCAAATGTCGCTCAAAACCACGCGGTACGTCCTCAAGATCATTTATGCGATCTTTTATTTCTGAGAGAGGAGTATTATTTCTGGCGGTTCTTACCTCTTCAATTTTGTGGGCAACTATTTCTTTCAAGATATCGGGCGTGTCGATGGTCATATTAAAAATATTCTCCCTTTATTGCTTGTTCGTCAAAGCCGCTAATCGTTCTACCTGTAGCAAGGCCATTCCGGAGTCGATGGATTTTGCAGCCAGTGACATCCCCTCTGCCGGCGTTTCCGCTTTACCGGCGGCTACCAGAGCGTATGCGGCATTCAGAAGGACAATATCTCTCCTCGGCCCGCGTTCACCGGATAGTACTGCTTTAACTATTGCAGCGTTGGCAACAGCATCTCCCCCTTTGAGCTCAGACATCTGGCAACGGGTAAGGCCCAACTGTTCAGGGGTGACTTTGCTCAACGTAACACCAGCATGGGTGACTTCGGCCACTAATGTTTCACCGGTCAGAGTCATCTCGTCCATGCCGTCAGATCCATGCACTACAAAGCCGTGACGGCATCCAAGCTTTTGTAACACTCCGGCCAGTTTTTCTACAAGGTCAGCACGGTAAACACCCATCACCTGACAATCAGCACCGGCAGGGTTTGTAAGTGGGCCCAGAATATTAAATATGGTGCGGATGCCGATCTCGCGACGGGGGCCGATGGCGTGTTTCATGGCACCGTGCAGGGCAGGGGCGAAGAGGAAACCGATGCCGATTTGATCTATGCAGTTTTCAACTGTTTCCGGGGTGACATCCAGATTAATGCCCAATTTTTCCAATACGTCTGCGCTGCCGCAGGCCGAAGAGACTGAGCGGTTTCCGTGCTTGGCAACTTTAACGCCGCAAGCCGAGACTACAAAAGAAACAGTGGTGGAAATATTGAAGGTGTTAGTGCCGTCGCCGCCTGTACCAACGACGTCCAATATGGTTTCCTGATCGATATTGATGTCATCACGGTCGATATCAAGTACACCTTTTCCGACACGTATCGGAGTGGCCCGGTCGCGCATGACGCGCGCCGCCCCGGTGATTTCCTCAACAGTTTCGCCTTTCATGCGCAGGGCGGTAATGAATGCACCAATCTGTGCCGGTGTACATTCACCTGACATAATCTGGTTCATAACTTCGATCATCTCGCCTTCAGTCAGGTCTTCACGTTCAACAACTTTAGTAATGGCTTTTTTGATCATTTCCGTTCCTCCATACGAAAAAAGGGGATGTTGCCATCCCCTTACGGTTGTTATGACTGCAAGGGGTATTAGACCCCTTCTTTAATCTTCTGTATTGCTTCGCGGATCATTGCCTCAGCCAGGTCTGGAACAACTTCCCAGACAATTCTTTCAATGACATCTTTCGATACTCCAGCCAGGATGGCTTTGAGTTGCTCATCAGTTATTGCAGACGCAGGAGCCGTGGCAGAGACTGAATCCATAGGCGCAACCTGATCCAGATCTACTGGAGCGGCAAAAACCGGGGTAGGGTCAGCCAACGGGGCGAATGGTGCAATAGGGGTAGAGGGAACATCGAAAGCGGGGATGGTTTCAGTAGAATCCATTTCTGAAATATCTGGGAAAGCCTGAGATGCCGGAGCCTCGATCTCTTTTTCAAAAGAAATATCTCCGAATGCCGGCTCATGAACTGGAATTTCTTGATCAGCAAGAGATGTCTGGAGCTTATCTGAACTTGTTTCTTCTTCAAATTCAAAGGTATTTTCCTCAATTGGAACCCATTGAGTACCGGTGAGTTGAGGGGAGGTGTTTGCTGGGGCTGTGTTTTGTACGAGTTCAGCATCATTTTCTTCAGTGACTATTGCAAAGACATCTGGTTCGAATTTATCTTCTGATATTGCATCAACATCCGGAGAGGCAAATGCTTCAACTGGCGGCTCAACCGGTAGTTCAACTTCAGGGGTAAAAGCTCCCCATATATCAGCCGGTGCGGCAGTTTGTGGAGTTTCGAGCTGTTGCTCGGTAACAGTAGTCGAATCGAAAGTTGGGATTGAATCATCCGTTGTCTGTTCGCTGAATGTTTCAGTGACAGGTTGTAATAGCGGGGCTTGTGTTGGCATGACTCTGGATTTTCCTAACTCCAGGAGTTCTTTTACCTTAGTTATGATTTGTTGAGATTCAAACGGCTTGGCGATAAAGTCGTCTGCACCGCTTTTCTTTGCTTTTTCTTCGTCAAATACTTCAAATGTACCAGTCAGGATCAATATCGGCTTGTCCGCCAGTGACGGAGTAGAGCGAACGGCTTCAGCCACTTCGTAACCTGTCATTCCTGGCATCAGTGCATCAATCAGCAATATATCAGGATTGATTTCTCGTGCCTTATCAACAGCGGCTTTACCGTTATCAACTACTGTTAAGGAATATTCGTCTCCGCCAAAAATGATGCCGATAACTTTCTGGATGGTGATACTGTCGTCGGCAACAAGAATTTTAATGCTCATCGATCCCTCCCTTGCTGAGTGGGTACGCAAGAATAACTACACCGGAAACAACTAACACAGGAGCAATATCGTGTCAAGGCATTAGCGTTTCAAGGGATTTTCATTTCATTGATAATCTCTTCCGCAATTCGCGGGGTCGAAAATATTGAGACTGCCAGACTCGATATATCACTTCGTAATTGGTTAAACTGCCGTACACCGTTGTAATCAAGGCGTACTGTCAAAAGAATTACGTATAAATCCTGTTCAGGGTCAATCCAGATTGATGAACCGCTGTATCCGGTGTGGCCGAAAGACATATCAGAAAAGTAGTTACCGCGAGGCGACGAAAACGGTGAATTGATATCCCATCCAAGTCCCCTGACAACTCTGCCATTGCTATAAAAGTACGGTGATGTCATCTGGCTTATGGCCCTTTCCGTGAAGGCCTGTACACCATTATATTTCCCATGGTTAAGAATCATGATTGCGAATCTGTTTAAATCGCTGGCGGTGCTGAATAATCCGGCATGCCCAGCTACTCCGCCAAAACGGCGGGCGTTAATATCCTGGACAACACCGGCTGTGAGCGTTTTGTTGTAGCCCGCTGTCGGGGCGATTGTATTGAGTTCAGCCTGAGGCAGAAATCCGGTTTCAGCCATGCCCATTGGTGCGTATATATACTCAGTACAAAATCTGTCCAATGGTTCTTGAGCTGCACGCCTGACCAGTTCTCCAAGAAGTATGAAGTTGATATCGGCGTAACGAAACCGGTTTCCAGGCAGGGAAGCATGGTTTTGAATAATAGCTTTTTCTATCAGGCTCCTGAGGGGATCGTTACTTGCAATTTCAACATCATTCATCCCGGACGTGTGGGTTAATAAATTGAGGATGGTAATTTCATCACGATCCGTACCTTCAAATTCAGGGAACCATCGAGTCAGTGGATCAAGCAGGTTGATTTTCCCCTGCTCAAGCAATTTCATAATGGCTGGTGCTGTGGCAATGACCTTTGTGAGTGATGCGGTGTCAAACAACGTCCGGTCTGAAAGAGGTGGGGCAGAGCTGTCTGGATAAAGCCTGCCCTGTGCTGTGCCATAAAGTTGACCGGTATGGTTGCCTACAGCGACAACCCCGCCGGAAATCAAACCGCGACGGATAGCGTTTTCCAACATAACGTCGATGGATACAGCTCGTCCGACATCCATCAGGTCATCTGCAGCGTTAAGGGTGGTTGAAAATGAAAGGGATATTGCGGCAATAATTATAAAAAATTTAATCACGAGTTCACTCTGTATCCTGCTTTACGACAAAAAAGCCTCCGCATGCGGAGGCTTGATAATAGAATATAAGATCCTAAGTGTTTCAGGATCGATAGTCGGCGTTGATGCTGATATATTCGTGGGTCAGGTCCGAGGTATACACGGTGGCAGTGCCACTACCTATTCCAAGGTCAACAGTTACGGTGAACTCTTTTTGTTTAAGAATCTCTGTGCCCCTGGCTTCGGCATCATCACCGGCAAAAACACCTTTTTTGGCCATACAGACATCATCAAAACAGAGAGAAAGCAATGATTGGTCGACTTCAGCTCCGGAATAGCCGATCGCAGCAAAGATTCGTCCCCAGTTTGCATCCTGTCCAAAAAAAGCAGTTTTAACCAAACTAGAGTTAGCGATTGCCATAGCAGCACGCTTTGCGTCAGAATCGTCTTTAGCTCCACTGACGCGTATTTCTACAAACTTTGTTGCTCCTTCACCATCTTTTACAATCTGTTTCGCCAGAGAAAGCAAGACACTATTCAATGTAGCTGTAAAAGCAATTCCTTCCGGTGAACCTTCAGTGATGGTTGGGTTCCCTGACGCGCCGTTAGCCATAATCAGACAGGTATCGTTTGTTGACATATCGCCGTCAACAGTGATGGCATTAAAAGACTGGTTAACGGCCTTACGGAAGGATTTATCAAGAAAGCCTGACTCTACAGATGCATCAGTTAAAATAAACGACAGCATTGTGGCCATGTTGGGCATTATCATGCCAGCCCCTTTGGCAATGCCGGCAACAGTATAGCCGATACCTCCCGCCTCACCGTTCCTGGTTTCCATTTTCGGAAAGGTGTCGGTAGTCATGATAGCCTGAGCTATGTCATTCAGCGTTCCGGAAACAAGACCGTCTACAAGAGGTGTAATTGCGCCCTGAATACGCTCCATGGGCATCTGAACGCCTATGACTCCGGTTGAACAGACCTGAACGGCCTCATCATTAATGCCGAGAGCGACTGCGACCAGACGAGTTGTCTCTCTTGCAACCACCATTCCTGGTTCACCAGTACAAGCGTTAGCATTGCCGCTGTTAACGATCAATGCCTGGGCACGTCCACTCTTAATGTGTTCGCTTGATACTAACACCGGGGCGGCTTTGACAGTGCTGGTGGTAAAAACCGCCGAAGCGATAGCAGGTACTTCAGAAAAAATCAGCGCTAAATCTTTACGCCCCGGTTTTTTAATTGCAGCTTCTACAGTTGAAAAACGAAATCCTTTGATGTCCATCTAAACCTCATTAGACACAGGTATTTTTATTTTCCGCAGCATTTTTTGTACTTTTTACCACTTCCGCAAGGGCAGGCATCATTCCGGCCAGCAACTCTTTGACTTTTGGCTGGTTCCTGGACATGCTCTTCTCCGCCACCAAGATTAAAAATCAGCTTCTTGCTTTGCATCTCTTCTTCCATTTCTTCAATTTCTTCACCATCATGATTAATCTGGACCCAAAAAACACGTTCTACAACCTCTTCACGGATGCGAACCATCAATTCCATGAAAAGATTATACGCCTCTTTTTTGTATTCCTGTTTGGGGTCTTTCTGCCCGTATCCGCGCAGACCGATTCCTTCCTTCAGGTGGTCGATGTTCAGGAGGTGGTCTTTCCAATGTGTGTCAATTGCCTGCAGCATCATAACCTTGATGAGGTGATCAACTAGTTCGTTACCCATATCATCAACCCGTGCCTTGAATATGGCATGGACCTGTTCACTTAGTGTGTCATGAAAGTTGACTGGTGTCAGTCGGCTTACTATCTCATGCGGAAGATCAAGTTGAAGATTGAAGTATTTATAAACGCTGTCGCTTATCCCCTGTAAATCCCATTCATGCGGTGATACTTTATCTATGGCATAAGCGGAAACAATCTCTTCGATCGTCTCATTCAGCATTTCCAGAAAGTTTTCGCGGATGTCCTGCCCAGCCAGGATTTCGCGGCGCTGGGTATAAATAACTTCGCGCTGTTTGTTCATGACATCATCGTATTCTATGAGATGTTTACGTATATCGAAGTTATGCGCTTCTACTTTTTTCTGAGCATTTTCAATCGACCTTGAAATCATGCTGTGAGTAATGGCCTCACCCTCTTCAATTTTGAGTAGATCCATAATCTTGGCGACGCGCTCTGATCCGAAAATGCGTAGCAGGTCATCTTCAAGTGACAGATAGAATTTTGATGAACCAGGGTCACCCTGGCGACCGGAACGACCACGCAGCTGGTTGTCAATACGGCGTGATTCGTGTCTTTCTGTTCCAAGAATGTGAAGACCACCCAGTTTAATAACTTCTTCATGCTCGGCTAGACATTCAGCTTTATACTTGGCAAGTATCGCTTCATATTCTTCATCAGTTGCTTCCGGATTTGCCCGTTGCCACTGCTTGGCAAGAGCATCCGGGTTGCCACCAAGTACAATATCGGTTCCACGGCCAGCCATGTTAGTGGCGATTGTTATGGCGCCTTTACGTCCGGCTTGAGATACGATTTCTGCTTCACGTTCATGCTGTTTAGCATTAAGTACGTTGTGTGGTATGCCCTGTCGCTTAAGCATCTCTGCCAATACTTCCGATTTTTCGATCGATATGGTACCAACGAGACAGGGTTGGCCGACAGCATAATGTTCTTTGATATCCTCTATTACCGCCTTGAATTTTTCAAGTTCAGTCTTGTATATAACATCAGGGAAATCCGGACGCACGAGTGGTCGATTAGTCGGGATAACAGCAACATCTAGTTTGTATATCTTGTGAAATTCCTCTGCCTCAGTGTCTGCTGTACCGGTCATCCCGGATAGCTTGGTGTACATACGGAAAAAATTCTGAAAGGTTATTGTTGCAAGGGTCTGGTTTTCATTTTCAATTTTAACCCCTTCCTTCGCCTCAATAGCCTGGTGCAGACCATCAGACCAGCGGCGTCCGGGCATGAGACGACCGGTAAATTCGTCTACAATCAAGACTTCGCCATCTTTTACCACATAATCCACGTCAACCTTGTACATGGCATGTGCGCGCAAAGCCTGGTTAACATGATGAAGGATTTCTATATTGCGCGGGTCATAAAGGTTGTCGATTTTTAAAAGTTTTTCAACCTTTAGAACACCCTGTTCGGTCAAGGCTGCACTCTTGGCTTTTTCATCAATAGTAAAATCGCCGGTGTATTTCTTGCGCTTTCCGGAGAGAGTGTTTGCCTCGACTTCAAGCACTTCACCTCTCTCCAGTTTTGGAATAATGGCATTAATAACATAATATTTATCTGTTGAGTCTTCGGTGGGGCCGGAGATAATCAGCGGTGTTCTTGCTTCATCAATCAAAATAGAGTCAACTTCGTCCACAATGGAGTAGTTGAAGCCGCGCTGAACGTAATCATCCAGGTCAAACTTCATATTATCCCGCAGATAATCAAAGCCAAACTCGTTGTTAGTTCCATAGGTAATATCTGCAGCATAGTTAATGCGGCGTTGATCATCTTCGACACCATGAACAATAATGCCGACAGTCAGTCCAAGGAAGTTATAAAGTTTACCCATCCACTCAGAGTCACGTTTTGCCAGATAATCGTTGACAGTAACGACGTGAACACCCTTACCGGAAATTGCATTAAGATAAGCGGGGAGGGTGGCTACAAGCGTTTTTCCCTCACCGGTTTTCATTTCGGCAATTTTCCCTGAATGCAGTACCATGCCACCTATTAACTGTACGTCAAAATGGCGCATGCCGAGTATACGTTTGCCGCCTTCGCGGCAGACGGCAAAGGCTTCTGGGAGGAGTGAATCCAGAGATTCTCCCTTTGCATGCCGCTCCTTGAATTCCCTGGTTTTATTGGTCAGCTGCTCATCAGAAAGAGTAGAGATGGAAGCTTCAAGAGCATTAATTTTATCAACGATCGGCCACATTTTTTTAAGTTCGCGTTCATTCTTGCTGCCGAAAAACTTTGTTATAATGGAACTGAACATTTAAATTATCTCCCGAAGGTTAAATAAGTGAACATAACTTGTCTTGATACCATAAACAGTCAGATTTTACCATAACCCTTTGATCTCTGTGCTGTAACTATTTTAAACCGGCCTTTACACGTTAAATCTGAAGTGCATTACGTCACCATCTTTGACAACGTAATCTTTTCCTTCCAGACGCATTAAACCTTTTTCTTTGGAGCCGGATTCCCCATTGCAGTTTATGTAATCATCGAACGCAATTACTTCAGCACGAATAAAACCTTTTTCAAAATCCGTGTGGATAACTCCGGCGGCCTGCGGCGCTTTGGTGCCATTAACTATTGTCCAGGCACGGACCTCCTTGACACCTGCAGTAAAATAGGTGATGAGTCCCAGTAATGCATAGCCATTTCGGATTAGTCGATCAAGGCCGGCTTCCTCTAAACCCATATCATCAAGAAATCCTTTTTTTTCAGGGCCATCAAGCTCGGCAATTTCTGCTTCCAGTTTACCGCAAATAACGACAACCCCGGCTCCTTCAGAAGCAGCAATCTCACGGACCTTGGCCACATTAGGGTGTTTACCTTCCAAATCATCTTCAGCTACATTTGCGACATAAAGTACCGGTTTATCAGTCAAAAGATGGAGATCGCGCATCCAGATCTTTTCGTCCTCATTCTGGGCAATCCCCTGAAGCTTTTTGACCTGCTCGAGAAGTTCTCTGACCCTTATATAAAAAGCAACCTCTTCCTTTGCTTTTGTGTCACCGCTGCGCGCCATTTTTTCTGCCCGCTGCAGTTTCTTTTCTACTGTATCGAGGTCAGCCAGAGCGAGCTCTGTATTAATAACTTCGATATCATCGGCAGGAGAAACACGCCCATTTACATGGACAATATTGTCGTCATCGAAACAGCGTACAACATGAACAATTGCATCAACACTACGGATGTGCCCCAGAAACTGGTTGCCGAGTCCTTCACCCTGACTGGCCCCCTTGACAAGTCCGGCAATATCAACAAATTCAATTGTCGTTGGCTGCATCTTTTGTGGGTTGACGATTTCTGCTAATTTATCCATTCGTGGATCAGGAACCTGAACAATGCCGACATTCGGTTCAATTGTGCAAAATGGATAATTTGCAGATTCAGCACCCGCAGAGGTAAGAGCATTAAAGATAGTGGACTTGCCTACATTGGGCAGTCCGACAATTCCGCAGTTAAAACCCATATTCTATCCTTCCAAAAAATTTTTGTTATTAAATAAACTCATTGATTTAGCAAGACCTTCTTTAAGCATAACTTTAAGCATTTCTATGCCGCCATCAAGAATGCCGGAAAGCCCTTCCATCTGGTCTGGAGGAATTTTCCCGAGAACATGACCGGTTGTATCACCATGTGGCGACTTGCCAATGCCTATACGGAGTCGAATAAAATCACCTTTACCCAGATTTTCAATTATTGAACGTAAGCCATTGTGACCACCATGCCCGCCACCATTCTTAAAGCGTACAGTTCCAAACGGTAAATCAAGTTCATCATGTATGACTATCAGATTTGAAATCGGCAGCTTATGGAATTGAAGAGACTGCATGATAGAGATCCCGGACAGATTCATGAACGTTTGCGGCTTAAGAAGTATTAATCGGTTTCCGGCATAATTCCATTCTCCACAAAAACCTGAGAAAGATTTTTTGGAAATGGAAATATTTTCCAACTCTGCAAGACGGTCCAAAAAAAGAAAACCCGCATTATGGCGGGTCCATTGATAGGTGGGGCCGGGATTACCCAGCCCCGCAACTATATAGGTATTCATGCTCAATTGTTTTCAGCTATGCGGCAGCCGGAGCTTCTTCCTTGGCTCTGCCAAGAACGCTGACAACCGGAATCTTTGGCTGATCAAGGAGAACAATACCTTCAGGGAGTGAAATCTCGCTGACATGAATCGAGTGAGCAATCTTTAGACCAGAGACATCGATGGTAATGCTGTCCGGGATATTACCAGGAAGACATTCTATATGTAATTCGTGGTGTGCCAGATCAAGCAGTCCACCTTCTTTTACGCCGATTGCAGTACCGGTCAGAACTACAGGTACGGTGACACGGAGCTTCTCTTTCGGATTGATGCGATGAAGATCGACGTGCTTGATGGTACGCTTGATTGCATCGCGCTGAATATCGGCAACAATTGCAATATTCTGGTCGAGACTTCCGCCACCAATCAGGGTAATCAGGTTGTTCTGTCCACCTGCACCGGAAATTGCATCCTGCAGATCACGGTATTTAATGCTGACCGGCATAGGATCAAGTCCCTTGCCATAAACAACACCAGGTACCATATCAGCAACGCGAAGTTTTCGGCTTACGCCAGTACCGGTCTTTGTGCGCAGTTCGATATTCATTTGTTTCTGTTGCATACGTTCCTCCACGTGTAGTGACGGGTCAACCCCGTCCTATTCATAATTAAATATTTATTCTAAGCAAATAGTGAACTTACTGATTCATCCTCATGAATACGTCTGATTGCTTCTGCCAGCAGTTCAGCTACAGAAAGCATTTTTATTTTGGATGTTAAGTCTTGATTGGTACAATTGGGTATTGTATCAGTTAAAACAATTTCTTCAATATCCGAATCATTTATACGCTCGATTGCAGGTCCTGAAAGTACACCATGTGTTGCACAGGCATAGATAGCTTTGGCGCCATTTGCCTTGAGTGCTTTGGCGGCCTGTGTCAATGTACCGGCAGTATCAACCATGTCATCCAGAATTATAGCAATCTTATCCCGTACATCACCGATCAGGTGCATTACTTCAGCCACATTAGGTCCGGTCCGGCGTTTGTCAATTACAGCGAGTGAATATTCAAGGCGCTTGGCAAAAGCACGGGCTCTCTCGGTACCTCCGGCGTCAGGGGAGACCATAACCACTTGTTCGCCGCTAAAACGGTCTTTAAGATAATTAATAATTACAGGTGCTGCGTATAGATTGTCTACAGGAATATTAAAAAAACCTTGAATCTGACCAGCGTGAAGGTCGATAGTAACAACTCTGTTGACGCCGGCTGTTGTTATTAGATCTGCAACCAGCTTAGCAGTAATGGGAGTACGCGGCGCAGCTTTGCGATCCTGGCGGGCATAGCCGTAATATGGAATTACTGCAGTTATTGTAGCTGCAGAAGCCCGTTTCAGCGCGTCGGTAATGACCAGCAGTTCCATCAGGTTATCATTGGTCGGAGCGCAAGTTGATTGAACAACATACACATCGCGACCTCGAACGTTTTCACCGATTTCAACCATAACTTCACCATCAGAAAAACGTCGAACACGTGCCGCACCAAGCGGAACGCCGAGGCAGTCGCATATTTTCAGGGCTAGATCTGGATTTGAGTTACCGGAAAAAATCTTGATTTTGTCATGCATGGTGATCAAACACCTTTCGAATGGGAGCAGAGTAATAGAGTATGTGAAAAAGAAAAGAGAGTAATACTAAAAAATTTACTAAAATGCAACCTCTTTCGAAATATGCTGACATAATATTAGTGATGTAAGGGTCGGCTTTCCTCGCAAAACTTGATGTTTGCTTTGTCTTTACATAAGAATTATTCAATTTTTGTCAGGCTCAGGTATTCACAATGATTCCTTCTTGAAGAGCAAAGACAACGAACTCATTGGCCTCATCAGAAGTGAGCCCGGTACCGGACTCAAAATCGCTAACACTCCCATCACGAATATGTTCTAACAAAAGAATATAGGGAGCGGCGAATGCTTCGGTGCATACCAATCCATTATTCAGGTATATAACTGCTTGAGAACCAGATTGCTGGAGGTTCTTGTACATCCACAGGATACGAGGTTCTCCGCAATCGAGAAGTTCCTCAATATCATATGTAAAATCAATTATTCTGGCTGTTGCAGTAAGCCTGAAACCAGTACCGCATGAATTGTCAGGAAACTGATAATCAATAACAGGATCAGGTGATATTGAAAGAAGAACTGATGCATAATGATGGTGATAGTTTACCAGGTCAAGAACAAGTGGCAGAAATCGAATTATTTTTTTGGCGCTAAAAAGCTGCTTCATAAAAAGCTGCTGCATCTTCCATATCTCTTCATCACTGAAGTCAGACTCATTTGTAACTTGGCCCCTGACTTCAATCAGCCAGTGACTGAATTTCTGCAAAAAATCTGTTGGTTTCAGGCCAAGAACGGTAACTACAGCATTAAACCAAGCGACAGCTTTTCCACGAGTATAAAAAACATCACATGCTGATGCCAGTTCGGCGGCTGCGGACATTTCGTTTGTACTAAAGCTGTCGGTTGCTTTGAGTATATAGGGTGGTTTAGTATCCCAAAGGAGGTTTAGAGATGTTCCCCGTGACGCCAATCTGGTTCCTGGCAGAACAGCAAGTGGAAAAATATCAAGATGGTTTGGGTAAAGAGACAGGGCATAATCCAGAGTGACTCTAAAACCATCCAAAGTGTCTCCTGGAAGGCCATAGATAAGATCAAAGCCGAAAACCGCACCGCTTTCATTCAACAAGCCTACCTTTGCAGCAAAATCAGCTTTGTCAAATGATCGCCCAACCCGTTTAAGAACCTCTCTATCAGCACTCTGTAATCCTATTTGCAATGAACATGCAATCTGAGCGAAAAGTTTTGCCATTTCACGGTCAATAAACTCGTTGCGTACCTCAAAATGGAAATGTATGTCAGGGGCAATGTTTTTAATCATCCGCAGAAGTTTTTTAGCTCGTTTAACGTCAAGGTTAAAGGTCGAATCAAGAACAAAGATCTGCCTGACGCCGTTAGCAGTGAAATGTCTTAATTCTGATTCCAGTCGTTCAAATGAAAAGTGCCGTACACCATGTATTCCGCGTGAATCAAAACAGAAGTCACAGGTAAAGCTGCATCCCCGTGATAACTGCCAGAGGATACCAGGGTTGGAACAAGTGTCGATCACACCGCTCAGGTAAGGTGATGGAATTAGATCCAGGTCTGTAAGGGGTGCAGGAGGGGGAAGTATAGTGGAACCTGGTAAATGTATGCCGGGTATTTTAGAATAGTCTTCACCATCAGCCAGAGTTTGACAAAATGATAAAAACGGAACCTCTCCTTCGCCGACAATAACAAAGTCAAAAATCCCCGCAGTTGTAAAAGATTCAGGATCGGCAGTAACTTCCGGACCACCGCAAAAGAGCTTGATATTCGGATTTGTACGGTGCAATTCAGCAGCTATTTCGAAGGAGAGATCACGGTTCCAGACATAAATCGAAAAGCCTACAGCGACCGGGAGTGGGGCGACGAGATTTGAAGCGCAATCTGTAACAACATCTCCAACAAAAAAATCAATCAGACTAATGGAAACATTACTCTCAGACGCAAACGCCTTAAGGAAGGAGTTTGCCAAAGGAATCGATTGTGGGGAGGGAGTGGGGTGGATAGAAACCAGATTTATCAACATACTGCCAGATCCTTGTCAAGGCGCCACTGGAATCGTGGTCATCATGTAAATTAATTCATTTACTACAGTTTAATTATCAGATGGAGGAATTAAAGCACTGCCAATGTTGCTACATATATAAAAGCCCACCGAGTCATACAGTGGGCTCCTTTCTTCGATGCATATTTGCTTCACCCTTAGGTTTTCATCCGGTTCAATAGCTTAACCGGTAAATTCGTTAATCAATATGTCTGGTTACTACGTGGTGGAGTGTCTGGCATAATATGTAAGCCCTCCTTTTGTGTTTCTATGCTTCTTCCCTACAGTTTAATTATAACATTACAAGCATCAAATAACAGTCTGTTTAAAAATATTTATAGCGAGTATAATTATAATTTAAAATAGACAGGCTCTTGAGTCTGATAGATGGAGATCACCTGGGAGGCACTTTGTCAGGGGATACAAGCTTGTCTAGCATTGATAGGTCTTTTAATTCACTATCACCATGCACCTTCTTTGAATAGTCTTCTTTTGTTGCTGGCATCTGTCCCTTGCCTGAGTCCATTAGATTTGCCGCCAGATCAACTTCAGACATTTCCTGTTTCAAGGGTTCTAACTTAGGCTGTAATTTCTTTTTTGATGCATAAGCAATACTGCCTACGAGTACAGCCGCCGCAGTGATAGTAAATATAAGAGAATATCGCTTTTTCATTTTTTGTATTACCCCAAGTTTTAAATTAATTATATTCTATCCTACTGGTAACCCATAGTCCAAAAAAAACGGATTCACAAAATATGTGAACCCGCTTGTTTATTGGCTGGGGCGCCAGGGATCGAACCTGGGAATGCCGGAATCAAAATCCGGTGCCTTACCGCTTGGCGACGCCCCAATTAAAAAATGGAAAATCAGAGTGTTTCTACAGTCACGGAAAACCAGTTTGTATCTTTTGTGGCCTCGAGGCGGGCAGCCTCTGCTGCATCAAAACTTTTAAAAATTCCAAAAACCGTTGGGCCGCTACCAGACATCATGCTTCCCATTGCTCCCAAATCCATCAGACGTTCCTTGATTCTTGCAATCACCTGAAATGCCTGGATTGTTACTGATTCAAGATCGTTTGACAAAATTGCAACAATATCTTCAATTGACTTGAAAAACTTCGGTATATTATTCAACTCACCCTTGTTTGTCAACTGTAAAGATCTATAAACCCAGGCAGTTGAAATATGAACACCTGGATTTATTAATACAATCCAGCACTTAGGTGTTTCCGGCAGATGAGTAAGTCTTTCGCCGATACCCTCTGCAAGCGCTGTTTTTTTGAAAATGAAAAAAGGTACGTCAGCTCCAAGTTTGCGGCCTGTATCCATAAGTTGTTGATCAGTAAGTCCTAGTTTTAACAACTCATTCAGTCCCATTAGAACAGTTGCAGCATCACTGCTGCCCCCCCCCAAACCAGCCGCAACAGGTATGTTTTTCGTGATAGAGATATTTACGCCGTTATCAGATTCAGCGATATCAAGGAGCGCCTGTGCAGCTTTCCAGGCAATATTGTTTGGGCCGTTCGGAACCCCGTTCGAATTGCATATAACTGTGATACCTGGGGTGTTAGTCAGGGTAAGTGTGATTTTGTCACACAGATTTACGCGCTGCATGATCATGCGAAGATCGTGATAGCCATCGGCTCGTTTTCCTATGACATCAAGCAGGTAGTTTATTTTTGCCGGGGCGAACAGTGTCAATGTTTCCACATGAACTCCTATCAGTGTAAGTAGCATATCGTGCTTGTTATAAGAATAAACAGCTTTTTTGTCGAGCATGTTTTTTTAGTAAACTGATTTACCCGGGGCGGCATGAAATGAATTTGACAGGTTTACTGGCATTGTGCTAACTCTGAAAATGCTATTGTGTATTGAGTAAAGGAGTTAGGCACATGTTTAAAAATATACGTGAAGACATAAACTCGGTTTTTGAACGTGATCCTGCCGCGCGAAATATTTTTGAGATTATTTTCTGCTATCCCGGCTTGCACGCCCTTTGGTTCTATCGTATTGCCCACTTTTTCTGGATTCACGAGTTTTTCTTCCTCGGTCGTTTTATCTCACACATAGGTCGCTTTCTGACCGGGGTTGAAATCCATCCCGGAGCCAAGATCGGTCGTAAATTCTTTATTGATCACGGCATGGGTGTCGTTATCGGTGAGACGGCCGAGATCGGTGATAATGTAACTCTCTATCACGGTGTCACATTGGGCGGGGTTACATGGGATAAGGTCAAACGTCACCCAACTCTGCAGGATAACGTAGTGATTGGATCAGGAGCCAAGATTCTTGGTCCATTTACAGTTGGAAAAGGAGCCAAGATCGGTTCCAATTCGGTAGTGGTCAAAGCGGTTCCTGAGAACGCCACTGTCGTAGGGATCCCGGGCCGCATGGTAATAGAGCAGGAAAAGAAGGATGTTGGTCGGGCCGATTTACAGCATGATCAACTACCAGATCCTGAGGCTAAGGCAATTGCCTGTCTGTTTGACCAGATTAGAGAACTGGAGCGGAAATATGATGCTCTTGCAGCAGAACATGCAGAGCTTAAAAAGAGGGTCATCGGCTAAATGATAAAGAGACAAACGACTATAAACAGCATTTTTAAAGTATCCGGCATCGGGCTGCACAGTGGCAAGGAAGTAACTCTGGAATTTCTTCCACGTCGTGAATTCGGTATCGCTTTTGTGCATAACGGTCAGCTTATTCCTGCACGCTATGACATGGTAGGAGACACACGCCTCTCAACTCAGATCAGCTGTGATGGCGTAGCTGTTTCGACAATTGAACACCTGATGGCAGCACTCTATTTTTCTGGAATCACGAACTGCCTGGTTTATATTGATGGTCCGGAAGTACCGATTCTGGATGGTTCGGCATGGGAATTTTATCAGGGGATATGGAAGGCTGGGGTTTATGAGTTTCCGGAGTCTGGAGTTTATTTGAAAGTACAGCGCCCGGTAGAAGTACAATACAAAGATTCCTGGGTCAAGGTTAAGCCGCTCAATACGCTCGAAATAACTATGTCAATTGAGTTTCGCCCGCCGGTTGGAAAACAAAAAAAACGGGTAACTGACGTTGAGAACGCTTTTGCTATAATTAATTCCCGTACGTTTGTGCTTCAGGAAGAGATCGAAGCCATTCAAAAAATCGGCCTGGCCAAAGGTGGAACACTTGACAATGCTGTGGTAATCGGGAGTGATGAAATAATGAATCCTCGCGGTCTCCGCTATAAAAAAGAGCTGGTCAACCATAAAATACTTGACCTGATCGGCGATTTTTACACGAGCGGCTATCGAATTCTCGGAAAAGTTGAAGCCAACAAGACTGGACATTACCTTAACAACCTTTTTCTGAAAGAGCTGTTCTCCGATCCACAAAATTACAGCATCTATTGACCTAGTATCACTTCTCCGCTATCGGTGAACAGCTTCACCGGCAATTGAAAAGTCCTGATAAATATATTCAGAACACTCTTCCCGAGAGATTTCACTGGAATAGCACTAACCTGGGGGTCGGACCATTTCCCTTTAGCCTCGAAATAGGCGGTAATCAAATCCTTGTCTTTTCCCGTCAATAGCCAGCCGACTATCGGGATACGGTTAATGACCTTGTCCACTGTTTGAAGCGGCTGAGCTCCAAGCGTAAGATTCAGCTGCTCTTTAACAATATCAGCATTTCCGATTATCGAAATATTGATGGCATTACTGCTTATGAAGAGATCCTGGGTAGAAACAATCCCCTCCTTAACCGAGAAACTTCCCTTTATGCTGCTGTACGGCATACCACCTGAAACCATATCCGGTAGTTTGAATTTAAGCAATTGAGAAACATTTAGAATTGAAAAAACCTTGGATAGTGTGTTGAGCTTTCGTAATTTTCCATCGCTCATACTGAGACGTACATTCCCCAATGCACTCTTTTTTATATCAAGAAGAGTATTACCCATGGCCGTCAAATTTCCATGAAGTGTTAACGTGCCGGTAACTTCACGGGAAATATCCAAAGCCGCGAAAAGCTTTTCTGCATCAGCCTTGGCAATATCCAGAGTCAGGTCGTAACGGTCGCCCTGCTCGCCACCGGGGGCAATTCTCCCTTTTGCAACAAGCTTACCTCCCAATACTCCAGCTGTCAGATTTTGCAGATAAATAAAGCCTTTTTCCTGATGAATAACTGCATTCAATTTACTGAATGCCAACTTCCTGAAATTACCATTTTCAACACTCATAGTTAGCTTCACATCCAAATCAGAGCTTTGCTTGCTCTGCGTATTTTGCGCAGGTGACACAAACAAACGCAAGTCATCCAGATCCAGTTTTGTTGAAGTAACTGAGAATGTTGCCTGTGGGTTTCGTCCGGTCAGATATATTCCACTAAGGTTAAAATTGGATGAATTAACCAGCCCGGATGCGCTTCTTAAAGTGATGGCGTCTTTGTGAAGTGTACAGCCTAAGTTCAAGTTTTTTATACCGGAATCGGGAAGACCCTCTGTAACGTTTAGGTCCCGCATAAAGAGATGAGGCGAAAAAAGGGAAATATCCGCTTCTGGGTTTTTAAGGCTCTTTACAGCAGCTTTTACAGTAATCACAGAGTTCCCGAAACGAGCTGGCATTTTGGACGTCTCAAGGCTGTTGCCTTTAAAAATAATTGAACCGTTCATATCACTGATTTGCTTAAGGCTATTACCTGGCAGGAAACTTAATTTAGTGAGGTTCACAGTGCCGTTGTAATCCATAGCACTGAGATCATCCGGATCTCCTCCTCCTCTGATGTGAGCCTGCACTATCCCTTGTGGTTTGTACTTCTGCCACATGGAGAGGATTGGCATAGTTTCACTCATTGCGAACCGGTTGGTCTGGAGATCGAAACCTAAATACGGTTTTTCGCCGTAGCCAATCAGACCACTGCCGGTGATAACCAGCGGCTGAAGATTATAGTTAACAGAAGTAACTTTGGCGGACTCTTTGCCGATAACCGTATTGAATTTGAGTGTATTCGGCATTAAAAGTGGTTTGTTGACGTAGCCTGGCAATCTGTAAGATGCCTGCCTGAGATCCCAGTCGCCGTTTAATTTGTATGAAGAGTAGTGGCCGCTCCCGACCAGCTGTAACAAAGAGCTGTTGTTGTATTCCAGTTTAGGAATACCTGCAAATTTAGTTAGCCAGGCTATTTCAGGGGTTTGTGGTGCAATTTTCATCTTAACAGGATAATCGGCAGGCTTATCGGTATTGTATTCAGTTATAGAACCGTCCAAAGAGAATGGGGAAATCCCGAAGTTTCCGGTCATGCCGATCAGGTTGAAATTTTTACCCTTTAGTTCAATAGTTCCTTTTAAGTTATTGAATGTCGGGGCTTTTGGTCCATAACTCAGCACGGCTTTTTCTACCGGACCGCGAATCATGAGGGTGTTGTAGTTCTGTCCTACCTCCATATGGGCGATCTGGCTTACCCTGCCGTCCAGGATGCCGGTATCAAGCTTGAACACACCCGATTTTATCTTGTTTTCAATATAGTCAGCAGTGTCAATATCGATAATCCCGTACGGAACATAATTTCTGACATCTTCGTAGCGGAATGTTGACGGAGTACTTGCTTTGGCAATAATGCGCGGATCTTTGGTCATGTAGTCTTGCATCTGAAAGCTGCCCTTAATCCTGAAACCCTCCATACTAAGATCTACAGCAGAAAAATCGATCTGCTGCTTGGTCAGTGCGACGGTATACTGCAGTTGAAGAGCTTTAGGAGAAAGCGATGCATGAAATATAGTTGGCCAAGTTACGGTTGCGCCATTGATAGATATTTTTCCTTTGGCAGAAAAGTCTTGAGGTTTACCCTTGAAACTGGTCGCAAAATCAAGCCTGCCGCCGGTATTGGCAAATGGGACAAACTGTTTGAAATAAGGCCAGAATTTGCCGATTTCGGCCTGTTTAACTGAAAGATTACAATCCAGAGCGGTTTCCAGTAACGATTTTCCGTTTGCGGGGAGATTCAGTTTTCCGGAAAAATTGATGTGGGTGTGGTCACCGCTCGCTGCAGGAATTTCAGCGGTTAATTTGAGATGACCTTTCTGTCCCCGTACCATATGGTTCGCAGTCAGAGAGATGTTACGCAGGGTAGCAGTCAGTGGTTTTTTCTGACCAAACATATCACTCCAGAGTATCGCACCCTTGCTTATACGGATTTTTTTAAAATTGACTTGAACGGAACCATCGCCCGGTTTTAATAAGTCATCAATATTTAATGTACCATCCAAACGGCGAAAGATTGAGATAGTCGGTTCGATCAAAATTATATTTTTCAATTCGATCTTTTTTTCCAGCAACGGAATCAGAGCCAATTTAACAGTGATCTTGCGCGCAGTAACAAAATCTGCATCACCGTCACGTTCTTTAACATTTAATGACTTGAATTCGAATGCTGGACCGAAATCCCAGGCAAATGATCCTGAGCTGAAGCTGACAGGGCGATTGAGGCTTTGCTGGAGAGCCGTTACGATTTCAGTGCGGTAGGCGTTGACATCCAACAGATAAGGTAGGAAAAGTGCCGTTGCAGTTACCAAGGTTGCGATGGTTACAAATAAAACTCCAGATAATTTAATAAAACGGGAGGTCATCTTCACGCAGTCGGCCCCACTTTTGCGACCCTGACAAGTCGGATTCTTTTTCGATCTACATTTTCTACTGTAAAACAGGTGCCCTCAAACATGACACTTTCACCCTGTTGCAACAGGCGACCGGCCTGTGCCAGAAGGAAACCGGCAATTGTAGAATAGGGAGCATCTTCAGGAAGGTGGAGATTAAGCCTGAGATTTACTTCTCGCATGGTCAGCATGCCGTCAAGCAGGAAATCATCATTATCTTCAATACACTGATCCGTAGAAACATCATCAAACTCATCGTCTATTTCACCTACTATTTCCTCGAGCAGGTCTTCAAGGGTTATTATGCCCTCGAACCCACCGTATTCATCAACCACAAATAACATATGGGTACGTGATGACTGCATCTGTTTTAAAGCCGTACTTAATTGAGCGTTATCCGGTATAAAACGGGGAGGGTGGGCGAGTCTGCCCAGATTAAAATCATCTGGATCTGTTTGAGCCAGGAATGGTTCAAGGTCTCTTCTGACGGCAATTCCAATGATATTATCCAGTTGATCCTGGTAAACCGGTATGCGTGAAAACCCGAGAGAATTAAAAGCGCACTGCGTCTCTTTAAGAGTGGCGGTAGAAGGGAGTGCAGACACGGCATTTCGAGGTATCATAACATCCTTGACTTCAGAATCAGAGAATTCAAATATTCTATGGAGTAATTGCTGTTCATCAGCCTCTAAAGTGCCACTGGTGTGGGAGACATTGATTATCTGACGCAACTCATCAACAGTATAAATACTCGTGTGGTCGGACGAACAGTGTAATCCTAACAATCTGACAGTGCTTCTGCCGGCATAGTCAAGCACACGTATCGGCCAGCTGAAAAGTGTATGAAAAAGATGTAACGGCCAGGCAACAGCCATTGCAACGCGCTCTGCTCTATCCAGCGCCAACGTTTTTGGCGCAAGTTCACCAAGCACAATATGTAGAAAAGTAATAATTGTAAAAGCGGCAGTAAACGCGATTGTGTGGCGGATTGTATCAGAAACCATGCCGTGCAGGGGGGCTTCCAATAGTCGGGAAAGAGCAGGTTCGCCAATCCAGCCCAACGCCAGCGACGCCATGGTAATGCCAAGTTGAGTTGCAGATATGTAGGAGTTAAGATTGTCCAGTAAACCCAAAAGTGTTACAGCACGAGTATCGCCACTCTCCGCAAGAGAGGCAATCCGTGATCTGCGCACCGAAACCAGCGAAAATTCAGCAGCTACGAAAAAACCGTTGGAAGCCACGAGCAGCAGTACAAGAAAAAGATATAGTAACGTGTTATTCATGGCTGTATATTCCATCCGAAAAGTAACTATGTCAACTGCAACTTCCAATTATTATCGTTTGACCAATATTTTGATTCATGTTAATTTTGACAACTTAGTTATCTCCGAAATGGGATTTTATCTCAATGCACATACGTTTGATCATACTGCTGTCCCTTCTGCTTCTCACCGCTTGCGCCGTCGTAGCTCCGATTCCGGAAAACGCATCGCCTGTCACTCCAAATAACCATGAGAATCATTCCCGCTCTTTATATCTTTTCTCTCGTGCACGTATTTCAGCTCATGAAGGTAACTTCCCTGAAGCCTTGAATCTACTACGTGAAGCGATTACTCTTGATCCAACTTCGGCTAAACTGCACGGAGAAATGGCTGACATCAAGCTCAAAATAGGTCAGATCCCGGAAGCCCTTGAATATATAGACAAGGCAATTGTACTTGACCCTAACTACCGTCCTCCTTATCTCCTGGGGGGCGTCCTGATGTCGTCGACAGGAAAAGATCTGGAGGCGGCTAATTATTTTCGTAAAGCCGTAAAAATTGACCCTTCCAAAGAAGAAGCCTATCTGCACTTGGCTCTGACATTGACACGTTTGTTTGAATATGAAGAAGCGGTCTCCACCCTTAAGGCACTGGTCAAACTCAATCCTGATTCGATTCTCGGCTATTACTATCTCGGTCGTACTTATAGTCAAATGAAACTCTATCGAGATGCACTCGGATATTTTACCAAGGTGTTAGAACTAAAGCCTGAATTTGACCAGGCGGTTATTGATAAGGCTGCAACCTATGAGGCATTGGGTGACTACCCTAATGCAATCGAAACCTATCGCTCTTTGGTTGATCGGGATGAGCATCGTACTTCAGTGCTGCAGCGCCTGACCCAGTTGCTGCTCCAGCAGCGCCGTTTTGCCGAAGCACTTGAATATCTCCGTTTGGCGGCTCAGTACGGCTTGGGGGGGCAGGAAACAAACCGGAAAATTGGGCTTGTCCACCTCGAACTTGAACAGTTTGATGAAGCGATTGCTATTTTTGGTGAAATGCTTGAAAAAGATCCTTCTGCCGAAAATATCCGGCTATATCGCGGCATCGCCTACGAAGAAAAAGGTGAACTCGACAATGCTTATTCCGAGTTCAATAAGATTTCTCGTGATTCCCACATTTATTTGGAAGCGGTCAGCCATATTGCTCAGATACTGAAGGAGCAGGGCAAAGTAGACGCTGCTATTGCCGTTCTCAGGGAAGCTATTAATGAAAACCGTGGGCGTCTTGAGTTGTATTTGAACCTGTCATCTTTGTACGAATCAATTGACAGGCCACAAGCCGGTCTTGAAATACTGCTTGAGAATGAACAATCTTTTCAGAAAGAGTCTAGGCTGCACTTCCGGATCGGGGTGCTACTGGATAAGCTTGGTAAGCGCAACGAAACTATCACCCGGATGAAACAGGTATTACTGCTTGACCCAAACGATGCCCAGGCCCTTAATTATTTGGGGTATACCTACGCAGAAATGGGGATACACCTTGAAGAAGCTCTGAAATATATCAAGCAGGCCGTTGCGTTACGTCCGCGTGATGCTTTTATACTCGACAGTCTGGGTTGGACCTACTTCAAACTGAAACGCTATGATGAGGCGATAGAAGCGCTGGAAGAGGCGATTGATTTGGTTGATGACGATTCAACTATCGTTGAACATCTTGGTGATGTTCATGCTGCTCGCCGAGCAAACAAGAAAGCCCTGAAACAGTATCAAAGAGCGTTTGACCTGGCCCCGGAACGTAAAGAACTGCTTGAAAAGATAAATAAGATTAAAGGGGAGCTAAGCGAAAAATGAAACCATCTCCGGGCGTGCAATGCCTGCTGATGGCGCTACTGTTATGTATTTTTTTTGTTGCTTGCAAGAGCTCAGAAACCTCATCTACAACACCGATTCATAATGAATCATCTGCCGTTCCCGCCACCGGTGATTCCCTTGTTGAAGGAACTATTGGCGAAGCCTCCACTCTTATTCCTCTCCTCGCAACAGATTCATCATCTCATGCCGTAGCCGGACAGATTTACAATGGACTGGTAAAATACGATAAAAACCTCAACATTGTTGGTGATCTGGCAGAATCCTTCGATATATCTCCGGATGGCCTGGTCATTACTTTTCATCTCCACCGTTCTGTGAAATGGCATGATGGCGCTCCGCTGACCTCCAAAGACGTACTGTATACATATCAAGTCACAATAGATCCTAAAACCCCTACCGCGTACGCCGAAGATTTCAAACAGGTCAAAACCATTACAGCTCCGGATTCATATACGATACGGGTGACTTATAAATCCCCCTTTGCGCCCGCCCTTGCATCATGGGGAGTGAATATACTTCCTGCCCACCTTTTAGAAGGGAAGGATATAACCAAGAGTCCTCTTGCTCGAAACCCGGTTGGCACCGGTCCGTATCGTTTTGTTGAATGGGTGTCGGGCCAAAAAATAGTGCTGGAGGCGAACAAGGATTATTTCGAAGGGCGCCCATATATAGACCGCTTTATTTATCGAATTATACCGGACAGCTCTACCATGTATATGGAGCTTAAAGCCGGTGGAATAGACCTCATGAACCTGACACCGGTGCAGTATGCCCGCCAGACTGCAGCAAAAAGTTTTACCAGTCGGTTTAACAAATATCGGTATCCATCATCCAATTATCTGTATATGGGGTACAATCTACGCCACCCGCTATTTGGTGACAAGCGTATCCGGCAGGCCATGACAGCTGCAATCAACAAAGATGAACTTATCCAGGGGGTCCTTTTTGGTATGGGGCAGAAGGCTCATGGCCCGATAGTGCCGGGGCGCTGGGCCTATAATCCTGCTGTTAAAGACATCGGATATAACCCGAAACATGCAATTGAACTGTTGGCGCAGGCTGGCTGGAAAGAGAAAAACAGTGACGGAATCCTGGTAAAAAATGGCACACCGTTCAAGTTTACCATTCTGACCAATCAGGGTAACCAGCAGCGCCTGATGACAGCCCAGATAGTGCAACAACGTCTGCGTCAAGTAGGGATTGACGTTAAAATAAGGGTTGTGGAATGGGCAGCTTTTTTGAAAGAATTTATCAACAAAGGTAATTTCGAAGTTGTCATGCTGGCCTGGAGTATCTCTCAGGACCCTGATATGTATGATATTTGGCATTCAAGCAAGAACAAGCCAGGTGAATTGAATTTTATTGGTTTTAATAACCCGGAAGTCGATCGCCTGCTTATTGAAGGACGCAATACCTTCGATATTGAAAAACGCAAAAAAGCCTATTTCCGGATTCAGGACATCCTTGCTGAAGAGCAGCCGTATACTTTTCTCTATGTACCCGATGCCCTGCCTGTAGTAAGTGCCAGAATTCGTGGTGTTGAGCCAGCGCCTGCCGGCATCGGCCATAACCAGAACCGCTGGTATGTGCCGAAGAATGAGCAGGTGTATTAAGATGCCCCGTTATCTTATAAAACGCATCCTGATGCTTGTTCCGCTGATGATCGGAATTACACTGATCACCTTCTCTGTTATCCATCTGGCGCCCGGTGAACCGGTTGAGATGCAGATGGCGATGAATCCCAAGGTCGGCAAAGAAGCCAAAGAACGACTCACGAAGTTTTATGGACTTGATAAGCCGCTGCATGAACAGTACTTCAGCTGGGTCGGCAAGATCGTACGGCTTGACCTGGGGCGGTCGTTTTCTTCTGATAATCGTCCGGTGCTGGACAAGATCAAGGAGCGACTTCCGGTAACCATATCTTTAAATATGGTTGCCCTGTTAATTGAATTCGGCCTGGCAATACCAATCGGAGTTCTGGCTGCCACCCGTCGCGACACCTTGTTTGACAAGGGAATTACAGTTTTTGTGTTTGTCGGTTTTGCCGTACCTACATTCTGGCTGGCGCTTTTGCTGATGTATTTTTTCGGTGTCAAACTCGGGTGGCTGCCTATTTCAGGCCTGCATACTCTGGGGAGCGATTCCTGGGGAACTTTCCCTTATCTATGGGATCTTGCCAAGCATCTGATCATGCCGGTTATGGTTGCTTCTTTCGGTAGTCTGGCCGGACTGTCCCGCTATATGCGCTCTGCCATGTTGAACGTCATCAGTCAGGATTATATCACCACTGCACGTGCCAAAGGTCTTTCCGAACAGGTCGTTATCTGGAAGCATGCCTTGCGAAATGCTCTGCTGCCGCTGATAACGCTGCTCGGCTTCTCCATCCCTGGCCTCATCGGCGGCAGTGTTATTTTTGAGACCATCTTTGCCATTCCGGGGATGGGACAACTCTTTTATCAAGGAGTAATGTCGCGAGACTATCCTGTGGTCATGGGGATTCTGGTGATCGGAGCTTTTTTAACTCTGATAGGCAATCTGATTGCTGATCTCTGCTATGCCATGGCCGATCCACGTATCAGGCATGGGGAGGGGTAGGGCTATGGCTATGGACATCAGGCATTCATATCTGGTATCGATCTTCTGGCCGCGCCTCCGGCGTAACCGCCTGGCCCTGTTCGGCGGCAGTGTAGTTCTCGCCCTTTTTTTAATCTCTCTGCTGGCCCCGCTTATTTCACCATATGATCCCAGTGCCATCAATGCCTGGAAGGTCCTCTCACCACCTTCCTGGCAGCATTGGTTCGGCACTGATGAACTTGGCAGGGACGTTCTCAGCAGGGTTCTCTACGGCTCGCGAGTTTCACTCAAGGTTGGTTTTGTGGCGGTAGGAATAGCTGTTTCAATTGGAACGGTGGTCGGATTAGTGTCCGGTTATTACAGCGGACTGGTTGATGCAACGCTGATGAGGGCAGTAGATGTCATGCTCTGTTTCCCGTCTTTTTTTCTGATTCTGGCGATTATCACCTTTCTGGAGCCATCTATCTGGTACATCATGATGGTGATAGGTCTGACAGGCTGGATGGGTGTGGCGCGATTGGTCAGGGCGGAAACACTTTCAATACGTGAAATGGATTATATTCTTGCTGCCCGATGTATCGGCTGTTCCAATGCCCGCATCATATTCCGTCATATTCTCCCCAATGCTGTCTCGCCGGTACTTGTCTCGGCAACACTTGGTATTGCCGGAGCAATCTTGACTGAGTCAGCCCTGTCTTTTCTCGGTATTGGTGTCCAGCCACCGACACCCAGTTGGGGAAACATCCTTACATCGGGCAAGGATTACATTGAATTTGCCTGGTGGTTATCACTCTTCCCGGGTTTGTCTATTTTGGTGACCGTACTGGCTTATAACCTTCTGGGTGAGGGAATCCGTGACGCCCTTGACCCTCGTGTGAAGAGCTAATCTGTTTCATCTGTTCATACGATAACTTCTAACGTCCTAAATACTGTCTCTTGAAATACTGCAGTAATTGTGCTTTGGAAATCACTCGACAATAAATAATTTCAAACATAAGTAGTATAAACTGCCGTTCACGGTTAGCCTTACCTTATAAGCAATGTACTGTCATCACCGCTCTATTTTCTCTTCCTCTTCAATGAGCCTTAATTTTACTAAACAAAAGGGCCTGTCAATTGACAGGCCCCATGATTAGTGATGGTGTTGAAAATGTCAGTAACCAAGCAGACGCGGTAGCCAGAGCGAAATAATCGGTACATAGGTAATCAGCAGCATGAACCCAATCATAGCAACCAGCCATGGCAGGACCGCCACCGAGAGCTCTGAAATACCCATCTTGGTAATACCGCTGGCCACGTAGAGGTTAAGACCCACCGGTGGGTGGCACATGCCGACCTCCATATTGACGGTGATAAGAACACCGAAATGAATAGGATCAATACCAAGCTTCATAGCCACCGGAAACAGAATCGGTGCAAGAATCAGGATGATTGAAGATGGTTCCATGACGTTGCCGGCCAGCAGCAGCAGTACGTTAGTGACCAATAGAAACGCAACTACGCCGAGGTTATGGCCCAGAATCCAGTCTGCCATGATCTGGGGGATCTGCTCATGAGTCATCAGGAAGGAGAACAGTACCGCGTTGGTAATGATATACAGCAGCATGGCCGACATACTTGCCGAATCGAGCAGAACTTTCGGTATTTTTTTGAAAGTGATATCTCTGTAAACAAATACTGCAACGAAGAATGCATAGACAGCACTCATGGCAGCAGCCTCAGTCGGGGTGAACATACCGCTGTATATACCACCGAGTACGATCACAATCAGCAGCAGTCCCCAGACACTCTCGCGAAAAGCCTTGCCACGCTCTGACCATGTGGCTTTTGCCATACGAGGATAATCGTTTTTGCGGGCTATCCACCAGGAAACGACTCCCAACAGGGTTGCCAGCATCAATCCTGGTACAACACCACCCATGAACATACCGCCAACCGATGAGTTAGTCGCAACACAGTAGATAACCATCGGGATTGACGGGGGAATCAGAATTCCAAGTGACCCGGATGTGGTGATGACGCCGGCCCCGAAGCGTTTAGGAAAGCCTGCTTTTACCATGGCCGGGAGCAGGATCGAGCCGATTGCCACGACTGTTGCCGGGCTTGACCCGGATACGGCGGCGAACAGGGCGCAGGCGATGACACCTGATAAAGCCAGACCCCCGTACAGGTGTCCGACCATCGATGTCGCAAAGTTGATCATCCTTTTGGCTACGCCACCGTGAGTCAGGAAATTTCCGGCCAGAATAAAGAACGGAATAGCCATGATCTCAAACTTCTCGATGCCGGTGAAAAGTTTCATTGCCACCGCTTCAGTCGGTATTTCTGTAAAAAAGAAGAGGAAAGAGAGAACGGTGAGCCCGAGCGCGATTGAAATAGGCATGCCGGTCAGCATCAGAAGCAGCAGGAGCGCAAATACTATGCCGGTGCTGCCAAGCATAGCTATTGCACCAAGTGCCGCTGCAATACAGAGCAGCCATTTCGTTGCCTTTTGCTTGCTAAATTGTTCCCATCCAGCTACAGCAGTTGTACTCATTTGGCACCCCCATCTTTTTCCTGTCCATCAAATTTATGGACTTCATATTCCTCAAGTGCCTCTGTCGCATCCATGACTTTCAGCTCTTCAATCCCGTCGACATGGGTGTGATCATGATGCGGCAGTTCCCCTGTGCGGAAGAAACTCCACCCTACCTGCAGGAAGCGGAAACACATAAGATAGGAACCGAGCGGGACAGCCGCATAGATAATCCAGGTAGGCCACTCCAGATCCGGTGTGATCGGCCCTTCATAAAGATCCCCGATATTCATTCCCAATTTGTTTATCACGGCATAGTGCATGCCGTTTTCCCAGACGAACCTTGCTCCCAGTGTACCGATCAAACTGGTAAAAAGAGCACCACCGGCAATACCAATCAGGACACACTTAACTCTCCATGATTCCGGCAGACGGTTGACAATTACATCAACACCGACATGAATACCGGTACGGACACCGTAGGCAGCACCGAACTTTGCCATCCAGACAAACATATAGATGCAAAGTTCCTGTGACCAGCTCATATTGATGGTCAACAGCCAGTCCTGTACGCCTGGAATCGGGATTCCTGATAGATAGCGGTGAGCAACGGCGGTAAAAATTACCACCGTCGCCGAGCCGATGAGGAAGGTGATAATAATTTCCTCAAGATGGTTTAGGTATTTCATCATGGCAAGACTCCTGAATAAAAAAAATGTCATAAAAAAGGCCGCTGCGTTGGCCGCAGCGGCCTGAATAAAGAATGGAATTAGTTTGGTGAGTAACCGGTTGCCTTGTAAACTTCCTGAACAAGATCAGCGCCGATACGCCCCATGTTGTCTTTGTGGGCCTTATCCATAGCCTTTTTCCAGGCTGCGCGCTCTTGTGGTGTCAGGGTTATGAATTGAGACTTACCAGATTTTTTAACACCTGCCAAAGCTTGTTCATTATCTTTTTTAGCAATATCGTTTGCATATACTGTGGCATCCTTCATAGCACCTTCAAGAATAGTGCGGATATCGGCAGGTAACCCAGCCCAGTATTTTTTGTTAACAATAACGGCATACCCGAGGTAACCATGGTCAGAGAGGGTAACGTATTTCTGAACTTCGTGCATTTTCTGAGTGAAAAGATTTGAAGGCGGATTCTCAGTGCCATCTACAACGCCGGTCTGGAGAGCCTGATAAACTTCAGAGAATGCCATAACCTGAGGATTAGCACCCACTGAGCGCATTTGAGCATCAAGCACTTTTGATGACTGAATGCGTAATTTCTGCCCTTTGAAGTCTTCAGGGGTCTTGAGTGGCTTATTCGCGCTCATAACCTTGAAACCGTTGTCCCAGTAGGCCAAACCATGAATACCTTTTGATTCGAGTTTGCTCAGCAGTTTGGCGCCAACCGGACCCTGGGTGACCTTGTGCAGCTCCTGGTAATTGTCAAATATGAAGGGGAGGTCAAATACTTCGAATTCTTTTACACCAAGCGGTGCAAACTTGGCGAGGGAAGGTGCCAGCATCTGAACAGCACCAAGCTGCAGCGCTTCCATCTCTTCCTTGTCCTTGTAGAGTTGGCTATTCGGATAAACTTCGATCTTTACCCGCCCTTTGGTACGTTCCTCAGCAATCTTTTTAAAATAATCAGCGGCCTGTCCTTTAGGGGTGTGCTGGGCAACAACATGGCTGAACTTGATTACAATTGGTGTCGGGGCGGCCATTGCGGTCAGCGGCAAGGTTAGAGCAGTAGCAATAAGCAGGGTTTTAATACAACGATTCAGTTTCATACGTGTTCCTCCTCTGGGTTATTGGTGCATCTCAGTTAGCTAACAGTGTTCAGTATAATACATTAACTGTATACTGCAACAGCAGTGCCATTTTTAATTATCCCTGTAACAATCTAATATACTGTTCTGTTTTACAATATACGGTTGAAATGCTTCATTTGAGCAACCAGTTGTGGCCAAAAACAGCCAGCTTGGTGGCGATAATCAGCCACTTTTTTTAAAATTGGAAGGGCTTTGGAGTAGTCTGTTAAGTATTTGATGCTAAGAAACAAAAAAACGGTGATTCATTTCTTCGAGTCCCAGAGAGTTCAATAGTTCATTCAGTCGCTCTGCTGGTCTGCGGCGCGGCAGATCCTTGTAGATAGCGATAATCAGCTCATTTTTCATGGAGTGTTCCCATCCAACAAGCTCGGTTACGGTCACCTGATAGCCATGCGCCTCCAGTTGCAGGCAACGCAGGACATTGGTGACCAGGCTGCCGAATTCACGAGTGTGCAGCGGGTTGCGCCATATCTCCGCCAGACTGCTCGAACCGAGCGCTATCGCCTTGTTTTTGCGCAGGACAGCAGCAACTTCAGCTTGGCAGCAGGGCACCAGAACAATGAATCGGGCCTTCTTTTCAAGAGCAAAAAGGATAGCATCATCTGTGGCGGTGTTGCATGCGTGCAAAGCTGTGACGATATCAACTGTTGCCGGAAGGGCATCTGAATCGATCGACTCAGCAACAGATAGATTTAAAAATGACATCCCTGAAAACTGAAGCCGCTCCGCAAGTGCCAGTGATTTTTCAACCAGTTCATCACGCGTCTCTATGCCAAAGATATGGGAGGTACTCTCCAGACTCTTGAAGAAGAGGTCATACAGAATGAACCCCAGATATGATTTTCCGGCACCGTGATCGACCAGGGTAATGTCCGGGTGATCCAGTTGAATCTCTTTTAACAACGGTTCAATGAACTGATAAAGATGGTTCACCTGCTTGAGTTTGCGCCTGCTATCCTGGTTCATCTTTCCGTCGCGGGTGAGGATATGCAGCTCTTTTAGCAACTCTATGGATTGTCCGGGTTTTATATCGTGTTTTTCTGTCATAATTCGTATTTATCCATTTTATAGCGGAGCGTGCCACGTGGAATTTTAAGTGCTGCAGCGGTCTGTAAAACATTGCCACCGCATTTCTCCAAGGCATGACAGATGATAGTTTTTTCAAAATTTATTACGGCTTCATCTAATCCTGTGTCCATGGGAAGATGTGCCGGTTGCGAGAGTGAACTACCAGCATTACCCCCCCGTATCTCCTGAGGCAGATGCTCCGGGAGGAGTGTTGGACCATATTTCATAATGCAGATACGCTCAATAACATTCCTCAGTTCACGAATATTGCCCGGCCAGCTGTAATCCTCCATCAACCCTGCAGCCTCAGGTGACAACGCCTTAAAGTCGCGACCAAAAGAGCGGCTGAATGTATCAAGGAAATAGGAAGCAATCATACTGATATCGCCTCTGCGCTCCCTTAGTGGCGGGACATGAATCGGGAATACATTAATTCGGTAATAAAGATCTTCGCGAAAAGTGCCGGTAGAAATTTTATTCAGCAGGTTGCGATTTGTCGCCGCAATAATTCGGACATCAATGCTGATATCATTGACTCCACCGACACGCCTGATTGTTCGTTCCTGAAGTACACGGAGAAGCTTGGCCTGCATGGAAAAATCCATCTCACCGATTTCATCAAGAAAAACCGTGCCATGATGTGCCTCCTCAAGCAGGCCTATCTTCCGAGAGGCGGCACCGGTAAATGAACCTTTTTCGTAACCAAAGAGTTCACTTTCCAGCAGCGCTGCAGGGATTGAAGCGCAATTAATGGCTACAAAAGCGGCATCGTGACGGTCGGAAAGGTCGTGTATTGCCCGGGCAATCAGCTCCTTGCCCGTGCCAGATTCGCCGGTAATCAAGACAGTCGAGGGAATTCTGGCAATTTCTCTAACCTGATCTACTACTTCTAAAAAAGGCTTGCTCCTGCCGATCATTGGTGAGCGCCCCGGAAGGCAGTTGTCGGCACGTTTCAGGTTTCGTACTTCACGTTTCAGGGTCTGTGTTTGAAGCGCAAGCTTGACAATTACTCTCAGTGCGTCGGCTTTAAAAGGTTTTTTCATATAGTGAAAAGCGCCCATCTTAAGCGCATCTACGGCACTTTCCACCGATCCGAAACCGGTAATAATTATAACCAGCAATTCCGGATCAAGCTCCTTCAGTATTTTCAGGACATCGATACCATTTTCCGGACCTAGGTTCAGGTCCAGCAGCGCAAGATCAACTTCACCAGAAGCTACCTGTTCACTCGCTTCAACGGTATTGGAAGCCTGACAGACCTGATACCCTTCTTCCGATAAAATCCGCGAAACGGTTTCGCGGATAAAAGATTCATCATCAATTATAAGAATTTTTTCCATAATTATTGCTGTTCGCCTGTTATATGCCGGATTTTTAGTTGTCGAACATCAATTTTCGTTCAAAATCCATCGAATGAGTCAGCCGCTGTGCATCATTCAAGGTAATAAGATCCTGGCGATACAGCTGCAGAAGATGCATATCAAGAGTTTGCATATGATACTGGGATGCCCCTTTTTCAATGTGCTGTTCAATTTCATCGAGACGTCCATCGCGAATGCAGGCCTGAATGGTTGTGGTTGCCCGCATTATCTCGACTACCGGAAGTATGCTTTCGCCGGTTTTATCCTTGATCAGGCGAATTGAGACAGTTGCAACAAGAATATCAGCCAATCGTTGACGCATTATTTCCTGTGCATCAGGGGGAAAGTGCCCGATTATCCTGTTTATGGTGGAGACAGCTCCTTGAGTGTGCAGGGTAGAAAGGACCAGGTGCCCGGTTTCAGCGGCTTTTATGCATGAATCGATGGTCTCCTTGTCACGCATTTCGCCGACCATTATGACATCAGGATCCATTCTGAGCGCAGCCTTCAGAGCGGAAGCGAAGCTGTCGGTGTCGATACCTATTTCACGCTGAATGATACAACTTTTTTGAGAAGTAAATAAAAATTCTATTGGATCTTCGATAGTTATTATGTTGTAGCTAAAGTTTTCATTTAGGTGTCTCAGCATAGAGGCCAGCGTTGTTGACTTACCGTTGCCGGTAGGTCCTGTCACCAGAATCAGACCGTTTGGAACCTGGGCAATTTCTGCTAAAACCTGCGGCAGATTCAGGTCTTCAAAAGTCCCGATGACTGGCGGAATCACCCGCATTACAACTCCAAAACATCCCTTCTGACGGAAGATGCTGACTCTGAAACGTCCCCCCGATGACAGAGAGTATGAAGCGTCACACTCTTTAATATCTTTGTTTATCTCGCGGCCATTGTGAGCCAGGACAGTTTCAGCGATGAATTGAGTATCATCAGGGGTCAGATTAGGCATCTTGGCACGGACCAATTGGCCCCTTCCTCGAAAAAAAGGTGGATTATCGACCTCGAAGTGGAGGTCAGAAACTTTCTTCTGGAATGCTATTTCCAGAATCTGATGCAAGATTTTTGTGTCCATCGTACCCTCCGCTGTAAAATAAGATGTTGAAAAAACTATACTATATCAGGCCTTGTTTTCAATGCTCTTCCGGTACAGGGCATTGTCCAGTATTGAGCCGGCATGTTGAGCCAGCGCTTCAATCAGGTTGATTTGAGGTGGAGAAACCGGCTTCGGACCAAAATCAGCATAGGTTAAGGCAATGACCTTACCACGACTGATCAACGGAACTACCATTACTTTTGGACTGTGCGGCGCTCCGATCTCCTTGTGCAACAGGCTTGTAAGCACAGTATCGCTACGCTGTCCGTAATAAAGGCGTCCTTTTTCAACAACCTCCTGAAGAACCGAATGCCCATCAAGAGGGATGCGAAACATTAGCGGTGCCGTTGCTCCACCAGATTTGTCAGTGGTGACCCCAATTGATTTTTCTGCAATCAAATCAGACTTGGCAACAACAAAGGTCAGAGCGCGCTCAAACTGGAGTGCTGCAAACCGGAGCATTACCAACGCAATTTCAGGAGGTTCTGAGAGTGATTTCAGTTGATTGAGTGATAATACAAACTGGTGGCCTACTTCAGCATTCGGCACTGGCAGAATTGTTTTCAGGAATGAACCGATTCCGGACAGAAACGATATCATATGCGGCACATATGAATCTTCATGACAGTGCCTGCAGGGTCGAGGAATAAATGATCTGGCTCCAGCTCCCAAAGCGTCCATACTGATTGAGTGCCAAACGTGACAGCAGGCGGCAATCAGTATTGAAATTTGCGGGTAGGCAGAAATTTTCTGCCGTACAAGAGCCAGGTACTCCACTCCATCATTATCATGAGGAATGTCAATTAGCAGAATCGGATGCAGATCTCTCCCAAGAGACTGTTCTATGACAATATCCAGACTGTTCTCTTCATCTGAAGAAAAAATAAACAGATTCTCGTGTTTACAGACTGTTGTAATTGCATGGGAAAGCAGTTCGTTTTGTGTCAGCAGGATAATTGCGGTAACAGGTACCACTGAGGCAGATGGCGACGGAGTAGACAAACCGGTCAAAAAGGAGACAAGCTGTTCCTGTTGATCAGCAGTTGTTTCCGGAAGAGCACTGGCAACTGCCTGCTGGTGTTCATCAGCAATATCATGATCTTTAAGGCCAATAAAAACATCCGGTATCTTTCGGGTAATTGTGTCAAGCACGTCGAGACCGAGCAAGTCGGACGTTATTTCCGGTGAATCATAGTCAGGAGAAGAGACTTCTGTGTTGCTGCAACTTTCCTCGGTAAAGAATATTTTACTTAACGTCCCGTCACGCATTTTTTCATCATAAATACGCAATGAATCCATCAGAACGCCTTGCGCGTTCAGCAGTATCTCCTGATTCAGTTTTTCCGGGAAATAACGATATTCATCTGAAACATTTTCTTTTGATACATCCAGTGTAAATGTACCGCTCGGCCAGGTTAAAACTTCTACAATGGTCATTTCAATCAATGTTTCAAGCCCGTTGAATGCAGTATCCTTGTCAATTGAGCCCTGTTCGATCAAGGTAGCGATCAGCGGCTTGCGATTCTTTCCGGCTTCTTTCTGGTCTATCAGTGCTTGATTGAGCGTTTCCTGAGTAATAGCGCTCATATCAACCAGGACTTTGCCAATCCTGACACTGTTATTCAAATGGTTCGCGCTGACAAAAAAACCGTCTTGAAAAACCAGTTGACTCTCGCCTTTAGGACTTTTTAAGTACAAGATACCGGTTTTACTGGTCATGTGCAGTAGTTGAATAACATCTGCCAGAGGAAAATGTTCAAGGTCACCATTGAATGACATACTAAAACCCCCATTTCAAATCATAAACGGCGCGTATTATACCGCATAATATTTCGTTTAGGTGTAAGATTGTTACAGTTTTCAGAGAGTCTTGGTGACATCCTGCAAATGTTTTGCTACAAAAGGCGTCTCATAAGAAGAGAACTTACTCCATCGGAGCCTTTCAAACATGAAAATATCCTGTCCCAAATGCAACGCCAGTGGAACTATTCCTGATCATGAAATCCCGGAATCAGGTCGATTTATCAGCTGTCCACGTTGTAACGAAGGATTTACCGTTACCAAGCCCCGTCCAGGGAATGATGTCTATCTGGTTGACACATGCCCTTCCTGCGGTTTCAGTACTTTTGGTGATGAGACGTTTGGTACATGCCCCAAATGTGGTGTTGCAATCAAGATTTTTATTGAACGGCAGAGAGAAGAGCAGCGACTGAAGCATGATCAGGAACTTCTTGGCAAAAAGCTTAATAATGTCGGGGCAGTTCCACCTATGCCGGAAGTTAACACAACTCCTGTTGCAGATTTCATCGACAACCTTCATCCGGTTAATCTTATCAGCTGGGGAGTTGCTGCAGTCGCGATAATTATTCTTGCCTTGGGATTGTGGGGAATTATTGGATATGACGGTGCCAGAATCCAGACTACGTTGATTGAGGAGAGAGGAGAGCAGGTTTCAGGCATATATGTTTTTCTGCATTATGGCTTACTGAATTGGGTCAAATTCATGTATGGGGTGATCGCACTGTCGGTTTCCCTATTGTTCATGAAACGGCTGAAAATAGGGCTGCGGGCATTGAGTGGTTTGTTGTGGGCTACCATAGTTCTTGTGCCGTTGTTATATGTTATCAGTTTTGTTTATTGGGTGCTGGCTCCGATACCGCACACAATCAGTGGATATCTGATTGAAATTCTGAACATTATCTTCATGAGCGCTCTGGTGGGAGTGCCGCTTTATCTGCTGGAGAGTTATCTTCACGAACGGAAAATAACCTCAGTTGTCAAACTCTGAGGAGCTTGTTTAATCTTCAGTCCCTGAACCGTTTCGACAAATCGCCGTACCCGTCGATTCTTCTGTCACGGAGGAAAGGCCAGATACGGCGAACCCTCTCGCTCCTCGCAAGGTCTAGTTCCACCTGGATAATTTCTTCGTTCTCCCGTGACGCTTCAACCAGAACTTCCCCTTGCGGTCCGGCCACAAAACTGCCGCCCCAGAATTGAATACCGACATCCGCCTGCTGTGGCGAACTTTCGAAACCGACCCGGTTGACCGCTAGTAGCGGCAACCCATTGGCAACTGCATGTCCCCGTTGTACCGTAAACCAGGCGTCAAACTGACGCTGTTGTTCCTCCTTTGTATCTTCACGATCCCAGCCTATAGCGGTAGGATAGATAAGAAGATCTGCTCCTGCCAAAGCCATCAAACGTGCGGCTTCCGGGTACCATTGATCCCAGCAGACCAACACGCCAAGCGTGCCGACAGAGGTTTTGATCGGATTGAAGCCGAGGTCACCGGGGGTAAAATAGAACTTTTCATAAAATCCGGGGTCATCAGGGATGTGCATCTTACGGTAGATACCGGCGATGGAACCGTCTTTTTCGAGAACAACCGCTGTATTATGATACAGTCCGGCTGCTCGGCGCTCAAACAGTGATGCGACAATTACCACACCTAATTCTTCGGCCAGTTTTCCCAATGTTTCGGTGGAAGGGCCGGGGATCGGCTCTGCCAGATCAAACAGGGCAGGGGACTCAACCTGACAAAAATAGGTTGAAGTATGCAACTCCTGCAGCACTACAAGCTGCGCGCCGGAGGTAACAGCCTGACGGACCATCTGTGAGGTTTTAGCGAGATTATCCTCCCGGCAATCGGTGCAGTTCTGTTGAATCAATGCAGCTTTAAGTTTTGTCATGCCAGAACCCCCTGAGGGAGCTGCATGGTAACGCAGTGCAGGGAACCATGCTGTTCAAGCAAAGGCAGGCAGTCAATGGCGATGATTTCCCGTCCGGGAAATGCTTGTGAGATTCGCTCCAGGGCTGTTCTGTCGTTTTCGGAATCACGATAGATCGGCACGAGTACCGCACCGTTGATAATCAGAAAATTGGCGTAGGTCGCCGGAAGCCGATGGGCCTGCTCATCAAAGCGGGCCACCGGCAAGGGGAGGGGGATCAGGCGATAGGGTGAGCCGTCCGGCGCGGTGAATGTTTTAAGTTCACTCTCCATAAGTTTTAAAGTTTCAAAATGTTCATCGACCGGATTGTCACATGCCTGGTAGACAATGGTGTTGTCCGGGCAGATACGGGCCAGGGTGTCGACATGTGAGTCTGTGTCATCACCAGCCAGAAAACCATGATGTAGCCAGAGAACCCGCTTTGCTCCTACGAGCGAAGCGAGTGCCTGCTCGATTTCACTCTTTTCCAACTGAGGATTGCGGTTAGGCGAAAGGAGGCATTCTGCAGTGGTCAGGATTGTACCGAGGCCGTCACTTTCGATACTGCCGCCCTCCATTATCAGCCCGATCGTGTTCAAATTGGGGAGCAGGGCCCTTTGCTGCTTGAGTCGTTTTGTAATCAGGTTGTCAAAGTTTGCAGGGAACTTGAGACCCCAGCCGTTGAAGCCAAAATCCAGCAGGACCGGTTTGTTATTGTAGATGACTGTGATTGGCCCGAAATCACGGGCCCAGGTGTCGTTATTCGGGATTTCACAGACGGTGACTTTTGTCAGATCTATACCGGATTTGACGAGAAATTCAGTTGCAGATGCAGCATGCGGAGCGGTAAGAAGTACGCGTTCAAAGCGGGAAATATTTCGAATAATGTCTATAAAGACCGGGCGGACATCCTCAAGCATATAGGCCCAGTCAGTTCCTTCATGCGGCCATGCCATAAGCACGCCGTCTTGAATTTCCCATTCGGCTGGTAATCGTGGATTCACGGTAATATCTCCAGAAATGTATTGACTATGCGGGTTGCCACTATAGAACATTTACCTGTTACCATGCAAGTCCAGACGTTATTTGAATTTATAGAATGAGCTGACACCATCATTTCATGTCAAATGATTTACTTCGCCGGTCAGTCACAAAGAAACCAGCATATTATGTCAAGGACAACGTACTTGACATAATATATCTTATGGGACAAAAAATGATTTAGAAATACAATTAGCTTGCATTTTCAAGGTTCTATAAGTAATGTATCGAAATTAATATCAAAAGCAACATGAAGGAGCTCGTCAACGTATGAGTAATAAAGAAGAAGCAATTGAAGTTGAAGGTACTGTAATTGAGCCGTTACCAAATGCAATGTTTCGCGTTAGACTAGAAAACGATCATGTTGTTCTTGCACATATTTCCGGCAAGATGCGCAAATATTTTATCAAGATCCTTCCTGGCGACAAAGTTACTGTTGAACTTTCTCCATACGATCTTACTCGTGGCCGTATTACCTACCGCGCTAAATAACTGCTCTTTTTTTAATGAATAAAACAGGCCCATCCATTTTGGAGGGCTTGTGTTGTTTCAAATACACACTCTGTGAGGAACGAATGTATACTGTTGCTGATTTAAAAAAGGGATTAAAAATTATACTTGATGGCGACCCATACCTGGTCGTTGCATTTGATTTTGTTAAACCTGGTAAAGGTCAGGCTCTTTATCGCACAAAGATGCGTAATATGATTAACGGATCACTGCTTGACAGAACCTATCGCTCTGGCGAATCTTTTGAACCGGCCAGTCTGGAAGAGCGCTCGATGGAGTATCTCTACAAGGAAGGTGATCACTACACTTTCATGGACCAGCAGACATTTGAGCAGGTTGTAATGGAAGAAGATACACTGGGTGATGCCAAGAATTACCTGCTCGAAAACCTGAAGGTCGAAGTAATGCTCTTCGGAGAAAAAGCTATCGGTATTTCTCTACCTAACTTCGTAAATCTGCGCGTTACTGCAACTGAACCGTGGGCCAAGGGCGACACCAGCGGCAACGACTCTAAGCCGGCCACTGTTGAGACAGGCTACGTTCTACGTGTTCCACCTTTCATTGAAGAAGGTGAGCTTATCGTTATTGATACCCGTACCGGCGAATATTCAACTCGCGTTAAGGGTTAAACCATGAAAATGGACGCCTTGTGGTTACGGGCGAATGTAATAAAAACCATACGTGATTTTTTCTGGGAACGGGGGTTTCTCGAAGTTGAGACCCCCCTTCTTATTCCCGCTAACGCCCCTGAAGAATACATTAATCCGATTATCACCCTCCCCTCCTGGCAGCTTCAAACCTCACCTGAAATATGCATGAAGCGGCTTCTTTGCCGCGGTCACCAGAAACTCTTTCAAATATCGCACTGCTGGCGTTCTAATGAGCGTGGCTCGCGCCACCTTTCAGAGTTTACCATGCTTGAATGGTACAGGGCTGGTTGTGATTATAAGACTTTAATGGTAGATTGTGAAGAGATGCTGCAGCATATTGCCAAGACCTGTATACCTGAAAGCGGTTACTTTGAGTATAATTCCGCAAGGATTGATCCGTTTATCCCATGGCAACGCATAAGCGTACAGGAAGCGTTCTTGCATTTTGGGCAGGTCGATGTATATGACTGTCTGAGAAAAGGGCTTTACGAGGAAATACTGACGTCGGTTATTGAACCGGCTTTGGCAAAATTTGATGCGCCGGTTATTCTGCTGGACTATCCCGCAGAGTTGGCTGCTCTGGCCCGTACAAAACCTGGAGATAATAATCTGTCGGAACGGTTTGAGCTTTATCTTGGCGGTCTTGAGTTGGCAAACGGTTTTAGCGAGCTTAATGATCCGCTAGAACAGCGCGTTCGTTTTGAAGAAGCAAATCGTGTCCGTAGTAATATTGGCCAGGCAGTATTGCCACTTCCGGAACCTTTTCTTGATACGCTTGCCTATATGCCGCCGTCGGCAGGAATTGCCCTGGGAATTGACAGGCTTGTCATGCTGACAGCCGGAACAGATTCAATCGATGAAATAGTCGCATTTACACCTGAAGATTTGTAGTATCTCAAATTTAATACAATAAATACGCTTCTCTTGCATTTTTAAACCGCTCCAGACCATCCTTCCAGCGATGTATCGTATACTCCGGACTTTTTCTCTGTTCGGTCAGCAGCTCCAACGCGTCATCATCACCTACCATTACAGCAAAACCTTTGCCGCTCTTGAATCGTGTTGGATGTGCCTCGTAAAACGCTTGCAGAAGATGTAAGCCGGCCAGAACCGGGTCAAGTCGGGTGCGGTCGATAGACGAAACACAGATGCCGTGGCAGGTTTCTCCGCGATACGGATGCCCCGCTGCTGTTGGCACAAATATGCATGATTCAAAGATGACGCCTGGAGTTGCGCGGGCTGACAGATTATGCATAACAGGCGCAGAGTCAACCCATGGAGCGCCGTACATCTCAAAAGGGTGCGACGTGCCGCGACCGACAGAAAGGTTGGCCGCCTCCAATATGCCAAACCCAGGATAGAGGATAGCGGCCGTCTGGCTTTTCATATTCGGTGATGGGTTAACCCATGTGAGGCCGGTATCATCAAAGTACATGCTTCGGCGCCATCCCTGCACAGGAATGACGGTCAGGTTGCAGCCTATGCCATATTCAGTGTTGAACAGGCGTGCAAGTTCCCCCATAGTCATGCCGTGGCGGGTCGGTATCGGCTGGATGCTGGTCAGCGAACCACAGCCGTTATCCGCTGCAAGGGTTACCGTTTTTGTTACTGACGGAATAGCTCCCTGAACATCATCTCCGCCGATCGGGTTCGGGCGGTCGAGAACCACCAGCGGGATACCTGCCACTTTTGCCGCCTGCATGACCAGCGAAAGGGTGCCGATATAGGTATAAAAGCGGGTGCCTATGTCCTGAATATCAAACACAAGAAGGTCAACTCCTTCCAGCATTGCAGGCGTAGGGCGGCAGCTTTTACCGTACAGGCTGTAGACCGGCAAACCAGTTATGCTGTCAACTGTCGAGTCAAGCTTGTCATCAGCATCACCGCGAATACCGTGTTCCGGACTGAAGAGCGCGACCAGTTGAACACCCGGCGCATGGAAAAGCATATCTATTGTGCTGACACCGGAAACGGCACGGCCGGTGTGGTTGGTGATCAGCCCTACCCGCTTTCCTTTAAGAATGGAGAAGTGCTGTCCGGCAACAACATCGATACCAGGGAGCACTTTATGAGTGGCGGCGTGTGCTGATGAAAAGGTGCTGGAAAGGAGGAGCAGGGTAATTATCAGAGAGGTGCGCACATGTGTTCCTGTCAAAGGCGGAGTTTATTATTTATTGCGGAATCATCAGCGCTACCGGACGATAAATCCAGTATTTTCCGCCTGTAACTTTTGTAAGGTTTATATCACTCTTAACAACACTTCTCTTGCCCCCAATATTCTGGTGCGCCAGGGTAAAATGTTTTTTACCAAGAACTTTGTAAATGATAGCGGTGTGATCGGGAGCGCCCAAGGTTTCCCATTTCGTGGTTCCACCAGAGAGATGCTCGGTTATTTTGAGAGTGCGGAACTGAATGATATCTCCAGCCCTGATTTCGTTTATATCGGGGTTAAGCGGGAGACCGTAGGCTGTTGGCCGAGTCCAGTCTGCAAGGTTCTGATCAAGCGCCTGTTGAGCAAGATCCCAGCACTCGCCACGGCCAAAAGTGGTGCCCATGACACTGTCTACAAACTCAATCACCCTGCTGTTCAACTCAAAAGCGTGATAAATAGGCGGAAGCTTTTTTTTGACCGCAATAGTGATATAGCCCAATCCCCGATAGTTCAGAGAGTCGCTTTGTTCACTGCCGGAGAACGTTATGGTGTAAATACCGATGCCATCTTTGATGAGATAACGGACATTGAACGAACCATCAGTAGATAGCGGGATTGGATTGATCCGTGTGGGGCCGTCCTTTTTTGTAACAGTTACTATTAAAGTTTTTTGCGAAGTGTTCCCGGATAATAACACGTCGGCTGATGAGCCGTCTGGTATCGCTGCAAGTTTAAATTTGGTCTCGCCCCCGCTATACCAGATTATTGCGGCGGTGCCAGTCTGTGCCGACGCCGATACTACAACAGTCAGGATAACCAGAAATATCAGGAATATATGTCTTGAAATACGGTGCTGCAGCATGAGAACCTTGTCTGTTTTGTTATGTTGAATGGTGTAATGCCGAGTACTACGAATGCAGGAGATTGTGTCTTTCAAAATCCCGGATAGCCTTGTTCAGCTGAGAAGCCGTCAGGACCTCGTTTGCAATGAAATACTGTCCTACCTTCAACTGCATCGAACGCTGATGAATCAACAGGAAGTTGCGTTGCTTGATGGTTATATATCCCATGCGCCAGGCCCTTTCGGCAAATCTTCCTGGAATCGTTGTTGACTTGAGAATCCAGTCAATATCGCGATCATCCAGCCACTTCCACGCCTTGGCAAGCTCCCCCATACTCGGTCTCAGATCTCTCTGCCATGCCAGTGCATGAGCCAGCATCTGAAATGAAATATATCTGGTGTAATACAGATACATTCCGAGTAATAAACTCTTTTTCGGCAACTCCCCTTCGTAATATGATTCTTCGCTGAAAGGCTGGTATTTCGGAATTTGTCTGATTCCGGATCTGCTGGAGTGTGGCATTCGCTGCTGCTGTTTGTTTTTTCTCTGACTGGATGTTTCAGCTACAAATGCATTGGGAGCATACGGGGTGGGCGCTACACTGGCAGAGCGCCCGAAGCTTGCGACCAGCTGTTTCTGTAAAAAAATACGCTTTAGATCGCCAGGCGGGACATCTAACAGCGCTGTATACGCTCTGTTTATAGTCACGAAGCGTTCATGAGAACGGCCACCGTTCCGGTCAGGGTGCTCTGCCATCGCTAACGATCTGAACGCCTTTTTAAGCATTTCACGGCTTGGGTTCTGGAAATAAGCGATTTTGAGATCGGAGTCAGGAAACAACAGATTGACCGCATTTTGGAGTTGTACTATATGCACAAAATGCCCTTGATAATTAGTATCTGGTTTACGCCGGATAATAACCTGATTTTTAACGCTCTTTAAACGGGTATATTCAAGCCAAATAGTTCGTAGAGGCCCTTGAAGCACTCACAGATCGGTAAATAAAGCTGTAACAGTACACATTTTCAACCAATAACGCCACACCGAATTCACAAACGAATTAACACCACACGAGCACTCCACTTGTCAAATCCAGTGCTAGCGGTAAACTGTTATCATCAGGCATTTTTGTCGCGAGGCGCACGCCATGTCCCAACCGATCTGGAAACAGATGCTGATCTTCATGCTGTTTATGCTGTTATTCAACGCCTATTACTCCTACCTTGCGAAACAGTCGGCCAATAGCGCGGAGATCAGTTACAGCCGTTTTCGCAGCGAGCTGACGGCTGACAACATCAAGAAAATTACTATCAAGGGAACGGTTATAAGTGGCGAGTTCCGGGCGAAGTCCAAGGTGAGCGAACTGATTCAGGGGAAAGCTGTAGTTCGCGAGGTCAGTGCCTTCAGTACAGTCTTGCCGCCGATTGCAGACCAGAACCTGATGCCCGACCTGACACAGCACAAGGTGGAGGTTACGGCGACATCTACGGAATCGTCTTTTCTTGTCACTGTGCTGATTTCTTTGGCACCGTGGCTGATTATTATTGCAATCTGGTTTATGGGGATGCGGGCCATGCGCAGCCAGGGACCGGGTGGAATTCTCGGCAGTTTTGCCAGCTCCGGGGCTCGTACATACACAGCTCAGCAAAAGGTATCCGTGACTTTTGATGACGTGGCCGGCATGGAAAACAGCAAGCAGGAGCTGAAGGAAATTGTTGATTATCTGCGTAATCCGAAGCAGTTCGAACGGATCGGCGGCAAGGTGCCGAAGGGGGTCCTGCTGGTCGGTCCACCGGGTACCGGCAAGACCCTTCTGGCCCGGGCAGTGGCAGGAGAAGCAGGTGTGACCTTCTTTACCATATCCGCTTCCCAGTTTATCGAGATGTTTGTCGGCGTCGGTGCCAGCCGGGTACGGGATCTGTTTGCCAGTGCCAAAAAGGCAGCTCCCAGCATTATCTTCATCGATGAACTGGATGCAGTAGGACGGAGCCGGGGGGCAGGCTTCGGAGGCGGCCACGACGAGCGAGAGCAGACCCTGAACCAACTTCTGTCGGAGATGGACGGCTTTGACCAGCACCAGGAGGTGATCGTGCTGGCGGCCACCAACCGCCCGGACGTTCTCGATCCGGCGCTGCTTCGCCCCGGCCGTTTTGACCGGCACGTAGTAATTGAAAGGCCAGACTGGCGCGATCGGGAGAAAATCCTTCGGGTCCATGTCCGCAAGATCGTTCTGGCCGGAGGAGTCGATCTGGGTGTTGTGGCCCGTGGCACGCCTGGCATGACCGGTGCCGACCTCGAAAACCTCGTGAATGAGGCTGCCATTCTAGCCTCTCGTGAGGATGCTGAGGCGGTCACAGCTGACCATCTGGAAAAAGCAAAAGACAAAATCCTGATGGGTGGCGAACGGAGAATGTTCATCACCCCGGAAGAGAAGCGGATCACCGCATACCACGAAGCGGGGCACGCTCTGGTGGCAAGGTTGCTCCCCGGCACCGATCCGATTCACAAGGTAACCATAATCGCTCGCGGCATGGCGCTCGGAATAACCCAACAGCTGCCGGAGGATGACCGCTATCACTATCCGCAGAGCTATCTGGAAAAACGGCTGGCGGTGACGATGGGTGGACGGGTGGCCGAACGTCTGGTGTTCGGTGAGGTTTCCACCGGTGCCCAGAGCGACCTGAAACTTGTCACCGATCTTGCGGAGAAGATGGTTTGCCAATGGGGGATGAGCGAAAAGGTGGGAGCAATGACCTTCAGTAGGGGGGAGGAACACCCATTCCTGGGGAGAAAACTCGCAGAGGAAAAGACTTTCTCCGAGGCAATGGCCTGGCGTATTGACCGGGAAATAGCCTCCTTTATCAGCAAGGCGGAACAGCAGGCCGTCGAACTTTTAAGCGCTAACCGCGCCGCGCTGGATCGGCTCGCCGAGGCACTACAGGCGGAAGAAACGTTGGACGGGGCACGGGTGGACGAGATCATCGGGGGCAAAATCTGAATGATCAACCAATCCTTTTCTCAAGTGACGATATCCTGGTATGTCACCCGTTCCCCGGTATAGGTGCGAAGCAGAAGTGTCGAACCGTTAATTTCGACATCATCAGGAAGAATGGCAACCTTTCCCTTCCCTCCCGGCAGATCAATGACATAGTGCGGTACTGCCATCCCGGATATATGACCGCGCAATCCGCGCATTATTTCCAGGCCGGCTTTAACAGAAGTCCTGAAGTGGGCTGTACCCTGAACAAGGTCCATTTGATGCAGATAATATGGTTTAACCCGAATGGCTAACAGTCCGGTCATCAGATTCCGCATGGTATCAACCGAATCGTTAACCCCTTTAAGCAGCACCGTTTGGTTGCCCAATGGTATTCCGGCATCGGCCAATAAAGTGCAGGCAGTAGCGGAATCGCCGGTTATTTCATTGGGATGATTGAAGTGGGTATTTATATAGAGCGGGTGAAACGTGCTGAGCAGTTTACACAGATCCGGGGTTATCCGTTCAGGGAATGTGACCGGAATCCGTGTACCGATTCGGATGATTGATACATGGGGGATTGCCCGCAGACCGGTAAGGATTTTTGATAACGACTCGTTATCAAGCATTAACGGGTCGCCGCCAGATAAAATAACATCGTGAATTTCAGGATGCGCGGCAATATAGTAAAGAACATTATGGAGATCATCTTCCCCCATCGGGGCATCACCACTTCCTACAAGACGTTTGCGCATGCAAAAGCGGCAGTATACCGGGCAGCGATTGGATACCAGCAAAACAACCCTGTCAGGATAGCGGTGAATTAGTCCCGGGACCGGGCTTAAGGCCAACTCGTCCAAAGGGTCCGGGCATTGGGTCCGGTCTTCAAGTTCACGTGCATCCGGCATGCACTGTTTCCAGATGGCGTCGCCAGATTGCCTGATAAGACCGGTATAATAGTCAGTCAACCGGACAGGATAGTGTGCTGAAACTGAACTTGAGTTGCATAGTGATTCAGTGATTGTTTTATTATTACGTATTGTTATATTGCTGTAAGTAATGTATTGCATTAACAGTAACCTTGTCCGGCAATTGAATACAGGATAACCCTGTAATGAAAGCGGATGCCATTGATTTTTCTTGAAAATAGTCAGCTTTTATGAAATACACAACTACTTAATTCAACAGCTTCCTAAATAATATTTTATGCTACCCTGCCCTCAAACTGGTTACCTGCCATGTACACAAAATATTTTGGATTCAACGAGAAACCATTTACGCTAACACCGAATCCTCGTTTTATCTATCTCAGCAAGAATCATAAAGAAGCACTTGCCCACCTACTGTACGGTATCAATAATCATTACGGGTTTATAGAACTGATTGGCGAGGTCGGAACCGGCAAAACTACCGTACTACGCACGCTTCTCAGCCAGCGAAATTATCGTTCAGCACTGATTTTCAATCCATGTATGACCAACATAGAGCTGTTTCGCAATATCAACCATGAATTCGGTCTTAATTCTGATAGTAAATACGCCAACGAGCTGCTTGACGAGTTGAATGGGTTTCTGTTGAGAGAGAATGCACGAGGGCTTACCGTAGTCCTTGTTATTGACGAGGCGCAAAACCTATCGCCGGAGATTCTTGAACAGTTAAGGCTTATTTCCAACCTTGAAACTGAAGATGACAAATTGATTCAGATTGTCCTCGCGGGTCAGCCTGAGCTGTCGGCACTTCTTGATCTGCCTGAATTAAGGCAGTTGAACCAGCGCATAGCAGTAAGATACAAACTTCAATCCATGAGCATGGATGAAACCTGCACCTATATTCGTCACCGGATGGTGGTTGCAGGCGAAACAGGTGGGGTCTACTTCAGTCGTTCCGCACTTAAATTAATACATCTGTATACTCGTGGCTTGCCCCGTCTTATTAATATTCTCTGTGACAGAGCTCTTTTGATTGGCTATGGAGATGAGAAAAGGTGCATTTCTGCAGTTATCACAGTCAGGGCAATAATAGAAATTCTTACAGTACGCCAAGGAAGGCGTTACTATCTTGCTTTAGTCAGTATAATTGCTACAATTATCGTCTGCGCGACCCTTTTTATGACTTCTAGCTATTTCAGTAACAACGGATCAGCCAACCAACTGAATCTAAAAACTCCGGGAATCGTTAAATGAGCTCAATTCTCAAGGCACTAAAAAAACTGGAGCGTGAAAAGTCTGGCCGTTTTCCAGAATCGATGAACATTAATTCAGATATTCTGGGATCAACTGATTCTTCCAGAAAAATTTCACTACTACCCTTGGTACTGTTGTTCCTGCTCTTTTTTGGAGGTGGGATTGCAGTCACCTTTTTTTTCTTGAAGGCGCCACAGCCAAAAACCAAATTGAAACCAGAAATTACGGCGAATAATCTTCAGCCGCAAAATTTACCTGCTGCAGTCATCCCGGAGACTCTCCCCACTGAGATAGAAATCGTTCCAGCCCTTAAGAAACCCCATGGTGAAACTGTACGTAAAGAGACAAGTAAGTCAGTAATCAAAAAGAATTTGGCGGGAAGTATTGTCAAAAAAAATGCCCCGGCCATTGTTTCAAATATTTCAAAAAAGCCGGATATAACTACAGAATCAGCAACTAAAGAGATTTATACGTCTAAAGCTCCAAATCTAAGAGTTAACGGCATCGCGTTCCAGAACAGTAACGCCGACAGTATGGCTATCGTCAATGGGATGCCTGTTTCAAGCGGATCAATAATTGAAGGTGTCACAGTGGAAGAAGTACAGAACGATCGGGTGCTTTTCAGGCGCAACCTGGAGAAGTTTGAAATCCGGCTTGGGCAATCAAATAGATAGCATAGGATCAGCGGACAATCACCTTGGTAAACTTGGCCAGATAATCAACGCCTGACCATACTGTCAGAGCGGTGGCAATCCAGAGGAAAAACATTCCTACATTGTGCATATTGACAGTCAGAAGTGAGTGCGAAATACCGAAAAACCAGCTGTAGTCATAATGCAGGACAAGACCGATAATGGCAACTATCTGGAAAATTGTCTTGTACTTACCAAGATCACTGGCCTGAATGACAATCCCCTCACTCGAAGCTATCCCGCGCAGACCGGTTATAATGATTTCGCGCCCAAGAATCACAAGCACCATCCACGCAGGGACCCGATTAAAAGGGAGAATCATAATCAGGGCCGCCATAACAATCAGTTTATCTGCTATCGGATCCAGAAACTTACCAAAGATTGTAACAATACCCATTCGGCGGGCCAAATAACCATCAAGCCAATCGGTGATCGATGCCAACGAAAAGAGGGCCGCAGCCCAAAAACAGGCATTTCTGGATGGAGACATCAAGAGTGCAGCAAGAAGTGGTATTGCTGCTATACGCATCATAGTTAATATATTAGGCAGATTCAGTATCTGGCTCGGTTGGCTGGTTATCATTGTTAAATACCGCTGTCCTGATAGGATTTCATATAGGAAAGAACCTTGGTTACATAGGTTCTGGTTTCATTATAAGGAGGGATGCCACCATACTTGGCAACTTTACCAAGTCCTGCATTGTAGGCCGCTACAGCCAATGAAACGTCGCCTTTAAAAGTATCAAGCAGAAAACGAAGGTATTTCACCCCCCCTTCAACATTGTCTTTTGGATTGAAGCGATCAGCGACTTTCAGAGACTTGGCAGTGCTTGGCATCAACTGCATCAAACCACTGGCTCCTTTACTGGAAACAGCATTGGGGTTGTAACCGGATTCAGCATGAATGACAGCCTTTACAAGACAAGAATTAACGCCGTACTTATCAGAACAGGTCTTGATAAGCTGTTCAAACTCTGCCGGATTAACTGATGAAGCATATTTAAGTTTTGTACGCAGTTCTTTATCTTTTTTGAGGTCGCGCATGAAAACTTTAAAGCGTTTGTCGGTGGGTGCATCAGTGAAATGAACAATATCATTCTCATCAACATACCTGTATATATCGGCGTTCGCACTGCATGGAATTAACAGCGCAAAAACAAACATTACACTTATGCAGTGAATTGTATGAGAGGCATATGAGCAGAATTGCAATAACATTGCATCAATAATCCCAAAAGATGCGGATTTGTCAAGAGATATTCTGATTAATGTATTTTGAGGGCAGTTTGAAATTGACTTTTTAAGGGCCATGCTCTACAAAGATTCTTTGTTTAAGGAGGGATATACTATGAATGAAAAACCTGTAACCTATAAAGATTCCGGAGTAGACATTGCTGCCGGAAACAGTTTTGTTAACCTGATCAAGCCTTTAGTCAAAGCCACGTCCCGCCCGGAAGTACTGGCAGACATTGGTGGTTTTGGCGGTTTATTTTCTCTCAACACATCAAAGTATAAAAACCCTGTCCTCGTTTCTGGAACTGACGGTGTCGGAACTAAGCTGAAGATCGCTTTCATGGCAGACCGTCATGATACGGTCGGCATTGATCTGGTCGCTATGTGTGTAAATGACATAATTGTACAAGGGGCTGAACCGCTCTTTTTTCTCGATTATCTTGCCACCGGAAAGTTGCTGCCGGAAAAGGCTGCTGAAATTGTAAAAGGGATTGCTGAAGGGTGCAAACAGGCTGGTTGTGCACTGATAGGAGGAGAAACGGCCGAAATGCCCGGCTTTTATGCTGATGGAGAATACGATGTAGCCGGATTTACAGTCGGTGTCGTTGACCGTGAAAGTATCATTGACGGTTCAAGTATTTCAGTCGGCAACGCTCTGATCGGCATAGCATCCAGCGGCTTACATAGTAACGGTTACTCTCTGGCACGAACATTGATATTCGATCGCCTTGGCCTTTCTATTCACGATGAATTTCCGGGATCTGGCGTATCAGTAGCCGACATGTTGCTGACTCCAACCAGAATTTATGTCCGTTCAATTCTAAACCTGTTGAAAGACTTTCCTATTAACGGTATCGCCCATATCACCGGCGGCGGTCTGCTGGAAAATGTACCTCGAGTGCTTCCAAAGGGTTGCCAGGCCCATATTTATACAAACAAATGGGAGCAGCCGAATCTTTTTACTGTTTTGCAAAAGGCCGGCAATGTCGAACGCGATGAGATGTACCGCACCTTTAACATGGGAATCGGAATGGTATTGGCGGTAGCGAGTAATCAGGCTGAAGAGATAATTGATCGTTTAAAAGGCCTGGGAGAATCGGCTTGGGTAATTGGTGACATCGCGGCTTGTGGAGCCGGTGATGAGCGAGTAGAACTGGTGGAGGGGTAAAAGACTATGTCAGGGAACTTACCCTGCCGTTTAGGTGTCCTGGTTTCAGGCAGCGGCACCAACCTTCAAGCCATTATCGACCGGATAGAATCTGGAGAGATCTGTGCCGAAATTGCCTGTGTCATCAGCAATAAAGCTGATGCATACGCACTTACCAGAGCAGCAAATCATGGAATACCGACTGTTATCCATGAAAATTACAGGTTTTCTGATCGGCAATCTTACGATACTGCAACCGTAGAAATACTGCGTAGCTACAATGTAGACCTGGTAATTCTGGCCGGTTTTATGAGAATTCTGACTGACGTTATGGTCAGTGCCTTTCCTAATGCAATCATGAACATCCACCCTGCCCTGCTTCCGTCGTTTCAGGGACTCCATGCACAGCAACAGGCTCTTGACTATGGAGTTCGCTACACAGGGTGCACTGTGCACTTTGTTGACTGCGGCACAGACACCGGACCGATCATCCTGCAATCGGTAGTTCCGGTAGAGCAGGACGACACAGAAGAAACCCTCTCTGCGCGGATTCAAAAGGCGGAGCATCAAACATTCGCTGCGGCAATCAAACTGTATGTAGATGGCAAAATAAAGGTTGATGGCCGCAGGGTACTTATTTCAGCTTAACTTAAATTTCAAGATTCATTATTGACAAAGGCCCCCACAACTAAGTTCCGGGGGCCTTTGTCAATAATAAGAGATTTGCGGTCAAACACAAATTTAACAAATCCGCTGTTATTTTATGTAAGATTCCAGATCAATTACACGATACTGATAGATATCAATAAGTTGACCTGCATAAATAACCACTATGGACTAACTATGGACTATGGTCCCCTACCCGCTAAATCTAAAGCAGATTTGGGGTTCCAATACGTGTTGTATACTATCATAGTATAGCGGTAAACGCCACCGGTCCAGTTCTGTATCCACCTCTTTGTTATATATCGCAACGATCAAGCCATCGTATTTACTTGAAATCTGTGTCGAGCAAAAGTTGTAAGAGTTTTCACTGAGATTTCACCAGATATTTTTTCAGCAATGCACTCAAGTGTTGAGGGGGGTACACCACATCTGTCACTGCTCCCCGTCCAGATCTAGTTTTGATAGGCTAATCCAATATGGTGAAGCGATAGTATCATTTCTAAAACACAAATACAACAAATATGTCAATAATTACAGCTAGTTATATTGACAACTCGGCATCTTTAGTGTACAATTATGTTCGTATGGATTTACAGACTTACATCTTGTTGCTCGAGTAGTTCGGAAATTAAACATAGAGGCGCCTCTATCGGTTTCTAGATCGTTATCCAGCCATTAGACGATAGAGGCCCAAGTCTTACCGCTGGCGAATGGAATAGCCCTTTCATACGTGACGAGGCAGGAAAGATGGGTGGCCTAATTAGTCCAAGTAAAACACCTGAAAAAAATAATTAAACAAGTAAGTTAAAAGCACGTTCCTAATGCCGGTGGTCTAGTGGTCGCAAGTTCAAATATTGTCGCAGACCAACAAAAATAGGGACTTAGCCGATTAGGTTGAGTCCCTGTTTTTGTCTATTATGACGGTTTTATGACGGGTTTTTTAAGTTATTTATTTTATTGACTGATACACTGGTTAGTGCTGCAAAACATGACCGCAATACGGGAAGCCCCATGTTTAGTGAAATTGATGCGTATTTGTTTGCCGGAATTGCCCCAGTTGTATACGAACCAATGTCAGTGCAGATAATCACGAAAGAGTGCTATTCACTCCCTGGCGATAGAAGCATTTGCCCACATAACCGACTGTTCCAGGTTTGTTGTCGCCAGTGACCTCTCTCTACTGTTGGGGCACATCTCGTCAATCATGTAGGCCAGTTCCTTTGCCTTGTCCCTGATTGACTGGTATTTTTCCTGCTGTCCCGGTGCTGGGGGGTGGTACTTGAAAGCGTTTTCGATTTGTGCTGACTCCATCTTTATCCTCCCTCTCTTCATAGTATGACAACATTATGACGGTTTCGCCTCTGCAGCGCCCATCACGCGGGCATCCCTTACCATCTGTATTCTGCGTTCCCGCCGGCATACCCTTCAAATTCTCCCCTGAATCCGGGCAGAGGCGCCTTGACTTGAATCTCTCCCTGCATGTGTGTGCATCCTTAATGCGGAACAGATCCCGCCTATAATAAACCTTCACCATCTGGTACCCACGTCGGTAACTACGAGGGTAACGTCAGCGGCATTCTTCTGATACAGCTCCAATGCTTTGCCTTTTTCAGCATCAATAACATTGAATCCCTGTTTCTGTAACAGGGCTATCCTGAATCTCTTCAAGCCTACGCGTTACTTCACAATACAGATACATTCAACAAAACACATACAAACAGTATTTGACTTAGGTCAAGGTTTTAACTGTGAGTAGGCGTAATGATAAATAACATCAATTTGTGTGAGTATTATAGTTAGTGACCCAGCAATTCTCATAAGGTCTTGCTTTAGACATATTGTACGGTAAATTTAAGTAGTATGATAACCATCTGTAAACAGTGTCTCATAAGTGACCGCGAAAGGAGAAAAGCATATGGCAAAATCAGGCAGGCTTATGATCTGTTTCATCGCATTGCTGGCTCTATTGGCAAGCGGCAATCCCGCACAGGCAGATCCCGGTAAAGATCTGTTCGACAAACTGTGCGCCAGTTGCCACAGCATCGGCGGCGGCGACGGTGGTGGTCCCGACTTGAAGGGTATCGTTGAAAAACGACCTGCAGACTGGCTCGTGAAGGTCATCGTCGAACCGGACAAACTGACAGCGGCCAAAGATCCGCTTCAGGCTGAGCTGGTCAAGAAATCTGGCTACGAGATGCCAAACCTGGGCATAAGTCCTGACGATGCTAAAAAAATCATCACCTTTCTCACCGAAACCGGCGGCATAACAGCAACAGTAACCACACCGGAAAAAGCGGAGACGCCAGTAACGCCGGAGCTGATTGCCCAGGGAAAAGCACTCTTTACCGGGAGTTTACGCATGGCTAAAGGGGGGGCACCTTGCATTTCCTGCCATACCTTGAAATATCAGGTCATTGCCGGCGGCAACCTCTCCACAGCGGATTTAAGCACTTCCTATCATAAGATGGGTGACACCGGAATGAAGGGGGCGCTCAAATCGCTCAAATTTCCGACCATGAAGAAGATCTATGCCGACCGGCCGTTGACCGATGACGAAATCGCAGCGCTGATGGCACTTTTCAAGGACTCCGCCGCAGGGAAAGGGGGCGAATGTACCATTTCACTGCCTCTGACGGGTGGAGTCCTGTTTGTACTGTTATTACTTGGATTGACTCTCTACAAAAGGAGGATCAGATAATGTCGAACGAGCGGATCAAGGATGATGTGAACCCATCCGACAGGGGATGGGAGGAATTTTACCGGAACCGGTGGCAGTACGACAAGGTAGTACGCAGCACCCATGGTGTTAACTGCACCGGCGGCTGCAGTTGGATGGTTCATGTAAAAGACGGCATCGTCGGCTGGGAGCTGCAGGCCAACGACTATCCGCAGTTTAACGGCGACCTCCCCAATCACGAACCGCGCGGCTGTCCCCGCGGTGCCAGCTTTTCCTGGTACCTCTACTCACCGCTGCGGGTCAAGCACCCCTACATGCGGGGTGTGCTGATCGATCTCTGGCGCGAGGCCCGTGCAATTCACGAAGATCCTGTCGCAGCCTGGAAAAGCATCGTCGAGAACCCCGAGTCGCGCGATAGTTATGTCACAAAGCGCGGCATGGGGGGCTTCCGCCGTGCCTCGTGGGACGAGGCGAATGAACTGATCGCTGCCTCTTCACTGTATACCGCCAAGAAACATGGACCGGACCGGGTGATCGGTTTTTCACCCATTCCAGCCATGTCGATGATCAGCTACGCGGCCGGCACCCGGTTCCTCCAGCTGTTCGGCGGTGTTGCAATGAGCTTCTACGACTGGTACTGTGATCTCCCTCCTGCATCGCCGCAGGTCTGGGGCGAACAGACCGACGTCAACGAATCGGCGGACTGGTACAACGCCTCCTACATCGTACTGTGCGGCTCCAACGTACCGATGACCCGTACCCCCGACGCCCATTTCCTCACCGAAGCCAGATATCGCGGCACCAAAGTGGTGGTCATGTCCCCTGATTACAGCGCGGCCAGCAAGTTCGCCGATGCCTGGTTACCTGTGGAACAGGGACACGACGGTGCTTTCTGGATGGCGGTCAACCATGTCATTCTGACCGAGTTCTATGCCAACCGCCAGGTACCCTTCTTCGACGAATACGTTCGCAAGTATACCGACCTCCCATTCCTGGTCAAACTGACCGAAAAGGACGGCATCCTGCGCCAAGGTGAATTTTTGCGCGCTTCGGACCTGGAGCGATCGGCTGATATCGAGCATGCCGACTGGACCCTCTGCGTCGGCGACAGCGTCGGTAACGTCCGCATCCCCCACGGCAGCCTCGGCTCGCGCTGGAGCAAACAGGAAGGGAACTGGAACCTCGACATGGTGGACATGGTTGATGGCGGCGAGATCGACTGTTCTCTGACCAACCTTGGCCAGACGACCAGGGCGATCCGCTTCACCTTCGAGGCCGACGGCGATGTGATCAGGAACGTCCCGATCCGGCGCATCACGACGAAGGATGGCGAAGTGACCGTCGCCACCGTGTTCGATCTGCTTATGGCCCAGTTCGGCGTGTCACGCGGCCTTGAGGGCGACTATCCGAAGAGCTACCAGGACGATAAACCGTTCACCCCGAAATGGCAGGAGAAATACACCGGCATCGCCGCCGAGAGCTTGATCACCATAGCCCGCGAATGGGCGTTGAACGGCGAACAGAGCGGCGGCCGCAACATGATCATCGTCGGCGCCGGCATAAACCACTGGTACCATAACGACCTGATCTACCGCGCCGCCATCACCGCACTGATCCTGACCGGCAGCGTCGGCCGAAACGGCGCCGGTCTCGGCCATTACGTCGGTCAGGAAAAAGTCGTGCCGCTCGCACCATGGACTTCTGTCGCCATGGCACAGGACTGGATCAAACCATCACGCCTCCAGAACACGCCGAGTTTCTGGTACATGCATTCGGACCAGTGGCGCTACGACCGCAATTTTGTCGACTATTTCAAGCCGGAGACCGGTAAGAGCATGCCGATGCACACCGCCGACTTCAACGCCAAAGCGGTCCGGCTTGGTTGGCTCCCCTTCTCACCCCATTTCGACGAAAGCCCGATCCGACTGATGGAACAGGCCGAGGCAGCCGGCGCCACCACCGATGACGAAGTCCGCGCCTGGTTGATCAAGCGCCTGAAAAGCGGCGAGACCCGTTTCGCCATCGAGGATCCGGACGGAGAAGGTAACTCGCCCAAGGTCTGGTTCATCTGGCGCGGCAACGCCATTTCCTCCAGCGCCAAAGGGCATGAATTTTTCCTCAAACACGTCATCGGCGCGCCCAACAGCAGCTTTACCGCCACCGAGGCGGCCAAGGGGCAGGTCAAGGACATCGTCTGGCACGAGAAAGCCCCCACCGGCAAAATGGATCTGGTCGTGGATCTCAACTTCCGCATGGACACCTCGACCCTCTATTCGGACATCGTCCTCCCCGCGGCAACCTGGTACGAGAAATCGGACCTGAACACCACCGACATGCACTCGTTTGTCAACTGCATGGATGCCGCCGTTGATCCGGCCTGGGAATCAAAATCCGACTGGAACATCTTCGCCGCAATTGCCAAGAAAGTCAGTGAACTGTCGCCAAACCATTTCCCGGTGCCGTTCAAGGACATCCTCGCGACCCCGCTGCTCCACGACACGCCGGGCGAAATTGCCCAGCGGAGTGTCAAGGACTGGAAGCTCGGAGAATGCGAAGCGATACCGGGAAAGACGATGCCGAACCTGCCGATCGTCGAGCGGGACTATGTCAATCTCTACAACCGTTTCATGTCGCTCGGTCCGCACATCGGCCATCTGCATGCTCACGGCGTCAGCTGGGAAGCGGACGACGTCCACGAGAAGCTGCTTAGCACCATGCCGACCCGCTCCTGGGGGAACAAAACCTACGTTGACTTGGAGGATGTGCGCAATGTCGCCGATGCGATCATGGCACTCGCCCCGGAAACCAACGGAGAGCTGGCCCACCGCGCCTATCAAAACCTGGAGAAGCGGGTCGGCAAGCCGCTGGCCCAAATTTCGGAAGGTGACCGAAACTTCCGCATCACCTGGGAGGAAATCACCCAGAAACCGCGCCGTTTCATCAGCACCCCGGTCTGGAGCGGCCTCGTCAACGAGAACCGTCCCTATGCCCCGTACACACTGAATGTCGAGCATGGCGTACCGTGGCGCACCCTCTCCGGCCGCCAGTCGCTCTATCTCGATCACCCCTACTACGGCGAGTTCCACGAGGGACTGCCGACCTTCAAGGGGAAGCTCGATCCGGCATTGTTGGACGAAGTTGATGGGGAGACCGGCTTGATCCTCAACTTCCTGACACCGCACGGCAAGTGGAGCATCCACTCCACTTACAGCGACAACCTCCGCATGCTGACCCTGTCGCGTGGCGGCCCGGTAACCTGGCTCAACCCTGAAGACGCGGCAAGTGCGGGAATAGAGGACAATGAGGCGATCGAGGTCTTTAACGCCAACGGTGTGGTGACCTGCCGCGCCGTCGTGTCGTCCCGCATCCCGAAAGGGGCGGCTATCATGTACCACGCACCGGAGCGAACCTTGAATGTCAAGAAATCGAAAAAGAGCGGCAAGCGCGGCGGGGTTCACAACAGCCTCTCCCGCATCCGCCTCAAGCCGACCCTGATGCTGGGGGGGTACGCACAGTTCAGTTATTACTTCAACTACTGGGGGCCAACCGGTGTTAATCGCGACAGCTACGTGGTTGTCAGAAAATTAAACAAGTAGGATTCGGATGGAGACCAAGGCGGCGAGGAGCCGGCGACACAGGCGTATATAACAATACGTCGAGGAGCCGGTGACGAAGCCAACGCAGGTATCCGAACGAAGGCTACTTGATGGGGGTGAGGATATGGATGTAAGAGCACAACTGGTAATGGTTTTCAATCTGGACAAATGCATCGGCTGCCACACCTGCAGCATCTCCTGCAAGAACATCTGGACCGACCGCAAGGGCGCCGAGTACATGTGGTGGAACAACGTCGAAACCAAGCCGGGCGTCGGCTATCCGAAAAAATGGGAAAACCAGGACCTTTTCAAGGGGGGCTGGCTGCGCGAGAACGGCAAACTGAAACTGCGCGCGCTTGGCAAAGGACCGACGCTGTTCAACATGTTCTTCCAACCGAACATGCCGAAGCTCGATGATTATTACGAGCCGTTCGACTTCGACTACAGCAACCTCTACAAAGCCCCTCCCGGCAGCGATCAGCCGGTAGCGGAGGCATTTTCACAGGTGTCCGGCGAGCGGATGGAAGAGATCACGAACGGCCCAAACTGGGACGACGACCTCTCCGGCTCGCAGATCTACGCTGCCAATGACTCCAACCTGGAAGACCGCACCCTTGTTGAGGATTACGGACGGATGTTCATGCAGTACCTCCCCCGCATCTGCAATCACTGCCTGAATCCGGCCTGCGTCGCCTCCTGCCCGTCCCGGGCGATCTACAAACGGGGCGAGGATGGCGTGGTGCTGGTGGATCAGGAGGTCTGCAAGGGGTGGCGTTTCTGCACCAGCGCCTGCCCCTACAAGAAAGTTTATTTCAACTGGCAGAGCGGCAAGGCGGAGAAGTGTATCTTCTGCTTCCCCCGCACCGAAACCGGCCAGTGCAACGCCTGCGCCCACAGCTGCGTCGGTCGGATCCGCCACGTCGGCGTGCTCCTCTACGATGCCGACCGGGTCGAAGAGGCACTGCTCCAGCCGGATAATGAACTGGTGGCGGCCCACCGCGCGGTGATCCTCGATCCCTGCGACCCCAAAGTTAAAGAGGCGGCGCGCATGAACGGCGTCACTGAACAGTGGCTCGAAGCGGCTGAGAAATCTCCGGTCTACTCTCTGATCAAGGAGTTCGGCGTGGCCCTGCCGCTGCACCCTGAGTTCCGCACCATGCCGATGGCCTACTACATCCCGTCGCTCTCCCCTGTCATCTCCAGCGGCGCCGACCTGCATGAACTGGCGCTGCACGGCACGATCCCCCTGCTTGAAAAACTCCGGGCACCGATCAGTTTTCTCGCGAGCCTCCTCTCCGGCGGCAACCAGGAGGTCATCGCCGAGGCACTGCAAAAACTGATCGCCCTGCGGGTCTACAAGCGGGCCGGCAATCTCGGTCAGCCGGTTCCGGAATCCACTCTGAAAGAAGCCGGACTTGATGAAGCCGGGGCCGACAAGCTCTACCGCCTCTTCACCATCGGCGGATACCGCGAGCGCAACGTCATCCCGACCCAGCAGCGCGAAGAGCAGGATTCCTACCAGCGCAAGGGGGCCAGCGGCTTCGGCATCCTCAAGAAAACAAGGAGTCTGAAATGACGATCGCCGCCAGTTACGAAGCCCTCGCCAGGCTGCTCGACTATCCGGAGAACAAGGAGCAGCTGCAAGCTGATTATGTTGTTGTCAGCACCTTTCTGAACCAGCAGCGGCTCGACAGCTCCATCGCCTCTTTTGCCGAATTTGCCGCCGATTCTCCCCTCTCATCACTGCAGGAGGAGTACGTCGCCAGCTTCGATTTCAATCCGGCCACCGCCCCCTATCTGGGTCATCACCTCTTCGGTGACAACCAGAAAAAGGGGGGGTACATGATCATGTTGAAACAGGAATTCGAGCGCTGCGGCTACACCCCGACCGGCGTAGAACTTCCCGACCATCTTTCGGTGCTGCTCGGCTTTCTGGCCCATCTGGCGCGTCAAGCGGAAAGCGGAGCACGACAGTCATTCATCACCGAATGTGTGTTGCCGGGGGTAGAGCGGTTCCACGACTCCTTTGACACCCGGCAGGAATCCCACTGGAAGGTACTGGTTGAAGCGTCCTGGCTGCTCTGTGCTGAAGATTGTAAGGAGGTGCACTCATGTTAAACAGCTTCATCTTTGTTGTTATGCCGTATGCCGCCCTGGCGCTGCTGATTTTTGTCACACCATACCGTTTCTGCTCCAACCGCCTCACGTGGTCAGCTTACTCGACACAGTTTTTGGAGCGCGATACCCTCTTCTGGGGAATCAATCCGTGGCACTACGGCATTCTGCCGGTGCTGGCGGCCCATTTTCTCGGCGTCGTCTTCCCCGCCCCGATGAAGGCATTTCTTGGCAACCAGAACAACCTGATCATCTTTGAGAGTATCAGTCTGGCGCTCGGACTATTCGCACTGTTCGGCTGCGTACTGCTGCTGCTCCGCCGCGTCAACACGCCGATCCTGAAAAAAGTTACATTTGCCGCAGACTGGGTGCTGCTCTATCTGCTGGCCGCCCAGGCGCTCTCCGGCGTCTACGTCGCAACCTTCATGCGCTGGGGTTCACAGTGGTATCTGCACACGGCAGTTCCCTATCTTTGGTCGCTGATGACCTTCAATCCTCAGATCGAGTATGTCGCCGATTTTCCGTTGGTATTCAAGCTGCATGCAGCCGGTGCCTTCCTGATTGTGGCACTTCTGCCGTTCACTAAGCTGGTTCACCTACTCTATATGCCGTTCCGCTTTCTGATGGATCCGCCGATCCTGTATCGGTGGAGGTCGAAATAACGCGTTATTGAGATTGAATCAGGCTTTGGAAAGGACTTGTTAATGTTGGAAACCGCCACACTGAAGTCACATAAAATCCTCTTCCTCAACACCCTCGCCTTCACGGTCTGCTTCGGCGCGTGGATGTTCAACGGCGTGCTGGTAACGTTTCTTGTGGACAATCAGGTCTTCAACTGGGGACCGGTGCAGATCGGCTGGCTGCTCGGAATTCCGGTTCTGACCGGCTCGTTGTTCCGTCTCCCGGCCGGTATGCTGACCGACAAATTCGGCGGCAAACCGGTGTTCGGCGCACTACTGTTCATCTGCGCCATCCCGATGTACCTGCTATCAAAAGCCGACAGTTTTACCTCATTTGCCCTCTGCAGTTTCGGTTTCGGCCTCGCCGGAGTCAGTTTTTCGATCGGCATCGCCTTCTCGTCGGTTTGGTATCCGCGCGAGCGGCAGGGGACGGCGCTCGGCATCTTCGGTGCCGGAAACGCCGGGGCGGCCCTCACCACGCTACTTGCCCCGACGATGCTGAACAGATTGACCAACAACGGCACCAACATCGAAGGCTGGCGGCAGCTTCCGGTCTATTACGCCCTGATCTTGGTGGCAATGGGCGTAATTTTTATGATTTTCAGCGAGAACAAAAAACCGGCCAGCTCCGGCAAATCGTTCACCCAGATGCTGACGCCGCTCAAACATGTCCGTGTCTGGCGCTTCGGCCTCTATTACTTTTTGGTATTCGGCTGTTTCGTGGCCTTTTCCCAGTGGCTCGTACCCTATTTCGTCAACGTCTATTACCTGCCGCTGGTCACCGCCGGCCTGTTTGCTTCGATGTTCAGCCTTCCGTCCGGTGTAATCCGTGCTTTGGGTGGATGGATGTCAGATAAATTCGGTGGCCGCCAGATCATGTACTGGGTACTTGGTGCCTCGACGCTGATCAGCCTGATGATCGTCGTGCCGAAAATGGAGATATATTCTCCCGGACGAGGGGTTATGGCCAAACGGAGCGGAGTGGTAAAAGAGGTAACACCGATGTCGGTTGTTGTAGGGGAACAGGCGTACCCGTTAAAAGCAAAGCCAGATGCGCTGGAGAATTATGATGACCGGATGCTAGTTTTCCCCAGCAAACAGACGTGGCAGGAGCCGGTGGTTGCAGCCGGGCAGCAGGTGAAGAAAAAGGAACTGCTTGCCAAAGGGGTCACGCGAATATTTTTTCAGGCCAATGTCTGGATCTTTGCAGCGTTAGTTCTCATTCTCGGTAGCATCTGGGGAATCGGCAAGGCGGCGGTCTACAAGCTGATTCCGGACTATTTTCCGGAGGAAGTCGGCGTAGTCGGCGGGATGGTCGGAGTCATCGGCGGTCTGGGGGGCTTCGTCTGCCCGATAGTATTCGGTTATCTGTTGGAATGGACTGGACTCTGGAGCAGCTGCTGGATGTTCATGTTTGCTCTTTCGCTGATCTGTTTCGTGTCGTTGCATTACGTAGTCAGAAAAATGATGTTGAATAAGCACCCGAAGGATATGCGCAAGATCGAAGGCGCAGCAGCGAACGTAGCGCAATAAATACTGCAACAAGGAGACAACCAATGTCATCTCGCGTAATAACTGAGTGGAATCCGGAGGACAAGGAGTTTTGGGAGAAGAAGGGCAAGGCAATCGCCGCCCGTAACCTCTGGATATCGATCCCGGCGCTGCTGCTCGCCTTCTCAGTCTGGATGGTCTGGTCGATGGTAGTCGTCAAGCTTCCCGATATCGGCTTCAAGTTTACACCGAATCAGCTCTTCTGGCTGGCAGCTCTTCCAGCGCTGTCCGGTGCGACGCTTCGCATCTTCTATTCGTTCATGGTGCCGATTTTCGGCGGTCGTAAATGGACGGCGCTCTCTACCGCATCGCTGCTGATTCCGGCAATCGGCATCGGCTTTGCCGTACAGGATCCGGCTACCAGCTACACGATCATGCTCATACTCGCCCTGCTCTGCGGATTCGGCGGCGGCAATTTTTCGTCGAGCATGTCGAACATCAGCTTCTTCTACCCCAAGGCGCAGAAGGGTACCGCACTCGGCCTGAATGCCGGCCTCGGCAATCTGGGTGTTTCGGTGATGCAGTTTCTCGTGCCGCTCGTCATTACGATGGGAGTCTTCGGCGCTCTTGGTGGCGAGCCGCAGGTATGGGTAAAGGCGGGAGTTACCAAGCAGATGTGGCTGCAGAATGCCGGTTTCGTTTGGGTGCCGTTTATTATTGTCGCAACGGTTGCCGCATGGTTCGGCATGAACGATATAGCCTCTGCCAAAGCATCATTTGCCGATCAGGCAGTGATCTTCAAGCGGAAGCATAACTGGCTCATGTGCTGGCTCTACCTCGGTACCTTCGGCTCGTTCATCGGTTTTTCGGCCGGTTTTGCCCTCCTCACCAAAAAACTGTTTCCCGGCATTGACCCTACCGCCTACGCCTTTTTGGGACCCTTTGTCGGAGCCATCGCGCGCCCCATCGGCGGCTGGATATCCGACAAACTGGGAGGAGCCCGCGTGACCTTCTGGACCTTCATAGCCATGGTGCTGGCAGTCGTCGGCGTGTTGAATTTCATTCCCCATGCAGGCCAGGGAGGAAGCTTTCAGGGATTTCTGATCATGTTTTTATTGCTGTTCACGCTGACCGGTGTCGGCAACGCCTCTACCTTCCGCATGATCCCGGTCATCTATATGACCGAGCATCAGCGGGCCGCAGCAGGGCGCAGCGATGCGCAGATCAATGTCGATGCCGCCAAGGAAGCAGCCGCCGCACTCGGCTTTGCCGGAGCCCTCGGTGCTTATGGCGGTTTCTTCATCCCCAAAAGTTTCGGCACCTCGATCGCCGCGACCGGCGGCCCGGATGCCGCTCTTTATGGTTTTATAATTTTTTACGCCAGTTGCATTATCATGACATGGTGGTACTATTCCCGTAAGAACGCCGAGATGCCGTGTTGATATGATTTGAGCTGCTTTGTCGCAAGGAGAATATCTGATGAATGATCTGTCGTTTGCCTGGTTAAGTGAACAAATAGTGAAGAAAAACAGCGATGCAATCATGTTTGCCGACCATGAAGGACTCATCCTCGACCTGATTATTCCCTAAAACCAGCGCGGCAGGCATTGTGAGGGTTACCACAAGGTTATGGCAAGCGGAGTGACCCGTTATGAAACGGAACTCCTTTCGGCGCCAGGCCTGCGAAAGGACAGCTCCCGGCTCTCCCTGGAGTTCAGCATGGTTATCGTTCGTGATGAAAGTGGAGCTGTACTTGACACAGGTGCGGTAATTAGAGATATTACAGCACGATTTCAGAAGGAAAAGGCTTTGAAGTAACGGCTCAAAGTTTTGGAAGGAGATGGAGTACGTTAAGTCGGTAAATGTCCACCACGGAAAGGAGAAAAACCATGCTGAAGAAGAATCTGGCCCTTGTTGCGGCCGTCATCGGGGCAATCGCAGTATTGTCAATCCCCGCCATGACAACCGCTGCCAAGGCAAAACCGGTTGCTAAAGTAACCAACGACGGGCGCGCCAAATGTTATGAGTGTCACGACGAGGTCAAGGCGCTAAAGGAGGGCTCGAAGCATGCCAAGCTGGCCTGTACGGTCTGCCATGACAAAATGGATGAGCACATGAAGGATCCGGAAAAAAATAAACCGGTGACAATTATTGATCAGGCACTGTGCGGCAAATGCCACAAGAGCCAGATGGAGAGTTTCTACACCCTCAATCGTGATGGCGGAGCACGCAAGGAAAAAGGAGTTCCTGCAGGTCGTTCACCAATGCAGGACAAACTGCTGGCTGGCCACGGCTTTACCTTTGAACATGCCGAGCCGCGTGGGCACGCCTTCATGGTAACCGATCAGTTCGCGGTTGACCGTTTTCAGGGCGGACGCTACCAATTCAAGGGCGGCTGGAAAAGCATCGACAAGATGGGTAAAACCTGGGATGTGCTGGAAGACAAAGGGAAAGACTTCAAGCTGAAAGAAACCGCCATGGCCGGTAACCCGACCTGTATCCAGTGCAAAACCTCCGACCATGTGCTGACCTGGAAATTCATGGGGGACAAGGGTGGTAAGTTTGATCGTACTTCCGATGTCAACGAAGTTGCCAAAGCGACAAACAACCCGGTTGGCTGTATTCACTGCCATGACCCGCACGGTACCCAACCGCGTTTGGTACGCGATGGTCTGATCCAGGCAATCGAGAAGGACAAGGCCGGCAATATTTTCGCCAAAAATGGTAAAACAGATCTGAAAGTCATTGATTTCCGTGGTTTCCGCAAAATTGGCGTCATGGAAAAGACTGATTCGCGCATGATGTGCGCCCAGTGCCACGTTGAATACAACTGTAATGCCGGTACACAGCCGAGCGACGGCAAGAAGGTCGGGTATGATGATATGCGTACCAACCACTTCCCGCTCAAAAACTCACTGCAGTTACTGAAACACTACAAAGAGTTGGACTTCTTTGACTTCAAACATGCCATTACCGGCGCCCGCCTGATCAAGTTCCAGCACCCCGAGGCCGAGACCTTTGCCGGCAGTGTTCATGACAAGGCCGGAGTTCAGTGTCATCAATGTCATATGCCCAAGATGAAGGGCAAGGACGGCAAGGTTTTCTCGACCCACGGTGTGGTCAAGCCCAAGATGACGGTCAAGGCTTCCTGTCTGGGTTGCCACCCGGACAGTACGGTTGAGAAAAAACTCTATGAAATAGAATCAATCATCAACTACACAAAAGGCAAAATGCGCAAATCCGAATACTGGCTGGGTCAGTTGATCGACACCTATGCCGTAGCCCAACGTGCCGGTGTCGTTGAAAGCGTATTGGCTCAGGCTCGCGAGAAGCATGAAGAGGCCCATGTTCTCTGGGAATACTGGACTGCCGAAAATTCCGACGGGTTCCATAATCCGGCTCTTGCCCGTGAAAGTTTGACCGGTTCGATCGCTGCATCCAAAGCAGGTGTTAAAATTCTGAATGACGCCATGATAGTAGTTAAAAAGGATGAAGTAAAAAAATGATTTCATTGAATAACTTAACTACCATCAATTATTTGCTTGTTGAGGTCGTATACTCTGTCTGAAACAGAAACAAAAAACTCTTCTGCGAGTTTAATCGTAACCATCAAAAGGGAGGAAGAACAATGAGTATGTTTTGTAACCAATGCGAGCAGGCAGCAAACGGCACCGGCTGCAACATTTCCGGCGTATGCGGCAAAAAACCCGAGGTAGCGATACTGCAGGATCACCTGCTGTACGGGCTGAAAAGCCTGGCGCTCTACGCCGACAAACTGGGGCGCAATGCCGAAATCGACCGCTTCACCATTGAAGCGCTTTTCACAACCGTTACCAACGTTGATTTTGAACCGGCTCGCATCGGCGGCATGATCAAGCGCTGCTACGAGCTGAAAGAAAAAGCCAAAGCTGCCGCCGGTGTTACGCTGTCCGGCCCGGTTGCCGACTGGAAACCGGCTGATGATCTGGCCGGCATGACCGCTCAGGGTGAGGCCTACGGCATCAATACCCAGCACGTCAACGAAGACATCCGCTCCGTCATCGAAATCCTCATGTACGGCCTCAAAGGGATGGCAGCCTATATGGATCACGCCATGATTCTTGGCAAAACCGATGATGAAGTCATGGCCTTCTTCCAGAAAGCACTTGCCGCTACGACTGATGCCAACCTTGGTCTGATGGACTATGTCGGCCTCTCAATGGAATGCGGCAAGCAGAACCTGACCGTCATGGGTCTGCTCAACACCGCCCATACCGATGCTTACGGCCATCCAGTACCGACGCCGGTGCAGCTCGGTACCAAAGCGGGCAAAGCGATCCTGGTCACCGGCCACGACCTGAAAATGCTCGAAGAACTGCTCAAGCAGACCGAAGGCAAAGGCATCAACATCTACACCCACGGCGAAATGCTCCCGGCACACGGATACCCCGGCCTGAAGAAATACACCCATCTGGTCGGCAACTTTGGCGGGGCATGGCAGGATCAGGCGAAAGAATTCGTCAACTTCCCCGGCGCGATCATCTTCAACACCAACTGCATTCAGAAACCGTCCGACAGTTACAAAGACCGCCTCTACACCTGGGGACTGGTCGCCTGGCCCGATGTCAAACATGTCGACGGCTGGGACTTCTCGGCAGTCATCAACAAAGCTCTTGAGCTCCCGGGCCTGCCGGACAACCCGGGCCAGGAAATCCTGACCGGCTTCGGCCACAATGCCGTACTCGGCGTCGCCGACAAAGTCATTGCCGCCGTCAAATCCGGCGCTATCAAGCATTTCTTCCTGATCGGCGGCTGTGACGGCGCCAAATCGGGGCGCAACTATTACACCGAATTTGCCGAGAAGCTCCCGCAGGATACGGTCATCCTGACTCTGGCCTGCGGCAAATACCGCTTCAACAAGCTGGACTTCGGAGATATCGGCGGCATCCCGCGTCTGCTCGATGTCGGTCAGTGCAACGACGCCTACTCGGCCATCCAGATCGCGGTAGCTCTGGCAGGCGCCTTTGAATGCGGCGTCAACGATCTGCCGCTCTCGATGATTCTCTCCTGGTACGAGCAGAAGGCGGTGGTTATCCTCCTGACCCTGTTCCACCTCGGCATCAAAAACATCAAGCTTGGACCATCACTCCCGGCCTTCATCACGCCGAACGTTCTCAACTTCCTGGTCGAGAACTTCAATGTCGGCCCGATTACCACGGTTGAGGCTGATATGAAGGCGATATTGGGATAATATCCAGTCTGGCAGTATTTAAACCACAAACGCCTCGCAGACATCTGCGAGGCGTTTGTGGTTTTGTCTAACATTATGAAATCGTTAACAACTATAAGTACACAGTCAGTAGTTGTAACCGACATGAATGAGAAATTACAGTTTAAATCGACCCACCAGCTGTTCCAAGTCGCTTGCTAACCGGTTGAGTGCCGACGCTGCTCTAGCAGTGTCATGGGCTCCATTTGCAGTTTCCTGAACAACATCGGTAATCTGACTGATGTTAGAAGAAATCTCGCCCGTAACTGCAGTCTGCTCTTCTGCGGCCGTAGCAATCTGGTGAACCTGTACCGTGACATCATTGATTGCGTCCAGAATCTGCTGCAACGCTTCGCCTGACTTGCGGGAGCTTTCCATGCCCCTCTCAACCTCAGTGACACCGCTTTCCATACTACTGACCGCCCCGCTGGTTTCTTGCTGAATACCTTTGATCATCGTACCGATTTCTTTGGTGGCTCTAGTTGTACGTTCCGCCAAAGCCCTCACTTCATCAGCAACAACTGCAAAACCCCTGCCTTGCTCACCGGCACGGGCCGCTTCGATTGCTGCATTTAATGCCAAGAGGTTTGTCTGGTCGGCTATGTCCTCAATCGTGCCGACAATTGCGCCGATCTGATCGGAACGCGCCCCTAAGCTTTCTACGGTGTGTGCTGATTCTCGAACTCGTTCAGCGATGTTCTGCATACCCTCTAAAGTCTCCTGCACTACCTGAGCTCCGCCCCGTGCATTATCAGTTGCACGGTTGGAAACTTCTGCAGCTAATGTACAGTTATGGGAAATATCGTTAGAAGTCGCTGACATCTCTTCACTGGCCGTTGCCACGGTAGTTGACTGACAAGCGACCTCTTCTGCTGCAGTTGCAATCTGTTCTGCTGTACTGTGAAGCTGAGCTGCGGAAGATGTTACCTGTCTGGTTGTGCTTGATACCTGTGAAATAATGCTATGCATATTTTCAACAAATTTGTTGAACCAGTGACAAACCTCACCAAATTCATCACGTCGATCTTCATCAAGACGTCGGGTAAGATCTCCCTCTCCTTCAGCTATATCCTTCAGCATAGACACCATACTTTTAAGCGGGCGTCTGATGCTTACAAAGAGCATAAAACCAATTGCCAAGGCTGCTACTGTCATGATCAAAGCTATGGCAATACTAAGGCTTAATGACCGTTTTGCAGAACTGTTAAGTTCCTCAGCACCTTCTATGAGATGTTTGGAAAGATGGTCTTCCACCTCTTTCATCGTGTTGATTTTTTCTGTGATCGTCGTGAACCAAGTTTCAGGAGGAATACCAAAGTCACCTGTTGATGATTTTGCCAAAACTGCTGCACGCATTTCATCAACTTTGGTGGCAGCAGGAGTACTCATTTTCTCTCGGGCGTAAGTGAGGACATTCTGGTGTGCAAATTTGGAGAACATAGCAAGATGTTCGTTCTGGGCAGCTATAACACCGAGAAAACGGCGATAGGTTTCATCCTCAAAAAGACCGGCGCTGAGAACTGCGTTTAAAGTTGCCCGTTCACGTCCCGCTTGCTCTTTCAGGTTCAGGAAAGAGAAATACGTGACAGCATCTGCAACGACATCAGCTTGAGTGCTTGATGTGGCAATTGAAGAAATAATATCCATATAGCTACCGATAGCTTGTGTATAGAAGGCAAAAGACTCCTTACCCTCCAGTTTCAGGCCATCAGCACTACTTCTGGTGTCGGAGAGCTTTTCCAGCTTGCTGCCTGCTTGCCCAAGTGATGATTTAACCATTTCCAGGCGAGCAGCATTGGCGGTGACAAAATCATTCAGTTTTTTTATCCGGTTATTGGTGTCCTCACGTTGCTTTGTTAATTCGCTTTTAAACTTTTCCCCTTTAGAAGCCAGATACCCTGCTGTCATGCCTCGTTCTTTCTGGAGTTCATGAATTAACGAACTTGATGCTACTGCAAGCGATGCCTGAGTTCTTGATGATTCTGCATTTTCAACCACGTCATAACGGGATACGACATCCTTTACGGCAAAATAGAGCATGCCGACAATTGGCAACAGCAGCATGATCAACATCTTAGTCCCGATTTTAAGGTCCTTCAACATGTAGTAATTCTCCTTGTGGAGCGTGCTTAATTAAAATACAAAAGTCACACAGAAGCAAAATGGAGTCAATTAATTTCTGAAGAACATGGTGGAACAATAAAAATATTGAAAATAGCCTCTCAATACTACGATTCAAAAAAACAGCGTATTGTTGACCAACATCAAACATTACCGAATCTATTTGTGCTAGTTTGTTGGAAAATAGGATTGAAAGGTTCACTTTGCGTTGATAAGGTTCAAACAAAAAATATCCTTCGCCCATCCGAAGAACTATTCCCTTCTCCTTGCTTTTGGCTGGACAGGTGTCATTGCCGTATCCCTTATGGCAAGCATTACTATTCATCGTCAGGAAATCGTAACTATTGCCCTGAATGTCGCCCGGGCATATATCGACAAGGATATCCTCTACCGTAACTGGAATGCTCTTCATAGCGGTATCTATGTTGTCGCCGACATGGGGGTCACCCCCAATCCCTACTTGCCTGATACTATTCAGGAACGTGACGTTATAACACCTTCAGGACGTCACCTGACTCTGGTCAACCCGGCATATATGACGCGACAGATTTACGAACTTGCTCAAAAAGAGCATAAAGCATCCGGACGAATTACCAGTCTCAAGCCATTGCGGCCTGAGAATAAGGCCGATGCGTGGGAAAAAACTGCTTTGCAGGATTTCGAACGCGGCAAGAAGGAAATTAGCAGTATTGTAACGGAAGATGGGCTTCGTTATATGCGGCTTATACGTCCTTTAATAACTGAAGAAAGCTGCCTTTCCTGTCATCTCCATCAGGGGTACAAGAAGGGAGATATCCGTGGTGGCATCAGCATCAGATTACCCATGGAGATATTTGAACCTGTCATTCGCAAACAAGCCAGATTGCTTTTGGCGGGACATGGCGTCATGTGGTCGCTTGGGCTTATCAGTTTGTATGTTGGCTATATGGGGTTACGACACCGCACCGAGGAGCGTGATTGCGCCGAAGAAGAACTGAAACGGGTGAATGCTATTCTGGAAAATCAGGCAACAACCGACTCATTGACTGGCATCTGCAACCGACGAAAGTTTCTTGAATTACTCCACATGAAAATACAGGAGTCAAGGCGCTACGCAATGCCACTGGCGCTCATTTTTTTCGACATTGATCATTTCAAAACAGTTAACGACACCTATGGTCATGAAGCTGGCGACAATGTGTTACAGGAACTTAGCAGCATTGTTACCGGCATGGTCCGCCAGACCGACATTTTTGCAAGATTTGGAGGCGAGGAGTTTGTAGTTCTTGTGCACAAAAACGATGTCAAGACGGGGCGTGAGCTGGCGGAAAAGATTAGATCGAATGTGGAACAGCATAATTTCCCGCAGATAGGAACCATGACCTGCAGTTTCGGTGTCGCTCAGTTTTATCCGGACGACACGGCGGAGTCTTTTATCAAGCGTGCCGATGATGCCATGTACGCTGCTAAACAGGCGGGGAGAAACCGGGTTGAAACTTGCTGTGGGACCATTTTACAGGACGGTGAAGCTTCTAGCGACGATCAGTGAGAAAAGCTCATTTGTTTATTTCCTCTCTTTAGCAACCATAGAGGGTTTTCTGTGTTTCGATCCGTTATTGACTTGGGTCAATCTGATCTATCCGGCGTTACTGTAGGGTACTAACAGTTAGATATCTATCAAACGCCGCCATGGGAGGATATATGGACAAATTATTGAAACAGTTGGTTAACAATGCACCGGACGCGATGCTTATTTCGGATCGGGAAGGAATTATTCGCTTCTGGAACAGCGGTGCAGAGCAGATGTTTGGCTATACTGCAGCAGAAGCAGTTGGACAATCACTTGATCTATTCATCCCTGAAAATCTGCGCGTTCGTCACTGGGAAGGCTATCATCGTGTGATGGCCTCCGGCGAGACGAAATACAAAACCGGACTGCTTTCCTCACCGGGTATTCGCAAAGACGGGGTTCGAGTCTCACTGGAATTCAGCATGGTGATTTTGCGCGACGAAGCCGGTGACATAACGGGTTGTGCCTCAATCATGCGGGATGTCACTGAGCGATGGAAAAAGGAGAAGGAATTGAAAGAGCGATTGACCGTTTGTGAATCAAAACTGGCAGGATCACATGTGTAGGTTTCAACAAAATCAGTCAGATGGCAGGCTAATCCCAGCCAACACTGACTAAGAGGAGAACACCCATGCAAGAATCGACTCTTCAAGCAAATTTATCACTAGATACAACAATCGGAGAAATAGTTGCCGCCGATTATCGAACCTCCAAGGTCTTTGAGACTCACGGGATTGACTTTTGCTGTGGTGGCAAGGTTGCTCTATCAGCAATATGCCAGGAGAAGGGTGTCAATCCTGATACATTATTGCAGGAAATCGCAGCGATCAAAACGGAAAAGATTGATCGAAGCCAAAATTATACCTCATGGGAACTTCCCTTTTTGGTGGATTACATAGTCAATACCCATCATGCATATCTCAAAGAAAACGACGAACAAATTGCCGCTTACGCTCGAAAGATTGCGGAAGTACATGGTGCTCATCATCCCGAGGTGGTCGATATCGCCACTATCTTCCAAAAGATAGTCACAGATATGACAGCCCATCTCCGGGAGGAGGAAGAAGTTTTCTTCCCAGCGGTAAAACGGGCCGATACTGAAAGAAAAATCGGCAATTCACCATCAAAGGAAGATTCCAATGTGATTAAGGCATCCCTTGAAAAATTCGGCCGCGAGCACGAAGAGATCGGCGATGCTATCCACGCAATTCGACACCTTTCAAAGGATTATGCACTACCAAAAGACACGTGCAATAAATTCATGATCACCTATCAAATGCTCAAAGAGTTTGAGGATGATCTCCACAAGCACGTCCACCTGGAGAACAACATCCTCTTCCCCAAAGCATCACAACTGTGACCATCGACCTCTATGTAGGAGAGTAATGCCATGAAAATACAAGTATTAGGCACCGGTTGTGCCGATTGCATAACACTTTACGAGAATACAAAGAAAGCACTCGATGAAAGCGGGAAACAGGGCGAGGTGCTGAAGGTAGTTGAAATAACCGCAATGTTAAAATATGGCGTCACCACTCTACCCGCGCTGGTTATCGATGGTCAGCTCAAGTGTTCGGGCAAATTGTTGTCAGTAGCCGAAATCAAGGGGATGTTATGAGACTGCCCTTTACGGTGTTAGCCATAATCGTGATGCTTACCAGTGCTGCCAGGGCCGAACTCCCTGCAGCTACCGCGACAACAGTCAATCAGGCCCTGTCGTCCGGCAAACCGACGCTGATTGATTTCGGCCTGCGCACCTGTCCCGTATGTAAGAAGATGGCGCCCTACCTGGAATCACTTTCCAATGATTACCGGGGTCGTGCCAATATTCTCTTCATCGATGTACGTTCTGACCAGGCAACCGCACAAAAGTTCCGCGTTCAGATGCTTCCCGCCCAGATTTTCATCAACCATCAAGGAAAAGAAGTACAACGACATACCGGTTTTATGGGCAAAGAAGATCTCATCAAAGGATTGAAGTCGGCAGGGCTCAAGTGACCTTCATCGACAACATTGAGCAGATCATTACTGCCTACCCGCTGCTGGCCTTCGGCGCAGTATTTCTGGCAGGGGTTATTTCTTCAGCTTCACCCTGTGTTCTCAGCACCATCCCGCTTGTAGTCGGATTCGTCGGCGGTTATAGCGATGGTGACCGCTGGAAGGCATTCCGCTATTCCCTGATGTTCATCGTTGGATTGTCTCTCACCTTCACAGCCTTCGGCGCTGCCGCCGGATTGCTGGGCACAGTTTTCGGGGTAGTCGGTGTTTGGTGGTATGCGATTGCCGGTTCCGTGGCTCTGGTAATGGGTGGTCAGCTGATGGGGTTGTATGAAATTCGTCTGCCGATCAAGCGCGATTTCAAGCCAAGACAGGGCGGTATCATTGGAGCGTTCATGCTTGGTCTGTTCTTTGGCCTTGTATCTTCGCCCTGCGCCACACCAGTAATGGTTGTGTTACTGACTGTCGTCACCGGCAAGGGTCAGGTTCTCTACGGCATCATGCTGATGTTTAGCTATGCTGTCGGCCATTGTCTACTCATGCTCGTTGCCGGTACGTTTACCGGTTTTGTGGAGTCTTTTGCCAAAACGCGAGGGGTGCTCAACTTTTCTAACTGGAGCAGGAAGGTAAGTGGTTTCATAATCTCCCTTGCCGGGGCCTGGTTTATCTGGCAGGCATTCTAGGCGCTTATAAACAGCGATTGAGAAGAGTATCTTGGCAAATTCCCATGATACGAAGAGGATAATCATGTACCTAAATGGGGTTTTTACAAAATCTGCCAGTACAATACGGACTGTTGTTCAGTGGTGCTTTATGTTGTGGGTTATCGGGATTGGCATCCGCTTCGGCATGTTTGTCAGTTCTGTAGAACGTGGCGCAGCCGTTCCGCTGGTATCCCGCCCTCCGGGTGTGGAAGGCTTTTTGCCAATCGGAGCTCTAACAAGTCTGAAGTACTGGCTGTTTTCAGGAGAAATCCATCCGGTACATCCAGCTGCACTGGTAATATTCGTGACAATTCTGCTCATGAGTCTGCTTGCCAAGAAATCATTTTGCTCATGGCTTTGCCCGGTCGGCACTCTTTCGGAAGGGGCATTCAAGATTGGCCGGAAGTTAGTTGGCCGGAATTATCGCATATGGAGATGGCTTGACTATGGATTACGGAGTATCAAATATCTGCTATTGCTGATGTTTGTGAAATTTATCCTGGTGGACATGTCAGTCGAAGCGCTTGGCGGATTTCTGGATGCTCCATATTGGGCAGTTAGCGACGTCAAAATGCTCCATTTCTTCACGAGCATGTCCTTAACGACCATAGTTGTTCTGGCGATCCAGACATTATTATCACTCTTTTACAAAATGTTCTGGTGTCGGTATCTCTGCCCTTATGGTGCATTACTGGGACTTACAAGTATTTTCAGCCCTTTTAAAATCCGACGGGACTCGACTGGTTGTACCGGATGTCAACGCTGCTCCAACGTCTGTCCTTCCAGTCTTTTAATTCATTCCAGAACAACTGTTACTTCACCAGAATGCACTGGGTGTCTCACTTGTGTAGCAAGTTGTCCAGAGCGAAATGTGCTCGCCATGCAACCTGGCTTTTGGAAGCGACCGCTACCATTTTGGGTTTTTCCGACAGTTGTCCTGACCATTTTTATCGCGGGAATCGGTACTGGAATGGCTAGTGGGCACTGGCAAAGCTCGTTGGATTATGCTGATTATCAGCGGCTCATACCAATGGTGCCATACTTGAGTCATTGAGTTTGAAACTGTTGAGTTAAGCGGGAGGCCACTTGTCGATCAGAAAAATAATCATGATGCCGTTATCAGCACAAAATCTTTCCCGGCAAACTGAATAGCAGTCGGCTCGTTGGCGCGAGGCGGCGATACGGCATGCACGCCACCGCACTCAGGGCAAGCCTGAACGAAAGTTTTGAGCACAAAAGATGCTCCGCATCCCTGACATGCTGAAGTCAGTCCACCGTTCGGTACTGGAGACACGGCTATTGCTCCACCATGGGCTGCAAGCACAAATTCCACAAGTTCCCTGCCTGATGCAAATGGCCCTGCCCCCGGTGTTTTGGTTGATCCGCAATCACACATAACCTTCTCCTCTTGATAATATCAAATCTAAATCTGACAACACCTTGACCTACTGTGTTTCTGACAAGCATGACCTATGTCAAATTATCCGACTTACTTCATTGAATCCGGTTTATTGATTCAGGTCAAACGCATGCGCCGATTTCTTTGCTAATCTCAGAATCATTACAAAGCAAGGAGACAAACCATGAACTTCAATAACGAACTTGGTGATAAAGCAATACAGGATGTGATGCAGACCTACCCGGAGATCGGCGAGATACTTGCTCGTTACGACATCGGCTGCACCACCTGCAAGGTGGGGATCTGTCTGCTGAAGGATGTTGTGTCCATTCACGGCTTATCCAAGGAAGACGAAGCAAAAATTGAGCAGGAAATCAACGAGCATTTAGCTAAAAAAGGAGAATAACTCATGGGAAATCTGGGATGTGGCTGCTCCGGCAGCATGGTAAAGGTAATCGAAAGACCGGTAACAGACGAAACAAACAACATAAAGGCCGTCTCTGAACTCAGACAGTGGCCGGTGCAACTCCATCTGGTCCCACCAACCGCTCCGTACTTCAAAGATGCTGAGATTCTTGTCTGCGCAGACTGTGTGGCTTTCGCCATGGGCAGTATGCATCAGGATCTACTGAAGGGGAAGGCCTTGGCAATCGCCTGCCCGAAGCTGGATAATACGGGTACGTACGTTGACAAGTTGGCCACGATCTTTTCGACAAACGAAACCCCTCGTGTCACCGTGGCAATCATGGAAGTGCCATGCTGCAAAGGACTTGATATCATGGTTGAGGATGCGATTCAGAAAAGTGGTCGGGATATTCCTCTGGAAACCGTCGTAATTGGTATTGACGGCAATAGGAGAAATTGATGAAAGTAGACATCACCACAACATTGGTGGAAGAACATCGCCTAATTCTGCGCATGATTGCATTGCTTGAAAAAAATGCCCCTCAAACGGCTGAAGGGAAGTACCTCAACTGGCAATTCTATCTTGATGGCATCGAGTTCATCCGTCAGTATGCTGATCGTTTTCATCATGCCAAAGAAGAAGACGTCCTTTTCAAAGCATTGGTTGACAACGGTATGCCGAAAGAAAACAGTCCGGTTGCCGCCATGCTGATGGAACATGATCAGGGCCGGAACTTTGTCCGCGCAATGGAATCTGCTGTTCATGAGGCACAAGCGGGTCGTACAGACACGTATCAGGCAATTGCAGATAATGCCCTGGGGTATGCTGCTCTGCTGCGGGACCATATCAGTAAGGAAGACGAAATTCTTTACCCGTTAGCAGAACGTGTCATTCCAGAGACTATGCGTACCAGCATCCTGCAGGAATATCAATCCGCAGAAGCCCAAGTATCGCCCGGTTTTGAAAGTCGTTATCAAGCCGTTGTTACGCAGTATGAGCAGGAATAGTCTTGAATTCGGAGAATAAAATATGATCACCACGAGCGAAATAGCGGTTACAGCAACTATCTGGGTATTGACAGCTGCCGGCGGGTTCTTCGGCACGCGTGCTGCCTTGCGCAAAAAGAGACTGAAGTGTGAGATCACTAAAGGCAAGCTGCAGCAAACCAGCGGAGTTAAATGATCGGTCAACGGACTGCTGAATCGTTGTACTCCACTAGGCTGATTTGGAAAAGGATCGGTTTCATATTTACTATCATCGTAGTCTGGTTAATAGGCCGGCATTTAATCTGATTATATTCGTTTGCTCACCTGCCAGGCCCGTGAAGGTTAATATTGCCCCGATGATCCAGAGTATGATGGATTGATCAGCCATTATTCCACCGTATCTTCATCTACATACAAATTTAAAACGCCACCGGCAGCCCGTTTGGGTCACCGGTGGCGTTAGAGTGTCTTACTTGCCAGACTTCTTCTTCATGTCAATTGCCATCTCGCGTATCTCAACCAGATCTTTTTTCATCTTGGCATAGCCGTACCAGGTGGTGTAGTCCGGGTTCAAATGGAACGCACCCTGGAAGGTCTTCATTCGGTGATCCATGAACATCTCGTACAGGGTCTGTTCAATCTTGGTATCAACATCGTAGAAGGTCAACAGATCAGGATAGGCATATGGTTGACCATTTTTTTGCTTGATAATCCCCTGCTGATACAGATCGCCCACGATACTGATCGCCTCACTGAAAAGTTTGTCGGCCTCTTTACCCATCTGGTCGGCGTTTTTGAAGTTCTCCTTCACAAAGTTGGGAGAGTGGCACTGCTGGCAGATCGCCACATATTTGCCCCGCTCATTGTCGAAATCTTCCTTGGTCAGGCGGGCAACTTTGCCAGCCTTGACTACATCCAGTCTGCCGGTCGGTTTGCCGGTAGGGTCAAGTACACCTAAACCTTTCAGAATGGTGGCGCGATAGCCCATCCACTCGGCATCTGCTTCAGGGAGACGCACGGCAAGGAAACCCCAGGCGGACATGACACGGTGGTTACCTTTGTGCATATGGCAGGTCTGGCATTTTGGAGCGCGGTTTTTGGCCTTGGGGTTAATGGCGCGATTGGTCAGGTAGGTGGTACCGTGTTTGGAGCCGGACCACATCTCCCACTGAGGATGGTCAAAACCCATATGGCAGGTTTGGCAGGCCTCAGGCTCGTTGGCTTCTGCCTTGGAGAAGGCGTGGCGGGTATGGCAGTTCTGGCAGTCCATACCGTATTTGTAATACTTACGGGCTTCGGTCTCACGGCCCTTTGCGTCAATAAGTCCCAGGGTATGACAACCGCCGCACCCTTTCTGGCCGGCCATAAAGGCCTTGGGCTGCTGGTGTGTACGGGGCATGGCATCCAGTGCAACCTGTCCCAAGACATGCTTGCCGTCCATATACTGGTTGGCCTGATCAGGGTGGCACTGCTTACAGGTGGTGATAGTTGGTAACTGAGCCTTCTCTACATCCTTCTCGCTGGTGTGGGCCGTGCCATGGCAGGCTTCGCATGTCAAAGACTTGGACATCTTGCCGCGGTTAAAGTCCTGCACCATTTTTGGTGAAATCTTGGCGTGACAGCTCTCGCATTTGGACGGCTTGGCGAATGCCAGAGCCGGGACCAAAGCAAAACATGCTACCATGAAGACCACCATGCGACATGTCCTCTCGATTTTACTCATTTTTTGTTTCCCCCTTCTCCCTCTGGATTTGTTACACCCTGTCTAACTTGTGTGTATACATTAAACGAGTGTACAAGGAAATTGACCAAAATCAAATTCCGCATAAAAAAGTGGTAAATAAATGCTTACATAGGTGAATCTTATCGTAGGTCTGTTTAGAGGGATGGAGGTTACTACCTTACGCTGACTAGATTCTCGCCAGCGTAAGTGTAATCGCGTGCAAAGCTATTGAAATGCATAGCCATACTTTTCGTGAAAAAACGTTGGAAAAATTGAAAAATTTATACTGAATTGAACTGCTATGGCATGAGGTAATGCAATCTCCGCAAAGAGTGCAGGATAACCCCGGTTTATGGTTCAGAATGTCTGCGCGGTTCAACGCATCGTATTTGCAGGAATTAGAGCAGCGTGCGCACGCCGAACAATCCTGCTGGATGCGCATCCGAAAAGGAGAAATCCATTTGGCATACTGAACAATCGTGCCGATGGGGCAATACATGGTGCAATGCACCATTCTCCCCTGTTTGCGCGAGAACAGATATATTACCGCTACCCCCGCCAAGCCAAAGCCAAGTGCCAGCGGAACCGCCCAAAGGACCGGCACATCGAGAAGCCTGAGCAGCAGACTGGCGGCTATCACTGCGATCAGTATGCTGTGTTTGATTGCAAATTTATTTCTGACAGCTGTTTTCACTGTTTTGCCTGTCGCCGCAAGAGCGTCTATGCCGCCAAAATAGCAGATATGACTGCACCAGGCCGGCCCAGACAAAATAATCGTTGTAAGAAAAAGGAACGGCATCATCGAGAGTTCGCCCCGAAACAGAGGTGCCGCAACAATCATGGCCGGAATCGGTAAGTGCAATGCCCCTGACATCAGAAAAATTGGCGAAGCAAACAAGCCAAGCAGCAACTGGCCGAAAAATACGATAGAAAAAAGCAGCCATGTGCGCCGCCGCCAAAGAGCCGCTTTTGCCGGATCTTGCATGTTATACGCCACGACAAAGGCGTAGGCGGAAATGAGAATGACCTGAAGCCACCCGGCTCCCGGATAAAACCTGTCCAGCAAAAGCAGTGGTTTCTTAACCATGACCTCAATCATGGCAAGGGTTATAAAAACGACAACGGTTGTAACGATAGGCAGTTTGAAATCTTTCACGCTTAAGCTTCCCTCCTTCAACTGCATCCTCTGCGTAGATATCATCGGAGCTACCGGGGCTCCACCCAGTCGCCCCCCATTGCCTGGTACAAGGCAACTGTGTTGACCAGGCGCTGAGCCTGGATCGCCAGCACATTGATGCGAACCTGCTGCGCTTGCTGTTGAGCCAGGAGCAGCTGCACATAGCTGGCTGCGCCAAGAGCGTATTGCTGCTGAACCAGCCCCAATGATTTTTGCGCCGATTCGTTGGCGGTCACCAGTGACAACTGAGCCTCTGCGTCACTCTCGATAGTGCGAAGGACGTCCGCCACATTACGCAATGCCTGCAACACCGTATGCCTGTAGTTAGCGCCTGCGGCATCCAAGCCGGCTTCGGCTGCCCGGGTGTTGGAGCGTAAACCTGGATTGAACAGGGGCTGTGCCAGTTGGCCGCCAAGACTCCAGATCAGCGAGCCTGGGCCGAAGAGACTGGCTGCCGTCAGAGCCTGCGATCCGAGGGTGCCGGTCAGGGTCAACTGCGGGTAGAGCTTGGCAATGGCAACGCCGTACTGCGCAGTGGCCGCGTGAAGCAGCGCCTCTGAGGCTCTGATGTCCGGGCGTCTGCGTACCAGTTCTGAAGGCACACTCAACGGCAAGTCAGCCGGCAAGGAAAAATCCGCCAGCGTAAAACTTTGCACGTCAGCCGCACCGGGAAACTGCCCCGTCAGAACGGCCAATAAATGGCGGGACTGCTCCAGGCGATTGTTCAGCCCGGGAATGCCTGCCCGAGTTTGTTCGACTTCAGTTTGCAGCGCCAGGACTTCGTTCTCCGAGGCGGCACCGGCATCGAGCCGTTTGTGTGTGATTTCCAGTTGCTCTTGCTGCGCACGCAGGATCTCTTTGCTGGTTTTAATTTGCTCAGTCAACTGCGCCTGGGATATTGCGGCGAGGGCGACGTTGGCTGCCAAGTCCAGGCGCACCCCTTCGAGCTGGAAAGACTGGTAGTCGACTTGCGCCGCCAGTGCTTCAAGCCCCCGGCGGGAGCCTCCGGCCAGATCGAGGTCGTAGCTGACCGCAACAAAGGTGTTGTAGAGGTTGGAGGTGCGTTCACCGCCAGGCAGGCCCATCGCCGCACTGTTGGTGCCTTGGCGCTGGGCACCGAGTTTTGCATTGACCTGTGGAAGCGCTGTTGAACCGGACTGGGCCGCGTAGTTCTGTTCGGCCTGGCGTAACGTTGCCTGGGCCGCCGAAAGTGTCGGGCTGGCTTTAAATGCGAGTTCTATCAATCTGTTGAGCTTGGCAGATTTCAGCTCTTTCCACCAACCGGCAGGTACCTGCGCTGTAACAAGCCGCTGTTCATTGCCGAGAATCCCCGGGCTCGCGACTGTCTGCTCCGCAACAGGGGTCGTTGTAAAGCCTGATACCTGCGGAGCATCAGGACGCTTGAAAACAGGTCCGACGGTACACCCTGCGATCCCTCCGAGGCAGAGGGCGAAGCCGGCACCACGAACCATCCACGTGCGTAACGGGGATTTCATTCCTTCTCGTACAGCGGTTTTTGTATTGAAAATGGCTTCCATGGAAAGCTCCTTGATTTTTTTTGGGGCTTCAATCAAAGGCGCGCCCTTCGCCGGCTTCCTCGTAGGTCACCCCATCACGGATATGGTAGATCCGTTTGAACGTCGGAATGATCTTTTCATCGTGGGTGACGACAATGATCGCGGTGTCGTATTTGCGTGCCATGTCGTTCAGGATTCTGATCACCGCCAGAGCCCGTTCGCTGTCGAGCGGCGCGGTAGGCTCGTCGGCCAGGATAACCGGGGGGCGATTGACGAGGCCTCGGGCAATGGACACCCGCTGCTGTTCTCCGCCAGAAAGTTGCGATGGCATCGCCTTGGCCCGGTGCCCCACATCCAGTGCTTCAAGCAGCTCCATCGCCCGCGAGCGTGCCTCACCGTTAGGGCGCCCCGCCAGCATCAGCAGCAGGGCAACATTGTCGGTAACATCCAGAAAAGGGATGAGATAGGGCGCCTGGAATACAAACCCTATCCTGTCGCGGCGCAGTGCCCGCAGATCAGTGACCTTCCAGCCGTCGTCATAAATCACCTCATCGCCGAGAATCATCCGCCCGGCAGTCGGTTCGATCACGGCACCCAGACACTTGAGCAACGTGCTCTTGCCGGAGCCGGACGGCCCGACCAGGCCGACCACTTCACCCGGGGCAACCTGCATATCGATGCCCTTCAAGGCATCGACGGCGGTATCTCCATTGCCGTATCTTTTTTTCAGGCCTTCGATGCGAATACCTTTGCCTACCATATCAACCCCCAATGGCTTCGGCCGGATCGACCTTGAGTGCCGCGCGAATGGCGATAATGCTCGATAATATGCAGATGACAACCACGGCGACTAACCCGATTACGGCGTCGAGCGGCAAGAGCAGCACGTGTTTCGGAAAAAACGGGCCCCAGAGGGTTGCCGTGATCTTGCCCACCACGAATCCGATCAGACCCAGTGCGATCGCCTGTTGCATGATCAGAGCGGCAATGGTGCGGTTCCTGGTGCCGATCAGCTTGAGCACCGCGATCTCACGGATCTTGCCCATGGTCAGGGTGTAGATGATGAAGGCGACAATCGCAGCACTGACAATCGTCAGAATCATCATGAACATGCCGATCTGTCGGGCCGATGTGGCGATCAGCTTCCCCACCAGGATATTCTCCATTTGGGCGCGGTCATATACCTTCAGGCGCTTCCAGCGGCTGATTGATCCCGCCACATCCTCCGAGACATGGCCCGCTTCGAGTTGCACCAGAACTGCGTTGACGTAAGGGTTGGTGCTTTGCGAGGTGATGACGGCGTCAAGCAGTCCTGGCACCCCAGGACGATTCAGTGCCGGGTTTTGGGATGTGCGCGCGCGGCTTCGCACGATGGCGTCGTTGTCCTTGAGGAACTGTGCTTCCTGGGCATCTTTCAACGGGATAAACACCATCGGGTCACCGCTTGAGGAGACCATGCGCCTGGTCAAGCCGACGACGGTGTACTGGTTGCGGCGGATTTGGAGACGGTCGCCGAGCTTGAACCCGGTGGCGATGTCGGCCACGGCCTCGTAGTGACTACGGGTGATCTGCCGACCGGCGACAAGATACGGCGGCCAGCCGGGTGTGCCCGGACCGTCGGCTGTCACGCCGGTTACCAACACGCGTACGTCACGCTCCCCCTGGCGTACCTGCATGGTCAGATAAGTGACATTGGCGGCGCGTGCGACGCCGGAAATGCTGAGAATGCTGCGATAGGTGTCGTCATAAATGCTGGACGGCTCCGCATACGGCCCAAGGGTGTCCTGCTGGACCACCCAGAGATCGGCCCCGCTGTTGTCGAGCATCACCTTGGCATCATCCACCATGCCGCGGTACACGCCTGCCATGGTGAACGTTGCACCAATCAAGAGCCCTAGTCCGATGCCGGTAAAGACAAATTTGCCCCAGGCATGCAGGATGTCACGTCCGGCCAGGCTGATCATGATGACTTACCCATGACGCGCTCCACGATCTTGATGCGGCTTCCGGATTTAAGCGCTTTCTGGCGGTAAACCACGACCCGCTCGCCCCCTTTCAGACCCTCGACAATCTGCACCCGACCGTCGAGGTCGGATACGCCCGTCTTAACCGGAGCAAAGCGCAGGCGGTCGCCTTCAACGATCCATACACCAAGCCGCCCGTCGACACGTTGTACGCTGGCATTAGGCACAACGGGCATCGGCTTCTGCGCGGGGAGGGCAACGGTGACTTCGGCCAGCTCGCCTAAAGGGGGGAGTGTGTGGGGTAACAGCTTGAACTCAATCTTTGCCAGAATTTCTTCGGTAACCGGATCGGCATGGAGCTCAACCCGCGACACCCGTCCCGCCAGCGGCTCATCTGCTCGTGAACGGAGGGTTATCTGTGCCGGCAGGCCGTTTTTCAGCCCCATTGCGCGCTGCTGGTCAAAGCGGACGTTGATCCAGATACTCCCGGGTTCAATCACTTCAACCACCGATTGACCGGCGACCACAGTGGTGCCCGGGTCCATATCGCGCCGGGACACGACTCCATCAACCGGCGATACCAAACGGAGGTTGCCTCGCTGCCGAATCAGACCTTCACGTTCAGATCGCAGGCGTGAAAATTCCTGGCGTGATGCGTCGAGGTTGGCGAGTGCAGCTGATAAGACAGAGTGCGTGACCTGCAACTCTTGCCGCTTCGCTTCGGTGTTTTCTTCGCTGACAGAATGAATGGACATCAGTTGCTCGTAACGTTTTGCCTGAACTTCGGCGAAAGAGTTGCGGACAGCAGCTTCCTGGCTTTGTGCTTTGACGGCGAGAATGTTTGCCTCGGCATGTTTGAGAGCTGCGGTCTGTGCAATTATGCGGTCGTCCAGGTCGACCGGATCCATTTCACCGAGCAACTGCCCCGCCTTGACGTGATCGCCAGGCTGTACATCTACACGCCTGAGGCGCCCTGCGAACGTCGGTCCGATCTTGTGAGTATAGCGCGCCTCGACGGTACCGATACCGAAGAGCGCAGGTGTTACCGCCCTGCTCTCTACCGTCACCAAGGTCACCGGCACAGGTGCCAGCGGCCCGGAGCGCAGGGCTACGTAGACCAGTAAGACCAGTAAGACCAGTAAAGGCACCAAAACAGCGGCAACTGCCAAGGCTCGGCCATGGGTCGACAGGAAATTCTTCATTGCGTGCTCCTCACACCACGGTGATAAACGGCAAATACCGCTGCCGCATCGCTTTGCGTTTTTTTAGGATTTTCAGTCAATAACGACCGAATCACCAGACCCTGAATAGTGCCGATAAACAGGGTGGCGGCGGACGCTGTTGCCACGGTCGGCTCCAGTTCACCGCACGACTTCCCCTGCTCAATTAAACTGCAAATCCGTTCTTCGTAGCGTTTGAGCAGGGTCTGCACCATTTTTTTGGCCGGTGTCATGCCGGCACGCTGCAGTTCCGCCAACAGCATGCGCGGCACCCCCGGGTGCTGGGTAACAAAATCAATATGGGTCATGAAGATCGCTTCAAGGGCTGCAAGTGGTGATGGAGCCGCATCGGTTGCATTGTCAACCCGTGTCAGCAGGCAATCGGCCACCCATTCCATAACTGTTTGCCAGATAGCATCCTTGCTGACAAAGTGGCGGAAAAGGGCACCCTGGGTCAGTCCCATGGCGCTGGCAATCGCGGATGTGGTGATGTCGTTGGGGTTTTGCTCTGCTGCCAGCTTGACAACTGTTTGCACCGTAACGGCTTTTCGTTCATCAGCGGGGAGATTCTTGGAGGGTGGACGCATACCGGCTCCTTACATAAAGATAGTAATTGATTACTATCTTTATGTAGTGAAACAAGATATTAGTCAAGCATAAACTGCCGCCGAATGTTCAAGTATTTGTTCAGGATGTTAGCTTGAACAGTGTTCGTAGCGTGTCCAAGTACAATTCAGTGCGGCTACCATGATGCGTGCCTGCTCCTTTTAAAACAGCGGTGGGTTTGTGTAATAATTTGTTTATTATTGAATTTGTCAGGGATTCCAATCGTTGCTCGGCATTTTCCGGGGCATCTTTCCAGTTAGACATAGTACGGGCCAATTCAGCCTGACGAAGTTCCTCAAACTGTTTGCGCATTGCGGTAATTGACGGAGTTACCTCTAGTGCGGCTAACCATTTAGAAAACTAGCCTATCTCTTCGGCAATTATCAATTCAGCTTTTTAGGCTTCCCCTTTGTGGTTTTCCAAATTAGCAGAGACGACCTGTTGCAGGTCGTCCATGTCGTACAGATAGATCGAATCAAGTTTGTTTACTTCCGGATCAATATCCCTTGGAACGGCAATATCAATAAAGAACATGGGCTTATTGCGGCGCGTGTAGATGACTTCTTCGAGGTCCTTCGGAGTGATGATGAAGAGGGGGGATCCGGTGGAAGTAAGAATTATATCAGCCTTGTGGAGGCGGTCAAGCAGCGCATCAAATCGTATCGCCGTCCCGCCAAACATTTTTGCCAACCGCTCTGCCCGCTCAAAGGTGCGGTTAGCCACCATGATCTTTTTTACCCCGTTTGCCAGAAAATGTCTTGCCGCAAGTTCACACATTTCTCCGGCGCCAATTAAAAGTACGGTCTTGTCGGTCAGGGAATCGAAGATCATTTTAGCTCTTTCTACTGCGGCAAATGAAACCGATACTGCTGCTGATGCGATTGTCGTTTCCGTGCGGACTCGTTTGGCCACGGAGAAGGCATTGTGTAGGAGTCGGTTAAAGACACATCAGTGCAGCAGCACCGTAGAGAGTCAATGTTATATAAAATAGGATCTTTGCCATTAGCTCTCACAGGATTTAGTTTAAAAAATGCCGGGGAGGAAAGGTACTCCCCGGCAAATAAAAGAGTACAAATGGCAGTATGTACTCTTCCAGCCAATTGGTCATACGTACTAAATTCCAAGTTGTTGTGCTAATGCCACGTTATCATCTGGATGCTTTGTAAGCTCAAGACTAATGGATTCGCCATAGCATACCGGTTTTCCATTTATGAATCTCACAAAGCCAGCGGATAGGATTCTACCGCCGTGGCATTTTTCGGTCACTAAATGACCCATATGCTTATGCCAAAGAGGGTCACCGTCCACTACCGGCCAGAGAATAAAACCTTGCTCTTCATGTCTTATATACTTCATCTCCATCGTTTTTCCTCCAGTGATGTGGTTTATATAGCCACCGGACTGCACCTGACCTAAAACCCGTCAGGTGACGATAACAGAACAGTTAATTGCCGGTTAAACATCCTAAAAACATTACTTATGGATACCTTGAGATTTAAGGTGACCGTATACAAACGACTGATCATGGTATCCTCAGCAAAACATCCAATCTACCTTTGCAGTTTCAGCAATCTGCGGTACGGTAGAGTGGCACCCAACGTATTTATTTTTTGATATTTCCGCTATTTTCCGTTGATCTCCCATCAAAAGGCAGGGTGCTTTAAAGCAACTGAGCGTTCGGAAGACTGTTTGTCGGTCAAAAGCATTACTTCGCCTGATATTCCTTGATGACCTTAACCAACTTGACGACCTCTTCAGACGACAACTTGCCGTTATGGACATAGCGGCAAACCCGTTCCTTGTCGAGGACCACTACGTTAGATGAGTCATTTTTTACGCCCCACAGGTTCAGGATGGTGTAGTCAGGGTCCAGAATAATGGTGGCGCCCGTATTCTTCTGCTTACTCTTGAGGGCTGACTTTATTATGAAATTGGGCTTTACGGTAGCCTTGAGATTTACGATCCAGAAATTTTCGTATCGGGCCTTATCCAGAGCGCCTGAATCCTGCTCTTTTTTCAGCGCCTCCTCTACATGGTTGTTTGTGTCCTTCTCGTCAGGATCCACGTACGCGATATACAGTACCTTTCCTTTGAATTGCGGGACATTAAGCGAGTATTCCTTCCCTGCTGAATCATTCAGTTTAAAGTCCGGAGCCTTGTCGCCAACTTTAATCTCAGCCGCGAAAGCCGATGAAACAGTCAATAATACAAACCACACTACAAATATTATCTTCTTCATATATCCGCTCCTCGAATGAATGGTTGTTTGTAAATTCCCATTCGGTAAAACCGTCATGTCTTATTTCTTAACAATTGGCTGAGGTTTGATGCCGCCACTTCTCAGCGACTGGTCATGGCACCCTCGACAAAACATCCAGGTTACCTTTCCCGCTTCTTCGCTCTGAGGTACGGCTGGATGGCAGGCGGCGCAGTTGTCTTTCTGATATTTGACATGGTTTGCGTGATTGAATTTCACATCCTTGTTTTCGATCTTTAATACGAGTTGATCCTTGGCGCTGGCTACGCCGCTAAAAGCAATTACGGCAAACATGGCGACTATAATTTTATTCATATTGTTCCCCTTTGTTTTGTTCTTGTTTTTATTGAGTTTTAAGTGTTCTTTAAAGACTGAGTAATAAAATTATGGCTGCTGTCTTGTTACAATACTTCTGTAATAAAGCAGGCTTGTGCTCAAGAGCGCGGTGCCTATCCCCATATACATGATGGACATGTATATGGGAGACAGGATGTGTGTGCGTCGCATAAAAATCCCCAGCGACATCATGAACGCGATCAGAAAATAGTTTTGCCACTTCTGGAAAGCAAAAATACAACTGCGCTCTGGCATTGCCTGTATTCTGTTGATATTGCGCCTGGCCATCCGGCGAAAACCGAACAGAGCGATTGAGCTACCCAGCATAAGACCTGCAACAGTTGTTGCGACGATGAGCGCCGGGTGGCCGTGAAGATCAGCCAGCCACCGGACAGCAAAACTGATAAGCAGTGCTCCGGCACCGCTCCAGAGAAGGCCTGCAAGCAATAATAGACCCCTCCGGTCAACAGCTGGTTTAAGGAAGCAATTCATTGCAGTGCCAATTCATGCACGACTAAAAACGGAAGCTCAGCTGGGCGTAGGCAATGTTCTGCGTTGCCTCGATACTGACAGGAGCAAGGGCCGCCGGTGCGTTATTTGAAGTTACTTTATTACTGAAGCCGTGGGTGTATGATGCCGAGGTGGACACGGCAGGGCTCCACTGTTTGGTGATTCCCACTGACAGGTGATGCTCGATAACGGCAATTGAGCCATAGTTGCTGGTTACATCCTCTTTGCCAATAGGAGAAGCGCCGTAGTTGTAGCCGGAGCGTAACGTGAGACCGGGGAGCGCTTCATACTCTGCTCCGAGTGAATACACTACCTGATCTTTCCAGCCAAATGCGAGCGTCTGGGCAACTGCTCCGGCAGGCCCAATAAGTTCAACGCGATCCATGACATCGGAAAAATCAATCCACTTTACATCAGCCTCTAAAAGAAGTTTTGGCATTGGCCTGAAAGAAACCCCGCCTGCAACGGATTGGGGTACATCCATCTCCATCTTGTATTTACCTTCTGTTGCTCCCGCAATGCCATTAAACGTATATTCCTGCATAAACATTTTGGATGTGTACGAAAGGCCGGCTTGAAGCGTTGGTGTAAAATGATAAATAGCACCAACTGAGCCGCCAAGGCCAAATACGCCGGTTTGTGGCAGGGTAAATTGAGCGGTTCGCATGGCCATAGACTGATAGCCGATTTGTGGTGAAACACCGACTGTCAGCTTGTCGTTGACAACATAAGCCATGGTCGGCGCGATCTTGAACAGGCTTTTGGTCGTTGTGACGCCGACGGATGTTGCGGGGGATAAAGTCCCACCGGCAAAGTCAACGCCGAGACCAGCCACGCCGCCGGCGGCGATACCAAAAAACATCTTGTCGGAGGCACGAGCAACGGCGCCGACCCCCATGGCAAGATAGTTGTCTGCATCACTATCTGTTGATTTAGTCTTGGTATCGATCGAACGGCTCGCGTTGAGCAGGCCGAGGCTCATGTCAAAGCCACCTTTGTTTACTTTGAACTCCCCCGCTGCCGCCGGGTTATACATCATGCTGGGGATATCGACCGGTGATGCGACGATAGCGCCACCACGCGCCCACTCCAGGGCGGTAAGGCCAAGCGTGTTGTCGCCGTTTGTGGCCAGAGCAATTGATGATGAAGTAAGGACCAGCATCAGGGATGTGAGGGCAATATTTTTTCTTTTCATGTGGGAATCTCCTTGTCTTTTTGTATCATGGTTTTGGTAGGCCTTCTTGACAGTGTGAAGGCGGTCCTTACTGCGGGACAAATCAGGGATAAACCGTTAGTCACCTTCCGGCAGAAACATTCTTCTGTAATAAGGGATGAGCAGGATGAGCAGCAACGCGGTTGACATTGCACACCCCTGGCCCCATTCAAAGGAATGGCGGACAATATACCCCTGAAAGCTTGCTACGGCCGTTGCAACGGCTGCACCGGTCGCCATGTACCAGCCGATTCTCTTTTTCATGAACATGAAGGGAATTGAGAGGATCATTATGACCGAGGCGATATAAAGGCCATACCCGCCCAGCAACAAGGTAAGTGTCTGAGCGCTGTACACCGCCTCAGTATGGACTACATCGAATGTTTTCCAGTCGAGATAATCAAGATTTGTGATGAAATGATCAAGGGGAGATAAAATGTTTGGAGCGTTCTCCGGAAAATATTCACCATTGATATGAATGAAATAGCGGGCGCCATGTTGGGCATTCATGAAAACCATGCCGGATACAATGCCGATAGCGGTGTAGGGAATCCATTTCAGCAGTTTGTTTTTAAGGGTGTCCTGATCGGAATATAACATGCTGTAATAGAAGGCGAGGCCGAGAAATAATATTGCCATAACCGGGGGCATGCCGGTTACCGTATGTGGTGGTACGCCTTTGTGTGGATATTCGGCCAGTACCAGCACGAACCAGGGGATTGTCATTGCCATGCCACCGACGGTTGCAAGCCCGTAAGCTCCCAGTGCTGTTGCCCGTGCCCAGGTTTTACCTTGGTAAAGAGGCCAGATCAACATCATGCTGAGTCCACCGGCAAGAAAAATCAGTATGATCCAGCCGGAATAGGTCGCACTTAAAAGTGGAATGGCCGGGTAGAAATCATAATCATGCGGAATGAGGCGCAGGAGAGCCTGCTCCAGAGCAATCTTCAATGTTCGCATCGCCGCAGTTGGTGCGAAGGCAAGGAAATAAATCCCTGCTACACCTGCGACAATCGCTGCGAAAATTCTTTGTACTTTCGACGTTTCGTTGACCATGTAAATCTCCTTAAAGTTTGTGCACCGGTGGTTTTCTACAACGAACCCAGAGTTACTGTGACCATGGAGCCGAGCATGTAGAGCGATGCACCTTTGAACAGTCTGGAATCAGTTTCATCAGAAGGGAATGCGATACTTTTGAACGCTATGCCGATGATGCCTATTGTCAGGAGAGCCAGCACCCTCAAATAGCCCCAGGAAAAACCGAGCACAACAAGGCAGCCTGCCATGCTGATAGCGGCGGCAACACTGGAAATGGCGATGATAATTCGTGTTTTGTTGATGCCGTAAGAGGAAACAAAAGTAGGAATACCGGCCCGCCGATAATCATCGGCGTAGCGAATGTTGAAGGTGAGTATGTGTGTCGGTATCCAGAGCAGAATCGTTGCAGCGAAAAGAATTCCGACCAGATCGATCGAACCGGTAGCGAGTACCCGACCGGCGAAGATCGGCATGCCGCCGGAAATACCGCCCCAGACGATGGCCCAGGGGGTGCTTCTCTTGAGCCACATGGTGTATATGACAACGTCAATGAACAGGCCGGCAAAGACAACCAGGGCATAGAGCGGATCAAGCACATATCCCCAGAGAACCCCGGCAGCTGAACAGAACAAACCAAGCAGCAGTGCTTTCCATACATGTACCGCGCCGCTCGGCAGTGGCCGATTGGCGGTCCGACGCATCAGGGCGTCGATGTCACGGTCATACACCATGTTCAGGATGGTACTGCCGCTGATAGCAAGGAGCAGGCTCCCTACCAACCCGACAAAGACACCGATAGTCATTACCGGGCAGCGGGCGCTGAGATACCCTGTTACACCGGTTACCAACAACAAGCCTGTTTGTAGGCTCTTGATGAGCGGGAGGTATGTTTTGATATTGTTTTTAACGACATTTATGATGCCGGATTGTCTTTGTGAGATTTTCATTGTGAATCCCCCTTCAAGGTCGGTGTAAGGTGTTAAACCAAGCCGTACCTGTTATCTGCTACTTGTTTTTGGCACAGCGGAAGCCGATGTCGATTTCATGAAAATCAGGACCGGCGGAATTTTTGTTGTAAACGCGTAGTTCAAAGTCATAGTTGCTTTTGCTGCCGCCGCGCATCCAGCGGTAGTGTGTCTTGGGGAACACATCGCCTGACCATTGCCAGACATTACCGGCCATGTCGTACAGGCCATATGGTGAACGAGCGTCTTTGGTCTGGAATCCGTTGTAGGAACGGCCATTGTAAAAGCCGACCGGTGTGGTTGTTCCTTGTTTGCCGAAGCCCTTTTCAAACGGGTCTTTGCTGGCATACAAATTTGCGTGGGCGGAAGTTATTTCGTTGCCCCAGGGATACGCTCTCGTGTCGGTGCCACGGGCTGCTTTCTCCCATTCTATTTCCGTGGGAATTCTTCCCCCCTTGGAGTCGCAGTATGCTTTCGCTCCAAACCAGGTTACCTGCACGACCGGGTGGTTTTCCCAACCACTTTTTACTGCAAACTTTCCATCACGCGCTTCGATAGCCAGCCCTTGTGCATCAAGCGCCATATGCAGCTTGTCACCCGCTTTGATCTCGAACTCATGTTTATACTTATGGAATTTGTCACCGGGATAGAAACCAAAGACCTTGTTGTCTTTGGTTGTAATGGTGCCCTTAGCTGAGGCGCTGTTCAGATATTCCGCATACTGTGCGTTTGTGACCGGTGTCACCATGATTTCATAGTCATAATTAACGGCAGTTTCCTTTTTGTGCTGGCCTTTGAAAAAGTCCCCCTTGGCAACAGTCACCCAACTATTCGGGTTAATGCCGGTATCAAAGATCGGGATTTTTCTGTTCTCCTGGGCGCATGCTGTGCCTGTTGATACCCCGGCCAGTAAAGCAACCGTCATGAGTGTGATAACTTTCATTCTGTTCATCGCACCACCTCCTCAGTCTCAACGCTGTCTTTTTTTTCTGCCGTAATTCTATCCAGTTGCAGTTCGCCGCTCTCCTGTTGCCATGCCCCTTTTTCGTTCATAAAGTCATATATGCGCCAGAGAAGCAGCATCGCCAGCACGACCATGATTGCCCCAAGGCCGAAGTCGGCGAATATCATCGTCCAATCAACCAGTGGTTGCTGGTCGTAGGTGCTGACAAAGCCGCGTTTCATTGAAAAAATGGTTATGGAGGCGAAGGCGATGTCGGAGCCAATGATTACAACCCAGCCAAACCACTGCCTTGCCTTACCTTTCAGACCGCACATATCGGCGTAATACAATATGATTATCGTGGCAATCAAAGCAGCCAGGATGTGCCAGTGTCCGGTCAGTGTGATCCGCTCTTCGCGGCCTGGCCAAATACGAAAGATTTTGTCCAGTTTTATCGCCATGAAGATGCCGACGCCACTCACCGTGAAGTTCATGAACACCATCTGCCACAGGGGACCGAATTTCAGAGGGTCATGAACAAGCGCCCTGATACCCTGGAATACATTTGCTTTTGTAATCCCTTGCTCTGCCAGACGCTCGCTGATAAGTTTTTTCCAACCGAATATGACGAGCATTAACGCTGCCGTCATCGTGAACACGGCTCCGACGTAGATGATCGTATGGGCGAGGTTTTGATATGGCACAACCGTCCAAACACCGAGCGTGATGGTGATTGAGCCGAAGATCATCAATGGCATCGAAATCTTGTGCCAGATTCCTTTGAAGTCCAGCCAGCGCCCAACGAGCAGCGTTATAGCGACAGCAACCAGGGTAAGCATGATGTGCAGATGGCCGATAATGGAAAGCTGAAGTGGCGTTTTGTGCGGTAGTCTGATGAGGTCTTCTGCCAGGAATGTTTCATGGCCATTTCCCCAGAAAGAGCCGGTAACCGCCCCGAAACAGGCCGAGCCAAGAGTCGCAACGGTCATGGTAAAGAAGGCGACGCGCTCCAGATCAATCCCTTTTGGGGTTTTGGCGTAGGGTGACCCTTTTTCAAGATAGGTACTCTTGTTCCATGGCCAGAGTACCTTTGCCAACAGACATCCGGCGAAGAAAAGAAGGGATTGACCGAGGATGAAAAGGCCATGGAAAGCGTAGTTATGGCCGAAATAGGCAAATCCGAGGCCGAAAAACATTGTCAGTAGATAACCAATGGTTACCAAGCCGTTGATGTTTCCCTGTTCCTCTTTGCTCATCCGTACCGTAGAGGTGATCATGTAGGTCTCAATGGCAACAACGGCCATCGCAATGACGTGATAGAGCATGATGATTCTGCCCTCTCGCTGTTCCGGGTGGATGTCCATGCCGAGTATGCGGATGGTTATGTCCCTGACTCCCCATTCTGCCATCGGCCCCGACAGTGTCCCCCAGACTGCGGTTATCAGCGCAATCAAGGCAATAGCCAAAGCTATCAATCCTTTGGTGGACCGAAAAAGGTAGTCTCTTCGGTTAGCCCATGTGTTCATGCAATTCCCTCCTTTTCTTGTGATGTAAGTAAGCGCTTACTTACATACTGTTTAGTCCAATAGTCAGGGTGATGCAAGTTTTTTTTTGGGGTAGTGAAATTTTGTTGAAAAGTAATGAATGGAGGCGGTATTAGATGTTTGTTCTTGGGCTGGATTTAGAGTATACTGTATACTCTATACTCTGCGGCAACCGATAATATTCTTGTTTTTTCACCATACTGCTGTTTATAGGTGTTATGTTCGTCCTAGTTAATCGCTGTTTATGATCAGGAAAGTGGAGGGTGTATATGTCTGAGTACTCAGAACGCCAGATACAAATAATAAGCAAGGCAATCGAGTTGATTGCTGAGAAGTCAATCCAAGAATTAACAATAAAAAATCTGGCAAATAAACTTGGAGTCACAGATGGAGCAATCTACCGTCATTTTGAAAGTAAAGCAGCTATTTTACTCGGAATCCTCAGGATGTTTCAAAAGCGTGCAAAAGAAAATATGGAAAAAACTTGCACGTCAGACCTGCCCGCCATAGAAAAAATTGAGTATTTGTTCAGCAACAACTTCAAATACTTTACCGAGTTTCCATCGGTTGCATCGGTTGTTTTCTCGGAGAGTATCTTTCAAAATGACAGCCTCCTTTCACAAGAGGTGCATCAGCTTTTGAACATGCAGGAAAAGGCGCTGTCATGCGCCATTCTGAAAGGGCAAGAGAACGGGGAGATTTGCAAACAAATTCCAGAGAAGGAACTGATTCGCATCATAATTGGCTCTATGCGCTATATTGTGACCAAGTGGCGTCTTTCAAATTATGGTTTTGATTTGATTGCCGAAGGTCATCTTATGCTGGTCAGTTTGAATAAGCTGCTTACCCCGGTGGAGCCGTAATTGATTTTAAAAGACGAGAGTCATGGGCATATATCGCGGACAATACAGGTAGAAATTGCGTGATCAATATACCGATTCACAACATGGAATACCTGGTTAACATCATTCTTTTCCCTCCTGGTAACATATAATAAAAGATAATTGATGCCTTTCAGCAAACCACCGGCTCTGCCGGTGAGACTTGAAAAGGCTATGCCGTTACTGCGACACTTCCTACTGAGGAAAGCCCCGAAGGGTAATCAACAGGAGGAAATACCATGCGAGAGTGACAAAGTTTATCCCATGTTAAATGGGAGTGCAAATACCATGTAGTGATCGTCCCGAAGTACCGTAAGAAGGTGCTTTTTGGCCGTCTCCGCGTCGAAGTTGGAAAGATCGTCCGCCAGAAGCACTATGAAATGGTAGTTGCCAAGGCGATGAAGATTAAATTGGTGAGAAGATTCATCTGGGGATTCATGACTATACTGTAGTGGGGATCACCGGCAAGATTGTATTGTCAGGTGGCGACCCGGTAGCCTATGTGAGCCTGTCGGATGCCCAAGATATCCAATTCAAAAAAACAACGACGCCATCAGGAACGACCGGGAGCGGATCGATACCAATCTGGCCGCCATCCAATCACTCTCTCCGGTCCAAGCAAAATACCTGAAGCAGAACATCGCCGGCATCACGGAATCTACCCATACGGTTAACACAGTAGTTGCCAAGCTGATACCCGGAGCAAACCTCTATGAGATACAGAAGCAGATCAGTCGCTGGAACCATTTCCGGCCAATATCAGTCGAGGAACAGACCAAAATACTAACCAAGGGGATGATAGAGAAGTCTCGGATGCAAATCGGGCTTTTCCGGGTCATTCTACTCGTGATCTCGGCGGTCATCATTTCGCTGATCATCTATACTTCGACAATCGATAAGATCAAGGTGATTGCAACCCTAAAGCTGATCGGTGCGCGGAATCGCGTGATCATCGGCATGATCATACAACAGTCGCTCCTGATGGGAGTGATCGCCTATGCTATCGGCTAAGGTCTAATCCTGCTGACCTATGAGAATTTTCCACGGCGGATTGTGCTGGAAGCTTTTGATCTGCAGGTGCTCTTTGTCATCGTTATGGTTATTTGCACGCTCTCAAGTTTTGTCGGCATACGGAAGGCTTTGAAGGTCGAACCAGCGGAGGCTCTAGGTGGGTGAAACCATGTACGCGATAGAAGTGGATAATCTGACAAAGATATACGGGAAAGGCGAGACGGCAGTAACCGCCATTGCAGAGGCCGCCCTTCAGGTAAAGCCTGGGGAGTTGGTCGCCATCCTCGGACCGTCCGGCTCAGGTAAGACTACACTACTGACCTCCATCGGTCTGATCAATAAGCCGACCCACGGCACGGTCGTTATCGATGGTACTGCTGTTGCAGATGAAGGTTGGAAAAGCGGTATTGACCTGAAGCGGATGCGCCAGGAAAAGCTCGGTTTCATCTTTCAGGCACACAACCTGATACCGTTTCTGACCGCTCAGGAAAATGTCATGATTGCGTTGGAGATCAACAACATGACAAAAAGTGAAGCCAAAAGCCGTGCAACAGAGTTGCTAACTTCCCTCAATCTCGGCCACAGACTGGGCAATTACCCTTCAGCGCTTTCCGGTGGCGAAGCCCAGCGGGTGGCTATTGCACGTGCCTTAGCCAACCAAACCCAGGGTGATCCTGGCCGATGAGCCGACCGCAGCGCTTGATACCGAGAATGGCAAGAATGTCATGGCGCTCCTGAAGAAACTGGCGGTGGAAAACCATTCCGCGATCCTGGTTGTCACTCACGATCATCGCATGGTAGAAGGTTTCGACCGGATATTCCAGGTCAGTGACGGTCGTATCGTTGATGAGAAGAATTATATTGATGCGGGATGAACTCAATATCAAAATTTTACCTATTATTCCAGTCCATCCTGACTTACCTTTAGATCAAGCGGCTTGAAAGTCCAATTCCGACTGAGGTGATACACGCTCACAGCAAGGAGCATGTAATCTCCTGGAATAAATTCTTTTAGGTAATCCCCCACCTCTGGTGGGGGACCCCAATAGTTTGACAGTTCCTGAAATATGTAGAAGCCTCCCTAAAGTGAACCGCTCAAAGTACACGAAAAGGAGGCTTCAATGGACGACGCACAAAGTTTATGTCACACGAAATGGGATTGCAAGTATCATATTGTATGGATCCCTAAATGTAGGCGCAAGGTTCTGTTTGGCCGTATACGAAAAGAGCTTGGCGACCTGTTACACAGCCTTTTGAGGCAGAAAGAGTGCAAGATACTGGAAGGCCATCTTCAGCCTGATCATATTCACATATTGATATCGATCCCACCAAAATACTCCGTTGCACAGGTGATCGGTTTCATCAAGGGTAAAAGCGCCATCTATGTTGCCCGAATGTACCTTGGTCAAAATATAAACTATTCTGGCATGCACTTTTGGGCCCGTGGGTACCTCAACTTCAACACTATCAAGGTTAGTAGAACTGCTATAACAATTAAAATACCCTTTACGGATATTGCGTCGATACCCGCTGTGATCGCACCCCACGCCAAAGGGATAAATATTATTGCAGCGGCAATAGCAACAATAACCAACACCACTGTTATGCCCCATTTTAGCACCTTGAATACATCGCCGCCAAATCCATCAAAATACCACTTAACGTAACTTTTAAAGGTGTAGCCAGAGGGGGTGTCGGGCTCTTTTTTTCTGTTTCTATACTGCCACCATAGACCGAACAATAAAATTGTCGCAAATAGAGATAATACTATAACGGATATCGTTAATGTTTCGACCCATCCGTCATAAAAAGTAGTTTCGCGCATCGCTCACCTCCGTATGAATGTCTTAATTTCTTTTAGGTAAACCCCCACCTATGGTGGGGGACTCCCAAAGTTCGACAGTTCCGGAATTATGCTTAGATGTTGCAGTTTCGGTTTTTGATTTTGACGTAGTTGATTGCGGTAAGGCCCCTTTGAGGGGCCAGCAATCATAAAGCCCCCACCTCTGGTGGGGGATATTTACTCAAAAAGCGCAAGAGTGCGATGAAAAACTACTGTAATCGCTTTCGGTGGATCGATTTGTTAATCAAATCGATATGGGCGGTGGTTTCGCCTGTCGGTTTTGGAAAGCGTGAGCGAATAAAAACAAACTGCTGATATCAGCTATGAGCCGTACGCGCAACAAGCGCGAGTCGATCACGATTGAGGGATTGTGTAAAACGTGTTCATCGTTTTGCATAAGACCGATTGAGGGCGACGTTACCCGCACTGACTCCGCTATACTGCTTTGAATGTATCAATCTGAGTTGGTTATTGTCGTTGGTGGGCAGTTATGAATTGCAGGCTTACCTGTATAGGCATTTAGCCGGCGCCGTTAGCGCCGTCAATTTTCCTGGTTATGCACTGTCTTGGCCACCTATTCCGTGAACTGTAACATATACAAATATTTACAGGTTATAGTGACATAGTTTATAATACTTATCATGTGACACTTATAGACGCCATATTGCGGCCGATAAGCTCTGTCACGCAATCGATCGTTAATGTTACAGAACTGGGGGGGGAAATGCTTATCGGGTATATGCGGGTCAGCAAAGCCAACGGCAGCCAGAGTACAGATCTACAACGCGACGCTCTTATCGCCGCAGGTGTCGATCCCGAGAAAATATACGAAGACAAGGCATCTGGGAGCATCGACTCTAGGCCAGAGCTCGAGGCCTGCTTGAAGGCATGTCGTACGGGCGACGTGTTAATGGTTTGGAAACTCGACCGCCTTGGCAGAAACTTGGCGCACCTTGTTACGACGGTCCATAACCTAGATGAGCTGGGAATTGGCTTTAAGGTCCTTACCGGTGTGCCTATCGACACAACCACCCCTTCGGGCAAGCTGGCTTTTGCAATATTTGCAGCACTTGCCGAATTTGAGCGCGAACTCATACGGGAGCGAACTGTGGCCGGCCTGGCGGCAGCCCGGGCGCGTGGTCGCATCGGCGGTGCTCCTTATAAGATGACTCCCGCCAAACTGAGACTTGCCATGGCGGCGATGGGTAAGCCGGAAACCAAGATCGCTGAACTGTGTCAAGAACTGGGAATGACGCGACAGACACTTTATAGGCACGTTGCGCCTGATGGCACTTTGCGCGATGATGGCCAGAAGTTGTTTAATAAGGCAAATCGAAAATGATTGGCCACCTGCATCAGCAATAGTCGATTATGTATCGATCACCCGCGTCACCACCAACCGGGTTGTCGTCAATCGATCTGCCGGCAGATGGCAAACCGTCAGGCCGCGACCCTTCCCTGTCGGATGCGACGTCGCTGGTAGCAGATGATATTTGTAGGGATGAGTTGTGGATAGTAGCTGTCTGCTGAAGGAAAAAAATCTGTGGGTGCCTGGCGCACAAAAGAAACGCCCCGTTGAAACAAATCAACAGGGCGTTTTCATGTACCGCCTATTCGCAGGCGAAGTGGTTTGGCCTCGGCTTCCCTCTGGCCAGTGTTACTAAACTGCCTGTTCGGCAGCGATACTGACTGCCTGTTCGGCAGCGATGCTATCTGCCTGTTCGGCAGCGATACTGTCTGCCTGTTCGGCAGCGATACTGTCTGCCTGTTCGGCAGCGATGCTGACTGCCTGTTCGGCAGCGATACTGTCTGCCTGTTCGGCAGCGATGCTGACTGCCTGTTCGGCAGCGATACTGACTGCCTGTTCGGCAGCGATACTGTCTGCCTGTTCGGCAGCGATACAATCTGCCTGTTCGGCAGCGATACTGACTGCCTGTTCGGCAGCGATACTGACTGCCTGTTCGGCAGCGATGCTATCTGCCTGTTCGGCAGCGATACTGTCTGCCTGTTCGGCGGCAAACGGCTTGGTATTGCTAAACCGTCTGTTCTGCGAAAACCGATTCAACGAGAATATAATACCATGCGGTCACCACCCTATACAAGCCCCCCCCAAAAAAAAATGTAGTATGTCACTTGCCCCCGATATAATCGATTGTGTATCGGCCTGTCGGTCTGCAACCAGGATCGTTACTAGATGTACCGTCTGATGGTGCGGTTCCGGTCGGCCGCCACTCCTTGCCCAAAAAATCGTCAAAAAACCCCGGCGGCACCTCCACGCTCAGACGGGCAGTAACACCATCAGCGTTCTCCTTTAACCGAGTTTGATACTTGACCGCACCGTGTTGACCGCGTGGCATTTTTGCCTGCACATGATCATGTAGCGCATTAACTACCCCTGCTTCACCTGAAAAAACCATTTGGATCATTCCAGCTGGCATTATTCACCACCTTCAGCAGGAGCAGCATCCTGGTGAGCCGCCTCATTGCCGCCGATCGAATTTACTATAGTTTTGCTGGGAGTAGCGCTGGTCTTTTGCGAAAGTTTATGTTTAACGTGCGCTTGGGCAGCACCAGACGGTTTTGTTGTCTCCGTCTTCTTCACACCTCCTTTTTTAGATGCGCCGAACTTCAATTCCAGCTCCAGGATTTTTGCTTTAAGCCCTTCGACCTGATCAGAAAGGATCGACGCCCTACCCTCAGCATGTGCAGTGTTTGTAAGCGCCGAAGACAGTTTTGCCTCAAGTTTCTCAATGATCGAGTCGCGTGCCTGGATCGCTGACAAAGCTGCCGATATTTCCTCATCACAGGCTTCCAACTGCTCTGAAACTTCGCGGCGGCTTGCATTGATGCGAGCACTGGCACCTGCATCAGCGGCGGCGCAGTGCCGAGCAAGATATGCTCCGGTGGTTCTGTCAAACCGAGTCAAACGTTCGCCAAAATCGCGAGCAAAAGCTCTAAGCTCACCCTGAAGATCGTCCGGCAACTGGTGCGGAGTAGGCTCATCCTCACTTTTGGTCAGTGAGACTCCGCTCTCCATGGCAATCGCCTGTTCCCTCATTTCTTTAAGCCTGTTGCCATCTCCACCGTTGTCAAACAGCTCCTTGCATTTCAACCGCAGGTCAACGTAGGTTGGCGGCCTCTTACCGGGCGCCCATCCGAACGATTTCATCGCCGCAAGTATATGCTCTGTTTCCAGCTTTTCGACGTATGCCATAATGCCTCCTCTACCATGATATGAATGTTATGAATGTAATGGTACGCTCCTACATCGGCTGCTTTGGTTGGTGACACCATAGCTTTCGGAAACGTGTTGCGCAACCGTTGACAGTCGCACTTTCGATAGCGAAAGTGGTTCCTGTTACATATCGACATGGAGGCAGGAAATTAAGGCGGCACTCCATTTATGACTGTGCCTGCAATGCAGGGCATCAACCGGCAAATAAATACTATGATAGTAGGAAGGTCATCACCACCCCACCGATAACGCGAAACTTGTGTATTTGCGGTTTTTAGCTTAATCTGCGCCGAAACAATCAGCTGTTTTCATTAATTCAAACTTCATACCAAAGAGACGAGTAACCAATGACTGTAGATCAAGGCCAACTCAAGTGGGTTGCCGATTTTATCTGGAATATTGCCGATGACAGACTGCGCGACGTTTATGTCCGCGGAAAATATCGTGATGTGATTCTGCCATTCACCGTTCTGCGCCGCCTGGATGCGGTACTTGAATCCACAAAAAACGCAGTGATGGAGCGCAAAACGTTCCTTGACCTGCACGGCGTGGTTGATCAGGATGGTGCGTTGCGCATGGCGGCAGGGCAGGCTTTCTACAACACCTCAGAGTTCACGCTGCCGCGTCTGACTGCCAGTGGGCAAGGGCAACGTCTGCGCAACAACTTCATCGACTATCTTGACGGTTTTTCGCCTAACGTGCAGGAGATCCTGACCAAGTTCAAATTCCGTGACCAGATACAGACGATGGTAGATGCAGACATTATCGGTCACCTCATCACCGATTTTCTCAACCCTGACGTCAACCTCTCTCCGCTGCCGGTCTTTGATGCCGAAGGCCGCATCAAGATGCCTGCCCTTGACAATCATGGCATGGGCACCGTGTTCGAGGAGCTTATCCGTCGCTTTAACGAAGAAAATAATGAAGAGGCCGGCGAACATTTCACACCACGTGATGTGGTCCAGTTGATGGCCAAACTGCTGTTTCTGCCCATCGCGGACCAGATCGAGTCAAGTACCTACTCACTGTACGACGGCTCGTGCGGCACCGGCGGTATGCTTACCGTAGCTGAGGAAGAACTGCTAGCACTGGCCAGCAGCCACGATAAGGAAGTCTCCATCCACTTGTTTGGCCAGGAGATCAACCCGGAAACCTACGCTATCTGTAAAGCTGACCTGCTGTTGAAGGGCGAAGGTGATGAGGCCGAGAACATTGTCGGCGGCGCCGATAAGTCCACACTGTCGGCCGACCAGTTTCCGTCACGCGAATTCGACTTTCTGATCTCAAATCCTCCTTACGGCAAGAGCTGGAAAACCGACCTCGAGCGGATGGGCGGTAAAGCCGGTTTCAGCGATCCGCGCTTTATTGTCAACCATGGTGGTGACGCGGAGTTTAAACTGATCACCCGTTCTAGTGACGGGCAACTGATGTTTCTGGTCAACAAGCTTCAGAAAATGAAGCACGACACCCCTCTCGGAAGCCGGATCGCGCTGGTACATAACGGCTCGGCGCTGTTCACCGGCGATGCCGGTCAGGGTGAGAGCAACATACGGCGTTGGGTGATCGAGAACGACTGGCTCGAGGCAATCATCGCGCTGCCTCTCAACATCTTCTACAACACCGGCATCGCCACCTACATCTGGGTCCTTACCAATCGCAAAGCCAAGCACCGCCAAGGTAAGGTACAGCTTATCGACGCCACCCAGTGGTTTGAGCCGTTGCGCCGCAACCTCGGCAAGAAGAATTGCCAACTGTCTGGAGCAGATATCAACCGCATCCTTGACCAATACCTGTCGCAGCCACCGGCGGTTGATACGGCAGCCAAGGCCGCAGTGGAGTCAAAGTGGTTCGACAATGCCGACTTCGGCTACTGGAAGATCACCGTCGAGCGCCCGCTGCGCCTCAAGAGCCAGCTCAAGCGTAGCGCCATCGAATCCTTACGGTTCGCTGCCGGCGATGAAAGCCTGCGCAGTGAGATGTACAGCCGCTGGGGCAACAAACTCTATGACCAGATTGCAGTAATTCGGCCTGAAATCGAGGCCTGGCTCAAAGGGGATGAAACTGACGATGATGGCGACGATGACGGCGAGGAAGATGACAATAAGGTCGCCAAGAAGACAGTACCGGAGAAACGCCGGAAAAAACTACTTGATCCTTTCACCTGGCTTCGCGACAAGACCCTGATCGAGCTGGCCCGACTGGCGCAGCAGGATCTGGGCGACGGCATATTCGACGACCATAACGAATTCCGTTCCCGCTTCGATGCTGCAATGAAGCAGCACAATAAGAAGATCGGCGCTGCAGAGAAGAAGGCGATATACAAGGCCGTCAGCTGGCGCGATGAAGCTGCGCCGCCGGTAATTGCCAAGCGTACCAAGCTGAAGGCAGGCGTGGAGTTCAAACCGGGCATTGACGGCACATATCTGGAGAATGTTGGCAAGGAACGCTTTGCTGTTGAGTATGAACCGGACAGCGATCTGCGTGATACCGAACAGGTACCGCTGAAGGAAGCCGGTGGCATCGAGGCGTTCTTCCGCCGTGAGGTGTTGCCACATGCGGCCGATGCCTGGATCACGACGGATGCCACCAAGAACGGCTATGAAATTTCCTTCGCCCGATATTTCTATCGGCCTGCTCCATTGCGGACTCTGGATCAGATCCGTGCTGACATTCTGGCGCTGGAGCAGCAGACCGAGGGGTTACTACACATGATCGTCGGTGCGGACTGATGAAGCAACTACCAGCCTATCCGAACTATCAGCTCACATTGTCGCGCTGGGTGCCACAGATACCTTTGACTTGGCAATATCTCCGTGCCAAGAATTTTTTGCGTGAGATTGACGACCGCTCTACGACCGGAGAGGAAATATTGTTGTCGATGCGTCAGTACCGTGGACTGGTCCCGCACAACGATGTATCTAACAAGCACATTGGTGCAGAACACCTGATCGGTTATAAGCGCACATTCCCAAACGAACTAGTCCTAAACCGAATGCAGGCCGGTAACGCGATGTTCTTTCGTAGTTCTCTGTCCGGGCTGGTGAGCCCCGACTATGCCGTGTTTCGAACACTACGTAACGATAATCCAGAATATCTCGGACACCTGTTTCGGTCTGCACCAATGCGGGGCTTATTCAGATCGGAGTCAAAGGGTCTTGGCACTGGCACATCGGGTTTCTTGAGGTTGTACTCTGATCGATTTGCGTCTCTTCCGATTCCGCTTCCATCACGCCCCGAACAGGACCAGATTGTCGTCTACCTGCGGGCGCAGGACGCCCATATCGCCCGCTTCATCAAAGCAAAACGCGAACTGATAGGGTTGCTGACCGAGCAAAAGCTCCGCATCATCGATCAGGCCGTCACGCGCGGCCTCAATGCGTCGGTCAAATTGAAACCCTCGGGCATCGACTGGCTGGGAAATATCCCGAGTCATTGGGATGTTGCTCTTTTGAAGCACATATCAGAGGTGCGGTTCAGTGGTGTAGATAAGCACTCTCATGACCATGAAATCCCGGTTCGGCTCTGTAATTACACCGACGTCTACAAAAACGACGTTATTACCGCAGACATGAACTTAATGCACGCCACTGCCACATCAGCAGAGATTTTTCGGCTGACGCTGAAAGCTGGTGATGTGATCATCACAAAGGATTCCGAAACGCCAAGCGATATTGCCGTGCCTGCTTGGGTGCCAGCAGATTTGTCGGGCGTCGTATGCGCATATCATCTGGGCCTGCTCCGGCCTGTATCTGGCAAGGTCCATGGTGAGTACCTATTTCGCTCCCTTGGGGCGACCCGAATAACCGAGCAGTTTCATGTTTTGGCAACAGGTGTCACGCGTTTTGCGTTGTCGAAGCATGATGTAAAGAATGCCGTGATGCCACTTCCGCCCTCTGCCGAGCAGGAGTTGATTTGTCGCTGGATCGACTCAGAGTGCAGGCCACTGGAAGAGGCAATTCACCGCACCGAAGAAGAGATCAAGCTGATCCGCGAATATCGTGATCGCCTGATTGCCGATGTGGTTACAGGTCAGGTAGATGTACGCGGCTGGATACCCGGGCCGGATGACGTGGTGGCCGATATTAATCTTGCGGCGCTGGCCGATGACGAATCGGATACCGAAACGGAGGATGACGATGGCGACGACTGACACCAGTGAAAAGGGCCTCGAAACCTTGATCGTACGAGACCTGATCGCCGCAGGCTACATTCAAGGGCTACCGACTGACTATAACCGCGACGTAGCTCTGGATGTGGCGAAGCTGCTGGACTTCCTGCAGGTCACCCAGCCTGAGGTAACCGCCACATTGGAGCTGGAGCAAGACGGCATGAAGCGCACCATGTTCCTGCACCGGCTACAGGGTGAGGTTGCCAAACGTGGTGTGGTTGACGTACTGCGTAAGGGCGTCAGCCACGGCCCTGTGCACGTCGACCTGTATAAGTTTCTGCCGACGCCCGGCAATGCCGGCGCCGCCGACAATTTCGCCCGCAACATCTTCAGTGTCACCCGCCAGCTGCGCTATAGCAACGATGAAACTGCACGCTCCCTGGATATGGCAATTTTCATCAATGGCCTGCCAGTGGCAACCTTCGAGCTAAAAAACTCCCTGACCAAACAGACCGTGGCCGACGCCATTACACAGTACCAGACCGATCGAGATTCACGTGAGCTGCTGTTCCAGCTGGGACGCTGTATGGTGCATTTCGCTGTTGACGACACCGAAGTAGCTTTCTGCACCCACCTGACCGGTAAGAAGTCATGGTTTCTGCCTTTCAACCAGGGCTGGAACAATGGCGCCGGTAACCCACCCAACCCGGCCGGCCTTAAGACCGACTACCTGTGGAAGCAGGTGCTGACCAAGGAATCACTGGCCATCCTAGTCGAAAACTTCGCCCAGGTTGTCGAAGAGGATGACGAGCGCGGCAAAAAAAAGCGCAAACAGGTATTTCCGCGCTTTCATCAGCTGCGCACCGTACAGGCCCTGCTGCGCCGCTGCAGCGTCGACGGCGTGGGTCGCCGCTACCTGATCCAGCACTCCGCCGGCAGCGGCAAGAGCAACACCATCGCCTGGCTGGCACATCAGCTGGTAGAACTCAAAAAGATCAGCGATAGCGGTATCGCCCAGTTCGACTCTATCGTCGTCATCACCGATCGACGTGCACTTGATACGCAAATCTCCAGGACCATCAAGGGCTACGACCATGTGGCAGCGATCTTTGGTCACTCCGATAGCGCCGAAGAGTTGCGCGGTTTTCTGCACAAGGGCAAGAAGATCATTGTTACTACGGTGCAGAAGTTTCCGTTTATCCTGGACGAGCTTGGTGATCTCGGCTCTCGCAACTTTGCTCTGCTAATTGATGAGGCTCACTCAAGCCAGGGTGGCAAGACTACGGCCAAGATGCACATGGCCCTGTCATCGGCACCCGGCGATGATGAGGATGACGAAGAGTCGGTGGAGGACACGATAAACCGGCTGATCGAGTCGCGCAAGATGCTGCCGAACGCCAGCTACTTCGCCTTTACTGCCACACCAAAAAACAAGACACTGGAGCTGTTCGGCGAACGCTCCCTTGAGGGCGACAAGCCCCATTTCCGTTCACCGGTCGAATTGACTTACACTACCAAGCAGGCCATCCAGGAGGGCTTTATCCTGGATGTGATCAAAAACTACACCCCTGTCGACAGCTTTTATCGGGTGGCCAAGACGGTGGCCGACGACCCCGACTTCGACAAGGTCAAGGCGCTGAAAAAGATCCGCCTCTATGTCGAGTCGCACGACAAAGCGATCCGGCGCAAGGCCGAGATTATGGTCGACCATTTTATCGCGCAGGTTGCGGGCAAACGCAAGATCGGCGGACAGGCACGGGCGATGATCGTCTGCAGCGGCATCGCGCGGGCCATTGACTACTACCGCGAGGTCACGGAATACCTGCGTGAGGTCAAGAGCCCGTTCAAGGCCATCGTCGCCTTTTCCGGCGATCAGGAGGTCGCAGGCAAGAAGGTTACCGAGGCCGACCTGAATGATTTCCCGAGCAAGGATATACCGGCCAAGCTGAAGCAGGACCCATACCGTTTTCTTATTGTCGCCAACAAATTCACTACCGGTTTTGACGAACCGCTGCTGCACACAATGTACGTCGATAAACCGCTGGCCGGCGTTCTGGCGGTCCAGACCCTGTCGCGCCTCAATCGTGCCCACCCGCAGAAGCACGACACCTTTGTACTCGATTTCGCTGATAATGCCGAGGCAGTGAAAGCAGCCTTTCAGGAATACTACTGCGCTACGGTGCAGGTCGGCGAAACCGATCCCAACAAGCTGCATGACCTGAAGAGCGACCTCGACAGGTCCCAGGTCTATTCGTTGCAGCAGGTCGAGGATCTGGTGGCGCTGTACATCACAGGGGCGGATCGCGACAAGCTTGACCCAATCCTGGATAGCTGTGTAGAAATTTATATGAGAACCTTGAATGAGAGCCAGCAGGTCGAGTTTAAGGGCAAAGCCAAGACTTTTGTGCGCAGTTACGGCTTCCTCGGCGCTATCCTTACTTACGGCTACCCGGCCTGGGAAAAACTGTCAATCTTCTTGAATTTTCTGATACCGAAGCTGCCGGCACCAAAGGAAGATGATCTGTCCAAGGGCGTCCTTGACACCATCGACATGGACAGCTATCGGCCCGAGGTAAAGGTTACACTGAGCATGGGAATGGACGATGCCGACGGCGAGGTAGAACCAGCACCTCAGGGTGGCGGCGGTGGCGGCGGCGATCTTGACATTGACAAGCTGTCGAACATCATCAAGACCTTTAACGATCTATTCGGCAATATCGAGTGGAAAGACGGCGACAAGATCGGTAAGGTCATCGCCGAGGAGATACCGCAACGCGTTGCCCAGGACACGGCATACCAGAATGCGGCACAGCACTCTGACAGGCAGAACGCGCGACTGGAGCACGACAAAGCACTTAACAGGGTGATCCTGGAGCTACTGTCGGATCACACGGAGCTGTTCAAACAGTTCAGCGACAACCCCGGCTTCAAGCGCTGGCTGACCGATACGGTTTTCGATACAACGTACAGACCAGGCGTAGCTCCGCCGCCAGTTCAACCGTTCACCAGGCCGGCTGCAGGCCGATAAGAAGGGAGAACCCGAATGAATTATTATTGTCAATATATGACCGCGACTGTGGCACTTTGCAAGATTGACCTGTCTGGCGCCGCCGCCCACATACTATCATAGTATGAAAACGCCCTCGAACCCCGCTCAGGTCCGCTTTTTTCTTTATCTGACCAGGCCGCAGTCAGACCAGGTGCAGCGCTTGCGCGAGGCTGGACTGTCCATATCAACAATCGGCAGGCAGGCGATCCGGAAGCTCCATGGTGCCACGCTTGTGGCAGACGAGGACATTCCCCGCCCTGAACGAGCCAACCTTTACCTGACTCCTGACGACGCCGCCCTGCTCGACAGCGTCGCTGCCCGTGAAAACTGCCCGAAAGCTGTAGCCCTCCGCCGCCTAGTCGCAACCTACCTCTCTGTAAATGCCTCCGCAATTGATTCATTGTTTTAGCTTTTTGTAGCCGGCCCTTTTTTTGGTTCATTATATACACTATTTAGCGTATAATATACTCCGAGTTGATGGCTTGACCATCACTATAATGGAAAGGGGGTATATATGCTTGATCTACTTGACAGGTATCATGATCTGCTGCGATGGGGAGCTCATTTCTGTATGTTACCGCTGCACTGGATGGCATCCGTCGGCCATCAATACTCTACAGCTACGACTATTGGTTCGGCAGTTCTAGTGCTCTATGCAGCTGAATCAGTGCGGCATGCTCGCAAGTTCGGATTCAGCAACCATGAGTAAGAGTGACCCTTTTGTCTCAGACAACAATGCTTGCTGTACCCTGAATAATATCAGAACGGCAATAATCAACTTCGATATCACGCCTGGCGAGCGGTTGCGGAAGGATATTACGGTCGAATCATGGCAACCGCTGATTGTTAAGGCAAACATCTGGCATCCGCGGCTACCGTGGCTGGAACAGCTGATGGATAACAAGCGACGTCGCAATGAGGCCGATGCGTTTGTATCGATTGCATGTGACTATTTATCTCTGGTCGATAATCTGGTTCAGGAGGGGGTGCATAGCATCATGGATCAGCAGGAGCGCATGCAAAAGCGGATAAATAAAGCGACAAGCACTGTTGTCATCATGAGCACCATCCTCTATTTCTGGGTCCCATGGCTGGGATTCGCGATTGATGCCACCGGCATCATAGTGATGATGGTGTGGTACAGGCTGATAATGCAGCGACACAGGAAGCTGGCAGCACTGCTCGAACAGCGGAAGCAAGAAAAGTCGGCACGTCGCCGGCGGTATTGTATTGCCCGCTTCGAATCATCGGATGTCAAATATGCCGGATAAACGTCTGTGGTTAGGCATACGGCTAAAATGGCAGCCGGTTAAAACATACCGGGGTGAAGGGCGTGGTACTCTAGTTTGTTGTCAAAACCATCGACTTCCTTGGTTAGTCAACAAAGCACATATAACAGCAGTGATATATCACTTTGAACACCGATTGGAGTTCTTTGATGCCGCAGCAGTTACAGATCTGAATGACTCGATGAGACCCTTCTGGAGACTAGATCGTGAAACATTTAGCCTGAATGCTGTTTCAGAGCTGACGCCTTGGCCATCCGCACAAGCTCTGTATTATTCCTTTACAGGTGAAGATTTAACAGAAGAGTATCGGTCAATAATCCCTATAAACGAATTCATCAGCGAATGGCGAGCAAGTATTAATCCAGGTTGGTGGATAATCGACCGCCGCGGGGTAGGCATCGCCCTGGTTAATGAATTTATTACTATCAACGACGGCGACATACATGCGATTGAGTTGTCCCCAAGCGGAGTCTCTGTTTATAAATACGGCCTGTTGAAGGGTGCAGATCTCGCTGATCGCGACAGGATTTTGCTGTTAAAAATCGAGCAGTTAGATTTAGATCGACTCACTAAGTTGTTTAGCAAAAAAGACGCAATCTCTATACGTCTTGCTGCCCGACTTTATCACAAGACAATATATAAACTGGCGATCAAATACGAGCTGCCATTTTAAAGTGGATGTATCTACCATATGCCGTAAGGCATTATACGGATGCTATTGTGATCAAGTCGCGTCTGATCGGTACAAAGCCGGCCTGAAAAGTGCGTTTTTTCACTCGTGTGACGCAATAAGTAACGCAATTACTTATGAGGTTGCTAATGTGATCACTTTTTCAACTATCAACCATGCCTCTGCATGATCCAATCTTGGTACCGGACGGTGCCACCCACATATTTTTCTAGCTATGCACATCCACCCACGGCCCTTAACAGGCAACAAAATCATTATATGTAGACACAACGCAACCAGTATTCATGCGGGTTACTGAAGAATCTGCCGCCACCCGTTGCTTCAGCCGGCCATTATTTTCTACTATCCAGCATCAATTGATGCCTGGCTGGCCGCCGGGCCCCTGCAGGGTCATTACGAAGTAACGGGAGTTTAAGATGCAGATCAAAATGGATAACACTGATACACAAAGCATTGCAGAGGCAGTAGTTAATCTCCTGATCCCTGTGTTGAAGGATCATCTGGTAACCATGATCGCTGGTGGAACCGCTGTTGCGGACCAACTACCGCCATGCTTCGCAACTGATGATGACCTGCTGGATCAAGCGCAGACCGCGAATATGGTCTGTATGAGCGAGGCGTGGCTCGAGAAAAAACGGTGCGCCGGTGGCGGCATATCGTTTGTTAAAATCGGCAGTAAAGTCCGGTACAAACGCAAAGACGTGACCGATTATATCGCTAGTCACACTTTCAACAATACCTGCGAATCTACTTTTGACCAGATTTAAAACTACGAGTTATATGAGGAGAAAATCAATGCGAAACGTTATCATAACACGTGATTACCTTACTAAAATGCTGGTGAAGCGAAAAAAGGGAAATCTGTTCAGTGCGGGCAGAAACCAGATTGAACTCTGGGATAAAGAGGCGGCAGGTTTCTTCGTACTCATTGGCAAAATGAGGACCAGTTACATGGTACAGTTGAGTGTGCCTGTAGTCGGCAGCCAGCAAAAGTTCAAGACAATGAAAAAGAAAATTGGTCAGTTTCCTTTAAAAACGCCGGACGAGATGCGTAAGGAGGCAGTGAGGAAGATAGCAGAAATGCGTGAACTTAAGCTGGATTACAGCAAGCCGGTGCCAACGTTCAGGACACTGTTTGACTCCTATCTACTCAATAAGACTACCAAAAACCGCAAGACCACGCTCAGTAAAGGCACTAAAGATGGTTACAACAGCCAGATCAGGAAAAATTTCGCCGACATACTGGATATACCGCTGATCGAAGCAGTGTTGAAGCTCACGCCGCAAGATATGATCGATCGCCATCAGGATATACGTGACAACTCGGGCCATGGCGCCGCACTCAACACCTTTTCCCGGTTTAGGGCAATCATGAACTTTGGTAAGAGGCTTTATCCGACAATCATTACGAGCAACCCGACCCAAGCCCTTACAGACGCCGGTGTCTGGACAAAGACAGAGCCGCGCAAAACGATGCTATTAAGTTCAGTGGCATTTGCCGTGTTCTATAAAGCAGTCTCGTCGCTGTCGGAAATTCACCGCGGTTGCTATCTCTTTGCCATCTATCACGGCATGCGACCGAGTGAGGCGGCCAGCATCAGGTGGGTAGACATTGATTTCAAATTCAAGGTAGTTGACCTATCCTGGATGTCTACTGAGACAAAGCACCGGCGTGCTCAGCCACTGTCACGCCAGTCGGAGCGGATTTTGTCCGAGCGCCTTCAGAAAAAAGGACCAAACGATGTTTATGTATTTCCCAGCGACCACCACGCAACGAAATCCGGCCACATTACGCTGAGGGCCGACACACTGCGCAGCATCACCGGCCTAGACCTGACACCACACTCACTTCGAAGAACGTTCATCATGGTCGCTGATCACCTTGCTGTTCGCCGCGAAGATACTGACCGGCTGACCAATCATAGTGACGGCACCGTCACCAATGTACATTACCTCGTCGATTTGTCGCTTAAAAAAGCCAGAAAGCCGCTGCAGCTAATCTGCGACAAGATTGAGGCCATCCTTCTTGGTACTGACTCCGCAGAGGAGCTTTTTTACGAAGATCTATCTGACGACACACCTGAATTGACCTAATCAGCTACCAACCCAGTACCCCACAGACATAAAACGCCCCCATCTCGTTATCCGAAATGGGGGCGTTTTTATGTATTAGCAACCTCTGGTCGATCAAAGCAACCGTTCGGATACACAGGCCATTTTATGGACAATCTATGGACTATGGCCGATGAAAAGCGGTCCAATTTGGTCATAATACGTCGTAACCACTATGTCAACTATTACATTAATATATATTGCTCAAACAGCTAATTTTAAAGCCTATTTACCACTCAGTACAACTCTGTAGCAGCCCGTTAAAACCTCAGGTTAAATTCCAGATCATCATCTCAAGTATATCTTTCCAGCTCTTACCTACCTCGTTGACTACACTCGGCTCAAAACCGCAATGCATCATACACTGGGCGCAACGAGGATCTTTCCCTACTCCATATTTCTCCCAGTCGGTCTTGGCCATCATCTCGGCAAAGGTCGGATAGTGTGCATCAGTAATCAGATAACAGGGGGCCTTCCAGCCACGCGGATTTCGAGTCGGATTGCCCCATGGGGTACATTCCAGTTTCTTTTCACCTTTAAGGAACCGCAAATACATCGGTGTGGAAAAGAATCGGTGTTTTTTGCTCATCTCGTAAACTTCAGCAAATTTTTTTTCGATATCACGGCGTTCAAGGAACAGTTTTTCACCGACAGCTTCATAGCCGAAACCTGGCGCCACAAGCACTCCGTCAACTCCATACTCCTCAAGCTGGCTAAAGAGCATATCAATTTCAACAAGATCGGTTTCTTTGAAAATGGTTGTGTTAGTGCAAACCCGAAAGCCTCTTTCCTTAGCTTTTTTGATCGCAGACATGGCAATTTTAAAGGCACCTTTGCGTTCAAGAATGCGGTCGTGGGTTTCCTCAAGGCCATCAACGTGAATATTGAATGTAAAGTTGGGATGCGGCGTCATGGAATCAAGGGCCTTTTCAAGCAGGATTCCATTAGTACAGAAGTATATATGCTTGCCTCTTTGCAATACTGCGGTAACAAGCTCATTAATCTGCGGATATAAAAATGGTTCTCCACCCGTTATGGTAACAACCGGTGCCGGACATTCATCAACTGATTCCAAGCAATCTTCAAGGCTCATCATCTCATGAATGGTGTCGGCATATTCGCGGATTCTGCCACAGCCCGAACAGGCAAGATTACAAAGGTGGGTTGGCTCCAGCATCAAAACAAGTGGATACTTCTCAATTTTGTTTTTTTTGTTTTTAACAATGTACTTCGTCAGATCATAATTTAGACGGAGTGGAAAACGCATGAATCAGTTCCTTTTATATAATCTCGCATATGCCGAGAGTAAATTGCGGTAGAGATATGAACTTGTAAAGGAGCGAATTGTCAGCGCTCCCACATTTCCTTCTTGTCCTTGCCGAGATAGGCACGTTTTACTTCGGAATTCTCCAGCAGCTCATCCGCCGGACCTTCCAGTATGACCTTGCCGGTTTCAAGAACATAGCCGCGATCAGCCAGTTTGAGAGCCGCCTTGGCATTCTGCTCAACCAGCAGAATAGTGGTGCCGTTTTCCTGACGCAAACGTTCCAGTACGCGAAAGATCTCCTGCACGACCAGCGGCGCAAGTCCCATGGAAGGTTCATCAAGGAGAAGCATTTTGGGATTTGCCATCAGGGCCCGCCCGATGGCGAGCATCTGCTGCTCCCCGCCCGACATGGTACCTGCCAGCTGTTTGCGACGCTCTTCAAGACGCGGGAACAGTGTAAACACCATGTCCCTGTCCTTGTGAATGGAAGCTTTTCCCTCTCTGTTCCGGTAACGAAGATAAGCTCCAAGCTCGAGATTATCTTCAACAGAGAGCGGCTTGAACACCTGACGCCCTTCAGGTACTTGGGATATGCCACGCTGAACAACTTTATCCGGTGAAAGCGCTGTGACTGCTTCCTTACAAAACAGAATTTCTCCTGCAGAGGCTGGAGTAACACCTGATATGGTATTTAAGATCGTGGTTTTGCCGGCGCCGTTGGCACCGATCAGGGTCACGATTTCTCCTTCCGCCAAATGCAGGGAAACATTTTTCAGAGCGTGAACTTTTCCGTAGTAGGTGTTTATGTTTTTAAGTCGCAGCATCAGTCATCATCCCCAAGATAAGCAGCAATGACTTCAGGGCTTTCCTGGATTTCACGAGGTGTTCCCTCCATCAGTTTTTTGCCGAGATTAAGAACAACGATCCGGTCACAGATATCCATGACCAGTTCCATATCGTGTTCAACAAGAACAACTGTTATGCCCAGATCACGTATCCGCTTGATCAATTGAGCCAGCCCGAGAGTCTCCTGACTGTTGAGTCCTGCTGCAGGCTCATCCATCAAGATGATACGCGGTTCAACAGCAAGCGCACGGGCAATCTCCAGAAGACGCCCTTTTCCAAACGGCAAACTCCCTGCGGTATGGTCTGCCAAATCGATAATACCGGTGAATTCAAGCCATTTTATGGCCCCGTTTCGGATTCGCCGTTCTTCAGAAATAGTCCATGGCATTTTAAGTGCACAGGCAAGCAGTCCGCTGGAGCTTTTGGTATGCATGCCGACCATAACATTTTCCAGCACCGTCATTGCTCCGAACAGTTCAATATTCTGGAACGTCCGTACCATGGCAAGCCTTGCCAATTTCTCGGGAGGCAGACCGGTAACATCTTTTCCCTCCAACAGAACCGTGCCGGCACTCTGCTGATAAATACCGGAGATGATGTTGAAGAGCGTAGTTTTACCGGCTCCGTTTGGCCCTATTACCCCGGTAATATCACCTTTTTTAATTGAAAAAGAAACCGAGTCAAGAGCGGTAACGCCGCCGAATATCTGGGTTATAGCGGAGACCTCAAGCATGTTAGGACTCCCCCTTCTTCTTTACTATTTTCCTGAACAGTACTGGGATCCCGCGTACGAGTCCACCCGGCATATACATCACCATGAGCATCAGCAGACCGCCATAGATAATGATATCGTAATCATGGGCAGCACGCAGAAATTCGGGCAGCAGTGTCAATAGTGTAGCACCGAGGAACGAGCCGTAAATGCTTCCAAGCCCGCCAATTACTACCATTGTCAGCAGCTCAATCGAAAAATTGAAACCGAACGATGCAGGTGAAACAAATGTCATGGTATGAGCGTAGAGGCTACCGGCCAGAGAGGATATAACTGCTGATAGGGCAAATATTTGTACCTTCAGAAGGCGGGCATTGACGCCCAGAACCTGCGCAGCTACCTCTGAGTCATGAATCGCCCGCAGTGAACGTCCGATCCTGGAATTTGACAGATTGAGAGAAAACAGCATGACCGCCAGAGTGAATCCCCAGATCAGGTAGTAGTTTTTTACATCTGAATCAAAAATGATGCCGGCCAGCTCCAGATTTGGAATTCCGGGCAATCCGGAAGGACCGCCGGTCAATTCGATCGTTTCATTGAAGACAATGAAAATAATGATGCCAAGACCGAGTGTTGCCATTGCCAGGTAATGCCCTTTAAGTTTCAGGATCGGAAAACCGATGATACCTGCCAGAAAACCGACAGCTATCGCAGCAGCCGGCATGGCGATCCATGGATTCAGACTGTAGGTTGTAGTCAGGATTCCGGATAGATAAGCGCCCAGACCGAAGAAACCGGCGTGCCCGAGAGATATCTGACCGGCATAGCCGAGTAGAAGGTTGAGTGCAATTGCCAGCATTGTATTTATGCCGACAAAGACCAGGACGTTCATCAGGTAGCCGCCGCTGAATAGCTGCGGAGCAAGCATGATAAAGATTGAAAAAACTGTGAAAAGCAGAAGGTCTTTTTTCATGATGTCAGACCCGTTCCGAATCGGCTTTACCGAAGAGACCCTGCGGACGGATAAACAGAATCAGCAGCAGGATGATGAAGGCAATGGCATCTTTGTAGCCGGAAGAAATCAGGCCGGCACCAAGAGACTCAAGTACCCCCAGAATAAGACCGCCGATAACTGTGGAAATGCCGCTGCTCATTCCTCCTATAATAGCCGCGCAAAAACCTTTCAAGCCAAGCATGACGCCAACATCGTAGGCGGTCATCGTCAGCGGCGCTACAATGATTCCGGCAACGGCCCCCATTGCAGAGCTGATGATAAACGAGAACAGCACCATGCGCCGCACATCTATGCCAACCAGGCCGGCAGCCCGCCTATTATAGGAACAGGCCCGCATAGCCTTGCCGCTAATGGTATGATAAAAATAGACTTTGTTGATTACTATAATCAGCAAGGTGATGGCAAGAATCCAGAGATGCTGCGGGAGTATCGTTGCTCCGCCGATAGCAATCGGGGTGTCACCTGAAAAGGGGGGAATTGCATGGGTATCCTTACCCCACACCAGCATTGCCAGACCACGGATCAGGATACTTCCGCCAATGGTGATGATGACCAGATTGATCGGAGTCGGCTGCTTCAGGGGCCGGATCGCCAGACGCTCGAATAAGATGCCAACTACAGTTGAAACTGCAATAGCGCATGGAATCGCCGCCCATAGCGGAAGCTTGAGAAGCTCAAGGCAGGACAATGTCAACAGGCCACCCAGCATGACGAATTCGCCCTGAGCAAAATTAATGATGCCGGTAGCGTTGTAAATGATCGAAAAACCGATACCGATCAAAGCGTAGATGGCGCCGGTTGATAAACCGGACAGAACATATTGTAGAATCTGGTCGAACTGCATTGTACCTCATAAATGTGGGGGCGAACGGCTGTTCGCCCCCACGAAAGAATCAATTTTATATACTCTACTTTACAATTACCCAATCTTTGTTTTTGATCTCAACAAGCACGAAAGCATCTTTACCCAAACCGGCATGATCCTGGGCTGAATAGTTAAAGCTGCCACCGATACCGGCAAACCCCCTGGTTTTCTCCAGCTGATCACGTATAGAAGCCGATGTATCAGCACCGTTATCAATAGCATTTCTGATCAACATAACAGCATCCCACGCATGTCCACCGAAATGGTCTCCTTCTGCTTTATAATGCTTCTGGTAATCCTTAACGAAGGCCATCAATGATTTTTTCTGCTGATCAGAATTGGGCAGAATGTCAGCGACAACAACTTTGCCGGAAGGAAGTTTGATTCCTTCAGCCGCTTCTCCTGCCAGTTCGATGAATTTTTTTGAAGAGACGCCGTGGCTCATGAAAAGTGGTGTTTTAATGCCAAGCTGACGGGCATTTTTTGCGATGACAGCAGGTCCGGGATTGGTTCCCCAGCAAATGATGGCCTGGGCATGGGAACCGCGAATTTTAGTCAGCTGTGCTGTCATATCAGTATCTTTTGGACCGTAGGTATCGTCGGAGACGATGGTAATTCCGTATTTGCCGGCCTGATTTTTCAACTGCTCGCGTCCAGATGCTCCAAAGCCATCCGAGACAGTCAGGATTGATACGTTGGTCTGTTTCGCTTTCTGCAGATATTCAAAGATTTTACCAACCGCCAGCGAGTCATTCTGAGCAGTTTTGAATACCCACTTTTTTACCGGATCGGTGATTTTACTGCCGGCGGAGCAGGAGATCAGCGGGATCTGCTCTTTCTCGGCAACAGGTATGACAGCCATTGTCTCGCCGGTTGTACTCGGTCCGATGATGGCGACAACCTTGTCATCTTTGATCAGCTTTGTTGCAAGCTGGACAGCTTTGGTTGCATCACCGGCCGTATCGTAAGCCACCAGCTCAAGTTTATGTCCCTTTACTCCGCCAGCCTTGTTGATTTCATCAATAACCATTTTGGCACTGTTCCGCTCCGGTTCGCCCAGAAAAGCGGCTGGGCCGGTAACGGCAAACAGGGCACCGATTTTGATCGGAGCGGCGGCAAATGCGTTTACAGAGAGCAGCAAGGAAACTGCCGCTATTACGAAATGCATGACTTTAACATTCATATAAAATCTCCCGGTAATTGTTTTATTGTTTACTTGAGCAGCGACCAGTCGCCCTTGAGAACCTTGACCATTTCAAAAGCAGAAAGATCAAGTCCGTTATGATCCTTCGGGGACATTGTAAAAATTCCTGAAATACTTACAAGTTTACTGGTCTGCTCGATGCCGTTACGAATCTGCTCCGGAGTGGAACCAACTTTTTTAATAGCGCCAGTAGCAAGCAGGAATGCGTCATAGGCATAACCGCCAAAAGTGGAGGCTTCTGTTCCATGAGCTTTCTTATAAGACTGATCGTAATCTTTCAACAGCTTATACTGAACATCACCCTTCGGCAGCGCGTCATATATGGCTAGCTTACCTGCCGGAAGCATAACCCCTTCAGCAGAATCGGCGCCGGCCAGTTCAATGTATTTTTTAGAGGCAACACCGTGGCTCATATAGAGTGGCGTCTTGATGCCGAGCTGTTTGACATTTTTTGTTACGACGGCAGGACCTGGATTAGTGCCCCAGCAGATAATTGCATCAGGCTTGATACCACGGATCTTGGTCAACTGCGAGGTCATGTCGGTGTCTTTCGGCCCGTAGACCTCATCGGCAACAATGGTAAAGCCTTTCTGTTTGGCCAGAACCTTTATCTGTTCACGACCGGATGCACCGAATCCGTCAGTAACCGTCAACAGCGCGATACTCTTCTGCTTTTTGCTTGCCATGTAGTTAAGAATTTTCTCGGCGGCAACATGGTCATTGGCCGGTGTTTTAAAAACCCAATGCTTGACCGGATCGGTGATCTTGATGCCAGCGGCACATGAGATCAGAGGGACCTTCTCTTTTTCAACGACCGGAATTACCGCCATGCTCTCGCCTGTAGTGCTAGGTCCGATGATGACACTGACCTTATCATCCTTGATCAGCTTTGTCGCCAACTGGACAGCTTTGGTCGCATCACCGCCGGTGTCATAAATAACAGCTTCCAGCTTCATGCCGTTAATACCGCCCTTTTCGTTGGCCTCTTTCACCAGCATTTCAAGCGTCTTTTTTTCCGGTTCACCCAGGAAAGAAGCCGGTCCGGTAACAGCGAAAAGAGCACCTATCTTGATTGTGCCTGATGCAAATGAAGCGGTTGCAAACAATAGAGTCAAACAAATACTGCTGAATAGTACCGACATCTTTTTCATTTAGACCTCCAATGGTTTTTATCCTGCTACATATTGTACAGCCGGTTTCCTTCAAGCATATTGAAGTTTTGAGCATTTAAAGTTGCAATAGCCTTGTCAGTTTCATCAAAACGGAAGATGATGACCGCATTACCGCCGCAGCGTTCAACAAAGGCATACATGTACTCGACATTGATCGCATCACGGTCAAGCGCCTGAAGAATTGCAGACAGGCCGCCGGGACGGTCCGGCACCTCAACGGCAACGACCTCAGTCATGTTGACAGTGAATCCTTTTTCTTTCAGAACCGCGTTGGCTTTTACACCGTCATTGACAATCAGGCGCAGAATTCCGAAGTCGGAGGTGTCTGCAAGCGAAAGCGCCCGGATATTAATCCCGGCTTCGCCGAGAATACGGGTGATTTCGGCCAGTCGGCCGGACTTGTTTTCAATAAAAATGGATATCTGTTCAACTTTCATGGTGTACCTCCCTTATGAGGAAACAATTAAGACAATTTACGATTATCAGTAACTCGTTTGGCCTTGCCTTCACTACGCTGTATTGTTTTCGGTTCAACCAGTTTTGCCGTACAGGTAACCCCAAGCATGTCCTTGATCTCTTTTTCAACCCGCCGCGACAGAGCCTGCAGCACCTTGATCTCGTCCGAGAAGAGATGCTCACTGACCTCAACCTGTACCGTCAACGTGTCCATGGTTCCCTGTCGGTCCACAATCAGCATGTAATGCGGCTCAATTCCCTCGATACTGACCAGAACAGCCTCGATCTGTGATGGGAAGACATTTACGCCGCGAATGATAAGCATGTCGTCGGAGCGTCCGCTCATCCGGGCGATGCGGGCATGGGTACGGCCACAGATACAAGGTTCATACGTCAAGCTGGTAATATCGCGGGTGCGGTAACGGATCAGAGGAATGCCCTGCTTGGTAATCGTGGTGATAACCAGTTCGCCGCGCTCCCCTTCCGGAAGAAGCTCGCCTGTTTCCGGGTTGATTATTTCCGGAATAAAGTGGTCCTCCCAGATATGGAGACCGCTCTTGGCTTCAATGCACTCTATGGCAACACCAGGTCCCATAATCTCGGAAAGTCCGTAGATATCGATTGCAGTCAGATTGAGTTTCTGCTCGATCTCACCCCGCATCTCTTCCGACCATGGCTCCGCACCAAAAATACCGACCCGCAGCTTCAGCTTCTGGAAATCGATTCCTTCTGCTTGTGCCTCCTCGGCCATGAAGAGCGAATATGATGGTGTGCAGGTCAGGACCGTTGAACCAAAATCCTGCATGATCATGATCTGACGCTTGGTGTTGCCGCCCGAAATCGGAATAACGGAAGCCCCCAGTCGTTCGGCACCATAATGAGCTCCCAGACCACCGGTGAACAGGCCATAGCCGTAGGCATTATGAATGATATCACCTTTGTGAGCTCCAGCCGCAACGAATGAACGTGCCATGAGCTCGCTCCAGGTCGAGATATCCTTTTGAGTATAGCCGACTACAGTCGGTTTTCCGGTTGTTCCACTTGAGGCATGAATCCTTACGATCTCGTCCATCGGAGCGGCAAAAAGGCCGTAAGGGTACGAATCCCGCATATCCTGTTTGGTGGTGAACGGAAGTTTCTGCAGATCTGCCAAACAGTTTACAACAGAAGGCTTAATGCCGGCCGAATCAAATGACGCTTTATAAAACGGAACGTTAGCGTATACTCTTTCAAGGGTTGATTGCAGCCGTTTCAGCTGCACCGCCTCAAGAGCCTGACGAGGCAAAGTTTCAAATTCTTCGTTGAAAAACATACGGCTACACCTCATAAGAGATAACAGACATCATCGGCACTGATAGATTACAGTTCGCGTCCCATCCGGAACGCACACAGATTTACCTGAAGCGCTTTGACCGGAACCATCTTTTGCAGAGCTTTCAACCAAAATTCCTCGGCAATATCAAGCCGTTTTGAGACGGCTCCGAGCAGAACCGTGTTGGCAGCTCGAACGTTGCCGGCATCAGTTGCCATTTTCTGGCCATCGACCAGCAGGAAATCGGCAAACTGAGTTTTGATACGTTCAGCCAACTCCGCAGGGTAAGTCTCCTGTCCCATCAGCACTGACGGGGGGGATATCTGCAGGTCGTTGGCCACGACTGTGCCGCCTGGCTTAAGCAGCGTGAGCGAGCGGACCGTCTCCATTAATTCGAAGCCGAAGAGGATATCACCCTCCCCCTCCGGAACTATCGGCGAAAACACCTCAGCACCGTAACGAACGTGAGACACGACACTGCCACCGCGCTGGGACATGCCATGAATTTCACTTTTCTTGACATCAAAACCGGCCAGCATCGCCGCCTCAGAAAGTATTTCGGATGCCAGCAGAATTCCCTGACCGCCGACCCCTACCAAAAGTATGTTTGTTATCTGATTGCTCATTTTATACTCCCGATTGCGTCAAACTTGCAGAGCTGGCGGCAGACATCACAGCCGGTACAGAGCAGAGGATCTATGGCTGCCTTCCCTTTCTTGCTGCCATCCCCAGCCGGACGCCACTCTATAGCCGGACAACCGATTTTCAGACAGGCTCGGCAACCGGTGCATTTTTCTGAATCAACAGCGTAGACAGGCCCTTTCGTGAAAACACCATCACGCTTGATCAGCACACACGGTTTGTTGGTGATCACCACCGATGTCTCTGGGCGCTCCATCTCTTCTGCAATAACCCTCTTGGTCTCTTCCAGATCAAGTGGATTGATGACGCGGATATTTTTTACACCCAGCGCCTTGCAGAGCAGTGGGATATTAATGGCAGTGGTAGGATCATCCATCAAAGTAAATCCGGAAGCCGGATTATCCTGACGGCCGGTCATCCCGGTAATACTGTTGTCAAGTATGATTACCGTGGCTGGAGAATTATTATAGACCATATCCATCAGACCGTTGATTCCGGTATGCAGGAAGGTTGAATCACCGATCACGGCCACAACCTTTTTCTTCTCCTCATCAGATACAACCTTGGTCACACCGGTCGCCATGCCGATAGAAGCGCCCATACAGACACAGGTATCCATCGCCGAAAGCGGCGGCATAAAGCCGAGGGTGTAGCAACCGATGTCGCCGGTAACGTATGCTTTTAGCTGGTTGAGCGCAAAAAATACGCCGCGGTGCGGGCAGCCCGGGCACATATTGGGTGGGCGTCCCGGCATTTTTTCGACCGGAATTACGGCAGGCTGCGCCAGACCGAAGGCGCTGCGGAGGCGACCTGGTGTCAGTTCGCCACAGAGCGAGATGATCTCCTTACCGGTCGCAGCAATTCCCATAGCCTTGACCTGATCTTCAATAAAAGGATCAAGCTCCTCAATGACATAGAGTTTATCGACCTTTGCAGCAAATTCACGGATCAGGTCATGCGGAAGCGGATGTACCATGCCGAGTTTCAGGGTTGAAGCGCTCGGCAGAACTTCGCGGACATATTGATAACAGATACCGGCAGTAATGATGCCGATTTTGGTGTCGCGAAGCTCCAAGCGGTTGAGCGGCATCGTTACGGCAGCCTTGGAAAGATTGATCAGATTCTGCTCGACCAGCGGATGACGGACACGGGCATTGCCGGGGAGCATAACCAGCTTGGCAGGATTCTTTTCCAGTTTCGGCAGCGGCAGATCGGTCACCCTCTCGCCCAGTTCCACAATCGACTTGCCATGGGAAATGCGGGTGCTGCTCCGGAGCATGAACGGCGTGTCATACTGTTCCGACAGCTCAAAAGCCAGCCGCGTAAACTCCTTGCACTCCTGCGAATCGGACGGCTCCAGCATCGGCACTTTGGCAAACCTGGCATAGTTGCGACTGTCCTGCTCATTTTGTGAAGAGTGCATTTCCGGATCATCGGCTGCAACCAGAACGAGGCCTCCGCGCACACCGGTGTAAGAAAGGGTAAAAAGCGGATCGGCCGCAACATTGACACCGACATGCTTCATCGTACAGAGCGCACGCCCGCCGCCAAACGAAGCCCCGATTGCAACTTCAAGTGATACCTTTTCGTTGGGAGCCCATGAGGAATCAATTTCTTTATACTTGATGGTGTTTTCGAGTATTTCGGTAGAGGGGGTGCCTGGATAGGCGCACGCCACGAGGCAGCCGGCTTCATAGGCACCGCGGGCGATAGCCTCGTTTCCGGAGAGGATTTCTTTCATCAGTGTGTTCCCTTGTCGCAATTTGAGTGATTGGAAATAACAGCAGCGCACTATACTAAAACTGCCGTGATAATGCAATTTGTTTGAGTTTTTTGCATATAACAGAAAGTTTTATTGTTTAATCAAAAAACCAGAAGTGCCTTCGAATTCAAAAGCAGCAGATTTTACAAGATTATTATAAATATATAACGTCAACGCTCGCCAAACATTTTAACTATGGTAGCATTTGTAAATAGCCCGGAATAGAGCACTTTTCTTCACTTACATTCATGGCACACTGAGGCTGGTGAGGGTTTTAACTGCCAGTGGGATTTCGACTGTGGTTGTAAGTGATGTATCTGGGGGGTACCGACAGAATTAATTGAAATATTTTACAGATATTTTGATTAGCAGAGATGTAGCTCTATTTATTACCCAGATTTAAAGAGCACCGTCCCACCCAAAATATGCGGTAAAGGAGGCTGCATGCGCACAAAGGGAAAGTTCCTTCTCTGTACGATTGATGAGTTCGATGTTTGGCTTGCTGCTGCGAGCATCAACAGGGCTATCGTTCTGTTACAGAATCATCATACCTTCTCCCCCCCCTATAGGCAGTTCAACAACAGCAATCATTTTGAACTGCTTGAAGGGATGGAGCAGTACCATGTGGCGGAGCGGGGCTTTGACATGATCGCCCAGAACCTGACGACGTTCCCGGACGGAACGATCGCGGTCTGTCGCCCCCTGGACCGGATCCCGGCCGGGATCAAGGGTGCCAACAAGATGGGGATCTGCATCGAGCACCTGGGAAACTTCAATACGGGTGGCGATGTGATGCGCGATGTGCAGAGAGGCACGGTCGTGCGGCTCAACGCCATCCTCTGCCGCCACTTCGGCCTCACACCCTCCACGGATACCATCGTGTATCACCACTGGTACGACCTGGACAGCGGAATCCGCACCAACGGCACCGGCAACACCAAAACCTGTCCGGGTACGGTCTTTTTCGGCGGCAACAGTTTGTCGGATGCACAGGCCAACTTCATCCCGCTCATCCTCCAGTCAGTCACGCCCGGCCAGGCACCGACAGTACCGCTGCGCAGGGCCGAGGTTGCCGTCGATTCACTCAACGTACGCGACGGCAACGGGATGCAGTATGCGATTCTCAAAAAAGTGCATCGCGGAGTGCAGCTGCAGGTCTACGAGGAAAAAGCGGGTTGGTTCCGGATCGCACCGGACCGGCAGGAGTGGGTCTGCGGTCAGTATGTTCAAACAATAAGCTGACAGGAGGTGAGCAATGTTCGGATTTCCACTGTTGGACGTCTTCACAGGACTGGTTTTCATCTACGCATTGCTGGCGCTGGTCTGCACCGCTGCCAATGAGATCTATGCCGGGATGTCGGATCGGCGGGAGAACCACCTGAATGAAGGGATCTCCAATCTCTTGGGCGAACAGGCAATGAATGGAGCGGTACGCCAGAAGGTGGCCTACGCATCTCCTGGCACAACCGCCAAGCAGGGTGTTGTAGAGGCATTCTACGCCCACCCCCTGATCAAATCGCTCAATGAAAAGGGCACCCGGCCGTCGTACATCCCCGACACGGTCTTTGCCCGCGTCATACTGGACATGTTCGCGCCAACCGGGGGCACAGCAAAGTTGTCGGCCGACAAGTTCAACGATTTCGTCACGGGAGTGACAACGGCACTCCCGGCCGATTCCGACCTGCGTCGCACCTTGCTGATACACGCGGAGGATGCGGCCGGTGACCTTGAGAAGCTGAATACAATACTGGTAGCCTGGTTTAACGATGCCATGAAGCGGGTGACGGGATGGTACAAGAACCAGTCGCAGTCTTCGCTGCTGCTGATCTCTTTCCTGATCTGTCTGGCGCTGAACGCCGACTCCATCAGGATCGTCAAGGAACTCTACGACAGCCCGGCCAAGCGCAATATGATCGTGACCCAGGCCGAACAGGCCAGCAAAGCGTTCGCCAATGTTTCCGGCCATAGCGGCTCCGTGTCCATCGCACGCTCCGCTGAGTCTCTGACTACAAGCCTGGGTAAGTTGGAGGCCACCGGACTGTCCCTGGGGTGGCAAGGGTATGAATTCAGGCCCGAATGTTTCGGCGGCCGGATGCTCGTAGATAGCCTCCTGATGTTGCTCGGCATCCTTTTCACCGCCCTGGCGGTAACCCTCGGCGCCCCTTTCTGGTTCGATATGCTCGGGAAGTTGATCAACCTTCGGGCCATCGGCAAGCCACCCGTAGATACGGAAACCAAGCCGCCGGCACCGGCAACGACAGAGGCAAAGACCAAGCAGCCGGTGTTACCGGCGAACAAGGCAGCGGTGAATCTGGATGAGAAGAGCGTGGGGTAAGTGGATAACGGCAAGGTTTAGGAATTTGAGAGTCAAATTGCGCCTTGAAGTGCTTGATTGTTGTGAGAAGCTTCTGAGGTAGTTCATGAGGTTGGGGAGTTTAGGCTGTTTTCACAGAGCACGTTATAAATTCCAATTGAACAAGAGAATATACCAATGCCATTACCTGCCCCTACAATTGTTATTCCTGGTATTACAGCCAGCTATCTGCAGGATGAATATCCACTGCCACCTGAAACCGTCTGGAGTGTATTGACTAAGGAGTTTGAGAGAATCTCGCTCCACCCCAAAGATCTGCGCTACGAAGCGGTCGAGCCGGCCAGAGTAACACCAGGTCAGATCTACGAAATTGCCTATAAAGAGCTGGTGGCCGAACTGCGCCATAACTTGACTCGTAAGGAAGAAGAACCGGTCCCGGTATACCCGTTCAGTTATGACTGGCGCATGCCTCTCAATGCGATTCAGGAGCGTCTAAAAAACTTCGTGGATGAAGTAATCGCACGGACCAAGCTGATGAGACATTATGTTGCCGATGGGTACGAAACGGCCTCGAAGGTCAATCTCATAGGCCACTCCATGGGGGGGCTGATCATAGCAGGATATCTGCAACAGTCAGGGAAAAAGGCACCGATAAACAAAGTCGTAACCTTGGCATCACCGTTTCAGGGGTCGTTCGAAGCGGTTATCAAGGTTATTACCGGAACGGCTGACTTGGGAACATCTCCGCCCAGTTCACGAGAGAGGGAAGCGGCTCGTCTTACCCCAGCGCTTTATCATCTGCTGCCAAGTTTTTTAAATGCGGTACAAGCCGATAACTCTTCAACAGAATATTTGTCCCTGTTTGAACCCAAGCTGTGGCAATCAGAGGTATTGGGCTCGATTGAGCAATTTGTGCGTCTTCACGGTCTGCCAGGTAAAGAGCCGGAAGTTCAGGCAGTAGAAATATTTACCGCACTGCTGGCCCAGGCAAAGGAGCACCGAGCCCAAATCAGTTCCTTCAGGCTCAACGATGCGGGACTTACTTCAGATAAATGGTTGGCGGTTGTCGGCGTTGGCTCGGAAACACGAGTCCGCATGAAACTTGAAAGACGAAATGACGGGTACAGATTTGACCTTTCATCGGAAGACCGGCAGCAGGAATGGGACAATTCCGACCCCAAAAAACAAAGGTTAACCGGTGACGGGACGGTCCCGTACGAGGGGGCGATACCACCGTTTCTGGATGAATCGAACCTGGTACTTGTTACCCCCGATGATTTTGGTTATTGGGAAGTTCAGGACAGGCTGACCTGTAGTGTCGCAGGATTTCATGGAATACTGCCTAACATGGATATGCTACATCGTCTTATCGTACGGTTTATTACCGGGAGTGATGATAAATTCGACAGCACTTGGGGACGTCCCGCTCCAGGGGTTTCAGAAACTTACTGGAAACCACCACTGAAATTGAAACTGAAAAAATAAATAAAGCATTCTAGAACGTTGAAACCCCGGAAGGAAAGGACAAAGAGCGTGAGAGGGATAAGGGGCCAGAGGGAATAAGAGGACATACACCAAACAACAACGTCTAAACAAATTTTATTATGGAGTCACAAATAATCAAATATGACATAGAAGGAGTTATTTATGTCTAAGCAACTTATTATTCTGGTTCATGGGATGGGTACGCATCACAAAGGAAACATGCTCAAGGAATATAAAAAGGCAATTGCTGATAGGGCCTCAGGGTTTGGAATTTCTGATCCGTCGTTCCTAAGTAATGTCGATTACGAGGAATTCAACTACAGCGAATATTTCGATGCAATCCGCAAGCAATTTGCCGAAAATGCACAGGCTCGGCAAAAAGGTTTTGCTTATCTGACAGGTATGGGATTCGAAGAAAAACTGCTTGGTCAACTTACTAGGTTCGAATCAAATTTTGGAAAAGATGAATTCTTTTATACGCATTGGCTCGATGTGATCTTGTATTCCACCATGTATTTCGGCGAAAAGGTTCGCGTCGATTTCATAGCTTTCTTCGAGGAACTCCGCAAGAAATATGATCATAAAAACATCCACATTATATGCCACTCTCTAGGTACTGCGGTCGTTCATGATGCTCTTGCCAAATATTACCGGATAAACTCTGATCCCTTTGATGATATCCCTGATCTGAAGACAGGTGGTTTCAACATTGCCTCGTTATGGACCTTTGCGAATGTGAGCCGAATGGTGAACCTGTTGAACGACCTGAAAGATCCGAACCATTCCACAGTTGTGACCGGAAAGGATGGATGCACCAGTAATTTTGTAAATATTCGCCACGAGTACGATCCATTTACTTGGTTCAAGACCTACGATAGAAAAATGGAGGATTCGACCACATTCGTAAATACCGTATTTAAGAAGATTAATACTCATGATTTCTACGAGTATGTGACCGAACCGGCCGTGGCTAGGGCAATCCTTAACTTCATCTATGGTAATAAAATCACGCCGGCTCAGTTTGACGAGGGGCTTTCAGACTATCAAAAGGGCAGCTTGGGCCAAGAGGTTAAGGAACTCAAAGATTTAATTGATGCGGCAGTTGATGATCCTTCGATCAATTCTGTAAAGGCTGCTATCGACCAGTTTAAAGTGATCCAGAAGAAGATCGATGAGCTTTCATAGAAAGTGTAACGTTCCCTGCGGATAAGGAGACTCTTATGAATAGGCTGATTGCAGTGTTATGTAAGAGCTTGATACTTGCAGTACTGATGCAACCGTTCACCGCTTTTGCTGTAGAAGAAGCAACTATTAACTGCACTATAGAGCGGCCGTACACAGGGGAGCAGTTCGTCGGATTGTACAAAAACACAGAATGGGTTTCTAAGATTTTCTGTGAGGAACTGATCCGGTCAAGGATCGGTAAAGGCGTCTTTGACAACGCCCGAATTGCGTCCGTTCTTAGTGATTTTTCCGTGCAATCGAAGAAGGTACTTGACGATCTGAAGTTGGACAAATCGGCTGACTACAAAGTACAGTTTGATGCATTAAGGAGGACATTCGAGCAATTTGATTCCATGAAAGTAGTGCTTCCTGAGTTTAAGTCGCAAAGTTCAATTAGTGATGGGGGGGGTATTGGGTTTTTCGAACCGCTGGAAGAAGTAACTAATAGATTTGTTATTAAAGAAGTTGAGCATTGTGCGACTGTTGCCCAAGGGTCCACATGCAAAGCCATATTTGAAGACTTTGAAAAGGCATTTAATCCTTATCGGTCTGTTTATGACAATGTATATGGGAAAAACTCAGAATTATTGGCGAAAATGGGCAAGGAGTGGGACACATTTCTGGAGGTCAGTAAATCGCAAACCGCTCTGGAAGTGTGGCTAACGACCTTGATCAATAGCAATCACTTCAAAAAGGATTATCTGGTCGGACCTCCAAGTTACCAGGTCATCGCGCTTCATCCGCAGCTGGTCTATGACCGTCTTGAGAATGCGCCTGATGGGAGCAAACAGGAGATGGGCCTAGCAGTTGAATGGGCAGGCGTGAACTTCTGGGATCTTAGAATCCCTCTGGGTATTTCCATTGCTAGTGTTTACGTTGATCGGGCTAACATCAAGGATGTTGGCCTTGGTGCGATGTTGCATATTAATAATCACTATGCCATCGGCTGGGCGAATTACGGTAATGCAAACAGTGTGTATGTGACCATCGATTTGTTGAAGATGTTTGAAGACAAAAAGTCCAAATATGATGAATACGTTGAAAAATATTTATAACAAAGGTGCAGCTAAAAAGATTGAAGTAGCTTAACTTTTACAAGGTTTAAAGCAAGAACTTGTATTGCTGTTTAACAATATCTTTCAGAGCAGATAGGAGGAAATATGAAACGAGATATAGGTATTGTAAGGTAACAATCGAATCGCTTTTTAACTAGAGGAGTTGCATAAGGTGCAGACTTTGAAACGAGACAATAGAAAAAGACGAGTATCCAATCCATGTAGAAGCGTCCATCATAAGACCCATCAAGTGGGCTCTTTTGGGGTGGCTCTTTTGGGGTCGGACCAAGCTAATACACTGTATTTACGACTCAACTATGACGAAATAAATACAATTTTAAGTCTTAGAAGCGTGTTTTTACGGGTAAAAACAGACTATAGCATCAAGGAAACAAAAGGGGACATCCAAGGAGGTAAACAACCATGGGCGTACTGATGCAGGCATTCTACTGGGACTGCCCCAGAGTCGACGGGCAGGAATTCGCGTGGTGGAACTTTGTTGGAACAAAGCTGGACGAACTCCATAAAGCCGGTTTTACTTCGCTCTGGCTCCCACCGGCGAGCAAGGCTGCAAACATCGGCGGCATGTCCATGGGGTACGACGTCTACGACTATTATGACCTGGGAACACATGACCAGAAAGCGTCGGTGAAAACCTGGTTTGGTTCGGAGGATGAACTGCGGCGGCTCATTCATGCCGCCCATGAAAAGAAGATGACGGTCTATGCCGACCTTGTCCTCAACCACAACAACGGCGCCGACGGGCAGGAAGACAACCCGATCATCCAGCAGAAACGCTGGACGCGATTCAACCCGAAAAGCAACATCTTCACCCGCGACTGGACCTGTTTCAACCCTTCACCGTATCAAGAACTGCACGATGTCACCTTCGGCGACATGCCGGACCTCTGCCACATCAACCCCCGCGTCTCCTCCGGCATCCTCAACCACGCCAAGTGGATGATCGAAGAAATCGGCTTCGACGGCTTCAGGTACGATTTCGTCAAGGGGTTCGGCGCCTGGATCGTGCGGGCAATCCACGACCGGCAGTACATGAGAGATAATGCAAAGGTCAATATCTTCGGAGTCGGCGAATGCTGGGCCGGCGACGACTTCATCGACAGTTGGCTCGATTCGGTCAACAGGTGGGCGGAAAACCGGGTCGGGGCCTTCGACTTTCCCCTGCGCTACCGCCTGAAAGACCTCTGCGACCTGCCCGGATTCAGTCTGCGGACCCTGGCGAACGGCGGCGTACTGATGAAGGACCGCCCGTTCGAGGCGGTCACCTTCGTGGACAACCACGACTTCCGCGGAGACGACTCGCCACCAGAGGTCGTCAACGACAAGATGCTGGCCTACGCCTACATCCTGACCCACGAGGGGTATCCGTGCGTCTACTGGAAGGATTATTTCCGCTACGGCCTGGGCGAGCCGGGGGAGGCGAGCGGAATCGAACGCCTCGTGCAGGTCCATGAGAGCCACGCCGGCGGGGGGACGAACATCCTCTACGCGGATAACCTGTTCTACGCCATGGAGCGTACCGGCACGGGAAGTCAACCCGGGCTGGTCTTTGCCCTGAACAATTCAGGCGGAGTGACCAGACAATGGGTAAAGACCGGTTTCGCCGGCAAGACACTGAAGCCGCTGACCTGGAGAGCTAAGGACTCAATTTACAATCCTCAGGCACTTACGATAAAGAATGACGGCTGGTGTGTGGTTGAGTCGCCGCAGCGTGGGTACGTGGTTTATGGGGAATGAAAAGTGATCTTTCAATTGAAGCAGATAACTGCTTGCAGATGAGTTATCTGCTTACGGCTGTTCCGATAATTGATCCAGTTCGACTGTTAATACTAAAATAAACATATATCAAGCTCTACGCCCCCCCTCTCCTCTTGACAAATCTGCCCTACAAGTCAATAATCCGAATTTTTGTATACATAACCCTTGAAGGGAAGTTTACTCATGCGCATTGAAAGCGATTTCCTCGTTATCGGCAGCGGCATTGCCGGTCTCTCCTATGCCCTCCAGGCAGCCGACCATGGCAGCGTCGCCATTGTTACCAAACGTGATATTTCTGAATCAGCAACAAAGTATGCTCAGGGCGGCATTGCCTCTGTATATTCCGACGAGGATTCATTTGACGCCCATATCGAGGATACTCTCGTTGCGGGGGCCGGGATCTGTCATGAAGATGTCGTCAGGATGGTTGTGGAGGAAGGGCCCCAGACCATTCGCAATCTGATTGAGTGGGGGGTTAAATTCACCACCAGCGGCGAATCATACGACCTTACCCGTGAAGGGGGGCATAGCGCCCGTCGTATTCTGCATGCCGAAGACATCACTGGACGTGAAATAGAGCGGGCGCTTGTTGAAGCGGTCAGACAGCATCCGGCGATTACAATCTATGAGAACCATATTGCCATCGACTTGATAACATCTGCAAAAATTGAACGCCGGCAGCTTGAGCAGAACCGCTGTCTGGGTGCTTATGTATTGAATATCCCCGGCGATAACGTTGTGACCTTCAGTTCTAAAATAACTCTCCTGGCCAGTGGTGGAGCCGGAAAAGTATATCTTTATACCTGCAATCCGGACGTGGCTTCCGGGGATGGTGTTGCCATGGCCTATCGTGCCGGGGCCACGATTGCCAACATGGAATTCATGCAGTTTCACCCCACTACCCTGTTTCATCCACTGGCAAAATCATTTCTTATCTCTGAGGCAGTCCGCGGTGAAGGTGCAATCCTGCGCCGACGCGATGGAACCGCGTTCATGGAAAAATATCACAAATTAAAGGATCTGGCGCCCCGTGATATTGTAGCTCGTGCAATTGACAATGAGATGAAGATAAGCGGCGATGACTGTGCCTTCCTTGATATAACCCATGAACCGGCCGACGTAGTGCGCAACCGCTTTCCTAACATATATCAGACCTGTATGGAATTTGGCCTGGATATGACCAAAGATTGGCTTCCCGTCGTTCCTGCCGCCCACTACCTTTGTGGAGGCGTTGCTGTAAACTTTGATGCAGAGACAGACATACCCGGCCTGTACGCTATCGGTGAAACCGCTTTTACCGGCCTTCACGGTGCTAACCGTCTTGCCAGTAACTCACTGCTGGAAGCAGCAGTTTATGCAGGACGCGCTTATCGTCATTCCTGCGAAGCTATCAAGGCACTGGTAAGCGACCATCGTGAAATACCGGCCTGGGATTCCGGCACCGCCACCAACAGTGATGAGATGGTAGTAGTCTCCCAGAACTGGGATGAAATCAGGCGTACCATGTGGAACTATGTTGGAATTGTTCGCTCTGACAAGCGCCTGGCACGTGCAATGAGCCGTATAAAGCTGATTCAGGGTGAGATTGAGGAGTATTACTGGAATTTTAATGTAACCTCCGACCTGATTGAGCTGCGCAACATCGCCACAGTGGCCGAATTGATAGTAACCTGTGCGCAGATGCGCAAGGAATCAAGGGGACTGCATTATAATCTGGACTACCCTTCCCTGGATGATGTAGAAGGAAAAAAAGACAGCTTTGTTAAGAAACAGTTTTAAAAGGAGCTGCAACTGTGGATATAAATGAAATTCGCAAAAGGATTGATCTTCTGGATGATGTGCTGTTGCGTATTTTCAACGAGCGAGCACGGCTGGCTCTTGAAATCGGACATGCCAAGAAAGAGCTGAACCTGCCGGTGTTTGACCCGGCTCGAGAAAAAAGAATTTTTAACCGCATGAAGGAAGATAACCCAGGCCCGCTGGATGATGAGGCTATTGTCCGGATGTTTGAGCGTGTAGTCGATGAATCACGTCGACTGGAACGCATCATGTCACATAAAGAAGAAGATTAAAGGAGCATATATATCATGTTGATTATTATGAAGAAACATGCAGAAGAAATAGCACTTGATTCCATCAAGGAGTATCTGATTACCCGGGATTTCGACATTCATCAGTCAACCGGAGCCAACCGCACTATCATCGGCGTGATTGGTGACACCGACACACTGAATGATCATGAAATTGAGGTCATGGCAGGAGTCAGCCAGGTAGTACGAATAAAGAAAGACGACTAAATTTTCAAGCACTGCACCATAAAAGTCATTTATGCAGTGCAGCCAGCTATAAAAAAACTATGACGACTTTATGTGGAGAACCACCTATGAATTTGCTTGACTCCATTCTTTCAGTTAACCGAAATTTTGTCCACCCCGGCGCATTTCCGCCACTCCCGAAAAATCCCAGGAAACAGTTTGCAATATTTACCTGTATGGACACACGTCTGGTTGATTTTCTGGAACCTGCCATGGGAATAAAAAGAGGAGATGCAAAGGTTATTAAAAATGCCGGGAATATCCTGGTTGATCCACTCCATGGCGGAGTTATCCGCAGCCTGGTGGCGGCCATTTTTATGCTTGGCGTAGAAGAGGTCTTTGTCATCGGACACGAAGATTGCGGTATGTCAGACGTCCGCCCGGAAAAACTGAAAAGCGATATGATCGCCCGCGGCATTTCTCCTCTGGCGATCGAAAACCTTGTTCCCGACCTGGCACAGTGGCTCGGAGCTTTTTCCTGCCCGGCTGAAAACGTAAGCGAGGTTGTTGGCAAAATTCGCGAGAACCCGCTCATACCGGCAGATGTACCTATCCATGGCCTTATTTTCTGCCCAAACGACGGACACCTGGATGTTGTGGTGGATGGTTATAAGGCGAGAGAATGTAGTAATCCTGTACAATTTGCTTGACACATCTTGGCGTTGGGTGTTAAAGAACTAGCTTCAATTTTGTTACTTACTCAATAGAAAATTTTTGGAGGTGTAGTTTGGCTCATCATAAGTCGGCAATCAAGAGGATCAAGCAGAGCATAAAGAAAACCGCACGTAATCGTCATGTATCATCGACGCTGAAAACATATATCAAGCGTGTTCGTGAAGCCGTAGCAGCAAAAGACAAGGATGCAGCCGTTGCAGCTCTCAAGCTTGCCATCCCTGTTATTGACTCCACCGCCACCAAGGGTGTTATTCACAATTCCACCGCTTCCCGTAACGTGTCACGCCTCACAAAACTGGTCAACACACTCGGCTAGTTCATATCCATAACGCGAAAAGGGGGCTGCTCTACTGCATGCCCCCTTTTCGCGTTTAAAGAAATCTTGTTCCGGTTTCTGATCTTCCACCCGTGATGACTTCGATTATCAGATCCCGCACGAGCCTACGTCAATGCGGCGCATCCAGAAAACGGTCAACAGGCTGCATCAAGAGCGCACAAAGCCGGTTGAAATGAATATTCCAGTCCAGTTTTCCCATCGAGTTTTTCAGATCTCCAGTTGACCGGCTGTCAATCCCGAAAAGCTTGATTAAATCAACTAAGATAAGAGCTACCAACCGCCGGTACAGATCCCCATTGTCATCCCGTGCAGAAGGCTATAAGACTGGCCGCCGCCGGTTTTAGATGCTACGTCACAACGATAGAATTCTTCAAAGATACGCTTTAACTCTCTTCTCGGAAAATTACGAGCCTGCGTAACAATATCACCCAAAAAGAACGCATTAATATTTAGTTCCCTGCCGATATCGGCCAGTTGCATTTTCTTGTCGAGCAGCTCTCTGACGCGCCATAATTTTCTAAAATGACTCGTCAAAGCGCCAATTATCATCGGAGCGTCCTCACCGTGAAGGAACAGCGCATCAAGACTTCTGATCGAATTAGGTAGATCGCGTAAACTAAGGAATTTTGCCAGTTCAAAGGCGGTAAAGGCCTTACTGCTGCTGGCCATGGTACGAACATCGTCCACCGTTATGCGTTGTTTTGTACCGGCATAAACAACCAGCTTTTCAATCTGCGAACTCAATTCCTGAAGGTTGTTGCCTATCAGTTCGGCCAGAAGTTCTGCCGCGGCTGTTTCAATCGGCTTCCCTTGAGCAACCGCTTCAGTTTGGATAAATCCGGATAGCTTATTGTCGTAAAATCGTTTGTATTCAACCAGAACACCGAGCTTTTTAAATTCGAGAAAGAACTTCTTGCGCTGATCGATCTTGGTGCCTGTCAGCAGCAGACAGGTACCGGAAGCGGGATTCTTGACATACGGCAGCAAAACATCAAGGGCATCCGCTTTGAGCTGTTCTGCACGCTTTACGAGAACGGCGCGACGCTCTGCAAACATCGGCAGGGTCTGGGCTGCATCGATGATATCAACACCTTTAGACTCATTGCCATAGTAAACATTAAAATTAAAGTCTTTAAGAGACTGGTCGATTGCCCGTTCAAGCAGCATGTTGACCGCCCGCTCTACCAGAAACTGCTCTTCACCATAAAGAAAACAGACCGTCGGTATAATGCCCTTCTTCAGGGATGTCTCAAACTCCTGAGGTGTCATGGTTAATAGGACTCTTCCAAAGCAGAAATGAATTTCTGGGCAATGATACGTGCGGCGGCATCAAGAGCCTGCTCTTCGGCATTGCGCTGCAGGGCAAGGTTAATGTTTGCCGGATACTGGCTTGATCCCTGGAGCTGCCCTTTCCAGAGTGGCAATGCCTGCCCTTTTTTGGAAATTTCAAGTTCAACGCTCAGATTAAGACTATATGCGCTGGCATGATCGACGGAGTCATACGAAACAACTTTGCTGGAATAGGAGACAATACGGGCCTTTATGACGAGATCGGCAATATCCTCACTGCCGGCAGGGTTCAGGCCGCGCAGGGCGTGGAATTCATCATAAAATGCCCGGCGCAGAACCGTCTGTGCCGTCGGGCTGATACTCTCATTACTGAAAAATGGCACCCATATTTTCTGGGAATTTCCAAGACGCCCGGACGGGGAGTTAGTCAGGTGATAACCGCAGCCGGAAACTGCCGAAAGCACCAAACCAAGCAACAAAAAACGTCCCCATAGCGAAACACACATACCTTAACCCACCACGATATTGATAAGCTTGCCCTGCACACAAATTATCTTGCGGACCGTCAGCCCCTCAATGAACTGGACAACCTTGTCATCAGCCAATGCAAGCGCTTTTAGTTCCTCTTCACCGGTACCGGCAGCAACATTTATCTTGGAGCGGAGCTTTCCATTGACCTGAACAACGATAAGCAGCTCTTCATCAACCACGGCACTTCGGTCATAGTCGGGCCATGAGGCTTGAGTTAATTGAGATGAGTTACCCATACACTGCCAAAGTTCCTCTGTGATATGCGGGACAAAAGGGGCCATCAGCAGGATTACACTCTGGAGAGCCTCTTTCATAACAGCCGGAAATTGCGGTGTTGAGAGTCCTGCCGGCTGTAAAATATTTAGCAGTTCCATTACGGAGGCTATCGCCGTATTGAAATGGAAACTTTCTTCCAGATCCTCAGTTACTTTACGGATTGTTTTGTGTACGGCTCTTCGCAGGTTACGCTCCTCGGCAGACAAAGAACCGGCAGCAACCGGACCGGCGTTCTTTATCATGTCAAGGCGGTCATGAACAAGTTTCCAGATACGGCTTAGAAAACGGAAAGATCCATCAACCCCCTGATCATTCCAGTCCAGGTCCTTTTCGGGTGGTGCGGCAAACAGCGAAAACAGGCGGGCTGTGTCGGCACCATATTTTGAGATCAAGGCGTCAGGATCAACAACATTCCCTTTAGACTTGCTCATTTTAGCGCCATCTTTAATAACCATACCCTGCGTCAGGAGGTTAACAAACGGCTCATCTGCAGAAGTGTGCCCCAGATCACGCATGACTTTTGTAAAGAAACGTGCATACAGCAGGTGCAGCACCGCATGTTCGATCCCACCTATGTACTGGTCAACGGACATCCAGTGATCAACAGCGTCACGATCAAGTATGCCGTCTTTGAACTCCGGGCAGCAATAGCGGAGGAAATACCAAGAAGACTGAACGAAGGTGTCCATCGTATCAGTTTCACGACGGGCAGCTTTCCCGCAGACAGGGCAGGAGCAGTTAACAAAGGATTCCATCTGGGCCAGCGGGCTGCCCCCCTCCCCTTTAAAAGCAACATCTTTCGGGAGAATTACCGGCAGATCTTTTTCCGGTACCGGGACAACACCGCAGCTGTTGCAATAAATAACCGGAATCGGGTTACCCCAGTAACGCTGACGCGAGATGCCCCAGTCCCTTAGACGGAAATTAGTCGTCTTGGTTCCCTGTCCCTGCGCTTGCAGGAAATCGGCTATGGCTTCTTTTGCTTCAACGCTCTGCAGACCGTCAAACTGGCCTGAGTTTGTCATAATTCCAGGTTCGGTGTACGCTGCGCTCATGCTTGCCGGATCAAGCAAGGTTCCGGCGGGCTGAATAACAACTTTCAGCGGCAGGTCATATTTTTTTGCAAACTCAAAATCCCGCTGATCGTGGGTCGGTACCGCCATGACAGCGCCGGTCCCGTAATCCATCAGAACAAAGTTCGCCAGGAAAATCGGCATCTTTGCACCGGTCACAGGATTATTGCAGTATGAGCCGGTAAAAACCCCTTCTTTTTCAAAATCATCGGCAGTACGTTTGATACGATCGGTTTTTCTGATTTTATCGATAAACGCTGCAACAGCATCTTTCCGATCAGGGGTGGCTAATTCAAGGGCACGTGGATGTTCAGGCGCCAGCGACATGAAGGTCGCACCAAACAAGGTATCCTGACGGGTGGTAAAAACCCTGATCGATTCCGTACTGTTTTCAAGCTGGAAATCGATTTCGCAGCCGTAACTCTTGCCGATCCAGTTGCGCTGCATAACAAGCACGCGCTCCGGCCAACCAGGAAGTTTGTGAGTATTTTCAAGAAGTTCTTCAGCATAATCAGTTATCCGGAAAAACCACTGATCGAGCTCTTTCTGATTAACGTCCGTGTCACAGCGCCAGCAGCCGCCGTCTTCAACCTGCTCGTTGGCGAGTACCGTTTCGCACTTCGGACACCAGTTAACAAAGGAGGTTTTTTTATAGGCAAGCCCTTTGGCAAACATTTCCAGAAAAAGCTTCTGCTCCCAACGGTAATAGTCAACGTCGCAGGTTGCCAATTCGCGGTCCCAGTCGTAAGAGAACCCCATTTTCTTGATCTGATTCCGCATGTAGGCAATGTTTTCATACGTCCAGGTCGCGGGGTGACTGTTGTTCTGGATTGCTGCATTTTCAGCCGGCATTCCAAAAGCATCCCATCCGATCGGATGCATGACATTAAAACCACGCATTCTTTTGAACCTGCCGATTACATCGCCGATGGAATAATTACGAACGTGCCCCATATGAATACGACCGGATGGATATGGAAACATCTCAAGGAGATAGTACTTTTGCTTTTCCTTGTCTGCGGTCGCCTTGAATGTTTTTTCGTTTTCCCAGACAGACTGCCATTTTTTTTCTACGTCATTTGGTGTGTACTTCTGTTCCACGGTAATTTCCTTTCGTGCCTTGAATAATTTATATGTAATTGATTTAATGCAGCAACTGTTGATATCAATAAGATCTACTCTGCAGGCAACCTTACTACTGTTTTACATTGATTTTTCGTTCTTAAATCAGGAGAATCCACCCTGCAGAATAATTTCTGATACGACTTTATCCAGTGGGACACAACGATCAACAACACCTGTCGCTACCGCTTCCCTCGGCATACCGTAAACTACAGCGGTCTCCTCCGATTCAGCAATAACAAAACCACCCTGCTCTTTTATGACCTGCACTCCTTTACTGCCGTCGTTACCCATTCCGGTCAGTATTACAGCCGCTACCCGCTTGCGGTAAATTCCGGCACATGAGTTGAGCATGACATCAACCGAAGGGACATATCTATCCGAATCAGAAGGCATTACGATGCGCGCAGTTACCTGTCCACCACATACTTCGAAGACCATATTTTTACCACCAGGGGCGATCAGGATTCTGCCCGGGAGTACAAGGTCTCCATCTTCGGCCTCTTTTACGTCGAAGTGTGACGTGCGGTTGAGTCGCTCTGCAAAGGCTTTGGTAAAACCGGCAGGCATATGCTGTGACACTACAATTGCGAAAGGATATTTCTGCTCAAAAGCTGAGAAAATATGCTGCAGTGCAGGTGGTCCCCCGGTTGAAGAACCGATTGCCACAAGATCAATAGCATGTTTTATGCCGATTCCTGCTCTTCCCGCTTTTACCGATTCGGCGGCACTGACTCCATGTGGGGTGATCGCGGAAGTTGAACGGACATGGACAAACGTCTTAAGCGAAAGGATCTGAAGAACTTTCTTTTGTAAATCTTCCTTTATGGAGAGCAGATCAACTGAGGCACTGCTGGAAGGCTTGGAAACAAAATCAAGTGCCCCGAGTTCAAGTGCTCTAAAAACCTTGTCTGCACCGCTGAGAGCGCTAATAACTATCACCGGCACTGAAAATCTGGTTGTCAGGATGCGCAGCAGGGTAAAACCGTCCATTTTGGGCATTTCCAGATCGAGTGTCACCAGATCAGGCTTTAGGGCAATAACTTTTTGGATGCCCTCTTCACCGTTTATTGCATAACCAACAACTTCAACAGAATCCAGCCCTTCAAGCATACGGGTTATACTGCGGCGACTGAATGCAGAATCATCAACTACGACTATCCTGATTTTTTTCATAGCGCCCCCCCAGCAGCAAAACGATCAGGTTTTTGATAGATCATGTCGTTTTTAAAGTGACGGAGCATAAACAGTGTAGTGATATTCATCAGGGATTCGGAATGGCCTAGCAGGAGAAAGCCACCGTCATACAGAGCTGAGTGGAATGATTCAATTACCCTCTTTTTAGCAGCTTTATCAAAATAAATAATAACATTACGACAAAAAACAAGGTCTACCTTGCCGAGCATGGTCAAACGATTTGTGTCAAAAAGGTTGAGGTGACTGATTGTAACTAATTCCCGAATAGAATCATTAACTTTATAACCGTCATCCTGCTGATGAAAAAAACGGCGCAGATCGCTTTCCTCAGTCGCCCTGAAAGATGATTTACCATACACTGCACGACGGGCGTGCTGCAAAACTTTCTGGCTGATGTCGGTACCGATAATTTCAATTTTCCAGCCAGCAAGAGCAGGGATGGTACTCAGCAGCATCGCAATGGTATACGGCTCTTCTCCCGTTGAGCATCCCGCGCTCCATATACGCAGGGAGCGATTCCCGCGAGCCGCTTTGATTTTGATAAGTTCTGGGATAATTTCATCAGTAAAAGCTTTCAGCTGGAACAATTCACGAAAAAAATATGTTTCATTTGTAGTAAGAACATCCATGATATCCATGAGTTCTTGCTCTTTATTCCGGTTATATTTTAAGAAATGATAATAATCATAAAAAGTGTGGAGATTCAAATCGGTCAGACGATGAGAAAGGCGCTTTTCAAGAATATATTTTGAATCATGATCAAAATATATTCCACAATGCCCGTAGATACAGTCCCGCAAAAGCAGAAATTCATCGTCAGACATACTATGATCGTTTGCAAGAGAGAACGTCATGAACAGCCTAAATTGATTTAGCAACTATAACGCGCTCTAGCGACATGGCTGCCTGCCTGGCGATGTCATGGTTACTGTTTTGGAGAGCATACCGGAAAATTTCTTCCGCTTCAGGACCGCCAATTTCTTCTAGAATCTTTAAACACGTAATCATTAAAAGGCCTTCAGTAGTGGTATGAATGTTTTTAATAATTGACAGTGCCCGAGCGGCTTCGATCTTGGCTATGGCTTTTAGAACAGCAGACTGTACCCAGAAGTCCTGATCATTCAGAGCATGTTCCAGAGCATCAAGAGTCTCCGAATTACGCAAGCGTCCGAGGGCATCGGCAACAGCGATACGAACATCAGGATCCTCATCTGTCAGCGCAAGAACAAGCAACGAAGCGGAGGCCTCATCATAGTAGTCTCCGGCAGCTGAAACAGCGGCTTTACGAACCTGCGGATCCTCATCTTTTATCAATAACAGCAAACGATCACGCTCACCCAGCGCTGCCATCAAATGTGCAGCAGCTTTTCGATGGTGCGGCACCTTAGATGAGCAAAACATTATTACTTCATCAAGAATTGATGAGCGTCTGATTTTGATCAGTGACTGTAAGCTGGAGACCACAGCCGAATATACCTGCATTTCACTATCGTCAATCAGAGAAACCAGGTCGGGAATTGATTGGGTCAGACCAAGTTTTCCAACAGCAAACGCTGCAGCTTTGCGAACCTGCGCAGAATGGTCTCTCAGTGCTTCATGAATTACATCGTTAAAGCCGCAATAACCACACTCGGCAATTAAAATACAGAGGCCGCTACGGCCCGCCTCATCAAGGCTTGGGTATATTGAAACAATTTCTTGCAACGCTTCATGATCGTAATTTTTCAGAACTTTAAGAGCAGCTCTGGAAGTACGTTCATCGGAATACGCTTCAATCAGCAGCGGAATAAATCGAACATCCCTTACTATGTCACTGAGCCAGAGCAGGCCTTCCGTCAACACAACATCACGATTGTCGAATAGCTCCACTAAACCTTTAATGACTTCATTTTCCTTGAGTTTCTGGAGAGCTTCACGGATTTTTGTCTGTGATGCTATAGAAGATCGCTCGTAGATTTTATATATAGCCTTGAAAGCAGCGGAACGGCAGTTCTTCTGACGACAGGAAAGGCCATTCAGCAGAAGATCGAAGGAGCTTTCATCAGAAATGGCTCCCAAACATTCATAAACTGTCTTTCTGAGAATATCCTGATCTGCAAGCTTAACAAGCTCTTCCGGCACCTGAACCGGTTTTGCCAAGAGTCCCAATGATCGCAAAGCGCTAAAACGGAACAACTCTTCATCTCGCGCCAGAATAGCCCGTATGAGGTATTCTGCAGCTTCAGGGTCGCCGATTGCACCAAGCTGTTCTGCTGCGGCTGAAGCAACATTTACCTCAGGATCATTCAGGGCCTGCAACAGTGCTGGAACAAAGATCGGATCACGGATAGCCCCCATGGCATCAATAACAAATTTACGTACATCGGAATCATGATCTTGTACCATTTTCAACAACGGCTCTGCAGACAAAGATCCAAGACGAATGACCGCTTCTGCAGCTGAATTTCTCAATCCGGCGTTTTCTCCATTACGAAGAAGGCCTAATAATAGTCCAACAGAACTAAGATCGGGCTTGGAACAGACGTAACACTCTACGGCCTCTTTTCGTACCCGCCAGCTTTCGTCACCCATCGCTGTAAATATAATAGTTTGTGCGTCGTGGTGCTGAATATTCCTCAAAGAATTCACAGCAGATCTGCGAATTTCTTCATCAGTTGATTTAAGAGCATAGCGGATATCTTGAAGATTCATTACCTGACTACTCCTGATATTTATGACTACAAAGAAGTGAATCAATATCCAGGATCATAAAGACGCGGTTATTATAAAGGCATACACCTAAAAGAAAATCCATGCCGGCTCCTGATACCATCTGCACCGGTGGCTTTATATCTTCAACCGGCACTGAAATAACCTCAATAACTTCATCGACTACCAGAGCCAACGATTGCCCGACAAGTGACACAATCAACAGTTTACCAGCATGCGCGTCTTCAACAACTGGCATGCCGAATCGCTTCCGTAAGCTCATTACCGGAATTACTGTCCCACGAAGATCAATAACACCCTCAAGCAGATCTGAAGAGCATGGCAGCGGTGAAAGTTTCTGAGGGACCAGAATCTCACGTATTCTCATGATATCGACAGCAAACAGCCTGTCCCCGAGGCTAAAACAGGCAAGCTGGATATTAGTTGTAATACCTTCCATGCTACTCACCGGTTCCTTTAGTACATGCTGATGTCAGCAATGTTTTCCAGATTCAGAATTATTATTAATTGTCCGCTAGAACGTCCAAGCCCGCTGACAAAGTCACGATCAATTCCATCAAGGATAGCAGGAGCAGCTTCGACGTCATCCATCTGTACCTGCACAACCTGAGTCACTTCATCAACCATCAGGCCGCTGAATGAATTATTGTTTTTGATGACTACAATTCGCTCCTTACCGGTTGGCTCCTGGCGTGCCAGATCCAGCCTGACACGCATATCGATGATCGGAATTATTGTACCTCGTAATGAAAGAACCCCTGAGACAAAAACCGGAGCACGTGGCACCTCCGTAACTTCTCTCGGTTTAATGATTTCCTTAATATCCATGATATTAATTCCATAGATCTCATCAGAAACTCTAAAACAGAGAAATTCAAGATAGGTTTCGGCAACAACCTCACTGGTTACCTCATCTGCAAGATTTGTTTCAAAATCACAACCAGCAGCACCTCTACCGGCCATAATAGCTTCAAACGGTGTGCACGTTTCAACTCGTTCCGGGATAATTGTATTGATTAACGGGGCTGCAGCCATCGTTGAAGCTGCCGGCTTGGAAGTCAACTCCTTCTGAAAACAATCCACTTCAGAAGAAACAGCCGCAGTAGGGACCGCTTCAAGCGAGTTTATCATCTCAAGCAGTGATTCAGGGATAGGGGCGCTCTCATCAGAGGGCTTATCAACTGCCTGTAAAGATTTTTTTCTTATTTTTGCGAGATCCATATCAGTACCGCCTACATCATCAATTCATCTTTTATTTCGTTTATTATATCCGAATCAATCAGGGCGGCGTCGCATCCATATGCGACCAGCAGGGCATTTGTTGCCATGGAATTAATTTTTCTCGGTACCCCGCCGCTTAATTCATGGATGCGTTGAACGGCATCCGGCGTGAATAGACCCGGAGCCCCACCAGCTGCCTCAAGTCTGAAATCAAGATATTCCATTATTTCATCCAGCGACAAAGGTTGCAGATGATAATGAAGCGAGATTCGCTGCCGCAGAGGTTCGAAACGACTCGATGCCATCATCGGGCGCAATTCCGGCTGCCCCATAATAACAACTCCAAGCAAATTTCGGTCATCCAGCTGAAAGTTGGTAAGAAGCCTTATCTCATCAAAAACCTCAGCATCAGTAATCATCTGGGCCTCATCAATTACCAGAACCGGACAAATATCCCGTTGGTTCAGCGAATATACAGCGGTGTGTATCTGATCAATCAGTGTGTCCTTGGCTTCGGCCGGTTGTTCAACTTCAAGAATTCTGGCAATAGTTCGCAGAAATTCAATCGCATTCAAACGCGGATTTATAATGTAGCAAAACCGGAAACGTGGGCCAAGGCGATCCATCAAAGCCCGGGATAATGTAGTTTTTCCGCAGCCAATTTCTCCCGTTAAAACAGCAAGCTCACGTTCTTCAACAACAAACTCGAGACGTGCAAGCGCTTCTTCATGACCACGACTCAAAAAGAGAAAACGGGGATCAGGTGTTTTACTGAACGGTTTTTCCTTAAAGCCGAAATAGCGCTTATACATTTATATCAGCTCCCGGAACGCATTGTTTCATTGACTATTCCACCGATGTCCAAAACAAGAATTGTACGTTGGTCTCCAAGATCCGCGGCGCCGGAAATTCCGCGGAATTTTTTAAAAGACTCTCCCAGTGGTTTTATTACAATATCCTGTTGACAAACTAAATCATCGACAACAAGTCCAAGACGCTTTTCTGCAACTCCAATCACGACAACATAAAATTCTTTTTGAGGACCATCATTACTATTTATTTCGAAATAATGGTTGAGTCTCAGCAGAGGCAAAGTTGATTCACGGAGCTGAATGACCTCTTTGCGCTCAACAGTCATAATGTCTTTGTCTGTCATCAGCAGCGATTCAAGAACTGATGTAATCGGCAATGCATAGGTTCTGCCACTGCTGCGAATGATAAGGGCTTTGATAATTGCCAGCGTGATTGGAAGAGTTATAATGAAGCGGCTACCCTCTCCCTTCCGCGTCTCAATATCAACCATTCCGGATACAGCCGAGATGTTGTTTTTGACAACATCCATACCGACACCCCGGCCGGAAACTTCACTAACCGTTTCGTTAGTTGAAAAACCGGGCAGAAAAATAAAATCTATTGCATCCCGGTCAGACACAGAACTGATGTCATTAACCAAACCTTTTTGTAACGCCTTGTTTTTTACCTTCTCGATATCAATACCGCCACCATCATCCGCAATTTCAATAACAACGTGATTGCCTTTTTGATAAGATGAAATCCGGATGGTACCTTTTTCATCTTTACCCTGTGCCGTACGCACCTCTTGTGACTCTATACCATGGTCGATTGCATTGCGAATTATGTGCATCATCGGATCAGAGATGTCTTCAACGATCAGTTTGTCCAGTTCAGTATCAGCCCCGAAAAATTTGAGGTCAACACGTTTACCCTGTTCTCGTGATATCTTCCGGACAATTCGAGACATCTTTTCGTACAATTGACCGACTGGGATCATACGGATTTCCATAACCCCTTTCTGAAGGTCAGAAAGCTTACGTTCAAGACCTTTTGCAGCCTTACCCAGCTCAATAGACAAACGCGAATAACCTTCATTGCGCATTTTTGTGGTAACGCCGGAAATGGTCGAATTGGCAAGAACAAGCTCACCGACAATATTCATCAATTCATCAAGTTTACCGATGTCAACGCGAACCGTCCGACTCATACTTTTGGCACTGAGAGAAGTCTCTTCGGACAATGGTGTTGCAACAGGCGCAGTAGAATCATCTGGCAATTGCGCACCTGATGCCGCAACTTCATGTCGTTCTTCATCAACAACTGGTTTGGTAGTGACTGGTGGAAAGGGTTTTACGGTGGGAACTGTTTTTTCAGTCACTGAATTGGAACCAAGCGGGACAATTGAGATGCTATCACGTTCAACAGCAGCTTTTAACTCATCAAGAGTACGTTTGGAGCCGAAAAGGATTTCGAAATCGATATTGGTCTCAACATTATCGCCAACACTCGGCAATGTACTGATAACTTCTCCACACTCCTTCAATATGTCGGTGACTGCCGACAAATCAGTATCAAACGTTGTGAGATTAAAGGAGGTATGTATATTGAAGATCGTTCGTCCTTTATCCAGATTATCTTTAAGGCGATGTTCTTCGTACTCCGTCAAAGCACTAAGTATCATTGCGGGAAGCCCAAGAGATTCCAAAGGAGATACGCAACTCTGCTTTTCAGGTGGGGCGAGGCAGGCATTTATTTTGGCCACACATGCCGCTATTTCATGTGCCATCGATGTAGCTTCGCCTGATGAAAGCAGCCTGACCAGAGAACTCAATAACTCATGGGCATCGAACAAGACAGACATAAGTTGTTGCGTAAGATTAAGCTTTCCAAGCCTGAGCCAGTCGAGCAAATTTTCCATATTATGAGAAAGCTCGGCGATATCACTAAAACTGAACATCCCGGCCAACCCTTTAAGTGAATGGGCTCCTCTGAAAATGGAATTAAGGACATCTGGATTCAGCTCACCACTCTCTGCCATATCGGCGAGATCTGCCAATTCAGAGCCTAGCTGCTCGACAATTTCTTCCGCTTCGGCAAGAAAATCCTGAACGGCTTTAGTATGTGTGGAGGCCTGTTCACTCATTATGTTGTGCACCTAAAACACCTGTGAGGGAGTTTTGTTCAAATACAGAGTTATTAATTTCTGGAGTGTTTCAGGTACAAAAGGTTTAACCACATACTCATCAGCACCTAGCTGCTTACCTTTTTCAATATCCTTTTCACTACATTCTGTTGAGATGATAAAAACAGGAATATGTTTGTAATTCATGTTGCCGCGCAGATAGCTGATAAGCTCAAGTCCGTTGATATCCGGCATATTAATATCCGTCATTATCAGGTCAACACGATCTCTGGGCAGCAGTCGCAATGCCTCAAAACCACTGGAGGCCTCAATAATATTATAATCACCCAGACCTTCAACAATTGCGACCAACATGGCACGCATTGTTGCCGAATCATCGGCAATCAAGATAGTTTTGGTACTCACGAGGTGGTCCTCTCATCCAGTTGACGTTGTAATAAAGATTTTTCCATAGAAACTCCCGCCTGAGCCAAAAATATAACCAGTGCTTCGACGTCACCAATCGGTTTTTTATTCGGGAGGTTATCGCCGTATAGGAACCCGATGACTTTAGACTGGCTGATCAGCGGGCCTATAAATACCTCAGCAGGAACACCTCCACCTAATTGTTCAAACAGATAAGAATCTACAGGAGTAGGGTTAGGCGAGAATTTATGCGGCTGACAGGTTCTAAGCGGCTCGTCAAACATTGAACCGGACTCCTGTGGGAAATGAATCGCACGTACCCGCTCATCGCCGCTGATTGTGCTGTCGGTTATGCCGAATTGCCCAAAACCGGAAATGATCTGGTCATTTATTGTAAAGACAATGGCCCTGTTCATGAATTCGGAAGCGAAACGAAGTACCAGCAGCAGAACTCCACCTTGCAGTTCGGGGTTATTCAACTCTTCGAGCATACCGCGCAGCAGGGAAAAAGCACCGCTCTGCTGATTAGTCTCTTCGGCACGCGGCATGTCATCATCTTCACCCATTTCAATGCGCAGCTCATCACCAAGATTGAAACGATCCTGCCACTCTCCGGTAATTTTAGCTCCTGACGAGTGACGGATAACATGCGTAACCTGGGTAAGAAAGCTGTCCATGATTACGTTATTGTTGATTTCGACCCGTCTCGGTTTGATTATAAAAGAGTAGCCCAGTTCACTAATCTTTTTCTCAGCCTCGGCATGATGATAGTCTGTCATTATTATCAACTGCAGATCTTTAAAATTGTTATGCAAAAGTTCCAAGAGTTCAACGCCACCCAGTACGCCAGATCCGTCCATTTTGGGCATGATCAGATCTATCAGAACGGCCGGTCGCTCACCACTTCGATGCAAAGAATCCACCTTGATCAGAGTATCTTCACTACGTGTCATTGCATGAACTACAAAACCCTTTTCCGTAAGGCCATCAGCAATATTCCTCAGAGTCGGCCCGTCATCGTCTACAATAACAATCGGTTGCTGAACTGAATGCGGGACCAATGATGGCGCATTTGAACCATCCACCAGATCAAATGAAAAATCCTCTTCATCTTCAGAAAAATCGTCAGCAGTAACACCGGTTTCTGACACATTACGCTGTTCTTCAGATATTCTGGTTCCTTCCATGGCGAGAAATTGTGGATTAAGTCCATGATCCAGTATGAACTGAAGCGGATCCATTTTTATGCCATCAACAATTTCAATAGAAGTCTGAACTTCAAAAGTGAATGTCCCCTCTGTCCAGGAAAACAACGAATACACAACATTTTCAATTTGTTCCCGAACCACTACTTCAATAACTTCTTGTGAAATACCGAAGTTTTTCACAAGTATTATCCCAAGGCGTTCACAAAAACCGTGTTCCTGCTGAAAAGCAAGTGACTTGCGCAACATGGCCAGATCAATGACACCTTTTTGAATAAGAACATCACCAAGGCTCTGCTGATACGCACTTGAAACAGCCCGTACCACCTGGCCATTACGAAAAAAAACCGAGCCATCCCTTCCCTTGCTGCTAAGGGAAAGGACGCCGGTTTTTCTACTAAGACTGACAATCTGTAAAATCTCGCCAAGTCCGAGCTCTTCAAGTTTACCTGCTAGGCTCATTGGTCACAATCCATCTGCATTGTATTCATCCAGAAGCTCAGGTTGAGACTTGAGCAGCTTTCGATTACATGTGGGGAATAAAAACTGACAAAATATATCGTAACAGTGGAGCCAAGTAAAGCCTTTAAAGGTTATTTGGAGCGATCAGCTCCCGGCTTGCGGGAAGTGTCGGTTTTGTCCCTTCCTCGGAACATCAGCCGCAAGGGAACGCCGTCAAATCCGAAGGCTTCGCGGAATTTATTGATAAGATAGCGCTCATATGAATAGTGGATATTCTCAGGCTGATTGGTAAAGATAACAAAGGATGGCGGCCTGGTGGCAACCTGTGTGGCAAAGTAGAACTTTACCCTGCGGCCGTGAGAAAGTGGAGCATGGTGCGATTCAATAGCATCTGTAAACACATGTACCAGTTCTGATGTTGTTACGCGGCGGCAGTACTGTTCCATAACTTCATCAACGGTTGTGATGATTTTGCCGGAACGCTGACCGGTTTTGGCGGAAACGCATACAATCGGAGCGTACGCCAGATATTTGAATCCGTCCCTGATTTTGGCAATATATACACCGAGAGTGGAATTATCTTTTTCTAGCAAATCCCATTTATTAATGACAAAAACGCATCCTTTGCCGGCTTCATGAATATAACCGGCAATACGCTCATCCTGCTCGGTCACACCTTCCTCAGCATCGATCACCATCAACACTACATCGGCACGTTCGATACTGCGCAGAGCATCACAGACACTGTACTTCTCAAGCTTTTCGGTGGTTTTCCCCTTGCGTCTGATTCCGGCTGTATCAATCAACACATACGGCTTCTTGTTGCAGGTAAAGGGAGTATCAACTGAATCACGGGTCGTACCTGCGGTCGGATTTGCCACCACCCTCTCGAAGCCTAGCAGACGGTTGACCAGGGATGACTTGCCAACATTTGGCCGCCCCACCACGGCAATGCGGGTGACGTTCTCTTCGGGATCGGCTTCGTCGGTCGGAGGAAAGACCGCCATGATGTTTTCCACGAGATCGATGACGCCGCGATTATGTTCAGCCGAAATGGTGTACAGCTCTCCAATTCCGAGTGAATAAAATTCGGCCGAATCATTTTCAAGCTTTTCGCCATCAACTTTGTTGACAACATAAAATACCGGTTTTTTTACGCGACGCAACATCTCGGCTACTTCGGTGTCCGCAGGGGTCAGGCCGCTTCTGGCATCCATCATAAAAATGATAACGTCTGCTTCTTCGATGGCTAATTTTGATTGCTCGCGCATCTGCTGCAATAAACGATTTTCAGTTACCGGTTCAAAACCTCCGGTATCGACCAGGATAAACGGTTTTTCAAAGCGGGTTATATTGGCATAGTTGCGGTCACGGGTAACACCCGGGGTATCGTCGACAATAGCGCGACGATGACCAAGGAGACGGTTAAAAAGGGTTGATTTGCCCACATTGGGGCGGCCTACAATAGCTACTAACGGTTTCATTCGTATCCCAGTTCTCTCAATTTAGACGGTCGTTCGCTCCAGTTTTCAACAACCTTAACGAACAGTTCCAGATATATTTTTGTGTCAAGCAGGCGTTCAATATCCTGCCTGGCCTGCGTCCCTATTTTTTTCAGCATCTCACCCTTAGAGCCGATGATGATCCCCTTCTGGGTATCACGTTCAATCATGATGGCTGCTGTAATGGCAATTACACCATTTTCACGCTCAATGAAACTTTCCACAACAACCGCCGTTGAATAAGGTACTTCGTCCCGCGTCAGGCGGAAAACCTTTTCACGGATCATCTCCGCAACTATAAACTTTTCAGGCATATCGGTCAGAATATCATCCGGGAACATGGCCGGTCCTTCAGGGAGATAACCGCTGACTACCGAAACCAGATGATCAACACCGTCGTTGCGACCAGCCGATACAGGAATAATTTCCTTGAACGGATGCAGCGCAGCCCAGTCGGTAATTTTTTTCAGCATCTGATTTTTATCAGAAAGCAGATCAATCTTGTTAATAACAAGCACGACAGGAATCTTCACCTTGCCAAGGACATCCTGGATGAAGGCGGGGTCTGCAGCAGTAGTGGCTTCAACAACCAGCATCAGAAGATCGACCCCACTTATGGCTGAACGTGCGACATCCACCATACTTTTGTTTAGGCGTGAACGTCCGGTGTGGATCCCGGGAGTATCAATGAAAACAATCTGTCCGCCCGGGATATTATGAATTCCCTGAATCCGGTTGCGCGTGGTCTGAGGTTTGTCAGATGTAATAACAATTTTCTCGCCGATAATTGCGTTCAGGAGTGTTGATTTACCAACATTCGGGCGACCAATAATAGAGACAAATCCTGATGTAAATTTCTTATTATTCATTTAGTTGTATACCACTCCTTCATATTTTACTTCTTAAAATATATTTACCGCAACCAGAAGTAGGCGCTTCTAAGCGAGGACGCAGAGTAAATACAAAATCAAAATCTTAAAGCGATTCAGGTTAAACCCCAAACCGTATAAATTGTTCTCACCAAGGTTTCCTCTGCGATACTTAGCTTTTACAGGTTTACTTCTTGGTTGCCCACACATCCCGCAATGTCACTATCCGGTTAAAGACGAGCTTGCCAGGGTGAGAATCTTTCGGATCCTGACGGAAATAGCCCATGCGTTCAAATTGATAGCGGGTTTCAACGTCCGCCCCAGCGAGAGTAGCTTCAAGCTTGCAGTCAGACAGTATTTCAACCGAAGCTGAATTTAGAAATTGCTTATAGTCAACTCCACCACGATCCGGGTTAGGGTCACTGAAGAGTCGATCAAATAGCCGTACTTCTGCGGTCACAGCATGAGCGGCTGAAACCCAGTGAATGACCCCCTTGACTTTTCGGCCGTCGGCAGTGTGTATTCCCTCTCGCGATGCCGGGTCGTACTCGCCATGGAGCTCCACAACAACACCTTGGGCGTCTTTGACGACTCCGGTACATTTTACGATATAACCGTTGCGCAGCTTAACCTCGCCGCCAACAGTCAGGCGATGGAAACCTTTGCTCGGGGTCTCCATGAAGTCATCGGCGTCAATCCAGATCTCTCTGGTGAAGTAAATTGAACGACTCCCCATTTCCGGTTTTTGCGGGTGATTGGCAGCCTGCATCTCTTCAGTCCGGTCAGCCGGATAATTATCGACAATAAGCTTGATAGGCCGCAACACCGCCATGGCACGCGGTGCGGATTCATTCAGATCGGCACGGACGCACTCTTCCAGAATGGATATATCAATCCAGGAATCACTTCGGCCAACGCCAATCTGCTCGCAAAATGCACGTACCGCAGCCGGTGTGTAGCCACGCCGTTTAATACCGGCCAAGGTCGGCATGCGCGGGTCGTCCCATCCGCTAACCGTGCCGAGTTGCACAAGTTCCTGCAGCTTACGCTTGCTCATCACCGTGTATGTCAGATTTAGCCGGGCAAATTCATACTGACGTGGACGAGAAGGTACCGGCAGGTTATCCAGAAACCATTCATAGAGCGGCTTGTGAGACTCAAATTCCAGAGTGCAGATAGAATGCGTTATTCCCTCTATGGCATCGGTCTGACCATGGGCATAGTCATACATCGGGTAGATCTTCCAGGCGTCGCCGACATGCGGATGAGGAGTATGGAGAATCCGGTATAGTACAGGATCGCGCAGACTTATATTGGGCGAGGCCATATCGATCTTTGCACGCAGCACGCGGGTGCCGTCCGGAAATTCGCCGGCACGCATACGGCTGAACAGGTCAAGATTTTCCTCAACCGAACGGGTGCGATACGGACTCTCTTTTCCCGGCTCGGTCAACGTACCGCGATAGGCACGAATCTCGTCACCAGTCAAATCCTCGACATACGCCTTGCCCTGTTTGATCAAGTACACCGCCCATTGGTACAGCTGCTCGAAATTATCCGAAGCATAATAAAGATGTTCACCCCAATCAAAGCCAAGCCAGAGGACGCTTTCCTTGATGGCTTCGATGTATTCCAACTCTTCCTTTGCCGGGTTGGTATCATCAAAGCGGAGATGACAACGACCGCCGAAATCACGAGCCAGACCAAAATTGATGCAGATCGATTTGGCGTGGCCGATATGAAGATAACCATTCGGTTCGGGAGGAAAACGGGTCACGATGCAGCTGTGCTTGCCACTCTTGAGATCCTCGTCAATGATGGTGCGCAGGAAATTATTAGCTGTTGGCGCGGCTTGTTCCGTGTTGGTCATGATACCCTCGTGAATACTTGTTTCATAGCTCACCCAGGAACGAATTCGGGTATGCTTTGATAATTTTTACATCGACAAAGCTGCCGATCAGGGAGCTGCTACCGATAAAATTAACGATACGGCCGATCTCGCCCTTGCCGGAAACCTGGCCGGGAAGCTTGCCCTCCCCTTCGACCAGCACAGACATCGTGCTCCCGGGATAAACCTGGCTGATTTCGCCGGTATGACGCCGCTGCAGCTCCATCAAACGATCAAGCCGAGCCATTTTTACCGCACGCGGCAGATCGTCTTTCAGCTCTGCCGCTTTGGTGCCCGGGCGCGGCGAATAGACAAAAGAGAACAGGTCGATGTAGCACACCTCTTCCATCAGGGAGAGAGTCTGCTCGAAATCCTCTTCGGTTTCGCCGGGAAAACCGACGATGATATCGCCGGTAAAAACGATATCGGGGCGAATTGCTTTGAGCTTGCGTACCTTATCCAGATAAGAGTCACGGGTATACCCGCGCCCCATCAACTTGAGGACAGCATCGCTGCCCGATTGCGCAGGAAGGTGGATCTGCCCGCTCAATTTTGAAACGTTACCGAAGCAAGCAATAAGCTCATCCGACATATCCTTGGGGTGCGAGGTTGTAAAACGGATACGTTCGATTCCTTCAATTTTGGCAACCTGTCGAATCAGCTCAGCAAACGTCGGTTCACTGTCAGTTTTAAGTCCATAAGAGTTGACGTTCTGTCCGAGCAGAATAACTTCCCTGACCCCGTCATCCGCAAGCTGCCTGACTTCGTTCAGGATATCTTCCGAGCGGCGGCTGATCTCGCGACCGCGGACATACGGCACGATGCAGTAGGAGCAGAAGTTGTCGCACCCTTGCATGACCGTCACAAAACGTGACAGGCGCGATTCCCCCTTGATTGACGGGAACAGGTCCAGACGCTCATCATTATCGATAAAGGACGTCTCGGATCGGCGCTCCCCACGTTCGGCGCCTCTCACCATGTCCGGCAGCAGGTGCAGGTTGTGGGTACCGATCACCAGATCCAGGTAGGGAAGCTTGCGCAACAGTTCCTCACCTTCCTGCTGGGCAACGCAACCGCCGACAGCAATGATCTGCTTCTTGCCGTCCCGCTTGTAGATACGCAGATTGGCGAGGCGCCTGTACACCTTTTCCTCAGCTCCGCCACGTACACTGCAAGTATTGAGCAGAATCATGTCCGAAGCGGCGGGATCGTTAGTCGGTGCATAACCGAGGTCAGCCAGCATCGTTACGATCCGTTCGGAGTCATTCACGTTCATCTGGCAGCCAAAGGTTTCCATGTAGAGGAGTTTATCGAGCATAGTGGATCGTACTTTATACGCGACAAGTATCTTTAAAGTCAAATGAATTGGCTTTTGAAGATAGAGCCCCCACTATTCCCGTAACTTGACAAAATACGGCTCCGAAACGTATTGTCGGAACTATATTGAATTTAACTCTGAAAGTGAACTAACCATGATTATCGACTGGAACAATATAGACACCGTACTTCTGGATATGGATGGTACAATCCTTGATCGACATTTTGACGACCACTTCTGGCTGGAGCATGCGCCAAAACGCTGGGCGGAGCGCAACCACACAACAGTTGAATACGCCAAAGAACACCTTTACGACCTGTTCCGCAGCCAGGAAAACACCCTCAACTGGACCGACCTTGATTACTGGTCGGATCGGCTCAAGCTGGACATCCCTGTTCTCAAACAGGAAATTGAGCACCTTATCGCCGTTCATCCATACGTAACAGAATTTCTGCTGTTCCTGAAACATAACGGCAAAAAAATCTGGCTGGTAACCAATGCGCATTCTAAAACGCTCGACCTGAAGATGAAACGTACCCGCATAGGTCCTTATTTTGACGGTATTATTTCTGCTCACCAGGTCGGGCTACCGAAAGAAGATGTTCGCTTTTGGGGAAAGTTGCAGGAGTTTATCAGTTATGATCCGGAGAGGACCATGCTGGGTGAGGACAGCGAAACCAACTTGAAGACCGCACAGCAATATTCAATTCGTTATCTTCTCTACATTAGTCGTTACAGCTCTAAAATTGAACCGCGCCAATCTGATCACTTTCCAACTATTGATTATTTTAACAGGCTTATTCCTGAAAAAGGGAGCCGTCTGGTTACTATTTGATTATTAATTACTTATCCAGAACTTCGCGTACTTTTACCGCCAATGTCTGCATAGCAAATGGTTTCTGAATGAAATTGACTCCGGCATCCAGCATTCCCTGGCTAGCGATTATATCGGCAGTGTACCCGGACATGAACAGCCGTTTCATACCGGGATAGATTGCCAACATATTCCTGGCCAGGTCACGACCGTTCATCTCCGGCATGATCACATCAGTCATAAGAAGATTGATCTCACCTGAATGTTCCCTGGCCAACTGAATGGCCTCACCAGGTGTGTTAGCAGCCAATACACGGTATCCAAAATCCTCAAGCAACATCGTGGTCACGGCAAGGATTGCCGCATCATCTTCAACCAACAGGATAGTTTCACTGCCACGAACGATAGATTGCAATCTGTCCTCTCTGTGTATATCACCGTCTTTGCCCTGATAACGGGGAAGATAGATTCTGAAGGTTGTGCCATGCCCAAGTTCGCTATAGACCTTAATAAAACCGTTATTCTGCTTGACCGCACCGTACACGCTGGCTAATCCAAGGCCGGTGCCCTGTCCCACCTTTTTGGTAGTAAAAAACGGCTCGAAAATGTTGGTCTGCGTTTCAGTATCCATACCACATCCGGTGTCACTCACAACCAGTAAAACATAGTCACCGGGGATAAATTCCGCATTGAGATCACAATATTCAGAGTCGAAGGTGGCGGCTTCAGTACCGATGGTGATTCTGCCAACGCCATTGATAGCATCCCGGGCGTTGACGCAGAGATTCGCCAGAATCTGGTCGATCTGACTTGGATCCATCTTTATCTGCAACAGGTCTGTTCCCGGCTGCCATGAAAGGTCGATGTCTTCACCGATCAAACGCCGCAGCATGTTAAGCATCCCGGCAACGGTTTCGTTAAGCTCAAGCACTTTCGGCGTTACTGCCTGCTTGCGGGCAAAGGCAAGCAGTTGCCTGGTCAGGTCGGCGGAACTCTCGGCAGCTTTACGAATCTCCTTCAGGTTGTCAATAAACGGACTATCAGCAGCCATCTTCAAAAGAATCAACTCTACATATCCGATGATTACCGCAAGTTTGTTGTTGAAATCGTGAGCGACGCCGCCAGCCAGACGTCCCACTGATTCCATCTTCTGGGCCTGGTTCAACTGTAGCTGATGTAACGCTTCCTGTTCCTGCATTTCAATCATGCGGCGTCCGACATTAATCCGGGCCCCAAGTATTCCAGTATTATACGGTTTAGGCAGATAGTCATCAGCTCCGGCATCCAGTCCGATTATGATATCATGGGCTTCATCCATAGCGGTCAGAATGATAAGGTAAAACGTCTTACCTCCTTCCAGAGCACGTACCCGGCGAACAACTTCCAGTCCATCCATCTCCGGCATCATCAAATCGATAATCGCAAGGCGGGGTGCGTCCGCTTTTTGCAGTTCTTCCCACGCTTCCGCGCCGCTGGCAGTCTCCACCACCTCATGCCCGTTTCTTTTCAACAATGCGGACAGAGTTGCACGTGATATGTCATCGTCTTCGGCAATCAGGATACGCATAAAAAAACCCCTGGTAAATTTCCTTTATTACACACTTAAGACCCGCTAGTAACGCGCTTCATTTCATCTACCAGCTTCCTGACTTCAACCGGTTTGGAAAGATAGCCATCAAAACCGATCTCCAGATATTTCTCCTTATCACCTTTTAGCGCATAAGCTGTCAAAGCAATAACCGGCAGGTGTGTTCCACTATTCAGCTCTCGTTCGCGGAGAATATACAGCGCATCATCACCATTCATCACCGGCATCTGGATATCCATCAAAATCAGATCAAATGATTCTTTCTTTAAGGAATCAAGAGCGTCCCTGCCGTTATTGTCTACCTTAATATGATGTCCCATCTTTTCCAGCAACGTTTTACAGCACTTTATATTGATCAAGTTATCCTCTACAAGAAGAATTTTAAGTGGATGCCCATCCCAAAGCGGCGAAGTGTCCTGCGGCTTCAGTTTTGCTTGCATGCTGACTGTTGCCACCGGCAGCGGAAGACGCAGATAAAATGTGCTCCCGACCCCTTCCACGCTTTCCACACGAATATTGCCCCCCATCAGTTCTGCCAGACGCTTGCAGATGGACAATCCCAGTCCGGTACCACCATAATTGCGGGTGGTAGAGCCATCAGCCTGGGTGAAAGGATCGAAAATACGCTTCTGTACGTCAGCAGGTATGCCGATGCCGGAGTCCTGTACTGACATGTCCAGCAGCACATCCGAACCATGATCCTCAACAACTGTAACTGCAATATTGATAGAGCCGTTTTCGGTAAACTTGACGGCATTACCCAGCAGGTTGAGCAATACCTGCTTGATTCGTAGTTGATCACCTAGCAATGAATCCGGCACATCTGATGGAACATCAATTTTGACAGACAGTCCCTTTTTATAAATACGTAACTTTTGCGTCGTTACCACTTCGCTGATACAGTTTCTCAGACCGAAATTATCCATGACAATGTCAAGCTTCATCGCTTCAATCTTGGAAAGGTCAAGAATGTCGTTGATCAGCGACAGCAGGTTGTTGCCTGAAGTGGTGATAGCGGCAACATACTCTTTCTGTTCGTCATTCAGTTCCGTATAACCCAGCAACTGGGTCATGCCAATAATGCCGTTCATGGGAGTGCGTATTTCATGGCTCATGTTAGCCAGAAATTCGCTCTTGGCCCGGTTTGCCGACTCAGCAGCCAACTTGGAATACTGTAGTGCTTCCTGGATCTTCTGGCGCTCGGCAATTTCCTCCTCCAACAACAGGGTCTTTTCATGCAGGGCATTTTCTGCCCTGGTGCGCTCGGCAACTTCAAGTTGCAGTTCCTGATTGGCGGCTGAAAGCTGTTCGGTACGCTGGCGAACCAGATTATCCAGCTCGATATGCCACCCCTGTAACTTGCCGATCATACTGTTAAATGCCCGCGCCAATAATGCTGTTTCTCCGCGACTGGTTTCATCAACGCGCGCATCCAGATCGCCATGCTGGATAGATATTGCTATTGACACCATTCGTCGCAACGGCCTAGTGAGGCGGCCCGCAATAAACAGCGCCATGATAACCGTAATGAATACGCCAAAAAGAGCAAACCACCAGTAAATACGGGTTTTATGCTGCAGTGCAGCATAAATTTCATGCTGGTCACGCTTTACAACCATCCCCCACGCTACATCAGGAGACAGCTGAATATGACGGTAGGCGGCCAAAGCAGGGATGCCGCGGTAATCTTCGGCAGCAATAGTCCCTTCACTGCCGGAAATAGCAAGTTCAGACGCTTTGCTGTGGATTACTGTTTGCATTGGAACAGGCATACTGCCGTCAGAGAGGGGGTGTTTGGCCTTAGTCAGAAACTGTTTCCGGCTATCAAGCAGCACTACCTCGCCGGTTTTGCCGAGCAGACTGACAAGATGGGGCTGTAATCTCGAGTCAAAAAACTGATCAATGCTTGTCTCCACTTCCAGCAGCAGCAGCGGAGCTTTATCAGGGTCGCCGTTCGGCCTGATCGGGAGAATTATATGCAGTTGACTGGATTGACTGACAGCATCGTAGGTGGTCAGCACCAGCTCATTAAATTCGCTGTTTTTGGATATTGTTCGACGTTCATCTATCGGCTGTAAAGCTTCGAGGACGGGGACCCCGGCAACTGGAATGCCGGAGGAGGGGAGAATCAGGTTAATTGAGGAAAGTTGGTAATCACTGCGGACACTCTCCAACCATTCCAGTATTTGCGGAGATACTGCCAGCTTTCCCTGGCGGGGCTGTAGATCCTGTATGATCGGGTTTTCAACAAGAGACCTTGCATTGCGGCGCCGGTTGCGAACCCAGTTTTCAATCAGCTCTTTACGGGAATCAGCAATGGCAGTAAGCGTTTCAAGCTGGTTGACGGTAATCTCATTAATGGTGCCACGATAGTTAGTATAGGGGATACCGTACATTTGTATCAGCTGAATTCCCAACAGTATAAAACAGAGCAAAGCAGTAAAAAACAGCACCATCTTGCCACGAATGCTCTGCAGCCAGGGGATGACTGTGGGCTCAATCCTGATATTGTCGGGACTACTTGAATTCATAATCAAACTTATTTATTAAGGAAGCACTGCGTTTGCGGTAGATTTTCTCCATAATTCTGTTGTCAAAAGAAGTACGAATGTTTATCCATTGAACACTTTTGGGCAGTTTTCCAATGTTCTTCAAAAACTCAAGTTCATCTGCAAGTAGGTTTTTTTCCTGATCTTTGAAGATTGATAATTTTGCAGAGTAACTAATCGTTTGAAGATCTGATGTTATCTGACGGATTAAGTCTTCAGTTGACAGAATAGATGGCTTACCGGTCAACTTCTGTATGGTGGTCTGATTCCACGAAACGGCCTGCCGGAGATTGTTAGCATCTTTTTCGAACCAACTCATGGCACGGGCCAGAGAGGTCGCAAGCAGCTGAACACTTTCGGGATTTTTACCGACATATGCTTTGGAAACCACCATGAAAGCAGTGCTGCTCTGTCGGCCTGTAGTGGAGTAACGATCCGAATGTAGGGCAAGAAACTGTGACGGCGTTGGCTCCCAGGCCGCAAATGCATCAACACTCCCCTTCAGCAGCGCATCCGGCATTTCTGAAACATCAAGCGGTACCAGCGTTACATCTCGCTCGGTCAGACCACCATTCTGCAGAGTTTTTAACAGGGCGTAATGTCCGGTGGTGGCAAAAGCGTAGCCGATCCGTTTACCCTTCAAACCCGGTGCTGTTGTGCCTCGAGGCGCGACAATCGACGCAAAGTTGCGCTTCAACTGGCCTATTACAGTAACTGGAGTTTCAAAAGCCAGTTCAAGCAGCGGCATATCACCAACCGTCGTGGCGTCAAGTTCGCCCTTCCTGAAGGCGGTGACGGCATCACCCCCTTTTAATGTAGGTACAAAACGGAGTTCGATGCCTTTTCGTGCCATAGCCTGAAGGAACAGCCGATCCCGTTTAACAGCTTCCATAATGGCGCCGGCGGGCGAGGCAAGTGGCTGATAGGCTATGCGCAGCTCAACCTTTTTTTCGGAGACAGATGTCGCAGCAGCCGGAACTGCAGCAGACATGATGCTGACCAGTATCAAAAAACAGCACTGTATGAGTCTAATATTCATGGAGATTACCTTATTTTGCATAGTCAAACCTGTTGAGATTGTATTTTGCCGGCGCAGTCATGACTTCATTCAGTATGCTGTTTTTGATGCTGAGTGAAAATTTTTCGCGAGAAGCGTTTGCCGGCAGTTTGCCTAGCTGTTTAAGAAAATCATACTCTTTGAGCAGAAGAGACCCCTCCTGGGAAAGCTTTGCCGGAATAGCTGGTGCACCGGCCACATCCAACAGATCATCACGGGTGATACGGGCGATATCCTCTGCCTTTGACTGAGAAGGCTTGCCGGTAAACGCCAGAACACCATCAACAGACCAATTGCAGGCGGTCAGCAGATTTGCCTCTGATTTTTTCAGCCAGTAAATCGCCCGTACCAGTGCAGCGGTTACCTCGCGGGCTGCAGCAGGGTTCATGCGGGACAGGTTGCCGGACAGCAGAAAGAAGGAGTAGCTTCTCTGTCGGTATATCTGTGCATATCTGCCGGGATATTTTTTAACGGCAGCGGCAGGAGTTGGCTCCCATGCAGCAAAAGCGTCGATCTTGCCTGATTCAAGCGCCTCCAGCATATCGTTCACAGCAAGCGGCACAAGGGTTACATTCTGCTCACTCATACCGGCAGCGGATAAAGCCTGCAGCAGCGCATAATGGGAGGTGGAACCGTGAGCATTGCCGATCCGCTTGTTACGCAGTTCTTTGAGTTGGGTTCCCTGGGGTGCAACGATAGCAGAGTAGCTCTGTTTGACAAAGCCGACAATCAGCATGTCACCGCCGGCAACCGCCTCAATCGTCGGCATGTCAGACATTGAGACGCCGACGACATGATTGTCGCGGACAAGCGGTAACACATCGCTCCCTTTGGTGAAAGGTTTGAAGCTGATTTTGACTCCATGCCTGGCGAGGTTCTTCTGAAGAATCCGGTCTCGCCGCATGGTTTCACCCAGAACTGAAATCGGCACAGCCAGAGGAAAATAGGCAAAGGTGGTTTCAACTTGCAGCTTTTTACCTGGCGCGACGCCCTGTTTGGCTGTTGTGGCCGCCAAACAGGGCGCCACCACCAGAATCAGAAGTGACAACAATGATATAATTATCTTCATAGTGGTTCCTTGGACTCAATTACTGTGGATTGAAGAACAGACTGAGCCTTAAAAGATCACATTCGTCTCAACAAAGTCCTGAATTTTTCAAGCTTCGAAGCTCCTTCTTCAATCAGGCGAATAAGGTCTTTACGGGCGCCGCCCGCCACATCCTTCCCCTTCTCCAGCAGATCATCAGTCTTTTCACCAATTGTTTCCACCAGATCGGAGACATTGGCAGCAAGATCATCAACAACTTCATCAACCTGGTTGCGAGCTTTTTTTGAGTAGCGCAGGATATCCTTCCTTGTCCTGCTTCCGGATTGAGGAGCAAACAGCAGTGCAAGGCCTGCTCCGATAACTCCACCTGCAAATACCAATAGCGCCGCCGCAGCAATTTTTTTATCCCTGTCTTCCATAAATGACCTCCCTTATATATATAATGTTATGATAATAGCTTATTTGGCGCAGATGACAAGCCCCTTACTACTTTATCTTTCAGCATGTTCCATGTTATAGAAACCTGTATTTTTAACAGCGTAAAACAAGGAGGTACAAATGAAAAACAGCACCTATGACGTCCTGATAATCGGAGGTGGCCCTGCCGGCCTATCAACCGCCTATTTATGTCATAAACATAGCCTTTCGTACCTTGTTCTTGAATCCGGAAAAGCTATTTTCCAGGGGATCGCAAATACCTACCCGGAAGGAAAACTGGTATATGCCTCAAAACCGAAGGATGCACCTGAGCCATTTATGGTTGATGAATTACGCCCACCCGACAAGCCTGTTACGGTGGAAAGTTATCTGCAGTATGTTCAGCATTTTGTTCAGCATGAAAACCTGAATATTCAAACGGAAGTCGATTTTGAAGACATTAAGGACGAACGGGATTGTCTGGCAGTAATCACATCTAAAGGGATCTTCAAAGGAAAGAAGGTTGTGCTTTCCTTCGGCAGCAATATTCCGCGTGAACTCTCAGTGTACGGCGATGCAAAAATGGTCGCCAAAAATGTTGATGATCCAGGCAAATATATCGGTATAAAAACCTTGATAATCGGCGGCGGCAATACGGCAGCCGATGTAATCATCAATATCCTGAAGACCAAGAGAGAAGCCGGAGATACCACTCCTGTCTTTTGGGCACACAAAGCTGAAACATTTGACGTCAACAAAGAGACTGCCCAGCGCCTGGGAGAAGAGATCCTTCTGGGTGGAAACATCAGACTCTATCCCGGAGCAACGCCGCGTATCGGTGAGGTTGATGATGAAGGGGTGGACCGGCTGGTTATCAGAATCAACGAATTCAAACAGGCCGATGGCATCGATCTGTATCATGCCTTGAGCTTTCCGATGCAGAATGTAATCGCCTGCATCGGCTCACAGGGACCGGTTCCGATCTACGACAAACTGAATATCCAGAGTATTGCCTGCACCTCCGGTGTCTGCAAGATTGCTAAAGAGGGTGATCGGCTGGTTCTGCTTTCATCAGAGTTCGAGTCCACCCGCAAAGGTGTTTATGTTATCGGCGGCGCGATTTCCCCATCCTACATGAAGATCAACGAGGGATCTATCGCTGAGGAAAAGCATCCTAACCTTATCTATACCGCCATCAACGATGCGTATTACGTGGTCGAAGCCATCAGAGCAAAACTTGGCAAGTGAATCATATTCATAAGTAAGTCGCAAATAACAAAACAGCAGAGATTTACCCGTCAGGTGGATCTCTGTTTTTTATTAAGGTTGCCTTGATTTTAGTGTACTCTGCCACTATATTCAGATGACTATGCTGTTCACGTTATATTCAAAAGTCAAGGAGTCGCACAAATGAAGAAGCACGCTCTTAAAATTTTTACATTGCTGGCTGCAGTTATGTTGTTTTCTGTAACTGTTATGGAATTTGAAGCCCATGCAAGGGCTGGCGGTGGAAGCCGCTCAATGGGGAGTCGCGGGACCAGAAGTTATTCTCGCCCCGCCAGTCCATCGGCTGCACCGTCACCATCCCGCCAACAACAGGCAGCCCCCTCCCCCTCTTTCCAGCAGCCGGCGGCCGGTGGGTTCATGAGAAGCATGGCCGGCGGTATAGTTGGCGGAATGCTTGGTGGAATGCTGTTCAGAAGCCTTGGCTTCAGCGGCATGGGTGGCGGTATGGGTGGTGGTATCGGACTTTTTGAAATATTATTGCTTGCCGGCATCGGTTACTTTATCTATCGCTATATAAAGAAGAAACGGGAAGAAAGCTCAACGAACTCTTTTGAGCCGCAGCCATACCGTGCAGAAAATGTGATCCCGATTTCCCAAGGATATCAAAACACTCTGCCTGAAGTAAATGACGCTGAAACCGGTCTGGCTCATATTCGTCAATTTGACTCATCTTTTGACGAAAACCGCTATAACGACCTTGTTATGGATAACTTCTTCAAGATTCAGGGCGCCTGGATGAACCGTGATCTAACACCAGTGAGAGGCATTCTGACCGACGAAATGCAGCGCGTTTTTCAGTCGGATCTTGACAAGCTGATCAGTGATAAACAGATAAACAGACTGGAAAATATTGCAGTCAGGAAAGTTGAAATTGTCGAAGCATGGCAGGAATCAGGTCAGGATTACATCAATACCCTGATCTATGCCAACCTGCTTGACTACACGACAGATGAGGCCGGTACCGTGTTATCCGGCAGCAAGAGTGACCCGGTGAAATTCGAGGAATATTGGACTTTTACCCGTCCGGTAGGCAATAACCCCTGGAAACTTTCTGCAATTGATCAGAAGTAGATCATGACCGTTCCCCCCCTTTCTCTGTTTGACAAGAAAGGGGGGGAGCCACTTCCTGTCACCATAAATACATCATGAAACCCCTCAATCTAGAATCTATCAACATCTCCGGCCTTAACCTGATTGAAGCCAGTGCCGGCACCGGCAAAACCTGGACAATTGCTGCGCTCTACATTCTGTTGCTTCTTGAGAAAGAGTTGCGCCCGGAGCAGATTCTTGTGGTGACCTACACCAAGGCGGCCACAGCAGAACTTCGCGAACGCATCAGGCGCAGGATATCAACTACTCTTGACCTGTATTCCAGCGACCGTGGACCGGCCGATGACGATCTTGAGCGACTGCTCATGTCAACCCGCTCTCAAAACAGGACCCGCGCCAAAATGCTTCTGACTCGGGCACTTTATTCATTCGATGATGCAGCAATTTTCACTATTCATGGCTTTTGCCAACGGGCGCTGCTGGAAAATACATTTGAGAGCGGCTCCCTTTTCGGCAGCGACATGATCAGTGACCAGAGTGCTATCGTCAAACAGGTATGTGATGATTTTTGGCGTTCACGAATTCTGTCAAAACCGGACGAATTTATTGAGCACCTTGTTGCAAAAAGTTATACACCTGAAAAACTGGCCAAGCCGTTTGTTGGACATTTTCAAAATCCTGATCTGAAAATCATCCCACAAATCACCGAAACACCTGTTAAGCCGCTGCTCACAGAACGTGAAATGCTCTATACTAAGGCCTGCGCTATCTGGAGAAGCAACCGCAGCGAAATAATCGGGCAGATTGAGCAGGCACGCTTAAACCAGCAGAGCTACAAATCATCTCAAATTGAGGCCGCCGCAAACTCCTTTGACAGTTGGGCTGCCTGTAGAAATTCCGCTCTGCCAAACAATAAACTTGATTTTTTTTCGGCGGATAAAATCGCTTCAAAAGCGACCAAAACATCCCCATTCATACCTGATCACCCATTTTTTACCATCTGCCTGCAGTTATCAAAAGTAATCACTTCAATTGAGCACACTTTTCAGAACCAGATAATTTCCTGCCAGCAAGATTTAAAAAAGTGGCTTGAACAGGAATTAAGTCAGCGCAAAAAACTGTTAAACCAACGCGCATTCGATGACTTACTTCTTGATCTTCATCTGGCACTTGAATCAACATCAGGGGTTGCTCTTGCTGAAAAACTTCGTCAGCGCTACAGCGCAGCAATGATTGATGAATTCCAGGACACTGATCCACTCCAATGGAATATTTTCAGACGTATTGGTGCAGAGCATGATTATCCACTGTTCCTGATTGGAGATCCAAAGCAGGCTATTTACAGTTTTAGAGGTGCTGATGTTTTTGCCTATCTGAATGCAGGCAGGAACGTTACTGCGGAAAACCTTCATACACTGGGAACCAATTTCCGTTCAGACGCAGCACTTGTAAAAGCTGTTTCTACGCTGTTTGCTGCCAGTTCTGATCCATTTATGTGTAAGGAGATACCCTTCCATCCGGTAGAATCCGGTCGTTCTGTCAATGACCATTTGCTGACAGGAGGCGTTCCTGACAGACAGCCACTAAAGATTTGGGTCTACCCCCGTGCTGATGAGTCTAAATTTGAAGTGAAGCCGGTGGCTACCCGTAACATTGTTATGGCAGTTGCCGGAGAAATTGCCCGCCTGCTCGAACCGGGCAGCGTTACCATTGCAGTATCGGGGCAGGCACACCCGTTAAAGCCTGGCGATATTGCCGTACTGGTAAAAGCTCACAAACAAGCCGACCAAGTACAAAAAGCACTATCAGCACTCGGTATACCGTCTGTACAGCAGGGAAGCTCAACTATTTTTGAAACGATTGAAGCACTCGATCTATTGAGAATTTTGCGGGCAGCGGCGGAACCACATCGGGAGTCTCTGCTTCGTGAAGCACTGCTGACTTCCAGTATGGGATTGAGTGCCAATAAGATTTCAAGTTATGTGGAAAGTTCGGGAGATCATCCTGAGTGGGATGAATGGCTGCTTCGTTTCAGGAATCTGCATAGTGCAGCCGTTTCTGGCGGTATTGTAGCGCTTGTATCACGCCTGCTCGGGAGTTGCGGCGTACGAACATCGGTATTGGCTCGTGTTGGCGGGGAGCGGAGCCTTACTAACATTCTTCATTGTTCCGAATTACTGCACCAGATTGAACTGGAACAGGGTAAGAATCTTGCCGGCCTGATCACCTGGTTAGAACGAAAAATTGCAGGATCAAGCAAGGACGAGACAGCATTACTCCGGCTTGAGACGGACAATGATTCGGTAATGATATCGACCATTCATGCCAGCAAAGGCCTGCAGTATCCTGTTGTATTCGTACCTTTTGCGTGGGATGTCCAGTCCGGTAAAACAGACACGGCACTATTCCATAATGATAACGGAGAACTGGTACTGGATCTTGCCGGGAAAGCTGAAAACCTGCAAATCACTGCAATTGAGCGGGAAGCTGAGGCAACCAGACTACTGTACGTAGCCCTGACCCGGGCAGAGTTCCGCTGTTATACAGTCTGGGGTGGCATAAACGGCGCGGTTGATTCACCTCTGTTTCAGCTACTGCATGGAGAGTCCACGTTAAAGGATGGCAGGAAGTTTTCAGCACTTAGTGACATGAAAATTCTTGATGAGGTGAAACTTCTGACAGATTCCGTAGACACCGGTATTTGTACGGGAATCATGCCTTTGGATGCGCCAGCTACAGGGTATCATGCGGATGAGACCTTTGATTCACACTATACCTGTCGAACATTGGGGCAACCTCCCCGTGATGATTGGCATGTTGCCAGTTTCAGTGGTATGACTTCCGGGGCCGCTCATATTTTTGAACCGCATGACCACGATTCACATCCACTTGATACTGCATCAATCCAGCCTGAAACAGAGTTGATTTCCAGCGGATTAACTATCTTTGACTTCCCCCGGGGAGCAAAAGCAGGAACCTGTCTCCATGAAATTTTTGAACTGCTTGATTTCAGTCACTTAAACAGTCACAGCATTACAGATGGTTTACTCTCTTCACTTGTCAGTAACGGTTTCCACGAGCAGTGGCTGCCAGCCGTTGGCAAGATGGTAGCAGATGTCACCTCAGCCCGTATTATTCCGTATCATCCTGATTTCAGCCTGTCACAATTAAAAAAAGGTGACTGGCAGACTGAAATGGAGTTTTATCTTCCAATCAGGCAGCTTGCACCTGAAATTCTGCACTCTCTGTTTGAAGGGCTTTTCGATGAGGCTGCTTTCGGGGATTTTTATGATGTGCTAAGCCGACTTTCGTTCCGGCAGAGTCGCGGCATGCTGCAAGGTTTCATTGATCTGGTTTTCACGCATAACGGGCGTTATTATATTCTCGACTGGAAATCAAACCATCTCGGTATGAAAACCTCCGATTACAATCAGGACGCAATGCACGAATCGATGTGTCGAAGTGCCTATATTCTTCAATATTACCTATACACACTGGCTTTAGACCGGCTTTTGAAAGTACGGCTTCCCGGCTACAGCTATGAAAAACATTTCGGTGGGGCAATATACCTGTATTTACGTGGAATTTCAGCCGGTTCTGCGATGGATGGAATATATATTGACAGACCATTGCCGGAATTCATACGACGAGCAGGTGAGGTGCTGCTGGATTGATTGGTTAATTCGGCTTTTGCTGCTCTCTATATTTCTTGACACCTTCTTCAAAATCTCTTTGAATCTCACCCTTCGGATGTACTTGGACGTAATACCAGAAATAGTTAATCAACAGTGCAGCAAGCAGCACAAAAAGTAGAGCTGAAATAGTAATGATAACAGAATTTTTTAGGCCAAACCTTCGGGGTATACTAAATATTTCATCGTTATCGAGCGGCCCTCTGAATAGATATTTCTCACGAAGCTGCCTGATTCTTTTTAATTGGATATTGGAGATATAACTAACTATCGCATCCCGGTCACGCTCATCCAGATACACAAACTGCACACCGGTATTGAAATATTCAATATTCTTCCCCGCAGCATAGTTGCGATTAGCAAACACAACCCGACCGATAACGTCTACCACTCGCTCTGGTGACGGTACGAAAATTTCAAGCAGTAAATACTCCCCCTCCTCGAAATACTGGGGAGTAGTAATGCGTAGCCCACCTCCGCTGATGTTTGCTGCCAGTGGTATTATAACATCCCAGGAATCATCCGATTCTGCTGCAGCCGGCATCTCAGCCGGAACCATTTCATCAATTTCAGTTTTAAATGTACTATGAGGATTATCCTGCGGTAGTTCATTACCTGCAGGCAGTACAACACGGCTCCAGCGTTGATCTTTTTTCTCAAGCTCAAACCGCTGACGGTGAGCCCGCCGTTCTTCCCACTGTTTGTGGAGTCGATCAATATTTTGTTCATGGCTGACGAAAAATTTAATCGGAAGAAAGGCATCGATCCGGTAAAATTCGCGCAGTTCATCCGATACAATTTCACCAATCAGCCGTAACAACAACTCACTTGCTTCACCTTCAGAAACTACAATAGCTCTGCAGCAATATCCGTTACCATCACTACCGCCCCGCAATTCAAGTATCTGCCCATAACGCAACGATACGCCTGACGGCAGCACGTCTCTGGAAAGCTGCAGCGAAACAAGATCCTCATCAATGTTATGAATAATTGCCCAATCTTTAAAAACTTCCGCATTGGGCAATGGAATACCGACACCAACCTTTTTTCCTACCGGGAAATAGCGTAAAAAGAGCTCCATATCACTCATTTGTTATGACTCCGCTAATTCCAGATGAAAAGGTCATTTATTCAAAGCGCTGTTAAGAGAATCCAGTAGCTGGCCAATATCAATCTTGTGAACACCTGCGCCATGTCCCAAAGTTTCAAGATCGGCAATCTGACATTCGTTACACTCAAGGTTATACAATTTAAAAACCGGCAGTGTCTCTGGGTGCTGTGCGATGATATCTGCAATTATCATTTCCTGTGTAATCATTATGCACCTCATCAGTGAAAACGGGCATATCTGCAGAGCCCGGCTGTATTTAAGTTGATCTTATGCTAAACCGTATTTTTGTCGCAGTGCTGTTTTCACTTCTGACGGAACAAATTTGTCAATATTACCGTTCAGTGAGCATACCTCCTTGACGATTGAGGAGGAAAGATAGCCATACTGCAGGGATGTCATCATGAATAGCGTTTCAATTTCCCTTCCAATGCTGCTGTTCATCTGAGCTATCTGAAATTCATACTCAAAGTCTGATATTGCGCGAAGGCCGCGAATGATGACATGGGCACCACGGGAAGACACGTAATCGATAAGAAGTCCGCTGAAGGTATCTACCGTGACCCTTCCCTCCTCTTTAACAACATCCTGAATCAACTCAACCCTTTCATCAGTTGTGAACAGCGCATTTTTTTGCGAATTTTTAGCAACTGCAACTATAATTTCGTCAAAAATAGTCAGTCCGCGTTTGATTATATCGAGGTGACCATACGTTATAGGATCAAAGGACCCTGGATAAACAGCTATTTTCTTCATTACTCCTCCAGTGCAAACAATTCAAGAGCTGTTTCTCCATACACACGCCGATCAAACCTCTTCAAACACCCATATGATTCCGATAATTGGTTTCGTACCGAACATTCTGCAACCATTATGGAACCTGGTGTTAAAAGGCCGGGCGAGTTTAGTGCCTCAAATACATTTACATACAATTCTGAATCATAGGGCGGATCAAAAAAAACAAGATCATAGCATTTGCCACGGCGTGAGATCATATTTAACGCCTTTACAGCATCCATCAATATGATTTCAGATTGGCTCTGACAACAGGTAGCCAGTAAATTTTTTTCAAGTATCGCTTTAACAGACGGGTTGTTTTCAATAAAGCAACATGAACCGGCCCCGCGACTCAAAGCTTCTATACCAAGACTGCCGGTGCCGGCGCAAATATCAAGTACGTCAATATCAGTAAAATCGATGCGGCTGGCAAGAATGCTGAAAAGGGCTTCTTTAACGCGATCAGCAGTCGGCCTTGTTTCCACTCCGGGTGGCACTATCAACTTTTTACCACGACCGGTTCCTGCTATAACCCTCATATCGACAACCCTCAAGCTCGATTTTCAGGGGAAGCTAGCGCAATTAGAGAGATTGGTCAAGCGTGAAGAATTTGCCTCTTAAGAAATAGTAGCACAAAAACAACGTTGCAATAGGTGGTGAATGAAGTTGCCTTGTTTTATGTAGCCATATTACAAATAAATGCTAGTATACAAAATCATGACCACTCAAACAAATGACACACCAATAAACACTGTCGATGCCAGATCGCTTGCGACCCTGATCACTGAGCTGAATATTGCCCGGCGTAACTGTGGTGCCTACCCCAAAGGGCATCCGGTCATTACTGCGTCCTTAGACAAAGTGCTCCGTATTTACGATGATCTACTCAATAAACATGAAGAACTTATTCTGGGTGTCACGAGTGAGGCCCTGATGGTGAATGGTGTTATTCTTGAGAAGTCTAATGTTGTGTATCGGGATTTCTCGCGTGCCCTGTTTGAACGTGGCATTGGTGCTCTCCTGTTTCACAAGGGCCTTACTATTGAAGAGTTGAATAACTTTACTGTTATATTAGGTCTCAAACGGGAACAGATTCAGCAGCATGGCGGCATTGAGCAGGTATGGGCCAAGGCCCAAATAAATGCTATGACGATCCGGCCCATAAGATATGACCTTTTCCAGTCAACAGAGGACATTCCAGTCACCGAAGATAAGGCCATTTTATCCGGAGAAGGGTTATGGGACAGATTTGCGAGAGAACTTACGCTTAATGAAATATCTTACGGAAGCAGTGACGATACATGTCTTGACCCGGAGATTCTTGCAAAAATTCTAAATAAGCAATTTGCCCTTGGCAGCATTAACGAAACTGAGATACGTGAAGCTATTGCTAATTTTTTAGCTACTGATAGCGTTATTTCATCTTATGAAATCATTTCCGGGCAACCGTACCAGAAATTGTCCACTTTTATCAGCAATCTCACCCCGGAACTGCGCAGGCAATTTCTTAACAGTTCCTTCGGAAATAATAGCCAGGATCGGCAGGCAACGGCAGAACGAATTTTTAACAACCTCTCGGATGGTGTGATACTTGAGACTATAGAAGATATCAACAAAAATCGACTCACTGTATCGCCAACTGTCTTCGCCCTTTTGCAGCGCCTCGGAAAGAATGTCAGCTTACCTAAAAATGTTACTGATGAAATATCTGAGGGAAACGTACTGTTCGAAAAAATGAAAACAATCTTCCAGGAACATGCGACAGAAGAGTTTGTACCCGATGATTATCAGAACAAACTGAATTATATCATCTCATCTGACAACATTTCGACACTTCACATGGAAGATGTCGCTGATTTAATAAAAACTATCGAAAACCGGTCCATTGAAAACAGTATCGGGCAGATTCTGATGAATTTTATCCGTGAGGGGGTTGAGACACCTGAGGAACGCGAACTGCTGCTGCAAAATCTAGCTGATATGTTTGGCTTTTTTCTGGAGACTGGCGACTATGGCCAATTGCACACTATGGTTGATCAACTGACTGACGACACATTCCCCGTTGAAATTCGATACCGACTGCGGGATGAATACGGACGTCGCGAATATATTGAGGAGATTCTGGATGGTCTCGGCATCTGGGGCAAGTCGCGCTATGGTGATATCCGCTCTTTAATCCACAAATTTGGCGGCCAGTTTGTTGAGGCGATTTTGGATCGCTTGTCAGAAGAAAAAAACATGTCCATAAGGCGATTTTATATAGATTGCCTGATTGAAATGGGGCCGGTGACGCGGGCGCCTATTGTTAATCGACTGTACGACAAGCGTTGGTATTTTCTGCGCAATCTGCTGATTATCCTTACTGCCCAGAATGACCCTGACGTAGTTCCACTTATACGCCCTCTTATGCGTAGTGAAGACCATCGATTGCGACATGAAGCGCTCAAGGCTCTGGTGTATTTTAACGACCCTCTAGCAGAAAAAAAAGTACTGGATGATCTGGAGTCCCAAAGCCCGGAGCTGCAAACTGCGGCTATTCAACTGGCTGACAAATGTACGTCACCTGCCATTGTAACCAAGCTGATCAGCATGTTGTCGTCGGGTGGATTTTCACAGATTGAATATGAAAGAAAAAGCTCTATTGTCCATGCACTGGGGGAAATAGGTAGAGCTGAAGTATTACCCGAACTTGCGAAGATTTTAAGCTCACGCAGTCTGCTTCGTTCACGACAACTGGCCAAGCTGAAAACAGATATTATTCGTTCTCTTCCAAAATATTCTCCCAGCGTTTCTCGCCCGGTACTTGAGCGCATTGCAGACGGTTACGGTGAAATTGCCAACCTGGCGAAAGAGACGTTGAAAATAATTTCAGGGAAACAGGCATGAGCAACGACAAACAACATATACATGATTTTATACGTCACCTGTTATCGGCCACAGCCAACGCATCTCTATACAGCATGACACACCCGCAGGTGGAGCGACTCTCTTCTCAGTCTTTTGCCAGCGTTGAGGAAATGCTCAAATCAAGGGCGGAAGTAACATTAATGGTTGTGGAAAATGAGCTGATCATTGATGGTCAACCTCAAGAACTCGGCCTGTTCCTCGATCGTTTTACCCAGATTTTGAAATCACGCAAAATTGGTACAATCAAACTGCTCTCCGGAATAACAAAATCCGAAGTTTACAATCTGATCGGCGGGCTTGCCAAACAACTTGATGACGGCACGCAGGAGATGACATCGTCTGACCACATACGATTCGGCAGAGTGGATCTTCAAGTTTCCGGATTATCCGGCGATGCTGACCTCATCGAATCAAACAAACCGAAACTTACGTTGCCGGACCTGCCGCGTGTTGAACTGGCACAATTCATGGAAATATATGAGACCGTCAAGAGGAAACATAAACTTCAGATCAACGGCGTATTTGATGTTGTGTCCGGATTTATCAATGTATTCAGGCAGGAGGGGAAACCGCTCCTCGCTATGGCTGCTCTTAGAGAAACAGATGAATATACCTTTACACACTCAACCAACGTCTGTGTCCTCAATCTGGCACAGGCGATGGCACTAGGCATCGAGGGGCAATTATTAAACGATATCGGTGTAGCGGCCATGTTGCATGATATCGGCAAGATGTTTGTTCCGGAAGAGATACTTACAAAAACTGATCGACTTACTGACAAAGAGTTCGACATAATAAAACAGCATCCGGTCATGGGTGCCCGTCATCTGCTTGAAACACCCGGTGTCCCGCGACTGGCCGTTGTAACCGCCTATGAACATCATCTGAAATTCAATCTGAGTGGGTATCCTAAAGCGACACCAGATTGGCAGCAAAACCTTTGCAGTCACATGACGGCAATATCTGATTTTTTTGATGCGCTGCGCACCAAGCGTTCCTACCGGGATCCGATGGACGTTAAAATAATCATCAGCATGATGCAAAATATGATGGGAACTGAATTGCACCCTGCCCTGACGAGAAACTTTTTAAAAATTATTTTAGGGGTGATCGAAACAACTGACTGAATCTATCTTTCCTTTGCTTCCTGTTCACATTCCGCAATCAACCTGGCAATTTCATCGACAGGAATGTCCGGCAGTACGAACGCGCCTTTAGAATCTTTCTCAATCCTGCTGATACCTGGAAAACGCCTTTCAAGAACCTTTATCTCCATAGCCTGATCTTTAATAGTAGCCAGAAGCCGCATGTTCTCAGCTTCGAGGTCAAACTTTTCAATAGCACTTCTGATAGCAAATTTCAGGTTTTGGTCATCCCATGGTTTCGCAAAAAAACGATATATCTCCCCTTCATTTACCGCCTTCATTGCAGCATCTAAAGTCGCATGGCCGGTCAGCATGATGCGTATGGTGTCAGGATGGTTTGCTCTTACCTGCGCAAGAAACTCCGAGCCCTGCATGCCCAGCATACGCTCATCAGATACAACTACCTTGTAATGCTCATTTTTCATGAATTCCAGTGCTTCTTCTGCACTGGTTACGGAATCAATTTCCAAAGGTTCATCAAACAGGGCACGCTTTAGAGCTGAGAGCACACTTGACTCATCATCAACCAACAGGATTCTGCTTTTCATAGTATAGCTCCTGATTATTTATAGTTTTGGTTTCCGGCCCACACCACAGAAAGGTCAGATCATCCAGGTTTCCTCAAGCGGCATACGGCATGAGTTCGTACACTCCGATCCGACCTCGGTAACCCCTGTTGTTGCATTTGGGGCAGCCTGTTCCCAAATGTGATCCCCATGTCAATCAATCTTATACAACTACTGAAGTTACGCCCTTCATTAATTACACGTGTCACACCGCCTTTGATTCCTCGGCCATACGTTCTTTCACAAAATTCACCATATCACGATCATGTTTACGTATGTGCTGGATCACCCAACGCACCATTCTGCCGGTTAATGCAATAGAAAGTTCACGCGAGGCACCTTCTTCCTCGATTCTTTTGCGCAGTTCGAGCGTATCAAGGGTAAACTCTTCGTGCTCATGCCGTTGTTCATCAATGCGTGGATAGTCATACTTCTGCATATATGTTTCTTCAGTTGCAAAATGCATCTGCCCGTATTCGACAAGAAAATCTGCCAAATCGGCGAGAACTTCCTTGGCGCTGCCGTCCTGCACTGCCTCTGAAAATTTGGTAAAATGTTCCACAATTGAGCGGTGCTGGAGGTCTATTTCATCAATGCCGAGTACAAATGTTTCGTCCCATATCAATCCCATCACTATTCCCCTTTCATCGCTGCAGTCTTATCGTTATTGTGGTCCCTGATCCCCTCCAGAGATTTAATCTCTATGTTTCCTCCAACCGCTCTGACAATTTCACGGGCTACCTCACGTGTAGTGAAAAATGGTTCAAAAACACGTGTCAGGTGGCTTTTCGGAATACCACAACCGTTGTCAATGGGTGGCATCGTGCCGTACCTGTCCCGACACGGTATAAACCTTGAGCTTGATCTTCATGCCGGATGGTCAGTCTTCCATAATCTGCACAAAAACACCATCTGCTGGCGGATTCTTGCGGTAATGACTGCGAATGAGGGCGATACCGGCAGCATCCAATATGTTTCCTCGCTGCATCAACAAAACTCCACTACCACTCTCTACATCCCGGGATATTGTCATTCCGGGAAGCAGTTCTGCCGGAGTAATTTCAACTTCTGCAAAAATACCGGCCTTTCTGCCTTCAAAATAAACAACCTTTGTGATGGCCTGAAACCTGGGGATCAGCTGCGGATCAAGCAGGCCACCACCAAGAAAACGTGCATTCATAAGGGCATAGACAGCGCGATTGTTGTTAACCGAGTGGGCTGACTTTTCTATCTGATCCGCAATTGCAATCAGACGCGCACCCAGTGGTATATCCTCCCCCTGCAATCCATCGGGAAAGCCGCTACCATCAAAAGCTTCATGATGGCTACGGATCAAAGGAAGAATACCGGCCAACTCCTCAACCTTTGAGAACATCTCCACTCCCCTGATAGTATGCTGCCTATAATCACTGACTTCACTCTCGGACATATCTTCCTGATGCTTCTGCAAAGATAATGAGTGACTAGCAAATTTACCGACATCATGCAGAAGAGCCGCAAGCCTGAATGTTGCTACAGTTTCAGCATTAAGATTCATTTTCCTGGCAACATCCGTTACCATTATGCTGACCGTGCGGGCATGCACTGCGTTACGGTCACCCATCACTTCAAAAAAGTTATCAAAGGTACGACTAAGTATATCCGCCGGAGAGCTTTCATCCAGATTTTTGATGGCCTGATTCTGTTCACGTATTGTAGCTGTTGTCTGTAGGAGGCGTTTTTTAAGACTGGCGTTCCATGCTTCAAGCTCCTCCTTTTGCAAGGCAACTATCTCGTTCAGTCGACGCCTTTCGGCATCCTGACGATACAAATCTACAGCATCTCTGATGGCGCAAATCAATTCATCGTCATTCCATGGCTTCGAGATATACCGGCCTGCCCCCCCCTTATTGATCGCCTCAATAGTGGCGTTAATGTCAGAATAGCCGGTCAAAAGAATCCGCTGGGTATTCGGTAATATTTCTCGTGAACGCCCCAGAAACTCGGCGCCGTTCATGCCAGGCATACGTTGATCAGATACTATCAGCCCTACATTTTCAAGTGTCTGTATCTTTTCCAGGGCGGCCTCACCCGAAGTGGCGGTTTCAACATCAAAATCTTCATCCATAAGAAGACGCTGAATAGCCCGTAGGATGTTATCCTCGTCATCCACCAAAAGGACTTTTATACGCTGCAGCTCATCAGCCATTAGCACGCACCTCCTCGGCAATCGGCAAAAAAAGCCCCATCAAACATTGATCAAAATGGGTTTCCGTCATTTCTTGCAGTATTTCGATAGCCCGGTCGAAGTCATATGCCTTTCGATAAGGGCGATCGGAATAAAGTGCATCAAAAACATCTGCAATAGCAACAATCCGGGCTTCAATCGGTATTTTGTCGGCTTTTAGTCCAGATGGGTATCCTTTCCCGTCAAAACGCTCGTGATGGTAGAGAATGATGTTGATAACAGTGTCCGACATGCGTGCCTGTCGAGCTACTTCCGAACCCCAGCGGGGGTGCTGCATAACCTTTTCATAATCATCATCCGACAGTTGGCCTGGAAAATTGAGTACCACCTCCGGAACGCCAATCTTACCGCAATCGTGAAGCCAACTCCCATGTTTGATATCGTTCAGCATTTCATCCCTTAACCCGGCTGCTTTTGCAAGGGCAACTGCATAACCGGCAACCCTGTCGCAATGCCCCTTGGTATAGTGATCTTTAAGCTCCACCGTCTGGGCCAGGGAAAGATACATCGATTCATCTTCCGCACCAAGGGACTTGATCAACTGATAGCGCATCAAGGCTTCGTCAACAGTATCCATCAGTTCTTTATTGTCCCACGGCTTGGTAACAAAACGGTAGGCTTCACTCTTGTTTATGGCATCAATGGCAACCGTAAGATCAGCATGGGCGGTCATCATTATCCGCACTGTATCTGGTCGCATTCCCCTGACTTTCGAAAGGAACTCGATACCACGCATACCCGGCATCATGTTGTCTGATACAACAACCCATACATTTCCCTTCTCCAGAAGGTCAAGCCCCTCCTGTCCGGATGCGGCAAAAAGACAATGAACGTCATCACGTTCAAGATACATGCGTTCAATAGCATTGCGGATAGACAGTTCATCATCGACAAATAAAACTGTCTGCATCATCATACCTCCCAAAAAACCAGTACTATCGTTTCACTGTCGCAGAAGGCAAATGAATTACCGATAACCCGACAGGGTATGCCGCCCAGTACGGTCTCTACAGAAATGCTTTTGTCGCGTCGCACCTGTTCAACCAGACTGCCGAGCAATGCATCACAACTGGCAGCCACATCAACACCGAGAACATCCTCGCAGACATTTTTCAACAGTCTGGCGGCAATATCGTTACAATAGGCAATCATGCCATTTATATCAATCCCGGCCACACCCACCGGAAGATTACCCAGCAGACTCTGTGAAAATTCAAGCGCCCGGTTACGCAGTTCAAGTTGTTCAGTGCGCAGTTGCACCTTATATTCCAAAACCTGGTTGGCAACACCAAGCTCATTTATCAGTTCACGGTTTTTTTTCTGCAAAAAATAACGTTCAAGACAATTTTGGATCGTAACTCTCAATTCGTCATCATTCCATGGTTTGGGAATAAATCGATAGATATGCCCTTCGTTTATAGCCGCCACAATAGCGCCGGCGTCAGCATAACCGGAAAGAACAATACGAACTGTTTCAGGCCAGTGATCATAGACTTCCTTTAGAAAATCGACACCATTCATAACCGGCATACGAAAATCAGAAATCACAACCTGAAAGGGTCCCGATTCTTCCATGACCTTCAACCCCTCTTCGGCTGAACCGGCAAGCACTATATCATAGTCATCATCCAGAAAAATTCGCTCCAAAGCCCGCAGTACATTACGTTCGTCATCAACACACAGAATCTTGATATTCTCTGGATATCCATTCATAATTTGCTCCTTCAACTTCAATCAGCATTTATTATCTGCCATAATGGAAACCTAATGGCAACATCAAGGTAAATAGCATCTCCCCCCTAAGCTCCCTTCCAGCAATCTCGCAACCATTTTTACGTACAATATCTGCTGAAATATACATCCCCGGGCCTGCGCCTTTTCCAGACTCCCTGATGGTGAAAATACGCTCATAAAATTATTTCTGTTATTTTTCAAGTAAATCCTGATCTTCGTCTTCCGTAACCCGATTGCGACCTCCGCTCTTGCTGAGGTACATAAGTCCGTCCGCGCGGTTGACAATCTTTTCCAACGTGTCATCTGTCCGGGATATGGTTGCACCTATCGAAACGGTAACATGCACTTTATCCTCTCCAGCAAGCATGAAACTGTTTTCAATCAAAATACGGATTCGCTCTGATACGGATTTGATAATCACCCTTGTTGCTCCGGGAAGAATGACGATAAACTCCTCGCCTCCCCAGCGTGCAACTATATCCATTTTCCGTAACGAATATGAAATAGATTTGGTCACCATGACCAGCACGTCATCTCCTGTTTTATGACCGTAAGAATCATTAAAATGCTTGAAATGGTCGATATCCAGAAATAAAACGCCGAATGCGATCTTGTGGGTGTGCAGATCATACATACGAGTTGAGAGAATCATTTCTCCGTATCTTCTATTCCCTACTCCAGTGAGAGCATCCAGATAGACGACCTGCTTCAATTGTTCAAATTCATTCAGAATCTGCAGCGAGCTTGAATTATCGCAAAATATCTCCACTGCACCGATGATCTCGCCTGCATCATCGCGAACCGGTGATATTCTGACGGAAACCGGGACGCGATGGCCCAATGCATGATGCAGGTAAACATTTGCCTCTCGGGCCTTGCCGTCATGTAATGTAGCGGTTAGCGGGCAACCTACCAGACAGAGTTCACAGCCGTCTGAATCGATGTGCCGAAGCAAATTATCTGAACAGCATTTACCTAAAACTTCTGGCTTATTGTAACCTGTAATGCGCTCTGCGGCACTATTCCAGAAGGTAATACGCTTGTTGACGTCAACGAAGTATACTCCGTCAAACAGACTGTCCAACAATTTCTCAACGGATATTTGATACATTTAAAAGTCACCCCATTCTTGTTGTTTTACATTTATATTTTCTACCACCATCTAAGTTTTTTGTAATGTTACGATGAAAAAACCAGCAACAAGATTCTAATCAAGCACCAACAGCCGGATTAATCGGCAGACGAACAATAAAAGTTGTACCCCTGCCAACTTCACTCTCAACAGTGATATCACCTCCATGCTTACGGATAATGTCATAACTGATAGAAAGCCCCAACCCCGTCCCCTTGCCAACTTCTTTGGTAGTAAAAAACGGCTCAAATATCCGTTGTTTAATATCATCAGGGATCCCACAGCCACTGTCGGCTACCGACACTAAAACATCTTCTTGCTCGCTCCAGGTTCGAACTGTGATAATCCCCTGATTTTCACCTATCGCATGGGCGGCATTTACCAACAGGTTTAGGAAAACCTGGTTAAGCTGCTGCGGATAACATTTTATCTGTGGTAGGTCACCAAATTCACGGTTGAGAGTGGCCACATATTTAATTTCGTTCCAGGCTATATTGATGGTGGTATCAAGCGCTTCGTTCAGATTTACTAAGGCACATTCCGCCTGATCCACCCGCGAGAAACTCTTCAGGTCCTGTACTATGCTTTTAACTCTTTCAGCGCCTTCAATGGACTCTTTAATCAAGTTAGGCAAGTCTTCAAGTATACGGTCTATCTTTAATAACCTGCGCGTTTCACCAACCTGCCTTGTAGTTTCTGCACTTGCCTTGTAAAGTATTTTTTCGCTGAGATAATCAATGAACTCGGCCGTACGACCGTTATATTTTTTAAGTGTGGCAAGATTGCTGTTTATGAACCCCATGGGGTTATTTATTTCGTGGGCTACTCCGGCAGCCAACTGTCCGATGGAGGCCATCTTTTCTGACTGGAGAATTTGCATCTGCATATCGGTCAGAGAATTCAGGGCGGCGTCCAGGCGATCCCTCGATACCAATGTAACGGCAAGCTGTTCGGCCGTGTTGTTAAGAGCCATCGCCAGTTGTCGGGTTTCCAGGCTACCTTCCAGCGGTGCCCGGAGGGAAAGATCATCTTTCAATTTTACCGAGAATTCAGAAAGCCTGTTGAGCGGCCTGGCAATCCTCACTGCAATGATCATGTTGATTGTCACAAGTAGCACGATTAGTCCGAGAATGCCGATAAGCATCTCTTTACGCAACTGATCAAGGGATCTCTGCATTGCGGTTTTGTAGAGGCCGCTGCCGATAACCCAGTTCCAGGGGGCGAATATTCTTACATATGATGTTTTTTCTACCGGATTATTGACACCAGGTTCAGGCCACCAATAATCAACATAGCCAGAACCGTTCATCTTGCAAACCCTTACAAACTCCATGACCAGAAGCTTTCCCTTCGCGTCTTTGAAAGTACTCAGATCCTTGCCATTCAGTTCAGTCTGGATCGGGTGCATGAGCATTTTTGCATCCATGTCGTTTACCCAAAAATAGCCGCTACTACCGTATCGCATAATGCTGATGCGTTTCAATGCACGAGATTGTGCTTCTCTTTCATCAAATTCTTTATTTTGAAACCTTTGGTAATATTCATTAACAAGAGAATGGACGGATTGCACTAATTCCTGAGAGTGGCGCTTCTCACTTTTCAGAAGTTCGGACTCAAACATCGGGCTAAGATAGAAATATATCCCGCAGACAACAACTATGACCATCACAAGACTGATGCCCATAAGATGAAGGAAGATTGGAACACCGCGTTTATGATGTTTTGATATCTGTTCCAAATGAACCTCCCGGACCGTCAAAAACTGAATAACGAGATATAAATCATTCAGACCATCAAACTTGTTGTTCTTCCTGCTCATTCGATCCGCCAATCGGCAATCTTACAACAAAGGTGGTCCCCTGACCAACTTCACTCTCCACACAAATTTCACCACCATGCTTGCGAACTATCTCATAGCTGATGGAAAGGCCCAGACCGGTTCCCTTGCCAACCTCCTTGGTCGTAAAGAACGGCTCAAAAATACGTTGGCGGATTTCCTCCGGTATGCCGCAACCGGTGTCGGTAACCGATACAAACACATTTTCCTGCTCGCTCCAGGATCTAACAGTGATAATCCCCTTATTTTCACCGATGGCATGGGCGGCATTCACTAACAGGTTTAAAAACACCTGATTAAGTTGCTGTGGATAGCATTTTATCAGTGGTAGGTCACCAAAATCGCGGTTGAGAGTGGCTACATATTTAATCTCGTTCCAGGCTATATTTATAGTGGTTTCCAGCGCTTCATTCAGATTAATAAGGGCACATTCCGCCTGATCCACGCGCGAGAAACTCTTTAGGTCCTGTACAATGCGGCGCACCCTGCCTGCACCGTCCTGACTCTCGGCAATCAGTTGGTGTGCATCTCCCATAATATAGTCAATTTTGAGCCTTTTTCTGACGTCATTTAAATTCTCTGCGGCCACCTTCCCGGAGAGAAGCTGGTCTCCGGCAGCAATAAATTCAGCCAGCCGGTCAATATATTTATTCAAGGTAGTCAGATTGCTGGAGATGAAGCCCATAGGGTTATTGATTTCGTGAGCCACTCCTGCTGCCAACTGACCGATTGATGCCATTTTTTCCTGTTGGAAAATTTGCAGCTGGGCCTCTTTCAGTTCCGCATAAGCCTTTTCCAGCTTCTGTGTGATAGCACGAAGATCGGTTGTATCGTTGAGCGAGACGACTTGGCCGGTAATATCTCCGTTATTCATAATTGGATATATGTTGATATCGTAAGTGCGTCCAGTACTTGGTAAAAATATTTCGCCGGTTGTACCATCGAACGTGACATATTTGAATCCGGCTTTATTAATCAGATCGCGCCAGTCATCACCGACCAGTTCGTTTATCTGTTTGCCGGTTGAATCTGACAGCAGCCTGTTGTAACGCCGGATTTTGTGATCGGCATCGGTAAGTATTACAAAATCACGCAGATGATCAAGAGTCTGTTCCCATTCTTTTTTGGCCTGATCAACGAGCTTAAAAAGCTGTTCAAGTTCAACATGGTTGACTTCCAACTCAAGGCGACTTTTTACCAGCTCATCTTCTACTGCTTTTCTCTCGGTAATATCCTCTTTGACGGCCAGATAGCCGGTAATACTTCCATCTTTATCTAACATTGGTGAAATAGAGGCATATTCCCAGTAAAGTGTGCCATCCTTACGTCTGTTGTGAAATTCGCCGCGCCATTCATTTCCAGAAGAAATTGCTCTCCACATTTCAACATATCCGTCCGCCGGCATTTCACCGGATTTTAGTATGCGCGGGTTCTGGCCAATGACTTCTTCGTTGGTGTAACCGGTCGTTTTGCAGAACCTGGGATTGACGTATTCAATATTACCATCAGCATTTGTCATAACTATTGAGGCTGGGCTTTGTTCAATAGCTCGTGACATTTTACGAATCTGTTCATCCTTCTCATGTTGATCAGTTACATCTACAAAAGCGCCAACGATGCCTCCCAATGAACCGTCAGGATTTGAAAACGGAGCTTTGCTGACCAGTATGTTTCTGACTATGTCATCGCCACGTACCAGTTCGGTTTCATACTGCACACTACTACCTGACTCAATGACAGTTTGGTCATTACGGATACTCTCCTCGGCATAGTCTTCCGGCATAATATCCAGAAGCGTATGCCCAATTATCTTATCTGCTGTTTTACCGAAGAAAACTTTGAAAGCAATGTTGCACCCGAGATAGACCCCTTTGATATTCTTGAAATAAACCGGATTGGGAATTGCGTCTATTATCTCCTGTAGAAAGAGATTGTGGGCCACCGTAGTCTCCTCGGCAAGCTTTCTTTCGGTTATATCCTCCAGTGTTTCTACAGCTGCAATGATCTCATTGCGGCTGTTTCTGATCGGCGCAGCCTCGAAGAAGATATAGCGTCGTTTACCTCCCAGATTTTCGTACCACCCTTCGGCCCGGAGAGCGCCTTCTGTAAACAAGGAGTCGGAATGAACGGCATAGAGTTCTTTTATCGTGTTAAGTTTATGATCGATAACCAGATCAGCAAGAACGGGTCGTTTTGACGGATAGAACGGAGTCCACTGCTGCTTGGTTCCCACCATCTGAAAAGAACTTGCACCTGTCAGCTTTGCCATTGCATTGTTCCAGAAGAGTATCTTGTGGTTGCTGTCTATAACAAATATAGGCGCAGTGGCACTCTGAATGATGGCGCGCAGAAAATTATTTTCATCACTAAGGCTCTGATTTACTTTATCCAAATCATCCATCGCACACCTCTATTTGCAACATTAACTATTGCTGGTAACTTTTTCGCATAAATCATTGCAAACAGAATACTGTTCCACATATTAAACCTATGCACATACTTTATCAAGTAAGGTACTTTAAAGGTTTTGCAAGAGCTCATCGGAGTTGGTAAAACTTTAATTAGTGCATATTACTCGAATAGATTGATACCAGATTCTAATTTCACAATCTACCGAAAACTCCTGTTTAAAATCAGGTTACTTGACATACAGACGCTCCGTGCTTAACTCATAAACAGGCGCGCTAAATAATCCGGATAGAAGAGGAACAAACATGGATTTCAACAAACTTACGCAAAAATCCCAGGAAGCCTTTACCGAAGCACAAAACAAAGCTGTTTCGTTCGGGCACGTTGAGGTGGATGTCGAGCATCTGCTCTGGGCGCTGCTTGATCAGCATGACGGCTTGGTGTCGCGCCTGCTGCAGCGGATGGATATCCGACCTGAGATGGTAAAAAATGAGGTATTAGCGGAGCTTGACAGGATACCAAGGGTTTCAGGACCGGGTGTAGAAGCCGGGAAGATCTACGTTTCTCAGCGACTGAACCGCATTCTGGTGGCGGCTGAAAATGAGGCCAAAAGGCTTAAAGATGAATATGTCTCGGTAGAGCATCTGTTCATGGCAATGCTGGCTGAGGGGGAAAAGACACCGTCCGGGCGAATTCTCAAGCAGGCGGAAATCAGCCACGAACGTTTTTTGAAGACGCTGACCGAGGTGCGCGGCAGCCAGCGAGTGCAGAGTGCCAATCCCGAGGCCACATATGAAGCGTTGGGAAAATACGGCCGTGATCTGGTTAAAATGGCCCGCGCCGACAAACTTGATCCGGTTATCGGGCGGGATGAAGAGGTGCGCCGGGTGATCCGTGTATTATCCCGCAAGACCAAGAATAACCCGGTGCTGATCGGTGAGCCGGGGGTTGGTAAAACCGCTATTGTCGAAGGCCTTGCTCAACGCATTGTGCGGGGGGATGTACCTGAGGGGTTGAAGGACAAGACCGTTTTTGCCCTTGATATGGGTGCACTTATTGCGGGAGCCAAGTATCGCGGGGAATTTGAGGAGCGCTTAAAGGCGGTGCTGAACGAGATTAAGGAGGCTGAAGGGCAAATTATTCTCTTTATAGATGAACTGCATACCATAGTCGGTGCCGGCAAGGCAGAGGGTTCGATGGATGCAGGCAATATGCTGAAACCGATGCTCGCCCGTGGAGAGCTGCACTGTATCGGCGCTACCACTCTTGATGAATACCGCATGCATATCGAGAAGGACGCCGCGCTGGAGCGCCGTTTTCAACCTGTTTTGGTCGAGCAGCCGACTGTTGAGGATACAGTGTCGATCCTGCGGGGTTTAAGAGAGCGTTTTGAGGTACACCACGGGGTGAGGATTCAGGACAACGCGCTGGTAGCGGCTGCCACTCTCTCCAACCGCTATATCACCGAACGTTTCCTCCCTGACAAGGCGATCGATCTGGTGGATGAAGCCTGTGCAATGCTCCGGACTGAAATCGACTCATTGCCTTCTGAGCTGGACACCATTTCTCGTAAGGTTATGCAACTGGAGATCGAAGAGGTCGCACTTAAAAAAGAGAAGGATAAAGCCAGTATGGAGCGCCTTGAAGCTCTGCGCAAAGACCTGGCTGATGATCGCGAAAAAGCAAATGCCATGCGGGCTCAGTATGATTCTGAAAAGATTGCAATCCAGCGGGTGCAAGGTCTGCGGGAACAGCTTGAAAAGACCCGTCGTGAAATTGAACAGGCAGAACGTGCCGGAAATCTTGAACAGGCGTCACGGCTCAAATATTCCGAACTCCCCGGCCTTGAAACCGCACTAAAAAACGAGGAAACAGGCCTGAGCCACAAACAGGGGGGTCAGAAGCTTCTGCGTGAAGAGGTCACAGAAGATGAAATAGCCGAAATTGTCGCCCACTGGACCGGGATTCCGGTACTCCGGCTTGTGGAAGGTGAACGGGAAAAACTGCTGCGGCTGGAAGAGATCCTGCATCGACGGGTTATCGGACAGGATGAGGCGGTGCAGCTGGTGTCCGATGCCGTGCTTCGTGCCCGCTCCGGCATCAAGGACCCGCGCCGTCCGATCGGTTCCTTCATATTTCTCGGCCCGACCGGCGTCGGCAAGACCGAACTGGCACGTACCCTGGCCGAGGCACTGTTTGATTCAGAAGAGAATATGGTACGGATCGATATGTCCGAGTATATGGAGAAGTTTGCCGTATCTCGCCTGATCGGTGCTCCCCCCGGTTATGTCGGCTATGAGGAGGGTGGACAGCTGACTGAAGCTGTCAGGCGCAAACCGTACAGTGTTCTGCTGTTTGACGAAATCGAGAAAGCTCACCCGGATGTTTTCAATATCCTGCTGCAGATTCTTGATGATGGCAGAGTAACCGACAGTCATGGTCGAACTGTCAGTTTTAAGAATACCGTCATCATCATGACCTCCAACATCGGCTCGGCGTATCTGTTGGATGGAATCACACAATCCGGTGATATCAGGGAAGATGCCAGAAAAAGCGTCATGCACGAACTCAAAGCCGGCTTCCGTCCCGAGTTTTTAAATCGAGTAGATGACATTGTACTTTTCAAACCGCTGCATCTTGATGAGGTCATGAAAATTGCTGATCTTCTGGCGGAACAGTTAAAGCAACGCTTGAAAGAACAGCGTATAACACTTGAGATTAGCAAAGAAGCTTTGTCATTTATTGCCAAAGCCGGCTATGATCCGGTCTACGGTGCCCGACCGCTTAAACGCTACCTGCAGCGGGAATTGGAAACCCGAGTCGCACGGGCGATAATTGGTGGGGATGTAATTGAAGGCGGAGAACTGACAGTGGCGCTGGAGAACGGAGCGCTTTGTATTAATTCAAGCAAAGTGATCCCTTCTCCCTGAGGGAGAAGGTGGCCGAAGGCCGGATGAGGGGTAGCAGTGCCATATATCGCAACTCTGCCCCCTCACCCTGACCCTCTCCCTCATGGAGAGGGAAATATGGAAAGAGTAAAAAAAGGGCCCGCAAACGCGAGCCCTTTTTGTATTTACTGAAATAAAGCCAAGCTTAGGCCAGATCTTGAACCCCTTGGTAGATGATATCGAATAGCTCCTGAATATTCTCCTCGGCGATACATGAGAAGGCGATACGCAGGTCAGTCTTGGTTGTGGAAATTGCACCGACACCGTACTTGTCCAGCAGATGAACGCGTAATTTTTCGGCATCTACTGTTTTCAGTTTCAGGCACATGAAGTAACCGGAGTTAAACGGGTAGTAATCCCAGGCTTTTTCGTATTTATCGCTATTGAGGACTTCCTTGGTTTTCAGAGCACGGCCCTTCATAACCTGGAACTTCTCTTCCTTCTGTGCCAGGAACTGAGGCGAACGGAGCGCCTCAATAACAAAGGTCTGGGAAGGGTGTGGGCAGTTGGAGATACGGGCGCGGATGATGCCCATAGCCTTCTTTTCAAGAGCTGTCATGACCGGAGCATTTTCATATTCGTTGCCGTCGGCAAAAGTGATGAAACCGGTACGGAAGCCCCAAACGAATTCTTCCTTCGTTGCGCCATCCAGCTTGATCGCAAGAATACGCGGGTGGAGGTTGGCAAGCTTGCCGAACAGTGATTCCTTGAGACTGTCCTCGTAGAAAAGTCCGAAGTATGCATCATCGGCAACGGCAACAACATTGCAGCCGGCTTCGGCGACTTCCTTGATTGCTGCCACAATGGCATCCCCTTCGGCAACGGTAGGAGTGTAGCCGCTTGGGTTGTTAGGGAAGTTGAGCAGAACTATGGCCTTTCCTTTTTCTTCTGCGGTGTTCTTCAGAGTGGCCTTAAAGGCATCGACATCGTAGCCGCCGGTCACAGTGAATGTTGGGTGTTTCTTGACGATCGCGCCGCTGCATGTGCCGAAGGTCAGATTATAGTTACCCCAAAGCATGTCCGGAAGGATCAGGTGATCGCCCTTGTCAACGAACAGGTCAGAGACGATAGAGAGGCCGTGGGTCAGCGCATTGGTGACGATGGGATTGCTGAAGTGCTTGCCATTCTGGCTGGGGTTTTCCCGCAGCATCTTATCACGCCACAATGAGCGTAACTCCGGCTTGCCGGCAGGAGGGGCATAGGGATAGATATCCTTGGGATCAAAAGCGGAGAGCTTGTCCTGAATACACTGCAGGAACATAGGGCCGCCGTTCTCGGTGGCGATGCCGATGGTAGCATTGTATTTATGAGCCTTATCCTTGGCTTCGGCAGACTGGGTCAGGATTCCCTTTGGAAAAAACATGTTCTTTCCAAGATCGGACAGCATTTCCAGTACATGCGGGCTGTGTTGGGTGAGCAGATCGTTCAGTTCTTGTGCTAATGGGTTCATTGATTTCCTCCTGAAGTTTTTAAAACTATCTCGTAGTTATACCAGCAATGTAGCAAGGTTGCGAAAGAGCAATAGAACAGCACCCATCAGATTTTGTCAATAGAGAATTAACTGCCCGGAGCAGAATCCCCCCTCCACCCCTCACTCATATATATCAATTTACTAATTTCTCTTTAAGTCGATCAAATGAATCACCCCGCCGCAAGCAGGGAGTATCTGCAACCTTAGCTGATGTTTGAATCGCCCCAAGGGGCGGGGAATTTACCCACAGAGATAAATACAAGCCCTGTCTATTGAATTGATTAACCCTTGTGTACTGGTATCATATGCTTTGGGGATGGACACCTGAAAATCGAGAAGAAAATTATATCCAACAATAACCTGATCTATTTTTCACCAACTAAAACAACTAAGAAAATTGTCATACAGATTGCGACAGGGATCAATATAAGTGATGTGATTTCGTAAATGGAAAAAGTCAGATAAAAGGTCATGTTGGAATTTATCGCAAAACAGCTAACCAGAGAATCGACGCGGGCAGAAAATACGTTTGTGGTTTATAAAAGACAAGACCTGAATTGTAGCAGAGCTCGAAGGCAAAAGAGCCTACTGGACCGCACGACAGGCTCTTTTGCTTTTGTTTTTTGCTAAACCCAATGGTAAATATTACTTGTCAGAGCCGAGTTGTCCTCCGTTGCCAGGGGCATCCGGTTGCCCACCACCATCACTGTTTCCGCCAGGTTCAGGCGGTGCATCAGGATTAGTAGGATCCCATGGATAAGGATCATCTGGGTCGTAATCCCCGCCATGCACCACGTCATCGATATCTGGGGCGTCATCCGGGCGGTTGCCTACATGGTGCGAAAATAAAATCGGGGCTGCGCCCTTTTGGCTGTCAACACTTACAGGGCTTTCCTCTGCATAGCAATCGGAAGATCCCACCCCTGGTGAAAAGACGAACCCAAACACCAAGGCTAACAACATGAATATACACTTTTTCATTTCATTTTCCTTTTCTATTAGGGTTAGCGGTCCAATCAAAATTGTACTAGGTTATAGTGGAGAGTCAAACGGGGAGTTCTGGGGACAGTATATATAATTAACAAGTATCTTCTTTCTGCTATTCTTCACTGATGACTAATCGGGGTCGGACCAAAATAACCTCATGAAATATCAAAGTAAATGAGCAAAATTTTGCCCTGTTTATGGCCTTAGAGCTACGTTTTTGCCGGTAAAAAGAGGCTTCTAAGAATGGTGAGAGCAAACCGACATCATAATTCCGGGGCAGAGGAATTCGAACCTTATAGTGGCGTTTTTGACCCTGAAAACGGATGTTTAAGCCTGAATAATAGCTGCATTTGGGATGTTTTGCCTGCGGATTCAGTAGATTAGTTTGGTCCGACCCCCAGCGAATTACCCGGGCAGATTAATAGAAGCAAGTTCCTATCCCTTTTACTTGACATCACCCGGCTCGGGATTTATATAGTATAAAAAATTCCAATTCAAAGGAGGCATCACCATGAAGCGTTACATTCTCAGCATCACCCTCGTTATGTTCGCAGCCGGTACAGCCCTGTCCGCCGACACAATCAACCTGCCCGCCAAGAACGGCAATGTCGCCTTCCCTCACTCAAAACATATGGCTATCAAGCAGGAAAAGGGGTGCACCGCCTGTCACGAGACAGCCAAAGGCGGTAAAATTGCAGGCCTCGGGAAGGACTGGGCCCACAAAACCTGCAAAGGGTGCCACGTTGCGATGGGAAAGGGACCAACCAAGTGTGACGAATGTCATAAGAAGTGATCGGATAACAAGCTACGGCGGCATTATTTGAGCCCGCCCTCCGCTAAACCGGACCGGCAAAAGCCCATAACGCACGTGCGTTATGGGCTTTTGTTACAATCGCACCATCATTTTGATAGGGCCGGAAAAATTCAGGACAAAAATAAAAGATTTTGTGCAGAAAAATGATCTGAAGGTTTACTTCTATAGCAAGTACCCCATCTAACGAGATCCAACTTGCGCCTTATCAAGTTAGAAAGCCACGACACGGGAAATATACAGCAGGAGGAATTGAGTTTTATCTATGTACGATTTCAGCCGATGTAAACTATGCGCAGCTACCGCTGCCAGTCGCACATACGAACTTGCAAAGACGACGGTCTATGCCTGCTCTGCGTGTGGTTTTCATTATATCAGCCACCTGGACAGCCTGCCAGCCGAGTCCACAGGTAATCCCGCGCAGACTCTTAACCAAAAGGCATGGGACTATATAGAAAGTCGGCTTCCTGGCAACGGAAAACAGCTCAAGAAAAACCTGGACCTTGTCAGTCACCATCTTTCCCTGACCGGATCATACTGCCTTGATATAGGCGCCGGTGCGGGACTGTTTCCTCGTCTTCTGGCCGATTCAGGGGCTTTTGTACATGGCATCGAACCGCAGGGAATCTTCCGGGAGTTCGCCCAAAGGAAATTCGGCATCGATTTAAACGAAGAGACCATCGAGTCTCGGCACTGGCAACAGGGTTTCACCAATTTCTTTGATGTGGTGACGCTTTGGGACATCCTTGAGCATGTCAACTTCCCCTCCGAAACTCTGCAGAACGCCTATAACGTCACCAAACCGGGTGGCTGGCTCTTTCTCGACACCCCTCGACGTGATGCGCTTTATTACCGGATAAGCGAATGGGCGTATCGCCTGAGTGGAGGCAAGAATGCTCTTTTCCTCGAGTCCCTCTATTCTCCTCTGCCGTTCCGCCACAAACAGATATTCACCCTGCGGCAATTGGTGCAACTGGTTAAATCAATCGGCTATACTGTGATTAGCCTGCATAATAATGTTCTTCAGCCGCAAAACAAAATGGTGCTGGTCTGCCAAAAACTGTAAGTCAGCCATCTAGAGCAAACAACTGATCCCACAAGTTTATTTCCGCACAAAAATCTCTTTGGCCAGGTTGGAGTCAATGGCAAACTCCGAGTACCCTACCCTGAAAATATAGGAGGGGTAAGCCTGAACCAGAATTATCTTGTTACCGGGAAGAACACCCATCGCCATCAACTTCTGCATCTTCTTGTTGTCTTCTGTCTGGATATAGGCGATCTCCCCCTCCTGCCCCGACTTAAACTCGGTGAGCGGCACTACTCCCAAATCGCCGTTGGCCCTGGCCTGATGACAACATTCTCCAGGCGGGATCGGTTTACCGTGGGGGCAGGTCGTAGGATGGTTAAGCATGGTGCAAACCTTGACGTCGGCACCTTCGTTGAGCAGATGCTCAAACTGACATGCCTTGAATTCGCCATCGTCGCCACGTATATTGAGTACGTCCATCATCAGACGCTCCGCCAGACGATGGCGGCGAATGGTCATTTTCCCCTCATTGAGCCCTTCGGGGCGGAAGTAGATCATCCCCTGGCGGATCTCGATCATGGCATAACCGGTCAGCTCCTTATAGGCAGGGTCATCTGCAGGAAACCCCATCTTCTCCGGGTCAAGAAAAGCCGCCCCGCTCTCTTCAACCGTAACCCATAGCGCCTCAAGTATCTCTTCTGCTTTTTCCGAAAGTTTCATTGTGTATCTCCATTACCTGTATTTTTATTTCCGAAGATTGTTCTCAGTTTTTTGACCACACCAGACTCCAGAGGGTTCTTGTAGTTACAACGCGGACAGTGGACACTGTGACATCCTCCTGAACAGCCTCCGCACCCCTTCTTACCATTTTCTTCCTCAAATTCAAATCCGCAGAATCCGCAGATCATGACAACAATCCGGTCACGAGCAGCGCCTTATTCAGGACATAGCCGCTGCCGAAGGCAAACAGACTGACGAAAACGCCGATGGCACCGGCTACCTTCCAACCACGTTCTTTCTTCATGATCAGGAACTGCGCGACACAGGGAATAAAGAGTGTCAAGGTCACGGCGGCCACCGTTAACTGACGGGCATCCATCAGCCCTTTGCTCTGCAGTTCGTACAGTCCGGCAGCGCCGTAGTCACGACGGAAGAAGCCGAAGATAAAGGCCACTGCCGCCTCTTTGGGCAGACCTATGGAGGCCATAACCGGTGTCATGGCGTTAATCATTTTTTCGAAGAAACCGGTGATCTTACCCAGCCAGAGCAGTACCGAGGCCAGTACGAACAGCGGCAGGATCTCCATAAAATACCACTGCATGCGGGTGTAGGTCTTGGTGACTACGTTGCCGAACTGGGGCAGTCGCATCGGCGGGAGCTCCATGTAGAACATAGGTGCCTCGCCCGGCAGAATTTTAGCCGAGAGCATCCCGACAACTACGAAGAGCAGCAACAGACAACCGCCCCACATCGCCAGTGCACCGGGAAACTTGGAGAGGAGTGACATGATCACACCTAGCTGTGCCGAGCAGGGGATCGCCAGCGACAGGAGTATGGTGGCGATGACCCGCTCACGGGTGGTTTCAAGGGTGCGTGTGACCATGGTGGCCATTGTATCGCAGCCGAAACCGAGCACCATCGGGATCACTGCCCGACCGCTCATGCCGAAATGCTTGAAGAGGCGGTCAACCAGAAGCGCCAGGCGCGGGAAATAACCGGTATCCTCCAGAAAGGAAAAGAAAATGAAAAAGGTGGCCACAATCGGCAGTATAATACCGACAGCATAACGGATGCCGAGGGTTATTATGCCATATTCACCGACGAACAGCTCCTGAATCATCTCCCATGGAATCAGGTTTTTGACTACTCCGGTTACCCAGGGATTGAACAGTTCCTCAAAAAGCTTCCCTTCCAGAAAATCGACCAGGGTGCCTGCACCAAAGACGCCGACAAACTGATAGAGCCCGAAGTAAAGCACAATCAGCAGCATCGGTATGCCGGTCAACGGCCTCACTGCCAGACGTGACAAACGCTCGGCCGCAGTAACCACACGTTTTTCAGGTGCAGAGAAAACACCGTTTACGATCCGCCGCCCCATTTCGTTACGCTCAAGCGACAGGTCCAGATGGAACGATTCACGGCGGTCGAAGGCGATCTCCCGTATTTTCTCAGCCAGTGGTGCATAGCCGTCACCCTCGCGGTGACGCACCATTTCGGTGATTTCCTCATCCTGCTGCAGCAGCAGCAGGGCCAGAGCCCGGCGGGAGAGGATGTACTCCCCCTGCATCATACAAGCGACCTCGTTTATGTCATGCTCCAGCAAGCGGCTGTATTCAAAACGCTGCTGCTCGCAGGCACAGCGATAACCGTTCATTGCCTTTCGTATCTCGTCTATGCCGCGCTTGCGAGCGGTTGCCGCCCCGATCACCGGAATGCCGAGTTTTTGCTGAAGCAACTCAAGATCAATGGTCAGTCCCATCCGTTCGGCCTCATCCATGATGTTGACAACCAGAATTACCGGTAGACCGGCCTCAATTAACTGGATTGTCATCGCCAGCATTCGCTCAAGATTACGGGCATCCAGCACATGAATAACCACATCCGGAGTCTCGTGCAGGAGAATCTCGCGGGCCACCCGTTCCTCTTCGGTAATAGTGTGGATTGAATACATGCCTGGGGTGTCGATCACCTCCCACTGCTGCCCGTTGATGGTAACACTCCCCCGTGAAACCTCAACAGATGTTCCGGGGTAATTTGAAACAGTAACGTAAGCACCGGTCAAGGCGTTGAAAAGTACACTCTTGCCGACATTGGGGTTGCCAACAAGGGCAACTTTCTTTGCGTTCCCGCTAATAGTTGCTTCAGACTGTTTACTGCAGCATGTGGACATGGTTTGCTTCCTTTTATGCTTTTGATATTCAATTTCAGTTGTAAGCAAAAAAAACGCCCTCTCCTATTATGAAGAGGGTTGAGGTGAAAAGTACTCTATCGCCTGCAATTAGCGCAGAGACCATATATTTCCATTTTGTGATTTTTAATCAGAAAACCGTGGCGTGCAGCAACTTCTTCCTGCAGCTTTTCAATAGTTTCATCTTCGAATTCAATGATTGAGTTGCAACCGGTGCAAACCAGATGGTCATGATGTTCACCCTTCACAACATGTTCATAGCGGGTCTGGCCATCATGCAGCAGGATTTCGCGCGCCAGACCGGCCTCTGTAAACAGTTTAAGAGTGCGATAGACAGTGGCGTGGCCTATGCCGGGGTTACTGGACTTGATTTTCAGGTAAAGTTCTTCAACGCTGACATGCTGATGGGTAGAGAGGAATATATCGAGGATGATATCACGTTGACGTGTTGAGCGAAGACCTTTGGATGCAGAAAAGTCGTTAAACATTTTTTTCTTTTCGAGAATCATTCGCCCTCCCTATTGAACATGAAAATCAATATAAGGAGGGCGAATAAATAATGCAAGAAAAATATATATTACGTTTTATCAGGGCTTGGCAGTAAGCAGATATCGGCCAACCCAGTTTTTGGCAAATTGGAAAGCGGTCCGACCGCAGCGTTTGCTTTTGTCATGAGACCACTGGATTGCGTCGCGCTCTATGTCGCTGCTCCATGGGATATGTACATTACGCAGGCTGGATTCTTTTTCAACATTAAGTCGTACAGCATCGAGATAGCGATCCTGAGAGAACGCATAAAAAGCGACCCAGATACCGAAACGATCGGAAAGAGAAACTTTTTCCTCCATAGCTTCACTCTGCTGAAGCTCGCCTTTGACGAACTTGCCCCCCAAATGATCGGACTCATATTCCGGCAGAAGATGGCGTCGGTTTGAGGTAACGTAAATAAGAACATTTTCCGGTGCAGAATAAACCGAGCCATCCAGAGCGCTTTTCAGCATCTTGTAACTAAGCTCGCCTACTTCAAATGTCAGGTCATCACAGAGCAGGATAAACCGGTATGGCTGGTTCTCAACGGCAGTGAATATCTCGGAAAGATAGATCAGGTCTTCCTTTTCAACCTGGATAAAACGTAACCCCTTCGGTGCAAACTCGTTCAGTAGCGCCTTGACCAGAGAAGATTTACCAGAACCACGCGAGCCCCACAAAAGGGCGTTGTTTGCCGGCAGTCCGGACAGAAACTGTCGAGTGTTGTTGACCATGACTTCTTTTTGCTCTTCTACCCCAAGAAGCTCCTTCAACGTGGTTGTATCGGTTACGCGAACCGGCTCAAGGTACCCGGAGAACGAGTGACGACGCCAGTTGGCAGCGGTGCACTGTTCCCAATCAATGGGAGCACAGGCTTTGGGAAGTAACATTTCGACAGAACTCAGCACGCGTTCCAGTCTTGCAACAACATCAGGCTTTAAATTGAACATGATTTCATTTCTCACTTATTTGCAATATTTTTGCTAACTAGCTGGTAAAAAACACAAAAACGGGCTAACTGTATACGTCATCAGGCTGTTTGCTGTCAAATCAAAAAATCCTGAGATGAATCTTCTATTGCTATTTGATTTAACTTTTATATAAAAAGGGGTGTTCGTAATTTATTGTTCAGGACCTAATAATGGAGATGTATGAAAATCATTGATTCCATAAACCAGAATAAACAGTTTATTTCACTTGAATTTTTTCCACCGAAAACTCGCGAAGACTGGCCCGCTTTTTTCCAGACCGTACAGAGGCTTGCAGTGCTTAAACCGCTCTTCGCATCAGTGACATACGGCGCAGGTGGAAGTACCAATGTGGATACCCTTGAAATTGTCACCCGGATTCAACAGGAGTACGGAATTGAAACGATGGCACACCTGACATGCCTCGGTTCTAAAGCAGAAGATGTTACCCGTTTTCTTGAGGATCTTGCCGCCGCCGGGGTTAATAATGTCCTGGCTCTGCGCGGTGATCTTCCACAGGATGGTTCAGTAGAAACGCCACTCCCCTCGCCTCTCCAGTACGCATCTGATCTGGTCGGCCTGATCCGCTCGTCTTTTCCAGCCAAGGGAATCGCTGTTGCCGGATACCCGGAGGTACACCCGGAGTCACCAAGTCTTGAAGCGGATCTGGGATATTTAAAACAGAAACTGGATAATGGAGCGGACTTTGCCATAACACAGCTCTTCTTTGATAATAGCCTGTACCACACTTTTGTGAAACGGGCACGTGAAGCGGGGATTAACAAGCCGATCATTCCGGGCATCCTGCCGGTTGTCAGCCTGAAGGTCATCAAAAGAATCGTATCACTGTGCGGGGCATCTATTCCGGCGGAATTTCTTGCCGAACTGGAAAATGCGGATCAGGCAGGAGGGGCGGCAGCAGTTCAGAAAGTCGGCATTGCCCACGCCCGGCACCAGGCCCGGGAACTTCTGGCCTCTGGCGTTCCGGGAGTACACATCTACACTCTCAACAGGGCCGAAGTTGTCTTGGATCTGGTTGAGGGATTACTGCAATAGACATAAATATTGCGTCCCTGCTTTATTTTCTTTTCCTGGCTGCCTTGGCCGGTTCAGGCTTGCGATGGTATCCGCAGTCACGCGGAAGCCATCGCAAGGTCTGAACCAGTTCCGGAGTCAGCTTCACACAGCTTGGATTTATTTCAAAACGCCGCTCAAAAATTTTGCACTTGCGGCTGACTACGTCCAGAAAGCGACAGGCGGTCCGGGTGTAGAATATATTACCACGCTCATCCTCGATTTTTTCAAAACAGCATTCCCCGCACTGTTTGCAGCGGCTGTCCCAATCAGCATCTTCGGCAGGCAAATCAGCCGTCACTTATTTTTTACCTCTTTGAGCCTTCGGCTTGAACATGTCCGCTAATGTCCCCATTCCTTTGGGTCCATCATCTGCCTGACGACGAAATTCAGTCATTGTGGCCTCTTCCTCAGCAGCAGCACGGGCCGGGCCGGCCAGAGCCAGGGAAATACGGCGATTACCGAGATCGATGCCCTCAATCTTGACTTCGATCTGTTCACCTTCCTTGACAACTTCGCGTGGATGGTTGATCCGTTTACCGGCACCCAGCTTGGATATATGAAGCAGACCATCTATTCCGTCACTTATGGTAACAAACGCGCCGAATGTGTCCAGTCGTGCAACCGTGCCGGTATGAAACGAACCTTCGGGAAATCTGGCAGGCACCTGCTCCCATGGATCAGCAAGAGTATCCTTGATACTGAGGGAAATTCTCTCCTTTTCCTTGTCTATTGTTTTGATGACAACTTTCAACTGTTGGCCAACGGTCAACACCTCACGGACATCTTTTACCCGGCTCCAACCGATCTCGGATATCGGAAGAAGTCCTTCCAGCCCCCCTATATCAACAAAGGCACCATAGTCCTGCAGGGACGTTACCGTTCCGTCTACCGTCATCCCTTCACTGATGCCGGCCTGTGCTTCATTTTTCAGACGGCGTTGTTCCTCCTCCAGCAGTGAGCGGCGGGAGACGATTATATTACGACCATTTTCTGCGTATTCACTGATCTGAAACGTCAGGCGTGTGCCGATCAGCGCCTCAGGGTTCTCAACGCGCCGGAGCGCAATCTGGGAATACGGACAAAACGCACGGGACGTACCCAGTTTAATCTCGTAACCACCCTTGATCTCCTTCTCCACGACACCTTCAACCGGCACTCCTGCTTGCCAGGCCTGTTCCAGCTGGGCAGTTCCGCCCCCGGAAGCGCCGCCGCCGATTTTGGTGGTGAAGCGCATCTCGCCGTGGCTTGAAGAAAGAAAATAAGCTGATATTTCGTCCCCTTCATTGACGGTAAGGTTACCGTCAAGATCGAGGAACTCCTTCCGCTCGATGACCCCCTCCCCTTTCTGGCCGGTATCCATGAAGATAAATTCGTTGCCGATCTTAAGTACCTTACCGGTCAGCTTCTGCCCCGGCTCCAGCCAGCGCTTGTTCTCCTTGCCGCTCTGTTCAAAAAGTTCGGCAAAGCTGCCGTCATCAGTCTCTTCGGTATCTTCAATCATGTCATCGTCATCAATATCATGCTTGCTTTTCATCTGTGTATTACTCCTTTGAATAGTTTTTAAAATATTTCATCCAAATCTTTATTTTTTATTGTGTTCCGACTTGTCAGCTCCGGACTATAACACAACTGGCTTGAGAATCAATTGTGTATAGATGCGAGCCGGCAGTTTAATGAATCCGGTTTTTTACAGGTCCCCCTTGAAAACCTGAAACATTATGATTATGTTGACCCTATTGAGATACCATCACGCTGAAGGAGACGTACCGATTATGTCCAAAACAACCAAACAGTTCCAGACCGAAGTACAGCAATTACTTGATCTGGTAATCCACTCACTCTATTCCAACAAAGATATCTTTCTCCGCGAATTAATTTCCAACGCTTCAGACGCCATCGACAAAATACGTTTTGAATCACATTCCGACGAAGCGCTTCTGGAAGGTAACAGCGACTGGAAGATCAAGCTGATTCCGGATAAAGAAGCTGGCACGCTGATTATCCGCGACAACGGCATCGGTATGAATATGGCCGAAGTTGAAGAGAATATCGGCACCATCGCCCGTTCCGGAACCAAGGCTTTCATGCAGTCACTGAAGGAAAAGGCAGCAAGTGAGAATCCAGAGATGATCGGTCAGTTCGGCGTCGGCTTCTATGCTTCATTCATGGTAGCTGACCGGGTAACGATGGAGACCCGCAAGGGTGGAGCAGCCACAGACGGCTGCCGCTGGGAATCCACCGGCGACGGAAGCTATACGGTCGAAGATTGTACCCGCGAGCTGCGCGGCACCGAGATCACCCTGCACCTCAAAGAAGAATTCAAGCAGTATCTGGACGAATGGAAGATCCGCTCGATCGTCAAAAAGTACTCCGACTACATCCAGTATCCGGTTGTCATGGATGTTACCCGCTCGGAGACGGTGAAAGATGCCGACGGCAAGGAAATCGAGGGGGCCGGCACCATCGATAAAACTGAAGAACAGACACTTAACTCGATGAAAGCGATCTGGGCTCGCGCCAAAAGCGATGTCACAGAAGAGGAATACACCGAGTTCTACAAGCACGTTTCCCACGATTACGACGCACCGTTCCGCACGATTCATTTTTCTGCGGAAGGAGCCAGCGAATTCAAGGCCCTGCTCTATCTGCCGGCCAAGAAACCGTTCGATATGTTCATGAACGATCGCAAGAAAGGTCTCCAGCTTTATGTGCGACGCGTTTTTATCAGCGACAAGTGTGAAGAGCTGATTCCGGACTACCTCCGTTTTGTCAAGGGTGTCGTAGACTCATCCGATCTGCCGTTGAATGTGTCCCGTGAAATACTTCAGGAAGATGTGCAGATCAAGCGCATCCAGAAAAGCCTGGTTGGCAAGATTCTTTCGACACTTTCGGAAGTTAAGGACCAAAACTTCGACCAATACGTTACTTTCTGGAAGGAATTTGGCCAGGTAATCAAAGAGGGTATGCACTTCGATTACGCCAACAAAGAAAAGCTGCAGGAGCTGATGCTGTTTGAAAGCACCTCTACCGAAGCCGGCTCTTTTGTTTGCCTGAAAGATTACGTTGCCCGGATGCCGGAAGGCCAGAAAGATATTTTCTACATTACCGGTGCAAGCCGCGAGACACTCGAGCAGTCACCTCACCTTGAAGCCTTCCGTGCCAAAGGTTACGAAGTACTCTTCCTGACCGACCCGGTCGATGAGTGGGTTGTGCAATCACTGACCGAGTATGATGAAAAGCATCTCAAAGCGGTTGACCGCGGCGATATAAGCCTGGACAGCGAAGAAGAGAAACAGGCAAAGGAAAAGAAGCGTGAAGAGGCTCAGAAGGAATTTAGCGACCTTATTTCCCTGATGAGTGATCGACTGAAGGATAAGGTCAAGGAGGTCCGCTTTTCCAACCGTCTGACCGACAGCGCCTGCTGTCTGGTCGCCGATGAATACGGCATGAACGCCAACATGGAGCGCATCATGAAGGCCATGAACCAGACAGTTCCGGAATCAAAACGGATTCTGGAGCTGAACCCTGACCATGCAATTCTAAAGGCTATGGCATCAATTCATCAGAAAGATGCCTCGGCTGCCGCACTGGCTGATTATGCCGATCTGCTCTACGATCAGGCTCTTCTGACGGAAGGCTCTACGATAAAAGATCCGCTCCGCTTTACCAAACTGGTAAGCGACCTGATGGTCAAAGCTGCTATGTAGACTATTCAAGCATTTTTCAAAAACTGCACGGCCTCCGGAATGTATGATTCCGGAGGCCTTTTTTGTGTAATTCTTTTCAACAAATCTGATCTCAAAAATAAAAAACTCAAACTAACAAATAAAATAATTTCAAAATCTAAAATAAAAATTGAAAAAAACAGATTTAATGTCATATTGGTCAAAACACACGGCAGGAATTGATATGCAAACAATGCACGGATGTCTCAGTTTTATTTCCATATTAGACTTAATCCAGTGGGCCGACAACAGCAAGCGTTCCGGCACTCTTGTCCTCTCTTATAATGGGCTGCAGAAAAAGTTCTACTTTCAGAACGGCAAGATCATTTTAGTTGATTCAGGGCTTAATAATGAGCTTTTTGACGACTTTCTGTTGCTTGAATCAGATCTGGGTCTTCAGGATCTTCGGGAAAAAAAATCAATTTCCGATAAGCTTGGGCTACCTTTCATCGGCTATTTGATATCTGAAAATATTATCAGTACTGAAATTATAAATGAAACGATCCGCAATATTTCACTGTCTGCGGTGATGGATGTTCTTAAATGGCAAACCGGTAAATTTGAATTTAATTCTGATATACCAAGCTCTGTACTGCATGGTCCGATATCAATAAATACATCTATGCTGCTTATGGAATCAGTAAATAAATTTGATGAAACAAGAAAGGGGAGCCCAACAGATATAAATCATATTGTAAATAAACTCAGAAACGACATCATGAACGGCAATATCGATCTCCCCGCCGTACCGGACATTATCCAGCAGATCCAGAAAAAAATCGAAGACCCAACCGCCTCCATTGAAACAATTGTCGACTGTATCACTGACCAGATAATCGCAGCCAAGATTCTCAGAATCTGTAATTCGCCCTATTACAAGACCGCTGCTAAAATATCTACACTGAAAGAAGCCGTAGTTCTTATTGGCCTGAAGTCATTGGTGAGTATTGTAGCAGTACACGCTCTCAGCAGTTTTAGCCCCAAGAATACTGGTGAAGTAAGAATGGTACTGAGCCATAGCCTGGTGTGCGCAATGATTGCCCGTCAAATAGCTCGTGACTTGTCCTCTGATTATGAATTAGCCTTCATCTGCGGACTGCTGCACGATATCGGAAAAACCGTAATGCTCGATATGCTTGACGAATATATGCTACCCACCAAACTCCGAGCTAAGGTGGTCGAGGAAAATCATACCGAAATTGGATATCTGCTGGCAAAAAAATGGAATTTTGGTGAAGACTTACTAGAATGCATCCAGTATCACCACTCACCTGACAAAGCGACAACAAACAGAAGCATGGTTGAATTAGTTTATCTGGCCAACACTATGGCACATACCAGTGATCAGCCGGGTACAAATGGCGAGATATTTCTCAGCATGGCACAATGCAACAGATATTCGGAGTCAAATTTTAAAAATAACGAAATACAGCAGGAGAGCGTAAACAAACAGATTGGACAGGTAAAAAACATGTACAAAGATGCGTGGGATTTTTTAGGTTAAATCGCCGTATTCCACAGCCTATAAACCCACAAAGAGTCAAAGACGTTTTACATAACAACCTCAATTAACACATCAAATTCAGCCAAATATCCAACATTCCTGTAAAGCCCCTACCTACCAAAACTTTCGAATACTCTTAACCGGGAACCTTTTGATAGTTTTTAAAAATTCCGCTCAGCATCATTATTTTTTTGGCAAATATTATCACTATCAAGGCATTTTCTTGTATTATCATTCCAATTCATATATTTTTAGACGTTTACTTTGATCAGACTATGAGCCTCTGGTTGTGACTGCTTTTAAGACTGTAAAGAGTTCATCCAAGACAGCCGGACACAATAACCTGGAGATTTACCATTGGAAGCATTATCAATACAAAATTACGAACTCGGAACCTCAGAAAGTTTGAAAAATATCTGCGAACGATTGGGTGACCCAGGTTTCTGCTCTGACCTTGGCCTTCGTTATCCATATCTGGGTGGTTCCATGGCCAAGGGGATCAGCTCAGTTGCAATGGTTGAGGAATTAGGCCGAGCCGGAATGCTCGGTTTCTTCGGCGCAGCCGGACTGCCATTTAGTGTCGTTGAGGCCGCGGTAGATCGTCTTGCCAGCGCCAACTTCCCCTGTGGTTTCAACCTGATTCACTCTCCGCAAGAACCGGATCTTGAAAAAGCCCTGACCGAATTATACATCCGCAAGGGTGTGCGAATCGTCGAAGCATCGGCTTTTCTTGCTCTGACTCTGAATCTGGTCCGTTACCGGACCCACGGCATTCATCGACTGGCTGACGGTACCATTGTCGTCCCGAACAGAATTATTGCCAAGGTTTCGCGAGAAGAGCTGGCTGAAAAGTTCTTCTCCCCTCCACCTGAAAAGCTCCTGATGGAACTTGTTGCCGAAGGCGCCATCACCGCGGAACAGGCCGAACTTGCCGCACATATCCCCATGGCTCAGGAGATCACCGCAGAGGCGGATTCCGGCGGCCATACCGACAATCGACCGGCCCTCGCCCTCTTCCCGACCATCCAGAGTGTTGCGGTACGTATGCAGGCGAAATATGGTTACTCATTGAAACTTCGTGCCGGTCTTGGCGGCGGAATCGCCACCCCGGCCGCGGCTGCAGCCGCTTTTGCCATGGGCGCCGCCTATATCATGACCGGATCGGTTAACCAGTCGTGCATCGAATCCGGCACATCCGACGAAGTGCGAAAAATGCTCGCCGAGACACGCCAGGCCGATGTAAGCATGGCGCCTGCTGCCGATATGTTCGAGATGGGGGTCACCGTGCAGGTTCTGAAACGTGGCACCATGTTTCCGATGCGGGCAGCCAAACTGTACGAGATCTACCGTGCCTATGCTTGTATCGATGATATCCCGGCCACGGAACGTGATAAATTGGAAAAAACAATTTTTCAGGTAAGCTTGAATGATGTCTGGCAGAACACTCGCAGTTTTTTTATGGAACGTGACCCGCGCCAGGTTGAGCGTGCCGAACGCGATCCGAAACACCTTATGGCGCTCGTTTTTCGCTGGTATCTGGGGCAGGCGGCCCACTGGGCCAAAGACGGCGAGAGTTCACGCAAGATCGACTATCAGGTCTGGTGCGGCCCGGCCATGGGCGCCTTCAATGAATGGGTTAGCGGCAGTTTTCTGGAAGGCCCCGCACGGCGTGCCGTTTCAATAGTTGCCCTGAATATCCTCTTAGGCGCGGCGATGCTGACCCGTGCCAATATCCTCCGTTATCAGGGTATCCAGCTCCCGCTGGAAGCTTTAAATGTTAAACCGCTCGAGTACACACAAATCAAGGAGTATCTTTCGTGAAACAGGAAGAATTGGATAGTAATATTCCCGCTGACGGGATAGCTCTGGCAATTATCGGCATCGGCTGTCATTTTCCACAGGCTGAAGACAGCAGCGCCTATTGGGCAAACATCCGCGAAGGAATCGACGCGATTACCGACATCCCGCCAACCCATTGGCACGTCGCCGATTATTACAACCAGAATCCGGCAGCTCCCGATATGACCTACGGACAACGGGGCGGATTTCTTTCCTCAATCCCGTTCAACCCGATGGAATTCAACATTCCCCCCGCTACCCTGGAGGCTATCGACACCTCCCAGCTCCTCGGACTCGTAGCTGCCGGACAGGCTCTACGGGATGCCGGTTACGGTGCCGACCGCGACTATGACCGTGGCCGTGTGAGCGTCATACTTGGTGTTACCGGCACTCTTGAGCTGGTAATACCTCTGGGGGCACGCCTTGGCCACCCCCACTGGCGTGAGGCACTGAAGGATGCCGGTGTAGACGACACAACCGCCGCAGACGTAGTTCAGCGGATCTCCGATTCTTATGTCCCCTGGCAGGAGAATTCCTTTCCGGGCCTGCTCGGAAATGTCGTTGCGGGACGGATCAGCAAACAGTTCGACCTGGGCGGTACCAACTGTACGGTAGATGCCGCGTGCGCCAGTTCCTTCAGCGCACTGCATCTTGCCAGCATGGAACTGGCCACAGGCAAATCAGACATGGTGGTCACCGGCGGGATTGACACTTTCAACGACATCTTTATGTATATGTGCTTCAGTAAAACCCCGGCACTTTCCGCCTCAGGCAACGCCAAACCATTTGATGCGAACGCCGACGGCACAATTCTGGGCGAGGGGCTCGGCCTCGTTGTCATCAAGAGACTTGCCGACGCGGAACGCGACAAAGACCGGATCTATGCGGTTATACGCGGCGTTGGTTCCTCCAGTGACGGCAAAGGTGAAGCGATCTACACCCCGAGTGCCTCCGGCCAGAAAAAAGCCATCATTGACGCATATCAGCGTGCAGGAATCACCCCGGAAAGTATCGGTCTGGTGGAGGCACACGGCACCGGCACCAAGGTTGGTGACGCAGTAGAAGTGTCAGCCCTGCGTGAGATATACGGCGAGGCAGACAAACCGTGGTGCGCACTCAGTTCTGTTAAATCTCAGATTGGACACACCAAGGCAGCCGCCGGAGCAGCCGGTTTGATCAAAGCGGCGCTTGCCCTTCATCACAAGGTTCTCCCTCCTACCATCAAGGTAGATAAGCCGCTCAAGGAAGTTTCGGATGGCGCGACCCCTTTCTATATCACATCTAAAAAGCGCCCCTGGATTTCTCCCGGTGCTCCGCGTCGTGCGGCGGTCAGTGCCTTCGGCTTCGGCGGTTCCAATTTTCATACCGTGCTGGAGGAGTACCGGCCAACTGACAGCAAGGCCGACTGGGATGGCAACGTCCAGATCCTGGCATTTTCTGGGGTCGATGCAGCAGCCCTGGAAACGGCACTTTCTGCTTTCAGCAATGAACAGTCCTGGGAAGAAATGCGGGCACAGGCCTCTGCTCTGCGTGCCGACTTCGACGCAGCAGCCCCCTGTCGTCTGGTGCTGGTAGTAGAACGGAACAAGACCAACCTTAAATCACTCTGCGCCAATGCCCTGGCCATGCTGCGCAAGAACTCGACAACTGCCTGGAACAGCCCGGACGGAGCCTACTTTGCCGCCGGACCGGTAGCCGGCAAACTCGGCATACTTTTTCCAGGTCAAGGCGCCCAGTACACCGGCATGCTGCGTGACCTGGCCTGTACCTTCCCCGAGATGATAGCGACTATCACTGCTGCAGAGAGCGGCTTCTCCCATGCAACCAGTACACGCCTGACCGACCTGATCTATCCGGCTTCTGCCTTCGCCCAGGATGGCTTAAAACAGCAGGAAGAGGCTCTGCGAGCCACAGATATTGCCCAGCCAGCCATAGGTTCGGTCAGCCTGGGTGCCCTGCGGGTACTGGAAACATTTGGTATTACCCCGGAAGCAACAGCCGGCCACAGTTACGGTGAACTGACCGCTCTCTGCGCTGCCGGACGCCTGGAAGAAACCTCGTTTCATGCCCTTTCACGACTGCGCGGCCAGCTTATGGCAGACGGAAAGGGGGATAAAGGCAGTATGCTTGCTGTCTCCGCACCACTGGCAGACGTTAAATGCCTGATTGAAGAAGAAAAGCTCGATCTGGTCATTGCCAATTGCAATGCCCCTGCCCAATTTGTTCTTTCCGGCAAAAGTGACGAAATCACCCGGGCCGTTTCGGCCTGCAACTCTCGCAAACTGGTCTGCAAACAGCTGCCGGTTGCCGCCGCCTTCCATAGTTCATTGGTTGCCGATGCCGCTGCACCACTCCTGGCTGCTCTGTCCGGCATGCAGCTTGTCGCCGGCAATATTCCGGTTTTTTCCAACACAACAGCCGCCGAATACCCGGCCAACGAAGCCGCCGCCAAGGAACTTTTGGCAGGACAGCTGGCAAAGCCGGTGGAGTTTGTGGCTGAAATAGAGGCAATGTACGCCGCCGGTGTTAAAACATTTGTAGAAGTAGGCCCCGGCTCAAGGTTGAGCGGTCTGGTCAAGTCGATTCTCGGCGACAACGCATACACCGTTGTGGCGGTTGACGCCTCGAGCGGCAAACACTCCGGCATGGTTGATCTGGCCCGCTGTCTGGCTCAAATTGCCGTACTTGGCCACTCTGCACAGCTTGTCAAATGGGATGAAGGTTATACGCCGCCGAAACAGGCCAATGCAAAAAAACCGGCCATGACAATTCCAATCTGTGGCGCTAACTACGTCAAGCCAAGACAAAAACGTGCGCCGAGCGCCCCGGTTGCACCACAAGCCGCTTTTCAACCGTCATTACCAAACATTACTTCTGGACCGTCCGCCGCTCCCGCCGGCAGCCCCGCTTCACGTGATATCCTGGCCGATTCCCTGCGGATCACCAGGGAGGGAATGTCAGTACTGCAGAAGATGCAGGAAGACACGGCCCAGCTTCACCGCCGCTTTCTTGAAGGCCAGGAAACCGCGAGCAGGACGATTCAGACCCTGCTGGAACAGCAGAGCCGTATCCTTCACGTGGGATCACCGCTGCCGACAACGTCATTCTCTGCCCCGGCGGCTGCACCATCAGCAACAACTCCTGTGGCAGCCCCGGTTTCACAGCCGGTTTTGGCCATGCCTGCATCGGCGCCTTCAGTCCCGGCGGTAAACAGTGACAGGATCACAGAGAGTCTGCTGTCAGTTGTCAGCGAGAAAACCGGTTATCCGATTGAAATGCTCGAACTGGAGATGGGGCTTGATTCAGACCTCGGCATCGACTCCATCAAACGGGTTGAAATACTTTCCGCTCTGCAGGAACGTTTGCCCGGTTCACCGGTCATCGGCCCGGAGCAGCTGGGCTCCCTGCATACATTAGGAGAGATAGCCAGCTACCTCGGCGCTGGCATGCCTTCTGTAGTCACCGCACAACTGCCGGTTACAAACAATGTAACAGAGACCCTGCTTGCGGTTGTCAGCGAGAAAACCGGCTACCCGATTGAAATGCTGGAACTGGAAATGGGGCTTGATTCAGACCTCGGCATCGACTCCATCAAACGGGTTGAAATACTTTCCGCCCTGCAGGAACGTTTGCCCGGTTCACCGGTCATCGGCCCGGAGCATCTGGGCTCCCTGCATACCCTTGGTGAGATCGCCGCTTATCTCGGCGCCGGCATGACTGCCGGATCAAGTGCGTCTGTTCAGTCACCTGGTGCAAACAATGTAAGTGAAACCCTGCTTGCGGTTGTCAGCGAGAAAACCGGCTATCCGGTTGAGATGCTGGAGCTCGAAATGGGGCTTGATTCAGACCTCGGTATTGATTCTATCAAAAGGGTTGAAATTCTTTCCGCCCTGCAGGAGCGTTTGCCAGGATCGCCGGTCATCGGCCCGGAGCACCTGGGTTCCCTGCATACACTTGGTGAGATTGCATGTTTTTTGGAACAGGGGGCAGCTGCCCCCCTTAAACAGTCCGGTGCCGCTACGGTGACTGTTGCCGAACAGGAATCCGAACGCACGAGCGTACTTAATCGCAGCACTGTCGTCCCGGTTTTACTCTCACGCAGCGACGAAACATTTCAGATAGCGGATAATGGCACCATCTGGATTACTGATGACGGTTCCTCCTTCTCAGGCGAGCTCTGTTCCATCCTGAGCGATCAGGGCCGCGCTGTGCGCCTGGTCAAAGTTGACGAAAAACTGGACAAATTGCCGCTGGATGCCATCTCGGGACTGGTGATCATCGCCCCGGCAGCCGGATCTGACGACAGCTTCCTGGAGAATGCTTTCCTGCTGCTGAAAAAAGCCGCACCATCCCTGCGCCGCTCTGCAGCCGAGGGTGGAGCATTTTTCAGTACTGTTTCACGCCTTGACGGTGCTTTTGCATTTGACACCGGTTCGAATCTGGTCGACCCGCTCTCCGGCGGTCTGGCCGGACTAGCTAAAACCGCAGCCCATGAATGGCCCGAAGTAACCTGTAAGGCCATTGATCTAGGGGCTTTTCCGGATACATCAGCCGCTGTTCACGCACTGGCTGAAGAACTTTTTCTGACCGGACCGGTCGAACTGGGCCTGAAACCTGCCGGACGCATTACCCTTGCACCGGCTGATCTCCCTGCATTGATCAACCCTTCAACGCCACCTCTGCAACCGGGAGATGTCGTTGTCATAACCGGAGGTGGTCGCGGCGTTACCGCCGCCGCCGCAATCGCCCTTGCCAAAGCGTACCGCCCGACGCTGGTCCTGCTCGGTCGCAGTCAGGAACCGCAACCTGAACCTGCATGGCTTACACCACTGAGCGGTGAAAGTGACATTAAAAAAGCCATCCTCCAACAGTCGCCGGGCAAACTTCATCCTAAAGATATTGAAGAACGTTACCACGCTGTCATCGCCGGAAGAGAGCTGAAAGCGACTCTCGCCGCTATTGAGGCGATTGGCGGGCATGCCCTCTACCGTGCATGTGATATCCGCGATAACGATGCCGTCAGCAGCCTGTTCCAGACGATCCGTCAGGAGCATGGCCCCATCCGGGGTATTGTTCATGGGGCGGGCGTTCTGGCAGACCGGCTGATCAACGACAAAACCGTGGAACAGTTTGCCTCCGTTTACAGCACCAAGGTATCAGGGCTGCGCTCTCTTCTTGCTGCTGCCGGCAGCGACGACCTCCGCATTATTGCCCTGTTTGGCTCAACCACCGGTCGCTTCGGACGGAGTGGTCAGGTGGATTACGCCGTTGCCAACGAAGTCCTCAACAAAATGGCTCAGGCCGAGTCACGCCGTCGCCCCGCATGCCGTACCGTCTGCATTAACTGGGGGCCGTGGGATGGCGGCATGGTCACGCCCGCGCTCAAAAAGGTTTTCAGTGGTGAAGGGATCGGCCTGATCAGGCTTGCAGCCGGCGGAGAACTGCTCGCCAGGGAAATTGCCGCAATGGATGCACCGGTTGAAATCGTCGCATTGGCCGAGACAGGAGAAAAACCTCTTTCAGTCACAGTGACATCAGCGGCCAGGCCTTTAGCAGAGGCCTTCAGCCTGACCCTGACGGTTGATGATTATCCCTTTATCCGTTCGCACGTGATTGACGGCAAAGCCGTACTGCCGATGGCCATGATTGTGGAGTGGCTGGCTCATGGTGCACTGCACGGCAACCCCGGTTTCCGTTTCCATGGTTTTAATGATCTTCGTATCTGCAAAGGGGTTACCTTCGAACAGACCTCCCCATGCATCCTGCATGTTCTGGCCGGTCGGGCTGAAAAGCGTGACTCGCTGCATTACGTTCCTGTTGAGTTGACCAGCACTTCCAGTGACGGGCGCTCCATTCTTCACGCACGCGCCGAGATTGTCCTGACCACAAAACTGATGGAAGGCATCCGTTCTATTGTAGATCTACCGACCACACCATATCCACACGACAGTGGCTCTATTTATGATCATGAACGCCTTTTCCACGGACCATACCTGCAAGGTATCGAACAGGTCGGCGGTTGTTCGTCAAAGGGTATTTCCGCACTGGTAAAAGCCGCTCCTGAACCTTCAAAATGGGTCAGGCAGCCACTAAGAAACAGCTGGATCACTGATCCGCTCGTGATGGATTGTGCCTTTCAGCTGATGATTCTGTGGAGTTTTGAACGCTTTGGCTCCGGCTCTCTCCCCTCGTTTGCCGGGCGCTACCGCCAGTTCCAGGAAAGTTTTCCAGGCCATGGCGCCCAGATAGCCATCCGTGTGACAGCAGAACGGGAACATGGCGCCTCGGCCGACATTGAATTCCTCGACCGGAACACAGGCAAACTGATTGCCCGACTGGAGGGTTACGAGTGCGTCATAGACCCTTCACTCGAACTGGCTTTCAGGCGTAATCAGTTATCCGGGCCGGGGTGCGTCGTACAGGAAGCCGCCTGATGCCGGTTTCAACTCCATCAGTGGCTATTGTCGGGATCGGCGGCATCTTTCCCGATGCGCCGGATCTTGACAGCTTCTGGGAAAATATCCGCAGCGGCAGGAGCGCAACCCGCGATGTACCTGCAGGCCGCTGGCAGATCCCGGCTGATGAAGCTTTCGATCCGGCTGCAGGAGCCCCGGATCATGTCTATTCACGGCGCGGCTGTTTCATCGATCAATTACCTGACGCCGCCACACTGGACGGTCTTGCCATCGATCCGGCCCGCCTGGAAGGGCTCGACCCGCTCTTTCACCTGCTGATTCATGCCGGAAAACGTGCTCTTGAAGACGGCGTCACCACATCGCTCGACCGCTCGCGGGTCGGCGTAATTATCGGCAACCTGGCGTTGCCGAGTGAAACATCAACACTGCTGGCCCGCAACTGGCTTGGCAGGACTTTTGAGGAAAAACTTACCGGACATGGTGCTACGCCCGCACCAACCTCCCCATTCAATAAATACGTAGCCGGCCTCCCCGCCGGAATTCTGGCCCAGGCTCTAGGATTGGGAGGAGGCAACTTCACCCTCGATGCCGCCTGTGCCTCCTCGCTATATGCTATCAAGCTGGCGGTAGAAGAACTCCTCTCCGGCAGGGCCGATGCCATGCTGACCGGTGGACTTTCACGCCCCGACCCTCTTTATACCCAGATGGGTTTCTCCCAGCTCCGCGCTCTCTCGAAACGCGGCATCTGCTCGCCTTTTGATGCTGCCGGTGACGGTCTTGTCGTAGGAGAAGGTGCCGGACTCTTTCTGCTCAAGCGGACTGCAGACGCCGTCGCCCAGGGCGACCGGATCTACGGCATAATAAAAGGCATCGGCCTGGCCAATGACGTCGGCGGCAGCCTTCTTGCTCCCATGTCCGAAGGGCAGCTGCGTGCCATGCGTGCCGCTTATAAAAAGGCCGGCTGGAAACCGGGTGATGTAGACCTGATCGAGTGCCATGCTACCGGCACCCCGGTCGGTGATGCCGTCGAAGTAGCCAGCCTGAAGCAACTTTGGGACGGCGCAGAGGGTGACAAAAATTGCTGCGTCATCGGTTCAGTCAAGTCCAATATCGGTCATCTGCTGACAGCAGCAGGCGGAGCTGCACTGACAAAAGTCCTGCTGGCCATGCAGGCCGGGACGCTCCCGCCAACCGCCAATTACAATACACCGCAGCCCGGTATGGAGCTGGAGCAGAGCCCTTTCCGGGTTCTGAATACACCAGAACCATGGCTGCGCCGTACCGATAACACACCGCGGAGGGCCGCAATCAGCGCCTTCGGCTTTGGCGGTATCAATGCCCATCTGCTTGTTGAAGAATGGCTGCCGGCTGCCTCCGCTGAAGGCTGCAGTAATATTCCTGAAATCATCTCATCTCCCGAAAAAGCATCGTCATCCCCCATCGCCGTTGTCGGCATGGCTGCCGATTTTGGCCCCTGGAATAATCTGCGCGACTTTCAGGAACGGGTGCTTGGTGGCGACCCTGCAACAGAGCCCACGAAACCCGGCAAGTGGTGGGGAGCAGATGGCAGCAACTGGTTTCACCAGGAAGGGTTGGACCGCACACCGTTCAGAGGCTTTTACCATGCTGATGTGGCAATCGCACCGGACCGGTTCCGCATACCGCCGCGCGAGATGGAGGAGATGCTGCCGCAGCAGCTGCTGATGCTCCAGACCGCAGCGGCCGCCATGCAGGATGCCGGCCTGGACCGCGAGGACAACCTGAATACCGGCGTATTTATCGGCATCGCCCTCGATCTGAACAGCACCAACTTCAGCCTCCGCTGGTCTCTGGCCGGACAGGCTGCAGAGTGGGCCAAAGAGATGGGGCGTGAGCTTTCGGCAGAAGAGCTTGCCGCATGGACGAAACAGCTTCGTGAGGCCACCGGTCCTGCCTTGAGCGCTAACCGGACCATGGGCGCACTCGGTAGTGTCGTTGCCAGCAGAATTGCACGCGAGTTCCGCGTCGGCGGACCGAGTTTCACTCAATCAAGTGAAGAAAGTTCCGGTGTCCGCAGCCTGGAAACTGCGGTCCGCCTGCTTCAGGCCGGTGAACTTGATCGGGCGCTTGTCGGCAGTGTGGATCTGGCAGGAGACCTGCGGGCTGTTCTCGGACACCATGCTCTGCGCCCCCTTTCCCCATCCGGTCGTGCCCTCCCCTTTGATCACTCCGCAGATGGCTCTGTCATCGGAGAAGGAGCAACGGCGCTGGTTCTCAAAAGGCTGGCAGATGCCGAGCGCGACGGCGATCGCATCTACGCCGTCATCCGCGGCATCGGTTCCAGCGGCGGCGATTTGCAGCCGGGTGGAGACATCGCCTATGGACACGCCCTGGAGCGTGCCTACGCCGATGCCGGAGTCAGCCCGGCAACAGTCGGTTATCTGGAAGCGAACGCCGGGGGCAATGGTGACGAAGACCGCAGGGAAGCGATGGCCCTGGCGTCTTTCTTCGACATAGAGTCCATGGCTGACCGCTCATGTGCCGTATCCAGCGTCAAGGCCGACATTGGCCACTCTGGCGCAGCTTCCGGTCTTGCATCTATAGTACGTGCCTGCCTGGCCCTGCATCAGGAAATAATTCCCGCCTGCCGGGGCATCGAACAGCCATATAACGAACTGACATCTTCCGGACCGCTCTTTGTGCCGCAATCCTCCAGTTACTGGCTGCATAACCGCGCCGACATGCCGCGCCGGGCCGGGGTAAGCAGTTGCGGCATTGATGGTTCCTGCAGCCATGTCGTCCTCGAAGGTCGGGATTCGCAGCCTCCGGAAACCTCATCTGATCGTGTCGCCCCGCTTGGCGGTGACACTGAATTCATCTTTGCTTTGGCTGGCAACAGTCCGGATGATGTTAAAGTTGAACTTGACATACTACACAGTAACATCCTGACAAACAAAGATAATAATCTTTGTGAGTTGGCCAGAAACAGCAACGCTCATTATACTGCCTCAGCCGACAAACCCCTCGCAATGGCGCTGGTTGCCAGAAACCGCGACGAGCTTGAAGCTTTGATTGAACAGGGTAAACGAACCCTGGCCGCCGGAGGATTACCACCAGATACGGTACCTGCACTGCGTGACCGGCTCTTCTACTCTCCGACTCCGCTCGGCCGCGATGCAAAAATCGCCTTTGTCTTCCCAGGCTCCGGCAATCATTACTCCGGCATGGGAATGGAACTCTTCAGCCGCTGGCCGGAAATCCTGCGCCGCCAGAATACCGAAAACCTGTACCTGCGCAGCCAGTTTCAGCCCGAGCTTTTCTGGAACGGAGCCCCAAACAGCGAAATCGACAACAACCACCGTGCCGTAATATTCGGCCAGGTTGCCACCGGCTGCGCCGTCAGCGACCTGGTACGCAGCTTCGGCGTCCAGCCGTCCGCAGTCATCGGCTACAGCTTGGGAGAATCGGCAGGACTCCTTGCCCTGCGCGCCTGGCAGGACCGGGATGCCATGTACAGCCGTATGCAGGAATCAACTCTTTTCACCCACGACATGGCCGGCGAGTGCCGTGCAGCAAGGCAAACGTGGGGATTAGGGGAAAACGAGACCGTCAACTGGAGCCTCGGGGTAGTGCAGGCCCAGGCTGCAGAGGTACGACGCTTGCTGGCCGATATTCCCCGCGCCTACCTCCTCATCATCAACACACCCGACGAATGCGTTATTGGCGGAGATGCTGCCGCAGTAGAAAAACTTGTCACCCGACTCGACTGCCGTTTTTTCCCGCTGAAGGGTGTCACCACGGTGCACTGCGAGGTGGCAGAGGCTGTATCCGTCCCGTACCACGACCTGCATCTATTCCCGACAGAAGCGCCCGCAGGTATCACCTATTACAGCGGCGTCAAGGGCGGCCCCTTTGAGGTCACCCGCGAAAGTGCCGCAGCCTCCATTCTCGGCCAGGCGCTGCACGGCATCGACTACCCGGCGGTGATCGAATCGGCATACAGCAACGGCGTACGCATTTTTCTCGAAATGGGCCCGGGAGCATCCTGCAGCCGCATGATCGGAAGCATTCTGGGTGACCGGCCACATCTGGCCCGTTCAGGCTGCTACGCCGGACAGGATCCTGTTTCGATCATGCTGCGATTGCTGGCCAACCTGATCGCCGAACGGGTGCCGCTGGATTTGACACCGTTATTCGATGAGCCACATGCCGAGACTCACACAAACTCGAAAACGGTTACGGTCAAGGTGGCTATAGGTGGCATGCCGTTCCAGCCGCCACTCCCGGCAATCTCATCCAAGGCAACCCCTCACCCTAGCCCTCTCCCTCATGGAGAGGGAACCAAGAGCAGTACGGATTCGCTTCTTGATGAATTTGCCCGGGCGCAACAGGAGCAGATTTGGGCACACAAGGCCTTTCTGGATTTCAGCGAGGCTGTCACCCAATCCATGGCCCAGGCAATGGAACTTGAAATGACCCTGCGGCAGGCGTTGGGGGATGATGTACCGCTTGACTGCGCTCAGAATTCAGCTGGTGTGCGAAGCAGTAACATCACATCCGCGCCTGAAGTTGCGTTTAACCGCGACATGTGCATGGAGTTCGCAATCGGCTCTGTAGCCCTCATGCTTGGCTCTGACTTCGCCGAAGCCGACAGTTTTCCGACCCGCGTACGCCTGCCGGATGAACCGCTCATGCTGGTAGATCGCATCATCTCCGTCGAAGGCGAGCCCAAGTCCATGACCCATGGCCGTGTCGTCACCGAGCATGACATCCACCCAGGCTCCTGGTATCTGGACGGTGGACGCATTCCTACCTGCATCGCCGTCGAGGCTGGTCAGGCAGACCTGTTCCTGTCCGGCTATCTCGGCATCGACTTCATAACCCGCGGCCTGGCGGTCTACCGCCTGCTCGACGCCGTGGTCACCTTTCATTGCGGCCTGCCCGGTCCGGACGAAACGATCCATTACGATATCCATATCGAACGTTTCTTCCGCCAGGGAGACACCTGGCTGTTCCGCTTCTTCTTCGAGGCTACGGTGAATGGGCAGCCGCTGTTGTCCATGCGCGACGGCTGCGCCGGCTTCTTCAGCCAGCAGGAGCTCGATGCCGGCAAAGGGATCGTGAGGCCTGCTCTGGATCTGCGCCCCACGACCGGAATCCGTCCCGCCGACTGGCAGGAGCTAGTACCGATGGCACGCGAGGGGTACGATGCGGAACAGCTCGACCGTTTACGGAACGGCGACCTGGCCGGCTGCTTTGGCGCCCTGTTCGCCGATCTGCCGCTTGCCCGTCCGCTGACTATTCCGGGTGGCAGGATGCGCCTGGTGCACCGGGTCAACGAGATAGATCCAAACGGCGGACGCTGCGGCATCGGCATCATCCGGGCCGAGGCCGATATCCACCCCGACGACTGGTTTATCACCTGCCATTTTGTCGATGACCGGGTCATGCCGGGAACCTTGATGTACGAATGCTGCATGCATACCTTGCGGGTTTATCTGCTGCGGCTGGGGTGGGTGGCAGAATTACAGGATTCCGTATGGGAACCGGTGCCGGGTGTGGCCAGCAAGCTCTGCTGCCGCGGACAGGTTCTGGAAAACACCAAAGTCGTTACCTATGAAGTCACAATACGCGAAATTGGCTACCGTCCGGAGCCGTACGTTATCTGTGACGCCCTCATGTATGCCGACGGCAAGCCGATCGTGGAGATCACAAGCATGTCGGCCCGCCTGACCGGGACGACAAAAGAAAAACTGGCTGCTATCTGGAACAGAGACGCTGTGCAGAAGATCTCCGTCAAACCGGCCATCTATACCAAGGAGCAGATCCTCGCCTACAGTAACGGCAACCCCTCCGAAGGTTTCGGTGAGCGCTACCGCGTTTTTGATAAGGACCGCAAAATCGCCCGCCTGCCGGGACCCCCTTTCCAGTTTATGGACCGGGTTACCGCCGTACGCGGCGAACCGTGGCAGATGACCGCCGGGGCCATGGTTGAAGCTCAATACGATCTTCCGACCGATGCCTGGTTCTTTGCCGCCGAACGTCAGGCGCGCATGCCCTTTGCCGTCCTTCTGGAAGCTGCACTGCAGCCGTGCGGCTGGCTTGCCGCCTATGTAGGTTCAGCACTGACCAGTCCGAGTGACATCTCTTTCCGCAACCTTGGAGGCAGCGCCGTTCAGCACCGGACCGTGACTCCAGAGAGCGGGACTCTGACCTGCTGCGCCACGATGAAAAAGGTTGCCACCAGCGGCGGCATGATCATCCAGGAGTTCGATTTCAGCGTTGCCGACCGTCACGGAATTCTCTATGAAGGGGATACCATGTTCGGCTTCTTTGCCAAAGAGGCTCTGGCCAACCAGGTCGGCATCCGCGACGCAAAACCATACCAGCCGACAACGGAGGAGTCAGAGCGGGGCCGAAACCTCCCCTACCCTGAAACCGCACCTTTCCCTGAAAAGCAGCTGCGCATGATCGACCGGATTGAACTGTTCGTGCCTGACGGAGGCCCGCAGGGGCTTGGCTACATTCGCAGTATCAAGGATGTCGATCCGGATGAATGGTTCTTCAAAGCGCACTTCTATGAAGACCCGGTCACCCCCGGTTCACTGGGGCTGGAATCTTTCCTGCAGCTCGTCAAGTTCGCCGCCGTAGAGCGCTGGGGTTGGCAGGAAGGCAACATCGTCTCTGCCGTAGCACTGGAGCGGAAGCACAGCTGGCTGTATCGCGGTCAGGTTGTACCGACCAACAGCCGGGTAACGGTGAGCGCCTGGATCACCGCCGTGGATGAAGAGCGGCGTATTTTGACTGCGGATGGCTTTCTTGCCGTCGACGGAAAGTTAATCTATCAGATGAATGATTTTACCGTAACCATGGAGTCTTTAGGATGAAATACAGAAAAGTAACCATTGAAGCAATGGGATATGAACTGGCACCGGTTGTTGTTACCTCGACCGAACTGGAAGCCCGACTGGAACCGCTGTACCGTTACCTGCGTATTGCACCGGGGCAACTGCAGGCACTGACCGGAATCCGGGAACGACGCTGGTGGGAACCGGGCTATCCGCTCTCCCATGGCGCCATTGCCGCTGCCAGAAAGGTACTGTTATCCGCCGGTATTTCTCCCGATGATATTGGAGCGCTGATCTACGCAGGGGTCTGCCGTGAGCAGTTTGAGCCGGCCACCGCCTGCCGCGTCGCCGCCGGACTCGGCATCGGCGGCAAGGCTGCCGTGTTCGACCTCTCCAATGCCTGTCTCGGTGTGCTTAACGGCATCCTCGACGTGGCCAACCGGATCGAGCTGGGACAGATCAAGGCCGGTCTGGTGGTCTCCTGCGAGAGCGCCCGCGAGATCAACGACATCATGATCGCCCGGATGCTAGAAGAGCGGACGATGCAGCACTTTGCCGCCTCACTGGCGACCCTGACCGGCGGTTCCGGTGCCGTAGCAATCCTGCTGACAGACGGCTCCTTTTCGGGTGCTTCGAGGCGCCAACTGCTTGGCGGCATTACCCAGTCCGCCCCGGAACACCACCGGCTCTGCCTCTGGGGCGTAACCCCGGACGGCAAGGGTGGCTATCTTCAGTCGATGTCAACGGATGGAGTCAATGTCATGAACTACGGTGTCGAGCTGGGTCGCCGCACCTGGGATGCGTTCCTTCCGCAGGTCGGCTGGAAAACCGAGGATGTTGATCAGGTAATCTGCCATCAGGTCGGCTCCGCCCATCAAAGTGCGATTCTCAAGACACTCGATATCCCGCCGGAAAAAGACTTCACAACCTACGAATATCTCGGCAACATGGGATCTGTATCCCTGCCGCTGACGGCCGCTATTGCCGATGAACGAGACATTCTGGAAGCTGGCGACAAGGTTGCTTTCCTCGGGATCGGCAGCGGACTTAACTGTCTGATGTTGGGGGCTGAATGGTAAGCGATGTACTGAAAAAGGAATATCCGTTCAGCGGAAAACGCCTTAATCTTGATGGCCTTAACTACCACTATCTGGATGAAGGTTCAGGCGCACCGGTGGTAATGGTGCATGGCAACCCATCCTGGTCTTTCTACTACCGCAATCTCGTACTGGCACTTCGAGATCGCTACCGCTGCATCGTCCCGGATCACATCGGCTGCGGCTTCTCCGACAAACCGGGTGATGACCGTTATGAATACACCCTTTCGCGCCGGGTCGATGACCTGGAAAAGCTCCTTGAGCAGCTTGGTGTTACGGAAAACATCACTCTGGTCGTCCACGACTGGGGCGGCATGATCGGCATGGCCTATGCCGTACGCCACCCCGAGCGGATCAAACGACTGGTGATTCTCAACACCGGCGCGTTCCATCTACCCACAACAAAACCATTTCCGCTCGGCCTGCGCATCTGCAGGGATACGGTGCTCGGCACGCTGCTGGTGCGCGGCTTCAACGCTTTCAGCGCCGGCGCGTCCTATGTAGGATGCAAACGTAACCCGATGAATGCTGAACTGCGCGCCCTCTACCAACTCCCTTACGACACATGGCAGAACCGCATCGCCACCCTCCGTTTCGTACAGGACATTCCGCTGGCGCCCGGCGACCGGGCTTACGATCTGGTCAGCGCCGTTTCCGACGGGATCGGACAGTTCAAAAACCTGCCGATGCTGATCTGCTGGGGTGAGCTGGATTTTGTCTTCGACATGCATTTCCTCGCCGAATGGCGGCAGCGTTTCCCTCATGCCGAAGTCCACAGCTACCCGGATTGCGGCCACTATATCCTCGAAGACGCCAAAGATGCGGTTATACCGTTGGTCTCGGAATTTCTTGGCCGGACGGAACAGGTTTAATGAACTCACCGGATATCGTCAATATCTCCCGCCCTCTGTCCGAGATGGCAAGACTCCAGCCTGACACCCCAGCCATCATCTTCCCGCAGAAAGGACGCACGCTGACCTTTTTGGAGCTGGATCAGGAAAGTGATCGTATTGCGCGGGGCCTTTTGCGCCTCGGCATCGGACGGGGGATGAAAACAGCCCTGCTGGTGCCGCCATCCCCTGAGCTGTTTGCCCTGACCTTTGCCCTTTTCAAAGCCGGTGCCGTTCCGGTATTCATCGATCCGGGCATCGGCGCACGCAACATGAAGGGATGTTTGGCAGAGGCCAAACCGGAAGCCTTCATCGGGATTCCCAAGGCGCATCTGGCACGGCGTCTCCTCGGTTGGGGGCGCAGCAGCATCCGCCTCACGGTTGTCGTCGGCGGAGGTTCCATCTGGGGCGGAGTACCGCTTAATGAGGTACGTTGTGCGGAGATTGGCGATCTCCACTTTTCACCTGCTGACACACTCTGCGACGACACGGCTGCCATCCTTTTTACCAGCGGCAGCACCGGCCCCCCCAAGGGAGCCGTCTACACCCACGGCACTTTTGCGGCACAGGTTGACTCCCTGCGTGAGCTCTACGATATCCGCCCCGGCGAGATTGATCTGCCCACTTTTCCACTTTTTGCCCTGTTTGCCCCTGCTCTCGGCATGACCGCCCTGATTCCGCAGATGGATTTTACTCGCCCGGGGACCGTCGATCCCCGCCAGATTCTTGGACCTGCCGCCGAATATTCCGCCACAACCATGTTCGGCTCCCCGGCTCTGTTGAATCGTGTTGGACGCTACGCCGCAAAGAACGGCATCAAAATGCCGAATCTCAAACGGGTGATTTCTGCCGGCGCACCTGTGTCAGCTTCGGTACTGGAGCGTTTTGCATCCATTTTGCCCGATAATGCCGAGATTTTTACACCATACGGTGCAACCGAGGCGCTGCCGGTCAGTTCCATCGGCAGCAGAGATGTGCTGGGTAAAACCGCAACCATGACCGGCGAAGGGTACGGTGTCTGTGTCGGCAAACCGGTAAAAAACATCTCCGTAGCCATTATTCCGATAACCGATAGCCCTATTGATGCATGGAGTGACGACATGTCGCTTCCCCCCTGGGAAATTGGCGAAATTACCGTGCGTGGGCCGCAGGTCAGCACAACCTACATTAACCGGCCAGAGGCGACCAAACTCGCAAAGATACCGGATCCATCCGGCACCGTCTGGCACCGCATGGGTGATCTCGGCTATCTCGACAACAGAGGCCGGATCTGGTTCTGCGGTCGCAAGGCCCACCGTGTGATTACATCCAAATCAACTCTCTTCACCATTCCGGTGGAAGGAGTCTTCAATACCCATCCCAAGGTCTTCCGTACGGCGCTGGTCGGAGTGGGAATGAAGGGGAGCCAACAGCCGGTGCTCTGCGTCGAGCTTGAGACAAAGGCAGACAAGACCGGACAGGAGCTTATCCGCAAAGAGCTGCTCGACCTTGGCAGTCGCTATCCCCACACAAAGAGCATTCAGAAGATCCTCTTCCACCCCGCTTTCCCGGTCGATATCCGCCATAATGCCAAGATATTCAGAGAAAAACTGGCGATATGGGCGAAGAAAAAACTTTCATGAAGGCGCTTGTTACCGGTGGCGGCGGCTTTCTCGGCGGGGTGATTGTGCGGATGCTGCGTGAACGTGGCGATCAGGTGCGCAGTTTCTCCCGTGGTGAGCACCCTGCCCTGGCAAAGCTGGGCGCGGAACAATTTCAGGGCGACCTGGCGGACCGTGAGGCGGTGATCAAGGCAGCCAGCGGCTGCGATATAGTTTTTCACTTGGCGGCCAAGGCCGGAATCTGGGGGAGTTACGATGACTTCTACCGTGCCAACGTAGTCGGCACCGAAAATGTCCTGACGGCATGCCGGAGCAACAGCATCGGCAGACTGGTCTACACAAGCTCACCAAGCGTCGTCTTCGACGGCAGCGATGTTGAGGGTGGCGATGAATCACTCCCCTATCCACCGCGCTTCGAGGCCCACTACCCTGCAACCAAAGCGCTTGCCGAGCAGTTGGTACTTGCGGCAAACTCACCTGAACTGTCAGTTACGGCTTTAAGACCTCATCTGATCTGGGGTCCGGATGACAATCATCTGGTGCCGCGTATTATCGCCAAAGGGCGAGCCGGCAAACTGCGCCGCATCGGCTCCCGCCCCAACCTGGTGGATACGGTTTACGTAGACAACGCCGCCCGCGCCCATCTGCAGGCAGCTGACAGGCTTTCCCCTGACAGCCCTGTAGCTGGCAACTGTTATTTCATCAGCAACAACGAACCGCTGCCGCTCTGGGAGATGGTCAACCGCATCCTCGCGGCGGCCGGTGTCCCTCCGGTGACGCGCTCCATCTCACCAAAGCTGGCATACGCCGCCGGTTGCCTTTGTGAAGGGCTGTGGAGTCTGCTGCACCTTTCAGGCGAGCCCCCCATGACCCGCTTTGTCGCCCACGAACTGGCCAGCGCCCATTGGTTCAACATCGATGCCGCCCGGCGCGATTTCGGCTACCAGCCGGAGATTTCCATTGATGAAGGTTTGGAGCTGTTACGACAATCGTTTCCGGCGGGTAAGAGTTGATTCCGTTTCCATGGCCAGAGGATAACGAGGTACACATCCACTGCCTGCCTCTTGCCGCCGGAGCCTCACACTATCTCTCTTCAGATGAGGTTTTGAGAGCTGACCGCCTGCTTGATCCAAACAAAAGAAACAGTTTCATGGCAGGTCGCGGGCTATTGAGGGAAATTCTGGGGGGATATCCGGGGGTACAGCCGGATGAGCTTCATTTTGCCGTCGGCGAACATGGCAAACCGCATCTTTCCGGCAACGGACGGCTGCACTTCAACCTGTCACATTCTGGCGCACTGTTTATTCTCGCGGTTGTGTCAGACCGCGAAGTCGGCATTGACATCGAACAGCTCCGCGATGACACGCCTGTCCCTGACATGGCCCGGCTCGCTTTCTCCCCACGTGAACAGAAAGAACTCTTCGCCCTTCCAGACCACCTACAAAGAAGAGCGTTTTATCGCTGCTGGACCCGTAAGGAAGCCTATTTGAAAGCCTGCGGGATGGGATTTGCGTTGCGGTCAAACAGTTTTGATGTCAGTCTGCACCAGGAAACTCCCGCCGTATTGATCTCGCCTGATAACCTGACTAAGTGGACTCTTATGGATGTTACCGTTCCGGAAGGTTACTGCGCCGCGCTGGCGGTAAAAGGGTCAGCCCCGATTATCCGCTATATTCAATCTGCTTGATCTCAATAACGGTTCGGCAGTTGCCCCGCAATCCCGGCCTTTTCGGGCGGTCTGGTCGAAACGCAAATTGGACATTCTCTCTGCTTCAACTGAAGCATCAGGTTACACGCCTCAGGTTTTTCCTGGAGTAGGTTCCGGGGCCTCCTTGTCTGTTTTATGGTCAGTCATCTCAATCTCCTCGCAGGGCTCAAGGTCCCAAGTTTCCGGGACGGGTCCTTTTTCCATGGTGACACAAAACAGATCTCGGGGCAGACTACCTTCCTCCATGCGGTCAATCTTCAGAATCTCATAGCCCTTCGATAGGCGACGGATCTTCTCCTCTGTAAAGAAGTGGACCACAAAGCCTCCGATTTCATAGATATCTTCGCCACAGTGCGTGCCAGTCTGGTAATGCTTATCGAAGCTGCTGCGGACCGAATATACGGCCAGGCCTCCCGGTTTGAGAATGCGATGAGTCTCGCGCAGAATGAAGGCGATCTCGACAGTGGAAAGTTCCATGCAGAGCAACATATGGGAGTAGCAGGCGTCGAAGGATTCGTTGGCGAAGGGAAGTGGGATTCTCAAGTCGTGGGTACGGGTGCAAATCCGGGAAGACAGGCCAGATTTTGCGGCTTTTTCGCGGATCTCTGAAACGACGGTTTCCGAATAATCAAGCGCTGTCACCTCAATATCATTTTGCGCAAAAAGGAAGGTGTCTCGGCCCTGCCCACAACCGAGCTCCAGTAGTGAGCGCACACCATTCTGCCGGAATAGATCAAGGGATATCCTGGCTAACTCGCTTGGCTCCTCTCCGAAAAAAGCTTCCGAGTTGGTAAAGACTTCATCCCAGTGTGATTTTTGGTCGGTTTTAGATTTGGCGCTCCTGTCCGTCACGACAATTGCCCTCCCATTCTCATTGGTGGTATTTTTCCATTAGTTTAATTCTTTTATCGCCAAGTTCACTACACGGTGAACGCCTGAAAGCATCATCTACCTCAGGGTGTTTGTGCGCATAGGGGGACGCAGTTATTTATTTTTCTGAATTTACTAATAGATAATTAGATAACTACGTCCCGCTATGCCCGAAATGGGTTGTGATCTGAAATGACTTCTTGGTGAATGACTATAGGGTCAGAGATAAGATTATATTCAGCATCTTCGGGGTACTTTACTGCAATCTCTGGTGTTTCACCGGCAAACAAGCGAACAGCTTCCCAGGAAGTCCACATAGTACAAAGAAAAAAATGTGAGTACGCGTCTTGCTCAACTCGATGTACATATGCAGAGATATTGCCTGGGATTAACTGAGATTCACTAACTCCTGTTTTTTCAAGATAAGAAGCAAAGTCGTCTCCATTTTCAATAGGCACCGCTCCATGCCATGTACGTGAGATTATCATTAAGTTCCTTTTTTCGTCCAACGGGCTTGGCTTTGACCTGCCGGGTTTTAGGGCAGGTCGTAAGCCTTGTTGGAACTTCGTTTTTCTCTGTTTGCATAGTGCTGATACGCGCCCCTATGTCACTCCTTTATGTTCTTCCTGTGGGTATTACAACGACAAACAAAACAGAGCCTGCTTAACCCGATGACAGACGGCCTTTTCTCGGCGCTGTGACCAGGTGACAAGCAGGCCCTTAACTTAGATAAATGCCGAATAAAATTAAAGTTTTGTCACAGAAAAATCGACTCGGCGGTTTTTGGCCTGTCCTTTTTTGGTCTTGTTCTCAGTTATGGGCTGGCTGTCTCCGAAACCCTTTGCAGATAGGCGTTTTGCTTCAATACTCTTTTTCTCTACCAGATACTTCACCACAGCTTCAGCTCTTTCCTGTGATAACTTCTTATTAGCGTCCTGGTTACCAACATTGTCGGTATGTCCATCAACCTGGACATGAAACCCGGGGAAATCAGTCATAATGGCAGCAATAGCGGTCATGGTTTTGTCACACGTTGGATCGATCTCGGCTTTGCCAGTTTTGAATTTGATGGGGCCTTTTTCATTCTGTACTTTTTTGAGTTTTTTAGTCATAGCTCCAAGAAGATTGTCCTTTGCACTTGTTGCAACTGATTTTCCCACATCCTTGCCCAGGTCTTTGCCGATCCCCTTAAGGGCGTCAAGTTCCGCATATGCAACACCAACTGACATCAACGACAGTACCGCAAATACAGCAACTGCTTTCTTCATAAAATCCTCCGGAATAAAGTCTCTGCCTTTCGGCAGTCTAAACGACGTCATTTTGCTTCGTTCTCCCCTGTTAGGCAAGTTTTAGTTTAGTCCTCTGATGTGCCAATAAATCGATAAATAATAGCACCAATGAGGGCACCAGCAATTGGGGCAACCCAAAAGAGCCACAATTGAGCAATTGCCCAATCGCCGACGAACAAAGCAACGGCTGTACTCCGGGCCGGATTAACTGATGTATTTGTAACGGGGATGCTGATTAAATGAATCAAGGTAAGGCCTAGTCCAATTGGTAACGGAGCGAAACCTTGAGGTGCACGCTTGTCAGTAGCACCGAGAATTATGAGGAGGAACATCATAGTCATGACAACTTCACAGACCAGAGCCGCTAACAAGGAATATCCACCTGGAGAGTGTATGCCATAACCATTTGAAGCGAAGCCTGCCCCCAAATCGAAGCCAGCCTTGCCACTGGCAATGAGGTAGAGTATGCCGCCAGCAAGAATGCCACCCAAAACTTGAGCTATGATGTATGGCATGAGTTTGTTTGCCGGGAACCGACCACCAGCCCAGAGTCCAATAGAAACTGCCGGATTAAGGTGACACCCGGATATGTGTCCAATTGCGTATGCCATTGTCAGCACAGTCAGTCCGAAAGCCAGCGAAACACCGAGTAGGCCAATGCCTACACCGGGAAAGGCAGCAGCCAGCACTGCACTTCCGCACCCACCAAGAACCAGCCAAAATGTACCAAAAAATTCAGCGCCATACTGTTTCATGATCTTCTCCTTTTGGGTAATCGTGCCCACGCGGGGCACTCGGTATCTTCGGGTTTAATTTTCTTGGCATAACGGGCGGGTGGGTGACCGGGGTCACCGGCACTCCCGTCTGGTTGGGACATTTACATATTTCTGTTTATATTTAGACAGGCAACCATTTAATGGGCGACACCCACTCTGCACACCCTTACCTCTTAAAACTGTTCAGCCAATTCCAACCGTTGCTCAACTCCGGAAAGGCCGCTCCGAGATGGACCGTCTTGGTCGGGTCTGACGGGTTGAAGCTCAACGAAACCGTTTCACGCACCAGTTCAACCCCGGGACCGACACCGCCATGCCGTTTGCCCCCCGCACTGCTGAAAGCGTCGAAGGCAACTTGAGAGTTGCCGTAGGGCACCAGCTCATCACTCTGGTGGTGATAGATCCTGACCGGTACCGTCGGCCGCCAGGTGGCTCCATTGTTCTGGGGGTCGCGAAAAGAATCGTTCTGCCGCAGGAACGAATAGGCTGACCCGGCCGCGGTGTCCGTGGTGAGCAAGTTGGTGAAGGTGGTGGACAGGACGCTTTTCGGCACAATCAGGCTAACCGGGCTGAAGGCCATCCCCATGGCCTCGCTGATCTTGTCGGCCGTCGTGTTGCCGGCAAAGAGCGGGGGTATGGTGCTGTTGTAGGTGGATCCCAGAGCCGACGCAGTATTGAAGATGCTGCTCTGCCCGCCGTATGAATAGTCATATCCGGTGATCAGAAACGGCAGGAAGTAGGGTGCCTTGGAGGTGTTGTCGGAGAGCATCAGGGTACGCATGGTACCGGACAGGTCGTGGGGGCCGGAGAGCGCCGCCGCTGCGGTAACTGTGAACTCCGTAGCATTGCGGAGCTGCAGCTCCCTGGTGGTTGTCATGGTCACATAGCCGCCCTCCGAATACCCAATGAGTAAGAGTTGGTTATTCCAACTACAGGGTGAGGACGCCGTGGCGATTCGGTCACGACTGGCACGGAGCATGTCGATTACCTGGCGCGCCAGGACAGTACCGTTTACGTAGGGTTGCGGGTTGGTATTGTCGCCCAGCCCCTCGTAATCCGCCATGGCAACGGCATACCCGCTGGCGGCAAATGCGGCAGCCACCATGACCTCGGGATAGTCGGCAGGCCGATCCATGTGAAGCAGGTACTGGGAGGGGGAGTAAAGGCGGAACGGTTCGGTACCATGCTGATACATGAGGATGGGCACGCTGGGGCGGGCGCCGAAGATCGCCCGGGGCAGGATAAGTAGACCGGTCATGGTGTGTTGGAGACCGTCAGCACCTACCGACTGGTAGGTAATTTTCTGCATATCCAGGGTGTAGTTAATGCTGGTAAGCAGCGAACCAAAGTTGCTGGCAAAGCTGAGCCAATCCCACCCTCCCAGCGAACGGGCGATGTTCAATGGATTGCTCACGGCGCTTGTGACAGAGGCCAGAAGCGCCGCAGGTGTGACACTGACCGGGTCCGCCGTAGTGGTTCCTGTTCCGCTCCCGCCGCAGCCAGCGGTCAGGATAGTCGCCAGCAGCGTAGCAACGCAGAAAGTTTTTTTCAGTATTGAGTAGATGCTGTTCATTGGATCAACTCCTGTACAACTATAGCTCGGGTCTCGGGTTCGGGTCTCGGGTCGGACCAAACTAACCCACTGAATCTACAGGCAAAACATCCCAAAAGAAGCTATTATTCAGGCTTAAACGCCTATTTTCAGGGTCAAAAACGGTACTATAAGGTTCAAATTCCTCTCTCAACACACATCGGCCGGCTTCTTGCTCTTCGATTCTTCTCCCCATCCCCATAATCCCAAGCCTGGACTTTGTTTCTTCTACAAAACCGATACCGCCAACAGCAATGCTATCCGTCCAGCAACTTTCATGCTGACCTTTGCCATTGCTGATTGCCTCTTGAATCCACTGCCGGTGCTGCTCTGCAAATTGCTCGTTGTCCGGAAATCCGCAAAAGTTTCGTAAAGCGGACATGTCAATCACACCATATCGCTCGGGCGGATTCTGAATTTCGTTAAATCCGCTCATTTCCCATTCTGAAGGGTGGCTTACCACGCCAGCACGGACCATGTTGAGATCGATATAAACTAGGCAGCGAATCAGGTGTTCATTTTGCTCAACAGCCGTAGCGTGATAGCGATCTTCCCAGAAGGCTCCTTTTCGTTTCTTGCGTTGATTGAATTCCTGAGCGGTTCTCCCGGCTATTAGTTGAAGGCTCTTTGGGATGACGTCCGGTCCGCTATCGACCACCAGCAGGTGGATATGATTGGATGTGACCACATAGTTGAGTATTCTCAAGCCAAAACGCTTCTTGGCTTCAAAGAGCCAGAAATGCCAGCGTCGCCTGTCCCTGGCGAATTTCAGAAGAAATTCTTTTTTGTGGCAACGATGAGTAATGTGCCACACTTTCCCCGGAATATGATGTCGGTTTGCTCTCGCCATTCTTAGAAGCCTCTTTTTACCGGCAAAAACGTGATTCTAAGGCTATAAACAGGGCCAATTTCGCTCATTTACTTTGATATTTCATGTGGTTAATTTGGTCCGACCCCGGCTTATTTCATTTTTCTAGTATCGAATCAATTATTTCGGTGAAAATTGGGTCGCTAAAAGACTCCTTGTTAAGAAATGATATTGGTAACCCCCATGAAATAACTTTTTGTGCATCAAATCTTTGCAATGGAGATAAATCGACATTATGCGCAATTAGCAAAGTTTCAAACGAGGTAATTAGCTCCTTTGCTAAATTTGGTTTCTCATTAAAGGAAAGATTGTCCAAGCGATCCATGAAATTCATAATATTTCTCGATTTATGTATGATCAACGGTGTGGGAGATCACCGGGGAGCCTTATCCCCCGGTGCATCTGCCTGGTTAGGCATCAGGTGCGTGGCCACAGTCTTCGGCTTACCTGTCCACCAACTACGATTTACAACAGAATATGAGGAAACTGTATCCCCTAGATCGGGCCGATACGGGCGAACTCGAAGAACAGCAAATGCGAGTATCAGAGCGAAAACGCCTACGGCAATTTCAATCGTGACAACCCCACCCAAGGTATCTGGGTTAAATGTCTGATGGCTAAATGACTGCTCAGCAGTACCACGATATTCTGCCCAATTTCTGGCTTCCGCAGGATGGTAATAATGATAAATCCCCCAACAGATGAAGACGGTTCCAGCCATCGTCGCCATTAAGCCAAAGATACGCACCATAACATTGAATATGCACCAATGAAGACGTTCATTGTATCCTCTCATTTAATATCCTCTTAATTCTGCCTAACTCGTATTTGATCAGATCAGGCCAACATGACATTTGGGATGTTGGCCAAATAGTTCGGTGCGCGTGCACCAGTTCAAATAATTACTAAAAGGTGTACCTGCTAATATCGGGCACAAAAAAAAACCGCCTAACCAGCACCATGCCGGTATAGCAGCTTTAATATCCCTTACTGTTCTTCACAGCCCATCATTTACTCCATCCCATAAAATTTTTCTCACCCTATCCCACTGCCTCACCCCTGTCAACGAATCTAATCAAAAGCAACTGCGGCCTCACGCAACGACGCGGCGACGCAACGAGAATCAAAGAACTTATAGACCGTTAGCTACCCGTTTGAAACCATCTTTAAGTAGGTTTTCGCCGAAATTTATCAACAGGCCGAGATGGCATCCGGTTAAACGAAGATACGTAAGCAACTGCTTTGAATGTACCGGTTGTAAACGTTCAATAGATTTCAATTCAATGATGACCTTCTGTTCTACGAACAAATCTGCACGGAATCCTTCATCAAAAACAATTTCTTGAAAACGGATCGGCACAGGAACCTGACGCTTTACCACCAAACCCTTGTCAGCCAACTGCCGGGCCAGAACAACTTCATAGACGCTTTCCAAAAGACCTGGACCAAGCTCCCGATGTATCAGGAACGCAGCGTCCATCACCACGCTGGAAATTTCATTCTCAGTCATAAAGACACATTCCTTTTAGTGCATCTGGTTCTCGTTGCGTCGACGCGGCGTTGCGTGAGTACGGCTAAATAGGGACACTCCCAAATTAAATATCAACACAGTGAGTGTTCACATTGATTTAAAAATCTACAATTGCCCACCATCGGGGACTGCCCCCTCATTTTCCTGCTTTTCAATATCTAACGACTGACCTTACCGGCATTACAGTTTATCTTCCCATTTGAAACCGCTCCGCTTAATGCTGAGAACATTACCGTTCTCATCCTCAAGCCGTAGGTTGGAATCTTCATGAAACTGCTTACGAAATGCCCTGCGTTGCACATCCGCTAATCTCCTGGCCGTAAAAGTCAATGTTTCACTATCGAGATTAAAAACCAGGCTATCTGATTGACGTAACACATATGTTTTGTTCATGGGTTTCTCCTGTCTAATTTTAATGCCGGTGTCACCCGGAGTCGGCTTTTCTGTGATCGGGTGCATACACCAGCTGGGTTGCCTTTTCTTTTACAACACCATTTTTACTTCTTTTTGGGCATTTAACTCTGAATATATTTGCTCAATGTATTCTCTGTTTTTGGCAACAATTTCGAAGGTCATTGATAAATATTTTTCATTTTTACTATGTTTTCTTACTATTTCATCAGGATGAATCACTTCACCGAATGACGACATTACCTTAATAATTGTCTTGTCCAGATTTTCTGTATTCTCTCCTATGACTTTTATTGGAAATTGGCATGGATATATTGGCTCAACTAACTCTTTATTCGTCATTATTTGATTTTCCTTTCTTGTTTATCATCATCTTCTATTAAACGTAATAGATTGCTATTGTTACGTTTTGGCACGGCATTGCGTGAGTACGGTTTTCTTTCTCAATTTTCACTGTGCGGTTTAGGCAGAAACAGGGCAAAGATCATTGCAGTGAAGGTAATTGTCGCTGCCAGCAGATAGGCATTACTGAAACTGCCGCATGCCCTGCCAATGACCCCGGCTGTGGCCGGGCCGATGGTCTGTCCGGCAGCAAAAAATATTGTGATAGTTGCAAATGCGCTTGCTGCGCGTGACAGACCAAGATAGTCGCCGACTGCAGCGGCCATGATGGCCGGAATGGCAAATACTGCAGAGCCATAAAGAACGATCGAGACGACCAAACCCGGAGTGCCCGGATTCGACCCGGCCAGCACATAGGCGGCACTCTGTACGGCGAAAACAAGGGCCAGACCATATTTTCTGCCGATCCGGTCGGAAATTATGCCAAAGAAAAGCCCGGAAAACAGACTGAAAAAACCAGCCCATGACCAGTAAAGCCCGGCTTTGGCCTCACTGAAACCATATTCCCGCACCATCGTGGTGACGATGAAGGTGCCGTAGACCATGAAGGTAGCACCAAATGCCATATAGAGCAGCCCGAGTCGCAGCAGCAGAGCACCGTCGCCCCGCTGTTCATGTGGGACCAGCTGACCTGGAGAAACCGGCGCCACTCTGCCAAGCGGTTCCAGACCCTTATCCGACGGATGGTTGCGTACCAGCCATGTTGCTGCAATTGTCACCAGCAGCGCGATAACGGCGAGCAGTAGCCAGCCAATTCTCCAGCCGTTACTGCCGAATGTGCGGTTAAGAAACGGCACAAGCACACCGGCCAGCATGATTGCCGCGCCATTGCCGCCGATCATCAGCCCTGCCGCCTTGCCGCGTTGATCGCTTCTAAACCAGTGGCTGATCAGCACCATCGTGGGGATATTGGCAAAGCCGGTCCCCATCCCGACAAGAAAGTAGCAGACCAGCGGCATAACAAAGCCGCGAGCGGCACTGACGCCAAACAATGCGAGGGTTATCAGCAGCAGACCACCGGAGATAACAGGGCGCGGCTTGAAGCGTCTGATCATTTGTGGTGCCATTACTACCGCAAGCAAATACCCGCAGAAGTTCCCGGTACCGATAAAGCCCATCCGGTCAAAGGGAAGCTCAAGCCCACTCTGCATTGAAGGGAGCAGCATGGTATAGGCATAACGTGCCAGCCCGATACAGGCGAAGATTATCAGGAACCCAACGCCCACGATAACCCAGCCGTAATGGATCCGGGAGGTGCTTGCAGGCGGCGAATTATTATTCATAAGCTGTGCTCCCCGGTTCCACCTTTGCTAATCAAGAGGGATAGCAATACTGTCAGGCCATCAATTTAAGATGTATGAATCGCATCCTTAACTAATGTGAAGTGACACCCTCACGACAATATGTTTAAAAGTTTTTGGTTGCGGCGTTGCGTAAATACGGCTTTGCAGGTTCAAGCAACCCGCCGGCACCCAGGTCCACTCAGGCTGCTGCGCCCGGCGCTGCCGGATTCCACCTGAATCTGCGTGCCGATGCGCTCTTTGAGTGCCGGAACGTGAGAGATGATGCCGATCAGCTTGCCATCCTGCTGCAGACCGGAAAGGGTTTCCAGAGCGGTTTCAAGGGCATCCTCGTCTAGAGTGCCGAAACCTTCGTCGAGAAACAGTGAATCGACGCGCACGTTGCGGCTCGCCATGCTGGACAGGCCGAGTGACAAAGCCAGACTGGCAATAAAACTCTCGCCGCCGGAAAGGTTCTTTGTAGAACGGATCTCCCCCGCCTGGTAATTATCGATGACGTTCAGCTCCAGCGGCTCGGCGCCGTCGCGCACAAGGATATAACGGTCACTCATCTTTTGCAGCTGACGGTTGGCGTGGGCCACCATCAACTCGAAGGTCAACCCCTGGGCAAAATTGCGGAATTTTTTCCCGTCACCGGAACCGATCAGGCTGTGCAGTCGCTCCCAGCGACCGCACTCAAGACGCTGCAGTTCAATCGCCTGAATCCGCTCCTGATGGCGCTGCTGCTGGTCGGCATGCTGCTGCAGCCTCTGCTCTAGCGCCCCCGATCTTTTCTGAAGCTCACTCAACTTTCCGGCGACAGCTCTGTTCTCCTCCTGAAGCTGATCAAACGGCTTGTCGGTAAGATTTTTACTGATCTCTCCCTCCAAAGCCTCCGTGCGGTCCTGATAGCGGGTTTGCAGCGCAGTTTCATCATTGCGCAGCTCGTCGGCCAGACGCGTCAATTCATCGAAACGCTCTTGCGGCAGACACGCCTGCAGAAAATCGGCTTCAGCGGCAAAACCGGCTGCGTTCAGATCACTGGAGAAGGCCGCTTCCAATCCGGCAAGCTGATCGGCTCTCTCGGCAATTGAGAGAGTCAACCGTTCGATCTGCTGCTTTAACCCGCCAAGGTCTGCCTGAAGGCGGTTCTGTTCCTGCAGCGCCGCTTCGCGCAGCTCACCGGCCTGAAGCAGCGCCTCGGCCAGCCGCTTTTCATCTGCATCCGGGTTGCGCTCTCCATATTTTTCCAGCCGCTGCTCCACCAAGTCTTCCCGTAGTGCGTTCCTGTCACGCAGCTGCAACTCCTTGTCGTTCAGCGATTTTTCGGATTCCGCCAACAGAGCCCGCGCAGTTTCCATTTCAGCGGCGATAGCGGCCCGCTCTTTATCCAAGCGATCCCTGGTCTGCAGCTGCTGAACATACGCACTGCGGCGAGAGCCCAGGGCTGTCAGCAGTTCATCAACCCTTTCCGGAACGATACCGGTGCAGCCATAAACCGCAACCGCACTCACGACTTCGGCCAGCAGCCGTTCAAGTCCATCATGAAGTGCTGCGGTTTCCCCCTCCAGGCGCGTACGTTCCGCCAGCAAATTTTCATGACCCATCCTGGCGGACAGGCGCACTTTGTCATGGCCGGCAAGCTCGTCTTTAAGTCTGGCAAGTTCTGCCTGAGCATCACGTTCTTCCTGTTCCTGCCGTTCAGCGCTCTGGATAACCTCACGCTGTCTTGCCAACTCCTCTGAATCATGCCGGACGATTTCCATCCACAAGACCGAACCGTCCGGCTCAGCAAACAATCCCAGCTCGGCAACGGTGCTGGCGCAGAAGCTCTCATCACACGCCTGCCGCTCCTGTATTTCGGTCTGTTCCTGTCCTGACCTTTGCAGATCTTTGGCAACTGCCACCAGTTTCAGCTTGATTGTGGAGTGCTGTTCCCGCACGTTTTTCACTGCAGCGACAGCCAGCTCCAACTCCTTCTGCGCCACGTCCAGCTGCGGTATATTGCCGACGGCATAGGGGTGTTCAGCGGAACCGCAGAGCGGACAGGGGGCACCATCGACAAGCTGCTTGCGATCATCCTCCAGGCTGCGCACCCGGTTAATCAGCATGACGTTATCCTGCATCT
>JAAXTM010000005.1 GCA_013336525.1 Geobacteraceae bacterium | reverse complement strand
AGATACCCGGGGTCAGCAGAGTCGGTGCCATGAACTGGTTCGGCGGAATCTATATCTCGGAAAAGAACTTCTTTCCGAATTTTGCGGTGGAGCCACGTGCATATCTTGATCTTTACCCGGAATTCCTACTTTCCGAGGAGGAGCAGAAGGGCTTTCTGCTCGACAGGCAGGGGGCGGTTGTCGGACGAAAACTGGCAGCCAAATATGGATGGAAACTCGGTGACCGGGTTGTACTGAAAGGAACTATTTTTCCTGGACAATGGGAATTCGTTGTTCGGGGAATATATCGGGGGGCCCAGCGCAGTACCGATGAAACCCAGTTTTTCTTTAACTGGGATTATCTGAATGAAACCCTGCGGCGGACGATTCCGCGCCGTGCCGATCAGGTCGGCATTTTCGTGGTGGGCGTTTTGAACCCTGAAAGAGCAGCCGAAGTGGCCCAGGCCATTGACGCCACTTTCAAAAACTCATTGGCAGAAACTATGAGCGAGACGGAAAAAGCTTTCCAGCTCAGTTTTGTTGCCATGACCGAGGCGATCATGATCGCCATCAAGATCGTCTCGTATGTGGTAATTGCCATCATCATGGTGGTTACAGCAAATACCATGGCCATGACCGCCCGCGAGCGCATCTCGGAGTATGCAACCCTCAAGACACTCGGATTCCGGTGGCATCATATAGGGTCTGCTGTCTTCGGCGAGTCACTGTTCATCGCCGTTCTTGGAGGTATTGTCGGTGTTGTGGGCACCTTTCCGGCAGCCACCATCATAGAAAGGGAGCTGTCGCAGTTCTTTCCTGCCTTTCATGTCGCGACCTCCACCACGCTTTTACAGCTGGCAGCTGCGCTGACAGTGGGTGCAGCTGCCGCCATATTCCCTACCTGGCGCGCTGCAACGATCAGGATCGCCGATGGACTGCGGCGGATCGGATAAAGCGATGAGGATTCCTCTTTCATACAGCCTGCGCAACCTGTTGACCAGGCGGATGACCACCGTGCTGACCGCTTCAGGAATGGCTATGGTGGTCTTTGTGTTCGCTGCCACCCTCATGCTGACGGACGGATTGGAGAAAACCCTTGTGGAAACCGGTTCACCAGACAATGTAGTCGTGATTCGCAAGGGCTCACAGTCCGAGGTGCAGAGCGGCGTTGAGCGGCTTCAGGCAAATATCATCGAAAGCCAGCCTGAGGTCGCCACCGGTTCCGACGGCAGGCGACTTCTGGTCAAGGAGCTGGTGGTGTTGATTACTCTACCCAAGCGGGGGAGCAACAAACCGGCAAACGTGGTCATCAGAGGGGTCAGTATGGCATCGCGGACGCTGAGGCCTCAGGTCCGGCTGGTCGAAGGGAGGATGCCGCGCCCAGGTTCGGCCGAAATCATGGCCGGTGCGAGCATTGCCCGCCGTTTTCAAAACGCCGGCATCGGTGGGCATCTCCGGTTCGGTATGCGGGACTGGACCATTGTGGGGATATTTGACGCCGGAACCACCGGCTTTAACTCGGAGATCTGGGGAGATGTAGACCAACTTATGCAGGCTTTCCGGAGGCCGGTATATTCTTCGGTGCTATTCAGGCTGGCAGATAGCGACAGTTTCGAAAGGTTCAAGGAGCGTGTCGAGAATGACCCGCGACTGACGCTGGAGGCGAAGCGTGAACCGCGATACTATCTGGATCAGTCCGAGGCGATGTCAAAATTTCTGGGGATACTGGGCATGACCCTGACGGTGATATTTTCTCTGGGGGCCATAATTGGCGCCATGATAACAATGTATGCCTCAGTGGCAAACCGTGTCGCCGAGATCGGTACACTCAGGGCGCTCGGGTTTCAGCGCTCCAGCATACTGGCAGCCTTTCTGTCCGAGGCGCTGCTGCTTGGTCTGATCGGCGGCCTGGCCGGAGTGTTCTGCGCCTCGTTCATGCAATTGATTACTATCTCCACGATGAACTGGCAAACCTTTTCCGAACTTGCCTTTTCATTTGAACTCACTGTCGCCACCATAGTGAAATCTATAGGTTTCTCCCTGTTAATGGGTCTGGCGGGCGGACTTGTCCCGGCGCTGAGAGCCGGACAAATGAGCATTGTTGACGCACTCAGGGAGAGCTGATAAGTATTATTGCAATAGTACTAATAATATTTTTCCTGACCCTCTGTCAATAAATATCACTACAATAACATTTTAGTTGATTAATCAAGGTGATTGTGCAATGATATCACTCAGGTGATATCGTTGCTTTCAAGGATCTCGTCATGTCAAAAACCGTGACCCCGCTTCCCATACCGGAACCACAGCAGCTGCTTGACGCGGCAACATTGGGAAAATTTGTGCGTTCCCGGAGGACTCAATCCGGCATGAGCATCCACGAGGCCGCTGCCTTTTGCGGCGTTGCCGTTGGCACTCTGGGTAAGATCGAAACTGCCGGCGGCGATGTCAAGCTGAGCAGCATACTGAATATCTGCGCCATGCTGGGAATCACCATCCGCATCGAAGCCCGGGAGTAAATAATGGCGACACAACTCACGGTAAACATTAACCGCCAGCATCTCGGGAAGATCATCCTCGAAGAGAGTGGTGAACGGTATGCATTGGAATATGCGCAGTCGTGGCTTGATGGGGGAGGATTCCCCGTGTCTCCGCATCTGAAGCCCGGCGAATGTCCATCCGAATCGGTCAGGCGCTTTCTTGCCAACCTGCTGCCGGAAGGGAGGTGGCTTGAAGAGCTTGCCATCTCCACCCACATATCCCGAGCCAACATTTTCGGGCTGGTTGCTGCCATCGGCACGGAGACGACCGGGGCATTGATGTTCAGGATGGGGGATGCTTCATCAGAAGAGCCAGCCAAAAGTTTCAGGCCGGTGACGGCCGAGGAGCTGGCAGAGCGCATCAACCAGCGCCAGAACGTATCGATAGCGGTATGGGACGGGAAACCGCGACTCTCGGTCGCAGGCGTACAGGATAAGCTGCCGCTGCTTATCCGGCCAGATGGACAGATGGGATTTGGAGAAGGGGAACTGGCCTCGACCCATATAATGAAGTTTGGAACTGCTCGCGCCCTACACCTGGTTATCAACGAATTTGTCTGCATGCAGCTGGCAAAGGGGATGAAATTGCCGGTGGCAGATGTTTCACTTGCCCGTTTTGGTGAGCCGGTACTGGTAGTACGCCGCTTCGACCGGGAGCTGGCCGGTGATCATGTCCACAGGCGGCACCTGATCGACGGCTGCCAGATGCTGGATCTGCCGCCGACCTACAAATACGAGCGTCCCTTCGGCAAAGGTGGAGATGCCGCCGTGATCAGGTCGGGAGCCAATCTGCCGGATCTATTTGCTTCCTGCCGTTTATGTCGAGTGCCGGCAGCCGCTTTGCGGGACATGCTCAACTGGGTTCTGTTCCAACTCCTGATCGGCAACAGCGATGCTCACGGGAAAAACATCTCCTTCTTCGTCGGGCCGGGGGGAATCGATATGGCGCCCGCGTACGATCTGCTCAACCTTGATATGTATGCCGCCGAGTATGACCGTGATTTTTCAATGGCAATCGGTGATGCCTTTGATCCTGAAGAAATTACGCCGTGGGAACTGGCAGAGATGTGTGAGCGGTGCGGCCTGCAGAAACGTCTTGTTGCCAAAACGCTCACGACAATGTCCGAAAACCTGCTCAAAGCCATGAGTTCAGTCAATATTTCAGGCCTGCTGCCTGGTGAGGAGACCGAATTTGCCGGAGAACTGCTGGATAAAATCAGAAAGAATGTGGGGCGGTATCTGCCGTATGCGAGAAAACTGCCGAAGATTGAGGTGTAATGGGCTTCGTCATGAAATTGATTACTATTTCCACCTGACAAATGAGCATTGTTGATGCACTCAGGGAGAGCTGACTGTAATATCCCTCTGGACATGCCTTCTCCCCCTCTGATAAAGTGCGCAACTCTATGAAAATCAAACGCCTCGAAATATCAGGGTTTAAATCCTTTGCAGACAAGGTTGTGCTGGACTTTCAGCAGAATGTAACCGGCGTGGTCGGGCCGAACGGCTGTGGTAAGTCCAACATTGTTGATGCCATTCGCTGGTGCATGGGGGAGCAATCCGCCAAAAACCTGCGCGGCAAAGCGATGGAGGATGTGATTTTTGTCGGCAGCGAGAACCGCAAACCGCTGGGTGTTGCCGAGGTGTCACTGGTCTTTTCCACCGAGGATGGCCGTGCTCCTGCCAAGTACCTTGATTATGCCGAGATCCAGCTTACCCGTCGTCTCTACCGTGATGGCGACAGCGATTATCTGATCAACAAAACCCCCTGCCGCCTTCTGGATATTACCGAACTTTTTATGGATACCGGGGTCGGCACCCGTGCCTATTCGATCATTGAACAGGGGAAGATAGGCCAGATTCTCCATTCACGACCGGAGGAGCGACGTTTCCTGATCGAAGAGGCTGCCGGCGTTACCAAATTCAAGTCGCGCAAGCAGCTGGCTCTTAAAAAAATCGAGGGAACCCGCCAGAACCTGGCACGACTGGCTGATGTACTGGGGGAGATCCGGCGTCAGTTGGCATCGCTGCAGCGCCAGGCAAAAAAAGCCGAGAAATTCCGGGAGGTTCGTGACGAGCTGCGCGAGATAGAAGTTCTCTTTACGGCGCGGGAGTATTGTGAAACGAGGAGTCAGCGGGAAGTCGCGGAGCGGGAGCTTGCGGCGCTGAACGAGCGTCTCCGCGATGCTTTTGCCGCCTCGTCAGTAGGAGAATCACAGGCCGAGGAGGCCCGTCTGGCGCTGCTGGAAGCGGAAAAAAACCTGACGATTGCCCAGGAGGAAATATTCCGAGTCAGGAGCTTATTCAGTACCACCGAGAACGGGCTCGAGTTTCAGCGTAAGGAATTGGCCGGTCTTGACGGCCGCTTGGCACGGTTTACGGCTGAGGTGACTGAACTTGACAGCCGGCTTAAGGAGTGTGGAGAACAGCAGGTGCTCCTTGAACTTCGCCGTGACACCGGCGCTTCGGGTGCTGCCGGGATGCAGGCGGAGCTGGAGCAGTCCGAAGGTGCGCTGGCCGAGCATCAGCTGGCCGAAGAGGCTCTGGTCCGTGATCTGGAAAATCGCCGCCGGGAGCTTTTTACAGCTCTGGCAGAGGCTGCCCAGTTCAAAAGCCGCTTTGAGAATGCCCAGAAAAGATTGACTGCGCTCCGTGAACGATCAGATCGTCATGCCCGTGAAGCTATGCAGCTCTCCGAGCGCCGCGAACAGTTGCGCCAGAGGGCTGATGTCCTGGAAAAGGAGATCGCGTCCGGCCAGCTTGAACAGGAAAAGCTGCAGGCCGGTTTATCGACTCTGCGTGGTCATGAGGATGATTTGAAGGTGCGGCTCCCCGAAGTTGAGAAAGTGTGGCAGTCACGCCGGGATGAGTTGAATCGCAGTTCCTCACGCCTTCATTCACTGAAAGAGCTGGAAGCCCAGTTTGCCGGGTTTGGCCAGGGGACCCGTACGCTGATGAAGGATGCTTCCTTCCGCTCCCGTTTCAGCGGTGTGTTGGCCGATGCCATTCAAGCCCCGCCCGAATTGGAGCCTGCGCTTGAATCAGCTCTTGCTGAACGCTTGCAATGTATTCTTTGTTCTGACGACAGGGATGCCATCGGGGCGTTGGAATTTCTGAAAGCAAACAAAGGCGGCCGGACCGGGATTGCCCTGCCGCTGGAAGTCCAGGCTGCCGCAGCTTTTACAGTGGCTGGATCAACTCCACTTGTGGAGCTGGTGCAAGTTACGGGACCGTTTGCCGGCTTGATTATGAATCTGCTGTCAACAGTCATGCTGGTTGACGATGTAGCTGCTGCGCTCAGACTGGCCCGTCAACGCCCAGGACTGATTTTTGTCACCCATGCAGGCGATATGGTCGCCCAGGGGGGGATTGTCAGCGGTGGTTCCGGCGAGTTGGTGGGTGCCGGACTGATTCAGAAAAAACGTGAGATCAGGGAGCTGGAGCTGACTGTATCCCGGTTGGAGGAGGAAACAGCTTTTCTCGGGAAACAGCGCGATGACCTGCGTAGTCAGAACCAGGAGGTTGCTGAGGGGCTTAAAAACGGCGGGGTGCAGTTGCACCAGGCTGAGCTGAAGCTGACCGGATTGATCAAGGACCGCCAGCAGGCGGTTGAAGAGGTTTCCCGTATTGTTGAACGGCTGGAGGTGCAGTCTCTTGAGTCGGAAAATCTTAGCGAAGAACGGGGCGCCCTTGAGGGTGAACTGAAGCTGGCCGGGGAACAGATGACCCAGACCGGTGACTCTTCGAAGGTGCTGGAGCTGGAAACGTCCCGCTTGAAGATGGAGCTTGACACCCGCCGGCTGCAGCTTGCTGCCGCTCGCGAAAAGGTTACCGCCATCCGGGTGCAGACCGCTACGGTCAAAGAGCAGCATGATGCCGGTCTGCGCGCACTGGCGGAGCTGGAGCAACGTACGGAAGAGATCGTGCGGCGCATGACTGCCGACCGGCAGGAAATTGAATCGGGTGGTGCCGCCAGGTTACAGCTCCAGGCTGAGATGAGTGCAGCTGCGGAACGATTGGAAAGTCTGGTGCGGGAACAGGCAGAGTCTGAGAGCCGCTTGACGGCTGCCAGAGGTTGTTTTGAGGCCGCCGGCGCTGCCCTCAATCTGATTGACGTTCAATTGAAAAAGAGTCGTGAAGAGGGCGATGTCGTCCGGCAGCTGCAGGCCGACCTTAACCTGCGCTTTTCAACGTTGGCCATGCATGCTGAACATCTGGAACAGTCCCTTCAGGAGCGGAGCCGTATCGCCATGTCTGAGGCTGTGTCAAGGTTGGAGTCAACCGAATTTGACGAAGCGGCCCGCCGGATTCGTCAGGTAGATCTGCAACGCATTCTGGACGAAATGGGTGAGGTCAATCTGATGGCGATTGAGGAGTGTGCCGGGATGGAGGAACGCTTCAATTTTCTGACGAGTCAGAAGGATGACCTTGAAGAGTCACTGCGTGGCCTGCAGCAGGCCATTCAACGCATCAACCGAACGACACGCCAGCGTTTTCTGGAAACCTATAATCTTATAAATGCAAAATTCCAGGAGGTCTTTCCGCGCCTTTTCTGCGGCGGCAGGGCCGAGTTGCGCCTGACGGATGAAGAGGATCTGCTGGAGACCGGTATCGATATCATTGTTCAACCGCCAGGGAAGAAGCTGCAGAATGTGACGCTGCTTTCCGGAGGCGAAAAGGCTCTCACTGCAGTGGCACTGATATTCTCCATCTTCCTGATCAAACCAACCCCTTTCTGTCTGCTCGATGAGGTCGATGCACCGCTTGATGATGCCAATATCGGTCGCTTCAACGAGATGGTCAGGGAAATGAGCGATATTTCGCAATTTATCATAATTACCCACAACAAGGCCACTATGCAGGTGGCTGACACCCTCTACGGAATAACGATGGAAGAGCCGGGGGCGTCTCGAGTAGTCTCAGTGCGATTACATTAGGGTATAGGTTCATACTGGCCACTGTCTTCTGGGCACTGGTCCCTGTTTTTATTGGGAGGTTACATGTCATTCGAAATTATTCTTAAAGAACTGGTAGATCAAGTGCCGAAGGCGATCGGTGCCATTCTGGTTGATTGGGAAGGTGAAGCGGTTATGGAACACTGTCATTGTGATCCGTACGATATCCGCTTTATCGCTGCTCACAAGGGCATTATCCTGGCACGCCTCAAGGAGATGCAGAGTGCTGAACGGGTTGGAGAGGTGGAGGATGTCGTTCTTACTTCCAGCGGGGGGCATCTGATAATAGGCTGCATTGATGAATACTATTCGCTTGTTATGAACATCGAACGCAGCTGCCCTGCGGCATTGGCGTTATATTACTTCCGCTTGGCTGTTACCAGGCTGAAAAGGGAGGTCTGATGGATCCGAAGGGTGGAAATGGTTATTTTCGTGGGCTCATCAACAAGATTTCCGGTGTGGAATCAACAGAAATATCTACGTTAGCACAAGATATCCCGGCCTCGGAGCCAAATCCGGTACAGGCGCCTAACACGCCGGAAACGCAGGAAAAGCCCGGTTTTTTTGAGCGGCTGAAGTCTGGCCTGAAGAAGACCAAGGATGGCCTTGTGGGGCGGATCGATGCCCTGGTGCTGGGCAAAAAGGTGATAGATGCCGATACGCTTGAGGAGCTGGAGGAAATCCTGATCACATCAGATATCGGTGTCAAGACGACGGTAGAACTGATTCGGACCCTTGAACAGCGTCTGGGACGCAACGAGCTGAAGGATGGAGAGGCGCTGAGGGGGGCACTGAAAGAAGAGATTCTGGCCCGTCTGGTTGCTCACCACAAGCCGCTCGATATCGGCAGCCAGAAATTATTCGTACTGCTGGTGATCGGCGTCAACGGCGTCGGCAAGACAACAACGATCGGCAAACTGGCTTCGCGCTTTTCCGCCTCAGGTAATAAAGTGCTTTTGGCTGCGGCCGACACTTTCAGGGCTGCCGCTGCGGAACAGCTGATTGTCTGGGGCGATCGCTCCGGTGTGGATGTCATTCGCCACAAGGAAGGGGCGGATCCATCAGCGGTTGTTTTTGATGCATGCAAAGCTGCAGTCGCCCGCGGAGTTGACATTCTGATTATTGATACCGCCGGGCGTCTGCACACCAAGGTCAACCTGATGGAGGAGATGAAAAAGATCCGCCGTGTTATCAATCGCGAGATTCCGGGGGCGCCGCATGAAACCCTGCTGGTTCTGGATGCTGCAACCGGTCAGAATGCAACTTCACAGGCCCGGCTTTTCAAGGAGGCGGCCGGTGTTACCGGATTGGCCCTGACCAAATTGGACGGTACGGCCAAGGGTGGCATCGTTGTAGCGGTCAGCCATGAATTCGCCCTGCCTGTTCGTTATATCGGGGTCGGCGAATCAATTGAAGATTTGCGCGACTTTGATCCGCAGGAGTTCACGGATGCCCTTTTCCAGACATGAAAAAAACCGGGCACAGAAAGGTGGAGCGCACCACGGAACTCTGCGATTTCAATCAATTAGGTCTTGACTTTGTGTCAGCTGCTTCGTATAGTATGCCCCTTCGAAAGGAAACAGAACCCATGAATCAGGAACTCATAGAAGTACTGGAAAAGAAAATTAGCGACATCGTCGAAAAGTATAGCGCCTTGAAAGAGGAAAACGCACGTTTGAACGAAGAATTACAGCGGCACTCAAGCGACCGTGAAGGTTTTAAATCACGTATAGATGCCATTCTCGGCAAGCTGGACGGGATTTGAGCGTGGCCGTGGTCATTGTATGAAAACAAGCCATGCAGTGACAGTTCTTGGACGGGAACTTTCGGTACGGAGTTCCGCTTCTGAAGAGAAAGTAAAAGCGGTAGAAACCTTTGTAAATCAAAAGCTTCAGGAGATCGGCAGCGCTCTTAGGAGTGGTGACGCTCAATTGGTTCTGACCCTTGCTCTGTTGAATACATCGGAAGAGTTGCTTGAACTTCGCTCGCGGCGGGAGCAGGACGCTGCTGCCGAGGGAAGAATTAATACAATAATCGCATCGCTCGAAGCGATCTGATTTTACATGGTCTCTCAGGGAGACTTGATCATATATTCGCAAAATTGTACTGCCGATCGGGCTCGTCAAACGTTTCCAGTAAGAAATGATGTAAGGCCCGTTGAATATATCCTCACTGAAAGGAAAAACTGCTTCTGAGTAGCATGACCGTAATACTCACTTTTACCTGACGCCACTCAAGCTTTTTTCTGTTCAGCCTCCCTGGTCGACCTTCCCGACACTCTTCGGGGCCATTCCGTACGTGTTGTATCGAAAGAATAGAATGCCAAAACGTTCGCTCCGTTCGCAGTTGCTGGCCCAGCGCCGTGCACTCAGTCATGATTCGTGGCGTGATTCGAGTCGCGCTGCACAGCTCAATCTGCTTTCTCTTGATGAGTATATTCGGGCCGAATGCATAGCACTGTATGCACCTGCCCATAACGAAACCGATACAGGAATGATTCTGACGGCATCATTTCATGCCGGGAAACGGGTGTTGTATCCGGCGGTTTGCGGTCACCAGATGGTGTTTCGCCATGTGGAGCGAATTGAGGAATTACAGGAAGGAGCGTTCGGCATTCTGGAACCCTGTCCGACCGGCGTTGATCATCAAGCGGACGAAGCTGATCTGATTGTTGTTCCCGGAGTTGCTTTTGACCTGACAGGTCACAGGATCGGCTACGGAAAAGGGTTCTATGATCGTTTTCTGCAGCATCCCGGATGCAGAGCACACCTTGTCGGACTCTGCCATGATTTCCAGTTGACTGCTGATGCTATTTCGGCGGACGTTCACGACATTCCGATGGAAATAGTAGTTTCAGACAAACGGATTATCCGCACTCATCGTTAGTAAGTTAGAAATTGTTTTCTGCGGTTTTTACAGAAAATGATTTCGTTAACGCACTACCCTTTTTATCAGGGCGGATGAAGAGAAGTAACCGGAGCTCGCCAGGCGGCCCGGATTTATATACAGGAGGTTGATAGAATGGGAATTGAATCAATTATTGGCGTTGTCATCTCTCTGATGATTGTCGCTGCCGCGGCATATTTCGCCGGCAACAAACTCAACAAGAAGGACACGGGATCAATCCTGAAACAGGCAGAAGAGCTTGCCGGTAAAGTGCTCGACGATGCCCGCCGTGAAGCAGATACAATCACCAAAGAGGCGGAACTCAAGGCTAAAGATGCTGCTATTCAGGCCAAGGAAGAACATGATCGTAAAACTATTGAAAAAAACAAGGATCTTCAGATTCTTGAAAAAAGGCTGACTCAGAAAGAAGAAAATCTTGATAAAAAAGCCGGTCTGATTGATCAGAAAGAGATGGACGTTCTCAAAAAAGAGCAGGCTGTTTCGCAAAAGGAGCAAGCCCTTTTGCAGCGTGATGAAGAGCTGAAAAAAGCTGTAGATGTTCAGAATGCAAAGCTGGAGCAGATTTCCGGCATGTCGGCAGGGGAAGCAAAGAAAGAGTTGATGAACATAATGGAAACCGAGGCCAAGCATGATGCCGCAAAGATCATCAGGGCTATCGAAGATGAAGCCCGTGAAACTGGTGATAAAAAGGCGAAGGAAATTATGGCTCTTGCCATTCAGCGTTATGCCGGCGAATACGTGGCAGAGCGTACTGTTTCTGTTGTGCCGCTGCCGTCTGACGAGATGAAAGGTCGAATTATCGGTCGCGAAGGAAGAAATATTCGCGCCCTGGAGGCGGCCACCGGTATCGACCTGATTATTGACGATACACCTGAAGCGGTAATTTTATCCGGTTTCAATCCTGTCCGCCGCGAAGTTGCACGTTTATCACTGGAAAAGCTCCTGGCCGATGGACGAATCCATCCGGGCCGCATCGAAGAAGTTGTTGCCAAGTCCACCGAAGAAGTAGAACTTTCAATTAAGGAAGCTGGTGAGCAGGCCGCCTTCGATCTGGGCGTTCATGGCATCCATCCCGAGGTTCTCAAGCTGATCGGACGTCTCAAATATCGTACCTCCTACACTCAAAACGTTTACCTTCACTCGCTGGAAGTCGCATTTCTCTGCGGCATCATGGCTGCTGAACTGGGAATTAACGTCAAGCAGGCGAAGCGTGCCGGACTGCTGCATGACCTTGGCAAGGCGGTTGACCACGAGGTTGAAGGTTCTCATGCGGTAATCGGGGCAGAGTTGGCCCGTAAGTATGGTGAAACCCCCAAAATTGTTCACGCAATTATGGCACATCACGAAGATGAGAAGCCGAATTCCGTTCTGGCCATTCTGGTACAGGCTGCCGATGCACTTTCCGGTGCACGCCCCGGTGCACGTCGCGAGATGATGGAAACTTATGTCAAGCGCCTCGGTGATCTGGAGCGCATTGCAACATCGTTCGGCGGCGTCCAGTCGTCATTTGCGATCCAGGCCGGTCGTGAGATTCGTGTCATGGTTTCCAGCGACCAGGTAAGTGACGACCAGTCGGTTGTTATGGCCCGTGATATTGCCAAGAAGATTGAGGCTGAAATGACCTATCCAGGTCAGATCAAAGTTAATGTAATACGTGAAACCAGATCAGTCGAATATGCCCGTTAAAATGAAACGGCTCTTTTTCGCAATATCTGCGTAAGTCTTCGGGATCACTTGTGCGGCGTACCGATTGGTACGCCTCCGCATGATCCCTTGACAGCCTTGACCTTGCAAAAAATACCCGTTCCCAGAAAAACTGGAAGACCATGCCAATAAAAATATTATTTGTAGGTGACATTATCGGCAAGCCCGGACGTCAGGCGATGTCACGCGAGCTGCATCGCCTGGTGGACCGGCACACAATAGATATTGTGATCGCCAATGGTGAAAATGCTGCCGGTGGTTTTGGACTGACAGTAGAGGTAGCTAAAGAGCTTTTCAGTCAGGGTATTCACTTGTTGACTGGCGGCAATCACATCTGGGACAAGAAAGAACAGGTCTCACTGGTTCTGGCCGATCCTCGTATTATTCGTCCCGCCAACTATCCGGCCGGCGCGCCGGGGGTAGGGAGTGCTATCCTGAAAACACCCGGAGGGGTCAAGGTTGCGGTTTTAAATTTGGAAGGGCGGGTTTTTATGAAAAGTATAGAGTGCCCTTTTCTTGTTGCCGATCGTGAAATCAAGCGCCTTAAGCAGGAGACTCCGATTGTCTTTGTAGATTTCCATGCCGAGGCTACATCGGAAAAATCTGCGTTAGGGTGGTATCTGGATGGGCAGATCAGTGCCCTGGTAGGCACTCATACCCACGTTCAGACCGCAGATGAACGAATACTTCCGCAAGGAACAGCCTTTTTAACCGATACCGGTATGACCGGCAGCTTTGACTCAGTCATCGGCATGGGGAAGGAAGAAACTATTTACCGTTTTCTGACTCAGCTGCCGTCCAAGTTTGAAGTTGCCAAGAAGGATATTCGCCTGAATGCAGTCGTTATTTCTGTTGATGAACTGAGTGGCAAGGCTCTGAGTATTGAACGTATCAATATGGCTTGCTGATTTATTCTTAGTAGTTTTGGGAGTTTAGTATATGTCCGTATCTGAACAGATGGCCGTTATAAAACGCGGCACCGTTGAAGTGCTGATCGAGAAGGAGCTGGAAGAGAAACTGGCAAAATCCCTTTCGACCGGCGTGCCGTTGGTAATCAAGGCGGGGTTCGATCCGACCGCGCCCGATCTGCATCTGGGGCACACCGTATTGATCCAGAAGCTTCGTCAGTTCCAGCAGCTGGGGCATGAGGTCAACTTTCTGATCGGTGATTTTACCGGCATGATCGGCGATCCGACCGGCAAATCAGAGACCCGTAAGGTTCTGACCCGCGAGGATGTACTCAGAAACGCTGAAACCTATAAAGAACAGGTTTTTAAGATCCTTGATCCAAGTAAGACCAAGGTTGTATTCAACTCCACCTGGTTGAATGAATTGGGGTCAAGCGGCATGATCGCCCTGGCTTCCAAGTGTACCATGGCTCGCATGCTGGAACGGGATGACTTTTCCAAACGTTTTACCAGCCAGCAGCCGATTGCCATCCATGAATTCCTCTACCCGCTGATCCAGGGGTATGACTCAGTTGCGATGAAGGCCGATGTAGAGCTGGGGGGGACCGACCAGAAGTTCAACCTGCTGATGGGGCGGGAACTGCAGCGAGAATGGGGTCAGTCACCGCAATGCGTCCTTACAATGCCGCTATTGGAGGGACTTGACGGCGTCAACAAGATGTCCAAGTCACTTGGCAACTATATCGGTATCAACGAACCGGCGGACGAGATCTTCGGAAAGATTATGTCTATTTCGGACGATCTGATGCTGCGTTACTACGAACTATTGTCCGACCTGACGTTGGCTGAAATTGATGTGCTGAAGGGCGAGCTCAAGGATCATTCGCTGCACCCGATGGCCGCTAAAAAACGTCTTGGTCGCGAGATCGTCTCCAGATTTCACGGTGCCGGTGCCGGAGAGGTTGCGGAAGAAAACTTCGTCAAACGCTTTAAGGACAACGAAATCCCCGGGGAGATGCCTCAGGTGAGCTTTAATCTGGCCGACGGTGCAATTCTGCTGGCAAGGGCCATGACCGAAGCGGGGCTTACCAAGTCCAACGGCGAAGGGCGCCGGGCAATTGATCAGGGTGGTGTCAAGTTGGATGGTGAAAAGGTCAGTGATACAAATCTGGAGTTGACCGCGACAGGCGAACACATTGTCCAGATCGGCAAGCGCCGGTTTGCGAGGATTGTGGTTGTGTAGTCTTTACCAGTTTTACTGGATATATAGATACAAAGCGGGGCAGTCATTTGACTGTCCCGCTTTGTATTCAGCAGCTGCCTTGCCTTGACATATCGCTGCTACAATGTGTCCCAAACTGCTAGATACCGCAAAAGGTTATAGGATAACCATCCTGATTAACATCCCCAGCATTATCAGAAACATACAAATACCCTGTAGAACCCGGAGCAAAGCTTCCTAAATAAACTGTTATATTTATAGAAATATCAGACCAAGTGGAATAGTTCTGATTTTCACAAACTTTACGTCCGCTCCAATTCGGACTGTCACAGATATAAGCCTTCAATCCGTTCTGATTTGGAGTATTTTCCGCATTCACACTAAATCCAGATCCATTAATATTTAAAGAATCTCCGTCACTGTAACAATACATAGCTTTTGATATAGCAGGTCTATTTGTGGGAACCGGTGGTTCAATTGTACTTGACCCGCTACAGGATAATAGCGAGCCAATAATTACCAGAGCCAAGCCGGAACTTAAATATTTCTCTAGTTTATAAACACCAAGAACAATCCATCTCATACGCAAGTACAATATCTTGTTCTCCAGTTGTTGAGGCATCCAGTCAGCTAATATTCTCGGCTGTCGGCGGTTAACGCTATTTTAACTATTCAACAACGGTCTTTAGGACTACATCTCCATAATTACCGGTAGAATCACCGGCCTGCGCTCAATGGTCTTCTTGCAGAAGCGTCGCAGTGCCTGACGTACAGCTGTTTTGACCTCTTCTCCGTCACAGCGCATTTCAGCGTTGATCTCCTCCAGTGCAAAGGCTACTACTTTGCGGGCATCTTCAAGGTACTCCTGGCTCTCATCCTCAAAAACAAAACCCCGCGAAACAATATCCGGACCGTAAATGATTGCGCCGGTTGACATGTTCATGCCGATGATGACTACGATCATGCCATCCTCTGAAAGATGTTTGCGATCCCTCAATACCATTCTGCCAACATCGCCAACCCCTTTGCCATCCACAAAGACCCTGCCTGACTCTATACGCTCTACTATCGCTGCGGTATCTGAATAAAACGAAATCACTTCTCCGTTTGTTGCCAGGATGCAGCGTTCCTCTGGAATACCGACAGTACAGGCCAGCTGTATATGTTTGTACAGGTGGCGATATTCGCCGTGGATCGGGATGAAGAAACGTGGCCTTACGGTGTTGAGCATCAGCTTGAGCTCTTCCTGGCTGGCGTGACCTGAAACATGTACCTCCGATACCCTTTCGTGGAAGACTTCGGCGCCACGACGATAGAGGTGGTTAATAAGCTCAGAAATTGTGCGTTCGTTGCCAGGAATGACACGCGATGAGAGGATGACGGTATCACCCTTTTCGAGTTTAATCTGTTTATGGTCGTCCATGGCGATGCGCGTAAGAGCGCTCATCGGTTCACCCTGGCTGCCGGTCGAAATAATACAGACCTGCTCCGGCGGAAGGTGCGGCAACTCTCTCAGATCCATGAGCTGTTCGTCGGCGACTGTCAGATAGCCCAGATCACGGGCAATCTGAACGTTTTTGACCATCGAGCGGCCATTTAGCAGGATTTTGCGGCCACAGCGGACGGCGACATCGACAACCTGCTGGACACGGTGGATACTGCTTGAAAACGCAGCCACGATGATCCGGCCGGAGCATTTCGGGAATATATCGCCGAACGCTTCGCCGACATATTTTTCGGAGAGGGTGTATCCTTCGCGTTCCACGTTGGTTGAATCGGACAACAGCGCCAGCACGCCAGCTTCACCATAACGCGACAGGCTGGCCAGATCGGTCAGCTGGCCGTCAACAGGGGTGTGATCGATTTTAAAATCGCCAGTATGGATGACAACACCCTCCGGAGAGGTTATTGCCAGAGCGCAGCCATCGACAATTGAATGGGCAACCCGGAGGAACTCGACATCAAAGCAACCGATGCTGACTGTTTCCCGCGGGCTGACGGTGATCAGTTCAACTGCGCCGTCCAGTTTGTATTCCTCCAGCTTTGCGCTAACCAGGCCGAGTGTCAGGGCCGTTCCGTAAACCGGTATGTTAAGCTCCTGCAGTACAAAGGGGAGGGCGCCGATATGGTCTTCGTGCCCATGTGTCAGGCAGATTGCCCGGACGTTTTCGGCCCGTTCACGAAGCCAGCTGATATCAGGGATCACGTAGTCGATTCCGAGCATGTCGGGGGAGGGGAACATCAGGCCGCAATCCACGATCAGAATGTCGTTGCCATGTTGGTAGGCCATCATATTCATGCCGATTTCGCCCAAACCTCCGAGGGCGACAATCTGCAGTGCCGAGTGAAATTCTAATTCTTCCATAGGTTATCTTTCATGTTGCAAAGGTATAAGGGCTGCAATTTTATTATCGCATTTTTTGATCCATGCCATGCCGGGAGTTGCAAGCCAGTGATCGGCGTAGAATGAACTCCGCAGGGAGCGATACGCAATAAGGGCACGGTTGATGTCTCCGAGGCGTTCATTTGTTTCACCGATCTGCCATAGCATCTCAGCCGCTTTTTCGATTGTAGGGTGGTAGGGGATATACATATGCAGAGCAGACTCGAACCCGGCAACAGCACCAGTAAAATCCCCTCTGCGGAGTGCCGCTTCACCCTGGCTGAATTGGTTGTTCATCCGCCACCATGTACTAGCAAGTAGCAACAGCAGGCTGATTATTATTATGATTACACTATTTGCCATGGCGCTTTTGATTTGATCGTTCATATTACTACCTGCTGAAAAAATTGGGGATAAAGGTTAATAGTACGCCCAGAGCAAAGAGTACGACTCCGAACAGAACTGCGAACGCAGCTGCAATATCATATGGGCTTTTCAAGCGGTGCGTAGCCGGCAATCCCCAGATCATACCCGCCAATCCAGCGATAATCAGCGCTATGTATTGGTATCCGATATTCATTTAATGCTCCAGTACGGATTCAATGCGGCTTCGTACGGCCTCCATCATCCAATTTTCAGCCTCATTCCTGCGTAGATCGGGAGGGACAACAATCGGTGGATGCAAGGTAATGGTGATATTGCCGCTGTACAGCATGATCTGGTTGGCCGGGTTAATTCCGCTGCTGCCGTTGATGGTGACTGGAATCACCGGCACAGCGGCCTTGCGGGCGAGAATAAATCCTCCGCGCTTGAACGGGAGCAGGTTACCGTCCGGCGTGCGGGTGCCTTCCGGAAAGAGTACTACGCTTTTGCCCTGATGAATTGTTGCTGCCGCCGTATCAAGACTTTGCAGCGCCTTACGGCCATCGCCGCGATCAAGTGGAATATAACCGCTGCGCCTCATTGAATGCCCGAACACAGGGATCTCGAAGAGTTCCTTTTTAGCGATCCAGTAAAACTGGCGCGGCATGGCAGCAAGAAGCGATAAAATATCGAAGTTGCTTTGATGGTTACTCATGAAAATCACCGGGCCATCCGGGATGTTTTCAGCTCCTATGACGGTTACTTTGACCAGGTTAAGCGCCAGCATCAATCGTGCCCAGAGGCGAGCGTGCCACGCATAAGCGAGGCCGCTTGAATCAAACAACGTCGAGATAAAGGCACTAATGGAAAAAAGGAATGTCAGCGGGATAAATACCGCAAGATAAAGGTATGCGCGGACCATCATAAACTCCTGATATAAACTCTGACAAATTACAGTGTTATCATAGTTGAGTCAAACGAATTCTGGGAGGAAGGTGGGCAGAGGACAGCTTCTAAATGGTTAATCAAGGGTTGTGCGCAGGCGTTTCTTTTCAGATGTGATTTTTTTGCCGGTAAGGCGATTTTCCTTGGCTCGCTTCGGCACCCGGGTGGCTATCCGCTTCTTGATTTTTCGCTCAAGACGTTCAAGTGCAACACGCAGGCGTTCCATCGCAACTTCCCTGTTTTGAAACTGACTGCGATTTTCCGAAGCCTGGGCAACGATCCCGGTCGGGAGATGGCGGATGCGCACGGCGGAATCGGTTGTGTTGCGATGTTGCCCTCCAGGGCCGGAACCGCGGTAGAACTCGATCTTTATGTCAGCTTCGCGTATTTCAATCACCGCTTCAACTCCAATAGGGTATAGCAGGTTTGGTTGTCAAAACTGTCCTGCAACCTGACCAACAGGTACAAGCGGCCGCACCCTCCAGCTGCCATAAAGCAGATCAAGACCCACGGGTCGGCTGATCAAGCCGGAATAGGGTAACTGGTCCGGTAAGACTGTTCTTAGCAGATTTACACCTCCCCATGATACATTCTTTTCATTATTTAGACTTTCCAGTCAAAATGCTCGATTTCACGCATGTCACGTATTTGAGATAGCGACCCTCTGGAAAGGTGACCGGATAGGGAAAATCTTCCGGTTGGCCGAGCAGTGAGATCACACGTAATTCACACCACGCCTGGAGTGCTCCCCGGCGCAATTCTTTCAGATATTCAGCGACGTCTACCTTCTGGTGATTCGAAGCCGTGATCAAAAGTCCGTTGTCGGTTAGCAATGGCAGAGCGGCTGCAACCAGGTCAGAAGTGCCGCCACGGGTAGTAAAGCGGCTCTTGGCGGTAGTGGAAAAGGATGGCGGATCCATCAGGATGACATCAAAGATCTTTCCGCTTTGTGCCAGATTGGGCAATACAGTAAGGCAGTCACCAACTATGAATCCATGCTGACGAGGATCGATACCGTTGGCAGAGAAGTTGTCTTTTGCCCAGGCGGTGTATCCGGCCGAAGCATCAACACTAGTCACCTGTGTGGCGCCTGCTGCGGCAGCAGCCACAGAAAACGCACCGGTGTATGAGAAAAGGTTCAGCACCCGTTTTCCTTTTACCCTCTCCATCAGATCCTGGCGATTGCGGCGCTGATCAAGGAACAGACCGGTGTTTAACCCCATCTCAAGACTCACTAAAAAGGTTAGCCCGTTTTCCTGAACTTCCAGCCGTTCCGGTGCCGCTTTGCCAGCCAGAAGGCGACCGTAGTTTTTGTTGTCGCTAACCGCTTCCAGTTCGCGGGTCTTCTGTGGGCGGCTTTTTTCGTAAATACCGAGCGGTGACAGCAACTCCTGAAGAACCTGTGTAATCAGATTCAGATGCGGCTGCCAGGCTGCGCTGTAGAGCTGCAGCATCAGGTAGTCGGCGTACCGGTCAATGGTCAATCCAGGCAGGCCATCACCTTCTGCATTAACCAAGCGGTAGGCGTTGGATTTGCTCAGGTCAGCATGGTGGCTGCGCAACTCTATGGCTCTCTGCAGCCGCTCAGACAGCCAGGAGTGGTCGAACTGTATCCGTTTTCGGTCCAATACCCGCGCAACTATCCGTTCTTCCGGCTCAAGCAGTGCTGTTGCCAGAAAACGTTTCTGGCTGTCACACAGTTCAATGGTCTGCCCGATACTGCCTGCCGGCCACTTATGGGTGTAGGCGTCAGCCAAAACCCAGGGGTGCCCTAACTCCAGCATTCTTGCCGTTTCGGCACCAACAGTTCGTACCGCATCCTTGGTTTTCACATTATTTCTCCATGGTTTATTGTTTGGAAAATCTGTTGCCGCAATCTTCCTGACCGCCTCGGATCTTTTCAACGGCATGGCCTATCGTTGGCCAAACCGCTTCCAGATTTTCAAGGGCACCACGGGGACTGCCGGGGAGATTGATAATCAGTGACTGATTCCGAATTCCGGCCACAGCACGTGAAAGTGATGCCATCGGGGTTTTGTCGAGGCTTTTCAGGCGCATCAGCTCGCCAAGGCCCGGAATGACACGACTCACTACCTGCAGTGTTGCCTCCGGAGTTGTGTCGCGCGGCGAAACACCTGTGCCGCCGGTGGTCAGGATCAGGTCGGCAACATCGTCGTCTGCCCATTTAGTCAGCACCGCCACAATCTGTTCAAACTCATCGGCAATGATAAGGGATTGAACGGTGCTTGCTCCACGTTTGCTCAGCCACCCTGATAAAGCCGGGCCGCTTTCGTCAACGCGTTCGCCACGAGAACCTTTGTCACTTAATGTAAGTATAGCTACTCTCATATATCATTCTCCTGCAAAACCCGAGTGCCATGAAATGGATGAACTCAAGGCAATAGGGGTGCGCATGAGCATAACAAAACTTATCATGGTTGTCCCCGAAATTATGCGAGTTTTTTCACAAAAAAAACCCCGCCGGTTTCCCGGCAGGGCATGTAGGTATGTAGATCAGTCTGTTGTGTTTGCTTACTTGGTCATCTTCAGACCGCGCTCAGGGCGGGAGAAGTTGTGGCAGAGTGAGCAGTCATATCCTTCGTTGTCAACGTGCCTGCTGTGGAACGATGTGTAGCTTGGCATTGTTTCGATGCCGTGGCAGTCGTTGCACAGGTCGCTGGTTGGCTTCTTCAGGCCGTAACCGAAGTTGGTGATCAGCTTCATCTTGGTTGCTGTGGTGTTCGGGTGGCAGGCTGAACAGGACAGAGCGTTGCCGGATGCAGGTGGTATCTGGTGGTTGAGTACCTGATACTCGTCGGTTGTTACTGTCTGCCACGCATCGCCGGTGCGGCCCATGTTGGCGAGACCGGTGTTTACTGCTGTTACATAGTTGCCATCTGCAAAGAAGCTGCGGGTGGAGAGGCCGATCAGTTTGCCGGTGGTTGTGTCAAGCGGCTGCTGAGCGGTTTTGTACTTGAATGGGTAAAGCTTGGTGCCGGCCGGGTCAGTTATAGCGCCGTTCGGCCGGGAGATCTTGTAAAAGCCGGTTGTCGGGTCGATTACAGCAGCATCATTGAGGTTGTTGCCCCAGCTGGTGCCGTTCCAGAATGCATATTTAGGTACGAGGTTGCTGCCCTTGGTAGGAAGCGGCTCGTAGCGAAGCAGGGTTGCATTCCACTCGTTATGTTCCCAGGTACGGTTTGTTTCGGTTGCTTCTGTGGCGGTTGTGTCGTTGGCATCTTTTGCGTAAATCGGCAGGTGGCAGGTCTGGCAGGCCACGCGTGCTGTGTGCTTCTGGATACCGGATGTTGCATGGCCGGTGCTTACGCCGGTTTTTGTTGGGTGACAGGTTGTTGTAGCGCAGGTTACTGCTACTGTGGAGTCTTGCGGACGGAGGTCGGAACCGCGGCCGGCTACTTTGTGGTTGGTGAATTTGTGGCAGTTCTGGCAAGTCATGTTACCACGGCTGGTTGCCATGTGTACGTCATAGAGGCTGTCAGCGGTTGTGCCGGATGCTAGGGCGATGTCGCCGCGTTTTACTGCGTCGCCGCCGCCAGCTTTGGCGTGGCAGCCGAGGCAGGTGTTACGAACTGGTTTGATGACGGTGCGAACTACGTTGTTCATGTCTACGCCGACGTTTGGCTCGAAGAGACCAGTTGTGGCGTTACGGGTACGGGCATATGGTGTGGCGATGGTGCCGTTTTTGTGGCACATGAGGCAGTCGATTTCGGCAAGCTGTGCGTCAGATGGTGTGGTTGTTGCGACAGGCTTGTTACCGGTTCCTGCGTGGCAGGCGCCGCAGGCTTTCCAGCCGTCCATGATGTTGATGCAGTAAGCGTTAAGTGCGCTGGAGCCGTCGAGGGAGTCCATCTTGCCCTGTTTTGCAGCTGGGCCGGTGGTCATTTTTGCGCCGGATGCCATCCACTGATAGTGAACGCCCTGGTACATGTCGGCTGCGGAGGTGCGGTGGCATGTGAGGCAGGTGCCGTAGCCGGTCCAGGTCAGGCTGGTGTTGGCAGCATCGTGGGTTTTTCCAGTGACGATGTTGATTGTGTAAAGGCCGGTTTTGACGGCTTCACTGTTACCAGCGGTGTCACGGGAGAAGTACTTCAATGTGGTGGTAGCTGTAATAGCTATCGGTGTGCTGTAGACAGTTGAAGATGTGGTTGGTGTTGTGCCGTTGGTGGTGTAGTAGGTTGTGCCTGCTTCGTTACGTGTCAGTGTGACGCTCTGAGCTGCAGTGTAAGTGCCGGCAGCTGGTGATGCGGTGGTGACCGGGGCGGTTGTATCAGTGGTGCTGGTGGCAACTTTCGGATATGTGTAGGTTTTTGTTTCGGTGCCGTTGTAGGCGAACTTGCCGCGTACTTCCCATGTACCGGTCGGGGCAGAGGTGGAGAGTTTGTAGTTGTAGGTGTAGACGCCGTTACCGGCGTTGGTCATGCTGGTCTGCACCAACTCGGTACCGGAAGGGTTTTTGATGCGTACTTCACGGGTATTAGGATTGGTTATCGGGGTGCCGCTGCTGTTCTTGTAAACAGCCGTGATGGCCATAACCTCGCCCTTTGCATAGGTCGTTTTGTTGGTAGTTACGGTCAGGGTGTCGGCGTACGCCAAGACCGGCAATAAAATTGATACTAACAACAGTGCTAACATTTTCTTCATCTTTCTTCCCCTTTGCGGTGTTACCGCAGTTATGAACGTAAGCCGTGGTTTGTTTGTTGGCATTTGACTACACAGACAGGGAGAAACGTTGTCAACACCAGGCAAGATGGCACAATCTAATTAGCTTGGTCAGATCACCGTTATCCTCCTTTCGAGAATGAGATGTACTACAAACGCAAAACAGCCGGACGCGCGATATCAAGTTATGATATTTCGGCGACCCGGCTGTCTCAAGGAGACCCTGTAGGCTTTCCGTCCTACCTTCGCAGGTAGTTTAGTATTATCGTTACCATACGCATTTTGTTTGCGTACAATTTTAATTAACAATACTGATAACTATAAACTCAGTCAAGTAAAAAATGTATCATGATGGTGACGGCCAGAGTGGGCACTCTACCCCAAGGCACTCTCTGTTTTTTGCTGTTTGAGAACAGGCGAACGGCTCGACTTCCGGCAGATATAGAGTCCAATGTTCTCCCGCTATTTTCATGCCGCACCGCAGCGCTATCCAGCAATCACGCTGGCAGCAGCGGGCGGCCTCGTATCCGGCAATCTCTGCAAGTACCCGTTGAACGACATTCTGTACGCCCTGGCGGGCCGATGCCTTGAGCGGGGTGGCCTCCAGCAGCACGCTGAAGGCGATGCCAACTCCGGTTGCCGCACCGCAAATTCCCATGAAGCCGCAACTGCCGCCGCTGATCTCGCCGCCACGCTGAATGGCGGAATGAAGCTGCACCTCTGTAACCAGTTGTCCTGCGTTTCGCAGGCAGGCCAGCAGCACCCCCGGCACCAGGGCATGGTATTGGGGGCCATGAAGTGGAATAGAAGGATGTTGCCTGATCTCATTTAACAGGCTGATCGGGTCTGTTCCGGTTGCGGCCAGACATAGATGTTCAATCAGCTCCAGGGCATTGCCGGTGTGGCAGCGATCACAGATAAAGTGACCCATCTGGCAGCTTGCATTGGCTGACAGAACATTACCGCAGTAGTGGCAGGCAATTTCCTGCTCCGTTGTGTGATAGATCAGTGGTGAGCCGCAGGCCAGGCAGCCGCTTTCATGGGATATTAGTTGAGGTGTCGCTGGTGTCCCAAGCGCCTCCGGTGGAATGCAGCAGTTGGCTCCGGCGGCAATGGCAACATTAGTTGCAAATCCCTGCTCATCGAGCTGCCAGAGCTGTTCGCCGAGAAGATCGGCATCTTGTTGTGTCACCATGCATGTCTGGCCCGGGCGAAGCCATTTGCCGCCAGGGGTCAGCAGGCCACTGGCCGGACCGGGATAAAATATCTTGATGAGTTCTGGTTCCTGGAGAGGCTGCTTGTAGACCACGAAGGTCAGTGAAAAGAAGGGGTGCCCGTTCACAACACGGTAAGGCAGGCGCTTTAAAACTTTAAAGTTGGTGAATCCGCTTTCTTCAATTATCCCCAGAAGATCCTTCTGGGTCATGGCTCCGCTGATGCACTCGCCACGTAATGTTTCATCATTCAGGATAGCAGCATCCGGTTCGGTCTCGCAGACCACATCAGCCGCTACCAGACGGCCACCTGGCGCCAAAACCCGGAGGATCTCCGCAAAGGTGCTGCGTTTGTCGTTTGACAGGTTAAGTACACAGTTAGATACCATCAGATTTGCATCGTTATCAGGCAGCGGCAGCTCTTCCAGAAAACCGTTCAAAAATTTCAGGTTATCGTACCCCAACGTTTGCCTGACCTCAAATGCTCCTTTGCGGGCCACCTCAAGCATCGGTTCCAGCATGTCAATGCCGGTGACTCTGCCTTGTGCGCCTACCATCCTGGCAGCAATAAAACATTCAACTCCGCTGCCGCAGCCAAGGTCCACCACATGTTCACCGGCAGTTATTTCTGCATCCATTACCGGGCTGCCGCAGCCGTAGCCACGGAAGCGGTATGCTGCCGGTATATGGTCGATCAGATCACCGTCATACCGTACCGGGTTTAGAATTTCACTCCGTTTATCACCAACAGCATCAGCGTAATAGGCGCCAACTTTGCTACGGTTATCGGTCGATCCGTCCATTGATAGCAGGCAGTTGGAGTGACAGAGTGCCACCGGACCGTAATTGCCGCAACGGACCAGCAGTTCGCCCATTTTTAATCGGAGTGCCGTTCCGGGAGGTTCAGGCAGATGTGTCGCTGCCTGCACCATCAGATGCAATGCAAGCTGTGCCAAAAGGGGTTGGTATGGATCGTTGCCGATAAAGGTGTTACCGTGATGGTAACTGTGATCAAAATATCCCCCCCCAAGTAGATATCGCCAGGGGTCGTCAAGAACCATCACGCTGGTCTGGCGGATTTTGGCTAGTACCGGGCTTTGTTGCCAGGCAGCCAGCAAGCCCCGGTCCAGCGGGGTAGCCAGAGCATCAACTCCGATGGTGGCGGCAGAAGGGTATAGCCTGTTGTCCGGACCGATAGCAGCCGCTTCCCATCCTGCACTGGAACCATCATGTATCGTGCCTGGGGGAGAAAAAATCTGCCCTTTCAGGCTTTCAATATTATCAATGGTTATTCCCCGTTCCTTGGTCCTCCGCATGGCCGCCAGCACCGGGTATAAAAGTTCCAGTGGTGCTGCATGTTGATCAGAATTGCCCCGGCCACGGATGAAGTGCCACATCAGGTGGACCGCAGCGGCCCCCTGATCGGCGGCGTAGTCCACCAGCCAGGCCAGATCATCAGCATTCTCGCGTGTTACACAACAACTTAACGTAAACTTCCAGCCGTTTCTTCTCAGCCACACCAACTGCTGTTCCAATTTCTTAAAACTGCCGGCTCCCCGTAGACCGTCGTGATGTTCCAGTTTGCCATCCAGACTGATCTGCAGATTAATGCGCTCACGGGGCCATTCTTTCTGCAAGCGCGTTTCCGGTAAAAGCCCGTTGGAAAGAATGGCGATACGGCTATCCGGTATGGCCAGGATATGGTCGATCAGCGGAATGAAGTCAGGATGCACCAATGGCTCTCCGCCTGTCAGGGCAAAGATGCGGCACCCTTGTGAAGCGGCGTCATCCAGATGCTGCCGCATTTGTGCAAGAGATAATTCGCATCCGGCATTCGGGCCAGAGCAGAACAGGCAATGGGAACAGGCCAAGTTGCAGCGGTCAGTGATATGCAGCCATAACTCCTGCAGATTTTGCGTTTCCGGTAACAGGGATGCACGTCCCGGGTAGCAATCTTCGGGCGGATCAGGGAGGCGTTGCAGAAATGCTCTGTTTTCAAGACTATTGCACGATTTATCCTGAAGTAACCGGTCACCTTCAGAAGTAGGCACGAACCATGAAGGGCGATCCGGGCAGAGCCAGACAGCGGTATCTTGAACAGAGAAGCGGGTCCAGCGGTTTTGATCAAAGGTCATTTGGAAAGCGTCTTCTTTTCAGGGTGTCTCGAAAAGCAGTTCGAGCCCGCGAATTATACACATAAATTCAGCGGGCTGTCGAGAAGGTGATAGGTTATCGCCCTTTTACAAGCAGTTCCTTGTAGGGCCACCCGGCAATACCATCATCCAGAATCTGCATGCGCCCTTCAGGTACGCCTTTTGACTCAAGATAGTTGTAGCTGTTTTTTGCACCGGATTTTCCGCGTGGGCAGATTATTATTACCGGGGACTTTGATGCTTTGATGATGGTCAGCACTTTGTCCAGTCGGGCCTTTTCAGCATCTTTTGCGGCCGGGAAAGCATTGGTCTCTATAGAGCCGGGCAGGTGCTGCTTCTCAAAATCAGCAGCTGGCTGGATATCCACCAAAATTACCGGTTGTTTTTTGTCCAGCAGTACTTTCAGCTCCTGCGGCTCGATATAGTTTGCTGCCAGTGCAACTGTTGCGGAAAGCAGAGTCATGGCCAAGGTTAATGCGACGTTTTTAAGCATGTTGTTGCTCCTTTTCATTTTTGTGTTGAAGATTGGCTCCCATGCAGTGCGGCTCCCAGTGCCCCGATGATGGAAGGTATCGGCGGAACGTGCACGGGGACTTTTAACTCCTTCTCCAGCAGCGCAATCAGAGTGGCGTTGTTGGCGACACCGCCGCTGAAGATCAGATGATCGCCATAGCCGCTTTTGGCAACCATTGCGGCCAGCCTTCCAGCCACGGCAAGGAGTACCGAGCGTGCTATTGTTGCCGGTGGGACACCCCGGTTTTTCAATGATACCACCTCCGACTCGGCAAAGACGGCACACATGCTATTGATCGGCGCTCCAACTTCGGTTTCAGCTGCTGCGCGGCCGAATTCTTCCAGATCGTAACCAAGTGACACCGCCATCATCTCGAGAAACCGTCCTGTTCCGGCGGCACATTTATCGTTCATCTGAAAGTTTTTTACCCTGCCGCGTTCGTCGAGCAGAATTACCTTACTGTCTTGTCCGCCGACATCCAGAATCGTCCGGCAGTTTGGGAACAGGTACCTGGCTCCCAGGGCGTGTGCCTTGATTTCGGTTATCACATCCAGTTCTGTGTGTTGCAGCAGCAGATGGCGACCATAACCGGTGGCCACCACCCGTGCTACAGGATGTTGTTCCAAAAAAGCGAGCGCCTGACGATGCGGATCAAAGCTGCTTTCCGTGACCTGATGGCGGATAATGGCACCATCTTGCCAAACAACCGCCTTTAGCGTGCGGGAACCGAGATCAATGCCGATATGCACCTGTTATCCCTTGATCTGCTCGATGAAAGCTTCGACCCGAGTTTGAAGCTGGCCGACATCATCCGGAGAATAGTCACTTTCAATAGCCATGAACGGTATGCCGCGCTGCTCGCAAGCCTCGCGCAGCTTGATAGCCTCAATATTGTAGGTGTGGCAGAACTGCAGACAGTAATCTATGATCCCGTGGGCTCCCGATTCCTCATACTCCTTGATGACTTGAGTGATACGATCGTCATTGGGGGTGAAACAGGAACAGTCTATTTTCATATAGCGTTCGGTCAGCCGCTCAAGTTGTTGATCAATAGTGGTTGAATCCTCGTCAATCAGATCCTTGTAGTAACGGGTGCCGATACAGCTCTCTTCGTTGACGACTACCGCGCCTGAGGTTTCGATGATGTTATGCAGCTTCCAGTTGGGGAGTGCCATCGGTGTACCGGAAACCATGATACGCGGGGTTGAAACCGGTGCGACAGCAATCCCGTCAGTTATGCGTTGTTCCAGTTCATCGCAAAGTTCATTTACTTTCTGCGTAAAACGGACCGGTTCGTCGTAGAAAGCGATCTGCTCGATCAAAAGCATATCCTTGCCGCTTATGGGTGAAGGATTGTAGTGGCGTAAATTATTAAGCCGCTGCAGCACTGCACGTTTTGCATTAATGGTGGAAATAGCACCGGCAATTTCCTTGAAACTTGTTTCCGTGCCGCTGATTTTATCCACCGCTACTTTAAAGTCTTTTACCTCTTCGACCCATAATTTCTTGTCCCGTTCCCGTTTCATCTGCGGGATTTCCATGACGTGGGTCGGTACATAGCCGTCGAGCAGTTCCCATGTTTTCTTTTTGGCATCGCAGGTCGTTTCGCCATAGACCAGATCCACCGCCTGGAAATAGGGGCAGATCTTGCCGACTTTGAAGCCGAAGGCTGATTTGACCATCGGACAGATGTTGCGCGGCAGTATTTTCTCTGCGTCACCAATAGAACCTTGTGCACCACCACAGAGGCCGACACAGACACCACCGGCAGCGACGATCAGCTCTTCTGGGACATAAACGCAGAAGGTACCGATGACCGGCTTGCCGCTTTCCTTGACAGCCATGATCTCATGGATGCGCCCGGTATGAATATTTTCCACCATGCCGTCAAAGTAGACCATGCCGGTGGGGCGATTTTTCTGTGACAGGAACATATTGGTGTAGGCCTGGGTCAACATTGGGGGCATGCCGGAGAATCTGGCAACATCCATTCCCAACTTTTCCCACAATTCCGGATCTGATTTCACCTGAAATGCCTCGCTCATGTTTCCTCCAATAGTATTTAGATGCATATGGATATGTGCTTAAATCGCAATAGATAGAGTCTAATCGAATAACATGATGCGTTTAATACCAATTGAATGCTTGTAAAGCAAATAGATAATCTGGTAGAAAAGCGCTTGATGTTATCGAATAAAACGATGGAGGCGTTATGACGTTCAAGCAGTTGCAGGTTTTTTTGGCGATTGCCGACACAGGCAGTTTTTCAAAAGGTGGTGAGGCCGTCAGCCTGGCCCAGTCCACGGCCAGTCAGCATATCCGAGCTATTGAAGATGAACTTGGGGCACGTCTGTTTGACCGCTCTGCCAGTCATGTTACCCTGACGGAGGTTGGGAGGCTGTTTTACGAGCATGCCGCCCGGATCTGCGCTCAGTTTGGAGATGCGATAATTGCGGTCCGGCGCTTTCAGGGGCTTGAGCAGGCGACTCTGCGTGTTGGTGCCAGTACTATTCCGGCTGCCTGTCTGATCCCAGATTTGTTAGGTAGTTTCAGTGCCGCTCGTCCAGGGGTGCGGCTGGAGGTGATACAGGGCGATACCCGTGAAGTAATTCGTCTGCTGCAGGATGAGGCAATTGAGCTTGCAGTGGTTGGTGGGCAGTATGATGCTGACACAATCTGTTACCAGGAGGTCGGCGCCGAACGGATTGTGCTTGTAGCTCTGCCTGGACAGCTCCCTGGAGCGGTATTGACTATAAGGCAACTGCAGGAAATACCGTTGCTGCTTAGAGAACCGGGGTCTGGAACCAGGCTGGCTGTGGATGGCGCACTGCAGAAGGAGGGGCTTGATCTGCGCAGCTTGCGGGTCGTCGCCCAGCTTGGCAGCAGCGAGGCGCTCAGGCGTGCGGTACTGAGTGGCGCCGGGTGTGCCTTTTTGTCTGCTCTGGCGGTTGGAAGAGAGTTGGCCGACGGTACGCTCACGGCGGTGGATATTGAAGGAATTGAAATAAGCCGCAGCTTTTATCTCGCCTGGCGCCGGGGAAAGAGCCTGTCCCCGGCTGCAGAGGTTTTCATGGAGGCGGTGCGGCAGATGAATACAGATTAATTGGTGGTCAAATCAAAGCTGCTCAATAATGAGTTCCAGCGCTTTTTTATAGCTGGCTGAAGCTTTAGTCGGATCTTTCAGTTCTTCATACGCCATACCTTTATAAACAAAGATTTTATAGTCCCTGGGATTATGCTGTTCGGCCTGGTTAAACATCAGCAGTGCCTGAGCCGGGTTTCCCTGTTTGCCTCTCAGGAGTCCTAAAAAATAGTAGCTTGGCAGATATGCTTCATCGGCCTTAATGGCCTTGGTAAGTACGTTCTCTGCGTCGGTAAAATTTCCTTCGTCCAGTAAAACCTGTCCCAGTGAACTCAGGGCAATTGCATGATCTGGTTTCTTCTGGAGGGCTAGCTCAAATTGCTTTTTCGCTTCAACCAGATTGTGCTGCTTGTAGTAAAAAGTACCAAGGCTGATGTATGGCAGAACGAATGCCGGATCTGCTGCAATTGCTTTCTCAAACCAACCTTTAGACTTTAGGGCGTTTCTCTCGGATTTTTGAGAACTCATTCCCATATTCCACAACCGGACAGCCTTTTTATCTGGTTGGTAGTCCATTGCTACGGACTCGGTCGGCATTTTCTTGTTTTCTATAACAACTTCAACAAAATCTTTAAGGCTGTCAACTCCCATCAAGGGAAAACCCGATAACTCATACTTGATAACCCGGTTATTATCGAGAATCAGCGTGCTGGGGACAGCGATTATTCCATAGTTGTTGAAGGTTATCAGGCCAGAATCAACCAGCAGGGGGAAGGATACATTCAAAGATTTTACAGTGTCCTTGATTTTGCCGAGGGTCTCGTCAGTGACCTCCTGTTTGTCGACGTTGATGCCTATGACCGACAGGCCACTGTCCTTGTACTTATTGTGGAGGCTCTGCATCTGTTTCAGGGCCTTTTTTGAGTTTTCACTCCAGGTTGCCCAAAAAAACACAATGGTCAGTTTATCTCCTTTAAGAGCTTGTATTGATTGTTTTTGTCCGTTCAGGTCAGCCAAGGAAAAATCAGGAGCCTCCATCCCTAACTCCAGTGAACGCATGGCGGAAGATGATATTGTTGTATTCAGCAGAATAATCAAAACCCACAACGGCATCAGACGAGCAGCAAGCGATCCGTTCTTAAAGGGGAATCTTTTCATGGGCTCTTGCGTCTCCCCTGCTCATGTATTTTGATGCCTTCTTTGAAAGCAGCAATCGCCTTCAAGCTGTCACCACGCTGTTCGTGGATGCGGCCAAGTTCATAATATACCCGTGCCGGATCAGGGGTAAGTGTCAGAACCTGCAGCAGTAACTGCTCTGCGGCATCAAGCTTGCCCTGGCGTAGAAGGTCCAGCGCCATTTCAGTTTTTCCCTTAGTGCCAAGGGTATTGGTCTTCTCGTCTGACGCCTTGTTCTCATCACTTGTGGATGCCATTGTAGGCACAGCCACGAGCGTCACAGCCAGAAAACATAACCATATGCTGAAAGTACGGATCATCTGTTATTCACCTTATTGTTGCGATCATATTTGAACTCTTGATGACAGCCAGGTAGACAGGAGCCGCCGGTCTGGTTTTTTACCAGTCCAACCGGAAGCTGCCATGCGCCAAATGGAACAGTATCTCTAACGTGTTTCGGGTTGTTGGTAGCGTGGGCGTCGTGGCAGGCGCGGCATGTTCTACCTTTCGGAGTCTTGTTGACGTGTACGAAGTGCAGATTTTGGTCACCATTACGGAAGCCGGTCAGAGTAGTGGTTTTGGCGTCTTTTACCAAGGTGTCATTGTGGCAGTTAAAGCAGAGCTCATAGTTTTTAGGGTCGTATTTGGCATAGAAAGCCGGACTCAAGTTTCCTCTCAAAATCCTGAAATCTTTCGAACCGTGGGTATTGTGGCAGCCTGAACAGTCCTTGTCCTTTATAGGCCCATGAGTAATTTTGTTTTTCGCAAGGAATCCTTTCATATCGGACACCTTTTTGTCGCCTTTACCGTATTCACGGTCGTGGCAACTCAGACAGAGGTCCATAGGTGCCATTGCCAGCTGCTTTGGAAAAGCCGAGGTGTGTGGACCATGGCAGGCCAGACAGCCATTGGGCAATTCAAGTCCACCATGTTTAACTTTGACTTCTGAAATTTCCTTATGCTTGTCTTTGTGACAGGCAAAGCATACCCCTTTGGTGTTTTCTCCAATCAGGGTAAACTTGTAATCACTGCTGTGCGGGTTGTGGCACTTGATGCAACCGGTTTTCATCGGTGCATGTATGTGTTTTTTTGAGGCGAATTCAGCCTTTTTATCAGTATGGCAACTATAGCAGACGTCGTTTCCCTTCTCGGCTAAAAGATTAGGGAAACCGCTGGAGTGGTGGCTGTGACAGGCGCTGCACTCGCCGTCATTTACGGGGCCGTGTTTAACCTTGCCGCTGATGATTGTTTTTTTATGACACTTTATGCAGAGGTCCTGACCTCCTCCAAGTAACTGGAATTTGTGCCCGGACTGGTGCGGACTGTGGCAGCCGGTACATTTGCCCTCTTTAACAGGCTTGTGTACAACCGACTCAAGATGAAGCTTGTCATGGCAAGCATAACAGACTTCACCTACATTGGTAATAGGCTTGAATTCGTGCACGTTTTTTTTGTCCTGTTTATGACAGAAGGTACAATTACCTGTAGCGACAGGACCATGCACAAATTTATCCTTGCCCATATTAGAGTGGCAATCTGAAGTGGCACAGCTCTTGCCCTCTTTCAAAGAAAAACTTGACTTGGCTTCGGATTGTATCGCGTACAACGTCAAAAACAACATGACAACTCCGGCGATACAGCCTGCTGACATTGATAATGACTTGTTCTGTCCGATTTTGTACATAAAGTTACTCCTCCGTGTGTTATATGCTGCCGATAAACGGGTCTCAATCTCTTTGTGTGTTGGCCAGATGGGTTTTTAAGCAATTAGTGTGCCATGCAAGGAGCTGCCTTGTAAGCGGCTATAATAGCAGTTAATGCTATTTATTATATATGTGCATTAAACAATGTATTAGCGTTAAAACACTTACTTTGTGAAGCTTACTCGCAATAGAGAGCGGCAAACAACCCACAAAAATACGTAATTAAGTGACAGAATGTTTCGTAGGAAACCAAGGCAGACCGAACCCGGCCTGTTTATGGGTAATGTAAAAGAAAGTGTCAGCAAGATAATGGGCAGACTCCTTTATCGAAAAGTAGCATGACCCTGTTGGTTGTTTCCTAAATAAAGCGGCATCACTGCGGGATTTCAAGATGGAAACGGGATTTAATCATAAAAATACTGTGCGAGAAGATAAAATACATTTTTATAAATTCTAGCTACCATTGCAACTCACGTTCAGACTGAAACTCTCTGGTTTTACCGTTGAGAGGGTCCCTGAATCGAATAGTTTTTGCAATTAGCTGGAGCGGAGTATCGAAGTTGTCCTCTCGTTCGTCCTGGAGTTCCGGATAATAGCGGTCATTCAGTATCCCGAAGCCAATACCGCTCATATGAATCCGGAGTTGGTGGGTTTTGCCGGTTATTGGATGCAGAATAAAACGTGCCCGATCTTCTTTGACCTCCACCAGATGGATGGCTGACCTGGCATTGGTGGTGCCTGGCGTCACCTTCATGCGAAAATGCGGTTCCCCCCGCTCTATTCTGTTCTCGACCTCCCATGAAGCTGCACCCTGAAGTGGCGTACATGCCGCGATAGCCTGATAGGTTTTTTTAACCTGACCATTCATGAAGAGCGAGCTGTAGGTGCCTCTGCTGTTTTTGTTGACAGAAAACAGAACTATTCCGGCCGTTTCACGGTCGATACGGTGGAGCGGCGCCAGTTCCTCTCTGCCGGTGCTGGCTCGCAAACGGTTCAGCAGGCATTCGTCAACATAGCGTCCCCCTGGAGTTACGGGAAGGAAGTGTGGTTTGCAGGCGACCAGGATTTCGTCATCCAAGTGCAGGATCTTCTCAGCAAAAGGGATGACCGGTTCACTGCTGACTTCACGGAAATAAAAAATACGATTCAAGGGGGTATATTTAGTATCCAGCGTTATCGGCCCGGTCTTTTCATCAAGAACCTTGCCTTCTGAAATCCGATTTGCCCAGATTTCCTCAGGAATCGCAGGGAATCTTCTGCTCAGGAAAGAGAGGATGGAAGGATACGGTTTTTCGGCTTCAGGCATGGTGACGACGGAAGGGTGTTTCGATATTGCCATGTTAAATTTCCCGGATAATAAATTGTCTACTCTGTTTCTTTACTGACCAGTCCAAGCTCCTTTAACCGATACTGGAGTGTACGCAGTGAGATGCCTAATGCCTGGGCCGTCTGGCGGCGGTTGCCGCGATATTCTTGCAGTGCTGTGCGGATGGCGTCTTCTTCGCGGCTTTTAAGAATTCCTTCGCCGGTCACGCTTGTCTGCTGATTTTTCAGAAGTTCCGGCGGCAGTTCGGACGGCGTGATCTCCCTCTGAGCGAGAATAATTCCCCGCTCAATGACGTTTTGCAACTCGCGCACGTTGCCGGGCCAATGGTACTCTTCCAAGAGTTTTAAAGCCTCCTGAGATATCCCTACGGCCCGCCGGAGACCTGATACAGCGGAAAAACGGGCACAGAAATGTTGCACCATTGACACGATGGCATCCCGTCGTTCACGGAGTGGCGGCAGGGTGATCGGAAAGACATTGAGGCGATAATAAAGATCCTCGCGGAAGCGCTTTTCAGCGACCTCAATGGCCAGATCACGGTTGGTGGCGGCAATTACCCGTACATCGGCTTTGATCTGCATTGTGCCGCCCAGTCGCTCAAAAACCCGCTCCTGCAACACGCGAAGCAGCTTTGCCTGCAGGAGGGCGGGCATCTCACCGATTTCGTCCAGAAAGATGGTTCCGCCCTGTGCCAGCTCAAACTTTCCGCGTCTTGCCTGAACCGCTCCGGTAAACGCTCCCCGTTCATGCCCGAACAGTTCGCTTTCAAGAAGGTTCTCCGGAATCGCGGCACAGTTGAGAGGGATAAACGGCGCGTTCCTGCGCGGACTGGCAAGGTGTACCATCCGGGCGATCAGCTCCTTGCCGGTACCGCTCTCACCATACAGCAGGACCGTCGAAGGGGTACGAGCCACATCCTGCACCAGCTTTCTGACCCCCTCCATAGTTCTGCCGGCAAAAATCAGATCTTCAGGTGGGAGTCCCGCCTGTTCAATGTCCTTCAGGGAGATCGTCAGACGCTGCAATTCAACATGCTCAAGAGCTCTTCGCACGGTTGCAAGTAAACTTGCTGGATCCTTAAGCGGTTTGGAGAGGAAATCAAAGGCTCCATCCTTCACCGCTGTGACCGCCTCTTCTACCTTGCCAAAGGCGGTGATAAAGATAAAAAGGGGAGGGTTCGGCTCACCCTGCGTCATGTGAAAGAGATCGAGACCGCTTCTCACCGGCATTTTCAGGTCAGAGATAACGAGATCGAAACGCTCACGCTGGATGCGCCTGAGCCCTTCACCACCATCAGCCGCCGTAGCAACGGTGTACCCTGCACTGTCCAGTATGGTGGTTAATAGCTCCCGAAAGATGGTGTCATCTTCTACTATCAGTATGGTCGCCGACATGTTGTTATCTCTCCATTGGCAGGGTTACGGTAAAGGTTGTGCCGACTCCGTCTACACTCTCAACCGTCAGGTCTCCGCCATGTTCCTGTGCCACCTTGCGGCAGAGGGCAAGTCCAAGCCCGGTCCCGCTTGCCCTGCTGGTCCAGAACGGTTCAAAGATGTGGTGGATATTTTCCGGGGGGATACCGATACCGGAGTCACCTATCCTGATAAGAGCCTGTGATTTATTGTTTTCCAGTTCGACCCTCAGTATACCGCCGTTCGGCATTGCCTGAAGCCCGTTTTTAAGGAGATTGAGCAGCAGCTGGATAATACGGTCAGAAACAACAGGAGCATTCATCGGCTCGTGCGATGCGTAGATGACCTCCACTCTTGCAGAATCGGCTTCAAGACGGATCATAGTCACGCATTCACGGACCAGTTCCGATAGGTCTGTGTGTTGCCGCTCCCCGCTCTCTTCGCGGGCAAAGGCGAGCAGGTCGTTTACCAGTGTCTCCATCCGGAGTGACTGATGGACAATCTTACCGGCGTATGTGCATGCCTGCTCCATGTTGGCAGCGGTCTCAATCAACTGGGCAAATCCCTTGATTCCGGCCAGCGGGTTGCGGATTTCGTGGGCCATGACGGCACCCATCTCACCGAGGCGAGCTAACTCCTCACGACGCTGCATTTCCAGCTGACGCCGTTCGTCACGGTGGAGCAGGTACATGAGTCCCATGGTCAGTAACCAGAGTGAAAATGTTAGAAGAGCAACCACCAGTACTCCGGTTCGTGCCCGCCTAATGACCTGATCGGCGCGGTAGGTATGCAGCGCCAGTGTGAGCAGATAGTCGTTTCCATCCATATGGATACGAGTCTGGAGGAGGTAGATGTCTTCGCCGGTACCGAGCTTCTTTCGCCCTTCGTAAATACCGTTTTTACTGCCGGCTGGAGGCGGGTATTCGGTTGAAACTGTCCCTGTCAGTGCACTGTTGGTGTGGAAGCGGACAATGTTCTGGCGGTCAACCAGTGAAAAGTAGGCAATGTCAGGTGTGCTATAGCGTGAGAGTGAGGTGAAGCCGGAAGAGATGGTGGAAAGTTGTTCGATGGCTGCCGCAATTGAAAGCCCGGCACCGCGTAAATTTTCGGCAGCAACTTGTGGAGCGGTCTGAAGGGCGCTCCACGAGAACCACCCCACCAGTAGGGTGAAACAGATGGGAATTGTAATGAGGAAGCGATCTACTTTCCGCATCAGAAGGAGTGGATGACTGCAAGCCCACCACCGTAGTCAGCACTGCTTTTGCTGATACCGCGGGTAACAAAAAGATCGAGAGCTGTTGTTGGAGAAAAATACCACAGCATGCGTCCGCGAACCTCCAAGAGGTCATCTGAATAGTCTGACGGTGCTGTTGATCCTTTGATGACGAGCATCGGCTGCAGGTTGTCAGTTGCCTGGTAGCCGACAGTGCCGGTATAGCTGAGGTAGTTCTTCAAGCCAAGCCCTGATACTTTTCCTTGATAGGTATAGATAGCTTCTCCTCCCAGATGGATGTTGCCGAACCATTTTGACAGGTCAAGCCCGCCGCCAAAATCAAATTCCCCGGTACCAAGCCCATCCGCGAAGGATGCAGTAGGTGTCTTGACAAGCAGAGACGCTCTCACCTGTGGAAGGGAGTTGTGCTCGAAGAGGGGAATAAATCCGGCACGCAGGATGATGTCCCCAAGTCCGGAAACGGAAGAACTGCTTCCCGATGATTTGATTGGGATTATCGTGGTTGTTGATGAGGTTGATGTGCTGCTTGTCGTCGAAATAATTCCACCTGCCCCTCCGAAACGGGCTGTTGTCTTGGGGGAGACTGTCGTGGTGCTGTTCTGATTTTGGTAGGTTTGATTTATAAACGGCAGTTCCACACTCATATCCAGCCGTTCATGAGGAAACCAGCTAACTATAACCGGCATGTATAAAATACGGGTTGTCGTATCCGTATTGTATGTTCCTGAACTGAATTCGGCACCTATGCTGATTGATGCAGTCGTCTGGTTGTCAGGAATATCGGAACTCCATGAATTAATGACTGAAAAAAACAGTAAGATAGTGGCGCTTGCAAAAATAATAGAGATTTGCCTCATCGTCTGCCCCCGCCCCTCATGCTGCCACCTCGATAACCTGAACCTGTTCCGGGACCACCCCCTGAACGTTGGCCGGCACCGCTGACGGAGCCAGAACCGCTCCGTGACCATAGTGGTGAGCCTTTTTCGGTGCGAAGCGTTATGGACGTGCCGTCAGTAATATTTTCAAGCTTTTGGGCAAAGAGATATTCAGAGCCATCCTTTCCCTGGGCGAGGGAACCGCTGATGCTGATCTCCTGATTCCGGCTTATCATTAAGCCATGTTTTTCCCAATAGGGCCAGGGTCCAAGCAGCACAATAACCGTACTCTGCTGTTTTGCGATCGTCATCTGGGCATGTTCACCTTTTTCGATTCTTGCAGGTGGGGTGAGGACGGTCCCGCGTATGGTGATAACGGTATTAACGTCATAACCGGCAGTAACATCAAGACCGCTGGAGTTCTGACGCGCCTCGCTACCCCAGAAGGCATACGCCTTGCCCTGGCTAACAGCGATCATGACAAAGGTTGTGATGATAAAAATGACTCGTTTCATCGCGGCTATCCTTCGGAAAAGTCCCGGTCAGGTTTTTGAAGCTTGACCGGGACTGCTGTGGATAATGACAGTCTTAAGGTGTTGTGGTTGTAACAGCGGTGGCGGCTGGTGTGGCTGTCAGGTGAGATCCATCCATCAGGCCATTGCCTTTACCCTGGCGAGTAGTCGAGCCGTTGGCTGTTGTACCGGTCGTTAAAAATGTACCGTCACGCCTTTGTGAACGAACTGAAGCTGCTGTTGCTGTCTGAGCAGCTGTACGGATTTCGTTACGCTGCGCGCTCCCCCCGCCGTTGCCGCGCCCTGCTGCAAATACGTCACCGGCTGCCAATGCTGCCAAAAGTCCTGCAACTGCTAAAGTAGTGATAATACGTGTTTTCATGGTTTTGCTCCTTTTTTGGTGAGATAGTACATCTGACCTTATAAGAGCAGGGTGTATGCCAAGTTTGTAACATGCCTATTTTGTACAATACTTCAGAGGTTGCCAGGAAAACCGGATTTGAATATCGTGCAAAATCTGCATCTGCCTGGTGATGACTGCACGCATTTGCAGAAGTTAGAACGCCATATTTCCCGCCACGATAGAATAAAGACCAAAGGTGACCAGCGTACCACCGCTAACATAGCGCAACATGGTTTCATGCTTGAGCAATCCTTTGATTCTGTTCTGCAAAAGCTGTGATGAATAGCCAACTATCAGCATCGGTATTGCGAGGCCGAGGGAATAAAAACCGAGCAAAGTGATTCCTGTCGCCAGTTGCCCGCTGGTGGCAACCATGGTCAGGGTGGTTGAAAGAAACGGCCCGACACACGGGACCCAGATGAGGCCAAGTGCCATGCCGAGGACCAACCCGCCAAGACGCCCTTCACCATTGACCCGGATGTTGGAAAAACGGTAGAAACGCTTGAAGATGCTCATGTCAAGGAGCACCATCAACCCCATGATTATAATCACCGCAGCCCCGGCCATCTCGATATAACGGGTTTTGCCGATCAAAAGCGTCCCGAAGAGCGAAGATATTGCTCCCATTGCCATAAAAGTCAGAGAAAGGCCGATCACCACAATCAGCGGACGAATACGATCCTTCACTTCCGCTCCAGCCATGATGATCGGAATGACCGGTAAAACGCAGGGAGAAAGCACACTCGCAACTCCAGCCCCAACTGCCATCAGGATGTTGACAATGCTGAATTCCATTATTTCAGGCCATCCAGTGCGGAAGAAAGCACTTCAGTGTTCTGAATTCCAGGAGAAAAAACCCGGCTGATCTTACCGGCTTTATCCACCAGTACCAGTGTTGGCAGGCTTCTGATGCCGTAATCGTAGAATCCTTTCTGGTCCTCCTGGTTCAGGGTGCTGACGCTGGCAATATTGAAGTTTTCCTTGCGCTGTTCAACAAGTTTGTTCAGTAACGCCTTTTGCGCCCTGCATGGTGCGCCGTTGGGGTTCTCAAAGAAAACAAGTGTCGGCTTGCCGTTGGAAGCGATGGTCTTCTTCAGGGTTGGTGTACTCAGTGGGGCTGCAGGGTTTGCTGCCATTGCAAGGGCTGCAGTTGCAATTACAGCTGCTGTTGTCAGTGCGGTAATAAGTCGTTTCATGTTTGCTCCTCTTGTCAGTTTGTTTTGTGTGTAATTCCAATTCCAAATCAAAGTGCTATCATCGTTGGCTCGTCTTCGGCACCTCAACGTACTGGTCAGTACGCCTCGGTGCCTCAGTCTTTGCCGCCTTGATTTCATCTTTGATTTGAAATTGGTGTAATGCGTTATGTAGTGAACAGATAAAATCAGTCAGATTTCGCCGTTGCCAACAGTACAGGGAAGGTTGACTCTCCTTTTACAACTTCTGTAGCCGTTTTGATAGAAATTGCAGAAAAACCGGCCTCCTCAAGCATGCCTGAAAGTTCCTCGCGGCTGAAACCGTTGTGGAATACGCCGGTAGGGTCTTCGTGGAATCTCCCCCCCTCTGCCTCCAGATCAGCAAGAGCAATCCAGCCGCCGGGATGCAGCAGAGTTTTAAGTGACTGCAGGAGCGGTATAATCTCCTTGATGTGATGCAGAGTCATGGCGCTGGTTATGAGGTGATAGTTCCCGGCCGGCAACTCACCCTTACCAAGGTCGCACAGTTCTGTACACACATTTTGAAAGCCGGACTGCTGTATCTTTGCACCAAGACGTTCAAGCATTCCGGAGGAGCTGTCGATCCCTGTCATGCTCTGAAGAGCTGGAGCGAGCTGCAGCGTAACCAGGCCTGTCCCGCAGCCAAAATCGAGAGCATCCCATTCTTTTGAAAGAGGTACGTTTTCCTTAATAGCAGTGGCAATCTCACCTGCCAGTTTGACACGGCGCGGCTCTTCGTCCCACTGTAAAGCGACGGTGTCAAAATCTTTTTGTTGTGTCATTGTGACTCCTTAAGGCGTTTTATGATTCAGTTTTTCCCCCGTTGCTCACGACTTCCACCCCAGAGGGCATTATCTATGAACTGAAGTCGCATGCGTTCTTCAGGGTTCTGGCTGTAGAACTCCTCTTCCGAAAAAGAAAAGCAATATGATTCAAGATATTCACTTAAGATACGGTAGGCAGCATTAATCAGCTGGATCTGTTCACCGCCTGCAGTTTCTCCGGAATCCGGGTGATACCGCTTCACAAGTTCACGATGACGGCTCTTGACCTGCTTCATCGTTACCCGGTCATAAAGCCCTAATATTTCCAGCGACTTTTGCAGCTCATTAAACGTCATGGCTCTGCACTCCATGATGCAACCGTTCCCGCATCAAAGTCATTTCTCAACCGGTAACCCTGCTCTGCGCCACCCAGCCATATTCCCATCAAGGAGTGTAACGTTGCTGTAGCCGTACAGCCCCAAAAGCCCCTGAGCCATCTGGGCGCGCGGACCATGTTCACAGAGTACCACCAGCTTGGCATTCTTGTCTTTCGGAAGTTTTGCTATTTTAAGCAGGATTTTCCAGGTTGGGGCGTGGATAGCGCCAGGTACGTGACCGCTGCGGTATTCGAAGCCGCTGCGTACATCGACGACGGTCGGCGATTTTTTTGATTTTATCAGTTGGACCAGCTCTTTAGCTTGCACTGGGGCTCCTTGTCTTATGAAATGAAAATATCAATTCAATAATTTAGATGTCAATATAAATGTAGAGAGACCCCCGAGGCTTTTAAAGCTCCGGAGGTCTTTTGCTTGGAATTCAACGTTGAATAAAACTTACGTCATTTCCCTCGACGAGAACTGTTGAAGACTGTTTTGGGTGCGCCACCTGTTGCGCCCGGCCGTGTCTGCTGAGGACGGCCCGCAGGTTTGCTGCCGGGATGATCGGTTTTGAAAGGGTTGATTGAACCGGCTGAACTCTTTTTGGCAGCGGCCGGTTTGCGGGTTGGCCGCGGTTCGCGGGGCGGTCTGGCGAACTCTGCATCTTTTTTTGGTGCAGCAATTGTGTAGTCAAAGCCGTCTACTGTACGTCGCTCTAACGGGGCGCCGAGTTTCTTCTCTATCGTGCGCACCATGATAGTGTCCTCACTGCAGACCATGGTAAACGCGTCGCCGCTTTTGGCAGCGCGCCCGGTACGCCCGATACGGTGAACGTAGGCTTCCGGTGTGTCTGGAATGTCATAGTTGATAACGTGCGATATCTGCGAAACATCGATGCCGCGTGCGGCGATGTCGGTTGCCACCAAAATCTGATAAGTACCGTCACGAAAGCCGTCAAGTGCCGCCTGGCGGCGATTCTGGGACAGATTGCCCTGCAGTGACGCTGCCTTGTAGCCGGCATTCTCAAGCTGTTCACCCAGGCGCTTGGCACGGTGCTTGGTGCGGGTAAAAATCAAAACGGAATCAGTGTCAGTATGCTTCAGCAGTTCAAGAAGCAGTGCCGTTTTTAAATGCTGCTCTACCGGATAGAGGGCGTGGGAAACGGTGACCGGGGGGGCTGTATTGCCGACCTGAACGGTGACCGGATTATTCAGGATGTCGTGGGCGAGCTTGCTGATGCTGGGCGGCATGGTGGCTGAAAACAGCAGCGTTTGTCGTTTGGCAGGGATGTGACCCAGGATTCGGCGAATATCGGGGAGAAACCCCATATCGAACATCTGGTCAGCTTCGTCCAGGATCAGTACCTCAAGACGGGAAAGGTCGATGGTGCCTTGTCCGATGTGGTCCAGAAGACGGCCTGGGCAGGCCACTACGATTTCGACGCCGTTTTTGAGCGCATGTATCTGCGGATTGACGTTGACCCCGCCATAAACGGTAACACTCCTCAGCCGTGTCCCTTTTCCGAGCGTCACGAATGATTCATGAATCTGTTCGGCCAATTCACGGGTAGGGGCTACGACCAGGGCACGGACACAGCTGCGCGGTCCTTCCATCAGACGATTCAGAACCGGCAAAGCGAACGCCGCTGTCTTGCCGGTGCCGGTCTGGGCCAGGCCCATGACGTCACGCCCCAGCATGACCGTCGGTATGGCCTGTTGCTGAATAGGGGTCGGTGTGGTATAGCCGGCCTCTTTGATACTTGCTGCAATTACGGGGTGTAAATTAAATTCTTGGAACTCCATGCTGCTCCTTCTTTCTGGTTGTTCTGGGTTGTACGAAAAAAGCCCCGGAGTTTTCCGGGGCTTACGATTAAGTGCTATCCGGTACAACAATTGTAATGCCGTACAGTACCAGTTTTACAGGAGTTGTGTCAAGCGGGCAATTATGGGCTGGTAAACGGCTGAATAAGGAGACGGGGCAAGGTCAGCCGTTGCGGATCGCGGTATTCCTTGAGGCCGATGGTCATCTCCATGTGGCCTTTTTCGGGCTGGGGGCGGTAAGTCCCTAAGAGTCGGTCCCACCAGGGGAGGTTGAAGCCAAAATTGCTGTTGGTTTCGCGCACAATTGTCGAATGATGGACACGATGCATGTCAGGAGTCACCAGAAACAGGCGCAGCAGCCGGTCTGCAGTGGCGGGAAGTTTGACGTTGCCGTGGCTGAACATGGAGCACGCATTCAGGACCACTTCGAAGGAAAGTACCGCCAGTGCCGGAGCTCCCAGGATGACTACCGCCGTCAATTTAATAAACATCGAGATTACAATCTCCAGCGGATGGAAACGATTGCCGGTGGTAACGTCAAGGTCAAGGTCTGTATGGTGCATCCGGTGCAATCGCCAGAGGGTAGGGAGGTAGTGAAACATGACGTGTTGAAGATAAATGATAAAATCCAGGATTAAAATGCTCAGGAGAATTTTAGACCAAAGCGGCATGACCAGTATATTGAAAAGACCCCATCCCCGTGTCGCGGCGATCTGTGCCAGAGCAACAGGGAGGATCGGGAACAACAGCCTGACAGTTACGGTGTCAATAAAGACAATGGAAAGATTGATAAACCAGCGCCTGCTTTTGTTATCCAGCAAAGGACGGCGCGGTGCAATGATCTCCCAGACGGCAACCAGTAGAAGGACACCAATAAAAGCGGATAGACGGATGGTCTGTTCTGTCTGCATACAGGCCGTCAGGCTTTGTTGTTAACGTCGCGCCTGTAGACGCCGCTTTTGCCGCCTTCCTTGAAAAGCAGCTTGATCTCGCCGATTGTAATCGATTTATCACTCCCCTTACACATGTCATAAATCGTCAAAGCCGCGAGGCTGGCTCCGGTCATCGCTTCCATCTCTACGCCGGTTCGCTCAAGCGCACGTACGGTGCAGCGTGTCGTGATCACCCCGGAGAGCTCATCCAGTTCAAAATCGACGCTGACATTATGTATGGCAAGCGGGTGGGAAAGCGGGATCAGATCCGCTGTACGCTTGGCAGCCATGATACCGGCCAGACGGGCTACGCCCAGCACATCGCCCTTGGCAACACCGCCGATTTTGATAGCCGCCAGTAATTCCGGCGAGAGCCTGACTTCAGCCGCCGCAACGGCGGTGCGCAGTGTCGGCTGTTTGGCACTGACATCGACCATAATCGCATGGCCGCTTTCATCAAAATGGTTAAAGTTCATGGTTGCAGTCTCCATAATTATGCCGGCGTCAGATATTGTTCAAACTGCTTCTTGTCGATGGCACAGCGATAGGCCTCTTCCGGGTTTACCATTTTTGTTTTCAGCAGATCGAGCAGGTGCTGGTCCATAAGCTGCATGCCGTCCTTCTTGGCGGTCTGCATGATGGAGGGGATCTGGAATGTCTTTCCTTCGCGGATCAGGTTGGCGATGGCCGGGGTGCCGAGCATGATTTCCAGAGCCGCGACGCGCCCCTTGCCGTCGGCTGTTTTCAAAAGCTGCTGGCAGATAACTCCCTTTAGAGATTCAGACAGCATGGCGCGGACCTGCTCCTGCTGGTCGGTCGGGAAAACGTCAATAATACGGTCAACAGTCTTGGCGGCGGTGCTGGTATGCAGGGTGCCAAAGACCAGGTGGCCAGTTTCGGCAGCGCTCATGGCGAGCTGAATTGTTGTCAGATCGCGCATTTCGCCAACAAGTATGACGTCAGGATCTTCTCGCAAAGCAGCACGCAGGGCCGAGGCGAAACTTTCGGTATGCTCGCCGATCTGACGCTGATTCATGAGAGACATTTTGTTTTCATGAATGAACTCCAGCGGGTCCTCAAAGGTCAGGATATGTTCTTTACGGGTTGAGTTGATCAGGTCGATCATGCCGGCCAACGTCGTAGATTTGCCGGACCCGGTCGGGCCGGTCACCAGCACCATCCCTTTCTTGAAATTGGTCATGCGCCGTACCCCATCCGGCAGTCCCAGTTCATCAGCCGAAAGAATCTTAGATGGAATGATACGGAATACTGCGGCAATCCCGCGATACTGCATCATGATGTTGCCACGGAAACGAGCCAGACCGGGCACTTCATAGGCAAAATCAAGATCCTTGGTTTCGTTGAAGTGCGCCTGCTGTTTTTCACTTAAAATCTCGAACAGGATTGTTTTCAGCTCGTCATGCCCCAGCGATTTGAAGTTTAGCCTTACCATATCACCCCGCTGACGAAAAATCGGCGGGTTCCCGGTGGAAAGGTGCAGGTCGGATGCTCCCTGTTCCTGCATCATATTAAAGAGTGCATCTATGCGTGCCATAAGATTCCTCCCCTATTTATAAAACAACCGAAGCAATATATTCCTCAGGCGAAACGTCTCCAGCCATCAGGAGCCGTAGCCCTTCATCTTCCAGACCATGATATCCCGACATTTCAAGATATTTCTCCAGCGCGGCGACATCGCTGGACTGTTCAAAAATGCGTAAGAACTCGTCACTGAAAATGATCACGTCAGTCAAAAACTTTCTTTTGCTGAAGCCGCTATGGCCACAGGCATCACACCCGGTTGTACTGTAAAAAGATGCGGGTTGATTATGAAGATTCATTGCTGCCAGTTCCTCAGCAGGTGGGACGTATTCTGTCCTGCATTCCGGGCAGAACAGCTGAATCCCTTTGAATGAAATCAGGCCATTGACGAAGACCGGAAGGAAGTAGTTCTGTTGCTGGTAAAGTAACAGCTGGCGCAGAACATTGCGGGTTCCACGAGTTTCCAGGCCGGCCAGAATAAGTTTTCCGCGCATGGCGGCCCTGCAGGCAGCAGTAAAAGGCATCCCCTCGGTAGCATCCTCAATAACAAGTATATCCGGTGCATGGTCCAGAGCGTTCATGATTGTTGCGGCACGTTCAGCCTCGTCACGCGGAAGAATAACTCGTGGGAAATGTTTATTCGACCGGCCCGGCCCTTCACCCAGGATAATGACATTCTTGCCTGTTGTATCCATCTCTTCAAGCATCAGATCAATAAAACGATCCCGTTCCTGTGTGTTTCTCGAAGCGAAAAAGGTGATGCCGTGTTGTGCGCAGGCAAGGCGTAAAAAATTGCTTTCATGATGTGGGGGGAGATGCAATTCGGCAAGACGATCCGGAACGGTCGAGGATACGTGAGGACGTATGGTGATGTATTCGCCGCCATAGCCGGCCATGGAGGAAATCTGGAAGATTATCGGGTGAGAGCGGTAGCTGAACTTCAACAGTCCGTTAGAGGATGGCTCACTATGGGTGCTGCTGCCGATGTTTTTACGGATTTTGAGAGTGACGTCTGGATAATAGGTGCCGACTAAAGAGCCGACCGGGCGTGAAATGCCACCTCGTCTGCCACTGATGGCTACGGATTCTCCCATCGGTTGCAGTGATAGGGATGAAAGCCGGTTTTGCAGGATAAAAACCAGCAGGTAGTCAAGCAGCTTGCCACCGCTCAGGTCGCTGTTAATAGCATCCAGAACATTATCGGAAAAGGCACTCGAAGTAAATCCCAGCCGTTCCTGCTCGCTGCTGCCGTAGCAGGCATCGATCATTTCACGTATTTCACGGATCAAAGCCACTGATACATTGATCTGACAGCCGGTCTCCCGCTCAACGGCGGTGATTGCAGCACTGTTGAGCGGGTCGGAAATAGCGATGTTCAGCTCATTCCCGGCTTTAATGAGTGGAATCAGGTTGAACTTTCTCGCGAGCGCAGCCGGAACAAGCCGTACTGCATCAGGGTCGATCATGTCAACTTTGAGTCGGATGTAGGGGAGGTCCAGCTGGTTGGAAAGCGCCCAGTCAATATCTTCTTGCGTGACGATTCCCAGGGTGATGAGCGCTTCACCGATACGTGCCCCGCTACGCCCCTGTTCCTCCAGAGCTGCAGTGATATCGTCTTCGTTGATGATGTTGCAGGCGGAGAGGATTTCTCCCAGCGAACCTTTTTTCTGTTCTGACATGGCTGGCCTCCAAAGTCTAAACACTGAAACAATTTTTTTCAGTCTAAAAGTTATTCGTTCCGCTCACTCAGGTTCTCAAAACGGGTATGCTCGCCGAAAAAGGCCATGCTTACCGTGCCGATTGCGCCGTTACGCTGTTTTCCGATGATAAGTTCTGCGTTGCGATCGTGCCCCTGGGTGCAGGAACCGTCGCGCTTGCGGCACGCCTCGCAGTAGACCGCCTCGCGGTAAACGAACATGATTACGTCGGCATCCTGCTCGATAGCTCCGGATTCGCGAAGGTCGCTCATCATCGGGCGCTTGTCGGCACGTTTTTCCAGCTCACGGTTAAGCTGCGACAGAGCCACAACCGGGACACTCAGCTCTTTGGCCAGCGCCTTTAGGGACTGGGAAATCTCGGAGATTTCCTGCTGACGTGATTCGATGCGGGTACCGGCTTTCATCAACTGCAGATAGTCGACAATAATCAGCCCGATATCATGTTCACTCTTCAATCGGCGTGCCTTGGAACGTAACTCCAGAACGCTGATGGCTGGAGTGTCATCGATAAAAATCTTGGCATCATGGAGAATTCCAGCCGCTCTGGTCAGCCGTGGCCAGTCGCTGTCCTGGAAGTGTCCTGTGCGCATCCGTCCAAAGTCAACCCGTGCGATAGAAGCCAGAAAACGCATGACAAGATCTTCCTTGCCCATCTCCAGTGAGAATATAACCGAAGGGGTCTTCTTTTTGCTCTCGGCGCTGGCATGCTGGGCGATATTGAGCGCCAGCGTTGTTTTGCCCATCGATGGTCTGGCGGCGATGATAATAAGATTGCCTGGCTGAAAACCGGCGGTCATCTGGTCGAGGTCCGTATAGCCTGTAGGCACGCCGGTAATATGTTCTTTGCGATCATTTAGCGATTTAAGAATCTTGAAGGCTTCTTTGATGAGCGGCTGTATAGGAACATACTGGGGCCGTAGCTTGTTTTCGCCGATTTCGTAAAGATCTTTCTGGGCCTTGTCCAGCAGTTCATTGACATCGGTCTGGTCCTCATAGCTGCGGGTTACAATCCCGGTGGCTATGGATATCAATTTGCGGTTGACGGACTTCTCTTTAACAATTTTACAGTAATAGGAAACATTGGCCGCAGTCGGGACATAGTCAACCAGCATAAGCAGGTAGGCGGCGCCGCCGACTTCGTCCAGTTCCCCCTTCTTTTTAAGGATCTCGGTCAGTGTCACCAGATCGCACGGTTCACGTCTGTCGGACAGCTGCATCATCGCCAGAAAAATTTTACGATGAACCTCGCGGTAGAAATCTTCAGGAACGATGCTTTCGAGCACCCGGTTAATGGCGTCGTTGTCTATAAGAATACCACCAAGTATGGACATTTCAGCGTCCAGATTCTGGGGGGGGAGCTTTGGATCAGTCATGCTAACGTATTCCTTGGTCTTCATGTTTTATTTTCAATATGTATCTGATTCTAATGGTCAATGGTTTACTTGCAAAGGTCAATGACCATGCCTCAATTTAATGCCTCAGCAACAGCCTTGCACATTTCCTGGCAGAGATACGGTTTCTGGAGGAATCCTTTTGCTCCAATGTTTTTAAGATCATCAAAAGTCCCCTCCTGGTTGAATCCGGACGAAATAAGGACCCGGATATCAGGATATTTTTCCATCAGTATCTGGAGTGTCTCTTTGCCACCCATTTTTGGCATGAGCATATCCAGAATCACCAACGAAATGTTCTCTTTTTCAAGCGCGAAGGTCTTCAGAGCCTGTTCGCCATCTTCTGCAAGGTAAACCTTATATCCAAGACTCTCCAGAAGAGCTTTCCCTACATCGCGGAGCAACTCCTCGTCATCCACCAGCAGTATGCCGCCTGAACCGTAAATAAGCTCCTCGGTACAGGTTAACTCCGTTTTTTTATTGTTTGATAAAGGAAGGTATAGCTTGAAGATGGTTCCACTTCCAGGTTCACTGAAAACGCTGATACAGCCGTGGTGATCCGTCACCGTACCGTAGACGGCAGCCAGTCCCAGTCCGGTTCCCTTGCCGACACCTTTAGTCGTAAAGAACGGTTCAAAAATATGCTGGATTATTTCCTTTGTCATCCCTGAACCGGTGTCAGATACAGATATTTCAATGTACGGGCCGGGGGTTATGGCAAACGCGCTGGATCGGCAGTAGCCGGAATCCAGCTCAACGACAGCTGTTGCAAACGTGATAACTCCGCCTTCCGGCATGGCGTCGCGAGCGTTGACACCAAGGTTGAGGAGGGCATTCTGAAGCAGCGCCGGATCACCCACGACACACGCGTTTTTGGCTACCAACTTCGTTTTCAGGGTTATCTTCTTGTCAATGGTTCGCTCCAAAAGTGAAATTACCTCAAGGATTGTCGTATTAATACAGGTTTGCACGGCGTTTTTTTGCCCTTTACGGGAAAAAGCCAGCAGCTGACTGGTCAGCTCGGACGAACGGCTTGCCGCCTTTTGAATGTTGCCGAGCAGTTTTGTCGCGGCAGGATTGTCATTTACATAACGCTCCATTAGTTCAGTTGAGCCTAAAATAGCGGTCAGCATATTGTTGAAGTCGTGGGCAACACCACCAGCCAACTGTCCAATAACGTCCATTTTCTGAGTCTGCCGGATCTGCTCCTCCATCAGCTTCTGCTCGGTGATATCCAGGAACACGATCAGGACGCAATTTTCATCCTTAAAAACCATGCGGGTGCAATACAAAAGCACTGAACGGCAGACCCCCGCAGAGGTTTTGATCTCGGTCGCAAAGCCGGAAACTTCCTGTTGTTCGGCCAGCAATTTTAACAAGCGCACCCTTTCGGAAGGATCGCACCATAAATCAATTTCCTCTCCGCTCTTGCCGATAGGCAGTTCATCATTATAGCCAAACTCATCGCAGAAGGTATGGTTGATCTTGCGGAGTATCCCTCCGGGAAAAGAGGAAACCACTATAGCCAGGGGCGAAACATCGAAAAGATTCTGAAGATTGATATTTGATATGTTCAGCAGCTTCTGGGTGACTTCGTATTCTTCGATCTGAACCCGCAACATTTCTTCGGTTGCCAGCAGCTGATCGTGGGTCTCTATAAACTCAGCTACCTGCTTGCGAAGTATTTCCTCTGTCGATTTCATAGCCCGGTTCCAGTGCTGAAGCTGCTCGTTGCTTGTTTCAAGTTCAGCGGCCGTCAGGCTTAACTCGGCCGTTCTCAGCTCCACCAGCTCTTCCAGATGATCTTTATGCCGCTCAATCTCACGGCGTTGACGATACAACTCGGCAAATATTCTGACCTTGCTCTGCAAAAATAGCGGTTCTATAGGCTTCGCAAGGTAATCTACCGCCCCTGCATCATACCCTCTGAACTGAAACTGGGAATCTTTCATGCCGGCGGTGACAAAGATGATCGGGATGTGCTTGGTTTTTGGATTTGCACGCATCAATTCGGCCGTCTCGAAACCGTCCATTTGCGGCATCTGTACGTCAAGCAGCACCAATGCAAAGTCCTGCTTGAGCGTTAGACGCAGAGCCTCATTGCCGGACAATGCCTTGACAAGTTCATATCCCTGGTCACGGAGAAGTTCTCCCAGTGACAGCAGGTTTTCCGGTCGGTCATCGACCATTAGAATAGGAATGGTAGTGGATTGTGACTGGTTCATGGTTTGTCCCCTGCAAGCCTCATCAAAAGGCCGGAAATTTCCTTCAATCGTACAACGTGATCGGCTTTCAGCAATTTCATCGCACTTCCGGGCATCGAATTCATTTCGGCATCTTTTGGATCCTGAACAATTGCCAGGCCGCCGTTATTCTTTATTTTCAGCAGACCTTTGCTGCCGTCATTCCCCGCGCCGGTGAGGATAACACCGGCCAGCGAAGGCCCATAAGCCTCTGCCGCAGACTCAAAAAGAATGTCCACAGAAGGGCGGGCGAAGTTGACCGGAGGATCAATGGAAAGCGACAGAAGGCCACCCCGCTCAACCAGCAGATGATAATTAGCCGGAGCCATATAGACCGTGCCTGGAGTAATAGCTTCCTGCTCATCGGCTTCCTTTATTCGGATGGCGCAAAGTGTGTTCAGCAACTTGGCCAGGCTGTCATCGGAATCAGGTGTGATGTGGGTAACCACAAGTACAGGGACCGAAAAATCCGCTGGCAGCCCTCCCAATATCTGCGTTAGCGCTGAAACGCCGCCGGTCGAAACTCCGATGACAATCGCCTTGAGCTTCCTGCAATTACTTGTTTGCATACTGTTTCCGATAAATCTGCATCCGTGCTGTTATTGCCTCATAGTGGGCAGCAATCTGACGTTGATACAGACTCTCCTTCGTTCCGAGACAAAGATAGCCTCCCTGCAGCAGGCTGCTGTCAAAAAGGCCCAGTACCCTTTCCTTGAGCGGTTGTTTAAAGTAAATCATGACATTGCGGCAGAGAATCAGATTCATTTCGCCAAAGTCGCCATCAACGGCCAGATTGTGAGCCGCAAAAACTATATTCTCCCGCAGTGAGGGGGAGAGGATGGCGTGTTCGTAGCGGGCCGTGTAATAGTCAGAAAACGAACCCGTTCCCCCGGATTGCTGATAGTTTTTGGTAAAGCGCTGCATCTCCTTCAGAGGATAAATCCCATCCTGTGCCTTGCGGATAACCTCTTCATTTATATCGGTGGCATAAATCCGGAAGCGCCCTTTTAACCCCTCCTCCAGCAGGAGTATTGCCATTGAATATGCCTCTTCGCCGGTTGAACAGCCAGCGTGCCAGATTTTCACAAAGGGGTAGGTCTTAAGATACGGCACTACATGTTCCCTGACCGCCTTGAAAAAGGCGGGATCACGGAATATTTCCGAGACATTGACGGTAATCCCGCGCAGCAGGGAGTCGAAAAAGACGCGATCCCTCAGCAGCTGTGACTGGGCCAGAGAGAAGGTAGCGAATCCGGAACCGGAAAGCCACTGGATCAGACGCCGTCGCAGTGACGCCTCTGCATACTCCCTGAAGTCATAGCCGTATACCTGGTAGACCCCATCCATGAGGAGCTTTATTTCGATATCTACGAGTTCGTCCGTGGTCATATTATTTTCGCCGCTCCGCTAACATCCTTGCCCGTTCTACTAACTCCTCATTGGTTTGATGTAACTCATCCTGCTGGGCGTATAGTTCTTCGGCCTGCGTCTGGGTCTTTTCCAGAAGCTCATTGACGAGTTGGCGTGAATGGTTGATGTTGATCGCAATGGCAACCCCCTCCATGGATTGCTGCAAAAATTCAAAATTGTCGTCGCTAAATTGTTTGAAACTCCCAATTTCCAACACACCGGCCAATGTATCATTGTGCATAATCGGCATAATAGCGACATTCATCGGATTCGCCTGGCCGAGTGCCGAAGTAATCGGGAGATAATCAGGAGGAACGTCTTTCAGGCAGATCATTTTACGTTCTAACGCAACCTGGCCAGGCAGCCCCTCGCCGAGGGGGAAACCCCAGTTCAGCCGACCGGTTTTGGAAATGGCGTAGGTGGAAAGGGTTTGGAGCATCTCCCCCTCTTCGTCATACAGATACATGATTCCAACCCCGGCACCAATAAAATCTGCAATAAATGCCAGCGCTTCATCAGCCAGTTCGGCGGTCTTATGTTCGATCCGCAGGATTCTGTTGAGTTCGTACAGTCCATTCTTCAAATGGTCACGACGGGCAGTTTCATCCCTGCTGTTGCGAAGCGATTCCGTCATCCCGGCAAGAGATCTGTCCAGAGTTGCCTGTGCTTCACTCATGCCGACAACTGCGCTTAACACCATCCCCATTTCATCGTCGCCAATCTGTTCCAGGTCAAGCTTTATCGCTTCGCTGACCGTCACCTCAAGGTTCAGATCTCCTCCGGCGACAGCCTCTGCAAGAGTCGCTTTTTCCTCCCCCAGTTGCTGCTGTTTGTTAACGGCATTCAGTATTACGCGCAGGGGCAGCAACACCGAACGGTAAATCCAGAAGCCAAAGAACATCCCGATAACAATCGCCACTGCACTGATAAAAATAATCTGTGACGTGCTCTGCAGGATCACCTTTTTTACCGTAATAATGGACTTTTCCTGTTCATCCCGAGCGGCCGAAACACTTTCTTTTCCCTTTGCAATTTGTCTGAAGACTATTTCGCGCAGTTTGTCGGATGCCTCGTCTGCGAGCTCTATTGCAAGCAGCTTCTTTTCTAGAGCAGCTGTAATTCCGTTTTCCGAATAGATCCCAGTGTGAACTTTTTCAAGCGATACATGAGCCGCGCGGAGTGTCTCCAGTTCATTCCTGTTATTCAGCTTGGACAGAGAACTTTTCAGCATCTGGACTCGCTCGTGTATCCTTGAAAAAAGATCTCGAACTTCCGCATCAAGTTTGTCCAATTCAGCGCGCGATCCAACAGTAAACATTCGGTTGTTTGCGTTTGTCACCTTTAACCCAAGTGCCACCAGCTCAGAGTTTGCCATGAGGATGTTGTTGGTGCTGCTGGATTGAGAGAACGAACTTTGCTGTTTACTGTTTGCAGAGGACAAATCATAGCGCGCCAGCGTTGCCTCTTGGTCCAGTGTCTGGAAAAGAGAACCCAGTTTATCTGGGACGTCTTTCCCGGCTGATGCAACCCTGCTTTTTGAGTCATTATCGTTTTGTACCAGTGAGACGGATTTTAATCTGACATATTCACCCAGCAGGTCAGTGAACCTGTCGACAATAGCAGCAATAGACTTGTTGGCTCTATAGTACTCATTTTTAGCTATGCGAAGCGTAATAGTTTTAAGCTTTCCTTTTGCTATAAGAACATTAGTGTCATTCTGGATATTTTGTACATTGAGGGCAATCAGCTGCAGATCCCGTATCAAGCTGCGAAGATCCTCAATACCCCTCAGCTTGCCGGAAGATATGGCGGTATTCTCCAATGCCGCTGCAAAAGCGTGAGAGTTATTGGCTTGCAGATTTCTTATGGATGCATCCAGGTCGTTAAGCCGGGCCGATGATTCTTTCATGCTCTGCAATATTTTGGCGCTGGCCGCTGTTGCCGCGTCATTACTATTTATACGCTCTTTGACGGCGGCAAAAAGTTCAAGCGCCATTTTGCCAAGTTCCGCTGATGCATCGGGAGTACCGCTGCTCATCTTCTCGAGGGATTTTTGAGTGTTTTTGACAATTTCAAGAGATTTTTCAGCTTCAGCCTGTAATGCATTGTATTCCGGCATGGTCCGGGCTGCGTTCACCTTGACGAGAGCTGTTATTGCTCCATTCAGCTCGCGCTGGAGCTCTATTGACCGCATCTGGAAGGGAGTGCTTTTCTCGGTCAGATACGAGAGCTTCTCCTGAAGAAAGCGCATCGATAAAAAACTTGCCAATGAAATTACAATTATAATGGCTGCGGTAAACAGTACATTGGCTATAAGTTTGGTTTTTATGGTCATCTAAGTTTGTCTCCGGCTATTCCTGGTAACACGTCATTCCTTTACGAGGCCGTCAATTTATATACAACTTTCCTTCACTACGTAAAAAGTCCAGCAGTTTTTGCAGGTTGGGAGAAGGTTTGCCTTTGTATATAAACGTTAAAGGGCGCTCGGTGGCCGGTGCAATTTCTTTGATTCCCGGTTCCGTTTCGGTCCCGGTAACTATGCCGATCGCCTCTGGAGTTGCAGCGATGGCATCTGGAGTGTCTGCAATAGTTTCAACATCAAAGACATCTTTAACCAACGGTTCATTGTCCATGATTGTGGCCTTGAAAATTACCAATGCGCCGGAAGAGACTGAGGGCCAGACAACCAGTATCGGGGCATCATCGCCACCAACCTCTTTCCAGTTAAGTATCTTGCCGGTAAAAACCCCCTTGAGCTGTTCCTTGGAAAGAGCTTTTATTCTGTTTCCGGAATTCACCATGATCATCAGTTTTTCTGTAGCTGGCACATATGAGTTGTATGCAGCGGGGTCTTTAACCGCAACGCCCTCTCTTTTGGCCAGTTCAAGCCATTTTTCAAGTGACAGACTTGCCCCGGCGGCATCGGCATTTCCTCTTTCAAGCTCGGCCAAAGCGGGTACCGGATCATTGAAAAAGATATGAATGTCAATACCTGTTTTCTCCCTGAAGGCACTTCTTACGGGATCAAGAATTCTTTTGATAATGGTATGCCCGGTCGCTATTTTTACTTCGTCGGCAGAGGCCGATGCCGCGCTTAGCAGGGTCAGAAAGATAGCTGTGGATATGAACAGACGGCTCATTGTGGACACCCATCCTGATACAGCCAGACCCGCAGCAGGGAAAAAAGTTTTTCCATATCTACCGGTTTAGGAATGTAATCGCTGGCACCGGCTTTAAGGCATTCTTCGCGGTCCCCCTTCATCGCCTTGGCGGTCAGTGCGATGATCGGCAGTGAGACGAAACGGGGGTCTTTTCTGATAGCGCGCATTGCTTCGTAGCCATCCATTTCCGGCATCATGATATCCATCAGGACAAGATCAATATCAGGGAACTCATTCAGTCGGTTTAGCGCCTCACGACCATTATCTGCCTCAAAAATGATAATGTCCTTTTCCGACAGGGCACTGGAGAGCGAAAAGATATTACGCATGTCGTCATCGACAATCAGGACCTTTTTTTCAGCCAGCATCGCCTCTTTGTCCAGAGCTGTCCGGATCATGCGCTGTTTGTCCGGGGGAAGTGACGTTTCTACCAGATGGAGGAAGAGCGTCACTTCATTCAGGAGCCGTTCAGGGCTTTTTGCCCCTTTGATAATGATGCTCTCTGCATAGTGATGAAGGCGTTTTTCGTCTTCCTGTGTCAGCTCGCGACCGGTGTGGATAATAACCGGAATACGGCGTTCAGGGTCGAGCTTTTTGAGCTCCTCAAGCAGCTCGAAGGCGCTCATGTCTGACAATCCCAGATCAAGTACGATGCAGTCGAATTGGCTGCGGGAAAGAAGTTCGATAGCTTTAGCCCCACTCTCAGCAACAAGGATTGCCACTTCCCTCTCTTCCAGAAGGGCCACCATGGCCTGTGCCTGCGCTGGGTCATCCTCAACAATAAGCAGCATTTTCATAGTTTTTTTGATGGTGCTCTCCAGGGTGCTGAAAACGTTGTCCAGCAGTTCTCTGCTAACCGGTTTTGTTACATAGCCTATGGCCCCCATGCTCATTGCTTTCTGACGTTCTTCCAGGCAGGTGACAAAATGTACCGGTATATGACGGGTTGCCGGGTTATCTTTCAAGCTGCGCATGACACCCCAGCCGTCGATATGCGGGAGCATGACATCAAGAATGATAGCACTTGGGCGATAAAGTTCGGCCATAGCGATGCCGTTTTCTCCGTCAGCAGCAACAAGTGCAGAAAAGCCTCGATCACGAACCATTCTTAGCAGTATACCGGCAAATGTCAGGTCATCTTCAATGACCAGAATGCTCTTGCCGCCTTCCGGTATCTGCAGGCGGTCATCAGGTAGCGGAGCCGGGAGTGTGTCAGTCCATTTGCTTTTGGTTCCAGCTGCGGCAGTTTTAACCGGACTGGCGGGGAGATCCGGCTTTTCCGCTGCGGCATTGAGATCGCAGATTCCCATGATAGGCAGATACAGAGTGAAGGTACTTCCCTTGCCTTCTTCGCTGGTTAAAGAGATTTCTCCACCCATGGAACGGGCAAGCTGGCGTGAAATGGAAAGCCCCAGTCCTGTGCCGCCATAGGTGCGGCTGGTGCTGCCGTCCGCCTGTTGGAAAGCGTTAAATATTAGTGACTGTTTGTCGGTTGGAATGCCGATGCCGGTGTCGGAAACGGCAAAGGCGATAGATGGTGTCTCAAGCTGACACTCGCCAGGTTCCGGTGTGTAAACTCGGAGAATAACCGCACCCTCTGATGTGAATTTACAGGCATTTGAAAGGAGGTTCTTAAGAATTTGCTGGGTTCTCTGGCTATCGGCAGTAAAGGCTTTTGGCGAGGAATCGTCAACCGTTACTGTGAAGTCAATCCCCCTGTCTCCGGCAATCGGATTAAAAACGGTTTCAATCTGCTCGCAGATTTCAGACAGGTTCAGATCCTCATAATGGAATTCCATGTGTCCTGATTCGATCTTGGAAAGATCCAGGATGTCGTTGATCAGGTTGAGTAGATCCCGGCCGGCTCCGTTAATGGTGGCAGCAAATTCCACCTGCTTGGCTGTCAGGTTTCCTTCCCGATTGTCTTTCAACAGGCTGGACAGGATCATCAGGCTATTGAGAGGAGTGCGCAGCTCATGCGACATATTCGCCAGGAACTCCGATTTATAGGTGCTGACCCGTTCAAGCTCATTAGCCTTGAGTTGCAGCTCGCCCCAGGTCTCCTCCAACGCGCGGTTTTTGACACGGATCTGTTCACGCTGCTGCTCCAGCAGCTGGGCACGTTCTTCAAGCTCTTCGTTGGTCTGCTGCAGTTCTTCCTGCTGCATCTGAAGTTCTTCTGACTGTCCTTGCGTATGTTCCAGAAGATCGTTAAGTTTTTGGTGCGACTTGTTTACACTTAGGGTAATTGCAAGTGCTTCCATTATCTGCTGCAGAAATGATAAATCGTTGTCACTGAATGTGGTGAACGAACCCAGTTCCAGAAGGCCAACCAGAGTGTTGTTATGCAGTAGGGGGAGGGCAACAATATGCGCCGGTCTGGATTCACCCAGCCCTGAACTGATACTGAGATAGTCTGGAGGCGCTTCTTGCAGGGTTATAACCTTCTTTTCCAGTGCCGCTTGTCCTGCCAGCCCTTCGCCCAGGGCGATCCGTTCGTTCAGGTGTTTGCCAGGTGCAAGCGCGTAGCTTGCGGCCATTTGCAGCACAGCTTCCTTCTCATCAAAAACGTAGAAAACACCGACTCCAGCGCCAAGATATCCGGCCAGAAATGCAAGTGCCTGATTCGCAAGCTTTGCAGTGGGTTTGTCGCCCCTGAGAATGGTGTTGAGATCGTTCTGGCCGCTTTTGAACCAATCGTGCACTGCTTTTTGGTCACGGTTTTGGCGCAGAGCGCTGGTCATGTCGGCAAAAGCCAGGTCAAGTGACTGTTGTACCTCGCTCATTCCGACAAAAGCCTTCAACAGCATCCCGGTTTCATCCCGGCTCTTCAGATTATTATCAATCTTGAATGGCTCGGTAATTATTACCTCCTGATTCAGATCGCCTCCGGCAATCGCTTCAGCCAGCCGGACCTTTTCCTCCCCACCCGCCTGCTGCGAACGGACAGCTTCAAGCACCTGGCGCAGCGGGTTGGCGATACTGCGGGAAATCAGCACAAGCATCGAGATAGCAAGGATGATGGAAAAAATGATCAGCGCGGCCAGCCAGAAGCGGAATTCTGAATAGGATAAATTACTCTGTTCAAAATGCTCTTTAACTTCATTGTCGTTAAATTGTGAAAGTTGTGTGAGAGTGCTTTCCAGCTGGTCGGAAATTTTTTTTATTCGCAGGTGCTCGGCCTGTAGTGCCTCGTATTTGATGCCGGAACTTATGGCACTGCGCATCTTTTTGGTGGCAACATAAAACTCCTGGATAATTACAGACAGATTGTCCAGAAGTTCGCGCTCTTTTGGAATAGTATGGAATGCCTTTGACCGCTCCAACAGATCTGTGATAGCGAGTTCATCAGCGGTAAGTTTGGCTTCAAGTTCTTTGCGCTGTTGTGGACTGATTGCAAGCATATAACGGAGATATACGCGCCGGTATTGTTCTATCGTATTGTCAATCTTTGCCACTGTTTTAATGGAAGGAATCATGTGTTGCTGCACATTGTTGAGCCTGTTTTGGGCTTCTGACATCCCCTTGAAACCCAAAAAACCTACCAGAAAACAGCAAAGTAGTACCACGGCATAACCGAGAGCCAGCTTGTCCCTGACTTTGAGGTTGTAGTAAAAATTCATGTTATGCTCCCCTTGTTTCGTCCGACGGCTCAGCCGGCTTTTTCACCCGGTAATCTTCTCGCGGCGCAGCAGATCGCCCGCTTCAACTGTAAACGGCACAGTCAAAAGTATTCTCTGGTTGGGATTGGCAACCTCTGACGGAGTGGCGGCACCGCGCTCTGGAAAAACCAGAAAATGCTGAAGGGTTACAGAGTCGTTTCGCATTCCAGGCCCGATGAATTCGATCAGATCACCGGCCTTGATCCTGTTTCGTACGCTGATCAGTAGTGTCCCGTCACCCAGCACTTCATCAATGACTCCGACAAAATCGTGACTGCGGATGTAGGCCGACTCGTACTCCTGTCCGACGTTGCGTGGCTGCCCGAACAGGAAGCCGGTTGTGTAGCCGCGGTGGCTCAGTTTGGCCAACTCCTCCAGCCATTCGGGGCGGCAGAGCCACTTATCGGGATTGGCCAGGTACTCGTCCAGCGCCTGACGGTAAACTCGCAGCACTGAAGCTACGTAGTTAATCCCCTTCATGCGCCCTTCGATCTTGAGTGCATGCACCCCGCTTGTGACCAGAACCGGAATATGCTCCAGCAGGCAGAGGTCACGGGAGTTGAAGATAAAGGTGCCGTTTTCATCCTCCACGACCGGAAAATATTCACCCGGTCGCGATTCTTCGACCAGGTGATAGCTCCAGCGGCAGGGGTGAGTACATTCACCCTGATTGGCGTCCCGCCCGGTCAGCATGCTGGAAATCAGACAGCGCCCGGAATAGGAGATGCAGAGCGCCCCATGTACAAATGCCTCAAATTCCATCCCCGGGACGTTTGTCACGGTCTCTTGAATATTATCAAGGCTCATTTCGCGGGCAAGGTTTATCCGGCGGACACCCTGCTGCTGCCAGAATCTGGCTGAACGCCAGTTGATCGTGTTGGCCTGGGTCGAGAGGTGCAGTTCGCGTTCCGGGGAGACCTGGCGCACCGCATCTATGACCCCCGGATCGGCGACGATATAGGCGTCGAAGGGGAGGGGGGCAATCTGCGCCAGATACTCATCAAGCTCCGGGAGTGATTCATTGCGCGGATAGCTGTTGATCGTCAGGTAGGCTTTGACATGCTTTGTCCGGCAGAAATCAAGGGCCGCTTTCATCTCATCAATGGAAAAGTTGTCTGCCTTATTGCGCAGTCCAAAGGCCTGGCCGCCAAGATAGACGGCATCTGCTCCGTAATGTATTGCAATTTTAAGTTTTTCCATGTTACCGGCCGGAGCCAGCAGTTCGGGCCTATGCATTGAGGATTTCCAATAAAAAGTGTTGGGCTGTTAGTCTGGTTAGCGGGGATGTGATGCTAACATAATCGACCTTCCAAGAAAACTTAAAAGGCACCTTTCGCTTGACAAAGGTGACTATATCGCTTTAATTATGAAAAACGTACGTTAAATGGGGGTATTATGCAATCAGGCAGCCGATTGGTACCATTTCTGCTTTTTTCTGTTTTTATCTCGGGGTGTGCCGCCAATGACCTGATGGTAAAGCGCCAGGTAGAGTCCGAAGCTAAAATAGAGTTTATTATTCAGTCTGCAAAAAAAACTGAACAACGTCACAATGAACTTGCCGGCTTGCTGCAGGTTCAGGATGACCAGCTTAAGTCGCTATCCGGTGAGATAAAGAGGCTGAGGGATGATCATCGTGATTTGAGAGCTTCCGGTGATGAGCTTAAAGCCAGAGTTGCGATTCTCACCCAGCAGTCACAAACTCCCAAAGTAGAGATCGTTCATCCGTCTTCACCACTTAAAGTCACCAAAGAGTCAGGCCCCCCGGAGGAGTATATCAAGTCATTCGGCCTCTATAGTGCCAACAATTTTCCAGCGGCCATCGAGTCGTTTGAATCGTTTCTGAAAAATTATCCACAGAGCGACTACGCTGCCAACGCCGTGTACTGGATAGGTGAATGTCACTATACTCTGTCAGACCTTCCCAAGGCAAAAGAGGCTTTTTCAAAGGTAGTGGAAGTTTACCCGAAAAGCTCTAAAACCCCGGATGCACTCTTGAAACTCGGCTATACGTTGTCTGCCATGAAAGAGAAAGAGAAGGCAACGGGGATATTCGAGCGCATTATTACTTCATATCCAAGCAGCCCTGCTGCAATAAAAGCACGCGAGCGTCTTAACGCAAATTGAACCAGATATGTCCTTCCTAGAAGGCAATTAAGGAGACCTGCATGAAAATCAGATTACTACTGCTGTTGGCTCTTTTGGTCATCCCAACTGTTGTGTTTGCCGCCGACCAGGATGAACCAACCGTTTATGTCATCAAACAGGGTGATACACTCTGGGGACTCTCAGACCGTTTCATAAAGGATCCGCATTATTGGCCGAATATGTGGTCTAAAAACAGCCAGGTAACAAATCCACATTTTATTTACCCTGGGCAAAAAGTACGGATTTTTCCTGACAGGCTCGAGCTTGTCCCCAAGGAGCAGATAGCAGAACAAATAATAGTGCAGACACCGATAGCTACTCCACCCATCCCACTCCCTGCTACAGCAGTTGCTGAAGTGCTTCAGGAAGTTGCCGCCGAGAAAACCTACACGCTCTTTGGTACTGAGGGTTTTTTGATGGAGAAGGGTTTCAAGCCCTACGGATTTGTAATCGGAGCTCAGCATGGCCGTGTAGTGACGGGTGTTGATGATATTGTGTACACCGATATCGGCACCGCTCTGAATGCCGGTGGTGGTGATAAATTTTCCATATTCCGCAAGGATGCATCGGTGAATCATCCGCTGAATAATGAGGAAATGGGATATAAGATGATCCCTCTCGGGACTCTTCAGTTGACTGATGTGGAGCGAAAATCCTCCCGGGCGATTATTACAACGTCAACCAAGGAAATCAGTCCCGGAGCTTATCTGCTCCCCTACAAAGAGAACCGTCGACGTGAAATATCCCTGAAGAATACCTCAAATGATCTCAAAGGGTATATCGTCGAAAGTTATAGTGGTGCCAGCATTATCGCGGCGGGAGATGTTGTTTATATCGACCTCGGAGCAAGCCATGGAGCTGAGGTCGGCAACATGCTTTATATTGTCCGGGATGTGACAATTGATCAGCGTTATGTCGAGGGGCGAATTGATCGGTTGCCTCAGGAGCTGCTCGGGGCACTGGTTATCCTTGAAACCGGCAAAAAATCAGCCACAGCATTGGTTGTCAAGAGTATCGACACCATCTACAAGGGTGACCGAATCGTCAGCCAAACCAAATAAACTGAAATCTGTTTTTAAAACCGGCTTCGGGCCGGTTTTTTTTATCGTGTATTGACTGGGTATGAAAATGGAAAATTATTACTGGATAGGTCTTAAGGCGGTTCCAGGGATAGGTAATGTTGCCTTTCGGCGGCTTCTGGAGAGGTTTGATACGCCAGAAACCGCCTTGAAGGCTTCGGCTGCGTCACTTGCCGGCATCAGGGGAATGACCCCTGCGATCATAGAGGGATTTAAAAACGCCGAATGGAAGCGTTTTGCGGAGGATGAGTGCCGTCGGCTTGAGGCGAGTGCTGCACGCCTGGTGACCTATCTATCGGGTGACTACCCCAAATCCCTGTTTGAAATTCCAGATCCGCCACCTTTTCTGTATGTCAAAGGAGAGCTGCGTTCCTGCGAGCTTTCAGTTGCCATCGTCGGTTCGCGCCGGGCAACTTCCTATGGCCTGCTGACAACGGGAAAGATGGCCGAGGCGCTCGCCAGCCATGGCGTCTGTGTTGTGTCCGGGATGGCGCGCGGTGTTGATACCGCTGCCCATAAGGGTGCGCTCCAGTCGGGAGGAAGGAGCATCGGTGTGCTGGGATGCGGTGTTGACAAGATTTATCCACCCGAAAATCGCACGCTCTTCGAAGAGATGGCAGGTAAGGGGTGCCTTGTTTCTGAATTCCCGCTCGGGACTATGCCGCTGGCAGAAAATTTCCCGCGCCGCAACCGGATCATTAGTGGACTGTCGAGCGGGGTTTTGGTCGTTGAGGCCGCTGAGAAAAGTGGTTCGCTTATTACCGCTCAGTATGCCCTGGAGCATGGGCGTGATGTTTTTGCCGTGCCGGGAAATATCTCTTTCGCAACCAGCCGCGGATGCAACCGCCTGATCAAACAGGGGGCCAAGCTGGTGGATTGTGTTGAGGATATTCTTGAGGAACTCCCGGCGTACGCACTTGCATCTGCCGACGCTCCATTATTCCAGCCACCACCCCGCACCTTTGCTCTGACACCTAAAGAGGCAGCAATTTACGAGCTGCTGGCTCGCTCGCCGTTACACATTGATGACATCATCTCCCAAACTGAATTGACAGCCGGGGAGGTTTCCTCTATGTTACTGCACCTCGAACTCAAGGGAGCGATTACGCCGCTGCCCGGCACGCACTACGCTGTCGCGTGATAAATGACTTGAATAACACGGAGCAACGGCCAAAAGTAAGCGCTGCTAAGCGATGACACGGAGAAAAGCTGCAACCAATTTATGGGAAAACATAGATTCTCGCTTTTGTTGTGCCCCTGAATTATTCTTTTGACTTTCTCCGTGTACTCCGTGCCTCCGTGTTATTTATGATTTTGTATAATTTTAATGTTTTTGAAATCCACTATAAGGATACCTATAGATATCATGTCGAAAAACCTTGTTATTGTAGAATCCCCCGCAAAAGGGAAAACAATAGAGAAATTCCTCGGCCCGGACTTTAAAGTCCTGGCTTCGTTTGGACATGTACGGGCCCTCCCGAGTAAACAGGGGTCGGTGGACATCGAGAAGGGTTTTGAACCGAAGTATCATGTCCTCCCTGAAAGTAAAAAACATCTTGATGCAATAAAAGATGCTCTCAAGGGGGCGGATCGACTGTTGCTTGCAACTGACCCCGACCGTGAAGGGGAAGCTATATCCTGGCATCTGCTGGCGGCGCTCGGCCTCGATAAAAAGAGCCCCGGAATCAAAATCCAGCGGGTTGAGTTCCACGAAATCACCAAAGAAGCGATTCTGCATGCTGTTCAAAACCCCCGAGACATCGCACTTGATCTCGTTGATGCCCAGCAGGCCCGTTCGATTCTGGACTACCTGGTCGGCTTCAACCTCTCTCCGTTTCTATGGAAAAAAATCCGCTACGGGCTTTCCGCCGGACGTGTCCAATCAGTAGCGCTCCGTCTGGTTTGTGAGCGTGAGAAGGAAATACTTGCCTTCAACGAACAGGAATACTGGACTGTTGCCGCCCGTCTCGGTGTTGCTGCCGGACAGGAGTTCAAAGCCGGTCTGGTAGAAGTTGGCGGTAAAAAACTCGGCAAGTTCGATATCCCAGGTGAAGAGGTCGCGAGCGCACTGAAAGCGGCACTGCAGTCGGGCAGCTACAAGGTCGCCAAGGTCACCAAAACCGAGAAAAAACGTAATCCTTCGCCGCCATTCACCACTTCTACTCTCCAGCAGGAGGCATCACGTAAGCTTGGTTTCTCGGCCAAGAAAACCATGTCTACTGCTCAGAAACTGTATGAAGGTATTGATATCGGGGAAGAGGGGACGGTCGGTCTCATAACCTATATGCGAACCGACAGCGTCAATCTTTCAACTCTGGCTCTGGCAGATGCCCACGACGTCATCTCCGCCGCATACGGCAAGGAATATGCGCTCGCAAAGCCCCGTATATTCAAAACAAAATCCAAAAATGCCCAGGAAGCCCATGAGGCTGTTAGACCGACCTATATTGCCAAGACTCCAATCGAGTTGAAGAAGTATCTGACACCTGACCTCTATAAGCTGTACGAGCTGATCTGGAAAAGAACCGTAGCATGCCAGATGGCTGAAGCGCTGCTTGATCAGACATCGGTTGATATCACTGCAGAGCTGTCTGTGCCTCCTGCAGCTGGTCCTTTTGCCGGGGCAGGCAGGGCGGGACTGCGTGCCGCCGGGACGGTTATCCGTTTTCCCGGTTTTATGAAGTTGTACATCGAAGGGCTTGACGATCAGGATGAAGAAAAAGAGGGGCTGCTGCCGGCTATGGTTGAGGGCGCCTCACTCAAGCTCCATGAAGTTCTCCCCGAACAGCACTTCACGCAGCCACCTCCACGCTATACCGAGGCTACGCTGGTTAAAACACTGGAAGAGTATGGCATCGGCCGCCCATCAACTTTTGCCTCGATCATGAATACTCTGGTGGAGAGAAAGTACGCCCGCCTCGACAAGAAACGCTTCTTCCCGGAAGATGTCGGCATGGTGGTCAGCGACCTGCTGACGGCACATTTTGCACAGTATGTGGATTATAATTTTACCGCTGGACTGGAAGAGGAACTGGATCAGGTCTCTCGTGGTGAAAAAGAGTGGAAGCCGCTGCTGAAGGAATTCTGGGAGCCGTTTGTTGCGCTGTTGAAACAGAAAGAGGGTGAAGTCAACAAGGCTGATCTGACAACAGAGGCGACTGATGAAGTATGCCCTGAATGTGGCAAGCCACTGGTCGTAAAGCTTGGCAAACGCGGCAAATTCATCGCCTGTTCCGGTTTTCAGGAAGGGTGTAAATATACCCGTAACGTAGATCAGGATGGTGAAATTGTCGAACCGGTAGTTTCAGAAGAAAAATGTGAAAAATGCGGGCTGCCGATGCTGATAAAGGATGGCCGCTTTGGAAAGTATCTGGCCTGTTCCGGCTACCCGGCCTGCAAAAACATCCAGCCGCTGATCAAGCCGGTAAGCACCGGCGTAGTCTGTCCGGAGTGCAAAGAAGGAGAGCTGACGGAGAAGAAATCCCGCTTTGGTAAACTGTTTTACTCATGCAATCAATATCCGAAGTGTAAATTTGCTCTCTGGGATCTCCCGGTGGAAAGTCCCTGCCCGAAATGCGGGTTCCCGTTGCTGGTCAAAAAGATCTACAAGCGCAAAGGTGAATTTTTGAAGTGTCCCAAAGAGGGTTGTGATTACAACAGCAGCGAGTAATTCAAATTATCCGGATGACTGAGAGGCATGGGTTCTGGGAGCTTTCGGACTACGGTACGAATTATCTCAGCGGCCCATGCTTTGTGCTTTTTATAAAGGAAAAACAATGTCTGAAAAAAATATTACCATCATCGGCGGAGGTCTTGCCGGATGCGAGGCCGCCTGGCAGGCGGCGCAGCGCGGTATTTCAGTCGTTATCTATGAAATGAAGCCTGTAAAGTTTTCTCCTGCCCATGAATTGCCTGGGTTGGCTGAGCTGGTCTGTTCCAATTCCCTGCGCGGCATCTCTCTCGATAACGCCGTGGGGCTGCTCAAAGAGGAGTTGCGCCGCTGTGGTTCCCTGACGATGGAGGCTGCCGAAGCAACTTCCGTTCCGGCTGGCGGCGCCCTGGCGGTTGATCGTCAGCTTTTTTCGGAGTACGTTACAGCTAAAATAGAATCTCATCCGTTGATCCGGATTGAGCGAGCTGAAACAACGGCAATTCCGCCCGAAGGGATCGTTATTGTCGCATCAGGTCCGCTCACAAGTGACGCTCTGGCTGCGTCCCTTTCGGAGCTGACAGGCGATCGTCTCTACTTCTATGATGCCATTGCCCCGATTGTCACTGCCGACTCTCTCGATATGACGAAGGTCTTTGCCGCCTCGCGCTATGGCAAGGGTGATGGTGACGACTATCTCAATTGTCCGCTCAGCGAGGATGAATATCTCCGCTTTATCGATGAACTGAATTGCGGCGAGAAGGTCCCGGCACGAGAATTTGAAAAAGTGGTTCACTTCGAAGGCTGCATGCCGGTTGAGGAGCTAGCATCTCGAGGCGTCGAAACACTGCGCTTCGGCCCTATGAAACCGGTAGGATTGCTCAACCCTCATACCGGCCATGAGGCCCATGCAGTCATTCAGCTGCGTGCCGAAAACCGGGAAAAGACCATGTATAATCTGGTCGGTTTTCAGACCAAGCTTACCTGGCCGGAACAGCGCCGTGTCTTTCTTATGATTCCAGGGTTGGAGGGGGCTGAATTCGTCCGTCTAGGTTCTATGCACCGCAATACCTTTATCAACTCTCCGGCACTGCTTGAATCTACCCAGCAGCTGAAGAGCGACCCGCGCATTTTTTTCGCCGGCCAGATTACCGGAGTAGAAGGGTATGTGGAGTCAGCGGCCAGCGGTTTTTTGGCCGGCATTGCCGCCGCCGCATTTATTCAGAACCAGACGATTCCAGTGCCGTCACCTGAAACCGCCCTGGGCGCTCTCATGCACCATATTACCAATGCTGATGTGAAACATTTTCAGCCGATGAATGTAAATTATGGACTGTTCCCCGAGCTGCCTGGGAGGATCAAGAAGAAGGAACGTCGGCAGAAGCTGGCGGAGCGGGCGTTGTTGGCTCTGGAAGAGTGGAAGCAAAACTTGTGAGACATAGAACAACAGAAGAAGCACAAACATGTTTCTTGATTAAATAACTTGATAAGTTTCAATCTGTTTGTTTACTATTGAGTGGTAGAAGGTTTATATCTAATTGCTACACTGCTTTTCTGTATAAGAAGGATTTTAAAATGTCTTATGAAAATATCGATCCCCTCAAACGGGTTGAAGACCAACTGAAAAAATGTGTCAAGTGCGGAGCCTGCCGCCAAAACTGCCCAGCCTTCACCTTTTTTCAGCGCGAACCAGCGGTGGCGCGAGGCAAAATTGCGCTGGCCCAGCATATTCTGACAGGTGATATTGATCTGGACGACCAGACCTATCTTGCCATGTCCAAATGTCTACTCTGCGGCAGTTGTGTTGATAAATGTCCCAATGATGTGCCGACCGATGAGATTGTTATCGCTGCCCGTGAGTCACTGGCAAAGAAGCGTGGTCTGACCACGTTTCATGCTGCTGTTGGTCAGGTAATCAAGAGCAGGACCGGTATGAAGATGGGGGCAAAAATGGCCTCGCTTTTGGGACCGCTCTTCTTCAAAAAGATTCCTGAAACGTCCGGTATTCGTCTCCGCTTTCCGCTGCCATTCGTCGGCAACAAACGTTATATTCCGGAAATTGCCAAAAACAGCTTTATAGATCAGCATCCCGAAGTTATTCCGGGAGAGCCAGGCAAGCCGCGCATAGCTTTTTTTGTTGGTTGTATGACCAATTTTGTTTATACCGATGTCGGTGAGGCCGCTTTGGCCCTGTTCCGTCATCTCGGCTGCACAATAATTATCCCTAAAGGCCAGCAGTGCTGCGGATTGCCCGGCATGTCCGGTGGTGATATCGGGACGGTACGTGACCTGGCTGAAAAAAACCTGGCTGAATTTGAAAAATACGAAGTGGATTATGTCATGAGTGCTTGTGCCACCTGTGGCGGCGCCCTGCATCGTCTGTATCCATTGGTGGTCGGAAAACGCAACCCGGAGTTGCGTGAACGCTTGGAAGCTCTGGCTAAGAAAACAGTTGATGCTTCACAGTTGCTGCAGCAGTTGGGGCTTGACCCGTCTGAGACCGGTGCCGGAGAAGAGATTCGCATCACCTATCACGACCCATGCCATCTCCGTACACGCGGAGTGGTAAAACAGCCACGCGGGTTGCTCAAGAGTACTCCAGGGGTTGAACTGGTTGAAATGGAAGGGGCTGACAAATGTTGCGGCCTGGGTGGGACCTTTAATGTCTATCACTATGACTCGTCCATGAATATCAATAACGGTAAAAGCGAGGCTATCGATGCTACCGGTGCACAAGCTGTTGCTACAGGTTGTCCCGGCTGCATGATGCAGCTTTCTGACGGCCTCAAACAGCACGGATCCAAAGTTGAAGTTTTGCATACGTTACAGCTGCTCGCACGCAGACTAAAAAAGTGAAGTTGTTATTTTATCAGCAGTAAACTTGTTTTTATTAAGCCTGTTAATATAATGTTTGCGCAGAAGGAATTTTATTGACATTGTAAAGCAAATTGTATACAAACCCCGCACGGAAACTGAGTTTTACTATTTTAGAGAGGGGTTTGAATGCGCGAATTCAACATTGGGGCTAAAATTAAGAAGCTCCGCCTTTCAAAAAAGCTGACCCTTCAGGCTGTTGCCAAAGAGACCGGGTTTTCTCCTGCCCTTATTTCTCAGATTGAAAATAATAATGTTTCACCTCCGATTGCAACCCTCTCCAGAATCGCTAAATTCTTTGATGTAAAAATCGGCGTTTTCTTCACAGAAGACGAAGAAGAGTGTCGCTTTGAAGTTGTTCGTTCACATGAGCGTAAAGCGATTCCGCGCGTTATCTCCAAGGCCGGCACCAGTCAGGGCTATTCCTACGAATCACTCTCATTTCACAAGCAAAACAAGAAGATGGAGCCATTCCTGCTTTCCATCACCGAAAAGGCGCTCGAAGAGAATACCTACAGCCACGACGGTGAAGAGTTTCTCTTTGTAATGAGTGGAACGGCAGAGCTTGTTCTTGATGAAAAGCGAATTGTCCTGGAAGAGGGGGACTGTGTTTATTTTGATTCATCATTAAAACACCGTCTGCTTTCAAAGGATGGCACTGAAGTTAAAGTATTGGCGGTTGTCACAAGATAGAGTCACTGCAAAACCAACTCAGGTTGTTGATATACATTAAACTGGAAGGATGGCGAAGATGTCAAAAACTGCAATTAAACCATCACTGAAAAACCCGTTCAAACCCGCTGAAACCCTTGAATTTACCATTCCTGGTGAAATACCGGGAAAAAAAGGGGGCTATGAAGAGGCCATGCAGGCTGGCCACGATCTGATTCAGCGCCCGATCAAGTCGGTCAGTATTGCCCAGATTGAAAAACAGCACTTTAAAAAACGGATGACCGTTTGGGAACGTCTTCGCGTGTTAACGGAAAACGAGCCCAACATCCTTTTTCAAAACTGGGGCAAGAATCTGGATGGCGCCTCACTGGTGACCGGCATCCTTAATGTCAACGGGCGTGATGTTGCCGTTTATGGCCACGATTTCACAGTACGTGCCGGTTCCATCGATGCCACTAACGGCCGCAAGCTGGCCCTGCTGTTCCAGATGGCTGGCGAAAAGGGCATTCCACTGATCGGCATGAACGATTCCGCCGGCGCATTCGTTCCAGCCGGCGTTGGCGGTCTGGACGGCTATGCCGAAGCATTTACGGCGCTGCGCAAAATCAGCGGTGTTGTTCCCTCCATCATGTGTATGTTCGGCTTCAACGCCGGTGGCGGCAGTTATCTCCCTCGGCAGGGCAGTTTCCTGATCCAGCCGCAGGACACTTTTTTCGGTCTGACAGGTCCTGGCGTTGTCAAGTCTGTTCTTGGTGAAGATGTTACACCTGAAGAACTGGGCGGACCAAAGGTACATGGACAGTCCGGAGTTGCAGACATGACAGTAGAGGACGAAGTTGATGCCCTGCGTACGGCACTGCAGCTGCTTTCCTATCTCCCGGACAACAACAGCGTTATGGCACGCTACCGCGAAACCAGTGATCCGCTGGATCGTAAAACCTGGGAGATCAACACCCTGCTCAAAAAAGCATTTAATTCACCAACCGGTTTTAATACCCCGTTCGATGTCTCCATCATGATCCAGCAGATCTGTGATCATGGTGATTATTTTGAACTTCAGCGTGATCGAGCCCGTGAGGCTGTTACCGCCTTGGGGCGTCTTGGTGGCAATGTTGTCGGTTTTGTAGCCAACAACAGTGCGGTCTCCTCCGGTCAGATTACTGTTGATTCCGCCTACAAGATTGCCCGCTTCAACCGTTTCTGCAATATCTACAACATCCCGATGATCTTCATGGAAGATACCACCGGCTTCCTGCCGGGACGTGAGCAGGAAGGGCGCGGCATCGTCCAGGCGGGGCGTGCCATGCTCGATTCCATCGTCGACATCAGAACGCCGCGCATTCTGCTGATCATCCGCAACGCTTACGGCGGGGCCTATGCTTCTTACAACAACTACCCAACCGGTGCCGACCTGGTATTGGCGCTTCCGACCACTCGTCTTGCGGTTATGGGGCCTGCCGGTAAGGAGTTTGTTTATAAGGATGAAGTGCGCAAGATGCGTGCTGCCGTTGCCGAACGCGTAAAACATGGTACGCAGGAAAGGGTTGCCGCCGGTATGTCGCCAGGAGAAGCCAAAATGGACGCCGAAAAAGATGCCGCTGACTGGCTGAAAATTGAGGATGCCGCCTTGAACATGCGTTACGAAAAAGAACTTATGAATCCGAAAGAGGGTCTGGCTCTTGGCTCTATCTCTTCACTTGTTATGCCGACAGACCTGCGCAAGGTGCTGGGGGAGAACATGAACTTCTTCCTGCGTCATTACAAACCAGGTCCGATGCAGGCCGTGCAGCGTGAGTTCCATTAATTTCATTCATTCCTAGATTGGAGATAGAGAGACTATGCCACAGACCGATTACTACAAGTATAACCCGCTGGTTCACCGCAACCGGAAACTGAGCAAATCGACATCCGAGTGGGTACGTTCATTTTCCTGTGAGGATCTCAAGCCGCTGATCGTTTGCCGTGGTCCGATCCGCAAAGAAGCGATGGATGTGTATGAAGAGATGGGGATTTCCCATTACGGCATTCTGCTTTCAGAGAAGGATTCGATCATCTATCCGAGTGCACTGGCACCGGAACTGCGTCAGTTGACCGATTCGAATCGTGTCCACCGGGTACCTGACTATAGCGGCGCCAGTAAGGAAGAGCGGGTCGAGCGTATCAACCAGATCATTCAGATGGCCAAGGATAACGGCTATGACTCAATCTTTGCCGGTTACGGATTCATGGCTGAGGATGAAGAGTTCGTGTCTGCTATCGAAAAGGCCGGACTCAAGTTTATCGGGCCATGCGCCGTTACCCAGGCGCGAGCAGGCAAGAAAGACGAAGCAAAGCGTACCGCTCTGCAGGTAAATGTCAGTGTTACCCCCGGTATAGATAATGTTACCGCCCGGACGCTGCTCAAGAAATACCCGACCCGAGACAAGCTGCTCAAGCTGGTCGAAGCGGAAGGGTTGGCGTGCGATAAAAAGGTTCTGGACGATAAAAAGATTGCCATTGAACTTTTGGCGGATCATATCCTGATGACCTCGTACAGTAAGGGAATCGACCTCTTTTCCATCGAAGAACTCTGTGCCCAGGTACAGACAGAAGTTACCGAGTTGTTCAAAAAATATCCGCAGAGCCGTTTCCGTATCAAAGCTATCGGCGGCGGAGGCGGTAAGGGTCAACGTCTTCTGGGTGCCTCACTGCTGGCCCTCAAGAAAGCTGATGACAAGGCGATTGCCAAGGCTGCTGCCGAAGCGCCTGCCATGGTGCGTGAGGTCCTTAACGAGGTCAAGGCCAACGGAGTAGGTGAAAATAAAAACGTTCTGATCGAGCTGAACATCGAGCAGACCCGCCACAATGAGATTCAGCTGCTTGGAAATGGTGACTGGTGTGTATCGCTGGGTGGTCGTGATTGTTCTCTGCAGATGCACGAGCAGAAACTTCTTGAAGTTTCTGTCACTCAGGAAGGGCTGATGGCTGCCATTGTGAAGGCCAAAGCTGCTGGTAAAAAAGAAGAGGTTAAGGCACTTGAGTCTGATCTGAAAGTGCTAGCACGTATGGAAGAGGAGTCGGCTCGCTTTGGCCAGGCCGTAAAACTCGACTCCGCCTCTACCTTCGAATGCATCGTTGACCGTGATCGTCACTTCTTCATGGAGGTGAACACCCGTATCCAGGTTGAGCACCGCGTTACCGAACTCTGTTACAGCCTCAAGTTTACTAACCCGAAGGATAGCAAGGATTTCTTCATTGTCGAATCTCTGGTAGAGGCGATGGCCCTGCTGGCGCAGCACAAAGAGCGCCTGCCAAAGCCGGAGCGTATTGTCCGTTTTAACGCTTCGGTCGAAGCCCGTCTCAACGCCACCGATGCATCACTGTCGCCCCATGCCGGCGGTATGATCCGCTACTGGTCGAAGCCGATCAAAGGTGAAGTTCGTGATGATCAGGGCATTTGCATGCTTAACCCGGATACCAATAATTTTATGAAATATAAGGTGGCCGGCGCGTACGATTCCAATATCGCCCTGCTCCTCACCAAGGGTGATGATCGTCAGTCCAGCTACGAGCGTCTCTCCAACGTATTGTGCAGCACCACGCTGCGCGGCAGTGCCTTGGCGACAAATCTCGAATTTCATTACGGTCTGGTTAACTGGTTCCTCGGCAGAAATGTCATGGCCAAACCAACGACCCGGTTTGTGCTCCCTTACCTGGCACTGGTTGGTACACTCAAAGAGGAGGCCAACAAGCTTGATGAGGTATATGCCTTCTTCCAGATGAAGAAGCACTACGCCAAACTGGTGGCTGAACAGTTTGCCGACCAGCCTGATGTCTGCGCCAAAGAGCTGAAAAATATGTCGTCGCTTCTCGACCGTAAAGGGACCTTGATTACCCGTCCTATGGAGCGTCTCCTTGCTGATCCGCACCTTCTCTCGGGGTGGTTGAGCTTGAATACGAAGAACTTCCGCATCGACAAGGGGAAAGTCGTCTGGTTGAGGAACCCTCTTGGTGTTCTCAACGAGACGTATGAATACCTCCATATGAATTACCGTCCACACAAACCGGCTTCAGAGATCATCTGGGAGCATGACAACGAGTTGCTGCAGGAATCATTACACTTTTACCGCACTTTGCGCGAAAAGCTGGGTCTTGAGCGGGAGGAGTATTTCAAGCTCAATGAACTGGTCAAGAAGGAAAAGCCGCAGGCTGGTTTTGATGCAGAAACCTGGGAGCAGATCCGTTCTGCCCACTATGGCTATGAAGCCGGACTCGAACTGTTGGGAATGTTGTTCCTGATCGGCGAAAATACCAAATTCTGGGATATGAAAGTTCTTGATGACCTTGAAGTTGTGATCCCTGATTATCTGACCGACCTCGATCTGCAGGCCAGGATGAAAAAAGTTCTGGTGCCGCCACCGGCAACCAAGGCAGACGAAATTGTTGCGGTCTGCGGCGGGATGTATTACGGCCAGGAAGCACCAGGTCTGCCGACATTTGTGACCGAAGGGATGCATTTCGAGAAGGACCAGCCGCTCTATATCATAGAAGTCATGAAGATGTTCAACACGGTACGGGCAACATTCTCCGGTACGATTGACAAGATTATCATGGAAGGCGCTGATGGCTGCATCGTCCAGAAGGGACAGCCGCTCTTCAAGATCACTCCGGATGAGAAGTTTGTTGAAGTTGACCATAAGGCGATTGAAAAAGAGAAGCGCGAGCGGACAGCTGAATATCTGAAAGCAGTGCTGTAGAAATACGGATTATAGATTTATAAATTAAGGCCAGGGCGGGGAGTATTACTTCTCCCCTGGCCTTTTACTGCATTTGAATAACACGGAGGAACGGAGTACACGGTGAAAGTCAAAACAAGGTCATTCTTGTTTTTAAAATGGTTTTAAACTTCTGATCTTGCTTAACTCAAAGGATTTAAGATTTTGATCTTGGTCTTCTCAGTGTCCTCCGTGTTATAAATCGTTTTTTGATGAGATAAACCATGTAAAAGGAGTCATAGATGAGCATCAGCGACAGCAAGCAGAAATGGAATGAAAAAGTAGCCAAAGGACTTGCCAAGTCACCCGAGCGGATGGAAAAGTTCCTGACCTCTTCCAGCCTAGAGATGGAGCGCTGTTTCACCCCCGGTTTCGACTACCCCGGTTATGACGAACAGCTGGGACTTCCGGGCGAATATCCATATACACGCGGTGTTCAGCCGACCATGTATCGCGGTCGCTTCTGGACCATGCGCCAGTATGCCGGATTCGGTACCGCCAAGGAATCCAACGAACGATACAAATACTTGCTCTCTGCCGGCCAGACCGGGCTTTCAATCGCTTTTGACCTGCCGACGCAGATGGGGTATGACTCCGATGCCGGTATGAGCCTCGGTGAAGTCGGCAAAGTCGGCGTGGCAATCGATTCGCTGGCCGATATGGAAATACTGTTCGACGGTATTCCGCTCGACAAGGTTTCCACCTCTATGACGATCAACTCCACTGCCGCTATCCTGCTCTGCATGTACATCGCCGTTGCCGAAAAACAGGGTGTTTCTGCAGACAAGATTTCCGGCACAATTCAGAATGATATCCTCAAAGAGTACATGGCCCGCGGCACCTACATCTATCCGCCAAAAGAATCGATGAGAATCATCACCGACATCTTTGCCTACTGTAAAGACAATGTCCCAAAGTGGAACACTATCTCCATCTCCGGCTACCACATCCGTGAAGCCGGTTCCAGTGCTGTTCAGGAAGTTGCCTTCACCCTGGCTGACGGCATCGCCTATGTTGATGCCGCCATCAAGGCCGGCCTCGAAGTTGATGAATTTGCCCCGCGCCTCGCCTTCTTCTTCAACGCCCACAACAACCTCTTCGAAGAAGTTGCCAAGTTCCGCGCTGCCCGCCGCATCTGGGCAAAAATCATGAAGGAGCGTTTTAATGCGAAAGACCCTAAATCGCTGATGCTCCGTTTCCACACCCAGACCGCCGGCTGCACCCTCACCGCCCAGCAGCCGGACAACAACATCATGCGCGTCACCATTCAGGCGCTGTCCGCCGTTCTCGGCGGCACCCAGTCGCTGCATACCAACTCCCGCGACGAAGCGCTGGCGCTTCCCACCGAAGAGTCGGTCCGCATAGCCCTGCGTACTCAGCAGGTCATTGCCTACGAGTCCGGTGCTGCAGACAGTATCGACCCTCTTGCCGGTTCATTCCTTGTTGAATCACTGACTGACCAGATCGAAAAAGCCGCTCTTGAATACATCGACAAAATCGACAAGTTGGGGGGTGCTGTAGAAGCTATCTCACGCGGTTTCCAGCAGAAGGAGATTCAGGATTCTGCCTACGCGTATCAGAAGGCTATTGAGAAGGATGAGCTGATCATCGTCGGCGTCAACAAATTCACCGTGCAGGAGCCGCCTCCGACCGGCCTGCTCAAAGTCAAGGAAGCGGTGGAGATATCCCAGAAAGCGTCATTGACAGCGATGAAAGGCGGGCGTGATGCCGCGGCGGTAAAAGCGGCACTGGCAGGGTTAGAAATAGCTGCCAAAGGCACAGATAACCTGATGCCTCATATTCTGACAGCTGTTAAAGCCTATGCCACACTAGGTGAAATTGCTGATGTTTTTAGAGATGTATTCGGGAAGCATACCGAGACGGTTGTGCTGTAATTGTTTCATAAAAGGTACGACTCTGTAACCTGATCTTAAGAATAAATGTGTATTATGGGGAAGTTTCGATGCTAACAAAAATAAACCACATTGGTATCGCCGTGAAATCACTTAACGATGCCATTCCGTTCTACCGCGACTGCCTCGGCATGGCATTCTCGGGAATTGAGGAAGTTGCCGAACAAAAAGTACGGGTCGCCATGTTGCAAGTTGGTGAATCAATGATAGAGTTGCTGGAGCCAACTTCAGATGAAAGTCCGGTTGCCAGATTTATCGAAAAAAACGGGGCCGGTATCCACCATATAGCTTATGAAGTTGCGGATATTGAAGTGGCAATTGCCAAGCTGCTTGCCGATGGTGCCCGTATGATAGATGAGAAGCCGCGCCACGGAGCGCATGGTACGCGCATCGCGTTTATACATCCGAAGAGCAGTGGTGGTGTGTTGACTGAGTTGTGCCAGGCGGGGCACTGATCCTCTGAAACGCATAGAAAAAATAATCTGTTGTTCTATTATTTGGATAATCAGCCATAAATTATGCATTTTGTGTTGACTTATGTTTGATTTGTAGTATATTTTGGCCACTCAAATAGAACGACTGCTGAAACAAACGAACCTACAAAGTAGCTAACCGATTATAATTACTGAGAACCAGCATCTGCTGGCAGCAACGACCGGGAGCGAAACACACTGTGAACGTTTCAGAAATTAAAAATATTTGCAGAGCAGCATTGTACCTTTAAGCACCCTTTTTTAGCCGGGTGTTTAAGGGTATTTGTGTTTAAAGAGTACTTATAAATCTGATGGCGATGTTGTTTGAGAAGTTCAGGCCAAATCTACTCCGAAAGGTGGTGAGCAGCGGCATCAATACTAATCTGACAGTACGTTAACCGAAGTTGTATAAACAACTATCATAAAATTGGAGGAACACACATGACTTTTAAAAAAACAGTAGCAATCGCAACAGCAGCAGGTGCACTCGCCGCTATCTCCGTACCGGCAATGGCATTTGAGAACGAGTTCCACGGCCTGTTAAACTTCAACACAACATTTTCCAACTTTCAGGATGGCGGCTCAGGCGATTTTGCCATTGCTAATACCGCAGAAAAGAAGCAGATGAACAACTACATTGAGCAGCGCGCCCGCCTTCAGTATATTGCCAAGGCAAGCGACGATCTCAAGATGGTTACACAGTTTGAAATCAACAACCGTTTCGGCAATATTAACACTGTAACGGCAGCCGGTGCTACAAAGTCAGGAGCCGATCTTAGCGGTAGCGATCTGGATGCTGACGGCCTGTCCCTCGTGACAAAGCATGTTTATCTGGACTTCAATGTTGGCAAAAACTTCAATACAAAGCTCGGCATCCAGCCTTACAAAGATACCATCAAGGGTCTCTTTATCGATGCAGATATTCCGGCCATTATGACCAAAACAACAATGGGTGCATACACTCTGGGCGCTGGCTTTACACGTTTTGCTGATGATGCTGGCACGACTGGTTCATCCACCCGCCTTGGCGGTGCTGACAAAGACCTGTTCATGTTGGACAACACCTTCGCAATAAACAAGGACACCAAGGCAGCGTTATCTTACTACTTCCTTGCTGATTATGGCACTACTGGTGCATCCTCTTTGCCTGCACACACACTTAATCAGGACATTCTGTTGAGCACATTAGCCCTGAGCGGCGAGACAAAACTTGCTGGGATTAGTCTGAGTGGTTTTGCTGCCATGCAGGCTGGTCATCAGAAAAACTTTGTTGGTACGGCCAGCAGAAAGTTCCATGGCTATGCTGCCAACGTTGCTGCCAAGATGGCAGTCGGTCCCGGTACAGCCAAAACCGCTTTCCTCTTTACCTCTGGCAATAACAGTGCTAACGCCCGTAGCTACAAAGGGTGGGTTACTTCTTCTGTTAACAGCTACAATGAAAGCGGGATGATGATTCTTGCACGTAATACTGGCAACAGCCCTAGCAGCACTGATCGTTATGTACGTCGTAACGTTACCAATATCGCTCTGCTGACCATGGGTTATGATGCGAAGCTGACCGAAAAACTGTATGCTAACGGCAATTTGGGTCTTGCCTGGACTCCTGCTTCCGGTGAAACAGCTCGTCGTGCTGACCTCATGGGCGCAGAGCTTAATGTTGAAACAGGCTACAAGCTGTACAGCAATCTGACACTGGCAGCACAGGCTGCCTACATGATGCTCGGTGGTCTTTACAGCGACACAGCATCAGGTGTTGCTGGTAAGGATCCGGCGGCTCCCTACAGTGTACGTCTCCACGCAAAATACAGCTTCTAAGTAATCTGCTTGTTGCAGTACCCTCGAAGGGCGGGAGAAATCCCGCCCTTTTTTTGACTTTCCGGTCGGCTTCTGAGATACTTCACCGGAATATAAAACGGTTGTGGAGGTACCATGAAAAAACTGATTGCACTGCTTGTCGTCCTGATCGCATGGCTGACAGCCATGCCCGCTTTTGCCGCCCCGCTACGGGTGTTTGTTGTGGAAATGACTGCTGCCGGTGGGCAGAATAAGGACGAGATGAAGCCGCTGCTGCAGACCCTGTTGGCGTCCCGTTTGAACGGTGACGCTATTGTTGCGGTGGGCAGCATATCCGAGGCAGATGTGGTGGTGGCCGGTACGTATGTCACGATCGGAAAAATATTCAGCCTCGATGCCATAGCAAAAACCTCTGCCGGCAAGACGCTGACCCGTGCTTTTGTGCAGGGGGAAAGTCAGGATGAGCTGATACCGGCTGTTGGAAAGCTGGCCGATAAATTATCTGCTGAGTTGGTGAAGATGTACCCTGCCGCTCCTGCCGCTTCCGGTATCATCAAAAACGAGCAGTTGGTGCGCCCTGTGCCGGTAGGAGAATTTATCAAGCCACGCGAGCAGGAACAGGGTGCTGTTGGCGGTTGGCTGAGCAAGCGCCTGGAAGGTGCCGCCAATCTAATCGCTACAGGAAAAAACCTGCCTGATGGCGGTCGCGAGATATTTCTGGCTGAGAATCGCCGCCTCTCTTATTACCGCCAGGGGAAAGATATGAAGCTGGTGGCAGAAACGGAGATGAGGACCAGCGAAAAGATTATTTCATTGGATACAATTGAAGCCGGCGACGGTGGTCTGGATATTTACGTAACCATCATTCGTTCTGATGAGCTTGCCTCGCAGGTCTGGCAGGTAAAAGGGGACAAGCTGGTTCAGGTTGCGGAAAACCTGCCATATTTCTTTCGTTCCATCAGTCTGGCAGGTGCAGCAAGAAAGCTGTACGCTCAGAGCATGGGGCGTGATGCCGATTTCTATGGCGATGTTTATGAAGCGACTCGTAACAGCTCAAACATTACCGTTAAAAACCCGATCAAAATGCCGCGCTACGGTGACCTGTACAGCTTTAACCAGTTGTGCGATCGTGATGGCAAGATCTTTACTGTTGCCATCAATCCTGATGGTTATCTGATCGTTTACGATCAGGGCCTGAATGAGCTGTGGCGCAGTAACGACAAGTTTGGTGGGTCAGAGCTGTCCTTTCAAAAAGAGGATGCCGATGTGCGTACAACAGGCAACAAGTTTCGCACTATATTCATGAACCAGCGTGTACAGGTTACAAGCAAGGGTGAGGTTCTGGTTGGCAAAAACGATGGCTTCTTTGTGATTGGTGATGCCCGTTCGTACAAGAAAGGGGCTGTCTATTGCCTGGCCTGGAATGGTTCAAGCCTGGATGAAAAATGGCGTACCAAGGATACCCAGAACTACATGCCTGATTACCTATTTGATGAGGCGCGCAATGAGCTGCTGATTCTGCAAACTGTTCAGCGTCCCGGAATTTCGACCCGTGGGGCATCATCGCTGGCGATCAAAAAAGTTGAGTAGACAGGAGGCGGGAACGATCCCGCCTTTTTAGTGAGTTGGAAATTGTTTTCAGCAGTTTTATTGCAGAGTATATTTCGTTGTCGCACTTATCCTGTTTATGAGGGATTGCGGTCTTTCCTTTGACGATTGAAAAGAGCTGTGCTACATTCTCGCCCACGCAAAAAGCTAGAGGCGGTTGTTCCAGATAATTCATCCGAAACGCCCACTGAAAAGAGCCAAATTTCCTTGAAACCACAATCAAAAATAATCTGTATCGCCAACCAGAAGGGTGGAGTCGGTAAAACTACCACAGCGGTAAATCTTGCCGCGTGTCTCGCTGCTGCAGAGCGTCCGACTTTGCTGATCGATATTGATCCGCAGGGTAATGCGACGAGTGGCGTTGGTGTTGATAAGGCGTCATTGAAGCATACGGTGTATGACGCCTTGATAAATGAAGCTGACCCGTATGGATTGATCGTAGATACCGGCCATCCTTTCCTGCATATAATTCCCTCCAACTCCGATCTTGCCGGCGCTGAGCTGGAACTGGCAACTGAGATCGGGCGTGAGCATAAGCTGAAGTTTGTTCTGTCTGCGCTGAAAGAAAAGTACAGCTACATCATCATCGATTGCCCTCCATCGCTGAGTCTTTTGACGATTAACGCCATGACCGCAGCAGACTCGGTATTAATACCGCTACAGTGCGAATTCTATGCAATGGAGGGTTTCTCCCAGATATTGCAGACCATCAAGCTGATTCAGAAAATGGTTAATCCTCAGCTGACAATTGAAGGAATTCTTCTGACTATGTACGATGCGCGCGGCAATCTCAGCAAAGATGTGGCCGAAGAAATCCGATCGCACTTTCCCGGGCAGGTTTTTGAGTCGGTCATTCCACGTAACGTACGCCTTGCGGAAGCGCCAAGCCATGGCAAGCCGATCATTTACTATGACATCACGTCGCGCGGTGCATCCAGCTATCTCCAGTTGGCCCGCGAGATTATCCAGAGGGAGAAACATAATGGCTAGAATAGGCGGCCTCGGCAAAGGGATGGCTGCGCTGTTGCAGGTTACAGAAACAGTTGATGAGTCAAAAAATTATTTTATCTGTCCTATTGAGAAAATACGTCCCAATCGGAACCAGCCGCGCAAGCATTTTTCGCCGGAGAAGTTGGACGAGTTGGCTGCATCAATCCGCGAAAAAGGGATCATTCAGCCGCTGGTTGTCACCAAAAAGGATGACGGCTATGAAATAATTGCCGGTGAACGGCGCTGGCGCGCTGCCCAGAAGGCCGGCTTACACGAAATACCGGTTGTTATCCGCGAGGCAACTCCTGATGCTATTATGGAGCTTGCACTGATCGAGAATATACAGCGACAGGATCTGAATGCTATTGAGGAAGCAGTGGCCTATCGCTCGTTGGTAGAGCAATTCAGTATATCTCAGGAAGATGTCGCGCGGCGTGTCGGCAAGAACCGGACAACGGTTACGAACGCATTACGTCTGCTCAAGCTGCCTGATGATATTCAGCGGGATATCGTTGAGGAGCGGCTCAGTATGGGGCACGCCCGTGCGCTGCTGTCGCTTGAAAGCGTTGAACTGATTGAAAAAGCGCGTCATGAGATACTGCATCGTCAATTGAGTGTAAGAGCTACCGAAGACCTGGTGCGCAGGTTGAAGGTCAATCCTCACCCAACCCCGGTGAAACGCTTACAGCAGCCGGACCTGCTGATGTCGTCACTGGAGGAACAGCTTCAGAAACGCTTCCAGTCGCGGGTTGCTATCCGCAAGGTCGGGTCGAAAGGTGGACGTCTGGAAATCCATTTTAGTGATTCTGACGAATTAACCCGCATTATCGATATGTTGGATATTTGAGACTGCATAAATAAACTGTACTGCAGTTAAATGTGTTGACATCAGTTGTTATTATATGATAGCTAACCTCTGTTTTACGCCCGTCTCTGGGATACAGTATACAAACTAGCATACCTGCAAGGGGTAGGTCGTGATTGAATTAAATTTATCATTTGTAATCCAGCTGATCAATTTCGGCATCCTGGTTTTGGTTCTGAACGTGTTTCTGTACAAGCCGATCCGCAAGGTGCTGGCTGACCGTCGTCAAGTAATTGATTCGGCTCGCGAGAAGACCGTTTCGGTTGATGCGGAAGTACAGAGCAAGATGGCTCAGTATGAAGCCCGTCTACATTCGGCCAAAGCCGAAGCCGGCGCACAGCGCGCTGAAGCTATGAAGCTCGCTCAGATTGAGGAGGCGGCAGTGCTTGAGAAAGCCCGCAAGCAGGCTTCCGAGTCACTGGCTTCGATTCGTGAAAAAGTTGCCAAAGAAGCTGGCGAAGCGAGAGAGCTGCTGCAAAAGCAGGTCGAGATTCTGTCCGGTGATATCTGTGAGAAAATCCTCGGGAGGAGCCTGTAGTTATGAGTATGGTAACCGATCGCTCCAAAAAAATAATCATCGCACTGGCATACATCTCTGCAGTCGTTATGTTCGCTTCAGTCGGCTTTGCTTCCGAAACTGAGGGGGCCCATCACCCTGACAGCGCTGCACAGATGAAAGATCTTGGCTGGCGAGTTCTTAACTTCGCTGTTCTGGTCGGTATAATTGTCTGGTCACTCAAAAAGGCGGATGTTAAGGGTTCACTGGCTGCACGTCAGGCTGATATCGAGAAAAGTCTGAAAGATGCAGAAGCTGCTCGCGACGCCGCTGAAGCCAAGCTCCGCGAATACAGCGTCAAGCTTGACCAGGCATCAAAAGAAATTGATGAGTTGCATGCCGCTATTGTTCGCGAAGGTGAACAGGAAAAAACCCGCATTATTGCAGAGGCTAACAGTGCCGCAGAAAAAATAATTGCGCAGGCCGCTTTATCTGCCGAGCAGGAAACTGTAAAAGCCCGCAATGAACTGCGTACTGAGGCGGGCAGGCTTGCAGTGGAAATCGCTACAGGTAAGCTGACTGGGGCTATCCAGAAGAACGACCACGACCGATTTGTCGGCGAATATCTTGACAAGGTGGGACAGATCCAGTGATCAATAACGCGATTGCGAGACGATACGCCAAAGCGCTTGTACAGCTTGGTTCTGAGGGTGGTCTTATTGATCGCTTTCGTGAAGAGTTGTCGGTAGTTGATGGCTTATTCAGAAACAATAATGAATTGCAGGCAGCATTTGCAGATCCGGCCCTCACGCTGGTACAGAAAAAATCAATTATGAAGGAATTGGCTGAAAAAACCGCCTGTTCTGAGCTTGTTGGAAATTTTCTGCTGCTGCTGGTTGATAAGAACCGTGTCGCCTTTTTGGGGCAGATTATCCAGACGTATGAGAAGCTTGCCGACGAATTTTCCGGCGTAATCCGCCCGGTTATTAAAACCGCTTTCGCACTGGATGACAGTCAGGTAGTTGAAATTCAGACTGCTTTGGAGAAAAAGACCGGTAAGAAGGTTGTGCCGCAGATGGTGGTTGATCAGTCTCTGCTGGGCGGCATAGTAACCCAGATTGGCGATATAGCATACGACAACAGTGTCAAAACTCAGCTTAAACGGATTAAAGATATATTACAGAAGGGGTAGGAGCATCCATGGAAATCAGAGCCGAAGAGATCAGCGAGATCATCAAAAAACAGATCAAAGAGTATGGCAAAGAGGTTGAGGTGTCGGAGACAGGCACAATTATCTCCATCGGTGACGGTATTGCCCGTATTCACGGCCTGGCTGGCGCCATGGCTGGTGAACTTCTGGAGTTCCCGGGCGGTGTTACCGGCATGGTTCTCAACCTGGAAGAAGATAACGTCGGCGCCGCTATTCTCGGAGAGTTTTCCGAGATTAAAGAAGGCGACACTGTTAAACGTACCGGCCGAATCACAGAGGTTCCGGTTGGTGACGCTTTGATCGGTCGTGTTGTAAACGCCATCGGTCAGCCTATTGACGGCAAAGGTGCTATCAACACAAACAGCTTTAGCAAGGTTGAGATCAAGGCCCCCGGTATTGTTGACCGTAAATCGGTTCATCAGCCAATGGCAACCGGCCTCAAGGCGATTGACTCAATGGTTCCAATCGGGCGTGGCCAGCGCGAGCTGATCATCGGCGACCGTCAGACCGGCAAGACCGCTGTTGCAATCGATACAATTATCAACCAGAAGGGTGGCGACGTAGTTTGTATTTATGTTGCTATCGGCCAGAAGCGTTCCACAGTTGCACAGGTTGTTTCCAAGCTGACCGAGCACGGCGCCATGGATTACACAATCGTTGTTGCTGCTACAGCTTCCGAGTCTGCTCCTCTCCAGTTTATTGCACCATATACCGGTGTCACCATGGGTGAATTCTTCCGGGATACCGGCAAGCATGCCCTTATCATTTATGACGATCTTTCCAAGCAGGCTGTTGCTTACCGTCAGCTTTCTCTGCTTCTTCGTCGCCCGCCAGGACGTGAAGCTTACCCAGGCGACGTTTTTTATCTCCACAGCCGTCTGCTGGAGCGTGCATGTAAACTGTCTGATGCACGCGGCGCAGGTTCATTAACCGCACTGCCTATTATCGAGACTCAGGCCGGTGACGTTTCCGCCTACATTCCGACTAATGTTATCTCCATTACTGACGGTCAGATTTATCTGGAGTCCGACCTGTTTTTCTCCGGAGTACGTCCTGCGATCAACGTTGGTCTCTCGGTTTCCCGCGTCGGTGGTTCCGCGCAGACGAAGTCGATGAAACAGGTTGCCGGTACACTGCGTCTCGACCTGGCACAGTATCGCGAGATGGCTGCATTTGCCCAGTTCGGTTCTGACCTTGACAAAGCAACACAGATGCAGTTGGAGCGTGGTGTTCGTCTGGTTGAGATTCTCAAGCAGCCGCAGTATCGTCCGATCCCTAACGAAAAGCAGGTTCTGATCATCTTTGCTGCCAACAACGGCTTCCTTGATGAGTTCCCTGTCTCTGTCCTCAAAAAGTTTGAAGTTGAACTGTATGCCTTCTTCGATAACCGTCAGGCTGATCTGCTTGCCGAGCTGCGTGACAAGAAAGCTATTGATGACGATATGAAGGGCAGAATTATTGCCGCAATGGGTCAGTTCAAAAAAGAATTTACCGCGTAAACAAGGACGGTTTGAGATATGGCAAGCCTTAAAAGCATTAAAAAGCGGATCGTATCCGTAAAAAATACTCGCCAGATCACCAAAGCCATGAAAATGGTTTCGGCTGCAAAGCTGCGCCGTGCCCAGGAAAATGTTGTGGCTGCCCGCCCGTATGCAAAAAAGCTGGGTGAAGTGCTGCAATCATTGGCCGCAAATCTTGAAGGTGATCTTCATCCGCTGTTAGAAAAGCGTGAAGCCAAGAAGCTGCTGCTGATCGTACTTACATCGGATCGCGGTTTGTGCGGCGGTTTCAATACAAACCTCTGCAAAGCCGGTGATCGTTATATCAAGGAAAAGATGGATTCATACGAGCAGATCAGCGTCATGACTGTTGGTCGCAAAGGGTATGAGTTCCTCAAAAGCCGGTATACCGTGTATAAAAACTTTGCCAATGTTCTGGCGAAGCCCAATTATCAGACCGCAGTCATGCTTGCTCAGGAAGTCATAGATGGTTTTGTTGCAGGTGAGTACGATCAGGTCGAGCTTCTCTATAACTCATTCCGTACAGTCATGACTCAGGACATCACCTTCCAGCAGATGTTGCCGGTGGTGCCTGAAGAAACAACTGCTGCAGATGAAACTCCTGTCGAGTTTATCTATGAGCCATCAGTTGGTGAGTTGTTAGCGGAAATCTTACCTAAAAATATTGAAGTACAGATATTTAAAGCAATGCTGGAGACGGTTGCCGGTGAACATGGTGCACGTATGACTGCCATGGACAGTGCATCAAAGAACGCCAACGAAATGATCGGCAAATTGACCCTCCAGTACAACCGGGCGCGTCAGGCCGCCATTACAACGGAGTTGATGGAAATTATCTCCGGCTCTGAATCAATCAAAGGCTAATACTACTAATACGAAACACTATATGAGGCCGCAGGGCCGCAGGAGGACACCGTTCCATGAGTCAGAATACAGGTAAGATATCGCAGGTCATCGGCGCCGTTATCGACGTTGAATTTGAGCCCGGCAAATTGCCGGAGATCTACCACGCACTGCGTGTGACAAATCCGGCCATTGATGACCGTGAAAACAATCTGGTACTGGAAGTTGCCCAGCATCTTGGTGAGAACTCGGTACGTACCATTGCTATGGACTCTACCGACGGCCTTAAGCGCGGCCAGGTTGTTATCGATACCGGTAAACAGATCTGTGCACCTGTAGGCGCTAAAACTCTTGGCCGCATCATGAACGTCATCGGTGAGCCGGTTGACGAAATGGGTCCTATCGGAAACGAGAAAGAGTACGCTATTCATCGCGAGGCGCCTTCTTTTGAAAATCAGTCAACCAAGGTAGAAGCATTCACAACCGGCATCAAGGTTGTTGACCTGCTTGCACCTTATGCACGTGGTGGTAAAATTGGTCTGTTCGGTGGTGCCGGCGTTGGCAAGACCGTTCTGATTATGGAACTGATCAACAACATCGCCAAGCAGCATGGCGGCTACTCCGTATTCGCAGGAGTTGGTGAGCGTACCCGTGAAGGGAACGACCTCTGGATGGAAATGAAAGAATCCGGCGTTCTTGATAAAGCCGCTCTCGTTTACGGCCAGATGAATGAGCCTCCAGGTGCCCGTGCCCGTGTTGCACTGACCGCACTTTCTGTTGCTGAATACTTCCGTGATGAAGAAGGTCAGGACGTTCTTCTTTTCATTGATAACATCTTCCGTTTTACTCAGGCAGGTTCAGAGGTTTCGGCACTTTTAGGTCGTATTCCTTCTGCTGTTGGTTACCAGCCTACGCTGGCTACTGAAATGGGTGAGTTACAGGAGCGTATTACGTCCACAAAAAAGGGTTCAATCACATCAGTTCAGGCTATTTATGTTCCTGCCGACGACTTGACCGACCCGGCTCCGGCTACTGCATTTGCTCACTTGGATGCAACAACAGTTCTTTCCCGTCAGATTGCCGAGCTTGGCATCTACCCTGCTGTTGACCCGCTTGACTCTACATCACGTATTCTTGACCCACAGGTTATCGGCGATGAGCATTACGCTGTTGCCCGTTCGGTTCAGTATGTTCTTCAGAAGTACAAGGACCTTCAGGATATCATCGCGATTCTCGGTATGGACGAACTTTCCGAGGAGGACAAGCTGGTTGTTGCCCGCGCCCGTAAAATCCAGCGCTTCCTGTCCCAGCCGTTCTTTGTTGCTGAGGCCTTTACCGGCTCACCAGGTAAGTACGTTGAGCTTAAAGACACCATCAAGGGTTTTCAGGAGATAGTTGCCGGTAAGCATGACAGTATGCCGGAGCAGGCTTTCTACATGGTTGGATCGATTGAAGAAGCCATTGAAAAAGCCGCAAAGCTGGCTGCAGTATAATTAACCTTACGGGAGAAAATCTCCCTTTCAAGGAATGATATATGGCTGAAAAGATGAAGCTGGAAATTGTTACCCCATATAAAAAAGTAGTTGAAACCGAAGTTGAGGAAGTTACTGCAACCGGAAAAATGGGTGAATTTGGTATTTTACCGGGCCATGCTCCTTTTCTTACCTCGCTTAAAATTGGTGAGCTTGCCTACAAGAACAACGGCATAGCCGAGCACATGTCGCTCAACTGGGGCTATTTCGAGGTTTGTGATGACAAGATAATTGTACTTGTTGAAACAGCTGAACTTGCTGCAGATATCGATATTGAACGCGCTAAGGCCGCTCTTGGCCGCGCCGAAGAGGCACTCAAGAAACTGACCTCTGAGGACAAGCAGTTCAAGGTTTATGAAGCCGCTCTGGAGCGGGCAATTATCCGCATGCAGGTTGCCGGTAAAGGCGTCCGCAAGTAGATTTACAGCAAATAAATGTTGAAACCCGAGAGCGGCAGCGATGCCGCTCTTTTTGTTTGTGGAATTGGCTCTTGCTGTTTGCTATAAGTAACGGGTGTCGTGAATTCCTTCAACGGGAGAAAGTTATGTCCAAAACAAACGAGCTGCTCCGTTACAGTTGTTACGAGATATTTTCCCAATCCACCGGTGTTGAAATCCGCGCGGCGGTCAAGACCAACGAAGAACATGGACATGTAATCGAACAGTGCGGCAGAATTCATCTTCGTTTTTTTAAGATGTCGCCAAAAACGAAACCGGATGATGTTACTCAAATCCGTTTTATCTGCGAGCCGGATGAAGCATTCAGCCTGTCGCTGATGATAAGCCAAGTCGCGCTTTCTACGGTTCCGTGTAAGGAAAAGCTGAATCCTCACAAGTTTTCCGTTGGTGATCAGTGTGATGAGACTGTTACGACCCTTTCCGTGGAAAAGTGGGAACGGAGCGGCAAGGTTGGTTACGCTCTTACGGTCGGGCGCGGCAAGGATTTTATCAGTGTGCCTGCGCCACTTGCGAAATTTCTTTTTGCCGGAGAGTTTCTGCGGACGCTTTCGACTGAGCAGTGTTGGGTGGAACGTTCTGAAAAGAAACGATAACTCTGAAAATACATTTCAAGCCGAACCAGCGAGTCTAAGGTTTGTCTCCAAGGGAGGTAAAGATATGACAACAACTGTATGGACTATTCCCGATCTGCTGCTACTTTCAGGAGGGTATTGGAGCACTTGTGCTCTTCATGCCGGTGTAAAACTGGATATCTTCAGTGCGTTGGACGGCACTGCTAGCACTGCTGTTGAGGTGGCGCAGCTTTGTAATGCCGATCCACGTGCGACCGGTATGCTGCTTGATGCGTTGGTTTCGCTGGGCCTGCTGGAAAAGCGTGGCGACGTATATACTGCAACACAGTTTGCCGAAACCAATCTTTCAAAGACTTCTCCAGGCTATCTTGGGCATATCATCATGCATCACCATCACCTGATGGCGGGGTGGTCCCGACTGCACGAGGCTGTGGCAACCGGAGACCCGATCAGCGATCGTGTTTCACATGTTGATAATGAGTCGGTGAGGGAAAGTTTTCTGATGGGGATGTTCAATCTGGCCAGCCTGCTTGCACCCAAAATAACCAAGTCTGTGAACCTTTCCGGCTGCCGGAATCTTCTTGATCTTGGTGGCGGCCCCGGTACCTATGCGATCCATTTCTGCCTTGCCAATCCTGATTTGACCTCCGTTGTCTATGATCTCCCGACAACCCGCACCTTTGCCGAGAAAACTATCGCCCGTTATGATCTTGCCCGGCGAGTTGCATTTATTCCAGGTGACTTCCATGTTGATCCGCTGCCTGACGGTTTCGATGCCGTCTGGCTTTCCCATGTTCTTCACGCAGACGGACCTGAAGCATGTGCGGCGCTTCTGCGCAAGGCGGCTGCATCCCTAAACCCCGGCGGTGTCTTGATGGTGCAGGAATTCATTCTGGATGACGCAAAGTGCGGCCCACAATTTCCGGCGCTTTTTTCGCTCAATATGCTGCTGGGAACTGACGCCGGACAGTCATATTCCGGGAGCGAACTGTCGGAACTGATGGCCGGGGCAGGGCTGTCTGACGTGCGGCGCCTCGAGCTGGAACTGCCTAACGGTGCAGGCGTTATGACTGGCCGCAAGGTCTAGCCGGCTGTGACTGGTCCCGGTGCCAAGCGATACAACACGTTCTCTGATGAGCTGAAGCGGATATTCAGCTGCAAAGTACAGCGCATCTCAGTTGATGCCGGATTCTCATGTCCCAATCGCGACGGGTCACTGGACATTGCCGGCTGCATCTTCTGCGGCGGTCACGGCTCCGGTTCACATGGTATCAGGCGCGACCTTGATATTGCCGCTCAGCTTGAAGACGGCAAAGAGATCATGCGCCGCAAGTACCGCGCTTCAAAGTTCATCGCTTATTTCCAGGCCTATTCCAATACTTATGCAGCTGTTGGCCGTTTGCGGGAATTGTTCTCCGAAGCTCTTGCAGTTCACGATGTTGTCGGACTGATCATCGCGACCCGCCCTGATTGCCTGCCTGATGATATACTTGATTATCTGCAAGAGCTTTCACGTCAAACCTACCTCTGGCTTGAGCTTGGCATGCAGTCTATGCATGACCGCAGTCTGGAGTTAATCAACAGGCGTCATGACCACAGCTGTTCCGTTGATGCAATCGCGCGTGCCAAGAGCCATGGCTTGAGAGTATGTGCTCACATCATACTGGGATTACCGGGAGAAACGCGTGAGGAGATGCTGGATATGGCGGGAGAGCTGACCCGGCTCGGAGTGGATGGCGTTAAGCTGCATCTGCTGCATGTTATGAAGGGAACGAGACTGGATGAGATGTACGGGCGGGGAGAAGTGCAGGTTATGTGCAGGGACGAATACGCAGGTTTGGTCTGCGATTTCCTCGAGCGGCTTGACCCGCGTATTTTAATTCATCGCCTGACCGGCGATGGTGGACATGATAATCTCGTGGCACCGCTCTGGTCTCTGAAAAAATTCGAAATACTCAATCTGATAGATGCAGAGATGGGGCGTCGAGGGACAAGTCAGGGGAGTGCCCTGACTACATCTCAACCCGCGTGACAACCCCTTGCAATTTTGCCGCAGGCAGCTTGTTGAACTGCACGAAGTTGGGCGTCAGTTTCTTGATCAGGGCAAACATCTTCCACACGGGGTTCTTTGTTTCTATGTCCTCAATGCCGTAGAAAATAACCTTCTCGCTGATGCTGTTGGCTTTAAGCAACTTCTCGATATCCAAAACCTCCATGTAGCCGGCATTAACCTCGAAAAACTCCAGGCCGGTACCAACATTCTTCTTATGATGACAGGTAACATCAAATGGTTCATCTGTCCTCACAATTGAAATAAAAATGTTACGCTCATAGATAATATTCGAGCGAATTACGCAATGAACAATATAGGGTGGTATTACGTCCAGGCCCTTGAGAAAGAAGAGAGCAGTGCCGGGAATGTTTTTGTCTTTCGCATAGATCTGCTCGTATGAAAGCAGGAAAATATCTGATTCCAGAGGGCGTAGTGCGCGATAAAGTGCACGCTGACCGTTGGTCCAGAGCAGTATGGTGACAAACGGGATAGAGGCCAGGATGAGCGACCAGTAAGCGCCATGGGGGAATTTGGAGAATGTTGATGTGAAGTAGATAATATCTATTATAGCGATGACTGCTACTATCGGTACTTTCCACTTCTTTGTCGTTCTGGAAAAAACCATGATCATCATGAGAGCTGTGATGGTCATGGAACCTGTCACTGCCATACCGTAGGCAGCTGCAAGATTGCCGGACTTCTGGAAGAAGAACATCACGAAAATGACCGCTACCATCAGGGTCCAGTTGACTGCCCCGATGTAGATCTGTGACTGAATCTGGCTGGATGTGTAATCGACCTTGAAAAGCGGCATCAGACGGGTGGTAATACCCTGGTAAACAATTGAAAAAACACCGCTGATGATGGATTGTGAAGCGATAATGGTGGCCATAATGGTCAGTATCAGAAAAGGGATGTAAAGCACTGCTGATTCGCTCTGGATCATGGCAAAAAGAATGTTTTTGGCATCCGGATTGCGGAGGATAAAGGCTCCCTGACCGAGATAGTTCAGGTAAAGAGCGGCAAAGACGAAATACCAGGCCCGAATGATCGGCTTTTTGCCCAGATGCCCCATGTCGGCATAAAGTGCTTCGCCTCCGGTGGAGCAGAGGATTACCTCTGAAAGGACGATATAACCGGCAAAGCCGTTCTGACGAAAAAATTCAAGGGCGTGCCAGGGGTTGACCGCCGAGACGATCTCTGGAGTGCTGGTGATTGAAATCAGCCCCGACACCAGCAGGGAACCGAAGTATACGACCATTATCGGGCCGAAAATGCCGGCCATCCTGTCGGTGCCTCGCGACTGAAAAAAGAACAGTGTAAAGGCAATAAGTGCAGCAATTCCAACCAGAATCGACTGCTTGGTTGCTGCCAGCGAAGGGATTAACGTTAGTCCCTCCACAGCCGAAAGAATAGAAATTGCGGGTGTTATGACACCATCACCCAGCAATAGCGAAACTCCCAGAAATGAGAGAAATCCGGCAAAGGCCAGAATACGCCCCTTCTTGAAAAGTTTGATGATAATTTCACGCAGTACTATTTCGCCACCCTGACCTTTTTTGCCAAGGCTCATTGCCAGCCATGCATACTCAGCTGTCACGAGAATGGTCATGGTCCAGAAAATCAGCGACAGGATACCGTAGACGTTGGCAACGGTTGGTTTTGTCATGGCAAAGACCACGGTCAGGGTATATATCGGACTGGTACCGATGTCCCCGAAAACCAGGCCAAGAGCCTTAACGATGCCGCCCCAGAATGAATCTTCATGCTTGTTGATCATGTTACCTGCCTTGGAAATAGAAAAGGGCGACATTTCTATCGCCCCCCGCTTATACATTATTTATGCCTGTGATGTCACCAGAAGAGTGCTACATCTCCACCCTGGTCACTACTCCCTGGAGCTTGGCTGCAGGAAGCTTGTTGAACTGCACGAAATTTGGGGTCTGGCGTTTTATAGTAGAGAACAGCTTCCAAGCGATGTTGCTGGTTTCAATGTCCTCAATCCCGTAAAAAATGACCTTTTCCGTTATGCCGTTTTCCTTAAGAATCCCTTCGATATCCAATATCTCCATATAGCCTGCCTTGATCTCGATTGCATCGAGGCCTGTAGCGAGGCCAATCTTTAAGTCGGTTTCCAGCCCGTACGGTTCGTCTGTGCGCACAATGGAGATCAGCACATTGCGTTCATAAATGATATTGCTGCGAATAATGCAATGCACGAGATAAGGAGGGATGACACTCCACTCTTTGACAAAGAACAGGCCGGTGCCAGGGATGTTCTTCTCTTTAGCATAGATTTGACTGTAGGCCATCTCAAAGGTGTCGAAGTCAAGCGGTCTGAGCGCCCGGTAAAGGGCGCGTTGCCCCTTGGTCCAGACGAGTATCGTGATGAACGGTATTGCTGCCAGAATGATCGACCAGTACCCGCCGTGGGGAAATTTATTCAGATTGGCGATCAAAAAGGCGAGGTCCGTCAGGGTGACCAGCAGTGCAATTGGCACTTTCCATTTTTTTGTCGTCCGGGCAAAAATCATGGTCATCATAATGCCGGTGATGGTCATGGTGCCGGTCACCGCCAGACCGTAGGCCGCTGCGAGATTTTCAGATTTGCGGAAGAGCAGCATAATCATGATTACCGCTGCCAGCAGGGCCCAGTTGATCGAACTGATATAGATCTGGGATTTAAGGTGTGTGGATGTATAGTCAACCTTCAGCAGTGGTAGAATGCGGGTGGTAATCCCCTGGTAAATGATGGAAAATACGCCGCTTATCAGGGCCTGCGAAGCGATAACGGTAGCTGCAATAGTCAGTAGCAGGAAGGGGATGTAGAGAATGGCAACCTCATTGCGTACCATGCCGAAGAGGATGTTCTTGGCGGCTGGGTGGGTGATGATGTAAGCCCCCTGACCCAGATAATTGATCACCAGCGCCGCGAAAACGAAGTGCCAGGCCCGGACGATCGGTTTGCGCCCCAGATGCCCCATGTCAGCATAAAGAGCCTCACCACCGGTTGCGCAGAGGATTACTTCGGAAAGGACAAAGAACCCGGCCAGGCCGTTTTCGTAAAGGAATCTGGCAGCGTACCAAGGATTAAGCGATTTGAGTACAACAGGGTGGTCGATGATCGAGAAAGCTCCAGACAGGGTCAGGGCGATAAACCAAACGACCATTAAAGGTCCGAAAGCGCGGGCTACCCTGTCGGTCCCCTTGCTTTGAATTATGAAGAGCCCGACGGCGATAATGGCGGCGATTAGGATCAGGACGTTTTGCGAGGTATGTTCCAGGCCAGGTATCAACTCGATACCCTCAACGGCCGAGAGGATGGAGATGGCAGGAGTGATGACGCCATCACCGATCAGCAGGCAGATGCCGATATAGGAAAGAAAGGTGACAAATGCCAGAGTACGTCCCGGTTTGATCATTCTGACAAGGATTTCCCGCAGGACGATGGTCCCGCCTTCGCCCTTTCGTCCCAGGCTCATGGCCAGCCAGGCATATTCGACCATTACCAGGATAACAAGTGTCCAAACAATAAGTGATATAATGCCGTAGATGCTTTCCTGCGAGGGTTTGGTGAGGGTGACGATGACGGTGAGTGTGTAAATCGGGCTGGTGCCGATGTCGCCGAAAACCAATCCCAGGGCTTTGATGATACCACCCCAGTAGGAACCTGCTTCTGACTGCTTCATGAATGACTGCCCCTTTAATAGAACCTGGAATAACGAACATCCGTAGTCCCAGGATATCAGTCACTGTAAATGGTTCTGCATAAAGAGAGTGTCAAGATAACCCGCAGGAGCATCAAGAAACTATCAAGAAGAATAGTAGGACGCGCTCCTTATCGTCAGCAGGTCAAGCGATATCCAACTCCGGGTTCGGTGATGATGTGCCGGGGACGGGAAGGATCTGCCTCGATTTTGCGGCGCAGGTTGCTGACGTTGACCCGCAATACATGGGGTTGTTCCAGATAGGCAATGCCCCAAACCTGCTTGAGAATCTGGCCGTGGGTTAGAACCTTGCCGGCATGAGTGACCAAGAGGCGCAGAATGTCGTATTCAGTTGGCGTGAGTTGAACGTCAGCTCCGTCTACGGTCACCCGGCGGCGGGTCAGGTCCACGACCAGGCCGTTGCTGCTAAAAACCGGTTCCGGTGTCTGCTGGAGAGAACGCCGCAACGCAGCCCGAATGCGTGCCAACAGCTCGCCGACGCCGAACGGCTTGGTCAGATAGTCGTCGGCTCCCGCATCCAGTGCGGCCACTTTATCGCTCTCGTGGTCACGGACTGAGAGTACGATGATCGGGACCGGTGACCATTCACGAATCCGATTGATCACCTCAATTCCGTCCAGATCTGGCAAGCCAAGATCGAGAAGAATAACGTCCGGACGGAATGCTGCAGCTGATGCCAGTCCGGCATGGCCGTTTTCTGCTTCATGGAGAGAAAACTCCTCACTGGACAACACCGTGTGCAGAAAACGACGGATCGCCAGTTCGTCATCTACTACCAAAATGCGCGGTAGATTCTCCGCCGTTTGTTCCGTTGTCATGGTGTAGCTCCTCTAGCCCTGATAAACAGGATAAGCGTGTTCACGAGGTTGTTTTATGCCGGAAAAACACAGAAAACAACTGCTAACTTGCTAACGGCAAACGTATCACGATTCTCAGGCCGCCGCCAGTGCGGTTTGCAGCCTTGATCGTGCCGCCGTGGGCCTCGACAATTCCCTTGCAGATAGATAGTCCAAGGCCGGTGCCTCCCGCCCCTTCGGGGATCGGAATGCGATAGAATTTATCGAAGACCCTCTTGAGGTCATGTTCCGGTACACCCGGACCACGGTCGATTACCGCGAGCGTCAGCCATGCCCCTTCGGTCGTAGCGACGACCTCGACCGGACTTTCAGAGTTCGAATACTTCAGGCTGTTATCAAGCAGATTGACCAGCACCTGCGTCATCAGCACCAGATCCATTGGCACCAGCGGCATGATCGGTTGCATTCTGAACGACACGTCTCTGCTGCCCAAGCGCGGTTCAAGGGCGGCCAGAGCACAGCCGAACAGATCCTGCACATCGCACGGCTCGAAGTTAAGCCTGATTGCACCGGCCTCGATACGGGTCATGTCCAGCAGATTGCCGACAAAACGATTGAGACGCTCCGCCTCGCCGTATGCCGTTTCCAGTAGTTCCCGTCGCTCCTGCTCATTTAAATGAGTTCCCTCCTCTTTCAGGCTGGAGAGGACGCCGGTCACCGATACCAGCGGTGTGCGCAGGTCATGGGAGATTGAGTTCAGCAGGGCGCGCTCCAGATTCTCCCGTGCCTGGAGGATCTGGGCCTGCTCCGCCTGGCGTGAGAATCGAATCCGTTCGATGGCCATGGCGGCCTGGGTGGCGAAGGCGTCCAACAGGCGGCGATTGTCCTGTGAGTGATAGGCATGCGGGCTCTCAAGCCGTACCCCCATGACCCCCATGATATTGGCCGGAGTTTGCAGTGGCAGATACATCAGGTCGGCAGAAACAAGCGTATCCGTGGCGCGCCCGGCCGGGCGTTTGTTGCGGAAGGACCAGTCTGCTACGGCTTGCTCCTTGATATCCAAAACCAATCCCGCGCTGGCAGCCACGATATCGAGTCGCTCCCCTTCCGGCAGGAGAATCACAACATGGGCATTGATGGCCTCTTCGACGTTTTTAACCACCGACTTCAGCACGGCGGTGATATCTGCCGATGCTGCCAGGTCGCGGCTCAGGTAGTAGAGGCTGGCGGTCTGTACCTCTCGGGACCGCATTACTTCGGCCCGTTCACGGGCGCGGGCCACAAGAGTGCTGATGACCACCCCGACGACGAACAGCCCCAAAAAGGTGAGCAGATACTGGGTGTCGGCAACCACGAAGGTCATTCGCGGGGGGACGAAGAAGAAGTTAAAGGCGAGAACACCGAGGAATACCGTGGCAATAGCCGGTTTACGGCCGAGTCTCACTGAGGCCACAACCACGGCTAGCAGATAGAACATGACCATGTTGGTCGGCGCCAGGAATGGGCGCAGAAGTTCGCACAGCAGCGTAGCGGCGGCAATAAGCAGCAGGCTGGCTGTGTAGCCGCCCAGCTCTAAGGCCTGTCTGAGGGGCGGAGTGGCACTGGCTTCGGCGGACTTCTCCGGATCGAAGCTGACAATGACGACATCAACCGCACCGCTTCTGCGAATGACGCGTTCAACAATCGGTTGCTGCAAGATTTCCCGCCAGCGGGACCTGCTCGGTTTACCCATCACAATCTTGGTGATGTTGTGACGGGCGGTGTATTCCAAGACCGCATCGGTAATGTCGGTGGCAGTGATACTTGCAACCTGGGCTCCCAGGCCTTCTGCAAGTCTCAGGTTGTGCCAGATGCGCTCCCGGTTCTCCCGGGCGTGTTTTCCGCCCTCCGGAGTTTCGATGTGGAGTGTGAACCACTCTGCTTTCAGCTCTTCAGCCAGGCGGCAGGTGGAGCGGATCAACTTCTCACTGGAGGGGGAGCCGCTGATGCATACCAACAGCCGCTCTGCCGTCGGCCATGGTCCGGCAATGGATTGGGTCTCCATGTAGGCCCGCATCTGGTCGTCCACCCTGGAAGCGGTCCGGCGCAAGGATAGCTCTCGCAGAGCCATCAGGTTGCCGGGGCGGAAAAACTTTTCGATCGCCATGGCTGCCTGATCGGGGATGTAGACCTTTCCCTCGTGCAGTCTCTGCAGTAGATCTTCGGGGGATATATCGATCAGTTTAATCTCGAAGGCCAGATCCAGCAGGCGGTCCGGTACGGTCTCCCGCACTGTGATGCCGGTGATCTGTGCGACCACGTCATTCAGACTTTCAAAATGCTGGATGTTGACCGTGGTGTAGACGTCAATCCCTGCCTCCAGGATATCCTCAACATCCTGCCAGCGTTTCTCGTGCCGGGACCCGGGGGCATTCGTGTGAGCCAGTTCGTCCACCAGCACGATCTGCGGCTTACGGGTCAGTACCGCATCAAGATCCATTTCCGGAAGCATGACCTCCAGGTAATGGACCTCTTTACGCGGCAGAAGTTCCATTCCCAACAGAAGCTCGTCGGTCTCGGCGCGGCCATGGGATTCTACATAGCCTGCTACAACGTCGCGCCCATCCTTTTTGCGCTGTCTGGCCGCTTCCAGCATGGCATAAGTCTTGCCGACCCCGGCTGCATAGCCGAGGAATATCTTCAGCTTCCCCAGTTCGGCAGAAATTTCTTCAGCCTGGGCCAGTTTGAGCATCGCCTCCGGTGAGGGGCGTATGTTGTCGTTGTCGGTCATTGTGACAGTCTATCTAATTCCAGGTTCAACACAAGCACATTCACTCGCGGCGCCCCCATAAATCCGAGTTGACGCTCTTCGATACCGTCGTTTATAGCCTTTCTCAGCCTTTCTTCGCTGATACCGCGTGCCGTTGCGATACGTGGAACCTGCAGCAGGGCTGACTCGGGGGTAATGTGCGGGTCAAGTCCGCTTGCCGAGGCCTGCACCAGATCGGCCGGAACCTTGCCACTCACTCCCGTATCGCGGAGCGCCTTGACGCGGTCACTGACGGTCTGGAGGTAAACCGGGTTGGTTGGTCCGGCGTTGGAACCGCCAGAGTCCATTGTATTGTAGCCGAAGTCTGACGTAGCGGAGGGGCGTGGCCAAAAATATTTCGGGGCGGAGAATGGCTGGCCGATCAGGGCCGAACCGATCTCCTTGCCGCGACGATCAGTGATGAAGCTTCCGTTTGCCTGGTTGGGGAATAGCACATTGGCTAAGCCCGTAACCACTGCAGGGTAGATGCCGCCGCAGATGATGGTGAAGATTATGAAGAGCAAAATTGCCGGTTTTATGTCTTTCATGACTGTTCTCCTTACCCCAACATTCCAATGCACATATCGATAATCTTGATCCCGACGAATGGCGCGACCATCCCCCCCACCCCGTAGATCAACAGGTTATGGATCAACAGTCTCTCGGCGGGCATGGGGCGAAATTTGGTCCCTTTCAGGGCCAACGGCACCAACATCGGAATTATGATGGCGTTGAAAATAACAGCTGAGAGGATGGCGCTGTGGGGACTGTTTAGTCTCATTACGTTCAGTACGCCTAACTGGGGATAGATGGAGAGAAGTGCCGCCGGGATGATCGCAAAATACTTGGCGATGTCGTTAGAGATGCTGAAAGTGGTCAGGTTGCCACGGGTCATCAGGATCTGTTTCCCTATTTCGACGATGTCAAGCAGCTTGGTCGGGTTGCTGTCCAGGTCGATGATATTGGCTGCCTCTCTGGCTGGCTGGGTGCCGGTGTTCATAGCCACCGCCACGTCAGCTTGTGCCAATGCCGGGGCATCATTAGTGCCGTCGCCGGTCATGGCCACCATGTAACCAGCCTCCTGGTAATCGCGGATCAGGCGCAGTTTTTCCTCCGGCTTGGCCTGGGCTAGGAAGTCATCAACCTGGGCCTCGGCGGCGATGGCAGCCGCGGTTAGCGGGTTGTCTCCGGTTATCATCACCGTTTTGATCCCCATGCTGCGCAGCTGCAGGAAGCGTTTTTGAATGCCGCCTTTGACGATGTCTTTGAGATTAATTACGCCCAGAATCTCACTGTCCTTGCTGACTACGAGCGGTGTGGCTCCAGCACGGGCGATCTTGTCAACCACGCCGGCAAGATCGCTGGGGATAGTTATCGCACCACTCTTTTTTACAAACGCAACCACCGAGTCGGAGGCACCCTTGCGGTAGCGCGTCCCCTCCATGTTGATGCCAGAGAGGCGTGTAATGGCACTGAAGTCTACTACCTCGGAGTCCTTCAGTATTTCTCTGATAAGGGAGTACTTCAGTTTTGCGAGCACAACCACGCTTCGCCCTTCCGGGGTTTCGTCGGCCAGTGATGCCATCAGGGCCGCTTCGGCAAGCTCCCGTTCGTTGTGGCCACCGACCGGAACAAAGGACACCGCCTCACGGCTGCCGTAGGTGATAGTGCCGGTCTTGTCGAGCAGCAGGACGTTGACATCCCCGGCTGCTTCAACGGCGCGGCCGGAGAGGGCAATGACATTCTTCTGGAAAAGGCGGTCCATGCCTGCGATGCCGATGGCTGGCAACAGCGCGGCGATGGTTGTGGGGGCCAGGCAGACGAAGAGCGCGACAAGAATTGTCAGCGAGACCGGCGTGCCGTGGCCAGCAGCCTTGACACTGTAGATCGAGAGCGGACTGATATTGGCGCAGACCAGCAGAAAAACCAGGGTCAGGGCGATCAGCAATACCTCTAGGGCGAGCTCGTTAGGGGTTTTGCGTCGCTTGGCCCCCTCGATCAGGCCGATCATCCGGTCGAGGAAAGTTTCGCCCGGGTTGGCGGTAATCCTGACGATGATGGCGTTAGCGATAACCAAGGTGCCACCGGTGACGGCGCTACGGTCGCCCCCTGATTCTCGGATAACCGGGGCCGACTCGCCGGTCACCGCCGATTCGTTTACCATGGCCGCACCGGCGACTACATCGCCGTCGCCGGCGATTATCTCACCCGCTTCAACCAGGATCAGGTCCCCCTTGTGCAACTGGCTGGCGCCGACAGTTGTGAAGGCGCTGTTGAACTCTGCATTGGCGAGCTGTTTGGCGGTTACATCGGTACGGCTTTCTCTAAGCGATGCTGCGCGTGCCTTGCCGCGCCCCTCGGCCAGTGCCTCGGCAAAGGTAGCGAAGATAACCGTCAGCCAGAGCCAGAGCGAAACGGTGCCGGTGAACCAGACCGGTTCGGTATTAGCGCCGGTCAGCGACAGGGCAAAGGTGACCAAGGTGATGATGCTGGCGATCTCGACGCTGAACATGACCGGGTTGTGCCAGAGGATACGCGGATCGAGTTTCTTGAGGGAGTCGAGCAGGGCACACATTAAAAGCTTACTGTCAAAGGGGGATTGCGGTTGTTTTATATGTTTTGACATGACTTAGGCCCTTCCAGCCATCATCAACTGTTCAACTATCGGCCCGAGTGCCAGAGCGGGAAAGAAGGTCAACGCTCCGATGATGATAATGACCAGGGTCAGCCATACCACAAAAGGGGCTCGATCGGTCGGCAGCGTACCCAGGCTGGGTGGGGTATGCTTCTTCTCCGCCAGAGAACCTGCCATGGCCAGCACTGCCACGGCAGGGACATAGCGCCCCAGAAGCATGGCCGCGGAGCCGAACAGATTGTAAAAATTAACATTCGCATTCAACCCGGCAAAGGCGCTGCCGTTGTTATTGGACATGGAGGCAAAAGCGTAGAGGATCTCCGACAGGCCGTGGGCGCCAGGATTGGCCATCGAGGCGATGGCCGATGGCGTGACCATGGCGATGCCGGACAGTACGAGTACCGATACCCCGGCGGTCAGGATGACAAGGATCGATATCCACATCTCCCGTACCTCGATCTTTTTGCCGAGGTATTCCGGTGTCCTGCCGATCATCAATCCGGAGACGAAGACGGCGATGATGGAGAAGGCCAACATGGTGTAAAGTCCGGAGCCGACACCGCCGAAGACGACTTCACCGGTCAGGATCAGGGAGAGCGGAATCATGCCTCCTATTGGGGTCAGGGAGTCGTGCATCGTGTTGACCGCGCCGCAGGAGGTGCCGGTGGTGGAGACGGTGAAGAGGCTGCTCCCGGCCAGGCCGAAGCGAACATCCTTCCCTTCCATGTTGACACCACTCACCCCCATTTTTGCTACCAGAGGATTGCCGTTGCTTTCGGCCCATTGCAGGGTGCCGAAAGCCGACAACAGCAGGAAGAGCATGGCTGCCAGCAGGCCCCACCCCTGTCGCGGATTGCCGACCATCAGCCCGAAGGTATGGGTCAGCCCGGCCGGTATCAGCAGGATCAGCAGCATCTCTACGAAGTTGGAGAGCGGCGTAGGGTTCTCAAAGGGGTGGGCCGAGTTGGCGTTGAAAAAGCCGCCACCGTTGGTTCCCAGCTCCTTGATCGCCTCCTGGGAGGCGACAGGTCCCATAGGGATGGTAACTTCACGATGGGATGCTGTCATCTGGACCAACGGCACGGTCTTGTAGGCATTGAAGTTCTGGATTACCCCCTGGGACACAAGAAAAATCGCGGCGATCATGGAGAACGGCAGCAGGATGTAAAGGGTACCGCGCGTCATATCCACCCAGAAATTACCGATGATGGAAGTTTTACGGCCGACAAAACCGCGGATCAACGCGATTACGATCGCCATGCCGGTGGCGGCTGAGACGAAATTATGTACCGCAATCCCCGTCATCTGGGTAAAGTAGCTGACAGACTGCTCGCCGCTGTAGCTCTGCCAATTGGTGTTTGTCGTGAAGCTGACCGCCGTGTTGAGTGCTTGTTGCCACGGAAACGCCGGGATGTTTTGTGGATTCAGCGGCAGTAGGTGCTGGGTCAACAGCATGACAAAAAGTGCGCCGAACAGCATCAGGTTGAAGAACAACATGGAAGTGGCATAGCGCTTCCAATCCATATCCTCTTCCGTTCTCACCCCGCAGATGCGGTAGATTAACCGTTCGAAAGGGACCAGGACTGGCGACAAAAAGGTACGCTCACCCTGGTAGACGTGCGCCATGAAAATTCCGATCGGCTTCGTCAAGGACAAAAGGATGATGAAAAAAAGAATTGTTTGCAGCCATTCAGAGCTGTTCATTATGTACTCTCCGTGTTTGCACCATTGAGACGAAGCAGTTGCTTGGCGATGGTAACCGGTATGACGGCCCAGTCATTTTTTCGGCGGTCGAATACCGGTACCTGGCCATGTTCAAATTTGGGGGGAGCAATGAGTGTGATGCCCTCCTCATACTGAAGCATACCAGCTTCTTCGTATGTTTCACCCTCGTACAGCCCGTTTTCACTGTTGAACAGATAGGCTTTCATGATTGCTCACCACCTTGATCGTATAATGTGTACGATTTAAGGGTAGCAGGGAGCATATTAAATAGGTGTCAAAATGGGGGTGAAGGATGTCAAGGAAGCATCAAGAAGGGTATCGTGTCCGAAGCAGGTTTTTGCTGTCACACATAAATTAAAACTGCTACACTTCCTAGCCTGTCAAAATATGCCGAATGGAAGCCGTATGAACAATAAAATTACAGTACAAGAGCATGATTTAATGATTTGCCGTTATTTCAAAGTTGCCCACCGGGATATGGTCTTTCTGAAATTCATTCTGGAAGCGTATGAGGGGATGAATGTCATGAGTACTGTTGATAACAGTGTTGGTATCATCCGCATCGCCATTATGCCGGGCTTTGTTGATGATATGGATGAGCTGCTTGCAGATTTGGGGCGGCAGGTGGTTATGGAGCCCGTCCTGTGGCATGAAGAGGGCAGTGCATTCTGAATCTGTTGGTCTCGAGCTTCATCAGCGCCCTGTTTACACAGTTAGCACCTGCAGTCCACGCCCTGCACTCGATACGTAGACAAATGTAATGGCTGCCGGTCCCCCGTTTTTCTCTTCTGTTCGATAATCACATCTGAACTCATAACGGAATGATTTAACCCTGCTGTTTGGCGGCAGGTTGCAATCTTCCGGAAGATCCCGAAGAGCGGGCCAGGAACAGTTGCTCTGCTGATTAGCAGCGAAGGAGGGGAGTTTGCCCATCAGCGGCATTTCGACCTGACAGTAATCAAAGAAGAGAGCGTCATGAAGTGTCGCCACATCTCCCAACGGTTCGGCCAGGCGTGCAAAAAGCTCGAAAACCCTTCGGCATGACATGCTGGAGAGGTTTTCGTTACCCGCCCTTCGTGCCAGGCTGTCAAGAATGCCGGAGAATGACGTGCTCCGTTGCAGAACCTGGAACGTTGCCGTAAATCCGCCATGCTTGCTAAAAAGATCAAGCAGGCGCCCGATTGTCTCAATACGGCAGATATCATCGTAGGAAAGCCACGGGTTGCGCAATATCGTGTAAGGAGGGGCCTCCGAAAAAGCATATCCTTCACGAGCGGCAATCGCACGCATCGGGGCACCTTTCAGTACTTTAAGCGGCTCGATCTGGATCATGCCCGGCTTCAGTTCGGCAATTGCCTGCAATGAGATCAAAAATCCGTCGTAATCCTCACCCGGCAGGCCAGCCACCAGATCAAGATGCAGCTCAATCGATGTCTCGATCCTTAGTCGCTCAACATTAGCAAAGATCCGTGGCAGATCGGCTTTTCTCCCTACCTGCTCGAGGGTTGCTGCCGATGATGACTGGACGCCGATCTCAAAGTGGAAGATGTTTTCCGGGACACGTGCCAGTATCTCCATGTTCTTTTCGGTCAGAAGATCGGCGGCGATTTCAAAGTGAAAATGACTGTTGCGGTTATGTCCAAGGATGAAATCCCAGATGACTCCTGCCCGCACCGCATCATAGTTAAAGGTACGGTCCACCAGTTTTATCTGTGCAACATTGCGGTTCATCAAAAACAGAAGATCCTTTTTAATCCTGTCCATGCTGAAGGAGCGTACCGCCCCCTCCGTAGACGAAAGGCAGAAAGCGCAGGAAAACGGGCAGCCGCGAGAAGTTTCGTAGTAGATCAACGGCTTTGAAAAGTCTACCAGCCCCGCCTCGAAGGGTGAAGGGAGGCTGTCGAGTTCCAGGTTCTTTATGCTGAGTGGCCCTGAAACCGAGTCGTCGCCGTCACGAAAAAAGAGGTTCTCAATCTCTGCAAGGCTTTCCTGCAGTATACTTGCATTTTCCTCCATCAGAGTCACAAGCAAACGCCTGAAAGTTTCTTCTCCCTCACCTTTGATCACAAAGTCGATTGCAGGGTTATCGTGCATAAGATCGAATATCCCGAAGGAAACCTCAGGGCCGCCGAGGACTATACGGGTTTGAGGAGATATTTTCTTGATATCAGAAACAATTCGCAGGGTCTGCTCGATATTCCATATGTAGCAGGAGAAGGCGATCAGGCCGGCCCCTTCGGCCATGACAAGTCTCAGGATGTGCTCACGCGGTTCGTTAACGGTCCATTCGCGAATCGTTATATCTGCACCAGAAAGGTCATGGCAGTAAGCCGCCAGGCAGGGGAGGGCCAGCGATGCGTGCGAGTATTTGGCGTGGAGGGTTGTGAGAAGGATTTTCATGTGATTGTGGTCTCAGAAAGTAAGGAAATATTTGCCGTCTTTGCTCTGAATCTCCGTATTGAAGGGTCTTGAAAGGCGGCTTAGTTTTTCAATAACGGTAAATGCATGCTTACCAGACAACAGTTGTGGTTGAAAGCCGACCCGTCGGTGCAGAACATCGAGCGGCAGTATTTCTGCTATGCGATTGGAATCATTCAGCTTCAGGCGGATAATGGCGCTGACGTCTGCACTCTTGCTCTTGCTGGCAAAGGTGAAATTGCCCAGGCTGTAAAAAATGATACCGTTTTTGTAGCGTTCGATTCCCTGAAGGATATGGGGGTGGTGGCCGATGACAACATCCGCACCGGCTTCGATGGCATTGTGGGCTGCGCTCCTCTGGTATGGCTGAATCGTGCTGATCGCCTCTTTCCCCCAATGAAATGAGACGATGACGTAGTCTGTCTGGCTGCGAGCGCTTGCTATGTCGGCAGCGACAAGCTCTTCATAGCCGGGGGCGGTGCCGGGACGATTATGTCCGGCAAAAAACTCGATCGGTTGGGTCAACGAGTAGCCAAAGAAGGCAATTTTTTTGCCTTTGATCGTGTAAAGTGCCATTTTACGTGCATCTGACAGGTTTTTACCGGCGCCAGCCCAGGCAATGCCATTGTTGTTCAGATGCCGGAATGTCTCTGTCAGCGCATCACCGCCAAAATCCATACTATGGTTGTTAGCAAGCGTCACCAGATTGAAGCCGGCAGCACGAATGGCCTTTGCAACAGGTGGCTCTGCGCGGAAACGAAACCTTTTTTCGGAAAATTCCTGTCCAGCCTCGGCTATAGGCGATTCCAGGTTGGCTATATTGATATCACCAGAGGCCATTTCATTCCTGACGCCATTAAACGGGTGATCATACCCTTTTTGCCGCAGAAATGGTGCCCACCTTCCGGCCAACATGATGTCACCAACGGCGTTGATGATGATCTCCTCTGCGTGCAGGCATAAAGGCTGGCTGAGGAGTGTCGCTCCCAGCAGAATGTGGGTAATGATTGATTTCATCGGGCTCTTTTGCATTGACGTATAAGGGCGCAAGTGCTAATAAATACACGCTTACTACTGAAAAATAAAGGTGTTTCCCTATGCTTGACATGAAATACATACGTGAAAATTTTGAGGAGACAGAACGGCGACTCCGTACTCGTGGCGGAGAATCCTATCTGGGCTCCTTTCGCGAACTGGATGAAAAACGGCGAGCGCTGCTTATAGAGTGCGAAACGCTCAAGGCTCTGCGCAATTCGGTATCTGATGAGATTGGTCGTACCAAGGACAAAAGTCTGGTTCAGGACAAGATCCTTGAGATGCGCGAAGTTTCCCATAAAGTAAAGGGGTTGGATGAAGAGTTGAGTCAGGTTGATGACCAATTGCATTCATTCATGTTAACAGTACCGAACCTGCCACACGCCACAACTCCGGTTGGGATGACGGAAAACGACAACGTCCTGGTCAGATCGTGGGGAGAACCACAGACGCTTCCTTTTGAAGCCAAGGCTCACTGGGATCTTGGCGAAGATCTTGGCATCCTTGACTTTGAGCGGGGCGCCAAAATCACCGGTGCGCGTTTTACCTTATACCGTGGTGCCGGAGCGCGTCTCGAGCGTGCTCTGATTAATCTGATGCTTGATCTGCACACCGATCAGCATGGTTATCAGGAGGTCCTCCCCCCTTTCATGGTCAATCGTGATTCCATGACCGGTACCGGGCAGCTTCCCAAGTTTGAAGAAGATCTTTTTAAGCTGGTCGACCCTGAGTTTTTCCTGATTCCGACCGCCGAGGTGCCGGTAACCAATATCCATCGTAATGAGATCCTCAAAAAGAGCGATCTGCCGATCAGCTATTGTGCCTACACCCCCTGCTTCCGTCGCGAGGCCGGTTCCTATGGCAAAGATACCCGTGGCTTGATCCGTCAGCATCAATTTAACAAGGTGGAGTTGGTGAAATTCGTCCACCCGTCGGAATCTGACGCAGGGCTTGAAGCATTGACCGGGCATGCCGAAAAGGTGTTGCAGCTGCTGGAACTCCCTTATCGCGTTATGGCACTCTGCAGCGGCGACATCGGCTTTTCCGCAGCAAAAACCTACGACATCGAAGTCTGGTTGCCGGGGCAGAGTTGCTACCGCGAGATATCCTCCTGCAGTACGTTCGGTGACTTTCAGGCGCGCCGCGCTTCGATCCGCTTCCGTGAAGACGAAAAGGGCAAGCCTGAATTCGTCCATACGTTGAACGGTTCCGGTTTGGCCGTTGGGCGGACTTTGGTGGCTATTTTGGAAAACTACCAGCAGGAGGACGGTTCAGTATTGGTCCCCGCTGTGTTGCAGCCATATATGGGTGGTATGGAACAGATAAAGGGCTAAATTTCTGCGTTTGATTCAAATCAGCAGTAATATTGATATAACGTGCTCTTGGTGATGGTTACCATTTGAAAAACAGAAACAGTTGTGATATAAGGTCGGATGCATGACAATGGAGAGGTGGCCGAGTGGTTTAAGGCAGCGGTCTTGAAAACCGCCGAAGGTAACACTTCCGTGAGTTCGAATCTCACCCTCTCCGCCATTATAAGATACGGCGGTTGGCTACTTATATGCTAACCGCCTTTTTTATTGGCTATTTGCGCTTGCAGGTAAAATGAAGTCACAAGATACTGTAGCACAAGGGGGGGAATAGCTGAGATATGCAAATAACTACACCTTACATAAAACTGGACTGTCTCCTGAAAGCGGAAAATGCGGTTTCTTCCGGTGGCGAGGCAAAGGCCATGATCGCAGAGGGATATATTTCGGTAAATGGTGAAGTAGAATTTCGTCGTGGTCGCAAGTTGTATCCTGGGGACCGGGTCGTGTACGGAAAAAGAAAGTTCACGGTTGAATCTGCTTGAATGCTGTATGGTTGGCGTTAGCGGAGTTGCTTTACCTGACTCGACAATATCCAGCGCTCAAATAATTTGACTTCTCCAGTTGTTTGAAATTAGAATACAACCCTTGTTGGAGCCAATCCCCAAGCCTGTGTAGGCTGTTAAGGAGTAAATGCAATGAATATGAGATTTCTCGATGCCTGTTGGGGTAAGCCCGTAGACCGTACTCCCGTATGGCTAATGCGTCAGGCCGGTCGTTATCTGCCAGAGTACATGAAGGTTCGTTCCAAATGTACATTTCTTGAACTGTGTAAAACACCGGAGCTGGCTGCTGAAGTCACTATTCAGCCGGTTGATATTCTCGGTGTAGATGCCGCGATCATGTTTTCTGACATCCTGACACCGGTTGAGCCGATGGGGATGAAGCTGGACTTTGTCCCGGGACCGGTATTTGAAAGCCCGATCCGCAGCATGGCAGATGTGGAGAAGTTGCGCATCCCGCAGATGGAGCAGGATGTCCCATACGTGCTTGAAACTATTAAAATATTGCGTCGTGAACTTGCCGGGAAAGTGCCGCTGATTGGTTTTGGTGGCGCGCCGTTTACGTTGGCTTGTTATATGGTTGAGGGTAAAGGCTCCAAAGATTTTGCCCAGATCAAGCGGATGATGTATGCAGCGCCGGATGTGTACGCTGCATTGATGGAAAAAATCACTTCAATGAGCATAGAATATCTGAACGCCCAGATTACTGCCGGCGCGCAGTGTATTCAGATATTTGATACGTGGGGCGGCATCCTGTCTCCTGCCGATTATGAGCGCTATGTGTTGCCATATACTGCCAGGCTGATCAATGGGCTGAACCGTATGGAAACGCCGGTTATCCATTTTGTAAAGGGTTCCGGATCCATGCTGGACACTGTCCAGAAAGCCGGCGGAGATGTTATGGGGCTCGACTGGCACGTAAATCTGGGGAAAGCCAGGGATCTGATCGGACCAAAGATGGCGGTCCAGGGTAATCTCGACCCTACCGTGCTGTACGCAACGCGGGAAATTATCGAGCGCGAAGTCAAGCGGGTCCTGGATGAGAACGCTGGTCGTCCTGGGCACATCTTTAACCTTGGACACGGCATCCTGCCAACGGTTCCACCTGAAAACGCCATATTCATGGTTGAGTGCGTGCACCGGTTGTCGCAAAAATAATTCAAGAGGCTGCTTGTGTCGATTGCACTTAAAAATATCGTAGTATTTGTCACTGATCTGGCTAAGGCAAAATCATTCTATGTTGACCTTCTCGGGCTGCCGGTTGCCGGACAGAGCGAGATGCTGATAGAGTTTTTCCCGGGAACCTCCACGACTATGGGTGTTTCACTCGCATTGCACGAAGATTCCCGTACTCTTGTTGGAAGGCATACCGGAATAACCCTTAAGACGGAAAATATTGTTGGATTGTGCGAAACACTCAAAAACGGCGGTGTTCATTTTGTGGAGCCGCTCGAATCCAGCCCGTGGGGCAAGATGGCGGTTGTGCAGGATTTTGACGGTAATATGATTGCTCTGGTGGATCGGTAGTTGAAGATTGAAACCGGCAGGCTCAGGCATTTTGCTGCGTCTGCGGAGTTAGTATGATTGACGTTTCAGGCCGCCCCATTGCTTTATTTCTGGTTTTAATCGTCATCAGTACTATCGGTTCAGCCGGATTCGCCGCAACTCCCCCACGTATGCGCCCATACACAGGGGTTGGCCTCTTTATTTTTGCTCAGCCAGACAAAGTTCCGGCTCAGGATCTGCGCTTACAGCTTTACGAAGAGCCTGGCCTGTTGCGTGTTGGAATGCTTAACGATTCCAAACGGTCGGGAAATGAGTGGGTTTTTGGTTCGCTTGAGGGACTTCCGCCGCTGATAGTATCCGCTCGCAAAGGCGATTGGTTGCGGGTTGTTTATGACGATGCCGGCCGGGAAGCATGGATTAATCCTGAGAATAAAGGGCGCTTTCAATCGTGGGAGCAGCTTTTGAAACGGCAGACCGGCTACATTCTTCCCGGCCTGCCGTCGCTGTATTACAAACTGCAACAGCAACCCGGCGGTAAATTACTTGCTACACTTTCACCAAAGCAGTTATTTAAGGTTTTGACGCTTGAGGATGACTGGGGTATGGTGTTGACCGATCAGGCGCTGATCGGCTGGTTGCGCTGGCGTGACGATGATGGCAGATTGCTGGTTGGGACCAATCCATGACATGCTTTTGTGATGTTTTAAAAACCATTGACGTCACTGATCCGGTATGATATTGACACCCCTTATGATAATCATGATTACAGCAAAATCAGAACGAGCTATTATCGCCGCGGCGCGTGATGCCGCACTTTTGCCTGTTGCCCACTGATTGTCGTTCCGCTTTTAAAGATAATCGCAAGCCGTGGGCAGGAGTCCACGGCTTTTTTTTATTCAATTGTGGCAGAGAACAGATACATATAAACCTGTAAAGAGAGGGAACGCTAATGAGAATCGAACTGGTGCCGCCAGGAACTGGCGAGTTGACGTATGAAATCAGAAATATCGTCAATGTGGCAGAGAAACTCCAGAAGCATGGTGTCAAGATTAACTGGGAAAATATTGGCGATCCGATTGTCAAGGGTGAGAACATTCCGGAGTGGATGAAGGAAATTGTTGCCAGGGCCGCAATGGATAATCGTACCTGGGGATATTGCCATACCCGAGGTGTGCTTGAAACCCGTGAATTTATCTGTGAAACTACCAACAGCCGTGGTGGTGCCCAGATCACACCTGATGACATCATTTTCTTTAATGGGCTTGGAGACGCTATTGCCAAGATTTACGGCTGCTTGCGTCCTGAAGCGCGGGTTCTTATGCCTTCGCCATCCTACACCACCCATACCTTGGGCGAGATCGGGCACGCTCACTCGGCTCCCTCGCTATATTGTCTGAAGCCTGAAAATAACTGGTACCCGGATATGGAAGATCTGCGCAACCATGTCCGCTACAATCCGAATATCTGTGCAATCATGCTGATCAATCCTGATAACCCGACCGGCATGGTCTACACCCGGGAGCTGCTGCAGGAGATTGTTGCCGTAGCCCGTGAGTACGATCTGTTTATCATCGCCGATGAGGTTTACATCAATATTGTCTATAACGGCGAGACTACTGTGCCGATCAGTGATGTGATCGGAGATGTTCCCGCCATCTCATTGAAAGGTATTTCCAAAGAATTCCCTTGGCCGGGATCACGCTGCGGCTGGATTGAAGTGTATAATGGCCATAAAGACGCACGCTTTCAAAAATATATCAACCTGATCCTTACCGGCAAGATGAATGAGGTTTGTTCCACAACGTTGCCGCAGATGGTTATCCCTGAAATCGTCCGTCATCCAGAATATTCAGCCTACCTGGCGCAGCGCATCGCCAGCTACGAGCGGATGAGCAATATAACTTTTGACTGTCTCAGTCAGGTGCCTGAGCTACAGGTGAATCGTACCAATGGTGCTTTTTATATGGCAGTGGCGTTCAAGGATGGTTTGCTGAACAACCGCCAGTCTATTCCAATTGCCAACTCTGAGGTCAAGGGGCTCGTTGAGGGATTGATCAACCAGCCGGGAGTCTCACCCGATAAACGCTTCGTTTATCAGATACTGGCAACAACCGGCATCTGCACTGTGCCACTTTCTTCATTCTCTACGCCTCTGCAGGGTTTCCGTGTGACGCTGCTGGAGAAGGATGAAAACGAGTGCCGCCGGATTTACAGCACCTTGGCGGAGAAAATCGGGGAGTATCTTAAATCCTGATACTCGTGGTCATGATACAAAAAAGGGGAGTGAGGCATAGCGCCTCTCTCCCCTTTTTTGTATATCAAGAACAGCGGCCTGATCAGGCTTTCTTGTCACTATCCTCACTCTTGGGCTTGATTTCAATTTCGTCCTTTCCATCAGATGCCTTTTTGAAGTTCCGGATACTTTTGCCAAGAGCCCCACCGATTTCCGGAAGTTTTCCCGCCCCAAAAACGACCAGAACGATGACCATTATAACTATCAATTCCGGCATGCCAAAACCAAACATTGTGCCTCCTCTGCTGCGAGTGTGTATTGTTGAAGCACTATCTCATTGCTGAAAAAAAAAATCAAGTATTGCAATACTTGATTAAAATGGCCAGCTTGGATTGCATAATGCCAAGATGTTTTAAATCAGGTGGTTGTCCTTGAAAAGTAGGGTGTGATCCATTGACACCGTTTTTGACTCGTGTTACAAGGGTGGCATATATTAAACAATACATATAAAAGCATTGTGGGGTTTAGGTCGGAATGATGGGTCAGTCAATTATGAATAGGATAAGGTGCCCCCTGTTTTTTTTCTCACTGTTCTGTTTGTCTGGTGTCGCTGCCGCTGCAGATATGGAGATAACTCCTTTCAGTACCTTTAACCAAAGCCCGCTGGTGCAGATTTATGGACTCCCGTCTGATACCGGCGCTGACGTAGTCCCGCCTGGCAAGGTTTGTGTAAGCCTGAACCAGGACCTCTCCAGCAACTATACCGTCAGCAAAAACACGCACGAACAGATAACGCTCGACGGCGAAACCTACCGACTGGCCCTAGCAGCGCGTTACGGTGTTACCACTCGCTGGGAGGTTGGTGTGGAAATCCCTTACCTTTTTCAAGGGGGTGGCTTTCTCGATACTTTTATCATCAATTGGCACAACACATTCCGGCTACCGCAGGGTGGCAGAGACAGTGCCCCTAAGGGGCGCATCAACTACAGCTATCGTAAGGACGGTGTGCAAAGACTGCTGGTGGATCAAGCTGCTTCCGGGATAGGTGATATAAGTTTTACCGGAGGATACAGCCTGTATGATGTTCGCGATACGGAGCATCAGGATAGGCTGACGATTAAAGGAGCGGTCAAATTGCCAACCGGTGACAGTGCAAGCCTGAACGGAAGTGGCAGCACCGATTTAATGATCCAGCTATGCGGCAGTATGATTAACTATAGCGAATGGGGGGCTCTCGGGGTATACGGCACTATTGGAGGACTCGCCATGTCGAGGAGCGATGTGCTGCGCGACCAGCACAAACAACTCGCAGGTTTTGGCACACTCGGCCTTGGCTGGGGGCCAGCTTCGTGGATATCGTTCAAGGCCCAGCTGAATAGCAATACTCCGTTATATCGCGACAGCACGCTTGACGAACTTTCTCAAAGCCCTCTGTCGCTGGTTTTTGGCGGAGCGCTCAGGTTGCCTGACGAGTATCTGCTTGATATCGGTGTTGCCGAGGATGTGGCGGGAGCTACTGCACCGGATGTAAGTTTCCATCTGGGATTGAGCAAGCGGTTCTGAACAAAAATGCCCCTTTTTACAAGGGGCATTTTTGTTGCTAAGTTGCTATGTAGTCAGCCGAGATAACTGAATAAGAGCGTTTACTAAACAATTTCCAACGAGCTAATATTTCAGGTCTGCGTAATCCACCCAGCCACCGGCCAACACAAGGGCCTTGTCAAATGGTGAAATTTCAAAGCTGAATGTTTTCTGTTTGTCGCCACCATTCATTGTCAGAGTGCCCGCCTCGATGTCGATGTTCATGGTGGCATTCTCGTTGTTCGCGTGGGAGAAGATCAGATCCAGATCTGCCTTGGGAAGTTCAATCGCAGCCATGCCGCAGTTGAACATGTTCTGACGGAAAATTCGTGCAAAGGATTCGGCGATAACGGCGGTGATGCCGTTGACCTCGAATACCCATGGTGCATGTTCGCGTGACGAACCGCAGCCGAAGTTGGCGCGGGAGACGATTACCCGGGCACTCTTTGTTTTAGGTCCATTCGGATCGAAACCGGGTAGCTTCAAATCTTCGAGGATGTACGGTTTGAGGTCTTCCTTGGTGATCTCGGTCAGATACTTGGCCGGGATTATCTCGTCGGTGTTGATGTCGCTGCGGTCAAGAAAGAGGACGGGGCCTCCGAATGCTTTCATATGGTTGCTCCTTAAAGCAGAAGTTAGAAGTTTACAGATATTTCCTCGGGTCGGCAATCATCCCCTCGATTGCGCTTGCTGCTGCCGTGGCCGGCGACATCAGATGAACCATGCCCCCCTTGCCCATACGTCCCATGAAGTTGCGGTTGGTCGTTGAGGCGCAGACTTCACCCTCGGCGAGTACTCCGTTACTCATCCCGAGGCAGGCGCCGCAGGTCGGATTGGTAACACAAAATCCGGCCTCCATGAAGATGTCAATCAGCCCCTCTTTAGTCGCGTCCTTGAAGATTGCCGGTGTGGCTGGTGAAAGGATACCGCGTACATTCGGAGCCAATTTGCGCCCTTTCAGAATCTGGGCGGCGATGCGCAGGTCCTCGAGGCGGCCGTTGGTGCAGGAACCGATATAAATCTGGTCAAGCCGAGTGCCGGCCAGTTCGGAGACTGTCTTCACCTGATCCGGTTTGTAGCCAAAGGTAATGGTCGGCTCCATGACAGTGACATCAATCTCAATAGTCTGGTCATATTCGGCGTCAGCGTCGGCGCGCCATTGCGAATAATCGGCCAGAGCGGCTTCCTTGCTGGCAAACTCACCCTGAATAAAGGGCCACAGATAGTCTACGGTGGTCATGTCCGGTTGACAGATGCCTGATGTGCCGCCCGCTTCTATGGCCATGTTGCAGAGCGTCATGCGGGATTCCATCGTCATGCCATCGATTGTCGAGCCGTGGAATTCCATGACCCGGTCGGTGGCGCCATTGACGCCGATCCTGCCGATGATATGAAGGATGACATCCTTGGCGTAGACGCCCTTTGGCAGGGCACCATTTACATTGAACTTAATAGTTTTAGGCTGGCGGAAGGCGCAGACCCCTTTCAGGATGCCGACCTCCAAGTCTGTTGTGCCGATGCCGGCGGCAAAGGCGCCGAAAGCCCCGTGGGTGCAGGTGTGTGAATCACCCATGATGACCGTGTAGCCGGGACGGATGAAGCCGCGTTCCGGGAAAAGGGCGTGACAGACACCGTTGGCGCCGATATCGAAGAAATCCTTGATATCGTGACGGCGCGCCCAGTCACGCAGAATCTTTGCCTGAGTGGCGGTCTTGGTATCTTTGCTGGGGGTGACGTGGTCGATAACCGCCTTGATCTTGCTCGGATCAAAGACGCGATCCTTGCCCCGCCTGATCAGGTCATCAATGGCAATCGGTGTGGTGATCTCATGGCAGAGTACCGCATCCAGGCGCAGCACTTTGGTGCCGGGAAACGGCTCGTTTACCAGGTGAGCATCAAATATCTTTTCTGCAGTTGTTTTACCCATTTTTTTGCCCTCGCATGATTCAGTATTCGTAAACTTGTAGCATAGCTGCCGGTAAAAAGTAAACCGGGGAACATTTTTTTGATGGCGTAATATCGGCCGAAAATCAGGTTTTTTTCATGGAAAACTGCCGTAGGCATGGTATAACGGCACCAACCAATTCAAGGCGGCAGGGACGATTTTATGAATCTTGAAAAACTGAAAGAAATGCTCAATTCAGTGCGGCAGGGGGGTCTTTCCATAGATGACGCCGTGCAACAGCTTCGTCATTTCCCCCATCAGGACATCGGTTGCGCTCAGGTCGATCATCACCGCCACCTGCGTCAGGGGATGCCGGAAATGATTTTTGGTGAAGGCAAAACCGCAGAGCAGGTTATAGCAATAACAGCCGCTATGTCGGAACGGGGGAGTAACGTCCTTGTTACTCGCCTGGATAAGGGCAAGGCCGATCAGGTAATCTCTGTCTTTCCATCAGCAATTTATCATCATGATGCTCGCTGTCTTACTCTTGAACATCAGTCACCGAAACAGCTTGGCAAGGGAACGGTTCTGATCGTTTCTGCCGGCACCTCTGACATCCCGGTCGCAGCAGAAGCGCTGGTGACGGCTCGATTTTTGGGTAATCAGGTTGAGCAGATTTATGATGTCGGCGTTGCCGGTATCCACAGACTCCTTGCCCGTAGCGAACAATTGGCTGCTGCTGCGGTCATTATTGTCGTGGCCGGTATGGAGGGGGCGCTGCCTTCAGTGGTTGGCGGGCTCGTAGATAAACCGGTGATTGCGGTGCCGACCTCGGTCGGTTATGGCGCTTCCTTCGGCGGCATTGCGGCGCTGCTGGGAATGCTAAATTCCTGTGCCTCCGGAGTTACGGTCGTAAATATAGACAACGGCTTCGGTGCCGCCTGTGCGGCGAGCCTTATGAATCGGATGTGACATGATATGATAACTCTCTATTTCGACTGTTATGCCGGAATCTCCGGCGATATGACTGTGGGCGCCCTGCTCGATCTAGGGGTGCCGCTGGAGCATGTGCGGAAGGAACTGTCAGCGCTGGAACTCCCCCCCGGCTCCTATACACTCTCAACCAGCCGTACTGAACGGCTGCAGATACCGGCTCTGAAATTCGATGTGGCGGTGCATGATCATCATACTCATCGGCACTATTCCAGGATTGATGCCATGATCGCTGCAAGCGGGCTGTCTGACCAGGTCAAGGAAAAATCACGATTGATCTTCCGTTGTCTGGCTGAGGCCGAGGCCAAGGTGCATGGTGTGGCCATTGAAAATGTTCATTTTCACGAAGTTGGTGCGATTGACTCCATCGTTGATATTGTCGCGACTGCAATCTGTCTTGAACATCTTCAGGTGGAACAGATTTATGCTTCGGCGCTGCCGCTGGGTAGCGGTTTTGTGGAGACAGCCCACGGTCGGCTCTCCGTGCCGGCTCCTGCTACGGCTGAGCTTTTAAAAGGATTACCGGTACATGGCGAGTGTGGTTCGGGAGAGCGTGTTACGCCGACAGGAGCTGCAATTCTGGTGGCGCTGGTCAGCGGGTTTGGGCAGCAGCCGACAATGCTGCTGGAAAAAACAGGTTGTGGTGCAGGCGGGCGCGATTTCACGGATTGCCCTAACATTCTCCGCGCTTTTCTTGGCAGTAAAGTTGAAAAATCTGACCATGCCGATGAAGTAATAGTGGTTGAGGCTAACATTGATGACTCTACACCTGAAGTCCTCGGTTACGCCATGGAGCGGCTGCTTGAAGAGGGGGCACTGGATGTATTCTTTGCCTCTATTCAGATGAAAAAGAACCGCCCGGGTGTGATGGTGTCATTTCTCTGCCATCCTGAACAGCTTGAGCTGCTGTCTCAAACGCTGCTGGTTGAAACTACTGCTATCGGCCTTCGTTATTACCGTGCAGATCGCATCATTCTGCAGCGACGGGTTGTTGAACGGCAGACGGATTTTGGCCCGGTCAGGTTTAAGGAAATTATAGACAGTAGTGGTAAAATGCTGCGCAGGTCCCCTGAATATGAAGATTGCCGCCGTATAGCCCGTGAAAAGGAGATCCCCTGTCGAGAGGTCATGGAGCGACTGCAGTACATAGGGGTATCAGAAGCATGAAAATTTCAACGTTAAGTATCGGTGATGAACTGATCTGCGGTCAGTTGACTGATACAAATGCCGGTACAATTGCTTCGACGCTGCTTGCGGAAGGTTTGCTGATTCAGCGCCACATTACGGTTGGGGACAATGAGTCGGATATCATTGGTGCGCTGAGCGATCTCGGGCGGGTCAGCGACGCGGTCATCGTAACCGGAGGACTTGGTCCAACTGCGGATGATATGACGTCGCGGGCTGCGGCGCGGGCAACCGGCAGACGCCTGGTTATTAATGATGAGGCGCGCAATCATGTTCGCCTGATGTCAGGTAAGCTTGAAAACCTGATTTTATGCCCTTTGAGCGATAAACAGGCAATGATCCCGACTAAATCTGTGCTGATTCCTAATCCGCGCGGTACCGCTTGTGGTTTTCATCTGATGCACAACGGCTGTTTTATGTTTTTTATGCCGGGTGTTCCGTCAGAGATGATCGTTATGCTGCATGACACTGTTTTGCCATTCCTCCTGGAACGTGTTCCCCACAAGCGGGTTATCCGCACTGAAAGCTTGAACCTGTTCGGACCGTGTGAGGCGGAAGTAGATGAGTTGCTGCTTGGGATAGTCAACCCTGCGAGTGGTCTGACCCTTGGCATTTGCGTAACCTTTCCCTGGATGAAAGTGACACTGAGGGCCGAAGCGGACAGCCATGATGCGGCAACTGACCTTCTTCTGCCGGCGGTTAATGTTGTGAGGGAGAGGTTGAAGGATTATTGTTTCTCCTCTGGCAATGTCTGCATGGACGATGCCGTTTCTGAGCTGTTTCGAGATCGTTGTTTGACTGTTTCCCTGGCCGAATCTTGCAGTGGTGGACTTATAGCAAAAAGGCTCACTGATATTGCCGGCAGCTCCCGATATTTTTTAGAGAGTGTGGTGACATATTCGAATGACGCGAAAATGCGATTGCTGGGCATTCCTTCAGGGTTACTGAACGGCTCCGGTGCGGTCAGTTCCGAATGTGCCTCGGCGATGGCCAAGGGGATCCGGCAGGCTTCCGGCAGTGATCTTGGCCTTGCGGTAACCGGCATTGCCGGGCCGGACGGTGGCAGCGAGGACAAGCCGGTCGGCACGGTATTTATTTCGCTTGCGGCAGCGGATGGTTGCTGGACCAAGCGTTTTCACTTTAACGGGAACCGGGACGATATTCGAACCCTGACGGCGTGGACGGCTCTTGACTGGCTGCGGCGTTATCTGTTGAAGAGGGAGTAACAACGCCAAATTGACTTTTGGAGGACAATGTGCCTGAGCTCCCGGAAGTGGAAGTAACCCGCCGTCGGCTGGAGCGGGAGTTGATTGGGAGTAGATTTAAACAGGTGGTTCCCCGCGTTAAGAAGCTCCGACTGCCGGTTCCGGCAAATCTGGATCAGGTTCTTTCGGGGCGAATGTTGCGGGCTATTGCCCGTCGTGGGAAGTATCTGCTGTTTGACTGCGAGGTCGGCTGGTTACTCGTACATCTGGGGATGACCGGCTTCCTGAAGTTGCTCCGTAGTGCACCTCCGCCTGGAAAACATGATCATCTTGACTTCATATTTGAAGATGGTCAGCTGCTCCGTTTCTACGATCCGCGCAAATTTGGTGTTGTTACCTGGTTTATCGGCGATCCTCAGCAGCACCCGCTTCTTGCAGAAATCGGCCCGGAACCTCTTGGCAAAGGTTTTGAGGGTGAGTACCTTTTTGGTGCGAGCAGAGGTCGCAAGGTAGCGGTAAAGCAGTTGATTATGAATAGCGCCGTTGTGGCCGGGGTAGGGAATATCTATGCCAACGAGGCGCTGTTCCGTGCCCGAATCCGTCCGGACCGGGCCGCCGGAGATCTAACTCCGCTGGAATGTACAGAGCTGGTTGCTACCATAAGGGATGTGCTGAAAGAATCAATTAAGGAAGGGGACGCCTGTCTGGTCGCAGAGGAAACAGTGGCTTATTATCCACAGACCTTCAAGGTTTACGGGCGGAGTGGTGAGTCTTGTCATAAATGCAATGAGCCGCTTGAAGAGATCAGGATCGGTGGGCGGAGCACCGTTTTCTGCCGTGGTTGCCAGAAATAAGTGAGTTCCCTAGAGCTTGAACTTTCCTACCAAATGTTGAAGATCCTCGGCCACCTTTGATAGGCCTGAAGATGCCGTGGCGGTTTCTGTCGCACCGCCGGCAGTCTGCTGCACCACCGCGGTAATTTTCTGGATGTTGGAGGTGATTTCTCCAGTGGTTGCAGTCTGCTCTTCGGCTGCGGTGGCAATCTGGTTGACCTGCATGGTGACGTCGTTTATCTGAGAGAGTATCTGCTCCAGCGCCTGACCGGAGCTGATGGAATATTCGGTACCCTTCTCAACTTCAGCTACACCTTCTTCGATGGCGACCACTGCCCTCTTTGTTTCCTTCTGGATAGCCTTGATCATCTCGCTGATCTCGCGGGTAGCGCGGGTAGTGCGCTCCGCAAGCGCCCGCACTTCGTCGGCGACAACTGCAAAGCCGCGCCCCTGCTCCCCGGCCCGGGCCGCTTCGATGGCGGCATTGAGCGCCAGCAGGTTGGTCTGGTCTGCAATGTCCTCGATTGTACCGATGATCTGGCCGATCTGGTCGGAGCGCGTGCCCAGTTCTTCGACGGTTTTTGCCGTATCCTTTACTCTGGCGGCAATACGTTCCATACCGTTCGTTGCCCGCCTGACAGTCTCTGCTCCCGAGCGTGCGGTGTCGCTGGCCCGGTTCGAATTTTCGGCGGCGCTCAGGCAGTTATGGGCGATGTCATTTGACGTGGCGGCCATTTCCTCGCTCGCTGCAGCAACCGAGTTGGTCTGCTGCGCCACCTCCTCGGTTCCTGAGGCGATCTGGCTTGCACTGGTTTGCAGTCTGCCCGATGCCAGAGTTATCTGCTGTGACGTTTGTGAGATCTGTCCAAGAATTTCACGCATTGTTGACTGAAGCGTGCCAATACCCCGGATTATGGCACTTATTTCATTGTTGCGTTTGGGCTTGATTTCCAGAGTCAGGTCCCCTTCGGTCATCTTGGAAAGATACCCCATGATTCTGACAAGTGCCTGGTCGATCGACCAGTAAAGCAGGCCGCAGAAAAATGCTCCGATCAGAACGAATGCGACGGTGGAGAGGATGGATATTGTTTGCGAAAGCATGCGCGCTGCAACGACCGCAGAGACGATACAGGCGCTGTAGCAGATGCAGAGAAAAATTATGCGGGTACGAATCCTGAAGCTCATATAAAGGTTTAACAGGTAATTCATGATGTCACCTCATAAAAGGGTAGATGCTTATTTCAGTGTATGAGTTTTAAAAGGCTTATATACCGACTGCTTATGGCACACACGGGTAGACTATAACACGGATATATTAAGAGAATAAGCATAATTTTAGATCATATATCTTCTGTGAATTTTAGATCAGACGCACAAGGACGGCTGGGTCAGATAAAACCTTGCGGTGCAACTGCCGGATATGTTAATTTCTACTCCTTTAATCTGTGAACTATATCCTCTAGGAGATACCTACCAATGGCTGAGAAAAACAACGCGCCGGAGAAAAACAAGGCGATTGAGCTGGCCCTGAGTCAGATCGAAAAACAGTTCGGCAAGGGCGCAATCATGCGGCTTGGTAATGATGAGGCGCTTCCGGGGGTCGAGGCTATTTCTACCGGGTCCATTTCTCTCGACATGGCTCTGGGGGTCGGTGGTGTCCCGCGTGGCAGAGTAATCGAGATATATGGTCCTGAATCATCAGGTAAAACTACGCTGGCTCTGCATATAATTGCCGAGGCACAAAAAACTGGGGGTATTGCCGCTTTTATTGATGCCGAGCATGCGCTCGATATCAGCTATGCCCGCAAGCTGGGCGTCAAGACCGATGACCTGCTGGTATCGCAGCCGGACACAGGTGAACAGGCGCTGGAAATTACCGAGACCCTAGTAAGAAGCGGTGCAATTGATATCCTTGTTGTTGACTCGGTAGCCGCTCTTGTTCCCAAGGCCGAGATAGAAGGCGACATGGGTGATTCCCATATGGGACTTCAAGCACGCCTGATGTCCCAGGCGCTCCGCAAGCTGACCGGCATTATCAGCAAGTCTAACTGCTGCGTGATCTTCATCAATCAGATACGTATGAAAATTGGTGTCATGTTCGGGAATCCTGAAACGACCACCGGCGGTAATGCACTCAAATTCTACGCTTCAGTGCGTATGGATATTCGCAAGATCGCCACACTGAAGCAGGGCGATCAGATTATCGGCTCCCGCACCCGGGTCAAGGTTGTCAAAAACAAGGTAGCTCCACCTTTTAAAGAGGTGGAATTCGATATTCTTTATGGTGAAGGCATTTCGCGTACCGGAGATGTGCTTGATCTGGCGGTTGACAAAAATATCGTCGAGAAGAGCGGCGCATGGTACTCCTACGGCAAAGACAGAATCGGTCAGGGGCGTGAAAATTCCCGTACCTGGTTGACCGAGCATCCTGAAACGCTTGCTGAGATTGAAGGCAAGCTGATGGACCTGCTCAAGCCGGTACCGTTGCCTGACAAGGTAGTTAAAGCTGCGTAGTAACGGAGGTATGCTGTGGATCTGAACGAGATACTTACCATTGCGTTTAAGGCCAAAGGTTCTGATATTCACATCAAGACAGGGCTTCCTCCTATTGTAAGGATTGACGGCCGTCTGCACCCGATTCCAAACGCAGCGCGTTTGTCGCCTGACTTTGTTTCTGATACCGCACAGTCGATGATGAATGATCGTCAACGGCGCATATTCGAGGAAAATTCTGAAATAGATCTGGCGCATGCCGTACCGGGGCTCGGTCGGTTCAGGGTCAGTGTATACCGTCAGCGTGGCACAGTAGCGATGGTCTTCCGTTCTATCTCCTTTGTTATCCCGACGCTGGAGGGGCTGAACCTTCCGCCGATTATGCAGAAAATCTGCCAGGAAGAGCGGGGACTGATCCTGGTGACCGGAACAACCGGCTCCGGCAAGTCGAGTACGCTTGCGGCAATGGTTGACAGCATCAACAGTCAGCGTACCTGCAATATCATCACTATCGAAGATCCGGTTGAATTCCTGCATCGCGACAACAAGAGCATCATCAGCCAGCGCGAGGTAGGTACCGACACTCCTACGTTCTCAGCCGCACTGAAAGGGGCTTTGCGCCAGGATCCCGATGTCATTCTTGTTGGCGAAATGCGTGATTACGAAACAATCGAAACGGCAATGACCGCTGCAGAAACCGGTCACCTGGTCATGTCCACCCTTCACACAATGGATGCTGCGGAAACCATCAACCGTATCATCGGCGTTTTTCCGCCATATCACCAGCGCCAGGTCCGAATTCAGCTGGCAAGTATCATCAGGGCGGTTATCTCCCAAAGGCTGGTGCCCAAGGCGGACGGCAAGGGGCGTGTTCCGGCTGTGGAGGTTATGCTGGCCTCCGCCCGTGTCAGGGAATGTATTGATGACAAAGACAAGACCAAACAGTTGAATGACGCCATCGCTCAGGGTTTCGTCTCGTATGGCATGCAGACCTTTGATCAGTCGCTTATGAGGCTCTATTCCAACAAGCTGATTACCTATGAAGAAGCGATTCGTCAGAGCTCCAATCCAGACGACTTTGCCCTCAAGGTTTCCGGTATCTCCTCAACTTCAGACGCTTCCTGGGAAGGCTTTGAGAATAAGCCAGATGACGCTGCTGCGGAGCAGGACAAGCTTGAAATCGAAAAATACTAAGCCGTTAACGCCCGATCAGGTTTACCCGTATGCTTTACGGCTGCTGACCGGCCGGGATTATTCAACTGCCAGAATAAGTCAGAAACTGTCGGCGCGGGAAGTGTCCTGGCAGGATATTGACACTGTGATAACCCGCCTGCAGCGTGAGGGATGGCTGAATGACCAGCGGTATGCCGAACGGTTTGCTGATTCGGCGCTGTCCTCCGGTCGTTTTTACGGGGCCAGACTTCGTATGGAGATGCGACGCAGGGGGTTTACTGCGGAAGTTGTTGGTGAAACCCTTGCGCATCTTCTGGCGGAGAGAGATGAAGTATCCGAGGTCAGGTCGGCGGCAGAGCGGCGCTACCCCGGATTTTCCTATTCGACGGCAAGTGAACGGGACAAACGCCGCGTTATCGGTTTTTTGCAGCGGCGTGGATTTGGATTTTCCGCGATAATGCGGGCTTTACGGACAGATGAGTAAATATTTTTTGTAATTATTTATATTCTAACGAGGACATCATGACAGGTACAGAAATTCGCGCACGCTTTCTTCAATATTTTGCCGACCGGGGGCACACGGTTGTGCCCAGTTCCGGAATACTCCCCAAGAATGATCCGACCCTGATGTTTGCCAATGCCGGCATGAACCAGTTCAAAGACTGTTTTCTGGGTTTGGAGGATCGTGGCTATTACCGGGCAGTAAGCTCTCAAAAATGCGTTCGGGCGGGTGGTAAGCATAACGATCTTGAAAACGTCGGCCGGACGGCTCGTCACCATACGTTTTTTGAAATGTTGGGGAATTTTTCCTTTGGTGATTATTTCAAAAAAGAGGCGATTGCTTATGCCTGGGAATTTTTGACTCAGGAGTTGAAGCTGGACAAAAGTCGCCTGTATGTTACTGTTTATACCGATGATGATGAGGCGGCTGATATCTGGCACACCCAGGAAGGCATCCCGCGGGAGCGGATTTTCCGTTTTGGCGAGAAGGACAACTTCTGGTCAATGGGTGATACCGGTCCCTGCGGTCCATGCAGTGAAATATTTTATGATCAGGGGGCCGAGGTAGGGTGTGATCGCCCTGATTGCAATGTCGGCTGTGACTGTGACCGTTACATGGAAATCTGGAACAACGTCTTCATGCAGTTTAACCGGTCAAGTGACGGCTCGCTGACGCCGCTTCCGAAGCCGTCTGTTGATACCGGAATGGGTCTTGAGCGTGTTACTGCTGTTATGCAGGGTGTAAGCTCAAACTATGATATCGATATTCTACAGGGAATTATCCGCCATATTGAAAGACTTGTGGGCAAGCGCTACGGTACCGATGAAAAGGATAGTGTCTCAATGCGGGTTATTGCCGATCATGCCCGTGCGGTGACGTTTCTTATATGTGATGGCGCGCTCCCTTCCAATGAAGGACGCGGCTACGTATTGCGGCGCATCATGCGCAGGGCTGCGCGTCATGCCAAGATGCTCGGCTGTGCGGAACCGATGCTTTATAATATGGTTGATGCGGTGCGCGAAGTTATGGGGGATGCGTATCCGGAGCTGCAGGAGCGTGAAGAGTATATCAAAAAAGTGGTTCTGGGTGAGGAACAGCGGTTTATCGAAACCCTGGACCGAGGCCTGGCAATTCTTAATGATGAGGTTGCTGCTCTGCGAAGTGCCGGGCAAAAAGTTATTCCTGGTGATGTATTGTTCAAGCTGTATGACACGTACGGGTTTCCAACCGACCTGACCGCCGATATAGTCGAGAGCGAAGGATTTACCATTGACGAGGACGGTTTTGAACTTTGCATGGAACGGCAGCGGGCGCAGGCTCGTGAACATTGGAAGGGCTCCGGTGAAGAGGGGATTGCTCCGATATATAAAGAACTTCATAACAGCGGCGTGCGCGGCCAGTTTGTCGGTTATGATGAGATGTCAACGTATGCCACGGTGTTGGCGATTATTCGGGACGGAGTTTCTGTCCATTCTGCTGCCGCCGGTGATTCTGTTGTGGTGATCACGGAAAAAACCCCTTTCTATGGTGATTCCGGTGGCCAGAAAGGTGACTGCGGGACGATTTCTACCGGTAACGCACATCTTGATGTTGTTACGGCGAGCCGCCCTTTTATCGATATGGTTGTACACCACGCGGTTGTCAAAGAGGGGGTCATAAAAACCAGCGATGCGGCTGATCTGAAGGTGTCACGTATCGAACGCGATGCTACTTGCCGCAATCACACATCTACACACCTGCTGCAGAGTGCTCTGCGCCAGGTACTTGGTGATCATGTCAAACAGGCTGGTTCAATGGTGTCGCTTGATCGTCTCCGCTTTGACTTTACGCATTTCTCGGCTGTGACAAATGAAGAGTTGCGTCAGATTGAAACGATTGTGAACAAGTTCATTATGGCTAATGATCAGGTTGTTACCCGTGAAATGAATGTTGCTGAAGCTATCGAAGCTGGTGCTACAGCACTTTTTGACGAGAAGTATGGTGATTCGGTTCGTGTCGTGAAGGTAGGGGATGTCAGTATGGAGCTGTGCGGTGGAACCCATGTTCGGGCAGCCGGCGATATTGGTCTGTTCAAGATCGTTTCCGAAGCTGGAATTGCTGCAGGGGTAAGGCGTATTGAGGCGCTGACCGGTTTTGGGGCCCTCGACTTTGTCCGGCAGATAGAGGATGAGCAGAGGGGGATCGCGGCATTGCTCAAGGCGGAAGCCGGCAATTCGCGCGACCGGCTTGAAAAACTGCTGACACGACAGAAAGAATTACAGCGTGAAATCGAAACATTGCAGTCCAAGCTTAATGTTGCCGCTTCGGGAGATCTGCTGTCGCAGGCGGTCGACGTTGCAGGCGTCAGATTGCTGGCCGTAAAGGTGCAGGTTGAGGATATAAAAGCGTTGCGCGATCTGTCAGATACTTTGAAAGATCGCATCGGAGAAGGTGTGATTGCACTTGGCGCAGCCATCGGCGACAAGGCAAATTTACTGGTAGTTGTTACCAAAAGTTTGAGTAGTACAATTAAGGCCGGCGACATAATCAAGCAGATTGCACCGATTGTCGGCGGTAGTGGTGGCGGTAAACCGGAGCTTGCTCAAGCCGGTGGAAACCAGCCGGAAAAGCTGGATGAAGCGTTGGCTGCAGTTGCAGGAATACTTTTAGCACGTTAATTGAGACTTAATACCTCGGGGCTTGGTATGCCGGCATCATTCACTCACATTAATGGCCATTTGTCACAATCATCACAGACGACTATTTTAGTCGTCGATGACGACAGGTTTATCCGTGAGCTGTGTACACAGGCTCTCAATAAATATCGGATAGTCCAGGCTGCTACTTGCGAGGAAGCTATTCTGCAGTACGAAAAGGAGCATCCAGACCTGATTCTTACCGATATTTCGATGCCGGGAGGCTCCGGCATCGATCTGCTAAGGAGTGTCAAAACGCTTGACCCGAATGCAACTGTAGTTATTATGACCGGTTTTGTAAACACCGATACAATACTGAGTGCGCTTAAAGAAGACGCTGATGATTTTATCAACAAACCCCTCAATATCCTCCAGCTGAGAACTTCTATCGAAAAAGCCCTGGTAAGAAAAGCGCTTAAGCAGGAGTTGGCTGATATCAAGCGCTCCGACGAGATCAAGAACACGTTTCTCTCGCTGGTGTCACACAAGTTACGTACTCCGATAACCGGTATTTCCCTGTTTCTGCAGAATCTGCGAACCGGGGTGTTTAAGCTGGAGGATCCATTATTTCAACAGTGTATTAACATGGCCAGCGAAGAAGCACATTATCTTGCTCAACTGGTTGGTGAATTGCTGGAATTCAGCCAGGTTATGGTGAATGGGACTGGAATTGACAAGAGTTCCTGCGACTTGAACGAAATCGTTGCCGATGTGCTGATCAAATGTAGAAAAGAGCATGGTGCTTTAGATATTGACTTTGAAGCTGCGCCGGAAGCTCTGCCACCAGTGCAGCTTGACGCTTCAAAAATCAGCTTTACACTTTATCAGGTGCTTGATAATGCTATAAAATTTTCAAACGGCACTGGGCACATCTCTCTCAAGCTGGGACGTCAAGACGATTTTGTATTTATTGCCGTGTCGGACGCTGGAATCGGGATACCGGAGTCAGAACTGCCAAAGGTTTTCGAAAAGTTTTATCAAGTCGATCCGAACCATACCGGACAGATCCGTGGTTTTGGACTGGGACTGTTCTATGCGCGGGATTTTATCCGGCAGCATGGAGGTATCATAAGTATCGCCAGTAAACCCGGTTTTGGTACCACAGTAACGATAAGTCTGCCGCTACAATAACCTTTTGAGTTTTTTACCGACCTGACAGTAAGTTACACAACCTGCAATAACGTGAAGATCTTAGAAAAGGTTATATTTCAGGGTATTACAGAATTGGATAAACAATGAAACAGTTAATAGAAAAAGCGAACACATTGATGGAAGCGCTTCCCTACATCCGGCGCTTTTCCGGGAAGACCTTTGTCATAAAGTATGGCGGACATGCCATGGCAGACGAAAAGCTGAAAGAATCATTTGCACTTGACGTTGTTCTGCTTAAGTCACTTGGTATCAACACTGTTATTGTTCATGGTGGCGGCCCGCAGATCAACGATACCTTGAAGCGCTACGGCATAGTTTCCGAGTTCGTGCACGGCATGCGTGTAACTGATGCAGAAACGATGCAAGTTGTCGAAATGGTGCTGGCGGGGCATGTTAATAAAGAGGTTGTCGGCTACCTCAATCAGCATGGCGGCCGTGCGGTCGGTCTCTCCGGTAAGGACGGCACATTGTTGCTCGCGAAGAAGTTGTTGCAGGAGGTTAGAGGGGATGACGGCAAGGTTGAAATGATTGATATCGGTTTGGTGGGTGATGTAGTCAAGGTCAACACTGATCTGATCGCTACCCTAGAACAGGGGAAATATATCCCGGTTATCGCACCGATTGGTGTCGGGCTTGAAGGGGAGAGTTACAATATCAACGCCGATCTGGTTGCCGGCAGGGTCGCCGCAGCTCTTAATGCTGAAAAGCTGATTTTGCTGACTGATATCAATGGCGTGAAGGACAAAAACGGCACTTTGCTGGAGAGTATTTCGGTAGCCGATCTGCACCGCCTGATCGCGGAAGAGGCCATCACGGGCGGCATGATTCCCAAGGTTATCTGCTGTGCTGATGCCCTGAAGGAAGGGGTCAAAAAAGCACATATAATTGATGGTCGTATGGAACATGCTGTGTTGCTTGAGATTTTTACCGATATAGGTATTGGCACGGAGATAGTAAAATGAACTCTCAGCAATGGATCGAAAAATCAGATAAATACATTATGAAAACCTATGGTCGCTATCCGATCGTTCCTGTCAGGGGAGAAGGATGCCGGTTATGGGATGCAGACGGTAAGGAGTATCTAGATTTTCTGGGTGGCGTCGCTGTTAACAATCTGGGGCATTGCCATCCGAAAGTGGTTGCTGCTCTTCAGAAACAGGCTGCCGAGCTGATCCACTGCTCCAATTACTACCATATTCCTCAGCAGATCGAACTGGCTGAACTGCTTTGTAACCACTCTTTTGCCGATAAGGCCTTTTTCTGCAACAGCGGTGCCGAGGCAAACGAGGCGGCTATCAAGCTGGCTCGCAAATACAGCCGAGACACGTACGGTCCTGAACGCTACGAGATTATAACTGCTGCCGATTCCTTCCACGGCCGCACCATGGCCACTGTTTCGGCTACGGGCCAAGAAAAGGTGCAGCGCTTCTTTGACCCACTTCTGCATGGCTTCAAACATGTCCCTTTCAATGATGTTGCTGCGCTGGAGGCGGCTGTAACCTCCACCACCTGCGCGATCATGCTTGAGCCGATCCAGGGTGAAGGTGGGATCAATATGCCGTCACCCGGTTATTTTGAAGCGGTACGGGAAATTTGTGATCGTCACGGTTTGCTGCTGATCTTCGATGAGGTTCAAGTGGGGATGGGGCGCACCGGGAAACTCTTTGCCTATGAACACTTTGGAGTAACACCGGATATCATGACATTAGCCAAGGCGCTTGCCGGCGGGGCACCTATCGGTACAATGCTTGCCAAAGATAAATTTGCCGCCGCTTTTGTTCCGGGAACACATGGTTCAACTTTCGGCGGCAACCCGCTTGTCTGTGCTGCTGCCATCGCCACTGTCAGGACAATTCTGGAGGATGGTCTTCTCAGTCGTTGCGAGGAGATCGGCGAATACCTGACCGGTGAACTTGAAACTCTTGGCAAAAAGTATCCATTTTTCAAAGAGGTCCGTGGCGTTGGGCTGATGATCGGTATGAGCCTGAGTATTCCCGGTGCCGAGATCATTAAAAAAGGGCACAGCCGCGGTGTACTACTCAATGTGACCCATGACACTGTACTTCGTTTTGTGCCGCCGCTGGTGGTAACTAAGCAGGAAATAGATGCAATGATTGTAATCCTCGACGGCGTTTTTGCCGAAGTTCAATAATTTAGAAATTATTTCATTAACACACTTATCCAGTTTTCTGGGCAGGCATAGGAGAAAAGTATGACGCGACATTTTCTGGCGTTGCACGATTATACCAAGGGTGAACTGGATGCTCTGCTGGTGCTGGCCGCAGACCTGAAAATAAAGCAAAAAGACGGTATTCCGCACAGGTTGCTGGACGGCAAGACAGTAGCGCTCATTTTTGAAAAAGCCTCCACCCGCACCAGGGTTTCTTTCGAGGTTGGTGCCTTTCAATTGGGCGGTCACGGCCTGTTCATGCCGTCGGCAAACTCCCAGATGGGTCGCGGCGAGCCAATTAAAGACAGTGCCCGAGTCATGTCACGCTACTGCGACGGGGTGATGATTCGGACTTTTGGTCAGGAAATAGTCGATGAGTTTGCCAAATATTCGGATATCCCGGTAATAAACGGCCTGACCGACCTGTTCCATCCATGCCAGATCATGGCTGATCTTCAGACTGTGGTCGAGCATAAGGGAACCTATGCCGGGTTGAAGTTCGCTTGGGTTGGGGACGGCAACAACATGGCCAACACCTGGATCGAGGCGGCGGCAATCTTCGGATTAGAATTGCGTTTGGCCTGCCCGGCAGGGTATGAGCCGGATCGTAATGTAATGGCGTGGGCCCAATCCAAAGCCCCTGGTCTTATTTCGTTGACGACTGACCCGAAGATTGCTGTAGCTGGTGCGGATGTTATAAACACCGATGTCTGGGCGAGTATGGGGCAGGAGTCCGAGCAAAAAGAGCGTGAAGATGCTTTTGTTGGCTACTGTCTGGACGATGCACTTCTGGCATTAGCAAAACCGGATTGCATCGTGCTGCACTGCCTCCCAGCGCATCGAGGTGAGGAGATATCTGATTCGGTTATTGAGGGGAAAAATTCCGTTGTCTGGGATGAGGCGGAAAACCGACTGCATATTCAGAAGGCTATAATGGCCACGTTAATCAAATAATATCAGAAAGCAAAGGAGACTCATTCATGGCACAAAAACAGGAAATAAAAAAAATAGTTCTGGCATATTCAGGTGGGTTAGATACCTCCATTATCCTTAAATGGCTAAAAAATGAATACGGATGCCAGGTCGTCGCTTTTTCTGCCGATCTTGGCCAAGGTGAAGAACTTGATCCGGTTCGCGAAAAAGCACTGGCAACCGGTGCTGACAAGGTCTACATCGATGACCTGAAAGAGGAGTTTGTGCGTGACTTCGTGTTTCCGATGTTCCGCGCCAATGCTATCTACGAAGGGCACTACCTGCTCGGCACCTCCATCGCTCGTCCACTGATAGCAAAGCGCCAGATGGAAATTGCTGCTTTGGAAGGGTGTGATTCTGTCTCCCACGGCGCAACCGGCAAAGGTAACGATCAGGTCCGGTTTGAGTTGGCCTACTATCACTTTGATCCGGCCATCAAGGTCATTGCTCCCTGGAGGATGTGGGACCTTAACAGCCGTCAGGCGCTGATCGAATATGCACAAAAAAACGACATCCCGATCCCGACCATTCAAAAGCGCCCTTGGTCGTCTGACCGCAACCTGCTGCACATCTCCTTTGAAGGCGGCATTCTGGAAGACACCTGGGCTGAAGCTCCGGAAGAGATGTATGTCCTGACAAAATCCCCGGAAGAGGCCCCTGACAAGCCGCAGTATGTAGAGATTGAGTTCAAAAACGGCAATGCAGTAGCAGTTGACGGCGAAACAATGACACCGGCACAACTCCTGGCTCACCTGAACTATCTTGGTGGCCAGCACGGCGTTGGCCGCGTCGATCTGCTGGAAAATCGCTCGGTTGGTATGAAGTCGCGCGGCGTGTATGAAACTCCTGGAGGTTCTATACTACGCGAAGCACATTCCGCCGTAGAGCAGATCACCATGGATCGTGAAGTCATGCGTATCCGCGACAGCCTTATTCCTGAATATGCCAAGCAGATCTACGCCGGTTACTGGTTCTCCCCGGAACGCCTGATGTTGCAGACCCTGATTGATGATTCTCAGAAATGTGTAAATGGTGTAGCCCGCGTCAAACTTTACAAGGGGCTCTGTCGTACAGTTGGCCGTAAATCCGAGACCGATTCACTTTTCAATCTTGATTTCGCCACTTTCGAGAAGGATCAGGTTTTCAACCAGGCCGATGCCGAGGGCTTTATCAAGATAAACTCTCTGCGGTTGCGCATCAGGTCGCTGATGCAGGCCAACCGGAAGAAGTAGTGGGTTGACGAAGAAGCGCTTCAAGAAAGAACACATCGTCACATCCGTTGTGGCGGTGATTGTGGACAATGACGGGCGGGTGCTCCTGACAAGACGGAGTGTCCCGCCCTTTCTGGATCAGTGGGTTATGCCGGGGGGCAAGATAGATCTGGGCGAGCCTATCCTCGAAGCGTTGAAGCGGGAAGTACATGAAGAGGTGGGGCTGGAGATTGAAATAGAAGGTCTGATTGATGTATTCGAACACATCACCCCTGGGGATGACAATTGTCACTTTGTGATCCTTTATTACCGCTGCCGTCCGCTCTATTGCGATGTTGTCCACAACGAACACGAGGTGGCTGAAGCTGCCTGGGTTCCAAGTATTGAGCTGGCCGGTTACCCCATGCCAGCCGGTGCGCGATTTATTCTTGAAAAGGTCTTTCCTCAAAGCCCGCTGTGCGAAATGACGAATAACGTCGATGCCTGAAATCATCGATAAAAAAGTAAATCTTGAATTTCCTCTGGGGCATCACCTGCACTGCATGGTTGCCCAGATCCCCAACCACCTCAAGCGGGCGGACATCGGTTATTCCGTGATCGATCCGGAAGAGAAGTGGCGTCTCGTCAATTCTGTGCTGGAACTGGTAGCAATCGGTGAAGGGAACCTGAAAAAACTTCATTTTCTGCTGTTTCCTGAATCAAGCCTCCCCGTCTCCCGTTTTGATGATATGCTGACAACAATTGCTCAGCGCTTCCGCCCGAATACAATGACTGTGTTCGGTGTTGAACATATCAGGTTGCGCCAGTATCGCGACCTGCTGGAGCGTTTTCGTGCCGATAATGTCGAGGCGATCGAACTTGTGGACCACGATATCGATTCGGGTGATGTGCTGAATATGCCGGTTAACTGGTGTTGCATTGCTATAAAGGAGGCCGACGGCCGCTTGCGGGTCTTCCTTGAGGCCAAGAGCCACCCTTTTCATGGTGAGGAGTACATCGACAAGTTCCATGACCTGTATCGTGGCAGGCATTTTTACCTGTTTCGCAGTCGACCGTCCTGTTTTAATTTCATGGCCATCATCTGCCTGGATTACCTTTATCGCGACCTGTACACGTCGAACATCCGGCAGATTATCGACCACGCCAATCAACTCTATTTTAAAACCAGGCAAGGACTGGACGCCCTGTTTGTAATCCAGTGCAATCCCAAACCGGAGCATAGTGCCTATCGCGATGTAATCAGCGGCTTCTACGGTGAATACCTGGAGGACACGCCGGGTGTGCGCGAAACTGTGACTGTCTTCGGTAACGTGTCCGAGGAAACCACGATTGAAGGTTCTCCGGCAAATAACGCTTTTGGCAGTTCATATGTCGTGATCAACGATAGTCATCGCTTGGCTCAAGCCAGTTTTTCGGAATTTGATACGGATGACTTCGGTGGTGCCCCGGTCTGCAGGCTGCGCTTCAGCAAGGGGACGCGGCTGCTCTATTTCAATCTCCCTCCGCAGCATGAAGCTGATCCCCGTACCTCGCGTGTTCCACTCAAGGTACATGCCATAATGGCTGTTGACGAGGCTGGCAAATGGCGCAATATTGCCGTAAATATGCCGGCGGCAGGGCTTGAGATCTAGCGGGTCGACGATATATAGCTGTGGTGGCTTGAAATCTCATCCCCATGTCGTCTGCTTGCTGCCCATGTTCTGAAACCTAATCCCCAATAAAACTAAGTGTCTCTGCTTTGACTTTGTCCATTTATCGCGTATAGTACACCATCTTTAACTTCAAAATCAGATACAAGGAAACAACACACATGTCCAAAGACAAACTATGGGGCGGACGTTTTACCCAGCCAACCGACAAATTCGTTGAGGAGTTCACCGCCTCTATTCAATTCGACAAGCGCCTTTACCATCAGGATATACGCGGCTCTATTGCCCATGCTCGCATGCTGGGCAAACAAGGGATTATCCCGCTTGAAGATGTCGAGCTGATCGTCCATGGCCTGCATGAAATACTGGAGAAGATAGAGGCGGGCGGGTTCGATTTTTCTATCAGCCTGGAAGATATCCATATGAACATCGAATCTCGCCTCTCCGCCGCCATCGGTGATGCAGGCAAACGCCTGCACACCGGCCGGTCGCGTAACGATCAGGTGGCTCTGGATATCAGGCTCTACCTGCGTGATGAGATTGTGGAGATAACTACCTATCTCGATCTGTTGATCGACGCCCTGCTGGTCCAGGCCGAAGCAAATATTGATACACTTATGCCAGGCTTCACACATCTGCAGACCGCTCAACCTATCCTGTTTGCCCACCACCTGATGGCGTATGTCGAGATGTTCAAGCGCGACAAGTGGCGCCTGGACGATTGTCTCAAACGCGTAAATATACTACCTTTGGGAGCCGGCGCACTTGCGGGTACAACCTTCCCGATCGACCGCGAATATGTTGCCGAACAGTTAGAATTTTCGAGTATAACCCGCAACTCTCTGGACTCGGTGTCCGATCGGGACTTTGCCCTGGAGTTTCTTGCCGATGCCTCTATTTTGATGATGCATCTCTCCCGTTTCTCGGAAGAGCTCATTATCTGGTCAACCAGTGCATTTCAATTCATAGAATTGTCAGACGGTTTCTGTACCGGTTCGTCTATCATGCCTCAAAAGAAGAATCCAGATGTGCCTGAGTTGGTGCGGGGTAAAACCGGTCGTGTCTATGGCAACCTTATGGCCCTTCTTACCACCATGAAAGCGCTCCCACTTGCCTACAACAAGGATATGCAGGAGGATAAGGAGCCTCTTTTTGATACGATTGATACGGTCAAGGGGAGTCTTAAGATATTTGCCGATATGATTCGCGAGATGAAAGTTAATGTCGGCAATATGCGCAAGGCTGCCGGTCAGGGCTTCTCGACAGCAACCGATGTTGCCGATTATCTGGTACGTAAGGGGCTCGCCTTCCGTGATGCCCACGAGGTGGTCGGCAAGTCGGTCGCCTACTGTGTTGAAAATGAGATGGATATCACTGATCTGTCGTTGGCAGAATGGCAGCTCTTCTCCGCCAAAATCGATACTGATATCTTTGAGTGTATTACTGTTGAGGCCAGTGTCAATGCCCGTAATGTACCGGGTGGAACGGCTCGCGAACGGGTGTATAGCGAGATTCAGAACGTGAGAGCAGGGAACTGACAAAAAATGTATTGTGATTACTTCGGCTTTTCTGAAAAGCCATTCACGATTACCCCGAATCCACATTTTGTGTTTCTGAGCACTGTTCACCGGGAAGCGTTTGCTCGCCTACTTTATGGTGTAGATAGTCATGCGGGTTTTATTTCCCTGACGGGTGAGGTTGGAACCGGTAAGACAACAATGCTCCGTACTCTGTTGACTCAGCTTGACCCTGAGAAATACACAAGCGCCCTTATCTTTAATCCCTGCATGTCTGGAGAACAGCTATTGGCCGGTATATGCCGGGAGTTTGGGATCGAGGCAGATGAAAAGAACCGCTCCGGGTATCTGGACGCACTCAACCGCTTTCTGATTGAACAAAATGGTAATAGCAGGACTGTTGTACTTGTCATCGATGAAGCGCAGAACCTGATACCGGATGTCCTGGAGCAGGTGCGCATGATCTCCAATCTGGAGACTGAACATGACAAGCTTATTCAGATCATACTGGCCGGTCAGCCTGAGTTGAATGCCGTCCTCCGGCGCCACGATCTGCGCCAGCTTAACCAGCGTATTACCGTTCGTTGCCGGCTTACGCCAATGAAGCTTGATGACACCGTACAATATATCAATCATCGTCTTAAAATAGCAGGCAGCCGGATCCCGGATATCTTTTCTCCGGCCGCGATCAAGCGAATCTATCGTTTTTCAGCCGGTATCCCACGGCTGATTAATGTGGCCTGTGAACAGGCGCTGGTTATGGCATGGACACGTGATATCAGGTCTGTTTCTCATTTGGTTGCCACGGAAGTCATCGCTGAACTTCAGCCGGATGACGAACATATAGGGCTTTGGAACCGTATTTGTAGTTGGCTGTTTGCCAGAAAGTGACCTGACAGTATGAGTTATATTCTTGATGCTCTAAAAAAAATCGAGCATGAAAAAAACAATAAACGTCCAGATGGCAGAATCAGTATAGCTGGTTCTCTGTTTCTGGAACAGAGTCGACCGGCAGCCAGAGCCGTACCCTGGAAAATAGTTCTGCTTATTGTGGTTGCGTCATTAATTACATCGGCAGGTACATGGTTTATACTTAAAGGGGACAGTGAAAAGAGTGCCGCAGTAATTCGCCCTGTTACAGCCCAAACCGCTGCTCCAGAAAACATTCCGGCAGCCGCTCCGGTAATAACAGTACTACAGCCGACACCGGCTTCTAAAAAGCCTTCAGTTCTACGAGCCAATACTCCGGTTTCTTCCAAAGTTGCAAGATCGGTAGAAGATAACGAATCTTCTCTGCGTGAGGACCGGCGTTCAAAAATAAAAATCAAAACACAGCCACTAATTCCAAAAGACCCTGTTCAATCAGTGCAGGCTCCTGCTGACATCAAGCTGTCCGGAATTGCATGGCAGGAGGATCGCACCGCCAGAAGGGCGGTAATAAACGGATTTCTGCTTAAAGAAGGTGCGATTGTGTCTGGCGCTAAAGTTATTGATATTCGGGCAGACAGGGTTCGCTTTTCAACGCCAGCGGGACTGTTCGAGATAAAGCTGGACGCCGTCTTGCCTGCAGAGGTGAAATGATGAGCAGACAATGGCAAGCAGCGTTGTTGGTTGGATTGTCGATGATAACAGTCGCCTGTGGTAAAAAAGGGCCATTGATCTATCCGGAGATGCTTGTTCCGGCCGCACCTACAGCTGTTACTGCTCAGCAGAGCGGTGCAGTCGTAAAGCTGCAGTTTGTAATCCCTGACAAAGACGGAGCCGGAAGACCACTCCAGGGTTTTTCTGGCGTAAAGATCAACAGGCGTGCTACTGAAGTTGGTCAGAAGAATGTTTGTACGTCATGCTTATCGGATTACAGGCTGTTTCGAACTCTCTATATTGATCACTTGCCGGCAAATACCCAGCGCCTTGGCAGTCGGCTGATAATAGTTGATGATGATGTGAGTGCCGGTAATATATATTCATACCTTGTTGTTCCATTCACAGCAGACAGCGTTGATGGTATTTCGTCCTTAGCTGCCGAGGCTCGTGTAATTACTCCTCCTCCGGCGCCGGATTTGAAAATACAGCCTTTTCCTACGGAGGTTAAGCTCCGGTTTTCATCGCAGCCAGTGATGTCAGGTACTCTGCTCGGTTACAATCTGTATCGATGGTCCGCTGTGACTGCTCGTTCATACCTGCCGCTTAACAGGGAACCTATCAAAGGTAATGATTATGTTGACAGTAACCTTGAGAGAGGTTTGAAGTACCGCTATTCAGCCAGGGCGCTGATTCAGTTGACATCAGGGAATATTGCCGAAAGTGCTGAATCAAATGAAGTTGAAGGTGTGTTGAAGGACGACGAATAAATCAATCAAAATGCTGAAACTAAAAAGGGCATCCACAAGTGGACGCCCTTTTTAGTTTCTAGTGTTAGTAGAAATCAGAATTACTTGGCGACAGCCTCTGCCAGTTTAAGAGCGATATCTTTGTAAGGGTTAGCGAACAGGATGATCAGGCAGACAACCAGTGCATAGATCGCCAGGGACTCGATCATAGCCAGACCGATCATCATGGTGGTCAGGATCTTGCCGGAAGCACCTGGGTTACGTGAAACGCCTTCAACGGCGCGTGCAACTGCCATACCCTGACCAATGCCAGTGCCGAGTGTACCAAGAGCCATACCAATACCTGCTGCCAGAACGCACATCGTGAAAAAATCCATCTTTACTACCTCCATATGGTTTTTGTCTCCTAAACAGTATAGGAGTAAGGAAAATTGTTTTAGTTCCGCAAGGGGATAAGTGCGATTATGTAATCATTCCTGCACAAAGCGCAGGAGATGATTACTAACTGACTAATGTGCGTGCTCCAGCGAGCCCTGGATGTAGATCATCGCCAGGAGCATGAACACAAAGGCCTGGATAAATGACACCAAAACACCCATCAACATCATTGGCAGTGGAACAAGGAACGGAGCAAGTCCGAAGAAAATCATCAGAACGAGCTCGTGGCCGTTCATGTTACCGAACAGACGCAGTGTCAATGAAACCGGACGGCTCATGTGGCCGATAACTTCAATGAAAAACATTACCGGTGCCAGCCAGGCGATCGGTCCGAGAAAATGCTTTATATAGCCCAGACCGTGGTGTTTGAGTCCAACTACATGGGTGGATACGAAGACAATTACGGCACAGGCAGCAGTTGTATTGATGTTGGCAGTCGGCGGGAAAAAGCCGGGGATGAGGCCGATAAGGTTTGACACAAGCACGAAGATAGCTAGCGTTGCGATCAGCGGGAAGAAAGGACGTCCCTCTTCTCCCATTGTGTCTACAATCATGGTTTCAATGCCACCGATGACTGTTTCCATGAAATTCTGCATTCCGCTTGGGATGGCCTTCAGCGCCGAAGTGGCCAATAGTGAGAGAACCAGCAACAGTATTATTATCAGCCAGGTATAGGAAATTGCATCGGCACTCGCTCCGGTTATGTGGAAAGGTGCCAGCAAATTGCGGAAAAATTCAAGAAACAGTAAAGGGTGAACCATGGAGCTAACCTCCTGCGCGCAGTGCGCTGTATAATGAAATCGCTATTATGTTAATTACAATGACCGAGAGGCCGACAATAACTCCAGCCAGAGAAAACCAACCGGAAGTTATAACAAAATAAAGTATAAGTGCAGTCAGGCTCAAGCGGGCAATAAATCTGAGTTGGGCATATCGGCTTGCATTTGCAGGCAGTTGTCCGAGAATGCGCTGCAGTACGTTCCGGATCCAAAAAAAATTGGCTATCGCAATACATCCGCCAGCCAGGGCGCCTAAGCCGACACGTGGAGAAAAAAGAACCCAGCCTGCCAGCGCTAAAAAAAACAGTAACCCCAGGCTCCCTTTGATGATTACTGCAAAGAGGTTATCCTCATTGATCGTTATCATCACTTTTACGGATCTCCCTGCCGGCAATTACGTACACATTCTTGAAACCGGCTGCAATCCCGATGAACAGAAAAATATAAAAGAACCAGGGCTTGGTACCCAGCCAGCGGTCAAGCGTTAGTCCGAACCAGACGCCGATGGCAATAGCCAGGACTACAGAAATGCCCATGCTGGAGACCATTGCAAGGCTTTTAAAGAGCTGACGATTGTTACCAGTCATGGACAGTAACCATTGACAGCTGCACAAAACCGGTACTCAATACCACAGGTGCAATTGATATGTCAAACAGAAATGAAAACAAGCGTCAGGCAATCAGCTTGAAACATTTAGCGGCAGCAGCAATTGTCATTTCGATGTCGGCTTCGCTATGGGCAGCAGAAACAAAAGCGGTTTCGAATTGAGAAGGGGCCAGGTATACACCCTCATCCAGCATGGCGAGGAAGAATTTTGCGAAAGACTTGGTATCGCATTGACTGGCAGTTGGCCAGTCATAAACATCATTCTTGCTGAAAAAGGAACAGAACATGCTGCCAACACGGGTAGAGTAAATAGGGTAGCCGGCATTCGCAGCCGCCCTGGTTATGCCATCTGCAACGGCACGGCTCTTCTCTTCAAGTACTTTGTAAAACCCTGGCTGTTTGAGAATATTCAGCGTTGCAATGCCGGCAGACATGGCAAGCGGATTTCCGGACAGTGTCCCCGCCTGGTAAACCCCGCCGGATGGCGAAAGCTTTTCCATGATTTCACGCTTGCCGCCAAATGCCCCAACCGGAAGGCCCCCGCCTATGATCTTGCCCAATGTTGTCATATCCGGGGTGACGCCGTATAGCTCCTGAGCGCCACCGTAGGATACTCGGAAACCGGACATGACCTCGTCAAAAATTAATATTATGCCTTCATTTGAGCATACTTCACGAAGACCTTCCAGAAAGCCCTCACGAGGTGGAACAGTACCCATATTACCGGCAACAGGTTCAACAATAATACAGGCAATGCTGCTTTTATTCTCGGCTACCAGAGCTTTAACTGATTCAAGTGAATTATATTCGGCGGTGAGTGTGAGTTTGGCAACTTCAGCTGGAACACCTGGAGAGTCGGGAACTCCAAAAGTGGCAGCCCCTGAACCGGCTTTAACCAGCAGTGAGTCTGCATGGCCATGATAGCAGCCGGAGAACTTGAGGATCTTGTCCCGTCCGGTGTAGCCACGAGCAAGGCGGATAGCACTCATGGTTGCTTCGGTGCCGGAGCTGACCATGCGAACCATTTCAATAGAAGGAACCGCTTCTATTACCAGGTTGGCAAGAATTGTCTCGCGTTCTGTAGGCGCTCCAAAACTGGCTCCGCTAGCCATTGTATCCTGAACCGCCTTAATGATGTCCGGATGACAATGCCCGGCGATCATCGGTCCCCATGATCCGACGTAATCAATAAAGGTGTTGCCGTCTTCGTCATAGATATGGCAGCCGGCAGCTTTTTTTATAAATAGAGGGTCAGCACCTACAGATTTGAAGGCGCGTACAGGGCTGTTAACTCCGCCTGGAATTGATGTGATTGCCTGCTGAAAAAGAAAACTAGAGCGTTCGTGATTCATGAAGTTCACCTCGGTGTATCAGAAATAAATGTCTAAATTGGACTCTTTACAGGGTGCGTACCTATCATAAGTATCGGTAGGTGTCAATGGTAAAGTAGTAATTTCATTTGTAATTTAGTAACTGATAAGCCTTTTACCAAATTTCAAAGGAGTAAAAAAACTGTTGACAAAGAAATTTAAATAACCTATCTAAGGCAACGTTTGTATACAGTATACCGTACGCAGTAAGGAGGGCTATAAATGCTCGGAGCATATTTACCAATATTACTTCTGGTGCTAGTGGCAGTGGGCTTCGGCCTTTGCTCGCTTATCTTTTCTTCACTTATTGGGCCAAAGAAGTACTCCGCCTTGAAATTAGCACCGTATGAGTGCGGCTGTGAGCCGGTAGGTACGGCGCGCGAGCGTTTTTCAATCAAGTTTTATCTGATAGCGATGCTGTTCATACTGTTCGATATCGAGGCAGTATTTCTCTATCCTTGGGCAATCCTTTATAAAAAACTGGGTGTTTTTGGATTGGTTGAGATGGGCGTGTTCATTGTTATCCTCTTCGTCGGTTATATTTATGTATGGAAAAAAGGAGCGCTGGAATGGGAGTAGACAATCCGCTTGGCGAAAATATTATCACCACGTCACTAGACGCTCTTGTGAACTGGTCACGGAAGTCGTCTGTTTGGCCGATGACATTTGGTCTTGCTTGTTGTGCTATTGAGATGATGGCTACAGGCGCATCACATAATGACCTGGACCGTTTTGGTATTATTTTCCGCGCTTCACCTCGCCAGTCTGACTGTATTATAATCGCTGGTACAGTTACTAAGAAGATGCTGCCTGTCATCAAGACAGTTTATGAGCAGATGCCAGAGCCTAAATGGGTTATTGCAATGGGGGCATGTGCTTGCTCCGGCGGGATATTTGATACTTATAGTGTCGTTCAGGGTATCGATGAAGCTCTGCCTGTAGATGTTTACATTCCAGGCTGTCCTCCACGCCCGGAAGCGCTTTTGTTTGGCCTCATGAAGTTACAGGACAAGATAATGACTGAGCGTAACTCGTTTGGATCTGCCATTGGCATGGGTGAACGCTATATTCCGGAAGCAGCTTAATTTTCTATCACATAAACTAACGCACACACAAATCCCACAAAAGGGTTGGATATCATGGCAGAAAACAATCGTGCAGTACTGAAACTGAAGGAAAAATTTGCCGCATCAATCATTGATGTAGTCGAATTCAGGGGAGAAGTGACGGTAACTGTTGCGAAAGATGCAATTATTGACATCCTTTCGTTCCTCAAACAATCACTTCAGTACAACCTGCTTACTGACCTTACCGCAGTAGACTATTTGGGGAAAAAAGAAGAACGCTTTATGATGGTATATCTTCTTTATTCTATCCCTAACAAGGATCGCTTGCGTATCAAGACGCCAGTATCCGAGTCTGATTGCAGTATTCCAACCGCTACGCAGGTCTGGGAAACAGCCAACTGGCTTGAGCGAGAGGTTTTTGACCTCTTTGGTATCGATTTTGACAAACACCCTGACCTTCGTCGTATTCTCATGACTGATGACTGGGAAGGGCACCCACTCCGCAAGGACTATCCGCTTCAAGGTCCGGACCGTGAACCCTACAAAGGGCGTTTGTCATAGTATTACTTTATCTTTCTGTATTTCGATCATAGAAGAGGCGATACATGGCTACTACTGAAACAATGACACTAAATATGGGCCCTCAGCATCCCAGTACCCACGGGGTTCTGCGGCTGGTTCTTGAGCTGGATGGAGAAATCATTACTAAGATTACTCCTCATATTGGCTATCTGCACCGTGGTGTAGAAAAACTCTCAGAGCACCGCACCTATCACCAAATCCTGCCACTGACCGACCGGCTGGATTATCTGGCTCCTATGAGTAACAACCTGGGCTATATTCTGGCTGTCGAAAAATTGATGGCAGTCGAGGTGCCTGAGCGCGCTGAAACAATCAGAATAATCATGGCTGAGTTGACAAGGCTGGAATCGCACCTTGTGTGGCTTGCATGTCACGCCCTTGATATTGGCGCGATGACGGTCTTTATTTATGCTTTCCGCGAGCGTGAGGCGATTATGGAGACTTATGAACTTGTCTCCGGTGCACGAATGACATCGAACTTCTTCCGGGTGGGGGGTCTCTCCCAGGATATTCCAGATGAGTTTGTAAAAAAAGTCAGTGACTTTATTGATAGCATGCCTGGTTATCTTGACCAGTATGAAGGCCTTTTGACCACCAACCCGATCTGGGTTAAGCGTACTGTTGGAAACGGAGTCATTTCAGCCGAAGACGCGATCGATATCGGACTGACTGGTCCAGCACTGCGTGGTTCAGGTGTTGATTGGGATCTACGTCGTGATAATCAGTACAGTGGATATGAAAAGTATCAGTTTAAGGTGCCGACCGGTGAAAACTGTGACACTTTTGACCGCTATAAAGTACGTCTGATAGAGATGCGTGAAGCCTGTAAAATTGTTCGTCAGGGACTTGATAAACTTAAGCCCGGCCCAGTATTAGCCGATTGTCCGCAGGTTTGCTATCCACCTAAGGAAAATGTTTACAACAGTATTGAAGGTCTGATTCACCACTTCAAAATTGCCTCTGAAGGTTTTCATGCCCCTGAGGGTGAAGTATATCAGGGCGTCGAGGCTCCCAAGGGTGAGCTTGGATTCTATATTGTCAGCGACGGCGACAACAAACCGTACCGGTTGAGAATTCGTCCACCTTCATTTGTAAACCTTCAGGCCATTGAAAAAATGTGTCTTGGTTCAATGGTGGCTGACCTTGTAGCTGTGATTGGTACGCTTGACATCGTTCTTGGTGAAATTGACAGGTAACTCCGCACGATTCAAAGGAGATGGGGCGCATGAGTGACGTAGTAGCGCAGCAGGCCACAGAGCAAGAGCCGGAAATAGACCTTTCCATAGCTGATGCAATTATTGACAAATATATAGATTTGCCCGGAAATCTGATGCCTGTTTTGCAGGCCGCTCAGGACGAATATGGTTATATACCTCGTTTGGTGGCAGATCATATTGCCGAGCGTCTGAATGTTTATCCTAGTCAGATATACGGTGTACTTACTTTTTATGCCCAGTTTCATCTTAAGCCACGCGGCCGGTTTATTATCCGTGTGTGCGTAGGGACAGCCTGTCACGTTCAAGGTGCTCCGCGTATTGTTGAGACTTTCTTTGATAAACTCGGTATCGGGCATGCTGAGACGACTCCGGACCTCCGCTTTACCTTTGAGAAGGTTGCTTGTCTTGGTGCCTGCGGTATGGCTCCATTGGCAATGGTCAATGACTCCACTTACGGTGGCATGACTGTACAGAAAGTAGATGATATTGTAGCCGATTACAGCCAACGGCCACTGAAATAGCACGCAGCTCGAAACGAAACCATCCAGCAGGGGACAATTGAGTCATGAGCGATAACGCAGGAATAAAAATTCTGATCTGCCAGGGTACCGGTGGTGTTTCGATGGGTGCCAAAGAGGTTGAGGCAGCCTTCGTAAAGATTCTCGCGGAAAAGGGTGTTGATGCCCAGGTCGGCAAACGATGTGATGTTATCAAGACCGGATGTCGCGGCCTGTGTGCTAACGATGTTCTCGTAGATATCATTACTCCGGATCAGGGGCGCATCACTTACGATTTTGTCAAGCCTGAAGAGGTTGAAAAGATTATTGATGAGCATATCGTCAATAAAACTGTCATGGAAAAAAGAAAGGCCAAGCCTTACTACAACCAGTTTGTAGATGCGCAGATGCGTGTTGTAATGACCGGCTGCGGTCAGATCGATCCTGACAGTATTGATGCATATATTGAAGAAGACGGATTCAAGGCTATTGAGAAATGCGTCAAGAGCATGAAGCCTGAAGAAGTCATCGAAGAGGTTAAAAAGTCAGGTCTTCGTGGTCGAGGGGGCGGTGGTTTTCCCACCGGAATGAAGTGGTCTTTCTGCAAGGCATCCCCGGGTGATCACAAATACTTGATTTGCAACGCCGACGAAGGCGATCCAGGTGCATTCATGGACCGTTCTCTTCTTGAAGGTGACCCCTACTGCATCATCGAAGGAATGATGATTGCTGCGTTTGCAATCGGTTGCGACTTCGGATATGTGTATGTACGCGCCGAGTATCCGTTGGCTGTACAGCGTCTTCAGCACGCAATCGACATCTGTTATGAGAAGGGGTACCTGGGCAAAAATATCCAGGGTTGGGGACTCGACTTCGATATGCGCATTAAAATGGGTGCCGGAGCCTTTGTCTGCGGTGAGGAAACCGCTCTGATGGCCTCCATCGAGGGCTTCCGCGGCATGAGTCGCCCGCGTCCGCCATTTCCAGCCGTACGCGGCCTTTGGGGCAAGCCGACTAACATTAATAACGTTGAAACCTTCGGTAACGTCCGCCACATCATCAATAAGGGTGGTGAATGGTATGCTTCGCTGGGTACCGAGACAACCAAAGGAACCAAGATATTTGCAGTTACCGGAAAGGTTAAACACACCGGACTGGTTGAAGTTCCGGCAGGTATGAAAATACGTGAAGTAATTTATGATGTATGTGGCGGCATCGCCAATAATCGTAAATTCAAAGCTGTTCAGGCTGGCGGACCGTCGGGTGGTTGTATTCCTGCCGATATTCTCGACACACCGGTCGACTATGACTCGCTGATTAAGGCCGGTGCCATGATGGGTTCTGGCGGTCTGGTTGTCATGGATGAAACTACCTGCATGGTTGACGTATCTCGTTTCTTCCTGAACTTTACAAGAGACGAGTCGTGTGGCAAGTGTGTTCCCTGCCGCATCGGTCTCAAGGTGATGCTTGATATTCTTGAGCGCATTACAGAGGGACGGGGAGAACCGTCCGACATTGCAACACTTCAGGATCTGGGTGTGGCCATCAAGAAAGCTTCACTATGCGGACTCGGACAGACTGCTCCCAATCCGATTCTTTCTACGATCAATTATTTCCGTGATGAATATGAAGCTCACATTAACGACAAACGTTGTCCATCAAACTGCTGTAAGGAACTGTTGTTGTGGCAGGTTGTTGATGAAAAGTGTGTCAAGTGCGGCGCCTGTAAAAAAGCATGCCCAGTAGACGCGATAATCTGGGAAAAGGGTCAATTAGCTGTCCTGGATAAAGAGAAGTGCACCAAATGCAAATCCTGCTACGATGCCTGCCGCTTTATGGCACTTGAATAGATCAAATTCATTCACGATCACGGTCAAACTCACTTAACAGAGGTTGAGATGGTAAATCTTACAATAGATGACAAGCAGGTTACTGTACCAAGAACCGCGACTATTTATGAAGCGGCCAAACTGAACGGAATTAACATTCCGATACTGTGCCATGACAAAAAACTGAAGCCTTTTGGCGCATGTCGTATGTGTCTCGTTGAGGTAGAGCAGATGAAGGGGCGCCAGATTCCGGCATGTACCACTCCCGTAACAGAGGGAATGATCATACGGACATCTACACCTGATATTATCAAAGCTCGAAAAATGGTACTTGAACTGCTGTTGCTCAACCATCCTCTGGATTGTCCAGTTTGCGATAAATCCGGTGACTGTGATCTTCAGAACCTGACGTATGAATACCAGGTAAACAGTAACCGGTTTACTGACGAAAAATTTCATCATGAAATAGACTACAATAATCCTTTGATTGAACGTGACATGAACCGCTGTGTATTGTGCGGAAAATGTGCAAGAGTCTGTGATGAAATAGTAAGTTATGGTGCTTTGACCTTTATAGACCGCGGCATTGAAACAAAAATTGGCTGCGAATTCGACGATGCTCTTAACTGTGAGTTTTGTGGATCATGTATAGCAGTCTGTCCGGTTGGTTCATTACTTGCCCGTCCTTTCAAGCACAAAGCTCGCTGGTGGGCTATGACAAAGCAAAAGTCGGTATGTGGCTATTGCGGTACCGGCTGCAACCTTACGCTGGGTGTCAAAGATAACAAAGTTCTGACTACTATTTATGATGAAGATCAAGGTTTCCACAAAGGGCAGCTCTGTGTACGTGGACGATTTGGTTACCAGTTTATCAATAGTGATAAGCGTTTAACCAAGCCTCTGGTTAAGAAAAATGGTGTTCTGACAGAATCAACCTGGGACGAGGCTCTTGAAATTGTAGCAGGACGTCTTAAAGTCGGCTCTAGTGTTGCCGCACTTGCTACACCACGCTTGACTAATGAAGAGCTGTCACTGTTCAGAACCATGCTTCTTGAAAACGTCGGGACTAAAAACTTCGACCATGCAGCTGGGTATGCACATTCAGCGCTGACTGAAGGTTTTGCCGGCAGTTTTGGAGCGACGGCATCATCTGCCAACATACTTGATATACAGAAAAGTGATTTCCTGCTTGTCATAAAGACTGATGCCTATGAAACACACCCGGTAGTAGGCTTTGAAGTGAATATGGCAGTCAAAAACAAAGGTGTAAGGCTATCTATACTTTCTGATAAACGCGGTAAGCTTTCAAAACTTCCTGATGCGAAGACACTGGTTCACATGCCAGGAAGCGAAGTAGCAGTACTGAACGCAATAGCCAAGATTATTATTGACGAGAAGCTGGTTGACGCCTCAGCTGCTTCGATAGCTGGTTACGCTGAGTTCGAAAAAGCCTTATCCGCTTTTAGTGCGGAAGCGATAGCAGCTCAGGTTGGTATAGTTGCCTCCGATATCAAAAAACTTGCTTCAGAATATGCCGCTGCTGAGAAGGCACTGATCATATTCCCGACTGGTCAGGCCTATACTGGTCATAACGCTGATCTGGCAAATGCTGTTGCAAATCTTGCTATTTTAACCGGTAAATACGGCAAAGAAGGATGCGGAGTCCTCTGCCTGTCAGAGAAGAACAACAGCCAAGGCGCTGTAGATATGGGCTTTTATGCCCAAGACGGCGGATTGAATAGTTTACAGATTCTTGATGCCTGTGCCGCTGGTACAGTCAAGACACTGTTTATTGCAGGTGAAAACCCACTGGTTTCCTATCCTGATCGCAACAGAGTCAAGGCTGCTCTTGATGCAGTTGAGTTTCTGATTGTATCAGAGCTGTTCCTTACTGAAACGGCCGCAACTGCCGATGTTGTTCTGCCGGTCTGCTCTTATGCCGAGAAGGACGGAACGTTCACCAGTACTGACCGCCGTGTCCAGTACATAAAACCGGCAATTCGCAAGAATGTTCAGATCAAGACGGACTTTGAAATATTCTCGGATTTAATATCACGTCTTGGTGGTCAGGCACCGCTAAGACCTGCAGCGCAGTTCGAAAAAATCGCATCAAACACCCCCGGCTATTTTGGTATGAGCCACATTACTCTTCAAAAAGATGGCGCTTTTGCACCCGTTAAAATAACACCAGCATTTGTAACTCCGCATGCTTTAGCTACCGTTGCTCCAGAAACAGGCAAATTAGCTTTGGTAACCGGAAGCGCTTTGTATCACAGCGGTTCTTTGTCGCAATACGGTGAAGGTCCAATGCATGTCTGCCCTGAAGGGTATATAGAATTGTCACGCTCTGATGCATCTGCCAATAAAATTGCTGAAAATGACATGATCACGGTTTCCTCGGCAACCGGAAGCATGCAGCTCAAAGCAAAAGTCTCGTTGCGGATGCCGGCCGGAGTAGTGTTTGCCCCATATCATTTTAGTACAGCTCCGATTAATACAATCTGGAGCGGGGCTCCTGTAACGATGGTTACACTTGTAAAGTAATATATTTATTTTTAACAACCGGATGAAATAACTAATTCATACAAGCAAGGAAAGAGGGACAGATGGGAATCGAGATATTAGGACTGCCTCTGATGTATTACATCGCCATGGTTGCCAAGGTCCTAGTGGCTTTTGTCTTTGTGCTGCTGACCGTAGCCTATGCCACGTATGCCGAACGTAAAATTATTGGTCATATGCAAGTGCGACTGGGACCTATGCGTACCGGCTGGCATGGCCTGCTGCAACCGATCGCTGACGGAGTCAAGCTATTCTTTAAAGAAGAGATAGTACCTGCACAAGCCAGCAAGTTTGCTTTTTTGATCGCACCGCTAATTGCCCTTATTCCGGCATTTATAACCTTCGCTGTTATCCCGTTCGGGGGCGTCATCGAGGTTGCCGGTTACAAGGTTCCATTACAGATCGCTGCCTATTATGACACTGCGGCCGGTCAGGTCTATGATGTGAATGTTGGTGTGCTCTATATTCTGGCTATGTCATCACTTGGTGTATATGGGATCGTGTTGGCCGGCTGGGCATCTAACAGTAAATACTCTCTCATGGGTGGTCTGCGTGCCTCGGCTCAGATGATTTCGTATGAGCTGGCAGCAGGCTTGTGTATCATTGCCGTATTCATGCTCTCAGGCACACTTTCGCTCACTAAAATTGTTGAGCTTCAATCCGGTATGGGTGGTTTTGACTGGTATCTGTTTAAACAGCCGCTGGCCGCATTCATGTTCTTCATCTGCTCGCTCGCCGAAATCAACCGTACTCCGTTTGACCTGCCTGAAGCTGAGACCGAGCTTGTTTCCGGTTTTTGTACAGAGTATTCATCCATGAAATATGCAATGTTCTTCATGGCTGAGTATGCCAACATGGTAACTGTCAGTGCGATAACAGTTACACTATTCCTGGGTGGTTGGAATGGGCCATTCACTGCAGCTATGCCGTTGCTTGGACCAGTTTACTTTATAGCCAAAGTTTATTTTCTGATATTTGTCTGTATGTGGATCCGCGCAACATTGCCACGTTACAGATATGATCAGCTGATGTATCTTGGCTGGAAAGTATTTATCCCGCTGGCACTTGTAAACATTGTAGTAACAGGAATCATCGGCTATTTCCTTTAATACCCGCTGAATTGAATAGAGTTATTTCAGAAACGAGGATGGATATATGAATCCGATTACACCGATTATAAACGGCATGAAAATTACATTGAAACACATGTTTATGAAGCCGGTAACACTTCAGTACCCAGATGAACGCCCCAAGGTTGCCGAGCGGTTCCGCGGACTTCACGCCCTTAAGGTGTCTCATAGTAAAGCGAAGTGTGTGGCTTGCTATCTCTGCCCTACAGTTTGTCCTGCAAAATGTATCACAGTTGAAGCTGGTGAAGATGCCAATCATGATAAATATGCCACAGTATATGAGATTGATATGCTGCGTTGTATCTTTTGCGGATATTGTGTTGAGGCCTGCCCGGTTGACGCTCTCAAGATGACGGGTGAGTTCGAGTTGGCAAATTATTCTCGTCAGGACTTTATTTATTCCAAAGAACGTCTCTTAGAAAAGCAATAAAGGAGCAGTGCATGGAAACCCTCTTCTTTCTCATTATAACTTTAGTAGCAATAGTATCGGCTATTCTGGTGATCACCTGCAAAAATCCGATCAATAGTGCGCTATCGCTAATAATGACATTTTTCTGTCTGGCTACATATTATGTCATGCTGGACGCTCCATTTATGGCAGCTGTACAGGTGATGGTATATGCCGGCGCTATTATGGTTTTGATAGTGTTTACGATTATGTTGTTGAATATCAGAATTGATGCTTCGAAAAAACATTCTCATAAGCTTATTTTCGGATCAATCATCGGTTTCTTCACGTTACTGAATATTGCATTTGTGCTCATGAGAAGCCGAGCAGCCGTTCCAACAGGTCCGTACAGCGGTGACATGATAAAAAATATCGGTCATACAGAGCTGATTGGTAAAGAAATGTTTACAAACTTTTTGCTGCCATTTGAAATAACATCAATTCTGCTTTTAGTTGCAATAGTCGGCGCGGTCATTCTGGCCAAGAAAAAAATATAAGAGGGATATATTTCATGGAAAACCTGAACAGCTATCTCATCGTAAGCGCTGTACTTTTTTCAATCGGTACTATAGGCGTCCTGACCCGCAAAAATGCTATCGTAATGTTTATGTGCATTGAGCTAATGCTTAATGCCGTTAACCTGACTTTTGTAGCATTTTCCCGTTATCTTGGAAATCTCGATGGTCAGATATTCGTTTTTTTCATAATGACTGTAGCCGCTGCTGAAGCTGCTGTCGGTCTGGCACTTTTCATATCTTTCTACAACAATAAAGAATCAATAGATGTAGATGACGCTAATTTGATGAAGTGGTAGATCAGCAGCACACCCATTACGACAACGTTTAATGATTGCATAAAAGGAGTCTTACATGTTTGACAAAGTATGGCTAATCCCGCTATTCCCGCTCATCGGGTTCCTGATCAACGGACTCTTCGGGAAAAAGATCAAGAATGAGGCCGTGATCGGCGGAATTGGTACGCTGATGATCTTTCTGTCATTCTTGGTATCATGCGGAATACTCATGCAGATGATCGGCCTGCCACCGGAGCAGAGAGTATTTGAAAAAGTACTTTTTCCGTGGATCCACTCAGGCAACTTTAAAGCTGACATGGCCTTCCTGGTAGATCCTCTGTCAGTGATTATGTTAATGGTTGTGACCGGTGTTGGTTCACTGATTCATCTCTATTCGATTGGTTACATGCATGGTGAGGAAGGTTTCTATCGTTTCTTCGCTTATCTGAATCTTTTCTGCATGTCGATGCTTCTGCTGGTACTCGGCAGCAATATGCTGGTTATGTTCATCGGTTGGGAAGGGGTTGGCCTTTGTTCATACCTGCTGATTGGTTATTATTTTCATAAAAAATCAGCCGGTGATGCCGCTAAAAAAGCATTTGTCATGAACCGTGTTGGTGACTTTGGATTTCTGATCGGTCTGTTTACGCTCTATTGGTGGTTCGGTAGTAACCATAATATATGGACTATAAACTTTGTTGAAATTAAAGCTGCTTCGCACCTGCTCCCATTTGGTGGTGTTGTTACATTTGCAACATTATGCTTTTTCGTCGGTGCTACAGGTAAATCTGCTCAGATTCCACTCTTTACCTGGTTGCCTGACGCAATGGAAGGCCCAACACCTGTTTCTGCACTTATTCACGCTGCCACGATGGTAACTGCAGGTGTTTATATGATAGGAAGAATGAGCTTCGTTTTTATTAAATCGCCTGAAACCATGATGGTAATTGCCGTAGTTGGTGCAGCGACAGCTATCTTTGCTGCTACAATCGGTACGGCACAAAACGACATTAAACGCGTACTGGCTTACTCAACTGTCTCACAGCTCGGCTTCATGTTTCTTGCAATGGGAGTCGGCGCTTTCAGTGCCGGTATTTTCCACCTGATGACTCATGCCTTCTTCAAAGCCTGCTTGTTCCTTGGTTCCGGTTCTGTTATTCATGCCATGCATCATGCTCTCCATAAGATACATGCGCACGATGATGCTCAGGACATGAGGAATATGGGGGGACTGCGTAAAGCGATGCCGATTACCTTCATAACCTTTCTCGTTTCTACAATTGCTATATCAGGTATCCCGGGATTCTCAGGTTTCTTCTCAAAAGACGAAATCCTCTGGATGGCCTTTGCAAATTCATATCATGGTAATCTAAATGTAGTTCTTTGGGGAATTGGTGCAGTAGCTGCCTGTTTTACCGCCTTCTATATGTTCCGTCTGGTATTTATGACCTTTTTCGGTGAGTGCCGTATAAATTCAAAGGCCAAGAGCTACCTGCATGAGTCTCCGCTGGTAATTACCATTCCACTGATGGTTCTTGGCGCACTTGCCGCTGTTGGCGGTTATATCGGAATGCCTAAAATTCTGGGGATGCTCCCTAATTATTTTGAGCACTGGTTGGAACCGGTATTTGCTTTGGCAAATGAATATGGAAGTACATACGCACACCACGGCGCTCATCCAAGCCACGCAATTGAATGGGGGCTGATGGGGCTGTCGGTTGTTATCGCTCTAATCGGAATTGCGATAGCATTTACAATGTATGTTAAGAATACCGAACTACCAGGAAAATTCGTTGCCGCATTCCCGACGCTTCATCGTGTTGTATACAATAAGTGGTACATAGATGAACTGTATGACTTTATCTTTGTTAACCCATGCAAGGCAGCAGGTCAGTTTCTCTGGAAGGGATTTGACGTCCTTGTTATTGACGGAGTAGTTAACGGTGTTGCCAATGTCGTAATGGGTCTGAGTGGTATCTTCCGCTATGTGCAGTCCGGCTACATCTATAATTATGCGTTCTCAATGGCGCTTGGTGTTGTCGTAATGCTTGGTTACTATATCTTTAAATAACTAATTCCTAAGCACTTTGTATAAAGGAGCACGAATTCATGAGTAACGTACTGAGCCTGACGACATTCCTGCCGATACTGGGTGTCCTTCTGCTACTATTCATCCCGAAAGACAGCAAAGGAGTACTCCGGAATGTCACCCTCGCGGTAACAATTGTGACTTTCCTGGTATCGCTGCTAATTCTGACTGGCTTCCAGACCAACGCAGAGTTCCAGTTTGTAGAAAATGTGCCTTGGATTGCTGCTGGGCCGTTTATCATGCGCTACAATATCGGTATTGATGGAATCAGCCTTTGGCTTGTGATCTTGACGACCTTTATTATGCCGATTGCCGTTCTCTCAACCTATACAGCTGTTGAAGAGAAGGTTAAGGAGTACATGGTCTGTCTGCTCTTGCTCGAAACGGGCATGTTGGGAGCTTTCATTTCGCTCGACCTGTTCCTGTTTTACATTTTCTGGGAAGTCATGTTGATTCCTATGTATTTCATGATCGGTATCTGGGGTGGCAAGAATAAAATATATGCTGCCGTAAAGTTCTTTATTTACACAATGGTTGGCTCTCTTCTCATGTTGGTTGCTCTTATCTTCCTGTATTTCAAGGGGATGCAGGCAGGCATCACCGATTTTGGCCTGCTTCAATTCTTTGATCTCAAGCTTGATATGGCTACACAGATTTGGCTGTTCATGGCGTTTGCTTTCGCCTTCGCAATCAAGGTGCCGATGTTCCCGCTTCATACCTGGTTGCCTGACGCGCATACCGAAGCACCTACAGCCGGTTCTGTTATCTTGGCAGCTGTATTGCTGAAAATGGGCACCTACGGTTATGTGCGTTTTGCTATTCCTTTATTCCCTGAGGCTGCACACAAATTTGCTCCGTTTATTGCAACTCTTGCTGTCATCGGCATTATCTACGCTGCACTTGTTGCTATGGTTCAAGAGGATGTTAAAAAACTCGTTGCCTATTCATCTGTTGCCCACCTCGGCTTTGTAATGCTAGGCATATTTGCTTTCAATACTGAGGGGATTACCGGTGGTATGCTGCAGATGATTAACCACGGTATCTCAACAGGCGCACTGTTCCTTATTGTCGGGTTCATATACGAGCGCCGGCATACCCGTCTGATTACCGATTTTGGTGGTTTGTCAAAGCAGATGCCTGTATTTGCAACAATATTCATGATAGTTACCTTCTCATCCGTCGGCTTACCAGGTACAAATGGATTCGTCGGTGAATTCCTTATTTTGCTTGGCGCTTTTGAAAGCCAGTTGCGTTGGTGGACCATTGTTGCAACAAGCGGAGTAATTCTTTCTGCTGTTTATATGTTATGGGTATTCCAGCGTGTTATGTTTGGAGAGCTTGATAATCCTAAGAATCAGAAACTGCTTGATCTGAATGCTCGAGAGATCACAATAATGGTTCCTCTTGTTGTGCTGATTTTCTTCCTGGGTTTTTATCCCAAGCCGTTTATTGACAAAATGGATCCGGCAATAAAGAAACTCGTTGCACAGGTCCGTGTTGCATCGGTAAACGCTATGGCAATTCCTTGCGTTGATCCAACTCAAATGCCTGCTGGTGTTCCTGCGAGCGCAATGCCTCCTGGTCATCCGGCTGTCAATATGCCTGCAGGGCATCCTGTAGTCGAGTCACCTGCAGCACCAGTTGCTAATCCGCACGCTGCAAAGTAATTAAATTATGAGTCAATCCGACCGGAGGATATTTTAGATGGACATGATTTTAATTCCAGCCGTCAACATGGCGCCGATTCTACCTGAGATACTTCTCTCCGTGCTGGCCATGATTCTTCTGCTGATCAATGTTTTTGTACCAGGCGGAAAGAAGTCAAACCTGGCGTACATTAGTTTTCTCGGAATAATTGCAGCGGGAGTTCTGGTTGCAATTGGATGGGGAGCCCACATTGAGAGTTTCAGTGGTTCTGTGGTTCTTGATAATTTTGCAACATTCTTCAAGATGACATTCCTGGTTGCAGCCGGATTGGCTGTCCTGATTTCAGATAGCTACATGGAGCGTGAAGGGTGTAATCACGGCGAGCTTTATCCGCTGATCCTCTTCTCAGTCGTTGGCATGATGCTAATGGCGTCCGGTACCGACCTCATGACGATCTTTCTCGGCCTTGAAGTCATGTCTGTTGCCCTCTACGTTCTTGCCGGATTTAACAGGGGTAACAAAAAGTCAAACGAAGCAGGTCTCAAATACTTCCTGCTCGGAGCCTTTTCTACTGGTTTTATGCTGTACGGTATGGCCCTTATTTACGGCGCAACCGGAACAACACGTCTTTTTAAGATTGCAGAAGTTGTTGGTCAGATGACACTGCCTACTACCAATATTATGCTAGTAGCCGGTATGCTGCTAATGATGACCGGTTTTGCATTTAAAATTGCCGCAGCTCCGTTTCATATGTGGACGCCTGATGTATACGAGGGCGCTCCTACACCTATGACTGCTTTTATGTCTGCCGGGCCGAAAGCTGCCGGTTTTGCTGCTCTGCTGCGTATTTTTCTTGTTGCGCTTCCTACTCTTCAGGTCGAGTGGAGTCAGGTGCTTTGGGTTTTAGCTGTTCTTACAATGACGGTTGGTAACATCACTGCGTTGCGCCAGGATAATATCAAACGTATCCTTGCTTATTCCTCTATTGCTCATGCCGGTTACGCACTGGTTGGTTTTACTGCTGGAAATGGTACCGGGATAGCAGGCATTCTCTTTTATATGCTCTCTTATGCATTTATGAATATCGGTGCTTTTGCAATTATTATCCTTGTGACTAAAAAAGGTGAAACTAATGGCAACGTTTCTGACTTTGCCGGTCTTGGGTTTAAACATCCGTTACTAGCACTTGCCATGACACTATTCCTCTTTTCTTTGGCAGGCGTTCCACCTGCCGCCGGTTTTATTGGTAAGTTTTATCTGTTCTCAGGTGCTATTCAGGAGGGTTATATCTGGTTGGCTGTCATTGGTGTGCTTAACAGTGCCGCATCCGTCTATTACTATCTGCGTATCATGGTCTACATGTATTTCAAAGAGTCTACCGAGGAATTTGAATGGGTTAAAGTCACAGCTCCTATCGCCTTAGCTATAGTTATCGCAGCTGTCGGCACACTAATACCAGGCATTGTACCATCAGTAATTCTTGAGTATGCCCAGATGGCTGTTAAGCTTATATAGTCAGTTTACACATATGACATCAACAAAGGGCGGTCTCTTACAGAGACCGCCCTTTGTAATTAAAAAGTTTGAAGTTGATATCTCTTCATTTCTGGCAGAAAGTAGACAAACTTGAATATGAGATGACGGAATCAATAAAATGATTGTTTGAATATATCAGGAGCTGAAATGGCAGCAGCCGAAACCTGGACAACACTTAAAATTCTCGCTTGGACAAAGGAATTTCTTCTTTCCAAGGGAGTAGTGAACGCGCGACTGGAAGCTGAGTGGCTGCTGTGTGCCGCAATGGGGCTTGATCGGGTGGGTCTGTATCTGCAATATGACAAGCCTTTGAATGACAGTGAACTGGCTGCATATCGGGCACTGATAGCACGCAGGGCACGAAGGGAACCACTTCAGCATATTCTTGGTAGCCAGGAGTTCTTTGGCCTTGATTACGAAGTCACACCAGATGTCCTGATTCCGCGTTTTGATACCGAACTGCTGGTGTCAGAAGCCATAGCACGGAAACCGGATGCTCGCACGGTTCTGGATATCGGTACCGGGAGCGGGTGTGTTGCTGTTTCACTGCAAAAAAAACTACCAATGGCAGATATCACCGCCTCAGATATTTCAGATGCAGCACTAACAGTTGCCGGCCGAAATGCTCTGAGACATGGATCATCGATTGAATTTCTCCTTGGTTCGCTCTTTGCTCCGGTTGCCGGCCGCCGTTTCGACCTGATCGTATCAAACCCGCCATATATTCCTACAACAGATATTGAATCTCTTGATCAGGAAGTCCGTGATTATGATCCACGGACTGCTTTGGATGGAGGTGGTGATGGTCTGGATATTTATAGATTGCTGATCCCGTCATCAGTCAATTATCTGAACCATGACGGGTGGTTGCTTGTAGAGATCGGCGTTGGACAAGCACACGATGTCGAACAGCTGTTTCGACAAGTTGGCAAATTCCAGGATCCGGTTATTGCTATTGATTCAGGCGGAATTATGAGAGTCGTGGGAGCGCAACTAAAGGAGACCATATGAATATCGAAGAAGCCAATGTTGTTAAAAGTGAAGCGGATCTGTTGGTGTCAGAAGCTGATGTAGAGATTGCTATCAAGCGTCTGGCACAGGAAATCACCTGTCAGCTTAAAGATAGTCGCCCTCTCATACTTTGCGTTATGAATGGCGGGTTGATCTTTACTGGACAGTTACTGACCAAACTTGTGTTTCCACTGGAGGTGGATTATGTCCATGCCACTCGCTACGGTCACAATACTAACGGTACAACCCTGCAGTGGACAGTAAAGCCGCAACTTAACCTTAAAGGTCGATCCGTGCTGTTGCTAGACGACATTCTTGACGAGGGTGTAACGCTTGCTGCAATAGCTGACTACTGCCGTCAAGAGGGTGCAACTGAGGTTTTTATGGCAGTTTTGGTTGAAAAACTGCACCTGCGCAAGGTAACTCCAGGTATGAAGGCAGATTTTACAGGAATTGAAATAGGAGACCGTTTTCTGTTCGGGTACGGGTTGGATTACAAGGGGTATTGGCGCAATGCACCTGGAATCTATGCGGTAAAAGGACTATAGCGAATGCAGAGATTCTTTGAGTTTAAACGATATAAGACAAGTTACCGCCAGGAAACCCTTGCTGGCGTGACTACGTTTTTAACGATGGCCTACATTATCATCGTCAACCCTGCCATTCTTGAGAACGCCGGCATTCCCAGAGGAGCGTCTATAACAGCTACTATTCTGGCGGCTGTTATAGGCACGACCATTATGGCGTTATGGGCGCGGCGTCCATTTGCCATTGCGCCTTACATGAGTGAGAATGCATTTATCGCTTTTGTGGTTGTAAAGGTTATGGGTTATACTTGGCAGGTAGCTCTGGGTGCTGTATTCATAGCTGGAGCGCTCTTTGCTCTTTTAACGGTTTTTAAAATACGCAGTTGGCTGGCCGAGTCTATTCCCATGTCACTCAAGGCCAGTTTTGCCGTGGGCATCGGACTTTTTTTAACATTCATCGGACTGAATGAAACCGGCTTGGTTGTACTTGGTGTGCCTGGAGCGCCGGTCAGGCTGGGCAATCTGGCTCAGCCTTCCGTGCTGCTGGCTGTTGCCGGGTTTATGCTGGTGGTGGTGCTGCTCTCTCGTCGGGTACATGGAGCTCTCGTGATTGGCATAATCGCCACCACAGTCGGATCGATTGTTTTGGGCATTACTCCACTCCCGGAAAGCATTGTAAGTCTGCCGCCATCGCTGGAACCAATCCTGTTCAAACTGGATGTTGCCGGCGCCCTTACCCCGCAATTCTTTCCAGTGGTGATGGTCATCTTCATAATGGCTTTTCTGGATACCATAGGCACGTTAATAGGTCTTTCCATGCGGGCCGACCTGCTGGATGAAAATGGTAATCTTCCGGAAATCGAGCGCCCCATGCTGGCAGATGCTCTGGCTACCATGGCGGCCCCACTCCTTGGCACCAGCACAACAGGTGCATATATTGAATCAGCAGCCGGTATCGAAGAGGGAGGACGCACCGGATTTACCGCTTTAGTGGTTGCGGCTCTGTTCGCCATGTCGCTGTTTTTTGCCCCGCTCTTTACAATTGTTCCACCGCACGCCTATGGGATCGCCTTGATAGTGATCGGCTCATTTATGATCAAGCCGATTATTCAGATCGACTTTAATGATCTGACAGAGCTGATTCCGGCTTTTTTAACGATAGTACTGATGATATTTACTTACAATATTGGTGTAGGCATGACATCCGGAATGATTACATATGTTCTGCTTAAGGTCTGTACCGGGAGGGGAGGGGAGGTCAAGGCTGGTATGTGGGTGCTGGCTCTTCTTTCCGTCTCGCTGTTTATCTTTCTACCAAAGATGTAGCTGTCACTATTAAAAAACTGAAACACTCATGGAACTGTTGAATATACTGATTAAACACAACATCTGACGCGGAAAGCGGCAGCCGTAAGCAGCCGCTTTCCGCTGTCTGATCTATTTTATCGGAGCTGCCAGACGGAAACCAAGGTTGCTGGTAAAGCGCGCCGGTTCACTGCTGCTGCGGATCGTTGACCTGACATTAGGAGCTTCAATATACCAGCTTCCGCCACGGTTAACACGGAACTTTCCTGATGCAGGGCCGGCCGGATTCTGTTTGGGACTTTTCCCGTAGAAATCCTCGGCGTACCAGTCCGCGGTCCATTCCCACACATTGCCGCTCATATCGTAAATGCCAAGACCATTAGGCCCTTTCTTCCCGACCGGATGTGTTGTCTGCCCGGAGTTGCCCTCATTCCATGACACCTCATTCGGATCATTGCCACCGCTGAACGTTTCTTGTTTACCGCCGCTGCGCGCTGCATATTCCCACTCTGCTTCGGTAGGCAGGCGATATGCACTGCCGCTTTGCTTGTTAAGCTTAGATATGAACGTCTGCACATCAATCCAGCTGACACTTTCAACAGGACAGTTATCGCCGCAATTTTTGAATTGTGATGGGTTATTGCCCATGATCTTTTTCCACTGCAGCTGAGTTACCTCAAAAGTTCCAATGGCAAAGGCGTCAAGACATACTTCATGTACAGGTTTTTCATCATCCTCACTATTGTCAGAGTTGTCACCCATTTGAAAGCAGCCGGCAGGTACCTGACTGAATTCCATGCCGGTAGTACTGTTGACAATCTTATTGGTGGCCGCATTGACAGGTTGGTAAGCGATTAATATTCCGATCATAAAGGTACAAAGAGATAATAACCGGCTCATTTCTTTCATTAGAGTACTCCTTGAAATAGATTTATTTATCAAAGATTTAATATATATGGGTAATTAACTAATATCGCAAGTTATTTATGGTGCGAACGACAATAATCATAAAACAGGAATGCTAATATTCTTCTGAAGATAAGGTAAATATCATTCCATTTCGCGCGGTAAAACCTTTTAGCGCTTGCGACTTGACCGCTATGGCGGTAATTTGTTTTCTTTAGGCTTCATATTATTCAGCAAAGAAACAACACTCAAGGCCCTATGCTCATAATTGTTGAATCGCCCACCAAAGCGAAAAAAATACAGTCGATCCTTAAAGTTAAAACCATGTCCACCGTAGGACACTTCAAAGATCTGCCGGATGCTCAAATAGGTGTCGATCTGGTGTCCTATGAACCAACCTTTGTTTACCACGAAAAGAAAGCTAACCTGCCCAAGGAGCTTCGTGCTGCTGCGCTGGGTGAAACAGTCATGCTTGCCGGTGACCCGGATCGCGAAGGTTATGCCATAAGTTGTCATATATACGAAGAGGTTAGATCAGTTGCCAAAGAATGCCTGCGGATGGAGATCTATGAGGTTACCGAGAAGGGGCTGAAGGAGTCGCTTGCCAAGGCAGTGCCGTTCGAGAAGACAAACAAAGGTCTCTACAACGCTTTCCTTGGGCGTAGAATCGGCGATCGGTTGGTGGGCTATATCCTCTCTCCAATTGCCAGTAAAAGCCTCCGTAGGGGTTACAGTGTCGGTCGTGTACAATCTCCGGCTGTTCGCCTGGTTGTTGACCGTGAACGTGAGATCAGGAGCTTTATTTCAGCTCCGTACTGGATGCTCGATATTCTGCTGGATAAGGGTGGCACAACTTTTCTGGCCCGTCATATTAATGGCAAGTTTGGAAGCATATTGGATGCTGAGCTGATAATCACTGCAATCAGTGCAGAAACAAATGCTCTGGCTGAAAAAGTTGAAAAAAAAGAGGTCAAGCAGTCACCCAAGCCACCTTTTACTACGGTCGACTTACAGGCTGCTGCCGCCGCCCGCCTTAAATTTACCCCTGAACATACGATGAAGCTTGCTCAGGCGCTTTTTGACCATGGTATTATAACCTATCACCGTACTGATTCTGTTCGAATGGATGAAGCCTTTGTAAACGAGATTCGGGAGTTTCTTGGGAAAACTCTCGGCAGCAGCTACCTGCCGGCACAACCTAACCAGCACAAATCTAAAAACTCCCAGGCTGAAGCACACGAAGGCATCCGCCCTACCCATATGCACTCAGTTGCAGACATCCCGGCAATTGTCAATAAAGAGGGACTTACTTCTGATCATGCCAGGCTGTACGAGATGATATTCAAGCGTGCAGTGGCCAGCCAGATGGCAGCAGCCCGCTACAATTCAACCGTTATGATCTTTAATGTTGCCGGTGAGCGGTTTAAGGCTGCCGGGCGAGTACTGGTCTTTGAGGGCTTTTTGAAGGTATACGCCGAAGTTGACGAGGAAAAAGAAAAGAAAGGGGATGATGACAAGCTGCAGCTGCTCCCGCCGGTAGAGGTCGGTGAGCTGGTGCCGAAGGTGCATGAAGCTCTTGAAGAGAAAAAGAGCAAACCTCCTGGCAGATTTACATTGGGTTCACTGGTAAAGGAATTAGAGCGGCTCGATATAGGCCGACCATCAACCTATGCGGCCATCACCAAAAATATTACGGATCGCGGTTATGTCAAGGAAGAGAAGGGGAAGGTCGTTCCTCTTCTACCGGGGGAGACGCTGATTGACTATCTGAGGGAAAAACATGCCTGGGTGATCGATTATGAGCTCACCAGCAAGATGGAAAACTTTCTAGATCTGGTAGTTGAAAATAAGGAGACCTGGCAACGCTTTTGTAAAGGTGTTCACAACAAGATGGGTTTTTTTATTCCGCCAGTCAGGGCAGCTGGCGGAGGTCCGAGTGAAGCGCAAATTAAATACGCCAACAGCCTTGCACAAAAAAACAGTCTCAATATCCCGGAAGAAACGTTGAAAAACAGCAAGGCGCTTTCAATGTGGATAGAAGATGTTCTGGCACAAACGTCTGCTAACAGCTTGCAGGAACAAACGAACCAAAGTTCTCCTCACCAAGTGAAGGGATAGATTCCTCCAGCAAATCTGCCGGGAACACGCAGACCCTGTTTTTGCCGCTGCTTTTTGCTTGATAAAGGGCACGGTCAGCTTGCTTGACAAGGTTTGATGTGAAGATGGTATTCCCTTCCTGACAGGTTGCCAGCCCTATGCTGGCTGTCATATGAAGCGGCCTGTCGTCGAAGGTAAAGACGGTCTTAGACAGCCTGTTTCTGATCCTTTGGGCAATCGCATGGGCTGTGGCGGCCTTTGTCTGTGAAAGGATAATGGCAAACTCTTCGCCACCGAAACGCGCTACCAGATCTTGACCCCGGCAGCTTTCCTTAAGGATCCTTGCCACGGTTTTCAAGACCTGATCACCGGCCGGATGGCCAAATGTATCGTTAACCTGTTTGAAATTATCCAGGTCGATGATAAGGAGAGAAACCGGGCGCATGTCCTGATTTTTTACTTTCTGGGCCAACGTTTCATCAAAGATTCTGCGATTAAAAAGTTCAGTGAGTCCGTCGCGCATAGCCAGGTCCTTCATTCTGCCATGCTCCTGTGCGTTTTTAATTGCCTGACTGAAATAAGCTGCTACGCTTATAAGAAACGACTCGGATAAAGTTTTGTCCTGTCCTGATTTGACATAGATAGAAATTGAGCCCATGTTGTCAAGCAGGCTGAGATGGGCTGAGGCAAGTGAACCTTCATGCGAAGTTGAAAGAGAGCAGGGTTTACCCACAGAAACTTTTGGTTTGGCCGCGAGAGTCCCTTTCTGGATCATCGGGGAAAAGGTCACGACTTTCCCTTCGAAATCTGCAGAAAAAGCAAATACAATCTTGTAGTAAGGAAAATGTTCATAGAGCGCGCGAGCGGCTATTGAACAGATATCGTCAACTTCCAGGGAAGAGCAGACAGCTGCCATGAAACTACTGATAAAACGGGCCTCTTCAAGCTCTGCGTGAATGTCTTCATGACTTATTGATGCTGCGCCCATACGGTCAGCACCATCGAGTGCTGCTTTCATTTCACCCTGTATTTTATTGTAAATAGTATCTGTCATCATGATAGTCTCCGATCCACTGTCGCCACTATTCTCTGCGACCGCTTTTATGTTCAGTGTCATTATGCTGACAAAGTCACTAAAGCATAATTAGTGCCATAGTTGTAATTTATTTGTTATATAAGTAGTATCAATATGTTACATAAAATTATGCAAAGTAATGGATCTTGTTAATGACTGGTTAGTGGCGTTTAAATGGATCAGTGTCATGTTTTTGACTTGTGGATGTCTCTAAAGTCCATCATCAAAAATACTCAGAGGAAAAAATGAAAAACAAATCCAACAAACGCGCGACGGAGACAGCATGCTAGACAACCCGTTGCTGCTTGTCTGTCTTGCCATCGGTTGCGGCGCCCTGCTTGGCCGCATTTCAGTTAAAAATGTTTCTCTGGGCGTTGCCGGTGTTTTGTTTGCCGGTGTTGTCTGGGGATATTTAGAGCCTGCAGTAAAACCACCTGACGTCCTGGCAACCTTTGGTCTTGCGCTGTTTGTATATGCAATAGGGCTTTCTTCAAGCGATTTTTTGTTCGACACCTGGTCGCATGGCGGGTGGCGTTTTTTACTGATACCCCCTGTTGCAATAGGCGCGGCATTCTGTGTTGACTTTTTTGCCTCACAGTTTCTGAATATTCCGGCAAGTACCGCTTCGGGTGTTTTTGCCGGTGCCCTGACTAATACTCCGTCGCTGGCCGCAGCGACCACAGCACTCGGACAGAGAGGGGCGGAGGCCACACTGGGATACGCAATCGCCTATCCGCTTGGTGTTCTGATCCCGATAATCATGCTTTCATGGCCATTCAGGCGCGAAACACACACCTCTGGGGACTCACTGGAAAGCGCCGCGATCAAGGTATGTAATGTCAAGGATCCTGGCGAGGCAATTGCCGGACTGCTTGAACGCTACACATTATCGGTGCGCTTTGCACGTTGTGTCCGTGGCGAAGAGCAGTTTGCTATCTCAGGATATTCAGTCATTAAAAACGGCGATGTTGTGACTGTGGTCGGATTGTCGGATGACGTACGCAAGGCAATAGAGATGCTTGGCGTAGAATACGATGGAGAAGTGCTGCATGACAGGAGCCAGCTCGATTACCGGCGGATTTTTGTTTCCAATCCGGCAGTATGCGGCAAAACGCTGCAGCAGGTGGGGATATTTCGTAATTATGAAGGTATCGTGACAAGAATCAGGCGGGGCGATACTGATTTCATACCCAACGCAGAAACTACCATCATGCCTGGAGACCGTCTGCGAGTGATTGCGCCACGTGAGAAGCTCTCGGCAATTTCAGAATATATTGGAGATTCCTATCACGAAGCCAGCGAATTTAATATCCTGACCTTTGGACTTGGCCTTGCAATGGGCATTGCCCTTGGCACAATAGATATCACTCTACCGATGGGGCTCGGAATGTTTGAGGTCGGTCCAGTGGCAGGTTGCCTGATAGTTTCGCTGATACTGGGTGCGCTTGGCAGAACCGGTCCTTTGACATGGTATCTGCCGTATGGCGTATCAATGTCATTACGCCAACTCGGTCTGGTTGTCTTTCTTGCATGTGCCGGTATTAAAGCCGGTGGTCTGTTGCATACGGCACCGCTAAATATTTCTGCACTCGTTTTGGGCGCCTGCATCACAATTGTATCCTGTCTGGTGACAATTGCACTGGCACGTATGATTGTTGGCAAGACGTGGCCGTTCATCGGAGGTATACTAGCCGGGGTCCAGACTCAGCCTGCGGTTCTCGGTTTTGCGGTTGGCCGCTGCGGCAATGAACGGGTTGAGCCGGGCTATGCAGCTGTCTATCCGCTCAGTATGCTGCTGAAGATTGTTTTTGTTCAATTATTTTTGCTAATGACGAAGTCTTGAAATGGACGATCAGCTTGTTACCATACAAAAACAGACTGAAAGTCTCGAAGAAGGTATCGAAATTCCTTTCGAACAGATAAATCCTGACACTTTAAGGAATATGATTTCAGAGTTTGTCACAAGGGAGTGGGCAGACCTGGGTGATTCAGATTATACGCTGGATGATAAAATTGCTCAGGTTCTGAAACAGTTGCAAGATAACAGGGCCAAAGTGGTTTTTGATCTCACGTCGGAGAGCTGGAACATCGTTGCGTGTCGATAAATTGACATCATTTATTTCGTCCATCATTAAAATAAGCATTTCGGAAGCTTAACTGAGCCAACGCACAATATGTTAAAGTACTTTACAAAAAAAATAAAACGTATTAAATGAATTTACCTTACTAATTCAATATAGATAATTTATGGCATTATGGTGTTTCAGAGGGATAAAATTATGAAAACAAAACTATTATTATTGGTAATCCTGCTTGCACTTTCAGCATGCAGCAGTAAGACTAAAGAAGAATTGTATGCGGAAGGGGTCAAGCAGCTGGAGGAGTCAAATCCGAGCGGTGCTGTCGTCCTGTTCAAGAGTTCTCTGGAGAAGGATGAAAACTATCTTGACGCCCGTTTCCAACTAGCTAAATCTTATGCAAAATTGGGGAAACTGGAACAGGCGGAAAAGGAATTCAATAAAGTCCTCAAGCAGAATCCGATGCGGGATGATGTACTGATTGAGTTGGCCGGTGTTTTTAATGCTTCAAAAAAGGCAGATGAGGCCTTCAAACTGGGAGAACAATATCTTGCCAAACACCCTGGCAGCGTTGAAGGTCTTGAAATATTGGGGATCGCAAGCGCGATAAACAAACGTTTTGACGATGCTGAACAGTATCTGCAGAAGAGCATTGCGGCCGATCCATCCAGAGCGAAAACCAAGCTGGAACTTGCCACCGTGTATGTCTCTGTCGACAAAGAGGAAAAAGCAAAAACAATTCTGGAGGAACTGATCCGGACAGATCCAAAAAATACCCGCCCGTTCTATATGCTTGCTGCCATGGAAACAAGGAACGGCAACAGAGACAAAGCTCTGGAAATTTATCGTACGATAAGTGCTAACCACCCTTCCGAGACTCTTGCTGCTTACAAAACAGGTATTATCTATATTGAAAAAAGGGATTTGGAAAAAGCCGGCAAGATTGCCGATGATTTGCTGAGCCAGTCACCTAAACGGGCAGACGGACACCGTTTGAAGGGACTTGTTAGCTACCAGCAAAAAAACTATGCAGAAGCATTGAATTATTTGCAAAGCTCTATTAAAATTTCACCATCACTGGAGGCATACCATTTCCTTGGACTTAGTTATTACAGTCGCGGTGAATTAGAAAGTGCCCTGAGCCAGTTTCGTAAAATCCTCGATAATGTCCCGGATTCTCGTCAGGCCCGCCTGATGACCGGCACTATTCTGCTCGCCCAGAAGCGGCTCGATGATGCGGTGACCGAAATCCAGAAGGTTTTACAAAAAGATGACAAAGATGCTGTCGCCCATAATCTGCTGGGTAATGCATATATGGCAAAGGGTATGTTTGAAGATGGCATGCGTGAGTTTAACAAGGCAACAAAGATTGATCCCAAGATCGTGGACGCATACCTTAAGAAGGGGTATTTCTATTTCAGCCGCGGGAAAAATGTTGAAGGAGAAACTGAGCTTGCAACCGCTGTCCAGGCTGCACCTGATGCCCTGAACAGCAGACTGTTACTTGCCTCATACCATCTCAGGTCAGGAAAAGGCGACAAGGCGCTGAAGGACCTGAAGGCCGGCTTGACCGGCAAAAAAAGTGACGCTTTCCTCTATAACAGCATTGCAGCGGTTTACTTCTCGCTGAACAAACAGGATGAAGGACTCAAAAGCATCCAAAAGGCCAAGGAGCTGGATCCGGCTTTTCCTGCTTCTTACCAGAATCTCGCCACTTATTTTATCGCTACGGGTAAATACGAGAAGGCGATCGATGAGTACACGGCCCTTTTACGCAACGATCCGGCTAATGTCCAGGCGATGCTCGGACTGGCCGGCTTACATGAAATAAAGGGTAATGACAATGATGCTCTTGCGTACTATCAAAAGGCCACAGAAACAAAGCAGCCACATGCATTTATGGCTAAGGCGGGCTATCACCTGAAAAAGCGGGAAGCGCCCAAAGCTCTTAACGTACTGGATGAACTGCTGAAAATTGATGCCCGGAATGTTGCCGCTCTTGAAATGAAAGGGCGCGTGCTGGTCAGCGAGAAAAAGTTCAAGGATGCGATCAAAGTTTTCGAAGAGGTTGAAGCGATTAATCCTGAAGCGGGTGTGGCACTGAAAATAGGCGCCTATGTCAATATGAAGGACACCGCAAAGGCAGTTGAACAAGCACATAAAATCATAGAAAAATATCCGAGCTCGGCACGAGGCTATATGGTTCTCGGATCGATCTACGAAAGCCAAAAGGATTATACCCGCGCCATTTCAGAAGTTAAAAGCGGCATCCGTGTTGATGG
>JAAXTM010000014.1 GCA_013336525.1 Geobacteraceae bacterium | reverse complement strand
CCACCCTGCAGCATTAACTCCGTCATTCCCATCACCCCGTTCATCGGGGTACGGATTTCATGACTCATATTGGCCAGGAAATCGCTCTTGGCGAGACTGGCCGCCTCCGCCAGATGACGGGCCTCTTCCAGATCACGGGTCCTCATCTGCACACGTTCTTCAAGATGCTGGGTGTGGTCATTCAGCATGCCGTATAAAACGGTGCTCTCCAAAGCATACGCGCATGTATACAGCACTATCGAAAGGGCGTTCAGCGAAGGAGCATCCAATGCAACCGAGTTGCCAGGCAACGTGCCGACAAACATCCCGCGAACCTGGGACTGTGTGGCCACCACCTGCAACAGAAGGGTTTCTCCGGTCTCCGTATGGGCAAGGACTGCCTGGTTACGGTTGAGAGCCCACGCAAAAGTACCATCCATCATGCGCGCCTCAACCAGATCCTGCAGATTATCGTGTTCTTCAGCAGGATCTGTCAACAGCAGCTCAAAACTGCCGTCAGGCTGACTGTCCAGAAAGCCCATGGAGGAGAAGTTAAAAAGCCGCCACAACTGGTTGGATGTTGCTTTAAAAATCCCCTTCGCATCCTTGGCGCGACTGAGATCACCCTGGTATTCACTACTGGAGGCGAGCATCTCCAGAATCAACATGAAGCGCTGATTAGATTCTTCCAGGTAGCTGACCCGTTCCTGCAGGAACTCGGGTGATCTGGGAATGCTCTGATCAGGCATCAGCTGCTCCCGAGAGAATTGCAAAGGTTTCCGTTATCTGTTCTTCCGACTGCTTAAGAACAGTTCCCAGCATATGGGGAGACAAACCCAGCCGATCCCAGGCCGACTCATCAAGTGGCGGCACCCCCCCCTCGGCCCCTCGGCCCAACTCCATGGCCTGACACATGATATCTGCGAGATGGATCAAAGCTGTTTCGAGGCGGAACTGTTCGGCAGATCCAGGATTATGATGACAAGCTACCGTTTCTCCGATACTGGCCGGTATTTTCCACTTTTTCAGCAGCGCTCCACCGAGATCGGCGTGATCAAATCCTAGCCGCTCCCGTTCAAGCACCAGATAAAGTCTGCCGGTATCCCTCTGCGCCTCAAGAAGTTCTCTGCTAACCTCGGGCCTGGCTGCGGCCAGTACAACCTGCCCCACATCGTGCAGCATACCAGCGACAAAGAGCCGCTCCACATTGGACTCGCGCCGGTAAACAGCCAGGCTGCGGGCAATAATGCCGCAGGCGATACTGTGCTGCCAGAAGGAACTCATGTTCAGCAGGTCTTCCGGTATCCCCTTGAACACACCCATAACAGAAGCCGCCAGCGCCAGGTCACGCAGTTGCTGGGTTCCAAGGATTGTGACCGCTTTGGTTATGGAATCAACCTTTGCATAACAGCCGAACATGGGACTATTGGCCAAACGCAGGAGCCGTGCAGTGAGTCCCTGATCTTCAGTGATAATTTTGGAGATATCGTCAATAGAACTGCGAGGATGGTTGATCGCTTCATTCAGGTGTTCGTAGAACAGAGGGAGAGAGTAGACCGTACTGGTCTCATCTACAATCCGGTCAATGGTGGTAGGTGGATAATCAGACAGTGCCATGCTGAACCTTTCTCAACGCCGCAAACCGCTTCAGTTCGACAATAGCAGGATGGTTCAGATTCGTATGCCTGAAAAGAGGTGCCAACGCTTCTTCGGCAGCTGCCAGTTCAAGAGGATCAACATCAACCGGTATCTGATCCGCCGTTTCGTCGCTCCCATGACCGACAATATCTGCCTCCAATACCCCCCAGGTACGGAAAATAACCAGGTGCTTTTGAGTAAGCTCAGCTCCGGCCCCCAGAAGCATACGCCCGGAACGATCGTGGACGTCACTCGCCAGAACCATCCCGGTTTCAATGTTTTCTACGGCAACTTTTCCCACAGCCCCCCCCTGCAAGCTTGACAAAACGTTACAAAAAAATAGTCCCGTTCCATCAGCAAACTGTTCCGGCAAAACGGCACGTTTATAATCTCATGTAATTCTATTCGTCATCCTGCATATAGCTTTGCCCGCAGAGACGTTTCAGCTCGGCTTTCTGTAGCGGCGTAAGATCTATGAATCTGAACCCCATGCCGGGTAAGGAGCGCGATTCACCCCATGGTAAAACAGAGCATACTTCCACCTGAATAGGCGTGTTATCGTTCAACTCCGGGAAGGTCAGCCAGCCCCGGTCACCGACTAGCCATGGTTCGAACCCGACCAAAAAGCAACCCCCGTTAGATATATTTGCCGTCACGGTTTTCGTATCGGGGATGTTCCCGCCTGGAAGTGGTTTGCTCAGCAGTGCAGGCAAATTCATCTGATGTCGCTCGCCTGTTCTGATTTTGCGTGGAGCAACAGTTGTACAATATTTTTGTACGAAAACTGCCGGTGCAGTATTTCCAGGATATACTGTCCCAAAAGGGAGGGTGCGGATCTCACCGGTGGATTCGTTGCATTTGAGTCGCAGAGCCGGAAAAAGAACAACCAGCTCAGTCATCAAGCGTTTTTCATCTTCTGAACTGCGCATATAAGTGGGCATATCAACCAGGATTCCGTTTAGCGGGCAGTACACGCCCCGGCGAAAAAAATCCATCAGGCCCTGCACACAAACCAGCAGCACTCCGGCAGATTCGAGTCCGGCTTGATACACCCTACGGCTTTCCCCTTCACGGCAGATCAATAAAACAGTAGTAGTTACATTCTCGTTGTCACTCAAAGCTGTTCTCCGTAATTTTCATATTAGTTTCTGTATATATCACAGAGATACCCACTTATAAAAGCATGTTTTTAATGAAAGTAGCTGTTCTCAATATATTTTGCAACGTTCACGTTCACAGCAGAACACGCGCCAGATGTCGCCTGATCATGTCTTCAAAATCTGCATCACGGTTGCCGCTGTAGACGAGTGAGGAACCGATCTCAGCCGCCAGAATCGCACAGAGATATTTTTGCGGCATTTTTTTGATCCGCTGCCGGTATGTTGTTGATTCCTGCAGCATGCGCGGCAGATGACTGAGGACAGCTTGACGGAAAGGAGACTGGAGACAGAGTTCCGGACGGGACGAGAAAAACTCAAACAGTCGTGTATAAAGACTGTTGATGTTCTGGCTTATGGTTTCGGATATTTCACTATAGAGCTGGGTTCCGCAGGATTCCACTCGCCGCCGCAGGATCAGTCTGGCCTCATCGGCGGCCCTTTTTTCCAGAATCGCCAGTACATCACCGGCATAGCGTTCCTTCTCCTCCAAAAATTCACGTTCTGACAGCAGCAGATTGGCTATAATCTCGTAGGATGACGAAATAACGCCGCATTTATTGGCGGAGGCATCACGCATCAGCACTACGCCGCTCTTTTGCAGATGAATCCGCGCCTCGGGGGTTATGTAGGAGTTGGCACCCTCTATAATGACCCCTGACGACGGCATACCGTTTTCATCAAGGAACGACCGCCAGTTCTGGTCGTCAATAGTCTCCGGACGACCTCCGGCCGGAATAAAAAGATCTGCCTTAACAGTGAAGACCAGGCTGTTGTAGAGACGGTTGAAATCATCGATATCCAGCCACTCCTCAATAAGCTTTCCTTCGGTGCGGGTGACCTTGCGGTGCGACTCCTTCAATCCTTCCACGCGCCGTCCGCTCCGGTAAACTAGACACCCGCCCTCTCCAAGGAATTCTGAATTGAATGCATCCAGATCACATGCCAGCACGATACGACGTAATTCGTCATGGCTGATGCCGCTTGGATCATACAGCGCAGCCGTACCATCCAGAATCAAGCGGACCTCCATTCCGGGACAGCGTTCCAGCATGATGCGCAATGAGTTGCCGGCAACATCTCCGTTAGGACCGCCGGTCATCTTGAGCGAAAAGCGGTCGCGGCGCATGTCGACACCGAGCACTTCGGCCATGGTTATTTCTGCAAAAGTAACCACACCGGTAGAAGTGACTCCATATTCCTTGTGGTTGATGCCGAAACGCTTGCTGGACATGATGCCTACACCGAGAATATAGCCGCGCTTTTTTGACAGGGCGGCAATAGCTTCAATCATACCGTCATGCATGTTCTCGTCCGGACCGATCTCGATCGGCTCGTCGTCACCGTAATAGTCAACGACCCGCCGATCTTTGGCCACCCCGTTTTCGGTGATAAAAATATCCAGAAACGCATTGGCAATGCCGTACTGAAGCTTGTAAAGCCGGCAGTTTTCAGCTTCACTCCCGGCCTGTTCCATATCAGACGCGTCCAGAACTACCGCCAGCTTGGACCCCCCTTCGTATATATCTTTGTTCTTCAGCTGCTGGGTATTGGCCAGAACATATACTTCACGGAAGATGGTATTGGCCGAAGTGATGTAATCATCGGCACTGCGGGCGATAACAGTGCGCCAACCACCACGGGCTATATCGGAGAACCCGACATGATATCCGCCCCCGAAACGGCTGAAGAAAAAGGTAACGCGGAAAGGAAGCGCTTCCGGGAGGTCTGCTGTGAATTCCTGCCCAAGCAGCCGCAGGTAACCAGGATCAAGCCGGAAGGCCAGCGCCTGTTTCTCGACAACGAAAAAGTTTGTCTTGAGTGTGTAGGTGACCAGCAGCAGACAACAGCGATAGACTGCCCGACGGATATCATCCAGCCAGCGGTGGCCGGTATTGTAACCATCTACTGCATCCTGCACCTCAGTCAGGGCAGCGGCATAAAGCTTTTCCCGTTCATCCAGATCGGGATCGAAGCGCAATCTGAACAGTCGAATAAGGAGCTGTGCCATTTCCGGGTGATCATAAAACGCACTTTGGACATCCTCCAGTCCGAAGCGATCCGGCTGCCCGTGGGCCAGACTGGTGTGACAAAATGCGATGAAGGCATTAACCAGTGCAGCATCCTCACCCGACAGGAGCCCTTCTACAACATACTGACGATATGCCAGAGATGAGGTAGAGAGGATCTGCGTTGTACAAAGTTCCCGTTTGAGGCGTGCGGCGAGAGGACTTTCTGGTGAGATATCCTCCCCCTGGCGACTGATAACCAGAAATGACCCCAGGAAATATGGATGAACACCATTAGAAATAGTCTGGCAGTAGGCTCTGCGGATACCAACATCCAGGCGATTGAAAACCTCCAGTAACTGCAGCAGGAACTCGCCCTGCGGCGGATTACCAACCGCGAACAGCACGCGGGTCTCGCTTCGTCCATCGCGCTCAACCTGGGTGATATCAAGAAAGAGCCCACCAGAGGTGTTACCGCGATCAAACAGCCATACCAGATATGCAATCCGCGTGGGTGGCGACATCCTGATGTAATTTTCGTTGTTCAGCCAAAGGATTTTAAGCAGCCGATCCAGTTTTTTCAGCTCAAAGGAGGGGAACGAGGTGCGCAACTCTACACGAACTTTCCGGATCAGCGCCGCCGGGATATCGACCTTCTGCCTAAGATCTATCTCATGGTTCTGGCGGAGGTCAAACTCAAACCGCTGAATTTCAAGCTCATTGTTCAGACCCGGCATATCGGCATTGGAGTGGGAAAACATGGCATAGGAAATCTCACGTTCACCGACACGACGCAACATCCCGTATAGCGAACCGGGACGATTGACACATGCGACCACCAGCCGTTTTTCCTGATCGGCCAGAATAAGATGCCGGTTATGCCGTAAGCAGCCCATCTCCCTGGCCAGCAGCGATAACGCATCCTCTTCGTCTGCCATGGCCTGAAAAAAATAGGGGCTCATATGCTGCTGAAGCCAAACTGCATTTACTTCTGCGGCGATTCGGGATGCTTGGGAACTGCGACGTATAAGCGAAGGCAGGTGCATGATCCGTTCTCCTTGGATGGGATAATATCGTTGCAGTATAGCGCCATATTTGCATTGAGCAAAGTTTTACTGTCAATAAAATCTGCCAAAGCTTTCCTTGACCGTATACAGCTGAATTGCTATAGTCGCCCCGCAAATTTCATTCCTATATGCAAACAGGGACAAAGCTGTGCCCGAAAAATATTGTACAATACAGTCGAAGTTAAACGGCATAACCATAATGACTGTACCCGGGAACCGGAACGCCTCCGCGAAGGATATTTTGGAGTCAATTCGGCACCAGGCTAATGCTCTGTCCAGCAAAAATGAAATCATGGGAGTCCTGCTGGCAGGCCCTGCAAGTGGATTCTGTTGCTGCCGGATCGAAGACAGCGCAACCACCCGCGATGCGGCAGCGCTGTCCGCTTTCGGTCAGCAGGTTATGTTCCTCCTCGAAAAAATCGGCAAACCCTGCATTGCAGCGATTGAGGGGGAATGTTCGGGGTTGGGACTGGAGGTCGCCCTCGCCTGCGATTTTATCGTGGCATCACGGGCGGCCAGCTTTGGTTTTCCCGGCATTGCTGCGGGACTGATTCCCTTTTGCGGCGGCAGTCAGCGTCTTGCCAGACTGGTCGGCAAATCGAAAACAAAAGAGCTGATCTACAGCGGCAACCTGATAGATGCCGAAGAGGCCCATCGCATCGGCCTGATAAACCGTCTCCATGCGGAAGGGGAAACCCTGGCGCTGGCTGAAGAACTACTTGCACACATCTGTACCCGCAGCCCGAATGCCATTCGCATCGGCGGTGAAGTTGTCAATGCCGGCTACGATATCGACCTGCAAACCGCATGTATGCTGGAGCGGGATGCCTTTGCACTCTGTTTTTCCAGCTTTGACCAGCGCGAAGGGATGCAGGCTTTTCTGGACAAGCGCACGCCTCAATTTAAAGGGGAATAATCCATGTCTCTTGAGCAGGGCTGTGTCCAGGTCTATACCGGCAACGGCAAAGGGAAAACTACAGCGGCGCTCGGACTGGCGCTGAGAGCGGTCGGACGCGGCCTCAAAGTCTGTGTATTTCAGTTTATCAAGGGGGGTGGCCGCTACGGCGAACATCTGGCCGCCGAAAAGCTGGCACCACTCATGACAATCATTCAGACAGGAAGACCGGGGTGGGTCAACACCAAAGATATAACTGAAGACCGACACATTGCCCAGGAAGCACTTGCCCGGGCAGAAGAGCTATTGACTTCCGGCCTGTATGACCTTTTTATCTGCGACGAAATAAACGGCGCCGTCGGTTATGGTTTGATAGACGTTGAGCAGGTGCTTGGCCTCATCAGCAGCAAGCCTGAAAAGACCGAACTGGTGTTAACCGGGCGCAACGCTCACCAGCTGGTGATAGATGCGGCGGATCTGGTGACTGAGATGACTGAGATCAAGCACTATTATAAAGCAGGGGTTCCGGCACGCACCGGGATTGAGATGTAGCGGCAATTGAATAATAAAAACAAGCTTAGTTTAACCACTATACAATACTGGGGGAATTTACCATGGCTGAAAGAACATTGCGCGTACTTGTCGGAAAACCGGGGTTGGATGGTCACGATCGTGGTGCTAAAATAATTGCCCGCGCTTTTCGCGACGCAGGTTTTGAGGTCATCTATACCGGCCTGCACCAAACACCCGAGCAGATTGTAGCGGCCGCTATCCAGGAGGATGTTGACTGCGTAGGACTGTCGATTCTGTCCGGAGCACACAACACTCTTCTCCCGAAGGTAATGCAGATATTAAATGAAAAAGGGGCCGGTGATATCAAGATTTTTGGCGGTGGCGTTATACCTGAAGACGACATTCCTGGATTGAAGGCAGCCGGTATCTGCGAAGTATTTACACCCGGAACCTCTACAGAAGATATTGTCGCCTGGGTAAAAAACAACGTCAAGCCAAGAGCCTGAGAAACAGTGGCAAGGGTCAAGGGTCATGTAGAATCTGACCTTCTTGACCCTTGACCCTTTACCCTAAAAAATGCCCCACAAAAAGCTTCGCATAGAGACCAAGAACCGGGTCGGGTACATTCTGCTCGATGCCGGTTCACGTTTCAACAAACTCTCCATCACCACTATACGGGAGCTGAAGCGCGCCTTCGCGCAGCTTGAGGAGGACGTGAAAACGAATGTGATCGTCCTCAGTGGTTACCCTGGAGAATCCTTTGCAGTCGGGGCCGACATCGGCCAGATGGTTCATTTCTCTCCGAATGACGCATTCCACTTTGCCGAACTCGGCCAATCCCTGTTTGAACAGATCGAATCCTGTCCCAAACCGGTCATAGCCGCCCTGAACGGCATCACCATGGGAGGAGGCTGCGATCTGGCCATGTCCTGTGATATCCGACTTGCCTCAGAAAGCTTACGAATCGGCCATTCCGGGGCAAAGCTCGGCATCATCACCGGATTCTGCGGCACTCACAAGCTCCCCCGTATCGTGGGCAAGAATTATGCCCGTGAAATTTTTATGACTTCAGAGATCTACAGCGCGGCAGAGGCACTTCAGATGGGACTGGCTGACAAGGTCTTTCACGAAAATGAATTCTGGCAAAAAATTTCCTGCTTTGCGGAGCGAATCGCCAGCCACGAACTTACGGCACTTTCCGCTGCAAAGCGGCTTATCAACGCCGCCGAAGACACCGACCTGCGCACCGGTTGCTTACTTGAACGCGAAACAGCTACTCATGTGAACGTCATCCAGCAAATAGTTTAAAAACTCACGTTACCCAAATACGATTAAAAACTCATTTGTGTTGCGAGACAGCTCCAAAAAGTACACAGCATTTCTACTTAATGCTGTCCTTCCAATTATAGGCATCAAGCTGGGCTGCAAGAAGGTGCGCAAATGAAATATCCGATTTTTCCACCAGATTTTCAACCTCACCAAAATTGGTTTGTTCGAGGGTTTCGGCCAGTGACAGCAAAATTCCCAGTTCCCCTTCGCGGTGGAGGAGTGCTGCCGAAATTTCGTCACTCAAACCAAGTTCATTAACAACAACGTCAATAGAAGTATCAAAAAGTATATCCACCAATGACAGGATACCAGTCATGAATGCAGCTTCCACCCGTTCGCTGTTGCGGGGAAGTCCATTACGCTCCATTAGCAGATACTCCATCAAACGTCCCCGCACTGCAGCCATTTCCAGAAGAGGATTGTTTACCCCGCGACTGTCCGAACTGGCAAAGATAGCTAGCTGCACCCATCTGCGCAGCTTGTCGAGCCCCAGAATTATAATCGCATGGCGCAGACTTCTGATTTTTTCCCGCAACCCGCCGCTGACAGAATTGACCAGCTTAAGCAGATTGAAGGAAAGATCCGGTGCCGAACGAAAATCATCCTCAATTTCGCTGAAATCTGCGTTGGCATGCAGATTACCGAGAAGACGTAACATGCTGATTTTTGAAGGCTCTAGCCCCTTATGTTTCAGCACGACAGGCCTGGCAAAAAAATACCCCTGAAACAATTCAAAGCCCAACCCGAGACAATCTTCAAACTGTCCCATTGTTTCAACTTTTTCGGCCAGAAGCTGCATTGGAAACTGGCGGAGGTTTCTGACTATATCAGGAAGCGTTGCGGGGTCGGTCTCAAGGATGTCGATCTTAACAATATCTACGAAGTGGTAGAACTCAAGGTGCTCCATCCTGAAAACATGGTCATCGAGGGCAATGCGGTAGCCTTTGGACTTAAGATCGATAAAGCGCTGACGAGTACTTTCGTTCAGCTGCACCGACTCAAGAATTTCCAGAATGGTTTGATCCCGCGGCAGGATTTCAATGAGATCACTCAACAGGGCTTCTTCAGTGACGTTTATGAATCCGGTCTTGTCTCCCAGTACTTCATTGAAGCCAAACCCTGACAATGCACTGGAGATGACGCTCATGCATGCCTGGTTCTGGCTTTCAAAATCACTGAAATTTTTCTCGCTTGAACGGAAAAGTAATTCGTATCCCACTATTTCCTGCCGGGCATCCAGAATCGGCTGCCGACCCAAAAAAAATGTCTGCTGTTGATGCAACATAACTATAATCCCCGCCCTTCATTCTTATCAGATATTTTAGGCTGACTTGCAAACTGCTTTTTCAGTATTTTAGAAGTATTCCTGTTTATAGCAGCCGGGGTTTATGACAACAACAGCTCATCAATTCCCCGCAACCCTTCCAAAGCAGAGCATGGCACCGATATATGCGGCGCTTTTATTTCCGGCTCTCGAGGATTGATACGAATCACCGTGGCATTTTCAAAATTCCAGCCGATACGCTCCGAAGTGGCCCGAATTGCGGGAATAGCGCTTCCAGCTCCAATCTCTATAACCGCAATGCGGCGATCCGAATTGGCTTTCAAAAACAGGTCAAAAGCTTGCTCCTGAATGTGGGTGCGGCCAGGCAACCATGACCAGTCTCCGAACATGAGAATATTAGGTCGGCTAACCTCACCACACTCCGGACATCGGGGGAGCGTGTGACGGGCACGCATGGTATTTTCATCGACAAGAACAACTTCATCGTTTTGCCAAATGCTGTTACAGCAAGGTTTTTGACACTGCAGCCAGTGAATTGAGCCATGTACTTCAAGAATCCGGTCATCAGCATAGCCGGCTCTCTGAAACTGACCGTCAACGTTAGATGTAATTACAAAATAATCGCCACCCTGCCGCTCAATCCACTTTTTGATAATGTGAAACCCTGCATTGGGGACGGTATCACGGTACAGATTGGTACGATGTCCGTAGAATCCCCAGCCAAAAGCGGGATCATCTGCAAAATGTTGCGGGTTGGCACAGTCGCTAAAAGATAACCCCAGGCGTGAGTAAGCAGGATAAGCGTTCCAAAAGCCTTTATCGCCGCGAAAATCCGGCAGACCGGAATCCACTCCCATACCAGCCCCAGCGGTAATGACAAATACTTCTGCTTCTCTGACCACCTCGGCGGCATAATCAAACATAGCCGTTCAAATCTCCCGATATTTTTTTAGAGAATTGCGCAAGAATAGCCTCACTATAGGATCAACCGCATAGCCTGACAAGCATTAAAAGAACGGTTCTAATACAGCATGTTGCACCAGTCACACGACTTTACACTTTTAGTCCTTGACGCTAAAAAAGTATTCCAGTACCTTAATCGTGCTACTTATTTTATAAAGTGATTCGCCAAAGGCAGGAACACTCCATGCATATGGCAGACGCGTTACTATCTCCAGCGGTCGGCGTAACAATTTGGGCGGTTTCGGCCGTCACCATCGCCTATTGCTCAAAAAAAGTTCGCACAGAAATGGATGACCGCAAGATACCACTGATGGGGGTTCTGGGCGCGTTTATCTTTGCGGCACAAATGATTAATTTTTCTATTCCGGTGACAGGTTCAAGCGGACATCTCGGGGGTGGGCTGATACTTTCCATTATGCTCGGCCCTTACGCGGCATTCCTGACTATCGCCTCGGTGCTGGTTGTGCAGGCGTTCTTTTTTGCCGACGGCGGTTTGCTGGCACTTGGCTGTAATATTTTCAATCTTGGTTTTTTCCCTGCTTTCATTGCCTACCCTTTTATTTACAAAAAAATTATCGGCAGCTCTCTTTCTTCGACCAGAATATCCGTGGCTTCAATGGTGGCTGCTATAATCGGCTTACAACTAGGAGCCTTTGGTGTGGTGTTGGAAACCGCCTTTTCGGGAATCTCCTCGCTCCCTTTTTCAACATTTCTCGTCATCATGCATCCGATCCACCTGGCAATCGGGGTCGTTGAGGGTCTGGTGACCGCGTCAGTGATTTCTTTCATATATAACGCCAAGCCGGAAATCCTGCAAAGCACAATAGAAGTCCGCCCCATCAGCGTTCATTCGATCCGGAATATTATACTCAGTCTCCTGACCGTAACCCTGCTGACTGGGGGGGTGCTGTCGTGGTTCGCCTCCACACGGCCTGATGGCCTTGAATGGTCAATAACTAAAATAACTGGTAAAGAGGAATTGAAGGGACCAGAGAAGGGACTGCACGGCAGACTGGCCGCAATTCAGGAAAAGCTGGCGTTCCTGCCGGATTACTCATTCAAAAAAGATTCAGGCACTAATCCGGCGACCAAGAAAGCTGAAGGCGGCAAACTCGGCACCAGCGTTTCCGGGATAGTTGGCGGAACTCTGACCTTGGGGCTATCGTTTATAATCGGCATTATGCTCAAACGCAGAAGCCGGATCATCTGAAATACGATTAAAACGTGCTTATTCACAACGACAATCCTTCTTGACATGACTTATGGTGCGTGGTATCCAAAACATCCAATAAAGTTGTGGGTTGTATGACAATTGAATAACGGATCACGGTGCCCGCAAGGGCTTGATAGGGAAGAGGGGTGCAGCTCAAACGGGGCCATTCCCCCGCGGACCCGCCGCTGTAAGCGAGGACAAAGGGCAACACGTCACTGGTCGAAAGGCCGGGAAGACGCCCGGAGAACGAATCGCGAGCCAGAAGACCTGCCATGATCTCAGCACTCAACAGTTCCCCGTGGTAAAGGGAGAGTGAAACCATTGTCAGACTTTGAATACGAAAAGTCCGCATGCTGCTTTGGCAGTTGCGGACTTTTTTTATGAGCTTTAAAACTTTCAGGAGACACAGACATGCATATCATGGAAGGCTTTTTACCGGTTAAGCACGCCATCGGATGGAGCGTTGCTGCAGCCCCGTTTGTCATCTACGGACTTTATACCATAAACAAAAGGATCAAGGAAAAGCCGGAACAGCGGATGCTGTTGGGAGTTGCCGCCGCCTTTACCTTTGTCCTTTCGGCATTGAAGATGCCATCTGTCACCGGAAGCTGTTCACACCCTACCGGCACCGGGCTGGGAGCAATTTTGTTCGGCCCTGCGGCAATGGCGCCAATCGGGGCAGTCGTGCTCCTATTTCAGGCGATATTACTGGCCCACGGAGGCCTGACCACTTTGGGCGCAAATGTCATCTCCATGGCAGTTGTTGGACCTTTTGCCGCTGCAGCCATTTTCCGGGCCGCCAAGGCGGTAAAAGTACCCTTCGCGTTTTCGATTTTTCTCGCCGCATCATGCGCAGATTTGCTTACCTATATCACGACCTCAGCCCAGTTGGCGTTTGCCTTTCCAGACCCTGCAGGTGGGTTTGCGGCATCCTTTACCAAGTTTGCCTCTGTCTTTGCATTAACCCAGATTCCGCTGGCAATCAGCGAGGGACTGCTGACGGTTGTAGTCATAAATGCCCTGGTGCGCTTCAATTCCCCTGAACTCCAGGAGATGAAGGTTATTGCTGTACAGGAGGTACAGGCATGAAACGGCATCAGAACCTGTTGATGATGATTGCTGTTGTTGTGCTGGTGGCACTTCCGCTCTGGATGGTTAAAAAACCTGCTCCAGGGCCTGATGGCAAAGATGTTCAAATTTTTGCGGGAGCCGATGACAAGGCCAAGGATCTGGTTGGAACTATTGTTCCTGCCTATAAACCCTGGTTCAAGCCGCTGATTGAGCCACCCAGCGGAGAAATCGGCTCACTGCTTTTTGCACTTCAAGCAGCCCTTGGAGCCGGATTCATCGGCTATTGGTATGGCAGCTCAAAAACTCGCGCCCAAATGCGCAGTAAAACAGAGAAAGAACCCCGGTGCTGACCGAACAGTCTGCTTATACAAACCGCTGGCGTCAGATCTCCCCGGTCGCCAAGGGGCTTGTCTCTCTCTTTGGCATGGTTGCCGCCTTTGCGGCAGGCTCACCCCGGGCAGCACTGCTGGTCGCCATTATCCTGTCATTGGCAACAGTTTTAGGAGCCGGCATCCCGCCAGCCCGATATCTGCGGGTGGCAACTCCGGCGCTCTTTTTTTTGCTGGCAAGCTGTCTTTCACTGTTGGTTTCACTAGAATTCAACCATATTTCGACTTTTGGAGTTTCGCTCCATCTGTCAGAGTCCGAGCTCCCCCGCATTACTCAGGTCTGCTGCCGCTCGCTGGCATGCCTGACCGCTCTGCTTTTTCTTGCCTTGACCACCCCGCTTACGGACATCATTTCCCTGATGCGGCGCTGTAAACTTCCTGAGACACTGCTCGACCTGATGACGCTCTCCTACCGCACTCTGTTTGTGTTATCCGAAGCGGTACATGAAACGGCCACAGCCCAGTCTGCCCGCTTGGGATATGCTACGTTCAAACTTTCAATGCGTTCATTAGGTGGACTGGTTGCCAACCTTGCCGTACAGGTCTGGCAGCGCAGTCAGGCACTCCATCTGTCTGCATCGGCTCGTGGCAACGACGGTGCACTCCGCTTTTTGGAACCTGACTATCCGGGTTCACACCGCGCCATCTTAAGTGCGGTCATTTGCGGTATTCTTCTGGTTGTTACGGCGGTGTACATTCCATGAGTAATGCCATACTGAGCCTCAAAGATGTTTCGTATAGCTACCCTGACGGCACCAGCGCACTCAACGACTGCTCGCTGACAATACGCCGCGGCATGCGGACCGCCGTGATGGGCGCCAACGGCGCCGGCAAGACAACCATGTTTTTGCATCTGAACGGCATCCTGCGCTCATCTGCCGGGGACATACAGTGGGAGGGGACTTCGCTTGATTACAGCCGGGACGGAATGCGGGAGCTCCGATCACGTGTCGGGCTGGTTTTCCAAAACCCCGACAGCCAGCTTTTTTCGGCCAGTGTGCGGGAAGATGTTTCCTTTGGCCCTATGAATCTGGGCCTTCCGAAAAACGTCGTACGGAAACGTGTGGAGGAGGCTCTGCTGTCTGTGGGGATGGCAGAGTCAGCCGATAAGCCGGTACACAACTTAAGTTACGGCCAGAAAAAAAGGGTCTGCATCGCCGGTGTACTTGCCATGGAGCCTGAGGTTCTTGTGCTTGACGAACCGATGGCCGGGCTTGACGCTGCCATGCAGGAAGAGCTGACTGTCGTGCTTGAACGCCTGCATGCAGCCGGCATGACTATTATCATTGCAACACACGATCTTGATTTTGCCTATGGGTGGGCTGACGAGGCAATTGTGCTGCAGAGAGGCCGATTACTGGCGCAAGGCAATGCTGCAGATGTACTGTTAAGGCCCGAGGTGCAGACTGAACTCGGCTCTTCACCGTTGGTTGCCGAAATCACCCGCTCCCTCGCCTTGACCGGAATGGCAGTTCGTGTTAATGGATATCTGCCGCGCAGCAGGAGTGAATTGCTGAAAGCAATCAGTGAATTTCATCGACAGGAGAACGAGCAATGATCGTCGTAACCGGAGGGGCAGGCCTGATCGGCAGCGCCGTGGTTCATCGGCTGAACCGGCTTGGCAGAGAAGATATACTGATTGTGGACCATCTTGGCCATACTGATAAATGGCGTAACCTGTCACCGCTCCGCTTCATGGATTATCTGGAGAAGGATGCTTTTGAGCAGATGCTGGATAACGGTTCACTGGCTGGTCGCCTACCGGCAGGACAGAAGCTGGATGCGGTCATCCACCTGGGTGCCTGTTCCGCCACGACTGAACCAGATGCCACCTATCTGATCAGGAACAACTTTGAATATTCCCGCAAACTGACTTTGGCGGCACTGGCTGCTGACGCCCGGTTTATTTACGCTTCCAGCGCTGCAACATACGGAGACGGTGAGCATGGTTTTGTTGATGAGGACAGCCAGTTGCCACAACTCCGGCCGATGAATATGTACGGTTACTCCAAGCAGCTTTTTGACTTGTGGGCACTGCGTCATGGGGCGCTCGACAAAATTGTCGGCATAAAATATTTCAACGTCTATGGCCCAAATGAGCAGCATAAGTGCGAAATGCGTTCACTTGTCCTGAAGGCTTACGAGCAGATCGGTGCCACCGGAAAACTGAAACTGTTCAAGTCGCATCGTCCGGAGTACGGTGACGGTGAACAGCTGCGCGACTTCGTCTATGTCAAAGACGCCGCTGCAATGACGCTCCATTTTCTCCAGAACAAAAATGTTAGCGGGATTTTCAACGTCGGCGGCGGAACAACTGTCAGCTGGAACCGACTGGCCCGCGCTGTTTTCAATGCCATGGAGAAAACGGTCAATATCGAGTATATCGACATGCCGGAATCAATCCGTAACACGTACCAATATCTGACATGTGCCGACACTTCAAAAATCCATGCCGCCGGTTATTCAGAAACAGTGATCCCGGTTGAAGAGGCGGTTTCAGATTATATCAGGAATTATCTTGTTCCCGGCAAGCGTCTTGGCGACTGAGCGAATTATTCTGTTCGAACAGGCTAAACACTTGATATCTACTCTTATCTACTCAATTCACATCTGACAGGTATCCCATGTCTCTCGCAGAGCAGGTCTTACAGGGCAACATCCGCGCCGCCGCAAGGCTGATGCGCGACATTGACGACGGCCGTTCTCAGGCAGTTGATGAGCTAAAAAAACTCTACCCACGCACCGGCAACGCCTTCATCATCGGCATCACCGGCCCTCCCGGTGCCGGCAAATCGACACTGGTAGATCAACTGACGGCCTCATTCCGCGCCCGCGGGAAAAAAGTCGGCGTAGTCGCTATTGATCCCACCAGCCCCTTTACCGGCGGCGCGATCCTGGGAGATCGAATCCGCATGAACCGGCACTCCTGCGACGAAGGTGTTTTCATCCGCAGCCTTGCCACACGCGGAGCACTTGGGGGACTCAGCAGATCCACTTCCGATGTTGCCCTGGTAATGGATGCCCTGGGAATGGATATCGTCATTATTGAGACCGTCGGAGTCGGCCAGGACGAGGTAGATATCGTCAAAGAGGCCCATACTACATGCGTTGTTATGGTACCTGGGCTTGGCGACGACATCCAGGCCATCAAAGCCGGAATACTGGAAATCGGCGACATTTTTGTCGTAAACAAGGCCGACCGGGAGGGTGCAGACCGGACAGCACGGGAACTTAGCAATATGCTGGATATGCGTCATGCCGCTCCGGGGAATTGGAGTCCGAAGGTTTTGAGAACCGAGGCCACACGGTGCACCGGCATTGAAGATCTTACCGACGAGATAATGGCCCATCGAGATTTTTTTCTGTCAAGCGGAACTATTGACAACTTCCTGCGCGAGCGCAATCAACGCCATTTTCTGGGGATTCTGCGTGATGACCTGTTCAAAAAAGCCCTTTTGTTCATTGAAAAAAATGCTAACCTTGACAAGATTGTGGCAAGCATGTGTGAAAACCATATTGACCCGTATTCAGCAGTAGAAGAAATCGTATCCAAAATGATTCCGGAAAATACCGATTGACGTTTAGGCGTTGAATTTTTACCGAATTGCTCTATACTTTGCTCATAGAATATATATTTATACAAATGGAGAACAATTAATGTCACTGACCGTAATTGCCCTGACAGTTATAGCTGCAGCACTCTGTATTCTTGTATTGACCCTGGTTCCTACCTTCTTGACCATCAGACGAACTGCAGCGTCAGTAGGGGAACTGGCGGAGATGGTCCGGAGCGAGCTTAAGCCGACCCTGCACGAACTGACTGGTGTACTGGCGGAATTGAAGAGTGTCAGTGGCGGTGTGGCTGAGTACAACGACGATGTCAAACGTTTCATGTCTGAGCTTGGGGTAGCCGGAGATAATCTTCACAAAATCAACCGCTCGGTTGGGGTAGTGACAAATGTTCTCAACACCACTACAGTCTGGGCAACCGGTGCCAAAGTAGCTGGTAAATACATGCTTGATCGATATCTAAAAAAAAGGGGAGGTATTTAACCATGTCTGACAAATGTGAAGTATCAGCAGGGACAGTGTTGGTATCGTTTGTGGCAGGTGCTGCAATCGGGGCTGGTTTGGCACTTTTGTACGCGCCAAAGAGCGGCCGCGAAATGCGTGAGGATATTCTTGATCTTACAGAGGATGCAGTAGACAAGATCAAGGAATACGCAAAGGAGGCTCAGGAAAAAATCAAAACGGCCGTCGAAGACGGCAAGGAAACTTTCGCTGAGAAGAAGTCTGTCCTTACCTCTGCTATTGAGGCAGGTCGCGAAGCGATGCAGCGGGAACGTACTCCAGCGCAATAACCTGCAAAAATAGCGAAACAAAAAAGCCCACTCTCGTGGGCTTTTTTGTTTCCAATACACAAGAAATATAATCACTGTTTAAACCGCTGTTAAGAACACCACCCCACAGCGGATGCCCATCTAACAAGAGTTTTCGCGTCATTGACATTCAAGGCAGCTTCCTTTATACTTCCCCGTCTATGAGGGCTCTAAATCTTTTAACATACACAGTTATTGTTCTTGCGGCACTGATCTGCGCCCTGCCAGTTGCAGCAACAGAGCCGATCCAGCCTCTTCTGGCCGAGCTGATCCGACCGAATGCCACATTACCTGGAGACACAGGGGTCCCTGCGCTGCCTGCATACGACATTCAAGCAGCAGAATACGAACAGCCTGAACCTGTTACTGAACTCTTTTCGCTTGAAGAGCTGAAAAACTCAAATGAAAATGACAGCGAACTTGAACTGCCAGATGTCGGCCTGCCTATTTCTGATATCCCGTTGACACTGAACAGCAAGGTTGAGTATTTTCTATACTATTTCCAAACGAGCGGAAAACCGTCTTTCTCTCGCTGGCTTTCACATTCTTCTCGTTATATTCCAATGATGAAGGAAATTTTGAAGCACGAAGGAATGCCGGAAGATCTGGTATATGTAGCCATGATCGAAAGCGGCTTCCAGATGCATGCACGTTCATGGGCGAGTGCGGTCGGACCGTGGCAGTTCATGTCAGAGACCGGTCGGCGCTACTCACTGAGGATTGATCAGTGGATAGACGAGCGCAAGGATCCGGTCAAGGCTACAACCGCTGCTGCTCTGTATCTGAAAGAGCTGTACGGTATCTTCAAAGGCGACTGGTATCTGGCGACAGCCGGCTACAATGCCGGCGAGAACAAGATTCTGCGCGCAATTAACATGTATAACACCAGCGACTTCTGGGAGATATCACGCGGATCGTATCTGAAGCGCGAGACCAAGGAGTACGTTCCCAAGCTTCTTGCGGCTGCAATAATAGCTAAAGATCCGGCCCGCTATGGCTTCACCGACATCGCATATTTAACACCTATAGAATATGACACAGTCACAATACCATCACGTACCAATCTCGATCTGGCTGCAAAGCTGAGCGGCACAACATACGAGTTTATCAAGGAGTTGAACCCGGATCTGCGGCACTGGTGCACCCCCCCTAATTATCCTGATTATCAGCTCAAGATCCCCAAAGGGAGTAAGCAGAAGTTTTACGCCGAATATGCGAAGGTTCCAGAAGATCAGCGTTTCACCGAACGGGTGCTTTACAGCCGCTATAATGCCCACAAGAAAGATTCGCTCAAAAGCGTGGCCCGCCGTTTCGGCACTTCGCCAGCGGTACTTGCGGAATTAAACGGCCTGAGCACCAAAAGCCGTATTGCCGGGAAATCACTACTTGTGCCAGTTAAGCAGACCGTTGATTTCAGCCACGAAGGACGAACAGCCAGCTCGAAATCGGCAGCAAAAGGGAGTTATGCGAAATATTACACCGTAAAAAGTGGTGACACTCTCAGTTCACTCTCCAAACGCTTCAACGTATCTACCAAGCTCCTCACCGCTTGGAACAACATGAAAACAAAAGTTGCCCTTAAGCCGGGGCGACGCATCATCATAGCAAAATTCACCGAAAAGAACGGAGAGATGGTTCCGGCTGCTGCCAAGGGCTAACTCACGTTTATCCCCGTGCCTAAACATTTGAAAGGAAACCCTGATGTATAACATTCTTATCTCTGCAGCTGCTGCTGTGGCCGTGCTGCTGATATCCTTATTTGTCCTCAAGCTTGTCTGGTGGGGCTCCCTGATAATCGCACTGATCGTCTTTTCACTGATCTTTGTCTTGTTTTCACGCATTACCATGAAAAAAGTCATGGCTTCCATAGAGACCGCTGGCAAGGATCTGCAGGCCCAGCCCCCGCGCTTTGAGAAAGCGATCCGCGAACTGAAGGATGCCCTGCAGTACAGCAAGTGGCAGCTTTATGTAAGCGGGCAGCTGAACTCTCAAATCGGTATGATCTATTATATGAAACGCGACTTCTCGAACGCTTTCCCGCATCTGGAAAAGTCGTTCTTTAAAAACTGGGCCGCCACTGCCATGCTTGCCATTTCCTACATGAAGCGCCAGAAGAAAGACAAGATGATCAGCACCTTCGATCGGGCTGTACAATGGAACAGCAAGGAGTCACTGCTTTGGAGCCTATATGCCTACTGCATGAACGAGAGCGGAGAGTCTGAAAAAGCAAAAACAATTATTGCCAAGGGACTCAAAAAACTCCCAGGTGACGAGAAATTAAAGGAAAATCTGGAATGCCTGGAAAAGGGGAAAAAAATGAATATGCGCGCGTATGGCGACTTGTGGTTTCAGTTCCACCTGGAAAGCCTTGGAGCCATCCAGAGGCACCAGATGGCGGCCATGGGAGGCCGTATGCAGCAGCGGCGGACGGCCGTAAAACGATAAGACCGTCTGTCTACTCTATTTAAAAACGGAGAGGAAATGTTTTCACAACTGAAAATCAGCACCCGTATTACTGCAGGCTTCACAATTGCCATCCTGCTTTTAGTAGCCATCTCCGGGGCCGGTTACTGGGGGTTAGGAAAACTTTCGTGGTTTATTAGCGATATCAGCAGAGTTGATGCTCCTTTAGCCGAATATGCCCAGAGTTCCCGCGCCGATATTAACGTCCTGCGACGCAATGAGAAGAATCTGTTTATTGCCATCGGCGACACATCCTCCACTGAAGAATTCAAGAAAAGATGGGATGCCGCTTCGGTCCACACCCACGAAAGCCTGGATGCAATGCACAAGCTGGTGGATACACCCAAGGACAAGGAAACCATCAACACAATCAAAAAGAATCTTGACGCATATGAAGCCGGATTCCGGGCTGTTTACGAGCAGATTCAGAGCGGACAGGTCACTTCCGCACATGGTGGTAACGAGGCGATAAACCCTTACGTTGCAGCTGCCAAACTGACGGAATCAATGGTGAATGATTTTGCCACCCAGATGGATAAACAGATGCAAGAAATGGTTAAAGAAGCGGAAGGGACCGCTGACAAGGTCCAGACAACAGTTTTATTGCTTGCAGTCATCGCCTCCCTGTTTGCCGTTATAGCCGCTACTATGATAATTCGCTCCATCACAAAACCACTAGCTCTTTTTCTGGAGCGCACCACTGATATCGCCCAGGGTGAAGGAGATCTGACCAAACGCCTGGATGTCAACGGAAGTGATGAGATTGCCCAGATCAGCCGGATGTTCAATCAGTTCATTGAAAAGCTGCACGGCATAATCAGCCATATATCCAGCACATCCACCCAGGTAGCTGCCGCATCCAGCCAGCTCAATTCAACAGCCGAAAGGATTGCCACAGGCGCGGAAGAGGTTGCCGCCCAGTCAGCAACCGTTGCCACTGCCGGAGAAGAGATGTCGGCCACCTCTGGCGACATCGCACAAAACTGTCAGATGGCGGCTGAAGGGGCGCAGCGTGCTTCTCAGTCAGCACAGAATGGCGCTGGTGTTGTCGAAAACACTGTTGCTGTCATGGCACAGATCGCCGAGAAAGTACAAGAATCTGCCAAGACGGTGGAAAGTCTTGGAGCCCGAAGTGATCAGATTGGCGCCATTATCGGCACAATTGAAGACATCGCTGACCAGACTAACCTGCTGGCCCTTAACGCTGCTATCGAGGCAGCCCGAGCAGGTGAGCAGGGACGTGGATTTGCTGTTGTTGCCGATGAAGTCCGCGCACTGGCAGAACGCACCACTCGTGCAACCAAAGAAATCGGTGAAATGATCAAAGCGATCCAAAGAGAAACCAAGGGTGCCGTTGCTGCTATGGAGCAAGGTGTTCAGCAGGTTGAAGCAGGAACGATGGAAGCCGCTAAATCAGGCGAAGCACTGCGCGATATTCTGGAGCAGGTTAACGACGTCGCCACGCAGGTAAACCAGATTGCCACTGCAGCTGAAGAGCAGACAGCTACTACCAGCGAAATTTCCAATAACATGCAGCAGATTACCCAGGTAGTTCAGGACACCGCCAGCGGAGCTCATCAATCAGCCACCGCCGCCACCCATTTGCATGGCAATGCAGAAGAGCTGCAGCGCCTGGTGCGGCAATTCAAGCTGTAACAACTTAAAAGGAGCCCATATGTCTACAAATGCACTGGTAAAACTTGATAATGCAAAAAATGATGAGCTGATCCAGCTGGTCAGTTTCATGCTTGCAGACGAGGAATATGGAGTTGAAGTTCTCAAGGTCCGTGAGATCATCCGAATGCCAAACATCACAAAGATGCCAAACGTACCTTCTCATGTCGAAGGAATTATCAACCTGCGCGGCAAGGTTATCCCGATTATATCCATGCGCAGACGCTTTAACCTGATGGAGAGCGAAAACAACACCCAGACTCGCATCATCATCATGGATGTTGTCGGAACTCTGACCGGTTTTATTGTGGATGCTGTTTCAGAAGTTATCCGCATCCACAGCAGCGAAATCCAGCCCCCTCCGTCAATGATGCTTTCAGGTGGCGCAAGTCAGGAATTTATCACTGGCGTATACAACCACGCCGAGAGATTATTGATTATTATGGATATTGACAGGATGTTCTCTGATGATGAACGCGATAGCTTCAGTGACATTGGATAATAATGTAAACAGAAACGGCGAACACAAAAGAGGGGACTCCTGGCGGGCCCCCTCTTTTGTGTTCAGCATATATTCTACCTGCAGCTAACAGTAAACATTACCTCAACAGCTCCCGTCCAAACGTTCGTAGCGCCCTGTAAAATCCGCCAGGCGTTGAATCAAAAACTACCACCCGGCAACCGATTCTTCGCTCCAGGTCATCCAACGAAACGTCATCCAGAAAAACCCCTTCCCACTCTTTCAGCATTACATCCGGAACCAGCAGGCACAAACCTACATCGCAACCAGCCAGTGCAGTGACAATATCATTGCCGGCAATCAATCCGCTTACCGTCACACTCGGCCCGAAAAGATTATTTTCAACCGCTACTGGCATGATATCCACACCGCTCTTTTCAGCCAGCTCTTTCAGAAATCCACTCACAAATCCAAAAGACGAAACGCCGGTAATGACTGTCACCCGAAACGTTCCAATCGGCCGCACACCTCTAATCACTCTTGCAGCTTCATTCATAAAGAGCGGAACCATGCCAACACCGTTTTCGATCTGTGGAAAATCTCCGTATTCCTTTACAGGCGGGAAAGGCAGACCTCCCTTGAGATAGAATTCATCAGCCAGAAAAAGAAAAGGTTGGCGAAGTTTTTTCCGCAGGATATCAGCTTCAGGTTGCCAGATTGTTATAAACTCCCGTGCATAGTCGGCATCCACCGGTGTTAACAGCGGCAACCCCTGGCGATGGGCTGTGAGGCCAAGGGGCACAATCGCTACTGATTGTATTGCCGGGTGCAGGGCCGCCAGTTCAGAAACAGTATGCTTCAGCTCTTCCCCGTCATTAAGACCGGGGCAGAGTACAATCTGTGTATGCATGACAATCCGGGCAGCGGCTAGCGTCTGAAGCTGTTTCAGAATAGGCGGGATGCCGGTTTTTCCGAGAAGACGTTCCCGCAGATCCGGGTTGGTAGCATGAACAGAAATATAAAGAGGGGAGAGGCGTTGTTCGATGATACGGTTCAGTGATGGAGTCTTGATATTTGCAAGCGTGACGTAGTTGCCGTTTAAAAAAGAGAGACGATAATCTTCATCTTTGACATACAGCGGCTTGCGAAGACCTTTGGGAAGCTGGTGGACGAAACAGAAAAGACAGTTATTGGCGCAACGGGCTGGAACAGGAGCAGAAAATGTCAGCCCGAGCGGCTCACCTGACTGGCGCTCAACCTCCAACTCCCACAGTTCACCATCCGGCTTTTCAATTTCCAGCAGCAGCTCTTCTTCGGAAGCGGTGTAATAGCTGTAATCAATCAGATCTCGCAACTTCTGGCCGTTAACGGCCAGAAGACGGTCACCAGCTTCAACCTCCAACCCGTCTGCAACAGAACCGGGCACGATCGAATCAATCCGAAGGCCTGCCATCACCCCTCCCGGTAAAACTCGGAACTGCGGTAATACATGCCCAGAGAACGGAGAAAAACCTGCAGCACAGCTACAACAGGTACCGCCAGCAACATCCCCATGACCCCAAAAAGCTGGCCACCAATCAGCAAAGCCACAATAGCCACGAGCGGGTGGAGCCCAACCGTATCTCCAACTATTTTTGGTGTAATAACGGCACCTTCCAGCAGCTGGACAAACCCGAACCATGCAACACATAACAGCGGGTGGAGGATATCATTGAATTTGAGAAGAGCCATGGCAACCGAAAGAAAAATGCCGATAATCGTACCAACATAGGGGATAATGAAGGTGACGCCTGCCAGCGTACCAATGGCAATCGCCAGGTCTATACCAATGATATACAGGCCAACGCTATAGAGAACAGCCAGAATTGCGCACACCGACAGCTGACCCTTAACAAATCCTGACAGCACAGTATCGACTTCTGCCAATTTAGCAGCGTACACGGTGCGAAAGCGTTCCGGAATAAATGATTCAATAAAACTTTTAAGCTGCGGCAGGTCGTATAACAGGTAGAACAGATAAACCGGAATTATCAGGTAGCCCAGTACGGCAAGAAGCATGCTTACAGTCGAAGTGAGTGCTCTCTGTATAAACACCAGCAGCGGCTTGAGCAGATCTGGTGAAGTATTGCGGGCCTGCTGCAGAAGTTCATTAAGCCGCAATGCCAGCTTATCAGTAGTTTCAACGCCGAGATACGCTTTAACTGAAGCGGGGGTTACTTCGTAAAGGTGCTGAGCGTATGCAGGCAGATTGAGCTGTATGTTTGAAAACTCGCCTGTTATCGAAACTACGAGAAAAACTGCAAATACGGCGCAGAGCAAGATCGTCAGAAAGAGTATAATCACAATCCCGTACTGGCGTTTGACACCTTTGCGTTCAAGGAGCTCCACCGTAGGGTTCAGGATATAGGCCAGCGCAAAAGCTAAGAACAGTTGCAGAAAAACAGTCGATGTATAGTAAAGCATAGCCGCTGAAAGGAAAAGCAGCAGAAGTGTTATGCCAAGAAGAGTTTTTGTGTTTTTTGACATGGGTTGTCTTTGAAGAGCCCCTCCAAAGCCATAATGGCCTTAGAGGGACTATAGATTAGCTACTGGTGCAGACGGAAAGCACCATCCACAGAAGTGATGGTAGCAATAGCATGCTTGTAAAGCAGCATGTCGCCGCCGAAATCGAGCAACAGCGAAAAATTATCAAATGATTTTATAAAACCTTCCAATTTGTCTCCAGACATCATAACAACCTTAACACGTACATGCTCCTTACGAGCCTGGTTGAGATACTGATCCTGAATGTTAAAAGGTGCCTTCGACATTGAGTTAAGCCTCCTGATGGTCAAAAAATTTAATAGAATATTTAAGTATCGTATCAAACTTCTCGGGATATTCAAACCACAATATATCAGGATCAGCTTTAAACCATGTCATCTGGCGCTTGGCATAGTGGCGCGTATCACGCTTTATCAGGCGGGCCATTTCATCAGCAGAAAGCTCACCACACAAATGGGCAGTTGATTCCTTATAGCCTATCGAGCGCATTGACTTGAGTTCCCGACCGAATCCGTTTGCCAATAGTGCATCAACCTCTCTCAGCAAGCCACCAGCGAGCATCTGTTCAACGCGTTCTTCAATGCGTTCGTACAACAGTCCACGCTCGACTGAGATACCGATCTGGAGAGAATCGTAGCGCCTGGTGGCAAAAGCGTGTTCCTTTTGATAGCGGGAAAGCGGAATACCAGTAAGGCGGTGCACTTCCAGAGCACGTACGATGCGCACAAGATTATTAGGGTGAAGGCCGGCTGCCATTTCTGGGTCTACCTGACGCAGCTTCTCCAACATGGCCTCGTTACCAAGAATGCCGGCTTCATCCTGCAGAGCCTGGCGGATTTCACCCGCTCCACTGGGTGAATCAACCAGACCGCCTAGCAGAGCTCTGATATAGAGACCGGTACCGCCTGCCACAATAACCCGCTTCCCTCGACTTGTAATTTCCCGAATCGCCGCGTCAGCTGCGTCAGAAAAGTCAGCCGCTGAAAATTGTTGGTCAGGATCTATCACGTCGATCAAATGGTGGCGTATTTCTGCCTGATGTTCCGATGAAGGCTTGGCCGTGCCGATGTCCAGCCCACGGTAAATCTGCATAGAGTCGGCATTAACTATCTCAGCACCCAAATTATGTGCCAGCCGCAGTGCAAGCTCGCTCTTGCCGGAAGCGGTCGGACCACAAATGACCAGAATTTTGGTAGTTGGAGCCTGACTCATGTTCGTTTGAAAATCTTTTGCAGCTCAGTCAGCGCCAATACATGCGATACAGGCCGACCATGAGGACAACTGGCGGCAAAGTCGGTTTGATCCATAGAGTGTAGCAATTCTTTGATCTGCATATTTCCAAGCTGATGTGAACCACGTATCACGGAGTGGCAGGCGATCCGCGAGAGCAGACTTTCCAGCGCGTCATTAAAGGCCCCACTGGTGCCAAATCGTTCCAGATCAGCAAGAACATCTCGGATTAGAAGAATCGGGTCGTTTTTAGCGACCAGACGAGGGACAGCCGAAACCATGATCGTTGTGCCGCCAAACGGCTCAAGCTCAAAACCGATGCCTGCCAAATCCGTGTTGAACCTGACTGCCACCGCCACCTCACTGAATGAAAGCTCAACCGTTTCAGGAAACAGTAACCGCTGAGACTCGATCCCGCCGGCCAGGCACTGCTGTTTAAGGCGCTGGTAGGCGACTCTTTCACTAGCGGCGTGCTGGTCAATAATAACCAGTTCTGAGCCGGACTGGCAGATGATATATTCACTGTGGAATTGCCCGATGATAGAGAGCGATGAAAAGTACCCGGCCGGTTCATTAAGAGACCGTTCCGGTTGAAATGAAATGGCTGGCTCACTCACGGTTACGTTATCTTTCTGTAAAACTGCAGACTCAGACAACTCCGTTCCAAGCTGTTTTAAAGGTTGTGGCCGATATTCTGTGTGTGGCGATATTCCCAGCGAAGATTGGGCCGCTGCTGCGATGCGCTCGCGATACGCCTGACCGGTTATCCCACTAGTAGTGTGCGATGCGGCGGATGACGCTACCACCAGCCATGGAGACCGGCTCAACACCTTTTCCATCGCACCCTGTATAGCATCATGCACAATTGATTGACGCCTGAAACGGACCTCATGCTTGGTAGGGTGAACATTCACGTCCACCTCTTCCGGCGGAAGTTCAATAAACAGAGCCACAACAGGATAGCGACCTCGATCAATGACTCCGCGGTAAGCATGCATTACTGCGTGTTGCACAACCTTGTCACGAATAAAACGGCCATTAATATATGTATAGATTGCCTGGGTTCCGGAACGCACTAGTGCCGGGCCGGAAAGGAACCCGGTAATAGTCGCATATTCATCTATCTCCGTGATTGGATACAGATGTTGGGAGCTTTCTCTGCCGACAATCTGGGCCAGACGGCGCTGCAAATCACTGCGCTGCAATCGCAGCAGTTCCCGATCATCATTAGTGCAGGTAAAAGACACATCAGGGCGGGAAACGGCCATTCGTGAAATAACATCTGCAACATGACCGGCTTCAGTTTCGGCGCTTTTCATGAATTTGAGGCGCGCGGGTAGATTAAAAAATATCTGCTCAACACAAATAACTGTACCTGGGGCCATACCACAGGCTCTGACCTCCCTGACCCGCCCCCCCTCAACGATGATCTCGGTCCCTTCGAGGGAAGCTGCCTCGCGGGTTGAGAGCGAGAAACGGGAAACAGAGGCAATAGAAGGGAGCGCTTCACCACGGAAGCCGAGCGTCAATATTCTTTCCAAATCGCTGTCTACCTTGATTTTGCTGGTGGCGTGCCGTTCCAGTGACAGAAGAGCATCCTCACGTGACATTCCATGTCCGTTATCCGCAACACGAATCAACCTTCTACCACCGGCAATTATTTCCACAGAAATGTCCGTTGCCCCGGCATCAAGCGAGTTTTCAATCAACTCTTTAATAACGGATGCTGGACGCTCGACAACTTCACCGGCAGCTATTTTGTTTGTCAGTGTTTCAGGTAGAATGGTTATGCGCTGGGACATAGCAGCTCCGACTCGTACGAAAAAAGAGCGGGGCAACCCGCTCTTTTAGTAATTTAGAAGCCATTTTCTGCGCTTTACTTGCAGAAAATGGCTTCGTTAACGCATTTATCCTGTTTTTTAGGACTTATAATAATGTATCTTTAAAAGGCTTTATTTTTGGGTATTTACTTTAGGCTCACCGAAAAGGGAGTCAAAATCATCAGCGGTCTCAGTTTCATTAGCACCTGCAACCGGAGTATCGTCCCAGGAGAAGCTTTCCAGATCAAGCTCACCAACTCCTGACTTGGCATCTGCAGACTTTGCTACTGCAGAAGTAGATACTGAGGAACCTGAGGCAAAAGTTGGGGCTTCGGTTTGCGAGGTAGATTCCAGCAGGTCACCAAAGACATCATCGTCGGACTTTAAAATATTTTCCTGTTTCGTACCAGGTGATGGTTCATCAAAATTAAACGGGTCATCGTTGCGATGGTCAGGTGGAGCGGGGGAATCCTCGGGCAGATTAAATGAGAAAATATCGTCATGAGCTTCAACTGTATCAATGACATGCTCGGCCTCACCTTCTGATGACCGAGACTCGGCAGCCAGCTTTTCCTTAGCTTCTTGCGGCAACACTATCGAAGTGATTGAATGGGTTTGTTTATAACCCGTCAGGTCGCCAGAACACTTTTTACAGCTATCATAAAATTCAAAACTATTAAATCCGCACTTAGGACATTTCATTTGCGGCTCCTTACCTGCTTTCAGTCACATTTCACCCCATATATACTGTATTATCGAGAGAATAGCAATACTTGCCGTTTCAGTCCTCAGTATTCTGGAACCGAGCGAAACAGGCTGAAAACCGTGTTGTGAGAAATGACGAACCTCGAGAGGGTCAAAACCTCCTTCCGGGCCGATAGCAACGATTACAGACAAAGGCTTTCCACCGGCAGAAAGCGCATCTTTCAGTGAATGTTCCCGCTCTCCCTCCCACAGAATCAGACGGAGTTCCTGGCCGGTATCATTTGACGCTTCAACGGCACTTGGTCTCCAGGTGACCTCCGGTATGTCGGTCCGACCACATTGCCGTGCGGCATCTGCTGTAATCCGGTTCCAGCGTTCAAGCTTGTTTTTCTGCTGATCGTCGCGTATTTTTGCGACTGACCTGCGCCCACCGAAAAGCCAGAAATCGTGAGCACCAAGCTCAGTGCCTTTCTGCAGGATCAAGTCAATTTTATCACCCTTGGGAAGTGCCTGACAGATTGTAATACGCGGAGCAACTGAATCACTCTGCGCGACCGGACAGGAAGAGATTATTTTTACAGCAACCCACTCTTTGGCAACCTGATTGATCGTGCCGAAATGCACTGTACCTTTCTCGTCAGCCAATTGGACGGCGTCACCTGTTCCAAGGCGAAGAACACGAACCATGTGATTGTAGATATCACCATCAAAAGAGGCATAACCATCTCGAATGGTGCGAGAATTCACCATAAACCGGCGCGCACTCATGATATGGTTTCGTTTCGATACAATATGGCAACCCACTCACCAGCAGACGCCGTCTGAATATATTTCAGCGGTTGGGAGGCAAATCCCTGACGAACCAGCGGTTCCTTTTCCGCCAGAATTCCGGATAGAATCAGAGTGCCTCCAGGCTGCAGCCGCTCTGCCAGATAAGGCGCCAGTCGCACCAATTCTTCTGCAAGAATATTTGCCAGTATAATATCAAAACTTTCGTTAAGTGATTCAAGTGGTACAGTGCCGCATTCTATCTGATCGGAAAGCTGATTCAGAGTAATGTTTTCGCGTGCCACCACGATAGCATCCGGGTCGATATCAAGGGCAAGTATCCGGCCAGCGCCCAGCAAACTTGCCGCCATGGCGAGTATTCCTGAGCCGGTTCCCAGGTCGAGCAGGGAAGGCACCGTCAGCAGAGGACCGCCCTCCATGACACCTTCCAGCATTTCCAGACAAAGGCGTGTCGTCTCGTGTCCACCGGTACCAAACGCCATCCCAGGATCAATGCGGATAACCAGATCACCTGGCAATTGCATTGACTCTTCCCATGTTGGTACAATCAGTAACCGCTTTCCAACCCTGAGCGGCTTGAAATGGACCTTCCAGCTGCTGCTCCAGTCCTCTGCATTAACAGCTGTTAGCATAGTGGGCCCAAAACTGGCAGAGGGGTGGCGCATGGACAGCTCTGACATAAAATCTTCAAGCTCTCGCATCTGCGGAGCGGGATCACTGTCAGCAGACAGGTATGCTTTAATCACCACACGTGTTGAATCCGGAATTTCACTTACAGAAAAGGCGTCCACACACTGATTGTCAACACAGACACCTTTGCCGGACAGATCTGTTAAAAAATCAGCAACAACCTCAGAATATTCGTCAGGTACTTCGCACGCTATTTCCAGCCAGGATTCAATCATTTATAAACTCGTATTGTAGACGTAATAGCTTCGAGAGAAAAGTAGCAGAAGCACCCACAACTGACAATAAAAAAAGCCGCCCGGCAATTGTCGGGCGGCTTTTATTACGTATCAGAGACGACTCTGATTACTACTTCTTTTTACCTGTTTTTTTGGACACAGCTGCAACGTTGCGCCCGCCAACCTGCATAGGGTCACCTTTGTAGCCAAGTGCAGCCCAATCCATACGTTTTCCGCCCATGTGGCACTCGCCACACTGCAGAGCATCTTCCTTGGGAGAGACTTCATGCTGTGCACTAATGTAGGATACTGTCGTTACAAACTGGTACTTGCCACTGTAAGGCAGGCCTTCTGTGCTCTTGGCACCGTTAACCAGGGCTTTTTCCCAGTCAAAGTTCACCCACAGCTCCTTGTACTGCTGAAAGGTGTTCAGGTACATGAACTTGCTGTCCATAGGCTGAGTACCTGTGTAGTATTTGTAAGGATATATCTTGGCAGTCTTGTCTTTGATATCGCCAACCGGCTTAGTCATCATCACCGGCTTGGTTGGGTCCTTGATCTTGTCGCCAAGCATGTAGCGTTCGATCTTGCCATTGTACCAGGCATATACCGGCACAACATTCTGACCCCACTTGAAGCTGCCTTTGCGCTTTTCAAATGTCTCTTTATCAAACTCTTCTTCTGCCTTGATGTTTTTACCGACATCAGACCAGTTCCACATCATCTTGGTGGCCTGTCCTTTGCTGAATACCGGTATATGGCAGGTCTGGCATGCAACTGAAGCTGTATGCTTGTCAAGAATAGCCTTGTTTTTTGACTTCTGGTGGGGAGCCTTGGCGCCAGCGTGGCAATCTTCACAGGTAGTACGGGCGTCATAGTGCGCCATCTGACTGGAGGCGCCAGCGATTTTGTGGTCCTTGGTTTTGTGGCAATCCTGGCACAGCATTTCCTGACCGCCTTTTGCCTTCTTCGCCATATGGACATCCTGCTTCTTGCTTGCAGCTTCCAGAGTTGAATCAAGGCCGGCATGCTTGACCGCATCACCACCGCCACCAGCAAAGTGACATGCACCGCATCCCTTCAGGGTAGGCTTACCAACACTCTGGGCAGCCAGCTCAAGGTTCATAGTGCCCTTTGCCATTGCAGCCTTGTCAACATCAGCTCCTACTGCAGCACGAGTATAATTTCCCTTCTGGGCATGGCAGATCAGACAGTCAACTCGGGTTTTATCAGTAAAGTCGAATTTGGTACGGGTCCAGCCATATCCTGCGTGACATTTATCGCAAGACTCATGTACCATTCCATCAATACCACCAAAGACAGTGGTACAGAAGTTGTTGGTCATGTTTTTCTTACCAAACTCTTTAGTACTCTTTTCCATACCCTTGACGTGATTTGGCGTTCCTGCCCATGTCCAGTGAGTGGTCTTCATAACATCAGCAGCCTGTTTTTCATGACATTCAAGACAAACCTTCGTCACAGACTGTCCATCGCTAAACGGACCTTTGACAAATTCTGTGTGATCCGGACCGGCAAATGCCTGCATCGAAATCATAACCAGGGCAGCTGTTAACATTGCCACCATCCCTTTTAATCTCTTCATACCCTTCATATTTTTCCCCTTTCGTGGTCCTGCCTATAATGAGCCCGGCACCTGTTACCGAGCATGGTTAGATGTATAAATCGCTATATAAGAACATATCTAGACTCTGATGTCAACTGCCTGAATATGGCACAACAAGACCTTTAAAGTCTGTTTTAACTGGCTTTTTTGATGTATTTCAACCTGGAAAGCATCCAGACTATCACCACTATCCCCAGCACTAAAGTCACAAAAAAGAATATTAGTGGTGACCACTGAACGCTGGACGGCACCTTGGTAACATCGAAATATGGTGTCAGATAACCGTTCCTCACACTGTCCCTCATGAATGACATTACATAGACCAACGGAACGGTCAGCCAGGTTGCAGCCACGACTTTACGCTGATAGCCGGCAATCAGAGTACCAACCGCCAGCAGAATTCCCGCAGCGAGTAACCCGGTGTCAAGCTTATCATTTCCCATGAACCGCTTCATAACTTCTACCGGCAGAGTCAACAAAAACCAGGTGCCCACCAGCACTTGTAGAGCGGTCAACCAGGTAAAAAGCTGCATCCCCATCTTCCTACCTGTCTCAGCCACTGCGATGTTGTGCTTCAGCACCGTTGATGAGTATATGGCCACAAAGAGTCCCCCGACAGCAAGTGAACCGGTCATCATGTGCAGATAACGGGCAATCAGAGTCGGGTCAGCCAGATTCAGAAGAGTTCCACCCGGAGTTGAAAACCAGCGTACCCAGCTTGCCGGGGTGATCATCATGGTCATATTGTTGGAGAAGATGAACCCAACCGTCATAAGGAGCAGCAGAACCACCAGCACAGCATACATACCTGAGTTTCCAAGTTTTTTGAATCTGAAGTCATAGAAATACGCCAGATAGTAAGCTGTGATCAGGATTGGAATTACCGCCAGCCAGAACAGCCCCATTAGAACGGTGCTGCTGTAGAGGAGATGGCCGTAAAGTACATTAACAAACAGTAGTGGCGCCACCCCCAGATTAACGGTAAAGGCGACCAGAAACGGCAGCGCTTTTGCCAGTTCGTGAGAAAGATCATGACAGGAGCGATCAGGCCGCAGATAGCAGAGGAAAGAGGTTAAAGCAGTTCCCAGCATGGCGTTCATGGCGAACAGGTGCAGTGGGAAGGTCAGCATTAACAAGAATTGAAACCAGCCCCAGTGAGCGGCCAGGGTATCAGCTGTCGGAATTAAACTTGCCGGATTCATTTTTCACCTCCTGCTTGTTTTACCATATAGTCGGCCAGAGCATCTTTTTCGGTGGCAGAGCCTGTATAGTCCGGCATGGCAGGGTTCAGGGCAGAAAGTTTATCCAGGGCAGTTCGTATTTTAGTTTTTGACCAACTGGACACTTTAGGCCTCAAAACATCAAAGCCATGACAGGGAGCACAGTTATCTTCAAACAGTGTGGCCCCCGGCTCTTTTGCCGTTCCAGGGTTGTTCAGGCTGTGCAGATATCCGGCAATGGCATCTTTGTCTGCAGCCGGTGCGTTGTAATCAGGCATGGCTGGATTCAGGGTAGGTAACTTATCCAGTGCAGTACGGATTTTTTCCTTTGACCAATCTGCCACTTCCGGTTTCAGGACTTCAACCCCATGGCAGGCAGCGCAATTATCTTCAAAGAGCTTCTTGCCGCGATCACCAGCAGTAGCGGCATCATCGGTCAGCGGCTTCTTGTTTAGTCCGGCTGTCAGATAAGCGGCAAGGGCTTTCATCTCGGCCTCATTCCCCACAAATGGGGGCATGAAGTAACGTTTTTCATGGATGGTTGCCAGATATTTCTGCATGGCACCGTAGCTCATGTTTTTGGTCCGCACAACAATATCGTTATTGAACCCTCCTACCGTGTGGCAGGCAAAACATTGATGCAGGAACAACTCTCGACCCGCCTCAAGCTGGTTGACCTGGGTCACTTCCTTATTCTGTACCCATTTAGCGTTCTTCAGAAACCCTTCCTGGTTGATCCGTTCCACATCTTTTTGGAGGATACCGTTGGAGTACATGACCTCATTAATGACATATGGGCGCCGGGCGGCTTCACGAGTCCATTCAAAGGCGCCCATGTATCCCATTGCAGCAATCATCACGATAACGGTTAATACTCTGGTACGAGCTTTCTTGGGGTTCAGCAGGATCATTGTAATAACGACTGCAGCCAGGGCTGCCAACGAGAAGGCAGCTACAGTGGCGGCGCGGGCAATTGTTGGTGATGCCCCCCCGACCAGACTGCGGGCTTTGTCCGGCAATGCAGAAATGTACCACCAGCCAGCCGGGACTGAAAGCACGAGAGAGACCAGTGCCCAGCGGCCGGAATAGCGGATCATCTTGTGCCGGGCCTGTTCATCGTCAAGAAAGGTGGCGGTCAGAAAACCATAGCAACCGGCCAGCATGAAGCTCATGAAACTGCGAAAGAAGAGCGATGGCCAGAAGGTGGGATTAAAAAAACCTGACCAGAAATCGTGATTAGTCAGCCAGGAACCTGGCGTCAGCATAAAGTCAATGATCCCGTTAATCAGGAACAGGCTCATCCAGGCAGCGCCAAAATAGATCCAGCCGATGGTTTGGTGAGTACGGTCATCCATACGGCCAAAGGTGTAGAAATATATGAACAGCGCCACGATCTCCACCAGAAAAAAGACCCATTCAGCTGCCCAGCCAAAAACAAAGGTATGGATCAGAAGCGATGTGGCAGCCGGGTGGATCAGGGAGATGACAAACCAGATTGCAACTCCCGTAAGACCACCAAATACCATTGTCAGTAGAAGAAAAAACTTTGTGTGCTTTTTAACAAAATCCAGGATTGACGAATTCTGTTCATGGAGCGCCTTCCGTTCGGCCATCACCAGATAGAGACCACCTCCAACAGCAAAATGAGAGACAAAGACGTGTACGATTGCAACCAGCGCAATCAACAAGCCTCCGCCAAACGTTGGAACGTACCAGATCGGATAGTTCATGCCGCTTCTCCTCCTGTCATGTTCTGGGTAACTTAAAATAAGGGTATAATTGGATGGGATTCTGTTTTACGGGAATTGACCATACCCCTCTGAATAATCCAACGTCAAGGTATTTTTGAAAACTTTGGGAAGGTTTTGGGACTTAGTCAAGAAGAGATTGCTTTACCAAAACAGGAAGCTCAAAGAATTATCATGTACCCAGTTTATTTCCAGGTCACAGAGGATATTGGCTACATCAGAGTCAGACAATCTATTATGTAAGACGGAATCCGGAACGTACAAGGTCTGCAAAGGATTCAGCCGGCAAAGGCTTACTGAAATAGAATCCCTGAATTTCATGACAGCGCTGTTCAGACAGGAAGTTGTACTGGCCAACCGTTTCGACCCCTTCGGCAACTACCCGCAGGTTAAGTGATTCAGCCATACCAATGATGGTATTTACCAGCACCGCATCGGCACTGTTCTCTGTAACTCTGCTTATAAATGAGCGGTCTATTTTTAGCTCGTGGATCGGCAGGTTTCTAAGATAGCTGAGGGATGAGTAACCCGTCCCGAAATCATCTATAGAGAGTGTGATCCCTTTGGCAGCCAGAGCATGCATTTTCACAGCAGCACCGGCAGCATCTACCATCAGCAGGGATTCGGTCAGTTCCAGTCGCAGACGCTCCGGCGGAAGCCCGGAATCCAGCAGTGCATCCATTACATCGGCAAAGAAACTTTCGTGATGGAACTGTCGACAGCTGACATTTACAGAGAGCGTCATAGCACTCATACCTGCCAGTTCCCACTGGCGTGCCTGCCGACAGGCGTTCTGCAGCACCCAGCGTCCTACCGGCACTATCATGCCGGTCTCTTCCAGCAGGGGTATAAAGGAATCAGGGGGGTATATCCCCTCTCCCAAGGGCTGCCAACGCAGCAATGTTTCTACTCCGTTAATCTCACCACTACTCATATCAACCAGGGGCTGATAGAATAGAATAAACTCATCCCGATCCAACGCACGGCGCAGCTGTGCTTCCTTCTCCAAACGGTCATGGGCACGCCTGTTAATTTCCTCAGTGAAAAACTGGAAATTATTTTTGCCCTGTTCTTTAGCGTGATACATGGCAGCATCGGCATATTTCATCAACTCTTCGCCTGTATTACCGTCCTGAGGAAACATAGCGACCCCCATGCTGAAGGTCACAAAATATTCCTGTTCTCCAAGTTTAAACGGAGCTGCCAATGTTTCCTGCAGCTTCTCGGCAATTGTGATGGTATCATCGTCATTAATCAGATCAGTCGGCAGCACAACGAACTCATCCCCACCCAGCCTGGCCACGGTATCATTATCACGTATGGCCTCACGGAGACGTAGCGCCACGAGACGGAGCAGATCATCACCTACATCATGGCCAAGGGTGTCATTAACATACTTGAAGTTATCAAGATCGATTAACATAACCGGCACAACTGTTCCCTGACGCGCAGCTCGTACCAATGCCTGCTCCAGACGATCACATAGCAGTACACGGTTCGGGAGATTGGTCAGACTATCATAAGTAGCCTGACGCACGAGCTGGACCTCATAACGCTTTCGCTCTTCAATTTCTTTTTCAAGGTGAAGTGTCCGCCGCTTGACTTGAGACCTCAGCGCAAGAGCAATCACTACCACCAACAACAGTGCCGTCCCACCTATCATAAGCAAAGGATTAAACCAGACCGGCAAGCCACCTTTTTGAGTAATTCCCAACCAGCGTTCAAGACTCTGATAGTAATAAGATTGATGATCGCCCTGCAATAACGCCAGGTGTCGGTCTATATCAGCCAGCAATTGGCTGTGTTTCCCCTTGGTAGCGGCATAACGGATCTCTCTCGGATTAAAGAGAATCTGAGTAGCTTTGACTTTATAACTATCCTCCTTCGCCAGAGCAAATAAGCGGCCAACTACTCCTGCATCAGCACGGCCAGACTGGATAGCATCAAACACCTCATAAAAATTATCCACGACAACATAACTTGTGTGTAGCCCGAACTGCTTAATCAGATCGCGGAAGGCTATTGCATGTGTTTCATTATTGACTAAGGCGATGCGTTTGCCATTCAGATCGAGATACGAGGAGATTGTCGAGTGTTCGCCAACATACAGCTGTCCCCACAAGTTTAATACCGTAGTAGACGTAAAGTCGTACAGCTGTGCTCTCTCCGATGAGTGGGCAATCGTCGCGATCAGATCTATTTCACCACGATATAATTGTTCTAAGCAGGCACCCCAGACACAGGGAACATATTCAAGCTGACGACCGTCCTGTATGGCAGCATATGAAAGGAGATCGACCATCAGGCCAGCAGGGCGATGAAATCTGTCAAAATATGAAAGAGGGGGGTTTTGTTCGACACCTACACGCACCTTGGACTGCTCAGCAGCGACAAGATCATGCACAGGCAGACCTAACAACAAACAAAAAAACAGAATCACCAGGCACCGAATCAGATGCATAGAAACCATCCAGAGGTAATAACAGAAATCAAGGGATTATTAATATTGAACATTTGCCTTGTCCAGCACAGGAGATATTGAACAGAGATTAAAGATGGTTCTGACAACAACACCCCTCAGAACAATGCACAGTCAAAGCGATTTTTGCAGGCTTAAATGACGTATTAAAACAGCAGTGGGTGTACTCACCAACAACTTAAGGGCGAACGGTTCACAGTTTCCTTGTACGATTTAACCTTAACTAACTGTACGCTTTTTTTGTTTGTTCTGATATTGCTCTACTCATTGCATTAAAATGTTACATTTTTATTAATCAGACTCAGGCTCCCCTGCTGATTAAATCCCTGACAAACTTGTAAGCCAACAAGGCAAAAGGCCATGAGTGCCAAAAAAGGTCGAAGATGTCGATAGGACGTTTTAGTGTCCCAGCTGTAAGCATCTTGATTTTTTCAACAATATGAGGCTGAGGAAAAAAAGGTGCCAATCCCAGAAACAATGCCAGTGGAATAAGATAACGGTAATCCAGAAATTGATTCATGCGACTGCCTCCTCGCGCATCAATGCGCGGACAAAGTATTATGCAGACATATTGATGTCAATATATTTATCCTGGAGTTCCTAGCAGCCAAAGATTATAACGTGGGAGTATTGGGTAATATAGGGGGACAATTAAAACGTGTATATGAAGTATGCTAAGCGACAGATTTAAATTCTAACTGGATTCACTTTCAGTTAGAAAAAAAGGCCTGCATAACAGGCCGTTTTTTGTAACTGTGCATATGATTGTAAATTATATCAGCAACCAGCTGTTTTCTGGACTTTTTTAATGACCTTGCTGCCATCATCAAAGCGTATACGCAGCTCATCACCAACTTTGATTTTATTGTCTTTCATTTTTTCCAGTGTGGAAGCATCACGCACTTGCAACACTACCATTGAATCGGTCTTACGATCCTTCAAAGTCATCTCAGCCACGTTGCCCTGCATTTTGATTGCTGCGACCGTGCCGATCATCTTGCCTTCACCGGCAAAAGCCAATGAACTCCAGGCCGATATCAAAACCATTACAACAAATACAACCGCTTTCTTCATGTCTTCCTCCTTGATTTCCTACTTAAGGTTCAGTTTTACACAATCAACTACCTCAACAGCTTAAACAGATAGACAAATGTTCCACCAGCAGACAAACCTGACATAAGAACTCCAGCTCGGCTCAGAAATTGGGCAAATTCAACTTGTGCAGCATACTGGGCGATATCGGTTGACTCACCGGTAAAGTCGATGATATCCAGCCATTCCTTATCCCACTGGTAGAGAGCCAAATAAAGGCCGGAACCTTTCCAGATCAGAGCAAAAAAGAATACCAAAGCAAAAGAGAGGATACCGTTTGCTATCGGAGACCCCTTCAACTCCCGGTATATTTTAAAGATTGTATATATGTTGATGCAGGAGAGAAAGAACCATACCGTGTTGTTCATCATCTTATAGTTTCGTAGTACATAGATACTTGGCTTTGGATTCAGACTGATGATGATGCTTGCCGCAACGATAAGTCCCAGGGTAGTCAGATAAATTGTCATTTTTGAACCCGTTATCTCAAGCGTTCGGGTAAAAACAAAGTATTCCTGAAAACCGTGGCTGATCAAAAGAATAGCGATGGTGCCAATAGTGTAATGAATGGCAGTGAGCTTGTAGTAACTCTGAGCAAAAGGGTTAAGTTGATATGCCAGGCTCCAGAACACCAGAAAGAACCCGATAGCGATACTGGTCCATATCCGCGCATTATCCATACTGAAGTAAAAACTTACAGCAGCAGCGATGAACCAGCAGAAAGTCTGGATTATTGTAAAAGCATCGATTTCCAGTGTGTTGTATGTCTTTGGCAAAAAAGATAGAATAAAGTCCATACTGCCTCCATATTATTGACTGATAAATTAAGCTGAAATTATTATGTTCAGGAGTAGCACGCAACCTCTGATCGCATGGAGTCTTGCATTTGCCTTATTTTAACGGGACTTGTCAGCATCTTCGATCCTTTTTCAATAGCGGCCAACATCTCCTCAAAGGTTTCCGGTACAAGCAAGTTCTTTGGATCACCTGTTTTTGCCATTTCCTTTTCTACCAAAACCTGTCCAAGTTTACCAAGATGTGAAACCGCAATTCCAATTAAGCTGGCATGAAGCTCAGAAAGATTTTTGGTGACGCGTTTTTCAGGCAATCTTACATTAGTAGCTTCAATCGGCTTAGTTACGGGTGAAATAGAAATGTTCGAAAAAACATTTTCGTTAGCAACTGACCAAACCTTTGTAATGTCGATCTTCTCATTTAAATCATTTTGTATCAACGACTCTTCGTTCTCTTTGAGGGTTTGTACATCTATTCTGGCACCTGGTAAACCGACTATTTTTTGTACCTCAACTTGTGACATCTCAATTTCCTTTGCTTTATCGTGAAAAAACCCGATTGGGACACCGCTACGGTAAAAAATAAGCCCTGCGCGGTCTTCCGTATAAACCTTCAAGCAGGCATCCATCTGTTCCGCTTTAATCTTTTCAAGAAACGCTTTAAAATCGAAGGTCTTCATTTCCTGCTCAACAAGGAGAGCGTCGCCCCTGAACAAGGCCAGAAGTGCAAAAGCAATTTCTTTGTTTAAGCGGTAAGCACTAAAAGAACCATCCCTGTTTAACACCAAACTCTCGATTGTTGTTTTTATTGCCTCAATGTCCTGAAGATTGCTGCTGCCTTCACGTCGGAAGAGCACGGATATCAATCTGCCGTCAATGTAAAGAAAAAAGCCAGTCCCCGAGGGGATGACCACCTGTGCATACCCACTAAAAGTACTGTTCCTGAGCTTGCTGAGGGCAGCTGGAAGATCTATTTTAGATAACAGTACATCTTCGGCCAGAGAGACTCCCTTAGGGAGAAGAAACATATAATACTCACTGTTCTGCTGTTCTGTCAGCAGTCTAAATTTGATTTACAATAAAACGCATGTATTAAGTATATGAAACGGACCGAATCGTCAATTTAAATATTAATGGATCGAAATTTTAGCACTACTACTAATAACACTTAGCAACAATATGAAGATCCGTTCCTATTCAGCATATTTAAACAAAACAGGAAGCCAGTTGTAACGCAATTTTGGCGTTTAAATACATACTGTTGTAACCCACTACGGATTAGCATATTACCGGTATCCATCAGATGCAATAATTAACTTGGGTCCAGTTTTATCATATGTTGATTGAATCCGATCAGGATATTTTTGTAAGAGAATAGTCAGCGTAAGACTTCCTGTTTTTATTGTAAGTTTGTTTTAATTATTGCCTTGATTTAATCAAACGCAAAACGCCCCATCACATAATTTATGTGATGGGGCGTTTATTTTTATTCCCGGCGGCGACCTACTTTCCCACACAGC
>JAAXTM010000028.1 GCA_013336525.1 Geobacteraceae bacterium | reverse complement strand
AGAAGGATTTGGATTCACCGCGACATGCAAGGCATTAATGCGGGAAATACTAATATCCGGTCTTGCAAGGATGTTGACCATGAAGCGGTCATTGATATCCACTTCATTGTTCCGCTCTGCCTGGTTCAATCGAATAGAAAGGAACGGACTGGGCGTCGTTCGGTTCTCGACAACCCTGTAGATAGCGTCATCCATGAAGAACGCATCTCTGAAGTTGCCGCTGCGGCTGATCGTGAAAGTCGTGGATGTAAAGCTGCACGTCCTTACCGATTCGCCATCGAACCAACCGTTGGCCGTCGTGCTGGCATCAGGCGTCGCAGTAATAGCTTCGGCATTGAAGTCGTTCTGCTGGTACAGATTTTCCCAGTTGCCCGTCAGATCTGCTAACACAATTTCTGCTCTCTCACTGATCAACTCCGTCCAGATTGCCAATTGGCGGGGATTCAAAAATCCAGGACACCATGAAACATTTCTCACGAGTGTCGCTTCGGGGAAATTACCTATCAGAACCACGCCTTCGAAGTTGGCAAAGGACGCTCGGACATCTCTGAAGAATCGGCGTAATGCAAGCACAATACGCCCATCTTTATGAACAGGTCCACGGTAGAGGTTGGCAGTAATGAATCGAGAGAATAATCCTTCAGCGCGGAGGTCACCTTTAAATCGTCGCAGGCAGTGTACCAAGTCAGTACGAAAAGCAGGATTGCCAGTAGTTTCGAGTAAGCGCGGCTCAATCAAGACAAGCACTACTCGTTGCGTTGGTAAAGGATCCTCATAACCGCTTTCAAACGGCATGTAAGCAAGTGAATTGATCTCAGGGATTCCGTCGTCGGTCATCGCAAAGTTGGTATACCGGCTCATGATAGGTGCAAGCAAGTCTGGCATAGTGTTATCCTTTTATTGGTTCTGTTTGGTTTTATACTTCAATTTGTGTCATGTGCTGACAGCCTAACGTGGAGTTAACCAGGCGGCGGTCAACTACGAAAAGCATTCGATCGTGGGAATACAAAGCCCGCTGACTCCGCACCGGTTCAACGATTTGTTATGCCGCGTCCAAGTGGCTCGCACCGACCTCAGATGGGTTTTATATACTTTTAGTTCTTCCTTACAAGATATGCGAGATATGTTTGTGATGGTGGCGTTGCAACTACGTTGATAGTAGCCGGGCCAGCAATGATAATCGGCCTGTCAAGTGGCGGCACCCCATTCTTAACTAGCGTGGCTTTCAATATATCAAGATTGTCGCCGCTGATGTGGAGGTTCAAAAATGCAGGTGGAGCAGTGTTCGTGGGATCAGACTGAACAAACGTTAAAATCTCAATAATGGATCCCCCCATTATTGAGAAAGAAAAGAAGTTATTTTCAATGATAACACTTGTAACTTTCGGTTTTGTCGGCATGATTCTTTCTCCTGTGAAATATTAACCCGCTTTTGAACACTGGGCGTCCCGGAGGGACGAGGGCATAACATTGTTTAGACTGATCTGCCTAAATTGGAAAAATGAGACAGTTCCTTTCTGCATAAGACAACTTCCGAATCATTCCGAAAAACCAGCTAACTCGTTATTTAAATATAACATATAAAAAAACATTTATTTATCATACCGGTTTATACAGATCAGTCTAAACCAGCAACAAACATATCAACAGGG
>JAAXTM010000013.1 GCA_013336525.1 Geobacteraceae bacterium | reverse complement strand
GTGGCGGAGAGGTAGGGATTCGAACCCTAGGTACGTTGCCGTACACCTGATTTCGAGTCAGGCACCATCGACCACTCGGACACCTCTCCGTGAGGTCAAGGTGTATAACCTATTTTATTCATTATTTCAAGGTTGGTTTTATATCGGCTTTATTAACTCGTACGTGAGAGCGTTAATACGGTCAAAATAATCAAAAATCGATCGACTATCTGCATTTAAACAGCATGTGAGAAGCTATGGTGATCGTAAAATAATCATATAAAAAGTGCTCTCCACAAAGGCTGTGGATAACCTGTTGAAAGAGATAATATGCATCAAAGAACTTCGCGTATTATTGGCGTTTTTATCGGTTTGCATAACGAATAAGCACAGCTTGTAAGTAGCCGATATTACGTGTCAATAGTTATTTTGCGCAGTATACAATACACATTGTAATGGTCGTATACCGCTGCTGCTGATGAAGACGTAACAGTGTGGATAACTTAGTGAAAAACAGTACTAAATAATTACTCGTCAAAGGCAGATTTATTCGGCTTTTTTACTGTAGTCGTTCGGTGCCGGTGATTTTAACATTCTTCCAGAAATCGATGCTTACCCTTTCCCGCTCTTCCTGCAGCTTGAACCCCTTTTTCAGGACCTCCGCTTCTATCTCCTTCATGTGCAGGGCTCCCCATGGGATAACGACAGTGTCATAGCGGTCAAGGGACTTTTCCAGATAACGGATGACTTCAAGATTCCTCCGGTGCAGGATGTCATCCATGATGATGTCCGACATTTCCGGAGTTATGTTCTTCTCCCCCCACGAGTTAAGTGCCGTAAAACCCTTCACGAAGGAATTACTGCTCTGCATGATTTTCCCGACGGCGTTAAGAAGGAGGATTGTCGGTGGACGAAAGTCACTGACATCAACATCGGCTCTGAGGATATCGGCCTTACCGGTCCGGGTCTCATTCCCATCGCTGCGGGTGTCGGGCCGGGGCGATTCGAGTTCTTTCGCATCGATAATCCTGCCCCGGAAGCTCATCTCATTTTGTGATGTCAGCCCCAGGAAACCGGCCATTTTCCCGTAATCGATGCTGTTCTGCAGCAATTTCCGCGCGTCACTGACACCTTCAGCCAGCACGATGGTCCGTCCCTGGTCGATTGAACCGGTCAGGTCCTCATAATACTCCCTGTTGCCAACGTGGATCATTGCCGCCAGACGAATCGTCCGGTTGTCCTTCTTATAGACCCTCTCCGACATCCGCAGTCCACCGGGGGTGAGGTGCATGAAGCCGGAGGTGTATTCGGCCATGTATGCGTCTGCCGCCGAGAGAGCGGATATGACGAGGAACAGAGGGATAACAAGCAGGTTTGCCGCACCGAAGGTCAGGCTGTTCCTGATGCTGAAAAATGGAGTAGAGAACATCTCTGGCGGCATCGTCAGGGTACGTTCATCCCCCTTGCGAAAATAATAGAGGGGGAGCATGCCGAGCAGCACCTGCGCGGCTGCCATGAGGAGGCCGTAAGTCCGGAAATCTGCGAGTGCCGGAAATATCCAGGTGGACAGGGGGCAGATGAAGACGAAGAAAATCAGTGGGAGAAAAACCCTTTTGGGCAGCCGTCGATCGATGCCGAGGTATAGGTAGAGAGGAACGGCCATGACGATAACGGTACCGGCCAGAAGTATTCTGAGCCCGGTGAAGGGAACAAAGGGAGTAAGCAGAGGAACAAGTTCGTCAACAAGTGAAAAACCGCCATCGGCAAGGAACAGGAGAAGGAACAGATTGGCAAAGACTCTCATTTCTAAAGTAGAATTATGAGGGCAATCCCGCCGCCGATAACACCCAGATTGCTGACCGCCGAGATGCCGTGCAGTTTTCTGAATTGTTTGCGCATTGGATGGTCGGCAGGGGTTGTCACAAACGAGGGGATTTCTTTCTTGATGGCTGCAGCCTTGGGCTCAATCACGAAGGCTTGCAGTGATGTTACTGCAAGCATGGCAATGATTATAACTGCCGATGCAGTTGTATGACGACCCCGGGCCAGCATCAGGCAGGTCAGGGCGATGACGCCACAGGCGAGTTCCCAGCGAAAGTACCCGGGAAATAATATCCCCACGATCTCTCCTGCACGGTCTCGATCAAGATTTTTGAACAGAGTAGGGGTTAAAATAAAGGTGAACAGGGCGGCTCCTCCGACCCAGAAGGCGATTACCAGTCGGTAGACGATTAAAAAGTACTGCATTAGCTTCCTCCGTTGTGACAAATTTATGATGATGGATTTATTTAATGATCTGCCGTGATGAGCCGCCACTTATCCCGCGGTTGATGCCTACCTGAATCCCGTCCGCCTGCCCCCTGCTGTAGGCGTCACTGTTGATGTAGCTCCTCCGGCTGTGCATGGCCCTCACATTTCCGATTTCGTTCATCGCTTGTCTGATCAGTCCCTCTTTGACCAAAACCAGTGCACCGGTGGTGATACCGCGCTCTTTTCAAGTAGGCAGTGTGTACTTCAATGTCGATGGCTAGCGTTTGTCCTGGCCATCGTAGAACGTTGTACATTTGGCGCCATGATATTTGGGGCAGATATACGACCGTGGTGCCGTTATCAAGCCATGTATCTTCTTGATATCCCGGTCATACGAACGCAGACCATAACCGCAGCGGTATACATATCCCTGTTTGCCCTCCTTGGTGGTTCCCCCCCCTGCCGCCGTCCCGGGATTGCAGCCCACATAGCCAAGCGCTTCTTCAACAGTGGCGTTGTCGAACAATATGAGTTCTTGTCCAGGGCCGTCGCACCACCATTTATTGTTTTTTGTGGACTGACGACAGATTGCAAGCGCTTCAAGCTGGATCGGGCCCCACTCGATTTTCTTCTCCTTCTTTGCGGGCTCGGAAGAGTAGGCATCGGCCGGTGTTGCGCCTGAAGTTGTTTTGTCAGCCGTTCCGCCGCTTGCCGTGCCCACGCGGCCACTGTTGCCCTGTCCCTGTACGGATGCTTGTCCCGGTGTGCTCTGTGGATCCTTGATGCAGTATGCACCCGGCGCAACAGTGACTGTGACGCCATTGGGATGACGTGCCGGTGAATACCCGGGGGGGCAGCTCTGGGGCCATGTGGGAATCGTCACTTTTTGCGGATAACCTTGTTGCAGTTGTGGCTGTTGGCGGTTTGTCTGTGCCAGGCGAACGCGCTCGGCATCCTGAGCCCGTTTATTTGCCGCCGCGAGTTTGTCCCGCTCACTCTGCGCCTGCGCCGCGCGCTCCTCCCGCTCTTTCCGGGCCTGTGCGGCACGCTCATCGCGCTCTCTCTGCTCGCGGATCTGTCTCATTTTTACGTTATGCTCCTGTTGTTTCTCGGCCATGACCTGATTGGAGGTGGAATTAAATTCATTCATGTCGCTGTTGAGGACGCCCTTCATCGCTGATTCCATCAGCTTTGTCTGCTGCCCGGGGCTGTAATTCCTGGCGGCATTGCCGACGTACGTGCCGGCTGCAATGGCAAGCGCTCCCTTGAACAGGCTTGGGCCCGAATCTTCCTGTGCTCGCTGTTCCCTCCGTCTGCGCTCTTCTTCCTCCCGTGCGCTGCGCTCTTCGGCCAGGCGTATCTGGCGGGCCTCTTCGGCTGCCGCTGCGCGCTCTTCCTGTTCAAGCTGCCGCTCTGCGGCAAGATTCTGTTTGGTCAGCCGCAGCGCAGCCTTGTCCTTTGAATTTATGGCATACTTGGCCGCCTTGGCGATCTTCTTTTCTGCACAGGCGTAGTCACGCGCACGGATGCAGGCGTTTGCCCTGTCTGTTTGCGCCATGAACTCGAGGTGATCCAACTGATCCAGTTGGTCAAGCTGGTTGATCATTTTTTTCTGTTGGTCTGTCAGTTCGGCAGTTACGCCTTCCGGAAGGAAGGTAACGGTCATCAGGCTGAGCACGATGGTTAACCATACGCCCTTATGTATATTCATTGGTTTCCCCCGGTGTTGAGTCTGCTGAATACGGTGTCACAGTTGTTTCAATAAATTTACACTGGCTATGCTCTCTGCCCAGTAGCGGGAGATGTCGTTCAGGTTCTGCCACTGTGCGGATTTTGCGTTCTTAATCGCCGTGATCGCTTCTTGTAACAGTTGCTTGCTCTGCCTGGATTGGCATAATCCCCCCTGGACAGGGCCGGCGGGGATGTCAGTTTTGTCCGGAATGCCACTAAGACGCTTTATTGGAGCGTATTGCTGTCTGATCGGCGTAAGCAGGCAGTCGTCAAAGACTCTGGCGTGTTCGGCGTCAAGCTGGGCACGGATAGCATCCCCTCTCGACAGGAAATCCTGCTCCTCAAAATACTTCGCACCTGCGATCATCATCATGCGCTCACTGCGCAGGACGGCGTATTCTTCAAGCATGATTTGCGCCTCGCGCAAGTGTTTGTCGGCGGCGAGGCGGGCAGAAAAAGCGATGTCCTCGCTCCGTTGCTGGCGCCGCTTGAGCGGATGTATCTGCAGGTAGCTGTCAATATCGGAGAAGGAAGGGCTCTTCATTGCCGTTCTGACCTCAGCAAGGGCGCGCTCGTAAAATTGCCTGGTACTGGAAAAAAAGTAGCCTTCACGTTCTGCGGCGTCCAGCGAGGCAAGTTTTTCGCTCTCCGCCAAAGCACTGTTTTTTACCGCTTCGAACAGGCTGTCAGGACGGAGGTAGCGTTCCTTCGTTCTGCCGCCGGTCGCAAATTGCGGCCAAGATATCCGTAAGGCATCTTGCGTCATTGTGGCACAGTTACGCGTGAAAAAGCTGTAGGTTCCGCTGTAGCTCCAATGAATATCCGCCAACTCCCGTACCATGAGATCCCGCTGCGCATCGTCCAGTCGCAGCGGCAGCGAATATACCTCGCGAAACTCGCCAATAGCGTACTCTTCATAGACATCCATGAAGTGATTGGCAAAAAGATACGCCTTGTATTCCCCATTAAGCGCCTTGAGAGTGTCCAGTGAAAGTTCATCGATGTGCGCTCTAAAACCCAACACCACATGCTCAAACAGGTTGGCATCGCATACTGCCGGTGTCGTTTTGCCTGCCGGGCAGACAACCAGTCTCAGGGCGATGTGCCCAAAGCGTGACGCCATGCTGCTGCTTTTGCTCGCAAAAAGCAGATGGATGGCTGAAACGCGTTTGGGGTCCAGCCAGACGGTCTTAGCGCCGTCATAACGGTTGGCAACGGTAAGTGGAATCTCGTCGGCGCATGGCGCGGCGGTATTGGCCGCTGCATAGCGACGTTGAAAATAACCTGCATAGACGGGATGCTGGCAGCCAAAATATGCCTGCGTAAGATAGTCGGCCAAGGCCTTGGCATATGACTGCTGCAACGGCAGATTCTCACCGCTGACGACTTTATGCAGCTGTTCAAACTCTGCATCCGGTAATAAGGTCTGATTACGACTGCTCAGCAATAGCTGGAGAAGTACGGTCTGTGTATTCTGAACCCCTGCTGTACCTTCAGAACCGGTTTGACCGGCTGGCTGCAGGCGTTTTTCCGCTTCTTGCGCAATGGCACGGCGCAGCTCTGCGGACGCACCTTGCAGTGGGTCCAACAGCTGTTGTCGGCTGCCGGCGGATATCGTCAATGATTCTTCCGTGCCGCTCTGCCTGGAAACGGATGCGCAGCCGAGGGTAAATAATGCGATCAGGAGGACCGCGAAGATTTTCATTTTGCGGCAGTTACCAATATGGGGTTTTCAGCCGTTGAGCGTTTTTTCTCAAGTTGCAGAGAAGCCCGTGCGATCATCGAATCAGGTTTGCCCCATGTGGAGGGGCGCACGGTGGCTTCGTTTTTCAGCTTGTTGATTTCGGTTGTTCTTGTCGGTGCGGAAATCAGGTCGGTTGCAAAACCCAAGGTCATAATAGGTACGCCGGTCAGAAGTATGGAGGTGATATTGTTGTTGTCAACACCGGCACCGTTGACAAATTTGCTGGTGTTTCCGAAAAAGGAGAATTGATCTATTTTGTTCTGTTTTGCCTGGGCCTTTGCCTGAAGCTCTTTGGCCCGCTTCGCGGCCTCTTCCTGCGTCTTGTTTTCACGGCTTTTGGTCTCAGCACGCTCCCGCCAAACCTGGGCCATGGAGTGGTCCTTGCTCACCCCCTGGCCGGCGTCATAACGTGCTGCCATGTCCAGCATCGCTTTGATGTCGCCAGAATTGGCTGCCCGCAACTGCTTCTGGGCAGTGGCTGCCTCTGCCCTGTTATGCCATGACTGGGCTTTTGCCGGATCCTTTTTTACTCCGCTTCCCGCGGCGTAGCGTTGGGCCAGCTTCTTCATCGCCTCTACGTCACCCGCTTCTGCAGCGGCAACCAGCTTGTCTGCCTCGGCCGTTTCCTTTTTAAGCCTGGTTTCAGAGGTCATCTGCGGTGCGGAGAGTACGATCTCTACCCGTTGGGCTACGCCATCAACCACCCTGAGCTGTTTGGTGAAGATCCGTTCATAGCCATCTTGCACCGCTTTGCGGGCACGCAGCTGTACCGTGCCGGCATTTACCGGCACATCAGCCGGGCATTCTCCGGCAAATTTGCCGTCGATGTAGATCTCTGTGCCGCTATCCTCCTCATCGCACTGGAAGCGCACGATGCCGTCCGCATAAGCCGGAATAGACGCAGTCAATACCAACAGCAGGCCAAGCAGAGCTGCCTTCTTCATTTTTCCCCCATTTAATGGTTCAGTTAAGGCTGTCAGGAACAGCGCGTGATAAAAAACAGAAACAGATCCGGCAAGCCGGCTTATTTGACTGCTGCAATTATTTGTGGGGTTCCAGCCGCGGCGTCTGTTGTTTTCTGCTGCAGCGAAGCCCGTGCAATCATGGAGTCAGGCTTGCCCCAGGTGGAGGGGCGGACGGCCGCCTCACTCTGGATCTTTGCCGAGTCGGTCAGTTTGGTGGGCAATTCAGTAAGGTCCGCGATTGTAGAGACAGGAAGGAATAACGGACTGCTGACGGCGTTGGTGAACGCCTCACCTTTGTTTGGATTAGAGAGTAACTTGAAATAGCCACTGACGTTTTTGAAAGGGGCCGCTGCGTCAACTCTGCGCTGCCTGGAAATCTCCTTCTCCTTGCTCTTTGCCAGTTCCTCCTGCGCTGCTTTTTCGAGTTTTGCCGCGTCAGCCTTGTTACGCCACAATGCGGCTTGCGAATGGTCTTTCTTCACCCCCGCTCCGGTGTCATAACGTGCCGCCATGTCCAGCATCGCTTCGATGTTCCCCGCTTCTGCCGCCCGTAATTGTTTTTGTGCGGTGGCAGCTTCTGCCTCGTTGCGCCAGTACTCAGCCTTCGCCGGATCTTTTTTTGTCCCGACTCCAGCATCATAGCGCTGGGCCAGTTTCTTCATCGCCTCTATGTCGCCCGCTTCTGCGTCGGCAAGCAGGGCAGTGGTCTCGGCCGTTTTGATTTTTGAGCTGGCTGCGGCAGTCAGTTGCGGTGCAGACAACATGATCTCCACCCGTTGGGCGACGCCGTCAACCACTCTCAGCTGTTTTTCAAATACTTTTTCATAGTCGTCTCTGACAATCTTTCGCGCCCGCAGTTGTGCTTTCCCGGCTTTTACCGGGGCGTCCACCGGGCATTCCCCGACAAAGTTGCCGTTGATGTATATCTCAGCACCGCTATCCTCTTCTTCGCACTGGACGCGCACAATGCTGTCCGAATAAGCCGGAAAGGACGTGATCAACACCAGCAGCGAGCTAATAAGGACGACTTTTTTCATATTCCCCCCAGTTTTAATAAAATCATGGCAATGACTGACTCAACTGATAAATAAATAAATACTGCTTGCAGCCGATGCTCTGCGGTTTCTATTACCATGTTCTATTCCGGGTACGCTCCGCGTTGCCAGTCAGGTAGAACAGGTTTCCAGCATATATTGCCGCCAAGCGGCTGTCAATGGATCACTCCAGAAGAAACGCCGATCTAAAACAAAATATGCTGTCCGCTTCGCTGACCGGCGCGTGAGGGTCGTTTTTGCTGAAGCTGGTGTCAGTGGCCGATTCTGTGCGCGGCTGGAGTGCCGGTGATCCCGCGGTTGATGCCTACCTGAATCCCGTCCGCCTGCCCCCTGCTGTAGGCGTCACTGTTGATGTAGCTCCTCCGGCTGTGCATGGCCCTCACATTTCCGATTTCGTTCATCGCTTGTCTGATCAGTCCCTCTTTGACCAAAACCAGTGCACCGGTGGTGACAGGTGTCTGCACCTTCTGTTCTCGCAAACGTGCAGTAATAGTGGATACCGCTCCAAGATAGTAGGAGTGGCGCATCAGCTCACGGTGGCGGTTGGCAACTGTGCCGCTGACATGCCCCTTCATATAAGTGCCGCAGAGTTTTCTGACGGTCCGTTCCAGATAGGTAAAAGTATAGGCGGCGATCTGGACATCGGCTCCCACGCCGATGAAGGTCATTTTGCCGGTGGCTGGATGGTGTATGGCCTGGCAGTCGAACGCACTGCTGACGCCGGCGCTCAGATGACGCATCCATTTCGGCAGCGTCTTCGATACGGCGGTTTCGACCTTGTCAGCCTTATCCGGTCTGTTGGACGCCTCGATGTCGGCCATGGCAAGGTTATGCTCTGACAGCAGACGCTGGGCATGGCTGGCGGCCAGTGCCGCTTCATGCTCATTGCTGGAATTGGCCAGGGCCAGCAGCTTCTTGATCTTTTCGATTATGGGTGATTTTTCCACGGATCCTCGTGATTGTAAAAATTAAGCGAGGAAAATTCTTACAGTAAAAATTGCTGGACGTCCTCAGTGCAGACAAGTTTCTCAAGCGTATCCAGCAGAATCGGGGAGAATAAATCCTTCATCTGATTGCGCATTAACTGGACAGCAATGTGGGGAGGCATGGTTTTGTTGCCGCGGTTGTCGGTAGTAAGTGTGCAATAGATATCTGCAACCCCTGTTATCTGGGCACTCCTCGGAATATCCTTGTTCTCCAGTCCGAGCGGGTAGCCGCTCCCGTTGCAACGCTCATGGTGCAATCTTACTATCGTCAAAGCCACCGGGGAAAGTACCCCCTTGTCTTGCAGGTAGGCATATCCCTCCTCAGGGTGACGTTTCAGAATTTCAACCTCTGCTTCACTCAGCTTGCCATGCTTGTTCAGTATCTCCTGCGGAACGAAGATCTTGCCAAAATCGTGGAGAATGGCGCCGGTGCCGACATCCAGCATTTCGTCGGGTGACAGTGTATACCCCGCCGAGTGCATCATAAGTGTCAGTGATGCGACCTGCAATGAATGCACAAAAGTGTAATAATTGTGCGTCATAACAGTTTCCAGAGAGTTGATCGCGTCCGGATAGTTTGAAAGATACATCATCAGGTTTTCTATGAGCCGCTTGGTACGGGCAAGGTCAGTAGACTTTTCCGGGTTGTTGAAAATATCATTCACGAAGTTTATGGATGTCTGGTAAATCATTTTACCTTTTGCCCTGGAGCTGAGGATATTGCTGTTTAGCAGCCGTTCGGCGCTTACTTCCATGTGGTTGGTGATGGTATCCATGTCAATCTTGGAAACAAAAACGAACTCCACACCGTTCTTCGAGAGCCGTTCATGGTCATACACACTGAAATCACGACCGTTGCTCTTGTACAGGACATAGTTACCGCCGGTTTTTATGTACAGTGCAACATCAGGAAAGATTATCGGTTCGATACTTTCAAGACTGATCGGTACGAAAAATTCTTTAGCTCCCATAAAAATTAACTCCATATGACCTGCTGATATTTTGTTGATTTTTCTCAGTATAACAGTGGCTTGCCGTTGTTTTCAACAGGAGAGTATTTCACAACTCCAAACTCATCTGTTCTGCTTGATATATGTGGTGATCAACTTGCTCTCAACGCTCAAGCGGAACAGCAGCGGCAGCAGTGCGGCGAGGAAGATGATGCCGCATCCGATCCATTCAACGCTGTTCAGCCGTTCTCCCAATACAAAAAAACCGGCTATCAGGCTCCAGACCGGATCCAGGGTGTATACCAGACCGGCACGGGTAGGGGTGACGTAGCGTTGGTAGATATTCTGCAAGGTGAAGCAGAATACGGTCGGGAATACCGCGCAGTAGATTATCGACAGTATGGCGGGTTGGGTAAACGTGAAAGCGGGGAGGGGAAGGAGTAGCGTTGCGGCTCCGGCGATCAGTGTAACGGTGGCAAACTGAACGAGCGTTATCAGAAATACGTCATCGTTCTTCAGTACCTTGGAAACAGATATAATATGGCAGGCGATCAAAAAAGCACAGAATGTCGAGAAAAAATCGCCACGGTTGAACCCTGTTCCACCACCTGTCGCCAGCAGTACAATTCCAGCCACCGCCAGGGCAATGCCGGCCATGTTGACCCGCCCGATCCGGTCACGCCAGACCACCTTGGTGATAACCGGGATGAAAAGTACAAAGAGGTTGTTGAGGATGCCGGCCCGAGAGATGCTGGTCCCCTGAATGCCGTAGACAAAGCTCATGTTGGTCAATCCGAGAGCGATGCCGACGGTCATGCCTCGCACGAGTGTGCCAAGGTCCAGCTTTCTCAAACGACCGGAGCAGACCAGCAGCATAATCAGAGTGGCCAGGATGAATCTGGTCAATACAAAAATCTGCGGCGGGATCGTGGCGACACCGATTTTGGTGAAAAGAAAACTTCCACCCCAGAAAAAGGTGGTCAGTACCAGGAAAAAATATACCCGGTTCATTGCCGGAGTTGTTGAGGTTGTCATAAGGAACGGCTCTTTATTGTGATGGCCATATATTCACTAATAACCGGCAGGTCGGCAGCGGCCCAATCCAGTTCCGGCATTCGCTCTGGTTCGGTCCATTTCAGGGCGTGGTGCTCATGCGGGGTGATGATGCCGTCTGCCAATTGGCAGGTGAAGGGGTGCAAGGTGACAGTGAAGTCGTGGTAACAGTGGGTTGTCGGGCTAAGAGCGGTGCCGATCAGTACGCTGACGCCAAGTTCTTCCTTCAACTCGCGGATCAGGCACTCCTCCGGTGATTCACCCGCTTCGATCTTGCCCCCCGGGAACTCCCATTTGAGCGGCATGGTCATTGTTGCGCTGCGCTGCGCTGCCAGAACCTTACCCTCATTTTCTATAATGGCGCAGGCCACGAGAAGATGCCGCTTCACAGGACACCTTTCTGAGTATAGTTAAGCGATGAAGATATTAGTGCCTGTTTTATTTGTTGTACAAAATCACTGTTCATATAGCTGCCTCACAGGCTTTTTTTTAAGTCATTCTGTTGTCAGATAAATGCGATTGACGTTTTATTTGTAATAACATATTGTTTTATTCGCGTCAGCCACAATCAGCGGCTGTTTGACTGGAAAATGATGCCACACGGAGAGTTTTGAGATGTTCCTGAAAGTATCCGAACTTGCCAAGTCTGCCAGCGTTAGTGAAAAAACGGTATTATTCTGGATCAAAGATATGGGACTTCCTGCTCACAAGCAGGATGACCGCTATCTTATCAACCGGGTTGACCTCCTGGAATGGGCCACAAGTCACGACATTACTATTCCGCCGGAACTCTATGTTGTCAATAACGAGACGAACCGTTTGGCAACAGTTTCTGAGGCCCTGCAGCAGGGGGGCATCTTTTACGAACTGCCTGGTGATACTCCGGAGTCAGCACTGCGCGAAGTCGTATCCAGACTTCATTTGCCACCCAGCCTGGACCCGGAGTTCCTGCTGCAAACCATTCTGGCGCGTGAGGCACTTGGTTCGACCGCCTTTGGAAATGGTATTGCGATTCCACATGTACGTAACCCGATTGTCGGGCAGACTGGTGAATCCGCCATCAGCCTCTGCTTTTTGAAAAACCCGATTGATTTTGATGCAGTTGATGGCCAACCGGTCACTATTTTATTCACGCTGGTGACCCCCAACGTCAAGGAACACCTGCACCTGCTCGCAAAACTCGCTTTTCTGCTGCATGATCAACCCTTTCAGGAACTTCTTCATCGTCCAGGTGGTGAAGATGAAATAATGACCGCTATTCGCACGCTGGAGGAAGCTATTCCAAGGAGGTAGCAGCATCATGGCGCAGGAGTTGTTTGCCCCGAGTTCCTTGATTTTCAGTGCCACGTTGCTGGCCGCACTTTCCGGTGTCCCGTTATTATTCCCCTGGCTGCTGAACGCTTCACGGGCTCAGCTGTTGTCGATTGTTTTGATGCTTGCTGCTTCATGTGCTGGTCTGACCGGCGCAATTCTGTCCATCTTTTCCGGGGTCTCTGTACTGTTCGAGTTGGCCTGGACGCTCCCTTTCGGTTCAGCCCGCTTTGGTGTAGATCCCCTTTCGGCCTGGTTTCTGCTCCTCATTTTTCTCATTCCCGGCTCTGCCGCATTATATGCCCGTTCCTACTGGCATGCCGACAGCCGCCGGTCAAACGTTCGCAAGATGACCTTCTTTTGCGGCCTGATGACCGCAGGCATGAGCAGCGTTGTACTGGCCCGTGACGGTATCAGCTTTCTGTTCGCCTGGGAACTTATGGCACTGGCCGCATATTTTCTGGTGTCAACGGAAGATGAAAATCCGGAGGTTAAAGAAGCCGGTACGCTGTATATGATTACGACCCACACCGGGACTCTCGCCCTGTTTGCACTATTTCCACTCCTGAATCTCCTTGCCGGTTCCTGGCTTTTTCCGGCAACCGGTTCACTGTCAGCCTCCTCGCCCCTGGCGTCGGCGATTTTTTTTCTCGCGCTGTTTGGTTTTGGGATGAAAGCCGGCATCATGCCGCTTCACATCTGGCTCCCTTCGGCTCATGCCAACGCTCCAAGTCATGTTTCTGCGGTTATGTCGGGGGTTATCCTCAAGGTCGGGGTGTACGGGCTGATACGAACACTCTCATTCTTTCATGGAATTCCGCTCTGGTGGGGGTGCTGCGTACTGGTCCTCGGAGTGATTTCAGGGGTAGTCGGTGTAGCCTTTGCGATCGGGCAGCATGATTTGAAGCGGCTGCTGGCATATCATAGCATAGAAAATATCGGCATTATCTTCATGGGCCTTGGTGTGGCACTGATTGGACAAACGGCCGGTTCCCCGGCCATGATGCTGCTCGGAATGAGCGGGGCGCTGCTCCATGTCCTCAATCATGCGATATTTAAAGCGCTGCTCTTTCTGGGAGCCGGTTCGGTCATCCATGCGACCGGCACTCGTGAAATCGATTTGATGGGTGGTGTTGCAAGACGCCTCCCATATACGGCTTTGCTGTTCGGAGTTGGTTCGGTAGCAATCTGTGGTCTGCCGCCGCTTAATGGCTTTGTCAGTGAACTACTGATATACCTCGGCTTTTTTCAAGGGATTCAGGGTGAGGGGGGGGCTGCTGCTGCGGCGGCCTTGGCTGCTCCGGCGCTGGCCCTGGTCGGAGGACTGGCGGTGGCCTGTTTTGTCAAGGTTTACGGCATCGTGTTTCTGGGGGCGCCCCGTACGGAGTCCCACACGGCAAAACATGAAGCCGGTTGGCAGATGCTGCTGCCTATGCTTTTGCTGGCGGTGCTTTGCATTGCCATCGGTCTGGCTCCAGGTCTGGTTGCCGGCCATCTGCAGCGCACCAGCCTGACAGTACTCCCTTTGCTTGCAAACACGGCAGGGCTTCCGCTGCAGGAACTCGTTCCGATGACTATGATAACGCTTTCCGGTGTGCTGCTGCTTGCACTGATAGCGGTTTTTACATTCTGGTACTGGCGTAAATTGAAGTTGGCTCCCTGCGGTAAAGCCGATACCTGGGGTTGCGGTTATCAGCGGCCTGCCCCCCGGATGCAGTACAGCGCTTCATCGTTTGCCGAAATGCTGACATCCCTTTTTGCATTTGTTCTCAAGCCGCAAAATCACCGACCTGACAAAATTGCGGGCATTTTCCCCGGCCGCTCAAGCTTTTACAGTCATGTTCCGGAAGCGGTGCTGGAGTTGGTGTATATTCCGCTTTTGAAGCGAATGTATCAGCGTCTTTCCGGCATACGCCGATTGCAGGGGGGGATTTTGCAGCAATATGTCCTGTATTCTCTGGTTACCTTAATTGTATTGCTGTTAGCCAGCTACCTTTAGTTTTCTGAGGAGGCAGCACCATGAGCCAAACTGTCAATATTAATGAGCAACCAATAGCAAGCCGCATAGACTGGGTTTTTGATCTGGCTCAGAGATACTCGGCCGAATTCTGCTCTCCGGATGCTTTCCTTGCCAGAGAGCGGTATCTTGCGTTGCATCCGACAGCTATTGCCGTACTGAAATGCATGGACGGGCGGATAAATATCCCCGTAGCAACCAAAACACCTCCCGGTATTATCCAGCCTTTCCGCAATCTTGGAGGAATGTTTGATATGGGTTGGCCGCATCTTGGTGAGGTGCTGGCCCAATATGTCCAACGCATGATTAAAAGCGGGCGCCGGGTCCTGATTTTGATTACTTATCATTTCTCGCGTGGCGATGCTCACCGGGGCTGTTCCGGCTTCGGTTGCGATACGGAAGCGGCAATTGCCCACACCCGCCAGATCCGGCGCCAGATGGAAGCTATCTTTGGTGTCGCCCATGACAGCGTCTATCCGCTTATCTGTGGCTTCGAAACCGATGAGGATGCTCTGCTGCTGCACAACTCTGATGGATGCATTCTCGATCTGTCCGCTGATATGACGGCAGATAAGCTTGAGTCTGAGCTGGCGCTCCGTTTCAATGACATGCCACAAGAGATGAGAAGCGACCTCCTGCCGCTGCTGGTCGGCAACCTGTCCCATATCAATGGATTGCGTCAGGAGAAGCGTACGCTCACCATTGAGCATCGAGAATGGATGATCTGTCTGGGCCGCGGATTCGACTTTCTTCATACACCCAATCTGGCCTTGATAATAGGTCCGTACAGCCCCGATCTGGCGGATCCGATCCGTAAAGCGGCATCTATTATCGAAAACAATATGAAAGCCGGCAGAATCCCGGATGACGGGTTTCTGCTGCTTGCCTCAGTGCCGTATGATGAAATAGGTGTTGACCGGGCCCGCGCTGTTATGAAATCTGATTTTCTTTCAAAGTTTGCAGCTGAAGTGATAGAGCGTGAGTTTCCTGACTTGGCCGTAAAAATGATTCTCCATACAGCAGTGCTTGACTGGAATTCACGCCGTCTGGAAACGCTGTCAGGACCGGGCGGAGCGGGTAACTAAGCAGGTCAGCCGGTCGCGGGATTACCGGTATTACGATTCAGTGTATCCTGCACCGGAATAACAAATAGTCTCTTATTACAACACTGTTTTTTTATTGACACGTGCATGTCTTGAGGTTCACTATCCCCAGCGGTTGGAATGAGCGGTTGCCCGTCACCCGCTTTTTACCTGTTCAGAACAATCTCCAAGGAGCTCTTTTTATGTATTCCGCTCTGCAGGGAGCCTTTGACCCTGCGCTCGTGGCGCTGGTCGCTGCGCTTGTTCTCGGCTGTGCCGGCATCCCCGGCCTGTTCCTGCGAAAACCTGGCTCCGGCCAGATTCTATCAGCGCTTGTTACTATTCCTGCCTCACTGGCCGGTGTAGCGGCCTCCCTGTTGCTCCTCTTCAGCCATACAACTGCCACCTATGTTCTCCAGTGGAATCTACCGTTTGGTCCCTGCGATCTTGTCATCGATCCCCTTTCTGCGTTCTTTCTGCTCCCGGTCTTTCTGGTGTCTGCCGCCGGTTCTCTCTTTGCTCTGGGGTACTGGCCCGCTGCCGAACATCACACTACCGAACGCGGCTTAACTTTTTTCTATGGCCTGCTGTCATCATCGATGGCGATTCTGCTGATGGCCAGGAATGGCGTATTTTTTATTATGGTGTGGGAGATTATGGCGCTTTCGGCCTACTTTCTGCTGGTTACCGAGCATGAAAGGGAGGACGTCAGGCGAGCAGGAATAGTATATCTGATTGCAACTCACGTCGGCACAGCGGCACTGTTTGTTTATTTTTCTCTGTTGGCCGCTCAAACCGGATCTTTTCTGCTGCCTGCTGCCGGCTCGTTTTCGGCACTTTCTCCGTTTGCCTCACTTATTGCGCTTTCGGCATTTATCGGTTTTGGTGCAAAAGCCGGCATCATGCCGATGCACATCTGGCTCCCCTCGGCTCACGCCAATGCACCAAGCCACGTTTCGGCGCTGATGTCCGGCGTCATGCTGAAGATGGGGCTGTATGGCATCTTTCGCACGCTGACCTATTTTTACGATCCTCCTCTGCTCTGGGGCACGGTGCTGACGGTTGCCGGAATCACTTCAGCGCTGTTTGGAATCGCCTTTGCGGTTGCCCAGCGTGATATGAAGCGCCTGCTCGCCTGCAGCAGCATCGAGAATGTCGGTATAATTACCACCGGAATTGGAGTCGCTTTGATTGGAGTCTCCAGCCACAATACCACGTTGGTTTATCTCGGTCTGGCGGGTGCTCTTCTCCATATTCTTAATCACAGTTTTTTTAAACCATTGCTGTTCCTCGGCTCCGGGGTAGTAATTCATGCCACCGGAACACGTGAGATGAACCTGATGGGTGGTCTTGGAAAAGGCATGCCGCGTGTAGCACTGCTTTTCATGATCGGATCTGTTGCCATCTGCGGTATCCCCCCTCTGAACGGTTTTGTCAGTGAATTTCTGCTGTATCTCGGATTGTTCCGGCAGCTCAATGCGGACAGCCTGGTCTATCTGGTGCTTCTTGCCCCTTTGCTGGCACTGGTCGGCGGACTGGCCGTGATTGCGTTTACCAAGCTCTACAGCTCGGTGTTCCTTGGTACTCCCCGCAGTTCAGCTGCGGTTCATCCACACGAAGCAGGTTTGACGATGCTGGTGCCGATGGCATTTTTTGCGCTGTTATGCCTGCTGATAGGGGTCGCCCCGCAGCTGGGGCTGCATCTGGTTTCACCGGCTATGACATCATTCTATCCAGAGCTCGCGTCAACCGGGCTTGCAGCAGAGTACGGCGTTATCATGGGCTGGCTATCTGTTTCCGGGGGTTTGCTGCTGGCTGCTGCCGCCCTTGCGGCGCTGCTCTGGATGTGGCGGCTGGGGAAATCAGGGGTAACCTCTGCGCCAACCTGGGGGTGCGGTTATCAGCGCGGGACTGCGCGGGTACAGTACGGTGCGTCATCGTTTTCCGAGCTTGCCGTTTCGGTGTTCAATGGCATTATGCGCCAGCGGATCAGTCGCCCGAAGTTGGCCGGTCTTTTTCCAGGTGCAGCGCACTGCTGCGAAGCTCCTACGGAAACAATTCTGGAGCGGATCATTGTGCCGCTGTTTACTATTGCCGGTGTATCGTTTGCCTTTTTAAGGCGTCTGCAGCATGGTCAGATGCATTTGTACATGTTGTATATCTTCGTCACCCTCTTTATTTTTATGTTATGGGCTCACTGAAAGTGGCCCGGGGAGAATTGATATGACGAACATTACTGTCATTAACGGCACCATCCATATTTTTCTGGCGCTGGTTATGCCGCCGCTGCTGTTGGGGGTAATCGGCAAGACGAAGGCGGCGTTTGCCGGGAGAGTCGGTGCGCCGTTTTTCCAGCCTTACTATGACATCATCCGTCTGCTGCAAAAAGGGACTGTATTCAGCACGACAACAAGCTGGGTCTTTCGTGCCGGGCCTATTGTTGCCCTGGCAACAACAGCGGTAGCTGCACTGCTGATTCCTTTTGGTGCGCACCAGTCTCCGATCTCTTTTGACGGCGACATGATCCTGTACGCCTATCTTTTTGCACTGGGGCGCTTTTTTACGATGTCAGCCGCGCTTGATACCGGCTCGAGCTTTGAAGGGATGGGATCCGCTCGTGAGGCGACCTTCTCCTGTCTGGCCGAACCGACCCTCTTTTTTGCCCTGATCACACTGTCGCGATTGTCCGGCTCATATTCCCTCTCAAATATGCTCGTCAATATCAGCTTCGGAGTATGGCTGAACAACGGTGCAGCTCTGCTCCTCCTGGTCGGAGGGATGTTTGTCGTGCTGCTTGCTGAAAATTGCCGTATCCCTTTCGATGACCCCAATACACACCTGGAACTGACCATGATCCATGAGGTAATGGTGCTTGACCACAGCGGCCCCGCTTTTGGGATCATCCAGTATGCAGCAGCACTCAAACTGTTTGTGCTGGGGGCCTTTTTTGTCCATCTGGCACTGCCTTATGCGACCGGAAATCCATATCTTGATTGGGGACTTTTTATCATCTCGATGCTGGAACTGGCGGTCGTTATTGGCATAGTTGAGTCGGTTATGGCGCGTCTACGACTCATTCGCATTCCACAACTGCTGGTTGGCGCTACAATACTGGCAGCGTTCTCAACTCTGCTGGTCATAAGGTGACGCGATGATTTCTTTGGCCGATCAACTTCTTGTTCTGGTACTGCTGATCAACTTTATCTTGCTCGGCACCAGTCGTCTGATTTTTTCGATTCGTGCAGTGGCCGTCCAGGGGGTTATCCTGGGGATTCTGCCAGGATTGATCCATCCCTTCTCCTGGCATCTGGTGGGGATTACGGTCGTTATTATTACGGTCAAGGGGTTTGTAATCCCCCTTCTGCTGGTTCGTGCTGTCCGTTCCGCCGAGATCAAGCGCGAAGTTGAACCGTTTCTGGGATATGTGCCGACTCTGCTGCTCGGAGCGGTCTTTACCGCCCTTTCATTTGGTTTTGCCGGCAGGTTGCCTATGCTGCCGGAGCACCAGAATTTCATGTTCGTCCCGGCATCGATCGCCACTATGATGACCGGTTTTCTGGTTCTGACGACACGCCGCAAGGCGATTTCACAGGTTATCGGGTATCTTGTCCTTGAGAACGGTATTTTTATTTTCGGCCTGCTGCTGGCGGAGGCGATGCCGATCATGGTTGAAGTGGGCGCCCTGCTTGATCTGTTAGTTGGCACCTTCGTGATGGGGATCGTTATCAACCAGATCAGTCGTGAGTTCTCCTCGCTTGATACCTCTCGCCTGACCTCACTGAAAGAGGAGTAGTCCATGTTTGCCGCCCTGATCTTACTCCCGCTCATCGGAGCCGCCATAACCTGGCTGATCCCCTACGACCGACTGCGCCCCAAGGTTCTGGCGCTCTTTGCCCTTGCACATCTGGGCCTTACAATTCAGATGCTTTCATCCACCCCGCCAGTGTCTCCGGACGGTTGGTTCTGTCTGGATGCGCTCGGTAAAATCGTTCTGCTAAGCACCAGCATTCTCTTTCTGGCCTGTGCTGTTTACTCGATCGGCTACCTTTACTATCGCCGTGAACGCTCCAACCGGGTACTCTGCGTCGCTCTGCTGGTCTGTCTGTCGGCCGCCTCGCTGGTGACCATTACCCACCATCTGGGACTGATGTGGGTTGCGCTTGAAACAACTACAATATCCATGGCACCGCTGATTTATTTCAACCGCAATGCCCGCTCGATCGAGGCAACCTGGAAATACCTGCTGATCTGCTCTGTCGGGGTCGCTCTTGCTCTGATCGGTCTCTATTTTCTCGCATACGCCACGATTGTTGCCAGAGTTGAGCCGTCACTGCTGCTCGATGATCTTATCCGGGATGCAGCCAAGCTTTCCTCCGGCTGGGTTCATGCTGCATTTGTCTTTCTTTTGGTCGGTTTTGGCACCAAGATGGGGCTGGCTCCGCTCCATACCTGGAAGCCGGATGCCTATGGCGAGGCTCCCGGTCTGGTTGGCGCCCTGTTGGCAGGCGGTTTGGTTAATCTGGCTTTTCTGGCCCTCTTACGTATTTATCAACTTTGCCTGGCTACCAAAGAGATACTGTTTTTTCAAAATGCCCTGATTGTTATGGGTCTGTTTTCGATGATCATGGCTGCGATCTTCATGGCCCGTCAGGCCGATTTCAAGCGGATGTTGGCGTATTCCAGCGTTGAGCATGTCGGCATAATGGCGGTAGCTCTCGGTCTGGGGGGCAAGGCAATATTCGGCGCACTGTTCCATATTCTCGCCAACGGCCTGACCAAAGGGGTACTGTTCCTGTCATCCGGCAACATTCATCGTTCATACAACAGTAAAAGCACTGATCATGTGCGTGGCGCTCTGCGCCGCCTCCCCTGGTCGGGAGGGCTCTTTCTTGCCGGATTCATAGCCATCACCGGGTCACCCCCCTTTGCCCCCTTTATCAGTGAATTTACCATTATCAGCAGCACCTTTATTCAGGGGCGCATGCTGATAGGTTTGATTTTTCTTATTTCGCTGACAGTCATTTTTATCGGCATGGCGATGACGGTCCTGCCGATGGTAATGGGTGAAGCCCCGGTTGACAGCGAGACAACTTCGTATCGCGATACAGTCGGGACGGTCGGGCCACCATTGATCCTCTTGCTGCTGGTGTTTCTGCTCGGAATTTGGATGCCTGCACCTCTGATGACCTTGTTGCAGGATGCAGCAGCGCTTCTGGAGGTACATCAATGAGCTTCGGTATGAAAACTTTTTATAACGGTACCTCATTTGCTCGAAATGAAATACCAACGCCGGATAACGATACCTTTTTTCAGGGGATTCTTGATTCGATTGCTGCGGGCTGGAGGGCCTGTTCCTATTTTGGTGTTCCGCATGCTGCCGGGGCGACTCTGTACTGCATCATGTCTGCCCGGGCCGGCAGCAGCAAGCTCGGAATTGTTTCTACATCGGTAGGCCGCTCCTTCCCTTCGCTGGCTGCCGTCTGTCCGCAGCTGCACCTGTTTGAACGCGAGATAGCCGAACAGTGTCTGACCCGTCCGGAAGGGCACCCCTGGTTCAAGCCGGTTCGTTTTCAAAAGCCGCTCTGCGAAGGAGAGGGCTTCTGGAGCGGAAGTGATGGCGGTGGTCTGCTTCCCGGAGTAATGGATTTCTACCGCGTTGAAGGGGATGAAGTTCATGAGGTCGCGGTCGGCCCGGTGCATGCCGGGATCATTGAACCGGGGCACTTCCGCTTTCAGTGCCACGGCGAAGAGGTATATCATCTGGAAATAGCACTCGGGTTTCAGCATCGGGGCATTGAAAGAGCGCTGATCGGAGGGCCGACCCACCGTACCATGCACCAGATGGAAACAATAGCCGGTGATACAACGGCTGGCCACGGGCAGGCGTATTGCATGAATATGGAGTCTCTGGCCGGAGTCTTTGCATCACCACGGGCTGAGACAGTACGTGGAATCGCCCTCGAGCTGGAAAGATTAGCCAATCATACCGGAGATCTGGGAGCGATAGCCGGGGATGTCGGTTACCTGCCAACCGCATCATTCTGCGGCCGGATTCGTGGAGATTTTCTCAATATGACCGCCCTGCTGTGCGGCAGTCGTTTCGGCCGCGGCCTGCTCAGACCGGGTGGGATCGGTTACGATTGCGATGCCGCTATTGCGGAGGAGCTGTACAAGCGTCTTCAGTCTGCGCGGGCCGATCTTGCCGGAGCTGTCCAGCTCCTCTGGGATACCCCTTCGGTTATGGCGAGGCTTGAAGAAACCGGTGCGATTACGAAAGCGGACGCCCGTGAGATCGGCCTCGTCGGGCCTCCCGCCAGGGCGTGCGGACTAAACCGCGATGTCCGGCGAGATCATCCCTTCGGAATATTCCGCATTAGCCAGATACCGGTGGTCACCGCCACTTCCTGCGACGTAGCTGCCCGCACACATCTGCGTTGGCTGGAGGCCGAGCGCTCACTTGATTTTATCGATGAACAGATACGACATTTGCCGCGCGGCGGCGGCTATCGTAACCAGATGAAGGATATTGCACCGGATAGTTGTGCCGTTGCGCTGACCGAGGGGTGGCGTGGTGAAATATGCCATGTTGCACTGACTGATGGTCAGGGGCTTTTTGAGCGCTACAAGATCGTAGATCCGTCGTTTCATAACTGGAATGGTCTGGCGCTAGCCCTGCGAAATCAGCAAATATCTGATTTTCCGCTCTGTAACAAGAGTTTTAATCTGTCGTATTGTGGATTTGATTTATAAATTGGAGCATGTATGCTAAAAGCCATTCTTACACGCTTCCGTCAGAAGCATCGCACTTTTGCATATCCTGACGCGCCGCTGCCTCTGCCGCCACGCTTTCGCGGCCTGCCGCTGCTGGATGCTTCCCGATGTGATGACGGGTGCCTCGCCTGCGCCGCTGCCTGCCCATATGGAGCGATTTCAGCTTCCGGGCGTCTGACGCTGGATATGGGTAAATGTCTTTTCTGTGGTGACTGCGCCGCAGCGTGTCCTCATGACGCTATCTCGTTTTCATCAGATGCCCGTCTTTCGAGCCGCAGTCGCAACGGCTTGACGGTGGCCGCTGGCGAGGAGTACCAGCCGGGAGGGGCGTTGGAAGGGGAACTGCTTTGTCTGTTCGGACGATCCCTGAAATTGCGCGAGGTAAGTGCCGGTGGCTGTAATGCCTGCGAGGCAGATACTAATGTGCTCTCCACGATCGGTTGGGATCTGGGACGTTTCGGCATCCAGTTTGTTGCCAGCCCGCGCCATGCTGACGGTCTGTTTGTGACCGGGCCTGTATCTGAAAACATGCGTCTGGCTTTGCTTGATACCTATGCGGCGATTCCGGAGCCCAAGCTGGTAATAGTTGCCGGTGCCTGTGCGATCAACGGAGGCCCGTTCAAGGATCACGCCGAAGTACATAACGGCACAGATGGTCTCGTGCCGGTAGATCTTTATATTCCCGGCTGCCCTCCCAGCCCTCTGACCATTCTGGATGGGTTGCTACGATTGGTCGGTCGTGTTAAAGATTGATGTTTTTTTAGATATATCGATGCAGCAACAATTTTACCAAGGAGAGAAGTATGAATCATCAAAAGCAGGATGACTATTTGCAGGAGTGGAAAAACCATGAAACATGTGCCGAACAGATGCTGCCTATCATCGGCCGTCTGTACCGTGACCATAATATAATTCTGACCCTGTATGGGCGAACTCTGGTGCATAGTACAGTAATTGATATTTTGAAGGCACACCGCTTTGCCCGTATGATTCTTGATACAGAACTTACTGTGATGGAAACCTATCCGTTACTGGCGGCAATGGATAAGCTCGACCTGGCTCCGGGGAGGGTCGATCTTGGCAAATTAACTATTCAGTATCAAAAGTCGGGCGGAAAATTGTCAGTTGATGATTTTATAAAGAATGAGCTTGCCAGCATCAATACCGGTCGTGGTGCGGTGCGTGCGGAACCTCAGGATATTGTGCTGTATGGCTTTGGCCGCATCGGCCGACTGCTTGCCCGCATTCTGATTGAAAAGTCAGGCAGTGGCGAGAAACTCAGGATCAGGGCTGCTGTTGTACGCAAGGGGGGGGCGGATGACCTGCTTAAGCGCGCCAGCCTGCTGCGCCGGGACTCCGTTCATGGCCAGTTTAATGGTATTATTACCGTTGATGAAGAAGAAAACGCCATTATCGCCAATGGTAATATGATCCGGATTATTTACGCTGATGCTCCGGAAAACGTAGATTATACTCAATATGGTATAAACAATGCGATTCTGATTGATAACACCGGCAAGTGGCGCGATCGTGACGGTCTAGGAAGGCATTTGCTTGCTCCCGGCATTGCAAAGGTCATCCTGACCGCTCCCGGCAAGGGGGATATCCCCAATATTGTTGCAGGTATCAACAACAATCTGATCACCGATCAGGAGAATATATTTTCTGCTGCCAGCTGTACAACCAATGCAGTCGTTCCAATTATGAAGGCGATCAATGATCGTTTTGGCATTGTCCACGGACACCTTGAAACCTGCCACTCATACACCAATGACCAGAACCTGATCGACAATTACCACAAGGCATCCCGACGTGGTCGCAGCGCCCCTCTGAATATGGTTATTACGGAAACCGGAGCTGCCAAGGCGGTTGCCAAGGTCATTCCTGAACTGTCCGGTAAGTTGACGGGGAACGCGATCCGTGTACCGACCCCGAATGTTTCTCTGGCCATTATGAATCTGGAACTGGCGCATGCGGTTGACGTTGAAGCCATCAACGGCTATCTGCGCAATATGTCGCTTGATTCTCCGCTGCAGAACCAGATTGACTTTACTAATTCACCGGAAGTAGTATCAAGCGATTTTGTCGGTTCGCGTCATGCCGGTGTCGTAGATTCGCTTGCGACAATCGCCGAAGGGAACCGTTGTGTCCTGTATGTCTGGTACGATAATGAATTCGGGTACAGCTGTCAGGTAGTCCGCATGGTTCAGCAGATGGCCGGATTGGAACTGCCTGCTCTGCCGAGTTGAGTGGTTTAGCAATACTACTCATTGATATTATCTTGTTAAGGAGAATTTCATATGGCATTGCACAGTATGGCCAGAAAATCCACCCGTGCTGCAGTGGATGACCACAGCGCCCGTTTTGAACATCTGGTTTCAGACAGCAGTAACGACAGTAATTCGCTGATGATTGACTATCGGCTGCTGTATGATGACTACTGTGCCTTGAAACGGCGTGTCAAGCTCCTTGAAAAGGAAAATGACAGTTTAAGAACGCAGTTGAGTGAGATGGACCGTTCTCTGGATCTGGCTACCAGGATTGACCCTATGACCGGGTTGGCAAACCGCCGTGATATCATGGAGAAGATGGAACGGGAGTTGAGTCGTTCAGAACGTCATCTCAGATCATTTTCCGTTATGATCGTTGATCTGGATAATTTCAAATGGGTTAACGATGCCTACGGGTATAATGACGGTGATGATGTCCTTGTAGAGGTGGCGCGTGTCCTGATGGGATGTGCCAGAAGCGAGGATGTCTGTGCTCGTTGGGGGGGGGAGGAATTTCTTTTTCTGCTGACAGAAACCTGCATTGATGGTGCTTTGACCCTTGCCCGCAAGGTGCTTGAGGCAATATCGATGACAGAGTTCAAGGCCAATCGCCCCGGAATTCGCATCACTGCCAGTGCCGGTTTGTGCGAATATCAGGCGGGACAGACGATTCACGACTGTATTTCTCGGGCGGATCAGGCGCTCCGGCAGGCGAAACAGGGTGGGAAGAATCGCTTTGTGGTTGCCCCATGAATTATTCCACGTTGTTATTACCGAAATGAACCGCTAGCCAGACAGTTTTCTGCAGAGGGTCAGTTTGCTCCACTCGATGGCGGCAGCCGGCTGGAATCATAATATGGTCACCAGGCTTCAAAATCATGGGGGCGCTGCTGTCATCTAACAGCAGCGTCGCCCCCCCTGATACCAAAAGTACCCATTCATCCCACCCTTGATCGTACCACTCACCATTTGGCGTTGCGTGCCCATCAGAGACAATCCGTTCAACCCGGACCCCTTTTCTTTCTGCCAGGGTCTTAAATAATTCGTTTGGAACATCTTCAGGGATATTTTTGTACAGATTATCTACAGGTATTGGCATATCTGCTCATTAATGCATGATTTATTTATTGGAAGCGGTTTGTCTGGCTGTTGACGCCAGCATCTCGGTGGCGTGCTTCATAGCTGAATCTGTGACGGTAGATCCGGCCAGCATTCGGGCTATTTCGCAGGTACGCTCATTCTGGTCGAGTTCAAGAATGCGAGTGGAAGTTCGCCCCCCTTCAACAAGTTTCTCCACCCGTAACTGCTGATCGGCAAAGACCGCAACTTGCGGCAGATGGGTAATGCAAAGCACCTGCTGGCGGGTCGCAACATTTTTCAGTTTTCTCCCGACCAGTTCTGATGTGGCTCCGCCGATACCGGTATCAACCTCGTCAAAAACCAGTGTCGGTACGTCACCCTCAGGCAGCACCTGCTTGATCGCAAGCATCAGCCGCGAAAGTTCGCCACCGGAAGCGATTTTAGCCATTGGGCGCGGTATTTCTCCCGGATTGGGGGAAAACAGAAACTCAACCTTTTCGAATCCGCTTGAACGGGGTTCAGTCAGCGCTTCCAGTGTTGGTTCTATGATCGCACCCTTCATGGCCAGTTGGTGTGCCTCACCCTCCAGTGCATGTTTGAGTTTAGTGGCTGCTTGAAGTCTGGCAGCCGATAGTTCGCCACCAACCAGTTTCAGCTCTTCTTCCATCCGGGTTCGCTCGGCTTCCAGAGCATGTCTGCTTTGCTCCCTGCTCTGCAATTGATCAAGTTCAGCATCGATTTCTGACTTATAGACCAGTATCTCTTCCACAGTAGGAGCATATTTCTTTTTCAAACGGCTGATCTGGTCGAGCCGGTCGTCTGTTTGTTGCAGTGCCATTGGGTCTGACTCAATGCGTGAAGTGTAATCACGCAGTGTTATAGAGGCATCCTCCAGCTGCAGATAAGCACTGTCCAGTGAAGTGGCCAAATCCTGCAGTGAGTGGTCGATAGTTGATAATTCGGTTATTGAACCGGAGATGCGCTTGAGCTGTCCGAGCAGAGTGCTGTCACCGCCGTACAGCCGGTCAAAGGCTTCGCTGCTGACACTCCCAAGCTTTTCAGCGCTTGCCAGCAGCTTGCGCTGTTCTTCAAGTCGTTCATCCTCTCCAGGTATAAGCGCTGCTTTAGCAATCTCATCCGACTGGTATGACAGGAGATCAAGCCGCCGCTCGGCCTCCCGCTCGGCATTTTCAATTCCGGCAAGGGTTTCGCGTACAGACGCCAGTCGGCTGAACAGACCTGTGAACTTCTGTCGCAGATCGCCGAGGCCGGCATATGCGTCCAGAAGACGCAGATGGTTATCAGGTTTCAGCAGAGTTTGAGAGTCGTGTTGACCGTATATATTGATCAGTCGCGGGGCGATATCAATCAGAAGGGCCAGGGTGGCCATGCCGCCGTTGATAAAAATCCTGTTTTTGCCTCCGCGTGACAGGGAGCGTTTGATCAACAGCTCGTCGGCACTGTCAAATCCGGCCTCCAATAGCAGTTGCTTTATTTCCGGCAGGGTGGAGATGTCGAAAAGAGCCTCGACGACCGCTTCATCCTCGCCGGAACGGATCAGGTCGCTGGAAGCGCGACCACCCATAACCAGGCCGACCGCATCAATGATGATCGATTTGCCGGCGCCGGTCTCGCCGGTCAGCACTGTCATCCCCGGCTTGAATGTGATGTGCAGGGTATCGATGATGGCAACATTTTTTATAGTAAGATCGGTCAGCATAAGCTGTTAGCGCTCTCCCCATTTCAGTTTGGTTCGTAGAATTTCGAAATAGTCACGGCTGCGTGACATGACGAGCGAGGTCGTTTTTAGAGCCTTGCGTACCTCGACCGAGTCCCCTTCCTGCAGCTCAAAGCCGACCTGGCCATCCAGCGTCAGGTATACTTTTTCATCAAATGACGATTTGACGGTGATCGATATTATTGATTCATCGGTGACTACAATCGGGCGGTTTGTCAGCGTGTGCGGACAGATCGGGGTGATTGCGATGCAGCTCATCAGCGGGTGGATAATCGGGCCGCCGGCGGAGAGGGAATAGCCGGTGGAGCCGGTCGGGGTTGATACAATAAGTCCGTCAGCCTTGTAAGTAGTCAGGAAATGGCGGTTTACCTTGGTTTCCAGGTCAACAATCCTGGCCAGCGCTCCCTTGTTGATAACCATATCATTCAGGACGTAGCATTTCTCTATTTCCTGGCCTTCCCTGTGGAGGGTCACTTCCAGCATCATCCGTTCTGAAACACGAGGGTTTCCCTCAAGACATTTTTCGAGGCGTGTGTAAAGTTCCTCAACAGTGATCTCAGTCAGAAAACCAAGGCTTCCCAGGTTGACTCCCAGAATGGGCACATCCTTGCCGCTGAAGAGTCGTGCCACCGAGATAAGCGTACCGTCCCCTCCAAGCACCACCACCAGTTCGGCTTGATCAAGGATCTCTTCCTCAGTCAGCGCTTTCGGATAGCCGAGCTGACGGGTCAGCTGCTCCTCTGCCATCGGAGTGCAGCCACGTTCCTCGAGCCATTTAATCAGGTCACTGGCGATACCAAGGCAGCGTGGATCGTGAATCTTGGCGAATATGGCGACGTTCTGGAATTCTTGCATGGCTCTCTCACCTACTTCAGTTTTCTGATCTTACCAAGGCTCTCTTCCAGCACCAGCTTCTTTCCGTTGACATCGGCCAGCTTCTGTCGCTCCTTGGCAACAATATCGGCCGGAGCGCGGTCCACGAAGGCTGGGCTTTCCAGTTTTTTAGAGAACATTTCTATCTCTTTTTCCATCTTGCCGATTTCCTTCAGCAAGCGCTCCTCTTCGGCGGCAACGTCTACCATTCCTTTGAGCGGTACATATATCTGAATATCTCCGGCCACCTGTATAGAGGCATCTTCAGGTTTTTCTATTTTGTATCCGATGGCAAGGTCTGAAACCCTGGCAAGACTGATAATGGCGTTTTCGTTGTGTTTCATCAGGCGCTGGCTGGCTTCGCTGTCGCAGGAAAGGATGACGGCGATCTGCTTTGACGGTGGCACCTCCATCTCGCCCCGGATGTTACGGATCCCGCCGATGACCGCCATGATCCGTTCCATGTCAGCGGCGTCTTGCGGGAAGGAACACTCTTTACAGTGACTGGGATAGGGGGCCTGCATGATGGTCGGGGTCGCTTTTGTTCCCGGCAGTGCCTGCCAGATCTCTTCGGTGATAAAGGGCATGAACGGGTGGAGCAGTCGGAGCAGGTTCTCCAGCGTGTACCAGAGAACATATTGAGTCGCCAGTTTGCGCTCCGGCGTGCCGTTGTAGATGTCCTGTTTGGACAGTTCCAGATACCAGTCGCAGAATTCGCTCCAGGTGAACTGATACAGTGCCATGGCACTTTCGTTGTATCGGTAGCCGGTCAGCGTTTCATCGACCGTCCGGGCTGTCTCATTCAGACGGTGCAGAATCCATTTGTCCCCCTGGGATAATTCCAGCGAGTTTAAGCTGATGCCGTCCGGATTGAAGCCTTCAAGGTTCATCATCGTGAAGCGTGCCGCATTCCAGACCTTGTTGCAGAAGTTACGGTAGCCGACGATACGCTCTTCGGCCAGTTTGATGTCGCGTCCCTGAGCGGCAAAGGCTGCCAGGGTGAAACGGAAGGCATCGGTGCCGTACTGGTCGATAACCGTCAGCGGGTCGATAACATTACCTTTGGACTTTGACATCTTGTGACCCTGGGCATCGCGCACCAGGGCGTGAATGTAGACATCGGTGAATGGGACCTCATCCATGAAGTGCAGCCCCATCATCATCATGCGGGCCACCCAGAAAAAGAGGATGTCAAAGCCGGTCACCAGAGTGGCGGTTGGGTAGAATGTTTTCAGTTCTGCGGTCTGATCAGGCCACCCCATGGTAGAGAAGGGCCAGAGGGCCGATGAAAACCAGGTGTCGAGCACGTCGGTTTCCTGACGAAGTTCGTCGCTGCCGCATTTCGAGCATTTGGTCGGTGTTTCCATTGCGACGGTGATTTCGCCGCAGTGATCGCAGAACCAGGCCGGGATGCGGTGCCCCCACCAGATCTGGCGCGAGATGCACCAGTCGCGGATATTTTCCATCCAGTCGTAATAGGTGTTTTCCCACTGTTTGGGGAGGATGCGGGTTTTGCCGCTCTTTACGGCGTCCAGGGCCCGCCCGGCCAACGGGGCTACTTTTACATACCACTGCAGGGAAAGGTACGGCTCGACCACGGTCTTACAGCGGTAGCATCCGCCGACCGACATGGCGTGATCATCAATTTTGTCCAGATAACCGGCTTCTTCCAGATCGGCCACAACCCGTTTTCTGGCTTCGAAACGATCAAGCCCTTCGTACTGGTGGCCGGCGGCATTAATGATACCGGATTCGTCGAGGACATTGATCTTGTCCAGACTATGGCGCAGGCCTACTTCAAAGTCGTTGAAATCGTGGGCCGGGGTTATTTTGACCACGCCGGTACCGAACTCGAGATCCACATAATCATCGGCTACAACCGGGATTTCGCGATTGAGGAGCGGCAGGAGCACTTTTTTACCAATCAGGCCACTGTAACGCTCGTCCTCCGGATGCACTGCAACGGCGGTGTCACCCAGCATAGTTTCCGGGCGGGTTGTTGCCACGGTCACAAAACGTCCAAGCTCGCCGACGACTGGATAGCGGATGTGCCAGAGGTGTCCTTTATGATCTTCATGCTCGACTTCAATATCGGAAAGGGCGGTGTGGCAGCGGGGACACCAGTTGATCAGACGGTTGTCGCGATAGATCAGACCATCCTCATACAGTTTTACAAAAACTGTACGCACCGCTTTAGAAAGCCCTTCATCCATTGTGAATCGTTCGCGCTCCCAGTCGCAGGAAGCGCCGAGGCGTTTCAGTTGGCCGATGATCTGGCCGCCGGACTCCGCCTTCCACTTCCAGACCCGCTCGATAAATGCTTCACGCCCAAGATCATGGCGATCCTTCCCTTCGGCGCTCAGCTGCCGTTCGACGACATTTTGGGTAGCGATACCGGCATGGTCGGTCCCCGGCATCCAGAGCACATTGTACCCCTGCATCCGCTTCCAGCGGCAGAGGATATCCTGCAGGGTGTTGTTGAGAGCGTGCCCCATATGCAGGGCGCCGGTTACGTTTGGGGGGGGGATTACTATGGAGTAAGGTTTTTTCTCAGAAGTAGCTGCAGCGCGGAAATATCCCTTCGTTTCCCACTCAGAGTACCATCTTTTTTCAACATCATGGGGTTCGTACCCCTTGGCAAGTTCTTTAGTCATGTAAATAGTCCTTTATCGAGTATTCTGAACATAACCATATACTACTGATGGCTGATTCAGGTCAAGTGCGCTCTTGGTGGCTGGGCTTTACGCAAAAATAATCGTACAAGATGTTGACATGGTTGCGTTAGTATGGAATATCTAACTGTTTATGATTAAATCAAATAACAATGAGGTCTGCATGCGTATCCTTTATGTTTTTTCTTTTATAAGCCGGCGGTTCGGGAGAACGGTCAGCTTCGCTTCCGCTGTGCTTTTACTGCTGCTGGCGGTAAACACTGATTTGTCAGCGGGTACGTTGTTATCCGCTGGTGAAAGGGTTCCTCGTACATCTGTTCTTGCCGGCCTTTCTACACCAGATGGTGATTATTCCAATAGTGTTCAGGAAGTTATAAGCAGCAAGGAGTCGCTGGTCAGGAAAGCGGCGTTTGTAAACAACAGCTCCAGCCAGAACGGTGCTGTTGTGACAGCGGTCGATGGAACAGCTGTCGAAGAATCCGCGACCTCTAAAAAAGCTGATGGCAAACGTATTCCGGACTGGGATGGAGCACAAAGAGATATAGGCACAATAATTGGCCTTCAGTTCCTGGCTGTAGCGATTACATATGTTATGCCGGAGAGCTTTTCCAGTTGGACTCCCGAGCAAAAGAGGAGTGGTCTGAAAAAATATTCTAACAATATTGGTCACCCCGTTATGGATAAGGATGAGTCTTATATCAATTACGGCCTTCATCCATACTGGGGTGCCACGTATTACATCCGCGCGAGAGAGCGTGGACTGGATCAGACTTATTCGTTTATCTACTCCGCAGCGTTGTCGGCATTGTACGAGTTCGGTGTTGAAGCCCTGGCAGAGAAACCATCCATTCAAGACCTGATAGCCACGCCTGTGCTTGGTTCACTTCTGGGTGCATACATCGTAGAGCCCTTCCGGGAGTCGATCAAGAGCAAGCAGGAATTGAGATGGTATGACCATACGGCACTCGTCCTCACAGATCCGTTAGGCGTTGTCTGTTTGGGCGTGGAAAAGGTGTTTGGCGTAAAATCCACTATCATGGTTGATTATTCAAATCCCAGAATGCAAAACCATTCCAATGGGACCACCGTTGCATCAAGGGGCAACCGTGTCGGATTTGTCATGCAGTTTCCAATAAACTAGCCGTTGACTCATGAAGTGTGCCTGCCGCGTTTGTCACGGTTCTTTGTCTTGACGAGCGGCCTCATGTGTACTATTCTAACACGACAAAAGATGTCCTGTTGTGAATTAGGGGGTGTAAAAAATGCCGCAAATCACTTTTGGAACGTCAGGCTGGCGCGGAATTCTGTGCGAGGATTTCACGTTCGATAACGTAAAAGTAGTTGTCCAGGCGATAGCCGATACCATTAAGGCCTCCGGTGAAAAGGAAAAAGGTGTTGTAATCGGCTGTGACACCCGTTTTATGGGGCAGCGATTTGTGGAAGCATCCGCCCGTGTTCTTGCCGGGGCGGGAATCAAGGCGTTTGTTTGTGAACGGGATACCCCTACGCCGGTTATCTCTTACGAAATATTGCGACGCGGTGCTGCGGGCGGCATCAATTTTACCGCCAGCCATAACCCTCCTGAATACAATGGCGTCAAGTTTTCTCCCTCCTCCGGTGGTCCGGCGCTGCCTGAAACCACAGGTGAGATCGAGCGGCGTGCCAATGCAACGGTAGGAACAAAATGTTATAACGAGCTATCTCTTGATGAAGCCGGTAAGCTGGGGCTAATGGAGGTTATCAACCCTCATGACAGTTATCTGAAGTCCCTGGAACAAAAGGTGGACTTTGATGCAATAGGTAAACTGGGCAAGGTTGCACTTAACCCTATGTACGGCACCGGACGAGGTTATCTGGATGACCCGCTTCGCACACGAAATATCCCGTACACAATCATCAATGACCGTCCGGACCCTTACTTTGGCGGACATCCGCCAGAGCCATCTGAGGCGCACATCCCGGATTTTATTTCCCTGGTCAAGAACGATTCCGATATCAAACTCGGCCTTTCGACCGATGGTGACGCTGACCGTTTTGGCATTCTTGATGCTGACGGTAGTTACATCGAGCCGAATTATATCATCGCCCTGCTGCTGGATTATCTGATTCGGGTACGCAAGCTTGAAGGGGGCGTGGCACGTTCTGTTGCGACCTCGCACCTCATTGATGCCGTTGCAAAGAAGCATGGCGTCCCGGTGTATGAAACGCCCGTCGGTTTCAAGTATATCGGTGAGTTGATCAGTCAGGACAAGCTGGTCATCGGCGGGGAAGAAAGTGCCGGACTGACAATAAAGGGGCATGTCCCTGAAAAGGACGGCATTCTGGCCTGTTTTCTGGTGGCCGAAATGGTGGCCCGTGAGGGTAAGAGTATCCGCCAGCTTCTTGATCGGTTATACGGCGAGGTGGGGTGTTTCGTCACCCGTCGCGACAACCTCAAGCTGTCGCCGGAACTTGAAATGGCTTACAAAAATAAGATTAATTCGGTGCCAGCGGAAGTTGCCGGGACGAAGGTCTCGGAAATTGTCAAAGTTGACGGCACCAAATTATTGCTCGCTGACGGCAGTTGGATGCTGTTTCGCAAGTCTGGAACAGAGCCGGTAGTGCGGTTGTATGGCGAGGCGAGCAACGATGCCCGTCTTGCAGAAGTAATGGCTGCTGGCCGGAAGTTTATTCTAAGCTAATTATATCTACGAAGGAGATTTGTCATGTGGGATTACACACCAATAGTTAAGGACCATTTTCTGAACCCTCGTAATGTAGGGGATATTCCTGATGCCGACGCGGTTGGAGAAGTAGGCAGTCTGGCATGCGGCGATGCTCTTAAGCTCTATCTCAAGCTGGACGAAAATAAAGACAAGATTGTTGATGCCAAGTTTCAAACATTTGGTTGCGCCAGTGCTATTGCTTCATCATCAGCGCTGACCGAGATGGTAAAAGGGAAAACCCTTGATGAGGCACTTGCTGTCAGCAATCAGGATATTGCCGATTTTCTGGGCGGTCTGCCGGAAGAGAAGATGCACTGTTCAGTCATGGGGCAGGAAGCGTTGGAAGTGGCAATATTTAAATATCGAGGGATTGAGATGCCACAGCACGATAGTGAGCATGATCATGGTCCGGCGTACCCTGACTACGAAGGGGAGATAGTCTGCAAATGTTTTGGCATCACCGACGCATTTCTTAAAAAAGTAATCGAAACCAACGGGTTGACAACCGCCGAACAGGTGACAAACTTTACCAAAGCGGGCGGTGCCTGTGGCGGCTGTATTCCCAAAATCAAGGAGTTAATCGCCCAGGTACTCGGAGAAGCTACAGCTCAGACGCGTGTACGTCCTGAAAAGCTGTCCAATATGAAGAAGATGCAGCTGATTCAGGAAGTTCTTGAACGCGATATCCGTCCAATGCTCTGGGCTGATGGTGGCGACTTGGAGCTGATCGATATCGACGGTTCAAAAGTCAAGATAGCCTTCCGTAAAGCCTGCGCCGGTTGTGCTTCGTCCGGCAACACCGCTCGTATGGTTGAAGCCAAGTTGCGCGATCTGGTTGCCGAGGATATCGTGGTAGAGGAGGTTTCTCAATGAAAGAGATCTATCTCGACAACAATGCAACCACGAAGGTTGATGAAGCGGTTTTTGAGGAGATGCGCCCCTATTTTTGCGAACTGTATGGCAACCCGAGCTCAATGCATTTTTTCGGTGGCCAGGTGCAGAGCAAGGTAACTGAGGCCAGAGTTCGCGTAGCGGATCTGCTCGGTGCATCACCGGATGAAATCATTTTTACCGCCTGCGGCACAGAAAGTGACAACGCTGCTATTCGTTCGGCACTTGAAGTTTTTCCTGACCGTAAGCACATAATCACCAGCCGTGTCGAACACCCTGCCGTCCTGACCCAGTGCCGCAATCTTCGCCAGAAAGGCTACCGGGTTACCGAGATAGGTGTTGATGGTGCCGGACGTCTGGATCTTGAAGAGTTGAAGGCCGCCGTGGATAATGATACGGCCATTGTCTCGCTAATGTGGGCCAACAATGAGACCGGAGTTATCTTTCCTGTTGAAGAAGCGGCCGCCATTGCAAAGTCAAAGGGTGCCCTTTTCCATAGTGACGCTGTCCAGGCAATCGGTAAAATTCCTATCAATATGGCTGCTTCGAGTATCGATATGCTTTCCCTTTCCGGACATAAACTGCATGCTCCCAAGGGAATTGGCGTGCTCTATCTGAGGCGCGGCACGCCGTTCCGCCCCTTTATGGTGGGTGGCCATCAGGAAAAGAGTCGCCGGGCCGGTACAGAAAACGCTGCAGCCATCATTGCTCTGGGGAAAGCATGTCAGCTGGCCGGACAACATATGGAAGCCGAAAACACGACTGTCAAAGCTATGCGCGACCGTCTGCAGGACGCCCTGATGGCAGCTATTCCTCATGCCCGCATCAATGGCGGAGGTGCAGAAAGACTGCCTAATACTACCTCTATAGCTTTTGAGTTTGTCGAGGGGGAGGCAATATTACTGCTGCTGTCGGAATTTGGTATTTGCGCTTCTTCAGGAAGTGCCTGTACCTCCGGTTCGCTGGAGCCGTCCCACGTTTTGCGGGCAATGGGTGTCCCTTTTACCTGTGCCCACGGGTCAATCCGCTTTTCCCTGTCGCGCTACACTACTGATGCCGAGATAGATACGGTCATCCGTGAGTTGCCACCGATTATTGCCCGTTTGAGGCAGATGTCGCCATTTGGAAGGGAGTTTCTGGAAGGTCAGGTCTGATAATCCTCTTGGGGAAAATAGTGCCGTAAAGAGAGCCCCCTGCCGATTAAATCAGCAGGGGGCTCTCTTTTTCAGGTGTACGTTGTTTATGCAACCGGTTCGCAGGTCAGATTTCCTCTGCAGGCAGGGGGGCGCCCCGGGAAAAGGCGACAGACCAATTGGAGAGGGTCACCGCCGAAGGTTGTGGGGTTTTCATTGATCAGGCAGCAGATGCTCTGATCCGGGTCCAGGACCGCATACTTCACCGATTCAAGTGGCAGAGCCTGTTCAAGCAGCAAGGTAGTCAGGTCTTCGGCCGGCATTGGCTGGGCATAGTAGAAACCCTGGGCTTCACGACACCGCTGAGAAGTAAGCAGCACCTCATGCGCTTCACATTCAACCCCTTCCGCGACGATATCAAGTTTCAAGCTATGGGCCATCGCTATGATTGCCGCCAGTATCTGGGCATCCTCTTTTGATTCATGGGCATTCATAACGAAGGATCGGTCCACCTTGAGAATATCAACCGGCAGGCTGCGAAGATGGCTGAGTGACGAATAACCGGTGCCGAAGTCATCAATACTGATACTGACACCCAGTCGCTGCAGTTGTTTCAGGGTGATAATAGACTGGTCCATGTCGTCCATCAGGGCACTTTCGGTGATTTCAAGTTCCAGTGACCGGGTGCAGAGACAGGCTTCGCTGAGAGCTGATTTGACCAAGTCGATGAGGTTCTGGCGGCGAAACTGCAGTGGCGATACATTTACCGAAACCCTCGCCACAGGAGCCCCCGCAAGGTGCCATCGGTGCAGCTGCATGGTGGCTTCCCGCAATACCCATTCACCCAGTTCCATGATAAGTCCGGTTTCCTCCGCCAGAGGAATGAAGGCGAGCGGCGAAATAAGACCGCGATCAGGATGCTGCCAGCGCACCAGAGCCTCGACACCGCTCCAGGTTCCATTGAGCAGATTAACCCGGGGTTGGTAGTGCAACACAAATTCCTTTCTTTCAAGTGCCCGGCGCAGATCCATCTGCAGGGACAGTCGCTCCGAAGTCTTGCAGTACATAGTTTGGGTGAACAGTTCGACATGGTTCTTGCCGTTTTGCTTGGCCTGATACATGGCGGCGTCGGCACTTTTTATCAGTACCTCGGCGCTGCTGCCATGTTCGGGAAAAAGCGCAATTCCTATACTTGCTGAGACGAACAACTGTTTGTCTTCGATCTGGTAAGCAGCCAGCAGGTTGTTCAAATGGTTGTGGGCAACCAAAAGTGCATTTTCTTCAGATTTTACATCATGCAAAAAGACCGTAAATTCGTCACCCCCCAGACGGGCCAGGGTGTCGCCGGCTCGTGTTATCTCATTAAGACGTTGTGAAACCTCGATCAGCAACAGGTCACCAACGCGGTGACCGTGAGTGTCGTTGATGAACTTGAAGTCGTCCAGGTCGAAAAACAGCACGGCAAGCCTTTCAACGGAACGTTCGGCTCGATGCAGGGACTGGGTCAGTCGGTCACTGAACAGAGCGCGGTTGGGCAATCCTGTCAGGATGTCGTGGTACGCCAGATGACGAATTCTGATCTCAGCCAGTTTTCGCTCGGTGATATCCTGTATTGTTCCTGCCATGTGACAGGGGCGGCCGGTGCTGTCATACTGTATTTCCGCTTCGGTGCAAACAAAGCGCTCGGTGCCGCTTGGCAGGAGTATCTGGTGGTCGATGCTCAGAGATCGCCTGGTGGTTATGGCGGTTTCTACAGCTGTTTGCACCATTTCCCTGTCTATTGGATGGGTGGCATTCAGGAATGCCAGGAATGTCCCGCTAAAAGTGAGTGGGTCGATGGCGAATATGCGGAATATTTCTTTGCTCCATTGGAGCTTGTCGTTCACGATGTCCCATTCCCAGTTGCCGAGACGGGCGATCATCTGCGCATGGCTTAGCCGTGCCTCGCTCTGCTTGAGTTCCTTGTATGTCCTGCTTGAGCGAATGATGTAGTGCACCCGGTGCGGCAGGACGAGCCAATGTATCGGCTTGCTGATGAAATCGGTTGCAGAGAGGTGATATGCGCGTTCTATGGATTCAAAATCATCGAGACCGGTCATGATTACTATGGGAACGGCGGCTCCGAGCGGGTGCTTACGGATTTCCTGGCAGGTTAGATACCCATCCATGCCCGGCATCAAAACATCGAGTAGAATAATATCAGGGATAAATGTATCAAGAAGCGCAATTGCGTCCGGACCGTTGTCTACGGCACAAACCTGGAAGCCTGCCCCTTCCAGAGTTTCACTGGCAAGCAGACGTACGGTGAAATCATCGTCAACGATCAGGACCTTGCCCAATAATTCTGATTTCATGCTATTCATAAACTAGATAGCTCCAATAAGTTGAGTGCCCTTTTATGCGAGTATATTCAAAAGTTAGAGTCCACTATACCTTAAAAAAAATTGAAATGAAACTACCTGTAAATTGTTGTTAGAATCCTTCTTCGAACCGTTGTTTTAGCTTGCACTACCTGATTTTTATATGCTATCAATTTTCTATTGTTTTTATGTGCTTACCAGCCTGGCTGCCACGTGGTTCCGCCGTTTTTTACCGAACATCATATCGACATAATACGATTAATGAGCGGCACAAAAAAACATTAAGGGCTGCATGTGAAAAACTATATCAGACGGTCATCAATCAAGCGCAAGATTACGCTGATTACCCTTGGTACAAGCTGCCTGGTGGTGTCGCTGGTCTCGCTTGTTCTCATTTTAAACCAACTGCTGCATTATCGCGATAATCTCCAGAATAATCTTGCCATTGTTGGTGATATGGTGGCTTTTTCTTCTTCTGCTCCGCTCATTTTCAGTGATCCTAAAGCGGCTGGTGCCTCTCTCTCGGCGCTCAGTACCAATCATGACATACTCAACGGATATATATTGAATAATGAGGGGGATCTCTTTGCCTTCTACCATAGTCCTGATGTAGATGAAGTTAGCCCTCTTGTTAAGAAGATTAGCAGTAGCGGAACTGCTCAGCAGCGGCTGGCCCTGCTTGAAAATCAGGGTGACAGCAGTTTTTGGAATATTACCTCCAGCTTCGATATTGTTCGCCCGATTATCTCGGATGGCAGGAAGATCGGCTTTGTTTTGCTGCACGCATCGACGGCACCGCTCCGTGAAATGTTTGCCAGTGTAGTCTCCTTTTCAGCCGTAATCCTGTTCTGTGCGCTGTTTTTAGCATATATCCTGGCTTCCAGGCTGCAACATCTGATTACAAGTCCTATCGATTCTCTGGCCCGGACGATGCGAAAAATTTCCAGCACCAAGGACTACAAGCTGCGTGTCGCTAATGAAAACAGCGATGAAACGGGCCAGTTGATTGACGGATTCAATGAAATGCTGGGCCAGATAGAACAGCGGGATATTGAGCTGGAACTGCAGCGTGGCACGCTCGAGAGCACGGTTGATGTGCGAACTGAAGAGCTTCGGCAGATTGTTGCCGATCTTGAATTGGCACGGGATGCTGCCGAGGCCGCCAGTCGTTCCAAATCAGAATTTCTTGCCAATATGAGCCATGAAATTCGTACGCCAATGAATGGTGTGCTCGGTATGACGGAACTGCTTCTTGGAACGGAACTGGCTGAAAAACAACGCAAGTTTGCCCAGATAATCTATCAATCCGGAACGTCGCTTCTGGGTGTCATCAACGATATACTCGATTTTTCCAAGATTGAAGCCGGCAAGATTGAGCTGGAGATGCTCCCCTTCGATCTGCATGAGATGGTTAACGGGGTAACGGAGCTGTTTAGGGTCTCGGCTGCCCAGAAAGGTGTAGATCTCCGCCTGTTTATAGATACTGATGTTCCTCATGTGGTCTGTGGTGATCCACTGCGGTTACGGCAAGTGCTGTTGAATCTAGTCAGCAACGCGGTCAAGTTCACCGAACTGGGGGAGGTTAGAATAGGGGTGAGCATTGGGGATAGGGGATGTGGTGATCTGGAGCTATGTTTTACCGTACGGGACACCGGGGTGGGAATTAGACCTGAGTTTCTGACGATGATTTTTGAAGGTTTCACCCAGGCTGACGGCTCAATGACCCGTAAATACGGTGGTACCGGGCTTGGCCTTACTATCGCCAAGCAGTTGGCAGAGATGATGGGGGGCGGTATAACTGTAGAGAGTACTCCAGGTGCAGGTTCCTGCTTCTCGTTTACCGCTCGTTTTGGTTCCGAGATTGGGGCAGAGCCAGTAGTCGCTGCGCCTGAACCGGATGTCGATGTAGTTGCGAATGCCGGCGAACGGTGTTGGGAAATTCTTCTGGTGGAGGATAACCCGATTAATCAGGATGTTGCGCGGGAAATGCTGGAATATCTAGGTTACCATATCACTGTTGCATCCAATGGGTGTGAAGCCCTCGCATGTCTTGCTCATGGCCATTTTTCACTGGTGCTGATGGATTGTCAGATGCCGGTTATGGACGGTTATTTGGCTACACGGATGCTGCGGGAACAGGAAAAAGCGCTGCTGGCCGTAGAGGGGTCGGGTAGCCGACAGATTGTGATCGCCCTGACCGGCCACGCCGGTGCGGAAGACCGTCAGATGTGTATTGATGCCGGTATGGATGATTATCTGACAAAGCCGTTTACGATGCCGCAGCTAGATGCCATTCTCTCCCGCTGGCTGCCACAAAATATTGACAGAACTTTGTCGTCTGGACCAAATCCCCACTCGATTTCATTGGCAATGCCTGCTGTCAAGCCTGAATCTCAAGGCTCTTCGCACCTTGATCTCCGCAGTATCGACAGTATCCGCATGCTTGACCCGCAAGGGGATAAACGTTTACTTCACAAGATAGTCACAAAGTTCATCGAGGAAACGCCCTGTGTACTGGCAGATATCCTTCTTGCAGCCAGCGTTGGTGACATGGATGCACTTTTCAGGAAAGCTCATTATCTCAAATCCAGCAGCGCAAATCTCGGTGCCGTCAAATTAACGGAGTATTGCAAGGAGTTGGAGGCTGTCAGCAGAAAAAATTCAAAGTTCGTGGACACTGAAATTCTCACTCTCCTTGAAACTGAATTGAGGGAAGTTTCTAAGGCCCTTGCCATGTTACTGAACGGTGAATCACCATGACGTATGGATCTTCCGGTATTCTGCCGCATGTACATATCCCGGTTTCTCCTCATGTAGATGGAATTATTCGCTTTTGCGGCAAAGTTCAAGGCATGAATGAATTGAAGGCTGATCAATGAAGGTAAAACTTTATAATATAGTTGTCCTGCTGCTGCTCTCATTAGGTCTGGATATGGCGTCTATTGCCTACAGTGCCCAGTTGGACGAAAACCAGATCAAGGCCGTTTTTGTGCTGAATTTTGCAAAACTGGCCGAGTGGCCGATTGGCATCGCCGATGACAACAGCACTTTTACGATTGCAATCCTTGGAAAAGCGCCTTCATCAGCCTTTGTCAAAACTCTTCAGTCGCAAACGGTTCATGGTGTAAAGGTCAGTGTCAGACATATTGATGAAGTCGGTGAGGCAAAAGGAGCTCGCCTCCTTTATATCTCTGGAACTGAGCGGCGTCAACTTCCAAGGATAATGAGGGAGCTGGGCAATCAGAGCATCCTGACCGTCAGTGACATAACCGGTTTCTGCGAGGCTGGAGGGATGATCGGATTGGTGCCGGTGCAAAACCGGCTTGGTTTTGATATAAATATAGTGCCGGTACGTAAGTCGCGACTTACGCTCAGTTCGCAGCTTCTGAAGCTGGCAAGGACAATTGTTGGTAATACACCTCAGTGATTTTAGCGACTTTGTTTTGTTATGGAGGGATGCTTCATGAAAAGAGATTTTTTTAAAAAGGCATTGCATTGCCAAGCGTCTGGCTGCTTCAGACTTCGACTGTTCCTTACCCATGCTGCCGCCTTTTTAATACTTTTTGGCGGGATTCCGGCTCAGGCCGAATCGCTTCCGAGTGGCAGTGACCTGTTACAACTCTCGCTGGAAGACCTGATGACTCTGGAGGTCACGTCGGCCGCCAGGAAATCCCAGTCTCTGGGGGATACCGCAGCGGCAGTCTTTGTCATCACCAATGATGATATTCGACGCTCTGGGGTTACCAACATTCCTGATGTTCTCCGGATGGTGCCGGGTGTTACCGTTGCCAGGATTGACTCAAGCAAGTGGGCGGTAACCGCTCGAGGATTCAATGGCCGTTTCGCCAGAAAACTGCTGGTTCTGATTGATGGGCGCAGTGTTTATTCACCGCTGTTCTCAGGTGTCTTCTGGGATGCACAGGACACTCTGCTTGAAGATGTCGAGCAGATCGAGGTGATCCGCGGCCCCGGTGCCACTATTTGGGGTGCCAATGCAGTTAACGGTGTCATCAACATCATCACCAAGAAAGCGGAAGACACTACTGGCGGCTTGTTGGTCGCCGGGACGGGCAACTATGAGCGCGGTTTCGGCGCTGTCCGTTATGGTGCCGAATTAGGGGATTGGGGTGCATTGCGTGCCTATGGGAAATACTTCAACCGGAATGAGCTGAAGGCGGAGGATGGACGGTCTGCCGATGATGGCTGGGACATGGGGCGAGGCGGCTTCCGGATGGACGGGAAAAACGGTCAGAATTCGTTTACACTGCAGGGAGATTTCTACAACGGCACCGAAGGGGAAACAATTACCTTCCACGACCTTGCTGCTCCTCCAAGCTATTCAGCCGTTCGCAATGCAAATACCACGGTCAGTGGCGGCAACATCCTTTCACGCTGGACCCGTTCTTTGGTCGATGATGGTGAAATCTCCGCGCAGCTCTACTACGACAGAAACAAACGGGATATTCCGCAGCTTATGAATATCGTCAACGACACCGTAGATCTGGACCTGCTGCACCGCTTTCAGTGGGGCGGTATGCACGAGATCGTCTTGGGAGGCGGCTTCCGTTTTATCGACGAACAGCTGGTCGGATCTGATAACCTCAGCTTCAATCCCAGTTATCGAAATGAAAAACTTTACAGTACATTTGTCCAGGACGACATCACCTTAGTTCAGGACAAACTGCACCTGATACTCGGATCCAAGTTCGAACATAATGTCTATACCGGTTTCGAGGTACAGCCGAGCGGCCGTCTGATCTGGACCCCCAACGAGCGGTTGTCGCTCTGGAGTGCCGTTTCCCGGGCTGTGCATACTCCTTCCCGCGGTGAATCAGACAATCTTTTGAAACAAGGTGCCATCCCTATTCCAAACCCTGTGTGTTCGCTTGGGCCGTTATGCCCACCACTTCCAACCTTTGTACCACTGGTGATCGCGGTACAGGGACCGGGAAATCTGCGGTCCGAAGTTCTGATGGCTTATGAGGCCGGACTTCGCATCAAAGCAAGCGACCGTTTCACGGTTGACCTGGCCGGTTTTTACAATAACTACCATCGGCTGATCGGAGTAACTACACCGCTGCTACCTCAGCCTGGTCCAGGTGTGCCGCCATCGTATTATCTTTTGATCAATACTCTTAACAATGCGGATAAAGGCGAAACATGGGGAGGTGAACTGGCTGCCGACTGGCAGGTTGCCGAGCCATGGCGCCTGCTACTTGCCTACTCATATATCGACGCTTCCGAAATGGCGGGGGAGCGCC
>JAAXTM010000025.1 GCA_013336525.1 Geobacteraceae bacterium | reverse complement strand
CTGCCGTCGGTGTGCAGTGGGATACAGTGTCATTCCGAGCAAAGCGAAGAATCTGAAATATTGTTGATTTTCGAGTGTGGTTTGATGAGTGGGTTATCAAGCCAGGGGATATAATCTCATTGAAGGTGGATGAGGGATTGGAACAGTCACGGGTGCTGCTACTCTGTGTCTCTCCACTGGCGCTGGCATCAGGATGGGTAGCGCTTGAGCGTAGCACTGCCGTCCATCGTGATCCCTCCAATGTAGGACGCCGCTTCATCCCGCTACTGTTTGCTGATTGTGAATTACCGGATACGCTTCGACGTTACAAATATCTGGACTTTCGCGAAGAGTCTGATTTAGTCTTTGCGAAATTGCTGAGCACTTGTATACCCGAAATAAACTTTCTACCGCTTGCTTCGCAGTCGGAGGTTCAGAAAACGGAAGAAACATACAAACCTAATACATCCGAACCGTTTGCCATATTGGAGCATGAGTTTGCAAGGCATAATACATATGTGGAAGCAATTGCAATCAGTGCAGATGGTAGTTGTTTCGCAACCGGAAGTCGCGATGGTGATATTATGCTCTGGGATCTAAAAACTCATGCTCGGCGCTGGAGGATGAATGCTATGGGGAATCTCAGTTACTTACATATTGAATATGATAGTCCTCCACCGCAGATTATGATCGCTCCTGATTCCGATAAGCTGATCTCTGCATCTGGGGCTACTAGAATTCTTCGTGTCTGGGATGTTGATACAGGATCGCAAATACATGCGGGTTGGCAGTCTTTGAACGTTGTTACTGCTGCAGCACTATTTTCAGACGGGAAGAAAGTACTCGCAGTGAATCGCAAAGGATCGCTTGGTCTTTGGGAAATAAGTTCCGGAAGACTTCTTCGTGTATTTCAACATACCGGTTCGCAGATCGAATCTCTTGCTGTTTCCTCGACAGATAAATTTGCTGTTTACGGTGATAGTGCAGGAAGAATAACTGTCCGTTCCTTGGATGATTCAATCGATTTTGAGAATATTTGGCAGGGCCATGCAGGGAAAGTGTCAGCCTTAAAAATATTAAGGGATGGGGATATACTAATTACTGGATCTATCGATAAGACTATCCGTATCTGGGATTGTGACACTGGTAATTGTCTCGGAATACTGGAAGGACACAATGGACCGATTTGCTCGCTGGCAGTTCTATCTGAACGACAGATTGTAGTTTCAGCCGGAGGTAGTGACAGAACTGTTCGTTTTTGGGATTGGAAGTCTGGTGTTTGTATATCTGTATTGACATTTGAAACATCTAATCCAATGTCAGTAAGTTTCACTGTAGATGGAGGTCAACTGATAGTCGGTATGAGCAATGGCTGCACACAACTTTTCCGACTTTCCGAGTCGTTCCTGTTTTTACTTTCCGAAACAAGCTGCCGCTATGTGAATGCCAAAGTGGTGTTGCTTGGTGAGGGAACGGTGGGTAAGACCTCACTGGCGTATCGGCTGATCGACGATGAATATGTCATCAAGGATCGTACGCATGGCATGAATGTCTGGCGGATGGAACTGCCGATTCCGCTTAATGCCACTCTTGTACGCGAGGTACTCTTATGGGATCTTGCTGGGCAGGAGGATTATCGACTGATCCATCAATTGTTTCTGGAAGAGACCGCATTGGCGTTGTTGCTTATCAATCCGCAAAAGGATGATCCTTTTGTCGAAGCAGGAGAGTGGCTCAAAGCACTAAGAACAGCCGCGAACGATCAGGAAGTGAAACGGGACCCAGCACGCCTTTTGATCTTTTCGCAAATCGACGTTGGTGGTATAAAACTAAGCAACGCGAAGATTAAACGTTTTTGTGAACAGCACGGCTTTGCCGGTTGGCTTCCCACCAGCGCCAAGACCGGTAAGAATTGTTCGGATAAGGGGAATAGCGGTGAGCCTTCCAGACTGAAGCAGCTCATTTCCGCAAGCATTCCGTGGGAGAAGTTGCCGTGGACCAGCACACCGCGACTACTTGCAGAGCTGAAAAATGCCGTAATGGCTATGCGCGACGTGTCGGACATTCGACTTCTCCGCTTTGCCGAATTAGCGCAGCGACTGGAGCAGGCGCTGCCGAGCGAAAAGTTTGTTGAGTCTGACCTCCGCACGGTTGTTACTCTTCTCAGCAATCATGGATTGGTTCGTCCGCTCAAGTTTGGTGATTTGGTGTTGCTGCGTCCTGACCTAATTAATGGTTATGCCGGGGCGGTGATTCGCGCGGCACGGGCGCATACAGACGAGATAGGCTGCGTGCTTGAAGCTGATATTTACAAAGCAGATTTCGATTTCACTGGCATCGAGCGGCTTATAAATCGTCAGGATGAAGAGCTACTTCTGCGGGCTCTTGTGCAGACATTCCTCGATCACTCGCTTTGCATTGCCGAGGAGACACCGCACGGACGCCATCTCGTTTTTCCTTCACAATACCGTCGGGAGAAGGACATTCCTCATGAACAGGACATCTTTGTCTCTTACACTTTTAGTGGTGAATGGCAGACCGTTTGGACCACGCTTGTGGTGCGTCTATGGTATAGTCAAGAGTTCAAGCATAGGGAATTGTGGCGCAATGCAGCGGAGTTTGAATCGCCGAGGAAACAAACCTTGGGATTAAAGGTAATGAAGAACGGGGATGGAGTAGCGACAATCAGCCTTTACTTTGATTACAAGGTGCCGGATGAGTTGAAGGTAATTTTCATTGAGTATGTTCACCGCCATTTGGCGAAGTATGCTTGTGATGTGACGCGTGATCGTCGGTATGTTTGCCAATGCGGAAAACCAGTTAAGGATTTGGGTGAAGTTCAGAAGCGGCTTAATGCTGGTAAAGACTTCATCACATGTCAAGGTTGCGATGAAAAAGTCTTGCTGCAAGACTTCATTGAGCAACGGCTCAAGAGCGATCCTGTTGCACAAAGGATTCTGGCAATGGATGCAGTTACCATCCGCGAACTTGGAAACCAGGCGTTGGAGCAAATCCTGATTGGTCATATCATGGCCATAATGGGCGAGGCTAACCAGATCTTCCGCCCCGTGACGATGTTCGACTATGGCATTGATGGGGAAGTGGAGTTTAGGGACAACGATGGAAAGCCCAGCGGCAAGAAAATATATGTTCAGCTCAAAACTGGCAACTCCTATCTGCGCATCCGTAAAAGCGATGGAAACGAGGTATTCGATGTGAAGAATGACCGTCACCTTGACTACTGGATCAGCCAACCAGTAGATGTTTATCTCGTTATCCGCCAAAAAGAGCAGATAAGTAGTGATGAAACTATTCGCTGGATGAATGTGACCAGCTATCTCAAGAATCGCAAAGACAAGAAGAACCGCCAGATCATTTTTGATGGCAAGAAGCTTGATGCTACGGCAGTGTGGAAGGTGCGGGATCAGTTCTTTCCTTAGTACAGCGCTGGTTTGCAGTTACCAATTCTTTCCATAAAAAAAGTTTATAGCTTCCGTCTCAGCTTTATATCTGGCTGGGTGTGGGACTCTTTATCAACCAAAGTCGCAATCATTTCCACTGCTACCAACGCTGTTCAGATAGCCGAAGTGGTCATTGCGTAGAAAGGGTAAATTCCTTGTTGTTCGAAAGAGCCATCAGTGCTGTGCTGATGGCTTTGACTGCAGCTGCAGAAGAGACTGGAAGTTTTTGCGGATTGTTAATGGCTATTGATGGCGGCAAGGTGAGCTGTTTCAGCGTTATTGATGTCTCTTTCTGGATCAGTTTGGTCATTGCCTTGTCGGCCATGGTGCCGGTAACCTGTACACCATTATTATGGCAGAGAGGGTTGTCGATGAGCTTCCGTATGGTGAAATATTCGATCTCCTTCCTGTTTTTCACTTCCCTGCATGAGAATTTTTCGATCCGGCCATTTTTTGATACAGTCAACAGAATAAAGTTGTTCTCAAGTTCAAGGATGAACTGCGCATTGTTCATGTGCTTTGAGAGGTGGAGAAGAGGCTGCTGTGGAGTCCCTCTGAACACGATCCGGTGATTGGTTGATAAATGCTCTGAGATTGTTCTGCTTGGTTCAGCAAGATAGAAGAGTAGGATTTTTTTTTCAAGCCTGCCACTGCTGCTGTCGCCATAACCGATAAAGTCGCAATCATACTCTTCAGGTCGGCATAAAAAGTACTTCGCTTCAATTGCACAGTACTTCCGGCACTCCTCACTGCTTGCATTTGCCGGAAAGCTGGCTGGCAGGGTAAGATAGTTTTTCGGCCCGATACAGAGTGCGAGTTCTTCATCCGGCCACTCATTGAGTTGGCTGTCCAGTTTTTTCAGGAGTTGTTTACCCCTGTTCCTGGTAAAGTCACCAAGGCCGAATGGCAGAGTTTTACTTAAACTCAGGCTGTATCCATTGTCACCTGACGTTTTAAGCCGGACAAGAGCGCACTCTTTGGCAACGATGGCGCAGGCGATCAGGCTTTTGCTCATTATT
>JAAXTM010000024.1 GCA_013336525.1 Geobacteraceae bacterium | reverse complement strand
CCGAATTTTCTTGTGGTGGAGCTGTCAGCCTGTTCGAATTGGTTAAAGATCCGCTGGCAGGCTTCTTCCGCTATACCTATGCCGGTATCGGTCACACTGACATGCAGTAGAACTTCATCTTCCTCCATGGAGACCAGATCAATGTTGACAGAGATTTCTCCCTGCTGACAGAATTTGATCGCATTTCCCACGAGGTTGGTCAAAATCTGACGAATACGTCCGGAATCACCTATCAAACAGGTGGGCACAGCAGGGTCAATCCGCCGGCTTACTTTGAGACCTTTTTCTTCAGCTCTCACCAGCAGACCGCCCAGACAGCGCTCCACCGTTTCATGGAGACTGAACGGAGCTTTTTCCAGCGTGAATTTGCCGGCTTCTATCTTGGAAAAGTCCAGGAGGTCGTTGATAATAAGCATCAGACTATCGGCGGAATCCTTGATGGCACGCAGATAAACCTTTTCCTTCTGAGCGGTAAGTCCACCCTGCAGCATTAACTCCGTCATTCCCAGAACCCCGTTCATCGGGGTACGGATTTCATGACTCATATTGGCCAGGAAATCGCTCTTGGCCAAACTGGCCGCTTCCGCCAGCTCTTTGGCCTGACGCAGTTCTGCTTCGGATTGCTTCAGCGCAGTAATATCAACCTTGACTGCAATCAGGCTGGTGATATCACCATGGTCATCCAATACGGGAGAAATAGTTGCCTGCTCCCAGAAGAGTTCGCCGTTCTTTTTACGATTAAGGAATTCTCCTGTCCATATACTACCACTCAGGACAGTCTCCCAAAGCAAACTGTATTTATCGCAAGGACCAGGCTCAGCGCTTAGAATACGGGGGTTCTTACCGATAACTTCATCCGCCGCATAGCCGGTAGTGGCACAGAAATATGGGTTGACATATTCTATGTCACCCTGAGGTGTAGTAATGACTATGGAATTGGCGCTTTGCTCGACAGCAGCTGTCAACTTGCGGATACGACTGTTTTTTTCGTCCAGCAACTGTTGCTGCTGCTCCAGAACTATCCGGTCCCGGTCCTGAATCTCTTGCAGCATCTCGTTGAAGCCGGTGATCAGGGTGCCGATCTCGTCGTGAGAGTCACTGACGGCTCGCAATGCATAGTTTTTTTCGCTAGACACCTGATTCATGACGTTTGACAGCGATATTATGGGGTCGGAAATAATCTGTTGAAAACGTGTGGCCAGTATCCAGGCGATCAGTAAAGTAGTCAGCGCTACACATAGCATTAGTACCGCAAGGAATTGCAGTTCGCGGTACAGGTAATGCAGGTCGGTTTGAATGAAAACAGTTCCAACCTGCTGATTGTCCAGGATGATTGGTTCTGAAACTAATGGGCGCATCTCTAAAAACTGGGAGGTAGCGGATACTTCTTGAAGTGCTGTAAAGAGGGCCTTGGGGTCGTCAGAAGGCTGAATAAGGGATTTGAACTCACTGCGCAATCTTGAGCTGCTAACGCCGCTAGCCACATAGTTGGCAAAAAGATTGTTATCTGCAGTAAAAAGTGCAACCGCGACGATGCGCGGATTGGCTTTCAGTCCGGAGAGAATTTCATTGGCTGCGGTTTGATCAGTAAAAGTCAGCGCCGCAGAAGTATTCTTGGCCAGGATCGATGCCTGGGCTCTAATTTCCTCGTGGGCACTCTGATTATAACGATAGAACTGGTTAAGCAGAAATGCTGTCGATGTGACAAGAATACCGACAGAGCTCAAGAGCAGAAAAAAAACCATCAGCTTGCGCTTGATCGAATAATGCCGGAAAGCTGAGGAAACTCGAAGGGTCATCAGACCATCAGACCATGTTTGCCAAGAAGATCGCTAAAACCCTTCTGCATCAGTGGTTTGGTGAGATAATCATCGCACTCCCCTCCGATCAAAGCATCAAACATGTCGTCAGGGGAACTGCTGCCTGTCACCATAAAAACAGTTGCCCGCATACCTTCATAGGAAGCCTCCATTTCGCGTATCTTTTTGAGGGTTTCATGCCCATCCATCCCGGGCATAAAGATATCCATGCAAATCAGGTCAAAATATGCATCAGTTTCGAGAGCGTCTGCAACCAGCCTTAAAGCCTCCTCACCGCTTTCGGCAAAAGAAACAGCCGCGCGACCTTCAAGAAAAATGGCAAGCAATTCACGGTTCATCTCCACATCGTCCACAATCAAGGCTTTCATGCGCCTTCCCCCTGTATATTCAGTCGGTTTTTTTGTTGTTCAGCTTGCTGTTGCTGAATGAATGTCTGTTCTATTGCCTGAGCCTTAAAAGATAGCGGTGTCATCCCCAGGAAACGAAGCCCCCCTTCAATGCTGTTCTCAATAATGCTAAGAGGCCCCTTGCGTTCTCCGACAACATTTTCGCTAATTATCCCGAGGGTTATACTAACTCCTTCATAAAGCACCTTTTTTACATTTATCTTTGGATTGCACTGTTCATAGGTTCTTGCTCTGACCTCTTGAGTCCGCTCCGTAATAGCAGCGCGTTTTGCAGCGAACTCCTTCATATCGACAGTCCCTTTTGGTGCGGCACTAAACGCGGCAATCAAAAGTTTCAATTCGTTAAACAAAACATTGAGCTCTTCGAGGTCACCATAATGAACACCAGCAACTACACGTGTCCGAAGCGAGGTTCTGCTCCCAAGGTTGCTGCACTCAATACCGGACAGTGCAAAATATTCCCCACCTGTCAATCCACCTTTGTTAACGGATATTGCACCCAGGCACTTGATCTGGGAACTTCGTATTTCAACATCTGCATTAACATCGCCAGCACATTCTATGACCGTGTCATAAATAAAGTTCGCAGAAATTGACCCACCACAGATAATTGTCCCGGTCCCTTGTCCACTCATGCCGGAAAAGGAAATGTCGCCATCAGACTCGATCGCACATGTTCCGATATTCCCACGTACCTTGATCCCTTTGGTCGCTTTGACGAAAAAACCGTCCAGCACATCACCTTTAACCTCAACATATCCATTGAAAGAAATATTGCCCACCTTGAAACCAACATTTCCGTCGATTACGTAAACATCCTCGACTGAAATAACGTTATCCCGCAAGAAAACCCGCCCGGTACCCAGAGCAAAAATACTATTTCTATCATCACTCAAGCGGACATTTTGTCCGATTTCCAGCTTGGCCGGAGCACCCGGCAGCGGCGGGATGATTTTCCCGGTTACAGTCATGCCAGGCATTCCCAAACCAGGAGTGGTGATCGTTGCAACCAGATCCCCCTCTTCAACATTGAGGAATGATTGTACCTTGCGGAAATCTACGGTTCCCCCGTCCCCTTCTTCAGGTTCAGTCTTCGCCAGGTCATCAGCTACACTCATTACAACTTGCCCATCTTCGCCGGGAACCATTAAAGTCCCCTGTGCCAGCAACAGATCACTCACGGCCTGGGCACTCGCGGCAGAACTCAGAAGGGAGGCCACTGCCTCCGGAATAATCCCCTCTTTGATCTTGAACTGCGCAAGGTGCCCCTTTAGCTCGGATTCAGTAAGAGGCGTGCCCCCGATAGTTGACGGTTCGTAGAAACAGTAGCATTCCGACTCGTCAGGACAGATTTCAAACGTCAGGGTATATCCGTAGCGTTTGATTTCAAAGCGACTGGACGTCTCTGCTCCATTTACAAACAATGCTTCAGCCATGCAAAACCTCAATTGGTTTTTATTATATTACTCTGCTAACAAATCCCCATCTTGCTTAGAGTTGCAAGCAGCTTGTCAGGATGTACCGGCTTCACCAGGTGTGCGGCCGACCTGGCCGAGACATAGGCCTGGATAACATCACTTGGTGTATTCAAAGAAGAAAGGACCACAATACTAACCCCATCGTTTATCGAGACGCCCCACTCCTTCTCGATCGTTCTAATTTCTTTTGCGGCGGTATGACCGTCCATCTCAGGCATCACAATATCAAGGATTATCAGGTCATAGGGGTTGCCCTCCTCGAAAGCGGCGCGGAACATATCTACTGCCATCAAGCCGTTTTCCGCCATCTCGCAGTCAGCAACCCCTTCCAGATATTGGGCTATCAGTTCACGCCCCAACTCATCATCATCAACAACCAGACATTTCACCATACAATCAATCCCTCCTGAGCTTATAAAGAGCCGATAGCCTCTTCGAACTCCCTGTATTCAAGCTGCAACTCGGCAAGTCGCTGTGGCGCCTCCGCAAGATCACCTTCTTTGGCCGCTATTTCCATCATTTCAGCCGTATGATGCATACGCAGTGCGGCAATATTTCCGGCCGACCCCTTGATGGCGTGGGCATGCCGCCTTACTCCATCGGCATCTTCCGCAGCAACAGCCAGGGCCAACCCTTCCAGCTGCGGCAAGGCACTCTTACAAAAGAGTCCTACAAAACGGGGGATCATCTCCGACCGGCCTCCAAGGCGCTCCAGCAATTCGTTTTCAGCAAATACCGGCAGCGATCCGTCAGGTCCACCCGGCAGAGTTGCTGGCGAAGCATCCGCTTCCGGCACTT
>JAAXTM010000020.1 GCA_013336525.1 Geobacteraceae bacterium | reverse complement strand
CGTTCCAATAAGGCGCTTGGGGTCTAAACAGTCCCCTCTCCATGAGGGAGAGGGTTAGGGTGAGGGGAAAAATGGTGGATTATGCAGCACCGTCACCCCCTCATCCGGCCTTTGGCCACCTTCTCCCTAAGGGAGAAGGGTTTTGCGCCCTATTAGAACTACTCAGGAAGCGGAATTAATATTATCGATGTTTGTTAACCCATGCGTCAAAAGTTGCAGCCGCAACTTTTGACGCATGGGCATGAACGGCCAATAGTAGGGGCCCTGTCTTTTAATTACGCCTGCATTTGTCAACTTACGTCGCAGGCGTCTGTTTGGTAAGCTTTTTGTAACATACCGTAAACACACAATAAAATATAATTTAAAAATTGGTACGTTCTCTGCTCACTGTTTAAGAACAAATCAACACGATCTTGCCAGGCAAAGCCACTACGCTCCGCCTGGGAAGCACATCTGACTTATACGGGGATGCTATGCTTAGAGAAACTGGCGAAATATTGCAAATACATCTGGATGGTGACTGGTCCATGAGTGCTGTTGCTGAAAAGCTTCCTCTTCTGACGGAGGGTTTTGCCCGTATTGTCGGTTCTGATGCTGCCGCTGGACAGCAACAATGTCCCACTGACACTGTTCCGGAAATAGACATGGCAGGGGTCACTGAATTTGACGCCTGTGGTTGCCAGCTTCTGGCACTCTTTGTTTGCAACCTGAAGCAGAAGGGTTTCAGTTCACAGGTGGTAAACATACCCGACAGACTCAGATCCAGAATTCATTTTTTAGGGTTTGATAAAGAACTGAATCTCCTACTTGATGTTTAAAGGAAATCCGCATGACTCAAACCGGACAAAATACGAACAACATAGATCTTAACCAGTTTAATCAGGTCTTTTTCGAAGAGTGCGCCGAGCATCTTGCGGAGATGGAGCAGATTCTTGTCTCGCTGACTGATGCGGGACCCGACGAGGAACAGCTCAATGCTATTTTCAGGGCTGCGCATTCGATCAAGGGAGGCGCCGGAATCTTCGGTTTTCAGGATATGACAGTTGTCACTCATGTCCTTGAATCGTTGCTGGATCGTATGCGCAACCACGAAATTTCTTTTAGTGAGAGTATGGTTGATCTTTTTCTTGAAGCGGGCGATGTGATTTCGATGCAGTTGGCCGGGCACCGGGACGGAGCGGAGGTGCGCCAGGAAGCCATTGACCAGATTCGCAGCAAACTGCAGCAGCTCGTCGACTCGGGAACCGTTGTTCCCTCCAGCGGAGCAGATGAATCACAAATGGAGCATGGTACAGATTCGATACTACCGCCAGCTTCTGACAGTTTGGCCGAAACTCGTCACCACTACGAGCTTGAGTTCACACCGGATCCGGATATCTTCAAACGGGGTGTCCGTCTGGAAAGCCTGTTTGCCGAACTGGAAGAACTGGGTGAGCTTGTCGTAGTTGCAAAGCTGACTGATAACGCCGATTTCAGCACCTTTGATCCGGAAATATGCATCAGCTGCTGGCATCTCACGCTGGATACGGTTGCTAGCGAAGCTGATATCCGCGATATTTTTGAGTTTGTAGCCGATGTTGATCAGTTGAAGGTGACTGAAGTAGCAAACTACCACGGTGCCGATACGGATGGCGTAACAGCGGAAGTCGCCGTGGTGGCGGCTGAACAGGGAGTGGTTTGCCAGGATCTTTCCGGTAAACAGGGAGGGGATGCTGTGGACATTGTCGTCGGCAGGAGAGCCTACGACAAAAATGAACTTGCCCCGGGTGCCTACGGGCGTCGTCCCAGTGAGGCAGAGTCGTCGATCCGTGTCGGCGTAACCAAGGTCGATCAATTGATCAACCAGGTGGGGGAATTGGTCATTACCCAGCTGATGGTATCGCAGGCTGCCGGTGTCCTTGACCCGGTACTGTATGAGAGCCTGCATCATAGCCTGCAACAGCTTGAGAGAACGACCCGCGACCTGCAGCAGAGCGTCATGTCTATCCGGTTGATGCCGATCAGTATAGTGTTCAGTCGCTTTCCCCGTATGGTGCGCGAATTGGCCGCCAAGCTCGGCAAGCAGGTGGAATTGAAAACGATCGGTGACTCGACTGAACTGGACAAAGGACTGATCGAAAAAATCACCGATCCGCTCACCCATCTTGTGCGCAACTGTATGGATCATGCTCTTGAGACACCGGATGTTAGAATCGCCGCCGGGAAAGAAGCAACAGGCACTATTACTCTGCGCGCATCTCAGGTCGGCGGACGGATCGTTATTGATGTCATGGACGACGGCGCCGGACTAAACCGGGCAAAAATACTCGCCAAGGCGTCTGAACGCGGTATTCCGGCATCCGATGCGATGAGCGCCGAAGAGGTCTGGCAGCTGATTTTCGCTCCCGGTTTTTCAACTGCCGAGGCGGTGACGGATATTTCCGGGCGTGGTGTCGGCATGGACGTGGTCCTGCGCAATGTCCAGGCGATGAGCGGCAGGGTAAATATATCGTCTGAATCAGGCAAGGGCACCCGGGTCACCATCAGCCTCCCGCTGACGCTGGCTATTCTGGATGGACTTTCGGTTGCCGTAGGTGATGAAAAATTCATTATTCCGCTTAATTCAATAATCGAGTCGCTGCAGCCGACCGCCGGAAGTCTTAACACCATTAACGGCAAAAATGTTGTTCAGGTTCGTGGCGATTACATCCCGATAATCCCGTTATACGAACTGTTCAACATGCAGGCGCGGGTGACGGAACCGGACAAAGGGATTCTGGTCCTGATAGATGTCGAGGGAGAAAAGGCGGCTCTGCTCGTTGATGCCCTGCTTGACGAACATCAGGTGGTCATCAAGAGCATCGAAACGAATTACCGCAAGGTGGACGGTACGGCCGGAGCGACAATCCTCGGTGACGGCCGGGTTGCCTTGATACTGGACGTAAATTCATTGCTTCAGATGCGAAAATAGAAAGTTGAAGGTAGCTTTTTCGTAAAAATTCAACACATGGAGGTAGCGCAAATTATGGAGACAGGTCAGCAGAAAACTGACAGAAGCGGGACGAATATTGTCTCAGAGTTCCTCACCTTCACCCTGGGCAACGAGGAATATGGTATCGACATCCTCAAGGTCCAGGAGATTCGGGGTTACGATACGGTGACTCACATCGCCAATGCCCCGGAATTTATCAAAGGGGTGATCAACCTGCGCGGCGTGATCGTGCCGATTGTTGACATGCGAATCAAGTTCAAGGTCGGTGAGCCGACCTACAACGAGTTTACCGTGGTGATTATCATTAATGTGCTGGACAGGGTGATCGGCATGGTTGTTGACGGCGTGTCCGATGTAGTGGCTCTGACTCCGGAACAGATCAAACCAACACCGGAAATGGGTACAGCTTTGAACACCGATTACATAACAGGACTTGGCACTCTTAATGACCAGATGCTGATCCTGGTGGATATCGAAAAACTGATGAGCAGTGAAGAGATGCAGGTAATGGAACAGGTAAACTAACTACTATTTCACAGAAAGGCGGAAACAGCATGAAAATCAAGAGTTTTAAAAACTGGAAGATACTTACAAAGATCCTGAGTATTTCAACCGCAACAATTGCACTGCTGATCTTGGGGGTTATGTTCTATGTTCTTCCCTATATGGAAAAACAGCTGATGAACGAAAAAGAGTTGGCAACCAAAGGGGTTGTTGATGTTGTTTACTCGTTGCTTGAAGGATACGAGGGGCAGGTGAAAGCGGGTACTCTTCCGCTTGAAGAAGCTCAAAAAAGGGCGCTGGAGAGAGTTAAGACAATCAGGTATCATGAAAAGGAATATTTCTGGATAAACAACTTGGAGCCAAAGGTACTCACGCATGGGGCCAATGCTGATCTCATCGGCAAGAACGTCTCCGATGTCAAGGATCCCAACGGCAAGCAGATATTCGTAGAATTTGTCAAAGTAGCCAAGGAAAAGGGAGCTGGTATTGTCGGATACCAATGGGCAAAGCCTGGCTCAAGCAAGCCGGTAGATAAAGTCTCATACATAAAACTCATGAAAGAGTGGGGTTGGGTTATCGGCAGCGGCATCTACGTGGATGATGTCAAGGCGCAGGTAGCTTCGATGCGCTGGCAGATTATTGGCGGGACACTGTTGCTGGCCCTCGTTATCTTTGTTTTTGCCTGGCTTGTCGCTCGCAGGATCAAAGAGGCCCTTGACAAGGCAATCAGTGCCTCGGATCAGATCGCTTCAGGTGATTTGACCGCGAAGATAGAGATCGACAGCGAGGATGAAACCGGTCACCTGCTGGCGTCACTAAAAGAAATGAATGAAGGGCTGGCAAAGATCGTTGGCGAGGTCCGTACCGGTGCCGACTCCATTGCAACCGCCACCGAGCAGATCGCGGCCGGCAATGCCGATCTTTCCCAGCGGACTGAAGAGCAGGCGTCTGCCCTTGAGGAAACCGCTTCCAGCATGGAAGAGTTGACCTCCACCGTCAAGCAGAACGCCGACAACGCCCAGCAGGCCAATCAGTTGGCAATCAGCGCCAGTGGTGTGGCTGTTAAAGGTGGCGATGTTATCAACAAGGTAGTGCGCACGATGGAATCAATCACCGACAGTTCCCGCAAAATTTCCGATATTATCGGTGTTATTGACGGCATCGCCTTCCAGACCAACATTCTGGCGCTGAACGCAGCAGTTGAAGCGGCACGTGCCGGTGAACAGGGGCGCGGTTTTGCTGTCGTGGCCGCCGAAGTGCGCAGCCTTGCCCAACGGAGTGCGGCTGCCGCTAAGGAGATAAAGACCCTGATCGAAGATTCGGTCAGCAAGGTGCAAGATGGCAGCAGGCTGGTGGAAGAAGCGGGGCATACGACCCAGGAGATCGTTACCAGCATCAAGCGGGTAACCGACATCATGGCCGAGATTTCCGCCGCGTCGCTGGAACAGTCAAGCGGCATCGAGCAGGTCAACACCGCCATTACCCAGATGGATGATGTGACCCAGCAGAATGCAGCACTGGTCGAGCAGGCCGCTGCTGCTGCCGAGTCGCTGGAAGAGCAGGCGCTGCAGTTGGTGCAGGTTGTTACCCGCTTCAAGCTGGAAGAGTCTTTTCAGTCCCATAAGGGTGAGTCAGAAAGAAAAACCCGCAAGATACAGGCCCTCAAACCGGAGATGACTGCAAAGAAGGGTGGCCGGTTGGTTGCACCGAAAAACCAGAAGAAGGCTGATTCGCTTAAGTTGACAGCACCGAAATCTGTTGATGAAGATGACGACTGGAAAGAGTTCTAAAGAGCTTAATGGTGCGGGTGTTCCTTTGTGGTCGCCCTATGGGAGTGGTGAATGTCGGATACAGTTGATGCTAAAAAACCGGCATTCGGTACAACAACTGGTGAAAGGGAACTCTATCTGTTCCCTTTCACCAGTGATGATTTTAACCATATCAGAGGCCTTATTTACCGGGTCGCCGGCATTTCCATGGCGCCATCCAAGAAGGACCTCGTCTACAGCCGCCTGGCCCGTCGTCTCAGGGTCAGACAGATAGATTCCTTCAGCTCATACATAAGGCTTCTCGAAGGTGGCGACCTGCAGGAACGCGAAGAATTCATCAACGCCCTTACAACCAACATGACCTCCTTTTTTCGGGAGGCCCACCACTTCCCTATCCTGTCACAGCATCTCGGCGCCTTGCCGAAATCCGGTCCGATTTCAATCTGGACCTGTGCGTCATCGAGTGGCGAGGAACCCTATTCAATCGCCATGACGGTTGTTGAACACTTCAAGACTTTCAACCCTCCGGTCAGGATACTTGCGACGGACATCGATACCAATGTGCTGGAGAAGGCAAAGCGGGGAGTGTACCCTCTTGACCAGTTGCAAAAAATCCCTCCCGAGCAGCTCAAACGTTTTTTTCTGAAGGGTGAGGGAAAAAATAAAGGATCTGCTAAAGTCCGGCCTGAATTGCAGCAGCTGATCACCTTCAGACGCTTCAACCTGTTGGATGAAGAGTGGGGCATTCGTGAAAAGTTTGATGCCATATTCTGCCGCAACGTAATGATTTATTTTGACAAGGAGACTCAGTACAAAATTCTGAAAAAGATGCAGCCCTGTATGCAGCCGCACGGGCTGTTTTTTGCCGGACATTCTGAAAGTTTTCATCATGCTGCCGACCTTTTCAAAATGTGCGGCAAAACCGTCTACTCACCGAAGAGCTGACGCCTATGCACAGGGGACAATATTTTTCTACAAGCAGCTATTATGAACGGTTATTTGATGCAAAAGCGGTTAAGATACTGCCCGGTCAATATCATGCAACCGATAGCAATATTATCATTACAACTGTCCTCGGTTCATGTGTTTCGGTTTGCCTGTATGATACTGTCAGTGGCGTTGGCGGCATGAATCATTATATGTTGCCGGGGGACCAGGGTGTTATGGGGCAGACAGGGAACGGTTCAGCCCGCTACGGAACTCATGCAATGAAATTGCTGATTGAACATATTATCCAGCTGGGAGGGGGGCGTGCCAATCTGGAAGCAAAGGTGTTCGGGGCGGGCAGAGTGATGGATGGTATGAGTGATGTCGGCAGGCAGAATGCAGTTTTTGCCATGCGCTTTCTGAAAGAGCTGAAGATCCGGATTGCGGCAATTGATGTGGGTGATGTATTCCCGAGGAAAATTTACTTTTCACCGGCCACCGGACAGGTGTTAGTGAAGCGGATTCAGAGCCAGACGCTGCCGCCTGAACTTTTGTAGTCATTAGTTTTAAACGACGGCACACAAGAATAATACGGTAAGCGCAACTAAAGGGATAATGATATGCCGATCAAAGTTCTCATCATAGACGATTCTGCTCTCATCCGGAGCCTATTGACCGAAATCATCAACAAGCAGCCGGATATGGAGGTGGTGGGAACCGCCCCTGATCCACTCGTGGCACGGGAAAAGATCAAGGCGCTTAATCCTGATGTGCTGACGCTGGATGTGGAAATGCCGAAGATGGACGGCCTTGCGTTTCTCGAAAAGCTGATGCGGTTGCGTCCGATGCCGGTGGTAATGGTGTCGTCACTTACCGAAAAGAGTTCGACAATCACGCTGCATGCTCTCGAACTTGGGGCTTTTGATTTTGTAACCAAGCCGAAGATAGATATCCGCAATGGTTTACAGGAGTATGCCGAGGAACTGACCGACAAGATTCGTGGCGCTTCCAAGGCGCGTTTGCTGAAGCCGCCAATTCGAAACGCTGCCAATATCCAGGTGCAGCAGAAAAACAGCGCCGATGTTGTGCTGGTTGCCGAGCATCATACCTTTTCCACGACTGAAAAAATCATTCTGCTGGGCGCTTCTACCGGCGGTACCGAGGCGCTTAAGGCGGTGCTGGTTGATATGCCTGCCGACTGCCCGGGTATTCTGATTACCCAGCATATGCCGGAGGCATTTACCAAAACCTTTGCCAAACGACTCGATGGCCTCTGCCGGATCGCGGTGAAGGAAGCCGAACATGGAGAGCGTGTCCTGCCAGGACACGCTTACCTTGCCCCCGGCAATCGCCACCTGCTGCTGAAAAGAAGCGGTGCCAATTACGTAACCGAGCTGTCCGACGGGCCTGCCGTCAGTCGCCACCGGCCATCTGTTGATGTGCTGTTCCGCTCGGCGGCAAACTGCGCCGGCAAGAACGCCATCGGCATAATCATGACCGGGATGGGGGATGACGGCGCTGCCGGCATGCTGGAGATGCATCAGGCCGGGGCCTATACCCTGGCCCAGGACGAAGAAACCTGCGTTGTGTTTGGTATGCCCAAAGAGGCTATCGCCCGTGGTGGAGTTGATGAGATCGTCCCGCTGCAGGATCTGTCAAGACGTTTGTCCGCCTGGCTGTCCTCCCAAGGTAAGCGCGGCTTCAGAGTATGATCAGCCGTTGAAACGTTAACCGACAATATGTCGTGAAGGAGTATTAAGTATGGATGCCAAGGTGATGCTGGTTGATGATGAAGAGATGATCAGAGAGTCGGTTAAAGAGTTCTTTCAGTTAGAAGGAATCCAACTGCTGACAGCAGCAAGCGGTGATGAGTGCCTTGAATATCTGGAAAACGGCTTTCGGGGGGTTATACTGATGGATGTCATGATGCCGGATATGAATGGCTGGGACACCATCCGCAAGATTGTCGAGAGCGATTTGTACGAGGGTAACATTATTGTCATGCTTACAGCCATGAACGCTCCCGACAATAAAATGGAAGGGATTCAGGAGTATGTTACTGACTATCTGAGCAAACCGTTTAATCCGGATGAACTGCTGGAAATTCTCCGGTATTATTTCACCCTGCTGGATGCTTTGGAACCAGAACATGGTAAATAACAATATAGTCATGATCGGGGTGTCAACCGGTGGGCCGATTGCCCTAAAGCGGCTGTTCTCGGAAATTCCGCCGCTGGATGCCGCCATTGTAATAGTGCTGCACATACCATCTGGCATGGATTACATGATCGCCAAGGGGCTTGATGCTGTGGCCTCCATGCCGGTGGCACTGGCCGAGGACGGCGAATATCTGCATAGTGGCCGTATCTACCTCGCCCCGGGAGGTTTCCACCTCAAGCTTGAAGGCAACAGTCGTATTGTTCTGGAAGATAGTGCACGGGTCAATTTTGTTCAGCCCTCTGCCGATGTGGCTATGATGTCACTGCTTAAGCCTGTGAAAAAGCGGCATGTGGTTGGTGTTATTCTGACAGGGATGGGAAAGGATGGTGCCGAAGGAATCCGGCATATCAAGAATCTGGGCGGGATTACCATCGCCCAGAATCAGGAGTCGTCGGCGATATACGGCATGCCGAAGGCCGCAGTTGAAACAGGGGCTGTGGACTTCGTTCTGCCGCCATTTAAAATCGGGAAAAAACTGATCGATCTACTAAGTTAAAAAAGGAAAACAGCATGTCAAAAATCATCATGACAGCCGACGATTCGGCCAGTGTCCGCCAGATGGTGGCATTTACCCTTAAACAGCAAGGATATGAAGTGGTTGAGGCGGTTGATGGCAGGGATGCCCTGACCAAGCTTGGAACGCAGAAGGTTGATATGCTGATTACCGACCTCAATATGCCTAACCTGGACGGTATCGGCTTGATAAAAGGGGTGCGGGGAGGATCACTCAACAGGATGATCCCGATTATCATGCTTACCACTGAATCCCAGGACTCCCGAAAGGCGGAAGGGAAGGCGGCCGGTGCCACCGGATGGATTATCAAGCCGTTCAAGCCGGAACAGTTGATTGCAGTCATTAAAAAGGTTATCGGTTAATGGATGTTTTTATTGCCGCTTGCTGCATATAACAGATTAGGATTGGGCTCTTTAATGCCGACAAAACATTACCGAAAGATCAGACGCAGATTTGTCCTGGCTGTTGCAACAGTGCTGATTGTGCTGGCTGGACTGTTCGCCTGGGAAAGTGCTCGTGAATATCAACTGGTGGTTTCCGGTGTTGAAAAACGTTCCGCCAGTTATGCCAGTGCCCTCAAGGAACACGCCGAGCGTGTTTTTGCTGAGTCCAATAATACATTGAATGAACTGGCAGAAGAGATTCAAAAAAATGGTGGTATATCGTATGCTCAAAGCAGCCAATTCTACAAACGGCTCAACATCAGAGCTAAAAAAGGGCCGCAGTTAATAACTGTTTTTATTACTGATAAAAACGGCGATGTAGTCGCTCATTCGCTTGCAAATCCGGTCAAGGCAGTTAATCTGGCCGACCGCGATTTTTTCATCCACCATCGCGACAATCCGGCATCCGAGCTTCATATATCAAGTCCGCACAAAAGTCGGCTTACTAATACGTGGCGCTTCACTTTGTCTCGTCCATTGCGGGATGCCAACGGCCGGTTCATCGGGTTGGTCGGGGTTGGATTCGAAACCGGTTATTTTGAAAAATTCTATAAAACCATAGAAGTCGGCAAAAAAGGCCGGATTATCCTTGCGACAGTCGGGGGTAATATCCTGATTCAGGAGCCCTTTGCAGAAAATGCGTTTCTCAAAGATTTTAAAAATGCCCTTATTTTTAGAAAATATTTACCCAAGGCACCTTTAGGCACCTTTCATACAGAGACTTCTCCTCTCGATCTAACCTCCCGGATTGTCTCCTACAGTTCACTTTCCGGTTTGCCGGTCGTTTCCATCATCTCTTATGACAAGGCTGAGATTGTTGCAGCCTGGCGGTCTAATGTCTATATAAATGGTTTGATTCTCTGTCTGCTGTTTATCTTTATTGTACCGCTTTCCTATGTTTTCCTTCGGCAGTTGCGTCGCCTTGAGATGGCATCCCAGCAGCTCGAAACGCAGCAGCAGGAACTGGTCATCAAGGCTAAAATGGTAGACTCAGCTCTTGATTCCATTCTTCTGCTGGACGAAGACGGTCGTTTGCTGCAGTTCAACAGTGCCCTGTGCAACCTGACCGGCCGCAGCCGTCAGGAACTGGAGACGATGAAGCTTCAGGATGTTGTGTCGCCAGATAAAGCAGATGAAGTGGGAGGACGCATCCAGCAGATCCTGGCATTCGGTCAGGCGGTCTTTGATTCGGAGTATATGCATATATCCGGGAGTGCTGTACCGATTCAGGGGCATGCAAGGTCTGTGGTAATAGGGCAACGCCAGCTTGTACTGAGTGTGGTGCGTGACGTAAGCGCGCAGAAGGAGTTTGAGCAAACCTTGCAAAAAACGTCCAGAGAGTGGCGCGATACGTTTGATGCTATTGAAGATGCGGTCTGGCTACTGGATATGGATCGTCGGATTGTTCGTGCCAACAAGTCCACGCAGAGGATCTTCGGTAAGTCAATGCAGCAGGTCACTGGTCTTCATTGTTGCCAAGTGACCTACAACAAGGTTGAGTCACGTGACGATTGTCCGTTTGAACACATGCTGAAAACTGGAAAACGTGCTTCGTGTCAGTTCTTCAGGAATCATCGTTGGTTTGAGGTGTCAGTAGATCCTGTTGTATCCGCAGAAGGTGAGATTATCAACGCAATTTACATAGTTAAGGATATTACACTCCTGAAAATGTCCGAATTGCGGGAACATTTCCGTGGCGAGATCCTGGAACGAATTGCCAGAAATGAACCTTTGTCGCAGTTGCTTTTATTTATTGCCACTGCCATTGAAAAAATAAGTCCGGACGTACTTTGTTCTATCATGTTGGCTGCCGAGGATGGCAAGCGTCTGCTGAGCACTGCCGCTCCTAGTCTGCCGGATTTCTATAGCAATGCGACTAATCGCATCAAGATAGCCGAAGGGGTAGGTGCATGTGGTACGGCTGCTTTCCGCAAACAACGGGTCGTAATTGAGGATATTGATACTCATCCATTCTGGAAAGGGTTTACGCCGGCGCAGGAAGCGGGACTCCGGTCGTGCTGGTCAGAGCCGATAATTTCCTCAAGCGGCCAGCTGCTCGGCACTTTTGCCGTCTACCACCGTCAGCCGGCTGTCCCTGGAGATGAAGAGGTTCTAATGATAGAGCAGGCGGCCGCCTTTACTGCTATTGCTCTGGAACGGAGCCGAAGCGAAATGGAACGGGCCGAGCTGGAACATCAGCTTGGCCAGTCGCAGAAAATGGAGGCGATCGGGCATTTGGCCGGTGGAATAGCCCATGATTTCAATAATCTCCTGACTCCAATTATCATTTATGCCGGTCTGCTCAAAAGGGCGTTGGCCAATGAAGAAAAGTTGCTGCCAAAGGTTGAAGGCATCCTCGATGCTTCACATAAGGCGAGTGACCTGACACAACAACTGCTCAGTTTTAGTCGCAAACAGGTTATTCAGATGGTAGTAGTTGATCTTAATGAGGTCCTTTCATCGTTTTATTCCATCATGCGCCGGACAGTGCGCGAAAGCATCGATATTGACCTAAGGCTCTCTTCACAGGCTGCCTTCATCAGTGCTGACCGTTCCAAACTCGATCAAATCGTACTAAATATGGCCATCAACGCACAGGATGCAATCAGCGATACAGGAAAGATTCTGATAGAAACCGGACAGATCATGATCGACGATGAATGTTCGAGGCTGCATCCCGGCATGAAGGCCGGTAATTATATACTGATGTCATTTAAGGATAACGGGTGTGGTATGAGTGATGACACTTTGCGGCATATATTTGAACCATTTTATACCACCAAACAGGTCGGCCAGGGTACAGGTCTCGGTCTCGCAAATGTGTATGGCATCGTCAAACAGCATAACGGCTTCATAGAGGCAGCCAGCGAGGTTGGTAGTGGTACAACGTTCAATGTTTATTTCCCTCAGGCGAACGAACATCCTGAAAAAGTCAACGATACCGAAGCATACTCAGGTTCAGATTATGCCGGCTCCGGGACAATACTGTTTGTCGAGGACAATGGAATGGTTCGTGCCATGACGGCCGAACTTTTGGAGAGCTTCGGTTACAGGGTATATATAGCGGAAGATCCCGGACAGGCCCTGGAGCTTGTCAAAAATATTACAGAGAAGATCGATCTGCTGATCACAGATGTGATCATGCCGGGTATGAACGGTAAGCAGCTTTTTGAGCGTATCAATGACGAACGACCTGACATTGAAAGGGTTCTTTATATCTCCGGCTACACAAACAAC
>JAAXTM010000019.1 GCA_013336525.1 Geobacteraceae bacterium | reverse complement strand
GTGTTGCTGCCGGCCAGCCTCTGGCGACTTTAGACAGTGTCGAGTTGGGTGAAGCTCTCAACCGCTACCAACAGTCAAAGACAAAGCTTGCCCTGGCCCAGTCCAATATGGATCGGATCAAGGGGCTTGTGGAGAAAAAGATCGCTGCTCGCAAGGATATTTACCAGGCCGAGACCGATTTCAAGACTGTTCAGTCCGAACTGCATACCGATCAAGAGCGATTATCCCTGTACGGCATCTCAATATCAGACCTCGCAGGTGAAGGGCGCAAAAGGCCGCTTCTGCCGGTTCGCTCACCCATCGGTGGCATCATTACCGAGAAACATGCCATCGTGGGCGAACTCTCTGATCCATCAAAAAGTCTTTACACCGTTGCTGATCTTTCTTCGGTCTGGGTGCTGGTGGATATCAACGAAAAGGATCTCTCTAAAGTTCGCAAGGGACAGAATGCTATCGTTGTCGTTGGCGCCTATCCTGACCTGAAATTTCGTGGGCGAATCAATCATATTGCAGATGTGGTAGACGAATCCACCCGCACAGTCAAAGCGAGGATTGAGGTTGCCAATCCGGGGCGAAAATTAAAGCCGGAGATGTTTGCCTCTGCTGAATTGGCGCTTCAGGCTGATGCGCCGCCGGTACTGGCGGTCCCCGAAGATGCTCTGCAGGAGCTTAATGGTAAAAAGATACTGTTCGTTGCAGAAAATACAACTGAGTTCGAAGCACGTCCGGTTGAAACAGGCCGTGCTGCCGGTGGCATGGTTGAGATCGTTTCCGGACTGAAAGAGGGCGAGCGATATGCAATCAAGGGATCCTTCATGCTCAAGGCGGAACAGAAGAAGGGTGAGCTGGAAGGGCACAACCATTAAGTTGTCCTGTTCATCAGGGCCAGGAGATATCTACCAATGCTAGAAAAAATAATTGCATATACGTTAAAGCAGAAAGGAATGGTCATATTCCTCTCGCTGCTGATTATCGCATCTGGCTTCTATTCTTATCTCAAATTACCGATAGACGCATTTCCGGATGTGACAAACATTCAGGTTGAAGTAATCAGCCACGCTGATGGTCTCTCAGCCGTAGAGATTGAGAGAAATGTCACCTATCCGATTGAAATGGCAATGCGCGGTTTGCCGGATCTTGAGCAGATGCGCTCGGTTACAAAGTTCGGGCTTTCAATCGTAACCATCGTTTTCAAGGATAATGTTGATATCTATTTTGCGCGGCAGTTGGTGTTTGAACGATTGGCGGAAGCGAGAGAAAAGGTTCCAAAGGGGGTTGAAGTTGCCATGGGCCCGATCGGCACGGCCATGGGTGAAATTTATCAATATACTCTTGAAGGAGAAATGCCGAAAGATCCGCAGCAGAAAATTTCCTACCTGACTAATCTGAGAACAATTCAGGAGTGGATCATTACACCGCAGTTAAAGAATGTTGCCGGAGTTAATGAGATAAATTCTTTCGGTGGCTACTTCAAGGAGTATCAAGTAATTGTTGCGCCGGAAAAGCTGGTGAAATATGCACTGACCGTTGATGATGTCTACTCTGCGATCGGAAGCAATAATCAGAACGTTGGCGGAAATATTCTCGAACGCAATACCGATCAGTTTATCGTTCGCGGCGTTGGATTGATAAAAGATATCAGTGATATTGAACAGATTGTCCTGAAATCACCAAAAGGAACCCCAACCTACATACGGGACGTTGCACAGGTGAAGATTGGCGAGGCCGTGCGCATGGGTGCGGCCATGAAAAACGGCAAGGATGAAGCCGTTGGCGGCATCGTCATGATGCTGCGCGGTGCAAACAGCCGTGATGTTGTCAGTCTGTTAAAGGAAAAAGTACGCGAAATCAATGAAAACAACATCCTTCCCGAGGGGATGAAGATTGTTTCCTTTTACGATAGAAGCGATGTTGTCAATGCCAGCGTCAGCACGGTTAATAAAGCTTTGATTGAAGGTTCAATTCTTGTCCTGATTGTACTGTATCTGCTGCTGAACAGCTTCAGAGGCAGTTTTGTCGTACTGATAGCGTTGCCACTGTCCTTGCTGGCGACTTTTATTGTTATGAAGCTTGTCGGTATAAGTGCAAATCTAATGTCTTTAGGCGGCCTTGCCATTTCAATCGGCATGATTATAGACACAACCATAATTCAGGTTGAAAATGTGCAACGCCATTTAAGTGAAGAGGGGGGCAAACATCCCAAGTTAATCACGGTGCTGAAAGCGGTTATGGAGGTCAGAAGGCCGAGTATTTTCGGCGAACTCATTATTGCCATTACGTTCATCCCGATTCTTTCCCTGGAAGGGATTGAAGGGAAGATGTTCGGTCCACTGGCCATAACCGTTGCAATAGCGCTTCTTGCCTCGTTGTTCCTGTCGATCTTCGTCATACCGGTTCTCTGCATACTCTTTCTGAAACCGCATCCTGAAAAAGAAAGTTTTATCATGAAGCATGCGACGAAATGGTATCTGCCGCTTCTGGAATATGCAATGAACCAGAAAAAGGTGATTTTGGGGACAGCCGCTGTTCTCTTGATCGCTTCGCTCTTCCTGGTTACACGTTTGGGAACCGAGTTTATCCCGGCAATGGATGAAGGTTCTTTTGACATGGATGTCTCCATGCTCCCGGGTGTTTCCCTTGCGAAATCGGTAGAAGTGAATCAACGTGCTGCGGAAAAGCTGAAGAAGTTTGATGAACTGGATGTGATTGTATCTCGAACGGGACAAACCGGGATTGCCCTGGATACAAGGGGGGCGGATAAAACCGCGTATGTTGGCATATTCAAGCCAAAGGACCAGTGGAAACGGGATATTTCAAAGGAAGAGCTGACTAATGAGATGCGTAAGTCTCTGGACTCTATAGCCGGTATCAGTTTCGGCTTCAGCCAGCCGATTCAGTGCCGGATTGATGAACTCGTTGCCGGTACGCGTGCGCAGCTGATTCTCAAACTTTTTGGTGAGGATATTGACGTGTTGAGTGAAAAATCGGCTGAAATCGCAAAAGTGCTTTCTACCGTCAAGGGTGGAGCCGATTTAAATGCGGAAAAGGTTTCTGGACAACCGTATCTGACTGTAAATATTGACCGCACTAAAATAGCCCGGTACGGCCTTAATATCAGCGATGTGCAGAATGTAATAGAAATAGCTGTTGCCGGTAAATCTGCCTCCAAATTTTATGAAGAGAACCGGAGCTTCGATATAACCGTTCGACTTCCTGAGGAAAAAAGAAATTCGCTCGAATCGATCAAAAACATTTTAGTCACCACAAAATCGGGCATGAATATCCCGCTTGAACAGTTGGCAGATATAAAAATGATCGAAGGTCCGGTTCAGATAAGCCGCCAGGACGGGGTCAGAAGAATCGGGATTGAGATGAATATAAGCGGCCGTGATATAGGCAGTTTTGTCGCAGAAGCAAAACAGAAGATTAAGGATAACGTCAAGTTGCCGGCTGGATATTATCTGACCTGGGGGGGGCAATTTGAAAATCAGCAGCGGGCGATGAACAAACTGATGATCATTGGACCGGTTGCCATCGGATTGATACTGCTGCTGCTCTACGTCACGTTCCGTTCGATACGTCTGGCACTGCTGGTTATTTCCAACCTGCCATTTGCCTTGATCGGCGGGGTCTTTGCTCTCTTTATTTCCGGGCAATATCTCTCGGTTCCGGCCTCAGTTGGCTTTGTCGTACTGTTTGGTGTTGCGGTGCTGAACGGACTGGTGCTGGTTTCGCGGATCTCGCAACTGCGCGATGAAGGATTTGGGTTGCAGGAAGCAATCAGGAAGGGAAGTCTGGACAGGCTGCGGCCGGTCTTGATGACCGCGTCAATATCCATCTTCAGTTTGATCCCGATGCTGCTAGCCGGTGGAGCTGGTTCTGAAATTCAAAGGCCGCTTGCGACGGTCGTTGTAGGGGGATTAATTACGTCAACACTGCTTACGTTGCTAATCATTCCATCGGTGTACAGCTGGTTTGAAAAGAGAGAGGTTGAGTCAGAGATGTAATTCGAATCCACATATCAAGGTTGTACGAAATAGTAAAAATAAGAACAAACGCAATGTAGCTGAATGTACAGTTCATGGCTCTTAGGGGAGTGGCTCAGAATTCTGAACCACTCCCTCGTCATGAAAATCATGGCACTTGCCTGCTTATCGTCGTGAAATGTGCGTCACCTTGTACTTACGGAAACGGAGGCAGTACGATACCGCTCAACGGTTTGCCGTAGCCGTCTGACAAAGTGTGCATAAAGGCCACTATTGCTGCTACTTCCTTCTTGGTCAATTTAAGATTGCCCATTTCCTCGCGATTGACGTTCTGCGGTACCTCGGGTTTGGGCCATCGCCCCCTCACGCCGGCCGTATTGTAAAACTCCACGATCTCGGTCAGGGTCGCAAAGTAGCCGTTGTGGCCGTACGGTGCAGTCAGCCCGATATTGCGCAGGGTGGGCACTTTGAACTTACCCTTCTGTAGCCCTTTTGGGTCAATTGCTGCGATATCGGGACGCCCCCCCAGTCCCAGGTCGACTGGAGCTTTGGCCAACACTGGGTTCATGCTGCGCGGGATACCCAGATTGTCGTAGGTGAAATCGGTAAAAAGAGGCGGAATCATACCTCCTCCCGGCGATTTGCCAGGTTTGGAGATGTGGCACTTGTTGCAGAGCCCTTTGCCGTTGAACAGCTTCAGACCGAGACTCTCCTGAGGTGTAAACGTGGCCTTGCCGGCCTGAACATAGTCGTACTTCGAGCTGAAGGGGCTTACTTCCCACGTCTTTTCGTAGGCGGCGATTGCGTCTGCTGTCATGTCATAAAAAGCCGACGCAATAATTCTATCCTCAAGATTTGCTTCAGCAAGCTCCACCCCATACACCTGCCGGAACAGCTCGATATAACGCTTGGATAGCTGGTTGCCAGGATACCGGCACGACTCGACAACCGCACCACCGTGAGACATAGTCATTTCAAGCGGATTCAGGAAGGGTCCCTTGGCCTGCCCCTTCAGTGTTGGCTCCCGACCATCCCAGAACTGTCCGCCAATGAACAACCCCTCTTCCCTGTCCCAATGGAAATGCGGACTGAAGGCGGCATACGCAACGGTGGGAGAGTTGCGGACACCAAAAAGGCCGCCGACGGATCCTCTTGAGACAACTTCAGTTTGCGGCATGGCTGCATTAAGCGGATCTGCAAACCCTGGAGGCTGGTGACAGGTGGCGCAGGACTGGTTCTTTTCCTTTGAAAGATGAGTGTCAAAAAAAAGTAGTTTCCCCAGTTCTTCTTTCGGTGTTAATGTGGCAGAGGCCCCAGGCCGGACTACCGCCAGTAATACAAAAATAGCCAACATCAATGTTTTATACATACAAACACTCCTATTGCTGATTTAAATTCGATCATAAGCAGTTTTACTATACTGTAACTGTTTTGCAAGGCATAATTATTAAGTTTTGATGTCGCTTAGCCTGCTAAATATGTAGTGACTGATAATAATTTCATGTTTAACTACGGTCTAATTGAAAGGGAGGAAACAGAAATGTTTCGTGTAATGATTATCAGTCTTGCAACTTTTCTAGCAGCGGCGGCGAGCGTCCACGCCGACGAAACCACCTTGTTTGGAGATTGGGCAGGATTGCGGCCCGCCATGGAGAAAAAAGGGGTAACATCGGAAGCGGTTCTGACAACGGATTTTCTCTACAATTCCCGCGGGGGGATTAAAAAAGATGGGACCATTCACGGTAATGTGGATTTGACCTTCAAGATGGATACTGCCAAAGCAGGATGGTGGAAGAATGGAACCTTTTTCCTCTACTTCCTTGGCAACTTCAATTCGGGCAGTGCGATGACAGAGATTGTCGGCGACGTTCAGGCCAGCAGCAATATCGAGGCCGACCGAGCTTTCAAAATTTATGAAGCCTGGTACGAACACCGGTTCCTCAATGACCAATTATCACTTCTTGCTGGCCTGCATGACTACAACTGCGAGTTCGATGTCGTTGAATACGGAGCACTCTTCATCAACAGTTCCTTCGGCATCTCCCCCGACATCTCCCAGACCGGTCCTTCCATTTTTCCCACCACTTCATTGGGACTACGACTGAAGGCTCAACCAAGCGAAACAAGCTATCTTTTGGTGGCGGTCTATGACGGTGTTCCGGGTAATCCCGATGATCCGCCACGCACTGCGATCCTTTTGAAAGAGAAGGACGGGGTCTTTACTGCTTTTGAGGCGGGGCTCTCAGCTGGGCAGCCGGGAGAGAAGGAGTACTACAAGCTTGGTGCGGGAGCATGGCTGCACACAGCGGATGTGGAAAACTTCGATGGTGATCCCAAAGGCACCAACCACGGATACTACGTTATCGCCGAAAAAACGATCTTTACCGAAAGTTGTGCCGGTCAGGGACTTGGGGCGTTCGTCCAAGTCGGCTGGGCGGATAATAAGTGGAATCAAATAGTCAATTACTGGGGTATAGGGCTTAACTATACCGGTCTTATCCCCGGGAGAGATAGTGACAGGATCGGGCTTGCCGTAGCAAGTGCCAGGAATGGTGACAAGTTCATGGACTTCAAGAAGAACATTGAGTTTGTCCCGGTGGAGCGCTCCGAGACAGCCATCGAACTCACGTACCAGGCAAGGGTACTGCCGTGGCTAAGTGTCCAGCCGGATTTCCAGTACATCATCAACCCGGGTATGGACCCATCTCTGAAGAATGCCTTCCTGGTCGGCACCAGAGTCGAGATCGCTTTCTGATACTCATGGACAGTGCTTCATGCCGGTGACCTCTGCTTCATTTTTGCCAAGAGTCGCTCTATTTTCGGCATCACACTGTCATCTATTACGTCACCTTGTTTACGTCTTGACACAAGTGCTACTAAAATCTAGGTAGCGTTCTCAATCAAGAAGTTTTTCAACTTTTCGATAAAGAGGCATAATTCCTTTTCGGAGGTTCTGATGGACAGAAGTGTGTTACGCGACGACCAGTATCATATGGCTGGCATGATTGAGAACGGCTCCTAATCAAGTACATAAAAATTTGCTTTCAACTATAAATACAAAATGCCGTGCAACTTTTACTGGTTGCACGGCATTTATGATCTTGGAACGACTTACGCAAACAGTATGTGCGGCTAGTCCATCTTTACCGGTACTTTGGCTTTCAGTACAAACTTGCCGTCCTTGACTGCCAGGAGACAGAGTGGGGTCTTGATCGGCTCGCGGTTAGCACGGATTGTAATTGTACCGGAAACACCCTGGAAATTCTTTGTTGAAGCCATGGCAGTTTTAAAAACCTTAGGATCAGCGCTGTTAGCACGTTTGATGGCATCAGCAACCATCATGACGCCGTCATAACCCTGAGCGTCAAACAGACCGGGCAGTGCGCCGTTGAATTTCTTCTTGAAGGCTTCAATGAATTTTGCGGTTTCAGGGGAAGCCTGCTCAGGGGCAAAACCGAGAGCGGACATGGAACCTTCGGCTGCCGTACCGCCCAGTTTGATGAACTCAGGAGAGAAGAGTCCGTCGCCGCCGAACATGTTGGCCTTAATGCCCTGTTTGCGGGCTTCTTTCATGATCAGCGCGCCTTCGGTATAGTAACCGGAGAAGAAGATAACGTCAGGCTTTTTGGCTTTGATGTTGGTGACCTGGCCGCTGAAATCCTTGTCGCCGTCTTTGACTTTTTCGTCTGCTACAATCTCAATCCCTTTGCCCTTGGCAGCATCACGGAATGTCTGTGAAAAACCGACGCTGTAGTCGTTGTTGTCAGAGGTGATGATTGCAACCTTCTTGTATTTCAGGTCATTGGCGAAGTAATCGATACAGGCCGGGATAGCAACGCTGTCGAGCAGCGTGTTGCGGAAGATGAAGTCGCCGTTTTCAACAACTCCGGGGCCGGTAGCTCCTGCAGAGATAAGGAGAACCTGAGCTTTCTGGGCGATCGGTGCGGCAACTTTAGTGATGCCGGTAGTAGGGTCACCAACGATGGCGATTACGTTATCGCGGCTGATAAGTTTCTGGGTAACTGAAGCGCCTTCCTGCTTGTCGCCGCGGTTATCAGCTTCGACGATCTCAATCTTTTTGCCAAGAACGCCACCGGCAGCATTAAGATCTTCTGCAGCCATTTTCATGCCTTCCAGGGTTGGTTTGCCGAACATGGCAACATCGCCAGTCAGCGCACCAAGGAAGCCGATTTTAATAGTGTCGCCAGCAGCCTTGGGAGCCTCGGCGCCTGGTGCTTCTTCTTTCTTTTTGCAGCCGGCAACAATAGACAGTGCTAAAACAGCGGACAGCAGCAGTGCGGTACTCTTCTTAAAATTCATGTGTGTCTCCTTCCTTGGTGGGATATGGTGAGTCCAGTAAACGCTAAATCAAGAAGACCTCCGAGGTTATAAAACCTCAGAGGTCTGAAAGTATGGTTAGAAGGAGAATTTAGCGAGCAGCTTGACGTCGTAGGGGTTGTCTTCGCCAGCACTGAAGTAATCGCCAAGCACGACATAACCGGCGCGGGCGCCAAGAGTCACATTGGGAGTAAGTTTGTAATTTGTTTCAGCGTTTATTTCCGTCCCGAGATAGTCGCTGTTGCTTGCGCCGAGAGTGTTCTTTGTAACCGCTGCAAAGCCGGCATTGGCACTGGCGGAAAGCTTGTTGGAGAAAGTGTAGTCATAACCGAGTGAAAAGAAAATTACACCTTGTCCTCTATTTGCGCCGTCGAATACAATGGCTGCGTCGAGCGTAAGGGCATTTTTGTCGCGCCCGAGGATAACCATTTCGTTGTCGTAGAAACCACCGCCTTCATTGCCACTGTCGGCATTATAGAAGGCATTGTTGCCACCAGAAGTATAGAGCAGTTCACTGCGTAAGGTGCCTGCTGCGCCCAGATTATACTTGGCTCCCGCGTTAAGCTCATAGCCTTTGGCCTTGGTAGTTGCGTTAATGTCCCCGAATTGTTTCACGGCAAAACCGTTTAACGTAAGTGGACCAATCATACCTTCAGCATTGAGTCCTAACGAATGCACTTTGGCGTTGTTTGAAGCGGCCCGGTCGTCCACTATATAGTAATACGCTGCACCGACCTTAGTCTCTTTGTTTGCGTTATATTTTGCATCAAGCATGAACATGTCATTAACGCTCTTGCCAAGAGCGCCGCTATCGGCACTATCATTCCAACGGAAGAATCCGGCAGCAACGCTGGCATTCGTATAGCTGTGTCCAACCTTGATTCCAGCCATGTCAGCGCTGAAAATGGAGCCCTTGAAGGCATCATCAACACCCTGCATACCGATCCTTGTGTTCAGCATAGGGTAGTCCAGTTCCAGGAAAATATTCTTTGTTTCAATGTTTACAGAGTCAGCACCGAGTGCCCCACCGGTATTACGACCGGTTGTGTAGGAGCTGTTGCCCAAAAAACTGTAATCTAATTCAAACAGAGTCACAAGTTTTACACTATCGCTGGCCTTGGCGGTGTAGCCAAGACGGGCGCGCTGCACAAAGTAGTTCTCTGTAGGTGCATCATTTACCGGGTCTTTTTGGCCGTAGACAGCACTGTAGTTCGATAGATCATAAAACGAAGTAAATGAACCACTAAACTGATTTTCTAATGCCATTGCCGGAGCTGCTGCCGCTGTTGCGAGGCCCAACGTTACAAGCGCCGCTAATACGTTACTGCTTTTCATGTGTTACCTCCTGTTTTGTGGTGTCCTGCTTGAAATTACTCCTGAAACTGCCGGAGTCAAAGAATCTGGCTTAAAAACAGTTTGGCCCGTTCGTGTGTCGGGGCGGTAAAAAAGTGCTCCGGTGTTCCTTCCTCAACAATCCTGCCATGATCCATGAAGATAACCCGATCAGAAACTTCGCGGGCGAAGCCCATTTCGTGGGTTACGACAACCATTGTCATACCTTCTTTTGCCAAGGTTTTCATGACATCAAGAACTTCACCAATCATCTCCGGGTCAAGCGCCGATGTCGGCTCATCAAACAGAATAGCTTTCGGGTTCATCGCCAGTGAGCGGGCGATGGCAACGCGCTGCTGCTGGCCTCCGGAAAGTTTGGCAGGATAGGCGGACGCTTTCTCGGCAATGTTTACCTTGCGCAGCAGCTCCATGGCAATATCTTCAGCGTCCTTTTTACTGCGCTTACGGACGACTGTCTGGGCAAGAGTCAGGTTTTCAAGTACGGTCTTGTGGGGGAAGAGGTTGAATGATTGGAAAACCATTCCGACCTCTTCGCGTACCTTGCAGATATCGGTCTTCGGATTGCTGACATCCATTCCGTCGACGCTGATCCGGCCACGGTCAATTGTTTCAAGGCAGTTGATGGAACGCAGAATTGTGCTTTTTCCGGAACCGCTGGGGCCGATGATAACCACCTTCTCGCCATCACTGACATTGAAGGAGATGTCATTTAAGGCCTGGAAGGTGCCAAAGAATTTGGAGACACCGCAGACTTCGATCATGGGTAGACTAGTGACCGTCATTCAGTCTTTCCTCCATGATGCTGATCAGTTTGGAAAAGAAGAGCGTCATAATAAGATAGATCAGGGCGATAACTGTGTATGTTTCAAAATAGTTGAATGTCTCCGATGCATATTCACGGCCACGTCGCAGCAGGTCAGCTACCGCCAGAATTGAAACAAGGGATGAATCCTTCAGCAGGGCAATGAATTCATTGCCTATTGGCGGCAGCACAACTTTAAAGGCCTGTGGCAAAATAACCTGGCGCATTGCCTGACTGCGTGACATGCCCAGAGACAGCGCCGCCTCCATCTGCCCTTTGGGAATAGACTGGATACCGGCGCGGAAAATCTCGGCCATGTAGGCGCCGTAGCAGAATGCCATAGCAATAATGGCGCTTAGAATATCCGGGATTTTTACGAAACGACCCAAGGCATAGTAGATGTAGAAAAGCTGTACCAGCAGCGGGATACCGCGGATTACTTCGACATATAACGATGCGGCTCCATTAATAAACCGGTTGCCTGATATCCTTCCAAGTCCGGCAATTAAACCGAATGCTATCGCCAGAAGGATTGCGCCAACCGTAACCTTGAAGGTAATCAGGATACCATCCGGGACGAACATGAAGATCGCCATGTACTGGTCCGGGCGGCCAAAGGCTAAAAAGAAACAGAGCGCTATCGAACCAAAAAAAGCGATGCGCCAGGCTGTAAAAAGCCCCGTATCGCTTTTATGAGGTATGGCAGCACCGTCGCCAACGTCAATTGTTTTATGTTTTGGTTGATTATTTAGCATAGTTTGGTGGGGCAGGGCGGAAAGGCATTAAGCCCTTTTCGCCCTGCCATCTGGATTACTTAACCCACTGGGCGTGGATCTTGGTGTCAAGTTTCTTGGCTTTTACAGATTTGATGCCTTTGTTGAGCAGGTCAACAAGCTCTTTGTTCCCTTTTTTTACGACAATCCCGTAGCCTTCTTTGGTGAACGATTTACCAACGATCTTGAACTTTGCATTGTACTCTTTCTTCTTGAGGGCAAAGTGGGCGGCAACCGGTTCATCACAGACAACACCGGAGATACGGCCGGCAGCCATATCTTCAAAAGCCAGGCCAATTTCGTCATAGGTCTTTGATTCTACGCCGGCAACTTTCTTTACTTCCATTGCGCCGGTGGTGCCGATCTGTGAGCCGACTTTCTTGCCCTTCAGGTCTGCTATTGTTTTGGATGTTTTGTCGGTTTTGGGTACAACCAGAATCTGGCCAATGCTTGTGTAGGCATCGGTGAAGTCATATTTTGCCTTGCGCTCTTCGGTGATGGTGACGGAGGAGATAATTGCATCGTACTGGCCTGAGTCAAGGCCGGCAAAGATTCCGTCCCAAGCTGTGTTCTTAAACTCGACTTTAATACCTGCCTCCTTGGCAACAGCATTAAGGAAGTCAATATCATATCCAATGATCTTTTTGTTTGCATCTACCATCTCCATTGGAGGCCATGTAGCGTCTGTCGCTACCTTGATGCTTTTAGGTGCAGCTATGGCTGATACGGACAGTGATGCTACCAACAGGGCTGCAACAGATAGGAAACGAAAAATCTTCATGTGGACTTCTCCTTTTTGATGACGTTGAACTATTAAATGGTATGACAAGATTGAGGTTTTATATAAGTACGAGCTGTATTGTCAATAAAAAACGTTGTAAATTAATTAAAAATAAGGTGCATTTTTCTTGTCAGAGTAAATATAAGCCAGTACAAAGATGTGTCAAGCTGCTTACAACAAATTGTTTGTCTGGACTAAATATTATGAATAAATATAAAGCGGCTATGCTGCTTCTCACCACGACCTTTTTTTGGGGTGTCACATTTACTGTTGTAAAACAGGCTGTTGAAAGTGTTGATGTGTTCGTTTTTCTTGCACAACGATTTTTACTCGCATTTGCACTGATACTCCCGATTGGATTGTACAAAGGGAAGAGGATTGATGGTGCGACAGTTGTCAGAGGAAGTATCATGGGAGTCTTTCTCTTTGGAGCATATGCCTTTCAAACCGTCGCACTTCTTTACACCAGTGCATCAAATACCGGCTTCCTCACCGGGTTGAATGTGGTGATAGTCCCTTTGCTTGCAGCGCTTGTTCTGAGGGAGCGTGTTTCTGCCGGAGTCAAGTTTGCCGTTGTTCTTTCGGTAATAGGGTTGCTGCTATTGTGCGGAAATGGCTCCTGGCAGCTTAATAGGGGAGATGTGCTGGCTGCAGTCTGTGCCGTCTGTGTTTCGTTGCATTTGATCTGCACTGGCGAGTTTGTGCGCCGCAGCGATTTCTATTGGTTGACAGTTGTTCAGTTGGGTGTTGTTGCCCTGCTTAGTTATTCAGGTGCGCTTATACGCGGCAAAGATGTTATGGTGTGGTACCCGCATTTAATTGTACCCCTTCTGGTCTGTTCTATAATTGCAACTGTTTTTGCATTTTTAGTGCAAACGTCTATGCAGCGGTATATCAGCCATACAAATACCGCGCTTATTTTTTGTACGGAACCGGTTTTTGCAGCGTTATACGCTTGGTTGGTTCTTGATGAGCGCCTTGGAGTATACGGTTATGTTGGCGCATTATGCATTCTTGGAGGGATGTTGATATCAATATTGCCGGAAAAGACGCCCATTCAACAGGCTTAGCGGGCTAATGGTGACATGTGCATGTCTTGTCAAATAAGAGCTAAAGATGTCGATTGTAAATATAGCGACAAATAAAAAGAAAAAAGTAACGAATAGCCAATTATTTTTATTGACACTAGATTAGCAAAAAGAGTATAAGTGCAATTCCTCGCTATTGAGGGGTAACAAGC
>JAAXTM010000023.1 GCA_013336525.1 Geobacteraceae bacterium | reverse complement strand
GGTCGAACGCCTTGTACTCAGCCTGACCCTTACCGGCCAGAACCTTGGTGATGGCGGCGGTTAACGTAGTCTTACCGTGGTCAACGTGACCAATTGTACCAATGTTTACATGAGTTTTATTACGTTCGAATTTTGCCTTCGCCATGAGAAAGGCCCTCCTGAGTAGTTACTTTTATTATGCTGCTGAGTTTTTGTATCAATCTAATTTAAGTGGAGCCCACATCCGGACTCGAACCGGAGACCTCTTCCTTACCAAGGAAGTGCTCTACCTCCTGAGCTATGTGGGCACATTTAAAACTGGAGCGGGAAACGGGACTCGAACCCGCGACCCTCAGCTTGGAAGGCTGACGCTCTAGCCAACTGAGCTATTCCCGCACTACCAGACGAAGACTTTTGGAAGGCATAAGGCCAAATCTGACCAGTTTAACGACTGTAAAGTCTTCTGGAATCGAGTTGAACCATTGCATTCCGATGATTTATGGTGGAGGGAGGAGGATTCGAACCTCCGAAGTCGCTGACGACAGATTTACAGTCTGTTCCCTTTGGCCGCTCGGGAATCCCTCCAGGGATGATGGAACTATATTACTTTCTTCTATGTTCTTCTTAAAAATGGAGCCCCGTATCCGAATCGAACGGATCACCTGCTGATTACAAGTCAGCTGCTCTACCAGTATGAGCTAACGGGGCTAAACCCTTTTCTGGCTAGAAAGAAAACAGAACTTGTGTATTTAAAGAAAATCCATGTGAATGTCAAGCACTAATTACAAAATAAAAAGATGCGTCCGTTTTGCGGAGCACATCTTCTATGAAGCCAGTATGGATATGTGTAATTGTTTAAGCCGCTAGTAGCGGTAGGAGGGCTTGTTTTGTTTTTCTTAGTGCTCCTTCTTCGATCTGCCTTACACGCTCGCGCGATATTGAAAAATGGCTGGCAATTTCCTGCAGTGTCAAAGGTTCATCAGCTGTTATTCGTCTTTCTATGATGTAACGTTCTTTTTCATTAAGCTGGCTGACGGCTGAGGCAACCTTTTGCTGCAGGTCCTGATTTTCCTGGAATTCAACGAGCAGCTGCTCCTGATTGAGTCGGTCATCAGCAAGCGACTCCAGGGCGGTTGCGCCATCGCTCCCCGGTATTTCAGCATTGAGTGAACAGTCACCCTGCATGCGCTGCTCCATCTCTGAAAACTCCTGTTCTGAAACATGTAAAGACTGCGCAGCACTCAGGTTGTCTTCTTCTGCATCACTGTTTCCGGCAAACGCGCTTTTAGTCTGGCGAAGCTTGAAAAACAGCTTTCTTTGTGCTTGAGTTGTCCCAATCTTCAGGAGGCTCCATGATGATATGATATGATTCTGGATATAAGCTTTAATCCACCAGACCGCGTATGAAATAAGGCGAACGCCCTTATATGGATTAAATTTTCTGACCGCCATCATCAGCCCAATATTGCCCTCTTGAATAAGATCGAGCATTTTCAGGCCGTAGTGTCTAAACTCGTAAGCAACTTTAACTACAAACCTCAGGTTGGAGGTGATCAGGCTGTGGGCGGCTGTCAATTGTTTGTCTTCAAAAAACGAAACGGCGTAACGATGTTCCTCTTCCTCGCTTAAAAGGGGGAACTTGCGAATTTCATTCATATATAGTCTAAGGCTATCAGCTACAACAGGTAATTGAGCTACCATGATGCTTCTCCCACTATCGGATATTCTAGCACTCTATGCGAGTGACTGCTAAAATATAGCAACTGATCTTTAAAAAATCAAGTGGTTGTTTGGTCTGAACATGTGCAAATATTATTTGTTCAGAAGCTGTGCTAACTAATCATTTTTTCTTGTATTCTTGACGTAGAGCGCTGTAACCTGAACCTATGAAAACATCTACCTCTATACGGATTCCATTGCTGGCCATTTCCATTATTGCCATCAGCCTGTTCCATTACCTGACTCCACTGCATCTGCACTACCTACATGATATTTTTCAGCGACTTTATTACCTGCCGATCATTTTAGCCGCAATCTGGTTCGGCCTACGCGGCGGACTTGTCTGCTCTCTTGCAGTAAGTATTGTGTATGCCCCCCATATCCTGTTCCAATGGGGTGGGGACATGACGTTAGAGCTTGAAAAGTATCTGGAGATAGTACTTTACAATATAGTCGGTGGAGTGACCGGGCTTTTATCGCAACGGGAGCGTGAGCGCAGCGGTGAGCTGCAGAAAACAGCCGAAGGGCTAGAACAGTCGTATAGGAAGCTGCAGGAACAGTCTGAGCAGCTTATTGCCATAGAGAAAAATTTGCGCAGTGCAGAAAAACTATCAACGTTGGGTGAAATGGCCGCCGTGCTGGCTCATGAAATACGCAATCCTCTCGGTTCAATTCGCGGTACGGCCGAAATTCTTAAGGACGACTACAGGCCTGGCGATCCAAAATATGAATTCATTGATATTCAGATAAGGGAGACGGAACGTCTAAATCGTGTCGTGGAGGACTTTTTGCGTATGGCGCGCCCACTGCCGGCGGAGACTGTGCGGTGCAGCGTTCAGGCTGAGCTGGAAACTGTTGCCATGCTGGTGTCCAACGATGCCAGGGAGAGGGGCGTTTCTCTTCATTTGGAGACTCCGTCTGTTGATATGTTTGTCAATGGCAACGGAGAAAAATTGCGCCAGGCCTTTCTTAATATTGCCATCAACTCACTTCAGGCTACACCTGCCGGTGGTCGATTAACCATATCGACCGCGCTTTGTCAAAAAGATGATGCTGTGGCTCTGTGCGAAATCAAATTCTGTGATACCGGGAAAGGGATTGATCGCGAATCTCTCCAAAGAATATTTGAACCGTTCTACACCACCAAGCCGGATGGTACAGGTCTGGGGCTTGCCATCACCAGAAAAATTGTCGAAGGTCACGGCGGTACACTCCTGGTCGAAAGCCTTGTCGGTCTGGGAACGACCGTCCTGGTAAGGTTGCCTGTGCTGCAGGCGGAGGGATGCCCATGACACCTAAAATACTTGTTATTGATGACGATGCGTCGCTGCGTCGCGTCGTCGAATACAATCTTCAGGAAGCCGGATATCAGGTGCTGTCGGCAACTGGTGGCGAAGAGGGGCTGCGTCTGTTCGCTGAAGAGTCTCCTTCTCTGGTGATCACCGACATGAAGATGCCGGGCATGGACGGTATGCAGGTGCTGAAGACAGTCAAGGAGCGATCTCCAGAGACGCTGGTTATTATGATTACCGCCTTTGGTACGGTAGATGTTGCTGTGGATGCCATGAAAGCGGGGGCTTATGATTACATCACCAAGCCGTTCAATCGGGATGAGCTACGGCTTACTGTCGCTAAGGCGCTCCAACTCGTAGGGTTGAAAGCCGAAAACAGACGTTTGAAAGATGAAATAGTGGATAGGGCCGATTATAGTACTATTGTCGGCTCATCAAAGGCAATGGAGCGTGTGTTCGACATTGTGCACAAAGTGGCGGATACGGAAGCATCAGTTCTGATTACCGGGGAATCAGGAACCGGCAAGGAGTTGGTGGCCCGATCTATTCATTATCATAGCAGTCGCCGTGCTGCACCCTTTGTTGCCATCAATTGTGCTGCAATTCCCCGCGACCTTCTGGAAAGCGAGCTTTTTGGACATGTTCGCGGGGCCTTTACCGGGGCGATCAAGGATAAAACCGGCAAGTTCCAGTTAGCGGATGGCGGCACTCTTTTTCTGGATGAAGTAGGTGAAATCCCGCTTGAGCTGCAGCCAAAACTATTGCGGGCATTGCAGGAAAAAGTGGTTGAGCCGGTTGGTGGGACAAAATCTTTCAAGCTGGATGTACGGGTGGTGGCTGCGACCAACCTTGATATTGAGAAAGCACTTGCTGATGCTGCGTTCCGTGAGGATCTCTATTATCGCCTGGCGGTTATTCCGATCCATCTACCGCCTTTACGGGAGCGGCGAGATGATATTGCCCTTTTGCTACGTTATTTTTGCGGAAAGCGGGGAGCAAGCATGGTGACTTTTGACAGCAGCGCCATTACTGCTCTAAGTTCCTATCGATGGCCTGGTAATGTCCGTGAACTTGAAAATCTTGTAGAACGTCTTCTGATCATGCGCGGAAGCGATACCATAACAATGGATGATCTGCCGGAGAAGGTATGTGCCGGCGATCCCGCTAATATTGTTTCTCCATCCAAACGTGGCGTGATAAACCTTCCGGACGAGGGCTATTCTCTCGAACAGCTGGAAAGGGAAGTGGTGGTCGAAGCCCTTGAGCGCAACTTCTGGAACCAGACCGCTGCCGCTAGGTTTTTGCGTATTCCCCGGCATACTCTTATCTATCGGATGGAAAAGTACGAGGTGGTTGCCCCGGAGAAGTAGTTTAATAAATAGTAGTAATGGTAACATTCTCCCAATTCCTGAAGAATATTCCCCTTAGACTGTAGAATAGTCCACAGTTCCCCTAATGCGTTTTGAAATAACGCAACAATATAAGTGTGTTATGTGTTGGCACGACATCTGCTTCGGTTAGGCTGGAAATTGATTTATCCACCAAAGGAGACCAGTACCAATGAGAAACCTGATTGTTGTGATCGTAGCTATCCTCGCCATTTCGTCACCTCTTGCCGTTCTTGCCAAGGAGCATAGCGGACATACTATGGAGCATAAGAGCAATGTTGCCCACGAAGAGGTTGTTGACGGTGTCAAGGCAACCTTCAGCATCCAGACTATGGCAGAGGCCATGAAGGATATGGGTATTGCAATGCCCAAAGGGGTGAAGGAAACTCATCATATTTCAATTTCGTTCAAGGA
>JAAXTM010000022.1 GCA_013336525.1 Geobacteraceae bacterium | reverse complement strand
CTTAACAATGCGGATAAAGGCGAAACATGGGGAGGTGAACTGGCTGCCGACTGGCAGGTTGCCGAGCCATGGCGCCTGCTACTTGCCTACTCATATATCGACGCTTCCGAAATGGCGGGGGAGCGCCCGCCGTCCAACCAGGTCTCGCTCCGCTCCCAACTGGAGCTGGCGAAAAATGTTGAGTTGGACCTCTGGGGGCGCTATGTCGACACAAGTGAAGATTACCTGCAAAACAAGCTGGCCAGCTATCTGAACCTTGATGTGCGTATTGGGTGGAAACCTGTAAAAACTGTGGAGTTATCCCTGGCCGGCAGGAATCTTCTGCATCAACGTCAGCAGGAGTATCGCCCCGAATTCATCCAGTCTCTGCCATCAGGAGCCGGGCGTGAGGTTTACGGCAAGGCCAGCTGGAATTTTTAGTCACTGCTCGTCTGTAAATAGTACAAATTTATGCACTAAGGGCTGCCAATCTGGCCGCCCTTAACTTTATCTGGAAAATTGTTGAAAATGATCTACTATATTCATGGTACGTGTGAATATAAGGTGGATTTTACAGATAGCCGGAGATCATCATGGAGATAAAGATACCTGAAGTTGGCGAGTCAGTGCGTGAAGCGTTGTTGGCCAAGTGGTTCAAAAAAACCGGCGATGTTGTCAAGCGGGATGAGCCGATCTGCGAAATTGAAACTGACAAGATTACGCTTGATCTTAATGCCGATGCGGCTGGACTGCTCACCATAAAAGTTGCCGAAGGTACGACGGTGACCGTCGGAACAATAATCGGCACCATTGAAGAATCTACAGTTGTTGGTGAGTTGCCAGTTGCCGCCTCTGTCACGGAAATGGCGGGAAAGCTGGCTGCTCCGCCGTCGTCGCCATCACTCCGGCGTGAGATGCGTGAACATGATATTTCTCCTGTTGAAGTAGAGGGGAGAGGTAAGGGGGGGCGTGTCACGCAAGAGGATCTTTCTCTTCATCTTGAGGAAAAATCTAACATGCCGCCTCCCTCACGGCCTGCAACTATTGTCGAACCGGTCGCGGCAATTCCGTCGGGCGTTGTGACATCACCTGCAACATCTGTTGTTACGGTGCCAACAGAGCAGTTTTCAGTGCGGTCGGAAGAAGCTCCGCTCTATTCATCCGGTCGTGAAGAGCGTCGCCCAATGTCACCGCTTCGTAAAAGGATTGCCGAACGCCTGTTGGCGGCTCGTCAACAGACCGCCATGCTGACCACCTTCAATGAGGCCGATCTGTCTCACGTCAAGGCACTGCGCAGCACCTATCGAGAACATTTTCTGCAACGTCACGGAATCGCCCTTGGTTATATGCCATTTTTTATTAAGGCGTGTATAGAAGCTCTTAAAGAGTTTCCTCTGGTGAATGCCAGTATAGATGGTGATGATATCGTATATCACCATTATTATGACATCGGTGTCGCAATTGGCGGCGACAAGGGGTTGGTTGTGCCTGTACTGCGAAATGTTGACCAGCTCAAAATGTATGAGATTGATCAGGCTATTACCGGTTTTGCGGATAAAATAAAAAACAACCGTTTGGCCATTTCTGATCTGGAGGGTGGCACATTCACAATCAGTAACGGTGGAGTGTACGGGTCGATGCTTTCCACGCCGATTCTTAATCCTCCACAGAGCGCCGTGCTGGGAATGCATGCCATTCAGGACCGACCGGTAGTGCGTGACGGGCAAATTGTCATCAGGCCGATGATGTATCTGGCACTATCTTATGATCACCGTATTGTTGACGGTCGAGAGGCTGTTGGATTTTTGAAAAGAGTTAAGGAATGTATAGAGGATCCGGAAGAAATGTTGCTTGAAGGGTAAATTCACTGGAGGGTTTTTAGAATGTCTGAACAGTTATTTGATCTGATTGTTATCGGTGCTGGCCCCGGTGGGTATGTTGCTGCTATCCGTGCTGTACAACTCGGAATGAAGGTTGCCGTAGTTGAAAAGCGTGCTGCGCTCGGCGGTGTCTGTCTTAACGAAGGGTGCATACCAAGCAAGGCTCTGTTGGATTCCAGTGAGCTTTTTGCTGTTGCACGCGATAAATTTGCTTTGCACGGCATATCAATTGATCCTCCTCGCCTTGATCTTGATGCAATGATGTTGCGCAAGGAAGATGTGGTCAAAAAGCTGACTGACGGCATAGCCTATCTGTTCAAGAAAAACAAGATTGAGCGGATCCACGGTAATGCCGTTCTCAAGGGGCTCAACGCTACAGGACAGCGCCAGGTGGAGGTTGTGTTGGCTGCCCCTCCGTCTGTTTCAGGTGCTCAACAAGCCCTTTTGGAGCCAACTTCTCAATCGACTGTTATTCTGTTAGCTTCAAAAGTGATTATTGCGACAGGGAGTGAAGCGTCGGGTTTACCGGGTATCCCTTTTGACGGCCATGTTATCGTTTCAGCTCGTGAAGCACTCTCCTTCGATCAAGTGCCTGAACATTTGATTGTTGCCGGTGGCGGCTTTATCGGACTTGAACTTGGTTCTGTCTGGCGGCGGCTTGGCGCGCAGGTAACTGTTATGGAAATGCTGCCGCAGATACTGCCGAACCTGGATCGCCAGGCGGCAGATACTCTTTATCGCAGTCTGCGTAAACAGGGGATTCAGTTCAAGCTTGATACACGTATTACGGGGGTGCGGCGAATCGGTTCCAAGGCTATTGTACAGTTTAACTCCGGTGCCGGCAGTGAAGAGGTGGATTGTGATAAAGTGCTGGTTGCGGTAGGGCGACGGCCTTTGACCACTGGCCTTGGTCTCGAGGAGGTTGGTGTCGTACTGGATGAATCTGGGCGCGTGGTAGTTGACGATTCGTATCAATCATCAGTGCCTGGAGTTTATGCTATTGGCGATTTGGTAGCTGGTCCAATGCTGGCTCACAAGGCGTCTGAAGAGGGTGTCGCCTGTGTAGAGCGGATGGCTGGTATGGCAACAACAGTAGAATACGAACTCATTCCTGGGGTGGTTTATACATGGCCGGAAGCTTCCGGCGTCGGTATGACGGAAGAGCAGCTGAAGGCTGCCGGTGTGCCGTACCGTAGTGGTCGCTTCAATTTTGCTGCTCTTGGCCGGGCTCGCTGTATGGATGAAACAGAAGGTTTTGTTAAGGTTCTTGCTCATTTGGAAAATGACAGGATACTGGGCGTTCATATTGTTGGTCCACGCGCATCAGACCTGATCTCCGAGGCGGCGACAGTAATGAGTTTTGGTGGAACAGCCCGGGACATCGCTTTGATCTGCCATGCACATCCAACCCTGCCGGAGGCTATCCGTGAAGCAGCTCTGGACGTTCATAAAGAAGCTATTCATGCTTGATCTCACTTTAAATTTTAGTGAGTTCTTGTAAAATTTTAAAAAATATAAACAGCATCATTTAAATAGGAGCAGCTATGCTAAAGCAAATTCGCAATACCAAAATAGTGGCTACTGTTGGCCCTGTAAGCTCGTCGCCGGAGATGATAGAAAAGCTGATACAGGCTGGTGTCGATATATTTAGGTTGAACTTTTCTCACGGCGAAAATTCACAGAAACTGGAATTGATCAGAATTATAAGGAGTGTTTCTGAAAGGCTTGGCCATCAGGCCGGAATTCTCGGAGATCTCCAGGGGCCTAAAATCAGGACAGGAAAAATGGCAGGCGATGGAATGATCCTGACAAAAGGCCAGGACGTAATTATAACAACCGATGATGTACTCGGCAGTAATGGTGTTATTCCGACTATTTATAAATCTTTACCGAATGACGTCCGGCCCGGCTCTCGTATCTTGCTCGATGACGGACTTCTGGAATTAAAGGTTGTTGCTATTGACTGTGAGCGGGTTTGTTGCCTGGTTGTTGCGGGTGGGGTTCTAAAAAACAACAAGGGGATCAATCTGCCTGGAGTTAACGTTTCAGCCCCATGTCTTACTGAAAAGGACCTGGTAGATCTTGACTTTGCTCTTGAGGTGGGTGTTGATTTTATTGCCCTGTCTTTTGTGCGCACTGCTGAGGATATCAGGGAAATAAAGAGGATAATTGCGGCTAAGGGTAAAGATACTCCGGTCGTAGCCAAAATTGAAAAGCCTGAGGCGTTGTGCAATTTTGAAGAAATACTCGAAGCGACTGATGCTGTCATGGTGGCTCGTGGCGATTTGGGTGTTGAAATTGAACCGGAAAAAGTCCCAATTCATCAGAAAAAAATAATCCAGGCCTGCAACCAGGCTGGAAAGCCAGTCATTACAGCTACCCAGATGCTGGACTCCATGATCCGTAATCCGCGCCCAACCAGGGCAGAGACATCGGATGTTGCCAATGCAATCATAGATGGCACTGATGCAATTATGCTTTCGGCAGAAACAGCTTCAGGAGATTATCCAATAGAATCAGTTGAAACAATGGTTCGTATTGCCATGGATGTAGAACATACAGATTTTACAGTCAGAGGGGATATTTCGATAAGCCCGGTGGCTACAGTTTCACAAGCCGTTGCTGAGGCCTCCTGCCGAACTGCAGCTACACTCAAAGCCAAAGCAATTGTAGTGTTTACTCGCTCGGGCAGTACAGCTGCACTTATGGCGGCATTCCGGCCAACAACCCCCATTATTGCATTTACGGCCTCACCTGAAATCCGTCGTAGGCTTACGATCTTCTGGGGTGTACACTGCGCAGAAGTTGGCATTATGGAACACACCGATCAGCAGATTTACGAGGTTGAGAAAAAGCTGTTAGCGACAGGTTTTTGTAAAGGTGATTTGATTGTGATTACGATGGGTATTCTTGAAACACGTGGTTCGACAAATCTTATGAAAGTACACGAACTCGGAACGTATGGATTTTACGAGGTTTATGTGGAATAACAACTTTAGTTGACCATTTATTTTCATCTGCAGTCATTTTTATTTTGACATGATGAAATTGTTTGTGATAGAAAGCGAGTCCCTTTTGGAACGGAAGATTTGTTTTGCGGGGGAGCTCTTTAAAAACTTGGTTGGTTTGAAAAAAAGATTGTCGTCGAGAAAAAAGTTATTGACAATCGAAACCGACTTAAGTATGTTGTCCGTCTGGTTGCAGCGCCGAGAAGTTTCGGCCGCGACGCTGGTCTTTGAAAACCGAATAGCAGATATTAAAGTGATTTGTGA